>NZ_KB976055.1:1782518-2407096 GCF_000398825.1 Citrobacter sp. KTE30 | reverse complement strand
ATTTGGGGCATTGCAGATTGATTTTGTGTTGGTGCTTTATGAAGTGATGGTGGTGGGGGAAGGATTCGAACCTTCGAAGTCGATGACGGCAGATTTACAGTCTGCTCCCTTTGGCCGCTCGGGAACCCCACCAGGGGTATACTAATTTTGTGAGTCTAAAAGAATGAATGGTGGTGGGGGAAGGATTATTCGTCGCTTCGCTCCTCACCCTTCGGGCCGTTGCCGTTGGCAACGTTTTCTCGCTTTCGCTCGAGTCGAACCTTAATCGAAGGTTCTCACCCTTCCCCGACAAGTGCAAACTTCTGTATTGCTCACCGGGATAACTACATCGCTGTAGTAAATAATGGTGGTGAGGGAAGGATTCGAACCTTCGAAGTCGATGACGGCAGATTTACAGTCTGCTCCCTTTGGCCGCTCGGGAACCCCACCACGGGGTAATGCTAATTACTGGCCTGCTTCCGTTGGAAGCGGGGCGCATCATATCAAATGATGCGCCCCTGTAAAGCATTCCGTTGATAAAAAAGAACTGGTTGCCTGATTTTTACACGTAAAGATGTAAAGGTAACCAATTAACTTATCAATCGATTACAGAATAATCGTTCGGTTACCGTAAACAAAGACGCGCTGAGCCAGAACCTGATACAGCGCACGGCTTAAAACATTTTTTTCAACGTCGCGACCCGCGCGCATCATATCTTCGGCAGTGTAGGTGTGATCAACATGGATCACGTCCTGCATAATGATTGGGCCTTCATCAAGGTTATCATTTACGTAGTGGGCCGTCGCGCCGATGATTTTCACGCCGCGCTCATAAGCTTGATGGTACGGGCGAGCACCAATGAATGCTGGCAGGAATGAATGGTGAATATTGATAATTTTATTTGGGAAGCGTGAAACAAATGTCGGGGTCAGAACGCGCATGTATTTAGCCAGCACGACATAGTCCGGCTGATGGGCGTCGATAGCGTCAGCCATTTTCTGATCATGTTCGTCACGTGTTAAACCTTCATGGCTGACCAGCTCAAACGGAATATCAAACCGTTCAACCAGAGGACGCAACGTCTCGTGATTGCCGATCACCGCGGCGATTTCAACATCCAGCCCGCCATAATTGGCCTTCATTAACAGATCGCCCAGGCAATGCGCTTCCTTAGTGACCAAAATGACGATGCGGCGGCGGCCTGCTGGGGTTAATTCACGAATTGAGCCTTCAGGTAAGGCGCTGTCCAGATCGGCAAGCAGCGTGACGTCGTTAAAAATGCCCTCCAGTTCGGTGCGCATAAAAAAGCGTCCGGTGCGGTGGTCCACAAACTCATTGTTCTGCACGATGTTCAGTTCATGCTTGTAACAGATATTCGTAATGCGCGCGATCAGACCTTTTTGGTCCGGGCAAATAGTACGCAGCACTTTTCTTTGTAATGAATGCATTTGCAGCGGTGATCCTGTTGAGAATGTTTGCAAAATTGATACTGTCGGGCGTTGATTAGCCGCAGCACTTTTTAAATTTTTTACCGGAGCCACAAGGGCAGGTATCGTTTCGTCCAATTTGAGGGCGTGTACCGTCTATATAGTACCACTGACCGTTTTCTTTTAAAAAACGAGAGCGCTCGATAATTGCACCTGTTTTACCTTGTTCAGAAAACCGCGCGACAAAACTGACATAGCCGATATCTTCTGTGTCTGCCGTCTCTTGTTCAAAAACGGTCAGTCCGAGCCATTCTGTATGACTAAATCCTGCGATAATGTCGTCGCGAAACGAGGCCGCATGACAATCTGGATGCCAGGTTTTGATCAGGTAATCTGCGTCTTTCATCACAAAAGCACAGTAACGAGAACGCATGAGGTGTGACGGCGTAGGTGCTACTTGCGCGCCGGACACATAACGGTAGCAACATAGGCTATACTCGACAGCGCTACCACAGGGACAAAGCTGAGACACAAAGTACTCCCTGGAATATAAAAACGGCGTAAAAACGCCAGAGTGGCACTATGTTAACTGAGCGGTAGCGATGTTGCTACGTCTGCAAGCCAGGGGAAGTTTGTACGTATAATGAGAAAAATAAAAATTGGGCTGGCGCTAGGTTCCGGCGCGGCGCGAGGTTGGTCGCATATTGGGGTTATTAAAGCCCTTAAGCATATGGGCATCGATGTTGATATCGTGGCAGGGTGCTCCATCGGTTCGCTGGTTGGCGCTGCCTACGCCTGCAATAAGTTGCCTGCTCTTGAAAAGTGGGTATGTTCTTTCAGCTATTGGGATGTTTTACGGCTGATGGATCTCTCGTGGCGCAGGGGAGGTTTACTGCGCGGTGAACGGGTATTCAATCAGTACCGTAATGTCATGCCGGTAGAAGCAATTGAGCAATGCACACGCCGTTTCGCAACAGTTGCTACTAATCTGAGTACGGGGCGGGAGCTGTGGTTTACCGAAGGTGATTTGCATCTGGCTGTCCGAGCCTCCTGTAGTATTCCTGGTCTGATGTCTCCCGTGGCGCATAATGGTTACTGGCTGGTCGATGGCGCGGTGGTGAATCCCGTCCCAGTATCCCTGACTCGTGCGTTGGGGGCCGATATTGTTATCGCGGTCGACCTGCAACACGATGCGCATCTCATGCAACAAGATTTACTCTCCTTCAACGTCAATAGCGATGCCGAATCGGGTAATGATGCTGACGAGCTTTCATGGCATGCCCGTCTGAAAGAGCGATTGAGCAATATTACGGCCAGGCGTGCGGTCACGGCACCGACGGCGATGGAGATCATGACGACGTCTATTCAGGTTCTGGAAAATCGTCTGAAACGTAACCGCATGGCCGGCGACCCTCCAGACATACTGATTCAGCCGTTTTGTCCACAAATATCCACGCTGGATTTTCACCGCGCCAGTGCAGCAATTGCTGCCGGGCAGTTGGCGGTCGAGAAGAAAATGGATGAACTTCTACCCCTGGTGAAAACCAACGTCTAACGCATTTTTTATCAACACTTAAGCTAATTCTGACAGGCGTGAGTGGCAATAGCATGCCACTATTTATTAAAGCCAGTCAGGGGGGAGAATATGACGCAGCCATTGGTCGGAAAACAGATTCTTATCGTTGAGGATGAGCCGGTATTTCGCTCACTCATGGACTCATGGTTTTCCTCTTTGGGAGCGACAACGGCGGTGGCTGGCGACGGGCTTGAAGCACTTGAACTACTTGGACACTTCACACCAGACCTGATGATTTGCGATCTGGCTATGCCAAGAATGAACGGCCTCAAACTGGTTGAGTATCTACGCAATCGTGGCGATCAGACCCCGATACTGGTGATTTCTGCGACGGAAAACATGTCCGACATAGCCAAAGCGCTACGACTCGGGGTGGATGATGTCCTATTGAAGCCGGTGAAAGACCTTAATCGCTTGAGAGAAACCGTCTTTGCATGTCTTTATCCCAACATGTTTAATTCACGCGTAGAAGAAGAAGAGCGGCTGTTTCGCGACTGGGATGCGATGGTGGACGATCCTGCCGCCGCCGCGAAGCTGCTAAAAGAATTACAGCCTCCAGTGTCGCAAGTGATTTCGCACTGTCGCATTAACTATCGACAATTGGTAGTAGCGGACCAACCGGGGCTGGTGCTGGATATTGCGCCGCTGTCGGATCATGACCTTGCATTCTATTGCCTTGATGTGACGCGGGCAGGGGATAATGGTGTTTTGGCTGCATTATTATTGCGGGCGCTATTTAATGGTCTACTGCAGGAGCAACTGACACAACAAAATCAGCGGTTGCCGGAGTTAGGTACGTTATTGAAACAGGTAAATCATTTGTTGCGGCAAGCAAATTTACCAGGGCAGTTTCCCTTGCTGGTGGGGTATTACCACAGCGGATTAAAAAATCTGATTCTGGTATCTGCAGGGCTGAATGCGACATTAAATACAGGTTCCCACCAAGTGCAAATCAGCAATGGCGTTCCGCTGGGTACCTTAGGTAATACGTATCTTAATCAGTTGAGCCAACATTGTGAGTCATGGCAATGCCAAATATGGGGGGCGGGAGGGCGTCTGCGCTTGATGTTGTCTGCGGAATGAACAATTGAGAGGCGTGCAAATGAAATTGGTTCACCCTCCCCGTGCTGTAAGTGCTACTATCAGCGCCAGATTTATTCGTATTTATCTTAATTATACCGACGCGCGTCCTTTTCAGACCAGAAGTTTGTCGCTGTACTGATATACTCGGATGCGATACAGAATGATGAACACGTTCAATACATGAACAGTCCAGGAGAGTTTTAAATGGCTGCCCTTAATTCAAAAGTCAAAAAAGCCGTTATCCCAGTTGCGGGATTAGGAACCAGGATGTTACCGGCTACGAAAGCAATCCCGAAAGAGATGCTACCGTTGGTTGATAAGCCATTAATTCAGTACGTCGTAAACGAATGTATTGCTGCGGGCATCACTGAAATTGTACTTGTAACTCACTCGTCTAAAAATTCTATTGAAAACCACTTCGATACAAGCTTTGAACTTGAAGCGATGCTGGAAAAACGTGTAAAACGTCAGCTTCTGGAAGAAGTGCAATCTATTTGCCCGCCGCATGTGACTATTATGCAGGTGCGTCAGGGTCTGGCAAAAGGTCTGGGCCACGCAGTATTGTGCGCGCACCCTGTGGTTGGCGATGAACCGGTTGCTGTAATCCTGCCGGACGTAATTCTTGACGAATACGAATCTGATTTATCCCGCGACAACCTTGCCGAAATGATTCATCGTTTTGATGAAACAGGTAGCAGCCAGATTATGGTTGAACCGGTAGAAGATGTTACGGCTTATGGTGTTGTTGATTGTAAAGGCGTTGAATTATCCCCGGGCGAAAGCGTCCCGATGGTTGGCGTGGTTGAAAAACCAAAAGCTGATGTAGCGCCTTCTAATCTGGCCGTTGTGGGTCGTTACGTTCTTAGTGCCGATATCTGGCCTCTGCTGGCTAAAACCCCTCCGGGAGCGGGTGATGAAATTCAGCTGACAGATGCAATCGATATGCTGATTGAAAAAGAGACGGTTGAAGCTTATCACATGAAGGGCAAAAGCCATGACTGTGGTAATAAACTGGGCTATATGCAGGCGTTCGTCGAATATGGTATTCGCCATAATACTCTCGGCGCTGAATTTAAAGCCTGGCTGGAAGACGAGATGGGTATTAAGAAGTAACCTTCTGGTATTATCTGGTCAGAACGGCGCTGTATTAACAGCGCCGTTTTTTTATACCTAATCCGAGTAGGGCTGAGCGAAGTACCAGTAAAAAAAATCCCGCCAATGGCGGGATTTTAAGCAACGTATTTCTGAATTATTCCTTGATCAGGAAATCGTCCAGTTGTTTACCTTGCTCTTCCATCGCTTTTTTGATCACTGCCGGTGTACGACCCTGGCCAGTCCAGGTTTTAGTTTCACCGTTTTCGTCAACATAGCTATATTTAGCCGGACGTGCAGCGCGTTTAGCTTTGGTGCCAGATTTAACAGCAGCCATGCTATTCAGCAGTTCGTTCGGATCAATGCCGTCAGCGATCAGCATTTCACGATATTGTTGCAGTTTACGAGTGCGTTCTTCAACTTCAGCGGCAGCAGCGCTTTCTTCTTCGCGACGCTCGCTAACTACAACTTCTAATTTTTCCAGCATTTCTTCAAGCGTTTCCAGAGTGCATTCTCTTGCCTGCGCACGAAGAGTACGGATGTTGTTCAGAATTTTAAGTGCTTCGCTCATTGTAGTAATCTCAAACTTATATTGGGGTGGTTTGTTGAGCTAATAATAGAGCGATAAATTCAGTTGTGCAATAGCCAGGAATGTAAGGAATTCAAAATTGCGCTTTATTTAGTAACAGAATTAATTCTCCTGTCTTAAATTCCCCATGATGTTGGGCATAAAAAAGGCTTATTGGCGAGGGGGCTTCTCAGCGGTTGAGAGTAGAAATTCAAGATTCAGGTCACATTTTATGGTGTACAAATAGTATCTCTTTGCAGTGATTTCAACCTTTTGTATTAGTTTTGCTTACGTGAATTCGCTAATACATGGTGAGAGTGGGTAGATTCAATAACAATATGGGAAGGGTTTCTTTATTGCCGTATGATGATAAGTGACATTGATAAATTTCATGAGCACTATTTGCGAAAGAGAGTGTATATACGCGTCCGAGCTCGGGCCGTATGGTCGATGGTTGTATGCTCTCTAACAACCTGCTACTTAAATTCAGGCGGCACTGAGCGAGGTTGCCCGCGCATTTATACGCCTTTGGGCGCAACGCTACACCGACACTTTCGTGAAATATGATACAATCCCGCGCATATTTATTTCCCCATGTGAGGGCCTTTGGTCAATGGCACAGCTATATTTTTACTATTCTGCAATGAATGCCGGTAAGTCGACTGCATTGCTGCAATCTTCGTACAATTATCAGGAACGTGGGATGCGTGCTGTTGTATATACAGCGGAAATTGATGACCGTTTTGGTGCTGGAAAAGTAAGTTCACGTATAGGTCTGTCGTCGCCTGCAAAATTGTTTAACCAAAATTCATCTTTGTACGAAGAGATTCGTGCTGAAAATGAGCAGCAAAGAATTCACTGTGTACTGGTTGATGAGTCGCAGTTTCTGACTCGACAACAGGTTTATGAATTATCTGAAGTTGTCGATCGGCTGGATATTCCTGTGTTGTGCTATGGCTTACGCACAGATTTCCGTGGTGAATTATTTGGCGGCAGCGAATACCTGCTTGCGTGGTCAGATAAGCTCGTTGAATTAAAAACCATTTGTTTCTGTGGGCGTAAGGCCAGCATGGTTTTACGTCTTGATCAGTCTGGAAGGCCCTATAACGAGGGCGAGCAGGTGGTTATTGGCGGGAATGAACGCTATGTGTCGGTATGCCGTAAACACTACAAACAGGCGCAGTCTGAGGGCTCTCTGACGGCGATACAAGAACGACACAGCCACGATTAACCTGCAGGCTTCTGAGCGCTTATAAACACAGGGTAGGCCGGGACATTCGTCAATATTCTCTACCCTGTCAGACTCTCTTCTGACGGCTATTCTCACATCTTCCTGAATACATCTCTTACCGTCCCATTCTATTCACATGGTTAAATTGGGGATCACTCAATTTTCATAACACAAGACGAAACAAAACGGTCCCAACTGGGACCGTTTATAGTGAAACTAAAACTTATCTGAGAAAATTAAGCGGATTTCTTCGCTTTCTTTTCTGCTTTCGGTGCAGCTACTGCTTCAGTCTTAGCGGTGGTCTGGCCTTCGCTGTACTCACGACCGTAGTATGTATCCAGCAGGATCTGTTTCAGTTCAGCAATCAGCGGGTAACGTGGGTTTGCACCAGTACACTGGTCATCAAACGCATCTTCAGACAGTTTGTCCACGTGTGCCAGGAAGTCAGCTTCCTGAACGCCAGCTTCACGGATAGACTTAGGAATACCCAGCTCAGCTTTGATTTCTTCCAGCCAGCCCAGCAGTTTCTGGATTTTCGCGGCAGTACGGTCGCCCGGTGCGCTCAGACCCAGATGGTCTGCGATTTCAGCGTAGCGACGGCGTGCCTGCGGACGGTCGTACTGGCTGAATGCAGTCTGTTTAGTCGGGTTGTCGTTCGCGTTATAACGAATAACGTTGCTGATCAGCAGGGCGTTCGCCAGACCGTGAGGAATGTGGAACTGAGAACCCAGTTTGTGCGCCATTGAGTGACATACACCCAGGAAGGCGTTAGCAAACGCGATACCGGCGATGGTTGCTGCACTGTGTACACGCTCACGTGCTACCGGGTTCTTAGAACCTTCATGGTAGGACGCCGGCAGGTTTTCTTTCAGCAGTTTCAGCGCTTGCAGAGCCTGACCGTCGGAGAACTCAGAAGCCAGTACGGAAACGTAAGCTTCCAGAGCGTGAGTGACGGCATCGAGGCCACCGAACGCACACAGGGACTTCGGCATATCCATCACCAGGTTGGCGTCAACAATCGCCATATCCGGAGTCAGCGCATAGTCTGCCAGCGGGTATTTCTGCCCAGTTGCATCGTCAGTAACAACCGCAAACGGAGTCACTTCAGAGCCGGTACCGGAAGTGGTGGTGACGGCGACCATCTTCGCTTTCACACCCATTTTCGGGAACTTGTAGATACGTTTACGGATGTCCATAAAGCGCAGCGCCAGTTCTTCGAAGTGAGTTTCCGGGTGCTCGTACATAACCCACATGATTTTCGCGGCGTCCATCGGGGAACCGCCGCCCAGCGCGATGATTACGTCTGGTTTGAAGGAGTTAGCCAGCTCAGCACCTTTGCGAACAACGGTCAGAGTCGGGTCAGCTTCAACTTCAAAGAACACTTCGGTTTCAACACCAGCAGCTTTCAGAACGGAGGTGATCTGGTCTGCATAACCGTTGTTGAACAGGAAGCGGTCGGTCACGATCAGCGCACGTTTGTGACCATCGGTAATCACTTCATCCAGTGCGATTGGCAGAGAGCCACGACGGAAGTAGATAGATTTCGGAAGTTTGTGCCACAACATGTTTTCAGCTCGCTTAGCAACGGTTTTCTTGTTGATCAGGTGCTTAGGACCAACGTTTTCAGAGATGGAGTTACCACCCCAGGAACCACAACCCAGAGTCAGGGAAGGTGCGAGTTTGAAGTTGTACAGGTCACCGATACCACCCTGAGAAGCTGGGGTGTTGATCAGGATACGTGCGGTTTTCATCATCTGGCCGAAGTAAGCAACACGTTCTGGCTGGTTGTCCTGGTCAGTATACAGGCAAGAGGTATGACCGATACCGCCCATCGCAACCAGTTTTTCAGCTTTAATGACTGCGTCTTCGAAGTCCTTCGCACGGTACATTGCCAGTGTCGGAGACAGTTTTTCATGCGCAAACGGTTCGCTTTCATCGACAACCGTCACTTCACCGATCAGAATCTTAGTGGTTTCTGGTACGGAGAAGCCTGCCAGTTCAGCAATCTTGTATGCCGGCTGACCAACGATAGCTGCGTTCAGCGCGCCATTTTTCAGGATAACGTCCTGGACTGCTTTCAACTCTTTGCCCTGCAGCATGTAGCCGCCGTGAGTCGCAAAACGCTCACGTACTGCATCATATACAGAGTCAACCACGACGACAGACTGCTCAGAAGCACAGATTACGCCGTTATCGAAGGTTTTAGACATCAGAACAGATGCAACAGCACGTTTGATATCAGCGGTTTCGTCGATAACAACAGGGGTGTTACCTGCGCCTACGCCGATAGCCGGTTTACCGGAGCTGTATGCCGCTTTAACCATGCCTGGACCACCGGTCGCAAGGATCAGGTTGATGTCCGGGTGGTGCATCAGCGCATTAGACAGTTCAACGGAAGGTTGATCGATCCAGCCGATCAGATCTTTCGGTGCGCCAGCAGCGATTGCTGCTTGCAGAACGATGTCTGCTGCTTTGTTAGTTGCATCTTTTGCACGCGGATGCGGAGAGAAGATGATGGCGTTACGGGTCTTCAGGCTGATCAGTGATTTGAAGATCGCAGTAGAAGTTGGGTTAGTGGTTGGAACGATACCACAGATGATACCAATTGGTTCCGCAATAGTAATGGTACCGAAAGTGTCGTCTTCAGACAGCACACCACAGGTTTTTTCATCTTTGTAAGCGTTGTAAATGTATTCAGAAGCAAAGTGGTTTTTGATCACTTTATCTTCGACAATACCCATGCCGGATTCGGCAACGGCCATTTTCGCGAGAGGGATTCGAGCGTCTGCGGCAGCCAGAGCGGCGGCACGGAAGATTTTGTCAACCTGTTCTTGAGTGAAACTGGCATATTCACGCTGGGCTTTTTTTACGCGCTCTACAAGTGCGTTAAGTTCAGCGACATTAGTAACAGCCATGATGCTCTCCTGATAATGTTAAACTTTTTTAGTAAATCATCTGCTCGATACGAGAGTATAGACAGACCGACGAAAATTTGTGTAACGGTTTGAAAATCAAACGGTTAATTAACGTCCACTTTACTTTGATTTACTAAAAGAGCTTATACGCTAGTGCCAGTTAACTCTAACGCGTTACCTCCAGGTGGCGTAAGCAAGATTACTCACTTCTGAGTAGTAATTGCGTGATCTGGATCAAAAATTCGCAAAGCTGACACCTTTCAGCAGGCCCTTTTAGCGTTTCTCGTCAAGTGTTAATAAATTGACGTAATGAATGCTAATAACGTTAGCATAATTAATACATATTAATAACACTGAGTATTGGTAGCGTATTTACGTAGATATACGAAGATAGAAGGTGAAGTATGCTGACAAAAGGCGTATCTTCAGCGCGGATTTTATCAATTTTTATGACTCATTTTATCCGGCTAACGCTTCGGAGCTAACCGTGATCCAAACGCTATTTGATTTTCCTGTCTATTTTAAATTTTTCATTGGGTTATTTGCGTTGGTCAACCCGGTAGGGATCATCCCTGTCTTTATCAGTATGACCAGTTATCAAACTGCTGCAGCGCGAAACAAAACCAACCTTACGGCAAACCTGTCAGTCGCTATCATTCTGTGGACTTCGCTGTTTCTTGGTGATGGTATTCTGCAACTTTTCGGTATCTCAATAGATTCGTTCAGGATTGCCGGCGGCATTCTGGTTGTGACTATCGCGATGTCAATGATTAGCGGAAAACTAGGGGAAGATAAACAAAACAAACAGGAAAAATCAGAAACCGCAATCCGTGAGAGTATCGGCGTTGTACCGTTGGCATTGCCGTTGATGGCGGGACCGGGGGCGATAAGCTCAACTATTGTTTGGGGTACGCGATATCACAGTGCGATTAACCTGTTTGGCTTTTTTGTCGCGATTGCGCTGTTTGCCCTGTGCTGCTGGGGGCTGTTTCGCATGGCGCCATGGCTGGTACGACTGTTGGGACAAACTGGCATCAACGTCATTACGCGTATTATGGGGCTACTGTTAATGGCCTTGGGTATCGAATTCATTGTTACAGGTATCAAATCCATTTTCCCAGGTTTGCTGGCCTGATATCTCTCTTCTGTACAAACGGAGTCGGTCCCGGCTCCGTTTCCTTTCATTATCAGTAAAACTTCTCACTAAAGTTGAAAATCAGCATAGTGATAATAAAAAATGCTGATGGTTATTCATTTGTTTATTCATTGATTTTATGAATGTAACACTCATCCATCTGCCAGAGAGAGCCTGATATCGCTGTTATTTAATTAACATCATACTCTGGGGCTTGCTGTAGGATTATCGAAATGTTATTAGTTATTTCAGCGTTTTTTTCAGTTGAATGTGCTAATTAATAACCAATTGTTAAATTTATGTGCATTTTGACGTGGTGTTGACACCTGACAGGGTAGTTAACACCTGTCTTGATGTAATTTATTGTTTTTCATGGGTTTATTATAGAAAACCTTCATTCGTAAGACTTTCTTTGTGAGATTTATTTCCAATAAAAGAGAATTGGTTAACAAATTTGTAAAATGTATTGGCGGTTAAGAAACGCATTTGATACTTTCCGGCCAGGTATTATGCAGAAGAATTCACGTTGATGAGAATCATTTGCAGTTAGTTTCTCTCAACAGGGTAATAGCGTGTTTCCGGCAGGGGAGGCACGTAGATAATCGACGTAAGGCAGTCATACGAACCGCCAGAATAAATAAAGTCGGTGATAGCAAGCAGTAAAACAAAAAACGACCTGACGGCAGAAAATCTCCGGTGCCGTACAGTGATCCTGACAGGATTAACAGTCTGGTTAAAAAACCAGCCATAATAATGAGGGAGTACAACACAATGACTAACATCACTAAAAAAAGTTTAGTAGCTGCGGGGATCTTAACTGCGCTAGTCGCTGGAAATGTTGCCACGGCGGCAGTAGTGCCAGCGGGTGTGCAGCTTGCTGAAAAGCAGACTCTGGTGCGTAATAACGGTTCGGAAGTGCAGTCACTCGATCCCCACAAAATCGAAGGTGTACCTGAATCCAACATTAACCGTGACCTATTTGAAGGTTTATTAATCAGTGATGTCGATGGCAAACCATCGCCTGGCGTGGCTGAAAAATGGGAAAATAAAGATTTTAAAGTCTGGACATTCCATCTGCGTAAAGATGCTAAGTGGTCTGACGGCACGCCTGTTACCGCGCAAGATTTCGTGTATAGCTGGCAACGTTTGGCTAATCCAAATACTGCATCACCGTACGCCAGTTATTTGCAGTACGGTCATATCGTCAATATTGATGATATTATCGCCGGTAAAAAACCGATCACCGATCTCGGTGTAAAAGCTCTCGACGATCATACTTTTGAAGTCACCCTCAGCGAACCTGTTCCTTATTTCTACAAACTGCTTGTGCACTCTTCCGTTTCACCGGTTCCTAGAGCTGCTGTTGAAAAATTCGGCGAGAAGTGGACCCAGCCCGCTAACATCATTACTAACGGTGCGTATAAACTGAAAGACTGGGTTGTGAACGAGCGCATTGTGCTTGAGCGTAATACCAACTATTGGGACAACGCCAAAACGGTTATTAACCAGGTAACTTACCTGCCTATTTCTTCTGAAGTGACTGACGTTAACCGCTATCGCAGCGGTGAAATCGACATGACCTATAACAACATGCCGATTGAGTTATTCCAGAAACTGAAAAAAGAGATCCCGAACGAAGTCCACGTTGACCCGTATCTGTGCACCTATTATTACGAAATCAATAACCAGAAAGCACCGTTCAACGATGTTCGTGTTCGTACCGCCCTGAAGCTGGCGTTGGATCGTGACATTATCGTCAATAAAGTGAAAAACCAGGGTGACCTGCCGGCGTATAGCTTTACTCCTCCATACACCGATGGCGCGAAACTGGTTGAGCCAGAGTGGTTCAAGTGGTCTCAGGAAAAGCGTAATGAAGAAGCGAAGAAACTGCTGGCTGAGGCCGGATATACCGCTGAGAAACCGCTGACCTTTGACCTGCTGTATAACACTTCAGATCTGCATAAGAAGCTGGCTATTGCCGCGGCATCTATCTGGAAGAAAAATCTGGGTGCTAATGTGAAGCTGGAAAACCAGGAGTGGAAAACGTTCCTCGATACGCGCCATCAGGGCAACTATGATGTTTCACGTGCGGGCTGGTGTGCGGACTATAACGAACCGACGTCCTTTCTGAATATGGTGCTGTCCGACAGCTCCAATAATACCGTCCACTATGAGAGCCCGGCATTTGATAAGCTGATTGCGGATACGCTGAAAGTGACTGATGAAGCGCAGCGCAGCGAACTGTATTCGAAAGCGGAACAGCAACTGGATAAAGATTCTGCGATTGTACCGGTTTATTACTATGTCAATGCCCGCCTGGTGAAACCATGGGTTGGCGGATACTCCGGTAAAGACCCGATGGATAATATCCACGTTAAAGACTTGTATATTATCAAGCATTAATGGCAAGACGTGGGGCAATCATTTTTGCCCCACAGTGTCTTTTTTCTTCGAACTATTAATACCGCTTTACCTGAACGTCGGGGTTAAAGAGGTATAAAGGCACACGCCAGAAGGTACGGGCAATGTTAAAATTCATATTACGTCGCTGTCTGGAAGCGATTCCGACGCTGTTTATTCTTATTACGATTTCATTCTTTATGATGCGCCTTGCGCCCGGAAGCCCATTCACCGGGGAACGCGCGTTACCGCCAGAGGTGCTGGCGAATATTGAAGCGAAATATCATCTTAACGATCCTATCTCGACGCAGTATTTCAGCTATCTGAAACAGCTGGCGCATGGCGATTTTGGACCATCCTTTAAATATAAAGACTACACGGTTAACGACCTCGTTGCTTCGAGTTTTCCGGTTTCTGCGAAGCTGGGTGCGGCAGCCTTTATTCTGGCGGTACTCGTCGGCGTTAGCGCCGGGGTGATAGCCGCGCTGAAGCAAAATACACGTTGGGATTACACGGTGATGGGGGTGGCAATGACTGGGGTAGTTATCCCCAGTTTCGTGGTCGCTCCCTTATTGGTCATGATATTTGCCATAACCTTGAAATGGCTGCCCGGCGGGGGCTGGAACGGTGGGGCGTTGAAATTTATGATCCTGCCAATGGTGGCCTTGTCACTGGCCTACATCGCCAGTATCGCTCGTATTACTCGTGGTTCGATGATTGAAGTGCTGCACTCTAACTTTATTCGTACCGCGCGCGCCAAAGGGCTGCCGATGCGGCGGATTATTTTCCGCCATGCGTTAAAACCTGCGCTGTTGCCAGTGCTGTCCTATATGGGACCGGCATTTGTCGGCATTATCACTGGTTCGATGGTTATTGAAACCATCTATGGTTTGCCTGGCATTGGTCAGTTGTTCGTCAACGGCGCGTTAAACCGCGACTATTCGCTGGTTCTGAGTCTGACCATACTGGTGGGTACGCTGACCATCGTGTTTAACGCGATTGTCGATGTGCTGTATGCCGTTATCGACCCGAAAATTCGTTACTGATACTGGAGCTCGCTATGATGTTAAGTAAGAAAAACAGCGAAGCGCTGGAGAATTTCAGTGAAAAGCTGGAGGTCGAAGGCCGCAGCCTGTGGCAGGACGCGCGTCGACGCTTTATGCATAACCGAGCTGCGGTAGCAAGCCTGGTGGTGCTGGTAATTATTGCGCTGTTCGTGACGCTCGCGCCGATGCTGTCGCAGTTTACCTACTTCGATACTGACTGGGGCATGATGTCCAGTGCGCCGGATACGGAATCAGGCCACTATTTCGGTACTGACTCGTCGGGACGTGACCTCTTGGTGCGCGTGGCGATTGGCGGGCGCATCTCACTAATGGTCGGCATTGCGGCGGCGTTGGTCGCGGTGGTTGTCGGTACGCTGTACGGTTCTCTGTCGGGCTACCTCGGCGGAAAAATCGACTCGGTGATGATGCGTCTGCTGGAAATTCTCAACTCCTTCCCGTTCATGTTCTTCGTGATCCTGCTGGTCACCTTCTTTGGGCAAAATATCCTGCTGATTTTTGTCGCTATCGGGATGGTCTCCTGGCTGGATATGGCGCGTATCGTGCGTGGACAAACGCTGAGCCTCAAGCGCAAAGAGTTTATTGAAGCGGCGCAAGTGGGTGGGGTGTCTACCGCGCGTATCGTTATCCGCCATATTGTGCCGAACGTGCTGGGTGTGGTGGTGGTATACGCTTCATTGCTGGTGCCGAGCATGATCCTGTTTGAATCCTTCCTGAGCTTTTTGGGATTAGGTACGCAGGAGCCGTTAAGTAGCTGGGGCGCTCTGCTCAGTGATGGTGCCAACTCAATGGAAGTCTCACCATGGCTGCTGCTGTTTCCGGCAGGTTTCCTGGTGGTCACTTTGTTCTGTTTTAACTTTATTGGCGATGGCTTGCGTGATGCCCTCGACCCGAAAGACCGTTAAGGAGTGCAGCCATGAGCGTAATTGAAACCTCAACCGCGCCGCTCGCGCAACAACAGGCTAACGCACTGCTGAACGTAAAAGATTTGCGTGTGACGTTCGCTACCCCCGACGGCGATGTAACTGCGGTCAACGATTTAAACTTTTCTCTGCGAGCTGGAGAAACGCTGGGTATTGTCGGAGAATCCGGCTCAGGTAAATCGCAAACGGCCTTTGCCCTGATGGGCCTGCTGGCGGCTAATGGTCGTATCGGGGGCTCCGCTACGTTCAACGGACGTGAAATTCTGAACTTACCGGAACGTGAACTAAACAAACTGCGCGCCGAGCAGATCTCGATGATTTTCCAGGACCCGATGACGTCTCTCAATCCGTACATGCGGGTCGGGGAGCAGTTGATGGAAGTTCTGATGCTGCATAAAGGCATGAGCAAAGCGGAAGCTTTTGAAGAGTCAGTCAGAATGCTGGATGCGGTGAAAATGCCGGAAGCGCGTAAGCGCATGAAAATGTATCCGCATGAATTCTCCGGTGGTATGCGTCAGCGCGTAATGATCGCTATGGCGTTGCTGTGTAGGCCCAAATTACTGATAGCCGATGAACCGACCACTGCGCTCGATGTGACGGTACAGGCGCAAATCATGACGCTGCTGAATGAACTGAAAAGCGAATTCAACACCGCGATTATCATGATCACCCACGATCTGGGGGTTGTTGCCGGTATTTGCGATAAAGTTCTGGTGATGTACGCCGGTCGTACTATGGAATACGGCAGTGCGCGGGATGTCTTTTATAAGCCCGTTCATCCGTATTCGATTGGTTTGCTGAATGCCGTACCTCGTCTGGATGCAGAAGGAGAAGAGATGCTCACGATCCCGGGCAACCCACCGAACCTGCTGCGTCTGCCAAAAGGCTGTCCGTTCCAGCCGCGTTGCCCGCATGCGATGGAAATCTGTAGCAGTGCTCCGCCACTGGAGGAATTTAGTCCAGGCCGTTTGCGCGCCTGCTTTAAGCCGGTGGAGGAACTGGTATGAATGCGGTAACCGAACAACGTAAAGTGCTCCTTGAGATTGCTGACCTTAAAGTCCATTTCGATATTAAAGATGGCAAACAGTGGTTCTGGCAACCATCTAAAACCCTTAAGGCAGTTGATGGCGTAACCCTGCGACTGTATGAGGGCGAAACCCTGGGCGTGGTCGGTGAATCAGGCTGCGGGAAATCGACCTTTGCCCGTGCGATTATCGGCCTGGTGAAGGCCACCGATGGAAAGGTTGCCTGGCTGGGTAAAGATTTACTCGGCATGAAACCCGATGAGTGGCGGGAAGTACGCAGTGATATCCAGATGATTTTCCAGGATCCGCTGGCATCGTTAAACCCGCGCATGACCATTGGTGAAATCATTGCCGAACCGCTGCGTACTTATCATCCGAATCTTCCTGGTCAGGAAGTCCGCGATCGTGTGAAAGCGATGATGATGAAGGTAGGATTACTGCCCAACCTGATTAACCGCTACCCACATGAGTTTTCAGGTGGCCAGTGTCAGCGTATTGGTATTGCCCGCGCGCTGATCCTCGAACCGAAGTTGATTATCTGCGATGAACCCGTTTCGGCGCTGGACGTGTCAATCCAGGCCCAGGTGGTTAACCTGCTGCAACAACTTCAGCGAGAAATGGGATTATCGTTAATCTTCATTGCCCACGACCTCGCGGTGGTTAAACATATCTCCGACCGTGTGCTGGTTATGTATCTCGGACATGCGGTGGAATTAGGGACCTATGACGAGGTGTACCATAACCCGCTGCATCCTTATACCAAAGCGCTGATGTCTGCGGTGCCGATCCCCGATCCGGATCAGGAAAGGAACAAGGTTATCCAGTTGCTGGAAGGCGAGTTACCGTCCCCGATTAATCCTCCTTCCGGTTGCGTGTTCCGTACGCGCTGCCCGATTGCAGGGCCGGAATGCGCAAAAACGCGCCCGGTTCTCGAAGGAAGTTTCCGACACGCAGTTTCCTGCCTGAAAGTAGACCCGCTATAATTCCGAGGGCTGACAAAAGTCAGCCCTTTTTTTGGTGAGGTATCTGTGCCAGGTTTAGTCTCTTCTGTCCGCCGCGCGCTCTTTCGCAAATTATTCGATTTAAACACCCGTTCAGGGCGTCGCTTTGAAGGTATGTGCGCGCTATTCGCCTTGCTCAGCGTTATTGTTATCTTCATTGAGTCCGGAGTAGGGACGCAATACCATTTAACCTTTGAGGAATGGCGCGTTTTTGTCTGGCTGGAGATCTTTATTACTCTGGTCTTTACTCTCGAATATCTTCTGCGCTTATGCTGTTGGGCCAATCCCGCCAAATATGTGTTTAGTTTCTGGGGGATAGTTGACCTTGCCACCATTCTGCCGCTGTATGTGATGTGGCTATGGCCGGAAATCAGTCTGAGTTATGTTTTCGCCTGGCGGGCGATGCGTGTCCTGCGCGTCCTGCGTATTCTCAAGCTGTTGCGCTTTATGCCTTCTCTACGGGTGTTCTGGAATGCGTTAAAAAGTGCCCGACATCAGCTGATGTTGTTCTATTCCTTTATCGCCATTCTGATGGTGGTTTTTGGTGCGATGATGTATCTGATTGAAGGGCCAAAATATGGATTTACTACGCTGAATGCGTCGGTGTATTGGGCGATTGTTACTGTAACCACCGTCGGCTATGGCGATATCACCCCGCACACCCCGTTGGGGCGCATGGTGGCGTCCGTGCTTATCCTGATTGGTTACTCGGTGATTGCGATACCGACGGGATTGATTACCACGCACATGAGCAGTGCGTTCCAGCATCGCGGGCACCAACGAAAATGTCCCCAGTGTCAGCAGGCGCAGCACGAACATAGCGCGCAGTTTTGTAACCGTTGCGGAAGCAAACTACCGGGCTAAAAATGAAAAAAGCTGCGAGAGCAGCTTTTTTGTTTGATTATTCGCGCCAGAGAATATGGCAGAGCTTATGATCTTTTTCGCGACATAATAAAACGCGCGCAAAAATATCGTTAATCTCGCCGTCTTCTGTATCTGCCAGACCAATCACCACTTCGGCAAAGAAATCAGGGTTCAGGTCAAAATCAACATGCTCCTGCCAGTCTTCTGCCGGATCGAATAACTCGGCACCGCCGCGTTCTTCAAACTGCAAATTGAACAGAATGATATCTGCCGGATCGAGGTTATCCGCAGCCAGTTCGAGAAAAATGTC
Organism: Citrobacter sp. KTE30; assembly: GCF_000398825.1. NCBI lineage: Bacteria > Pseudomonadati > Pseudomonadota > Gammaproteobacteria > Enterobacterales > Enterobacteriaceae > Citrobacter > Citrobacter sp. KTE30. Next base: position 2,388,502 of record NZ_KB976055.1, on the reverse strand, counting down.
GTAAGCCTGCTCAAGCGTTTCGTCTTCGGTCAGGCGATTGTTCAAATCCATATCCATAATGACTACCTGTTTACTGTCTGATGGGCACGTTTTACAGCAACGGACTAAAGAAGTAAAACAGTCGCTCTGCTATCCGCTGCCAGAGTGGTCGTTTTACCCACAAACGGGCATCAAGCAGGCGGGAACGCGAAATATAATCATCCTGCACGGCGGCGAGATCGCCGCCGAATCCGGCATCGTCAATGACCAGCGTGATTTCAAAATTGAGCCACAGACTGCGCATATCCAGGTTAACGGTACCGACCAGGCTCAGCTCGCCATCGACCAGTACGCTCTTGGTGTGCAGCAGGCCGCCTTCGAACTGATAAATTTTAACGCCAGCTGCCAGCAACTCAGTGAAAAAGGCCCGGCTTGCCCAGCCAACCAGCAGGGAATCATTCTTACGTGGAAGAATGATACTGACGTCGACCCCGCGCTGTGCTGCCGTACAAATTGCATGCAGCAAATCGTCGCTGGGAACAAAGTAGGGCGTGGTCATAATTAAATATTCGCGCGCTGAATAAGCTGCGGTTAACAGCGCCTGATGAATCAAGTCTTCTGGGAAACCAGGACCCGAGGCAATTGTGTGAATGGTGTGCCCGCTGGCCTGCTCAAACGGCATGATATTGACGTCCGGCGGCGGGGGCAAAATGCGCTTTCCGGTCTCAATTTCCCAGTCGCAAGAATAGACGATGCCCATAGCGGTGGCTACCGGGCCTTCCATTCTTGCCATTAAATCAACCCATTGCCCAACGCCTGCATCTTGTTTGAAGAAGCGCGGATCGACCATGTTCATGCTGCCGGTATACGCAATGTAGTTGTCGATCATGATCATTTTGCGGTGCTGACGCAGGTCCATACGGCGTAAAAATACACGCATCAGGTTCACCTTCAGCGCTTCTACAACCTCGATACCTGCGTTACGCATCATCGCCGCCCAAGGGCTGCGGAAGAACGCCACGCTGCCGGCGGAGTCCAGCATCAGGCGACAGTGAATGCCACGCCTTGCGGCAGCCATTAACGACTCGGCTACCTGATCGGCCATACCACCCGGCTGCCAGATGTAGAACACCATCTCTATGTTGTGGCGCGCCAGTTGAATATCACGGATCAGCGCCTGCATCACGTCATCTGAACTGGTGAGCAGCTGCAGCTGATTTCCCTTAACGCCGGCGATTCCTTGACGACGCTCGCACAGTTTAAATAAGGAGGAGGCGACGCTGCTGTTTTCCTGCGCAAAAATATGCTTACAGGCTTTAAGATCGTTCAGCCACTTGGCCGTTGACGGCCACATTGCCCGGGCGCGTTCGGCGCGGCGTTTACCCAGGTGGAGCTCACCGAAGGACAGATAAGCAATGATCCCTACCAATGGCAGAATATAGATGATCAAAAGCCAGGCCATTGCGGAGGGCACTGCGCGTCGTTTCATTAGAATGCGTAATGTTACGCCAGCAATGAGTACCCAGTAACCCAGAATGACCAGCCAACTCACCACGGTGTAGAAGGTTGTCATAAATTTAAAAATCCTTTTGAAAGCGTATTGTTAAGAGTTTACGCATCAGGATTAATCTGGCAAATAAAAACACGGGAAAACCGCTGGTCTGCATTCGGTGTGGCGTTATAATGGCCACTCAGTGACTGAAAGAGTAGTAAACATGAAGCGTAGTAGAACGGAAGTGGGACGCTGGCGGATGCTGCGTCAGGCTAGCCGCCGTAAAGCACGTTGGCTTGAAGGACAATCGCGTCGTAATATGCGTATCCACACTATCAGAAAGTGCATTCTCAACCATCAACGCAACTCGTTGCTGTTTGCGATCCACAGCATCTGATCCCAAAAGGGCACCGCTGGCGGTGCCCAATGTCTGTTTTTGTTTTGTTTTTAAAATACTTTTTTGTACGGTTTTACTGAAACCTGCGCGTAAACGCCCGCTGCAACATACGGATCGGCTTCCGCCCACGCCTGTGCCGCCTCCAAAGATTCAAATTCGGCAATCACCGTCGAGCCGGTAAAACCCGCCGCACCGGGATCGTTACTATCGACCGCTGGCATGGGGCCCGCCGTGAGCAAACGACCTTCGTCATGAAGGAGTTGCAGGCGAGCCAGATGAGCAGGGCGCACGGAAAGACGTTTTTCGAGAGAGTCTGCGATATCTTGGGCGTAAATAACATACAGCACGGGTAGAACTCCTTGAACGGTAAAAGTCGTTAATAACGTTATTGGAAAGGCCTAACAACTGCAACGGAAAGATAACTGATATGTTAAGGCCATACTCTGAAAGTGGTTTTTTATCATAAAATCGCGTTCTAAATGTCAGTTACCGCCATGGGCTTATTGAATATGATTGCTATTTGCATTTAAAATCAGGGCCTGGTTTTTTTACTGAAACGATTATGACTTCAATGACCCTTGATTTACCTCGTCGCTTTCCCTGGCCAACGTTACTGTCTGTCGGCATTCATGGTGCCGTGGTGGCTGGTTTGCTGTATACCTCGGTACATCAGGTTATTGAACTGCCTGCGCCAGCGCAGCCGATCTCTGTCACGATGGTCGCGCCTGCCGATCTCGAACCACCTCAGGCCGTTCAGCCGCCGCCGGAACCCGTTGTCGAGCCTGAACCGGAACCAGAGCCGATTCCAGAGCCACCAAAAGAGGCGCCGGTGGTGATTGAAAAACCGAAGCCCAAGCCTAAACCGAAGCCAAAACCGGTGAAAAAGGTGGAAGAGCAGCCGAAACGCGATGTTAAACCAGCAGAACCGCGGCCGGCCTCCCCGCTGGAAAATACGGCACCTACGCGCACAATGACCAATACCGCGCCGGCAACTACCAGCAAACCGGTGGTCAGTGCGCCATCGGGCCCACGCGCTTTAAGCCGTAATCAGCCTCAGTATCCGGCGCGAGCTCAGGCGCTACGCATTGAAGGGCGGGTAAAGGTCAAATTTAATGTAACGCCGGATGGTCGGGTTGAAAATGTGGAGATCCTGTCTGCACAGCCTGCCAATATGTTTGAGCGTGAAGTGAAAAACGCGATGCGTAGATGGCGTTATGAAGCAGGTAAACCCGGTTCCGGACTCGTGGTGAATATTGTTTTCAAATTAAACGGCACAACGCAGATCGAGTAAGCATCAGGCCGTCCGGCAATGATCAAGAGTGATGATTGCCGGATAGCATTACTGGCGTGTGCTATCAGGCCAACGTGGGGATTGGACGCGGTTTCCCGTCTTTATCAACGGCAACGTAGATAAACAGAGCTTCGGTGGCCTTATAACGCTGGCCAATAGGTTCAGAAGCGACTTTCTTCACCCAAACTTCAATATTGATGCTGATTGAGGTTGTCCCGCGCTTCACACAGCGAGCATAGCAACACACTACATCACCTACGGCGACCGGGCGCAAAAAGCTCATTCCTTCAACCCGCACCGTTACCACACGACCATGTGCGATCTCTTTGGCCTGAATCGCGCCACCTATATCCATTTGTGACATCAGCCAGCCGCCAAAAATATCACCGTTCGCGTTGGTATCGGCAGGCATGGCCAGAGTGCGTAAAACCAGTTCACCCTGGGGAGTGTTATTCGTTGTTGTCATTGTAGAACCGACTATAGAGAAAGATTACAGGCGCGATGCTACTAGAATTTGTGCGTCGAGAACAGAGGGGATGCGGCATGCAGAGCAGATGTAAGTCAGGTTGTCAGCTCTATGGAACGCGAGGGGATAAAAATTCGCCAGATCCGCAGATCTGGCGAGCATGTATTACGATTTATCTTCTTGCGGCAGATGACGGTAAATATAGACTCCACTCAGCAGCGTAAAGAATAAAGTCAGGGCGGTCAGGCCGAACACTTTGAAGTTGACCCAAATATTCTGCGGTAGCCAAAATGCAATATAGATATTCGCCAGACCACACAGGATGAAAAAGACTGCCCAGGCTAAATTTAGTTTCGACCACACTGGCTGCGGCAGGGTCAGTTCTTTACCTAACATGCGCTGGATCAGCGGCTTTTTCATCACCCACTGGCTTACCAGCAATGCACCAGCAAACAGCCCGTAAATCACCGTTACTTTCCACTTAATGAATTCATCGTTGTGGAAAAAAATAGTCAGGCCACCAAATACGGCCACCAGGACAAAGGTGATTAACGCCATCTTCTCGACCTTGCGATAGCGAACCCAGCTGTAAATCAACACTACAGCCGTCGCGACAATCAGCGCCGAGGTCGCCGCATAGATGTCGTAAAGCTTATAAAAAGCAAAAAAGACAACCAGCGGTAAAAAATCAAGAAACTGCTTCATTCTTCGATTCCGTCATCAAAAGCACCGGGTACAAGCCCGGAATGCGTTCAGGGTTTATTGGCGAATCAGCATGTACAGGCGGAACAAATAGATCAGCAACACCGCGGAGATCATATTGCTCAGCGTATTCGCCAATACCGCGCCTACATTCGGCGTAAGTACTGCAAAACTTGGCGCAAAAAGCAACAGCAGCGTTTTTGCCAGCAACCAACCGATTACTGCCGGCGCAACCAGTCGCATATTCGACCACGCCAGACGCATACTGTTGCGCATCGCGGCAAAGACACCCATTTTGTCCTGTACCAACATCACAGGTGCGAGTGCCAGCAGGATGGCCAGCAGAATACCGGGAACAACAACCAGCATAATACCGATTTGCACCAGCAGAGTAGTCAAAAAAATCAGAATAAACAGCTTTGGCAACACTGGCGCACTGGCGCCGATGGCACGTAATGCGCTGACCCGATGACCTGCTGAAATCAGCTGAATCATCAGGATGACCCCACCGGCAAGGATGGCATTACCAATCAGACCAGAAAACGTAGACGCCGCGGAAGCGCGTAGCAAAATTTGCTGTTGCTCCGGGGTCATGTTTTGCACCAGATCGAACAACCCCACGCTGCTGGTTAACTGATCGCCTTCACTGAGTTGCGCAATTTGTGCGTCAGTGGGGGAAAAGGCATGCCCTAACACCACTGTGATAAACGCGCACAACAACGATACCAGCAAGATGGTAATGAATTGATTACGGAAAAAGTTTCCCGTGTCACGGTAAACGGATTTCGCCGTGATAGACATGCACTCTCCTTGAGTTTTGCAGGTGTTCATTTGCGGGCAATTGTACCCTGGATAACTCTACAGTGGCAGCATCGCGCGATGTATGGAAAAGCATATCTTTGTAAAGCTGCGGTAATTTTTGGCTATGACTTCAGCGTCGTGCATGAACGCTGTTTGTTATCTGCGCATCACGTGCAGATAACCATCACCCATCAGCAATGAGCTGGAGGTACTTGCACATTGAAAATATATCAAAATTGATCTGAATTAATTTAACCAGGATTTTGAATGCAAGTTCTAACTTAACCTGGATCAATAAATGTTAAATTATCAAAGTCAATGTGATCCATGTTAGATCATTTATTACTCCAAAGTAGGTATATTCATTCCGCTTTTATAACCATAACGATGGAGCGGACATGAAAAAATTAACAGTTGCAGCATTGGTTTTAACAACTCTTCTCTCTGGTAACGCATTTGCGCATGAAGCTGGAGAGTTCTTTATTCGTGCAGGTTCTGCCACCGTCAGACCGACGGAAGGTGCAGGTGGTACGCTGGGCAGCTTAGGTGGCTTTGATGTCAGCAATAACACGCAGTTGGGTCTGACATTTACCTACATGGCAACCGACAATATCGGTGTTGAATTACTGGCGGCTACACCGTTCCGCCATAAAATTGGTACTGCAGCAACAGGTGATATTGCCACCGTACATCATTTGCCGCCGACGTTAATGGCACAGTGGTACTTCGGTGACTCCAGCAGTAAACTGCGTCCGTACGTAGGTGTTGGTGTGAACTACACGACCTTCTTCGATGAAGGCTTTAACGATAACGGTAAAGAAACAGGATTATCGGACCTGAGTCTGAAAGATTCCTGGGGTGCAGCAGGGCAAGTCGGTATGGACTATCTGATTAACCGCGACTGGCTGATTAACATGTCGGTCTGGTACATGGATATCGATACTACTGCGAAGTACAAATCTAATGGTGCTGTTCTGCCGCAAGCCCGTTATAGCGACAGTGTACGCCTCGATCCGTGGGTGTTTATGTTCTCTGCGGGTTATCGTTTTTAAGTTCTTCTGCAAAACTCCTCTGCAAAACTGGTCATCAAATGACCAGTTTTTTCCATTCTTTTCCACGCGTATCGTTATTTTGACCAGCCGTAGTCAACTGAGTCACGTGTGCTTCTGAATACATCAGTCAGAGATGCTGGTTGTACCGCTCCACCCATTTAGCATTTCCCTTTGTTGGAGTGGTGGAGTAAATATAGGCTAAGTATCTTGTCCCGGTACTAAACGAACACACTATCAAATAAGGCGCAGTGCAAGATGACTTGTAGCGCTCTCTTTAAGCAGTACCGCGGTAACTTTAATAGCCAGTGTGTTTATCTGGAATATCGCTTTTGTTTCTATTCTCTTATGCATTATTACTGCGGCTCATTTATTACGTACAAAAAAGAACCTGCAGATAATCAGGGGATAACTTATCCAAAATGTTAACTATTGATAAAATTAAAGTAACATATCGTAAAATTTGGATATTTTATTTTTCATGGACTAAGGTTTATACATCATGATATAATGTGATGGCAGATTATTTACCATTCAATAATGTAAATGAATTTTCGAGGAGATCATTCCAGTGGGACGTAAGTGGGCAAATATTGTTGCTAAAAAAACAGCTAAAGACGGTGCAACGTCTAATGTATATGCAAAATTCGGTGTAGAAATTTATGCTGCTGCTAAACAAGGCGAACCAGACCCAGAATTAAATACATCTTTAAAATTCGTTATTGAACGTGCGAAACAAGCTCAGGTTCCAAAACACGTTATTGATAAAGCCATTGATAAAGCCAAAGGCGGCAGCGATGAAACGTTCGTGCAAGGGCGTTATGAAGGCTTTGGTCCCAGTGGCTCACTGATTATCGCTGAAACATTGACTTCAAACGTTAACCGTACGATTGCTAATGTCCGCTCAATTTTTAATAAAAAAGGCGGGAATATCGGAGCGGCGGGTTCTGTCAGCTATATGTTTGACAATACCGGAGTAATTGTATTTGAAGGGACAGACCCTGACCATATTTTTGAAATTCTGCTTAATGCTGAAGTAGATGTTCGTGATGTAACCGAGGAAGAAGGAAACATCGTTATTTATACTGAATCTACAGATCTTCATAAAGGCATTGCAGCTCTAAAAGCAGCAGGAATTACTGAGTTCTCAACTACAGAATTAGAGATGATTGCTCAATCAGAAATTGAACTTTCACCAGAAGATTTAGAAGTCTTTGCAGGGCTTGTTGATGCTCTTGAAGATGACGATGATGTTCAAAAAGTATATCATAACGTTGCAAATCTCTAATGATAGATTAAAGAAATCTGTCATTATGGCAGATTTTTTTAACTCATAAAGTTGTAATGAGTGCACTATTTATTACAAACTCGGATATTTTCCATCATCATCAACTAAAAATATCTGAGATAGGTACCAGGTATCATTCTCTTTGGACAATTGATATTCATAAACAGGTGAATAATACTGCCTCGATAATCTGGTCGTCACGGTCGCTACTTTTTCAGAAATATGAACCGATATGATGTTCTCTTGCTCAGGATCATGACTAGACTCAGAACCAAAAGCTATAGGCTCGCCCTGAAAACCAGGTTTTGTATATTTATTCAAAAGCTCATTCCAACCCTTCTGGGCCAGGAGCATAACTTCTTGCTTTCCGTAGTTCTGATTTCTCTGAAATGACTGGTCATTCCAATATTTATAATCCCTCTGGAAAGCGGTGATTACCTGTTCCGGAGTATTTGCCAGTATGTCCCCAGCGCTTAAAAATCCAACGCTTAACATAACTAATTTAATCAACAGATGTCTCAACAAGTTCACCCATATTTGGCATGCTTTCCTTCAGTGTCTCGCAAGGGACTTTTTGAAGTCAACTTCATTAATGGTTGCACAACCAAAACGACTGAACTGTATAGATTCCGGGCATACCTGCCCGTGGTTAGCAGCCAGGAAAAATTCCCCTCGTTCTTCATTTAAAAAATTCTGGGGAAAACATCCTGCCTTTCTCCCCTTTGATGTAGTGCTACTCTTTAAGCAAACCAACTTTGAGGGGATTGCTGATGATGTTGACCCGCCATCTGCTACAGCAAAAAATCACACTTCTGGAACCGTTCTACGAGGATCAAACGGCAGCGTTTGCCGTGAGTGTTGCACGTGAATTATTGCTTTGCATGGATAAAATTGAGGCGCTGGAGAAACTTATTGCGACTCCGGTTACACTACCTTATTGCAGCGCAAGTCCGGTTTGTGAGATTGAGGCGGGCTATGCCGCAGGCGTAAACGACTGCCGCGAGGCCATCCGGCGGGCAGGGTATCCTATCGAAGGTGATGATTAGTTTGCGCTTATGTTAACAAATATGTGCTTTTATTGTATAAATCTGTAACCTACGCGCGCTGCTGCGGGCTACATCAACTTACCTGCTTCGGAGTGGCAAACATTCTCTATCAACGTACAACGCTGTTATGCAACAACATAAACGGGTAACCGATTTGGCAATACTGTTAACTATCAGGGTGGACTCGTGAAGATTGTGCAGGATAAGCTCAGAAACAGGCAGGCTCTGCTGGTATCCGGGCTCATTACGTTGATTTTTACCTCGTTGTTTCTGTTTATCATTTATGAACAGCGTATGGCGGCCGCCAGTGAAGGCGTTAGCCGCCTGCAAGCTCACATGTTGGACATTTTTAACGATAATGAACTGATTGCCGATGCGATTGGCGAGCGTTATTACCACATCAAAACCGGCGAACAGTGTGGTGTTATGGCGCAGTTTGTTCCGCGAAACAAAGATGAATGGGGAATTAACGCCGACCCAAAGCGGGTTCATTCTGCAACGGGGACGATTATTACTCAGCAACCCAACCATAATGCGCTGTGTATGTATACTGCGGCGGAGTTCATTCGCGGAATGGTTAATGAGCTAAATCCAGGCAGCTTCGATGCGCACCGTTACATTATCGCCAGCAATTCAGATTATTTTTATTGGTTTATGGATTCCGACTCGCGCAATTTCAGTTTTTCTGACTCCGAAATGGCGATGGATATTACGCATTTTTTCTATCCGCCCACCGATTTCTATACCCGGTTGTTGCAAAAAAACGTCAAAAATAAAGCTCTCAGTTCAACAAACTTCTATACCGATAAAATTACCGGTGAAAAAGCCTACAGCGTAGTGAGCTATATCTACGATCTGTCGGGTAAAGAGATATCAGACCAAATCGTTGCCTATCTGGTCTATGATCATTCGAAGCCTGAGCTGCAGGAAGCGTTAGCCGAGGCGTTTGATAATCAAATCCTTCCCGGATTGAACGTGGAGTTAGTGAATCTGACCAACAAAGAGAGCCTCTGCTTATCCGGCAAATGTGCGGGGCAATCCAGCTATTTGGTGCGCAATTTTTCGGAGAAATATGCGCTGCACTATTCGCTTTCATTAGGCCGTTTTATGGCGCGCGATACACATGCCGGGATTGTTATCCTGCTGGCGCCGTTCTTTTTCATCATCATTAGCTTCTCGTTAAAGTCATGGCTAAACGAAAGCGACCTCAAGGTTTATATCGATACTCTGACCGGCTGTTTTAACCGCCGAATACTCGACATTATCAAGCGTCGGGATTTATCACACTGTTCGGTGGTGCTACTGGACTGCAATAAATTTAAGGCCGTCAATGATACCTGGGGCCACGCGGCAGGCGATCGCGCGTTGCAAATTATCGCCAACAGGATGCTGTCAAACACTCGCACCAGCCACGATATTGTAATTCGTACCGGCGGGGATGAATTTATGATCCTGCTGTTTCGATCGCAGGCAACTGACGCCATAGCAATCGCGCAACGTATTAGCGGGCAGGTGACCAGTCATGTGTTTGTGGTGGATGGGCATACCGTGCCATTGTCAGTATCGTGGGGAATTGCAGAGGTGAACGGTGAACTGGATGTAGCCATTCAGAATGCGGATAGCGCTATGTATAGAATGAAGCACACGGAAGAAGGGTGAAACCGCCAGACGTCTCTGGCGGTTGATTTAACTTACTGGTGGGTGGCGGCTTTCATCGTGCTGACAAACGCTTTCAGCTCAGCCAGCATCTGTTCCGGTGCCGCAACATTTTTCTCAATGATTTTCACAATTGCCGAGCCGGAAATTGCACCGGCAGCACCGGCTTCAATAGCTCCGGCTACCTGTTCAGGCGCAGAGATACCGAAGCCCTGTAAAGAAGGCGGTGCATCATATTGTTTCAGCTTTTCAACCAAATGATGCAGCGGTAATGCCGCACGATTTTCGGCACCGGTCACACCTGCACGTGAAAGCAGATAAGTGTAGCCGCGACCGTAAGAGGCAATCTGGCGTAGCAGTTCTTCATCAGCGTTCGGCGGGCAGATGAAAATCGGTGCGATGTTGTGACGCAGTGCAGCAGTTCTGAATGGCGCAGACTCCTCAACAGGGACATCGGCTACCAACACAGAATCCACACCCACTTTTTCGCACTGGGCGTAAAACTCGTCAATGCCCTTGCTGAAGACCAGGTTGGCATACATCAGCAACCCAATGGGAATCGTCGGATGTTTCTGGCGAATCAGCGCCAGCATCTCAAAGCATTGCGATGGTGTGACGCCGGCGGCAAACGCACGCAGGGTGGCTTCCTGAATGGTTGGGCCATCGGCCAGCGGATCGGAGAACGGAATGCCGAGTTCAAGCGCGTCGGCACCAGCTTCAATCAGCGTATCAATGATTTTCAGTGACTGCTCAACAGACGGATCGCCCAGGGTTACGAAGGGGACAAAAGCACCTTCTTTGCGGTCCTTCAGCTGTGCAAACAGGTTTTCGTAACGTTCCATCAGATTTCCCCTCGCGCTTTCAGAATATCGTGTACGGTGAAAATGTCTTTGTCGCCGCGACCGGAGAGATTAACCACCAGTAGCTGCTCTTTTTCCGGATTTTCACGCATCATTTTCAACGCGTGTGCCAGGGCATGGGAGGACTCCAGTGCCGGAATAATCCCCTCGTGCAGACACAGCGTTTTGAAGGCTTCCAGTGCTTCATCATCGGTTATTGAAACATAATCGGCGCGACCAATGCTGTTCAGGTACGCATGCTGTGGCCCGACCGATGGGAAGTCGAGCCCGGCGGAAATAGAGTAAGACTCTTCAATCTGTCCTTCTTCGGTCTGCATCATCGGGGACTTCATGCCGAAGTAAATCCCGACACGACCATGTTTCAACGGCGCGCCGTGTTCTCCAGACTCAATCCCGTGACCGCCTGGCTCTACGCCAATCAAACCGACGCTGGTTTCATTAATAAAATCGGCGAACATACCGATGGCGTTAGAACCGCCACCCACGCAGGCGATAACGGCGTCCGGCAGACGACCTTCTTTTTCCAGAATCTGCGCCTTGGTTTCTTCACCGATCATCCGCTGGAACTCACGCACAATAGTCGGGAAGGGGTGCGGACCTGCCGCTGTACCGAGCATATAGTGCGCGGTATCGTAGCTGCCAGACCAGTCGCGCAGCGCTTCGTTACAGGCATCTTTCAGCGTTGCGGAACCGCTGTGAACGGGGATAACTTCTGCACCCATCAAACGCATACGGAAAACGTTCGGCGACTGACGTTCAACATCTTTCGCGCCCATGTAAATACGGCATTTCAACCCCAGCAGTGCGCTGGCGAGAGCAGATGCAACACCGTGCTGCCCCGCGCCTGTTTCGGCGATAATTTCCGTTTTACCCATGCGCTTCGCCAGCAACGCCTGGCCCAGCACCTGGTTGGTTTTGTGCGCGCCGCCGTGCAGTAAATCTTCACGCTTGAGATACAGCGTCGTGTTGGTGCCTTGAGTAATGTTCTGGCACTTGGTCAGTGCGGTTGGGCGACCCGCATAGTTTTTCAGCAGGTCTGTAAACTGCGCCTGAAATTCAGGATCTTTTTGCGCGCTGACAAAAGCTTCTTCCAGCTGGCGCAGGGCAGGCATCAGAATCTGTGGCACATACATACCGCCAAATTCACCAAAATACGGATTGAGTAATGTTGTCATGTCCTTTTCCTTAATATGCGCGCAGCGTCTGAAAGACCGAAGCCAGAAGACGTGCATCTTTGATGCCCGGCTGTGACTCTACGCCAGAATTGAAATCGAGACCGGCACAGCCGGTTTTTGCCGCGTCAACGCAGTTATCTGCGCCAAGTCCGCCAGCCAGTAATACGTTATCCAGCGATTGTCCGCCTAAAAGTGACCAGTCGAAGCGTTGCCCGCTGCCGCCCTGACCGTTGTCGAAGACGTATTTATCGACATGCTGATAATCACGGGCTGGCAACTTATCGCTGACGCTGAGCGCCTTCCAGATTTGTACCTGTGCGGGTAGCGCATTGCGTAGCGCGTCTACGTAGGCTTGATCTTCGCTACCATGCAGTTGCACGGCAGTGAGTCCCAGAGCAGCCGCTGTTTCACGTACGTCGATAATATCTGTGTTGCGAAACACCCCGACGTATTGCAGCGGCGCGCCGGTCATGACCTCTCGCGCTTGCTCAACGCTAACCGCGCGTGGCGATGTGGGTACAAAAATCAGTCCGCCATAAATCGCGCCGGATTTATACGCCGCGTTGGCATCCTGAGCCCGGGTTAAACCGCAGACTTTATTCTCGCCGAGCAGTACGCGACGCACGGCAGCGTGCAGATCATCATGCGACATCAGCGCGGAACCAATCAGAAAACCGTTGGCGAAGTGGCTGAGCTCGCGCACCTGACCATAGGTGTTGATCCCGGACTCGCTGATGACGGTCACACCGTGGCCCAGGCGCGGCGCAAGCTGGCGGGTGCGATTCAAATCAATCGACAAGTCGCGTAAATCGCGGTTGTTGATACCAACGACTTTGGCGCCCAGTGCGATAGCACGCTCCAGCTCTTCTTCGTTGCTGACTTCGGTCAGTACGCCCATTTTCAGGCTGTGGGCGACGGCGGCGAGTTGACGATATTGTTCATCATCGAGGACCGACAGCATCAACAAACAGGCGTCCGCCTGGTAAAAACGCGCCAGGTAAATCTGGTAAGGATCGATAATAAAGTCCTTACACAGAACAGGTTGCGGCGCGATGCGGCTGACGATAGGCAGGAAATCAAAACTGCCCTGGAAATATTTCTCATCGGTCAGTACGGAAATCGCGGAAGCATAATGTTTATAAACGCCCGCAATCTGTGCCGGATCGAAGTCATCACGGATCACGCCTTTTGACGGAGATGCTTTTTTACATTCCAGAATAAAGGCGGTGCGCGCACCTTGCAGCGCATCGTAGAAATCACGAGAGCTGGGTTGAACATCATTTTGAAAGCTGGCCAGCGGTTGTTGCTGTTTGCGGGCTTCTACCCAAATCGCCTTGTCTGCGACAATTTTCGCTAAAACGGTTTGCATCATTTACCCTCTTGCTGCCAGTGCAGTGACACGGTCATAGGCCGCACCGCTGCGCAGTACATTAATCACGGTTTGCGCATTGGCTTTCAAATCTTCTTCACCGTGCAAGCGCATTAACATGGCGACATTCGCGGCAACAGCGGCTTCATGAGCGGCTTCACCTTTACCTTGTAACAAGCGACTAAGAATGTCACGGTTTTCTTCCGGCGTGCCGCCAGCCAGCTGTTCCTGGTGGTAAGGCGTCAGGCCAAAGTCTTCTGCCGTCAGTTGATAACTCTTGATTTCCCCATCGTGCAGTTCTGCCACAATGGTCGGCGCATGCAGCGAAACTTCGTCCATGCCACCGCTGTGCACTACGGCCGCCCGCTGATATCCGAGCACACGCAGCGTTTCGGCAATCGGCAGCACCAGCTCCGGGCTGTAAACGCCGATCAGCGCCAGCGGCGGATGTGCCGGGTTAATCAACGGGCCGAGCACGTTAAACAGCGTGCGGGTTTTCAACTGCTGGCGTACCGGCATGGCATGGCGAAAACCGGTGTGGTATTTCGGCGCAAACAGAAAACACACGCCGAGATCGTCAAGCGCCTGACGGGATTTGTCGGCGTTCATATCCAGATTGATGCCAAATGCCGCTAACAGATCCGAAGAGCCTGACTTGCTGGAGACGCTGCGGTTGCCGTGTTTGGCAACTTTCAGTCCGCAAGCCGCTGCAACAAAGGCGCTGGCGGTAGAAATATTGATGCTGTTGCTGCCGTCGCCGCCGGTACCGACAATATCGGCAAACAGATAATCAGGACGCGGGAACGGAGCGGCGTTTTCCAGCAGCGCGGTTGCCGCACCGGCAATTTCATTCGGGTGTTCGCCACGGATTTTCATGCTCACCAGCGCCGCAGCCAGTTGTTCCGGCTTCAGTTCACCGCGGACCACGGCGGAGAACAGCTGGTGGCTTTCCTGCTGAGACAGCGTCTGCGCCTGGTACAGTTTCTCCAGAATTGGTTGCAGCGTATTGGTTTGTTCAAGCTTCTGTTGCGCCCAGGCCAGCGTTTGTTCCAACAGACGCGCGCCCTGGGTGGTCAGAATGGACTCCGGATGGAACTGGAAGCCGCAGACGCGATCGGTATCGTGACGCACCGCCATCACCATGCCGTTAAAGTGGGCGTTAATGGTTAATCCTGCCGGAACGTTGCTGCCAACCAGCGAATGATAGCGTGCCACCGGCAGCGGATTCGCCAGACCAGCAAACATTGCCTGACCGTCGTGTTCAATGCTGGACGCTTTGCCGTGCAGGATTTCTCCAGCCTGGCCCACATATCCACCATAGGCTTCAACAATGGCCTGATGTCCCAGACAAATGCCGATGATTGGCAGCTTGCCGCGCAGACGGGTTAACAGCTCCGGCATGCAACCTGCTTCGCTTGGCGCACCTGGGCCTGGAGAAAGCATCAGCACAGGATTTTTCATCGTTGCTAAACGGTCAATCAACGTCTGAGCCGGAATATGGTTGCGGTAAATCACCACGTTGTGACCATTAGTACGCAGCTGATCCGCCAGGTTATAGGTAAAAGAGTCGATATTATCGAGCAGCAGAATGTCAGCCATTAGAAGGTCTCCTGTGCGTGGTGCGCGGTGGCGATAGCACGCAGAACCGCGCGCGCTTTATTACGGGTTTCATCGGCTTCAGACTGCGGTACAGAATCCAGAACAATCCCGGCACCAGCTTGTACGGTGGCAATACCGTCTTCCACGAGGGCGGAACGAATGACAATACAGGTATCCAGATCGCCATGAGCCGTGAAGTAACCTACCGCGCCGCCGTAGCTGCCACGGCGACGACCTTCTGCCTCGGCGATAAGCTGCATAGCGCGAACTTTTGGCGCTCCGCTTAACGTGCCCATATTCATACAGGCGCGGTAAGCGTGCAGCACATCCAGATCGCTACGCAGCTCGCCGACCACACGCGAAACCAGGTGCATTACGAAGGAGTAACGATCGACTTTGGTGAGATCAGCAACATAGCGGCTGCCAGGCGTACAGATGCGCGCCAGGTCGTTACGCGCAAGGTCAACCAGCATCAGGTGCTCAGAAAGCTCTTTATGGTCGGTACGCATCTCCAGCTCGATTCGGCTGTCAAGGTCGCGGTCAAGCGAACCGTCAGCACGACGACCACGCGGGCGAGTGCCGGCAATCGGGTAGATCTCAATCTGGCGGCTGGTGGCATCGTATTTCAGCGAGCTTTCCGGGGAGGCGCCAAACAGCGTGAAATCGTTGTCCTGCATGAAAAACATGTATGGGCTGGGGTTACTTTTCTTCAGCACATAGTAGGCTGCCAGCGGTGACGGGCAGGGCAGCGAGAAACGTCGGGACGGAACTACCTGGAAAATTTCGCCCGCGCGAATCGCTTTTTGCATGCCACGTACTACGGCGCCGAACTCTTCATCGCTCTGATTGCACTCGCAGCGCATCTGCGGGACTTCAGTGACCGGCAACGGCGGCGCAGGCTCGGTAAGCTGCTGGCTCAGCTGCGCCAGACGGGCGTTAAGTCGCTGTTTTTCCGCATCATTGGGGGTAAAAACACTGGCCTGAATTCGGGTGCTTTTTTTCTGGTGGTCGATAACCATCAGCGTTTCTGCCAGATAGAAGCAGTAGTCAGGACAACGGTTGCCCGCTTCAAGCTGAGGTAAATCTTCAAAACCGGCAACCAGGTCGTAGGAAAACAGACCGCCGAAGAACATCGCTTCACGTTCTTGAACAGGAACATTCACCAGCCCCTGCAGTATGCGAAAAGCATCAAATACGGAAAGAGAACATAAACGGGCGTCTTCATCCAACAGCGGGCTGACGGCAGGGAATCGCAGATGACGACCATTCGGCTGTTTTTCATTCTCAACACCAGCGGGCAGGGCAGCATCCAGCAAGGGCAGCAGCGATGCGCCGTTTGTGGATAACGCCTGAATAGTGACAGTGTCACCGAGAGCGGTAATGCGCAATGCGCTGTCGACTAGCAGCAAGCTCTTCAGATCGTCTTTGCTGTCGATATCTGCAGATTCCAGCAGCAGCGTTGCCGGACGTGCGCCACACACCTGATGAAACAGCGACGTCGGATTCTCACGATAGGCGGCATCGCAGGCAAGCAGTTCGAGTATCGGTTTTTGTGTTTGCATCGTTATTCTCATTAATTTTGTTCAAAAAAAAGCCCGCTCATTAGGCGGGCCGGGTATCTGGTTGCAAATTGCAGACGTAAGACACTGCCCGAAATCAGGAAGTGCGCCACCAACCGTGCAGAAAAAATGTTGCTTTCATTGCAGATACCTTCTTCATGTGAACTTGCGTACTAGTTAACTAGTTCGATGGGGTAAAGTCAACACCTGATTTCAGTATATTTGCCGAAACCGCTATGATGGGCGTGTTACGACATTTATTGAAACGGGAGCCGCCTTGAGCGACACGAATTACGCAGTGATTTATGACCTGCATAGTCATACTACAGCCTCCGATGGGCGATTAACCCCAGAAGCCTTAGTACACCGTGCGGTAGAGATGCGAGTCGGTACACTGGCGATCACCGATCATGACACCACGGCGGGCATTGCGGCGGCAAGAGAAGAAATTTCACGTTCGGGTTTAGCGTTAAATTTGATCCCTGGTGTCGAGATATCAACTGTCTGGGAAAACCATGAGATTCATATAGTGGGTCTGAACATTGATATCGCCCATCCCATGATGTGCGAGTTTCTGGCGCAACAAACGGAACGTCGTCAGCAGCGTGCGCGCCTGATTGCCGAACGACTCGACAAAGCGCATATCCCCGGCGCGTGGGAAGGGGCGTTGCGCCTGGCTGATGGCGGGGCGGTTACGCGGGGCCATTTTGCGCGTTTCCTGGTGGAATGTGGCAAAGCCACAACCATGGCGGATGTCTTTAAAAAATATCTTGCCCGCGGGAAAACCGGTTACGTTCCGCCACAGTGGTGTACAATAGAACAAGCTATTGATGTCATTCATCATTCTGGCGGTAAGGCTGTTCTGGCTCATCCTGGGCGGTACGATCTTAGCGCTAAGTGGCTGAAAAGACTGGTTGCACATTTTGCTGAACATCGCGGCGACGCGATGGAAGTAGCGCAGTGTCAGCAGTCTCCCAATGAACGCACCCATCTGGCGACGCTTGCGCGTCAGCATCAATTGTGGGCATCGCAAGGGTCTGATTTTCATCTACCCTGCCCATGGATTGAGTTGGGTCGTAAACTTTGGTTGCCCGCAGGCGTAGAAGGCGTCTGGCAACTTTGGGAGCAGCCCGAGATCACAGAGAGGAAAGTATGAGCCAGTTTTTTTATATTCATCCCGAAAACCCGCAGCAGCGGCTGATCAATCAGGCCGTTGAAATCGTGCGTAAAGGTGGGGTGATCGTCTATCCAACCGATTCCGGCTATGCGTTGGGCTGCAAAATTGAAGATAAAGGCGCAATGGAGCGCATTTGCCGCATCCGTCACCTGCCGGACGGGCACAACTTTACGCTGATGTGCCGTGACCTGTCTGAACTGTCGACCTATTCGTTTGTCGACAACGTGGCCTTCCGTTTAATTAAAAACAACACGCCGGGCAACTACACCTTCATCCTGAAGGGGACGAAAGAGGTTCCGCGCCGCTTGTTGCAAGAAAAACGTAAGACCATCGGCCTGCGTGTACCCTCAAACCCGATAGCACTGGCGCTGCTTGAAGCGCTGGGCGAGCCGATGCTCTCCACGTCACTGATGCTGCCGGGTAGCGAATTTACCGAGTCAGATCCGGAAGAAATTAAAGACCGCCTGGAGAAACAGGTGGATTTAATTATCCACGGCGGATATCTCGGCCAACAGCCGACCACGGTCATTGATTTAACCGACGATTCTCCGGTGGTGTTGCGTGAAGGCGTCGGTGACGTTAAACCTTTCTTATAAGGGCGTGAACCGCTATACTACGCGGCCTTAAAATGGCGCTGACTGGCGCCGTTGATTCTCCTGTTCGACGCCTGTGAAGGCGACACCTAAAGGAAGCTCTATGAGCGAAAAGTTACAAAAAGTGCTGGCGCGCGCTGGCCACGGTTCTCGCCGTGAAATCGAATCTATTATTGCCGCGGGTCGCGTGAGCGTTGATGGCAAAATTGCCACGCTCGGCGATCGCGTTGAAGTCACTCCGGGTCTGAAAATCCGTATCGACGGTCATCTGATTTCGGTTAAAGAGTCTGCGGAGCAAATCTGCCGTGTTCTGGCCTATTACAAGCCAGAAGGCGAACTGTGTACCCGAAACGACCCGGAAGGTCGTCCGACCGTGTTTGATCGTTTACCAAAACTGCGTGATGCGCGCTGGATTGCCGTAGGGCGTCTGGACGTGAATACCTGCGGTTTACTGCTGTTTACCACCGATGGTGAACTGGCTAACCGTCTGATGCACCCAAGCCGCGAAGTTGAGCGTGAATATGCGGTACGTGTGTTTGGTCAGGTTGATGATGCAAAACTGCGCGATCTGAGTCGTGGCGTGCAGCTGGAAGATGGTCCGGCGGCATTTAAAACGATCAAGTTCAGCGGTGGTGAAGGGATCAACCAGTGGTATAACGTCACGCTGACCGAAGGACGTAACCGTGAAGTCCGCCGCCTGTGGGAAGCTGTAGGTGTACAGGTAAGCCGTCTGATTCGTGTCCGTTATGGTGATATCCCGCTGCCGAAAGGCCTGCCGCGTGGTGGCTGGACAGAGCTTGATCTTGCTCAGACCAACTATCTGCGTGAACTGGTGGACCTGAAGCCGGAAACGACCTCTAAAGTGGCCGTCGAGAAAGATCGTCGTCGCATGAAGGCGAATCAGATCCGTCGTGCGGTGAAGCGCCACTCTCAGGTCGGCGGCAGCCGTCGTCCGGGTGGTCGCAGCAACAACGGTTAATCATGACCAGGCCTGATAAGCAAAGCGCCATCAGGCGTTAGCGTGGAGCCGGATGCGGCGCAAACGCCTTATCCGGCCTACACTCAATAATCGATCCCTGCTTGGGCTTTCACGCCCGCTTCAAACGCATGCTTGACCGGGCGCAGCTCGCTAACCGTGTCAGCTAACTCCAGAATATCGCGATGACATCCACGGCCGGTGATAATGACCGTTTGATGGGCTGGGCGCGCTTTCAGGGCATTGATGACCTCTTCAAGCGGCAGATAGTCGTATGCCACCATGTAGGTTAGCTCATCCAGTATCACCATATCCAGTTCATCGTCGGCCAGCATCCGCTTGCCGTGTTCCCACACGGCCATACAGGCTGCGGTGTCAGACTCGCGGTTCTGCGTTTCCCAGGTAAATCCTGTCGCCATAACCTGAAACTCTACGCCGTGGGGTTCAAGTAAGTTACGTTCTCCGTTTGGCCACGTACCTTTAATAAATTGTACGACGCCGACTTTTTTACCATGACCCACCGCGCGCGTGGCGGTACCGAATGCGGCGGTGGTTTTACCCTTACCATTTCCGGTGAACACGATGATAATTCCGCGCTCATCTTTCGCTGCGGCAACGCGTGCGTCAACCCGATCTTTTACGCGCTGTTGACGTTGCTGATAGCGTTCTTCACTCATTGGGCAATTCCTGGTTTACGGCCCGGCTGGGCATCAAAAGTCATACCGGTTTTACGGCGGCTGTCATCGCCCATCAGCCACAGGTAGAGCGGCATAATATCGGCGGGAGTTTTCAATTTTTGCGGATCTTCCGTTGGGAATGCGCTGGCTCGCATGCCAGTTCGCGTCCCTCCAGGATTGATACAGTTTACGCGCAGATGACGGTTTTGATACTCATCAGCCAGAACCTGCATCATCCCTTCGGTCGCAAATTTTGAGGTGGCATATGCTCCCCAATTGGCGCGTCCCTGGCGACCGACACTGGAAGAGGTAAAGACCAGCGATCCGGCATCGGATTTGAGTAACAACGGCAGCAATGCCTGAGTCAGCATAAAAGTGGCATTTACATTTACCTGCATCACATCCTGCCAGACCTGCGGGTTTTGTTCTCTCATTGGACAAATATCGCCGAGTAATCCGGCGTTATGCAGTACGCCATCCAGACGCGGGAAATGTGCAGCAATGCGCTGCGCAAGCTGGTGACATTCTTCAGAGGTACAGGTTAGTAGATCCAGTGTAAACCACTGTGGTTGTGTTCCGTTTTCATCGGCGATAGTGCGGGCAACCTGACGCAGTTTTTCTTCGTTACGCCCAAGCAGGATAACGGTCGCGCCATAGCGTGCATAGGTCTGCGCGGCTTCGCGTCCGATACCATCGCTGGCACCGGTGATAAGAATAATGCGGCCCTGTAGAAGGTCTTGTTTAGGTTGGTAATGCACGGCTACTCCTCGGCGACGTCCTGGATATCTCGTTCGCGATAACTTTTGGGCTTTATGCCTTAAACCCTGTACTTTTTCAATCAGCCAAAGGCAATAACACCGCAAAATGAACGCTTTGTCATGCTTTTTACTGATTCAGCACTGGATGTATGAAGCAAGACGAGGTGACACGCCTGTTGTACACTGAGCGGAAGTCGCGTTGTTTAACCAAGGTGGGTCTCGTGGAATTGTTGTCTGAATATGGGTTGTTTTTGGCAAAAATTGTCACTGTCGTGGTGGCTATTGCAGTGGTGGTGATGCTGATCGTAAACGCGACACAACGCAAACGTCAGCGTGGGGAATTGCGGGTTATTAACCTCAGCGATCAATATAAAGAGATGAAGGAAGACCTGTCGCTAGCCTTATTGGATGGGCATCAGCAAAAATTCTGGCATAAGGCGCAGAAAAAGAAACAAAAGCTGGAGGCGAAAGCGGCTAAGGCAAAAGCGAAACTGGGTGACAGTACGTCATCAGATAAACCTCGTGTATGGGTGCTTGATTTTAAAGGCAGTATGGATGCCCATGAGGTCAGCGCATTACGCGAAGAGGTGACGGCTGTGCTGGCGGTTGTTAAACCTCAGGATCAAGTGGTGGTTCGTCTGGAAAGTCCGGGTGGTGTGGTACATGGTTATGGCCTGGCTGCGTCCCAGTTACAACGTCTGCGCGATAAGCAGATCCCGCTGACCGTTACGGTAGATAAAGTCGCTGCGAGCGGCGGATATATGATGGCCTGCGTGGCGGATAAAATTGTCTCGGCGCCGTTTGCTATCGTCGGCTCAATTGGCGTGGTGGCGCAGATCCCGAACTTTAACCGCTTCCTGAAAGGGAAAGATATTGATATCGAACTGCACACCGCCGGACAGTATAAGCGTACGTTGACCTTACTCGGTGAAAACACGGAAGAAGGGCGGCAGAAATTCCGCGAAGATCTGAACGAAACGCATCATCTGTTTAAAGATTTTGTGCAGCGCATGCGTCCGACTCTGGACATTGAGCAGGTTGCCACCGGTGAACACTGGTTTGGTCAACAGGCGCTGGCAAATGGGCTGGTGGATGAGATCAATACCAGCGATGAGGTGATCCTCGGGCTGATGGAAGGTCGTGAAGTATTGAACGTTCGCTATCTGCAGCGTAAAAAGCTGATGGATCGTTTTACCGGTAGTGCGGCGGAGAGCGCCGATCGTTTGCTGATGCGCTGGTGGCAGCGGGGGCAGAAGCCACTGATGTAAAATTGTCATTGCCGGATAGCGATGCTCATATATCTCCTATCCGGCCTACAAATATGCACCAGTATAGGCTGGATAAGGCGATGCCGCCATCCGGCAAATTATTACTCGTGTTAATCGATCAAGTGATACTTTTCGGAAAGTACGTGCGCCAGGTGTTTAAACATATTAAACACCGCCGTACTTTTGGGCGTTGGTAGCCCTTGCTCGTCTAAAAAGTAATCTCCGCTGAAAACCAGCACGCCGTTTCGCTGCGTAACGCCGGTGGCGACAATCCCCGCCAGCGTGTCCTCATGCTCACGAATGATTTTGTTGGCTTCAATCAGCAGTGTTTCGCGATCGATGGGTTGAGTGTCTTTATGCATGATTTACTCCTTAAACAAGGACATTAGTCTACGCTGAGCCCGCCTTATGGGCAAATATTCCCTGACATAAATGAAGGTTTTACGACAGTGTTACAACTGGCGAGATTTGTTTTTGCATGCTAATAAAGTTGCGTAACGCATTTTATCAGGTACAGTGTGACGCTTTCGTCAATCTGGCAACAGATTTGCTTGACATTCGACCAATACTTCGTCGTGCTAGAGCGTTTGTGAGAAAAAAAGCCTGTTAACTCAGTTACATGAGAGTTACATTACAAGCGCGAATCAGTTTAAAGGGTTGATATCCGCCGACGCAGAGACCATATCGATGTCTCGTCGCCAGTGGAAGGTGAATCAACGTGCGACGCATTCTGGAAGAATCAAATTAGGTAAAGGTGAATATGGGTAAAGCTCTTGTCATCGTTGAGTCCCCGGCAAAAGCCAAAACGATCAACAAGTATCTGGGTAATGACTACGTGGTGAAATCCAGCGTCGGTCATATCCGTGATTTGCCGACCAGTGGCTCAGCAACTAAAAAGAGCGCCGACTCAACCTCCACCAAAACGGCTAAAAAGCCCAAAAAGGATGAACGTGGCGCTCTCGTCAACCGTATGGGTGTTGACCCGTGGCACAACTGGGATGCGCGCTATGAAGTGCTGCCTGGTAAAGAGAAAGTTGTTTCTGAACTGAAGCAACTGGCTGAAAAAGCCGACCACATCTATCTCGCAACTGACCTTGACCGCGAAGGGGAAGCCATTGCATGGCACCTGCGGGAAGTCATCGGTGGCGACGACACCCGCTACAGCCGCGTGGTGTTTAATGAAATTACCAAAAATGCTATTCGCCAGGCGTTTGAAAAACCGGGCGAGTTGAACATCGATCGTGTTAATGCGCAACAGGCGCGCCGCTTTATGGACCGTGTTGTGGGCTATATGGTGTCGCCACTGCTGTGGAAAAAAATTGCACGCGGTCTGTCTGCCGGTCGCGTACAGTCTGTGGCTGTGCGTCTGGTGGTTGAGCGTGAACGCGAAATCAAAGCATTTGTTCCAGAAGAGTTCTGGGAAATTGATGCTAACACGACCACGCCGGGCGGCGACGCGTTGCCGCTTGAGGTGACGCATCAAAATGATAAGCCGTTCCGTCCTGTAAATCGGGAACAAACGCTTGCCGCTGTTAGCCTGTTGGAAAAAGCGCGCTATAGCGTATTGGAACGTGAAGATAAACCGACCAGCAGCAAGCCGGGCGCACCGTTCATTACCTCCACGCTACAGCAGGCTGCGAGCACGCGTCTCGGCTTCGGTGTGAAGAAAACCATGATGATGGCGCAGCGCTTGTATGAAGCGGGTTACATCACTTACATGCGTACTGACTCAACCAACCTGAGCCAGGATGCAGTGACCATGGTTCGCGATTACATCAGCGATAATTTTGGTAAAAAATATTTGCCGGAAAACGCGAATCAGTACGCCAGCAAAGAGAACTCGCAGGAAGCGCACGAAGCTATCCGTCCTTCCGATGTCGCCGTACAGGCGGAATCGCTGAAAGATATGGAAGCTGATGCGCAAAAACTGTATCAGATGATCTGGCGCCAGTTTGTTGCCTGTCAGATGACCCCAGCTAAATACGATTCCACCACGCTCACCGTGGGTGCGGGTGATTTCCGCCTGAAGGCGCGCGGTCGTATTCTGCGCTTCGATGGCTGGACGAAAGTGATGCCAGCGTTGCGTAAAGGCGATGAAGATCGCATCTTACCGGCGGTGGACAAAGGCGATACGCTGACGCTTATCGAACTGACGCCAGCACAGCACTTTACTAAACCGCCTGCGCGCTTCAGTGAAGCTTCGCTGGTTAAAGAGCTTGAAAAGCGTGGCATTGGTCGCCCATCTACCTATGCGTCGATCATTTCTACGATTCAGGATCGCGGTTATGTTCGCGTTGAAAACCGTCGCTTTTACGCTGAAAAAATGGGTGAAATCGTCACCGATCGTCTGGAAGAAAACTTCCGCGAACTGATGAACTACGATTTTACCGCGCAGATGGAAGATAGCCTCGACCAGGTGGCGAATAAAGAAGCCGAATGGAAGGGCGTACTCGACAACTTCTTCACTGATTTTACTCAGCAACTGGATAAAGCCGAGAAAGATCCTGAAGAAGGCGGTATGCGTCCGAACCAGATGGTGCTGACCAGCATTGATTGCCCGACCTGCGGACGTAAGATGGGTATTCGTACCGCCAGTACCGGCGTTTTCCTTGGTTGCTCCGGCTACGCACTTTCCCCGAAAGAGCGTTGCAAAACCACCATTAACCTGGTGCCGGAAAACGAAGTCTTGAACGTGCTGGAAGGCGACGACGCGGAAACGAACGCATTGCGCGCCAAACGCCGCTGTCAGAAGTGCGGTACGGCAATGGACAGTTATCTTATCGATCCTAAGCGTAAATTGCATGTGTGTGGTAATAACCCAACCTGCGACGGCTACGAGATCGAAGAGGGCGAGTTCCGTATCAAGGGTTATGACGGTCCTATCGTCGAGTGCGAAAAATGTGGTTCTGAAATGCACCTGAAAATGGGACGTTTCGGCAAGTACATGGCGTGTACTAACGACGAGTGCAAAAACACCCGTAAGATCCTGCGTAACGGTGAAGTCGCTCCGCCGAAAGAAGACCCAGTTCCGTTGCCGGAACTGCCGTGTGAAAAATCTGACGCGTATTTCGTGTTACGTGATGGTGCTGCAGGTATCTTCCTGGCGGCCAATACGTTCCCGAAATCACGTGAGACTCGTGCGCCGTTGGTGGAAGAGTTGTACCGCTTCCGCGATCGCCTGCCGGAAAAACTGCGTTATCTGGCAGATGCGCCGCAAACTGATCCGGATGGTAACAAGTCCATGGTTCGTTTCAGCCGTAAAACCAAGCAGCAATACGTTGCCGCTGAGAAAGACGGTAAGGCGACTGGCTGGTCCGCGTTCTTTGTTGACGGCAAATGGGTAGAAGGGAAGAAATAACAGCGTTTCGGCTGAATTTCTCCTCAAAGGGTCGCGTAAGCGGCCCTTTTTGTTTCTCGCATATTATTTTTTGTCATACCTATACAGCGTACATATAAATGATATAGTGGTTATAGTTAACAGAGTTTTTATTATTAAATCGTATTAGCAGCGCCCGCGAGCCTGCACTGAAACGATGATTTGATGGCGCGAATCGGGATGGCATAACATGAAATTACAGCAGCTTCGCTACATTGTTGAGGTGGTGAACCACAACCTTAATGTCTCCTCAACAGCGGAAGGGCTTTATACCTCGCAGCCCGGTATCAGTAAGCAAGTTCGTATGCTGGAAGATGAACTTGGCATCCAGATTTTTGCCCGTAGCGGTAAGCACCTGACGCAGGTTACGCCAGCGGGGCAGGAAGTTATTCGTATTGCGCGAGAAGTTCTGTCGAAGGTGGATGCCATTAAGTCCGTTGCTGGCGAACATACCTGGCCGGACAAAGGCTCGTTATATATCGCCACTACGCATACTCAGGCGCGTTACGCTTTGCCTAACGTGATTAAAGGTTTTATTGAGCGCTATCCTCGTGTTTCATTACATATGCACCAGGGATCGCCGACGCAAATCGCCGAAGCCGTTTCGAAAGGAAATGCAGATTTTGCTATCGCGACGGAAGCCTTGCACCTGTATGACGACCTGGTGATGTTACCTTGCTACCACTGGAACCGCTCGATCGTCGTCACGCCGGATCACCCATTGGCGGGAAAATCTTCGGTTTCTATTGAGGAACTGGCACAGTATCCGCTGGTGACCTACACGTTTGGTTTTACCGGACGCTCGGAGCTGGACACCGCGTTCAACCGCGCGGGTCTGGAGCCACGTATTGTCTTTACCGCGACCGATGCTGATGTCATTAAAACCTATGTTCGTCTGGGCCTTGGCGTGGGTGTAATTGCCAGTATGGCGGTTGATCCTGTTTCCGATCCTGACCTGGTACGCGTGGATGCTCACGATATCTTCAGCCATAGCACCACCAAAATTGGTTTTCGTCGCAGCACCTTCTTACGAAGTTACATGTATGATTTCATTCAACGTTTCGCGCCGCATCTGACGCGTGATGTGGTGGACACGGCGGTGGCGCTGCGTTCCAACGATGATATTGAAGCCATGTTTAAAGATATTAAATTGCCTGAGAAATAATAACGACTGTAACCTCGTCGGTATCCATAAGCATAGAGCGATACCGACGGGAAACACTGAATTAATTGATAATTTACCGTGAATAAATTAACCATATATAGTTTATGGAAAAAGTTCTCTAAAGTAGTTTCAAATTAGTCAGCTTGCCAAAAATTCCTTTCAAATATTTATAACCGATCAAACAATCGATTTATTTATCAGGACGAGTCTGAAAATTAACTGGCTTTTTTTCACCTTTTTTATTAGGATTCCTCCTATCTGATGATTAATTGTACCGATTGTTTGGTGCCTAAATGATAAGTGATTTCGATAGTATGAGGTTAGCGATGCCTTCAGGAAACCAGCCAGCACGCAGGGATCCGGTGATGAAACGTAAAGCCTGGTTCGCCGTATTTCTTGGTTCTGCGATATTCTGGGTTATTGTCGCACTCGTGGCCTGGAATGTGTGGGGGTAAGTATGTCCGCACCAGAGCAGCACTCTACCGAAACGCTATCGCCTCATGACCATGAACAAGAGAGCAAAACCGTCGCAGAGAAGGGGCAGAAGGTACCCGAATCCTGGAACCTTTCTCCTGAGCAACGGGCGTTTATTGATCTGTTAACTGATGATGATGAACAGAAACAATAATTCGTACGTATTTTATAATTACGATTACCTTGTGGCCTTGAATATCGAATCATTTATCCATGTAATCGTCATCAACAACCTAATCAACGTATTATCCATTGCTCTATTGCCTGCTGAATATTCATCCTATTAATCTACACGGCTAGACCTTCCTCCTCACCATCGACCTCAGTTCGCGCTTTTATATCGCCCGCTACTTTTATCATTTTGAGTTGTTATCAAAGCGTTACATTTTGTTTGTGTTATCTTTAATACTAACCCTGAGGAAAATCAGGGGATCCAACCCTGTCATTTAAGGAGGAGCTATGTCGTCGACCCTACGAGAAGCCAGTATGGACACATTGCAGGTTAAAGATAAAACCTACCGCTACTACAGTTTACCTCTGGCCGCTAAATCACTGGGTGATATCACCCGACTACCCAAATCGCTAAAAGTGTTGCTGGAAAACCTGCTTCGTTGGCAGGATGGTAATTCCGTTACCGAAGATGATATTCATGCTCTCGCGCATTGGCTGAAGACCGCCCATGCCGATCGTGAAATTGCCTATCGACCCGCTCGTGTTCTGATGCAGGATTTTACCGGCGTGCCGGCGGTGGTCGATCTTGCCGCCATGCGCGAAGCGGTGAAACGTCTGGGGGGAGATACGGCAAAAGTGAATCCGCTTTCGCCAGTGGACCTTGTCATTGACCACTCGGTAACGGTGGACCGTTTTGGTGATGATGATGCTTTTGAAGAAAACGTTCGCCTGGAAATGGAACGTAACCATGAACGTTATGTGTTCCTGAAATGGGGACAGCAGGCATTTAGTCGCTTCAGCGTTGTACCGCCGGGAACGGGGATTTGCCACCAGGTAAACCTTGAATACCTTGGCAAAGCCGTCTGGAGCGAGTTACAGGACGGTGAGTGGGTGGCTTATCCCGATACGCTGGTCGGTACCGATTCCCATACGACAATGATTAATGGTCTCGGTGTGCTGGGATGGGGCGTTGGAGGCATTGAGGCTGAAGCAGCAATGCTGGGTCAACCGGTCTCTATGCTTATCCCGGATGTTGTGGGCTTTAAACTAGTGGGCAAACTGCGGGAAGGTATCACCGCTACCGACCTGGTTTTAACCGTTACCCAGATGCTGCGTAAGCACGGCGTGGTCGGTAAATTTGTTGAATTCTACGGTGATGGCCTCGACACCTTACCGCTGGCCGATCGGGCAACCATTGCGAACATGTCACCGGAATACGGCGCAACCTGCGGTTTCTTCCCGATCGATGGCATCACTCTTGAATATATGCGTCTGAGTGGACGCAGTGAGGAGCAGGTTGAGTTGGTCAGCGCCTATGCCAAAGCGCAGGGAATGTGGCGTAATCCAGGGGATGAACCCGTATTTACCAGTTCACTGGAGCTGGATATGGGCAGTGTGGAAGCTAGCCTTGCCGGACCGAAGCGCCCGCAGGATCGGGTGGCACTGGCTGATGTTCCGAAAGCGTTTTCGGCGAGTAATGAACTCGAAGTAAATAGCTCGCTGAAAGACCGTCAGCCCGTGGACTACACCATGAGCGGTCAGCAGTATAAGCTGCCGGACGGTGCGGTGGTGATAGCAGCTATCACTTCCTGTACCAACACCTCCAACCCAAGCGTATTGATGGCGGCGGGACTGTTGGCGAAAAAAGCAGTGACACTTGGTCTGAAACGTCAGCCGTGGGTGAAAGCCTCGCTGGCGCCAGGATCGAAGGTGGTGTCTGATTATCTGGCGCAGGCTGGGTTCACGCCGTACCTTGATGAGCTGGGATTTAACCTTGTAGGTTATGGCTGTACCACCTGTATTGGTAACTCGGGTCCGTTACCCGATCCTATCGAGACAGCCATCAAAAAAGGCGATCTCACCGTTGGCGCCGTGCTTTCCGGCAACCGAAACTTTGAGGGGCGTATCCATCCGCTCGTGAAGACCAACTGGTTGGCGTCTCCGCCGCTGGTGGTGGCCTATGCGCTAGCAGGGAATATGAATATCAATCTGACGAAAGATCCGTTAGGCCATGACAGAAAGGGCGATCCCGTTTATCTGAAAGATATCTGGCCGACGGCTCAGGAAATTGCCCGTGCCGTGGAGCAGGTTTCTACCGCCATGTTCCATAAAGAGTACGCTGAAGTCTTTGAAGGTACGCCAGAATGGAAAGCTATCCAGGTTGATCGGGCTGATACCTATGGTTGGCAGTCTGACTCAACTTATATCCGCTTGTCGCCGTTCTTCGATGGTATGCAGGCTACGCCGGATCCGGTCCAGGACATTCATGGTGCGCGTATCCTCGCAATGCTTGGGGATTCCGTCACCACCGACCATATTTCTCCTGCCGGCAGTATTAAGCCGGATAGCCCGGCAGGTCGTTATCTGCAAAGCCACGGCGTTGAGCGTAAAGATTTCAACTCCTATGGTTCACGCCGCGGGAATCATGAAGTGATGATGCGCGGTACCTTTGCCAATATTCGTATTCGTAATGAGATGGTACCCGGAGTGGAAGGTGGGATGACGCGTCATTTGCCGGGAACTGAGGTAGTGGCTATCTATGATGCGGCTATGCAATATCAACAGGAGAATATCCCCCTGGCGGTTATTGCCGGGAAAGAGTATGGCTCTGGCTCCAGTCGCGACTGGGCGGCAAAAGGCCCGCGCTTGCTGGGGATTCGCGTGGTTATCGCTGAGTCCTTTGAGCGAATTCACCGTTCTAACCTGATTGGTATGGGGATTTTGCCGCTGGAGTTTCCACAGGGAGTCACGCGCAAAACGCTGGGACTAACCGGTGAGGAAGCGATCGATATTACGGACCTGCAAAACATCAAGCCGGGCGCAACAGTGTCGGTGAATATGGTTCGCTCAGATGGACGTAAAGAGGTGATTTTATGCCGCTGCCGTATCGATACTGCGACGGAGCTAACTTACTACCAAAACGATGGTATTCTGCACTACGTGATTCGTAATATGTTGAATTAAAATGCATAAAGCCTGCGAGAGCAGGCTTTATTATCGGCGGTAACAACCATTACTTGCCCAGCAAATGCCCCATCTTGGCGGCTTTGGTGTCCAGGTAATGTTCATTGTTCGGGTTACGACCCACAATCAGCGGCACGCGTTCAACAATATTGATTCCCGCTTCGGTCAGAATTTCCACTTTTTTCGGGTTATTGGTCAGCAAACGAACTTCGTCCACGCCCAGCAGCTTGAACATATCCGCACACAGCGTGAAATCACGCTCATCTGCCGCAAAGCCCAACTGATGGTTAGCCTCAACGGTATCATAACCCTGGTCCTGCAACGCGTAGGCGCGGATTTTATTGAGCAGGCCGATATTGCGTCCTTCCTGACGATGATAAAGCAGGATACCGCGCCCTTCTTCAGCAATGTGGGTGAGAGCCGCTTCGAGCTGGAAGCCGCAATCGCAACGCAGGCTAAACAATGCATCGCCAGTCAGACATTCGGAGTGGACACGCGCCAGAACAGGCGTTTGACCTGTGATATCGCCAAAAACCAGTGCGACGTGATCGTGTCCGGTTGCCAGTTCTTCAAATCCCACCATCAGGAAATCACCCCAGGGGGTTGGCAGTTTGGCTTCTGCCACACGTTTAAGCTGCATGTAATTCTCCAGATTATGCTGGCACTGTCGTGCCGTCGCCTGTTGGCTTCTTGTTCTGTATTGCACTATTTTGCCATAAGGCAACGATGTTCACCTAATCGCGACAACGGATTCGCCTTTGGAATGGCACAAAAATGTCAATTTTCCCGGCATGCACTTTTTTCAGTTATGATTGTGAGACTTATCGACGAAAGGAGAGGCAATGCTGTCAATTGCAAAGCGCACTGCGGTCGGGGCCGGGCTGCTACTTATTATGCCGGTTGCTGTATGGGTATCGGGTTGGAGCTGGCAGCCGGGACACAACGTTTGGTGGCTAAAATCTCTGTACTGGGTAACGGAAACGGTGACGCAGCCGTGGGGGATTATCACTCACGTTGTGCTCTGCGCATGGTTTCTGTGGTGTCTGCGTTTTCGTCTGAAAGCTGCGGTAATGCTGTTTGCGATCCTGGCCGTGGCAATTTTAGTCGGTCAGGGTGTGAAGTCCTGGGTTAAAGACAGGGTGCAGGAACCTCGGCCCTTTGTCGTATGGCTGGAAAAAACGCACCATATCCCGGTTGATGAGTTCTACACTTTAAAACGTAAAGATCGTGGCAACTTAGTTAAAGAGCAATTGGCCGAACAACAGGATATTCCGACGTTTCTACGTAAGCACTGGCAAAAAGAAACGGGTTTTGCCTTTCCGTCAGGACATACGATGTTTGCTGCCAGTTGGGCTTTACTGGCAGTAGGGCTGTTATGGCCACGCCGACGTACGCTGACGATTGTGTTTTTGCTTATCTGGGCGACAGGTGTTATGGGTAGCCGCTTGCTGTTGGGCATGCACTGGCCGCGTGATTTGGTCGTTGCAACGCTGATTTCATGGTTGCTGGTAACGCTGGCGACCTGGCTCGCGCAGCGAGTATGCGGACCACTTACGCCGCCTGTGCAGGAGGCAAAAGAAATCGCGCAACGCGAGCAAGAAAGCTAGCTATGATTGATTTTTCAAATTTTGCCCTTAAATCAGAAAGCGGAAAGCGCTTTTCCATTTCGCACTCGTTGTGAAAATGGTAATTTAAAGGGCTCAACGCGGTAAGTTGTACACGATTTATTCGCTTAAACCACATAACGGGAAGTAATGTGAAATATTTACTCATTTTCTTACTGGTGTTGGCGATTTTTGTTATTTCGGTGACATTAGGTGCGCAAAACGATCAACAGGTTACGTTTAATTACCTGCTGGCTCAGGGTGAGTATCGTATCTCTACGCTGCTTGCTGTATTGTTTGCCGCAGGTTTTGCGATTGGTTGGTTAATTTGCGGCCTTTTCTGGCTGAAGGTTCGTGTGTCTCTTGCGCGCGCCGAACGTAAAATCAAACGACTGGAAAACCAGCTTACGCCTGCGACCGACGTTGCGGTTTCTGCCGATTCGTCGGTTGTGAAGGAATAATTATTTATGTTGGAGTTGTTGTTTCTGCTTTTACCTGTAGCCGCTGCCTATGGGTGGTATATGGGTCGCAGAAGTGCGCAACAAACCAAGCAGGATGAAGCTAACCGTCTTTCCCGTGACTATGTCGCCGGGGTTAACTTCCTCCTGAGCAACCAACAAGACAAAGCGGTGGATCTGTTCCTCGATATGCTAAAAGAGGATACGGGCACCGTTGAGGCTCATCTCACTCTCGGAAACCTGTTTCGCTCGCGCGGTGAAGTCGATCGCGCAATCCGCATCCATCAAACGTTAATGGAAAGTGCTTCGCTGACCTACGAGCAGCGTTTGTTGGCCGTACAACAGCTGGGGCGCGATTACATGGCCGCAGGTCTGTACGACCGCGCGGAAGACATGTTCAATCAGCTTACCGATGAAACAGATTTTCGCGTCGGTGCATTACAGCAACTGCTGCAAATTTATCAGGCGACCAGCGATTGGCAGAAAGCCATTGATGTCGCAGAACGTCTGGTGAAGCTAGGCAAAGATAAACAGCGTATTGAGATAGCCCACTTCTACTGCGAACTGGCCTTACAGCAGATGGGCAGCGACGATATGGATCGTGCCATGGCGCTGTTGAAAAAAGGGGCTGCGGCAGACAAAAACAGTGCCCGGGTTTCCATCATGATGGGCCGTGTGTACATGGTGAAAGGCGAGTACGCGAAGGCCGTTGAAAGTCTGCAACGCGTGATTTCTCAGGATAAAGAACTGGTCAGCGAAACGCTGGAAATGCTGCAAAGCTGCTACCAGCATCTGGGGAAAACCGATGAGTGGGCAGAGTTTTTACGTCGGGCCGTTGAAGAGAATACTGGCGCCGCCGCCGAGCTGATGCTGGCCGATATTCTTGAAGCGCGTGAGGGGACTGATACCGCTCAGGTTTATATTACCCGCCAACTACAACGCCATCCTACGATGCGCGTTTTCCACAAATTAATGGATTACCATCTTAACGAAGCAGAAGAAGGGCGCGCGAAAGAGAGCCTGATGGTTCTGCGCGATATGGTCGGGGAGCAGGTGCGCAGCAAGCCGCGCTATCGTTGCCAGAAGTGCGGATTTACCGCATATACACTGTACTGGCACTGCCCATCTTGTCGCTCATGGTCAACCATTAAGCCTATTCGCGGACTTGATGGGTTGTAATTTTTAAAAAAACCTTACTTTAGTTACAACATACTGATGTTGAGTAACAAAGCCATACTCAGCTGCCGTGGCCAAATTCGCCTGGCAGAAATGGAATCGCGCCTGTTAATTTTCTATTACTGCAGGTAGAATGCACGCCGTTTACCCATTTCGCGCTACTGTCGGCGCCCATCCTCAAGAAGGTCTGGTCATGACGTTTACTGCTTCATCTTCTTCTCGTGCTGTTACTGATTCTCCTGTCGTTGTCGCTCTCGATTATTCCAATCGTGATAAAGCATTAGCTTTTGTCGACAGAATTGATCCTCGTGATTGCCGTTTGAAAGTGGGCAAAGAGATGTTCACGCTTTTTGGACCTCAGTTGGTTCGCGATCTACAACAGCGTGGCTTTGACGTTTTTCTTGATTTGAAATTTCATGATATTCCCAACACTACCGCGCATGCCGTTGCTGCAGCGGCTGAGCTTGGCGTGTGGATGGTTAACGTTCATGCTTCTGGTGGGGCGCGTATGATGACCGCCGCACGTGAAGCCTTATTACCTTTTGGCAAGGACGCACCGCTGCTGATTGCGGTAACGGTTCTGACCAGTATGGAAGCCAGCGACCTCGCCGATCTCGGCGTGACGTTGTCACCTGCAGAACATGCTGAAAGGCTGGCGCGCTTAACCCAGCATTGCGGTTTGGATGGCGTTGTATGCTCCGCGCAGGAAGCGGTGCGATTCAAGCAGGCGTTTGGCCAGGCATTTAAATTGGTTACGCCGGGTATTCGTCCTGAAGGCAGCGAGGCGGGCGACCAGCGTCGCATTATGACGCCGGAACAAGCACAGTCAGCTGGTGTGGATTATATGGTTATTGGCCGTCCGGTCACGCAGTCGGCAGATCCGGCTCAGACGCTGAAGATGATTAATGCCTCACTGAAACGAGGTGCGTAAATGAACGACTCAAACTCTCGCCTGGTCTACTCAACCGACTCCGGGCGCATTGATGAACCAAAAGCTGCTCCTGTGCGTCCACAAGGCGATGGCATTGTCCGTATCCAGCGCCAGACCAGTGGCCGCAAAGGTAAGGGCGTGTGTTTGATTACCGGTATTGATCAAGATGATGCCGAACTGACCAAATTAGCTGCGGAACTGAAGAAAAAATGTGGTTGTGGCGGGGCAGTGAAGGATGGCGTGATTGAGATACAGGGTGATAAACGCGACCTGATTAAATCGCTGCTGGAAGCCAAAGGAATGAAAGTTAAACTGGCTGGCGGTTAATAAAAAAAGCCACGGAATATTTCCGTGGCTTTTTAATAATACAGACCTGAAAAAGTAAACGTATTATTATATCGAGCCGTTCAACCGTAGATTATTTACCCACCTGGTGGCCAATGATACCACCTACTGCAGCACCACCCAGCGTACCCAGCGTGCTGCCGTCAGTCAGGACTGCACCACCTATTGCACCTGCACCAGCACCGATTGCAGTGTTACGATCGCGTTTGGACCAGTTAGAGCAGGCGCTCAGCGACATTGCCAGAGTAATCGCCAGAATGGCAGCGGTCATTTTTTTGCTCGTTACTAACATAATACTTTCTCCTGAATTATTGATTCACGGAATCCAGTGTTCTTTAAGAATAGCGCTAAATTTAGGCTAACGAAGATATTTCCGTGAAACCGTTTAGCGAAGGCATTACAAACACTATCCTGAAGTTGGAGGTTCGTTCCTGTTATATCGCTAACATTAATTTTACGACTTAATCCTGTTAACGACAGGTAAAAAGTCTTAATTGGACTGTCAGATAACTCTCAGAGAGGAGATGATTTGCCAACTGACAAATCATCTGCTGAAGATGTTACGCGTGGGCATCAATGATATTGACGGTTAATCCGGAATGCTCAAGCTGCATTTGTACGCTGGCGCTAAGTCTGGAGTCCGTGACTACGCGGCTGAATCGCTCTAATGGACCCAGCGTGTACGGGTGAATGGCTTCGAATTTTGAGCTGTCAGTAAGCACAATAACTTCTGCACCTTTTTCCAGCACCGCGTTAACCACATCAGAACGCATCATGTCGCGTCCGGTGAAGCCGGTGTCAGCCTGCCAGCCATCAATGCCGATAAAGGCCTTGCTGAAGTGTACCTGCTGGATAAACTGGCGAGTTAAGGGCCCAACCATACTTTCGCTTTTTTTCTGATAGATGCCGCCAAGGAGAATCACTTCGCAGGGGGTTTCTTTCAGCAGATGGGCTATATAGCTGCTGACGGTAATGATGGTGACATCTTTTTGCTCCGCGAGCGTTCTGGCTAAGAGCGCATTGCTGCTGCCGTTTTCAATGAATACGGACTCACCTGGGCTTACCAGCGATGCGGCGAATTCAGCCAGCTCACGCTTCAGCGTAAAATTAGTCATCATGCGCGTTTCCACATCATCGCTGTTCAATGAAACAGCAAAACCGTGCGCACGGCGTAAATAACTCTGTTTTTCCAGTGTGTTCAGATCCTGTCGAATCGTCACTTCTGAGACACCGGTGATTTTTGCCAGTTCGGCAACGCTCATCTGACCTTTATCAGTCACCATCTGCAAAATAGATTGTTGTCGGGAATTCATAATATTAATTTTATTGCGATATCGTATCGGAAATTAAACGGAAACTGCCTCACGTGCAGTTTGCTTATAGCAGCGACATTAAAGGGTTAATGTCGTCAGATCTCCCAGGGAGCCTTGTGCTTTTTGGGCAAGGATTCGGCATCTTCTTTGGTCATGTTTAGCAGCTCAGCCTTCAGAATTTCGAGATTATGGATAGCTGAGTGGTAATCACCTGCAACGAGGATATCCAGCACGGTATCAATGCGTTCGGCCAGACGCTGAGCGTCGATATCAGACATGGTTATCATCCTAATGGCAATAGAGTTTGAATTTCATGATGCAGAATTTCATGGCAAAAGAGAAGGGAAAAATAGTATTAACTATCAACGATAGAAGAATATTATATATTCTGTGATTACATGAAGATAGGATCGTTACGTAATGTCCATTTATGGCTATTTTCAACGTTTGATCCCACTGCATTAGCGTGTTTTTTTATTGAGGTGCCGTCGATACCAACGCTCAAACGCGGCGGCTGGCATTGGTTTGGCAAACAAAAAACCCTGACGCTCGTTGACGCCATTTTTGGTTAAAAACGCATCCTCTTTCGCGCTTTCAACACCTTCGGCGATGACCTGCAGGTTGAGTGCCTGTGCGACCGCAACAATGGCACGTACCAGCGACTGCGAAACAGGTTGTTTGTGTACATCCCTGACAAAGGTTTGATCCAGTTTAATTGCATCAAGCGGGAACCGGGCCAGTTGAGACAGTGACGAATAGCCGGTACCAAAATCATCCAAATGGATTTGCGCCCCCATCTGGCTAAACTGCTGAATGACGGACAGTGCCAACTGCTCATTTTCAATTAAACTGCTTTCCGTTAACTCGACATCGATGGGGCAATATTCAAAGTCGAGTTCATGAAGCACCTGCTTGAGATCGGTAAATAGCGTCTGATCGGCGAGCTGCCGGGCAGAAACGTTTACCGCCACGCGCAGATTGATTCCCTTTGCGCGCCATTTTGCTATCTGACGCACAACGTCCAGAATAACCCAGCGACCCAGAGGAACGATAAGCCCTGATTCTTCGGCGTAGGAGATAAATTCCAGTGGTGGAATGAGGCCACGTTCCGGAGACTGCCAGCGAACCAGCGCCTCCAGGCTGCGCACTTCGCCTCGCCAGGTTATCTTTGGCTGATAATGGATAACCAGTTGATCGTTTTCCAGCGCCTTGCGCAGATTAGTATCCAGCCACAGATATTCAAATACCCGCTGATTCATTTCCGGAGAGAAAACACAAAACTGTCCACGGCCACCTTCTTTTGCGGTGTACATGGCCGTATCGGCGTTACGAATGACGCTCTCGCAGTCCTGACCATGTTGTGGAGCGAGGGAAATACCAATAGAGCATCCGGTATAGATTTCAATCAGGCCGATGCGAAAAGGTTGACGCAGGCGTGTCAGAATACGCGACGCGGTGGCTTCCAGTGAACCCTGGGATGTTTCGGTGGCAAGGACAATAAACTCATCGCCGCCAAACCGTGCCAGTAACTGGTTTTCGCTAAGGCAACTGAGTATTGCCAGCGATACGCTTTGCAAAAGCTGATCGCCAAACATATGCCCGTAGGCATCGTTTACCTTTTTGAAGTTATCCAGATCGAGGTACACAATCCCGACCTGAGTATCGCCCGCGTTCTCAATCGCATTGCTGATCAGATCATGAATAGCGTTGCGATTGGGTAATCCAGTGATAGAGTCGGTATTCGCCAACACCCGCAAACGCTCCTGGGCGCGGCGTTCTTCAGTGATATCGGTCCCGGAACAGATCAGAAATATTTCGTTCTTGCCGCTACCGTTATGCACAAATTTATTACGAAATAAAAACAGACGCTGTCCTTTGCAGGTCTTCACCCAGCGTTCAACTTCATATGAGTTACCTTCGCGAAAAAAGACCTCGATATTGCGTCGTGATGCGGCAGCTTCACGTCGACTCATAAATAATGTGAATACACTTTGGCCAATGACTTCACGTTCTTTGAGTCCGGTATACTCTTCGCACAGTCGATTAAACCGCTGAATGTTGCCCATACGATCAAGAATGACAATGACTGAATTGGCTTCAGAAACCACCTGTTCGGCAAAAGAGAGGCCATGAGCCAGGTCACGGGCTACGGAAGGGGTGTCATCCCAGGCGGATGCGCTACCAGCCCATTCACGCTTATTGATTTTTCGGCCGACCAGATGCACGGGAATGTTGTCATCTTCAATCGGCAACGTCATTAATAAACTTGACGTAATTACCGTCATCTCGCGAATGCGTTCGGCTTGTTCCGGGGATAATTCGATGGTCTGATCGGCCTCTGACGTTTCTTCGACAGAGAAATGCAGGATGTTGCAATCCTCTGACAAACGCCAGTAAGGGTTATTAGTGCCAACATAGCTATACAACGTAATCAGCTCCCGGACGTCTTTCATGATGTGTACTATCCCGTTTAAAGCGCATAGAGCCTCAAAAGTATGGGTAGCCATGATTCATTCAGGGTGATTATGGCTGAACGTATTGTTTTTTTTATATATTTATGTGTAATCCAGAATCCGTAAAAAGCAAAGCCAACGGAGCTGAAAAATAGTAAATAAATTTTTTGACTGGATGAAAGAAGTGTAGTGCGCGGTTGAAATTTGGGAGGTAAAAAGAAAACGACCTTTCAAAAATGAGAAAGGTCGCTTGATTTATGCGTGTTACGCGGCTGGACGCGCGATAACGCTGCGGGTTTCCATCCGTACTTCAGCGATAGTTACGTCAATCACATCCGTGACTTTGTAAACAACTTCACCTTTAATTTGCACGGTGCCGCTTTCCTGGCTGCATACCAGTTCATCACGAACGGCGTGCAGGAACGGTGCTGGAATAAAGGCAACAGCGCCATTATCAACCAAGCGCACGCGCATGCCACCGCGGCTGACGTCAATGATCTCGGCCGCAAAGCGGGTGTCGGTACCGGCTTTATCACTCAGGAAACGGGCGTAAAGCCAGTCACCCACGTCACGCTCAGCCATCCGGTTCAGGCGACGACGTTCTGCCATTTGCACGGTGGTATCATCCTGAGGTCGGGCGATGGTTTCGCCTTTGATGACAGCCTTAAGCAGACGGTGGTTGATCATATCGCCATACTTACGGATTGGGGAAGTCCAGGTGGCATATGCCTCCAGACCCAGCCCAAAGTGTGGACCTGGCTCAATACTTATTTCAGCGTAAGACTGGAAGCGGCGAATTCGGCTGTCGAGGAAGCCTGATGGCTGAGCATCCAGTTCGCGGCGCAGTTTGCAGAAACCTTCCAGAGTCAGGACTTCTTCGGCATCGACGTGCATACCGTGGGTTTTCAGCAGCGCGGCCAGAGCGTCGGCGTTGGCCGGGTCGAATCCCATATGGACGTTATAAATACCGAAGCCCAGCTTGTCGCGAAGCACACGGGCGGCGCAAATATTTGCCGCAATCATGGATTCTTCCACAATACGGTTTGCGATGCGGCGTGGTTCAGCGACGATGTCCAGTACTTCACCTTTTTCACCGAGAACGAAACGGTAATCCGGGCGATCTTTAAAGACCAGCGCGTGGTTATGGCGCCACTCTCCTCGGCTCAGACAAATACGATGCAGCAGACGGATCTGTTCCGCAATCGCGTCGTTTTCTGGTTGCCACTCGCCTGTACCTTCCAGCCAGTCGGAAACATTGTCATAGGCCAGCTTCGCTTTTGACTCAATTGTCGCAGCGAAAAAGGTGATGTTGTCTTCAATCGCGCCATCGGCGGTAATGCTCATACGACAAGCTAAAACCGGGCGCACTTCGTTCGCGCGCAGAGAGCAGAGATCGTCAGACAATTCACGTGGCAACATCGGGATATTGAACCCCGGTAAATAATTGGTGAACGCGCGAATTTTTGCCGTTTTATCCAGCTTACTGCCTTCTGCAATCCAGGCTGTTGGGTCGGCAATGGCGACGGTTAATTGTAGCGTGCCGTCAGCTTGTTCTTCAGCATACAGCGCATCGTCCATATCTTCGGTGCTGGCGCTGTCGATGGTGACGAAATGAAGGGCGGTTAAATCTTCACGAACCAGGCCTTCGTCCAGCATTTCGGTTGCTACGCCGTCCGGTGCTTCTTTTTCCAGATTATGGCGTGCCAGTGTGACCCACCACGGGACAAAGTGGTCATCAGCAAAAGTGATAAATTGGGTTAACTCGGCGTAGAAGGTGCGATCGCCTTTCAGCGGGTGACGGCGCATTTCTGCAACCGCCCAGTCGCCTTCTTTAAATTCATGTTCAACGCCACGGGTGGCACGACAAGGAATAGCATCTTTCAGTAACGGATGAT
Source organism: Citrobacter sp. KTE30 (assembly GCF_000398825.1). NCBI lineage: Bacteria > Pseudomonadati > Pseudomonadota > Gammaproteobacteria > Enterobacterales > Enterobacteriaceae > Citrobacter > Citrobacter sp. KTE30. The sequence continues at coordinate 2,347,999 of NZ_KB976055.1, read as the reverse complement.
CCGGTACGATGGACAGACGATCATTTTTGCCCTGAACTTTACCCACGAAGCGCGTCAGGAAGGGTTCGATCAGTTCTTCCGGCTCTGCAGACTCACGATCTTTTTCTGTATGGATAACCGCAACAATGCGGTCGCCATGCATCACTTTTTTCATCTGCGGCGGTGGAATGAAATAGCTTTTTTGTGCATCGACTTCCAGGAAGCCAAAGCCTTTTTCCGTGGCTTTTACCACCCCTTCAGCACGTGGCGTCTGGGAATGTAGTTGCTGTTTAAGCTGCGCTAGCAGCGGGTTGTCCTGAAGCATAATTGTCTATTTTCGTGGCTAAAAGAGCGGCTGACAGTTTTACGCGATTCTGCCAGTGGCAGCAAGCGCTCTTTCAGTAAGTGGATCGGTTAATCAGTGTCGCCCAGCGCGATTTTCAAGCGATTCAACCATCCGCACAATCCACTCCAGGCTAGCAGGTTGATGGCCTGCTCTGAAGAGATTCCCTGATCGAACAAAGACGTTAACAGTGCGGTGCTAAAGCGGTCGGGCGCCCGGGTCAGCCATTGTACCGCCTGTAGGGTAACGCGCTCAACCGGATGTCGTTGTTCCCAACGTTGTAATTCACGTTCATCCAGGCGAAGCAGGGCGATAACGTCGACTAATTCATTTGCTGTATGCGCCTGCTCGTTAAAGCAGGCCACGCTGCCGTTAATTCGTGACGTCACCAGCGCTGCCAGTGAAAATTCCTGTACTGATACAGTGCTGCGCCGGACAGAGGAAATCAGCGTCGTGAGTAAATCTAAAATGACCGGTGAATGTATCAATAATGGCACCAACGCTTGCAGTTCATCGGGATATCCTCTGGCAGAATTCTCAGCATGGGGGGGATATTTTTCGATCGGGAATGGTGCAGCATGCCAGGTTGTCTTTGTGGCGTTAAATAACGAAGCGTGAGCAAATTGCTGAATATCCAGCCCCGGTATTCGGCGTACCGGATGACCAGACCAGGCCTGAAACAGGGCCACGGTTCGGGCCTGAAAACCGATGAAGCCGATGATTTGATTCATCAGAATATTATCGCTGGTGGTCAGTCCGACCGCTTCCAGATGCTGACGGTCGCGTTCGCCTATCACGGCAGGAGAGCTGGCAAGTTGGCGAGCATATTGGGTGATTTGTGCCAGTCGATGGTTACTTTCCCGCGAGGAGTCCGGACCGGGAAGCGGTGTTAAACGCGCGGCATAGTGATTACATAATCGCTGCACACCATACACCTGAGCGACGGTCAGGGCTGTACTCATCCGTTCATAGGCACTGAACGTATGCATCTGATTCAGGTTTACATGAGCCGGGAAGAGCATCTGGGCAAGTTTACGGGCAGGGGTTAACCAGGATTGAAAGGGCGAAAGAGCGTCATCAGGTAATGCCAGATCCAGTAAAAAACTGTCGTCGACATGAGCGGCTTCCGGGACCAGCGGCAGAACATCATGCGGATACGTGCTGGATTGCGTCTCATGATACCAGTGGCTTTTGCCTTCAATTCGGCGTTGTTCCATGGGCGTTCCTTGGTCTAAAAGTGGCGACCCGGACTTGTCGTCATACTACTACGCCGGATCGTTTGCGCTGCAATATCCTGACGTAAGCAAATGAGGGGATGAAAGATTGTTACGTGATAATAAATATCAGAAAGGCATATGTGGTGGCTGAGGGGAGTGTCATGGGCGGTGCAAGACCGCCCATCGAGGTCTTAGGATTATTTAAGTTCCAGCTCGTTCATTGCGGCGATGCTGAAGCCACCGTCAACGTGTACGACTTCACCAGAGATACCGGCAGAGAGATCGGAGCACAGAAATGCTGCGGAGTTACCCACATCTTCAATGGTAACGGTGCGGCGAATCGGTGTAACTGCTTCACAGTGCGCCAGCATTTTACGGAAATCTTTAATGCCAGAAGCGGCGAGTGTACGGATTGGACCTGCGGAAATGGCATTCACACGCACGCCTTCAGGCCCCATCGCATTAGCCATATAACGGACGTTCGCTTCCAGGGAGGCTTTCGCCAGGCCCATGACGTTATAGTTAGGGATTGCACGTTCTGCGCCCAGATAGGACAACGTCAGTAGCGCAGAGCCAGGGTTTAGCATGGAACGACATGCTTTTGCCATCGCAACAAAGCTGTAAGCGCTAATGTCATGCGCAATTTTAAATCCTTCGCGGGTAACTGCGTTCACATAATCGCCATCCAGTTGGTCAGCAGGTGCGAAGCCGATTGAGTGTACGAAACCGTCGAATTTCGGCCAGGTTTTGCTCAGTTCAGCAAACATGGCGTCAATGCTGGCATCTTCAGCCACATCACACTGCAAAACAATGTTGGAGCCTAATTGCGCTGCAAATTCTTCCACACGACCTTTCAGCTTGTCGTTCTGGTAGGTGAACGCCAGTTCAGCACCTTCGCGATGCATCGCCTGAGCGATTCCCCATGCGATAGACAATTTACTGGCAAGGCCTGTCACCAGAATACGCTTACCTGATAAAAAACCCATGGCTTTAATCCTTTTTGTTAACACTTATCTTTTACCAATCAATGAATTATGATTGACGCGTTAAGCTCACTCGAAATTGGTCTGAAATTATATCCCACGCCTTTTCCCTGAGGAATGGTTATCAACCTCACGTGACCAGTCACTTCATTGCATGTGGGGAGTATATCATTCCCCTCCGGTTATGCTTCGTTCAGGCATTTAACGTCGGTGAATCAGAGAAAATGCAAGGTTTCAAAGGCATTGAAATGGTATTATTTCATTGCTAGCTGATGTTAATAAACATAGCAAGGTAGGAACTTTCTTAAAACAAAAAATATGACAATATTCAGCTTGTTATGATATATTGTTTTTATCGATCAATATCGACACATTGATCGATATTATTGATTGATTGTGATTAGAAGTGCATTATCATGACGTTATGATCAATTGGAGTGGTCTTATGCACTATCATTTCATCGCGGAAACGATGAGAGACACAACAGATAAATTACTGGGCGTAGAGATCAACGCCCGGTTTACTTCAGATACGGTTCAACCGTTGCATCCAGATTTCATCATTTCAGCGTGGGATAGCGAACAAAAGCGTAATTTCATGCTCGAGCAAATTCGATTAATTGCCGAAAAGCGTGACTGGTTTGAGCGCAACAGCCTTATTTGTACTCTGAAACTCATTGACGAAATGGCGCTGCTGGCGATTGGTGATCCAGCCATCAAGTCGGCCTTACAGGCACTACCATTTATTGCACTGGAACTTTCAGAACGTTTTCTGACGAATACAGTGTGCCTGAATAGTCTGTTGATTAATTCACTTCGCGACGGCCCAAACGCATTGTGGTTAGGCGATCTTGGCTCCGGCAGCGTAGGGGCCAGCCCGCTGGTTTGCGGTCATTTTGACGTTGTTAAATTGGATCGCGGTTTTTTCCTGGAACAGGTAGAAAAACCGATGTTCCCGGTGCTGATCAAAAATATCAGGGAATATTGCGACCGTGTTGTCGTGAAGGGAGTCGAAACAGCACAACTTGTCGACGAGGCCAGTGCTGCAGGTGTCTGGGCAATGCAGGGTGCCCTTTACCCGTCAGTCACGTTTACCGAAGTTGATACGCTGCTCTTACCTACGTTGTGTCACTGATGGCAGAATGCCCCCCGGTTGAGGGGGCAGTCGTTTGTTAGCGATCTTTCCGCCAGGCGTCGGCGGTAAGCGCTTCGCCGAAATGACCTGCAATTAGGCGACGGGTAAGTTCATGCAACGGGGAGGCCAGAACGTCCGCTGTACTGCCGCGCTCAACAACTTCGCCCTGATGCATGACTAATACCTGGTCGCTGATGTGCTTCATCATGCCAATATGTTGAGTCACATAGATATATGAAATCCCTTGTTTTTCCTGTAATTCCAGCATCAGATTGATGAGCTGCGAACGCATCGACATGTCCAGAGAAGCAAGGGCTTCGTCGGCGATAATGACTTTGGGTCGTAAAATGAGCGCACGGGCAAGGCCCAGACGCTGTTTTTGTCCCGGCGCTAACATATGCGGGTAATAGCTTACGTGATCGGGCAGCAGTCCGACCATGCGCATGGTCTCCACGATCTGTTTACGACGCTGCTCAGGCTCGAGGTCGGTATTCAGACGTAGCGGAAAATCGAGGATCTGCGAGATACGTTGCCGAGGATTAAGCGATGTTGACGGATCCTGGAAAATCATACGGATCCGCTGACTACGAAATGAATAATCACCATATTTTAACGGATGATCGTCAATCAGCAGCTCACCGCTGGTAGGTTCAATCATACCCGCCAACATTTTTGCCAGCGTAGATTTCCCTGAACCGTTTTCACCAATGACGGCGAGCGTCTGACGTTCGCGCAGGGTGAAACTCAGGGGCTTGACGGCCTCAACGGTCTGGCGGCGAAATAAACCTGTCCGGTAGCGAAAGGTTTTGCTCAGGTTACGAACTTCGAGCAGGGTTTCTACCATCTCACTCTCTCTCCATGTTCAGCGGGAAATGACAGGCGTAGAGATGATTCTTTGCTCCGGTCAGTCTTGGGGTTTCAATACATTCGCGTTGTGCATAAGGGCAGCGCGGCCCCAGACGACAGCCGATGGGTAATTGTTCCAGCAATGGAATTGCTCCTGGCATGGTATTCAGGCGGCTTTTGTGCGGCATTGCGCTACCAAAATCAGGAATAGCGCGAATCAACGCTTGAGTATAAGGATGATGCGGAATGGTCACCAAATCTTTACTTGGCGCGGTTTCCACCGTTTGTCCGCAGTACATAACGTTGATTTTGTCAGCCCACTGGCTGAGCATTTGCAGGTCATGGCTTATCAACAAAATGGTGGTATTGCTGTTTTGATTCAGACGGGTTAGCAGACGGAAAATTTGCGCCTGGGTGGTTGGCTCCATCGCGTTCGTCGGTTCATCGGCAATCAGCAAACGCGGCTGATTCGCCAATGCGATAGCGATCATGACCTTCTGGCATTCGCCGTCGGTTAGCTCATATGGGAAGCTGCGCATGGCATCTTTATGGTCTTTTATCCCGACGCGGTGTAAGAGTTCAATCGCACGGCGTTTGCGCCAGCCGATGCGCTGCCACCAGCGGCCCTTGTAAGTCCAGGCAGGAATGTTTTGCATTAGCTGCCGTCCGATCCGCTCAGACGGATCGAGACATGACTGTGGCTCCTGAAAGATCATAGAGACGTTATGACCGACCAGTTTGCGTCGTTCACGCGCGGAAAGACGTAGCAGATCGATATCATCAAAACGCATACGGTCTGCGGTTACGCGCCAGTTATCTTTAGCGACGCCGCAAATGGCCTTAGCGATCAGACTTTTGCCGGAACCAGACTCGCCGACCAGCCCGCGGATTTCACCCTCGTTGAGGGTCATGCTGACGCGATCAACGGCCTTAACCCAGTCGTCACCGGTTCTGAATTCTATCGTCAGGTTGCGGATATCCAGTAATGGCATTATTCCACCCCCGCAATAATTGCGCGGCGCACGCCGTCACCCAGTAGGTTAACCAGCAGCACGCTTATCATAATTGCTGCGCCTGGCAGCATGACCGTCCACGGTGCGACATAAATCAGCTCCAGCGCGTCGCCGAGCATGGCCCCCCATTCCGGGGATGGCAGCTGTGCGCCAAGGTCGAGAAAACCCAGCGCGGCGATATCCAGAATCGCCATCGACAGTGCGCGGGTGATTTCAGTAATCAGACCGGCGGTAATATTGGGCAGAACGGCAAACCACAGAATATTCAGTGTGGTTGCACCATCCAGGCGAGCGGCAATGACGTATTCTTTCTCCAGCTCGTCATGCACCATGCTGTAAACGGAGCGTACCATGCGCGGCAGCAACGCCAGCCAGACCGCAAACATGGCGTGTGTCAGATGCGGTCCGGCAAAGGCCACCACAATAATCGCCAGCAGCAGAGAAGGGATCGACAGCAGGGTGTCCAGAATGTGGTTCAGCACTGCGGAGCGCAAGCCGTGCGTCGCACCGGCAACTACGCCCAATACAAGGCCACACAGTGTGGCGGCAAGAGTGACGACAAACGCGCCTCCAACGGTCGGGGCCGCGCCGCTGAGCAGACGACTTAAAACGTCTCGTCCCAGATCGTCTGTTCCGAGGAAGAAAGAGACTTCGCCATAGCGTGACCATGACGGCGGTAAAAGCTGATAGCCGAGAAATTGCTGATCGATGCCGTAAGGGGCAAACCAACCACCAAAAATACACAAAACAGCCAATCCCGCGCAGCCGTACAGGCCGATCATCGCAGTTGCATCACCATAGAAATTGCGCCATGCGGTGCGTAACGTACCTGGCGGGCGTTTTTCGCTATAGACGCTATCGTAAGGCATACCATTCCTTATGTTTCAGAGGGTTAGCCATAGCACCCAAAATATCAGAGATGACGTTAACGATGATAACCAGTGAACCAATCACCATCACGCCCGCTGAAATCGCCGCGTAATCCTGCTGGCGAATCGCGTTAATCAACCAACGGCCAAGACCAGGCCAGCTAAAGACCATCTCGGTGATCATCGCCAGCGTCAGCATGGTGGAAAACTGTAAGCCCAGACGCGGGATCACCGGCGGCAGGGCGTTGTGCAGAACGTGACGGCGCAGAATCGTTAAGCGTGACAAACCGCGTGTGGCTGCCGCTTTGACGTAGTTCTGATCAAAGACCTCAATGGTGCTGATACGCATCAGGCGGATGACTTCGGTGGTGGGCGCAACGGAGAGCGTTAGCACCGGGAGCACCATATGACGGATAGCGCTGACCAGCATTTCATCGCGCCAGGGTGAGTCGGAGATCCACGCATCAATAATGGCAAAACCGGTAACGGGTTTCACCTCGTAGAGAAGATCAAAACGCCCGGAAACGGGTAACCAGCCGAGGGTCAGTGAGAAGAGCAATGTCAGCAGCAGAGCCAGCCAAAAAACGGGGATAGAAAACCCCATCAGAGCCAATGCGCTGATGCAACGATCCTGCCATTTGTTGCGCGTGATGCCTGCCAGCATACCAACGGGGATCCCGACCATTAGTGCAAAACCAAAGGCAAGAATGCACAGTTCCATTGTGGCCGGGAACACCTCTTTCAGCTGTTCTGAGATCAACTGACCATTGATACTGGATACGCCGAAATCCCAGTGAATGAGACCATTGAACCAGAATACCCAAGCGTTCCACAACGATGCGCCCTGTAACGGCGCATGAGGTGTGAAGTAGCTCAGGCTGAATCCAATAAAGGTCAGAAAGAACAGGGTGACCAGCAGCAACAAAAATCGACGCAGGGTGAAGATAATCATGGTTTTTTCACCTCATCTTTCTTTTCCCGGGACACCCCGGCAAAAGAGGAATTGCCGAACGGACTGAGCACCAGCCCTTTGATGTCGTAGCGGTAAGCCTGTAGACGCAGTGAAGAGGCCAGCGGCAGGATCGGTAACTCTTGCGCTAGAATATTTTGCGCTTCGTCATAGGCATCTATTCGCGATGAAAGCTGCTGCGAAGAGAGGGCTTTGCGCAGAATGCTGTCAAACTGCGGATTACACCAGTGGGCAAAGTTGGTCTGCGAATTGATGGCGGCACAGCTGAGCAACGGCCGGAAAAAACTGTCAGGATCGTTACTGTCCGTCGCCCAGCCGGATAACGTCAGATCATGGTTCATATCCATTAATCTTGCCTCCTGAAAACGGCCTTCTACCGGGATGATCTTCACTTTCACACCCACCTGAGCCATATCTGCCTGAATCAGCTCTGCGGTTTTCAGCGGACTGGGGTTCCAGGCCTGAGAGCTGGTAGGAACCCAAAGTTGTAACGTCAGATTCTCCAGCCCCAGCGCTTTTAGCTGCTCGCGCGATTTTGCCGGGTTGTACTCTGTAATTTTAGCTTCGTTATCATAAGCCCACGAGGCGCGAGGCAAAATAGATGCCGCGGTCTCTGCCGTCCCGTAGTAGATAGACTGCATTAACCGTTGGTTGTTGATCGCTAGCGCCAGCGCATGCCGCACTGCAGGGTTATTCAACGGCGGTTTATTGGTGTTGAACGCCAGGTAGGCAATGTTCATCCCCGGGCGCAGCGTCAGACGCAGGCGAGGGTCATCGCGCAATATGCTGAGCTGGCTGGCAGCAGGCCAGGCTAAAACGTCACATTCGCCGGTCAGTAACTTTGATAACCGTCCGGTTCCGCCAGAACCGAGGTCCACTACCACCTGCGGCATCAGAGGAGTGCCACGCCAGAATTTTTCATGCCGCTGCAACCGAATATATTGGCCGGCACGATTCTCCGAAAGTTGGTACGGTCCTGTGCCGACAGGTTGTCTGTCGAGCAGTTCCTGACGATCCTGTTTTGCCAGGTTAGCCGCATATTCCGCCGACATTACGGAGGCATAGTGTGTGGCAAGATGCCACATAAAGGAGGCATCAGGTTGAGTTAAGCGGAATTCAACGGTGTTGTTGTCCAGTTTGCGCACACTTTGGACGTTATCGGCGAACTGCAGGCTGTCGAAGTAGGGGAAATTGCTGCCGTTCACATTGTGCCATGGATGGTGGCGATCAAAGATGCGCTCGAAGGTAAACACCACATCGTCTGCATTCAGTTTGCGGGTGGGAGTGAACCAGGCGGTCTTTTGAAACTGTACGTCACGACGCAGATGGAAGCGGTAGGTTGCGCCGTTATCCAGCACCTCCCAGCTTTCAGCCAGCTCAGGCACCAGTCGATAGGTGTAGGGATCTACATCAAGCAGTCGGTCATACAATTGGGCCGCTAACGTGTCGACGATGAGACCACTGCTCGTTTTTTGCGGGTTGAACGTATTGACCTGCCCGCTGACGCAATAGACAAACCCACTGTCACGTATATCAGCGTGCGAAGCTTGCTCAGGCGCAGCAGCAGCCTGACCACTCAGAAATCCAGCCATCACGATCAGAGATGATAAAACCAGGCGCATAATTTTAATGGATTATATAAAGAGGCTATCTTACTAATACTTAATGACATTTGCCATTACCGTTTGTTTTTGGGAGCAACAGGTTCGATAAGCGCGAGTTCAACACCGCGTCATGGTCAAAATTCATACCTGCTATCCACTTTGAATCTACTCTGTTAACTATCTTAGCATTTTCATGCCCCATCTGACTTGCTATAAACGCGGTGCAGGATGTGGACAGTTGGCGTAATTTGTTACGGTTTCCTCGCTGTGACAAAATGCGTAAGCGATTACAATGCGTTAGTGTACGAATCAACGGGAATATTTAATAAATGAGCAACTTAGCGGATTATGTCAATGCTATAAAAATAGGCAAAAATGTTATTTGTATTGAGGATGTCAGTAAACGGGATGACATGGCTGAAGTTGAGATTATAAATAAGACATGGCTTCATGATTCGGGAGTGGTTATTCGTTGTTCTCGCGAAAATGAATTGGTTAAATATTCATCAAATGCCTGTCCAGAATGCAGCATTAGATGGCATGTCGTTGATGCGGCAGGTCAGGATATTCGTCCACTGGAGAAAACGTTTCACAATGCTTGCCAGGAGTCGTACTGGTTAAAAGTAAATCGTCAAACGCATCTCCCGGTGTAAACGCTGGGCTAACCAATCACAGCGATACCAAGCCGCTCCATGAGCAACGATGCCTGGTAATTGTCTAACTTAACGCCTTGTAAATCAACACCCCGAATATCTAAGTCACCTAACTCCGAATTGGTCAGATCGCAATGTGCGAAGTTTGCTGCTTGCCAGTCGAAAGTAGAAAACTCGCCGCCGGAGAGATCTGAGCCACTGAATGTCGCACCCAGTACCTGAGTCCCCATCCAGCGGTTCTCCCGCAGCTCACACTTTTCCAACACGACTTTCGAAAAATTGGCGTAGCTTAGATGAGGTTATGCGTCAAACCCGCCAGTATGACACTTGCAAATGCGTGCTAGATCTGGTGCTTCTTCAGCAAGGCTCGTAGCTGATGATAAGTGAGACCCAGTAATTCAGCGGCTTTTTTCTGGTTAAATTTAGCCAGCAGTAAGCTGGTTTGTAGAAAGCCTTTCTCTTGTTGCTGCTGGAATTCACGCAGATCCAGCGGTAATGCTACAGATGTTGGTTTTGCTTCCTGCACCTGAGATTCCACGACATGACGGCGGAAGGGGTCAATGATTATCTCATCCAGCGGGTAATCACTGGTCCCATGTCGATAAACGGATCGCTCCACGACGTTTTTCAGTTCACGAATATTGCCTGGCCAACGGTAGTGGAGGAGCGTTTCTCTGGCTTCGGCACTAAACCCTGGAAACAGTGGTAACCCGATCTCGCGACACATCTGAATGGCAAAATGCTCGGCCATTAACATTATGTCGCTTTGGCGTTCGCGTAACGGTGGGAGTTGCACTACGTCAAAGGCCAGACGATCCAGCAGGTCCGCGCGAAAAGTACCTTCGTTGACCATGCGAGGTAAGTCGGCATTGGTTGCACAAACAAGTCGTACGTTAACCTGCAACGGCTGGCTGCCGCCAACACGTTCCAGCTCTCCATATTCAATAACGCGCAGCAATTTTTCCTGCACCAACATCGGGGCGGTTGCCAGTTCATCGAGAAACAGCGTACCGCCGTCGGCGCGTTCGAAACGTCCAGGATGGCGTTTTTGAGCGCCGGTAAAGGCACCTGCTTCGTGACCAAACAGTTCGGAATCAAGCAAGTTCTCGTTGAGCGCTGCGCAGTTAAGCGAAATAAACGGGCCTTGCCAACGGGTGGACAGATAGTGCAGGCGGTTGGCAATAAGCTCTTTCCCAGTACCTCGCTCACCGATAACCAGGACAGGCTTATCCAGCGGTGCCAGATGAGAAACCTGCTCCAGCACTTCAATAAAGCTGTTTGCTTCACCCAGAAGATTGTCTTTGTATCCTGCCATGATGAAATTCACCATTTGTTAGTGTTATTCACCAATTTACCCTAATTCTCTCGCCAGGTAAAATTAGATATAATTATTAAAATCAATGAGATAAAAAGTTGGCACGCCAAGTGCATTACGAAATCAGCAGGGCATAGCCCGATATCAGAACAGTAAGTGAGGATTACATTATGGGTATTTTTTCTCGTTTTGCCGACATCGTGAACGCCAACATTAATGCGTTGCTGGAAAAGGCTGAAGATCCGCAGAAGCTGGTGCGGTTAATGATCCAGGAAATGGAAGATACGCTGGTTGAGGTGCGTTCAAACTCCGCACGCGCTCTGGCAGAAAAGAAACAATTATCTCGTCGTATCGAACAGGCCAGCGCGCAACAGGCAGAGTGGCAAGAAAAAGCTGAGCTGGCTCTGCGCAAAGAGAAAGAAGATTTGGCGCGTTCTGCGTTAATCGAAAAACAGAAATTGACTGACCTGATTGCCTCTCTGGAGCATGAAGTCACGCTGGTTGACGATACGCTGGCGCGTATGAAAAAAGAGATTGGTGAGCTGGAAAATAAACTCAGTGAAACCCGTGCTCGTCAGCAGGCACTGATGTTACGTCATCAGGCAGCGAGTTCTTCATGTGATGTTCGTCGTCAACTGGACAGCGGTAAACTTGATGAAGCGATGGCGCGCTTTGAATCTTTCGAGCGTCGTATCGATCAGATGGAAGCTGAGGCTGAAAGCCATAATTTCGGTAAACAGAAGTCCCTGGATCAGCAATTTGCTGACCTGAAAGCAGATGATGAAATCAGCGAGCAGCTGGCGCAACTTAAAGCCAAAATGCAGCAAGACAAGCAATAATAACATCTGGCGGCGCCCGATCGCGCCGCCGCTCATCACCTGTAAGGAGTACTCATGAGCGCGCTATTTCTGGCTATCCCGTTAACTATCTTTGTGCTGTTTGTTTTACCGATTTGGCTCTGGCTGCATTACAGCAACCGTTCCAGCCGTGGTGAACTGTCGCAAAGTGAACAGCAACGTCTGGTCGAACTCAACGACGACGCACAGCGGATGCGTGAGCGCATTCAGGCGCTGGAAGACATCCTTGATGCTGAACATCCAAACTGGAGGGACCGCTAATGGGGGGCGTTAATCTGAACAAAAAACTGTGGCGTATTCCTCAGCAGGGCATGGTGAAGGGGGTTTGTGCGGGTATTGCGCATTATCTCGATGTACCTGTGAAGCTGGTACGGATCCTGGTGGTGCTGTCAGTCTTTTTTGGTCTGGCCTTTTTCACCTTCGTCGCCTATATCGTGCTGACATTTGTGTTGGACCCGATGCCGGACAATGTAGTTTCCGGCGAGCAGCAGCCATCAAGCGGTGAGCTGTTGGATGCCGTCGATCGCGAGCTGGCGGCTAGTGAAAAGCGTTTGCGTGAAATGGAACGTTATGTGACGTCCGATACTTTTTCCTTACGTAGTCGTTTCCGCCAATTGTGAGGTTAGAAATGAACAATCGCTGGCAACGTGCCGGGCAAAGGGTTAAGCCGGGCTTTAAAATAGCAGGTAAGCTGGTGCTTTTAACGGCGCTTCGCTACGGCCCGGCAGGGGTAGCAGGGTGGGCGGTGAAATCCGTCGCCCGACGCCCGCTAAAAATGCTGCTGGCGTTGGTTCTGGAACCTGTGTTGAGTCGGGCAGCGGCAAAATTGTCGAAACGATATTCCGGTAATCGAACCTGATATTTGAATCAGTAAAAGCAAGCAACAATTAATCAACATTCCCTCAGTTAATTTGCGGCAGCTCACAAATACGATTTTTTGGCTGCCAAAATTCTTTTTTTACCCCCCTTCAGACCACCTCAGCTAATTGACAGCTTATTTTACGCAGAGTAGTCTCTTGGTTCATGGGACCGCTACCACGAGAATCGAAGGTGAACCAAAAAATCCAAAAATGCCTGACAGAAGTTTATGGTCATACATTTACTTCATGCCACTATGAAGCGCTGTTTGCACGTTTAGAGAAATCACAGGGATTAATTAAAAAAATCCGTAAAGCGCATTGGGATGAGGGCGATGTGGTGCTTATTACCTACGCCGATCAATTCCACGGGGTTGGTAAAAAACCGTTGCCGACGTTTAATCAGTTTTATAATGAATGGTTTAAGTCGACATTTTCTCATGTGCATCTTCTGCCATTTTATCCGTGGTCATCGGATGATGGTTTTTCCGTGATTAATTACCATCAGGTTGCCGAAGAAACCGGTGACTGGAATGATATTAAGGAATTAGGTGAGTCCAGTCGACTGATGTTTGATTTTGTTTGTAACCATATGTCAGCTAAAAGCGAGTGGTTTAATAATTATTTGCAACAGCTTGACGGTTATGAAAATTTCTTTATTGCAATGGATCCTGATACGGACCTGAGCAACGTCACACGTCCACGCGCATTACCGTTACTGACACCATTTACGCTAAAAGATAACACCGTGCGCCATTTATGGACGACGTTCAGCGATGACCAGATCGATCTCAACTATGCCAACCCGGTGGTATTACTGGCGATGGTCGATGTGCTGCTGAGCTATCTTGAGCAGGGCGCAGATTATGTTCGCCTGGATGCGGTTGGCTTTATGTGGAAAGAGCCTGGAACGAGCTGTATTCATCTGGAAAAAACGCATCAGCTTATCAAACTATTCCGCGCTATTGCGGACTGCGTGGCGCCTGGTACGGCGATTATTACCGAAACCAACGTCCCGCATAAGGATAACGTGTCCTACTACGGTAATGGCCATGATGAAGCGCATATGGTGTACCAGTTCTCGCTGCCGCCGCTGGTGCTGCATGCGGTACAACGCCAGGACACGTCGATATTGTGCCAGTGGGCGCAATCACTGGAGCTGCCGTCTGGTGAGACAACCTGGTTTAATTTTCTCGCATCACATGATGGCATTGGTCTCAACCCATTACGCGGTTTGTTGCCTGAAGACGAGATCATGCGGCTGGTGACAGAACTACAACAGGAAGGTGCGCTGGTTAACTGGAAAAATAACCCTGATGGCAGTCGCAGCCCGTATGAAATTAACGTGACATATATGGATGCGCTAACCCCTGGTAATTGTAGCGATGCCGAACGGTTTTCTCGCTTTATTCTCGCACATGCCATTTTGCTGAGTTTTCCAGGCGTGCCGGCGGTTTACATTCAAAGCATACTTGGATCACGCAATGATTATAAAGGTGTTGAGACGTTCGGTTATAACCGCGCGATCAACCGCAAAAAATATCAGGTGAGACAAATAGAAGCGGAGCTGGCAGATGAAACCAGTTTGCGTCACGCTATTTATCATGAGTTATCCCGACTAATTGTAATACGTCGTAATAATAAAGCATTTCATCCTGATAGTGATTTTCAAATTAACAGTATTACACCAGCCGTAATGCAAATTAAACGTACTGCGGAAACAGGTGAGGAAATTACCGGGTTATTTAATGTCAGCGGTCATACTCAAACCATTCGTATTGATATAGAAAATGGAGTTGATTTGATTGGCGGTAAAACTATTTCCGGTAAGGAATTAACGTTGTACGCCTGGCAGGTCATGTGGGTTAAGTAATAAAAAGGAACATTTCATGCTTAAAGCTAAAATTGTGCTGATTTCAGCACTGGTTTCCTGCGCCCTGGTTTCCGGGTGTAAGGATGATAAAAAGTCCTCTGTCGCGATTGAATTTATGCACTCTTCTGTTGAGCAGGAGCGGCAGGCGGTCATTGCAAAACTGATTGAGCGTTTTGAAAAAGAAAACCCGGGCATCAGCGTCAAACAGGTTCCTGTGGAAGAAGATGCTTACAACACCAAGGTCATCACCCTGGCGCGCAGCGGTTCACTACCTGAAGTCATTGAAACCAGCCATGACTACGCGAAAGTTATGGATAAAGAATCCCTCATCGACCGTAAAGCGGTAGCGCAGGTCATCAACGGTGTAGGTGAGGGAACTTTTTATGATGGTGTCCTGCGTATTGTACGCACTGAAGACGGTAGTGCATGGACCGGGGTTCCGGTCAGCGCCTGGATTGGCGGGATCTGGTACCGCAAAGATGTGCTGGCAAAAGCCGGACTGGAAGAGCCAAAAGACTGGCAGCAATTGCTAAACGTGGCGCAGAAGCTCAACAATCCTGGCAGTAAGAAATACGGCATTGCGCTGCCGACGGCAGAAAGCGTTTTGACCGAACAGTCATTCTCCCAGTTTGCGCTCTCTAACCAGGCCAACGTTTTTGATGCGCAGGGAAAGATTACGCTCGACACACCTGAAATGGCGCAGGCGTTGCAGTATTACCGCCAACTTGCCATGAACACTATGCCTGGTTCGAACGACATCATGGAAGTCAAAGATGCTTTCATGAACGGCACGGCGCCAATGGCGATTTATTCCACCTATATCCTCCCGGCGGTGATCAAAGAGGGCGATCCTAAAAATGTTGGCTTTATGGTGCCGACGGAAAAAAATTCCGCTGTTTACGGCATGCTGACGTCGCTGACCATTACCGCAGGTCAAAAAACCGAAGAAACAGAAGCGGCAGAGAAATTTGTCACCTTTATGGAGCAGGCAGACAACATTGCGGACTGGGTCATGATGTCGCCAGGGGCGGCGCTGCCGGTCAACAAAGCGGTGGTGAATACTTCGACGTGGAAAGATAACGCTGTTATCAAAGCGCTGGGTGAATTACCCGATCAACTGATTGCCGAACTGCCAAATATTCAGGTCTTTGGTGCCGTCGGTGATAAGAACTTTACCCGCATGGGCGACGTAACCGGCTCCGGCATCGTGAGTACCATGGTGCACAACGTCACGGTAGGAAAAGCTGACCTTTCATCGACCATCAAGGCAAGCCAGACAAAACTGGATGACCTCGTTGAACAGCGCTAATGGGGAAATGGAAAGCCGTGATGAATAAGTTCTTTTCAGGTCGATCTGATATGCCATTTGCCATGCTGCTGCTGGCGCCCAGCTTGCTGTTATTGGGCGGTTTAGTGGCGTGGCCAATGATATCTAACATCGAAATCAGCTTTATGCGTTTGCCGCTTAATCCGCAAATTGAGTCTACGTTTGTCGGGCTGAGCAACTATATCCGTATCTTATCCGATCCCGGATTCTGGCATTCGCTGTGGATGACGGTCTGGTATACCGCGCTGGTTGTGGCAGGGAGCACGGTGCTGGGGCTGGGAGTGGCGATGTTTTTTAACCGTGAGTTTCGTCTGCGGAAAACTGCGCGCTCACTGGTCATCCTCTCTTACGTAACGCCATCAATTTCGCTGGTGTTTGCCTGGAAATACATGTTCAACAACGGCTACGGCATTGTGAACTACCTCGGCGTGGATCTGTTGCATCTCTACGATCAGGCTCCGCTGTGGTTCGACAATCCCGGTAGCAGCTTCGCGCTGGTCGTGTTGTTCGCCATCTGGCGCTACTTCCCGTATGCCTTTATCTCGTTTCTGGCGATTTTACAGACTATTGATAAATCGTTGTATGAGGCGGCAGAAATGGATGGCGCGAACGCCTGGCAACGGTTTCGCATCGTCACGCTGCCAGCGATCATGCCGGTACTGGCGACCGTAGTCACACTGCGTACGATCTGGATGTTTTATATGTTCGCCGATGTTTATCTGCTGACCACTAAAGTCGATATTCTCGGGGTCTATCTCTATAAAACAGCGTTTGCATTTAATGACTTAGGTAAAGCAGCCGCGATTTCTGTTGTCCTCTTCGTCATCATTTTCGCTGTTATCCTGCTGACCAGAAAACGGGTGAACCTCAATGGCAACAAATAAGCGCACGCTTGGCCGCATTGGCTTTTACTGTGGATTAATTGTCTTCCTGGGCATCACGTTATTTCCATTTTTTGTGATGCTGATGACCTCATTTAAAAGCGCAAAAGAGGCGATTTCGCTGCATCCGACGCTGTTACCGCAGCAATGGACGCTGGAACATTACATCGACATCTTCAACCCGATGATTTTCCCGTTTGTTGACTACTTCCGTAATAGCCTGGTGGTATCGGTGACTTCTTCGGTGGTGGCGGTATTTCTGGGCGTGCTCGGGGCGTATGCGCTTTCCCGCCTGCGTTTTAAGGGACGAATGACCATCAATGCCAGTTTTTACACGGTGTACATGTTTTCGGGGATCCTGCTGGTGGTGCCGTTATTCAAGATCATTTCGGCACTCGGCATCTACGACACCGAAATGGCGTTGATTATCACTATGGTCACCCAGACGCTGCCGACCGCAGTGTTCATGTTGAAAAGCTATTTCGACACCATTCCGGATGAGATCGAAGAAGCCGCGATGATGGATGGGTTGAACCGTCTGCAGATCATCTTTCGTATTACCGTGCCGTTGGCAATGTCTGGTCTGGTTTCGGTCTTTGTGTACTGCTTTATGGTGGCGTGGAATGACTATCTGTTTGCTTCGATTTTCCTTTCCAGCGCCAGCAATTTTACCTTACCGGTCGGTCTGAACGCGCTGTTCAGTACACCTGACTATATCTGGGGACGCATGATGGCTGCATCGTTAGTCACTGCATTGCCGGTGGTCATTATGTATGCGCTTTCCGAACGTTTTATTAAAAGTGGTTTGACCGCTGGCGGCGTGAAAGGCTAAGCGGCCAGTTTAATTAAGGAGTTGTAAATGAAGAAGTTAGTTGCCACAGAACCGCGCGTTGCAGCGCTGGTGGAATATGAAGACAGAGCGGTATCCGCCAATGAAGTTAAAGTTCGCGTTAAATTTGGCGCGCCGAAACATGGCACGGAAGTGGTCGATTTTCGCGCTGCCAGCCCGTTTATTGACGAAGATTTTAACGGTGAATGGCAAATGTTTATGCCGCGTCCGGAAGAGGCACCACGCGGGATCGAATTCGGTAAATTCCAGCTTGGCAATATGGTGGTGGGCGATGTTATTGAGTGTGGCAGCGATGTGACCGAATACGCCGTTGGCGATTCAGTTTGCGGCTACGGTCCTCTGGCTGAAACGGTTATTTTTAATGCGGTGAACAACTACAAACTGCGCAAAATGCCTGAAGGCAGTTCGTGGAAAAATGCCGTGTGCTATGACCCGGCACAGTTCGCCATGAGCGGTGTGCGCGACGCCAATGTGCGCGTCGGTGACTTTGTGGTCGTCGTGGGCTTAGGCGCAATTGGCCAGATTGCCGTGCAACTGGCTAAGAAAGCGGGAGCTTCAGTGGTCATCGGCGTGGATCCGATTGCCCATCGCTGCGATATCGCGCGTCGCCATGGCGCGGATTTCTGTCTGAATCCGATTGGCACCGATGTAGGCATGGAAATTAAGAAGCTGACCGGTAAGCAGGGCGCAGATGTGATCATCGAAACCAGTGGCTATGCAGATGCGCTGCAGTCGGCGTTACGCGGTCTGGCCTATGGTGGAACCATTTCCTATGTCGCTTTCGCGAAACCTTTTGCTGAAGGTTTCAACCTGGGGCGTGAAGCGCACTTCAACAACGCCAAAATTGTCTTCTCTCGCGCCTGCAGTGAACCGAATCCAGATTATCCGCGCTGGAGCCGCAAGCGTATTGAGGAGACCTGCTGGGAACTGTTGATGAACGGTTACCTGAACTGTGAAGAACTGATCGACCCGGTAGTGACTTTCGCCAGCAGCCCGGAAAGCTATATGCAGTATGTCGATCGCCATCCGGAAAAGAGCATCAAAATGGGTGTGACGTTTTAATTAAGGAATGCAGAAGATGAAAATTGGAACACAGAATCAGGCTTTTTTCCCGGAAAATATTCTCGAGAAATTCCGTTATATCAAAGAGATGGGGTTTGACGGTTTTGAAATTGACGGTAAGTTGCTGGTCAATAACCTTGATGAAGTAAAAGCGGCGATAAAAGAAACAGGTTTGCCTGTTACCACTGCCTGTGGAGGATATGACGGTTGGATCGGTGATTTTATCGAAGAGCGTCGTTTAAACGGGTTGCGGCAGATTACCCGCATTCTCGAAGCGCTGGCCGAAGTTGGCGGACAAGGCATTATTGTACCTGCTGCATGGGGCATGTTTACCTTCCGCCTACCGCCGATGACCTCTCCGCGTAGCCAGGAAGGCGATCGTAAAGCTATCAGTGATTCATTGATTTATCTTGATAAAGTTGCCCAGCGTACGGGTACGGTGGTGTATCTGGAACCGCTCAACCGCTATCAGGATCATATGATCAACACCCTGGCGGATGCCCGTCGCTATATCGTGGAAAATAATCTGAAGCATGTGCAAATCATTGGTGATTTTTACCATATGAATATCGAAGAAGACGATATGGCACAGGCGCTGCACGACAATCGCGATCTGCTGGGTCACGTCCATATTGCGGATAACCATCGTTATCAGCCGGGAAGCGGTACGCTGGATTTCACTGCACTGTTTGACCAGTTACGTGAAGATAATTATCAGGGCTACGTTGTGTACGAAGGGCGCGTACGAGCAGAGAATCTGCCGGAAGCGTATCGTCAGTCACTGGCCTGGCTGCGTACTTGCTAAGAGGATTTCCGTGAAAAGTGCACTGACAAGCGCTCCGTTACGTGTCGCCATTATTGGTGCCGGGCAGGTGGCGGATAAAGTTCATGCTTCGTACTACTGCACCCGCAACGATCTGGAACTGGTGGCTGTCTGCGACAGCCGCCTGTCACAGGCGCGGTTGTTTGCAGAAAAATACGGTAATCCGCAGGTTTGGGACGATCCGCAAACGATGTTACGCGAAGCTAAGCCAGATATCATCAGCATCTGCTCGCCCAATCGCTTTCATTATGAACACACCATGTTGGCATTGAACGCTGGATGCCATGTGATGTGCGAGAAACCTCCGGCAATGACGCCAGACGAGGCGTTGGAAATGTGTAAAACGGCGCGTCGGGTGGGAAAAGTA
Source organism: Citrobacter sp. KTE30 (assembly GCF_000398825.1). Classification (NCBI taxonomy): domain Bacteria; kingdom Pseudomonadati; phylum Pseudomonadota; class Gammaproteobacteria; order Enterobacterales; family Enterobacteriaceae; genus Citrobacter; species Citrobacter sp. KTE30. The sequence goes on along the minus strand of NZ_KB976055.1, from coordinate 2,328,175 downwards.
CTGGCTTATGATTTTCATCATCGTTTTGCGCTGGATACGCAACTACTTCGTGAGCAGGTGATGGCCGGTATTCTGGGTGAAATCTATGTCACCAATGTCCGCGCTTTGCGCCGCTGCGGCGTGCCCGGCTGGGGAGTGTTTACCAACAAAGAACTGCAGGGCGGCGGGCCGCTGATTGATCTTGGTATTCATATGCTTGATGCCGCCATGTATGTGCTGGGGTTCCCGGCGGTAAAGCGTGTTAACGCGCACAGCTATCAGCGCATTGGCACGCTTAAAAACAGCGGTCAGTTTGGGAAATGGGATCCCACCACATATACCGTGGAGGATTCTTTGTTCGGCACGATTGAATTTCATAACGGCGGTATCCTGCGCCTGGAAACCTCTTTCGCGCTGAATATCCCGGAACAATCGATTATGAACGTTAATTTCTGCGGCGATTTGGCGGGGGCGACGTTATTCCCGGCCCAGGTTTACACCGACCGTGATGGTGCGCTTGACGTGCTGCTTGCGCGCGAGATGGCTGATGACAACCGTCATTATCGCAGCATGGAAGCCTTCGTTAACCATGTTCAGGGCGAGCCTGTCACTATTGCTGACGCAGAGCAGGGCGTCGTTATTCAACAACTGGTTGCCGCACTGTACCAATCGGCTGAAACAGGGACCTACGTAGACTTATGACGAAGCCAGTAATGCTAACTGAACCGGCATTTTGCCCACATAGCCTGAATAAATATGCGTCACTCATGACGACCGGTAACGGGTATATGGGAATTCGCGCCAGCCACGAGGAAGCTTACACCTTACAGACTCGTGGCATGTATCTGGCTGGGTTGTATCACCGTGCGGGTAAAGGCGAAATTAATGAACTGGTTAATCTACCCGATGTAGTCGGAGTGGAGATCACGCTTAATGGCGAGATTTTCTCGCTAACCAGCGGCGTGATTGAAAGCTGGCATCGCGAACTGGATTTTGCCAGCGGGGAATTGCGCCGTGCGCTTATCTGGCATGCGCCTGGCGGGGCGCGTTTCGCTATTGAGAGTCGGCGGTTTGTCTCAGCACAGAAGCTGCCGCTGTTTGCTATGGAAGTGGTCGTAACGCCACTGGATGCCGATGCCAGCATTGGTATCTCAACCGGTATTGATGCCACGATCACCAATCATGGTCGTCAGCATCTGGATGAAACACAGATTAGAGTATTTGGTCAGCATCTTCTGCAGGGCATTTACACAACCCAGGACAATCGCAACGATATCGCGATCACCTCATATTGTGACGTCGACGGCGCAGCGCAGCGCTGCTTCACCGCGAAAGAACGTCGGTTGTTACAACACAACACCGTGCAGGCGCAAGCCGGGCAGCGCGTCACGCTGACGAAAATGAGTTGGGTTGACTGGACGAGCGAACGCAACCTGTCGCTTGAGACCTGGGGATGCCAGTCGCTGCGTAACATTGAAGCATGCGCGCAACAGGGATATGACGCTCTGTTGGCTGAGTCGAGCGCCAACTGGCATGCCTGGTGGCAAACTCGTCGCGTTCAGGTTACCAGCTCTGATATTAGCGATCAGCGCGCGCTGGACTATGCCCTCTATCATCTGCGTGTGATGACCCCAGACCATGATGAGCGCAGCAGTATTGCGGCCAAAGGTCTGACGGGGGAAGGGTATAAAGGCCACATCTTCTGGGATACTGAGGTCTTTTTGTTACCGTTTCACTTGTTTACCGAACCGAAAACCGCGAGAGGTCTATTGCGTTACCGCTGGCATAATTTGCCGGGCGCGCGTGAGAAAGCCCGCCGTAACGGTTGGCAGGGCGCGTTGTTCCCGTGGGAAAGCGCTCGCAGCGGTGATGAGGAAACGCCTGAATTCGCGGCGATCAACATCCGTACCGGGCTGCGGCAAAAAGTGGCCTCCGCACAGGCTGAACATCACCTCGTGGCGGATGTTGCCTGGGCGGTAATCAATTACTGGCATGCCACAGGGGATCTAAACTTCATGACCCGTGAGGGCATGACGCTACTGCTGGAAACGGCGAAGTTCTGGATTAGCAGGGCTGTCATGGTCAACGATCGTTTAGAGATCCACGATGTGATTGGCCCGGATGAATACACTGAGCATGTGAACAACAATGCGTTCACCAACTACATGGCCAGGTACAACGTAGAGCAGGCGCTGGGTTTTGCCCGTCGGTTGGGCTGTGGCGATGACACGTTTATTCATCGCGCAGAGCATTTTTTACAGTATCTCTGGCGACCGGAAGTGCAGCCCGATGGCGTGCTTCCTCAGGATGATACCTTCCTGAACAAACCGGTTATCGATCTGTCGCAGTACAAAGCCAAAGCGGGCAAGCAGACCATTTTGCTCGATTACTCCCGTGCAGAAGTCAATGAGATGCAAATTCTCAAACAGGCTGATGTCGTGATGCTGACCTACATGTTGCCGGAGCAATTTAGCCCGCAAACCTGTCTGGCTAACCTGCGTTATTACGAGCCACGTACGATTCACGACTCCTCTTTGAGTAAGGCGATTCACGGGATTGTGGCTGCGCGTTGTGGTGATTCGGCTCAGGGGTATCGGTTTTGGCGCGAAGGTTCGCTAATCGATCTCGGGGATGACCCGCACAGCTGCGATGATGGTATTCATGCGGCGGCAACGGGCGCAATCTGGTTGGGCGCTATCCAGGGATTTGCCGGAGTGAATGTTCGCCATGGGGAGTTACATCTTGCCCCTGCATTACCGGAACATTGGCAAACACTGTCTTTCCCACTGCGCTGGCAGGGTATCGATTTGCAGGTAACCATCAATGCAACTGAAATCCGTATTAACAGCGCCGAGCAGATTACTCTTTGGGTAAAAGGGGAAAAGATCTCTGTTCAGGGGGAGATAGTTATCTGCAATGACGCCATTATTTCGCCCACTTATGGGACCGCTACCACGAAAGGGGATGATGAATGATCCTCAAACCACAGGCCATCATTTTTGATTTAGATGGCGTGATTACCGACACTGCACATCTGCATTTTCTCGCCTGGCGGCAGGTAGCCGGTGAAATAGGGATTGCGATTAACGAGGCATTTAATGACAGCCTGAAAGGGATTAGTCGCGGCGAATCGCTACAGCGTATTTTGCAATATGGCGGGAAAGCGGGAGAGTTTACACCTGAGGTTTGCGCACAATTGGCCGAGAGAAAAAACAGACTGTATGTCCATTCTTTGCGCCAGTTGACGGTGAACTCGGTATTGCCGGGAATACGTGAGCTGCTGATGACGTTGCGGGAAGAGCGGATTCCGGTGGGGCTGGCCTCTGTGTCGCTCAATGCCCCTGCGATTTTACAAGCGCTTGATCTTAAATCTTATTTTGATTTCTGTGCGGATGCCGCGCTAATTTCTCGCTCGAAACCGGATCCGGAGATTTTTCTGGCAGCCTGTGCCGGCCTTGGCGCTGACCCGCAGCAGTGTATTGGCATAGAAGATGCTCAGGCGGGTATTGATGCGATCAACGCCTGCGGCATGCTCTCTGTTGGCATTGGTACGGGGCTGAACGGAGCAAGCTTGCAACTTCCTTCAACCGAATTTCTGACGTGGCCGTGCTTATCGGCTCTCTGGCAACACGACAAGTAAAGGATTCAACATGGCACAGCTTTCGTTGCAACACATTCAAAAAATTTACGACAACCAGGTACACGTTGTTAAAGACTTCAATCTGGAAATTGAAGACAAAGAGTTTATTGTTTTTGTTGGCCCTTCAGGCTGTGGGAAATCAACGACGTTGCGCATGATCGCCGGTCTGGAGGAGATCAGCGGTGGCGATCTGCTGATTGACGGTAAACGGATGAACGATGTGCCGGCGAAATCGCGCAACATTGCGATGGTCTTTCAGAACTACGCGTTGTACCCGCACATGACAGTCTATGACAACATGGCGTTTGGCCTGAAAATGCAGAAAATTGCCCCTGCCGTGATTGAGGAACGTGTCAACTGGGCGGCGCAAATCCTTGGCCTGCGCGATTATCTGCAACGTAAACCGGGTGCGTTATCCGGTGGTCAGCGTCAACGTGTGGCACTGGGGCGTGCGATTGTTCGTGAGGCAGGGGTCTTCCTGATGGATGAACCCTTATCGAATCTCGATGCCAAACTTCGCGTACAGATGCGGGCAGAAATAAGCAAGCTGCATCAGAAACTCAATACCACCATGATATATGTTACCCACGATCAAACAGAAGCCATGACGATGGCGACGCGTATTGTGATTATGAAGGATGGTATTGTTCAGCAGGTTGGTGCGCCGAAAACAGTTTATAACCACCCAGCAAATATGTTTGTCGCAGGATTTATTGGCTCACCGGCCATGAACTTTATTCGTGGCGCGATTGACGGTGACAAGTTTGTTACTGAAACACTAAAATTAACGATTCCAGAGAATAAATTAGCACAATTAAAAGAACAGGGTTATGAACATCAGGCGGTCACGCTGGGAATTCGCCCTGAAGATATACTTCCGCAGCTTAATAATGAAAATAGTGTACCGGCAAAAATTAGCGTTGCAGAATTAACTGGCGCTGAATTTATGCTTTATACCATTGTTGGGGGGCATGAGTTAGTGGTCCGTGCTGGGGCAGTGAATGATTATCACGCAGGAGAAAACATCACTATTCATTTTGATATGGCGAAATGCCATTTCTTTGATACTGAAACTGAAGTGGCTATTCAATAAAATTCCGGGGGATAATAATCCCCCGCGCCTTGGGGCATTTTTGCGAGTATTTTAACAAGGAATAATAATGAAAACCCTACTGTCCGCGACTGCGCTGATTATGAGCGCAGGAATGGCCTGCGCGCAGGCTGCTGAAAAGAATGACTGGCACTTTAATATCGGTGCTATGTACGAAATAGAAAACGTTGAAGGTCAGGGCGAAGATATGGATGGACTGGCTGAGCCGTCCGTCTATTTTAATGCGTCCAATGGGCCGTGGAAAATATCGCTGGCCTATTACCAGGAAGGACCGGTTGATTACAGCGAGGGCAAGCGCGGTACATGGTTTGACCGCCCTGAACTGGAAGTCCGCTATCAATTCCTTGAAAGCGAGAATGTTAATTTCGGTCTGACCGGTGGCTTTCGTAATTACGGTTATCACTATGTCAATGAACCCGGAAAAGATACAGCTAATATGCAGCGCTGGAAAGTGCAGCCAGATTGGGATGTTAAACTTACCGATGATCTGCGCTTTAGCGGCTGGTTTGCGATGTATCAATTCGTTAATGATTTGAGCACCACCGGCTACTCTGATAGCCGCGTCGAAAGTGAGAGCGGGTTGAATTATACGTTTAACAAAACAGTAGGGTTAACGGTCAACTATTACCTTGAACGCGGCTTTAATCTGGCAGATTCGCGTAATAATGGTGAGTTCTCAACCCAGGAAATTCGTGCTTATCTGCCTCTGTCCTTCGGCAATACAACCCTGACGCCGTATACCCGTATCGGGCTTGATCGCTGGTCAAACTGGGACTGGCAGGATGATCCTGAACGCGAAGGCCATAATTTCAATCGCCTCGGTTTATTGTATGCGTATGATTTCCAGAACGGTTTATCAATGTCTCTGGAGTATGCTTATGAATGGGAAGATCATGACGAAGGTGAAAGCGACAGGTTCCATTATGCTGGCATAGGCGTGAACTACGCATTCTAAAAATGAACAGGGGCATTATTATGCCCCTGTTTTTACACCAGTGAGTCCGCCAATGATATTTGCGTTCTCACCGTGATATTCTGTAATCCTTTTTCACCTGCAATCAGATTAAATAATAAATTACAACTTTGTTCACCCAACTGCTGAGTAGGTACATCAATTCCACCAGGAACTGGTGTGAGCATAAAAGAAAGTAGCTCATTACTATAGCCTACAACGGCAAGTTGCTTTGGAATGGAAATGTTTTTCTCGGCCGCTACGCGATATAAACTCATTAACTTCAAGCTGTCTGTCGCAAATACGGCATCGGGTAACGGTTGCTGACTAAGTAATTTTCGAGAAGCAAGTAGGGCGGTTTCATGAGTATACCCCCCGTCAATAACCCACTCATCGCGCATTTTAATATTATGTGCCTGAAGGCTGGATTTATAACCGTTAACGCGATCGATAGAAACATGAACGTCAAGCGGTGCATGCAAACAGGCTATATTACGGTGGCCACTCTCAATCAGCGCATTTGTCAGCGTAATACTGTCGCGATAATTATCGGTGTCTACAGAATAGACATTAGTGTAGTCACCTTCAACCTTCCCGATAACCACAACCGGGACGTTGTATTTATCCAACCGAGCAAAAAATGATTCATCGGCAGGAGAGCTCAGCATAATGATCCCTTTGATCAACTTCTGCTTAATTTTGCTCTCACATTTTTGTAAATCATCTTCGGTGCTTCGCGACGTCTGCAATATGACATCAAAACCGACTTCTTCAGCCTTGGCAGTAATTGCATGCAATACTTCAGAGAAAAACGGATTACCGGCAGTTGTTTTTGCAGAACGGGTGGATATCACCATTATTGCATCAAATCCGGAAGAGGTAAGCGCGCGAGCTAGTTTATTAGGCTGATACTGTAACTCATCAATTGCGCGCAGCACCTTTTCAAGCGCCTCCGGCGAGATGTTGGTTTGCTTATTAAGCACGCGCGATACCGTGGATTTTGATACGCCAGCGGCTCGTGCAATATCATAAATGGTAGGAGACATAGATCCCAAGCTCCGTCCGAGAGTCAATGGCGGACATATTATGGAGTTAAGTGGCGAATGACAACAATCTCGGAATGCGAGTTGGAAAATCAAAAGGCTAACCGCACTATGTGCGTGCTGAGGAACAATCGTCCACGGGTGCGGACGGTGATAATGCGGTCGCAATATTTTCTTAAGAACTGGCGTATAGTGTAAGGGTTAAATCCAACTATCAGTCAGGAAGATATTATGTTGAAGAAAAGCGTATTAGCGTTGGCACTGGTTATTGGCATGCCGGTTTATGCTGCCGAGCACTGGATTGATGTTCGCGTTCCTGAACAGTACCAACAGCAGCATATTCAGGGGGCTGTCAACATCCCGTTAAAAGAGATCAAGGCGCGTATCGTAACTGAAGTTCCAGATAAGAACGATACCGTGAAGCTCTATTGCAACTCCGGGCGTCAATCAGGGCAGGCGAAAGATATGCTGACTGAAATGGGCTACACGCAGGTGACCAACGAAGGTGGCATCAATCAGATAGCGCTTCCTAAAGTAGAGAATAAATAAACCGCCCACATTCATTCTGCTACAGGCGGTAAGAATAATGCCGCCTGATACAGCTCAGGTAGTTGATAAGTAAGAATTGACCCCTATCTTTACTTCCTGTTTGTTATAATTTCTTCGGTTCCTTCAGCAAAACGGGATGGCGATGAAGCGACTTAAAAATGAATTCAATTCGCTGGTTAATCGCGGCGTAGACCGGCATTTACGCCTGGCTGTCACCGGACTTAGCCGGAGCGGTAAAACGGCGTTTATCACCGCAATGGTAAATCAGTTACTCAATATTCATGCCGGTGCGCGTTTGCCGTTGCTCAGTTGCGTGCGCGAAGAGCGTCTGCTTGGCGTGAAACGGGTTCCACAACGCGACTTTGGTATTCCGCGCTTTACCTATGATGAAGGACTGGCGCAGCTGTATGGCTCTCCGCCGACCTGGCCGACACCAACGCGCGGTGTGAGTGAAATTCGTCTGGCGCTGCGTTACAAGTCTAATGACTCATTACTGCGCCACTTTAAAGACACCTCCACGCTGTACCTGGAAATCGTCGATTATCCGGGGGAGTGGCTACTCGATTTACCGATGCTGGCCCAGGATTATTTGAGCTGGTCGCGGCAAATGACCGGATTATTACAGGGTCAGCGTGGCGAATGGTCGGCAAAATGGCGGCAGTTAAGCCACGGGCTGGATCCACTGGCACCTGCTGACGAAAACCGTCTGGCGGAAATTGCTGCTGCCTGGACGGAGTATCTGCATCAATGCAAGCAGCAGGGACTGCACTTTATTCAGCCGGGCCGTTTTGTTCTGCCAGGAGATATGGCGGGCGCGCCTGCGTTGCAATTCTTCCCGTGGCCGGACGTTGATGCCTGGGGAGAATCGAAGCTGGCGCAGGCAGATAAACACACCAATGCGGGCATGCTGCGCGACAGGTTTAATTACTACTGTGAAAAAGTCGTGAAGGGATTTTATAAGAATCACTTCCTGCGCTTTGATCGTCAGATTGTGCTGGTCGATTGCCTGCAACCGCTCAACAGCGGGCCACAGGCGTTTAACGACATGCGTCTGGCGCTGACCCAACTGATGCAAAGTTTCCATTATGGACAGCGCACGCTGTTTCGTCGGCTGTTTTCTCCGGTGATCGACAAACTGCTGTTTGCCGCCACCAAAGCTGACCATGTCACGGTCGATCAGCACGCCAATATGGTGTCGCTTTTACAGCAGTTGATCCAGGATGCCTGGCAAAACGCTGCGTTCGAAGGCATCAGCATGGATTGTCTGGGGCTGGCATCGGTGCAGGCAACCACCAGCGGCCTGATCGATGTGAAGGGTGAGAAGATCCCCGCGCTGCGTGGTAATCGTCTGAGCGATGGCGAACCGCTGACGGTCTATCCTGGTGAAGTCCCCGCGCGTTTACCTGGACAAGCGTTTTGGGACAGCCAGGGCTTCCAGTTTGAGGCATTTCGCCCGCAGGTGATGGATGTCGATAAGCCCTTACCGCATATTCGTCTTGATACCGCGCTGGAGTTTTTAATAGGAGATAAATTGCGATGAGCGAGCCGTTAAAACCGCGTATCGATTTTTCAGGTCCGCTGGATGTGGAACAAAATGCGGCGTTTAAAGCGCAGCAGATGTTTAACGAAACGGAGGCGCAGACTTTTTCTCCGGCGACAGTGGATGAACCACTGGAAGACGAAGGTCAGGCAGAAGCCGTTATTGATGCGGCCCTTCGCCCTAAACGTAGTCTGTGGCGTAAGATGGTGATGGGTGGCCTGGCGCTGTTTGGCGTGAGCGTTGTCGCTCAGGGTTTGCAGTGGACCATGAATGCCTGGCAGACTCAGGATTGGGTCGCGCTGGGAGGATGTGCCGCAGGCGCATTGATTATCGGTGCAGGGGTTGGATCAGTGGCGACCGAATGGCGTCGGCTATGGCGATTGCGTCAGCGCGCGCACGAGCGCGATGAAGCGCGAGATCTGCTCCACAGCCATGGAACCGGAAAAGGCCGTGCATTTTGTGAAAAGCTGGCGCAGCAGGCGGGCATCGATCAGTCTCATCCGGCATTGCAGCGCTGGTATGCCTCAATTCATGAAACGCAGAACGATCGCGAAGTGGTCAGTCTATACGCCCATCTGGTGCAGCCGGTGCTGGATGCGCAAGCCCGGCGTGAGATTAGCCGTTCAGCGGCAGAGTCCACGCTGATGATTGCCGTCAGCCCGCTGGCGCTGGTGGATATGGCGTTTATCGCCTGGCGCAATCTGCGGCTGATTAATCGTATTGCTTCGCTGTATGGCATTGAGCTGGGTTATTACAGCCGCCTGCGTTTGTTCCGTCTGGTGCTGTTGAATATCGCTTTTGCCGGGGCCAGTGAACTGGTGCGGGAAGTAGGGATGGACTGGATGTCGCAGGATTTAGCCGCCCGCTTATCGACACGTGCAGCTCAGGGCATTGGCGCGGGCTTATTAACGGCGCGTCTGGGTATCAAAGCCATGGAACTATGCCGACCGCTACCGTGGATCGATGATGATAAGCCTCGGCTGGGTGATTTCCGCCGCCAACTGATTGGTCAGGTGAAAGAGACCTTACAAAAGAATAAATCTCCGCGCGAAAGTTAGCTATAAACAGGCGCCGATCGTTTAACTTTACGCCCCGGCGCCCAATTTTCCAGCTCGCTGTCAATATTTGTTGACAGAGTTCTTCCTGCAAACCAAATACTGGCTTATCATTTAACACATAATCCCTTGTCCAGGTGAAGGTTCCTATGCGTTTGGAAGTCTTTTGTGAAGACCGTCTTGGTCTGACCCGCGAACTGCTCGATTTACTGGTGCTGAGAAGCATTGATTTACGCGGTATCGAGATTGACCCCATCGGGCGAATTTACCTTAATTTTGCGGAGCTGGAGTTCACCAACTTCAGCAGTCTGATGGCTGAAATCCGTCGTATTTCAGGGGTTACGGATGTGCGTACCGTACCCTGGATGCCTTCCGAACGTGAACATCTGGCGCTGAGCGCGCTGCTTGAAGCGTTGCCAGAACCGGTCCTTTCTCTGGATATGAAAAGCAAAGTCGAGATGGCGAACCCTGCGAGCTGTCAGCTTTTCGCGCATACTCAGGATCGGATGCGCAATCATACCGCCGCCCAGTTAATAAATGGGTTTAACTTCCAGCGCTGGCTGGAAAGCAATCCGCAGGATTCCCAGAGCGAACATGTCGTGATTAACGGACAGAATTTCCTGATGGAAATTACGCCTGTCCATTTGCAGGGCGAAAATCAGGAGCAGATGCTGACCGGTGCGGTGGTGATGTTGCGCTCCACTATCCGAATGGGACGCCAGCTGCAAAATATGACTACGCAGGATCTCAGCGCGTTTAGCCAGATTATTGCCGTCAGCGCCAAAATGAAACATGTGGTGGAACAGGCGCGTAAGCTGGCGACGCTGAGCGCGCCGCTGCTGATTACCGGTAATACCGGCACCGGCAAAGATCTCTTTGCTCATGCCTGCCACCTGGCAAGTCCGCGTGCCTCAAAACCGTATCTGGCGCTGAACTGCGCGTCAATTCCTGAAGATGCGGTTGAAAGCGAGCTGTTTGGCCATGCGCCGGAAGGTAAAAAAGGCTTCTTTGAGCAGGCGAATGGCGGTTCGGTTCTGTTAGATGAAATTGGCGAAATGTCGCCACGTATGCAGACCAAATTGCTGCGTTTTCTCAATGACGGCACGTTCCGTCGTGTGGGAGAAGATCACGAAGTTCATGTTGATGTTCGCGTGATTTGCGCAACGCAAAAGAACCTTGTGGAACTGGTGCAGAAAGGACTTTTCCGTGAAGACCTCTATTATCGTCTTAATGTACTAACGCTAAACCTGCCGCCGCTGCGCGATTGCCCACAAGATATTATGCCGCTTACCGAACTGTTTGTGGCGCGTTTTGCCGACGAGCAGGGCGTGCCGCGTCCGAAACTGTCCGCAGATCTCAGCACGGTACTAACTCGTTATGGCTGGCCGGGCAACGTGCGTCAGCTTAAAAATGCGATCTACCGGGCGCTGACCCAGCTAGAAGGCTATGAGCTACGACCACAGGATATTTTGCTGCCGGATTACGATGCGGCAACGGTTGCTGTCGGAGAAGAGGTGATGGAAGGGTCGCTGGATGAAATCACCAGCCGCTTTGAACGCTCCGTGCTGACGCAGCTGTATATGAATTATCCCAGCACGCGCAAGCTGGCCAAGCGCTTGGGTGTTTCGCATACTGCAATTGCCAATAAATTGCGTGAGTATGGACTGAGCCAGCAGAAAAAAAGCGAAGAGTAATGCCGTAAATGAAAATGCCTCCATGCGGAGGCATTTTTGTATGCAGACGCAGCTTACGCTTTCAGTACGTCCAGCGCAGCAGTGTAGTCTGGTTCGTTGGTGATTTCATTGACCAGCTGGCTGAAAACAACGTTATCATTTTCATCAATAACGACCACGGCACGTGCGGCCAGGCCTTTCAGCGGGCCTTCAGCGATTTCAACACCGTAGTTTTTCAGGAATTCTGCGTTGCGCAGGGTGGACAGCGTGATAACGTTGCTCAGACCTTCCGCGCCGCAAAAACGAGAGTGGGCGAATGGCAGGTCGGCTGAGATGCACAGTACGACGGTATTGTCGATTTCTGTCGCCAGTTGGTTAAACTTACGTACCGATGCCGCGCAAACGCCGGTATCGATGCTTGGGAAAATATTCAGCACTTTGCGCTTGCCTGCGAACTGGCCCAGCGTAACGTCAGACAGGTCTTTAGCCACAAGGGTAAAAGCCTGAGCTTTGCTTCCAGCCTGAGGAATAGAGCCGGCAACTGCAACCGGGTTGCCCTGGAAATGAACGGTTTGTGACATGGTTATCTTCCTGTTTACATATAGTTAACGTCGAGGCTAGTTTATGCCATCAGCAGTTAACACGGCAAACGCTATTTGCGGATATCCGCTTCAGGGACTGCATTAAGGAAAACAAATGAGAACAGTTAAGGTATATGAGGAAGCCTGGCCGCTGCACACTCCCTTTGTCATTGCCCGTGGGAGCCGGACCGAAGCGCATGTGGTGGTTGTCGAAGTGGAAGAAAACGGCGTCACAGGTATTGGCGAGTGCACACCGTACCCGCGCTACGGTGAAAGCGATGCCTCAGTGCTGGCGCAAATTATGAGCATTGCGCCACAACTGGAAAACGGAATGACGCGTGAAGAGCTGCAAAAGCAGCTGCCAGCGGGGGCAGCGCGTAATGCCGTGGATTGCGCGTTGTGGGATCTAAGCGCGCGTCAACAGCAGCAGTCGCTGGCGGAATTAGTGGGAAGTGAACTGGCGGAAGTGGTGACTACGGCGCAAACCGTAGTGATTGGCTCGCCGGAACAAATGGCTGCGAGCGCGGCTGCGCTGTGGGAAAATGGCGCGAAATTGCTGAAAGTTAAACTGGATGCTCGCTTGATTAGTGAGCGAATGGTTGCCATTCGTGCGGCTGTTCCTGACGCCACGATTATTGTCGACGCCAACGAATCCTGGCGGGCAGAAGGCCTTGCGGCACGCTGTCAGCTGCTGGCTGATTTAGGGGTTGCGATGCTGGAGCAGCCGCTGCCGGCGCAGGATGATGCCGCGCTGGAGAATTTTGTACATCCGCTACCCATCTGCGCAGATGAAAGCTGCCACACCCGTAGCAGTCTGAAAGCGCTGCACGGACGCTATGAAATGGTTAATATCAAACTGGACAAAACAGGCGGCCTGACGGAAGCGCTCGCGCTGGCAACCGAAGCACGCGAGCAGGGATTTGCGCTGATGCTGGGCTGTATGCTGTGTACCTCCCGGGCGATCGGCGCGGCGTTACCCCTTACACCACTGGTTAGCTTTGCCGATCTTGATGGCCCAACGTGGCTTGCCACCGATGCGGTGCCAGCCCTGCATTTTACGACCGGGCAGCTCCATCTCTAGGGTGCCAGCGCAGGAGATTGGACATGGCCAGCAGGTATTTTTCGCTCGCTTCATCCGATGAAATGGGCGGAAATTCGGCGGTTATACAGTGTAAGTTTAGGTCTGCGCACCAGCTACCAAAAGAGCCGGGCGTTTCATAACCTACACTGGTGACCAGAGGCAATTCAAACGATTGTGCCAGCCACGCGCCCAGCTCGCTGCTTCTGGGATCTTCAATACAGGCCAGTGGATCGTGAAAAGAGACTACCCAGGCGGGATGAATTCGGTGAATAAGCTGACACAATGCCTGGGTTTCTGGTTCCGAGCCCGGATGATCGCCGGTCAACAACACCACATCACGCTCTTCTGCGCTACTGTTCCAGCGATACACCGTTTCGCCTGCTTTCCAGTTTGCGGCGGGAAAGTTACGGTTAAGATCGACGCCGTTCGCATTTGCGCGCAGCCCAAGCTGGCAACCGTCAGGGTTTACGGCTAGCACCACATGATGGCGACGCAGGGAAGGGTTAAGCGTACGCAATGCGCAGGAAAGGGTAACGACCGAGGAGTTTTCGTCGCCGTGCGTTCCCGCCAGTATCAGGCCGCTTTCACGATCGGCTGCCAGTGCAGGAAACCAGATTAGCGGTGCGCCTAACAATGAACGTCCGTAATGTTCGGTTCCAGGTGGGAATGCGCCGCGCTCGGCACGGGGACGGGTAACGGTCATAGTCATCTCTGAATGCTTGGATTGTTACTCGCAGTGTTGTGCAAAATGTATGGATAATCAAATCGTTTTCACACACTTATCTTTTCAGGTGTAATATCACTTTCTTGTCGGAAGTTAATTGCATTTCCTGCTGGCGATACAAATAATTACACATTCACTTAGTAGCCGGAATCGAGGGTATCTTATGCAGCATTCTGTTTCAGTAACCTGTTGTGCGTTGTTGGTTAGCAGCATTTCTTTATCCTGGGCTGCTGATGTTCCCAGCGGAACGGTACTGGCAGAGAAACAAGAACTGGTGCGTCATATAAAAGACGAACCGGCGTCGCTTGATCCGGCAAAGGCCGTCGGGCTCCCTGAGATTCAGGTAATTCGTGATTTATTTGAAGGGCTGGTCAACCAGAATGAGAAGGGTGAGATCGTACCTGGCGTCGCTACCCAGTGGAAGAGTAACGATAACCGCATCTGGACGTTTACGCTGCGCGACAATGCGCAATGGGCGGATGGTACGCCCGTAACGGCGCAGGATTTTGTCTACAGCTGGCAGCGTCTGGTTGATCCAAAAACGCTGTCGCCGTTTGCCTGGTTTGCTGCGCTGGCGGGCATTAATAATGCTCAGGCTATTATCGATGGCAAAGCCACGCCTGATAAACTTGGCGTTAGTGCTGTCGATGCACGGACATTGAAAGTTCAACTGGATAAACCGCTGCCCTGGTTTGCCAATCTGACGGCGAGTTTTGCATTTTATCCGGTACAAAAAGCCAACGTTGAGAGCGGCAAAGAGTGGACCAAACCGGGTAACCTGATTGGTAACGGCGCCTATGTGCTAAAAAATCGCGTCGTGAACGAAAAACTGGAAGTTGTCCCGAACACGCATTATTGGGACAACGCCAAAACAGTGCTGCAAAAAGTTACCTTCCTGCCAATTAACCAGGAATCGGCAGCGACCAAACGCTATCTTGCTGGTGATATTGATATCACGGAATCCTTCCCGAAAAATATGTACCAGAAACTGCTGAAGGATATCCCGGGTCAGGTTTACACCCCGCCGCAGCTTGGTACTTATTATTATGCCTTTAATACCCAGAAGGGACCGACTGCCGATTCACGCGTGCGTCTGGCGCTCAGCATGACTATCGATCGTCGCCTGATGGCGGAGAAGGTGCTGGGTACCGGTGAGAAGCCAGCATGGCATTTTACGCCGGATGTAACGGCAGGATTTGTGCCGGAACCTTCACCGTTTGAGCAAATGAGTCAGGAAGAATTGAACGCGCAGGCGAAAACGCTGCTGCGTGCGGCGGGCTATGGTCCACAGAAACCGCTTAAACTGACGCTGCTGTACAACACCTCAGAAAATCATCAGAAGATTGCTATCGCAGTGGCTTCTATGTGGAAGAAAAACCTTGGTGTTGACGTGAAACTGCAGAACCAGGAATGGAAAACCTATATTGATAGTCGTAATACCGGCAACTTTGATGTGATCCGTGCCTCCTGGGTGGGTGACTACAATGAACCTTCTACGTTCTTGTCGCTATTAACATCGACCCATACGGGCAATATCTCCCGCTTTAATAATCCGGCATACGATAAAGTGTTGACCCAGGCTACTCTGGAGAATACAGAAAAAGCGCGGAATGCTGATTATAACGCTGCGGAGAAAATTCTGATGGAACAGGCGCCTATTGCGCCGATCTATCAGTACACTAATGGGCGTTTAATTAAACCGTGGCTGAAAGGGTATCCGATTACTAACCCTGAAGATGTGGCCTATAGCCGCACAATGTATATCGTTAAGCACTGACAGAGATAATGGCTGGTGTGATTTTGCATCAGCCATTCTACGTTTCCGGCGGTTGATGCTCACGGCAAATCAGCAACGAGTCTTCTTCACTTAATCTCTCTTTCGTCAGATTACAAAATCCCTGGCCGTCAATTTTTTGGTGGAACCGACAGCTATGGCAAAGACCAAAGCCAGGCACATTGTTGGTCCTCTGGATCCCGCGTAACAGTTCTAACAGCAGCTCTCTGAGTACGCTCGCCCGTTCACCCATTGCCGATTCACCCTCCACTAAAAACGTGGGGGGCAGCAGGGCTTCCAATAAGGTATTGGCCGACTCACTTAAGTGTAGATGGACGCTACGTTTATCACGGTCATCCGGTTTGCGAACAATCAACCCTTTGTTTTCCAACAGCTTCAGCGATTGCGACACGGTACCTTTGGTGAGACCAAGGTAGTCTGTCACGCCAAGCGGCGTATTGGAATAACGGTTACAACGGGCCAGATACATTAACGCACTAAGTTGTACTGGCTGGAGATCCACCAGTAAAGGATGCTGGCGAAACCACATCCGTGTCAGGCTGGAAAGCCGGTCAAGTACGTCGAAAAGTGACATGTCGGTCATAACAAATCCTCCTCGGCATATAGTATCGATTGAAAACTATATTGACAAAGAATAAAAGCAACGTACTATAAATTATAGTATCGAATCGATACTATAATCTAAAGGAGATGTATCATGACTAAAGCTCGTTTCTATCATGCAGGTTGCCCGGTTTGTGTTTCCGCAGAACAAGCTCTTCTGCAGCACTTGTCTGCGGATGTTGAAATCGATGTGGTTCATCTGGGAGAGCATCCTGATCGGGTTACCGAGGCTGAAGTGGCTGGCGTGAAATCTGTGCCGGCGCTGGTGATTGACGGCAATGTGCTGCATATTAATTTTGGCGCTCCCATTGAAGCGTTGAAATAGCTGGATAGTTCGGGAAGTTGCGTTGGCGATTTCCCGAATATACAAGACGTTGGGGAAGGTAACGCGATGAAAACGACCGAAGAGTATCACCCGATAGATTGCGATCTTCATGATTATCTGGAAATCGCCTGCATGTACCACTATTGGTTGCGCATTGAACTAACGGATGGCACATGTTTTGATGCTAAAGCGTTGACGACGTGTACCACCGTGGAAAAAGAAGAATTTCTGGTAGTGGGGCAATCTGAAAATCAGCAAAAAATCCGTCTGGATTGTCTGTCAGCTATCACCGCGCTGACGCCAGGAGCGACGTTTAGCACAGTAAGTTTTCAGAGAGCCTGCCGCGGTTAGACGGTATAAATCCGAATATCGTGCGCCTGGAATGCTGTGGCGTACTCTTTGCTGATGTTGTCCTCTACAACAATCACATCAATATTGCTGCTTTCGGTAACGACATATCGGGCGACGGCTGGGATTTTTTCAGCGGTTAGCGCGACGATAGTTTCATTACATTGTTTGATCACCGCTTTTTTGAACTCACAATCCGCGTAATCAAACCCCGTTAAGCCGGATTCAGGCGACATCGCACAGCCGCCAATAAATCCCTGATCGAATAAAATGTCCTGCACTTGCGCGATGGCGGAAGCTCCCACACACCCGCCAGAAGATCTCTGTACCGCGCCGCCCAGCATAATGACCTCAAACAGCGGTTTTTTTAGCAAAACGGCGGCAATCTCCGGTGAATTTGTCACCACGGTTAACGCCAGTTCGGCGGGCAGAGCTTCTGCCATCGCCAGATTGGTGCTACCCGTGTCGATAAAAATACAGCTTCCGGATTTGACCAGTCTGGCACATCGCTGCGCGATGTTGCTCTTTTTGGCCACATTAATACCCTTGCGCACGGCAATGTCTTCGGATTCAGGGAGTGCAATTACCGCGCCACCATAGACCTTCTTGCACACGCCATCTTTGCTCAATTCATGCAAGTCACGACGAATTGTATGTTCAGAAACACCTAATCGGTTCGCGAGTTCAGAACAAATGACTCTGCCGTTTTCTTGCAGGATCTGATAGATAAGCGCCTGGCGCTGTTCCGGGAATGCGGCGTAATCGAGCATAGATACTCCAGGTAAAATAAACATCGAGCAATAAAGTGCATGATCGTGCATTATGATTAACGATGTCAACATCCCTTACAGGGACCGTACTATTCTGGATACAACGGAAAGAGGTAAGCTATGAAAATTGCGCATATGGCGTTATGGACACAGAATCTCGAGCAGCAAGCTCGCTTCTGGGTCTCATTTTTTGACGGTAAGATCAACGAGAAATACTGCAGTAAAACCAACCCTGGGTTTGAATCTTATTTTGTCAAAATTGGCGAGGATATTGCAATTGAGTTAATGACCAAATCGGGTCTTGTCGGGCAGCAACCTGACAATAATCGTTGCGGATGGGTACACCTCGCCATTTCTGTTGGCGGCAATGAAAATGTTGATGCCGTTGCAATGCAAGCGCAGAAACAGGGGATATTAGTCTCAGGTCCGCGCACTACGGGCGATGGTTATTACGAAGCGGTGATAAAAGATCCTGACGGCAATTTAATCGAGATTGTGGCGTAAGTCATCAATCAGTAACCTGCAAATAAAGAGTACCTGCTGCTTATTATTGATGAGCCCAGCTCATAAGTTTGTCTTTCTTTTCCTCTCTAATCACCGACACGTCGAGTCTCTATAATTTTACTGTTTTCAGCCCCCGGTGGTGCAATGTTGCCACCGCTCTGGAGAGTCGAATATGCAATACCAACTGGATGCGGGACTCACGCTCAACAAACTTGCAAATGCACTGGGCGCGGAAGTTACGCTGTTTACGCGTTCACCGGGCAAAGAAGCTGATGCCAGACGTTTGGGTGCCAGTCATGTTGTGCTTTCCACTGACAGTGAGCAGATGAAAGCGACAGCGAATCAGTTTGATCTGATTATCGATACTGTGCCCTACGTTCATGACCTGAACCCGTATATCCCAACCCTGGCACTAAGCGGTACGCTGGTGCTGGTTGGTTATCTCGGTGCGTTGGATCCGTTTCTGAATACGGTTCCCCTGATCCTTGGACGTAGGTCTGTGGCGGGTTCAGTTATTGGCGGTATTGCCGAAACGCAAGAGATGCTCGATTTTTGCGGTCAGCATGGTATTACCGCCGATGTTGAAGTGATCAATATTCAGGATATTAATCATGCCTGGCAGCGGATGTTGAAAAGCGATGTGCAATACCGCTTTGTAATTGATATTGCCTCATTGAAATAAGTACAAAAAAGACGCGGATTTCCGCGTCTTTTTTTTGTTAGTGTGTCGACGGCGATGCTTCAGGATTATCCATATACAGCGTCTGGCTGGGGAACGCAAAGTCGGCGCCATTTGCCTGGACTATCGTGATAATCTTTAAATAAACGTCTTGCTGTACCGCGAGCCATTCCTTCCAGACGGTGGTTTTCGTGAAGCAATACACCATGATATTCAACGATGAATCGGCAAATTCATTAAAATAGACCAACAGAGTTTGTTTCTGGTCTATTCCTGGATGGTTTTGCAGCATTTCTCTGACCGACTCGACAACAGCACCGACTTTATCGGCATCCTCATATCGTAACCCGATCACCGTTTTAATACGCCGGTTGGTCATGCGCCCTGGATTTTCTACGCTGATGGAGGAGAAAATCGAGTTTGGCACATACAACGGACGATGGTCGAAGGTGTTTATTTTAGTCATTCGCCAGCCAATTTCGGCCACTGTGCCTTCAATATTGCGGTCCGGGGAGCGGATCCAGTCGCCGATGCTAAACGGTCTGTCGAAATAGAGCATAATACCTGAGAAGAAGTTGCTCAGAATATCTTTCCCCGCCATACCCACAGCGATACCGCCAATGCCGCCAAAGGTTAACAGGCCGGATAAGCTCATACCGAAGTGTTCGCCATACAGTAAAATGATGGCAACCACGATGGTAATTTTGATGATACGCGACAGGATCCTCGCGCTGGTGATATCTCTGCCTTTATTAATCTGCGTCTTTTCAAACTGATTAATCACCAGAAAAAGTTTGATGGTCAGGATTAACGCAATCAATGAGGTGCAGATAAAGTCGACCACGCTGGGGGAGATAAATTTCAGGCTGTAACTTTCGATAACGTTATTAGCAATGCTGCCAAACGTCCCAATGATAATGGCATAGACAAAAAATTGTGCGGCATGAAATATGAATCCTTTGCAGCGACGCTCTCCACGATGATACCAGACGCTCATCAGGACCAGCGCGGCACAGCAGCTGAGAATTACCGTCAAATTAAACGCATTATTCATAAACAGTTCAGCGATCATGATTCTTCCTGGCAACTCCATGTTATCTAAATATCATCTGACATCTTAATCCCCAGATATTTTACTCAGTTAGGGCGGTCAGATCATTAATCAAAAGGAGAGATAAATAATGCAATCAGCGTTATTTTCAGCGAAATAGTGCTGACGTCAACCCAGTATGCGGTTTATGTAGCAGACAGTCAGTTGATGTCATGGTATTGTTAGCGCAAAGTAACAAGGTTTTCATCTGCAAAAGGACAGTACTATGATCATGGCTAAGCTGAAAACAGCGAAGGGACGGAAATTTTTGTTGTGCCTGCTTGGAGTGTTTATTATCGCAGCGTCGGTCGTGACGCGCGCGACGATCGGCGGCGTTATTGAACAGTATGACATTCCGCTATCCGACTGGACCGCTTCAATGTATGCCATTCAATCTGCAATGATTTGTGTCTACAGCATGGTGTTTACGATTCTGTTGGCTATCCCGCTTGGTATCTATTTCCTCGGCGGCGAGGAGCAACACTAGGCGTTTAAAATGCCGGATGATATCGCCATCCGGCATTTTATTATGTGGTTAATCGTCTTCTTCGTCGTCCAGTTCAACTGGCGTCTGATATTCATCTGGCTTGATGACCAGCAGGTCACAGCGTAGATGATCGATAACCTGTTCCGCGGTATTACCAAGAAACGCGGCAGAAATACCGGTACGTCCGACGGTCCCCAATACCACAATACCTGCCTGTAAGTGCTCGGCTAAATCAGGAATGACCTCTTCAGGTAAGCCTTTTTCAACGTGCGTCACTTTCTCATCAATACTGAATTTCTGGCGTAGCGCCTTCATGGCCAGCAGATGCTGTCCACGGATTGCGTCGTTATAAACGCTGGGATCAAATTCAGGCAGTTCAATCGCGATGTTGATTGGCGTAACAGGGTAGGCGCCTACCAGATGCACTTCGGTATGGTTAACCTGTTCTGCAAGCTGTAGCGTCTCTTTGACCAGTTTTTCATTGAGCGCGTTGTGATAAGCCTCTTCACTGGCGAGGTTTACTGCAACCAGTGCTTTACCCCCTTCAGGCCATGGCTGGTCTTTCACCATCCATACCGGACTTGGACATTTACGCAATAAATGCCAGTCGGTTGGCGTAAATATTACGGCTTCGAGGCGGTCGTGTTGGTGCGCCATCTTGAGGACCAGGTCATGCTTGGCGCTGATGACTTCCTGGATAATGGCTTCAAAGGGTCGGTTATGCCAGACCACTTTAATCTCCAGAGGGATCCCTGCTTCGATATAGTATTTCGCTTGTTCACGTATCCATGCAGTTCGCTGGCTGATAACCCCCTGACGCATTGCCGTACGCTCATCGGGCGACAGCAGGGTAGTCATCTCATAGGAAAAGTCATAGATCGGCAAAAAGGCTTTAATTTTGCCACCAATCCGTTGATGCAAATAAACAGCTCGCCGTAATGCTGGTTGATCGTCCTGGTTCGGGTCGATGACGACCAGCATATTTTTATACATAGCCATACAGGGTCTCCTTACAACTGTCATCGCAGTTTGTAACTAAAAGAGTAACCCAATAATGTGGTTTGAAACAGGGAATAACCTCCTGCCAGATCAATAAATCGGGATAATTTAGCGATTTGACAGAAGGATAACAGAGATGCTTGCGGAAAGATTACGCAACGTTACGCGTATGGCCAGCAAGAACTGCCAGCGCGTCGCTATTCTCAATAGTGATGTATTTGCCTTTCACCGCCAGCATACCGCTTTTCTGGAAACGACCCAGCAGGCGGCTGATGGTTTCAACCGTCAGACCGAGGTAGTTACCGATGTCGCCACGGGTCATGGTCAGGCGGAATTCACGAGGCGAGAATCCACGCTGGGCAAAGCGACGAGACAAATTGTAGATAAAGGCCGCCAGGCGCTCTTCAGCGTTTTTCTTCGACAACAACAGGATCATATCCTGGTCGCCTTTGATTTCGCCACTCATCAGACGCATCATCTGCTGACGCAGATTTGGCATTTTGCCGGACAGGTCATCAAGGGTTTCGAAAGGAATTTCGCATACCATCGAGGTTTCCAGCGCCTGAGCAAAGCTCGGGTGATGTCCGCTGCCAATCGCGTCAAAACCGACCAGATCGCCCGCCAGATGGAAGCCAGTAATCTGCTCATCGCCTTGTTCGGTAATGGTATAGCTTTTAATCGTTCCGGAGCGGATAGCATAGAGTGATTTAAGCTCATCACCTGCTTTAAAGAGCGTCTGCCCCTTTTGGATAGGCTTTTTGCGCTCGATGATGTTATCGAGCTGGTCAAGCTCATGCTCGTTAAGTGTGAACGGGATGCAAAGCTGGCTGATGCTGCAATCCTGGCAATGGATAGCACAACCGCCAGACTGAATGCGCCGTATAATTCGCTTTTCCGGGATCATAGGTCTGCTCAAGCCGTAATTGATATTTGTCAATTTTAACATCTTTTTGGTGAGCACGTAAGCCTGAGCTACTCCCAAGAGAGAATAATTCAAGCATAACTGGAGTGAATATTTGTATCTGCTTGATTAACCACAATTAATTTGGGATCGCATTATGCGGAAGTGTGATGGATAAGGCATTAATTGCCTGGAATCTAGAGTAGCAAATAACCTTCGTGACGCAATAACCACTCTTTTCGTTGTACGCCACCGGCATATCCGGTCATGGTGCCGTTACGTCCAATGACGCGATGACAGGGGACCACAATGCTTATTGGATTGGAGCCATTAGCTGCGCCGACGGCTCTTGCAGCACCGGGGCGTCCCAACTGTTCGGCCAGTTGACCATAATGCATGACCTGCCCGCAGGGGATAGTGCGTAACGCTTGCCAGACTTCACGCTGGAAAGGCGTCCCAGCGGTTGCCGTTTCCAGCGTGTCAATGATGCTGAGGTTTCCGGCAAAATACTCAGCGAGTTTGTCGCTTAATCCACCTGGGTTTTTGGCGGTAATGCGCTGATAACCTTCTGTGCGGTAATGAATATTAAGCAATTGTTCCATGCGATCGCTGTGCTGATCCCATTCCACTGCGCGCAGGCGAAATTGCTCATCACAAATAACCCACAGCGGGCCCAGCGGCGTGTCGATGGTGTCTTCCAGTAAGTTAAGCATCCGTTTCTCTCATTACAGCATTCAGGCGAGGCTACACATTATCACGCCAGTGACCGTCGCAGCTATACCTCTAAAAATGGATATCAACTTGTCGTGAGTAGATCGGTTCAGCGCGACGGATCCGGTTAATTATTGGAAATAACCGTAAACCGTTACCGGTATAGTTGTCGGTATAATAGTGCGCGGTTATGATAATGCCCATCGCAATACGCTGGAGGATGAAACATGAACCTTGATGATGCATCGTTGTTTCTTGACGCTATGGGGGATGTTCAACCGCTGAAAAGCCATACCGATGTACACTGGCAGCCCATGCGCAATCTTCGCACTCCGGCGCGTATCGATACGCTTCAACTGGATAATTTTCTTTCGACGGGATTTCTCGATATTGTCCCGTTAAGTGTGCCGCTCGAGTTTCGTCGCGAAGGTTTACAGAACGGTGTGACTGACAAGCTGCGAAACGGAAAATACCCGCAGCAGGCGAGTCTTAATCTTATTCGCCAACCTGTTGAAACATGTCGTCAGATGCTCTTTAGCTTTATTCTGCAGGCGCAGCAAGAAGGGTTGCGTAACGTGCTGGTGATACACGGCAAGGGACGTGACGATAATTCTCATGCCAATATTATTCGCAGCTACGTAGCGCGCTGGTTGACGGAATTTGACGACGTGCAAGCATACTGCGCCGCACTGCCGCATCACGGCGGCAGCGGGGCATGCTATGTGGCATTGCGTAAAACCGCGCAGGCAAAACAGGATAACTGGGAGCGTCACGCTAAACGTAGTCGCTGAACGACGTAAACATCAGGCGGCCAGCACTCTGTTCCTGCCTTCGTTCTTGGCTTTGTACAACGCGTCGTCAACACGTTTGAATAACTCATCGATACTTTCATTTGTTTCGTGCCGTGCTACACCAATGCTGACGGTAAAGCGGGGAAGGCCAGGGAGAGTCACCTTTGCCACTGTCGCACGGATCACTTCTGCTAGGTTGAGAGCGACATCCAGCGACGTTCGCGGCAGGAGCAGCACAAATTCTTCACCACCCCAGCGAAAAATAAGATCGTCTTTTCGCGCACAGGATTCCAGGGTACGTGCCAGAGCACACAGCACTTCGTCGCCTTTTAAATGGCCAAACAGATCGTTAATGCTTTTAAAGCGATCCGTATCGATCAACAACAGGCTGTAGTCCTGCGTCAATGATATCGCATGCGTCTGTTCCGGCTCGGTTACCTGATAAAAATGTCGGCGGTTAAGTAATCCCGTTAAAACATCTCGCAGGGCCGCACGCTCCAGCTCCTGTTCCAGCCGCTTTTGTTCGGTAATGTCATGAATAATGCACAACATCAGTTTATTACCGTAAATTTCGATCGGTCCGGCGTAGGTTTGCACATGACGGGAAGTCCCATCAGCCAGTTTATGGACAAAATGCAAAGGTTTATGGCCGCCGGGCAGATGGGCGATTTCATGCATCACCGGAAGTATATGGCGGCCCAGCATATTGATTTCCCATGTATGTTTCTGACACATCACATCATGAGTGTATCCATAAAAATTGAGCGCACTGAGGTTTGCATCCACGATCAACCCATCGCGGGACGGATCAATAAGTAACATTGGCGCGGAATTAGTCTGGAAGAAGCGCGCATAAAATCCCTGTTTTTTCCGCTGATAGGTTGCTGAACGGCTCGCTTTCAGACCCTGTGCAGCAGGCGTCTCAATGCCTTCGAAAAGGATGACTTCACCCATGCCAGGCAGGGGTTTAATGGAAAGGCGACTTGCCATCGCAATCTCTTCACCGTCGCGGTAAACCGTGAGAATTTCCACTACATGGTGATGATTTCGCAAGTCGCTGAGATACATGGTTAAGTCATTTTGAGCATGCGTTGAAAATGTTCCCTTGCGGAGCGGGGAAAAACAGAGACCCTGCATTAGCTCCCGTGCAACGTTATTAGCGAACACCAGCTCTTCGGTATGTGGCAAAACAATCCACACCGGAATGGTTAATAAATCCAGTGAATGCAGCTCGGTTGTGCTCATCGATAATCCCGTTATTTTTATCTGCTGTGTTGCCTGTTAAATGGCGAATATTTTTAGATATTACGTCTCACAATGTTATTGATTGTCGGTGAGACAAGGGGGGTACAACTGGCTTTTGCTTGATGCTGTTTTCTTGTTGTATCAGTTCATGAATCTTATGTGCTGGCAGCGGTTTTGCAAACAAGAAACCTTGCAGCATGCTACACCCCATCTGAGTAAGGAGTATTTCCTGTTCCTGGGTTTCTATTCCTTCTGCCACCACACGCATATTCATGGAGTGAGCTATGTCAATAATGGTAGACACAATTTTTGTGTTTTTGCTGTTCTCGCTGATATCTTTGACAAATATCCTGTCAATTTTTAATTCGCGCGCCGGAAGAGACTTCAGCATCAATATATTTGAATAACCTGTACCGAAATCATCAATAGATACGGTGATCCCCAAAGCAGAAAAAGCATTCAGGACTTCCACACTGCGTTTCAAATTTTTAAGGGCGGTGCTTTCAGTGAGTTCCAGCGTGAGGCAGGCAGGTGACAGTTGATACTGCGCCAGGGCGTTACAAACAACATCAATAATATCATGCTGTTCAAACTGGGCGGGTGAGAGGTTAACGGCGAGCGTCCATTCTGTATTTCCCTGTAATTTCCATTGATGCAACTGCAGGCATGCCTGCTGGATAACCCATTTCCCAACGGGAATAATCAGGCCCGTATCTTCCAACGCAGAAAGAAATTCGGCTGGCAGCAGCATGCCGCGTTCCGGATGATGCCAGCGTAATAATGCTTCAAAACCGGTCAGGGAATGATCTCCAGCGGTATATTTAGGCTGATACCATAGCTCAAACTGGTTGCGTTCAAGCGCTTGCGACAATTCTTGTAAAAATGTCGGCGGTGTATCCGCGATAGCTTCCATTTCCGGATGATAAATAGCCCAGCCGTTTCTGCCCGCCTGTTTGACATGATACATCGCCATATCGGCCTTCACTTTTAGCTCATGCAGCGTTGAGCCATGCTCAGGGTAAATACTGCTCCCCGCACTTAACGAAACCCGAATGGTATGTTCGAACAAGGTAAAGGGTTCACCGATCACATCGGCAATCCGCGTCAGCAGGGTGGAGATATCCTGCTGGTTGCAGTCTGGAACCAGCAGGATAAATTCATCGCCCCCCAGTCTTGCCAGCGTCATTGAGTTATCAAGGCAAGTGAAGATTCGCTGTGTACTGGCTATCAGTAGCTGATCGCCAATGTGATGTCCCCAGGTATCGTTAACGACTTTAAAACGATCGAGGTCGATAAATACCAACGCGAAATGCTGCTGATGCAGTTTAGAATGCCGCAGGCAGGCCAGTAAGCAGGTGTCTATTTGCGTACGATTAGCGAGACCGGTCAGCGCGTCGAAGTGAACCTGATGCTCAAGCTGGCAGTTCAACTGATGCAGATTGTCAGCCAGTCGGGAGGTACGGAGTTGCGAATCCACCATCGAAACCACCAGCATGATCCCCAAAATAACAAGCGTGACGGCGCAGACCCAGATAGAAAGTTCCAGCGTGCTGAGACCATCGTGCGCAGTGTGTCCAAAATGGGTGAACGTAGCTGCTCCCATACCGGTGTAATGCATAGAGGCTATTGCCAGCGCCATAATAAAGGCAGCAATAAGCCGATTTATTAGCGCTCGACGGCTATTTTGGCGTAAGTGAAAGGCCAGCCACAAACCCACGCCAGACGCAGCGACGGCAATAATCACGGAGAGTAGGATCAGCGAGCGATCCCAGGTTATAGCCACATGTTCGATAACGGCATACATACCAACGTAGTGCATTGTAACAACACCGGCACTTAATATGCTGGTAGCAATGAGCAGGCGTTTTGTTGATAGCGTATTACCAGAAATGGCGATATTGATGGCGACTGTCGCAGAAATGAGCGCAATAAAGAACGAAAACGCGGTGAGGGATAAATGGTAATTTATTGGCATACTCATTTTCATGGCCAGCATACCGATAAAATGCATCGACCAGATCCCCATACCCAGCGTAGCGCCGCCAGAGAGTCGCCAGAAGGTAGATTCACGTCTGCTGGAAATTGCCACTTTGCCCGCGCTGTCGAGGGCAATAAAGGAGGCAATAAACGCGACAATAAAGGAAATCCCAATCAATACAGGGTCCCACGACACGTGCAACATCTTACTACCTATCAAAAAAAAGACGTGATGATAAATTTAGCAGGTTTTGTCCAGTTAACCTGATAAAACCTGGGATGTTCTTGTGTTTTTACAATGACTATTAGGGGGAAGGGGCAAACATCGAAAATGATAGACCTTTACTTATACAAATATTCATCAGATTTATAATTCTGTGCATTTTATGCACACGGCGTGCTTGCCATCACAATAATCTAACGACAAGCACCAGCATCACCCTTTGCAGGATAAAACACCTGGTTAATGTAAACTAATAGTGTAATTACCTGTCTTAAGTGAAAGGATTGCAGACTCTCATTGAAAGTTCGTCTTTCGTCTCCGCGTTATGGAAATTTGCATTGCAGATGCTATAAAAAATAATATCCACGTTATTTCTTAGCGCACAGGACTAAAATGTTAAATGATATTAGCGTCAGAACCTTTATTATTTTATTTCTGCTCATTACGGCGGTCGCTCTCAATGTTTTTGAAATAATATTTTCCGCTCCCCCGGTAATTATCATTGGAACTAATTTGGTCAGTTTTACTTCTATATTATGTTTGTGGTGGTACATGACGAAATATTTAGTCGTGCCAATTAATACGGTTAAAAGAAGCATTGAGGAGGTAACCTCCGGGAATCTGGCGATTAGTATTCCAGAGTTTGGCAATAACTGTGCGGGAAGATTAATACCGGGCATTAATAGTTTATCAAGTAATATTTCAACACTCGTTAATGAGATCAGAACATCTTCACAAACGGCGATGGCGCTCTCTGAACAGCTTGCGGAACGCAGCGCTGAGTTATCAGTAAAAACAGAGCAGCAATCCGGAGCATTAATGCAAACGGCTGCCAACATGGATGAAATAGCGGTCAGCACGCGTAACAATGCAGAGAATACGCAAATGGCGAGTGCTAAGGCCAATATTGCAACACTATCTGCCCGGCAGGGCGGTGATTTAATGGTGCAGGTCGCAACCAATATGCAGTCGATCACCGAGTGCGCCCAGCAGATGACAGAAATTATTACCCTGATAGATGGTATTGCATTCCAGACAAATATTCTGGCATTGAATGCCGCCGTAGAAGCGGCGAGAGCGGGAGAACATGGCAAAGGTTTTTCCGTGGTGGCCGGAGAGGTACGAATGCTCGCGCACCGTAGCGCAGATGCCGCTAAGAATATTAAACATCTGATTGCCCAAACTCATGAAAACGTTCAGCAAGGTGCGGCTATTGTGCGTGAAGCTGAAAAAAATATGCAGGATATTGTTGGTGGTGCCGGGCAATTAAACCAACTGATGGGCGAGATATTAACCACTACGCAGGAGCAGGAGAAAGGGATCATCAGTATTACTCATGCGCTCGCGGAACTGGAAAACGTTACCCAGAGTAACGCCATTATGGTGGATGAACTGTCTGACTCTTCGGATATTCTGAAAAATCAAGTGACTGACCTCCAGTCGCGAACGCACAAGTTTCGTTTAAGTCACGCTTTTGAATCTGAGAGACGCCAGCGGGCTTAACAGGGTGCCTCGCAACAAGCGCCACATTTGTCGGCGCTTTTTTTGTTATCAGATACTTTTATGAGTCATTTCAGCACAATG
Source organism: Citrobacter sp. KTE30 (assembly GCF_000398825.1). Classification (NCBI taxonomy): domain Bacteria; kingdom Pseudomonadati; phylum Pseudomonadota; class Gammaproteobacteria; order Enterobacterales; family Enterobacteriaceae; genus Citrobacter; species Citrobacter sp. KTE30. The sequence continues at coordinate 2,299,215 of NZ_KB976055.1, read as the reverse complement.
GGACAATGAGATATTGCTTAACATATTCTGACGGCTAGACTAACGAAAAAAGCTGAATGTTTGTGGAGGCGCTGTGGAAGCCATTAAGGGAACGGATGTTAATGTGCCGGATGCCGTGTTTGCCTGGCTGTTGGATGGGCGTGGTGGGGTGAAACCACTGGAAGATAACGATGTTATCGACACTCAGCATCCCTGCTGGCTGCATCTTAATTATACTCATCCTGAAAGTGCGCAATGGCTGGCGACAACGCCCTTACTCCCCAATAACGTGCGTGATGCGCTGGCGGGTGAAAGCACGCGCCCGCGTGTCAGCAGGGTAGGAGAAGGTACGTTAATTACGCTGCGCTGTATCAACGGCAGCACCGACGAGCGGCCTGACCAACTGGTAGCGATGCGTTTATATATGGATGAACGTCTGATTGTCTCAACGCGTCAGCGCAAAGTGCTGGCACTGGATGACGTGGTCAGCGACCTCCAGGAAGGTACAGGGCCAGCTGATTGTGGCGGTTGGCTGGTGGATGTTTGTGATGCGCTGACCGATCATGCCAGCGAATTTATCGAACAGTTGCACGACAAAATTATCGATCTGGAAGATAACCTGCTCGATCAGCAGATCCCGCCGCGTGGCTTCCTGGCATTACTGCGTAAGCAGTTAATTGTGATGCGCCGTTATATGGCGCCACAGCGTGATGTCTATGCCCGCCTGGCGAGCGAAAGGTTGTCCTGGATGACTGACGACCATCGGCGACGGATGCAGGATATCGCTGACAGGTTGGGGAGAGGACTGGATGAAATCGATGCCTGTATTGCCAGGACCGGTATCATGGCGGATGAAATTGCGCAGGTGATGCAGGAGTCTCTGGCTCGTCGAACGTATACAATGTCATTGATGGCAATGGTTTTTCTTCCCAGCACATTCTTAACCGGGCTTTTCGGCGTTAACCTCGGCGGTATCCCCGGCGGTGGTTGGCAGTTCGGTTTCTCACTTTTTTGTATTCTGTTAGTGGTCCTGATTGGTGGTGTTACTTTATGGTTGCATCGTAGTAAATGGTTGTAACAACAACGTTTTTTAGTGACTTTTGCGCATGAAAACGTCCTGAATTTTGAGCGAGGTCAATAAACCATCTACCTATTCGGGGCAATATCTCTCTCGCAGGTGAATGCAACGTCAAGCGATGGGCGTTGCGCTCCATATTGTCTTACTTCCTTTTTTGAATTACTGCATAGCACAATTGATTCGTACGACGCCGACTTAGATTAGTCGGCTTTTTTTTGCCTGCAGGAAATCAGCGTCTACCCTAAAAGAGTCAACCTGAATGACTGGAGGAGTATATGACCTGTCTGATTGCAACTGCGCACACGGATTCGCTCCCGACTGACCCGGTTCCCATTCCCGATCCCATTCCTCGTCCGCAGCCAATGCCGGATCCGCCGCCGGATGAAGAACCTATTAAATTGTCGCATCGTAGGCGCAGATCTGCGAGGATACGCGCCTGCTGAATGTGAGTTTTTACCGCGAGATTAAATTGTGACTGCTTTTTCAACCCTGAATGTTTTACCTGCTGCCCAACTCGAGAATCTTAACGAGCTGGGTTATCTTGAAATGACGCCTGTTCAGGCTGCCGCATTACCGGCAATCCTGGCGGGGAAAGATGTTCGCGTGCAGGCTAAAACCGGCAGTGGCAAAACGGCGGCCTTTGGTCTCGGGTTATTACAGCACATTGATGCTGCGCTGTTTCAGACGCAGTCACTGGTGCTGTGTCCGACGCGCGAGCTTGCCGACCAGGTGGCGGGTGAGTTGCGTCGCTTAGCCCGTTTTCTGCCAAACACCAAGATCTTAACGCTATGCGGTGGGCAGCCCTTTGGTGCACAGCGTGACTCTCTGCAGCATGCACCTCATATTATTGTCGCCACGCCGGGGCGTTTACTCGACCACCTGCAAAAAGGCACCGTTTCTCTGGAAGCCCTGAATACGCTGGTTATGGATGAAGCCGACCGCATGCTGGATATGGGCTTTAGCGATGCGATTGATGATGTCATTCGCTTTGCACCAGCTTCTCGCCAGACCTTGCTGTTTTCTGCGACCTGGCCGGAAGCCATTGCCGCCATCAGTGGCCGGGTGCAACAAAATCCATTAACCATTGAAATTGATACGGTCGATGCGTTACCGGCGATTGAACAGCAGTTTTTCGAAACCTCCAGCCACGGAAAAATTCCGCTGCTGCAAAAATTGCTCAGCCAGCACCAGCCTGCTTCATGCGTCGTTTTTTGCAACACCAAAAAAGACTGTCAGGCCGTGTGTGACGCATTGAATGCGGCGGGGCAAAGCGCACTTTCACTGCATGGCGATCTTGAACAGCGCGATCGCGACCAGACGCTGGTGCGTTTTGCCAACGGCAGCGCACGCGTTCTGGTTGCTACCGATGTGGCCGCACGTGGCCTGGATATTAAATCACTCGAACTGGTGGTTAACTTCGAACTGGCGTGGGATCCGGAGGTTCATGTCCATCGTATCGGACGTACCGCGCGAGCCGGTAACAGCGGTCTGGCGATTAGTTTCTGTGCGCCGGAAGAAGCACAGCGTGCCAATATTCTTTCTGAAATGCTGCAATTGAAGCTGAACTGGCTGCCAGCGCCAGCTAACGTGTCAATCCTGCCGCTGGAAGCAGAGATGGCGACGTTATGCATTGATGGTGGCAAAAAGGCTAAAATGCGTCCTGGTGATGTTCTGGGGGCTCTGACCGGTGATATTGGCCTGGATGGCGCCGATATCGGCAAAATTGCCGTTCATCCGGCACACGTCTATGTCGCCGTTCGCCAGAACATAGCGCACAAGGCGTGGAAACAATTGCAAAACGGTAAGATTAAAGGCAAGACTTGCCGAGTTCGTTTATTGAAATAAATACCCATTGGAGTGCCTGATGGCACTCCGCTTACCAGGCCTACAACGGGTATATGCTCGTTGTAGGCCTGATAAGACGTTTACAAAATCGCCTTACTTCACTTCCACCACGTTCAGGCGTAACTCATCCAGTTGAGCATCATCTTCCTCTGGCTGCCAGCCCGCAGGCTGTAGCGGGATCTCTTCACGATCGAACGCTAAATCACCGCCGTCCACAACCTCTGAACCGTGCTTAATGCCTTTAAAATCGAACAGATTGATATCGCTCAGATGTGAAGGCACAACGTTCTGCATCGCACTGAACATGGTTTCAATCCGACCTGGATAGCGTTTGTCCCAGTCACGCAGCATGTCAGCAATGACCTGACGCTGCAGGTTAGGCTGTGAGCCGCACAGATTGCACGGAATAATCGGGAAACCTTTCGCTTCGGAGAAGCGCTCGATATCTTTCTCACGGCAGTAAGCCAGCGGGCGGATCACGATGTGCTTACCGTCATCACTCATCAGCTTCGGCGGCATACCTTTCATTTTTCCGCCGTAGAACATGTTTAAAAACAGCGTTTGCAGGATGTCGTCGCGATGGTGGCCGAGCGCAATCTTGGTGGCACCTAACTCGGTTGCCGTACGGTACAGAATGCCGCGACGCAGGCGAGAGCAGAGCGAGCAGGTCGTTTTGCCTTCAGGGATTTTGTCTTTGACGATCCCGTAAGTGTTTTCTTCGACAATCTTGTACTCAACGCCCAGCTGTTCCAGATACTCCGGCAGAATGTGCTCTGGGAAGCCAGGTTGTTTTTGATCGAGGTTAACCGCAACCAAGGAAAAACTGATCGGGGCGCTTTGCTGCAAATTACGCAGGATCTCCAGCATGGTATAGCTGTCTTTCCCGCCGGAAAGACACACCATAATGCGATCGCCGTCTTCGATCATATTGAAGTCGGCAATGGCTTCGCCCACGTTACGACGCAGACGTTTTTGCAATTTGTTCAGGTTGTATTGTTCTTTCTTGCTAATATCTTGATTTTGCGACATTTAATAGAGGCTCAATTCATAGTGTGGCATCAGAAGAGTATGCATCACGCCGGATAGTCCGGCAAAAGAAGTCTGATATAAAAACTGTGGCGTGTATGGTACGGATAAGCGGGAAAAATGTCAGCACATTTAGGACAGGAATCGTGGGGTATAAGTGGTAGAAACAAAAAGCCCGCAGCGATGTGCGGGCCTGAAAGCTTAGCGGACTACCAGTACCGAACACTCCGCATGACGCACTACTGCTGCGGCGTTAGAGCCCAGCAGGTAGGTGGTGATGTCAGGTCGGTGTGAGGCAATAATGACCATATCAGCCGGTAATTTTTTGGCGATCTCCAGAATCTTATCTTTCGGCGCACCTTCTGCGACATGAATGTGCACTCTGTCCGTTGGGATATTGAACTTCTTGATAATCTCTTCCAGTTGAGATTTTGCTTCGGCTTTCAGATCGTCCATGGCCGGTAACTCTGCCGAGTAGGCCAGTCCCAGAGAAGCGTAGTAGGGCAGTGACGGAATTACGGTCAGAAAATGGACCTGCGCATCGTCAATTTTGGCCTCTGCTTCAACATGGGCAATAACGCGTTGAGTTAATTCTGAGTCTGAAATATCGATGGGTACAAGAATCGTTCTGTTCATAAAACCTCCTGTTTAAGTATCCACCTAAAGCTTACCGCGTAATGGCACTTTATGTACAATGACAAAGATCACATTTTGGCATCACTTTATTTTGATTTCAGGAAACTTGCCTTTTATTACGCCGTCGTAAAATCGACCTTTCGAGACCACGCTCAGGAAATCACGAAAAATACGGGCAGGGACAGGCTGATATTGCAGGGTAGCCAATTGGTGAAAGCGAATTTCCAGCGTGTGAGAGGATTCGTCATAACCGACGGATGCAATACGGGATGATTTTACAGGATGATGATTCATTGCAGGTATCCTCTACTACAGGTCTTAATGCAAGATATCATCTATCAGAGAGATGTTTTAACGCAACAGATATAATGTTTTGATCTGGATAAAACAGAATTGTTAGAACATAAAGAGAGCCCGCTGTTGCCAGCGGGCTGACGGATTAGAACTGGTAAACCATACCCAGTGCTACAGTGTCATCAGTAGAGATGTCATTGCGAGTGTAGAAGCTGTCGTCTTCGTCCAGCAGGTTGATTTTGTAATCAACATAGGTGGAGAAGTTTTTGTTGAAGTAGTAAGTAGCGCCTACAGAAGCATATTTGACCAGATCTTTGTCACCGCTTGTTCCTGCTGGGCTTGCAGCAGTACCTGGCATAGTCAGATCCTTACCTTTAGACATCAGGAAAGAAACTTCCGGACGCAGACCGAAGTCGAACTGGTATTGCGCAGTCACTTCAAAGTTCTGAGTTTTGTTGGCGATAGTATTATCACTACCGTCAGAACCACCATACGGAGTCATATTGCGGGTTTCAGAGTACATGGTTGCCAGGTAGATATTGTTCGCGTCGTATTTCAGACCAGCAGTCCATGCGTCAGCTTTATCACCACCTGCAGTTGAATGGTTTACCTGCTCGTTAGTACGGTCAGAAGAAGTGTATGCGGCACCGAAGCTTACGCCCATACCCAGATCGTAGGTAGAGGAGATACCGAAGCCGTCACCGTTAGAGTTCTTCATGTTACGATCGTCGCCACCGTTATTGGTGCCTTCTTGTTCTGGTGACTGATTTTCGTTCGCGCCTTGGTACTGCAGCGCAACGTTCAGACCGTCAACCAGACCAAAGAAGTCGGTGTTACGGTAGGTTGCAACACCGTTTGCACGACCGGTCATGAAGTTGTCTGCTTTGGTGTAAGAGTCGCCACCGAATTCTGGCAGCATATCGGTCCAGCCTTCAACGTCGTACATGACGCCGTAGTTACGGCCGTAGTCGAATGAACCGTAGTCGCCGACTTTAATACCTGCGAATGCCAGACGAGTCCAGGAGTCGCCTTTATCGCCTTCGGTGCCGTTGGCCTGAACCTGATATTCCCATTGGCCATAACCGGTGATCATATCGTTAACCTGAGTTTCGCCTTTGAAGCCCATACGCATATAAGTCTGATCGCCATCGCTGTTAGCGTCGTCAGAGAAATAATGCAGGCCGTCTACTTTACCGTAGAGATCTAATTTGTTGCCGTCTTTATTATATACTTCAGCAGCGTGAGCAGCGCCTGCAGCCAGCAGGGCAGGAATTACGAGAGCCAGTACTTTTCTGTTCATTGAAATAATCCTTTAGTTTTTTTATTAACCTGTGACTACCCATGTAGGGAGTAAAAGCATGCTAAAGGAGAAGTTCCGTAAAGAGATAAATATGAATTGTTACGCCTTAAGTAAAACCTTAAATAAATAATTCTACGGAAATGATGATAATTGCGATGAATGTGTTGCGTGAAAATATATAAAATAAAAATTATACAATTGAATTTTGTTGGGCTATTCTGCGCGTGTTATATGCCTTTATTGTCACGTTTTATTTTTCGTTGGTATATTGATGGTAATTATTAATTAGCCAGCGAATAAATTGACAAGCCCGAACAACTGTTCGGGCTTTTTTTTTGGTTCCAGGCAAATACTGAGATAAATGTATTACTCGGCACCGCTCTTTTCTGCTTTACCTGCCAGTTGGGCCAGGAAGTCGTAGCGTTTTTGCAGATCGGCGGCGGCGTCTTTCCACAGCTGCTCAGCAACTTCTGGCTGTTGGGCATTCAGGCGGCGGAAGCGCTGCTCGTTAAGCAATGTTTCGGCCAGCGCGTCTGACGGTGGGCGAGAGTCCAGCGCCAGCGGCAATTTACCTTCATCTGCACGACGCGGATCAAAGCGGTACAGCGGCCAGAATCCGGTCGCCGTCAGCTGGCGCATCTGATCGTGGCTTAGCGCGAGATCGTAACCGTGCTCCTCACATGGGCTATAGGCGATAATCAGCGACGGACCCGGATAGGCTTCTGCTTCCTGAATCGCTTTCACCGTCTGGTTCAACTGTGCGCCCAGAGAGATCTGTGCAACATACACGTGCCCGTACATCATCATACTGACGCCAAGATCTTTACGCGCCTTGCGCTTGCCGTGTTCGCCAAATTTGGTGACAGCCCCGAGCGGTGTGGCTTTCGACGCTTGTCCACCCGTGTTGGAGTAACATTGAGTATCCAGCACCAGAATATTGACGTTCTCGGTCAGACTCAGGACGTGATCCAGACCGCCAAAACCAATATCGTAAGCCCAGCCGTCGCCGCCAATCAGCCAGATGGATTTCTCGACCAACGCGTCGGCATCGGTTAACAGCTGCTGTGCGCCTTCGACATCTTTCAGGTGCTGGCGCAGCGCGGCAACTTGTTCACGGCGTACTTCTGGCGTCGCTTCAGCGCGCAGGGCGTCATTCAGTTCAGCCGGAATGTTATCGGCAAACTGTTCCAATAAACGCATAACGCGCACACGGTGCTGATCCACCGTCAGACGGAAGCCCAGACCGAACTCGGCGTTATCCTCAAACAGTGAGTTTGCCCACGCTGGCCCACGACCGTTAGCGTCGGTGGTATACGGCGTTGAGGGCAGGTTACCGCCATAAATCGATGAACAGCCGGTCGCATTGGCGATCAGCATGCGGTCGCCGTACAGCTGCGTAAGCAGTTTGATATACGGTGTTTCACCACAGCCCGAGCAGGCGCCGGAATATTCAAACAGCGGCGTTATCAACTGTGAGGTACGAATATCAATGCGTTCCAGTTTAGTGCGGTCTATTTCCGGCAGATTGAGGAAGAAGTCGTAGTTAACTTTTTCTTCTTCAACATGCTCAAGGCGCGACATCATATTGATGGCCTTGATCTCCGGATTCTGCCTGTCTTTCGCCGGGCACACTTCGACGCACAGATTACAACCGGTGCAATCCTCAGGCGCAACCTGCAGGACATATTTCTGACCGCGCATATCGCGTGATTTCACATCCAGAGAATGCAGGCTGGCAGGGGCGTTTTCCATCGCTTCTGGTGAAACCACTTTGGCGCGGATTGCCGAGTGCGGGCAAGCGGCAACGCAGTGGTTACACTGGGTACACAGCTCTTCCTTCCAGATGGGGATCTCTTCGGCGATATTGCGTTTTTCCCAACGCGTGGTGCCCATTGGCCAGGTGCCGTCTGGCGGCAGCGCGGATACGGGAAGAGCATCACCCAGACCGGCGAGCATTGCCGCGGTAACGGTTTTCACGAAATCCGGCGCGGCATCAGAAATCACCGGTGGGCGGTTAGCGCTGTGCGGGTCAACTGGCTGGAGTGCCACTTCGGCGACGGATTCACGCGCCAGAGCCAGCGCCTGCCAGTTACGTTCAACCAGATCCTGACCTTTACTGCTATAGCTTTTCGCAATCGCACCCTGCAATTCAACCAACGCGCTGTCGCCGGGTAAGATTTGCGTCAAATGGAAGAATGCCATTTGCATAACGGTGTTAATACGCGCTGCCAGACCGCATTCGCGAGCGATTTTGGCCGCATTAATCACGTAGAAACGGGCCTTCTTCTGATTCAGTACTGCCTGAACTTCCTGCGGCAAACGCGCCCAGACTTCATCCACGTTGTAAGGAGTATTAAGCAGGAAGATCCCGCCTGGTTTCAGGCGCTCGGCCATCTGATACTTATCGATAAATTGCAGTTGGTGACAGCCAACAAAATCGGCTTGTGAAACCAGATACGCTGATCGAATAGGCTGCTCGCTGACGCGCAGGTGAGAAACCGTCAGACCGCCTGCTTTTTTCGAGTCATACACGAAATAACCCTGCGCATACCACGGCGTCGAGTTACCGATAATCTTGATATTATTTTTGGTGGCCGACACGCTGCCGTCACTGCCCAGACCGTAGAACAGCGCTTCGAGCTTCGCGGTACCGGGCAGGGTGCTTTCCGGTAGCGGTAGTGACAGGTTGGTGACATCATCATAGATACCAACCGTAAAGCGAGGTTTCGGCTTCGCGCTACTCAGCTCAGTAAAGACCGCCATGACGCAGTCCGGGCCAAACTCTTTGGAAGAAAGGCCATAACGCCCGCCAATTACGCGCGGTAGGGTTTCCCGCTCGCCGCAGTTAAAGGCTTCCGCCAGCGCGGTCATTACATCCAGATACAGCGGTTCTGCCTGAGCACCCGGCTCTTTAGTGCGATCCAGAACGGCGATGCTGCGTACGGTTTCCGGCAGGGCGCGCAGTAAATGTTTGGCAGAGAATGGGCGGAACAGCCGAACTTTCAGGACGCCAACTTTCTCTCCACGAGCAAGTAACTCTTCGACGACTTCTTCGCAGGTACCAATTGCAGAACCCATCAAGATAATGACACGTTCCGCCTGTGGATGACCGTAATACTCAAAGGGTTGATACTGGCGGCCCGTCGCCGCGGCGAAGTCGTTCATCGCCTGTTCGACGTTTTCGTAAACCGCGTTGTACCAGGGGTTTGTCGCTTCACGCGACTGGAAGTAGGTATCCGGGTTCGCAGATGTCCCGCGAATAACGGGATGTTCAGGGTTTAGCGCGCGGGCACGATGCGCATCAATTTCAGCTTGCGGCATCAGGCTGAGGATCGTGTCATCGGCCAGCGGCACAATTTTATTGATTTCATGCGATGTGCGGAAACCATCAAAGAAATGAATAAACGGAACCCGACTTTTCAGAGTGGCCATTTGTGAAATGAGCGCAAAGTCCTGTGCTTCCTGTACGCTGCTGGCACACAGCATCGCGCACCCTGTCTGGCGCACTGCCATTACGTCGGAATGGTCACCGAAGATAGACAGCGCATGAGTAGCAATGGTACGCGCGGCAACGTGCAGCACAAATGGCGTCAACTGACCGGCCAGTTTATACAGCGTTGGGATCATCAGCAACAGGCCCTGCGATGAGGTAAACGACGTAGAGAGCGCACCGGTCTGCAATGCACCGTGAACGGTCGCGATTGCGCCGCCTTCTGACTGCATTTCTACGACGCGAGGGGTATCTCCCCAGACGTTTTTAAGCCCGTTTCCGGCCCAGGCATCTGCCTGTTCAGCCATTGTCGAACTGGGCGTAATCGGGTAGATGGCGATAACTTCGCTGGTACGAAATGCGACTGAAGCAACCGCACCATTACCGTCAATTGTGATCATACTGACACCCTTACATTGCGCAAAAAGAGGGACCCGCGTAACTGCGGCGAATCCTGTAGTTATCTTTCTATTTTAGCAAAAGCGCTAAAGACAGATTTTCGCTTTTGTGTCCTGGGAATAATCAGAATGAATGGTTTGATCAAAGGAGTAGCCAAAAAATTGCCAGAAAATGTAAACAGCACGCATAAATGCGCATTTTGCCTCTCGACGGCAGTGTTTCCGCTGCCTATTATTTATGGCTGTGTCGTTTGGTTAATATTCAGAGGGGAGTAAGATGCGCGCAGCGTTTTGGGTAGGGTGTGCCGCGTTATTATTATCGGCGTGCAGCAGTGAACCTGTTCAGCAGGCAACAGCCGCTCATGTCGCACCGGGGATGAAGGCCGCAATGTCCAGTTCTGGAGAGGCAAATTGCGCCATGATTGGAGGTTCGCTCTCCGTGGCACGCCAACTGGATGGTTCTGCCATCGGCATGTGTGCATTACCTAACGGCAAACGCTGTAGTGAGCAGTCGCTTGCCGCCGGAAGCTGTGGGAATTATTGAGCCACTGCTTTTACTACATTAAATCTGCCAGTTTAAACGTCAACGTTTGTTCTGCCGTAGCCAGTGTTAACTGGTCAGCAGTCAGATCAACTTGTGCGCCTTGCTTAAACATCTCGCTGACGATGCCGTCGAGCGCGTTAAGCTGTGGATCGGCGCACATCATGCGCGTCATTGCCATGTCTTTCACTTTTAATTCACCGTCGGACAGCTTGCCCTGACCATGGAACTGATTACACATTTTTCCCGACACCGTCATATTTTCACCGAAACTTAATTCAGGTGGGTTATTGGCGACGGTTACCGGCTTACCATTGACGCTCTGCAAAACGAAGCGGTGATGCTGCAACTGTTCGCGATTGACGGACACTTTTCCATTGCTCACACAGCCAGCCATCAGCATGCTGAGCGCAATCAACGTGACAACTTTCTTCATTCTATTTCTCTGGGTTTGTGACGGGAATACATTCAATATAATAATGATACTGAGTGTTTTATCATCGGTGATTGTCTGAAAATGCTCCCCTGAATCCAGGGGAGCACGGAAATCAGAAGAGGGCGTTTGGACAGGTTTCGCCTTTGGAGATTTGTGCCAGATTCTGTAGCGTAGTCTCAGAAATGCTGGTTAACGCTTCGGCGGTCAGGAACGCCTGGTGCCCGGTAAACAGCACGTTATGACAGGCCGACAGACGACGGAACACATCATCCTGAATCACGTCATTGGATTTATCTTCAAAGAACAGATCGCGTTCGTTTTCATACACGTCCATACCCAGAGAACCAATTTTCTGGTTTTTCAGCGCATCGATAGCGGCTTGCGAGTCGATCAATGCACCACGACTGGTGTTAATAACCATCACGCCGTTTTTCATTTGCTCAAAGGCTTCGTGATTGAGCAGATGATAATTCTCCGGTGTTAACGGGCAGTGCAGAGAGATGACATCGGACTCGGCAAATAGCGTTTTAAGATCGACATATTCAACGCCTAACTCCAGCGCAGCAGCGCTTGGGTAGGGATCAAACGCCAGCAGGCGCATACCAAAACCTTTCAGGATCCGCAGGGCCGCAATACCGATTTTACCGGTACCGATCACCCCAGCCGTTTTGCCATACATGGTAAAGCCGGTCAGCCCTTCAAGAGAGAAGTTGGCATCACGGGTACGCTGATAAGCGCGGTGAATGCGGCGATTCAGCGTCATCATCATGCCAATCGCATGCTCAGCGACGGCTTCCGGTGAATAGGCTGGCACACGTACGACCTGCATACCCAGCTCTTTTGCAGCGTCGAGATCGACGTTGTTGAACCCGGCGCAACGTAGCGCGATATATTTCACGCCATGCTTTTTCAGCTCTTCCAGAACAGGGCGGCTACCATCGTCGTTGACGAAAATGCACACGGCTTCGCAGCCATGGGCGGTTTTGGCTGTTTTTTCCGTCAACAGAAAGTCAAAGAATTCAAGTTCAAAACCAAAAGCCTCGTTAACCTGCTGCAGATACTTCTTGTCGTACTGTTTTGTACTATAGATGGCGAGTTTCATAAGACTTTCTCCAGTGATTTTGACGTCACATTAATCCAATTCAAATTATTTTACAAAATATAAAAAGTTATTGATAGTCATAGACGTAATGAATAATTCCAACGTATATCTGGTTAGTGTGGGCAGATTACGCGTTTTCAACAACTGGAGAATTTTCATCCAGCTCATGCCGGTAAAGACAACGTGGTTAAAAAGCCAGCCGAATCACATCCTGACAGCTACGCTTATACAGGTAGCAAATATCGGGAGGAGTCATGCTAACTCATTCTGAAGCAAAACGATGGGCCACCTTAATGCTGAAGGCGGCATTATGCGATGGTATGAAACCTGATGAGATTTCCCGGCAGGTACATCTGGTCTGCGATCATCATGGTAGGGAGTGCCTCGAAGAACTCATTGAAGAAATTCTGATAGAAGCTGGTCGTATAGGACCTAAACATAGCGATGGACAACTGAGGCCCCATTGAGTCTGAATCTTAATATCCCCGACGGCACGTGTAACAGCGTGCCTATAAAACGGTTATCTATCCTTAATGTGGGCATATCCAGTTAAACATGCCACAATACGGGCCTAAACCGGCTTAAATTTTTGCTAAATCAGGATATTAACTACCCATGAAGGGTAAATATAAAGCCGTTCTGGCACTCCTCTTATTATTGATTCTCGTGCCGCTGACGCTAGTGATGACGCTTGGCCTGTGGGTGCCTACGTTGGTGGGTATCTGGTTACCCGTTGGAACACGCATCGCGCTGGACGAGAGCCCGCGGCTGACACGGCATGGGTTACATATACCTGAACTCCGCTATCTGGTTGAAGATTGTCCGCTAGCGCGCATTACTCAGGCGGATCTGTCTCACCCCAGCCGCTGGTTGCTGAATGTCGGGACCATCGAGCTGGACTCAGCTTGCCTGGCCAAATTGCCGCAGACCGAGCCGTCGCCAGTAGCGCCCAAAACGCTGGCTGAATGGCAGTCAATGCTGCCTAATACCTGGATTAACATCGACAAACTTATTCTCTCTCCATGGCAGGAATGGCAGGGAAAACTGTCACTCTCGCTCACTCCCTCCACTCAACAGCTGCGTTACCAGGGGGAAAAAGTTAAATTCCAGGGGCGTTTGCACGGGCAAAACCTCACAGTAACTGAGCTGGATGTTGCGGCATTTGAAGGCCAGCCGCCGGTAAGACTGGTCGGTGAATTTACTATGCCACTGGTGCCCGATGGACTGCCGGTAAGCGGTCATGCGGTTGCGACGTTAAGTTTGCCGCAAGAACCTACGCTTGTGGACGCCGAACTGGAGTGGCAACAAAACAGCGGACAACTGATCGTCATGGCGCGGGATAATGCCGATCCTCTGCTTGACCTTCCGTGGGAAATAACACGCCAGCAACTGACCATCAGCGACGGACGCTGGAACTGGCCTTATCAGGGATTCCCGTTAAGTGGCCGGCTGGGCATGAAAGTTGAAAACTGGCAGGCAGGACTGGAAAACGCGGTGGTGAGTGGGCGTCTGAACGTTATGACGCATGGCGACGCCGGTAAAGGAAATGCCGTATTAACGCTGGGGCCGGGTAAGCTTGGCATGGATAGTAGCGAGATGCCGCTACAGTTGACCGGTGAAGCGAAACAGGGCGATCTGATCTTCTACGCGAAATTACCCGCGAGACTCACCGGAAGTCTGAACGATCCACAATTGGCTTTCGAGCCAGGGGCGCTGCTGCGCTCACGTGGGCGGGTGATTGATTCGCTGGATATTGACGAGATTCGCTGGCCGCTGGCAGGGGTAAAAGTCACGCAACGCGGTGTCGATGGGCGTCTGCAGGCTATTTTACGCGCTCACGAAAACCAGATGGGGGGCTTTGAACTGCATCTCGATGGTCTGGCAAATGATTTTCTTCCTGATGCTGGTCGTTGGCAGTGGCGATATTGGGGTGAAGGCAGCTTTACGCCGATGCATGCCCGTTGGGACGTAGCGGGTAAGGGGGAATGGCATGACAATACCCTGAAGCTATTTGATCTTTCCACCGGATTTGATCATCTGCAATACGGCACGATGAAGGTGGAAAACCCACGCCTGGTGATGGACGAACCGATAGTCTGGGTGCGGGATGCAACCAAACCGACATTTAGCGGCGCGCTGTCGCTGGACGCAGGGAACACCACCTTCACCGGGGGAAGCGTGTTACCACCATCGACGCTGAAGTTCAGCGTCGATGGTAGCGATCCGACAATCTTCCAGTTCAAAGGCCAGCTTCACGCTGGGGCGATTGGGCCCGTACAGTTGAATGGTCGTTGGGACGGTATCCGCCTGCGCGGACAGGCCTGGTGGCCAAAACAATCGCTCACCGTATTCCAACCGCTGATCCCACCTGACTGGAAAATGAAGCTACGAGAAGGTGAGCTGTATGCGCAGGTCGCGTTTTCGGCAGCCCCGGAGCAGGGCTTTGAAGCGGGCGGTCATGGAGTGTTAAAAGGCGGTAGCGCCTGGATGCCCGATAACCAAATCAACGGTGTCGATTTTGTATTGCCTTTCCGGTTTAGTGAAGGTGCATGGCAACTAGGTACGCGTGGACCTATTTCATTGCGTATTGCGGAAGTGGTGAATCAGGTGACAGTGAAAAATATCGCCGCCGATCTGCAGGGGGCGTACCCCTGGAGTGAAAACAACCCGTTATTGTTGAGCGATGTCAGCGCTGATCTGCTGGGGGGTAAAATCATCATGCAGCAACTGCGGATGCCGCAGCACGATCCGGCCTTATTGCGAGTGCAGAATATCTCTTCCAGCGAGCTTATCAGTGCGGTTAACCCCAAACAGTTCGCCATGTCTGGCCCGGTCAGTGGCGCGTTGCCATTATGGCTGGATAATGAAAAATGGATCATTAAAGACGGCTGGTTGACTAATCCAGGGCCGATGACGTTGCGTATTGATAAGGATACCGCTGATGCGGTCGTCAAAGATAACATGGCGGCGGGGGCGGCCATTAACTGGCTGCGTTATATGGAAATAAGCCATTCGTGGACGAAAATAAATCTGGATAACCTCGGTGTCTTAACCATGCAGTCAACCGTGACTGGCAATAGTCGGGTGGATGGCAAAGTAGGTACAGTTAATTTGAATTATACCCACGAGGAAAACGTCTTTACGCTATGGCGCAGCTTGCGTTTTGGCGACAATTTACAGGCATGGCTTGAACAAAATGCAGCGCTGCCGGAAACCCATTGCCCGGAAGGCAAGGAATGTGAGGAACAACAATGAAAACGATAGCTGCCATGCTGGGTCTGCTGGCTTCATCTCTGCTGGTAGGGTGCACTCCCAGAATCGAAGTGGCTGCGCCAAAAGAGCCCATCACCATTAATATGAACGTCAAAATCGAGCATGAGATCCATATCAAAGTTGATAAAGACGTCGAAAGCTTATTGAAATCGCGCAGCGATTTGTTCTGAGGTCATGATGAGAAAACAGTTTGCAGTGGCGCTGGCCGTCCTGAGTTTACTCAGTAGCAATGCGTGGGCATTGACCCTGAATGAAGCCAGAACTCAGGGTCGAGTAGGGGAAACGCTCAATGGCTATCTGGTTGCATTGCAAACCGATGCCGAAACGCAGGCACTGGTGAGTGAGATTAATAAAGCGCGCAACGCCAGCTATCAGCAACTGGCAGAGAGCAATAATATTCCGCCAGATGAAGTAGCAAAAATGGCCGGGCAAAAGCTGGTTGCTCGCGCTAAACCGGGTGAATACGTCCAGGGTATAAATGGTAAGTGGTTGCGGAAAGAATAAATCTCTTTGTACACAACCCCTGGTCACGACGCTGACTTACTCATCGACATCGCAATAGTTGCCACACGGCATAAAATGGATGCTGATATAGTCCAACACCGGTCGCGTTGTGGGGTGAAATCATGTGGCTTCTCAAGTGGTATGTCTGGAATCGTTGGGTATTCAAACTGTTAAGCCGGGATGTCGCGGAGCCTGAACAATTTTTGCTTCATTGCTGGGAAGAGAATCTGGCGAAATGCAGGGATTATGCAACCATCTGGCGTGATATTAATCGCATTCACGGCAAACAGATACGGGTACAGGTAAAGAAGTAAGTGCCGGAGAAACCCTCTCACCGGACGGTGAGAGGGGGAATTATCAGGCAGCAACTACGCTGTCGATAGCGGCTTTCGCGTCGGATTGTGCTTTAGACGCCACTTCCGGGCCGTAAGCAATACCTTCAGCAAAGACGACATTCACGTCGGTGATGCCGATAAAGCCCAGGAATACGTTCAGGTACGGCGTGATCAGGTCGGTTGGTGTATCTTTATGGATACCACCACGGCTGGTCAGCACCACAGCGCGTTTACCCGTCACCAGACCTTCCGGGCCTTTCTCGGTATAACGGAAAGTCACACCAGCGCGGGCAATCAGGTCAAAGTAGTTTTTCAACTGCGTTGGGATGTTGAAGTTGTACATCGGCGCGGCGATAACAATCACATCATGCGCTTTCAGCTCAGCAATCAGCTCATCGGACAGCGCCAGCGCTTCCTGCTGACGCGGTGTCAGCGGTGTATCGCTCGGGCGCATCGCACCCACCAGTTCGCCATCCAGTACCGGTACAGGATTTGCAGCCAGGTCACGGATAGTGATTTCATCAGCAGAGTGCTTTTCACGCCACTGTTCAACAAAATAATCAGACAACTGACCAGACTGAGAGTACCCTGCCAGAATACTGGATTTAAGAACTAATACCTTGCTCATGGGTGTTTCCTTTTATGTGTTTGAAGGGGGTGAGCCCCGTTGCTTGTTGACACTTTATTCACAATCCTGTCGCAGTGATAGCGCAATATATCGAATCCTATGTTCGAAATTATTGAACAACACATGAAAAGCGCCGATGTGGTACTCTATACCCATCATCTAAAAGAGATTTAACCCGGCAGAGCACTGCCTTTTAACGCTATGACAGAACAACAAAAATTAACCTTCAACATGTTGCAGCAACAGCTGGATTCATTGATGCTGCGTGACAGACAGCGTTTTGCCCGCCGCCTGCACGGCGTGAAGAAGGTTAAAAATCCTGATGCACAACAGGCCATTTACCAGGAGATGGCGAAAGAGATTGAGCAGGCAGCCGGTAAAGTTGTGCTGCGTGAAGCGGCGCGTCCGGAAATCAGCTATCCGGAAAACCTGCCCGTCAGCCAGAAAAAACAGGATATTCTGGACGCAATTCGCGATCATCAGGTGGTGATTGTTGCTGGCGAGACCGGCTCGGGGAAAACCACCCAGTTACCCAAAATCTGTATGGAACTGGGGCGCGGGGTAAAAGGGCTGATCGGCCATACCCAACCGCGTCGTCTGGCGGCGCGCACCGTGGCGAACCGTATTGCGGAAGAGCTGCAGACCGAGCCGGGCGGCTGTATTGGTTATAAAGTTCGTTTCAGTGATCATGTCAGTGATAACACCATGGTCAAGCTGATGACGGACGGTATCCTGCTGGCGGAAATCCAGCAGGATCGACTGCTGATGCAGTACGACACCATCATCATCGATGAAGCGCATGAACGCAGTCTGAATATCGACTTTCTGCTCGGCTATCTGAAAGAACTTCTGCCGCGTCGCCCGGATCTAAAAATTATCATCACTTCGGCGACCATCGATCCTGAACGCTTTTCAAAGCATTTCAATAACGCGCCGATTATCGAAGTCTCCGGCCGAACGTATCCGGTGGAAGTGCGCTATCGCCCGATTGTTGAAGATGCAGATGACACCGAGCGTGACCAACTGCAGGCGATTTTTGATGCCGTAGATGAGCTAGGCCGTGAAAGTCAGGGCGACATTCTGATCTTCATGAGCGGCGAACGTGAAATCCGTGATACCGCCGATGCCCTGAATAAACTGGATTTACGCCACACCGAAGTGTTGCCGCTGTATGCGCGTCTTTCAAACAGTGAGCAGAACCGTGTATTCCAGTCGCACAGTGGTCGCCGTATCGTGCTGGCGACCAACGTGGCAGAAACGTCGCTGACCGTTCCGGGAATCAAATACGTCATTGATCCAGGCACCGCGCGTATCAGTCGCTACAGTTACCGCACCAAAGTTCAGCGCTTGCCGATTGAACCGGTGTCGCAGGCTTCTGCCAACCAGCGTAAAGGCCGCTGTGGTCGTGTTTCGGAAGGGATCTGTATTCGTCTGTATTCCGAAGACGATTTCCTGTCGCGTCCGGAGTTTACCGACCCGGAGATCCTGCGTACCAACCTGGCATCCGTTATTTTGCAGATGACCGCGTTGGGGCTGGGCGATATCGCGGCGTTCCCGTTTGTTGAAGCGCCGGATAAGCGCAATATTCAGGACGGTGTACGCCTGCTCGAAGAGCTGGGGGCGATAACCACCGACGAACAGGTAACAGCTTACAAGTTAACGCCGTTGGGCCGTCAGCTGTCGCAACTGCCGGTGGATCCGCGTCTGGCGCGCATGGTGCTGGAAGCGCAAAAACATGGCTGCGTACGTGAGGCGATGATCATTACCTCGGCGCTGTCCATTCAGGATCCGCGCGAGCGTCCAATGGACAAGCAGCAGGCTTCCGACGAGAAGCACCGCCGTTTCCACGACAAAGAGTCTGATTTCCTCGCGTTTGTGAACCTGTGGAACTATCTCGGCGAGCAGCAAAAAGCGTTGTCGTCAAACCAGTTTCGTCGCCAGTGCAAAGTCGACTTTCTGAACTATCTGCGCGTGCGAGAGTGGCAGGATATCTACACACAACTGCGCCAGGTGGTGAAAGAGTTGGGTATTCCGGTTAACAGCGAACCTGCTGAATATCGGGAGATCCACGTCGCGTTGCTGACCGGTTTACTGTCTCATATCGGGATGAAAGATACCGATAAACAGGAGTTTACCGGGGCGCGTAACGCTCGCTTCTCGATCTTCCCGGGGTCAGGTTTATTCAAAAAACCGCCGAAGTGGACGATGGTAGCGGAGTTGGTGGAAACCAGCCGCTTGTGGGGACGCATTGCCGCGCGTATCGATCCTGAATGGGTGGAGCCGGTAGCCCAGCATCTGATCAAACGTTCATACAGTGAGCCGCACTGGGAACGCGCGCAGGGTGCTGTGATGGCGACAGAAAAAGTCACTGTCTACGGCTTACCGATTGTTGCGGCCCGTAAGGTGAATTACAGTCAGATCGATCCTGCGTTATCGCGTGAACTGTTCATTCGTCATGCGCTGGTGGAAGGTGACTGGCAAACGCGCCATGCGTTTTTCCGCGATAACCTGAAACTACGAGCGGAGGTGGAAGAGTTAGAGCACAAATCACGCCGCCGCGACATTCTCGTCGATGACGAAACGATGTTTGAGTTCTACGACCAACGTATCAGCCATGAGGTGGTTTCTGCTCGTCACTTTGATAGCTGGTGGAAAAAGGTCAGCCGTGAAACACCGGATCTGCTCAACTTTGAAAAGAGCATGCTCATCAAAGAGGGCGCGGAGAAAATCAGTAAGCTGGATTATCCGAACTTCTGGCATCAGGGTAACCTTAAGCTGCGCCTGAGCTACCAGTTCGAACCCGGAGCCGATGCGGACGGTGTGACCGTACATATTCCACTCCCGCTGCTCAACCAGATCGACGAGAGCGGTTTTGAATGGCAAATTCCAGGGCTGCGCCGCGAACTGGTGATCGCTCTGATTAAGTCGTTACCAAAACCGGTACGACGCAACTTTGTACCCGCACCGAACTATGCGGAAGCGTTTTTAGGCCGCGTCACGCCGCTGGAACTGCCGCTGCTGGACTCGCTGGAGCGTGAACTGCGCCGCATGACTGGCGTCACCGTTGACCGTGAAGACTGGCATTGGGATCAGGTGCCCGATCACCTGAAAATCACCTTCCGGGTGGTGGACGATAAAAACAAGAAGCTGCAGGAAGGGCGTTCGTTACAGGCGCTGAAAGACCTGCTGAAGGGCAAAGTTCAGGAAACGCTGTCGGCGGTGGCGGATGACGGTATCGAACAGAGCGGGCTGCACATCTGGAGCTTCGGTCAGTTGCCAGAAAGCTATGAGCAAAAACGCGGCAACTATAAAGTCAAAGCGTGGCCAGCGCTAGTCGATGAGCGTGACAGCGTTGCCATCAAACTGTTTGATAATCCGCTGGAACAACAGCAGGCGATGTGGTGCGGTTTACGCCGCCTGTTGCTGCTGAATATTCCTTCGCCAATCAAATATTTGCACGAGAAGCTGCCCAATAAAGCCAAGCTGGGGCTGTACTTTAACCCGTACGGTAAAGTTCTGGATTTGATTGACGACTGTATCTCCTGCGGTGTGGATCAGCTAATTGACGCCAACGGTGGTCCGGTGTGGACCGAAGAAGGCTTTGCGGCGTTGCATGAAAAAGTGCGGGCTGAACTGAACGATACGGTGGTGGAGATTGCGAAGCAGGTCGAACAGATCCTGACCGCAGTGTTTAATATCAACAAACGTCTGAAAGGTCGCGTAGATATGACCATGGCGCTGGGGCTTTCGGATATCAAAGCGCAAATGGGCGGGCTGGTCTACCGTGGATTCGTCACCGGCAACGGTTTCAAACGTCTGGGCGATACGCTGCGTTATTTGCAGGCGATTGAAAAACGGTTGGAGAAACTGGCCATCGATCCACACCGCGATCGCGCGCAGATGCTGAAAGTGGACAGCGTGCAGCAGGCCTGGCAGCAGTGGTTCAATAAACTGACGCCCGCGCGCCGCGAAGATGACGATGTCAAAGAGATCCGCTGGATGATAGAAGAGCTACGCGTCAGCTACTTTGCCCAGCAGCTTGGCACGCCGTATCCGATTTCGGATAAGCGTATCCTGCAGGCAATGGATCAGATTACGGGTTAACGCAGTGCTGGACCGTAGGCCGGATAAGGCGTAGTCGCCATCCGGCATCTGTATCCGGTAAAGCATAAATTCCAGGAGTCATGAACATGAGACAGTTTCCGCCACTTTCCGCTAGCACCCTTGCGGCGATTAACACCGTGGGGCAATGGCTGGCGCAAAATGATTTCGCTGAAAATATTACGGTGCAGACAGATTGCGTGATTCTGGCCGGGAACGCAGTGATCCCGACCATCGATGCAGCCTGTCGGATAGCGAAAGAGCAACAGGTTCCCTTGCTGATTAGCGGCGGTATCGGTCACTCAACGACCTTTCTGTATGCCGCCATCGCAGAGCATCCACGCTACCACACGATTCGTACCACTGGTCGCGCGGAAGCGGCGATCCTTGCCGATATCGCGCACCAGTTCTGGCACATTCCTGGTGAGAAGATTTGGGTAGAGGATCAGTCCACCAACTGTGGGGAGAACGCCCGGTTTAGCTGTGCGTTACTGCGTCAGGCGACCCAAACCATGGGGACCGTCATTGTGGTGCAAGACCCTACCATGCAGCGCCGCACCATGGCGACATTTGAACGCGTCACGCGTGACGATCCGCAGGCCCCACGCTGGATCAGTTTCCCCGGTTTTGTCCCCGAGTTGATTGAGCAGGGCGACGGCGTGGATTTTGCCCCGACCGCCGAAGGTCTGTGGTCGGTGGATCGTTACCTGTCTCTCATTACCGGTGAGCTTCCGCGCCTGCGTGATGATGCAACCGGCTACGGGCCTTGCGGCCGCGATTTTATCGCCCATGTTGATATTCCTCAGGACGTTGAGCAAGCCTGGCAGCAGCTAAAAAATGATACCGCGCTGACCGACTTACTTGAGAGCCGTTCTCTGTAATCCCTTCTGCCCGTTTGTCGGCGTTTTACGGCAAACGGGCAGAAAGCCCACCCGTTTTTTCTCTTAATCATCACTTTGCCAGGCGCTTTTATGAAGCAGTTCACAGAACCGCCACTCCAGCGATAATGCGCCATGCATGATTGATATTAATTAACAATAGTTTTACTTGTTGAAAACAAATCAATCACAGGAGAGCCGCATGTCAGTACCCGTACAACATCCTATGTATATCGATGGGCAGTTTGTGACTTGGCACGATGACGCCTGGATTGATGTCGTCAATCCGGCCACGGAAGAGATTATCTCGCGTATTCCCGATGGGCGTGCCGAAGACGCACGTAAAGCGATCGATGCCGCGGATCGCGCTCAGCCGCAATGGGAAGCGTTGCCTGCCATTGAACGGGCAAACTGGTTACGCAAAATTTCTGCGGGTATCCGCCAGCGAGCCGATGAAATCAGCGCGTTGATTGTGGCGGAAGGTGGAAAAATTCGACAACTGGCTGACGTTGAAGTCGCGTTTACCGCCGACTATATCGATTACATGGCGGAGTGGGCGCGTCGCTATGAAGGTGAGATCCTGCAAAGCGATCGCCCGGGTGAGAATATCCTGCTGTTTAAGCGTGCACTGGGCGTGACGACGGGCATTCTGCCGTGGAACTTCCCGTTTTTCCTGATTGCCCGCAAACTGGCTCCCGCCTTGCTGACGGGGAATACCATAGTCATTAAGCCGAGTGAATTCACACCGAATAACGCCATCGCCTTTGCCAAAATTGTTGATGACATTGGTTTACCGCGCGGGGTCTTTAATCTGGTGCTGGGACGCGGTGAAACGGTCGGTCAGGAGCTGGCCGGAAACCCCAAGGTGGCGATGGTGAGTATGACCGGCAGCGTCGGCGCGGGCGAAAAAATTATGGCCGCAGCGGCCAAAAACATCACTAAAGTTTGTCTGGAGTTGGGTGGTAAAGCTCCGGCTATCGTGATGGACGATGCTGACCTTGAGCTGGCGGTGAAGGCCATTGTTGACTCGCGGGTGATCAATACCGGACAGGTATGCAACTGTGCTGAGCGCGTATACGTTCAGAAAGGTATCTATGACCAGTTCGTTAATCGTTTGGGTGAGGCGATGAAAGCCGTGCAGTTTGGCAATCCGGCCGAACGCAATGACATTGCGATGGGGCCGCTGATTAACGCCGCTGCGCTGGATCGTGTGGAGCAGAAAGTCGCACGAGCGGTGCAGGAAGGGGCCAGAGTGGTGCTGGGCGGTAAGGCTGTTATCGGCAAAGGTTATTACTACCCGCCGACGTTACTGCTAGACGTGCGCCAGGAGATGGCGATTATGCACGAGGAGACGTTTGGTCCGGTGCTGCCGGTGGTGGCGTTTGATACGCTGGAACAGGCGTTGACAATGGCCAATGACAGCGACTACGGTCTGACCTCATCGATTTATACGCAGAATCTGAATACGGCAATGAAGGCGATTAAGGGACTGAAGTTTGGCGAAACCTATATTAATCGTGAAAACTTCGAGGCGATGCAGGGCTTCCACGCTGGCTGGCGTAAGTCCGGGATTGGCGGGGCTGATGGTAAACATGGTCTGAACGAATACCTGCAAACGCAAGTGGTGTATCTGCAGTCCTAAGTTTTTCGCCGGGTGAGTCTGTACGCCACCCGGCCCAATCTTCACACTTTAGTGGCTACCCAGTTCATCATCATTTCCGGCCAGATTGCCAGCGGTAACCCTTGCGCATCACGAATACCAAATCCGTGCTTACCGCGTTCAAACAGATGCATTTCGACCGGAACGCCCTGCTCACGTAGCGCATTAAAGAAGACCAGGCTGTTTTCTACCTTCACCGCCGGATCGTCAATGGCGTGTAGCAGGAATGTCGGCGGCGTTGTGCTATCCACGCGTTCTTCCAGAGAATAGTGGCGCAGATCTTCCTTTTCGGGCTTAGCGCCAACCAGCTCAAGACGAGATCCCGGGTGACCGATGTCTTCGCGCAGAGTGACAACCGGGTACACCAGTCCCATAAACGCAGGGCGCGCAGGTTGCTCGTCTACGTTATCTATCGGCATATAAACCGTTTCGGCAAACCGGGTTCCCAGACTGGCGGCCACGTGACCACCGGAAGAGAAGCCCAACACACCGATACGATCAGGGTTAATTTTCCATTCATGGGCGTTGGCGCGAATGTAGCGCATGGCGCGCTGGGCATCGGCCAGCGGCGCGTTTGCGCCTTCCTCATGGCCATCACCCGGCATGCGGTAGGTCATCACAAACAGGGTATAACCGCGAGCGTTAAAGAACGGTGCCAGTACGCTGCCTTCTTTATCCATCACCACGCGACGATAAGAGCCGCCTGGCGTGACAAGGATCCCTATGCCGTTAGGTTTTGCGGGGGCATAAACGGTAATTTCCGGGGCGCGAATACCGGTGACCGCACGATCATACTGAGATGTTCCTGTATGTCGGGGTTCAAGCGTAAACACCGCATCGCTGTTTTTTGCTCCGGGGGCTTCACCCTGCGGCCAGAATGAGACGGTGGTGGCCTTAGCAACGGCTTGCTCCATCATGTTTTCTAACGTTTCACGACTCAGTGCTTCCATTACTATGCTCCCTCAGTGGCAAAGGTTAGCTATAGCACAGTCAGTGAATCGAAAACGGGGAGAGACTCACAACGTATTGAATTCGCGGGAAATGAAAGAGGGCGGAGGCGAGCCTCCGCCAGAACATTAGAGCTTGATAAATTTATCCAGCGTACGAATAAGTTGGGTGACAAAACCGTATTCGTTATCGTACCAGGCGACTGTTTTTACCAGTTGCAGATCGCCCACTTCGGTAATTTCGGTTTGTGTCGCATCAAATACCGAACCGAAATGCGAGCCAATGACATCTGACGAGACGATTTCCTCATCGGTATAACCAAATGACTCATTGTCTTGCGTGGCTTTTTTCAGCGCGTTGTTGACCTCTTCAGCAGTGACTTTTTTCCCCAATACCGATACCAGTTCCGTGACGGATCCTGTTTTCACCGGAACACGCTGGGCGTGGCCTTTTAATTTTCCGCTCAATGCCGGAATGACCAGACCAATGGCTTTGGCGGCTCCGGTGGTATGGGGAATGATATTCTCCGCTGCTGCCCGTGAGGCGCGCAGATCTTTCCCGCGAGGTCCATCAACCAGCGACTGCGTTCCCGTGTAGGCGTGGATGGTGGTCATGGTGCCAAGCTGAATACCGAAGCTGTCGTGCAGGGCTTTCGCCATCGGTGCGAGGCAGTTAGTGGTGCACGATGCGACCGAGATAATCCGATCGTTCGCATCCATTGTATCGTCGTTGACGTTAAAGACGATGGTTTTCATATCGCCAGCCGGGGCGGATATCAGCACTTTTTTGGCCCCTGCATCCAGGTGCGCGTTGGCTTTTTCTGTCGAGGTATAAAAACCGGTGCATTCGATGATTATCTCAGCGCCAGTCGTTTTCCACGGAATATTTTTGGCCTCTTTTTCTGCGTAAACCGCGATTTTTTTACCGTCGACAATCAGCGCGTCTTCGGTAAAGTCGATGCTCCAGGGAAACGGGCCGTAGTTTGAATCGTGCTTTAACAGATAGGCGAGAATTTTGGGCGAAGTGAGGTCATTAATGGCCACAACCTCCACGTTGCTTTTGACTTCCAGTAGTCGACGCAATACCAGACGACCGATACGACCAAAACCGTTAATGCCAATTTTACTCATGGTTTTCTCCTGTCAGGATGAGGCGGTACGACATATTTTCCCTACCAGGCTTAGTCCAGACAGGCATCCTCGGCAATAGCGGTTCTTGCGGTTAAGCGTAAGCGACTGAAAATGGGTGAACAAAAGTTAATGAATTTTTAACAAAAGCCCGTTATGTTGACGCATTATTGTTTTTATTCAGGAAGTGTTATGGGGAATAAGTATTCTGGCCTGCAAATCGGTATTCACTGGCTGGTCTTTTTGTTGGTTATTGTGGCGTACAGCGCCATGGAGTTTCGCGGATTTTTCCCGCGCAGCTATCGCCCCTTGTTCAACATGGTGCACGTCTCCTGCGGTATCACTATTTTAACGCTGATGGTGGCGCGTCTGCTGGTCAGGCTGAAATACCCGGCTCCGCCGATTGTGCCAAAACCAAAGCCGATGATGACCGGAATGGCGCATCTGGGGCATCTGGTTATCTATCTGTTGTTTATTGTCCTGCCGATTATTGGGTTGGTGATGATGTACAACCGGGGTAACCCGTGGATTGCATTCGGCATCGTTATGCCGCATGCGGCAGAGGCCAACTTTGATTTAGTGGATATGCTGAAGTCCTGGCACGTGACGCTGGCAAACCTGGGTTATTTTGTTATTGCTCTGCATGCTGCTGCTGCCCTGATGCATCACTATTTCTGGAAGGACAATACGTTGTTGCGCATGATGCCGCGAAAACGCTCCTGAGGTAATGCCCCACTAATGTGGGGCATTTTTTTAGCCGATTATTTTTCCAGACATCATAAAAGCTTATCGACAAGATGGTTAAACAACGCTCAATTCGCCACACTTGTCACTTGATCACTGTCTTCATTAAAACTACTGTATATAAATACAGTTATATGAGAGGCAGATTATTATGTTGTTTTTCCAGCCAGTTGAACACCGCGAAATCAAACACTTCCCGCTATTTAGCGATCTCGTGCCCTGCGGTTTTCCCTCTCCTGCGCAGGATTACGTTGAGAAACGTATCGATCTCAACGATCTGTTGGTGCAGCATCCCAGTGCAACCTATTTTGTTAAATCGTCTGGCGACTCCATGATGGGGGCAGGGATCGGTGCTGGCGACTTGCTGGTAGTCGACAGTGCCAGAAAAGCGGCCCACGGAGACATTGTGGTTGCTGCTATTGAAGGCGAATTCACCGTTAAGCGCCTGCAATTGCATCCGGTGGTGATGTTGAGGCCAGAGAACAGCGCCTACGCGCCGATCATGATCGGCAGCGAGGACACGCTGGATATATTTGGCGTGGTGACATTCATCATTAAATCTGCGGGCTGATTATGTTTGCGCTAGTGGATGTTAATTCATTTTATGCCAGCTGTGAGTCGGCATTCCGGCCCGATCTGAAGGGTAAACCCGTTGTCGTTCTTTCAAATAACGATGGCTGTGTCATTGCCAGTAGCGCGGAGGCAAAAGCGCTTGGCGTTAATATGGGCGCGCCATACTTCAAACAGAAAGATCTGTTCAGGCGCTATGGCGTGTTCTGTTTTAGTTCGAACTACGAATTGTATGCGGATATGAGCAGCAGGGTGATGTCGATTCTGGAGGAGCTGTCGCCGCGCGTGGAGATGTACAGTATTGATGAAGCCTTTTGCGATTTAACGGGCGTGCGAAACTGCCGGAATCTGACGGATTTTGGTCGGGAAATCAGAGCAACCATTTTACAAAAAACACGCCTCAAGGTTGGGGTCGGTATCGCCCAGACCAAAACCCTGGCCAAGCTGGCTAACCATGCTGCCAAAAAGTGGCAGGAACAGACTGGCGGGGTGGTGGATCTCTCGAATATTGAGCGCCAGCGTAAGCTGATGACTGCGCTCCCGGTTGATGAAGTCTGGGGTGTTGGACGCCGTATCAGTAAAAAACTTGACGCTATGGGCATTAAAACGGTCTGCGACTTGGCAGATACCGATATTCGCTTTATCCGCAAACATTTCAACGTTGTGCTTGAGCGCACTGTGCGGGAATTGCGCGGTGAACCTTGCCTGGAGCTGGAGGAGTTTGCGCCAGTTAAGCAGGAAATTATCTGCTCAAGATCGTTTGGTGAAAAACTCACGGATTACAACGCGATGCGAGAGGCAATTTGTACCTATGCTTCACGTGCTGCGGAAAAGCTGCGCAGAGAGCACCAGTTCTGCCGGTTTATCTCTACGTTTATCAAAACCAGCCCATTTTCCCTGAATGAACCGTATTACGGTAACAGCGCATCGATAAAACTGCTGACACCAACCCAGGATAGTCGGGAAATTATAAGGGCGGCCACATGTAGCCTGGACGCAATATGGCGAGAGGGGCTACGTTATCAAAAAGCAGGGGTCATGCTGGGCGATTTTTTTAGCTCAGGTGTTGCACAGTTGAATCTTTTTGATGACAACGCTCCACGGCATAACAGCGATAAGCTGATGGCCGTTCTGGATACGCTCAATGCTGAAAAGGGTAAAGGAACGCTCTATTTTGCCGGACAAGGTATACAACAACCGTGGGCGATGAAGCGAGATATGCTCTCTCCGCGTTATACCACGAGATACAGTGATTTGCTGCGGGTTGGGTAGGGTTTGTTCATCATTGAATGGAGGGCCTTTTATTCGCCTGATAATCAGGTCTCGCAGCGCCGCAGCATATCACTGGGCCATTGAGAGAATAAGACCGCTGAATAACAGCGGTCTTATTGATTTTATTTAGACTCTAATTCCGGTGCTTTTTCTTCAGTAAGTTCAACCTCACGATACCAGCGAGGATGGTGTTTCTTCGCCCAGCGTCGACTCACTTTCCCTTCGATCATACCTTTAATTGAACCTTTTACCCAAAACGCCATGTACATATGGATCAGAATGGCGTGGATCAGCACAATGGCTGCTGTCGCGTGGATTAACAAACTCCAACGAACAATGTTAATTGAGAAATAATGGGCAAAGTAGGGCCTCCAGATAATAACGCCGGTAATCAGTAATACCAGAATTAGACTCATGATGCTCCAGAACATCATTTTCTGCCCTGCGTTGTATTTCCCCACATCAGCGACTTTATGCTCATTGCCTTTAAGTACCTCAACGATCCCTTTAATCCAGGGAAGGTCCTGTTTATCGGGAATGTTGTGGTGTACAAAACGGACGAACATAAACATCAGCACGATGAAAATCATCACCCCGAAAAACGGATGTAGAATTCGCCCCATTTGCGGTGTACCGAAAGTTTCGGTGAGCCATTGCAACGTCGGGAAGAACAGCGCAATACCGGAAAGCGACACCAGGAAGAAGCTTATTACCACCGTCCAGTGACAAGCACGGTCGATGAATTTGGTGCGCAGAATCATTTTGCTTTTACTCATGACCGTTCTCCTCTTCATCATCATCCGTCTCTTTGTTTGGGCCGACTCCCACGTAGTGGTAAATCAGCCCGGCAAAGGTGGCGATAAATCCGGCGGCGGAGAGTGGTTTTAAAATCCCCTTCCAGAGGTTCACTGGTGCGGCGATTTTTGGCTCATCCGGCAGATTGTGGTACAGCGATGGTTGAT
Source organism: Citrobacter sp. KTE30 (assembly GCF_000398825.1). NCBI lineage: Bacteria > Pseudomonadati > Pseudomonadota > Gammaproteobacteria > Enterobacterales > Enterobacteriaceae > Citrobacter > Citrobacter sp. KTE30. The sequence goes on along the minus strand of NZ_KB976055.1, from coordinate 2,270,088 downwards.
CCGCGTGATGAAGTACATACATCACGTGGGTGCCGCCGACCCCTTGTGGGTTGTAGATGCCCGCATTGGCATAGCCGCGTTTTTTCAACTGCGCCACGCGAGTTTCCGCTACATTGAGCATCTCTTTTTTGGTGCCAAACTGGATAGCGCCGGTCGGACAAGTTTTCACGCAGGCCGGTTCCTGGCCCACGCTGACCCGGTCAACACACAGCGTACATTTGTAGACCCGGTTATCTTCGGGATTAAGTCGCGGAATATTGAACGGGCAGCCAGCAATGCAGTAGCCACAGCCAATACAGTGCTCGGACTGAAAGTCGACAATCCCGTTGGCATACTGAATGATTGCTCCAGCGGATGGACAGGCTTTCAAACAGCCGGGATCGGCGCAGTGCATGCAGCCGTCTTTGCGGATCAGCCATTCCAGCTTGTCGTTTTGGGTGGTTTCGCTAAAGCGCATCACCGTCCAGGACTTAGCGCTGAGATCGGTCGGGTTGTCGTAGACGCCGTTGCAGTAGCCCACTTCATCGCGAATATCGTTCCACTCTGAGCAGGCGACCTGACAGCCTTTACAGCCAATACAGGTAGTGACATCAATTAATTTTGCCACTTCTGCACGGTAATCCCGCGCCTGGGGCGGCGGCGTGATGCTGTTCGTCGCCGAGCGTTTAATAATATCTTGTGATTGCATAGCCATGAGTTCCCTTCCTTACGCTCGCTCGATGTTGACCAGAAACGCTTTATACTCCGGTGTTTGCGAGTTCGCGTCACCCACCGATGGCGTTAACGTATTGGCGAGGAACCCTTTGCGTGTGGCGCCTTCAAAGCCCCAGTGACAAGGGATACCGATAGTATCGACTTGCTTACCATCGATCGTCAGCGTTTGCAGACGTTTGGTGACCACCGCCTTCGCTTTGATAAAGCCGCGTTTCGACATCACTTTCACCGTATCACCTGCCGCAATGCCTTTTTTGCTCGCCAGCGCCTCACCGATTTCGATGAATTGATCGGGTTGAGCAATGGCGTTGAGCAGCGCATGTTTGGTCCAGTGGCGGAACAGTTCGGTAATGGAGTAAGTTGTGGCGACGTACGGGAAGGCATCCGCTTTACCCATATTGGCGATATCGTCATGGTAGATACGCGCAACCGGGCTGGATACAACATCCGGGTGCAGCGGGTTGGTACCAATAGGCGACTCAATGGGTTCGTAATGTTCCGGGAATGGCCCGTCGTTCATTTTGTCGATGGAGAACAGACGCGCTACGCCTTCCGGATTCATGATAAACGGACCAACGTTGCTGCCCGGTGCGGCCTGGCCGTAGTCGGCTACGTCCATACCGGCCCATTTTTTGCCATTCCAATGCAGCAGGGTTCGTTTGGGATCCCACGGTTTTCCTGATGGATCGGCCGAAGCGCGATTGTAGAGAATACGGCGGTTGGCAGGCCATGACCACGCCCAGCCCGGTGTGCAGCCCAGACCATACGGATCGCTGTTGTCGCGATTGGCCATCTGGTTGCCTTGTTCTGTCCAGCTTCCGCAGTAGACCCAGCAGAAACTGCTGGTCGAGCCGTCATCGCGCAACTGTGCAAAGCTGCTGAGCTGCTGGCCTTTTTTGGCTATAAGCTGGCCTTTGTCATCATAAAGGTCTTCAAGCGCCTGGCCATTTGCTTCACGCGCAATCTCTTCTGGGTGTGGGTCGTAGGGATCTTTATAATTCCAGGCAATATTCAACAAGGGTTGCGGATTCGCTCCACCTTCCTGTTGATACAACTCGCGCAGCCGCATAAACAGGCGACCAAGGATCTTCCCGTCATGTAAGGCTTCACCTGGTGGTTCTGCCGCAGCCCAGTGCCACTGCAACCAACGCCCTGAGTTAGCGATTGAACCATTTTCTTCAGCAAAGCAGGAAGAGGGCAGACGGAAAACTTCGGTCTGAATATCTGCCGGGTTTACATCGTTCATCTCGCCATGATTTTGCCAAAAATTGGACGACTCAGTGACCAGCGGATCGATAACCACCATATATTTCAGTTTTGAAAGCGCGCGAGTTGATTTGTTTTTATCTGGAAACGCCGCCAGCGGATTGAAGCCCTGAACGATGTAACCATTAATCTTCCCTTCGAGCATCAATTCAGCCTGGGTCATTACGTCATACAGGCGATCCCATTTAGGTAGCCAGTCGTAGCCCCAGTTATTTTCCACTGTTGCATTGTCGCCCCAGAAACTTTTCATCATGCTAACAAAGAACTTCGGCGTATTTTGCCAGTAATTGACCTCATTCACGCCTAGCGCAGGCGGCGTGATTTGCGAAATATAGGTCTGGTAGTCTGGCTGTTTTTCCGACGGCAGCGGCATATAGCCCGGCAGGTTCGTCGACAACAAGCCAAGATCGGTATAGCCCTGAATATTGGAGTGGCCACGTAAGGCGTTAACGCCACCGCCCGCCATGCCTATATTGCCCAGTAGCAACTGGAGCATAGCGGCGGCGCGGATAATCTGTGCCCCGGCGGAGTGGTGTGTCCAACCCAACGCATACAGAATAGTAGCGGTGCGGTCAGGCACGCTGGTGCTGGCGAGAATTTCGCAGATACGATTGAAATCTGCCACTGAGGTCCCACACAACCGGTTAACCATTTCTGGCGTATAGCGGTCGACGTGGGCTTTCAGCAAATTCCACACGCAGCGTGGATGAGACAATGTTTCATCACGCAGGGCATTACCCTGTTCGTCAAGCTGATAGAACCAGCTCGATTTATCGTACTGGCGCTTTTTATCGTCATAGCCACTGAACAAGCCGTCGTCGAACTGATAGTCATCACGGATAATCAGGCTGGCGTTGGTGTAATGGCGCACATAGTCGTGCTGCACCTGGTTGTTTTCGAGCAGATAACGGATTACACCGAGCAGGAATGCGGTGTCGGAACCCGCGCGTATTGGCGCATACAGATCGGCGACGGCGGCACTACGGTTAAAACGCGGGTCGACTACCACCACGGTGGCGTCGTTTTTAGTTTGCGCTTCGACTACCCATTTAAAGCCTACCGGATGTGCCTCAGCGGCATTACCGCCCATAATAAGCACTACGTTGGCATTTTTAATATCGACCCAGTTGTTGGTCATCGCACCACGTCCAAACGTTGGTGCAAGAGCAGCAACGGTGGGGCCATGACATAACCGTGCTTGACAGTCGATAGCGACCATACCTAGTCCGCGAGCAAATTTACCGTCGAGGATCCCGGTTTCATTACTTGCCGCTGAGGAGCATAGCATGCCCGTGGTGGACCATCGGTTGACGGTAACGCCCTGGGCATTTTTCTCAATAAAGTTGGCATCGCGGTCATCTTTCATAAGTCGGGCAATACGATTAATCGCATCATCCCAGCTAATACGCTGCCATTTATCCGAACCCGGTGCGCGATATTCGGGATACTGCAGACGGGTTTCACTATGAATATAATCCAGCACGCCAGCGCCTTTAGGGCACAACGATCCACGGCTCACCGGATGATCCGGATCGCCCTCAATATGGTAGATACTTTCTTTGACGTTTTTGGCTGTATCGCCAAGGCTGTACATCAGCATGCCGCAGCCTACTGAGCAGTACGTACAGTTATTACGTGTCTCTTTTGCTTTTAAGAGTTTGTATTGACGGGTTTCCGCGTGAACGGAAAAAGATGATAAGAATCCGAGAGATGCAACAGTTGTTCCTGCCATACCGCCCGCGCAGATTCGAAAGAACTGCCTCCGGCTGAGCTCCATTTTTTTCTCCAGCTTAAACTTAAGACATGAAAAAGTATGGTTATTGTAAGGTTAAATTGTTTTATAAACCATTAACTTTTAGTGGTTATTGACGTGGGAGCATATTAATGCTGTAAGCCTGGGGTATGGATTGGTAAAAATTGATCATGTCAGGTTGGTTGCCGATACGTACGGTGAACTGAATCTTTTTGACGACAACCTAACGCCGCGGCGTAACAGCGATAAACTGATGGAGGTATCTGGGAAAAGGATAAAGGAACGCTCTGCTTTGCCGGACAAGGGATACAGCAACCGTGGGCGATGAAGAGAGACATGCTTTCACCACGTTATACAACGATTTGCTACGAGTAGTTTGATAGCCAAACCGAAAACAAGGAGTTCATTCCACTCAACCGAACTTATCCATAGTCTATATTTTGACCTTTACAGACGATCAAACAAAAATTATAGATTCCTGAACATATAGTCATATAAATAACAAGGTTATAAAGGTCGTGATTTCTACAACACAGGACCTCTGGATATGATGGATAAACTATACCAATATGTTTCAACGAAAGAAAACGTGGGAATAAATCTTTGTCGCATTTCTATTGCCATTGTATTTATGTGGATAGGATTGTTGAAGTTCATTCCCTATGAAGCAGATAGCATCGTTCCTTTTGTAGCTAATAGCCCATTTATGTCTTTCTTTTATAACGATCCGAGTAATTATACTCAGTTTATGAACCATGAGGGCGAATTAATAGAGGCTAACCGCGCATGGCATCATGCGAATAATACTTATGAGTACTCTACCGGACTTGGTATTGTTGAAGTCATTTTTTCATTATTAATCCTTGCTCATTATGTGTCACCAAAAATCGGCTTTTGGGGGGCAACACTTGCCTTCTTAACTCCTTTTGTCACTCTGACATTCCTGATATTTACACCAGAAACATGGGTAAGTGGCCAGGATTCTCACACCGGGTTTCCCTATCTTTCTGGCGCCGGGCGACTGGTCTTAAAAGACACGATAATGATGGCTGCGGGTCTTATTGCGATGGTGCATTCTGCCAAGTGTATCCTTGCACAGAATCAGCACGAGAGAGATTATACCGGCAAAGTATCCGCTGGTCTTAGATAGCTTTCCAGACTATCGTTAAATTAAGGATGTTGTGATGCTTCGGTCTCTAAAAAATATATTTATTACAGCTGCATTGTATCTGCTTATGACGGTAACCAGTCATGCTGCCAACACCGGGAATACTATGATCAAAACGTATAGTACTTATAATTACCAGCAGACCAGAGAGCATCTCATTGCTGCCATTGAGAGTAATAATCTTGTTTTTTTTGGAGAATTTGATCATGCGAAAGAGGCTAAAAATGCTGGACTAACCATGTTACCCACAACCGTCATTATTTTTGGCAATCCTAAAGGTGGCACATCATTAATGCAGGCATATCCTGATATGGCGCTCGATCTTCCCTTTAGAGTATTGATTCGGGAAGAGTCGGATGGACGTGTAGTCGTTGGATATCATCCGGTTGAGATATTACAGACTTATGGACCAGATACTGCGGCAATTCAACCCTTAAAAAATCTGGAAAAATTAGTTCAGAAAGCCATTCAGTGACCTGGCGACCAGGGCTCATCTGACGAGGCCTGGTCGTCACCCTCTCATTAAATAGATGTTAGTTTTTTACAATTACATAAAAATTCTGATAGTATACCCCCCTATAGTATATGGAGGGCGTATGCCGCATTCACCCGAAGATAAAAAACGCATTCTCACTCGTGTACGCCGTATTCGCGGTCAGGTTGATGCGCTTGAGCGCGCACTGGAATCTGGCGAACCATGCCTGTCGATCCTGCAACAAATTGCCGCCGTACGCGGCGCATCCAATGGTCTGATGGGCGAAATGGTTGAGATCCACCTGAAAGATGAACTGGTCAGTGGGGAGACAACACCAGACCAGCGAGCTGTGCGCATGGCTGAGATCGGCCATCTTCTGCGTGCTTATCTAAAATAACACCATCACCTTGCAATAATGGGAAGAGACAAATGAAATCACGTGCAGCAGTTGCATTTGGCCCCGGCCAACCGTTAAAAATTGTTGAAATCGACGTCGCACCACCAAAGAAAGGTGAAGTGCTGGTTAAAATTACCCACACCGGCGTGTGCCATACTGACGCTTTTACGCTCTCAGGCGACGATCCGGAAGGCGTGTTCCCGGCGGTACTGGGCCATGAAGGCGGCGGCATTGTGGTTGAAGTGGGGGAAGGCGTCACCAGCCTGAAACCGGGCGATCATGTGATCCCGCTGTACACCGCAGAGTGCGGCGAGTGCAAGTTCTGTAAATCGGGTAAAACTAACTTGTGCCAGGCCGTGCGGGCGACACAGGGCAAAGGTCTGATGCCTGATGGCACAACGCGCTTCTCGTATAACGGCGAGCCGATTTATCACTATATGGGCACCAGTACCTTCAGCGAATATACCGTTTGCGCAGAGATCTCGCTGGCGAAGGTTAACCCGCAGGCTCCGCTGGATAAAGTGTGTCTGCTGGGATGTGGCGTGACCACCGGTATCGGAGCGGTCCATAACACCGCGAAAGTGAAGGAAGGCGATACCGTAGCCGTATTTGGTCTGGGCGGTATTGGCCTGGCGGTGATTCAGGGCGCAGTGCAGGCAAAAGCCGGGCGTATTCTGGCTGTTGATACCAATCCGGAGAAATTCAAATTGGCTGGTGAAATGGGCGCGACCGATTTCATCAACCCAAACGATTACGATAAGCCGGTGCAGGACGTGATTGTTGAGCTCACCGACGGTGGCGTGGACTTTAGCTTTGAGTGTATCGGCAACGTTAACGTGATGCGTGCGGCGCTGGAGTGTTGCCATAAAGGGTGGGGCGAAAGCATCATCATTGGGGTGGCGGGTGCCGGTCAGGAGATCAAAACACGTCCGTTCCAGTTAGTAACCGGTCGCGTGTGGCGTGGTTCCGCGTTTGGCGGCGTAAAAGGGCGCACTCAGTTGCCGGGTATGGTCGAAGAAGCAATGAGCGGAAAAATTCAGTTAGATCCGTTTATTACGCATCGCCTGCCTCTGGAGCAGATTAACGAAGCGTTCGATTTAATGCATCAGGGTAAATCCATCCGTACTGTTATCCATTTTGGTGATAACTGATTCATTGGCCAGCGGATTTCACCGCTGGCACTTTCCTGAATTTTTTAGAATTATGTTGTGAAAGTGTGACGAATCCGGCGCTTTTCACGGTAAGTAAACTTCCCGGATTGCCGATGACTATCTAACGGGCGTGTTTTCACGCATAAACCCTACAAGAGAGTCGACGGTCATGGACAACACTACATCGATGCAAGCCCTGCATAAACTGGGCTTTCTGCATCAAATCCGACTGGTTCCGCTGTTTTCCTCCATTCTCGGTGGCATCCTTCTGCTATTCGCCTTAAGTTCCGGGCTGGCAGGTTATTTTCTTATGCAGGCCGATCGCGATCAGCGCGATGTAACCGATGAGATTCAGGTCCGGATGGGGTTATCTAACAGCTCTAACCACTTACGCACCGCGCGTATCAACATGATCCATGCTGGTGCGGCGAGCCGTATTGCTGAAATGGATGACATGAAGGCCAATATTGCCGAGGCAGAAAAACGTATTAAGCAATCGCAGGACGGTTTCAATACTTATATGGCTCGTGCGGTGAAAACTACTGCCGGAGAGGCGTTAGACGCTGAACTGAGCGCCAATTTCAAAGCCTATATCGATGGCTTACAGCCTATGCTCAAGTACGCTAAAAACGGCATGTTCGAGGCGATCATCAACCATGAAAATGAACAGGCCAGACCGCTGGACTCTGCTTACAACAAGGTATTGTTAAAGGCGATCGATATTCGTACCGCCAGGGCGAATCAGTTAAGCGAACAGGCGCACCAACGTACACAGCTTGGCATGGCCTTTATGCTGGGGGCATTCGTTCTTGCGCTGGCACTGACCGTGATGACGTTTATTGTTCTGCGCCGTACCGTTATTCATCCTCTGTTACGTGCGGCCCAGCGCATTGAGCAAATTTCAGAAGGGGACCTGACAATGCCAGAGGAACCCACCGGGCGCAGCGAAATTGGGCGCCTGAGCCGTCATCTGCAGACAATGCAACGGTCGCTGGCGAAAACAGTGGGCACGGTACGTCAGGGCGCGGAAGAAATCTACCGCGGTACCAGTGAGATTTCGGCGGGTAATACCGATCTGTCTTCACGTACCGAACAACAGGCCGCGGCGATTGAACAAACGGCGGCCAGCATGGAAGAGCTGACGGCTACGGTGAAGCAAAACGCCGACAACGCGCATCATGCGAGTACGCTGGCGGAAGATGCATCCGGCAAGGCCAGCCGGGGCGGTCAGATGGTCTCTGGTGTGGTGAAAACCATGGGCAATATCTCAACGAGCTCGAAGAAAATCTCTGAAATTACCGCCGTTATTAACAGCATTGCCTTCCAGACCAATATCCTGGCGCTGAACGCGGCGGTTGAGGCGGCGCGGGCAGGAGAGCAGGGGCGTGGGTTTGCAGTGGTGGCTAGTGAGGTCCGTACGCTGGCAAGCCGCAGCGCTCAGGCGGCAAAAGAGATAGAAGGATTGATCAGCGAATCAGTCCGATTGATTGACCAGGGCTCTGGAGAAGTCGTCGCGGCGGGCAATACGATGACGGATATTGTCGATGCGGTAAAACGCGTGACCGACATTATGCTGGAAATTGCGGCGGCCTCTGATGAACAAAGCCGGGGCATCGTCCAGGTAAGCCAGGCGATTTCAGAGATGGATAAGGTCACACAGCAAAACGCCTCATTGGTTGAAGAAGCATCGGCTGCTGCGGCCTCTCTTGAAGAGCAGGCCGCACGCTTAACGGAAGCCGTCGGCACATTCCGTTTAACCGGGACAAGCGCAATTAGACGCGTTACACCTGCCGTTCATCCATCGGTTTCACTGCCAAAATCAAACACGGTAAATACGGATAACTGGGAAACATTCTGACAGGCCAGCCATCCGGTAATACGATCCTTTGTATTACCGGATTTACTATCTATTTGTACGTGGCACTAATAGTTCCCGCTGCGGTGAACGCGCCAGGGGTGTAGTCATCGCAGGTACTGTTATTGCTGGCGGAGGTGCAGGTGAGTAACCCGGCCATGGTGATATCTTTCGCCGTTACGATGGAACCAAAGTCGATGGACACTGAAGAATTTGTGTCATTCGCCGACAGATATTGCCGGGACGATCCCTCGTAAGAAACCGCCACTCCCCGTCCGCCCGCTGCTGAGGTGCCAGTTGTGGTATTGGCGAGAATAGACAACCCGCTATTATCATAAGCCGCTTTGGTCGACGTCAGTTTAAGGGTAACCCCTGAAGCATTAACGCAGTTGCTATTTTTCAAGGTGAAGGTTTTTCGTGGTTTGTCATTACCCACATCGCCAAAGTCGATGGTGGTGGGGGATACGGATAAATTACAGGTTGGCGTGGCGAATTTTACGGTGAATGAAGATGCGTTTACTGTAGCGACAACCTGTTGACTACTTACATCTTCATTCCCTGCTTTAAACCTGCCTACTTCACCATTTATAACAGGATGCGCTTCACCATTACCTATTGAGGAAACCACCCCACGCTGCCAAACTTCGATGTATAATCCAACAGGAAAACCTCCTTCTGCGGCATTATCGATCTCACGTGTCCAACTCGTATTAGACGGAATGTAAGCTGTATAAGTAGCATTAATAGAATTAGCTATGTAAATGTTATAATATATTCCAGGTATGCTCGTTGGAAAAAAAACTCTGTTGTAGCTATATTTTGTACTACCACTGGTGCTGGTATAACTATCGTATTGCGTACCGCTTGTTGCTGTGGATCTTCCATAAAAATCAGAACCATCATTACCTGTATTACAAGTTATGTGACCATATTCTCCCGCACTGAGCGTCCCCAATAGCACGGGTGTTGTACTGGATGGGTTATAATTATTCACGACTAACGTTCCCGCGCTTACCGTGCTGGTATTAATTTTGTCAAAATAACACTCCTTAGCCTGCACCTGATATGAATAAATTCCGTTCAACAGCAATGCCACAAAAGAAATTGATCGTGAAATCATCGTGCTCATATTAACCTGCCGTTTATCCATTATTTGTAGCTCACGCTGATTTGCACCTGACTTAATACGCCACCTGGAGTGACCGTTTTTGCTGAATCCACTTTTTGAAAACGAGCCGAAAGGGTGATATCAGAATAGGTAGTGGTTGAACCTTTATAGTTAACAATATTGACGGCAGAGGTATTGTCTTTATTAAGCACATTAATAGCAACTGGACTTGTTCTCCCCTCAAAGACCACAACGCCCACGTTTCCCGCTGCAGTCATCGGACCGGTATATTCATTCGGGAATATCTGATTACCGGTGAGTTGCGCTTTTTGCGGCTTAAAGCTCAACACCAGCGTTTTGGCGAGAGAGCCTGAATCACAGCGGAAGCTAATCTTCAGGGGCTGTGTGGGGACGTTACCCTTCGTTGTTGCTGATAAATTCGCCCATGCGCCGCCAGCGGCGAACTCGCTCGCGTCTAAGTCGCCCAAATCAACATCGGAGGCGGTGATGTCACAGCTACCAGTAACCAACTCCGCCTTAACCGTTAATACATTTGTATTGGTACTGTTCGCGGCCCATAGCGGCGTGGATATCAGCAATAAGGCTATTGGTATAAATTTCATGGTGGCTCCTACTGATAGGTGGTGGTGAACGTCAACGAACCGTTGAAGGTGCCACTTGTCGCGGTGGTTGAGTAAGACGTTGGACGCAGAGATAAAACCAGGTTCAGGGCCTTATTGGTGCGCTCAGTTGAGGTCCAGTCAAACGGCGTACTGCTATTGAGAACTAACAGAGAATTTGGGGAGCCAGAACGATACAAAACTGCTGCGGCCCCGTTATTCCCACCATAGAGTTCGGTTGGATAGCCGTTGTACCACGAAGAGGCTTTAATACCCGTTTTCATCCAGGTAACCGTCTGGTTTGTACTGGATCCGATCGTGCAGTTGCTGTACTGCAACGAAAAATCTTTCAGCGTATTAGCGCCCTGAGCTTCCAGTTCTGCGCGGGTTAATACACCAAAATCAATGGTCTGGTTCACCGCTTTGCTTGAACCAACAACAATATTGACGGTGCAGGTCATAGCAAGCAAATTGGCTTTAAAGTTAACCACGACATCTGCCGCAAAGAGATGTGGGCTGCATAATAGAAAAGAAACAAGCATTACCTGGCGCATAAGCTATTTCCCGGCTCCTGGCATCTGGCAAATTAACGTCTCCAGACGAATTGATTTTCCGATCATCGCGGGCGCGTCAGGGATCTGGTAGCTCACATCGCAGTAGCTTGCGGCGTCGCTCCCCCAAATAACCTTCAGGCTGCCACGTTGTTCGATCCCGCGTAAAAAGGCGCGGCCCGCCTGACCCATTGCGCCAACGGATTCTCCCTGTTCATTGAGAATGTTCGCGCCCAATGGAATGAAACTGTTATCGCTACGTCTGAGCGTGACAAACACCGATTGACCTTGCTGGGTGGCGAAGGTGACTTTCACCACGGCGCCATCGCGCGGAACCACGGCGGCGGAGGTGTTTTTCACTTCGACGTCTGCCTTGATGGTGCTGAGATCCAGCCCGACGGTATTCTCGGCATAAGGCGAAAGACTGGTGGCAACTGCATATCCGGCACTGTCAATCTCACCATACCCATTGGTGGTGGTCGCGCCATCTGCACCTTGCGCTTCAATAAGGGCTATGGCGCTTTGTGCGTTGACATTACCCGGTAACAGCGTCAATCCACCGCTGTGTAACAGCACACCGCCGTTATTGTTTAGGGAATACTGCTGGTTATGATTTTTATCGACTGTAGCGGAAACGCTGGTCGCTCCATGCGCGCCGTTATAGGTGGAATATCCGCTGACGGAATAGGTGTCTTCTCCCTGGCTGGCCTGGTTAGCGGTAGTACTGAGGCTGTAGTTCCATTTATTGTTGCTACTGTTACCACTGGCCGTACTGGTGAAACCATTGTTGCCGCTAAAGTCGCTATTGGCGCTGAGGTTCAGACTGGAGAATGCTGGTTGATCGTTTTGAGCGTTGCTACCAAAAGGAATACTCAACCCAACGTACAGGCTGTCATCTTCATCACCCCATTCGTTATAACTACGCTGCAGCGAGATATTCCACGAGATGGTGCGGAAAGTATTGCTGTAGCCCAGCGAATACTGAGACGTTTTGTCTGAGCTACCCCAATAACTCGTCCAGGTGCCGCTGAGATAGAATGAGCCGTAATCCTCTCCGTTGAGGACAATAGGTTGATTGACGTTAGCCTGAAGCTCATTTTTGGAATGACTGTAGCTGTTGCGATACGCATCGTTACGGTTAGTATCGTGATCGTCGCTATAACTATCGATGCTATTTTGCAAAGAGATGACGTCATTAAGCGAGAGGTAATCTTTGGTGCTGTATCGATAGGCGCTAAAGCTGAAATTGGTCTGTGTTGCGTCCAGCACATTACTGTAGCTTACACGGTAACTCTGCCCCTGCAGAGCGCCAATATCTTCAAGTGAAGCGCGAGAGTGGATAACATCGACTGCGATAGCACCAAGACGCGTATTCATCGCCAGACCCAGCATCCCCGCCAGATAGTCATCTTCCATTGACTGTATGCCGCCATACAGCGTGAAAATATCGCTCAGTCCATAATTACCGTTCGTGGTGAGCACCCAGGGGGAGTCGCTGTTGTCATTGTTGTCTAATGTCCCAACGGCAAAATCCCAGTCAACTTCACCCTTGGTCATTAACTGAGCAACAGAGGCATACGGTACGGTGAATAGCCGTTTTGACCCATCAGCTTCTTCCACGGTAACGTCGAGGTCAGCGCCGTTGATTGCCACATAATAATCCTTCAGAGCAAAAGGACCTGGCGGAACGGTAGTTTCATAGATGATGCGCGACTGCTGTCGTACGGTAATTTTGGCATTACTGTTGGCCACGCCGTTGATGACGGGAACGTAGCGACCATCATGCGGATCCATGCGTTTGTCGTTATACAGATGTATGCCTTTAATGCCGATACTATCCAGTACTTCGCTGCGAGAGGTGACCTGGCCCAGTTCCATTTGTGCCCGCATAGGGGGTAAATCCCGTGCTAAATAGAGATCGTAGCTGTCCCAGGTTGCACTATCGTCTTTTGTCCAGTTCAGCGCGCCGCTGGAACGTAACCGCCATGCTCCAAGGTTGAGACCATAGCCGAGCCCCAGATAACCACTGTCAGAGGCGCTACCGTCATTTTCACTGTGATAACCGCTGAAGCTCCAGTTCAGTATTGCAGCAGGAATACCGGCATCCCAGCGTGCGGGGTTGACATAACCCGCAGGGTGGCTGACGAGAAACAGTTGCGGAATTGTGAGCATCAGGATCTGTGAATTAGGATCGTAACTCACGCTGGATGAGGGGTAATAATCCGCCAGGATATAGCATTGCGATTCACCTTCGTCCGCATCTGCCGTGGGAAGTTTGCTTACATCAACGTTTGCTTCATCGAGCACCTCACGAGTCAGGCAGGGAGACGCGTTCGGGGTGTGGTTGTCAATAAACTGGATCTTTGCAGTTTGCTGTTGCTCACCGTTAATCCAAACTGAGACGGTATATATACCGGGTTTCACCGGGTTGCCGCGTGCATATTGTGACACGTCGATTGCCGATTTTTTACCTGCATTGCTGAAGATAAAGTCATCGTTGAATTCAATGTAATTATCGTCAGCAAAACCTGTCTGACAAATAGCCAATAATACCCATACTGAGGTCGCTAACCGGTGTTTTGACATTGACATAGAGCAATCCTTGCACGCGTTTTTTTATTTATCCGTTACGTCAACGTTAGCCCCGTAATCATTGACTGCTGTCCATGAAACGGATTCTAGCCGGGGAGTGGTGAGCGTTTTCACTTCATAGCTGGCGCTGGAAAAAGGGGCGACCATGTCGGGCTCAATTTTGTATTTTTTCCCCCCGGAAGTGATGTTAGCTCCAACAAGCGAAACAAAATAAGGAGAGTCATTTTTCGCCGTCGCCCAAATTTGTTTACCTTGGTTTGCAAGGCTCCATTTCAGATGTTGGATTGCGTCATCCGCCGAACCAGGAAGGGATGCGGGGCGATAAAAAACCTTGATGCGGGTTTTCAGCGCGATCTGCAGCTGATTTGATTTAGCGGCATCTTTATTTTTTCCGGGGATTTCAAGTGCATTAAACCAATACACGCTTTCACGATCGGTGGGTAACGGTTGCCCGTCCCAGTTTAAGCGTACGGTCAGTCCCTGTTTAGGATCGACCCGACTGACTGGGGGGGAGGCGATAAAAGGAACGTTTAAGGTTTGCGGATCAACATCTTCATGACCATCGTCTAACCAGGACTGGACTAATAAAGGTTGTTGCCCCTGATTAACCATTTTAATTAGTGCCTCCTTCGCGTCGGAAGGGTAAATAACACGGGTAGCGTTAATCACTATGCTGGCGACTGACGAATAGCTAAAAGAGATAGCGGCAGAAAATATAATTAATCTGAATGTATTTTGTGGAATCATATCATTTGTGTCTTGGTTAAATAGCTGCAACCTTGAATTAAAGTTGCAGCAGAGTTATTAACTAATGTTGATCTTATACAGCTTGTTAGGGGTAGGTTGTTACAAAGGTGGTATTCGCTTTCACTACACCAACAGTCGGCGTACCAGAACCTGAGTAGATATAACCGACGGTATAATTAAATACTGCACCGTTGGTGGTATCGTAAGTGGCTTCAGATTGCGGTGTGGCTGATGTAAAATCGATAATGGTACTGGTTGCGGTATCTTCTACCTGGAAACCCGCATCTTTATCTCCTGCGGCAGCGTTTAACAATGCTTTGCTGGTGCTATTGTAATTACCGGTTGTTGAAAATTGCCCTTTTACTTTACCACCCGCTGGTTCAGTGGCGCAGTTTTTAACGGTGATCTGAAATTTGGTTTTCATCGCAGGACTACTGACAGCCGCTTGCATCGCAGGAACAGTGATATCTGGCAGTTTGACCTCTTTGGAAGCAGAAATACCATCAATACTGACATCACAGGTTGATGATGTAATATTTCCTGAAAAATCAATGTTTGCAGAATCAGAACCAGCCGCTTGGGCCTGAAAAGTAGCACCTGCGACCAGAAGCGCTACTGCGCTTAAACAATTAACAAATTTCACGTTATTTTCCTTAATAACAAATTAAATGGCGAAAACATTATATGTCGTGAGATTCTGACTGAATAGCGGGTGAAGCTGAGGTTAGTGTTTTTTAAGAATTTGTTTAGAGGTAATAGCTAATTATTTAATGTAATATGAAATTAACTTAATTGGATTGATTTTTTATTCTTCATTGAATTCCAAGAAGAAATTTTTAGATGTAAGTTTGTGTCGGGGATTTCGTCCGCCATTATTCGACAGAGATATCATCAATAATAAGTGTTGCTTAAATTGCTTTTAAGAAAAAATACGCTTTTAGCTGTGTTTTATGACGGTTTCACCGTCCATATATTGAACATTTACATGAATTGGGCCTGTAGGTACTAACAGGCCCAATCATCAATACGATTAAACAGGTACGGTTTTGCGTATTGCGGCGATAAGGATCTGCGCGGCCTGAGAGAGTTGCACATCGACACGAGTAAGAATCCCGATGGGTTCACCCGCCCCGTGGGTAGGTATCGGCAACGACACCAGCGTCGCCTGGCGTAAATCCTCTCTAACCGCACCTGAAGGGACAAACCATACATAGTCGTAATCAACCGTCAGTTGGCGGGAGAGCGATGCTGACAGTGTTTCAATGCAGCCAGGCGGCATTTTACAGCCCTGACTTTGCAACAATGCTTCTGCGTGCTGGCGAGGCGCGGTTCCTTTTGGCGAAACCACCACCGGCCACTCCATTACCCGACTTAACGTGATGGTTTCCTGCAACAACGGGTGGTTAGGGCGCACGACCAGTTTAAGTGATTCCAGAAACAACAATTCATAATTCAGACCGACCATCAATTCCGGATCGGCCATGCGACCAATGCCGAGATCAATTTCTCCGGACTTTAAACCCGCCAGGATCATTGGGTTACTCATGGTGGCAACCTGCAGCGTGGTCTCCATTTGCTGCTTGTGGAAAGGACCAATTACCGCAGGCAGAATGCCCAGTGCCGCGGTGGGTAAGGCCCCAATCCGTACGACATCAGTCTGCGATTCTTCGCGCTGATTTAACGCTTGCCCGGCAGTGTTGAGCGCATCCAGCACTCTTACCGCGTGGGTAAGAAACTGCTCTCCTGGCAGCGTTAACTGCGCGCCAAGGCGGCCACGCTCAAAGAGCCGGGTCCCGGTCAGTTGCTCCAGTTCATTTAGCGTTTTGGAGAGTGCCGGTTGACTCAGGTTAAGGGTCTCAGCCGCGCGCCCCAACGTTCCCTGCTGTGCAACGGCGACAAAAGTATGAAGATGGCGCAAGCGAATGCGCTGATTGAACAGAACATTTTTTTCCATAAGCGATGTTAAAAACAGAGCCGTATCGGTGACAAGTAAAGTTGTTTGTTTTTGATAACCTGATAGCAAAATATTATTAACATTTATCATGTTTTACTTACAACTGATTTATTTTGCTTATGTTTTGTACAGCGTTGCTGGGTGGTGGGATCATGGAAGGGAGTATGTTCAGTCGTTATACTTTGGTTATTGTTTACTTTTGAACGATTTCTCTTCACAAGGCACTGATGAATGATACATGTAATAGGGCACCTTAATCCCGATAGCGATGCCATCTGCACCGCCGCAATGACGGCTCGTTGGCTTAGTTTACGTGGCCAGCAGGCGACGGCATGGCGTTTGGGCGAGCCTAACCGCGAAACGCAGTTTATCTTTGAGCATGCGGGGCTGACGATGCCTGAACGGTTGACGTTTGAACTGACCGATCGTGATGTCTGGCTGGTCGATTTCACCGAGCCTGCTCAGGGGCCGGAATCGTTGACAGAAAGTAACGTGGTGGGAATTATCGATCATCACCGACTTGGTGGGTTAGTCACCCGTCTGCCACCGGAAGTGTGGGTGAAGCCCGTCGGCAGTAGCGCAACCCTGCTGTGGCAACTGATGCCGGAAGATGAACGCAACCAGTTATCTTCCGCTGAGGCTATTTTACTGCTCGGCGCCGTATTGAGTGACACTGTCACGCTTCGTTCACCAACGACCACCACTGACGATCGCCTGGCGGTTGATGCGCTGGCCCAAAAAACCGGAGTGGATCTTGACGCTTTCAGTCGCGACCTGCTGTCAGCCAAAACAAGCGTGGAAGGGATGAGCGCCCGCGAACTTTTGCAGAAAGACATTAAAACCTTCACCATCCATGGACATTCAGTCTGTGTAGCGCAGCTTGAACTGTATGCGCTGCAACAGGTGGATGCGGTGCTGGACGATCTCCGTCAGGAAATGGCGCGCTATGCAGAGGAAAAGAATGCTGCGTTGGTCGTGCTGATGCTCACCGACATCAATCTGGGTGACACCAGCCTGTGGTTTGCTGGAGCAGAACTTTCAGACATCCCGCAACCCTGCAAGGTAGAAGGTATGCTTAGCCGTAAAAAACAGATGCTCCCCTGGCTGGAAAGTCATTTGAAACCCCGTCAGTAGGTACTGTTCATCGTTTATATGGGTGGGAAGTTTACGCGGGGTCACACTTTGTAAATTCTTCCCACCGGAGTCAGCGGTGTTTTCTACACTCCAGGTAATATTCACTGGAGGCATGACATTATGGCGAACACCATCACGGCAGATGAGATTCGGGAACAATTTTCGCAGGCAATGTCAGCAATGTACCAGCAGGAAGTCCCGCAATACGGCACGTTGCTGGAACTTGTCGCTGATGTGAATCTGGCGGTACTGGAAAATAATCCGACGCTGCATGAAAAACTGGCGAATGCGGATGAACTGGCCCGGCTAAACGTTGAGCGCCATGGCGCTATTCGAGTGGGTACCGCGCAGGAGCTTTCTACGCTGCGCCGAATGTTTGCCGTTATGGGCATGTATCCGGTGAGTTATTACGATCTCTCCCAGGCAGGCGTCCCCGTACATTCCACAGCCTTTCGTCCCATCGACGATGCCTCGCTATCGCGCAACCCGTTTCGGGTATTCACCTCGTTATTACGGCTCGAACTAATCGAAAACGCCGCGCTGCGGCAAAAAGCCGCTGAGATCCTCGCGAAACGCGACATTTTCACTCGCCGTTGTCACGAGCTGCTGGATGAATTTGATGCGCAGGGCAGTTTTACATCTGAACAGGCGCAAGAGTTTGTGCATGAAGCGCTGGAAACATTCCGCTGGCATCAGCACGCCACGGTCGATGAAGAGACCTATCACGCATTGCATAACGAACACCGGCTGATTGCTGATGTAGTGTGTTTCCCCGGTTGCCATATCAACCACCTGACGCCGCGTACGCTGGATATCGACCGGGTGCAGTCGATGATGCCGGAATGCGGCATTGAACCGAAAATACTGATTGAAGGGCCGCCACGCCGCGAGGTGCCCATTTTATTACGTCAGACGAGTTTCAAAGCGCTGGAAGAACCGGTGTTGTTTGCCGGTGAAATGCGCGGCACTCACACGGCACGTTTCGGTGAAATCGAACAGCGCGGTGTGGCCCTGACGCCGAAAGGCAGAGCGTTATACGACGAATTGCTGAATAAAGCGGGAACGGGGAAAGACAATCTGACGCACCAGTTACATCTTCAGGAGGTGTTCAAGGCGTTCCCGGACAGTGAGTTTCTGCTGCGCCAGCAGGGACTCGCCTGGTTTCGTTATCGACTGACGCCATCAGGCGAAGCGCATCGCCAGGCAATCCGTCCGGATGACGACCCGCAACCGCTCATTGAGCGAGGGTGGCTGGTTGCGCAACCCATCACTTACGAAGATTTTTTACCGGTGAGCGCCGCAGGGATTTTCCAGTCCAATCTGGGGAATGAAACGCAGGCTCGCAGCCACGGGAATTCCAGCCGCGACGCGTTTGAACAGGCGCTGGGTTGCGCGGTTTATGATGAGTTTGCGCTGTATCAGGAGGCGCAAGAGCGAAGTAAACGTCGGTGTGGTTTACTTTAATGGAATTTACATGGGATTCGGTCTGTTCCCATCGACATAAAATATTTTCGATTTTGTACAGATAATCGGCGACCAACAATTGGATTATTAATGAATTTTGTCTAGAGTGAGCGGTCAGAAATGTGCACTCTCTTGCCGCTGATTTTGACCGGCGCGGGACCATTTACACGACCAGAAGGACTCACTTTCAGGCATGAATCGCAGACGATTTATTAAAGGTTCAATGGCAATGGCCGCCGTGTGCGGAACCAGTGGTATTGCATCACTCTTTTCCCGCGCCGCCTTTGCGGCAGAGTCTGACATTGCAGACGGAAAAACCGTACGTTTTGATTTTTCCGTTCTGCAATCGATGGCCCATGACTTAGCACAGAAACCCTGGGGCGGCGCACCGCGCGCGTTACCGGACACGCTGGCGAAACTGACGCCGCAGGCCTATAACAGCATTCAATATGACGCAGAGCAGTCTCTGTGGAACAACGTTGAAAATCGTCAGCTTGATGCGCAGTTCTTCCACGTGGGAATGGGTTTTCGTCGCCGTGTACGCATGTTCTCGGTTGATGGCAGTACGCATATGGCGCGTGAAATTCACTTCCGTCCGGAACTGTTTAAATATAACGATGCGGGCGTGGATACCAAACAGCTGGAAGGGCAGACTGACCTCGGATTCGCCGGGTTCCGTGTTTTTAAAGCGCCAGAACTGGCCCGCCGCGATGTCGTTTCTTTCCTGGGTGCCAGCTATTTCCGCGCCGTGGATGACACCTATCAGTACGGTTTATCGGCCCGCGGTCTGGCGGTAGATACCTACACCGACAGCAAAGAAGAATTTCCTGATTTCACCTCTTTCTGGTTCGAGACGGTTAAACCGGGCGCAACCTCCTTTACCGTGTATGCACTTCTCGACAGCCCAAGCGTAACCGGTGCATTCAAGTTCGTGATCCACTGCGAGAAAACGCAGGTGATTATGGATGTGCAAAACCACATCTATGCGCGCAAAGACATCAAGCAGCTCGGCATTGCGCCGATGACCAGCATGTTCAGCTGCGGTAACAATGAGCGTCGAATGTGCGACACTATTCACCCGCAAATTCATGACTCCGATCGTCTGGCGATGTGGCGGGGCAATGGCGAGTGGATCTGCCGCCCGCTGAATAACCCGCAAAAGCTGCAGTTCAACGCCTATACCGATAACAACCCGAAAGGGTTTGGCTTGCTGCAACTCGATCGCGACTTCTCCCATTACCAGGACATCATGGGCTGGTATAACAAGCGTCCAAGCCTGTGGGTCGAACCGCGCAACCAGTGGGGCAAGGGGACCATCGGCCTGATGGAGATCCCGACGACCGGCGAAACGCTGGATAACGTTGTCTGCTTCTGGCAGCCTGAGAAGAAGATCAAAGCCGGCGATGAGCTGGAATTCAAATATCGCCTGTACTGGAGCGCTCAGCCACCGGTGCGTTCACCGCTGGCTCGTGTGATGGCGACCCGGACAGGCATGGGCGGTTTTCCGGAAGGATGGGCGCCGGGCGAGCACTACCCGGAAAAATGGGCGCGCCGTTTTGCCGTTGATTTTGTTGGTGGCGATCTAAAAGCTGCTGCGCCGAAAGGCATTGAACCGGTGATTACGCTCTCAAGCGGTGAAGCGAAACAGATTGAGATCCTCTACGTGGAGCCAATCGACGGTTATCGCATACAGTTTGACTGGTATCCGACCTCTGACTCAACCGATCCGGTAGATATGCGTATGTTCCTGCGTTGTCAGGGTGACGCCATCAGCGAAACCTGGCTGTATCAGTACTTCCCACCAGCGCCGGATAAACGTCAGTACGTTGACGACCGCGAGATGCGTTAATCACTCTCTTTACGGCTCTCCTGATGGGGAGCCGTATCTGCATTCATCCTCATAACGACTCTGTACACTATTTACTCGATCCTGTTCGCATTTTTCTGTATGGCAAATGGGTACTCTGTGAGTGTGTATTTCTTATACACGTTCTTGTCCACTAACAGGGAGAAAGTATGTTTCCAGAATACAGAGACCTTATTTCCCGACTGAAATCCGAGAACCCTCGCTTTCTGTCCTTATTCGAAAAACACAACAGCCTTGATCATGAGATCTCCAGACTGGAAGGTTCGGATGGTCGGGGGTATAGCTTGGACATTGTTCGTCTTAAGAAACAGAAACTCCACCTGAAGGAAGATTTGCTCAAAATTTTGCAAAGAGAGAGTGTCAGTGAGAGCTAAGTAGAATGGCGCTTGCTGTGTAAAAGGGCTTCCAGCGAGAAAAGGAAGCCCTTCCTGTTTTAGGTGTTAATCGACCATCACGCGTTTGTTCGTCGCCCCCCAGAGGATCGACATTTCAGTGAACAGCGCGCCGCTAATTTCTTCGACTTCTTCTGCGCTAACCTGCGCATTTCCCTGTTTACCGAACAGTATCACTTCATCGCCAGATGCAACCTGCGGTAAATCGGTCACATCGACGATCACGGTATTCATGGATGTTTTACCCAGGACCGGAACCCGCTGGCCGCGGATCAGCACGTGTCCCGCGTTACTGAATACACGGCGATAACCATCGGCATAACCTGTCGGGATATTGGCCAGAACGGAATCACGTTTAAGGGTATAGGTTCTGTCATATCCGACGGTGTTTCCTTTGGGGTAATGGTTTACCGACGCGATGGCGGATTTAAATGTCATGACGCGTTTGTATTCGGTGCTGGCGATGGTATCGCCATAAAAAATACCGCCAACACGGACCATGTCGAGCCAGGATTCAGGAACGGTCAGGGTGGCGAACGTATTCGCAACATGCAGGGTGACATCTTCGCGTTTAAGCCCGGTAATTTTCAGTACCTGGGCCGATTGCGTATTGAAACGGGCCAGATCGCGTTTTACCACTGCCGCATCTTCTTCCGGGAAATGCGACATGATGCCAACAATTTTCAGGCCGGGTAATGCGGAAATAGCGTGGGCTTCTTCCAGACCTGCGGCGGTACTGACTTCCAGACCGTTACGCGACATACCGCCAGAGTTCAGTGCCAGATGAATACGAATGATTTTACCTTTCTCCTGAGCAATGGCACTCAGACGCTTAGCCATATCCAGATTACCGATCAGCTCTTCGGTATCGAAGTCCGCTGCCTGGCGCATCTCTTTTTCCGTCGCGTTGCGAACGCGCATGAGCTGTGATGTATAGCCTGACTGGCGAACGGTTCTAATCTCCTCATTGCTGGCGATGCCAATACACTGCACGCCGTTTTGCATCATCACCGGCGTTACCAGTGAGAGATCGTGGCCATACGCGTCTCCTTTAAGAATGGCGCACATCCGGGTTTTATCTGCCAGCAGTTGCTGAACTTTATGAATGTTATATTCCAGTGCGCTACGGGAAATTTCCAGCGTGGTATTATCCACGACCTGTTGCTGATTGACTGCAAAGGGAACGGGGCCTGCTTGAGTGGAGGAAACGGGTTGGTGACAGGCGGTAATCAGTAAAAGCGGAATAAGTGCTAAACGACCCAAAGGTGCTGCCATGCTTGCTCCTTAGCAATAAAGTGAAAGTGTTATTGTCATCATTACGGTCTATCCATGAGGGGATACCCGGATCACCAGAGTAACGGGTTCCACGCCAGAGATTCTTTCTAAGTGATTGCTGTTACAGCATAAAAATAAGACCTCCCCGACTCTAAACAGAGTAATATCGGCTACTGCCAGTCAGAAATGCCCCGTTTACGATTGCAAAGGAGATAAACATGTCAGAAATAATTATCGTTAGTGACGCGCTGGAACTGCGTGCCGTCGAAGAACAACACGTCACCCCTCTGCATCAGTTGGTGCTTAAAAATAAAGTCTGGCTCCAGCAGTCGCTGAACTGGCCGCAGTTTGTGACGTCTGAGGAGGACACCCGCAAGAATGTGCAGGGCAATATGATGTTGCACCAGCGCGGCTACGCCAAAATGTTCCTTATTTTCGAACAAGGGGAGGTGGCTGGCGTTATCTCGTTTAACCAGATAGAACCGCTGAACAGAGCCGCTTATATTGGTTATTGGCTGGACGAAGATCACCAGGGCAAAGGTATTCTGTCTCAGGCGCTACAGGCATTGATTCAGCATTATGCGCAGCGCCAGGAGATTCGCCGCTTCGTGATTAAATGTCGTGTAGATAACGTCAAGAGCAACCAGGTGGCGTTGCGTAATGGCTTCCAACTGGAAGGATGCTTACGACAAGCGGAGTTCCTCAATGGCGATTACTATGATGTGAATCTCTATGCCCGCATCATTGATGACTCTTCAGAATAAACCGGCGATAGGGGTGCGCGTAATACGTTGTTCGCCGTTGATCACTTTTGGCCCGCGCAGATGGATCGCATCGCCATCAAAGGCTTCAACTTGGGCCTGACCGGTTATCTCAATATGATGCTCGATCAGCACTTCACCCAGAATACAGGCGTGGCCTTCAATCAGGATGTGCCCATCCAGCAGAATTGGGCCGCCGCGTAATTTTGCATGCCCCCCGACCAGCACATGGTGCTTCAGCACACAGTTACCTTCAACCTCCGCGTGTTCCGCCACCTGCGAGCTATAGCGCAGGGTAGGAATGGCGTCTTCATCAGTTCCGGCGATGACACGCGCATGTCCATAGACTTTAGCGCAATCGCAGATCCAGACATTATTCTCTTCGTTACCTTCTACCCGTGCAAAATCAAAAACTTCAGCCCGATGTTCTATAAAGGCATAGTTGATAATTGCATCACCATAGATCTGCACCTGATGCACCACGCGTGAATTGCTGACTGTCGCTCGATCGTAAATTTGCAGGAGCTGGTCGTTTTCACGAGTTAGTCCTTTGGCGGCGATAATTTCAGAGTCACACACAATGCGCGCATCACCGCAGAGAAGGCACTCACCGCGAACAACAGAATCCCGAATGGTGACGTTGTCACGTATTTGCGCGTTATCGCTGATTTCTGCTCGGTCAATCCAGGCGGCATCACCAATCTGCGCGCCATCTCTGACCACGCTTGCCTGTGTAATACGGGCATTTCCGGATATCGTCGCGCCGGAAAACGCGAGCGCATTCTCATCGTAAATCCAGCAATCACCACTTTGCGAAAGCACGCTTTCATCATCAATCCAGCCACCGAGCGTACCGGCTTTAACATCATTAAAATCAATGAGCGCAATTATCTGGCGTAGTAATACGCTCTTTTTATTGCCATTATCCTGGTAACTAAAGGCGCGAGGTTCATCGCCCAGACGATATTTGGTCATAGCTCATTTCCATGTTGCGCACCTTAGTTAAACGTAGCAAAGTTTTCCGCACTGGCTAAATTCGTGGAAATTCCATAAAATGCATTTCAAATATACTTTAAAAAATAAACAAAATGAGTAAGAGCAAGCAAAGTGAGCGAGTCCTCAATCTTCCGGCCGGTTATTTTGGCATGGTACTGGGCATCATCGGGATGGGGTTCGCGTGGCGATATGCCAGCCAGGTATGGCCTGTAAGCCACTGGATTGGCGACGGTTTAGTGATCCTTGCGATGGTCATCTGGGGATTGTTGACGCTGGCCTTTATTAGTCGTTTACTGCGTTTTCCTCATAGCGTACTGGCGGAAATTCGTCATCCGGTGATGAGCAGTTTTGTCAGTCTGTTTCCGGCTACAACGATGCTGGTCGCGATTGGTTTTGTCCCGTGGTATCGACCGCTGGCGATTGTGTTGTTCAGCATCGGCGTGGTGATACAACTGGCGTATGCAGCCTGGCAAACGGCTGGATTATGGCGTGGCGAGCACCCGGAAGAGGCCACCACACCGGGTCTGTATCTGCCAACCGTTGCCAATAACTTTATCAGCGCCATGGCCTGTGGTGCGCTTGGCTTCAACGATGCCGGGTTGGTGTTTTTGGGCGCAGGGGTATTTTCCTGGCTCAGTCTCGAGCCGGTTATTCTGCAGCGTTTACGAAGCTGCGGCGAGCTGCCGACGGTTTTACGGACTTCACTTGGTATACAACTGGCGCCTGCGCTGGTCGCCTGTAGCGCGTGGCTTAGTGTGAACGGTGGCGAGGGAGATACGTTAGCCAAAATGCTGTTCGGCTATGGTCTGCTGCAACTTCTGTTTATGCTACGCCTGATGCCGTGGTATTTGTCACAGCCGTTTAATGCGTCTTTCTGGAGCTTCTCGTTCGGCGTGTCGGCACTGGCGACTACGGGGCTGCATTTAGGGCACGGCAGCGAGTCAGGTTTTTTTCATACGCTGGCGATCCCGCTGTTTATTTTTACCAATTTTATCATTGCGCTATTACTGATACGTACGTTTGCATTGCTGATGCAGGGAAAACTGCTTATTCGCACCGAACGTGCTGCATTACTGAAATCTGAGGATAAATAATGATCCGTTGTGACGAAAACTACTTTACTGAGAAATATGATTTGACCCGCACGCATTCCGATGTCGTCGACGCGGCAAAAATTGTTGCCCCGGGCAAAACGTTAGATCTGGGCTGCGGGAATGGCCGTAACAGTCTGTACCTGGCGGCCAACGGTTATGACGTTACCGCATGGGACAAGAATCCGATGAGCATCGCCAATCTGGAACGCATTAAAAACGCGGAAGGGCTGACTAATCTGCACGCTGAGGTGGCGGATCTCAATGTGCTAAACTTTGACGGTGAATACGATTTTATTCTTTCTACCGTGGTGATGATGTTCCTGGACGCGAAAACCATCCCGGGCCTGATTGAAAATATGCAGCGCTGCACCAACCCAGGTGGGTATAACCTGATCGTCGCGGCAATGGATACCGATGATTTTCCGTGCACCGTTGGGTTCCCGTTTGCGTTTAAAACAGGGGAGTTACGCCGCTACTACACAGGTTGGGATCTGCTGAAATATAACGAAGACGTAGGTGAACTTCATCGTACGGATGAGCACGGCAACCGAATTAAACTACGCTTTGCAACAATGCTGGCGCGTAAAACGGTCTGACCTGCCCATTTGTGATAACTCTTTCTACGTACAGCATTTTTTTTGTGCTGAATATTAAGAAAACGTTAAGATAAAATTGTGCGGGCCTTACCATTTTTAGTTCATCCAAAATGATTTCCTTTTGCTATTATTTCAGATGCATATCTGCAAATACTAAGGGATCGTTCCATGCGTGCTCAAACTTTATTTAAAGTTGCAGTGCTTACGGGTTTACTGGCGTTATCAGGCTGTGCTTCAAAAATAACGCAGCCTGATAAATATTCAGGTTTTTTAAAAGATTACTCCGGCCTGAAGGAAACAAAATCTGCAACCGGACAGCCGGTGCTGCGTTGGGTTGATCCCAACTTTAATGAGTCTAAATACGATAACATCGTTTATAACCCGATCACGTATTATCCGGTTCCTAAACCAACCACCCAGGTCGGTCAGCAGGTTCTTGATAAGCTGTTGAGCTATACCAATACCCAAATGAAAACTGCCCTGGCAAAACGTAAACCGCTGGTTACGACGCCAGGCTCGCGCAGTCTGATTTTCCGCGGGGCAATCACCGGTGTTGCTACCAGCAAAGAAGGGCTGCAGTTCTATGAAGTGGTCCCGGTTGCACTGCTCGTTGCGGGTACGCAAATGGCGACGGGGCACCGTACCATGGATACGCACCTCTTTTTCGAAGGTGAGTTGATTGATGCGGCAACCAATAAACCTGTCATTAAAGTTGTACGTCAGGGTGAAGGCAAAGACCTGAACAACGAAAGTACGCCGATGGCGTTCGAAACGTTGAAGAAAGTTGTTGATGACATGGCGACTGATGCTTCCATGTTTGACGTAAACAAAAAACAATAATAACGAAGAACGCACCATCCCTGGATGGTGCGTTTTTTTATGCCGCCCGGCGACGATATACGAGTTTACCCATCAGCGTTTCTGGTCGGGCAAACATCACCAGATTCCCCAGCAAAATCAATACTAATCCTACAATCGCATTAACCTGCCAGACATACCCTTCATACAACGTAGACAGCGTTAGCGCCACCAGTGGAAAAAGCAGTGTACTGTATGCCGCTTTACTGGGACCAATGCGTCCGACCAGCGTGAAATAGGCGCCGAAGGCGATTACCGAACCAAAAATAGCCAGATACAACAGCGCACTGAAATAACTGAAGGTCCACTGTGGCGTGAAGCTGTCGCCGCGCACCAGCGCAATGGTAGCAATCAACACGGTGCCGTACAGCATCGCCCAACTGTTGGTGGTCATCACCTCGAGACCTTTTTTCTGATGACGCAGACTTATCATATTGCCCAGTGAGAAACCAAAAGTGCCGAGGGCGCTTAAACCAATCCCCAGCAGCAGCGAGTGATTCAACCCGCTGTTGACCAAATCCTGCCAGAACAAGGTGACGATACCTGTCAGCCCCAGCCCGGCGGCAACATAAAAGCGTCCTGGTGGTTTTTGACCAAAAAACAGGTAGCTATTAACCGCATTGAACAGGACCGCCATCGAGAAAATGACGGATTCGAGACCGGTATTGATCCACGCAGCGGCAGTGTAAAAACACCAGAAGTTAAAGCAAAAAACGCATCCACCTTGTAACAGACAAAACAGATGGTCGCGTCCGGAAAGCTTACGCAATTTCCCGCTGATCAGCAGGATGGCTATCATCACGGTGCTGGCGATGGCAAAGCGCCAGAAGATGGAAACCGGCGCCGCAACCGGGCCTTGTTGCAGGTAAATCGCAATCCATGTCGTTCCCCAAATCACCACCACCAGGCAGTACAACAGTCCGTTCATACAACTCTCTCTTTTTGGTCTTCAGGCGCACACTGTGCCACGTCGGGTAGCAGGGGGCTTTCATCGGCTTGCGGTGGACTTGCAAAATCTTGCGCTTTTTTTAGTGTAAAGGTGAAAAGGAAGCTGTTAACGATATGTAGCTGATATAGACTGAAAGCCTGCTAACTTATTTTGAATGTGATGGTATGTCTCAGCCCTACGGTGCCTTTGAAAACTTACGCAAACACAATGCCGTGCTGCACGAGTCGGTTGCGTTACATTCGGGGATCCAACTGGCTGCCTGGTCAAACAAGCGCGACACCATTACCCAGTATTGCGATCACCACACGCTCAGTTTATACATCGCGGATGGCTACGAGAGTTATCACAAAACGGCGGGAGGCTGGAAGAATGGCGGCGGACCGGATCGTTTTTGCCTGATGCCAAAAGAGAGTGAGTCCAGTTGGGATATTCGTGACGATCTTTCCTTTGTTCATCTCTATTGTACCGACGCTCACCTGCGCGAAGTGGGTGAAAAAGTCTGGGACAAAAGCCCTTATAGCTTCACGCTGGACGAGCATACTTTTGGCAGCGACCCGGGGATCACGGCGGTTTACCGTCAGTTTTTGCTTGGTAACGACTGGCTGCAACCCGCTAATCACCTCACGCTTAGCGCGGCATCTTCACTACTGTTAACGCATCTGATCCAGCATTACAGCAACGTTCAATGGCGGCTTCCCGTTGTCACCGGAGGGCTTGCACCTGCCACCTTGCGTAACGTGCTGGCCTATATTGAAGCACATCTGGCGTATCCCATAACGTTGAGCGATCTGGCTGGTGAGGCAGCGCTAAGCGAATTCCATTTTGCCAGAATGTTTCGCCAGTCGATGAATATGGCGCCGCATCAGTACGTCATGCAACGCCGTATGGCACTGGCGCAGCAACTGGTCTGTTATTCATCACGCAGTCTGTCGGATATTGCAATGGCCTGCGGATTTAGCTCGGCGAGTCATTTCAGTAACCGGTTTAAACAAGTGACAGGTAAAACACCAACGCAGCTACGCGCGGCGAAATAACGTCAACACTGCGTAGCAAATACCGCCGACAACCAGCCCCCAGAATGCAGACCCAATGCCAAATACCGTCAGACCACTGGCCGTAACCAGAAAAGTTACGATGGCCGCATCGCGTTCAGCTTCATTATGTAAGGCTTGATATAAACTACCGCTAATCGTGCCGAGTAATGCAAGACCAGCAAGCATCTGGATCCAGCTTACGGGCAGGGCTGCCATCAGTCCTGTAACCGAACCGCCAAACACCCCAGCCAGAAGATAGAAGACGCCTGCTGCCGCTGCGGCGAGCCAGCGCCGATTTGCATTCGGATGCGCTTCAGGACTTTGGCAAATTGCGGCGGTTATGGCGGCGATGCAGATGGAATAGACGCCAAAAGGTGAAAATAGCAGCGCCAGTAGACCCGTAAAAACAATCAGAGGGGAAACGGGTAACGAATATCCTGATGCTTTCATGGTCGCAATACCGGGGGCATTTTGCGAAGCCATAGTGACCAGAAATAACGGTAGTGCAATGCTGATACTCTGGGCTAATGAAAAGTGCGGGGTAATAAACGCTGGGATAACCGGTGACAGATTAACATCATTAGTGACAATGTCACCTTTCATCAAGGCGATGGCAATACCCACTAACATCGCAGCGATAACGGCATATCTTGGGGCAATAACTTTTAGCACCAGCCATGCCACCAGCATACTACCGCACAAAATAAGCTCACTGTTCAGGCTATTAAATGCCTGCAAACCAAAACGCAGTAAGATCCCAGCCAACATGGCTGATGCCAGCGAGTGGGGAATGATTTTCATCAGGCGGGCAAACAGTCCGGTTACGCCGCACAGCACAATCAGCGCGTTAGCCACGATAAAAACGCCGATGGCATCCTGAATAGATACCCCGTGCAGGCCCGTCACCAGCAGCGCGGCACCGGGCGTTGACCATGCGGTAAGTACAGGAGCGCGATACCACAATGTCAGCACCAGCGTACTGACTCCCATTGCTAACCCCAGTGCGGTCATCCAACCTGCAATTTGCCCGGTAGTCGCACCTGCGGCGAGTGCCGCTTGCCAGATAATGGCCGCCGAACTGGCATAGCCAACCAGGACCGCCACAAAACCCGATAATACAGTGGGCAGGGGGATGGAGAATGCACGCATATTCACTCCGTGTGCGTTATAACGGTCAATCACTGTAGCACTGTGCGTTATAGCGTACAAGTGCTAAACTGTAGCCCCGAGTAAGGAGAGCGACGAAGGAGAAAATGGACAACTTAACCCACTATCTGGCCACAACGCTCAGGACATTACGTCACCAGCGGGAATGGAGTCTTTCGCGTCTGGCGGAGGAAACTGGCGTCTCAAAAGCGATGCTGGGGCAGATTGAACGTAATGAATCCAGTCCAACGGTGGCGACATTGTGGAAAATTGCCACTGGGCTGAACGTCCCGTTTTCAACGTTTATTTCACCACCAGAGTCAGACGGCACGCTAACATTCGATCCCCAGCAGCAGGCAATGGTCGTCACGCCGTTGTTCCCGTGGGATCCTCAACTGTGCTTCGATCATTTTTCGATACTATTGGCGCCCGGCGCGCTCAGTGAATCTACTCCGCATGAGACCGGCGTAATAGAGCACGTGGTGGTGATTAATGGTCTGCTGGATATGTGTATTGAGGGGCAGTGGCGCACCCTTAAATCTGGTGAGGGTGTCCGTTTCGCCGGAGATATGGCACACAGTTACCGTAACAGCAGCGAACAAACGGTGCACTTTCATTCGCTGATCCATTACCCGCGCAGTTAATCGGGAAAACTATTCCGAAAAGCTGCGCTTGTGACTACAATAGCCGCCATTTTTACCGCTTGTGGATGGTAACAACTGTATGCGCCAGCAGCCTCATCACCTTGAATTGTTAAGCCCGGCTCGGGATACCGCCATTGCGCGTGAAGCCATTTTGCACGGCGCTGACGCCGTTTACATTGGTGGACCGGGTTTTGGCGCGCGCCATAACGCCAGTAATAGCCTGAAAGATATCGCCGAACTGGTGCCTTTCGCCCATCGCTATGGGGCGAAAATCTTTGTGACGCTAAATACTATCTTGCACGATGATGAACTGGAACCCGCGCAGCGGTTAATTACCGATTTGTATCAGACCGGTGTTGATGCTCTGATCGTACAGGATATGGGGATCCTGGAACTGGATATTCCCCCGATTGAACTGCATGCCAGCACCCAATGTGATATTCGCAGCGTTGAGAAGGCGAAATTTCTTGCTGATGTCGGATTCACCCAGATTGTCCTTGCGCGCGAACTGAGCCTTGAACAAATTAACGCCATCCATCAGGCTACCGATGCGACCATTGAGTTTTTCATTCACGGCGCGCTGTGCGTTGCCTATTCAGGTCAGTGTTATATTTCACATGCGCAAACCGGACGCAGTGCTAACCGTGGCGACTGTTCCCAGGCTTGCCGTCTGCCGTATACCCTGAAAGACGATCAGGGACGCGTGGTGTCCTATGAAAAACACCTGCTGTCGATGAAAGACAACGATCAGACCGCCAACCTCGGCGCATTGATTGACGCAGGTGTGCGTTCCTTCAAAATTGAAGGGCGCTATAAGGACATGAGTTATGTAAAGAATATTACCGCGCATTATCGCCAGATGCTCGATGCCATCATTGAAGAGCGCGGCGACCTGGCCCGTTCATCAGCGGGACGTACCGAACATTTCTTTACCCCATCCACGGAGAAAACCTTCCATCGTGGCAGCACCGATTATTTTGTGAATGCCCGTAAAGGGGATATCGGCGCATTCGACTCACCAAAGTTTATCGGTTTGCCGGTCGGCGAAGTCCTGAAGGTGGCGAAAGATCATCTCGATGTTGAGGTGACAGAACCGCTGGCTAACGGGGATGGCCTGAACGTGTTAATCAAACGTGAGGTTGTTGGATTCCGCGCCAACACCGTGGAAAAAACGGGGAACAATCGTTATCGGGTATGGCCGAATGAAATGCCTGCCGATCTGCACAAAGTGCGTCCGCATCATCCGCTGAATCGCAACCTCGATCATAACTGGCAGCAAGCGTTAACCAAAACCTCCAGCGAACGCCGTGTTGCGATCGATATTGAGCTCGGCGGCTGGCAGGAGCAGTTGATTCTGACGCTCACCAGTGAAGAGGGCGTGAGCATCACCCATACGCTGGATGGCCAGTTTGAGGAAGCGAACAATGCGGAAAAAGCGTTGAGTAACCTACAGGACGGACTGGCAAAACTTGGGCAGACGATGTACTACGCCCGCAATATTCAGGTGAATCTGCCGGGCGCGCTGTTCGTGCCAAACGGTCAACTAAATCAGTTACGACGTGAAGCCGTTGATATGCTGGATACAGCGCGCCTGCAAAGCTATAAGCGCGGCAGCCGCAAACCAGTATCCCAGCCAGCGCCGGTTTATCCGCAAACGCACTTGAGTTTCCTGGCTAACGTCTACAACCAAAAAGCGCGTGAGTTTTATCACCGTTATGGCGTTCAGTTGATTGATGCAGCCTATGAAGCGCATGAAGAAAAGGGCGAAGTACCGGTGATGATCACCAAACATTGCCTGCGTTTCGCCTTTAACCTGTGTCCGAAACAGGCGAAAGGGAACATCAAGAGCTGGAAAGCGACACCAATGCAACTGGTTAACGGCGATGAAGTCCTGACGCTGAAATTTGATTGCCGACCGTGCGAAATGCACGTGATCGGCAAGATGAAACATCACATTCTGAAGATGCCGTTGCCGGGTAGCGTCGTGGCTTCGGTCAGTCCGGAAGAACTGATGAAGACACTGCCGAAGCGTAAGGTTAATCGTTAGCTCAGATGCGTATCGGGTTTGCGTGATTTTTGCCAGTGATGGTGTTCACGAAGATCGGCGGCGGATTCTTCCGCCGTCACTCGCAGCTCATCGCTGTCGGCCGTGTGTCGTAGTAAATGATCGGCATCCTGCACCTGAAGATATTCATGTCCCTGATTAGTAGCGAAAAGTTGACCGGAAAAAAGCGCGCTGGCCAGCAATAACACTGTTAACCCTTTCTTAAACATCATGCACCCTCTGGTACGTTAGCTGCGGAATTGGCGATAATTTCGCCTGGTGACTATTCAATATTTTAATCGGGATAATGACAATCTCTGTTTTGTCATTTCGATGTTTTTTACATTTTTGTTTAGTCGATGTTGGGTTTTGTAACACCCGGGCAGTGCAGCGCTGCCCGGGTGTTATCACGGAGAGATTCAGGACTTAAATCCGGCGGCCGTCATCAGGAGACGAAAGAACATGCCAACAGCGGCGAGGGCCAGCACGCTGCCGCCCCAGAGGATCACCAGCCACATCAGGCGTTTCCAGATTGTTTGTTGCATCAATGATACCCCTCACCATGTTGAACTTTGCCGCGGAAAACGTAGTAGCTCCAGAAGGTGTACACCAGGATTATCGGGATAATCAGCAGTGCGCCAACCAACATAAAGCCCTGACTCTGTGCCGGAGCCGCCGCTTGCCAGAGCGTAATGGACGGCGGAATGATGTGTGGCCAGATACTGATCCCCAGTCCGCTAAACCCGAGGAAAATCAGCCCCAGTGTCAATACAAAAGGCAGCGTATGGCAGTTATGTTGCCCCAGTGAACGCCACAGCCAGATACTGATAAGCGCAACCAGCAGCGGAACCGGCATCAGGAACCACAGGTTGGGCAGACTAAACCAACGCTCGGCAATCGCGCTATGCGCCAGTGGTGTCCACAGGCTGATAATGGCAATCACAATCAACATTGCCAGCAGCAGTTTTTTGGCCACGCGACGCATTTTATCCTGCAACGGATTTTCACTTTTCATCACCAGCCATGTCGCCCCCAGCAGGGCATAGGCTACAACCAGGCCAACGCCGCAGAACAACGTGAACGGGGTCAACCAGTCGAAAGGACCGCCGCTGTAGCTGCGTCCGGTAACGGAAAATCCGTTGAGTACGGCACCCACCACCACGCCCTGGGTGAATGTCGCCAGGATTGAACCGCTGAGAAAGGCTTTATCCCAGAATGGTCGATGCGCCGGCGTGGCCTTGAAGCGAAACTCAAACGCGACGCCGCGAAAAATCAGGCCGATTAGCATCAGGGTCAACGGGATCGTCAGCGCATCGACAATCACCGCATAGGCCAGCGGGAACGCGCCAAATAACCCGGCCCCGCCCAACACCAGCCAGGTTTCATTCCCATCCCATACGGGAGCGACGCTGTTAACCATCACATCGCGGTCATCAGCGTCCTGAATCGCGGGGAATAAAATGCCAATCCCGAGATCAAAACCGTCCATCACGATATACATCAGCGTGGCGAACACGATAATCACAAACCAGATAACTGATAAATCGATACCCATTAGCGATGAGCCTCCGGTTGAGAATCAAGGACGGCAGCCGAAAGCGGCCGGGCAGGCGTGCCGGTTGGCGGAATTGTTGGGTCATCTTCATGTGGCCCCTTGCGGATCAGGCGTATCATGTAGCTGTAACCCACACCAAACACTGAGCTGTACACCACAAAGAAGGACAGCAGGCTGATGCTCATATGTAAATCACCATGTGCGGAAACCGCATCCGCCGTACGTTGCAGACCGTAAACCACCCACGGTTGACGGCCAACTTCAGTGGTCACCCAACCGGCAAGGATGGCAATCAGACCTGAGGGGCCCATCCACAAGGCAAAGCGCAGGAAAGGGCGCGAGGTGTATAAACGCTGCTTATAGCGCAGCCACAGGGCAAAAGCGCCCAGCAGGATCATCAGCATGCCTAGCCCGGCCATTATGCGAAACGACCAGAACACCATAGTTGAGTTAGGCCTGTCTTCTTTAGGAAACTCTTTTAGTGCCGGGACCTGTTTATCCAGACTATGGGTCAGAATCAGACTGCCCAGCGCCGGGATTTCCAGCCCATAGCGAGTGCGCTCTTGCTCCATATCCGGCCAGCCGAAGAGTAGTAGCGGGGTTGGTTCGCCGGGCGGATTTTCCCAGTGCCCTTCAATCGCAGCAATTTTTGCCGGCTGATGCTTCAACGTATTCAAACCGTGCATATCGCCAATCAAAGCCTGCAGTGGGGCGACGATTAACGTCATCCATAGCGCCATTGAGAACATGGCGCGAATAGCCGGGGTGTTGTTCCCGCGCAATAAATGCCATGCCCCCGACGCTGCGACAAACAACGCACTGCTGAGGAAAGCGGCAACGGACATATGCAGCAAACGATAAGGGAATGAAGGATTGAAAATAACGGCGAACCAGTCAACGGGAACGACCTGGCCGTTAACTATTTCATAGCCTTGCGGTGTCTGCATCCAGCTGTTAGAGGCGAGGATCCAGAAGGTTGAAATAATGGTACCCAGTGCGACCATGCAGGTGGCAAAGAAGTGAAGCCCTGGGCCAACCCGGTTCCAGCCAAACAGCATTACCCCGAGAAAACCTGCTTCAAGGAAGAAGGCGGTGAGCACTTCATAGGTTAGAAGCGGCCCGGTGATGCTACCGGCGAACTCGGAAAAACCACTCCAGTTGGTACCGAACTGATAAGCCATCACCAGCCCAGAAACTACACCCATACCAAAGTTTACGGCGAATATTTTCGACCAGAAATGGTATAGCGAACGCCAGGTGGGATTTTTCGTCTTTAGCCATAACCCCTCAAGTACTGCCAGATAACTGGCGAGGCCGATGGTAATGGCCGGAAAGATGATGTGAAAGGATACCGTAAACGCGAACTGGATCCTCGCCAGGTGAAACGCGTCAAGACCGAACATGCTTAACTCCGCAGGCAAAATTGATTTGGCGCAATTCTAAGCCTGAGAAGCAATGCGGGGCAGAAACAGAACAGTTCTTTTTAACCATAACAGTTGCAGTGCTGTTATAGGTTGTACACGCTGATATGAAATCTGGAAGCTGGATTCCTGTTATTAGATAGCGTCCTCCCCACGTTAGTGATTTTGCGATATTAATAGCAAGGTAATTAAAAGGTAATCATAAATGTTTACTTTGTGTGTATAATAGACGACAGGGAGGCGCAGTGAAGCAAAGTGAGTTTAGACGCTGGCTTGAATCTCAGGGAGTTGCTGTTACAAACGGCTCAAATCATCTGAAACTGAGATATCAGGGAAGGCGTAGCGTTATGCCCAGACATCCAGGTGATGAAATAAAAGAAGCCTTGCGAAAAGCGATTATTAAGCAGCTTGACTTACAGTAATCATCATCACTACAAGGTTGATTATATGAGAGATTTTGAAAATCCTATGCGTTATCCTGTTACTCTAACACCGGCAGTGGAAGGTGGGTTTGTGGTTTCTTTCCCGGATATTCCGGAAGCATTAACTCAGGGAAATACTCGCCATGACGCTTTGCAGGCCGCGCAGGCGGCATTGATTACCGCTTTTGAATTCTATTTCGACGACAACGAGGCGATTCCACTCCCTTCGGCGGTTAGCGCTGAAGATGACTACGTAGAAATACCGCTGAGCGTTGCGTCTAAGGTTCTTCTGCTGAATGCCTTCCTTGAATCAAAAATCACCCAGCAGGAGCTGGCGAACAGGATCGGCAGACCTAAGCAGGAGATCACCCGTTTATTTGATTTAAAGCACACGACAAAAATTGATGCCGTGCAGATTGCTGCGCGCGCCTTAGGCAAAGAGCTGGCGTTAACGATGTTGTAAAACTGTTAACTATAACAGTTATAAAAAACACCCTGATTATGTAAACTGATATACACAGTGATTGTCACCGACACCGGTAATCAGGATCAAAAATGAAAAAGTACCAGCGACTGGCAGAGCAAATTCGCGATCAAATTGCGTCTGGTGTATGGCAGCCAGGCGATCGCTTGCCTTCCTTGCGTGAGCAAGTGGTCAGCAGCGGAATGAGTTTTATGACCGTCGGACACGCATACCAGTTGCTGGAAAGCCAGGGGCGGATTATCGCCCGGCCGCAGTCTGGTTATTATGTCGCCGCGCGCCCCGAACGTGAACTGGCAGCGCCGCAGGTGCAGGTCACGCGCGACGAAGCGGTGGATATCAATACCTATATTTTTGATATGTTGCAGGCCAGCCGGGATGCGTCAGTGATGCCCTTTGCCTCCGCATTCCCCGACCCGCGTCTGTTTCCACTTCAACAGTTGAACCGCTCGTTGGCGCAGGTGAGTAAAACCGCCACCGCCATGAGTGTGATTGAAAACCTGCCCCCGGGGAATGCTGAGCTGCGTCATGCCATTGCCCGTCGCTATGCTCAACAGGGGATGACCATTTCACCGGACGAAATCGTCATCACCACCGGCGCGCTGGAAGCCCTCAACCTGAGCCTGCAAGCAGTCACTGAACCGGGTGACTGGGTGATTGTCGAAAACCCCTGTTTTTATGGGGCGTTGCAGGCCCTGGAGCGATTACGTCTGAAGGCGCTGTCGGTAGCCACCGACGTTAACGAGGGGATCGATCTTGCCGCGTTGGAGCAGGCGTTGCAGGAATATCCGGTAAAAGCCTGCTGGCTAATGACCAACAGCCAAAATCCGCTGGGTTTTACGCTCAGCGCAGAGAAAAAGGCGCGTCTGGTTGCCTTGCTGGAAAAATACCACGTAATGCTGATTGAAGATGATGTTTACAGCGAGCTGTACTTTGGCCGCGAAAAACCGCTACCAGCCAAAGCCTGGGATCGTGCCGATAGCGTTCTGCATTGTTCGTCTTTCTCGAAGTGTCTGGTGCCAGGATTTCGTATTGGCTGGGTGGCAGCAGGGAAACATGCCCGGCGTATTCAGCGACTCCAGCTAATGAGCACCTTATCTACCAGTTCGCCCATGCAGCTTGCACTTGTTGATTATCTTTCAACCCGGCGCTATGACGCGCATTTGCGACGCTTGCGTCGGCAACTGGCTGAACGTAAACAACAGGCCTGGCAAACGCTGCTGCGTCATCTTCCGGCGGAAGTCAAAATTCACCACAACGACAGTGGTTATTTTCTGTGGCTGGAGCTGCCGGAACCGCTTGATGCTGGTGTGCTCAGTACCCATGCGCTGGCACACCACATCAGCATTGCGCCGGGGAAAATGTTCTCGACCTCGGGAAGCTGGACACGTTTTTTTCGTTTTAATACTG
This sequence comes from Citrobacter sp. KTE30, assembly GCF_000398825.1. Lineage (NCBI taxonomy): Bacteria > Pseudomonadati > Pseudomonadota > Gammaproteobacteria > Enterobacterales > Enterobacteriaceae > Citrobacter > Citrobacter sp. KTE30. The sequence continues at coordinate 2,232,194 of NZ_KB976055.1, read as the reverse complement.
CATGGCACTGGGGAGAGCGCGAAGAGCAGGCCGTAAAACAGCTTGGCAAATTAATTCGTGAAATGATGAAATAAACCATAACGCGCTATTCAATATAAATGAATAGCGCATTCTTATTTTCGAAATAGTGAATGTTGAACCACGGTATTATTTATATCGGGTGCGGCCATACAAAATATCAATAGTTAATACTATTGCCACCTCTGCGTCTAACTCCTTGTCTATACTCCAGAAGATTACCCCCAGGTCAGAGTCTGTAGCGTAATGAGCGTTAGCTCACAACCTGATTAAATTTCCTTGCACCAGCAGGAACGCTTACCACACCCCGACTATTTTTAGAAAAGGACATATATTTACGGCAAGGCTGCCGCTCAATATTTTTTCGACAGGAGTAAGACGTTATGAGCAAGCAACTTGCCCTCAGTAGCCTGTGTGCCTTCAGCATGACGCTGATGACTGCGCAGGCAGCCGAACCCCCCACATCATTAGATAAACCGGAAGGCCGCCTGGATATTATTGCCTGGCCGGGTTATATCGAACGTGGGCAAACCGATAAACAATATGACTGGGTCTCGCAGTTTGAGAAAGATACCGGCTGTGCGGTCAATGTAAAAACGGCGGCCACCTCTGATGAGATGGTCAGCCTGATGGCTAAAGGCGGTTACGACTTGGTAACCGCTTCTGGTGATGCCTCACTGCGCCTGATAATGGGAAAACGCGTTCAGCCGATTAATACTGCGCTTATCCCTAACTGGAAAACCCTTGATCCGCGAGTGGTAAAAGGGGAGTGGTTTAACGTTGGCGGTAAAGTTTACGGTACGCCATACCAGTGGGGACCAAACCTGCTGATGTATAACACCAAAACCTTCCCAACGCCGCCGGACAGCTGGAACGTGGTATTCGTTGAACAAAATCTGCCTGACGGGAAAAGCAATAAAGGTCGCGTTCAGGCTTACGATGGCCCGATCTATATTGCCGACGCCGCATTATTCGTTAAAGCCACCCAGCCGCAGTTGGGTATTACCGACCCCTATCAGCTCACTGAAAAACAGTATCAGGCGGTGATCAAAGTCCTGAGCGATCAGCACGCGTTGATCCATCGCTATTGGCACGATACCACCGTGCAAATGAGCGATTTCAAAAACGAAGGCGTAGTGGCGTCAAGCGCCTGGCCTTATCAGGCTAACGCCTTGAAAGGCGAAGGTCAGCCAATTGCCACGGTCTTCCCAAAAGAGGGGGTTACCGGATGGGCTGATACCACCATGCTGCACAGTGAAGCGAAACACCCGGTTTGCGCTTACAAATGGATGAACTGGTCATTAACCCCGAAAGTACAGGGCGACGTAGCCGCCTGGTTTGGTTCTCTGCCAGTGGTGCCTGAAGGTTGTAAAGCCAGCCCGTTACTGGGTGAAAAAGGCTGTGAAACCAACGGCTATAGCTATTTTGACAAAATTGCCTTCTGGAAAACGCCAATTGCCGAAGGTGGAAAATTCGTTCCTTACAGTCGCTGGACGCAGGATTACATCGCCATTATGGGTGGTCGTTAATTCCGCTGGGGGTTTTATGACGTACGCAGTGGAGTTTCATAACGTCTCGCGTTTGTATGGGGATGTTCGTGCAGTGGATGGGGTGAGTATTGCGATTAACGACGGTGAGTTTTTCTCTATGCTGGGGCCATCCGGCTCCGGCAAGACCACCTGTCTGCGCCTGATTGCCGGGTTTGAGCAACTGTCAGGCGGCGCGATCACTATTTTTGGTAAACAGGCCAGCGAATTACCGCCCTGGGAACGGGACGTCAATACGGTATTTCAGGATTACGCGTTATTCCCGCACATGTCGATCCTCGACAACGTCGCCTATGGGCTGATGGTTAAAGGCATTGATAAAAAACAACGCCACGCGAAAGCACGTGAAGCACTGGATAAGGTCGCACTCGGTTTTGTTTATGAACGTAAACCCTCGCAGCTTTCCGGTGGGCAACGTCAGCGTGTGGCTATTGCCCGGGCGCTGGTCAATGAACCGCGCGTCCTGCTGTTGGATGAACCGCTCGGAGCATTGGATCTCAAACTGCGTGAGCAGATGCAGCTGGAGCTGAAAAAATTACAGCAATCCCTTGGCATCACCTTCATCTTTGTCACCCACGATCAGGGTGAAGCCCTGTCGATGTCCGATCGGGTGGCGGTGTTTAATAACGGTCGCATCGAACAGGTGGATTCTCCGCGTGAACTTTACATGCGTCCGCGGACGCCGTTTGTGGCAAGTTTCGTCGGAACGTCAAATGTCTTTGATGCGACGATGTCGGCGAACGTTTGTGGGCTACAGGGTATGTTCTCCCTACGTCCCGAACATATTCGCTTGAATGATGCCGGAGGAGAAGTCCAGGCCCGGGGTGTTATTCAGGCGGTGCAGTATCAGGGGGCGGCGACGCGGTTTGAGCTGAAACTTGCCGGAGGGGAAAAACTGCTGGTTAGCCAGGCGAACCTGACGGGAGAAATGCTACCGTCAACGTTGTCGCCGGGTCAGCAGGTGATGGCATCGTGGTCCCGCGACGTGATGGTACCGCTGGTTGAGGAGAGGTGAATGGCTATGAACGTCTTACATTCGCCTCCACAGTCGACAAGCCTGAACCGGATCTCAGGTTACTTCTGGCGTAATCCGGGGATGGGGCTGTTTTTGCTGCTCCTTGGACCACTGATGTGGTTTGGCATTGTCTACTTCGGCTCATTATTGACGCTGTTGTGGCAAGGTTTTTATACCTTCGACGATTTCACTATGTCGGTCACGCCGGACCTGACGCTGGCGAATTTGCAGGCGCTGTTTAATCCTGCTAACTACGACATCATTTTGCGTACCCTGACGATGGCGGTGGCGGTCACCATTGCCAGCGCGATTCTGGCGTTTCCGATGGCGTGGTATATGGCGCGCTATACCAGCGGCAAAATGAAAGCCTTTTTTTACATTGCCGTAATGTTGCCAATGTGGGCCAGCTACATCGTTAAAGCCTATGCGTGGACGCTGCTGTTAGCTAAAGACGGTGTGGCGCAGTGGTTTTTAACCCATCTTGGGCTGGAGCCGCTACTGCTTTCGTTCCTGACGCTGCCTGCGGTAGGTGGCAATACGTTGTCAACTTCAGGCTTAGGGCGCTTTCTTGTGTTCGTCTACATCTGGCTGCCGTTTATGATCCTGCCGGTACAGGCCGCGCTGGAGAGACTTCCGCCGTCACTGTTACAGGCCTCCGCTGATTTGGGCGCGCGTCCGCGTCAAACCTTCCGCTATGTGGTCCTTCCGCTGGCAATACCCGGTATCGCTGCGGGATCTATCTTTACCTTCTCTCTGACGTTGGGCGACTTTATCGTGCCACAGTTGGTGGGACCACCAGGCTATTTCATCGGCAACATGGTGTATTCGCAACAAGGGGCGATCGGCAATATGCCGATGGCGGCGGCATTTACTCTGGTGCCGATTGTGTTAATCGCACTGTATCTGGCGTTCGTGAAGCGTCTGGGAGCTTTCGATGCACTCTGAACGCGCGCCCTGGTTACTCAAACTGGCGGCATGGGGCGGGGTTATTTTCCTGCACTTTCCCATCCTCATCATCGCCACCTATGCTTTTAATACTGAGGAGGCTGCTTTTAGTTTTCCACCGCAGGGATTAACGCTGAAGTGGTTTAGCGTTGCGGCGCAGCGTAGCGATATCCTGGAGTCTGTGACGTTGTCACTTAAGATCGCTGCGTTGTCGACCGCTATTGCCCTTGTTCTGGGGACGCTGGCCGCGGCCGCGCTGTGGCGTAGGGACTTTTTTGGCAAAAGTGCAATATCGCTGTTGCTACTGTTGCCGATCGCGCTGCCGGGCATTATTACCGGCCTTGCGCTGTTGACGGCGTTTAAAACCATCAACCTGGAACCGGGTTTTCTCACGATCGTAGTGGGCCATGCGACGTTTTGCGTGGTGGTGGTGTTTAACAACGTTGTGGCGCGTTTTCGCCGTACCTCATGGAGTCTGGTTGAAGCGTCTATGGATCTTGGCGCCAACGGCTGGCAAACCTTTCGTTACGTCGTGCTGCCCAATCTGGCATCGGCACTACTGGCGGGCGGGATGCTGGCGTTTGCCTTGTCGTTTGATGAAATCATCGTGACAACGTTCACCGCCGGACATGAAAGAACACTTCCGCTGTGGCTGCTTAATCAATTGGGCCGTCCACGGGATGTGCCGGTCACCAACGTTGTGGCATTGCTGGTAATGCTGGTGACAACACTGCCAATTTTAGGGGCCTGGTGGCTAACGCGTGAAGGCGACACTCTCGCCGGAAACGGTAAATAAACGACGATATGGGAAATTGCTATGCAACATCAATTACTGATTAATGGCGAGCTGGTCAACGGTGAAGGTGAAAAGCAGCCAGTCTATAACCCTGCCACTGGTGAACTCATTCTGGAGATTGCTGAGGCGTCAGCCATGCAGGTTGATGCCGCGGTGCGTGCGGCAGACACCGCGTTTGCCTCCTGGGGGCAAACCACGCCGAAAGTCCGCTCTGAACTGCTGCTGAAACTGGCGGACGCTATTGCCGATAACGCGCAAACCTTCGCTGAGCTGGAGTCACTTAACTGCGGTAAGCCACTGCACTGTGTCCTTAACGATGAAATTCCAGCTATTGTCGACGTTTTTCGCTTCTTTGCCGGGGCGGCTCGAACTCTGCAAGGACAGGCGGCCGGAGAGTATCTGGAAGGACATACGTCGATGATTCGCCGTGATCCGCTCGGCGTGGTGGCCTCTATTGCTCCGTGGAACTATCCGCTGATGATGGCGGCGTGGAAGCTGGCTCCAGCGTTGGCTGCGGGAAACTGTGTGGTGATTAAACCATCAGAAATTACCCCGCTGACGGCGCTTAAATTGGCTGAATTTGCCAAAGATATTTACCCGGCTGGCGTTATCAACGTCCTGTTTGGTCGCGGTAAAACGGTGGGCGATCCGCTGACCGGCCATGAAAAAGTCCGCATGGTTTCTCTGACTGGCTCCATTGCAACCGGTGAACACATTATTCAGCACACCGCGCCGTCAATTAAGCGCACACATATGGAACTGGGCGGCAAAGCTCCGGTGATCATTTTTGATGATGCCGATCTGGATGCGGTAGTGAGCGGCGTGCGGACCTTTGGTTATTACAATGCCGGGCAAGACTGTACCGCCGCTTGTCGAATCTATGCCCAAAAAGGCATTTATGACGCGTTGGTTGAGAAACTCGGCGCCGCGGTTGCCAGCCTGAAAATTGGTGCGCCGAACGACGAATCGACGGAACTGGGACCGGTAAGTTCGCAGGCACATCTTGATCGCGTGACTAAAGCTGTCGATGAGGCCAAAGCCCTGGGGCATATCAAAGTTATCACCGGCGGCAAGAAAGTGGATGGCGCAGGCTACTACTTTGCCCCAACGCTGCTGGCCGGGGCGAAGCAAGAAGATGCCATCGTGCAGCGGGAAGTTTTCGGCCCGGTGGTCAGCGTGACCGTATTTGATGATGAAGACCAGGTGCTGGCGTGGGCAAATGATTCGAAATACGGACTGGCATCTTCCGTCTGGACCCGGGATGTTGGGCGTGCGCATCGCTTTAGCGCTCGCCTGCAATATGGTTGCACCTGGGTCAATACCCATTTCACGCTGGTTAGCGAGATGCCGCACGGTGGGCAAAAACAGTCTGGGTATGGCAAGGATATGTCGGTTTATGGGCTGGAAGATTACACTATTGTTCGCCATGTCATGATCAAGCATGAGTAATCTTTTAAGCGCGAGCGGTAAATGGGGCACGGATAGCTAAATATCGGCAAACGTGTGTCTATACTATTCGCGCCACTGGCCTCGTCGCCATCGGACGGCGGTAAGTTGGAAATATCCGCGAGGTCAGGCTAATTGATAAAATAAAGCCCCAGCATATTGCCGGGGCTTTGTGCTTTCAGGAGCGCCATCGGGTTTATCTGCGGCCCAGGCTGCAAAGCCAGGCGAGTAGGGCACAGACGCTCAGAACTAGCCCCAGTTGTTGCACCATGCCTGCAAATCCCAGCATCATTCCCAGCAACAGGTAATAGCTTAATCCAAACAATGCCCCCGCGGCTCCGGCCTGTTCACGATAATGACGCAGCGCCTGACTCAGCACATTGGGAATGGCGATACCATAGGCAATCACCACGCCGAACACCGGAATCAGGATCCACGCAGAGTGCTGTAAGCACCACGCTACGAGACCTGACAACGCTGCCAGCGCACAGGCATAACGTACCAGTTGTTCCGGCGTCAGACCTGTCGTTAACAGTCTTTGGTTCAGCAGGCTACCCGACAGAGAAGCAAACGCAAGTAGCAACCCCGTCAAGCCAAAGGCTCTGGAGCTCCATCCCAATTGCCCAAAAAGAAACGGCGCCAGGCTGTAATAGCTAAACAGCATGGTGTTCAGTAGAGCAACCAGTATGGCGTTTTTCCACAGCTCATAGTCACGCGCCATGCGGGAGAGTAGCGCAGCAAGCCTTGGTCTGAGCGTATGTTCGGGCCGGGTTTCTGGCAGCATGGTCACGGTCAGCATCAGCAGTAGCAGCGCCAGCAGCACAAGGGCAATAAATACCCCGGTATGACCATACAAACTGACCAACCATCCTCCGCTTAGCAGACCGAAAACCGGACTCAATGCCAACGCGGCACCCATCACAGAAAAGACGCGGGATAGCGCAGTTGATTCATAGCTGTCCCTTAGCATGGTCTGTACCACTACAGATCCGGCAGCAGCTCCAATGGCCGAGACCATCCGTGCCAGCAGCAGAACGCTGAAATCAGTGGCAACAACGGCCATGAGGGAACCCGTGGCGTAGCACAGGAGTCCAGCCATCATCGCCCGGCGTCGCCCGATGCAGTCGCTCAGCCATCCCCACATCGCCACGCCGACGGCGAAGGCAACAAAATAAACGGAGAGTGTTTGAGCCGCGCGCTCACTGCTGACGTGATAAGACGTCGCAATACCTGGCAATGCCGGGCTGTAAATGGTTTCCACCAGTTGTGGAAACATAATCAGGAATGTGAGAAGCCACAGCGGCGGTCGATGAAATGTGTTCATAGCAATATCCAGAGAAACAGAAAACAGGTGGGCATTATTGCTGAAAGGAAAATGTCGCGTTACCATTATCAGGACTATAAATGTCAGATATCGGACAGAAGATGAAAATTGCCCCAGATGATGCTTTTGATGCGGACAGCTTTGATAAACCGGTAATCGGGATTGCTTCCGAGATGGGCGTACACGATTCAGGACGGCACAGCCATCTTCGTCATCAGCTACTTTATTCGGCAGCGGGAAGCATTACGATTGAGCTGGAACAGGCGTTGTGTCTGCTACCGCCACGTCGTGCGGTCTGGATCCCAGCCGGTACGGTACATCGCGCCATAATGCGCGGCGTGATGGCTTATCGTTCTTTGTACTTCTCAACCACGTTGCCGTTATCTGATTTACCGCTGCAGATAGTCGACGTTAACCCTCTCTTTTTTGAGGTGATAGAACGTATGTCTTTCTGGCCATGGGATATGCCAGCCGCGAAGCAGGCCAGCCTCATCACCGTTTTTTGTGAGGAAATACGCGCCGCCCGCAGTGAAAACTGGACGTTGCAGTTTCCCTCAGATCCGCGGTTGAACGTGTGGCTAGAGGGATTACGTATGGGCGAACTCCCACCGCGACTGAATCAATTGTCCCGACGGGTTGGGGCATGTGAGAGAACAATCGGTCGAATATTTACCCGGGATACCGGGATGAATTATCAGAACTGGCGGCAGCAATTCAGGTTGCTAAAAGCCATGGAGATGCTGGCGGATGGATGCCCTATTAGCCAGGTGGCGCAATATCTGGAGTTTGTCAGCGACAGCGCTTTTATCGCGTTCTTCCATCAGCATACCGGCACAACACCAGGCCGTTATTCGGGCAATATAATGCCGCAGAAGGATTAGGGACATTACATACTAAGGATAATTTACCCGGCGGCGGGAGAGTGGGAAGATCGTGCACTAATGGCAGAGAGAAGTCCCTCTCTGCCAACGGACGCTGCAATTAATCAAACAAGAACCACATCAAGCAAACCAGCCGAACCTTGCGGAAATCAGACTGAAAAGTCCTACAGCAGCAAATATATTTATCAGCACCACCGTTTTACTGGAAACATTCATTTGTGCCACCTTTCGTTTTAACCCATATGGGTATAGTACGGGTTATAACTATCCGCAATAGTACGAATTCTGAACATAATGAAAATGGGTTGTTTTACAGCCGCTTTTCTTAAATTAATTAATAAAACTTGATGTGGGTCATGAAAAATAGCATATTGCGCGCGATTTCACCTTTCGGCCCGGATGCCTTACATGTCTCTGTACCAAAAAATGTTGGTTTTTTATGCGGTGATGGCCGTTATCACGGCAATCATCACCTGGTTTCTTTCCCGCGATAAAAAGCGAATTCGCTTTCTCAGTGCGGTATTAGTCGGTGCGACCTGGCCGATGAGTTTTCCCGTCGCGTTAATGTTCTCTCTCTTCTGATGACGGCGTAAACGCCGCTTCAGGCGGAAAGCAGGGCATCTAATCGCTTTTTGTCGACTTCGCTGACATCCTGTGGATGCTGATACCCCACGTTCTCATTCGCACGGGTATACAAAGCGACCAGCCAGTCGTATACGTAGCGGCTTGCGCCGTGCGAAGGTTGTTCATCCAGCTTCGTCAGGCGTAACATCGGCTGTTGCTTCGGCGCGCTAAAAATAGCCGTTCCTTTCTGGATCCTGCTGGCAGGGCGTTGCTCCTCTGCAACGTCGGCAAATCCAAGCCAAGTAATAAAATCACCGATATCGGCGTATAGCTGCGCGGCACAGACGCTTTCGCGCTGCATAATGCGCTGTAAGCGTTGCGGCATCTCCAGGCGATAGCTGGTGGTGACGAGGATGTCAGCAACCTGCCTTAACGTACGGGGATCGAGTCGTAAACGGCGGGCATTATTTTCATCGCGACACCACTGGCGCACGTGGTTAATCCACATTTTGTGTGCCTGATATCCGGTCTCCTGGCTTTCCGGTGAGTGCATTGTGTCACGCACTTCGGCAAACAGGTCAATCTCTTCATTAAATAAACCACTTACCTGCTCCTCGCGCGGTTGCTGAATACGCAGCAGCGACTCAAAAATGCGCATCGGCGGGAGCAAACCATCCAGCAGTTCGCCATGCTTTGCCGCCTGAGCCTGTAGCTGGCGGATCACTGACTCATTGCTTGCTGATTCGGTCTCAACGGGATTAATCCAGCCGATTAGGGTTTCGCGTACGCGCTGTTGGTGCTGTTCACGCAGGGAGGTCAGCCTGGCCTGGCGCTGCTGTGGTGAGGTTGCCTGAGTCAACCATTCGACGAGGCGTTGTAAGCTGTGTTTATCCAGCGCCTGCAGCGTGCCCCAGTGCAGTCCGGGTTTGCCCATTAATTGCTGCACGGATTCGTCAAGATTTTGCTGGGTACTAAAACGCGCATCCTGCGGGGTAATGGCCCAGACCACGCCTGGCAATGCGGCGTCGTGGACGGGTTGAGTATCGTTAACCCAGCCCAATAGCTTGCGGGTGATGGCGGGCGTCTGGGCGCGGGTAGAGACAGCGTTGCAGATTAAGAGCACATCCGGTTGCAGGTGCTGGCGATAATGTTCCAGCATCCAGCCTAATTTTGCCTGCCACAGTGGATGCGGATGAGTATCCGGGGCGAGGGGAATATCGAGCAGATCGACATTCTCCAGCACTGCGTCTTCAACCGTCAGGATCAGTTCGCGCGTGAGCAGCGCCAGTGACGACAAAGAAAGGCTAACTGCATTGAGCAACTGATGATTTTCAATCGGATGAACCACCACATCGCTTTGCGCCTCATTATTGCCGGTCAATGCCACCTGGGTCAGGAAACTTTCGGCAGGTAAACCAAAATGATCAACCAGCAGACTCAGCGGGGCCGCTAATTCTTGCGCGTGTCCGGTTTGTTGCAACGTGTGCGCCAGAGTCAGCCACTGCTGCGTCAGCTCTGGTTGTTCTCCCCACAGTAGTGCCCAGGCGTTTGCCCGGGTAGTCAGATCCAGTGCGGGCAGCAACGTGGCAAACTGGTGCCATAGCGCATCGTCAATTTGCTGCTGGTTTGCCGGTACGCAGGAGCGCCAGAAACGACCGATTGCCGCAACATCATGTGCGGTAATGCCCGGCACAGGGTGACGCTGACGTAGCGTTTGCCATTTTTCCAGGCGCGCCTCAATAATCGATTTCTCGACCTGCCGGTTATCCGGGAGCGCGCTGAACTGGGCGATAAATAGCTGTACCAGTTCCGCTTCACTGAGTAACCGCAGACGCAACGGCCATTCGCTATCATGCGGATTTTCATCGCGCGTAAAGCGGATCGCCATATTGGTTGGCGCATGGCCAGGATTAATATGCGAGAAATAATCAAAGCTGCGATCCGGGGTAACAATATTCACTTTGCCAGTGGCATTGCTGCACAATGCCGCAAGCAGATGTGCTTTTGCCGATTGTGAATGTCCGTATAACCCTATACATCCTTGCGATGAAAAGGTTGTCTCCAGCGCAGATTCACTCACTGCGGCTAGCGTAAGCTGTGCCAGCAGGGCATCCGCTTCATCATCAAGACGCGCCGCACGTTGACGGGTATCTACCACCCACTCGATGGCGGCCTGCGCGGTATTAAACATCTTACTCATTTCAGGTACACGCTCCCGCTATCGATCCAGTAATGGCTTCCGCTATGGCGACGGTCTGCCAGCGTATTCAGTTTTAACGTTAAGGCATTGGCGGCAACGGGGGTGCCATCCTGTAACCAGGCATCGCTCAGGACGAAGAATTCTGGGCCACTTTCTTTGCTGCCGCCGCGTAGCTGCAGCCGTACATTCAACACGCCATCTCCGGCGATGGTTTTTGCCAGTTCGGCGGAATTTATGCTGAGCGTATACAGCGGCGTGGCAGGCCAGCGGCTGTTTGCCAGTTGCCGGAATCCTAACGTCACGTTGCCACGTAACGGGAAGTGCAACCGGGCATCCAGCTTCGCACCGGGTTTATCCAGATCAATATCGTGATACCAGATGTTCTCATCGCGCAGGGTATTGACCGTGTTATCCAGTACGCCAAGATAACGTACGGTCGAGTAAGCGCCGATATCGGCAGCTTTAAAGTTAAAACGCGGCAAACGCAAATCCAGCGCCAGGCTGCACAGCATGGCGCCGACTGCCGCGGTGGATTTGGGATTACCAATCCGCCCTTGTTGGCTGAACGGATACCACTCATGCACGCGGTAGTTATCCATCCAGATCATACGGTTAACCGGAACAGGTTGCAGATGGCGGATCAACGCCTGTACGCCCGGTAAACAGGCGGGCCTGCCGGTCACTAATAAAATATCGCAGCGATAATGTGAAATAGCCTCACAAACCGCGTGCAGCGGGGAAGTCAGGGTAAATTGCCCCGCTAACAGAGCTTCTTGTAACTGCCTGAACTGTACCTGCAACGGCACGCTCAGAACATCAAATGCTGGCGAACCTGCTGGCAACGCATGGTCGATAGCCTGCTGGATGTAGTTCATCACGTTGCGCGTTGGTCGTTGGCTCAGGAGTTCTCCGAATGTGGCATGCAGACCAGCGACCGGATCGTTAATATCGCTTTGTTCCCAGGCACTGAGTACCGCATGACCGAGTGGCATAAAGAGCTGCAATGCCGTTTGTTGACGCAAAATCGCCTGGGTATCGATACGACCGGAATCGCCAAACAGCGTGGCCAGCAATGCAGCGGCATCGGTCACGCCAGCTTGTTGTAAGCGGGTTTGCAGCGCAGGCAACACGCAACGCTGAATCACGTCCAGAAGCATGTCATCGCCTGCCACCTTAAAACCCTCACGGAACAGCAAATGCGGGGTAATTTTAACGTTCGCGCCGACGCCGTCATCAAGCTGATAATGGACGACGGCCATATCCGTTGTCCCGCCGCCAATGTCGATCGATGCCACGCGCAGCGCCCGACCTTTAGTCTCACCGGGTTCCGGCAAACGGTCCGGGCGGGCAAGGGCGTTAAAGAATGATTCGGTGTGGCCATCGTAGTGAGAGATAGCCTCGTTATACAGCCACACCAGTTGCCCGCAGCTGGCTTCATCCCATTCCATCTGAATTTCAGGTACGGGAACCACACTCTTTTCCTGCTGTTTACGGGTAGTGAAGTCTTCATCCTGCGGGTGCCAGCCCATTGCTTTCCAGACCAGGGCAATAGCTTCAAACATGCGCAGGCGGAAAATCTCGCGCTCCTGTTTGGGCATCGCCGACGGTAGGGTCAGGATCAGCGTCCGTAACTGACGAGGAGATGCCGGGAATCCGAGGCGCAACCGCGTCGCTACGCTGTTAATTTGCCCCAGCGCTTGGGCCAGTATTTCGCATAACATATGCGTCATCAGCGTGCTGCGGCTGTATTGCGGTGAGAATACCGGCAGACGATCGTCCTGCGGCAGGCTGAACAGCGGTTGCCCGTCATCGTTCATCAGGTTCATCAGCGGGAAGGCGGTAGCCAGCGGCTCGCGCTGGGTTTTGCCATTCATCTGGCTAAAGCGCCAGTCATGTAACACCGGCGTTTCATCCCACAGATAACGGCGCGGGCTGGAGATCCCACTATTGCCCTCGGTGCCCATACGCTGCATCGCCAGCTTACGGGCTTCATCACCCACACGCACAATCGACGGCCAGATAAAGGCGTCATCACGTCCGCTCTCAACGGAAAAATGCTGCTTACCAAAGCGCGCTTCGGAAAACTCCAGCCGGCTGGTGAACAGCGGATCGTTGAGGAACTGCGGCTCGCTTAACGAACGGACCTGCAATTCAGCGGTCTGACGCAGCCCGTCATTGGCATCCCCGTGATCTTCAATCAGGACGCCACAGGTATGGGTATTACCGATATCTAAAATAAGATCGACGGGAATAGCGGGTGTGCTAAGGGTATGCGTAACCAGTTTCACTTCCGGGACAGAAAGCTGCTCGCCTAACAGAGTCAGCACATTCAGCCAGTGCGCCTGGTATTCAAAGTTACGCAGCGCCAGCTGGATCTCTTGTTCTGAGCGATTCTCATGTTGGGTGACATGGTGCATAAAAGATTCGCGCAACCAGCCGTCAATCCAGGTCTGGTCAAGGAAATCAGCAATTTCACTGTCATGCCAGGCCAGAGCGAATCGTGTCCCGTTGAGCAGGTCGTTTTCATTAGGCGTTAACGCTGCAGGGGCATTTTCAGTGAGCTGGCTATCCAGCGCCACGGTAACGCGGTGGGTGTTGCCCGTGCTGTCGGGTTGCGCCAGTTTTCGTACCTGCACGCGCGCCCAGTTATCCGGGCCTTCAACAAACGTGCGCGGTGGGTTAAAGCGCAGAAACGGCAGCGGCAGCCAGACACCGTCGAGGACATCCAGCGAATAATGCAGCGTCTGGGTACTTTCCGGCTTCACCACTTCGGGCTGACCGCCAGTGCTGCCAGGCAAGGTATAGCGACCCGTTGCCAGATCGAAATCCAGCCGTAGCAGGGGACCGTTTGCCGTTTTGCGCACAAAGCGGCCATGGTGCGCAGATTCCTGCGGCGTCAGGCCAAAATCCAGGAATTGAACACCGCTATTGGCGATGAGCGTCACGCTCTGCTTGTAATCACACAGATTCACCAACATAGAATCAGGCACCTATCTTTTTGATTGTCAGAGGGATTTCCGCGTGATCATCATAACGCGCGGTACAGGCGGCGACGTCGTTGGTTCCCGCTTTGCAGGTAATTTCAGGCATCGGATAACGTGACCCGTCTGTACAACGAGCATTGCCGCGACTCTTAATCATTAATTCACCCGACTGGTGCAAACCGGAGAAAATCTCGGCACGACAAACAATATTGTCACCATGAACTACGCGAGCAGTGCCTTTATTGGCCTGGATCTGATAGCGCAGCGACGGCGCTTTGCCGCTCACCGGATCTTTAACATCGACCAGGACGCGCCAGTTACCATTGAGGAAACGCGTCGTTCCTGCCTTCATCTGATTGGCATCCATCACCAGCGCATCTTTTGGAATCGCGGCGATCACCACCGGTCCTTCTACAGGTTTCTCTTTCTTCGCAGCTGGAGTCACTTCAGCACGATGCAAAGGCAGAGCAGATGCCAGTGCTGGCAGTGGTGCCATATCAATCTTAGCGACTTCAACAGCGGCGGCTTCGGGTACGGGCTGGGTGGTCTGTTGCTTCCACAGCAGCGGCCCAACGATGGCGGCAATGATGACTGCGGCAACGGGCAGGCTCCACAGCGGCAGGCGGCGCGCAGGTTTCTCTTGTGCCAGCGGCGGTGTAACCTCCGGTTCGTTAACTATAACCGGTGGCTGTGGCTCAGGTTCAGCCGGTTTAGCCAGCTCGACGACTGGCGTCAATAAAGGCGCATCAGCCTCGGCGAAGGTGATTTCCGGGGGGATTTCTTCTTCCTGTTCCGGCTCTGCTACGGTAACGACAGGAGGAATATCGGCAAGTTGCAGGCAATCGAGCACATCGTCGCGGGGATTTTCATTCAGATTGACGAAGCCCCAGAACGTAATAACGGGTTTGCCATCAACCAGAAACACGTGGTTTTCACCGGGAAACTGGATGGCTTTTTCGAGCAGAGAGCCAAACAGCTGTAGGGAGGTTTTTCCCGACTGCAGGCTTTTACGGCTCAGAGCCGCAGCATTTTCCAGCGTGCTTCCCAGATAGCGCAGCGCACGAAAACGTGCTTCTTCATCAGCGGCTTTCCACGCCACGGCTTTCCCTTCTATCGGGGAATACCAGTCAACCCGATCGCCGTTGTCGTTAATTTGTGGGATCGCCAAACAATCCACCATCGCCTGCTGTTTACGCAGACGAAGCGTTTCACGAATTTGCAATGCTGAATCAAAAACGGCCTGACCACCGCCGCCCACGGCCTGATAGTCATCCAAATTGCCGCTGCGCAAGAGAGTTTTTGCCACGTTGTTACCCCTTAGACTTCTTCACGTATCTACTTTACGTTTTATAAAAACGAGCAAACGGAGAAAGAGAGGCAAAAAGGGGCTAATTTTCATGGCATAGAGTGCCGGGAAAAATCTTGACGTTTTGAAAAAGACTTAAGGGAAATTAATTCGCTTAGGGTGATGAATTATTCAGCGAAATACACCGGATTAGAATAACCTGATAGTGATTTGTTATTGGTCAGTTTTTGTCAGCTATGCTCTGATATCTCGGTTAATAATAAAATAAGAAGGCTTATAACCATGATTGCAAGGAAAACGTTACTCGCGCTGGCTCTCAGCACCGTCATACCGTCAGGCGTTGCGTTCGCGGCCAATACTGACACCATCATCTATTGTTCTGAAGCATCGCCGGAGTCATTTAACCCGCAAATTGCCAGTTCCGGTCCCTCATTTGTGGCCAGTTCACAAGTGCTCTACAACCGACTCATCAACTTTGATCCGGTAAAGAATACCCCGGTACCATCTCTGGCAACGGACTGGACGATTTCTCCGGACGGTAAGACTTACACCTTTACCCTGCGTCAAGGCGTGAAATTCAACAGTAATAAATTCTTTAAACCGACCCGCGACTTCAACGCTGACGACGTGATTTTCTCGGTATTACGGCAGAAGGATGCCGATCATCCGTATCACAAGGTTTCTCAGGGAAGCTATGAATACTTTAACGATGTCGGTCTGGATAAACTGATTAAAGAAGTTAAGAAGCTCGATGATTATCACGTTCAGTTTGTCCTGAATGAACCTAACGCTGCGTTTCTTGCCGACTGGGGAATGGATTTTGCCTCGATTCTCTCTGCGGAATATGCCGACGCGATGCTGAAAAAAGGTACACCGGAAAACGTCGACAACTGGCCTATTGGCACCGGGCCTTACGTGCTGCAGCAGTACAAGCAGGACTCGCAAATCCGCTATCTTGCCAACCCTAACTACTGGGATGGCGCCGTTCCAACGAAACACCTGATCTTCTCAATCACGCCAAACGTCCAGACGCGGCTGGCAAAACTGCAAACCAATGAATGCCAAATAATCCCAGCACCTGCGCCCGTACAGTTTGACGAGATTAAAAAGAATAAAGATTTGACGCTGCATTCGGTTGACGCGCTGAACGTTGGATATCTGGCGTTTAATACCGAGAAAAAACCGTTTGATAACGTACTGGTGCGTCAGGCTTTGAACTACGCAACGGACAAAAAGGCCATTATTAACGCTGTCTTTTTAGGTTCTGGTACGGTGGCAAAATCACCGATTCCGCCGAATATGCTGGGGTTCAATAAAGATCTGCAGGATTACGCTTACGACCCGCAAAAAGCGAAAGACCTTCTGAAGCAGGCAGGGCTGGAAAATGGCTTTGAAGCGACGTTGTGGTCAATGCCGGTCCAGCGCCCATACAACCCGAACTCCCGACGGATTGCCGAGATGATCCAGAGCGACTGGGCAAAGGTGGGCGTGAAGGCGAAAATTGTATCGTATGAGTGGGGTGAATATCTCTCCGGAATGCGTAAAGGTGAGCATGACACCGCGTTGTTTGGTTGGATGTCAGACAACGGCGATCCGGATAACTTCGCGGATGTGCTGCTGGGCTGCGACAGCATAAAAACCGGATCTAACGCCGCGCGCTGGTGCGATAAAGAGTATAATTCGCTGGTTGAAAAGGCGAAACTGGTGAGCAAACCGGAAGAGCGCGCCGCGCTTTACCAGCAGTCACAAGAGATTTTCTACCAGCAGGCTCCTTGGATAGCCCTGGCAAACGGTAAAACGTTCTACGCTACGCGTAGCAACGTCAGCGGATACAGCGTTAGCCTGATGGGCAGTGATTTTTCAAAAGCAAAATTAAATTAATGAGTTAAGGAGAGGTTATGTCGCATCTGGATGAGGTCAGCGCACGTGTTGATGCCGCCATTGAGGAGAGCGTCATTACGCATATGAATGAATTGCTGATTGAGCTCAGCGATGATGTCGCGTTGAGCCGGGAAGACCGCTATACCCAGCAACAGCGTTTGCGTACGGCTATCGCCCATCATGGCCGTCAGCATAAAGAAGATATGGAAGCCCGTCGCGAACAGTTGACCAAAGGCGGCACTATTCTTTGATATTTCCTCGCCGGATCTTATCCGGCCTACAGGCGCGTTCTGTAGGTCGGATAAGCGCAATTAAAACGAACGTCTTGCCACCAGCCATGCCCCGATCACCAGCAGTACCGCACCACAGATTGGGCCCACCAACGCCCGTAGCGGCACGCCGTGACTACGCAGAATATCCAGTATCAGCCCCCCGATAAGCTGGCTGGCAACCAGTACCGCAATCGTCGTGGCAGCGCCTACATTTTGATATCCACTAATGCTGGCGAAAACAAAGAACGATCCCAACAAGCCGGGGATGAGTGTCCACCAGCGTATGCTGGAAACCAATTCACCAAACCCTGCTAAACCTTGCTTAAACCACAATATGCTGACAAACAGCACGATCCCGACCAGCGAGTTAAGTAACATGGCGATAAGGATCGTCGAGGACGTCTGCGTGATGCGTACCATCAAGGTATTTTGCACCACCAGACCAATACCAGCGGCAATCAGAAAGGAGAGGGTCAGCGTCTGGTTCATCTAAGGGCATCCGGTTCACGACGATCGTCTAACTGCAACTGCATGAAGGTCAGATCCAGCCACCGCCCAAATTTGGTTCCAACCTGTGGCATTTGCGCGGTGGTTTTAAAGCCCAGCAAGCTGTGCAGATGCAGTGATGCCTGATTCTGAGACTCAATCCCTGCCACCATTACATGCTTGCCGCATGCGCGGGCTTCGTCTATCAGTCTGCTGAGTAGTGCTCGTCCGAGTCCTTTTCCCTGATGTTCTGGATGGACATACACCGAATGTTCAACGGTATGACGGAAGCCATCAAAGTTACGCCAGTCGCCAAAGGAGGCGTATCCCGTAACCACGCCATTCTCTTCACTCACCAGTACCGGATACCCCATCAATTGTCGGGATTCATACCAGGAAATACGGTTTTCGGCATCGACCGTTTGATCATTCCAGATAGCCGCCGTATGCAGTACCGCATGGTTGTAGATTTCTGCAATGGCGGCGCAGTCTTCTTTGCTGGCAAATCGAATTGACATGTTGAACCTCAGGGCTTGTTCACTATAGTATTACAATATGAATACTATTGAAGACAGTATAAATCAACGGATCAGTGCAAGAATTCGCATTGAGCGGGAATCTCGCGGTTGGTCACTCACGGAACTTGCCGAGCGCGCGGGCGTGTCGCGGGCCATGATCCATAAAATAGAACGCGGCGAGAGTAGTCCAACGGCTACGCTGCTGGGTAGACTTTCCGGTGCGTTTGGCATCAGCATGTCTACCCTGATTGCGCGCGCTGAAATGCAGGAGGGCAAGCTGCTGCGCTTCGCTGACCAGCCCGTCTGGCACGATCCGCAAAGCCACTATCTGCGCCGCCATGTTTCACCGCGCAGCGATCTACCTATCGATCTGGTGCAGATTGAATTACCCGCCGGAAGTGATATCCCGATGCCAGCTTCTTCCTATGTGCAGGCCAGACAACTTATCTGGTTACAGCAGGGGGAATTAGTTTTTGTGGAAGGGGACATACGCCATGAAATGCAGGCAGGTGATTGCCTGGAACTTGGCCCGCCGAATGACTGTCGGTTTATCAATGAAACCGCGAAACCCTGCGTTTACCTGGTTGTGCGGTTAAACCACGTCGTCAGCTAAATAGCAGGCGCAGACTGCTACTATTGATGGATTCATGCCAAAAGCAGAGGAGCACATCATGGGTCAACAGACTAATCGTAACCGTCGCTGGGTACTGGCTTCCCGTCCACATGGCGCGCCAGTCCCAGAGAACTTCCGTCTTGAAGAAGATGAGGTGGCATCCCCGGGCGAAGGCCAGGTTTTGCTGCGCACTGTTTATCTTTCCCTCGATCCCTACATGCGTGGCCGCATGAGCGATGAGCCATCTTACTCACCACCAGTAGAGATTGGTGGTGTTATGGTGGGTGGTACCGTAAGTCGCGTGGTGTCATCCCGCCATCCGGACTACCAGCCAGGCGAATGGGTATTGAGCTACAGCGGTTGGCAGGACTATGACATCTCCGACGGTAACGGACTGGTGAAGCTTGGCGCTCATCCCGAACATCCCTCCTGGGCGCTGGGTGTTATGGGTATGCCGGGGTTTACCGCTTATATGGGCCTGCTGGATATCGGTCAGCCGAAAGCGGGAGAAACGCTGGTGGTAGCCGCCGCAACCGGGCCGGTTGGCGCAACGGTTGGGCAGATCGGTAAGCTTAAAGGCTGTCGGGTAATCGGTGTGGCTGGTGGGGCAGAGAAATGTCGACATGCCACAGAGGTGCTGGGCTTTGATGTTTGCCTCGATCACCACGCACAAGATTTTGCGCAACAACTGGCAAAAGCCTGCCCACAAGGAATTGATATTTATTATGAAAACGTCGGCGGAAAAGTATTTGATGCCGTTCTGCCATTGCTCAATACTTCTGCGCGGATTCCGCTTTGTGGCCTGGTCAGTGGTTATAACGCAACGTCGCTTCCGACCGGACCTGACAGATTACCGCTGTTAATGGCAACCCTGCTGAAAAAGCGTATCCGGATGCAGGGTTTTATCATTGGTCAGGATTATGGTCACCGCATTCAGGAGTTTCAGCGGGAGATGGGGCGCTGGCTTAAAGAGGACAAAATCCACTACCGCGAGCAGGTGACCGACGGCCTGGAAAATGCGCCACAAACCTTTATCGGTCTGCTGACCGGCAAAAACTTCGGCAAGGTAGTTATTCGTCTTGCTGAGGATTGATGCGTAAGAGTGGAAGACGGTGAATGTCTGTAACCAGGCCTGCTTCGTACGAAATGTAGGTCTGGTAAAATGCCAATGACGTTATCTGGATGAAAAGCGATTATTCATGGAGAAAATGAGAAGGTTACAACCCGAAAGCGAATAAATACTCCACATTGAGATAAATAATGATTACTATTCTCATTCTTAAAAAGGCAAAACCATGATTTTGCTCATTGAAGCTATGTGAAGCAGTAACAAACGAATTTATCAAAGGGAGTCGTCATGTCTTTACGTCATCTGTTTTCACCGCGTCTGCGTGGTTCTTTACTGTTAGGTTCACTGCTCGTTGCATCATCTTTTACTACGCAGGCTGCAGAAGAACTGCTGCGCAAAGCCGTCGGTAAAGGCGCTTATGAAATGGCGTACAGCCAACAAGAGAACGCGCTGTGGCTGGCGACCTCACAGAGCCGCAAACTGGATACCGGCGGGGTGGTTTACCGCCTTGACCCGGTCACCCTCGAAGTGACTCAGGTGATTCATAACGATCTCAAACCGTTTGGTGCCACCATCAATAACGCCACGCAAACGCTGTGGTTCGGCAACACGGTAAATAGCGCGGTAACGGCGATGGATGCTAAAACGGGCGCGGTGAAAGGACGTCTGGTGCTGGATGCGCGTAAGCGTTCTGAAGATGTTCGCCCGCTGCAACCGCGTGAGCTGGCCGCAGATGACGCCACTAACACGGTATACATTAGCGGTATTGGTAAAGAGAGCGTGATTTGGGTGGTGGACGGTGATGCCATTAAATTGAAGGACACCATCCAAAATACCGGCAAAATGAGCACCGCTCTGGCTGTCGACAGCAAGGCTAAGCGCTTGTACACCGCCAATGCGGACGGTGAATTCATTACCATCGATACCACCACCAACAAAATTCTCAGCCGCAAAAAACTGCTGGATGATGGCAAAGAGCATTTCTTTATCAACCTGAGCCTGGACACAGCGGGCAACCGTGCATTTGTCACCGACTCTAAAGCGGCGGAAGTGTTGGTAATCGACACCCGTAACGGCAACGTACTGGCAAAAGTCGCCGCGCCGGAATCCCTTGCCGTGCTGTTCAACCCGACGCGTAATGAAGCCTACGTGACCCATCGCCAGGCCGGTAAAGTGAGTGTGATCGACGCGAAAAGCTATAAAGTCGTCAAAACATTCGAGACCCCAACATTCCCGAATAGCCTGGCGCTCTCTGCCGATGGTAAAACCCTGTACGTCAGCGTGAAACAGAAATCTACCCGTGAGCAGGAAGCTACCCAGCCGGACGATGTTATTCGTATTGCGCTGTAAAAAATCAGGAGGGGGAAACCCCTCCTGTCATTTCTCTAAACCCCACGATACGCCTCGTTACACCCCGCCAGTAGCCCGACCCACTTCAGGGACTTACACTACGCCCTCAACGGCTAACTGAATAACACGGGAATACCATGAAAAAGCCATTTATCTGTCTTTGTGCAGGCGTAATGCTGTTTACCCTGGCAGGATGCACCACTGATTACGTCATGACGACCAAAAGCGGACAAACCATTACCACCCAGGGTAAGCCAAAACTGGATAAAGATACGGGAATGACCAGTTATACCGATCAGGATGGAAACGCGCGGGAAATTAACAGCAACGATGTAGCGCAGTTGATTGAAGCGAACTAAAAAAGAGGGCCTGAAGGGTTAACCTG
Source organism: Citrobacter sp. KTE30 (assembly GCF_000398825.1). Lineage (NCBI taxonomy): Bacteria > Pseudomonadati > Pseudomonadota > Gammaproteobacteria > Enterobacterales > Enterobacteriaceae > Citrobacter > Citrobacter sp. KTE30. The sequence continues at coordinate 2,210,594 of NZ_KB976055.1, read as the reverse complement.
TCAGGCCTTCAGCCATTACGGCGCGGTGCGGTGGATTTCCGCGACGCGCTTACGCACGCCGAACCAGCCTGCAACCAGCAGGATGGCAATCAACGGTAATGACGCGATAGTGTAGGTGCCGTTTGGATAGTCAAACGCCATCAACACCAGCACGCTCAGCAGGAACACCAGGGTTAGCCACGAGGTAAACGGAGCGCCCGGCAGTTTAAAGCTAACGTCTGCCGTTTTACCTTCTTTTATGGCCCGGCGCAGACGCATCTGACAGACCATGATAAAGCCCCACGACGCAATAATGCCCAACGACGCGAAGTTCAACACGATCTCAAACACCTGCGACGGCACCAGATAGTTCAGAAATACCCCGACGACATAGACGACCAGCGTGGCGAGGATCCCAGCCCAGGGTACCTGTTGGCGGCTCATTTTAGCCATGAATTTCGGCGCCGATCCGCCCATCGACATGGAACGTAAAATACGTCCGGTACAGTACAGCCCAGAGTTAAGGCTGGAAAGCGCCGCGGTGAGCACCACGATATTCATGATACTGCCGATATACGGCACGCCCAGTTTGGAGAAGAAGGTAACAAACGGGCTTTGCCCTGCCTGATAGGCATTCCACGGCAGTAACAGAACCAGCAGCACGACAGAACCCACATAGAACAGACCAATACGCCAGATAACGCTATTGATCGCTTTCGGCACCATGGTTTGTGGATCTTTGCATTCTCCAGCAGCTGTGCCCACAAGTTCAATGGAGGCAAACGCGAAAACCACCCCCTGAACCAGTACCAGCGCCGGCAGCAGGCCATGTGGGAAGAATCCACCGTTGTCGGTGATCAGGTGAAAACCCGTGGCGTTACCATCCAATGGCTTTCCAGTGCCTAAAAAGACGGTACCCACCACCAGGAAAATCACAATCGCCAACACTTTGACCAGTGCAAACCAAAACTCCATCTCCGCGAACCACTTCACGCCGATCATGTTCATGGTGCCGACAATGGCCAGCGCGCCTAGGGCGAATACCCACTGCGGTACATCACCAAATGCGCCCCAGTAATGCATATACAACGCCACCGCGGTGATATCGACAATGCCGGTCATCGCCCAGTTGATAAAGTACATCCAGCCAGCCACATAGGCGGCTTTCTCACCTAAAAATTCACGGGCATAGGAGACAAAGCTGCCGCTGGAAGGGCGATGTAAAACCAGTTCGCCAAGCGCGCGCAGTATAAAGAACGAAAAAATACCGCACACCAAATAAACCAGCGCCAAAGCAGGACCAGCCATCTGCAAGCGCGCGCCAGCCCCTAAAAACAACCCGGTACCAATTGCGCCGCCAATGGCGATCATCTGTACCTGTCGATTTCCCATCGCTTTGTGATACCCCTCTTCGTGGGCATTCAACCAGCGTCGTTTCGCCGCATGTTGTTCCGCGGCTTGCGTGTTGTTTGTGTTCATTACTTTTCCTGTTGACCTGACAAAAATACAAATCCTTTTTGCCGCACCTGCTGCGGCGAAAACAGCCTTACCCTTCATTGTGTTACGGGGGAAAACTGCCGGCCGAGCATCCTACATTCAATTGTTCGGTTCCGCAAAGCCCCGATAACAAGAATTCAGCATTTTTGTACAGCCTGCACTGGCGCGGTGTGGCCTCGATTCAGCCAATAAAAGAAAAGGGCGTAAATACCTGGAGAGGAGTGCGCTTATCGAGACATTCACCCGATAAGCGCCGTAAGGTTATGCTGATACGCCAAAGACCTGAACGGCCTGCTGTAAGCGCGATGAACGTTGAGTCAGATCGGCGGTAGCATCGGTGACACGTTCCACCATCTCGGCATTATTGTGTGTCATGGTGCCTACGCGTGAAATCGAATCGTTAATCAGATCCAGCGCCAGGGTTTGCTCACGCGTCGCCAGACTAATATCTTTGATCATCATCGACATCTGCAGGACATCGCCAATCATCCCGGTAAGATGCGTCTCCGTTTGTTCTACCATTTTGACGCCGCTATTCACGTTGGCGACGTTCTTCTCAATCAACTGTTTGATCTCTTTTGCTGCAGACGCTGAGTGCTGTGCCAGATTACGGACCTCTGCCGCCACAACGGCGAAACCGCGTCCTGACTCTCCGGCTCGCGCGGCCTCGACCGCGGCATTGAGCGCCAGAATATTGGTCTGAAAGGCGATACTATCAATGACGCCGATGATGTCGACGATCTGCCCGTTGTCACGCGATATCGCCTGCATCATGGCGATAGTTTGTTTCATGATATCGCCGCCTTCTGCCGCATTGGCGCTGGTTTTATCGGCCATGGTCATAGTATGTGCCGCAGTCTCAGCAGTTTGCTGTACCGCGCTACCAATTTCTTCAATGGCGGCAGCGGTTTGTTGCAGGTCGGCGGAGGTTTCTTCGGAACGCTTATGCAGCGCCGTACCTTCTTTTGATACTCGCTGACTGATAGCGCGAATACCGGATATTTGCGTACTGACATCATCGACCAGTGAATTCAGATTAAGCCCGGACTGATTAACCAGGCGCATCAGCATTCCGATCTCATCCACCCGATTTAAATGACAGTTATCAGGTTTTCTCCCGGATACCACTTTCTTCATTTGCGTCAGTAGCGTATTAACTGGCTGACAGATTTGATACTTAAGGTAAATAGCAAGCATCAGAAATAAGAACAGCAACCCTCCCGCCTGAATAAATGGATTAACAGGAGCAAAAAGAAATAGCACAGCGAGCAGGGCGATTACCCCTAAAGAATAATTGACGCGCTGGCTAATGCTCAGCCATTTAAACATTGATGCCCATGACAATATGCCGCGGCGAATGATGATGCCTTTAAAAAGTCGAAACCCTTTAAACTGCTGGCTATTAATTTTTTGATATAAACTTTCGCTTTGAGTTATTTCATCGCGCGAAGGAACGGTACGCACTGAAATGTAGCCAGTGAGCTTTTCATTGTGCCAGACCGGTGTAACGTTGGCGCGAACCCAGTAATGGTCGCCATTCTGCCGACGGTTTTTAACCATCCCCGTCCAGCTGTCTCCCTGCTGTAGCGTGTACCACATATCGGCGAACGCCGCGGGAGGCATATCAGGATGGCGAATAATATTATGCGGTTCGCCCATTAATTGCTGTTCGTTAAATCCGCTGGCATCAATAAATGCGGAGTTGGCGTAGGTAATATGACTTTCTTTATCCGTCGTAGAAAGCAGCGTCGCTTTATCGTTAAGTGCGTGCTCAATTTGTGTAACGGGCATGTTACTTTTCATAGAGGTCCCATGATGCTATGTATAATCCATACAAAAATCCCCGCAATAAAATCGGGGGATATTAGAAATCTGTTTTCAACCGTTTTAATAAGAAACGTTGCATTCTCTACTAATCATCATTTCTGTGGAAGTAGTTAAAATAAAAATTTCCATGTAAATCATTCATCCCGCGTCATAAAAGTGAAACAATTAATACAAGCGCATAACGTTACAAGTCGTTTAAACTGACTTAACGTAAATTGCGCTAAAAAACCATTTCGAAAAAAGAAAACTGGCATGAAAAGATTTTGATGTTATTACCGTGATATCAACGACCCTATTATATTTTGTAGGCTATTAATTGCGGGTGTTTTTCAGTTTAGCGGTACAGGGCGATCCAAATTTTAACCCTGGCTGCTGCAGGGTTTGTTATCTACTTTTTAGCTGAGTAAATGTGAATTAAATGTTTCAATATGGCTATTTGATAAATTAATAATAAAGACATGTTAACAAACATAGGCTCGTAACATGTCATATCGCCTGAGTATTCTGGATAAAAGCCCCATCGGGGAAGGTGAAACTGCCGCGACTGCGCTTTCCCGGACGTTGCGCCTGGCGCAACTGGCGGAAGAGTGGGGGTACCATCGTTTCTGGATCGCGGAACACCATAATACGCCACAGCTGGCCAGTCCATCGCCGGAGCTGGTGATCGCCTGGATCCTCGGGCAAACCCAGCGTATCCGCGTTGGTTCCGGCGGCGTGATGCTGCAACATTACAGCCCGTACAAAGTGGCGGAAAACTTCAATCTTCTGGCATCACTGGCTCCTGGACGTGTCGATCTCGGCGTAGGGAAGGCCCCTGGCGGGTTACCGTTGTCGACTCAGGCGTTACAGCATGGACTGCATCAGGAAGAAAAAGGCAGTTTTGCCGATCAGCTTTCTCAGCTTAACGGCTGGCTGGCGCTGAACGGAACGGAAAGCGGGGAAACGGTATTCCCGACGCCAATCCCACCAATACCGCCAGAAGGATTTGTACTCGGAGCCAGTGTGCAAAGCGCACAGTTAGCAGCGAAATCCGACTGGAATTTTATCTTCGCTGCGCACCTCAACGGTGACAAAGCGTTATTACGTGAGGTTTTGTCATTCTGGCAGACCCACAGCGACCGCCCGACGATAGTCGCCGTTCAGGTGATTGTGGCTGACAGTCACGATACCGCTGCGCAACTGGCGGAAAACGTGCAAATCTGGGGCGTTGAGCTGGAAAATGGTCAACGCGTTACAGTCGCCAGCGAAGAGCAAGCCCTGGCATTCGCCGCACAGGCGGGTAGTTCGCCACGCAAAATCGCGCGTCGTGAACTGGCGTTGTTACACGGCACCGCTCAAGAGGTGATGGTAAAGCTGAATGCTCTGCATACGCAATTTGGTATTGATGAGTTCATTATCGACACGCCAGTGGCGGAGGGCCACGCGCGGCTGACATCGCTGCGTTTGTTGGCACAAGTCCATAATGCCGTGGAGGTGCTCTGATGACCCTCAGTTCAACGCTTATCAACTGGCGTCGCGAATTACATCAGCACCCGGAGCTTTCCCTGCAGGAGGAAGCAACCACCGGGCGCATTCAGGCCTGGTTGCACGCTGCGGATGTCGACATTCTGCCGTTCGAGCTGAAAACCGGTCTGGTCGCGGAAATCGGCCAGGGAGAAGATGTCATCGCGCTGCGAGCGGATATCGATGCGCTACCGATAGAAGAAAGCGCCGACGTTCCGTTTCGCTCCCTCACACCGGGCGTGATGCATGCCTGCGGGCATGACGTCCATACCAGCGTCATGCTTGGAGCAGCACTGCTGCTTAAACAACAGGAAACAACCTTACCGGGGCGAGTACGAATTTTGTTTCAACCAGCTGAAGAGAGTTTCGGCGGCGCAAAAACGTTGATCCGCGCCGGTGCGTTGCAAAACGTAGCGGCTATTTTTGGTATGCACAATGAGCCCGGTTTGCCGGTGGGCGAATTTGCCACACGCGGCGGTGCGTTCTATGCCAATGTCGATCGCTTCATGCTGCGTATAAATGGCAAGGGCGCACATGCGGCGCGTCCGCATGAAGGCAAAGATGCCATCCTGCTTGCCAGCCAGTTGGTAACCGTGTTGCAAAGCGTTGCCAGTCGCGACGTTAACACGCTGGATTCGGTGGTACTCAGCGTGACCCGTATTCAGGGAGGAAATACATGGAACGTACTGCCAGAGTCCGTTGAGCTGGAAGGGACGCTCAGAACGCACCGGACTCAGGTACAGCAGCAGGTTAAAGCACGGGTTAATGACATCGCTGCCGGATTTGCCCATGCCTTTGGCGCACAAATAGACGTTATCTGGCATGCAGGGCCGACCGCGTTGGTGAACGATGCGCGTTGGGCCGATATCGCCACCACGGTGGCGAAACAGTCAGGCTACACAACTCACCATGCTGACCTGCATATGGGCGGGGAGGATTTTGCCGTCTACCTGCAAAATACGCCAGGCGCATTTGTCAGTATTGGCAGCGCCAGTGAATACGGATTACATCACCCGGGATTTAATCCAGACGAACGTTTAATTGAACCTGCCGCACATTACTTTGCGCAGTTAGCAAAAACGGCATTCGCACACCTTTAAGTTTACCTGTTGGGTAGAGGTTATTATGGCTGAAAATCGGCAACTACGGCTCGGAACTATTCTGCATGGCGCATCGGGAAATATGTCCGCATGGCGCCACCCGGCGGCTCAGGCCGATGCCAGTATTAATTTTGAGTTTGTCAAAGAGACGGCGCTTATTGCGGAAAAAGGGAAGCTGGATTTTATTTTTGTCGCCGATGGTCTGTATATTAATGAAAAATCAATCCCGCACTTTTTAAATCGTTTTGAGCCGCTAACAGTATTATCCGCTTTGGCCAGCATCACCCAGAATCTGGGACTGGTTGGCACAGTGTCCACATCATACAGCGAGCCGTTTACGACCGCACGACAGTTCGCCAGCCTGGACCATCTCAGCAACGGGCGTGCGGGCTGGAACGTGGTTACGTCGCCTCTGGAAGGATCGGCAAAAAACTATTCTCGCGCTCAGCATCCGGAGCATGCCCAGCGTTATCGTATTGCCGATGAATATTTACAGGTAGTGAAAGGACTGTGGGATTCCTGGGAAGACGATGCTTTTACCCGTAATAAAACAAGCGGGGAATTTTTTAATCCGCATAAACTGCACACGCTAAACCATCATGGAGATTATTTCCAGGTCGCCGGGCCGTTAAATATTGGGCGTACGCCACAAGGTCATCCGATTATATTTCAGGCGGGAGCTTCAGCTGATGGCAAAAAATTAGCGGCGCAGCATGCTGATGCCATTTTTACCCATCAGGAGTCGCTGGCAGAGGCTAAGGCGTTCTATCAGGATGTAAAAAGTCAGCTGGAAATCGCCGGACGACATCCCGATCAACTGCATATATTCCAGGGCGTCAGCGTTATTGTTGGCGACAGCGAAGAGGACGTTGAGCAGCAGTATCAGACTACCGCTGCGCTGGTCTCCGTTACCGACGCGCTGAACTATCTTGGCCGCTACTTTGAACATCATGATTTTGCCCAATATCCGCTGGACGCACCGTTCCCGGATCTTGGCTCTCTCGGACAAAACAGCTTTCGCAGTACGACTGATGAGATCAAACGCAACGCGCGCGAGCGTGGCTTAACACTCCGTCAGGTTGCTCTGGAAGCGGCCAGCCCACGTCCGCGTTTCAGCGGCACGCCGGAACAGGTCGCCGACGGCCTGCAGCAGTGGTTCGACGAGAAAGCCGCAGACGGTTTTATTATCCAGGGCGGAACGCCGGATACCTTCCCGCGTTTTGTCGAACAGGTTGTCCCTGTGCTTCAGGCGCGGGGCCTGTTCCGCCATGAATATCCCGGTACGACCCTGCGCGCAAGCCTGGGATTAACGACACCTGCAAATCAATTCGCACAATAAGAGAAAAACGCTATGCAGAAAAAATCAGTATTCCTCGCGCTGTCGCTGGCTTTCAGCGCGACTGTCTGGGCAAATGATGTGACGATTAACGGCACGGGCGTAAGTCTGGAAGCCAATAAAACGCCGATCAATACGGCAAAGAATCCGCAGGCGATTGCGCAATTGCCTGCAAATCTGCACCTGGCCGTACCGGGTAAATTCACCGTGGCGATTGCCGGGCTCAGTCAACCGCCGCTGACCGTCTTTGCCGATGACAATAAGACGCTGATCGGCAGCGAGGCGGACATCGCGCGTCTGGTGGCTGACAGTTTGGGGCTGGAACTCAACGTCGTACCTACGTCATGGGAAGACTGGCCGCTGGGCGTCACTTCCGGCAAATACGATGCCGCGATCAGCAATATTACCGTCACCAAAGCACGCAAAGAAAAATTCGATTTCGCGACGTATCGGAAGGACTCTCTTGGCTTTTATGTCAAAACCGGTAGCAAGCTGAAGAAAATCGAGCAGGCGGAAGATATCGCTGGACTGCGCATTATCGTCGGTTCAGGGACGAACCAGGAAGCCATCCTGCTGGCCTGGAACGATGAGAACGTGAAGAAAGGGTTACAGCCGTTTACGCCGGTGTATACCAAAGATGATGCCGCGCAAACCCTGGCCCTACAGTCAGGTCGCGCCGATGCCTACTTCGGTCCTAATGTAATCGGCGCATGGAAAGCTGCACTCAACGGTAAAACGCAATTGGTGGGTAGTGTTGATGGCGGTTGGCCAAAAGCGGCACACATTGCTGTGACGCTGAAAAAGGACAGCGGTCTGGTTCTGCCGGTACAAACCGCCCTCAACGGCGTGATTGGCAACGGCGATTATGACAAGGTGCTGAATCGCTGGGGAGAAGGGGTGGAACGCATTCCGCAATCTGAAATCAACCCGGCCGGTTTAGGCGATTAAGGAGGTCATCGTGAGCGATCAATTTCGCGTGGTCTCACCTGAAGCCAGCGAGCTACAGCCCATTTTGAACGGTCTGTTCGGTGAGTATGCTGCCCGCTATGGCGATTATTTTTCTCGTGACGCTGAAGTGGAACTGACCGAATGGTATCTGGCACCGCAGGGACTTTTTGTGATCCTGGAGCGTGGCGGCGAAATTATCGCCACCGGGGCTTACAAACCTTACGACAAGGACACTGCCGAGATTAAGCGTATCTGGACAAAAAGCAGCCTGCGTCAGCAGGGACTGGCGGCGCGTGTAGTGCAGGAACTGGAACGTCGGGCGCTACTCGCGGGCTACAGCCGGATATATCTGACCACAGGATTTCGCCAGCCGGAGGCCGTCAGACTTTATTTAAGCCAGGGCTACGATCCGCAATTTGATACGACGCGCAATCCCGAAGAGTACAGCCAGCCACCGTTTGATGGACGGCTGCGCTTTACCAAACTGCTGACTATTGCCGGTCAGGCCAGAATCGCCTGAGGAGAGAAGATGAAAACGACAGATAGCATTAAAGTCGTACCGGCGCGTTACCCCATGCGCACCGTTGGCGCGATCATTGCTTTGTTTGCCCTGGCGGTGATTCTCCAGTCTGTGGCGTTTAATCCGCGCTGGGAATGGAGTGTGTTTGCCCGCTGGTTCTTCGATCCGGTGATTTTGTCTGGTCTTGGACAAACGCTGTTACTGACACTTATCGGGACGCTGTTGAGTATTCTCATCGGCGGTCTGCTGGCGCTGGCGCGGCTTTCATCTTCCTGGCTGTTGAACTGTCTGGCCTGGGGGTACATCTGGCTGTTTCGTTCGTTACCACTGATTGTGGTGCTAATCGTTCTGTACAACTTCTCCTATCTATACGACACGCTGACGATTGGTATTCCGTTTACTCCCATTCAGTGGGGAAGTTTTGAGACCATCAATGTACTCGGTCAGTTTTCCACTGCGGTGGTTGGCCTGACGCTGGTGCAAAGCGCCTATACCGCTGAGATTATACGTGGTGGATTTTTGGGGGTTGATCACGGTCAGTACGAGGCAGCGGCAGCACTGGGCTTACCGGCAGGGCGACGTACGCTGCGGATTATTCTGCCGCAGGCGCTGCGCACCATTTTGCCTGCTGGCTTCAATGAAATCATCAGCCTGGCGAAAGGGACGGCGATGGTATACGTGCTGGCAATGCCGGAGCTGTTCTACACCATCCAGATGATATACAACCGCACGCAGGAAGTGATCCCGCTGCTGATGGTGGGTGCGGTGTGGTATCTGGTGATCACCAGCATTCTGTCGCTTATTCAGCATCTGGTCGAACGTGCGCTGGCACGCAGCGAACGACGTTCAGCGATCAACACCGTCCGGGTGAGCCGTGCAGAAAAACGCAGTCGTCAACGTCCACAGCAGGAGGCCGTCCATGTCCCACTCGCCTGAAGGTCATATTTCTATTACCGGCGTCAGCAAATACTTTGGTCGCCACAAAGCATTGGATAATGTGTCGCTGGAGATCCCTCCCGGAACGGTTACGGTCATTCTCGGGCCGTCCGGTTCAGGGAAATCCACACTCCTGCGTACCATCAACCATCTGGAACGCGTCGATGAGGGTTTTATTCAAATCGATGGCGATTACATTGGCTATCGTCGGCAGGGAGACAAGCTGTATGAGCTGAAAGAGGCGGAAATTTTGCGCCAGCGGGTTAACGTCGGCTATGTGTTCCAGAACTTTAATCTGTTCCCGCACTTAACGGTGCTGGAGAACCTTATTGAAGCACCCATTGCGCACGGACTGGCATCGCGTAAAGCCGCCACCGAGCGGGCATTAACGCTGCTTGATGCGGTAGGGTTGCGCAATAAAGCCGATGCCTGGTCGCGTCACTTATCTGGCGGTCAGCAGCAGCGTATCGCTATTGCCCGTGCACTGGCGCTAAATCCGCGCGTCATGCTGTTTGATGAGCCTACATCTGCACTGGATCCTGAACTGGTGGGCGAAGTCCTGGATGTCATCAAAGCGCTGGCGAAGTCGGGAACCACGCTGGTGGTGGTGACGCACGAGATTGGCTTCGCTCGGGAAGTGGCGGATCAGGTGGTGTTTATGGTTGATGGCAAAATCGTCGAGCAGGGCAGCAGCGAGCAGGTGTTGAATCATCCACGCCACACGCGCACCCAGCAGTTTTTGTCGAAAGTGCTTTGAGGGTAATTTGCGGCACAAGACTGTGCCGCACAAGGATTACAGGGTGACGACGATTTTGCCCACCTGACCGTTGGCTTCCATGTATTGATGTGCTTCAACGATATCATCAAAGGCAAAGGTTTTATCAATCAGCGGTTTGAGCTTACCGGATTGCAGTCCTTCAAAGATAAACCGTTTCGCCCGCGAAAGTTTTTCTGCGTCCGCGGTGATTTCGAAAATCTCATAGCCGCGGAAGGTCAGATGACGACCGAGTATCTCAATTACCGGAATCGACAAATCACGCGCATCAAGAGAGCCATACTGGAAAAAGAGTCCGCCGGCAGGCATCACCTGGGCAATTTTTGCCACGCCAGGGCCACCGACCGGATCGAAGACCACGCGGGTACCTTTGCCGTCAGTGATCCGGTTAATCTCCGCCACCAGATCCTGCTCCTGGCTGGCGATAACCTCTGCCGCGCCAAGTTGCAGAAGCTGGGCACGTTTCTCACTGGTGCGCGTCATCGCAATCGGTTTTGCTCCCCGCATGTTAGCAATCTGAATTGCCGCCAGTCCGACGCTGCTGGAAGCAGCATTGATCAGCACGTTATCACCAGGCTTAATATCCGCATATTCAACCAGCGCGCCGAAAGCGGTCACATACATCATCCAGCTCGCCGCGGCTTCCTCGAAGCTAAGATTCTCTGGATGTTTGACGACAGCATGGGCTGGAGCATTGACGACTTCACCGTACATACCATACTCATGGAAGCTGAAAGCCGGGATGACGCTGACGCTATCGCCGGGCGCAAACTCACGCACGTTGTCTCCCACGGATTCAACAACGCCAGAAGCCTCATAGCCCAGACGCGCCGGGAATTTGGGTTGGTAAATATACTGGCCGGTACGATACATAATTTCCGCCCGGTTGATGCCGATTGCGCGCACGCGGATCTGAACGTCATCAGCACCTGGCGCCGGAACCTGTATATCCTCAATTGTCAGGACGTCAGCGCCACCTGATTGATTAAAAACCACGACCTTAGACATAGCAAACCTCTGTAAATTGTTCTGTATTGGGTCTGCACAATTTAACGGCTCAGATGAGGGTGAAAAACCGCCGTTGCGGAACTTCACTATTACTCAGATTATAATAATCCCTGTAGGCGCGATTTTTGCTCGGTAAAAAGCGCATACAGCCAGTCAATAAACACCCGAACGCGGGGGGCAAGATGACGCCTGTCCGGGTAGAGCACGGAAACGGGTTTTGATTCCCCAGCATAATCGGCCAGCACCTCTACGAGCTGGCCCGACTGGATCCAGGGGGCCAGTACCGCGTGCACACCGTGGATGATACCGAGTCCGGATAAACAGCCTGTCAAAAGGATGTCGGAGTTATCAACGCTGATGTGACCTGTGGGGATAAACGACACGGTTTCACCCTCACGGACGAAGGACCATTCCAGTGCTTCACGATGACGTTCACTGAAAAAGTTAATTGCCTGATGTCGGGATAAATCCTCTGGCGTCTGCGGTACGCCGTGTTTTTGCAGATAATCCGGTGACGCGCATGTCACCATTTTTACCTCACCAAGCCGCCGTGAAATCAGAGAAGAGTCTTGTAACTCGCCAATGCGAATCATGCAGTCGATACCTTCGGCAAGCAGATCGATTCTGCGGTCGGTGGAGGTGAGGACAATCTCAATATCCGGGTAGCGCGACTGGAAATCGTTCAGGGCCGGGACTAATACCGAGTGAGCCAGCGACAGGGGGGCATTCACCCTGAGTTTTCCGCGCGGAGGGCGGGTGGGTGAGAAAGAAGCCATGATGTCATCAACGTCACTGAGCAGGATTTTTGTGCGTTGGTAAAAAGCGTCACCTTCTTCCGTCAGACTCACTTTACGAGTCGTGCGGTTAAGCAACTTTGTCCCCAGATCGTCTTCAAGATGTTGAATAGCTTTGGTCACTGCAGGGCGGTGCAGGTGTAACACGTCTGCTGCTCTGGCAAATCCACCTTGCTCAACAACCTGTACAAAAATGTTCATATATTCAAACATACTGGAACGCATGGCTTATTCTCCCCCGGTATTCGACCATTGTTATTATGAAAGTAATAATCACGTCTGCATAGGTTGCCGAATGCTGCTCTACACTTAGGGTTTTAACTTTGGGGATTGCAGCATGATTAAGGTCTATGGGGTACCGGGCTGGGGATCGGCCATCAGTGAAGTGATGCTCACACTGGCGGAGATCCCTTATCATTTTATTAATGTCGACGGTTTTGACAGTGACGGCCCTCAGCGGGAGTTGCTTAAGACGATGAATCCACTATGCCAGGTGCCCACGCTGGTACTGGAAAATGGCAGTGTGATGACGGAAACGGCGGCGATCGCGCTGATGATCCTCGATCGTCGCCCTGAACTTTCACCACCCGTTGGACACGCCGAACGCCAGCAGTTTCAGCGTCTGTTGATATGGCTGGTGGCAAATGTCTATCCCACGTTTACCTATGCCGACTATCCAGAACGCTGGGTACCGGACGCCCCGGCGCAGTTGAAAAAGAACTGCATTGAGTACCGTAAATCCCTCTATATGTGGCTGAACGATCAGCTAAACGCCGAGCCGTACGCATTCGGGGATCAGCTAACACTACTGGACGTATATATTGCCGTTATGCGCACCTGGGGACCAGGGCATGACTGGTTTCAGGACAACACGCCGAATATTAGCGCTATCGCTGATGCAGTTTGTCAGCATCCGAGGCTACGTACTGTACTGAAAAACAATAAGATTATTTGAATAAAAAAACGCTGTTCCGCAGGTGTGCAAATCCCGGAACAGCGGGCAAACTATCGCCATAAGATTAAATTACGCGACAGAAGGGGTCAGCGTAATACGATCCAATGGACTCACGATAAACAGATAAGAAATCAGGCCAATCAGCCCCATCGAACCGACGTACAGAATGGCGTAATCAAAAGACTGGGGATTGTCACCCATGAGGGTGAGCAGGGCGCTAAATAGCCCGCAGCTGGTGCGCCCGAAAACCGTGGAAAAAGTGATGCAGGCGGTGGCAGACTATTTGCTGAAAAAAGGTTATCGTCGTCATGGTATTGCGGCTGACGCACATCACCACAGTTAGCGTCGACCGACGAGCTATTGGACAACGCGCCGCCTCTCTGCTTGCCGATCGTATCGAACAAATTCCACGTGGAGGCGATATTATTGATGTCGGATTTCACCTGGTTGAAGAGAGTCCGCATAAGTTACCTGCATCCCAAAACAATAAGGAACCTGTCATGCCGCACGTTGATATCAAATGTTTTCCACGCGATCTGAATAACGAACAAAAATCCGCGCTGGCGGCGGATATTACCGAAGTCATTATTCGTCATTTACAAAGCAAAGAGAGTTCAGTGAGCGTGGCGCTGAATGAAGTTGAGCCGGGGGAGTGGCAGAGCGTGTGGGATGCGGAAATTGCGCCACAGATGACGAGGCTGATTAAAAAACCCGGCTACAGCATGTGAAAGAGAACGGGCGATTATTGCGCCCGTATTATTCAGCCGCTGTTATGCGTTTCCCGCTGGTGACAAACGTTCCGGCGCCAAGATGATGCAGGGTATTGAGTTTATCATCATCAAACTGCCAGCGTCCTTCCACGAAAGCTCGCTCATCAGCGGCAGCCGAGACCACTTCCCCAAACAGGGTGTCATATTTTTCCTGTGCCGCCGTTGCAGGCAGCAGACGACACTCCATCCAGGCCAGACATTTCGCTTCTATTAACGGTAATCCCAGCACCGGACCTTTTACCACCGGAATACCGTAGCAGTTAAATTTATCTTCCACGCGACCGGAAACGCTGCCCACCGCGTAAGTCCAGTTGGTAGCGGCCACGCCCGGAATAACAATACCGAACTTGCCGCTACGCTCAATCAGTTCACGCGACCAGGCAGTCTTATCAACAACAATTGCAATCCGCGGCGGTTCAAATTCCACCGGCATTGACCATGCCGCCGCCATCACATTGCGCCGCTCGGTATGCTCATCACGGCTGGTGATCAGTATCGTAGGGCCGTGGTTAAGCAGCCGACTGGCATGTTTTAATTCGATTGAACGGAAATGGCTCATGGATGCTCCTGGGCTGAGAGATAACACACCACAATAGATATAGATATTAACGGTATTAGCGATTTTGTCGCCTCGTCTGGAGGAACAACGCACAAAATCGACGGCGTAAAATTAAAAATGCGTTATAAGTACTGCATTAATCGAACAGGAACTCCCTATGACGCCTTTTTTAACCGCTTATTTTGCCCGTATTGGCTGGTCAGATTCGGCCAGCGTCGACATTGAAACTTTAAAAGCGCTGCATTTACTGCACAACGGCGCGATTCCGTTTGAAAACCTGGATGTATTACTGCCAAGAGAGATGCAGCTTGACGATTTGTCGCTGGAAGAGAAGCTGGTGACGGCGCGTCGTGGCGGTTATTGCTTTGAACAGAATGGAGTGTTTGAGCGCGCGTTACGCGAAATCGGTTTTAACGTACGCAGCCTTCTCGGACGTGTGGTACTGGCAAATCCGTCAAGTCTGCCGCCGCGCACGCATCGTCTGTTGCTGGTTGAATTACAGGGAGAGCAGTGGATCGCCGACGTTGGCTTCGGCGGGCAAACGCTGACGGCGCCGATTCGTCTGCAGGCCGACATTGAGCAGCAAACGCCACACGGCGAATATCGTCTGGTTCAGGAGGGGGACGATTGGATCCTGCAGTTCCGCCATCACGATCACTGGCAATCAATGTACCGTTTTGACCTGGTCGTGCAGCACCAGAGCGATTATCTGATGGGCAATTTCTGGTCCGCGCACTGGCCACAATCGCATTTTCGTCATCATTTGCTGATGTGTCGTCATCTTCCGGACGGCGGTAAGCTGACGTTGACCAATTTTCATTTCACCCGTTATCAGGATGGTCGGGCGATAGAGCAGATTAATCTACCCGATGTCGCCAGCCTGTATGCCTTGCTGCAGGAACAGTTTGGACTGGGCGTGGATGACGCGAAGCATGGGTTTACCGAAGATGAGCTGGCGACGGTCATGGCGGCGTTTGATACGCATCCAGAGGCGGGGAAATAGGGGTATCGGAAGTCATGCCGGATGCGGCGTTATCGCCTTATCCGGCAGACCCTAAAGTAAATCCGAATGTATTTGTAAGCGGGTTACTACCTGTTGCTACATATGGCTGGATTGTTGATCAAATTTATGGGGCATTGAAATAAAAAATAACAAGCACTCCAATGGAGTCCCTTTGAATTATCATTCAAATAATGCGTGTAAAATAAATCCTATTAACATTGGTGGAATCGATATAATCCAAAGAAAACCCTCAATTCTAAATCCAATAGTTAATTTCATTGGTAAGGAATTAATGTAATTATATTGCTCTATTGTCATATCATGATTAGAGAACTTGTTATACGGCAATATTAATGAATCCATAATAAAACCAACTTTTGCATGGTATGACCCTGGTGTTAATATCAGGCTAGCTTCTTTTGCTAATCCTGCCATAATAGGCAATCTATTATACTTTTTAATATATAAATCAACAACCATAGCATAATATTTTTTATTTACCAATGAAATAATAACAATAAGTAACATTCCAATCATGGAGAATGTTATTAAATATAAAATAAAGTTTGGATTATTTTTTAAATAATTGCTCATAAATTATATGTTCTCCGAATAATTCACCATAATGTTCAGCACTATCCTCGACAACTTTTGCGGTTCCTATACTTACGCCAACCCCCGTTACAAAGCATAAACTAGCACCTACGGCGCCCACTTCCGTAGTTACTAGCCCAAGAACCCACATGCAGGCACCTCGCGCAGCTAAACCACTGGCCCAACCAACCCCCATACTCGTCCCCTGTTTAAAACCAAACTTACTATATTCAGTAATTGCAGCCTTTTTGCAAGCATCTTCACGGCCTCTGGAACAAGCGTCATATACATTTGCTGAATAACCAGCAAAATCTAAGCCAACACCAATGTATCCTACATTTTTTATTATTTTTATCAATTTGGAAGAATGTTCAATATAATTCGCATATCCTTCAATATTATCGACTCCAGATTGGTTCCACTTATGCATAACAGAAGATGTTGAGAGGCCCAGCGCTTTCTTTATACTGTTATATTCTTCTAAATTTAATTGTGATTTAGAGAACTTATTTAATACAATATCCAATCTTTTAAAAAGCCTCGATCTTTGTCCAAAAAACTCCTCTCCAGATATTTTTCCATTATTATGCGTGTAAGTTTTTTTGTATAGATCTTCAATTTCTTTTAATATGTCATTTATCTCTTCATAGTATCCTTTGCCTATTTCACTTATATATCCAAAACCATCCCCGGCCTTACCTAAATAATCTCCATAAAGCTGATATGAAAATGTATCTACGACGGCTCTGTTATCGTGTAAAAGTTTTGCTTCCTCTATAGTAAGAGGTTCAAGTGCTTTATCAATTTTATCTCGTGCTTTTTGCAGAGTCTGAATCTGCTTTTGATCTTGCTTTTCAGGATCAACAACAATCAATATAGAGCCTGGTTTTTTTTCCATTTCTGGATTTAGCTTGCGGTATAACTCTTTTACTCCTGATGGCGGATTGACTATTAACTCACACTCATATTTCTTAGGTGATGTTTGATCTGGTACTACACAAAAACCAGGTTCTACCGTTTGTCTTGCTTCTGGGGGGCGCTGCTGCCGTACAGGTGGTGTATCAGGTATTGAATTACTGGTACTATTTACTGACTGAAAACTGGACAAAAGGTATTCATCATATCTGTATGTTATATTAAAATGCGGTGTAAACCTGCAATGACATTTGCATGAACCTCTGCTGTGTGCGGAACCTGCAAGGAGACATATTATTTCGGTTTCATAATCTGATAAATCTCGCCCCATCCTTGAGTAAATATCAAATAAATGTTTGGGAATCCTTGTTCGAAAACCTGTGCTAAAATTTGAAGTTAAGAATTTATTTTTCTTTTCTCCAGTAATGATTTTTTTCCGTCCAAGTATTATCCCTCCAGCCGTACCAATAAAATCATCGTGTTCAAATCTTTCATCGAAGTCTCTAAGTGAATCATGCGAGCGTCTATGTAAACCGGTTTCCTCTTGCATTTGTCTGAATATTTCTGAAGAAGGTGTTATTTTTCGACCTTCATGATCAATATCGTTATCAAATGCACTTTTGAAGGTGTCTCTATATAAAATCCTGCTTGCTTCTATATGTGAGCCATTTGGTACGCCACCCTCAATTTGGTATCGTTGACCATCAAAACCACATATATACTCATCCCCCTCACATGCTATTTTTACTCCTCTAATACGAGGAAGGTCGGAATTTTCTAAAATATAACCACCACAACTTGTTCTATCTCCCGGAGATAATAAAAATCCTTTCTTAGCATCCCAGAAACTCATATGACAAATCCTTATTTTAAATATCAAGACTAAAGAAAGTATGATATCAAACTATTTGTAATTTAATTATTGTGACTACCATCGCAAATTATAAAAAAGCCTGAATCTTTTTTAAAATAATTCAGGCATTCTATAACCAGTTTAATTGAAATTCATTAGATAAATGCCTCGTAAACTCTTTTTCTTTTCTATGATGAGATTAATCTCATTAAGCCCGTCATTTGACAGTGGAACCTGTAATGCCTTCTCCCATTTTAACGTGGTTTCACGTTTCTCAATAATATAATCATATCTGTCATAATGTTTTTTCCGATGATTTTATTAGTATGTTGATTAACAATGTCTTTTTCATTCTCTGTGAAGTGGAGCGTTCCAGACAAGGTTTTAAATGTTCTCCTTATGTCGCGCATTGAGAATACAGATTCTAAATTCTTTTTCGCAAAAATATTTACTGGCTCTGCCCAATAAGAAGAACTTAAGCCTATGGTCGATTTTAAAGTTCGCTTTAGTTTGTCTGTTTTGATTGTAGGCCTTATCCGGCCTACGGGAACAATTAAAAATCTATCGCCCATTCGGCGTGAAACAGGATCACTGCCGAACCGGTAATGGTCACTTTTTCCGGCAGGTTTTCACGGATAGCCACCGTCACATCAACAATACCGTCACGCCCGAGCGCGCGGCCCTGATGCCCCTGAACACGTAGCGTTTTTCCGTCATGCGGCATCAACCCATGTTGAACCAGCCACGCGCCCATTGGACCGTTGGCATTGCCGGTAACCGGATCTTCCACAATACCAATAGCAGGCGAGAACATGCGGCCATCGGTGGCGTTTTCGCCCTTGCGAATTTGAAAAGGGAAGAAACCGTTACAGCCAATTTGCTTGCTGATAGCGGTCAGGGCAGGCAAATCCGGGGAAAGGGCGTCGAGGTCCACCTCAGGCTTCAGCGCAATCATTACTTTAGAGTGTCCGGTAGTGGCTACCTGAATGGGTAATCCGGGCAGCATATCGTCTTCGCTCAGGTGCAGTGCATCGATTATCGCGGCACGTACAGCACCTTCCAGCGGAGCTTCGAATCCAGGTACGCCTTGTTCAAGGCTGATGCGATAGTCATTGTCACTTGCTTCAATATCGACCCGATGACGACCGGCGAGCGAGGTTTGCCAGACGGTGCTGTTGCCCAGACCCAGCACCTTGGCGCGCACATAATGTGCGGCGACGGTAGCGTGTCCACAGATAGGAACTTCGACCGTCGGCGTGAAATAACGAATGCGAACATCGCTGTCGTCACTGGTCAGCAGGAATGCGGTTTCCGAATGACGCAGCTCGCGAGCAATAAGTTGCATCTGTGCTTCGCTCAATCCGTCAGCATGCAACACCACTCCCGCTGAATTGCCGCGAAAGGGTACTGAAGTAAAGGCATCGACGTGATAAACCTGTGGTTTCATTAGCGTTCTCCCTGGGATGGAGAAGCATCATAACGTACAAAAAGCGGGATAGCGATCCAGGCCCGGTAAGCGCTAGCGCTACCGGGCAGCAGAGGAAATTAGCGACGCGAACGCACTATCTGATAACGGCGGGTAAAGTACTCAAACGGCGCACTCCACACGTGGACCAGTCGGGTGAACGGGAACAGCAGGAAAATGGTCATCCCCAGAACCAGATGCACACGGAAAATCCACGCCACGCCATCCAGATGCGCAGACGCACCGCCCTGGAAGGTCACCACCGACTGCGCCCAACCGACCAGTTTTAGCATTTCACTGCCGTCAGGATGCTGTGCAGAGAACGGGATAGTGGTTAAACCGAGAATACATTGAATCAGCAGAACGCAGAGGATCAGAATATCGGCGGTCGAGGAGGTTGCGCGAATGCGCGGGTTAGTCAACCGGCGCACCAGCAGGCCAGCGCCACCCACCAGTGTGAGCACGCCACAAAGTCCGCCGGCAATCATCGCCATCTGCTGCTTTACCGCAATCGGCAGGAACCAGGCATACATCCAGTGCGGCGTTAACATGCCAAACAGGTGCCCGAAAAAGATCCCCAGAATGCCGATGTGGAACAGGTTTGACCACAACACCATGCCGCGTTTGTCCAACATCTGGCTGGAAGACGCGCGCCAGGTGTATTGCCCGTAGTCGTAGCGTAGCCAACTGCCGAGGATAAACACCGTACCGCACAGGTACGGATAGATATCGTAAAAAAAGACGTTCAGGTACTGTATCATTTCGGGCCTCCCGCGCTGACGTCGACATACTGAGGTGCCACGTCCTGGCTAAAGCGTCGTTGATAGTTTTGTAACGGTGAACTGTCACAGGCGGTGGCATTATCTTCGATAAACTTCACCTGTTCCTCTTCCCAGACTGCATCCAGCGCCTGTCGGGTATCGTCGCGCGTTTCCGCGCCAACTTGCTTAGTGACACTGTCACTCGAAAGAGGACTTCCGGCAAGCTGCAACAGGGCATCAAACAGTTGATACCACGGCGTATCGCGCTGTTTTAAGCGCCCGCCAAGCAACGCCAGAATCGGTGCGACGTTCTGCAGTCCTTCTTTGGCCTCCGCTTCCGGTAACACGCTTAAGTACTCAAGATATAAAGGCAGGTGATCCGGCAGTTCGCGACAGTTTAGCTGCAGCCCGACCTTTTCATACTGCGCCAACAAATCAACCATCGCCTGGCCCCGGTCACGGGACTCGGCGTGCACATGCTCAAACAGCAGCAGAGAGGTGGCCCGACCCCGGTCAAAGATTTCGCACCATTCGGCTTGTTTATCCAGTAACGGCGCATTGAGCAGCTCCTGGCTAAAATCACTCAGCATGGGGGCATCGCTGGCCACAAGCGCCAGCGCGTCGTCTTTACACTCCCATAGCAGCTCGTCGGGGTACTCCATCAGCAGGCCGATAACCTTCAGGATTTGCATTATTCACCCTCCGCTTTATCGCGCACTTCGGTGATGTCGATGGCATCAATACGGCTGCTGTTGAACAGGTTGAATTTGGTGTCGGAACCATGACAACCGTCGCCGAAGGTAAATCCGCAGCCGTTTTTCTCCGGGAAGGCATCACGCGCCATTTCGCGGTGACTGGTCGGGATCACAAAGCGGTCTTCATAGTTGGCGATGGCCAGATAACGATACATCTCCTCGACCTGCTCAACGCTCAGACCCACTTCCTCAATCGCGCGGGTGTCCGTGACGCCTTCTACGGTTTGCGCACGCATATAGTGGCGCATGGCCATCATCCGTTTGAGCGCCCTCAGCACCGGACCGGTATCACCCGCACTGAGCATATTGGCGAGGTACTGAACCGGAATTCGCAGCGACTCAACCGCAGGCAAAATGTTGCCATTGTGCGGCAGTCCGCCCGCGTCGGCGACCGACTGAATCGGTGACAATGGCGGCACATACCAGACCATCGGCAGGGTGCGATACTCCGGGTGCAGCGGTAGCGCCAGCTTCCAGTCCATCGCCATTTTGTAAACCGGCGAGCGCTGAGCTGCTTCGATGACGTTGTGTGGAATACCTTGTTTTAGCGCCTCTTCAATCACCGCCGGATCGTTCGGGTTGAGGAACACATCGCACTGACGCTCGTAGAGATCGGTTTCATGCTCGGTGCTCGCTGCTTCCTCAATACGGTCGGCGTCGTACAGCAATACCCCGAGATAACGGATACGCCCAACGCAGGTTTCTGAACACACCGTCGGCTGGCCGGACTCAATACGCGGGTAGCAGAAAATGCACTTCTCTGACTTACCGCTCTTCCAGTTAAAGTAGATTTTTTTGTACGGACAGCCGCTGATGCACAAGCGCCAACCGCGACATTTGTCCTGGTCGATCAGCACAATGCCGTCTTCTTCACGCTTATAGATAGCACCGCTCGGGCAGGTGGCGACACAGCTTGGATTCAGACAGTGCTCGCACAGGCGCGGTAAATACATCATAAACGTGTTTTCGAACTGACCGTACATCTCCTTTTGCATCTTCTCGAAGTTACGGTCGCGGGCGCGTTTTGAAAATTCGCCGCCAAGCAGTTCTTCCCAGTTTGGACCCCAGATAATCTTGTCCATCCGTTTACCATCTATCAGCGAACGCGGACGCGCGGTGGGCTGATTCTTGCTCTCCGGCGCGCTATGCAGATGCTGATAATCGTAGGTAAACGGTTCATAGTAATCATCGATTTGCGGGATCACCGGGTTGGCGAAAATTTTGGTGATCACGCCCATCTTACCGCCCAGACGCGGTCTTATCTTGCCGTTGACATCGCGAACCCAGCCGCCTTGCCACTCTTCCTGATCTTCCCAGTTTTTCGGATAACCAATCCCCGGTTTAGTCTCGACGTTGTTAAACCACGCATATTCCATCCCTTCACGCCCGGTCCAGACGTTTTTACAGGTGACGGAGCAGGTGTGGCAGCCGATGCACTTATCCAGATTAAGAACCATGCCTACCTGTGAGCGTATTTTCATTTTTTCGCCTCCTGTACCTGATCGCGACCTTCATCATCCAGCCAGTTAATGTTTTTCATTTTTCTAATCATGATGAACTCATCGCGGTTAGAGCCGACCGTCCCGTAATAATTGAAGCTGTATGCCAGTTGCGCATAGCCGCCAATCATATGCGTGGGTTTCGGGCAGACGCGGGTGACCGAGTTATGGATCCCGCCACGCATCCCGGTGACTTCCGAGCCAGGGATATTCATGATTCGCTCCTGAGCGTGATACATCATGGTCATTCCCGGCGGCACGCGTTGACTCACCACTGCACGCGCGGTGAGCGCACCGTTGGCGTTGAAGGCTTCAATCCAGTCGTTATCCTCAATGCCCAGCTCTTTGGCATCGGTCTCGCTGATCCAGACAATTGGGCCGCCGCGCGAAAGCGTCAGCATCAGCAGGTTTTCACTGTAGGTAGAGTGGATCCCCCATTTCTGGTGCGGCGTCAGGAAGTTGAGGGCTTTTTCCGGGAAGCCGTTAGGCGGAACTTCGCGCATTTCACTGACGCTGCGAGTATCGATAGGCGGACGATACGCCACCAGGCTTTCACCGAACGCTCGCATCCACGCGTGATCCTGGTACAGCTGCTGGCGACCGGACAGGGTACGCCATGGGATCAACTCGTGGACGTTGGTATAGCCTGCGTTATAGGAGACATGTTCGCTTTCAAGGCCGGACCAGGTAGGGCTGGAGATGATTTTGCGTGGCTGCGCCTGGATATCGCGAAAACGGATCTTCTCGTCTTCTTTATTCAACGCCAGATGCGTATGGTCGCGTCCGGTCATCGCCCCCAGCGCTTCCCAGGCTTTCACCGCTACCTGACCGTTTGTTTCTGGCGCCAGGGCGAGGATCACCTCAGAGGCATCCAGCGCGGTGTCAATCAGCGGTCGGCCTTTTGCCGGGCCTTCGCGTTTGGTGTAGTTCAGCTTGCCGAGGAAATCGACTTCCGCCTGGGTATTCCACGCAATGCCTTTCCCACCGTTACCAAGCTTGTCCATGAGCGGACCGAGTGAAGTAAAACGTTCGTAGGTGGCGGGGTAGTCACGTTCCACAACGGCGATATTCGGTGCCGTTTTCCCCGGGAGGAGATCGCATTCGCCTTTGCGCCAGTCCAGAATGTCAAACGGCTGCGCCAGCTCTGCCGGAGAGTCGTGTTGCAGTGGTTGCAACACCACATCCGTTTCTTGTCCAAGGTGTCCGACACATACCTCGGAGAACACTTTGGCGATGCCTTTATAAATTTCCCAGTCACTCTTCGATTCCCATGCCGGGTCGACCGCCGCGGACAACGGGTGAATAAACGGATGCATATCCGAGGTGTTCATATCGTCTTTTTCATACCAGGTAGCGGTTGGCAAAACGATATCGGAGAACAAACAGGTGCTGGACATACGGAAATCGAGCGTGACCAGCAGATCGAGCTTGCCCTCTATCGCCGCGGACTGCCATTCAACCTCTTCAGGTTTAATACCCTCACTTGAACCGAGCGCTTCCCCCTGGATCCCGCTTTCGGTACCCAGTAAATACTTGAGCATGTATTCATGCCCTTTACCTGAGGAACCGAGCAGGTTAGAGCGCCAGACGAAGAGGTTGCGTGGGTGGTTTTTGCCGCTATCTGGCTGCTCGCAGGCAAAACGAATATCACCCGACTTCAGCGCTTGGGCAGTGTATTGCGCAGGAGATAACCCAGCTTGTTCTGCCTTCGCTTTGACGGTCAATGGGTTAAGGTTAAGCTGCGGCGCAGAGGGCAGCCAGCCCATTCGTTCAGCACGTACGTTAAAGTCAATCAAATGTCCGCTAAACTTCGACGCATCGGCCAGCGGAGAGAGGAGTTCTTGCGCGGTGAGTTTTTCATAACGCCACTGACTGGAATGATTGTAGAAAAACGAAGTGCTGTTCATCTGACGAGGTGGGCGGTTCCAGTCCAGGGCAAAGGCCAGCGGCAACCAACCGGTTTGCGGACGCAGTTTCTCCTGACCCACATAGTGCGCCCAGCCGCCGCCGCTTTGTCCCACGCAACCACAGAACACCAGGATGTTAATCATCCCGCGGTAGTTCATGTCCATGTGATACCAGTGGTTAACGCCAGCCCCGAGGATGATCATCGAACGGCCATGCGTTTTGTGCGCGGTATCGGCAAACTCACGGGCGATTTGTTCGATATGACGGCGTGGCACGCCGGTAATTTGCTCACCCCAGGCCGGGGTGTAGGCTTTTACTTCGCTGTAATCTTGTGCGCTATGAACATCATCCAGACCACGGTCGAGGCCGTAATTCGCCAGCACCAGATCATAGACGCTCACCACCGGGCAACGGCTACCGTCAGCGAGGGTAAGATATTTTACTGGTAGTTGACGGACCAGCACTGGTTCCTGTTTTACACTGCGAAAATGTGGGTTTTCGTTGCCGCCAAAATAGGGGAATGCCACGCCGGTCACGTCATCATGCTGACCAAGCAGCGAGAGGGAAAGTTCAGTTTCAGCGCCAGCCGCCAGGGGTTCCAGGTTCCATTTGCCTTTCTCGCCCCAGCGAAAACCGATGGATCCATTCGGGACAACCAGTTCACCTTCGCGGTTGAAAGCCACCGTTTTCCACTCTGGATTGTTGCTTTCGCCGAGACCATCAACAAGGTCTGAGGCGCGCATCATGCGTCCAGGCACGTAGCTGCCATCTTCGCGGGCATCCAGCAGCACCAGCATCGGCATATCGGTATAGCGACGACAGTAATTGAGGAAATAATCGCTGGGATTGTCGAGATGGAACTCTTTCAGGATGACGTGGCCCATCGCCATTGCCAGCGCGCTGTCTGTCCCTTGTTTCGGTGCCAGCCACTGGTCGCACAGTTTGGCTACTTCCGAGTAGTCTGGCGTAATGGCAATCGTCTTGGTGCCTTTGTAGCGTACTTCAGTAAAAAAGTGCGCGTCCGGGGTACGGGTCTGCGGCACGTTAGAGCCCCAGGCGATGATATAGCTGGAGTTATACCAGTCGGCGGATTCAGGAACGTCGGTCTGCTCGCCCCAGGTCATCGGTGACGCTGGCGGTAAGTCGCAGTACCAGTCATAGAAGCTCAGACAGGTTCCGCCCAGTAGCGAGAGATAACGCGTACCTGCGGCATAGGAGACCATCGACATTGCGGGGATGGGCGAGAATCCGGCCACACGATCCGGGCCGTAGGTTTTCACCGTCCAGACGTTGGCAGCAGCAATCAGTTGATTAAGTTCTTTCCAGTTGGAACGGATAAACCCACCGCGCCCGCGTACCTGCTTGTAGCTCTGGCATTTTTGCGGGTCGTTCATAATGGATTCCCAGGCCAGCACCGGATCGGGCTGGCGGGACAGGGCGTCGCGCCACAATTCGATTAAGCGTTTACGCACCAGTGGATATTTCAGGCGGTTAGCGCTGTAGAGATACCACGAGTAACTTGCGCCGCGTGGGCAGCCACGGGGCTCATGATTTGGCAGGTCAGGGCGGGTACGCGGGTAGTCGGTTTGCTGAGTTTCCCAGGTTACCAGCCCGTTTTTGACGTAGATTTTCCAGCTGCATGAGCCGGTACAGTTAACGCCGTGGGTAGAACGCACAATTTTATCGAACTGCCAGCGCTGACGATAGCTGTCTTCCCAGTCCCGGTTGGTGTGCATTACTTGCCCATGCCCCTCGGCAAACGTATCGCCCTTTTGTTTAAAGTAGCGAAAGCGGTCTAACAGTTTACTCATGACATAACTCCTGCTTCGAATAACGTTGCCTACACAGGCCAAAAGATGACTATTTTTTTTGTGATTTACGGCCGTAAACCAGCCAGGTCACCAGCACGCAGACGATGTAGAACACAAGGAATATTTTCATGGCGCCGACCGGAGATCCGGTCAGCGCCAGCGATGAACCAAACGCTTTCGGGATAAAGAAGCCCCCGACAGCGCCAATTGCGGAGATAAATCCCAGGGCGGCTGCGGTATCGGTTACCGCCTCACGCTGGGCCTGTTCTTCAGTACCACCGTGCAGCTTCACCCGGTAAATGGTGATTTTGCGAAAGATCACCGCAATCATCTGGAAGGTCGAACCGCTGCCCAGACCCGCGGTCAGGAACAAGCCCATAAACACCAGGTAAAACGCGATAAAGCTTCCTTCGCCCGAGCCGGGCAAAGTGAGAAACAGCAGGGCGCTGAACAGTGCCATAAAGATGAAGTTAATTAAGGTGACCCGCACACCACCAAACTTGTCAGAGATAACACCGCCCGCCGATCGCGCCAGCGCACCGATAAAGGGCCCGAAGAACGCCAGTTGCAGAATATTCACGTCAGGGAACTGTGTTTTCGCCAGCATGGCAAAGCCTGCTGAAAAACCGATAAATGAACCGAAGGTGGCGAGATACAGCAGACTTAATAACCACAAATGAAAACGCTTGAGGACCGGTAGCTGGGAGGCAATTGAGGCCTTCGAACTGGCAATGTCGTTCATTCCTATGCCCGCTGCCACGGTCGCTATCAGCAGTAGCGGCACCCAAATCCATGCGGCATTGGCCAGTGACAGTAACGATCCGTCAGCTTGTGGTACGCCCTGCACGCCCAGGAAGGTAAAAATGGGGAGAAAGATCACCAGCGGCGCGATCAACTGCATCACGCTGACACCGAGGTTGCCGAGGCCACCGTTAATGCCTAGTGCGCTGCCTTGCTTCGCTTTGGGGAAGAAAAAACTGATATTGCCCATGCTGGAGGCAAAGTTAGCGCCAGCAAACCCACACATCAGCGCAATGATAATAAATACGCCAAACGGAGTAGCGGTATTTTGCACGGCAAAACCGAGCCAGACGCAGGGAATAACCAGAATGACGGTGCTAAAAATGGTCCAACGGCGCCCCCCAAATATAGGTACCATAAAGGAGTAGGGAACGCGCAATATTGCACCAGAAAGAGAAGGTAATGCCGTTAATAAAAACAGTTGATCGGTGGTAAAATTAAAACCAATTTTATTCAGATTGACAGCAACAGCGCTGAACAACATCCAGACGCAAAACGCAAGCAGCAAGCAACTCACTGATATCCAGAGGTTTCTTCGGGCAATGTGCTTACCTTTGTTTTCCCAAAAGGCAGGATTTTCGGGTTTCCAGTCAGTTAAAAGATAACGATTATTTTTCTCATTTGATGCTGACATATTATTCTCCATGCACATGCCGTTCATGAAAAAGAAATAAACGCATACAGCGCCGCGCGAGTTCTTTTAGAAACTATTGAAAAGTTTTGGGAATATTGACTGAAAGAATAGATAAAAAAGCGCAATAACGCGGCGTGATGAGGGAATTACACGTTGCTTAAGTGTTACCAATTGTAAATATAAAAGATGTATTATTAATTCATCTATAACATCAATTAACTAACTCTAACGTAATCATACGATCCAGGTGGCGTTCGAATGCAGGATCGGCCATTTCTTCAATGCCTAATACATAGATGCCATCCAGACCGCATACCAACGCAATTAAACGCCACGCCACATCGGCAGCATCCGGGCCTGGAGAAAACTCACCGGCATTCTGTCCCTGAGAGATGATAGCGGCGGTTTCTTCGTGCCACATCCGCATGGTCAGCAGGTAAGCGCTTTTGATTTCCGGATCTTTATCCGCCAGAACCTGCGCTTCACGCCATAGTTTTATATAGGGTTCGAACCCGCCATCTTCGCTGCCCAGCATGGCATGCAGCCGTTCACGGAAGCTGGCGTTTGCGCTGACCAGTTCGGCATCCAGAAGAGTACGGATCAGTTGCACAAAAGCGAGGGATTTTAACTCGCCGGCAGACGTAAAGTGATGATGCACCTGGCCGGTTGACACCTGAGCTTCCGTGGCAATACGCCGCACCGTCATGGCGGTAAATCCTTCCTCAAGCGCGACGCGCATTGCCGCCTGCAGAATCACTTCCCGACGTTCATCCCGATTTAGATAGCTCATCGTTCCTCCCATATCCGTTTAGCACGCAGTCTAACAAAAAGTTGGACATACGTTCAAATTTCCGTAGGATCGCCGAACCTGGACGTGTGTCCAGTTTCAGTTTTGAAGGGAGTTTTATGTTTCGTCAGTGGTTAACGTTAGTGATTATTGTGCTGGTCTACATCCCTGTTGCGATTGATGCAACGGTGCTGCACGTTGCCGCGCCCACGCTGAGTATGACGCTGGGCGCCAGTGGCAACGAGCTGCTGTGGATCATTGATATTTATTCCCTGGTAATGGCCGGTATGGTATTGCCAATGGGCGCGCTGGGCGATCGCATCGGCTTTAAACGCCTGCTGCTGTTAGGTGGAGGCTTGTTTGGTCTGGCATCACTGGCGGCCGCTTTTGCTCATAGCGCCAGCTGGCTGATTGTCACCCGGGCCGTGTTGGCGATTGGCGCGGCGATGATTGTGCCGGCAACGCTTGCGGGGATTCGCGCCACGTTCGCTGAGCAACGGCATCGTAATATGGCGCTCGGCGTCTGGGCCGCGGTTGGTTCCGGCGGTGCGGCGTTTGGCCCACTGGTTGGCGGGATGCTACTGGAGCACTTCTACTGGGGATCCGTATTCTTAATTAATGTACCGATTGTCCTGGTGGTAATGGCCTTAACCGCACGCTTAGTGCCGCGTCAGGCTGGACGTCGCGATCAATCGTTAAATTTTGGTCATGCGATAATGCTGATTGTCGCCATTCTGCTGCTGGTTTACAGCGCCAAAACCGCGCTGAAAGGGCATACGGCGACCGTTGCCATCGCCCTGACGCTGTTAACCGGCGCTTTGCTGCTGTGGCAGTTTGTCCGCATCCAGCTTGCGGCAGCCCGCCCGATGATTGATATGCGGTTGTTCACGCATCGCATAATCTTAAGTGGCGTAGTGATGGCGATGACCGCGATGATAACGCTGGTGGGTTTCGAGTTACTGATGGCTCAGGAGCTACAGTTTGTCCACGGCTTAACACCGTATCAGGCAGGGTTGTTCATGCTGCCGGTGATGCTGGCAAGTGGTTTCAGCGGACCGATTGCCGGTATGTTGGTTTCACGTCTGGGATTACGTTGTGTGGCGACTGCGGGTATGGCGCTGAGCGCTGTTAGCTTTTACGGCCTGGCGATGACGGATTTCAGTAGTCAACAGGTACAAGCCTGGATTTTGATGGCTTTGCTCGGCTTCAGCGCCGCCAGTGCGCTTCTGGCTTCAACAGCGGCTATCATGGCAGCAGCACCTGCGGAAAAAGCCGCGGCCGCGGGTGCCATCGAGACAATGGCTTATGAACTGGGAGCCGGACTTGGGATCGCTATCTTTGGTTTGCTGTTGAGCCGTAGCTTTTCTGCATCGATTCTGCCGCCAGCCGGACTTAATCCGCAGGAAATGGAACGTGCCTCATCGTCAATGGGGGAGGCGGTACAACTGGCGCACTCGCTCCCGTCGTCACTGAGTGAGGCATTGCTGACGGCTGCCAGAGAAGCGTTCACCTGGTCACATAGCGTGGCCTTAAGCAGCGCCGGCAGCATGCTTATCGTATTAGCGATAGGAATGTGGTTCAGTCTGGCAAAGGTACAACGTTAATAACTAGTGAGCTAAATGACAGGGGTAATCCATCTCTTCGACTTCTTTCCCACTCAGTCGAGCGTATTGCCCCGTCAATCTCCAGAACGCAGGCTGTGTTTCCGTATAGATTTCTGCTGCTAATATCAGGCGGCGGCGATCTACCTCATTAAGCTCCAGAAGTGTCCACGGAATAAAGTAGCGATCGCTGTCCGTCAACGTAAACCACAGTGGGCATCCGCAGCCGGAACAGAAGAACCGTTCACCACGATTTGAGGAAGGAAAGTGCGAAGGTTCTACCGATTCTGGTGACATCAGCGGGTGAGCGCTGGCTTCCAGATACATGGCGATGCCGCCAGACCATTTCTGACACAGCGTACAATGGCAGGCATAGACATCCAGCATTTCGACGTCGACGGTAAAATGACTCTGTCCGCAAAGACAACGACCAGTGAATGTCTGCACGGCATACTCCTTATGACCGAGTCTACATCAAGAGAAAAAGCCAGCCCTTGAAGGACTGGCTTTGTATTCTGACTACAACAAAATTAGAACTGGTAGTTCAGACCAACAGCCACGATGTTGTCAGTTGACACTTTCGCTGCATTGGTGAAGTTGTTGTCATCCAGCAGGTTGATTTTGTAATCAACGAAGGTGGACATGTTTTTGTTGAAGTAGTAAGTAGCACCCAGGTCTACGTATTCAACCAGATCCTGGTCGCCGTAACCGTTGATGTCTTTACCTTTGGATTTCAGGTAAGCAACGGACGGACGCAGACCGAAGTCGAACTGGTACTGAGCAACTACTTCAAAGTTTTGTGCTTTATCTGCAATACCAGTAACACCGGAGCCACCATAGGTGGTCATGTTGCGGGTTTCAGAGTAGGTGGTTGCCAGGTAGATGTTGTTCGCATCATATTTCAGACCAGCGGCCCATACTTCAGCGTTTTTACCGGAAGCCATGAAACCGCCGTTACCGACAGACTGTTTGTCGGTACGGTCAGATTTCGCATAGGTAGCACCTACGCCAAAGCCTTCATACTCATAAGTGGTAGACAGACCGAAGCCGTCACCGTTAGCTTCTTTCAGGTTGTCACGGTCATTTTTGCCCTGGTACTGAGCAGCAAAGTTCAGACCTTCAACCAGACCGAAGAAGTCGGTGTTACGGTAGGTTGCAACGCCAGTAGTACGGCCAGTCATGAATACGTCAGTCTGGGTCCAGGTATCACCACCGAACTCAGGCAGGACGTCGGTCCATGCGCCGATGTCGTAGGCCACGCCGTAGTTACGACCGTAGTCGAAAGAACCGTATTCAGCGAATTTCAGACCAGCGAATGCCAGACGAGTTTTGTCTGCTTCAGAGCCCTGGGATTCAGAACGGTTGCCTTTGAATTCATATTCCCACTGACCAAAACCAACCAGCTGGTCATTGATCTGAGTTTCACCTTTGAAGCCCAGACGCGCGTAGGTTTTGTCGCCATCGCTGCCGTTGTCGTCAGAGAAGTAGTGCTGAGCGTGAACTTTTCCGTAGATATCCAGTTTGTTTGCGTCTTTGTTATATACCTCAGCTGCGTTTACCGCACCTGCCGCCAACAGGCTAGTCACTGCCACTGCAACTAATTTAAGTTTCATTCTAAATAATCCTTATAATTTTTTCTTGGTGTGTTTCCTAAACCATTGCTAAACGAAGGGGTTCGTCAATGGCAAACTATTTTTAAATGACGCAGTGGTATAAGTTCAATAATAAGTTTCATAATATTGCGAAATATTTGAAGTTGTGTGATCCAGATCTACATAATACGGTTGATTGTATTAATCTTTATATGTGACAAATCTGAATGGGTATATTTACGTAGGGGACTATTGTCAGGGCTATGATTTAAATGGCGTTAGTTCCGCATGTGTAATATATGCATATGAATGGATATAGATAACCGCATAATATTTTCGTGTGTTAACTAATTACCATATATTTAACATTTAATTAAACAAATTAAAACATAAATCGCAAGTGGAATGAACAATTATTATTCATCAATTTGTCTAAAGTATAGCCGGGTTTTATTTGTTTGTGATAAAACCCGGTTTTTTTTCAGGCGCGGCGCGTTGCCAGCCAACAAAGTAGCGAACCCGCGCAGACCATCAGTGCGCCCTGCCAGAAAGATAGCGAAAGCGGTGCACTGAGTAACACAGCAGCCAGTGCAGAAGAGAGCACAGGGGTAAAATAGGATCCTACGGCCATGATGGTCACGTTGCCATGCAAAATGCCAATATTCCACGCCGCATAGGCAAATCCTAACGTTAATGCCGCTGAGAACATTTTAATAGTCACCGAAGTGCTGAAAATCATTTCTGGTTGCGGAGTCATAAAATAGTAAATCCACAAACTTGCGGCTGTTAGTAAAACGAACACGGTGATGCCGTTAAAGCCTTTTGCATATTTATTGGTCACCGTGCAATACGTTGCCCAGATAAAAGCGCCGAGAAAGGCGAGAAAATAGCTCAGCGGACTGCTGGCAACATTGCTGATAATTTCATCAAGGTTAAGACCGTTTTCACCACCCAATACCCAACAAACCCCGGTCAATGCGATAATTAATCCAGGGATCACCAGCCAGGTTGTTTTTTGACCATTAAATAAAATAGCAAACAATATCGTCAAACTCGGCCAGAGATAATTGACCATACCGACTTCAATAGCCTGGTGACGAGTAGCCGCATAACCGAGAGCCAGCGCTAAACATATTTCATAAGTAACAAAAAGCACGCTACCAGCGATTAAATAGCGCACAGGAATTTTTCTGATATTCGGAAAGCCGACGGTAAATATCAGCAACAGACCACTTAAGGAAAAAATCATTGCTGCGCCGCCCGTAGGACCCAGTCCTTCACTTACCCCACGCATGAGTCCGACCATCGTGCTCCAGAGCACGATGGCAATGAGCCCAATTAACGTTGCCTTTTGTTTTGTCATTCTGATTGTCTGTCCATGGTACTGGCAAAAATTTAAGCTGAAATTTATAGCACTTTTATACCGTAGCGCGCTAATTAATTGCCTTTCCCATACTCCCTTATGGGTACAAGAGTTAAACAAAGTGCACTATTTAGTAGCGGAACCGTTTCGTTATTGATTTGACGCAAAAAAAATATGGATATAGCTGATAGTTTCGTCGCGAAGTTGTACATGGCATCTTTCAGACTGCCGCGCTGGCGCAATTTGAGAGATTTCCTGTACGAACCCCTGCAAAAAAGAGGAAAGCAATGGACGTCAGCCGCAGACAATTTTTTAAAATCTGCGCGGGCGGTATGGCGGGAACTACAGTGGCCGCTTTGGGTTTTGCACCCAAAATGGCACTGGCTCAGGCGCGAAACTATAAGCTGTTACGCGCCAAAGAGATCCGAAACACCTGCACATACTGTTCCGTAGGTTGCGGGCTATTAATGTATAGCCTGGGAGATGGAGCAAAAAACGCCAAAGAGTCGATTTACCATATTGAAGGGGATCCGGATCATCCGGTGAGCCGCGGGGCATTATGTCCTAAGGGCGCTGGATTACTGGATTACGTGCACAGTGAAAACCGTCTGCGTTACCCGGAATATCGCGCCCCTGGTTCCGACAAATGGCAGCGTATCAGCTGGGATGAAGCATTCACCCGTATCGCGAAGCTGATGAAAACTGACCGTGACGCCAACTTTATTGAGAAGAATGAGCAGGGCGTAACGGTAAACCGCTGGCTTTCAACCGGGATGCTGTGTGCATCTGCGGCAAGTAATGAAACCGGTATGCTGACGCAAAAATTTGTGCGCTCACTCGGCATGCTGGCAGTAGACAACCAGGCGCGCGTCTGACACGGACCAACGGTAGCAAGTCTTGCTCCAACATTTGGTCGCGGTGCGATGACCAACCACTGGGTTGATATTAAAAACGCTAACGTCGTGATGGTGATGGGCGGTAACGCCGCTGAAGCACATCCGGTGGGATTCCGCTGGGCGATGGAAGCAAAAAACAACAATGATGCCACGCTGATTGTTGTTGACCCTCGTTTTACACGTACAGCTTCGGTGGCGGATATCTATGCGCCAATTCGTTCCGGCACGGACATTACGTTCCTGTCCGGCGTCTTGCTGTACCTGATTGAAAACAACAAAATCAACGCTGAATACGTTAAGCATTACACCAACGCCAGCCTGCTGGTGCGGGATGACTTTGCTTTCGAAGACGGTCTGTTCAGCGGTTATGACGCAAACAAACGCCAATATGATAAATCGTCCTGGAACTACCAGTTCGATGAAAACGGCTACGCGAAACGCGATGAAACGTTAAGCCATCCTCGCTGTGTCTGGAACCTGCTAAAACAGCACGTTTCCCGCTACACGCCGGATGTGGTGGAAAACATTTGTGGTACGCCGAAAGAAGACTTCCTGAAAGTCTGCGAAGTGCTGGCTTCCACCAGCGCAGCCGATCGCACCACCACGTTCCTGTATGCGTTGGGTTGGACTCAGCATACCGTCGGGGCACAGAACATCCGCACCATGGCGATGATCCAGTTGCTGCTCGGCAACATGGGGATGGCAGGTGGCGGTGTCAACGCCTTACGCGGTCACTCCAACATTCAGGGGTTAACCGATTTAGGTCTGCTCTCTACCAGCCTGCCGGGCTACCTGACGCTGCCGTCAGAGAAACAGACAGATCTGCAAACCTATCTGGCCGCGAACACGCCAAAAGCGACATTGGCCGATCAGGTTAACTACTGGGGCAACTATCCGAAGTTCTTCGTCAGCTTGATGAAATCTTTCTACGGCAATGCTGCACAGAAAGAAAACGACTGGGGCTTTGAGTGGCTGCCGAAGTGGGATCAGTCCTACGACGTCATCAAATACTTCAACATGATGGATAGCGGGAAAGTCACCGGCTACATCTGTCAGGGCTTTAACCCTGTTGCGTCCTTCCCGGACAAAAACAAAGTGGTGCAGAGCCTCAGCAAACTGAAGTATCTGGTGGTTATCGATCCGCTGGTGACCGAAACCTCAACGTT
The DNA here is from genome assembly GCF_000398825.1 of Citrobacter sp. KTE30. NCBI lineage: Bacteria > Pseudomonadati > Pseudomonadota > Gammaproteobacteria > Enterobacterales > Enterobacteriaceae > Citrobacter > Citrobacter sp. KTE30. Next base: position 2,175,683 of record NZ_KB976055.1, on the reverse strand, counting down.
CTGGCAGAACCACGGCGAGTCAAACGACGTTGATCCTGCGTCGATTCAGACCGAAGTCTTCCGTTTGCCTTCTACCTGCTTTGCGGAAGAGGACGGCTCCATCGCCAACTCCGGACGCTGGTTACAGTGGCACTGGAAAGGTCAGGACGCACCGGGCGAAGCCCGCAACGACGGCGAAATTCTGGCCGGTATTTACCACCGTCTGCGAGACATGTATCGCACTGAAGGCGGTAGAGCTGTAGAACCCGTTCTGAAAATGAGCTGGAACTATAAGCAGCCGGACGAACCGCACTCAGAGGAAGTGGCGAAAGAGAACAACGGCTATGCGCTGGAAGATCTCTATGATGCCAACGGTGTACTGGTTGCGAAGAAAGGTCAGTTGCTCAACAGCTTTGCGTTGCTGCGCGATGATGGTTCTACGTCATCATCCTGCTGGATTTATACCGGTAGCTGGACCGAGCAGGGCAACCAGATGGCCAATCGCGATAACGCCGATCCGTCAGGTCTGGGTAATACGCTGGGCTGGGCCTGGGCATGGCCGCTGAACCGTCGCGTGTTGTATAACCGCGCTTCGGCGGATCCACAGGGTAAACCGTGGGATCCAAAACGCATGCTTATCCAGTGGAACGGTACGAAGTGGACGGGTAACGATATCCCGGACTTCAATACCGCGGCACCGGGCAGTGGCACCAATCCATTTATCATGCAGCCGGAAGGGCTGGGGCGTCTGTTTGCTATCGATAAGATGGCGGAAGGTCCGTTCCCGGAACACTACGAGCCGATGGAAACGCCGCTGGGTACTAACCCGCTGCACCCGAATGTGATCTCCAACCCGGCAGCGCGTCTGTACGAGGCGGATAAACTCCGTATGGGCACGAAACAGGACTTCCCGTACGTCGGGACGACCTATCGTCTGACCGAACATTTCCATACCTGGACCAAGCACGCATTGCTGAATGCGATTGCCCAGCCAGAGCAGTTTGTGGAAATCAGCGAAACGCTGGCGGCAGCGAAAGGGATAAACAACGGCGATCACGTGAAAGTTAGCAGTAAACGTGGATTTATTCGCGCAGTTGCCGTGGTGACCCGTCGTCTGCGTACCCTGAACGTCAACGGTCAGCAGGTTGAAACGGTTGGGATCCCAATCCACTGGGGCTTTGAAGGAGTCGCGCGTAAAGGCTTTATCGCCAACACCCTGACGCCGAATGTCGGTGATGCAAACTCGCAAACGCCGGAATACAAAGCGTTTTTAGTTAACATCGAGAAGGCGTAAGGGAGGCGAACATATGTCTATGGAAACGCAGGACATCATCAAACGGTCCGCAACAAACTCCATCACGCCGCCACCTCAGGCCCGTGATTACAAAGCCGAGGTCGCGAAGCTGATCGACGTTTCCACCTGTATAGGCTGCAAGGCCTGTCAGGTGGCATGCTCAGAGTGGAACGATATCCGCGATGAAGTTGGCCACTGCGTCGGGGTGTATGACAACCCCGCCGATCTCAGCGCCAAGTCCTGGACGGTGATGCGGTTTACCGAAACCGAACAGAACGGCAAGCTGGAATGGCTGATTCGTAAAGACGGCTGTATGCACTGTGAAGATCCGGGCTGCCTGAAGGCATGCCCGTCTGCCGGGGCAATCATCCAGTACGCCAACGGGATTGTCGATTTCCAGTCAGAACACTGTATTGGCTGCGGCTACTGTATTGCCGGGTGTCCATTTAATATTCCGCGCCTCAATAAAGAGGATAACCGCGTGTATAAATGTACGCTGTGTGTCGACCGGGTCAGCGTCGGGCAGGAACCTGCCTGCGTGAAGACCTGTCCGACCGGGGCAATACATTTCGGCACCAAGCAGGAAATGCTGGAAATGGGCGAACAGCGTGTGGCAAAACTGAAAGCACGCGGTTTCGAACACGCCGGTCTCTACAACCCGGAAGGTGTGGGTGGTACGCACGTTATGTACGTTCTGCATCATGCCAACCAGCCGGAGCTGTATCACGGCCTGCCGAAAGATCCGCAGATCGATACCTCTATTAATCTGTGGAAAGGGGCGCTGAAACCGCTGGCCGCTGCCGGATTTATCGCCACCTTCGCCGGGCTGATTTACCACTACATTGGTATCGGTCCGAATAAGGAAGTGGACGACGACGAGGAGGATCATCATGAGTAAGTCGAAAATGATTGTGCGCACGAAGTTTATCGACCGCGCCTGTCACTGGACGGTGGTGATCTGCTTCTTCCTGGTGGCGCTGTCGGGGATTTCGTTCTTCTTCCCGACTCTGCAATGGCTGACGCAAACCTTCGGTACGCCGCAGATGGGACGCATTTTGCACCCGTTCTTCGGCATACTGATCTTCGTCGCGCTAATGTTCATGTTTGTGCGCTTTGTGCACCACAACATCCCGGATAAAAAAGATATTCCGTGGCTGAAAAACATTGTGGAAGTGCTGAAAGGCAATGAACACAAAGTGGCGGATGTGGGCAAGTACAACGCCGGGCAGAAAATGATGTTCTGGTCGATCATGAGCATGATTTTCGTGCTGCTGATTACCGGTATTATTATCTGGCGTCCATACTTTGCACAGTTCTTCCCAATGCAGGTCGTGCGCTATAGCCTGCTGATCCATGCGGCGGCGGGGATTATCCTGATGCACGCCATCCTCATCCATATGTATATGGCATTCTGGGTGAAAGGTTCGATTAAAGGCATGGTTGAAGGGAAGGTGAGCCGTCGCTGGGCGAAGAAACATCACCCACGTTGGTATCGCGAAGTTGAAAGACAAGAAGCGAAAAAAGAGAGCGAGGAAGGGGTTAACTAATCCCTGATGTTCCCTCTACGCAATGGCGCTACATCGGTAGCGCCATTTTTTTGCCAAAAAAACGTCATGTTTCTGTCATCTGCTGAACGTAAGGTGTTGTCTTTCCAATAATAGAAGAGTTAAAAGACAATGCATCTGGTGAAAAAACTACTCGCAATCAGCGTGTTTCTTTGTGCTTCAGCTCAGGCGCAGAACATCCTCGAATTTCCTCAGCCGGAGAATAACCCGGAAGAGTTTTATGCCGTAACCGAAATCCCGGCAGGTGGAATGATTAAATATGAAACCGACGCCAAAACCGGGTTTATCGTTGCCGATCGCTTCCAGTCAATGCCGGTTGCCTATCCCGCCAACTACGGTTCACTAACCCAGTCTTTAGCCGGTGACGGCGATCCGCTGGATGTTATCTTTTATACTCGTGCGCCGCTGGCCCCGGGGACGTTGATTAAGCTGCGCGCAATAGGCGTCCTGAAGATGATCGACGGCGGTGAAAAGGACGACAAAATTGTCGCCGTGCCGGCCAGTAAAATTGACCCCACTTATGACAACATCAAAGAATTGAGCGATCTGCCCAATATTGAAGTTCAACGTCTGGAATCTTTCTTCCGCGTGTACAAAGATCTGCCGGAAGGGCGCAAGAAGGTCGAATTAAACGGTTTCAACGACGCCGCTACGGCAAAGCAAGAGATCAAACAGGCCTGGGATGCCTGGAAAGAGAAAAAATCACAGCAATAAATGGTATGCCGGATGGCAAAAGTTTATCCGGCATTTACTTTTATCACTGTACTGCCAGCTTACGCAGGCGTGAAATATCCACGCTTTTTTGGGCCTCTGCCAGACTCCAGGTAGTTTGCAGGTTTAACCACATTTCGGGTGAGCTGCCAATCACCACAGAGAGTTTAATCGCCATCTCAGGCGTTAGGGCTGCTTTCCCGGTTAATAGTCGACTTGCGGTTGAAGGTGCAATCTCCATAGCTCTGGCAAACTCGCGCAGGCTGACATTGAGTTCTTCCAGCGCTTCCTGAATGATATCCCCAGGACGGGGATGATTTGCCATCTTCATCAATGATAGTCCTCGTAGTCCAGTATGTACGCGTCGCCATTGACGAATTCAAACGTAATACGCCAGTTACCTGAAACAGCTATTGCCCATATGCCATCACGATCACCTACCAGAGGATGTAGCTTATAACCGGGCATATTGATATCTGTAACCTTGCTTGCCGCATCAATAACGGCAAGCCTGTGTCGTAATCGTCGGACATGTTTCGCCATAACGCCTGATGTTCTTCCATGAAGAAACAAATCTCGCAATCCCTTGTGTCTGAAGTTCATGATCATCCGTATCATCCTTGTTCCTTCAAGAGGAACACTACCATTAATGTTCCGTGAAGCGCAACGCCAAGATTGCGATTTTTAAAATTGTGCGGCGAATGCGCTAAAAGAAAAAGGGAGAAGGGGAATATCTGGAAAGCGTCACGCAAGAATTGCCGGATTGCAGGCCTACACGCGCATTTTGCTGGTGTAGGCCGGATAAGCTTGCGCCATCCGGCAATAAAGATTACTTCAGTTGTGAGTTCAGACGCTCAATCTCTTTACGCCATTGCGCCTGTAACAGCGGTTTTTGATGTTTCGGCTTGCGGGCGAGATCGTCGGCCAGACGCTGTTCCAGATCGAGGAGTTGTTCCAGCAATCCATCGCTGTCACAGCTTATTTCAGCTTTCGCTTCGACCACCGTTTTGGGAACGGTTATCTCCGCGGACGTTTCCCTAATACGCGCATTGACCGCCTCCAGATCGTGCCATTCACTGAGTTCGCCATTGTCGATTAACCAGAACCGGTTACAGCTTTGGCTGATAAGCTGCCGGTCGTGACTGACCAGCAACACGCCGCCGTTATAGCTTTGTAGCGTTTCTGCCAGCGCCTCTTTACCTTCCATATCCAGATGGTTGGTCGGTTCATCGAGCATCAGCAGACTGTAGCGCGCGAGCGTCAGCCCCACAAACAGCAGCCGGGAGCGCTCACCGCCGCTTAACGTGCTGACTCGCTGCGCATGACGAACCCACGGAAATCCCGCGCTAATCAACGCCATCTTGCGAATCTCTGGCTGCGGGGCAAACGCTTCCAGCGCGTCAAACAATGAATCGTTATCGGCAAGCTGATGCAACGTCTGGTCGTAATAACCCAGGGTAACGCGCGGGTGTAACACCAGTGAAGGCGATGCCAGCTGTGACTGAAACTGTTGCCAGATAAGCCTTAATAGCGATGATTTCCCGCAACCGTTACGCCCGACAATCGCCACGCGATCGCCGCTTTTTAACCGGATACCGGCAATGGAAAACAGTGTATCTGCACCGGGAGCAGGGACTACAGACAGATTGGTCATCTCCAGCAAACGATCTGCACGCAGGGAATCACCCTGCAATGTTAGTGTCCACTGACTTCCTGCCGTCACTTCTGTCTGCACCTCTTTCAGGCGCTGCACCTGTTTTTCCATCTGCTTGGCCTTGCGGGAGAGATCTTCGTTGTCGTAGATCCGCCCCCAGGTTGCCAGCCGTTTGCCGCTGGCGGTAACCCGGTCTATCTCTTTTTGCTCAGCCTTGTGGCGCAGAGCATCGCTGACGTCTCTTTCTGCCAGCGCCTGACGTGCCGCGCTACAGGGTAGATCAAAGGCATGGAGAGTGCGATCGCGTAGGATCCACGTTCCGTGAGTCACCGCGTCCAGCAACTGCGGGTCGTGGGAAACCACCACAAAACTGCCAGACCAGTTCTGTAAGAACTGCTCCAGCCACAGTAATGTTGGCAAATCCAGATGGTTACCCGGTTCATCCAGCAGCAGCAGGTCAGGATTACGCATCAGCGCCCGCGCTAATAGCAAGCGTGTGTGCTGGCCACCGCTCAACGTTTGCGCTGTCAGAGATAAATTCTCTGGCGTGAAACCCATTTCGGCAAGCAGCGCTTCAACCCGCCATTGTTGAGCCGCACGCTCATGCTCAGGAAGTTGAGCGAGAACGGCTTCCTGCAGCGTAAGAGGCAGTATATCGTCAGGTAGATGTTGTTCTACACGCGCGAGATGGCAGTGATTCGCTTGCGCGATTGCTCCACTGGTGGGCGAAATCGTGCCATCGAGCAGTTTTAACAACGTGCTTTTTCCGCAGCCGTTGTAACCGATAAGCCCGATGCGGTCGCCTTTTTTCAGGGTAAAGGAAAGATCGTCGAATAGCGTGCCGAATGCCGTATCAACGTGTAAGGATTGTGCGGTTAGTAATGTGCTCATTGTTGCTTACTCAAGAGTTACAGGCGTGAAAACGCCTCGTCAAACATCGCTGACGATAACCCGGTAAGCCCGAGAGAAGGGGATTTAGAAGTTAGCTTCGCTCAAGCAGAAGTTATCGCAGCACGATACCGATAACGCTTGAGCACTGGCGATCGCCAAAAGCATGTGAAACGATAAAACGTTCACAGTACAGCATAAGTATCCTCCTTTTGTTTTTCAGAATGTTGATCGGTGATGAAAGTGTAATCGCAACATACGCAGTAGCGCAAGCTTTGAACGCCCAGCAGATTACAAGACAAATAAATCATGCAAAACTTAATTTTCTTCGCGTCGAAAGCTTGGGTTAATGATCACAATAACGATCAATATTCTCCGGTATCCTATCGCGCACTATTTTATTATTTGGAGAATAGATGACATGAAAAAAACAATGACATTGACGATGATTGCGCTGGGATGTTTATTTGTAAATGCACAAGCAAGTGAAAAACTAGCGGGTAATGAGATACTTAAAGTGCAAAAAGGTGGAGTTCCTGACAAAATTTACACGCAGAATAAACCGCATTTAAAGATTGCCACCTATAACATTGGTAAAAATGAAGCATCTGCTGATGTGGCGGATTTTACGGCACTTAATTCGGCAATTAAAAAAATTGATGCGGATATTATTGCTGTACCAGAGGTTGATAATAAAACAGGGCGCAGTCAAAAGATTGATCAACTCAAAAAAATCGCTGATGCCAATAAACTGTATTACGCCTTCGGTAAAGCCCTCGATTTTGATGGCGGTGAGTACGGGTTAGGACTGCTTTCCAAATATAAAATATTGCATACACAGGTGGTAAAATTACCGTCGGGTAATGCTGAACAACGCGTGGCGTTACTGGCGCAGGTTGACGTTCCTGGGTTTGATTCTGCTCCCATCATTATGGTGACTCATCTCGACTGGCAAAAAGACCCCACCATGCGTACGGAACAAGCCCGCTATCTGTTAGATATCAGCATTGGCGACGCGACATCAGATTTCCCGGATATCGCCTCCTCAATTAAGATCCTTGCAGGGGATTTTAATTCGACCCGGGATGAGCAGCCACTTAAAGAAATACGTTACTTTTTCAATGAAGTGACGAAAGAAGGAATTGATACGCGCAGTTGGCCAGCCGTTAATCCTGCGATCGATATAGACCATATTTTCACGTTTAAAGGTCAGAAGTGGAACGTCAAAAACCTGGAAATCCCACATAATTCGCCAGAGTTTACGTGGTCTACGGCGAGCGATCACCTGCCGGTTATTGCTGAACTTGAACTTTCAGAACAGTAATCTACATACAGTATTTCGTTCATCGAACGCTTAAAATTGCCCGGCAGACTCAGCTGCCGGGCAAACCGTCAAATAGAAGTACGACGGTAGTCGCGATATTCCGCCTGCCAGAAATTATCGTCAATAGCCTGTTGCAGCGCTTCAGCGGAGGTTTTCACCGCCACACCTTGCTGCTGGGCCATTTTACCGACAGCAAAGGCAATGGCACGAGAAACCGTCTGAATATCTTTCAGTTCCGGTAGCACCAGTCCTTCACCGTTGAGCACCAGCGGTGAATACTGTGCCAGCGTTTCACTGGCCGACATCAGCATTTCATCAGTGATGCGCGACGCGCCAGAAGCAATCACGCCAAGGCCAATACCCGGGAAGATGTACGCGTTATTACACTGGGCGATCGGGTAAGTTTTCTCTTTCCACACTACCGGTGCAAACGGGCTACCGGTCGCAACCAGCGCGTTGCCTTCGGTCCAGGCGATAATATCCTGCGGCGTGGCTTCTACACGAGAAGTCGGGTTAGACAGCGGCATGACGATCGGACGCGGACAATGCTTGTGCATTTCGCGGATGATCTCTTCGGTAAACAGACCAACCTGTCCGGAAACCCCGATCAGGATGTCAGGTTTAACGTTGCGGACCACATCGAGCAACGACAGGACATCTTCTTGTGTATCCCAGTGCTGCAGATTTTCGCGTTTTTGCACCAGTTTGGTCTGGAAGGAGAGCAGGTTCGGCATTTTGTCGGTTAAGAGGCCGAAGCGATCGACCATGAATACGCGTTGACGCGCCGCTTCTTCGCTTAAACCTTCTCGCTGGATTTGCGCAATGATCTGCTCGGCGATCCCGCATCCGGCGGAACCCGCGCCGAGGAAGACGATGTTTTGTTCGCTCAGCTGGCTTCCGGCCGCGCGGCTAGCCGCAATCAGCGTACCGACGGTAACCGCCGCGGTGCCCTGAATATCGTCGTTAAATGAGCAAATTTCATCGCGATAACGGGTCAGCAGTGGCATAGCGTTTTTCTGGGCGAAATCTTCAAACTGCAACAGCACGTCCGGCCAGCGATGCTTCACGGCCTGGATGAATTCATCAACAAATTCGTAGTATTCATCATCAGTGATACGCGGATTGCGCCAGCCCATATACAGCGGATCGTTCAGCAGTTGCTGGTTGTTGGTCCCCACGTCCAGTACCACCGGAAGTGTATAGGCCGGGCTAATTCCGCCACATGCGGTATACAGCGACAGTTTACCGATTGGAATGCCCATCCCGCCGATCCCCTGATCGCCAAGACCTAAAATACGTTCGCCATCGGTGACAACGATGACCTTGATATTGTGGTTAGGGACGTTTTGCAGGATATCGTCCATATTGTGGCGGTTCTGATAAGAGATAAACACGCCGCGCGCACGACGATAAATCTCAGAGAAACGCTCACAGGCTGCGCCGACCGTTGGGGTATAGATAACTGGCATCATCTCATCCAGGTGATTATGCACCAGTCGGTAAAACAGGGTTTCGTTGGTGTCCTGGATGTTGCGCAGGTAAATATGTTTGTCGATTTCGGTTTTGAAGCCCTGATATTGGATCCAGGCGCGTTCAGCCTGTTCTTCAATCGTTTCGACGACTTCCGGCAGTAACCCCAGCAGGTTGAAGTTACGGCGTTCTTCCACACTGAAGGCGCTCCCTTTATTCAGTAAAGGGAATTCCAGCAGTACCGGGCCAGCGTAAGGGATGTAAAGGGAACGCAGTTTTTTAGTTTCGTTTTCCATGTCACTCACTCTTTTTTGAATAACCGTCCCTGGCGCTCTTTATGATCGTATGTGGCCTGTCCGCCAGGGAAACGGGCGAAGTATAAAGCATTGTGAATGGGTTAAGGGGTTTTATAAGCAAAAACACCACTGCGGTTGCAATGGTGTTTATCTCGTTACTCAGTCAGACGTGCGAAAGGCTACTTGCCGTCAGCGCGGCGCTTTCTTCCAGTAGGATTGTTGACCACGTTGGTTTTGTCACCTTCGGTCACGATTTTACGTTGATTTGAGATTTTGTGGTCCAGTCCGAGAATATGACGGGCCTGACGGTTCGATTTCATTCTAACTCCTTAATCCTGTTACTGGTTTCAAGGGCGAGCCCGTATGAGAACGGACGAAATACAACCTGATATAAAGCCGATGTTCAACATAACGGCTTTCTGGATGGTCGGTCATTTTATCTGAAAGGTCAATGCTTAAGCGGCAAATGAGAACTATCCCGTATGTAACATGCTTTTCCCCGGGCGTCCTATACTAGTAACTCCGACGACAACACAGGAGAGCGATAATGACTATCCATAAGAAAGGTCAGGCACACTGGGAAGGCGACATTAAGCGCGGCAAAGGCACTGTGTCGACCGAAAGTGGCGTGTTGAATCAGCAACCGTATGGGTTTAATACACGATTTGAAGGTGAGAAAGGCACCAATCCTGAAGAGTTGATTGGCGCGGCCCATGCAGCCTGCTTTTCGATGGCGCTTTCACTGATGCTGGGTGAAGCAGGGTTTACCCCAGATGCCATTGATACCACTGCCGATGTTTCTCTGGATAAGGTAGATGCCGGGTTTGCGATCACTAAAGTCGCGTTGCATAGCCAAGTGAGCGTGCCGGGGATAGACGCCGCCACGTTTGACGGCATCATCCAGAAAGCAAAAGCCGGATGCCCGGTATCTCAGGTTCTGAAAGCGGAAATAACGCTGGATTACAAACTGAAGTCTTAATAAAGTCGTGCCGGATGTGACCAGTTCTTATCCGGCACCTGATGATGTTATTGCGCTACCCAACCGCCATCCATATTCCACGCTACGCCACGCACTTGCGCCGCACCGTCTGAACATAAGAATAACGCGAGATTCCCTAACTGCTCTGGGGTAACGAATTCGCGCGACGGCTGCTTTTCAGCCAGCAAGGCGTCACGGGCTGCCTCAGGCTCTGCGCCTTCGGCAATACGCTTATCGATCTGCTGCTGGACCAGCGGCGTTAGCACCCAGCCGGGACACAGCGCATTGCAGGTGATTTCCGTCTGTGCGGTTTCCAGCGCGATGGTCTTGGTTAATCCCACCACACCGTGCTTCGCTGCTACGTAGGCAGATTTCTCTTTTGAAGCCACCAGGCCGTGAACAGAAGCGATATTAATGATGCGCCCCCAGTTTCGCGCGCGCATACCGGGAAGCGCCAGACGCGTGGTGTGAAAAACGGAGGAGAGGTTAATCGCGATAATCGCGTTCCATTTATCAACCGGGAAGGTTTCTATCGGTGAAACATGCTGGATCCCGGCGTTATTGATAAGAATATCCACACCGCCGAATTCGCTCTCTGCATAGCGCATCATGTCGGCAATTTGCGCTTCATCGCTCAGATCCGCGCCATGATAGCCTGGCGTTTTGCCATACTGCGCAACAGCGTCTTTGGCAGCATCAACATCACCAAACCCGTTGAGGATCAGGGTGGCGCCAGCTTGCGCCAGCACCTGTGCGATACCTAATCCGATACCACTGGTCGAGCCGGTAACCAGGGCGGTTTTTCCCGTTAAGTTCATGATGATTCTCCTTAAACAATTCCGGTGGTGTAGAAGACGCCGATGACAAACAGTACGGCCAGACTTTTAATGATGGTAATAGCGAAAATTCCGCCATACGCCTGACGATGACTAAGGCCGGTGATAGCCAATAAGGTAATGACCGCGCCGTTATGCGGTAGGGTGTCCATACCGCCGCTGGCCATAGATGCCACGCGGTGGAAGACTTCAAGTGGGATATTGGCGGCATGTGCGGCAGCGATGAAAGTGTCAGACATGGCGGCAAGGGCAATACTCATCCCGCCAGACGCCGAACCGGTGATCCCGGCAAGCGTGGTAATGCTGATAGCCTCATTGAGCAGCGGGTCAGGAATAGCCGCCAGCGCTTTTGACAGCACAAGGAAGCCCGGCAGGGCGGCGATCACTGCGCCAAAACCGTACTCTGACGCGGTGTTCATCGCCGCGAGGATCGCGCCACCAACTGCCGTTCTGCTGCCTTCAGCCAGGCGACCTTTAATGTTGCGGTAGCCGAAGAGCACCACCAGCAGAATCCCAGAAATCAGCGCCGCTTCCACTGCCCAGATAGCGGTGATTTTACCGACTTCGGTGGTAATTGGTTTGGCAAGACCCGGAAGTTCAAGTTGATGCGTGGCACCATACCACTGTGGGATCCAGCGGGTAAACAGCAGGTTAAATACCCCAACCAGGATCAGCGGAGAGATCGCGATGATCGGGTTCGGCAGATTAATGTTATCCGGCGTTTCCGGCTCGTTTAACAGTTCAGTGCCATAGCCTTCATTCTTTGCCTGCGCTTTACGACGCTGACGTTCGAGATAAACCAGACCGACGAAAATAATAAACAGCGAGCCTATCAGCCCCAGCCACGGCGCAGCCCAGGCGTTAGTCCCAAAGAAGCTGGTCGGAATAATGTTCTGGATCTGCGGCGTGCCTGGCAGAGCATCCATAGTGAAAGAGAATGCGCCCAGCGCAACGGTGGCCGGGATCAGGCGCTTAGGAATATTACTCTGGCGGAACAGCTCCGCCGCAAATGGATACACCGCAAACGCCACGACGAACAGCGAAACCCCGCCGTAGGTTAACAGCGCGCACACCAGCACGATCACCGGGATGGCGTGACGACGACCGAGGATGTTGATAGCGGCGGCAACAATGGAACGTGAAAATCCAGATAACTCGATTAACTTGCCAAACACTGCACCCAGCAAGAACACCGGGAAGTAAAGCTTCACAAAACCGACCATTTTTTCCATAAACAGGCCGGTGAAAGCGGGGCCGACGGCGCTGGGTTCAGTGAGTAATACAGCACCTAATGCCGCGATGGGGGCAAACAGAATGACGCTGTATCCGCGATAGGCTGCAAGCATCAGCAGGCCCAGCGCTGCCAGGGCGATTAATACACTCATCATGACTCCTTATTATTATATTGGGGTACAGAAAGAGACGTTATGGTTTCAGGGCAAAACGCAGTTGATGCTCTCTGCGTTGCTGGATGTACTCCTTGCGCGAATCATCCCAGCGATAAAATCCCTGACCGCTGCGTAAACCGGTATCACCGTTGGCTACCTTGTCAGCGACCAACGACATCATCTCGCTGCCGGTTGCCAGTTCCGGGAGCAGATGCCGACAAATATCCTGCACCGTAGAGAGTCCGGTCATATCTGCCGCTTCCAGCGGACCAACCATCGCATAGCGACGTCCGAGCGAGGCACGCATGACCTGATCCACCACCTCTGCGCTGGCGATGCCGCTTTTAACGATATGAAGCGCTTCACGCAGCAAAGCAAACTGCAGTCGATTGCCGACAAACCCTGGTGCGGCGCGATCGAGCACGACGGCTTCCAGTTGCATCGAGAGCAGCAACTGTTGCAGCTCACGCAGGTATTCCGCTTTGGTGGCGGTGCCGGGGACAATTTCGACCAGCGGAATAAAATGTGGCGGGTGCCAGAAATGGGCGATGAGCAGCCGCTCAGGATGGACAAGCTTTTCTGCCAGCGCATCCGGCGGCAGGCCGCTGGTATTACTGGCAATGACGGCCTCAGGCGCGATCAGATCTTCCAGTTGCGCATACAACGCGTGCTTGAGCTCGAGCCGCTCCGGGATCGCTTCAATCAGTAACCCGCACGCAGCAATCTCCGGTAGCGAAGTCGTACCGTGCAGACGACTCACAACCTGTTCTTTTTCGTCTGCGGCAAACTGTTCGGCGGTAATCAGCTCATCCAGAATACCGCTGGCAACGGCGCTAATTTCTGCAATTCGGCTGCTATCGGTGTCATACAGCCAGATATCGTGACCATAACGGGCGAAGTGGGTGGCAATACCGACCCCCATTAACCCCGCCCCCAGAACGCAGACAGGCTTACTTTGCATGAGAGACCTCCTGCAAACGCTCTACCGCCAGCGCTACGCCCTGACCACCGCCTACGCACAGCGTAGCCAGCCCTTTGGTCGCGTTACTGCGGGCCATTTCGTGCAACAGTGTCACCAGGATTCGGCAACCAGATGCGCCGATGGGATGGCCCAGCGCAATCGCGCCGCCATTTACGTTCACCCGGTCGCTGTCCCAGTTCAGGGATTCGCCAACCGCCAGCGCTTGTGCGGCAAAGGCTTCGTTGGCCTCAATGAGATCGACATCATTCAACGTCCAGCCAGCTCGCTTCAGGCACTGGAGTGACGCTTCTACCGGCCCAATGCCCATAATGGCGGGATCGACACCAGAAACCGCGTAGCCTGTTACCCGGGCAAGCACTGGCAAATTGAGTTCTGCGGCTTTGCCGGCGCTCATCAACATCACCGCGGCGGCACCATCATTGATGGATGATGCATTTCCGGCGGTCACCGTACCGTTTCCTGGCCGAAATGCTGGTTTAAGTTGCGCCAGCTTGTCGGCCTGAGTATCCGGGCGAGGCTGTTCGTCACGGTCCACCACACGTGGCGGCTTTTTGCCTTGTGGGACGCTAACCGGCGTGATTTCCGCGCTAAAACGACCCGCTTCAATGGCAGCGGCGGCTTTTTGCTGGGAGCGCAGGGCAAAAGCGTCCTGCTGCTCACGACTGATTACGAACTTATCCGCCAGATTTTCAGCAGTAATACCCATGTGATAGTCGTTGAACGCATCCCACAGGCCGTCATGCACCACGCTGTCTTTCATACTGGCATGACCCAACCGCAGGCCGGCCCGCGCGCCGTCGAGAAAATAGGGCGCATTGCTCATGCTCTCCTGGCCTCCGGCAATCACGATTTGCGCATCGCCACAGCGAATTGCCTGTACCGCCTGATGCACCGCCTTCAGGCCAGAACCGCACACCAGATTAATGGTTAACGCCGGTGTGGTTGACGGCAGTCCTGCGCGTAACGCCGTTTGTCTGGCCGGATTCTGGCCGCAGCCTGCCGTCAGAACCTGACCTAAAATCACTTCATCAATTTGTTCAGGCGCCACAGCCGTTTTTTCCAGCAGCGAACGGACAACCGCTGTACCTAACTCCACGGCGGAAAGTGGTGCCAGCGCACCATGAAAACTGCCAATCGGGGTGCGCGTTGCCGCGACAATTACAACATCCTGCATGGTCAGCTCCTCAGTTAAATTGCATTTCGGGGACAGTTTCGGGCACGATCAGCTTGCCGGCGGTTCTGGCGACGATTTCATCCACACTGATACCCGGGGCGCGTTCACGCAGAATGAACGCCCCGTCGGCAATTTCCAGCAGAGCCAGGTCGGTAAGCACGCGTTTGATGCAGGCCACGCCGGTCAACGGCAGGGTGCAGGCGGGAAGCAGTTTGGACTCACCGCTTTTGGAAGCATGGGTCATTACCACGATGATGTTGTCGGCTCCGGCAACCAGGTCCATCGCGCCGCCCATGCCTTTCACCATTTTTCCGGGGATCATCCATGAGGCGATATTGCCGTTAACATCGACTTCAAACGCACCGAGCACCGTCAGATCAACGTGGCCGCCGCGGATCATGGCGAAGGATTGCGCAGAGTCGAAAATCGCCGCGCCTTTGCGCGCCGTCACGGTCTGTTTCCCGGCGTTAATCATGTCGGCATCAATTTCGTCTTCTGTGGGAAACGGCCCCATACCCAGCAAACCATTCTCTGATTGCAGCATCACGTCCATGCCATCAGGGATATAATTTGCCACCAGAGTGGGAATGCCGATCCCAAGGTTGACGTAATAACCGTCGCGCAGCTCGCGGGCGACGCGCATCGCCATTTGTTCACGCGTTAACATGGTCAGGCTCCTTTCTGGCGCAGGGTGCGTTGTTCAATACGTTTTTCAAACTGCCCCTGAATAATGCGGTTAACGAAAATTCCGGGAGTGTGAATCGCTGCAGGGTCCAGTTCTCCGGGAGGGACAATCTCTTCGACTTCCACGACGGTAATGCGCCCGGCGGCGGCCATCAGCGGATTAAAGTTCTGTGCGGTGTGGCGATAGATGACGTTGCCGTACCAGTCGGCTTTCCAGCCTTTAACCAATGCAAAATCACCGGTTATCGCCTGTTCAAGGATGTAAGGGCGTCCGGCAAACTCGCGAACCTCTTTCCCTTCCGCTACGGGGGTTCCATATCCAGTCGCGGTAAAAAATGCCGGGATCCCCGCGCCGCCCGCGCGCAACTGCTCTGCCAGCGTACCCTGTGGCGTCAGGATGGCTTCCAGTTCGCCGCTAAGCACCTGCTTCTCAAACAGGGCGTTTTCCCCTACATAGGACGCGACCACTTTGCGCACCTGGCGCGTTTCCAGCAGTACGCCAAGGCCAAAGTCATCCACGCCACAGTTGTTTGATACAACGGTAAGTCCCTGTACTTCTCGACGGCGTACTTCGGTAATCAGGTTTTCAGGGATCCCACATAAACCAAAACCGCCCGCCAGCAGCGTCATGTTGTCGGTCAGTCCTTCCAGCGCCTCTTGATAAGTGGCAACACGTTTATCCAGTCCAGCCATACACTTGCCTCCCCAGTTGTCCTTGCCGACATCATTGGGGGTGAAAAATGATTTGTTAATTTTAAATTTGTGACTCACTCATTGGGTTTTTTTATCAATTTAATGTTAATTAAAGGTATTCAACAAGTTAAAGGAATGCGAAATGGGAATGAGCATCAAACAGTTACGCGCGTTTTTAGCGGTAGCTCACACTCTGAATTTTGCTCATGCCAGTGAAAGACTGAACATGTCGCAACCCGCATTAAGCCTGGCGATTAAAGGACTGGAAGATTCGCTGGGAGGGGCGTTACTGTTGAGAACCACCCGCAAAGTGACTCTGACGCAGGAGGGAGAAACGCTGCTGAATATGGGGAGACAGCTGCTGGCGGACTGGGAGAATACGGAAGAAGCCATGCGCCAACGCTTTACGCTACAGCGCGGTAAAATCTCGATCGCCGCCATGCCCTCATTTGCCGCTAACGTCCTGCCATCGGTACTGAAAACGTTTCGTGATTCTTATTCTGGTATCAACGTAACGGTTCATGATGTGATCAATGAACACGTGATTGAAATGGTCAGTGAAGGGCGGGTCGAGATGGGCATAGCCTTCGAGCCGGACTATTCGGGACATCTGCATTTCACGCCGCTCGGCGTGGATCGTTTTATCGCGATTGTGCCGCCAACCTGTCGGCTGGCAGACAGGGATCGTATTGCATGGCGCGAACTGCTGACGCTGGATTTCATCACCTTGCAACGTCCGTCAGCCGTGCGGCTGATGCTGGAAGAACAACTGGTGCAAAGCGGACATACGCTGGAAGTAGCGCTGGAGAGCCATCAATTAGTAACCGTTGGCCGTCTGGTGGCTAACGGTCTGGGCGGTAGCGCCGTACCTGCACTATGCCGCACGCAAATGACAGAGTTAGGCGCAACCTGTATCGATCTGGATACTCCAGTGATCCAGCGTCGGATCGGGGTTTTGCGTTCGGCACATCATAAATTATCTACTGCTTCCGAGGTGCTGGTGGATTCACTGAAAAAGGCGTATCGCACCTGACTTTTCACTACGGCTCAGGTCATGTAACCGCCCGCCAGCAGCGAACGTCACATCCGGTATCACTTTTCAGTAATGCCTGTTTCTTCTCACAACCGCGGGTCGCTAACGGACATCTGTCACGAAAAAAACAGCCCTGTGGCAGGGTTCGATTCCCCGGGAGTTCTGTTTTCCGCAACACCAAATCTTCCGCCAGCGGCGCGCCCGTTTTAGGGACAGAGTCCAGCAATAATCGCGTGTAAGGATGGGCAGGTTGAGTGAGAACCCGCTGCGCATCGCCCAGCTCAACAATTTGCCCGAGGTACATCACCGCCACACGGTCGCTCATATGGCGGACCACCGACACGTTATGCGATATCAATACGTAGGTCAGATTTCTGCGCGCCTGAAGTGACACCAGAAGATTGAGAATTTGCGCCTGCACAGAGATATCCAGTGCTGAAGTGGGCTCATCGAGGACGATAACATCCGGCTCTGACGATAGCGCCCGGGCGATGGCAATACGCTGGCGTTGTCCACCTGAAAACGCATGCGGCAGACGGTCGAGATATTCCGGGCGGATGCCTACCTGTTGGGCTAAATCTTCAGCAAGCATGCGGCGCTCACGTTCCGGACTTCGTTTTTGGATCCATACCGGCTCAGTGATCGTGCGCCACACCGGTAAGCGAGGATCCAGCGATGAAAGAGGGTCCTGAAAGACCATTTGCATACCGTTATGCTGTTTATCACCACGGCGAGAATAGCTTCCCTGGCTGGGTTTCAGCATGCCCATCAGCAGTTGCGCCAGCGTACTTTTTCCACAACCGGATTCGCCAACAATCCCCAGCGTTTCACCCTGGCGAATCTGTAAATCCAGACCGTTGAGCGCATGCACCCGTTCCGTAACCTTGCCAAGCCAGTTTTTACGCGCAGGAAAGTTGACATGAACATCCTGCAGCGCCAGAAAAAAATCAGACATGTGTTGTCTCCAGTTGTGGATACCAGCAGGCAGATTGTTGATCTACGCCTCCCTGACTACTTAACGCAGGCGTTTCTTCACAACGAGGACCAGCGGCAAAACAGCGCTCACGAAATGCGCATCCGGCAGGTAAGCAGGTTAGGTTCGGTACGGTGCCGGGGATCGCAGGTAACAATGCGCGTGGTTCGCCGTGTTCCGGCGCGCATTTCAGCAAGCCGATGGAATAGGGATGCGTCGGACGTTGAATAACGGTTTGCGTCGGGCCACTCTCAATCACGCTCCCGGCATACATGACGTACAACCGGTCGCATAACTGTGAAACCACCGCCATATCATGACTGATAAATAACACGGCTGTTCCGCTGGCCCGTGCTTTTAACTTCAGCAAACGCAGCACCTGCAGTTGCACCGTGACGTCCAGCGCGGTGGTCGGTTCATCGGCAATAATAAGCTCTGGCTCGCACGAAAAGGCCAGCGCAATCATCACGCGTTGGCGCATCCCGCCGGAAAGCTCAAACGGAAATCGTTTCATGACCTCCGGCGCGTCCGGGATTTGCATCTCTTCGAGTAGAGCGACGGCTTTATGACGGGCATCCGTGCGGCTTAACGCCTGGTGATGGCGGATTACCTCCACCATTTGCTGGCCGATACGCCGGGTCGGATTCAGTGCCGTCATGGGCTCCTGAAAGATCATCGCGACGCGTGCGCCGCGCCATTGGCGCATTTGTTTCTCACTGGCGTTGAGCACATCTTCACCCAGCAGTGAAACGCGTCCCTGGTGAATACGATAGCTTCCCTCCGGAAGCAGACGCATGGTGAGCATGGCGGTCACGGACTTACCGGAACCGGATTCACCCACCACACCAACGATTTCTCCACGGTTGATGTGCAGTGATACATGGTTCAGCGCATGCACATCAGCTTTATAGCCGGGGAAACTCAGATGTAAATCTTCGATTTCCAGTACGGGTTGTGTCATGACTGTTTTCCTCCGGCTTTCGGATCAAGCAGATCGCGAATACCATCGCCAAAGAGATTAAAGCCCACGGCGGTAATCAGAATGGCCGCGCCGGGAAAAGCGCAATACCACCACTGATCAAGCACATAATTGCGGCCAATTGCGACCATCGCGCCCCATTCAGCGCTCGGCTGCTGTGCGCCCAGACCAATAAACCCGAGCGTGGCGGCCATCAGGATCGCACTGCCGATATCCAGCGAGGCCTGCACGATGAGCGGGGGCAGCGAATTGCGTAAAATGTGCCAGCTAATCAGATGCCAGCGTGAAGCCCCGTAAGTGCGCGCCGCCTGTACATAGGTGAACTGACGCACCACTAACGTCTGACCGCGTGCGAGGCGCACATAGAAAGGGATACGGACGATGGCAATCGCCAGCATGGCGTTAAACAGGCTGGGGCCCAGCGCGGCGGCCAACGCCATCGTCAGCACCAGCGAAGGAATGGACAGCATAATGTCCATCATCCGCATAATTATCGCGTCGGCGCGCCCGCCCATGACACCCGACAAGCAGCCCAGCAGTGATCCCAATCCCCCGGCGATACCCACCACCACCAGACCCGCAACGACCGACTGCTGACTTCCTACCAGAACGCGACTGAACAGATCGCGACCGACTTCATCGGTACCAAACCAGTGAGCGGCTGACGGGGGCAGCAGGCGCGCACTCAAATTGATGGCATTAGGATCGTGTGGCGTTATCCACGGCGACAGCACCATCAGCAGCAGTATCAATACGATGATGACCCCGCCAACCAGCGTCAGCGGGCTACTTTTCATCATCCAGAACAGTTTGGCCCAGTCCGTGCGGCGGCGTGCTGTCTGAGGGGCGGTCGGCATTTCTTGTGTGAGCATCATTCAGCACCTCCACGTCCAATTCGAGGATCTACCCACAAATAGAGCAAATCCACCACCAGGTTGACCAGCACATAGGCGAACGAGACCACCACGGCAAATCCCATTACCGCCGGGAAGTCGAGTGCCTGAATTGAGGTCACCACCCAAGCGCCCATGCCTGGCCAGGCAAAGACCGTTTCGGTCAATACCGCACCGTAGAGCAGATCGCCCAGCGCCAGACCGAGGACGGTGATTGATGGGATGAGAGCGTTAGGCAATGCATAGCACAGCACGATGTACCAGCCCGGTAACCCGCTGGCGCGGGCGGTACGAATGTAATCTTCACTCAGTTGCTCCAGCATGGCGGAACGAATCTGGCGGGCAACGATCCCAAGATGTACAAAAGCCAGTGTCAGCGACGGCAAAATCAGGTGCTGAAGCGCATTGAAAAAGACTTCGCCGTTGCCTTCCAGCAGTGCATCAATCAGGTAGAACCCGGTGACGTGAGCAGGTGGATCCAGCCAGTCGTCTAAACGTCCACCGCCGGGTAAAATTTGCAGATGACCGTAAAACAGCACGATAACCCCCAGCCCCAGCCAGAATGCTGGCGTGGAGATACCGGTAATTGCCATTAGCCGAACAAGGTGATCAAGCCAGCGGTTACGCCAGACCGCAGATAAAATACCCAGCGGGATACCTATCACCAGCGCCAGCAACAAAGAGCAGAAAGCCAGCTCAAGGGTAGCGGGGAAGAAAATGCGCAGTTCATCCAGTACCGGACGCCCGGTGCGAATGGAGGTGCCTAAATCGCCGTGAAAAATGTCGCTGACATAGCGAAAAAACTGGACATACAGCGGTTGATTCAGCCCCAGCTGTTGGCGAATATTTTCGACAATTTCATCGCTGGCGCGGTCGCCCGCCAGCAGCCGTGCGGGGTCGCCAGGTATCAGATGTGAAATAATAAAGGTGATTACGCAAACACCGATAACCACCAGAATAAGTCCCCAGCATCGCTGGCGCAAAATACTCCAGAACGTCATTAGCTTCCCCTTGCGGAGCCAGAGCGGCTCCGCGTAAACGTGGCTTATTTACTCATGGTGGAGATATTGAAGACCTGTTCCAGCATGGGGTTGAATACAAATCCTTTGACGTCTTTGTTCATCGCCAACTGATAGTTTTTCTGGAATAAATAGACGTAGGCCGCTTCATCAATCACGATGGTTTGCGCCTGCTGGTAGTCATTGGTTCTGGCCACCTGATCGGTCGTAGCCAGCGCGCTACGTAGCAGCTTATCGACCTCACTGTTTTCATAGAACGAACGGTTACCCGGCAAGCCTTTCTTATCTGACTCAAACCAGTAGTTCATAAACATGTACGGGTCGGCAAAATCCGGACTCCAGTTGCCAATGGCAATGTCGTAATCGCCTTTGCCCACGCGGTCACGCATGGTGGCGTTCGCCAGTTTTTCCAGCTTCACCTTAATGCCCAGTTTGCCAAGGCTTGCCTGGGTAGCGAGCGCGATAGGTTCCCAGTTTGGATCATTATCTGAGTACAGGAAGCTCAGGCTTTCAGGTTTGGTGGCAACTTTGTCCCACGCTGCTTTGGCTTTGGCTTCATCGAAGCTGTACTGCATGGCCTTATCGTCAAAACCCCACATGCCTTCGGGGATTGGGCCACGCATTTGCTTTCCATTGCCGCTCAGGATCCCGTTGACCATGCCTTTATAATCGGTGGCCCACGAGATAGCGCGGCGTAAATCCACCTGATTGAGCGGGGCCTTACTGTTGTTGAGATACAGATAAGTCACGCGCAATGAGGGATAATCCGCCACGTTCACTTTGCCTTCCTGTTTTAAAGCAGCAAGCTGGTCAACAGGAAGCGCATCGGCAATGTCGATATCGCCACGGGACAGTTGCAGGCGACGGGAGGCGCTTTCACCAATGATTTTGACTGAGACGCGCTTAAACGTCGGTTTTGTACCGGCATAATGCGGGTTAGGCACCAGCACCAGTTGTTGTCCCTTTTGCCAACTCTTCAGCATGAAGGGACCAGAGCCTGCCGTGTTCTGTGCCAGGAATCCGCGGGCATCGTCTGCGGCATGCTCTTTTAAGATGGCCGGGTTAATGATTGAGGCACCGTCATTTGCCAGCGTATACAGAAACGGAGCAAACGGCTGGCTGAGGGTAAACTTCACCGTGGTGTTATCAATGGCCTCAACCTTCAGATCTTTCGGGAAAGCCTCCGCAGGTCCCTGACCAATCTTGAGCAATCGTTCGAAGGATTGCTTTACCGCATCAGCCGTCACCGGTGTTCCGTCGGCGAATTTGGCATCGTTTTTCAGGGTAAACGTCCACTCTTTCTGGTCGTCCGAGGCTTTCCAGCCGCTGGCTAAATCGCCTTCAACTTCCGTGGAACCTTTACCACCATCTGTTTTGTACTGAACCAACCGCTGGTAAGAGGGATAGGTGACCGTCCAGTCATTGTTATCTATGGTCACAGCGGGATCGAGCGTCTGCGGATCGGCGGCTTTACCAATCACTAACATATCTTTGGGAACGGCAGCCTGCGCGGCAGGCAGGGCTACCGCTAACGCAACGGCTATCAGAGCGGGGCGGAAAAAAGCGTTTAACGCAGGTGTAGTCTTCATAACCAGGCTCCAGAATTAAAGGGGATGTTGTGTTGTTATAGACGTGACAGTGTAACAATCTATTTGATCGTCAAGCAGCGGGTAACGGGCGGCATCAGGTAATTCAAAATGCCACCATTCGCTGTTAATACCGACAAAACCACCACCAAACATAATGGCATTGAGCAGCAGGCGGTTACGCTGCGCTGCCGGAGGAACAGACGGATGCCAGGCATGGGAACGGTCGTGCATTTCATCAAAACCGGCCCCCATATCAAGGAGATGGCCGCGATCGTCCATCAACGTGACGTCAATGGCCGTACCCCGACTGTGATTGGAACCAATGGCAACATCGACAACATATTGCGGGTCGGGACAGGCATTCCACAGTATCGCCTGCGCCTGCTGGGGGCGATACGCGTCGTACACCACCAGCGACAAGCCCGCCAGTTGCGCAATGCTGATGCTTTTTGCCAGCGCGGTTACCGCCTCGGTGTGCAACAGGCAACGCGCTTCCCTGTAGATAGGTGCGCCGGTAATGTTGTCGGCAGTAGCGTATTTAAGATCGATATGCAGCGACGGAAATATCACCGACAGATCGACCAGTTCTGGGAGTTCTGACATAGCACGTTTCCTGTTTATTGTTCGAATTGACCAAATTGTTGTTGTAACTGGCGATTAGTTTGCAGGCGTCCTGCGAGGGCGTCACCCAGTTGCGCCACCACCGCAGAAAGTAATAAGTTGAACAGACAGCTCACCGGTGCCAGTGAGTCCCAGAAATGTCCGGTGTCGGTTTTTACCTGAAGCAAATCAATGGAATAATCCCTGGCCCATGGGCACCACACATCGGTAATTAGCGCCAGCGGAATGCAGCGTTCAGTGGCGACACGGCAATATTGTCGCGAAATAGCGGAGTAGGCGCGCATATCGGTAATAACCACGTAAGGCTTGCTGAATCCCGAGTTCAGCGACTCTACCCAACTGCCGGAAAGACCTTCGGAGTAGCTGACTTTAGGTCGCAGATATTCCAGGTGACTAAAAAAGGCGTTAGCGATCCCACGGGTGGACTGGATCCCGAGGATGTACACGGCTTCCGCATGCGCCAACTGCTGTGCAATGCGTAGAAAAGTCTCACCCTGAGCAAGTTGGTAGACGTGGGTAATGGCGTCGATTTCCAGTAACAGCGACTGGTGCGCCCGATCTGGCAGGCTTTGTTGCTGGTGCCAGGAATCCAGTCGTTCATTCATTCCCCAGGGCTGATAAGGAACTACAGGCAGCTCACGCAGACTGGCTTTTGCATCCTCCAGGTTACGAAAGCCCAGTTTACGCAGATAACGTCCGACGGTAATGCCGCTGGTTCCGGTCGCTTTAGCGATGCCATCCGCGGTTTCAAATGGGATCTGCACAGCATGGGCTAACAGCCACCCAGCCACGCGCTTTTCGCTGGGCGTCAGCTGGCTAAAGGTTTGCTCTATGCGGGTAAATAACTCTGGTTTGGCTGTCATTACCTTCTCGCTGTTACTTGTCTGTCAGATTACGGCTCACTGTTAGCGAATTAACAATGCAGGACGCGTGCCAAGCTGCTAACAGCGGCATGCTGGCTGTTTTTGTTAAAACTCCGCTCAAATTCGTTAACTAATGATCAACATTTGTGCAGCGTAGTTCAGTTTTGGTGCAACGGCAGAGGAAGCGGGGTATGAATCTGCTGATTTCGTCGGAACGATCACATTGTGAGCAATATTTATCCCTAAGACATAAGAATCAGTAATTGAAAATATAAATTTCAGCCATATCAATAACACCAATCTTTATTCTTATGACTATAAGGGTATTATTTTTCACGAGCTACATTAACGGTGTTAAGCGCAAGTGTAGATATTATTTATATTATACATGGAGTACTACAATGAATAAATTCTCCCTTTCTACAGCAGGTATTCTGGTCGCAGCGCTGTTAACCAGTGTCAGCGTCAATGCAGCAACAGATAACGCTAAAACTGAAGTGACTCCGAAAGGCATGAACTGTCAGGAGTTTATTGATTTGAACCCACAAACTATGGCTCCGGTGGCCTTCTGGGTGCTCAATGAAGACGAAGATTTCAAAGGTGGCGATTACGTAGACTATAACGAAACCGTTACGACTGCAGTTCCTCTGACCGTTGAACTTTGTAAGAAACATCCGCAGAGCGAATTAAGTAAAATAAAAGACGAAATCAAAAAAGAATTATCTAAATAAAATTAAGCCGTTATTAAAACCCAGCCAAAGTGCTGGGTTTTGTTATTTGTGACATTGTCACTTTTTTCTTTTGCAATACTTAAGAAATCTTTATAAAGATATAAACGCCTGTGCCGATACTGGATAAAAGTTAGCCTTTTGCAGAAGGAGTTTGTATGGCCTGGTATCCTACTCGTATTTCAACGCGTTTAACCATCGGCGGCATTCTGCTGCTTGCAGTAACGACTATTGTTATCGTGGTGATTATGCTCTGGCGTGGTCAGCCGCGCGTCGTTGAAATCAACACCGCCCTGATCGAAGAAACAGGGCAAGGTTTAACCCGTCAGTTGAGTACCGTATTGTCCCGAATTGAAGGTGAGACAGTCAGCATGTCGCGACTGGCTGAAGTGTTGCCTAACGATGAATCTCTGTATCAAAGCGTCGTTCCGCATCTGATTGGTGAAGGTAAAGACTCGATTATTACCGGCGGCGGCATCTGGCCAGAACCAGACGCCTTCACCGCAGGTGTGGAGAAAAGAAGCTTTTTCTGGGCGCGTAATGCCGAAGGAAAGCTTGTCTATTCCAACGATTATAACGTCGAAGGATCAAGCGGATACCACAATGAAAGCTGGTATCAGCACGCCAAAGGGCAATCACAAAACAACTGCCAATGGTCTGATGTTTACCAGGATGCCAGTTCAGGCGTCAACATGGTGACATGCAGCGTGCCTTATCAGCAGGCGGGCAAGTTTGCCGGTGTCGCTACCACCGATATCCGTCTGGATAACGTCGCAACTTTCATGCAGCAGCAGGGCAACAGTACTGGCGGTTACGCGTTTGTGGTAGACAAGCAGGGACAAATTCTCTATTTCCCGCAGGCCGACCTGGCCAAACATAAAACCATTAACGATCTGGCGCAAAGCGCGCAGTGGCTTATCCCGGTGCAGAACGGTCTGAAATCTTTGCGCCCGACAGATGGGGTGAAGACCATAACGCTGGAAAATGATCTCGTCCTGAATACAGCGTCACAGGTCATGCTGTTCCCGATGCCAGATACCGGCTGGGTCGTAGGGCTTGTGACACCAGAATCACGTATTGTCGGTCTTGCCAAAGTGATGATGCAGGACGTTCTGGAGGTATTGATCCCTATCATGACGCTGTTGCTGGTGGGATCATGGCTGGTGGTTCGTCGACTAATTTCACGTCTCGATGATACTCGTCAGGCTCTTGATGACATCGCGCAGGGAGAAGGTGATCTTACCCGTCGTCTGGATGTTCGCGGCAAAGATGAGATTTCGGCTATCGCCGAGGCGTTTAACCTGTTCGTCGATAAAATCTCGGCCATCCTGATCACCGTCAGAAGCAGTAGCACAGTGGTGGCGAATAACGCCGTTAGCCTGGCTGACAGTAATATGGAGCTTTCATCTCGCGTAACGCAGCAGGCCGCTGCGCTGGAAGAGAGTTCAGCGGCTATGGAGCAGTTAAATGCGACCGTTCATCAAAACGCCAGTAATACACAGTTGGCGGATGAGCTATCCGATAACACAGCGCAAACGGCCAACCGTTGCGGTGATGTGATGCAAGGCGTTATCTCTACGATGGATAATGTCAGCGCCTCATCCGGCAGAATGGTGGAAATTGTCGCAGTCATCGACAGCATTGCGTTCCAGACCAATATTCTCGCCCTGAATGCCGCGGTTGAAGCCGCCAGAGCGGGTGATGCTGGCAGAGGGTTTGCCGTCGTGGCCTCCGAAGTGCGCACGCTGGCTCAGCGCAGTGCCACCGCCGCCCAGGAAATTAAAGCGTTGATTGATGAATCCGTTTCTCATGTTGGTAGCGGAAGTCAGCAAATTCACACTGCCGGCGAACGTCTGGGAGAACTGGTCAGCAATGTGCGTCAGGTACGCCAGTTGATGGGGGAAATACGCGTTGCGGGTGAAGAACAGCGTAAAGGTGTTTCCGAAGTTACGCTCGCCGTTACCGAAATGGACAGCACCGTTCAGCAGAATGCCTCGTTAATTGATGATGCCGCAGCACGGACGCAGGCGCTGAAAGAGGAGGCGGAACAGCTGGCATTGCTGGTCTCTTCTTTCAGATTACCTGAGCCTTCCGTTGCCTGATAACCACATCCTATCCGGGTACAGATCTTGTGCCCGGATAATTCCAGTATAATGGTGCTTAACCATGATTAATTGATTTAACTCCTCTTTATTGTGTCTTACAAAACTTTGAATCATTCTCCTCTTAACTCTATAATATTGGGTGTAAAGTCGTTTTTATTCCAATAAGAGCCAATATTATG
Organism: Citrobacter sp. KTE30; assembly: GCF_000398825.1. NCBI lineage: Bacteria > Pseudomonadati > Pseudomonadota > Gammaproteobacteria > Enterobacterales > Enterobacteriaceae > Citrobacter > Citrobacter sp. KTE30. The sequence continues at coordinate 2,148,784 of NZ_KB976055.1, read as the reverse complement.
GATTTAACGCTCAATACAGCAGCCGATATCGTCAAACTACTTTGCGACAGATTGCGTAAGGAACGGCTCGCGCAGCAAATGACGCAGGCAGATGTTGCCGCGCGTTCAGGTGTCGGTGTGAATACCGTTTCGAATCTGGAGGCCGGTAAAAATGTAGGATTTGAGAATCTGGTCAAAGTCGCGATGGTGTTAGGCTATGGTGACGCGCTGGAGGGCTTATTCAAACCCAGGATCGACAGTCTGGATGATATTTTGCGTTACGAGAAGAGCGCGGCACGCCAGCGGGTGAAAAGGAAAAATACTGATGCCTGAGCAAGTCGATGTCTTTTATGAAGGCTGGGGTGAAAAATGGTTGTGGGGAAAACTGGTGTCTTCCTCAGCCCTGACCGGACGCCCGTTGATCGCCTTTGAATACAGTGAAGACGCTATACGTAAGGGGCTGGAGCTGTCCCGGTTAAGGTTACCGCTGAACGGTCCTCGTTTACGCAGGGATTTCCCGGCTCATCAGTTGGGATTACCAGGCCCCGTGTACGATTCGCTACCTGATGGTTGGGGTATGCTGTTGATGGATCGTTTATTTAAACGCCGTGGACTCAACGCAGCGCGCATAGGACCTCTGGAGAGGTTAACTTGGGTCGGCAATAACGCAATGGGCGCCATGACGTTCCGGCCCGTTCAGTCAGATGTCGAGACGCTTTCAAAAGAGGATGTTCCTCTCGAACAACTGGCATCTGAGGTTCAGGAAGTCCTGAGCGGCGAAGGCGGGGAATTCTTGCAAAAACTGCTCCAGATGGGCGGTTCACCGCAAGGGGCCAGGCCAAAAGCGTTACTTTATCGTGACAGTGTCACGTCAAAGTTCACCACTGCGCCCCTCCCGGAGAGCGAAAGCTGGTTGATTAAATTTCCTGCCAGGCATGAGCATGCTGAGGTATGTGCCATCGAAGCGGTGTATGCTGAATGTTTGCGGCAATGCGGGATCACTACGCCTGATACCGCGTATTTTAATCTGCCTGACGGGCAGGCGGCATTTGCTACCCGCCGTTTCGACCGTGACCAGTCGGTCCGTATTCCTATGCAGAGCCTGGCGGCATTTACCGGTGCAAATTACCAGATACCCGGTGCTTTAGATTACCGGGATTTTCTGCGCGCCACACAGATTTGTACCAATGATGTCAGAGAAAAAGCGAAAGCGTTCGAACGCGTGGTTTTCAACGTGGCATTTAACAACCGCGATGACCATCCCAAAAACTTTGCCTATTTAATGTCAGCCGCAGGAAACTGGACTTTGGCTCCGGCTTACGACGTGACCTGGTGCGAAGGACCCGGCGGGTATCATCAAATGGACGTGCTGGGAGAAGCGCTGGATATCGAAAGAAAGCACCTGCAGCAGCTTGGCGTACAGGAAGCTGAGCTATCAGCTGAGCATGTGAACGCTATAATCGACAAGATCTGCCACCATGCAACAGCGTTAAGCGTTACAGCCAAAGACAAATACGCCGATCAGATAACACAAACTACGCTGAATACGATACAGAAACAGATTAATGATAATGTCCGCCGGTTAATGTCCCTGTGATGCAGAGACAGCCGCTACACTTAGCGAAGAATTAAATCTGAGCGAGGCAACGTTATGGCTGAATTTGTCGTGAATATGCTGAAAAACACGCCAGTTTGGGTGTATCTGCTGTTTGCCTTTCTACTGTATCGAGGGATTAAAGCCAGAACACCTGCCACTGTCACGCTGGAAAAGCTGGCGCTGATCCCCGCTATTTTTTTAGTCTGGGATATCTACGATTTAATCACTTATCGCGACCCGACCCTCATTACGTATATTCAGTGGGCGATAGGTATCCTCAGCGGCGCAATCATTGGCTACATATTAATTAACCCCGGTCGTTTGAGCCGCAGTAGCGCACCACGGAGTATTCACCGTCCGGCAGATTATTCCGCATTGCCATTTATGCTGATGGCATTCGGCGTTAAGTACGTACTTGGCGTACTTAACGCCATTTCCCCCGACGTTTTACGTCAACCCGCAATGAGCGCCCTGGCTATCATTACTGGCGGCATGTTCGCCGGAATTTTTGTGGGGAAATTTACCCGCTACGTGAGCGTCTGGCTCAGGCTTCCCGCTCAGAACAACCATTAACGTCCCCAACGATTGCGAATATAGGTCACAGCTTCCTGCGTTTGCGGTTGATTAAGGTAATCTTCGCGAAACAGGATCGTGCCGTTAATGTACGGTTCGGTCTCGTTTAAATCGAGCTGCTTTTTCAGTTCCGGCACACCGCCTTTGACCGTCCAGTCTGGCTCTTTTCTCGATGGTTCACCGACTTTATACAGCGCTACACCAATGTAGAGGCGAGTGTTGGTTGATTTCACTACATCTGCCCACCATTTTGCCAGTACATCGTAGCGCGCTGCGTCGCGGGCAAAAGGCCAGTAGAGTTGCGGTGCGATGTAATCCAGCAAGCCTTGTTGCACCCAACGGCGGGTGTCGGCATAAGACTCATCATACGCTGCCGCACCGCGCGTGTCGGAGCCCGCTGGATCGTGCGAACGGTTGCGCCATACGCCCGCAGGGCTGACACCGAATTCAACCTCAGGCTTGAGTTTCTTGATAGTCCGTGATACCTGGGCAATCAGCCGTTGCGTGTTATCTCGGCGCCAGTCAGCTTTGGAAGCGAATCCCTGGCCGTATCTTCTGAACGTCTGGCTGTCATTGAGCGCAGAGCCGGGAGACTCGGTATAGAAGTAATCATCAAACTGCACACCGTCAACAGGGTAATTCTCAACCACTTCCGCCACGATGCTGGTTATCCAGTCACGCACTTCGGGAATACCGGGGTCTAACACAAAACGCTCGCCCGCGGTGCGGATCCAGTCCCGATGCAGGACGTATACACTGGACGGTGTTTGTGACAGCGTGCTGTTTAATTCAGTGACCGTCGAAGGTTTGGTGTTTACAGACACGCGATAGGGGTTAAGCCAGGCATGAACTTTCATGCCGCGCTTATGCGCTTCATCGAGCATAAACTGCAGCGGATCGTAACCCGGATCCTGACCAATCCTACCGGTCAGGGTATCTGACCATGGCAAGATTTTAGACTGCCACAACGCGGTGGCATCAGGTTTCACCTGGAAAAAAACGGTGTTAATACCAAGTCGTTTCAGGTTGTCCAGCTTATCCGTCAGCGCTTTTTGCTGCTGGCTGATGCGAGCGGCAGGCGAACTGATGTTGACAGATGAAATCGGCGGCCAGTCCAGACGCGAAACCGTTGCCAGCCAGATACCACGCACCGGGTCCTTGCTTTGCTGCGGTTTACTCACCGGAGGCTGTGGCGTAATTCTGGAGCCGGGCGGTTGTGAAGAACAGCTGCCAAGTAACAACATACTGCCCACAAGTACAGCAAACCATTTCATGTTGGTCAGCGGTAGTCTGGCACGAAAACGGGCGATAATCTTCGCCAGTTTTTTCTGATAATTTCCTGAAAAGAAACCGGATGCTGCCATCTGATTTTGCTCTTATTTCTTCTTATTGCGGCTGTTAGCCCAGGGATCGAAGGCCGGTTCGGGAGTGTTATTTGAGGCCTGGTCATGTAGAGAGTCCAGGTACAGTGCTTCTACTTCTGCCCGTGCCCACGGCGTACGGCGCAGAAACTTCAAACTGGATTTAACGCTCGGTTCATTTTTAAAGCAGTTGATATTAATGCGTTGCGCCAGCTCAGCCCAACCATAACGTTCAACCAGGGCATTGACCTGCATTTCTAGCGTCACGCCATGTAAAGGGTCTTTAGAATTATGAGCATTCATATGAAGTCCAGTTCAGTGGTTCCAGATTTTGTCAGTAGTGAGACGGGAAGAAGGTTACAAGAAAGCAAAGCTGCCAGCAACGGCAGAAAGCGGTATGGCGCGACAAGCCGTACGTCATACCGGCAATGGATGATTCAATACTCTTTAAAAGCCAGTTCCAGACGGGCAATCAACGGTTTAAACAGGTAGCTCATCAGGGTTCGTTCACCGGTCTTGATCGTCACGCTGGCGGGCATTCCCGCTTTAATTTTGTAATCGCCCAGCAAACGCGCGCCCTCTGCTGAAACCTGTACTTCCGCAAGGTAGTAAGGCTGCTGAGTGGCTTCATCAATTAAACGGTCCGCAGAGATAGTCAGAACCTGGGCCGGAACCGAAGGTAACAGCGCATGGTTAAGGGCAGGGAACAGCACATCAACGGTTAAACCGGGGACCAGTTTATCAATGGCATGTACGGGTATTTTGGCATCAATTTGCATCGGTTGTCCGGCGGCGACGATATCCATCAAATGTTCTCCGGGCTGAATGACGCCGCCCACGGTACTGACTTTAACATCCAGCACAATACCGTTAATCGGTGAGCGGATCTCGGTGTTATCCAGTTCATGACGCGTTGATACCAATTCATCCTCCAGCATTGCCACTTCTTTTTGGTTTTCCGTCAGTTCAGACTCAACTTCACGTAAATACTGATGACGCACCTGGTAGGCTTTAATTTTTAATTCGTTCTGCTGCGATTTCAGTTTGGCAATGTTAAGAATATCTTCTGAAACGCTGCCAGATATTTCTGCTGCCTCGCGCTCCAGCACCAGTAATTGTGCTTTGGGATAATAGTTTTTTTCGCTCAGCGCCCGAATAGCCCCTAACTCCCGGTTAATCAGAGAAAACTGGTGGTCGCGATAACCTTTTATTTTATTGAGATTATCCGTCTGTCCAACCAGACCATCGAGCGTCTCCTGAATCATCGACAGTTCATCCTGAATCGTTTTGCGACGGGTATCGAAAAGTTTAGCCTGCAGATTTCTGACTTCTGATAGCCGTTTATTGCCAGAGAATTGCTGCGTCAGCGTAGTATTAAAGCGGATCACATCCAGGTCATCGCGTTCTGCTAACAGGCGATCTTCGATACTTTTTGCAGAAATATACTGGGCATTCAACGCGCTGAAACGCATTTCAAGCTGCATTTTATCCAACCGGACGAGGACCTGATTTTTCTTAACGAAGTCGCCTTCTTTGATAAAGATATCGGTTACCCGACCGCCGCTCAGATGCTGAATGGTTTTGCGGTTACTCGATACGGTAACCGTACCATCGGCGACCACGCCCGCATCTAACGGAGCTTGCACTGCCCAGAGGATAAAACTACCGACACCAAGCACAATGACGATCACGCCCCGGATAATCGGCGACCAGATATTGGTATCTACGCCAGCAGAGGCCGTGTTGTGGGGGTTCTTTTTCATCATCAAGCCTCACGTTGCTGTTCAGTCGTGGATGGAGAAGGCGTAGCCACCGGTTTCAGTACGTTGGCCTGACGCAAATGGGCAAAAACCTGATCGCGGGTACCAAACTCCTGTATAACGCCATCGTTAAGCAGCAAAACCTTATTGACCACGCCGAGCAGCGTCGGGCGGTGTGAGATAATGACTGTGGTTTGTCCCTGGGTACGCAGAGCATTGATGGCTTTAACGAGTGCAAATTCGCCCGCGTCGTCAAGATTGGCATTCGGTTCATCAAGCACGATAAACGCAGGATTGTTATACACGGCGCGCGCCAGCCCGATGCGCTGTCGCTGCCCACCGGAGAGCTGGTATCCACCTGCGCCCAGCAGAGTGTCATAACCTTGCGGCAAGCGCAGGATCATCTCATGAACGCCTGCCAGTAATGCGGCGGCGACGATAAGCTCACTGTCATTCTGCGCGAAGCGGGCAATGTTTTGTGCGATGGTACCGTCAAACAGTTCCACATCCTGCGGCAGATAGCCAATAGACGGGCCCAGCAGCGCTTTATCCCACTGGCATATATCTGCGCCATCTAATCTGACTTTCCCTGATAACGGTTTCCAGACACCAACCAGAACCTTTGCCAGCGAGGTTTTTCCTGAGGCTGAAGGGCCGATAATTCCCAGCACTTCACCTTGCTCCAGCTGGAATGAGATATTACGCAGTAGCGGAGAAGGCTGGCCGGGGGCTGCAGCGAAGACGCTTTCGACGCTGATGTTGCCATTCGGACGCGGCAGGGTCAGTACCTCTTTCGGCGCCGGATACTCCTTCAGCAAGGTTGAGAGCTGATGCCACGCGCTACGAAACTGCACGAACTGCTTCCAGCTGCCAATGACTTGTTCTACCGGGTTGAGGACGCGGCCAAGAATGATCGAGGCGGCAATCATCAAGCCCGGGGTAATATGGCCGCCGATCACCAGTAAAGCCCCGGCGCCCAGCGCAATCGACTGCAGCAATACCCGCACAAAGCGGCTGAGACTGCTTAACCCGGCCGTTTTGTCGGCAATCTGTGTTTGTAGCGCCAGCACTTTGTTATGTTGCTCCTGCCAGTTGGACTTCAGGGTCGAAAGCATCCCCATCGCTTCAATGGCATCGGCGTTTTGCAGCTGTTTATTCAGTTTGCTGGCATTGTTAATGGTTAAGGCGTGCGCTTGCTGAATCGGACGCTTGGTAGAGATTTCAGATACCAGCGTCAGAATAAATAATAATGTTATTCCGCCGAGAGAAAGATATCCCAGCAGGGGATGGACCAAAAAGGCGATGAACAGATATATCGGCGTCCAGGGAATATCCAGTAAGGCGAACAGACTATTCCCGGAAAGAAACTGACGGATCTGATCCAGTTCGGCTAAAGATTGCGCCGGGTTGTTATCACCGGTAACCATCTTTCTTTTAAAGGCTGCGTTAAAGACCAGCTGACTTAGCTTTATATCCAGCCTGTTGCCAAGCCTGACCATAACCTGCGCGCGGGCAGATTCAATCATGGCAATAACGATGTACAAGCCGACAATCAATAAGGTTAACATTAACAGCGTGGTGGTATTTTTACTGACCAGCACACGATCGTAAACCTGTAGCATATAAATTGCCGGCGCCAGCATAAGCATATTAATCACACAACTAAAAAACAGCAGCATCAGAAAAGTGGGTTTCGTTCCCTTTAATGCATCATTCAGTTCTGTTGGCGTATGCTGGCGCGACATAGTCTTCTCCTTATACGATCAATGAACTATTGCCATTGTTGCTGGCAAGGGTAGTGGGCATTTCCAGATAAAAGTCACCAATATTCACGGTGGTCGAATTGACGCCCACCAATGTGATGGTGTCTGTACCGATAGTCACAATGGTGTTGCCATTGTTTCCGGTGATAGACACGCTGCTGGCAAAATTACCCGCGTTGATACCTAACAAGACGAGATCAAGGAAGTCCTGCCCGCCGTTGGGGTTACTGTCAAAACCGGTAATTCGGTCCTGCCCAAAGTTGGCCCCAAAGGCGAAGATGTCGCTCCCGGTACCACCGTCCAGAATGTCGTTACCTTCCTGACCATTGAGAATATCGTCCCCACTACCGCCGGAGAGGGTATCCGCGCCCGCACCGCCAATCATGACATCGTTGCCAACACCACCTTGCAGGTTATCAGCGCCATCTCCGCCATCGAGGAAGTCATTCCCGATACCACCAAACAACTGGTCGTTACCGCCCATACCAAACAGATAGTCGTTACCAGAACCGCCCGTGATGGTATTTGCAATGGCATTACCGGTACCGATAAAACTGCCGTTGCCGGTAAATACCAGTTCTTCCACGTTATCGGTGAGGTCGTAGCTGCTGAGGCTGGTTCGGACAACGTCCGTGCCGCCATTCACACCTTCGATAACCACATCACCGAAATCATCAACGATGTAGGTATCATCGCCCGCGCCGCCGGTCATACTGTCGGCACCAAGCCCGCCATCAAGCGTGTCGTTACCGGCATCACCTTGCAGAATATCTTGTCCCGCCTGACCAGAGAGGCTGTCGTTTCCAGCACCGCCGATGAGCAGATCGTCACCTGCACCGCCAAGTAAGGTGTCATTACCGCCTTCACCGCGCAGGATATCGCTCCAGGCAGTACCGACGAGGGTGTTAGCCCCGTTGGTACCAACAATCAGATCGCCCACAGGCTGGGTGGTGGTCGACGTCAGGACAACAGGGGGGTTGCCTTCATCGTCGACGACGGTAACGACCACCTGCAACGTTCTGCCGACCATAGCCTGGCCCGGCGTATAGGTAGCGGATGTCGCACCGTTAATGTTGACGAATCCGGTTGGCGAACTCATTCTCCATTGATAAGTGAAATTACCGCCGCTCAGACCATCAGCGTCAGAAATGCCTGAAACCACCGCTGTCAGCGTCAGGCTTTCAGTTGGGGTGAGGTCGTTAATTACCGGCATACCGGTCGTGACCTGATTGCGCGGGAGGATTGCCTGAGTTTGTGCCGACACCAGGGTTTCAGCGTCACCCATGCGGTCGTTAAAACTGGCGACCACACGCAACGGTGCGCCCTGAATAGCGCCAGGCACTCTGAACTCAACGCCTGTTGCCTGATCTCGCCATTGGCCGTTGACGAATGCCTGCCAGGTCATAGTGATGGCCACATCCGCCGCCAGCCCGTTACCATCCAGCAAGTTCGCCACGTTGACGCGCAGCAGGTCACCCACCGAAGGATTAGGATTGCTGATGGTCAGATCGCCCGTCGCTTGTTGCCCCGTCACCCACAGCTGCTTCCCATCGCCAAACTCCAGTTTTTCGATGTTCAACAGACGATCGATGCCATCATTGAGGTTCAGCGCGGCATCCGGCGTAGCGTGATCGACGCGCAGGCTACCGTCCGCCATACGGGTAAAGACATAGTTGCTGCTGACATCACGGTACACCGCGACGTCAGTTTCCGTGCCGTTACCTTCATGCAGAATTTCGCGCACAATCGACAGTTGATTCGGTTTCAGCGTGCCGGCCAGCATGTACGATTTCAGTTCGGCCATACCTTCGGCGCTGGTGAGTCCCGCCATACCCGTAACGGCAATACGAACGTTGAGCCACGCATCACCATCAATGATATCGTTACCAGCTTTACCCATGATGCGGTCGCTACCACCACCACCGAGTAAAATATCGCTACCATCATCAGGGTTCAGTAGCACCGCGTCCGGATTTGTAGAACGCTCTACGCCGAGAATAGCCTGTAGACCGTTGATCCGGTCCGCACCTTCCTGGGTCAGGTTGTTAGAGAGGGGAACGCCCTGAACAGGCGCAGTACCTATCGGCTGTTCTGTTCCGATCAGGATATCGTCGTGTTTCCAGCCCGACAGCCCTTCAACAAGATCAAAACGGTCGCGTAGAATAAACTCCTGCTGGTTGACGAAAATAGGGATCCCAAGGTCAGAGTTAGCGCCATTTGGGTCGCCTTTATGGATAGCCCAGTCGAAACCGGCCATGCCATTATTGCGCTGGATCCCCGCGCCCTGAACCATGATGTCGTCACCGGCTTCGCCATCGTAGTCGGTGTCGTTACCCTGACCGTTGAGGACATCGTGACCGATAATGGTACTGTTGAAGAACAACTCAGAGTTGTCACCCGCCAGCGTGTCAAACCCGTCGCCGCCTTCCAGCCAGTCATTGCCTTCGTTGCCCATCAGGAAATCACCACCCGAGCCGCCAAGCGCAAAGTCGTTATCCTGACCCGAGAAGACCTCCTGCGCATCTTCGCCGACCACCACGAAGTCGCTGCCGCTGCCACCAAAGACCAGATCGTTTCCGTTACCGGAAAAGATAACGTCATGTCCGGCATCGCCATGCAGGAAGTCCGCATCACCAACAGGCGTTCCGGTATCGGTAATAATGTCATCACCGTCACCGCCGTGGACCACATCTGCTTCGTCACCGCCGTCCAGTCGGTCATCTCCGCCATCGCCCCACAGGCTGTCGATCCCTTTACCGCCGATTAACGTATCGTTGCCTGCCGTCCCACCAAGCACCACATGCCCATCGCCGGTATATTTCAGATACCCACCATCGGCAAAACTATCGCCGTCAACATCCACCCCTGGGTCGCGACGCACCAACAACGGCGAGAGTAGATCTTTCAGCGGATTACCCCATTTCGGGTCGATTTCCGTTTGCAGCACGCGGTTCACTTCAAAAATATGGTCCGGAGTCTGGAACAGATTAGCGGGCAGGTGGGAGGAACCCTCATCACCAAGATCGCTGTTACGCATTACCAGCGCGGAAAACGAGTTGGCCTCCAGTTCATTGAGTAAGTTCAGCCCCTGAACGCGGCTCAGATAGTAGAAACGATCACCGTCCTGAAGCATTTCCATTTGTGTTTCAAAGACGAAGTTGAAGGTTGAGCCGAGCATGCCGCCAAATTCATTTTTGCGCTCAGCCAGCCCGCCAATCCAGAAATCGACCATATTCAGACCGGTCTCTTTGGTTGCCCACGCTCCGGTACTGTTAAAGAAATCCATCGCATCCGCAGGCGGGGAATTGTTAGCATCACCAAATAACAGGAAGTTAACCGCTGCGCGCTTACCTTCAAGGCTGGTAGCGTTAAGGATCAGTTCGTGCTGGCCATAGGCGGCCATAAAGTTAATGATTGAAGCGGGATTTTTCAGGTAGGTAGTGAAGTCAGCCCAACTGGTATAAGGCTTTAGTTGGCTATCGCCGCTTAAAGCAAAAAACTGCTCGCGGGCCTGGTTCAGCGTCGGCATTGCGGTGTCACGGCCACGGGCTATATTAAGCGCGCCTAAATCGAGGGGCAGGCCGATGAGATTATTACGCAGAGCATCGGTAATAAATTCATCAATTTCGTTACCCACCTGACGCGTCATACCACGCACTATTGCGCCGATAGCCTGATCGTCCGTGACGGTGGCCCCGTTGATTTGATTAAATGCTACCGGATTCAGGAATGCTGAAATCAGGTCAATATCACCGCTTTGCATATCAATGTCGGTACGCGCCACGGTTTCTGTCAGCATTGAATGCCCAAAACGGTAAACAACATGCGCAAACTCTGCAAAGATCAGCGGGTTAATATCCGCCGTGTTGGAGAAGACAAACGGATCGACGGCAGGTTGTACGGTACGGGCAAACTCCTCGAATACGAGGTGCTGATATTGCATTTCCGTGGAGAAGCGGCCTGCCTGGAATAAGTACTCACCGTTCCATACCAGAGTATTGGTATCGGCAGGTAATTCCGTGATTTGGTGGTTGGGCATCAACCACTGATTAATGAGGTCGATATCGCCGGTTTCCAGCAGAGTGGTTTTATACTGCTCAACCAGGCGGTTATGCTCGCTGTGAAAAACGGCGTGCACCGCAGTTAAACCTATATTTTCGTTCCCGCGCCCGTCACCGGTGATAAAGTGGCGATCGAGCAGTTCGTTATCATAGGTTCCTGCCGGTTGCGGTCCTTCTCCGCCGATGGCGCTGTCATCATCTGCCAGCAGACCAGCTTTTGGCACGGCAGTATGAGCGATGTCATCCAGAAACGCATGACCGGTGCGGAACGTCTCCGCGGGTAACAGGCCTCCGTTGGCTTCAACCAGCCCCCCGGTGGTAACAATCTGTACCTTTCCGTTTTCACTTAAAATCAAATTACCGTAGCGATCCGTTGCCAGCAGGGGAACATTAAACACGTCCTGATCGGTAAGTTTAATGCCAAGCAGGGTTTCAGCCTGGTTTTTAACGTCGGCCCAGGTCGCCAGTCCACCGTTCGCACCACCCAATAAATTCCCGGTAGGCTCAGGTTTCCCATCAATAATGACGTATTCGCGGATGAAAATTTGATGTGAAGGATGGGAGGTGTAGGTTTGGTTTTGGTCGATGAAGGGGGTCGTCAGGTTTACTGTCTCTCGATTTTCATCCACCGTTGCCCGGGTTAATAGCATAAAGTTTGTCGACGACCCTTCAACATATAAAGGGTCATCGGGCTGGAGCGGAATGAAAACGATACCGTTGCCTCCTTTCGGAATCAGATCCAGACCATGGTCGAAAAACTGGCCAAAGAAGGTCATCCAGCCGTTAAAAGCAGGGGAGAGACCGATATCGGGAGACTGATTGGGAATGGATAAGCTGCCATCCCCAGTAACAGTCCCGCCACCGGGCGCATCTTTTAATGCGTTAAAAGCCTCCAGCGCGGCCGGGTTTGAGGTCGTCTGGTCTGAAATTAAATTGCTTATTATTCGTGGGTCGGCATCAATAACAGTGCCACCAATTTGGATATAACTGGTCATTTGATCCGCATCCTGCCAGTTTAATGCGGTTAATCTCGGCATTGTCTGATCGGCAGAACCGTATAACTCCTGACCTGGTAAAAGGTTATTCCATGAGCCATCTACCGTGCGAAGTCCATAGGGCAAGAGTGGGCTGGAGACTAATTCCCGAAGCATTTCAGCATTAACGCTCCCGTCTGGGTTAGTTGCCGCTTCGGATATTTTGATCTGCTTAAGAATAAAAGCAAGATCGTGCAGGGTGACAGTAAAGTCATATTGTGAGGCCATAAGTCATTACCCCTATCTTTACTTGTATTAGCTATCATCATTCGTTCTCATGTTTATAAAAAACATGTGAGAATGAGTCGTATTTAGTGCTTGATTGTTATTGCTTGTACAACTCCATTTAATAAAACGCTCAGATTATCAATGACGTATTTAGCGTCATCTTCGTGGATATTCACATCGCGAAATAATGTATTCGCAGGTTTAAAAGTTTGCTATTTGTGTGCAAGAGACACACTTGCTCTCTTGAATTATCAGGCATATTCAAGGTCTGCTGCGTCGCAAGTTTGAGCGTAGTAAGGGTTAGATGTGTTGTTTTTTTCTCACATTACATTTCTGTGATGATCATAACTATGGTTTTTCCTTTGCCGACTTCACTCATACTTTTCTATGAATAAGATTGTATTTTCATTTCTTTACATTAGGGGGTGGCAATTTATTTTTACACCGAAGACAACGTTGAGTAGACTGCATTGACGCTTCAATTTATGAGGAAAATATAACGTTATCTCGGTTAAACATTCCTCTCATCTTAAAATTATGTGCTACTTTGCCAGGTTGAATTAACCCGGGCAAGTTATGTTAACACCAGTACGAACACGGGTAATAACGAAGGTTAACTTTAAGACTAAACGGTCAAAAGGTTGGCTATGGCTGCATTAACCTGTGATGAATATGGTCTTTATCGTGTTTAATTCGGGTTAAGAAAATTTTTCTTAGGGAAATTACGCCTGTAGATAAAATTTAATATAAACAATGATTTGCATCGAAAGCATCGAGATTTAGATCTTATTTAAGACCGACCTAATATGATTTGAGAAAACAAAGGTTTTAATCTCTGGGATTATTCTTAAACTAGCAATCATCGTAGGGTTAATCCTACGGAGTCATAAGACATTACTGGCGTCGCTGTATCCCTCAATAAATACTCCGCTCTTAGCGGAGAGGGACTATTGAATTATTTATTACGATACCGATGTATTTATTAATTAAGGACAGACAATATGAAAATCAATAATCCTCATACCAGTTACATATTTGCAGCTGGTGGCCTTGCGTTATTGTTAGCGCAGATAGCGTATGCTGATTCAGCAAATACCATCACCTTTAAAGGCGAAGTGACCGAACAAACTTGCGAGGTCACGGTTAACGGTGTAAATGCACGGCCGGTAGTATTACTGCCGTCGGTTGCGAAAAGCGATCTCGCGGCGGCAGCATCTTCAGCAGGCCTGACAACATTCACCCTCGGCGTTACTGGTTGTACTGTTGATTCTAATGCGTTGGATATTAAAACCGTCTTCGTTGCAAATAATATGACCGAGCGTGGAAACCTGGCTAATACGGGTACAGCGCAAAATGTTGAATTACAACTGCTGACCGATAGCGCGGGCACTACGCCGATTGATTTGCGTACTGGAACTCCAGTTGCAGGAATCACCGTTGCGGCCGGAAATACGTCCGGTGAGCACGACTTTGCCGTGCAGTATTTTAGCCCGAACGGTGGAGCAACCGCCGGGACAGTTGTCGGCACTGTGCAATACGCCATTTCCTATTTGTAAGCGAGATCTGCGTGATGAAAGGATTGGCTATTGGTTTAGTTGGAATGATGATGTGCTTCTGCGTGCAGGCAAGCATAGTGATGACCGGCAACCGGATAATCTATCCGGCAGACAGCCGGGAAGTCAGTGTGCAATTAACTAATCGCGGCGACGTCCCTGGTGTCGTTCAGGTTTGGCTTGATGATGGCGATGCACAATCCGTACCACAAACTGCGGCCGCTCCTTTTGTCACTACGCCACCGGTCTTTCGGATGGCGGCCCACGCGGGGCAAACTGTGCGGCTGCGTTACATCGGCAAACCCATTGCACAGGACAGGGAATCGCTATGGTGGTTTAACTTCATTCAGATCCCGCCCATAAATAAGGATGCGCAAAACGATAACCAGCTTCTGGTGCTGGTACGTAGTCGCGTAAAAGTATTGGTAAGACCCAAAGGGCTGGTGGGTTCGCCGCTGGAGATGGCGAACACCAGCCGGGTCTGGCTGCAGAATGGCAAGCTGCATTTACGCAATAACAGTGGTTTCTATCTTGCGCTCTCGTCACTTGACGTCAGCGGTGCGGGAAAAAAACAGCGCATTCAGAGCGAAACGATCGCACCGTGGGCGACAATGTCGTGGCCTGCAAAAATTTCGCAATTGAACGACGCGCAAATGCGCTGGATTAACGATCAGGGAGCCTCATTAAGCGGGCGCGTGGCATTGGAGAAACAGGACAATGTCCGAAACTAATCCACGCTGGTGGTGGCTTTTTTTGCCAGCAGCTATGCCTGTTTTTGCCAGCAATTACACCTTTGACGAAACATTGTTGCTTGGGAGTGGTTACGAAAAAAGCCTGGCAATGCTCAACGATCCGGATGCGGTGGTCGCGGGACGTTATAGCGTGGATATCTGGCTCAATGGACGGTATGTAGGGCGGGATGATGTGTTGTTTCGCCAGAATACAGCAGGGCGTACCGAACCCTGTCTTCCGGCGAAATTCTGGGATGAACAGGGCGTAACAGCAGCGTCGGAACAAGCGCAGGATTGCTTCGCCCCTGAAGCTCGGATCAGCGGTGGACGCTGGGATTTTGACCAGAGCTTATTGCGTCTGAATCTCAGCGTTCCTCAGGCGGCATTAAAACGTACCCCCATGGATTATGTACCGCCGTCGCAGTGGCAAAGCGGCGAGAGCGTGTTGTTCAGTAACTACAATCTGCACGCCTATCACAATAAAAATAACGGTCAGCAAAGTGATTATGGTTGGCTGGGACTGAGCAGCGGATTCAACATGGGGAGTTGGCAATTTCGCCAACAGTCGTCTGCCAACTGGCGGCGCGATGGCGATCGAGAAAGCCAACGTTGGGATGCGCTGCAAACCTGGCTTCAACACCCTGTCGCATCTCTGGAAAGTTTACTGACGGTAGGCGAAAGCTACACCTCGGGAAATCTGCTTGGCAGCATGGCGTTTACAGGTGTCAAACTGGAAACCGATCAACGAATGTGGCCACAGTCGCGACGCGGCTACGCCCCAGAAATTCGTGGTACGGCATCTACACCTTCACGCGTTGTGGTTAAGCAGAATGGTCGAACGCTTTACGAAACCAGCGTACCACAAGGCCCTTTTGTACTCGATGATTTGCCGAATACAGCCTGGGACGGTGATTTACAAGTTGAAATCACCGGCGCCGATAACAAAAAGAGTAGCTATACCGTGCCATATGCCAGCGTACCTTTATCACTGCGTCGCGGCGTCTGGCGCTACGGTCTGGTGGCAGGTAAGACCCGGGATTACAGCGCGGCCGATGGTCTGTTTACCGATTTCACGCTGGAGCGCGGGATGACGAATCTCCTGACCGCTAATGGCGCTTTGCGGATCGGCGACGACTATCAGGCACTGCTGATGGGAGGCGTTCTGGCAACGTCGATGGGCGCTTTTGGTGTCGATGTTACCGGTTCGCGGGCCCGGATTGCTTCTCAAACCATGAGTGGCTGGCGGCTGCAAACCAACTGGAGCAAAACGTTCACCCCGACAGGAACTCACGTCGCGCTGGCGGGTTATCGCTATTCCACAGAAGGGTATCGTGACTACGGTGACGTTCTGGGTGAGCGAAGCGTCAGCGGAAGCAATACGCAATGGCGCTCGGATACGCTGCGTCAAAAAAACCAGTTTACCGTTACTGTGAACCAAACGTTGAGCAGCTACGGAAACCTATGGCTGTCGGGATCAATGATGGATTACTACAGTGACCGTGGCAGCAGCACTCAGTTGCAGGCTGGGTATAACACCACCTTTGGACGAATGACACTAGGTATGTCATTCAGCCGACAGGACACCTGGTGGCGTAACGGCGACCGTTCACAAGTGCAAAAAGAAAACATGGCAACGCTTACCGTCTCAATGCCTTTGGGTATAGGCGAACGTGAGCATACGCTGGCGCTGTCGGCGAGTCAGGCTCAACAGGCTGGGCGCAATGCGCAGTTGGCATTGTCTGGTGCGCTTGATCAGGATGAAACCCTTAATTACGCGCTGTCTACTGGCTGGCAACAGGGGCAAGGTGAGTCAAACAGCGTGACCGACTGGGGTGGTTCACTGCAAAAAAATACGGCTTTCGGCACGCTAAACGGCAGCGTCTCACAGTCACAAAACTATCAGCAATGGTCTGCAGGGGTACGCGGGGCGCTCGTTGTACATCGCCATGGCATTGTTGCCGGCCCGTGGGTTGGCGACACATTTGCCCTGGTGGAAGCGCCAGGCGCTGCGGGAGCCAGAGTCGGGGGCGGACAGGGTGCAACCGTCAACAGCGGGGGTTATGCGCTGGTCCCCTCATTGACACCTTATCGTTATAACAATGTGACTCTCGACGGCAGTGGAATGAACTCCAACGCAGAGCTTCAGGAGAGTCAACGGCGCATTGCGCCAATGGCAGGGGCCGCAGTAAAACTGCGTTTTGCAACGCTCTCTGGCTATCCGCTACTCATCACTGTGAAGAGTGACGTGACGTTACCGATGGGAGCGGCAGTGACCGACGGTCGAGGTCGTGTAGTCGGGATGGTTGCCCAGGCGAACCAGGTATATGCCCGCGTTGAAGACGAAGAGGGACTATTGATGCTGGAAAGCAGTGATTGTTCATTGCCGTGGAAACTTAACCAACAACAACGTACAGAACCGTTAATTGCATTAACGGTCGCTTGCGTAACAAAAGGGCGCTCATGAAACTATTTTTTCTGGTGCTGGCGCTGTTTTCTTGTCAGATACAGGCCGCATGTGAATACATTATTTATCCATATAAATCAGGAAGTAGTGGCGCACAAGGCACGCACAGGCTTAGTGCAAGTACGGACGGCATTGCCAATGACTGGCGCTCCGGCGGCGGCAACGATGCCTGGAACGGGCTATTGCCGGGATTGAGTAAATCTGTCGATATCACCAGTAATAGCAGTTTTCAGCCGGCAGGGACGATCCTGACCTCCAGCGGCGGGATCCCTTTTACCACTTATGCCCATAAAGGCGGCGGTTACGATCCTGAGCAGGTATTTTTCCGTTGTACACCGGACACCGCCGGACAACTCTATGAAGCCTGGTCAACTAACGGCGATGACACCGTGGCTGGCTGGTATGAAGCAACGGATGTACCTGGCGCGTATCTGACCATCATGAAAAACGTCGCATTACGCTTGACGCACGATGCGACAGGCAGCGTCTTTACCGACAGCTGGCAGCAACGCCCACTGGAAAACCTGGATCTTGATACCAATGGCAACTTCCTGATTAAGGCCAAGAACTTCTCGACGATAAGTGCCGAGTTGATTAAAACGCTGGATACACGCTACTACGCCAACCAGGCGCAGTCTGCTACTTACAATAGTTATGTGAATCCCAATGCTTACGTGGTTTTTCGTGGGCCCGGTACAACTTCGTGGGGTATCAAGATAGGTCAGCCACACCGTGGAGGAAATTGGACTGGCTGGGCGAATGACTGGCCGTCAGTGATTAGCCTGTACAATAACGGGATCTTCGTCAAACGTGCAGCAATGTGTCAGGTTACCGATTTTACGCCCGTTGTGCATCTGCCGCCAATTTCCGTGGCCCAGCTCAAGCAGGGGGAGTATTCATCAGCGCCCTTCCAGATAGGATTTGCCTGCGAATCAACGGTGGTTTCCGGTGTGGCTACCGGGAAGAGCAATGTCGCAATGGGGCTGCTTGCACCGGAAAGCAGCGTCAACAGCGCCTGGGGTTTTAATTTGATTACTGGTAAAACCGTAACCTGGCTATTAGATACGCAATATGGCGCTCCCGGGCGGGCTCGCGGCGTTGGCGTGCGAGTTTACCGCGCGGGTAGTCCGGTGAATTTTATGGCGGTATCAACTGTCGGCAGCGGTAGCGAAGGCGGCTGGATGCCAGTCATTGGCAGCAATACGCAGCAAAATGGCAGCCAGGATGGCATCAATTACTACAGCGAAAGCTTCGAAGCTCGTCTGGCAAGTTTTGGTGCAGATACGTTAACGGCGGGGGGCTACCAGTCACATGTACAAGTTTTATTGCGTATTCAGTAGCCTCTGGATGTTGGCATTTGGCCTACATGCGGCGGTTAACATCAGTACTACTCGGGTCATCTTCAACCACGGAGAGACTCAACGCTCGGTGATGTTAGTCAACGACGGTAATTATCCCGTGGTGGTTCAAAGTTGGGTAGATGACGGCACGCCAGAGAAAGGGCCATCTCAGGCCAGCTCGCCTTTTATCGTGCTTCCCCCGGTGCTAAAAATTCTCCCCGGTGAACAACGCGAGATAAAGGTGATGACGACTGGGGCGGGGCTTGCCAACGATTATGAGTCGTTATTCTGGCTCAACGTGTACCAGGTTCCAGCGGAGTTGAAAAATAGCCCAACTGGTGAAAAAGTGCGCTTAACGTTAAGAAATCAGCTAAAAGTCCTATGGAGACCGAAAAACACAGGCGTGTTGACTGAAAAAAGCATCAATCTTCTGAGTTTTCACCATGAAAACGGGGGGATTTACGCTGTTAATCAGAGTTCCTGGAACATATCTCTGGCTAATGTAACTTCAGGAGACTATTCCATAACTGGAATAGTGGTTTCACCGCGTTCCCGGCAGGTAATTTTTAAGTCAGCACCTCCTGAAATGCTGAATAATAAGATAAACTTTACTGTGATTAACGATGAAGGAAATCGTTGGGGATTTTCAACTGTCGTAAATTAACGCTGGCAGTGCTCGCTCTAGCTAAATTGACAAAAATCCATATTCAGGGAACATAATGGCACACGTGTTTTTGCTTAACAGTACCGTTGTATTCTGGCCAGAGCGGAACGTACTTTACGCGAAATCAGATGAGACCAAACGTATAACATTAAGCAATCCGGCAACCCGTTGTTTACTATTATTAATTCAACAACAGGGGCAGGTTATTGAACGTGATTATTTCTTTGAGCATGTCTGGTATATTAACGGTGCGCAGGTCACCAATAATACGTTCTATCAGAATATTTCCTTGCTGCGTCGCGCGTTTAAAGAACTTGGCCTGAATGAAGAACTTATCGTAACCGTACCGAAAGTCGGGATCCGCCTTGAGCCACAACTGGAAGTGCTGGAACAGAAGATTGAAGAACCGCTTAGCGATCTCTCTGTCACGCCATCGGTAACGCCGGTAAATACAGTGACAAAATCACTGCGTATGCGCTCACTGTGCTGGATTCTGGCGGGTGTTGTGTGCTGCGTTATAGCCGCAATAGTGACCTGGGAGGCACAGTTTGATCCCAAACTCAGTCGCTATGTGTCTTTAGGCGTAGGGGAGGGATGCCACTGGTACGTCAATCAGGATGTGCTTAAATTTGATCAGCACCAGCAGTTTATCAAAACAAATACGCTGGATTGTCAAAGTTATCCCTGGGTTTATCTCACGCTGTATCCTAATTTCCCGCGGATCTCCGCATTAACTTGTCGAAAGCAATTTAGCCGCTGGCAGGATAATGATTGTGTGACCCATTATTATTTCGCGGAGTCCAGACATGTGGGGACGTAATATAAAATGGTGTGTTGGCATCATCTTAGCAGTAGCGTTAACAATTGCAGTCACGATGACGTTACAAAACTGGCAGCGGTCACATTTTGATTGCTCCGGAGAATTAGTAATGGAGTATCCAGATATTCGTGGTGATATTTCAGTCAGGTACGTTTTTAATGGCAGCAATGGGGTGGCTATTTTACGCGGAAAAATCACTGATAATAACGGTGAAAAGCTGGCGGTAAATCAAAATGTCTGGTTTACCTTTACCCGCAAGGATGATGATTACTTTATGGAATCCGGAAATGTCGCTTCAAGTTCCGGTGGCACTAACATTCATCCATTGTTAGCGAGAACGTTGCCAGATTTTTTCCTTAAACCCAAAGAACCATTTTATTTCAGCATATTGCGACTCAATAGCAGTACATGGCAGTTCTATACCAGCCGTTCGCCGTCGGTGTTTTGTCAGCGTTAAACCGTTGAGATTGCACTCTGTATAGCGTTTGCATCCAGAGTGCTTGTGCTCAAAGCATTTCAACTGCAGGAGCGAACTTTGTTGCTCAGACCTTCATGATTGGTTATTCGACAGAGAAATCAGAAGGGGCGAAGACTGAACAGGTCCATGGGGTTAGAAGCCTAATACAGTTCAAATTCAATTTAACATAATATACATTATGCGCACTTAGATGGAGTAAGAAAGAACCTGTGTTTTTTTGGTCGTCCTTGTGCAGCTGAAACATAGTGTTAAACGGCGCTGCTGCGTATCAGACGATACAGAACATGTTGTGCTAATCGATGATCTGGCGGCAACGCGGGATGCACAAACTCTTCTGCTTTACTCATGCCAAGGCGTATCATCAGGTTCTCAGACGGTTTGTTCAGCACCGAAGTAAAAGAAACCACCTCAGTTAACGCCAGTTCCTCGAAAGCAAAAGTCAGGCAGGCTTCGGCAGCTTCCAATGCAAACCCCTGATGCCAGAATGATTTCGCAAGACGCCAGCCTATTTCAGTACAGGGTGAAAAATGAAACTTATCAGGTTGTGGATGTAAACCTACGCAGCCCACAAACTGGTGTGTTTCTTGTAGTTCAACGGCCCAAAATCCCCAGCCGCGCTCTGTAATGCCTTCCTGGAATCTTGCGGCAAGATTGTCGCTTTCCGTCCGTAGCAATGGAGCCGGAAAAAAACGCATCACATCGGAATCGGTATTTAACGCGGCGAATGGCGCTCTGTCTTTCGCTTCCCACTGACGGAGAATCAGTCTCGATGTTTCCAGCATAAATCTGCCCTTATCATTCATTTTCATATAATCTTCTAAAAGAAGCTGCTCATCGGCAAGGACTAATGAACCCCCTTTCCGCCTTTTCTTCTTATACTGGAGATTCATACATGGCCGACTGGAACCCTTCGCTTTATTTGCAATATAAAACTGAACGTTCAAGACCCGCAGCGGAATTACTTAGCAGAGTGGCGTTAGAAAGTGTTCGTTCAGTTGTCGATCTTGGCTGTGGCCCGGGAAACAGTACAGCATTACTGCATCAGCGCTGGCCTTCAGCTCAAATAACTGGGGTTGATACCTCACCCGCGATGCTTAATGAAGCGCGCAACACATTACCAAAATGCCATTTTATTGAAGCGGATATCAGTACGTTTCAGGCAGAGCACCCCGTGGATCTGCTTTATGCCAATGCATCGTTACAGTGGGTACCCGATCACTATGAATTATTCCCGCACCTGGTCTCACAACTGAGTCACAATGGCGTTCTGGCCGTGCAAATGCCAGATAACTGGCTGGAGCCAACGCATGTATTGATGCGCGAAGTGGCTTATGAACAAGATTACCCAGACCGTGGCCGTGCTCCGCTTCCTGGCGTTCACGCCTACTATGATATTTTGACCGAAGCGGGTTGTGATGTAGATATCTGGCGTACAACGTATTATCACATTATGGATTCGCATCAGGCAATTATCGACTGGGTAAGCTCGACGGGCCTGCGCCCCTGGTTGCAGGATTTGAGCGAAAGCGAGCAACGTCATTACCTGGCGCGCTACCATGAACTGCTCCAGGAACAATATCCGTTGCAGGAGAACGGCAAAATTTTACTGGCATTTCCGCGATTGTTTATTGTTGCCAGACGCAATAGTTAAGCGTTTATCATCTGGCAGATCACAGGAATAAACTATCAGCCATGCGTACCCTCGCCTTTTTATCATAAGGATCTAGTGGCTATGTCTGGCTTCTGCTAGTGTCTTGCAATATGTTTCTGACGGGGGTTGTTATGTCTAAAGTCTACATTGGTGGGTGTCTGTGTGGCTCGATCCGTTTCACTGCCAGCAGTCCTAATAATTCCCATACCTGCTCCTGCGATATATGCCGGAAACATACGGGCGCCCCTACCGTCGTCTGGATTGAGTTTGATGCAGAAAATGTAGAATGGACGGGAAAAGCCGGAAAACCGAAAACCTGGCGCTCATCAGCAACGACCTGTCGGGCCTTTTGCCCTCAGTGCGGCAGCTCCGTGGGCGCCATCGATGACGCCCCGGTCATTGCGCTTTTAGCCGGTGCTTTTGACGATCCTAACGATGAAGACCTTGCACCGGAGTTTCATTCGTTTTCCGATATGCAGCCCGCGTGGTGGCAAAACGAACGTCGCTAAGTGAGTTGATAGTGCTTATCCGGCATATGCTTTGCTGGCACATTTGTTTCATCATTCATTTGCAGCAAATCGATTTCGATTGCATTGCAAATCGCATCCAGCGGCAGATCGTTGTTCTCAGTGCCAAACGGATCTTCAAGCTCTTCTGCAAGCGTGTCGAGCGAAATAAAAGTATAGGAAATAAGCACTGAAATAAACGGTGTCATGTAGTGCAGATCGACCACCAATGCAAATGGCAACATGATACAAAACAGGTACACAGTACGATGAAGGATCAAGGTATAAGCAAACGGCACCGGGGTATTAGCAATCCGCTCACAACCGGCCAGTACTGCAGACATATCATTTAACCTATTGTTTAAACTGTGAAATAATATGTCAGACAGTTGACCATTACGTCTGCGTACGGCCAACCACTCGCCCATCAGCAACAAGATGCGGTTTGCCGGTGATTGTGAGGCAAATACCGTCTGCATATCTTTCTCGCTCAGGTACTTCGCTAACGGCTCTGCCTGAGGCTGTCGGCGTAAAGTCATGCGTAAACAGTGGGCAAATGCGATTTGCAGATGAACAAAATACCTCAGATCAGCGTCGTCCGGTAAGGTGGTTTTAACCTCTCGCAGTAATGAGCGGGAAGTTATCATCAACTGCCCCCACAGGTGTCGGGCCTCAACGTAACGTGAATAGCAGGCGTTATTGCGAAACCCCAGAAAAATAGCTATCGCCACGCCGAGAATGCTGAACGGTGCCAGGGTAAATTTGATACCCAGCATCGTATACCATGGCAGGATGATAATAACCACAATAGAAAGAAGGAAATTAAGAAGCAGCCGGGTAAAGATTTTTGATAATACGGAGCCATGCCAGACAAATATCAGGCGTATCCAGTGTTGTTGGGGACGAACGATCATGGTTATCTTCGGGAAAATGTGAAATCCGTCACATTAGACGCGATAGCGATCAATGTTGCAAGTTAATCGCAACATTATCCAAACAACTTTTGCCCTGCTCAAAACGAAGCCGCACGGAAGTTACAGACTGGGTTAATGACATAAATAACACAGTATGTTGTAACTAATTTATATCCAGAAAAAACCCGGCCTGAGCCGGGTTGTCGGTAGTCGTCTTAGCACAGTGGCTTAACGGCTTCCCGCATACCTTTTGCCAGAATGGTATCCAGATCGGCAGAAACTTGCTCCACCAGCCCAGAAACCTGGGTCAGGTCTTGCTCCCAATGTTCTTTGACCGCCAGTACAGTACGCACCAACGCCTCAGTACTTATCTGGCGATCGCGATGTTGGCTCCACAGTTGTTGGAAACGTTCAATCCAGTGCGCATCATCCTGGACCGGATAAGACTCACCGTTACGCTCCCCGCGGTAGAACGCAATCAACGCCGCCAGCGCAAACGTCAGACGTGCGGGCAATTGACCGCTGGCCTGTTGCCCGGCCAGCAGTTGCGGCAATATGCGGGTACGGAATTTAGTCATGCCGTTCAGGGCAATCGACAACAACTGATGCTTGATGTACGGGTTGCAGAAACGCCCCGTCACCGCACTGGCAAAGGACGCCAGCTCATCGCGCGGTAAATCCAGTACCGGAATGATTTCTTCATAAATAGCTTTTTCAACGAAGGCGCAAATTTCTGCGTCATTCATCGCCTCGCCCACGGTGTCCAACCCTGCCTGCCAGGCAACAGGAACCAGCGCAGTGTGAGCACCGTTGAGAATCGCCACTTTGCGCTCTTTGTACGGTTTGATGTCATCCACAATCAGGACATTCAGCGGATACTTATCCAGACGTAGTTCTGCGGCTAATGACTTCGGCCCCTGAATGACAAACAGATAGAAGTGTTCTGCCGTGTCGAGGAAAGCGTCATGATAGCCCAGTTCAGCTTCGAGCTTAGCTACCTCATCACGCGGATAGCCGGTAACAATACGGTCCACCAGCGTAGAGCAAAATGCATTGGCCTGATCCAGCCACTGAATAAACGCTTCCGGCAGCATCCATTCCTGAGCGTAGCGCAGAACCAGTTCACGCAGCGCATCACCGTTATAATCAATCAGTTCGCACGGGATGATAATCCAGCCTTTATCCAATGCGCCGTTAAAATAGCTGAAGCGTTCGAACAGCAGACGCGCCAGTTTAGCCGGATAACTTACCGCTGGTGCGTCGTCAAACTTATCGCCCGCGTGGTAACTGATACCTGCTTCCGTGGTGTTAGAGAACACAAAACGCATATCAGGATTATGTGCCAGCTTCAGGAACTCATCGTATTCGCTATAAACGCTGATTTCACGGTTAACTGAACGAATTAGACGAGCATCGCTGACAGCCTCGCCTTTCTCATTCAAACCACGAATGATAGTA
The DNA here is from genome assembly GCF_000398825.1 of Citrobacter sp. KTE30. Lineage (NCBI taxonomy): Bacteria > Pseudomonadati > Pseudomonadota > Gammaproteobacteria > Enterobacterales > Enterobacteriaceae > Citrobacter > Citrobacter sp. KTE30. The sequence continues at coordinate 2,123,849 of NZ_KB976055.1, read as the reverse complement.
GTATAGAGGCCATCCTGCGTACTCAGCGATGGCGGGAAGGTACTTTCGATAGGACGAACAATGACCACACCAGCGTTCAGATCGGTATGTTCGTTCAGCAGATCAACCTGCCAGTCTACAAAGGCGCGCAGGAAGTTTCCTTCACCAAACTGAATAATGCGTTCAGGATACTGAGCACCGGGGAAATCGCGACGATTTAGTGTTTGCACAATGGGTTCCCTTTATGATTAGTCATACAACCTGATTGAATTGGTCCAATAGGTTAGCAAACTTTAATACATTGAAACCCTGTTTTGATCAATCCCCGGCGACAAATTAGAGCGTTTTATAGAAAAGTGTGGTCCCGGTCAGCGTCCCATCGGGCATTTGGGCATAGTCAGGTATCACTCCTACCTTTTTCCACCCGCAATTGTGGTAGAACAACTCCGCGCCACTGCCCGTCGCCGTATCAAGTACCAGCAGTGTTTTACCTTGTTGACGCGCGTAACTTTCCAGTTCGGTCATCAATTCACGAGCCAGGCCACCGCGTCGCGCTGAGGGGTGAACCAGCAGTTTGGCAACATCAGCACGATGAGGTTGATTTTCAGGTTGATCGATAATGAGTTGGACGGTACCGACAAGCGCCCCCTGCGCGTTCTGCGTACCAAGAACGATCCGTTCTCCGCGAGAAACACTTTGCGCGACGTTCATCCAGAAAGGCTCTGATTTTTCGCGATTAAAGGGCAGCATAAAACTGATGGAGGCGCCGTCATTGACGCACCGTTCAAGAACATCGCTGAGCTCGTCGATTCGCGACAGAATCTGTGCAGCGCTCAGCACAAAGCAGTGTTTGCCGGAAGCCATGGTTTCTCCTTAGATTGACCCCTTCATACTGCTTTTAACAATTACACAACACAAGGGGTCATATCATAGGATAATGTTATCTATGGCTTGTTCATCTGAAGTACTAACCAGTGATAAATAACCGTGACAACGTAACGTTTTTGTTCATCGTTTAGCGCTACGCCCTGAGGTATATCATGCCATTTCGCCAGACACCCTCGACAGCACGTTGCCGTAGCATGTTGAGCGATAAATACCGGGTGACCACGCATGGGAGTCTGTTTACCATCATTGGCGGGAAACGCAGGCGCCAGTCGTTTAGCAATAAAATCCGCAGCATGTTGTTCGATAACCGGCGCCCCTTTATCCAGACAATACTGCCTTTCTTTCTGACCAAGACGAAACCGCGAGCGAAACGTTGATTTCGCCAGCCGGGCAAAAAGAGGATCGAGCGTATTCATCAGTAAACCGAGCGCCCCAGCTGTTGTGTTAATTGCTCCAGCACGGCGATACCGGCCAGTGAATTTCCCGCCGGGTCCAGTTCCGGACTCCAGACAGCAATCGCCATCTCATGAGGCACGATCGCCACGATGCCGCCACCCACACCAGATTTCGCCGGAAGCCCGACCCGCCAGGCAAACTCCCCTGCGTTCTGATACATGCCGCTGGTCGCCATTAGCGCATTGATCTGCCTGGCCTGCATCGGCGTCACCACGGGTTCCGCAAGATGAAAGGCATGTCCTTGATTTGCCAAAAAGACAAAGGTTCGCGCCAACTCCACACAGCTCATTTTCAGCGCGCAGTAGTGAAAGTAATTTTGCAAAACGGTGGTCACGTCATGGTGAAAATTGCCGAAGGATTTCATCAGCCAGGCAATAGCGGCATTACGCGCCGAGTGCTCAAACTCTGATCGCGCGACCGTCGCATCATAAGCGATATCCGAAACACCGCTTAACGCCCGTACCACTTCCAGCATCCGTTGACGCGGTGCGCTTAGACGCCCTTGCAACATATCGCAAACCACCAGCGCCCCGGCGTTAATAAAGGGATTGCGAGGGATACCCTGCTCCATTTCCAACTGCACCAGGGAGTTAAAAGGATGACCAGAAGGATCTTTGCCGACACGCTGCCAAATCTCCTCTTCCTGATAGTGACGCATTGCCACGACCAGGCTGAGCACCTTTGAAATCGACTGAATAGAAAAACGTTCTTGCGCATCTCCCGCCTGATAGTGCTGTCCATCAACGGTACAGATAGCAATACCCAGTTTTGAACCGTCGACAGAGGCTAATGCCGGAATATAATCAGCGACTTTACCCTGACCAATCAGCGGACGAACCTGCTGCACAATGGTCTCTAAAATTGAATTGTCCATGGCCCTGGCCACAACATGCTCCTTGCTCGCAGGTATGAAAGGCCTGCGAGTATAACAGAGCTGAATACGCAGCGTCAGGCCGGAAGGCGGAATCTGGCCACGGCCTGCATAAGCTGGCGGGATTCATGGTGTAGCTGCAAGGAAGAGTCAGATGCAGCATTCACCAGCTCGCTGGTTTGCCGGGCTTCACCGTTCAGGACATGCAGCTTTCGAGTCAACTGGTGAATATTGTTCCCTTGATTTAAGGTTGCAGTCGAAATGTCGTTCAGCAACGCGCCAAGATTCTCAACCAGTGCGATAACCTGCTGCAAATTCTTATCCAGCCCGTTAACCGCGTGAAAGCCCTCTTCAATGCCCTGTAACGAGTGTTTAATCAGTGTCTGAATGTTTTGCGTAGACTGACCGCTTTTTCGCGCCAGCAGCCCAACTTCTTTCGCAACCACGGCAAACCCGCGCCCTTGCTCCCCGGCATGTGCTGCCTCGATTGCCGCGTTAAGAGCCAGGATATTTGTCTGAAATGCAATATTATTGATAAGCGTTGTAATACCTCGCATTTCAGACGAACGTGTCACAATCGCCTGCATTGACGTATTTACCGTCGCCATCATTCGGTCCCCGCCTGCCGCAACATCTCGCGCCTGCACAGCGCGTTGATTCGCCAGTTCAGCAAAGCCACTGTTATCCTCAACATGCATTTCCAGCAACGAAATATGCGATGTCACGCTGCTTAACTCTTCACTTTGTTTCGCCGACTGCTGATATAGCTGTTTATTGTTCTGCGCAAGTTCGTTGATATTTTCTACCATTGCAGTGGTGGCATCGTTCACCTGCTGCACCAGCGCGCAGAGACCTTGCTGCATTGCAGCAATACGCGAACTTAATTGCGTCACTTCCCGGTTAAACTGACTTACCTGCGGGGCCGGGCGAGACAGGTCCCCCGCTGCTAAAATATCGATATGATCGATCAGCCGTCGCAGTGGCATAATCACCCAACGGGACATACTGCGCCAGACCAGAAAGGCGATAACCACCAGCACGAGAGGAATAAACAAAAATAGATTCTGTAAACGCTCAAGACTGGTCAACAGCTGCTGACGCCCAGCTTCCGCATGTCGCCCACTGTGCTGCTGAAAGCGCGCGTAATTAGCGTTAAAGTCCGTCTGAAAGGCCTGCACGGGTACGGCAAAAAACGCATCAATGGAACCTGACTGCATCAGCCCATCCGCCTGCTCCTGAATACCGCTATAAAAACGCTGATAGCTCTCCGTTAGATCCGGATCCGGCTGCGGTTTCATATCCCGCCAGGCATCCCATGCACTTTTTGACTGCGCCAGCGCCCGGTATGCCTCTTCCATTAACGGACGCCAACTCCCGTCCGAACCGGTGGCGGCATCCTGCATAAAATAAACTCCCGCACGGTTAAGTAAATCGCTGGCAGATAATAACGCCACCCGCGCTTCATCAACTTTCGCCTGTTGTATAAGCGCGAGTTGATTACGTCCTTCATTATGCTGTGCGCCGCTTACTGAGGCCGAAAGCATTAAGGAGGACGCGACCTGCAAAACAGAGAACAGCGCAATAATGCAAAAAATGCCGGTTAACAGACCAAACTGATGGGGAATAAGACGACGGAAAATTTGCGTTATGTTCATATTACTCTTCTGTATCAAAGCGTTAGACGCGAGTTTACGGAGAGTAAATGACAGAAAAATTGCAGAAATAAGACAGGTGCCTCCAGCGGAGACACCTACACCATCAAAGGCGGTTTTTCCAGACAGTCTGCACGTTACAAAACTCATGCAGACCAAAGTGCGAAAGCTCTCGGCCAAAACCACTTTTCTTCACACCGCCAAAGGCAACGCGGGCATCGCTGGCACTGTAACCATTGATGAATACGCCACCACACTCCAGGCGCGACGCCATCTTCTGCGCCAGCACTTCATCCGCAGTAAATACCGTGGCAGATAAGCCGAAATCACTGTCATTCGCCAGCGCTAAGGCATGTTCCGCATTCTTCGCCACGGTAATTGCCGCAACCGGACCAAACAGCTCCTGGCGGAACGCCGTCATCTCTGGAGTAACATCGCACAGTACCGTCACGGCATAGTAATTACCATGTCCCGCAATTTTTTCCCCGCCGAGAAGTAACCGCGCCCCTTCGGCAAGGGTGGCTTCAACCTGCTGGTGCAGCTCATCACGCAGATCAAATCGCGCCATCGGCCCCAGATCGTTTTCTTCGTTCAGCGGATCGCCCATTTTGAGCGCGCTCGCTGCGGCCACAAAGCGTGAAGTAAATTCTGCCGCTATCCCTTCTTCGATAATAAAGCGTTTGGCTGCCGCACAAACCTGCCCGGTGTTCTGATAACGCCCGGCGACCGCCGCCTTAACGGCCAGATCGAGGTCTGCATCATTAAGGACAATAAACGGATCGGAGCCCCCCAGCTCAAGTACGCATTTTTTCAGCGCCGCACCCGCCTGAGCACCAATCGCCGCACCGGCGCGTACACTACCCGTTACCGTTACCGCCGCGATACGCGGATCGTAGATCATCTGACTGACTCCGGCGTTATCAGCATTTACCCAACCGTAAACACCGGCGGGCACGCCTGCATCAGCAAAAACCTGCGCGATAATAGCAGCACAGCCGGTTACGTTAGGCGCATGCTTTAACAAATAGCCATTACCAGCCAGCAAAATCGGAATGGCGCCACGCATTACCTGCCAGAGTGGGAAGTTCCACGGCATGATCGCCAGAATAGTCCCTACCGGACGATACTCAATCACCGCCTGGTTGTTCTCCACCAGCGTGGGTTCCGGACTGAGCATCGCCGGTCCATGCTCGGCGTACCAGTCACACAACGCAGCTGACTTGGCGACTTCAGCACGCGCCTGCTTAATGGGTTTACCCATTTCACGTGAGATACACTGCGCCATCTCTTCCGCACGATGGCGCAGAGCTTGCCCAATATGGCGCAGCATTTGCGCACGGTGCTCAACCGAAGTGTGTTTCCATTCGCTATAGCCATTCGCTGCAAGGTTCAGCGCATGATCAATCTCTTCCACGCTGGCCCACGGCGTCGCCGTCAGTCTTTCACCGCTGGTAGGGTCAATGGAAATCGCATGTGTTGCTGCTGTGATAGTCATTAAGTGCCTCTCTTTATCGCAGGGTATGGTTATATCATGAGCATATTTACTCTTTCTGAAAAATGAATAATATTAACCATACCATTCACGAATAGAGAAAATTATGGATCTGACGCAGTTGGAAATGTTTAATGCCGTCGCGGAAACTGGCAGTATTACGCAGGCCGCTGCGAAGGTTCATCGCGTGCCATCTAATCTCACCACCCGTATACGTCAGCTTGAAGCCGACCTGGGTGTTGATCTGTTTATTCGTGAAAACCAGCGTCTGCGGCTTTCCCCATCCGGGCACAACTTTTTGCGCTACAGCCAGCGGATCCTCGCGCTGGTTGAGGAAGCCAGGATGGTCGTCGCCGGGGATGAGCCGCAAGGACTCTTCTCTCTCGGCTCGCTTGAAAGTACGGCTGCAGTACGCATCCCCGCCACGCTGGCTGAATATAACCAGCGTTACCCCAAAATTCAGTTCGCGTTAGCGACAGGTCCTTCTGGCACAATGCTGGACGGCGTGCTCGACGGTACATTGAACGCTGCCTTTGTCGATGGCCCTATTACCCATCCAGGCCTTGAAGGAATGCCGGTCTACCGTGAAGAGATGATGATTGTCACTCCTAACGGTCATCCCCCCATTAAGCGGGCCAGCGACGTCAACGGTTGCAGTATTTACGCCTTTCGCGCCAACTGTTCCTATCGCCGCCATTTTGAAAGCTGGTTTCATGCCGATCGCGCCATGCCCGGCACCATTCACGAAATGGAGTCATATCACGGTATGCTGGCCTGCGTCATTGCCGGAGCGGGTATCGCACTGATCCCGCGTTCGATGCTGGAGAGCATGCCAGGGCATCATCAGGTCAACGCCTGGCCGCTAAGCGAGAACTGGCGCTGGCTGAATACATGGCTGGTCTGGCGCAGAGGCGCAATGACGCGGCAGCTGGAAGCGTTTATAGAGGTGTTGAACCCTCAGTTATCACAGAGCCCGGAGTAGCTGGCTATCCTCAAAGAACATGAATAACTGTATATCCGGGTGAAGTCATACGCCCGGAATTTCATTATTATTGAAATACTTAAAAATATGAGGAATGTTCGACAGCAAATTGTAGCGCCCTGCCAATGAAATGAGATCCGCATCACAAAATGATTGTATTTTCGCCAGCAAACGTTTTAAGATCGTGGCCTTACCTTTTCGCAGCTGATCCTCTTATTTGATATGACAACAGACACTGTTTCCCGCAAGGTCGCGTGGCTACGGGTAGTTACGCTTGCCATTGCCGGTTTTATTTTCAATACCACAGAGTTTGTCCCTGTCGGTTTGCTTTCCGACATCGCACAAAGCTTCAATATGCAGACCGCTCAGGTCGGGATCATGCTGACGATCTACGCCTGGGTTGTTGCCTTGATGTCGCTCCCCTTCATGTTACTTACCAGTCAGGTGGAGCGCCGAAAACTTCTGATCTGTCTGTTTGTTGTGTTTATCGCCAGCCATGTGCTCTCTTTCCTGGCATGGAATTTTACCGTGTTGGTAATTAGCCGTATTGGTATTGCCTTTGCGCACGCTATTTTCTGGTCGATCACCGCATCGCTGGCAATTCGCCTGGCTCCTGCCGGGAAACGTGCACAGGCTCTCAGCCTGATTGCCACTGGCACTGCGCTGGCGATGGTATTGGGGCTGCCCATCGGGCGTATCGTCGGTCAGTATTTTGGCTGGCGCACAACCTTCTTCGCCATCGGTATGGGGGCGTTAGTTACCCTGCTTTGCCTGATTAAGCTCCTTCCCAAACTACCCAGTGAGCACTCCGGCTCTTTAAAAAGCCTGCCCGTGTTATTCCATCGCCCGGCATTGATGAGTCTGTATCTACTGACGGTGATTGTGGTCACCGCGCACTATACGGCCTATAGCTATATCGAACCGTTTGTGCAGACCGTTGCGGGCCTGAGCGCAAACTTTGCTACTGTCCTGTTGCTGGTTCTGGGTGGTGCGGGAATTGTCGGTAGCGTCATTTTCGGTAAGCTGGGTAATCTGCATGCGTCCGTACTGATTAGCAGTGCCATTGCCCTCTTGACGATATGCCTGGTACTGTTACTTCCCGCCGCTGACAGCGAAATGCACCTTGCCATCCTGAGTATTTTCTGGGGCGTCGCTATCATGCTGATAGGCCTGGGTATGCAGGTGAAAGTTCTGGCGCTTGCTCCGGATGCGACTGACGTCGCAATGGCGCTATTCTCAGGAATCTTTAATATCGGTATTGGCGCTGGCGCGCTGGTAGGCAATCAGGTGAGTTTGCACTGGTCGATGTCTACGATTGGTTACGTCGGCGCAGTGCCTGCCGTTGCCGCGTTGATATGGTCGGTGATTATCTTTCGTAAATGGCCGGTATCACTGGAAGAACAGCCTCAGCATTCATAAAAAATATGCCCGGTAAATATTACCGGGCATAGTGTTTTAAGCGTAGGTTTTGATAATTTCCAGCACGCCGTTAATAATAAACTGCACGCCCATACACACCAGCAGGAAGCCCATCAAACGAGAAATCGCTTCGATACCACCTTTACCGACCAGCCGCATGATCCCCCCGGAACTGCGCAAACAGCCCCACAGGATAATCCCGACAACCGCAAAAATAATCGGCGGCGCGATCATGATCACCCAGTCCGGAAATTCGGAGCCATGACGCACGGTTGACGCGGAACTGATGATCATCGCAATCGTCCCCGGACCGGCAGTGCTTGGCATGGCCAGCGGTACAAAGGCGATATTGGCCGTCGGTTCGTCTTCCAGCTCTTCAGACTTGCTTCTCGCTTCCGGAGAATCATGCGCCTTCTGCTGTGGAAACAGCATCCGAAAGCCGATAAACGCAACGATTAACCCACCCGCAATACGTAACCCGGGAATCGAAATCCCGAACGTATTCATTACCACCTGCCCGGCGTAGTAGGCCACCATCATAATGGCAAATACATAGACAGATGCCATGAGTGACTGACGGTTACGCTCTGCGCTGTTCATATTGCCGGCGAGGCCAAGGAACAACGCCACTGTGGTTAACGGGTTTGCCAACGGTAACAGGACTACCAGCCCCAGTCCTATTGCTTTAAACAAGTCCATCATAATGTCATCTTTCCTGTGCGTTAATCGTCAGCGGCAAGTATACGGTGAAATCCGCGAGATAAGCCATTTTCGTGATGTAAGGATTCATTTTTCATCCGCACGTATAAACCATAATTATCAAACCGTTAAAATTCCACTCGCCAGGTATTTAGTCTGATGATTTAGCAAAACGTGGCATTTGCGGATCCATTCGTTTGACTTATATTTGCCTAAGCAATAATATCAGCCGTGACTAACTACTTGCCAGGGCAACCATTGTGAAAAACACCAGTGATCTGTTTAACGAAATCATCCCACTGGGTCGTTTGATCTATATGGTTAATCAGAAAAAAGATCGTTTGCTAAACGACTATCTGTCACCGCTGGATATCACGGCATCGCAGTTCAAGGTGCTCTGCTCCATCCGTTGCGCGGTGTGCATCACCCCTGTCGAATTGAAAAAAGTGCTGTCTGTCGACCTTGGCGCCCTGACGCGGATGCTGGACAGACTGGCCTGTAAAGGCTGGATAGAAAGGCTTCCGAATCCACATGATAAGCGTGGCGTGCTGGTAAAACTCACCGATCATGGCGCAGCAATTTGCGAGCAGTGTCATCAATTAGTAGGGCAAGACCTGCACCAGGAACTAACAAAAAACTTAACGGCGGATGAAGTAGCCACACTTGAGCACTTGCTTAAGAGAATCCTGCCGTAAACAGAAAGAGGTATGACGATGTCCAGACGCAATACTGACACAATCACTATTCATAGCATTTTGGACTGGATCGAAAATAACCTTGAATCGCCGCTCTCACTGGAAAAAGTGTCTGAGCGTTCAGGTTACTCCAAATGGCACCTGCAACGGATGTTTAAAAAAGAAACCGGTCATTCACTGGGTCAATACATTCGCAGCCGTAAAATGACTGAAATAGCGCAAAAATTAAAAGAGAGTAACGAGCCCATTCTTTATCTGGCAGAGCGTTACGGTTTTGAGTCTCAGCAGACGCTGACCCGGACATTCAAAAACTATTTTGATGTTCCGCCGCACAAATACCGTATGACGAATATGCATGGCGAATCGCGCTATTTGCTTCCACTCAATCAATGTAATTGCTAATCGCCAGTTAACGACGTAACCGAGGAAATCATGAAACTTCTGTCTTATGCAATGCTGGCCCTGCTGTTTGTTGTTTCGGGTCAGAGCATGGCGGAACAGACCGCGCAACCTGCCACACAGAACAGTCGCGACGCGATGATTATGCCCCCTGCGCACGATCAGTCCCCGTTCGATTTTAATCATATGGGTGCAGGCAGCGACAAGTCCGACGAATTAGGTGTGCCTTATTACAATCTGCGCAACCTGTAATTATATTGCCCCGCTACTGCGGGGCTTTTTTTAGCCCTTCACCGACGCAACTTTACGCAACCGAAAACCAAACACATTGATATACAGCCCAGCCATGATCAGTAGCGCACCAAGTAGCTGTAATCCGCTAAGTGTTTCGTCCAGCAGTACGGCCGCACTCGCCAGACCGACAACCGGCACCAACAGCGATAGCGGCGCTACCCGCCAGGTCTCATAGCGTCCGAGTAACGAACCCCAGATGCCATAACCCACAATGGTCGCCACAAACGCCAGATACACCAGTGACAGAATAGTCGTCAAATCTATCGCCACCAGACTTTGGGTAATTTGCGCTGGACCATCGAGAAGTAATGAGGCCAGGAAGAACGGAACAATGGGGATTAACGCGCTCCATACCACCAACGACATAACGGCCGGACGCGATGTATGCTGCATGATTTTTTTGTTAAAGATATTGCCGCAGGCCCAGCTTAGCGCCGCCGCCAGCGTCAGCATAAAACCGAGCATGCCAACATGCTGACCGTTCAGACTGGCTTCAATCAGTACCAGCACACCAAATACCGCCAGCGCAATTCCTACCAGCTGTTTACCCTGCAGACGTTCGCCAAAGGCGAATGCCCCCAGAATGATGGTGAAAAACGCCTGAGCCTGTAATACCAGAGAAGCTAACCCGGCAGGCATACCGAATTTGATGGCGCTGAAGAGAAACGCGAACTGTCCAAAACTAATTGTCAGGCCGTAGCCGAGTAAAAGCGAAAGCGGAATTTTCGGGCGGGCAACAAAAAAAATCGCCGGGAACGCCACCAACAAAAAGCGTAACCCTGCCAACATCAACGGCGGCATATTGTGCAAACCCACTTTAATGACAACAAAGTTCAGTCCCCAAACCACAACGACCAGTAACGCCAATAACCCGTCTTTACGCGACATACCACCGCCCCTGCAAATATTAAATTTTTGTAAACAAGTTAAAGTAACGGAAATCGTTGTACCGTAACAGATCATTAATTCAGGTAGGCCACACAGGGCATTTTCGGACAACTTATTGGGTGTACATCACACTTTTAGCATGCTATTTGTTTCTGATATCTAAAAAAAACATAACAACATGCATTGTCGGGCAGGAAAATGAATATCTCTCTGAGAAGGTCCACTCTCGCGTTACTTGCGTCATCTTTGTTATTAACCATTGGTCGTGGCGCCACGCTGCCATTTATGACGATTTACCTCAGTCGACAGTATCAACTGAGCGTCGACCTGATCGGTTATGCGATGACGGTTGCACTGACCATAGGCGTCGTCTTCAGCCTTGGCTTTGGTATTCTGGCCGACAAGTTCGATAAAAAACGCTATATGTTGCTGGCTATCTGCGGCTTTGCCTCCGGCTTTATTGCTATTCCGCTGGTGCATAACGTCGTGATAGTGGTTTTGCTCTTTGCCCTGATCAACTGCGCCTACTCCGTCTTCGCCACGGTGCTGAAAGCCTGGTTTGCCGATAACTTGTCTGCGACCAACAAAACGAAAATTTTCTCACTTAACTATACCGTGCTGAACATCGGCTGGACCGTTGGTCCGCCGCTGGGCACGCTGCTGGTTATGCAAAGCATTAACCTGCCGTTCTGGCTGGCTGCCGCCTGTTCTGCGCTACCTCTGGTGTTTATCCAGACGTGGGTAAAACGTTCACCGGCAACCGCAGAAGGTGTAAATGCCGCTGTTTGGTCCCCTTCAGTACTGCTGCGCGACAGAGCATTATTCTGGTTTACGCTGTCAGCATTTTTGGCATCATTCGTTGGCGGCGCCTTTGCATCCTGTATTTCGCAATACGTTATGGTGGTCGCCGATGGCGATTTTGCCGAGAAAGTGGTGGCAGTCGTCCTGCCCGTCAACGCCGCCATCGTAGTATCACTGCAGTACGCACTTGGTCGCAGGCTCACCGCCACGAATATCCGCCCGTTAATGACATTGGGTACAGTCTTCTTTGTCGTTGGCCTGGTTGGTTTCGCTTTCTCCGGCAACAGTCTGTTGTTATGGGGAATTTCTGCTGCCTTTTTCACTATCGGCGAAGTCATCTACGCGCCGGGTGAATACATGCTTATCGACAACATCGCGCCAGCAGGTATGAAAGCCAGCTATTTTTCCGCCCAGTCGTTAGGCTGGCTTGGCGCAGCGGTTAACCCATTAGTCAGCGGCGTCATTTTAACCACATTGCCACCATGGTCGCTGTTTGTGGCGCTGATAGTGGCGATCGTTCTTGCCTGGGCGCTAATGATAAAAGGCATGCGCGCCAAACCCTGGGGCCAGACGGCGGTCTGCTAGTTATTATGTTCGCGACAGAGCCACAGTCGCTCTGTCGCATACCTCAGATAGCAACCAGTCCCCGAACGCCCTCGGCCTCCATATTTTTACCGTCGCCGCTTTGAATAATGCTGCCCCGCGACATCAACAGGTATTTGTCGGCGAGCTGCTCGGCAAAATCATAGAACTGCTCCACCAGCAAAATGGCCATATCGCCGCGATGCGCCAGTTGGGAAATCACCTGACCAATCTCTTTAATCACCGACGGCTGGATCCCCTCGGTAGGCTCATCAAGGATCAGCAATTGTGGGCGACTTGCCAGTGCTCGCCCAATCGCCAGTTGCTGCTGCTGCCCGCCGGACAAATCTCCGCCCCGCCGATGCTTCATTTCCTGTAAAACCGGAAAGAGCGCGTAAATATCATCCGGCACATGTCGGGCCTCCGGTGCTGAAAAACGGGAAAGGCCGAGCAGCAAATTCTCTTCTACCGTCAAACGAGGAAAAATATCACGCCCCTGCGGGACATACGCCACACCGGCCCTGACCCGCTGATGCGGCTTCCAGTGAGTGACATTTTTCTCCTGCCAGAGCACGCTTCCGCTGCGGGCCGGAATAAGCCCCATCAGACACTTAAGTAGCGTTGTTTTCCCCACGCCGTTACGCCCCAGCAGACATGTCACCTCACCGATACGCGCTTCAAAGTTCACCCCGCGCAGAATATGACTGCCGCCATAATATTGATTCAGTTCTTTCACCTGCAGCATCTGCACTCCTTAACGCCCGAGATAAACTTCAATAACCTGCTCGTTGGCCTGCACTTCACGAAGGCTCCCCTGAGCCAGGACACGTCCTTGATGTAATACTGTAACGCGATCGGCAATGGTTTCGACAAATCCCATATCGTGCTCAACAACCATCAGAGAGTGCTTACCGGCAAGCTGGCGAAACAGCTCCGCCGTGTATTCCGTTTCCGCATCCGTCATCCCCGCCGCGGGTTCATCCAGTAGCAGTAAATGTGGCTCCTGTACCAGCAGCATGCCAATTTCGAGAAACTGTTTTTGCCCATGCGAAAGCAGACCGGCGCTGCGGGCCCGCTCATTACCCAGCCGCAACAGCGCCAGTACTTCATCAATACGATCCCGCTGTTCGCCTGAGAGTCGTGCCCGTAGAGAACCCCAGACAGATTTATCATTTTTCAGCGCCAGCTCCAGGTTATCTTCCACCGTTAATGCTTCAAATACCGTGGGCTTTTGAAATTTCCGTCCAATCCCCTGACGTGCAATGGCAATGGGATCCAGCGTCGTTAAGTCGGTCGACTGATCGTATATCGCACGACCACTTTGCGGCCTGGTTTTGCCGGTAATGACATCCATTAACGTCGTTTTTCCGGCGCCGTTGGGTCCGATGATGCAACGCAGTTCCCCAACCCCAATATTGAGCGTGAGATCGGTTAGCGCCTGAAAGCCATCGAAGTTAACGTTAATTTTTTCCAGCTGTAGCACCGGATCAGTCTGGTTGCGAAACCGATCCCCCGGCATCTGGCGAGTAAATAGCCCTTCATCTGGCTGCATTATTTGTCTCCCTTGCGAAACAGACCAATTACACCTCGGGGTAAAAACAGCGTAACGCCAATAAAGATCAGGCCAAGAAACAGCTGCCAGTATTCCGGCATAATCACCGTAAACAGGCTTTTCGCACCGTTCACCAACACGGCGCCGAATACCGGGCCGATCAGGGTTCCACGTCCGCCGAGGGCAACCCAAATCGCCGCTTCAATCGAGTTGGTCGGCGACATTTCGCTGGGGTTAATGATCCCCACCTGCGGAACATACAGCGCCCCTGCCAGGCCGCACAGTACAGCGGAAAGCGTCCACACCAGTAACTTGAAACCTTTCGGATCGTAACCACAGAACATCAGACGGTTCTCTGCATCCCGCACGGCAGTCAAAATACGACCGAACTTACTGCGGGCCAGCGCCAGTCCCAGCCATAATGCCAGCACCAGCAGCATGACCGTCGCCAGAAACAGCGCGATACGGGTTGAGGTGGCGGTTACCGGGAATCCCAGAATGGTGGTAAAGCCGGTAAAACCGTTATTTCCCCCAAAACCCGTTTCGTTGCGAAAAAACAGCAGCATTCCTGCGAACGTTAGGGCCTGGGTCATGATAGAGAAATAGACCCCTTTGATTTTTGACCGAAAGGCAAACCAACCGAATACCAGCGCCAGCAGGCCAGGAACCAGAACGACCAGCAGGAGCGCCCAGATAAAATGTTGCGTCCCCCACCAAAACCACGGCAACTCGCTCCACGACAGGAATGACATGAAGGCCGGTAATCCTTCGCCAGAGGCCTGGCGCATCAGGTACATTCCCATCGCATACCCTCCCAGCGCAAAGAAAATACCGTGTCCCAGCGAGAGCATGCCGGCATAGCCCCACACCAGATCCAGCGCGACCGCGACAATGGCATAACAGAGAATTTTCCCGGCCAGCGTTAGCGTCCACACCGATATAGCCAGCGGATGGTCCGCAGGTAACAGCGCAAGAAACGGCAGAGTAATCAACGCCAGCAATAACCCCAGCCCCAGGATGCGCGTCGCGCGTGGCGCTTTACGCGCCAGCGTTAATGTCATTGGCATCGTCATCAGTCAATAACCCTCCCTTTTAGCGCGAACAACCCCTGCGGACGTTTCTGAATAAACAGAATAATCAGCACCAGAATCATGATTTTGCCTAGAATCGCCCCCACCTGAGGCTCCAGAATTTTATTGAAGATCCCCAGTCCAAACGCCGCGGCCACGCTCCCGGCGAGTTGTCCCACGCCGCCCAGTACCACCACCAAAAAAGAATCGATAATGTAGCTTTGCCCCAACTCCGGTCCTACGTTACCTAATTGCGAGAGCGCCACGCCTCCCAGTCCGGCAATGCCTGAACCAAGGCCAAAGGCCAGCATATCGACGCGTCCGGTAGGTACGCCGCAGCAGGCCGCCATATTGCGATTTTGCGTCACGGCACGCACACGCAGCCCGAGACGCGTTTTATTCAACAGCAGCCATGTGAAGAACAGCACCAGCATGGCAAAGCCAAGCACCACAATTCGGTTCCACGGTAAAATCAGATTGGCATAAACCTGAATCCCCCCTGAAAGCCATGCCGGATTGGCGACTTCCAGGTTTTGCGCGCCGAAGGACATACGCACCAACTGGATGAGCATCAGGCTGATCCCCCAGGTCGCCAGCAGCGTTTCGAGAGGACGCCCGTATAAATGGCGGATCACCCCGCGCTCAAGCAGCATTCCCACCGCCGCGGTAAGTAAAAAGGCAACCGGCAGCGCAATAACCGGATACCAGGCTAGCCATTGCGGGAAAAACTGGCTCATCAGCTGTTGTACCATCCAGGTACAGTAAGCCCCGAGCATTAACATCTCGCCATGCGCCATATTAATGACGCCGAGTAATCCATAGGTTATAGCCAGACCCAATGCCGCCAGCAGCAAAATTGAGCCCAGTGACAGCCCCATAAAGGCCTGTCCAAGAAGATCGCCAATCTTCATGCGATGCGCGATGGAATTCAGGCTTTCGCCAGCGGCAGCACGCACGCGGGTATCGGGTTCATGTTCAGCCTGGGTGAATGGTTGCAGGCGCGCCTGAGTTTCAGGATCATTTGACGCCCCTAATAGTTCGATTGCCTGACGTCTGACCTCCGGCGAGGAACTGTTCAGCTGCAGATTTGCCAGTGCAATAGCCAGCGCGGATTTCACATCACCATTTGACTCCTGAGCCAGTCGTTGCTGTAAAAACGGCAGCATATCCGGCTGTGCCTCACGCTGTAATGTACGAGCTGCCTCTAACCTTAATATGACACTGTCACTTAAAAGCAGATGGACAGCCAACGCTCCTGCCACCAGATTACGCAGGCGGTTAGTCAGGCGAATTTTTTTTAGCTCGCCGTTTGGGGTTGTCGCTGTTCCTAACGGTTGTGCGTGCGAGCCGTTCATGATGAAGGTATTTTTCGCGTTATCAGTCAGCAGATTCTCATTTCGCAACGCGCTGAGCAGCGGGATGCGCTGAACATCGGGATTCACCGCCCATTGTTCAAGCAAGGCGGCCTGCTGAGTTCGATTTGCGGCTGTAAAGGTATCGGCATCTGATGCCTGTGCTATCCACGGCAAAAACCACGTCAGCAACAACACACCACGAATAAAGCGCATAGCTTTCATGAGCGTTCTCCAAAGCGGTACCCTCCCGCAGGAGGGCACACGATCAGTTGCTGGCGGTTTTCACAGGCTGTTCAGATTTTTTATCATTACCAGCGATGTACGGACTCCATGGCTGGGCGCGGACCGGCTCATCGGTTTGCCATACCACGTTAAACTGGCCATTGCCCTCAATCTCGCCAATCATGACGGGTTTATGCAGGTGATGGTTGGTCGCATCCATGGTCAGGGTAAAGCCTGATGGCGCAGCGAAGGATTGCCCCGCCATTGCAGCGCGAACTTTATCCACATCGGTCGTTCCGGCTTTTTCTACCGCCTGCGCCCACATATGGAGGCCAACATACGTAGCTTCCATGGGGTCGTTTGTCACCACCGATTCAGCATTTGGTAATTTGTGCGCTTTGGCATACGCCCGGTAATCCGCGACAAACTTCTTGTTGGCAGCGTTATCGACGGACTCAAAGTAGTTCCAGGCTGCAAGGTTGCCCACCAGCGGTTTGGTATCAATACCGCGTAACTCCTCCTCACCCACGGAGAATGCCACCACAGGAACATCGGTGGCTTTCAGGCCCTGGTTGGCCAACTCTTTATAGAATGGAACGTTAGAATCGCCGTTGATGGTTGATACCACCGCCGTTTTCCCCCCTGCGGCGAATTTTTTAATACTGGCGACAATGGTCTGGTAATCGCTGTGTCCGAATGGGGTGTACACCTCTTCGATGTCTTTATCGGCAACTCCTTTTGAGTGCAAAAAGGCGCGTAGAATTTTGTTGGTCGTGCGTGGATAAACATAATCCGTGCCCAGCAGGAAGAAGCGTTTCGCGCTGCCGCCGTCCTCACTCATCAGATACTCAACCGCAGGGATCGCCTGCTGGTTGGGGGCTGCGCCGGTATAGAAGACGTTAGGCGACATCTCCTCACCTTCATATTGCACTGGGTAAAACAGCAGACCGTTCAATTCTTCAAATACTGGTAGAACCGATTTACGCGAAACCGATGTCCAGCAGCCAAAAACTGCCGCTACCTTATCCTGACTCAGCAACTGCCTTGCTTTTTCAGCAAATAAGGGCCAGTTCGAGGCTGGGTCAACCACCACCGGTTCCAGCTTTTTACCCAACACACCGCCCTGAGCATTAATTTCATCGATGGTCATCAACGCCACATCTTTTAGCGGCGTTTCGGATATGGCCATCGTGCCGGATAAAGAATGCATGATGCCAACTTTGATGGTGTCGGCTGCCTGAACGCTAAAACTCACGCCCATTGCTACAACAGAGGCAGAAAGTGCAAAAGCTTTTAAAAATGTACGACGCTGCATAGTTTCACTCCTGAAATTAAACTTGCTGAAAGCTCCGGTGCAGCCGGGCAGACAAAACGGTGCAAATTAAAGGTGTTCAGAAGTGATAAGGCAAAAACGATGCCAGATATTAAAACATCATATAAAATCAATAAATTAGCATCTCGAGCACAAAAATCAGTATTACATTTTCCCACCAAACGGGTTAATCAAAGGAAAAATTGAACCACCATGAGACAACTCTGCATTATAAACGTGCAACAATCTGTGTCAGCAGCACACTGTCATAGCAGCGTCTCAGGGTTTAAAAACAGGATTATTTGTGCGCAGATAAATGTGTCTCGTCACTATTATTTATTTTATTCGACGTGCTCATGTCAAAAATTTACTTTTCAGCCGAAATAATCACACAGTTCAGCCTTTGTTTAAGATTGAATTGCTACTATAGTCATAAGCGAGGTGAACTTAAGGTAAGAGAGGAAACTCACAGATAAAGGAGCATTTACTATGCTGGGTAATATGAATATTTTTATGGCTGTTCTGGGAATTATTTTATTTTCCGGTTTCCTGGCCGCGTATTTTAGCCACAGATGGGATGATTGATGAACGGAGATAGTCCTGCACCGACCCGGCCCCTTGTTGCGTAGCTGCACAAGGGGCCATTTTTTTGCCCAAATCGCGCTCGTGGTACCTTTTTCCTGATTTACAGATAAAAAAAACCGCCGGATAAACCAGCGGTAAATGCTTGCATGGATAGATTTGTGTTTTGCTTTTATACGCTATCTGGCAATTCCCTGCGAAGATAACGGATAGTCAGCTAACCTATCATCAACAACCCCAATGAAAGTTAAACGAAACGCAACTACCTCAAAGCGTTTTCGAAAACTCACGCACTGAGGGGATACGAGGTCCCGTCATTGGTGTCCACCAACGCGATCTGCTCATTTTCATCCATAAACATACAGCGATTTCTGCCGGTCTGTTTCCCCTGATACATCGCCCTGTCAGCCCGACCAAGCGCGGTATCCAGCGTTTCACCCGGTTGAACCCGGGTTATGCCAGCCGTTACCGTGATAGCGATCTCTCCATCAGAGTAGGGAATTTTTTTCTGACCAATCAAACGACAAAGTCTCAAACCCGCCTGGCATGCCTGCTCGTCCGTTTTTGTTCTGATGATGATAATGAACTCTTCTCCACCGTAGCGGTACGCCACCTCATCATATCGCGTCCATGACAATAAATTTGATGCCAGAGCCCGCAATACAACGTCACCAACCAAATGGCCGTAGGTATCGTTAACGTATTTAAAACGATCGATATCTAACAACAATATATAGAGATTAAGCGGTTCGGCATCGAGTAGTTGTTGGTCAAATGACTCATCAAGCATTCTTCTCCCGGGTAAACCCGTTAATACATCGATATTACTGCGGATATTCAATAAATATATCTTGTAGTCCATTACAGCAGACGTAAATGCCAATAGCGCGTCCTGGAAGCTGTCGAAATGCCATGGATGGCTACGATTCTCCACTATTGCCAATAGCAACTCCTTTCCTATTACATGCATTTTTTCATGAGCAGAATAAATCTTGCTCACATAACTACTACCATCCTCATTGTTCAGCGATTGATCATTTATCCATTTCCCAAATCGACAAACAGAATGAGCGTTGTCACCCGTAATATCGGGATGAGTAACATCTGAGGACACTGCGCAGCGGAACATTTTTACCAGCCATTTGTAGTGGGCATCAATTGAGTTGTTCAACTCATTTATGATTGCATCTATTTCCTTCGTATTTCTCATCATCACGTTCTCTCTCCCTGTTCGAGCGTTTCTGATGGAATTATCTTAACGATAAAAAAGAAAATTTATGTAAATTTTTTAATAGTAATTAATAAGCCGCGATTAACAATAGCATTGCGCTATGCCACTGGTCGCGGCATAGCGAGTATCGCCGACTCAGTTCATACCTGGCTCAAATTGGTCGCGGTTCATTGAGCCTTTTATTTTCGCGGATAGATAAAAACCGATAAGAAAGCTGATGTGTATGCCTTAAGCTTTTTATAGCTATGAATGTCCAGTGTCAGTGATGCTACCGTCAGAGTTGTTACGGTCAGGATAAAAATTACAATATCCTCTGCTGTCGCCAGTGGCCAATTCTCAAAGTAGGTTTGCAGACTGTTAAGGACGATTTTATCAACAAGTTCTGTACGTTCAGGCATGTTTAAGACCTCTATGAAGTTCAACGTTTTGGAACAATGATTGTCGCACAGAGTAAAAGTAACTTTTTCCGGTAAGGACGTTAAATTGCAGGGTTCTTTTCTTAGATAATTCAAATAAACGGGCATCACATCCGGTTGTTGATGCGCGAAGCGACAGTAAGCAGTAGGCCGGATGGCGCTTCGCTATCCGGCCTACTGCATAATTCCCTTTTCATCACAATGATGAATTTATCGGCATCATTATGTTTAACTAAGCTGAATTGAGGACTTTCCCCCTCTGAACAAACCTTACGCGCTCAAACCACGATGTTCCAGCATCGACTCCATTCGTGGTTCTCGTCCACTCCACTGGCGATAGAGTTCAGCTAAATCAGTGCTATTTCCGCGGGACAAAATCGCTTCGCGGAATTTCTGCCCGTTTTCACGGGTTAATCCGCCCTGCTCTACAAACCACTGATAGCCGTCATCGGCCAGCATTTGCGTCCACAGATAGGCGTAATAACCCGCGGCATAACCGCCGCCGAAGATATGGGCAAAATAACTGCTGCGATAACGTGGTGGCACGGCCTTGAGATCCAAACCTTCTGCTGCCAGCGCCTGTTGTTCAAATTGATCGACCGAAAGAGATAACGCGCTATTTTCCAGACCGTGCCAGCGCATATCCAGCAATGCAGCACTGAGCAGTTCGGTCATGTCGTAACCTTTGTTAAACAGGCTGGCCTGCTGCATTTTATCTCGCAACGCCTGCGGCATTTGCTCCCCGGTAACAACATGACGAGCAAAACGAGCAAAGACCTGCGGATGACTCGCCCAGTGTTCGTTAATCTGCGAAGGAAATTCAACAAAATCACGCGGAGTGTTGGTCCCTGAAAGCGTGGCGTAACGCTGAGTGGCGAACAGACCGTGCAACGTGTGCCCAAACTCATGAAATAACGTAATAACATCATCCCACAATAACAATGCAGGCTGACCTTTTGCCGGTTTTTGATAATTACACACGTTGTAAATAACCGGCCGGGTTTCATTGAGTTGCGATTGCTCAACAAAATTGCCCATCCAGGCACCACCGCTTTTCGATTCCCGGGCAAAGAAATCGCCGTAAAATAACGCCAGACCTACGCCATCGTGATCAAATATTTCCCATACCCTAACATCCGGGTGATAAACAGGAATGTCGAACCGTTCTATAAATTTTATGCCAAAGAGTTGATTGGCCGTCCAGAAAACGCCTTCGTTCAGCACCGTATCAAGGGCAAAGTAAGGTTTGAGCTGCGCCTCATCCAGAGCATATTTCTCACGACGAACCTGCTCAGCATAAAATGCCCAGTCCCAAGCCTCGACGTTAAATTGCCCCTGTTCGTGATTGATAACATTCTGGATTTCGGCCTGTTCATCTAATGCCCGAGCTCGCGCGGCAGGAACAATCGCCCGCATGAAAGTCAGTGCAGCTTCCGGTGTTTTTGCCATCTGGTCGGCAATTTTCCATGCAGCGTAATTGGCAAAACCGAGTAGTTTCGCCTGCTGCATCCGGATCTCGACCAGTCGCTGAATAATAGCCCGAGTATCGTTAGCGTCATTGTTTTCTGCTCTCTTCCATGCGCGGGTGAACAGACTTTCACGTGTATGGCGATCGCGTAACGCCGCAAGCGCCGGTTGCTGAGTCGTGTTCAATAGCGGGATAACCCAACGCGCGTCGAGCCCTTTCTCCCTTGCAGCTTCAGCGGCAACGGCAATTTCCTCAGCGCTGAGTCCCTCCAGATAACGTGCATCATCCACCACCAGAGCAGCAGACTTGTTCGCTGCCAGCAGCCGTTGGTTAAACTGGCTGGTCAGCGTGGCGGACTCTGTATTGAGCGCTTTAAGGTTCGCTTTATCAGTCTCATTCAGACATGCGCCGGCCAGTACAAAACGCTGGTGGATGACCTCCAGCAAGCGTAATGATTCGCTTTCCAGCCTCAGAGAACCTCTCCGTTGCCAGACAGCGTCAACGCGCGAGAAGAGTGCTTCATTGAGATAGATATCATTGGCAAGGCTCGCCAGTTCCGCGGAAAACTCTTCGTCAAGGTGCTGTAGTTCATCGTTGGTGTGCGCCGCCGTCATCGCGAAGAAAACGCTGGTTACGCGTGTCAACAAAGCGCCGCTTTGTTCAAGCGCCAGCAACGTATTGGCAAAATCAGGGGCTAGCGGGTTTTGCACAATCGCCTCGATCTCTGCACGTTTTTGCCGCACGCCTTCATCGAACGCCGGGCGATAGTGCTGCACCTCTATCTGATCAAACTGCGGGGCCTGATACGGCAACGTGCTGTGACGTAAAAAAGGATTCGTTAACGACATTTTTCACTCCTGAAAACGATTTGTTTACCAGAGTAGACTTCCCAGGAATCAACCGCAATCGCGTTACGCAGGAATAGCTCTGAACGGAAATGACGTGCTATGTTAGTACTACATAAAAAGCGTTGAGGAACAGTGAGATGATCGTTTTAGTAACCGGAGCAACCGCAGGTTTTGGTGAGTGCATTACGCGTCGTTTTATTGAGAATGGGCATAAAGTTATTGCCACCGGACGCCGCCAGGAGCGCCTGCAGGAACTGAAAGAGGAATTGGGTGACCGCCTCTATACCGCGCAACTGGACGTACGTAATCGTGCATCAATTGAAGAGATGCTGGACGCCCTCCCTGCTGAATGGCGCAATATTGATGTTCTGGTCAACAACGCAGGTCTGGCGCTGGGCCTTGAGCCTGCCCATAAGGCCAGCGTTGAAGACTGGGAAAATATGATCGACACCAACAACAAGGGGCTGGTTTATATGACCCGTGCCGTTCTGCCAGGCATGGTTGAACGCAACCGCGGTCATATTATCAATATCGGTTCTACAGCGGGCAGTTGGCCATACGCTGGCGGTAACGTCTACGGTGCGACCAAAGCATTTGTTCGCCAGTTTAGCCTGAATTTACGTACTGATTTACACGGCACTGCCATTCGCGTTACCGACATCGAACCGGGTCTGGTTGGCGGTACGGAATTCTCTAATGTCCGTTTCAAAGGTGATGATGCCAAAGCTGAAAAAGCCTACGAAAATACCACGGCGCTGACCCCGCAAGATGTCACAGAAGCGGTATGGTGGGTGGCTTCTTTACCGGCTCATGTCAATATCAACACCCTTGAAATGATGCCTGTCACACAGTCTTTTGCCGGGCTGAGTATTCATCGGAGCTAATTTATCTGCCCGGCCTTGCGCCGGGTATAGATAGCCTGAAAGAAGTGATAAAATATCCGGGTTAACTCTCTAAAAAGTAAGAATGAATGACCGTAGAAACGCAGCTCAACCCTACACAGCCAGTAAATCAACAGATTTACCGTATTCTTCGCCGTGATATCGTGCATTGTCTGATCGCACCCGGTACACCGCTGTCTGAGAAAGAGGTTTCCGTACGCTTTAATGTGTCGCGCCAGCCGGTACGAGAAGCATTCATCAAACTGGCAGAAAACGGTCTGATTCAGATCCGCCCACAGCGTGGCAGCTATGTGAACAAGATTTCGCTGTCGCAGGTGCAAAATGGTTGTTTTGTCCGCCAGGCGATTGAATGTGCCGTGGTACGCCGCGCCGCATCGCTGATCAACGACCAACAGTGCTATCAGCTTGAACAAAATTTGCATCAGCAGCGCATAGCAATTGACCGAAAACAGATCAATGATTTCTTCCAGCTTGATGATGAGTTTCATCAGAAACTGGCTTTAATCGCCGAGTGCCAACTCGCCTGGGATACCGTTGAGAATATAAAGGCTACAATTGACCGCGTTCGTTATATGAGCCTGGATCATATTTCCCCGCCTGAAATGCTGTTACGCCAGCATCACGATATCTTTGCCGCCCTTGAGAAGCATGATGGCGATGCGGTCGAGCGCGCAATGATGCTCCATCTCCAGGAAATTGGTGAGTCCGTTCAGCTTATTCGTCAGGAAAATAGCGACTGGTTCAGCGAAGATTAATACTACGCTCGCCTCACACCGGGGTGAGTTTCTCCTGCGTTTTCCCCTCTCCTGCATAACTGCATAAAAAAAGCTGTGATTTTGATCGAAAACAAAAAAAATCCTTAACGAGAAGCGTATTTATATTGCGCCCGTTACGTGGGACTAAAAGCCCACGGGCTTTGACGGTAAGTTGGAAAGGAGAAAACACCATGAAAACATACGATCGTAACCGTAACGCAATCACCACTGGCAGCCGCGTCATGATCAGCGACACCGGGCTCACAGGCCGCATTACAGCGATAGATACCGATGGCCTGACCGCTGAGCAGATTCGCCGCGGAAAAACAGTGGAAATCGAAGGGTGTGAAGGCAAATATGCCCCCCTCGAGCTGATTCGTTTAGGCATGAACTAATTGGTGTGAATGCCAGAAAAAACAGCGCCATCTGGCCCGTTGAAAGCCAGATGGCGACATAAAACATAATCTTCGTTACTTCAGTTTTGCTGCATACTTCGCAACCGTCGCCTTCGCTCCTTCAGCCAGTAAAGCAAGATATGCTTGTGTAACCTGGTTTTTGAACAATTCAACCTGCGGCAGTTCACGACCAAAGATAGCATCAATCGCCAGCAGCGCCTGAACGCGCTCTTCGCCCTCGTTACTGCTACGCACCGCATTCTGGATCACGGGCAACAGCGGATCGCTAATTTCAATCGCCTGGCCCTGCTCATCCACACCGCCGACGTAGCGCATCCAGCCCGCCACGCCCAGCGCCAGTAAATCAAAGTGACTGCCGTTAACAATGTGCCAACGAACGGAATCAAGCATACGCTGCGGCAATTTTTGGCTTCCGTCCATAGCGATCTGCCAGGTACGATGACGCAGTGCCGGGTTGCTGTAACGCTCAATTAACAGATCGGCATAACGCTGTAGATCAACACCTTTTACTTTCAGCGTGGGTGCTTGTTCCTGCAACATCAGCGCACGAGCAGCAAGACGATAGTTTTCATCGTCCATACAATCATTAATGTGTTGATAACCAGCCAGATAACCAAGATAAGCCAGGAAAGAGTGGCTGCCGTTGAGCATACGCAGTTTCATCTCTTCAAACGGAATGACATCTGCCACCAGCTCCGCTCCTGCCTTCTCCCATTCAGGGCGACCGGAAACAAAGTTATCTTCGATAACCCACTGACGGAAAGGCTCACATGCCACACCTGCCGGGTCGCGTACGCCAGTGATGTGTTCAATTTTGTCCAGAGTCTCTGGGGTAACTGCCGGGACAATTCGGTCAACCATAGTCGACGGGAACGTCACATGTTGTTCGATCCACGCAGCCAGTTCTTCATCCACCGCTCTGGCATACGCGGTGACAACATTACGCATTACATGACCGTTTTCAGGCATGTTGTCGCAGGACATCACAGTAAAGGCGGCTAAACCTGCCGCTTTGCGGCGTGCCAAAGCCTCAACCACTACGCCTGGCGCAGTTTTTGGCTGTTTTGGGTTTTGCAGATCGGCGGCAATCATTGGATTGTCTAACATCAGTTCACCGGTCGCCGGAGAATGGCAGTATCCTTTCTCCGTTATGGTCAGGGAAACGATCGCGACCTGTGGTTCACACATCGCTGCCAGTACGCTTTCCAGACCATCAACCTGTGCATGCAATGCATTTTTCACCACGCCCACGACTCTCGCAGTCCAGGCATCAGCAGACATCTCTGCAACGGTATACAGATTATCTTGCTGTTTCAGATCGAAAATCTGCTGCTCGCCGCCAATCAGATTCACTTCGCAGTAGCCCCAGTCACTGCCGTGGTCTGCAGCCAAAATGTCAGCGTAAACCCCCTGATGTGCGCGGTGAAACGCGCCAAACCCCAGATGAACAATACGCGGAACCAGTTTTGTACGATCGTAGTCAGGAAGTGCAGCCTTTGCCGCTAAGAGCTTGTTTTGCATGGTATGGCCTACTTATAAATGAAATCAGGACTGTTCCAGAGTAACGCCTGTATGGTTGTATGTTTTGATTTGCATTAAGCTTTTTATGATTGGTATGACATCAATATCTAAGCTATATACCACCTGAAAGATGAATATGGCGGCACACTGCCGCCAAAGAAGATTAGTGTTTCTGCCACTGCTGGTATTCACGTTTTAGTCTCTGCGGCGCGGTTTCAGGCATCATTAGCAAACCAATGACTGAGATGACGCCTAGTACAATCACGTAGGTTGCCAGTCCATAATAATGCCCACCAGTAACCTGCAGAATCTTCACAGCCACCAGCCCCAGGATCCCACTACCTATCAGCGATCCTAACTGCCAAATTAATGCAATACCGCTACAGCGAATGTGCGTAGGGAAAAGCTCCGGGAAATAAGAGGCCTGAGGCGCATAGCACATACTATGTCCAAAACTCAGAACCAGAATCATCACAAGCTGTGTTAGCCAGAAATTATCCTGATTAATTGCCAGGAAGAATGGAATAATCATAACAACCTGAAGAAGCGCACCCATAATATAGACGGGTTTACGCCCAATTCTGTCACACAGCGATCCCATTAGAGGTATGGCAACAATTTCTATTATCACTGCGACAATCATTGTCTCCATCAAGATATTTGCATCAAGATTATTTGCTTTACCGTAAGCAAGGACAATCACAGTAAACATAGCAAATGTGCAAGCTTCAATAAGCTTAGCGCACACTCCCTTAACAACAATACCAGGGAAATCACGAATGACTTCGACTAATGGTCGCGATTCTTCTGCTTTTGTCTCCCTAATCTGAGCAAAGACTGGTGACTCATCAATTTTTAAGCGGATAAACAGCCCAACAATAACCAGTAGCAGGCTTAACAGGAACGGTATACGCCACCCATAATCCATCATTGCCTCTGGAGAAAGCGTGGCATTCAACAACGCAAAGAGTGCCAAAGGCAGAAGGAAGCCAACCGGAGCGCCGATTTGAACCCAACTGGAGAAAAAACCACGATGCTTGGGTTCAGAGTATTCAGCAGTCATCAGTACTGCACCGGCTTGTTCACCTCCAACACCAAAGCCTTGTAATACACGAATAAAAATAAGTAAAGCTGGGGCCCATACACCTATTTTTTCGTATGTAGGTAACAAGCCAATACAGAATGTCCCTAAGCCAACGATTAATATCGTAATCACCAGAGCTTTTTTGCGTCCAACTTTATCGCCAATATGTCCAAAGACAATTCCGCCTAATGGTCTTGCGAGGAAACCAACAGCATAGGTAGCAAAAGCCGCGAGTGTACTAATTAACGGATCATCACTTGGGAAAAATAAATGGCCAAAAAAGAGTACAGCTGCTGTGCCATATGCAAAAAAATCATAATACTCAGCAGCAGTACCAATTGCGGATGCTGAAGCCACTCGGCGAATAATGGGCTTATTATCTACGTTGTTTTTAATATCGACTGAACTAACCATAAGTTTAACCTTCTGTAGGGTATTGGGTTAATCAACATCTTTCGTACGTAAAATTTATATTTACCAGTTCCACAGCGTGCCATCTTCCAGGCGAGCAACAGGCAGATATGCAGGGTCATACGGATATTTCGCCGCCAGTTTTTCGTCAAACTCGATCCCAAGGCCGGGTTTGTCTCCTGGGTGCATATAGCCGTTATCAAAGGTCCAGTTATGTGGGAATACTTCCAGCATCTGCTCGGAATAGCCCATATATTCCTGTACGCCGAAGTTCGGCACCCACAGATCAAAATGCAGCGCGGCGGCCATGCACACAGGCGATAGATCGGAAGGTCCATGTGAACCGGTACGTACCTGATACAGCGACGCGAAATCAGCAATCCGGCGCATACCGGTGATACCACCTGCATGGGTGATGGTGGTGCGGATATAGTCGATCAATTGTTCTTCGATCAGCTGTTTGCAGTCCCAGATGCTATTGAACACTTCCCCTACCGCAATCGGCGTGACGGTATGCTGGCGGATCAGGCGGAAGCACTCCTGGTTTTCAGCTGGGGTTGGGTCTTCCATCCAGAACAGACGATATTGCTCAATGCTTTTGCCAAAACGGGCCGCTTCAATTGGCGTCAGACGGTGATGCATGTCGTGCAGGAGATGTTCGTTGAAACCGAATTTATCGCGCACGGCTTCAAACAGTTTTGGCGTGAAATCGAGATATTTCTCCGTTGACCATAACTGTTCTTCCGGCCATTGCCCTTTAGTGGCAGGTTCATAGGCTAGTCCTTTGCCTTTAGACATACCGTAAGTGGTTTTCATGCCCGGTACGCCACACTGCACGCGAATCGCTTTAAAACCCATTTCTTTATGACGCGCATAATCTTCCAGTACGTCATCAACGGTATGGCCAGTGGTGTGGCAATAAACCATAACTCCTTCACGAGAAGCACCGCCGAGTAACTGGTACAACGGCATATTGGCTGCTTTCGCTTTGATGTCCCACAATGCCATATCCACTGCGGAAATCGCCGACATGGTGACCGGCCCACGACGCCAGTACGCGCCTTTGTAGAAAAACTGCCAGATATCCTCAATACGATGCGCATCGCGACCAATAAGCTGCGGACACACGTGATCTTTCAGATACGACGCCACGGACAGCTCGCGTCCATTTAACGTGGCATCTCCCAGCCCGGTGATCCCATCTTCTGTCGTAATTTTCAACGTCACAAAATTACGCCCAGGACAGGTAACAAAAACATCAGCCCCAACAATCTTCATTTCTTATTCCCTACATCTGTTCTTGTGATGCATGAAATTTACTCAACTGAGCTACTACCATACAAGTATAAAAATCAAAAAAACTCTGCTTGATCACAAAAAAGGCGCTATGCGCGCCCCCATCCAGCCACAATGATCAACATGCCGCACAACGCCACCAGCGCGCCAGACCAGTCATACAAACTGAGTTTTACACCATCGACAATGCGTAGCCATAGCAGCGCGGTCACCACGTAAACACCGCCATAGGCTGCGTATACACGCCCGCTGGCTGCCGGATGGAGTGTCAGCAACCAGACGAATAAAGCCAGTGACATCCCGGCGGGTATCAGCAACCAGGCTGTAGCCCCTCGCTTAAGCCAAAGCCAGGGTAAAAAGCAGCCAATGATTTCGCATAACGCGGTGACGAAAAAAAGAAATGTGGTCTTAAGCATTGATGTTATTCAGTTACCTTCGGTTTAACTATGATACGACAGAATCTCGTTAGCGTATCCATATCCACCGGGTGGGTATGCCCGCAAACCGGAATAGTGTAGAATTTAACCCTGTTTTATCGTTTTTACCCTTTCCCATAAAAGGAATTCGCCATGAAAATTACACTGACCAAACGCCTGTGCCTGACGGCTATGCTGACGCTGGCTGCGGCTGTGTACACCTCTTCCGCATTTGCTGAAACCAGTAAACTGGTCATTGAATCCGGGGACAGTGCGCAAAGTCGTCAACAAGCAGCAATGGAAAAGGAACAATGGAACGATACGCGTCAGCTTCGCCAGAAAGTCAACAAACGTGCAGAGAAAGAGTGGGACAAAGCCGATACAGCCTTTGATAGCCGTGATAAATGCGAACAGAGCGCTAATATTAATGCGTACTGGGAACCTAACACATTGCGCTGCCTTGACCGCCGTACTGGCCGAACCGTTGCCCCATAATCATTGCACTTTGAAGGATATTGAAAGGATACGATATGACTAGCGCCCTCAGTGTTAAGTTGCGCCCGCTGGAGCGTGAAGATTTACGATTCGTCCATCAGCTTGATAATAACGCCAGCGTAATGCGTTACTGGTTTGAAGAACCTTACGAAGCGTTTGTTGAGCTGTCAGACCTGTATGACAAACACATTCACGACCAAAGCGAACGTCGCTTTGTGGTGGAATGCGACGGTGAAAAAGCCGGACTCGTGGAACTGGTTGAAATTAACCATGTGCACCGACGGGCGGAATTCCAGATCATTATTTCCCCTGATTATCAGGGCAAAGGTCTGGCTTCCCGGGCTGCTAAGCTGGCGATGGATTACGGCTTTACTGTACTCAATTTATATAAGCTGTATCTGATCGTTGATAAAGAGAACGAAAAAGCTATCCACATCTACCGTAAACTTGGCTTTATGGTCGAAGGCGAGCTGATTCATGAATTCTTTATCAACGGCCAATACCGCAACACTATACGTATGTGTATCTTCCAGCAGCAGTATCTGGCAGAACATAAAACGTCAGGTCCTAACCTGCTGCAACCTACCGCTCAATAAAGTCTGACTAATAGTACGCGATGGTGTTTTCAATTGAGTAATGGTGTTCAACTGCCGGCTTCACGCTCTCGTCAACGATAACGAGCTGGCAGTTGACCGGATTTGCGTATTCATCGTATTTGCACGTTTGTTTGACGTTGCCTACCGGATGATTGTTGAGCAGGCTCACCGCGGTGTAATCCAGCTTCTTCAACGGATCGACCGACGGTTTGGCATCAACCTGTAATGTATTGTCCTTATTGACGGTTGTTTTACCCAGCGGGTAGCCTTCCGCATCGTATCTATATTGCACCTTCATCTCTTTCCCCGTGGCAGAAACGACAAAACCGTTATCGTCGGTATCCCACACCACTCCTGCTGCAGGCAGTTCCGCCAGTTGGCATTTGCCCTGTAAACGGATCCGTTTTTCCAGCGTTTCGGCATCCCGGTAGTAGTTTGCATCCAGGACCAGCGCCATACCGGTATTGTTTTCAATATCGTGCAGTTCAAGCGTATCGAAACACCCTTCCTGTGACAGCGTACCAACGACACGCTTAGTGACCTCACCTTTATCATTGAGCAGCGTCTGGCTGAAATCTTTCACCGGCCCACGCAGCGGGTCGAAATCAAATTCATTGGAAAAACTGGCCATTTCCGGCGTAAAGGAAACCAGCCCTTTGGCGTTATCACAGCCAACCAGCACGACGCACAGGAAACCTAACAGGGTCTGTTTCTTCACATTTTTCACCGGGATAAGAAGATAATTCTCAATCATATTAGCAAATACAGTTATTTACACCAGAAATGCTAATCTTAGTTTAAGTCGATCATAAAGGAGCTGATGATGAAATACATACCAGGAATTGCCGCGATCATGTTGGTAGTCGCTTCCCCGCAGGTTCTGGCGGCACCCGCGTCATGCGAACGCGTAAAAAGCGATATCGAACAACGCATCATCAATAATGGTGTAGCTGAATCCAGCTTCACGCTGAATATAGTCCCCAACGATCAGGCCGATCAACCTGACTCACTGGTAGTCGGACATTGTGCAAATGATACGCACAAAATTCTCTATACCCGGACCAACAGCGGCAACGCCCCCGCCAATAGCACATCTGCACAAGACGGACACGTCGCCGAACCGCAATAAATCTCACCCTCCGTGCGCGGAGGGTTACTCCAGTTTGATATGCATTAAGATGACATACTCATAAATGGGTAAACTCACTCCATTATTAGCATGCTATTAATTTCGCTGTAGAGATTAATATATAGCGATAACTATAATGGAGTGAGTTATGTCTGATACTGAGCAATATGGAGGCATCAGCCGCAGGACGTTAGTGAAATCCTCGGCTATCGGTTCGCTGGCGCTTGCCGCAGGCGGGCTGTCATTACCTTTTGGAATGCGCACCGCCGCCGCTGCGGTACAACAGGCGATACAACCGGCTGAAGAGAAAGTGGTTTGGGGCGCGTGTTCCGTAAACTGCGGCAGCCGTTGTGCCCTGCAACTCCACGTCAAAGATGACGAAGTCGTATGGGTGGAGTCCGATACGACCGGAGACGATCTTTATGGTCAACACCAGGTTCGTGCCTGTCTGCGTGGGCGTTCAATCCGCCGACGGATCAATCATCCGGATCGTCTGAATTATCCGATGAAGCGCGTAGGCAAACGTGGTGAGGGAAAATTCGAACGTATAACCTGGCAGGAAGCGCTGGATACCATCAGTGACAGTTTAAAAAATACCGTGGAGAAATACGGTAATGAAGCTGTTTATATTAATTACACCTCAGGCATTGTAGGCGGCAACATTACGCGTTCCTCTCCTTATGCCTCGCTGGTCGCTCGCCTGATGAACTGCTATGGCGGTTTCCTGAGCCATTACGGCACTTACAGCACCGCACAAATCGCGGCAGCAATGCCCTATACCTACGGCTCAAATGACGGTAACAGCACATCCGACATCGAAAACACGAAACTGGTAGTAATGTTTGGCAATAATCCTGCCGAAACGCGCATGAGCGGCGGCGGAATAACGTACTTCCTTGAACAGGCCCGGGAGCGATCTAATGCCCGGATGATCGTCATTGATCCGCGCTATACCGATACCGCTGCGGGTCGTGAAGATGAGTGGATCCCTATCCGTCCGGGAACCGATGCCGCACTCGTGGCGGGACTTGCCTGGGTTATGATTAACGAAAATCTTGTCGACCAGGCGTTCCTCGACACATATTGCATCGGTTATGACGAGAAAACCCTACCCGCCGACGCCCCCGCTAACGGACATTACAAGGCCTATATTCTTGGCAACGGCGATGACGGTATCGCTAAAACGCCCCAATGGGCCTCGCATGTCACCGGGATCCCCGCCGATCGCATTATCAAACTGGCTCGGGAAATCGGCAGCACAAAACCGGCATATATTTGTCAGGGCTGGGGGCCGCAACGTCAGGCTAACGGCGAACTGACTTCACGGGCGATCGCGATGTTGCCTATCCTGACCGGCAACGTTGGCATCAACGGCGGCAATAGCGGTGCACGAGAATCAACCTACACCATCACGATTGAACGCATGCCGCTGCCGGAGAATCCCATCAAGACCCAGATATCCTGCTTTAGCTGGACCGACGCCATCGCTCGTGGCCCGGAAATGACCGCAACCCGCGATGGCGTGCGCGGGAAAGATAAGCTCGATGTACCGATTAAATTTATCTGGAACTACGCGGGCAACACCATTACTAATCAGCACTCAGATATCAATAAAACGCATGAGATCCTTCAGGATGATACGAAATGCGAAATGATAGTGGTCATCGAAAACTTCATGACATCCTCGGCCAAATATGCCGATATTCTGCTGCCGGACTTAATGACCGTCGAACAGGAAGACATTATTCCTAACGACTATGCGGGCAACATGGGATACCTCATTTTTATTCAACCCGCGACGTCACCGAAGTTCGAGCGTAAACCGATCTACTGGATAATGAGCGAAGTCGCCAAACGCCTTGGCAATGATATTTATCAACGCTTTACGGAAGGCCGTACTCAGGAACAGTGGCTCCAGTATTTGTATGCAAAAATGCTGGCCAAAGACCCCGCGCTGCCTTCCTATGACGAGCTGAAAAAAATGGGGATCTATAAACGTAAAGACCCTAACGGGCATTTTGTCGCTTATAAAAAATTCCGCGACGATCCGCAGGCCAATCCGCTCAAAACACCGTCCGGAAAGATTGAAATTTATTCCAGTCGACTGGCGAAAATAGCCAACACCTGGGAGTTGCAAAAGGACGAAGTAATTAGCCCGCTTCCCGTCTACGCCTCTACGTTTGAAGGGTGGGATGATCCGAAACGCAGCGCATTTCCGCTGCAGTTGTTTGGCTTCCATTACAAATCCCGTACGCACTCCAGCTACGGCAATATCGATGTTCTGCAGGCGTCCTGCCGCCAGGAAGTGTGGATCAACCCTGTCGATGCCCAAAAGCGTGGTATTGCAAATGGCGATATGGTGCGGGTCTTTAACGACCGCGGTGAAGTACGTATTGCGGCCAAAGTGACGCCGCGGATCCTGCCTGGCGTCAGCGCAATGGGCCAGGGTGCATGGCACGATGCCGATATGACCGGCGACAAAATTGATCATGGCGCCTGCGTCAATACGCTGACAACACAGCGCCCTTCACCGCTGGCAAAAGGCAACCCACAGCACACTAATCTGGTCGAGATCGAGAAGGTTTAAGGACTAACCCATGACAACTCAGTATGGATTTTTTATTGATTCCAGTCGTTGTACCGGATGCAAAACCTGCGAACTGGCCTGCAAAGACTACAAGGATCTCACGCCCGACGTCAGTTTCCGCCGGATTTACGAATACGCCGGAGGTGACTGGCAGGAAGACAACGGCGTCTGGCGACAGAACGTTTTCGCCTACTACCTCTCCATTGCCTGTAACCACTGTGAAGATCCGGCCTGTACCAAGGTTTGCCCCAGCGGGGCTATGCATAAACGTGATGATGGTTTTGTGGTCGTTGATGAAGATGTGTGTATTGGCTGTCGTTACTGCCACATGGCCTGTCCGTACGGCGCACCGCAGTACAATGCCGCCAAAGGGCATATGACCAAGTGCGATGGCTGTCATGACCGCGTGGCAGACGGCAAAAAGCCTGTCTGCGTCGAGTCCTGTCCGCTGCGTGCGCTGGACTTCGGTCCCATTGATGAACTGCGCGAAAAACATGGTGAGCTGGCAGCCGTCGCCCCGCTGCCGGGTGCGCACTTCACCAGACCGAGTATTGTGATCAAACCAAACGCCAATTGCCGCCCGACCGGGGATACCACGGGTTTTCTGGCTAATCCAAAGGAGGTGTAAAATGGGAAATGGATGGCATGAATGGCCGCTGGTACTGTTCACGGTGCTGGGCCAGTGCGTAGCCGGGGCGCTGATCGTAAGTGGCTACGGCTGGCTAACCACTAAAGACGATGCGGTAAAGCAGCGTATTGTGCGCAGCATGTTTTTTCTGTGGCTGGTGATGGGCATCGCCTTTCTCGCCTCAGTCATACATTTAGGTTCGCCGCTGCGCGCGTTTAACTCGCTGAACCGAATTGGCGCATCGGCGCTGAGTAACGAAATTGCCAGCGGTTCGCTGTTTTTCGCTGTCGGTGGCCTGTGGTGGCTGGTGGCGTTTCTCGGTAGAATGCCCGCAACGTTAGGTAAAATCTGGCTGCTGTTGAGCATGTTGCTGGGCCTGGTATTTGTCTATGCGATGACCAACGTCTACCAGATAGACACCGTCCCAACCTGGTATAATGGCTATACTACACTGGCGTTTTTCATGACGATGCTGCTCAGTGGACCACTGTTTGCCGCCCTGCTGCTGCGGGCTGCGGGTGTTTCCTGCAGCCCTGCCAGATTCGCCGGTATCAGCGTGCTGGCCCTGCTGGTGACCGTGGCTGTTGTTGTGCTGCAGGGACTGTCGCTCGGCGAAATCCACAGTTCGGTACAAAACGCTGGCGCGCTGGTGCCCGACTACGCAAGCCTGCAGGTCTGGCGCATCCTCCTGCTGGTTGCGGGGCTGGGCTGCTGGATATGCCCGCTTGTCCGTCGCAAAGAACCGCCCGTCGGCGGACTGGCGCTGGGCTTAGTGTCCGTCCTCGCCGGTGAAATCATTGGCCGCGGCTTGTTTTACGGTTTACATATGACAGTCGGAATGGCTGTCGCAGGTTAATTTTCGGGTGCGGGGCAACCCGCACTTTTCAGGATTGTTTGCATGACCCATTTTTCACAACGTGACAACTTTTCCACCGCAGCGCGTGTGCTCGGCGCGCTGTTTTACTATGCCCCAGACAGTGCCGAAGCTTCGGCACTGGTCAGTGCGTTAAGCAACGATGGTTGGCAGGCGCAGTGGCCGCTTGAAAAGACAACGCTTTCGCCGTTAGTTGCACAGTTTCAGGCTGAGGCCGATGAGTCTCTCCCGCAGGCCTGGCAACGTCTGTTTGTTGGCCCTTATGCGCTCCCTTCTCCGCCCTGGGGATCCGTCTGGCTGGATCGTGAAAACGTGTTGTTTGGCGACTCCACGCTGGCTCTGCGTCAGTGGATGCGTGACAACGGTATCCAGTTTGCTATGCAGCAAAATGAGCCAGAAGATCACTTTGGTTCACTACTGTTACTGACGGCCTGGCTTGCTGAGAACGAACGCCACACCGAGTGCGAACAGCTGCTGGCCTGGCATCTGTTCCCATGGTCATCGCGCTTCCTTAATGTGTTTATCGAAAAAGCCGATCACCCGTTCTACCAGGCGCTGGGTGAGCTGGCGCGTCTGACGCTGGCACAGTGGCAATCACAGTTACTGATCCCGGTAGCCGATAAGCCTTTGTTTCGTTAATTTCGTCACAGGTAGGATGCATACTGCCTGTGGTGCATCCTGTTGCGCACGCTGAGCTTTTGCTTCTGTTGTCAAATAGCCGCAAAATAAAACGTCTGAAACTTCCTCTCTGGCCACACATGCATCATTTACATGCTTATCCTGACCTGCGCGCCATGTTCCGCCGTCTGCTGATCGCCGCGTTGATTGGCGTCCTTGCTGCGCTGGCCGTCGCAGGATTTCGTCATGCCATGCTGCTTCTCGAATGGTTGTTTCTGAGCAATAACACGGGGAGTCTGGTCAACGCTGCGACAAACCTTTCGCCTTTAAGGCGTATGCTGACACCTGCACTCGGCGGTCTGGCGGCTGGATTACTACTGTGGGGCTGGCAAAAATTTAACCGTTTACGCCCACAGGCTCCCACTGATTATATGGAAGCTCTACAAACCGACGGACAATTTGACGTCAGTGCAAGCCTGGTGAAATCGCTGGCCTCGTTACTGGTTGTCGCCAGCGGGAGCGCTATCGGACGCGAAGGTGCCATGATTTTACTGGCGGCGCTGGCGGCTTCCTGCTTTGCTCAACGCTTTACCCCACGTACAGAATGGAAGTTATGGATTGCCTGCGGCGCCGCAGCGGGTATGGCCGGAGCCTATCATGCCCCGCTGGCGGGCAGTTTATTTATTGCCGAAGTGTTGTTTGGCACGCTGATCCTCGCATCACTGGGACCGGTAGTGGTGTCCGCCGTAGTCGCATTACTCACCACCAATCTGCTTAGCGACAGCAATGCGCTGCTGTATACCGTTCACCTGTCTCGGGAATTGCATACTCTGGAATACGTTATGATTGTCAGCACCGGTCTGGCTGCTGGCTTCTGCGGACCGCTCTTCATGTGGCTGATGACCACCAGCCATAATGGTTTTTTGCGCTTAAAACTCTCGCCGCCGTGGCAACTGGCGCTTGGTGGGTTGATCGTTGGCCTGCTTTCATTGCTCACGCCTGCAGTCTGGGGTAATGGCTACAGCGTGGTGCAGTCATATTTACTTTCGCCACCGCTGCTGGCCGTAGTTAGCGGGATTTTTATCTGCAAATTACTGGCGGTGCTTGCCAGCAGTGGATCCGGTGCGCCAGGTGGCGTGTTTACGCCAACGCTGTTTGTCGGCTTGTCGGTGGGCATGCTGCTGGGTCAGGTATGGGGATTATGGCTTCCGGGCTCGGATGAAATTGCTATTTTGCTGGGCTTAACGGGGATGGCCACGCTACTGGCTGCTACCACGCATGCACCAATAATGTCGACCTTGATGGTTTGTGAAATGACCGGGGAGTATCGCCTGCTCCCCGGATTACTGATTGCCTGTGTCCTGGCGTCGGTGCTGTCGCGTACGTTACGCCACGACTCTATCTACCGACAGCACGCTGCCGAGCATTGACAGACGGATGTACTGCGATAGCTCACGCTGCTCTGCACGAGGCAGATAAGGCAGTTCACCGATAAGCGGGGCAGGTAATTTTTTACCCAGCACATCAATGATTTCCGCATAATGCGCCAGCCCCGGGTTGATTCGGTTCGCGACCCAGCCAATCAGCGGCAGTCCGTCGCTGGCAATCGCCTGTGCGGTGAGGATAGCATGATTAATACAGCCTTCCTGGATACCCACAACCATCAGCACCGGCAGTTGTTCCTGCACCACCCATTCCGATAACGGACGCAGATCGTTCATCAAGCTCCGCCAGCCTCCGGTGCCTTCCACGACAACGTGATCGACTTTTTCGCTGAGGCTTGCGAGACCGTTGGATAACAGGGTGTAATTGACCGGACCACTATGCGCTACGCTACTTTCGTCTTCGCTGAGCGCAATCGGGTTGACCGCTTCGTAAGGCAGTTCGATAGTGGACACGCTTTGCAGCACCAGCGCATCTTTGTTGCGCAGACCTTCGGGCGTCTCTTTGCTACCTTTGGCTACAGGTTTGTAACCCGCAACGCTTTTACCCCCTGACGCTAACGCTTGTAGTAATGCGCGGGAAACCACGGTCTTCCCAACAGAAGTGTCTGTACCTGTAATAAAGAAACGCTTCAGCATCACTAACTCCACCGTTATGCTTTGAAAATATAAGTCAGGAAAATAAAACAGTGGAGAAAGTCTAAGGTATGACGACCAGGATCAGCTTGAGATAGCGCAATTTTTCGTACAACAGTTAAAAAATGTTAACCCTGTAATAGACGAATCAACAAAGAACCGTTATACATCGCGTCCTTAACGAGCGCCGCCCCCGCCATCGTCCCCTGATTGGTAAACTGCGTACTTTCAACGACTATATGCTGACTGTAAGCCGGAAGTGCCTGCTGACGAATGCTGTCAGCGATGGTAGGGAACAAGATATCTGCCGCTTTACTGAGCGGAGACCCAATCAATATCTTTTGCGGGTTGAACAAATTCACCATGATGGCAAGAATTCTGCCGACGTGGGTCCCGACGCCGCTAATGATATCTTTCGCCAATAAATCACCCTGCATTGCTGCCAGACACAGTGCGTCTACCGTCAGCGGTTGTCCGTGTAAAGAAGAACTCATTGACTGCTTCAAGCGCACCTGCGCCAGTTCGAGCACGCTGTCGACGCTGGCGATCGTTTCCAGACAACCATGGTTACCGCAGTAGCAGCGTTTACCGTACGGATCCACCTGCGTATGGCCAATTTCCACCAGGCTACTGCTGCCTGCATGCAGTAAATGACCGTCAGTGATCACCCCGGCACCCACGTTATGATCGATCACCACCTGAATGACGTCGCGCGCACCACGCGATGCGCCGAAAAGCGCCTCAGCCATGGTCCAGGCGCTAATATCATGCTGAATATAGACCGGTACGCCAGTGTGGTTCTCAAGCGCCTGGCCCAGCGGCATCTCTTTGACATCTTCGTAAAATGGCATGCGATGCACGATACCGTTTTCAGTATCAATAATGCCGGGTAAGGTGATGGCGATGGAGGTTAAGCGTTCCAGCTTTTGTTGATGGCGGATGAAAAACTGGTCGACCTGGGTAATAACACGTTCCAGAAGCGGTGTTTCACTGACCAGCTCCATTTCAAGACAATCTTCTACCACCAGTTTGCTGCTCAGATCGCGCAGTGCCAGAAAGATCTCGCCGCGACTGATACGGATGGATAAATAGTGCCAGGCTTCCGTTTCAACAACCAGCCCAACTGCCGGACGCCCACGGCTGCCCGCTTCCTTGATTTCCAGCTCTTGCACCAGGTGCGCTTCGAGCATTTCGCGGACAATTTTAGTAATACTGGCAGGCGCCAATTGCGCCAGGCGAGAGAGATCAATACGCGATACCGGACCCAGCTGATCAATCAGGCGATAAACCGCGCCAGCATTGGTCTGCTTAATTTGATCGATATGCCCAGGCTGACTATCAGCAACCACCACTTACTCCCTTTATTTTCGCGCTCCGAAATAATCTGCGGGCTATGGTGAAGCACTTCAATGGCTCCCGTCAACTTTTTACTTAGCCTTGTGATTTACTGCACATTTTCACTCATTTTTAAACTAAATTAATCGCCTGAACGGCCGCCAGCAGCTGCTCACGAAAACGTTGCGCGGCGTGACTTTGCTCATGATGCTTTGGCCACACTAACCACATTTCCGAGACAGCATCTTCTTCCGCTATCGGGATCCAACACATTTCATATAGCTGCACCCGTTTAAAAGAAGCAGGAAGTATAGAAACCCCTAATCCTGCAGCCACCAGCCCGATGATAGTCATCGCTTCGCCAACCTCCTGCGCAATCGTCGGTTTTAGTCCATAGCGACGCATCAGGCCAAGAATATCGTCATACAACCCTGTCCCCACATGGGGATCAAAAAAGACAAATGGTTCATTCGCCAGCTCGGCCAACGTGACCACGGGTTTTTGCGCCAACGGATGCGCGCGTGGGATCATCGCCATCAGTGGTTCATGCAGAATGATTTCACGCTCCAGCGTTTCCGGAAGCTGCGTATTGCGCAGAAGTCCCAAATCCAGCGTCCCTTCATTAAGCGGGGCAATTTGCTCACGTGTGTTCATTTCGCGGGTTTGCATATGCACTGCCGGGTAGCTTTGGCGAAACAGAGATAACGTATCTGAAACGGCTTTGATAAACGGCGCCGACGACGTAAAGCCGATACGCAATTCCCCTGCTTCTCCCAAATGCAAACGCTCAGCCCTGGCGGCGGCTTCATTAACCAGCCCGAGGATCTGCCGACTGTCTGCAAGAAACTGCTTTCCGGCAGAGGTCAGCGCCACGCTACGGTTAGTTCGGGCAAGTAACCGGGCGCCAACCTGCTGTTCAAGGATCTGGATCTGCTGGCTTAGCGGCGGTTGCGAAATGTTTAATCGCGCTGCCGCCCGACCAAAATGCAACTCTTCGGCAACGGCCACAAAGTAACGTAAATGACGCAGTTCGATATTCATATTTTTAAAATATTATTTGAGATTATTAATATATTAGACAGAATATTGTGATTTTCATACTCTTAAGGCTGGTCCTGTAGATGTAATTGGATGAGCAAGGATTTCAAGTGAGCCGTACAACAACTGTCGATACCGCGCCAACAAGCGATGTTGATGAACAGATAGTTACCCCGCCGGATGGTTTTATCAAACGCGGAACATCCCCATTTATGCGTGTCACGCTGGCGCTGTTTTCCGCCGGACTGGCGACTTTTGCCCTCCTCTATTGCGTACAACCCATACTGCCTGTGCTTTCGCACGAGTTTGGTGTCTCTCCTGCCAGCAGTAGTATTTCGCTCTCCATTTCAACGGCGATGCTGGCGATAGGGTTACTGTTTACCGGCCCACTTTCAGATGCTATTGGCCGCAAGCCGGTGATGGTTACCGCGCTGCTGCTCGCCTCTTGTTGTACGCTCCTTTCAACAATGATGACCAGCTGGCACGGTATTTTAATCATGCGGGCGCTGATAGGACTTTCACTGAGCGGCGTCGCGGCGGTAGGGATGACCTATCTGAGTGAAGAGATTCATCCCAGTTTCGTCGCCTTCTCAATGGGCTTGTATATCAGCGGTAACTCGATTGGCGGTATGAGTGGTCGCTTGATCAGCGGCGTGTTTACCGACTTTTTTAACTGGCGTATCGCGCTGGCGGCGATCGGCTGTTTTGCCC
Organism: Citrobacter sp. KTE30; assembly: GCF_000398825.1. NCBI lineage: Bacteria > Pseudomonadati > Pseudomonadota > Gammaproteobacteria > Enterobacterales > Enterobacteriaceae > Citrobacter > Citrobacter sp. KTE30. The sequence continues at coordinate 2,082,806 of NZ_KB976055.1, read as the reverse complement.
TTGCCTCTGCGCTGATGTTCTGGAAAATCCTGCCGGAATCTCGTCATTTCAGACCAACGTCGCTGCGCCCGAAAACGTTGTTTATCAACTTCCGCTTGCACTGGCGCGACAGAGGCTTGCCGCTGCTGTTTGCGGAAGGTTTTTTACTGATGGGATCGTTTGTCACGCTGTTTAACTACATCGGCTATCGCCTGATGCTCTCTCCGTGGGAGCTCAGCCAGGCGGTTGTCGGTCTGTTATCTGTGGCGTATCTGACCGGGACCTGGAGTTCGCCAAAAGCAGGTTCTATGACCACTCGTTATAGCCGTGGCCCGGTAATGCTCTTTTCAACTGGCGTGATGCTGGTTGGACTGTTGATGACCCTGTTCACATCGCTATGGCTGATCTTCGCCGGGATGCTGCTCTTTTCAGCCGGTTTTTTTGCCGCGCACTCCGTAGCAAGCAGCTGGATTGGACCACGGGCAAAACGCGCTAAAGGCCAGGCTTCTTCCCTGTATCTGTTCAGCTATTATCTGGGATCCAGTATTGCCGGTACGCTCGGCGGCGTATTCTGGCACAGCTACGGCTGGAACGGCGTGGGCGGATTTATCGCCCTGATGCTGGTGCTGGCGTTGCTGGTCGGCGCACGTTTGCACCATCGTCTGCACGTATAATCCCCGATGCCCGGATTCCGGGCATCGCCTTTATGAATCAGGCAGTAACGTCTGGGCTCCCATTTGCAGAGCAATAACCGTCCCGTTCATCACTATATGCAGCATGATCGGCATCAACAGGCCGTTGCTTTTCAGTCTGGCGATGATCAAAACCTGCGACACAAGAAACAACATCAGCAACGTACGTAGATCCACATACTGCGTATGCATGATGGCAAAAATGACCGATACCACCACTGACGACAGCCAGGTTTTATTATTGAACCAGTACTGGAACGCGTTGAATAAACAGCCTCTGAAAACAATTTCTTCATAAACTGGCGCAATAAATATCAGAGTCAACGTAGATAACCACAATGCGTAACTACTTAAGGATATTTGGCTGGTCACCCACGCTTCGGTTTGTCTGAGACCCAAAATCAATGGCAGGATAAGCTGAATAAACAGCAGCGCCGCGAACAAAATGGTAAACCACCTGGCGTTGAAAATGCCTTTGCCCAGCCCCTCTCTTTTTCTGAAGAAGAAGTAATACAGCGGAACCAGCACAACAAATTCCAATGCAAACAACAGCGGGAAAAGTAGCCCTTTGGCAAGCAGGTCCTGACTCGCGGGGAAAAACAACGGGGTAAACGTGAGGCCAAACATCAGTAAAAACATTGAAAAGCAGCCAGCTACTGCTTTGGTCCTGGCGATATACAGGTTGTCGGCATCCTGTGACATACAATCTCCTTGCGCTCATCGAAGATAAGTTGATGAATTACTGATACATGATAAAAATTCTCATTATCACTGACAACCTACCAACTTTTACGCAATGCCCATTGGGGCAATGCCAAAACCCTCTTTACTCCGGAACTTCACCGTCAACTACTCAGGGGAGAATCCGCCAGCGGCAACGAAAAACGGAAGCAGGCCCCTGCCGTTGAGCTAACCAGGCTGATATCCCCTCCATGCAGCTCGAGCATTCTACGCACGATCAGTAAGCCCAAGCCGCCGCGCTCAGCCCTCTGCTCACGGAGAACTAACGCGGTCGGGCGCTGAAACAATACTTCTCGCACAGCTTCTTCTACCCCAGGCCCGCTGTCCTGCACTTCGGCTAATAAACGGTCTGCATCACGCCAGACTTTTAGCCGCACTTCACCTCCGTCAGGCGTATGACGGATAGCGTTATCCAGCAGATTCGTCACAACTCTTTCTATCATCGATAAATCGGCATTCACCAGCGGTAACGGCCCCATTACGTCAAGGTGCAACTGCAAATGACGCGTGGCAACAGGGAGATCAAATTTCTGTGCCACATCCTGGATCAATTCACCAATAGCAAAACGTTCACGCTGCGGTTTTATACCGCCATGCTCCAGTCTTGCCAGCTCAAACAGCTGTTGTGACAGATGACGAACTTTATGTCCCTGGCGCAGCGCGATACTAAGATAATGCCGGTTTTCCTCCGGCGTCATCGTATCGGCTTTCAGCGACAGCATTTCCAGATACCCCAGCAATGAAGTCAGCGGCGTGCGTAAATCGTGCGAAATATTGGCTATAAACTCTCTGCGCTGACGATCGCTGTCCGCTAATAGATCCCACTGCTGCGCAATTTTCTGCGCTAACTCGATAAACGCATTGTTCAGCAACGCAATTTCATTTGCCGGGGCCGGTTCGGGATTTTTTTGCGCCAGCTGTTTGATGACGCTAATGCTGTCCTGTTCCAGTTTGACCACCTGCCCAGTCAACCTTTTCACTGGATTCGTCACCCATCGCCACACCAGAAAACCTGCCATTCCGCCGGCTAATAAAACCAGTATTAACGTCCAGGCCACGGTATTCCAGAGCGTTTTTTGCCAGGCGGTATTCGCCAACATATTCAGATCTTCGCCCTGCAGAATAATGTACAAATAGCCATGCAGCTCACCGTTATATAAAACCGGCGCGGCGCTGAATACCTTTTGCTGGCTGCTGCGCGGATCGTTGCCATATACGGGCAACGCATTTGAGTTAAGGAAATCCTGAATCGGCTGCACGCTAATTTTCTGCCGCTGGATATGCCCCGGCGGTGCGGCATCAGCGAGTATTTCACCTGATGGTGAAACCAGATACAGCTCCACGCTGGGGTTGAGCGTCATCAGGTGATTAAACAATCCTTTTAAGGTCTGCCGATTAACCTGCCCGCTGGCATCAATAAGCGACTCACTTTTGACAATCTTGCTCGCCAGCTCCAGCGAGAGCCTTTGCACCATCGCGTCGCCATATTGTTTGCTACTGCGAACCTGGACAGCACTGACGGCAACCGCACAAATCAGCATAATGGCGGTAAAGACCAGAGTCAGACGCTGGCTCAGCGACAGGCGATAAATCATGGCTGATGCTCCGCATTAACCGCAGCAAGCTTATAGCCTCGTCCCCAAACCGTGAGAATAATTTCCGGCTCCGCAGCATCCTTTTCAATTTTGGTCCGCAGACGATTAATATGACTGTTCACCGTATGCTCATACCCTTCATGCTGGTAGCCCCACACCTGATCTAACAGCGCCTGGCGCGAAAAGACCTCGCCTGGATGACGGGCGAAAAAATAGAGCAGATCGAATTCTCGCGGTGTCAAATCGAGGGATTTACCATGCAGCCGAACTTCCCGGGCTAAAGGGTCAATCTCTACGCCATGAACGGTGATAATCCCCGCCTCCATACGCAGGTTCTGACTCATCGCTTCCTGACGGCGAAACAACGCCTTCACCCGAGCCATCAACTCCAGCACCGAGAAAGGCTTGGCCAGATAATCATCGGCCCCCATTTCCAACCCCAATACACGGTGCGTTTCGCTGGTCCGGGCGCTGATAATAATAACGGGCAAATAAAAACTCATTTGGCGAATGCGACGACAAATCTCCAGCCCGTCGACACCCGGCAGCATCAAATCGAGGATAACGGCATCCCAAACGTGTTTCTCCAGTTGTTCAAGCGCTCGCGTGCCGTCCGCTTCATGAACTATCTCGTAACCCTCATCCTTCAGGCTAAGCTGCAAAAGTGAGGCAATATCGCTGTCATCTTCCACCAAAAATATCTTTTTCGCGCCTGCCATCAGTGTCATCCCCCTCTCGTCGTGCTGAAAGCTTACCTCAGGCAAGGGGCGGAAGTTATCACAAAATTTTTAACTTTTCGTGAGGATCCAGGGATACGCATACGCGCAGTATGTCGTTATAGACACACCAGGCATCAACAGGGAAACGTCGCTTTGTTTTCCTTAACATGAAAATAAAAAGGAAAAGTTATGCAGAAAAAACGTCCACTTCGGGAAGCTGATGTTACAGCCGAATCAGTTTTTTTTATGCAACGACGACAAATCCTCAAAGCACTTGGGATAGGCGCGGCGGCGGCCACGCTGTCTTCCCCTACACGGGCTAATTTGTTGGATTGGTTTAAAGGCAACGATCGACCACCAGCACCCGCAGGCAAAGCGCTCGAATTTACAAAGCCCGAGCGCTGGCAAAACAGCCTGTCTCTGACGCCAGAAGACAAGGTGACGGGCTACAACAATTTCTATGAATTTGGTCTGGATAAAGCAGATCCTGCCGCCAATGCCGGTAGTCTGAAAACCGATCCCTGGACATTGACGATCAACGGAGAGGTCAACAAACCTTTAACCTTGGATCATGATGCGCTGACCACTCGCTTTCCGTTAGAAGAGCGTATTTACCGGATGCGTTGCGTTGAAGCATGGTCGATGGTTGTGCCGTGGGTTGGATTTCCTTTGCATAAATTATTGGCGCTGGTTGAGCCAACCAGTCACGCCAAATACGTCGCCTTTGAAACTCGCTACGCCCCTGATGAAATGCCCGGCCAGAAAGATCGCTTCATTGGCGGTGGGTTAAAATATCCCTATGTTGAAGGTCTGCGTTTGGATGAAGCCATGCATCCGCTAACACTGCTGACCGTAGGCGTATATGGCAAAGCATTGCCGCCGCAAAATGGGGCGCCGATACGCTTGACCGTACCCTGGAAGTACGGCTTCAAGGGCATTAAATCGATAGTCAGTATTACGCTGACGCGTGAGCAGCCGCCGACGACCTGGAATATGTCAGCACCGAATGAATACGGTTTTTACGCCAACGTAAATCCGCAGGTCGATCACCCTCGTTGGTCTCAGGCTACTGAACGGTTTATCGGTTCGGGTGGCATTCTTGATGTGCAGCGACAGCCCACGTTACCTTTTAATGGTTATGCCGATGAGGTGGCATCGTTATATCGGGGTATGGATCTTCGGGAGTATTTTTAGTGAGATTGACCGCAAAACAGATAACCGGCCTGAAAGTGCTGCTGCATCTCGCCGGTTTTTTACCCCTGCTATGGCTCTTTTGGGCCGCGCAGCATGGCGGGTTGGGTGCCGACCCGGGAAAAGATATCCAGCACTTTACGGGCATTACCGCGCTAAAGTTTTTGCTTGCTACTTTGCTGGTATCCCCGCTTGCACGCTACGCAAAGCAGCCTTTGTTGTTTCGTACCCGGCGGTTGTTAGGTTTATGGTGCTTTGCATGGGCCACACTGCATATGGCCAGCTATGCTCTACTGGAACTGGGTATACAAAATCTGGGATTGTTGGGTCGTGAACTGGTTTCACGCCCATGGCTAACCCTGGGCATGACCGGTTGGATTATCTTATTCCTGTTGACGTTGACCTCCACGCAAGCCGCGCAGCGTAAAATGGGCAAACGCTGGCAAACATTGCACAACTACGTCTACCTGGCCGCCATATTGCTACCGCTGCATTACCTGTGGTCGGTAAAAGTGTTATCACCGCTCCCTATTATCTACGGCATCTGTTTTGTGGTTCTGTTGGCTTTTCGCTATAAAAAACTTTTACGAAAAACCAGGTATAAAGGTGTGTTTATGAAAAGTGAGTGAATCACGGTAAACTTCTTAACCACACCTAAACAGAACGAGAACAAAAAATGAGTAACAATGATAATTACCATCAGCTCACCCGCACGTTCCAGCGGCTCTCTCGCTTCTCCCACCTTTCGGCAATCGCCAGTTGGGACATGTTTACCATGATGCCGTCGGGAGGAAGCAAAGCCCGCGGCGAAGCGCTGGCCGAGCTGAGCGTGCTTGAACACCAACTGTTAACCGATCCGAAAGTGGCAATGTGGATCTCCGCAGCACAACAGGAAGACCTCAACGATGTAGAACAGGCGAACCTGCGCGAAATGTCGCGACTGCATCACCAGGCATCCTTGTTGCCGGAATCGTTGGTAGAAGCAAAATCACTTGCGGGAAGCCGCTGCGAGCATGCCTGGCGTAGCCAGCGACCGGCAAATGACTGGGAAGGATTTTCCGAAAACCTGAAAGAGGTTGTGAAGTATAGCCGCGAAGAAGCCCGACTGCGCGCAGAAGCTAAAGGCTGTTCGCCGTATGACGCGTTACTGGACATTTTTGAACCGGGAATGACCAGCGCGCAGTTGGACAACCTTTTCGCGGACGTTAAAACCTGGCTTCCCGATCTGCTAAACAAGGTAGTGGCAAAGCAGTCTCAACAGTCGCTCATCGCCCCGGTAGGCCCCTTCCCAACAGCTGTACAGCGAGAGTTGGGTCTTGAAACAATGGCACAGCTAGGTTTCGACTTTACCGCTGGTCGGCTGGATATCAGTGCACATCCCTTCTGTGGCGGCGTACCAGAAGATGTTCGCATTACCACCCGCTATGATGAAAACGAATTACTCAGTGCGCTGTTTGGCGTGATCCATGAAACCGGTCACGCCCGCTATGAGCAAAATCTTCCGCGTAACTGGTCAGGGCAACCTATCGCTCTGGCACGCTCAACCGCCATTCATGAGTCCCAGAGTCTGTTCTTTGAGATGCAACTGGGACGCAGTAAAGCCTTTCTGACACGGTTAATTCCTGCTGTAACGCGCTACTTTGGCGATCAGGCTGCATTTGAAGAAAGCAATTTCATCGCCTGGAACCAGCAGGTCAAACCCGGGTTTATCCGTGTTGATGCCGACGAGGTGAGTTATCCCGCTCACGTGATCCTGCGTTATGAAATCGAACGTGCGCTCATTAATGGCGATATTGAAGTGGATGATATCCCGGCATTGTGGAATGAGAAAATGCAGGCCTGGCTGGGGCTGTCAACGATCGGAAACTATCGTAACGGTTGTATGCAGGATATTCACTGGACCGACGGCGGCTTTGGCTACTTCCCTTCCTATACCTTGGGCGCTATGTATGCGGCGCAGTTGTTCAGTGCCGCTAACCACGCATTACCTGATTTGAATCAGTCTATTGCGCAAGGTGAGTTTGGTCCCCTGTTTGACTGGTTACGTCAGAACATCTGGCAGCATGGCAGCCGTTTCACCACTGAACAGCTTATTACCCAGGCCACCGGAGAGCCGCTTAGCAGCCGTTATTTCCGCACCCACCTGGAAGCCCGCTATTTGTAATCTCATACCGTGAGTCATTGTACATATCGTTACACACCGATACCAATGACTCACGGAAGCCCTGTGATTACAGCGATATAGTTATTTCAACGGCCCCGCAGTGGGGTTGAATGAAAAACCAAATCGAGGGTATGAGAATGAAAAAAGTATTAGCTCTGGTTGTTGCCGCTGCTATGGGTCTGTCTTCTGCTGCATTTGCTGCTGAAACAACTGCTACAACCGCTCCGGCTGCTGCAGCAACCACTAAAGCTGCGCCGGCAAAAACCACGCATCATAAAAAACAGCACAAAGCAGCACCGCAGAAAGCACAGGCTGCCAAGAAACACGCTAAAAAATCCACCACAAAACCGGCTGTAGAACAGAAAGCACCAGAGCAGAAAGCTCAGGCTGCTAAAAAACACACCAAAAAAGCTGCAACCAAACCAGCTGCAGAACAAAAAGCACCAGAGCAGAAAGCTCAGGCTGCTAAAAAACACACCAAAAAAGCAGTAAAACACGACACTGCTAAACCAGCAGCTCAACCTGCAGCATAACGCATTTGTAGTCACTATGGCGTCCCCCACGCCATAGCATACGGCGCTAGATCGACCTGATGTAGCGCCGCCTTTCGGAGGGTAAAATGGTGTCACATTACCGCTTTGAGTTAATTCTTATTACGCTGATAATTTGCGCCATCATCGCCATGCGTTTTTATCTTGCCTGAATGTAGTTATCTGATTTTACTCCCACTTTCACGTCGTCCCGTCTATAGTATTAACTGAGGGTTTGCTGTTAATAATCATAATTCCCCACCAGAGCGTGATATGCATAAAACCATTGCTGTATTACTGGGTTCACTTTGTTTACTTCCTGTCGTTGCGCATGCGGACAAGCCTGCAACGGACAGCGCTGAAGCAGAAAATATAAAAACGCTGTTTTTTGGTCATGACGATCGCATAAAGGTGACTGACCCTACACAATCGCCGTGGGACGCTATCGGGCAACTGGAAACCGCCAGCGGTAACCTGTGTACCGCCACGCTCATTTCGCCACATCTGGCCCTGACGGCCGGACACTGTTTACTCACCCCCCCGAAAGGTAAGCCGGACAAAGCCGTCGCATTGCGCTTCGTGTCTAAAAAGGGTCTCTGGCGCTATGAAATCCACGACATTGAAGGCCGGGTTGCGCCCTCACTTGCCAAACGTTTAAAAGCCGATGGTGATGGCTGGATAGTGCCGCCTGCCGCAGCCCCGTGGGATTTTGGTCTGGTGGTGCTGCGTAATCCGCCGTCTGGCATCACACCGCTGCCACTGTTTGATGGCGACAAGGACGCGTTAACCGCGGCGCTAAAAACTGCAGATCGTAAAGTCACGCAGTCGGGCTATCCTGAAGATCATCTGGACGACCTGTACACACATCAGGATTGTGTGGTGACCGGCTGGGCGCAGAATACCGTCTTGTCACACCAGTGCGACACGCTCCCGGGCGACAGCGGTTCGCCATTGATGTTGCAGACAGAGTCTGGCTGGCAGTTGATTGGTGTGCAAAGCTCCGCTCCAGCAGCCAAAGATCGCTGGCGGGCAGATAATCGCGCCATATCCGTGACCGGTTTTCGCGAGAAGCTGGAAGCGTTAGCGCAGGAATAACACATGCTGCCCGCATTAACGGGCAGCATGGATATCAGGCAAGTTTTATCATTATCATTCCGGCCAGCAGCAGTATCACGCCGATCCAGCCCTTGTTATTCAGGCGCTGACCAAACAGCACCCAACCTGCCGCTAACGTCGCGGCAATACCGAATCCGCCCCACAGGGCATAAGCCACCGAAAGATCGATACCTTTTACCGCTTGCGACAGCGCGCTAAAGGCCGCTAATACGGCAGCTAACGACAGCACGCCATAAATCTTGCGGCGAAAACCATCAGAAAATTTCAAAAAGACGTTAGCGACGATTTCCAGCACGATAGCCATACCCAGCCAGGCACCGTGAACCCATTCAAACTGTTGCATGGGTCACCTCTTTGCCTGGTTTAACAGGCTTTCGGGTGCCGGATTTAATCAGCACAATGCCGACCACCAGTGAAGCCAGTCCTGCCACCTTCAATGTGGACAAGGTTTCGTCAAATAACAGCACGCTAAACAGCGTAATAAATAAAATACCGATCCCTTCCCACAGGGCATAGGCCACACCAAGGGCAATTTTTTTAACGGCAAAACTGAGAAAAATATACGATAAGGCGATCATTACCAGCATTAAAATAAAGCCCGAATTACCATGGCCGACGCTTGCCCATTTCATTGAAAGCGTACCAGTAATTTCAGCCGCGATGGCCAGACCTAATAATATCCAGTAAAACATGATGCTTCTCCTGCTTGAGAATATAGTCCTTTGGGCCTACTGCATGCAGTAAACCAAAAAATAAAATTAGTTAGCTCAGCGCACAGCGCCAGCTCAGGCAGAAGAAGGGACTAAAGCGCGTTGCGCCAGTGTTGCTCACCCGCAAGCAAGAAAGTGGAAGAGGTACGAAGAAGTGAAGGTAAACGCAAAAACATCCTGAACATATTGTCCATAATATTACAATTATCCGCAGTGTTGCTTCTCATCATCGCGGATGATAATTGTCCTCGGTAGTTAAACACAGATGATTTGTATCATAGCTTCAATACGAACTCAAAGTCTTTTCACTTCTTTACCTGCCCCGTTTGATTTTTGTTATAACGGCTCGACGCAAATCACACTATTATTCAGATTCAAAAATCAAAAACGCAGGAATACACATGGCGAAACCGATCATCACGCTTAACGGTCTAAAAATAGTCATTATGCTGGGCATGCTGGTTATCATTCTGAGCGGCATTCGCTTTGCCGCAGATATCATCGTCCCCTTTATTCTGGCGTTATTTATAGCCGTTGTGCTGAACCCCGTGGTGCAGCGGATGGTCAAGATTCGCATACCGCGCGTATTTGCGGTGTCATTGCTCATCGTTATTATTGTAATGCTAATGGTACTGCTGTTAGCGTATTTAGGTACATCCTTAAATGAGCTTGCGCGTACGCTACCGCAATATCGCTCTTCACTGGTTATTCCACTAAAAAATCTTGAACCATGGTTACAACGCGCAGGGATCGGCGTTTCCGTGGATGAGCTCGTCAAATATATCGATCCAAACGCGGCAATGACGCTGGTGACCAATTTGCTGGCGCAGCTTTCGAATGCTATGTCATCGATCTTTTTACTGCTACTGACGGTAGTTTTTATGCTGCTGGAAGTACCGCAACTGCCCAACAAACTAAAACAAATGATGAGTCGCCCCATTGAAGGTATGGCGGCGATTCAACGCGCCATCGACAGCGTATCTCACTATCTGGTGCTTAAAACGGCAATCAGCATTGTGACCGGGTTGGTCGCCTGGGGCATGCTTGCTGCATTGGATGTGCGCTTTGCCTTTGTCTGGGGATTACTGGCCTTCGCCCTGAACTACATCCCTAATATCGGTTCGGTATTGGCGGCCATTCCCCCTATTGCTCAGGTGCTGGTATTTAGCGGCCTTTACGATGCGCTGGTGGTTCTGGCAGGCTATCTGGTCATCAACCTGGTATTCGGGAATATCCTCGAGCCGCGGATCATGGGGCGTGGACTTGGACTGTCTACGCTGGTGGTTTTTTTGTCGTTAATCTTCTGGGGCTGGCTGCTCGGCCCTGTTGGGATGCTGCTTTCTGTTCCGCTAACCATCATTGTGAAAATCGCGCTAGAGCAAACCAATGGCGGTCAAAGCATTGCAGTGTTACTGAGCGATCTCAACAAAGAGTAAAATGCAAAACGGCCTCCGCAGAGGCCGTCTTAGTTTTCACTGACGATTACAACGCTTTCAGAATCGCATCCACGCTGGCTTTGGCATCGCCAAACAGCATATGGGTGTTTTCTTTAAAGAACAGCGGGTTCTGCACACCAGCATAGCCCGTGTTCATCGAACGTTTGAACACGATGACGTTCTGCGCTTTCCATACTTCAAGCACCGGCATACCGGCGATCGGGCTGTTCGGGTCATCCTGCGCCGCCGGGTTTACCGTATCGTTGGCACCAATCACCAGCACGGTATCGGTATCGGCGAAATCATCGTTGATCTCGTCCATTTCCAGCACGATGTCATAAGGGACTTTGGCTTCCGCCAGCAGTACGTTCATATGACCGGGCAAACGCCCTGCTACCGGGTGAATACCGAAGCGCACTTTGATGCCGCGTGCGCGCAGTTTCTCGGTGATTTCCGCGACCGGATACTGTGCCTGAGCCACTGCCATGCCGTAGCCCGGGGTGATGATCACGGAGTGCGAGTTCTTCAGCATTTCTGCTGTGTCTTCCGCAGTAATCTCACGGTGCTCACCGACTTCTTCTTCTGATCCGGTAGAAGAACCGTCAGAACCAAAACCACCTGCAATAACGCTGAAAAATGAACGGTTCATCGCCTTACACATAATGTAAGACAGGATCGCACCAGAAGAACCGACCAGCGCACCGGTAACGATCAGCAGATCGTTGCTCAGCATAAAGCCCGCCGCCGCAGCAGCCCATCCTGAATAGGAGTTGAGCATTGAAACGACCACCGGCATATCCGCACCACCAATGGAGGCCACCAGATGCCAGCCAAAAGCCAGTGCAATTATGGTCATCACCAGCAGCGCCAGAACCTGCAGGCCCACGCTTTCGGTACGGACAAATACCACCAGCAGCAGGAAAGAAACAACCAGCGCCGCCAGATTCATTTTGTGACGATTCGGCAGCATCAGCGGTTTAGAGGAGATCTTGCCGCGCAGTTTGCCAAAGGCCACCACAGAACCGGTAAAGGTTACCGCACCGATGAAGATACCCAGGAACACTTCCGTCAGGTGAATGTTCACCAGAATCGGCTCCAGGCCCGTGTCGTGATACAGGTAGCTGTTGAAGCCCACCAGTACCGCTGCCAGACCAACGAAGCTGTGCAGAATTGCCACCAGCTCCGGCATCTCGGTCATCTCAACTTTTTTCGCCAGACGAATACCAATCGCGCCGCCGATGATCATCGCCACCAGGATCCACGCAACGTTGCCGGTATCTGGGCCAAAAATCGTGGCAATCAGCGCAATCGCCATCCCGGCGATACCGTAGTTGTTACCCTGCTGAGAGGTTTCGTGTTTCGAAAGCCCCGCCAGACTAAAAATAAACAGGATAGCGGCAACAATGTATGCAGCTGTAACTAATCCTCCAGACATATGTTACCCCTTAGTTTTTCCGGAACATTTTCAGCATGCGCTGAGTCACGGTGAAGCCACCGAAAATATTAATGCTGGCAATAAGCACCGCGATAAAGCTCAGGAAACTCACCCAGCCACCCTGGCCAATTTGCAATAACGCCCCAACCACGATAATCCCTGAGATAGCGTTAGTCACAGACATCAGCGGAGTATGCAACGCATGTGACACATTCCAGACCACGTAGTAACCCACCACGCAGGAAAGCGCGAACACCGTAAAGTGACCAAGGAACTCTTTCGGCGCAACGTCGGCGAGCCAGCCAAACAAAATCACCACCAGCGCCATCAGTGCATATTTGCGCCACGGAGAGACAGGTTTTTTCTCTTCTTTCGGTGCAGGTGCGGCTTTTTGCGCAGCCTGCGGCTGAGCAGAAACCTGGATAGGTGGCGCAGGCCAGGTGATTTCACCCTCGCGAACCACCGTGACACCGCGAACAACCACGTCGTCAAAATCGACGGTGATATTGCCGTCTTTCTCTTTGCACAACAGTTTGAGCAGGTTGACGAGGTTGGTGCCGTAAAGCTGGGAAGATTGCGTTGGCAAACGGCCAGGCAGGTCGGTATAGCCGATAACCTTCACCCCGTTCTCGGTGGTTGTCACCTGATTAGGCACGGTATATTCGCAGTTACCGCCGTTTTGCGCGGCAAGATCGACAATTACGCTGCCCGCTTTCATCGAATCGACCATTTCACGGGTGATCAGTTTCGGGGCCGGTTTGCCCGGGATCAGCGCAGTGGTAACAATAATGTCGACGTCTTTCGCCTGTGCAGCGAAGAGTTCCATTTCGGCTTTGATGAACGCCTCGGACATCACTTTGGCATAGCCATCACCGCTGCCCGCTTCTTCTTTAAAGTCCAGTTCAAGGAACTCGGCGCCCATACTCTGCACTTGTTCCTTCACTTCCGGACGGGTATCAAAAGCACGCACGATAGCGCCCAGGCTGTTTGCCGCACCGATCGCCGCAAGACCTGCCACACCCGCACCAATCACCATGACCTTGGCAGGTGGAACCTTGCCTGCGGCGGTGATCTGGCCGGTGAAGAAGCGACCGAATTCATGTGCAGCTTCAACAATAGCGCGATACCCGGCGATGTTCGCCATTGAGCTCAAAGCATCCAGCGACTGTGCGCGCGAAATACGCGGCACGGAGTCCATCGCCATAACTGTCACGTTTCGCTCTGCAAGCTTTTGCAACAGTTCAGGGTTTTGCGCGGGCCAAAGAAAGCTCACCAGCGTCGTGCCCGGATTGAGTAACGGAATTTCCGCCTCCTCCGGCGCATTGACCTTCAGGATGATCTCTGACTGCCAGACTGCATTTCCATCAACAATTTCTGCGCCTGCTTGTACAAACGCCTTATCGTCAAAACTCGCCAGTTGACCTGCACCGCTTTCAACCGCGACGCTGAAACCTAACTTAAGCAGCTGCTCAACCGTCTTCGGCGTGGCTGCAACGCGGGTTTCATTGGTTAACCGTTCTCTTGGTATGCCAATTCGCATAATGTTCCCTTCCATCTGTAATTATGATGATGGTTTATCAATGTTCGCACGAGGCATGCGCGCACTCTCGAGAGAGGTCAGTGTTACCTCAATAAAATAAAACAGTAACAAACTCTGTATAACCTACTGAAAATGACGCCTGTGATCTAGCGCCAAAAAACAGTATTTATTATGAAATTCGCAAAATAGAGATTAATCGAACCTCAGACAGATAAAATGCCCTAAAAATAGCCCACAAAGGCTGATAATTCGCTTAAGCGAAGCGGCAAAACATGATTACGTACCTGCCAAAAACAATTAATTAACATTAAATTAACTTATGAAATTCAACTGCTTTATCAGTTTTGGTCACCAAACGCCGAATTTTTCGGCATATCACTAAATGTTATCGATGTTGTTAAGCCAGGTGGCACGATGAGTGAAAAATGACGCAGACACTGACGCAATTTAAATGCAATAATCAGCGACGTTTCTAGTCAATAACAATACCAGTACCTGGTTTGCGCAAGGCGAAGGATTATTTTTATGAAGCTTAAGAACACTCTCCTGGCGTCCGCACTTATTTCTGCGACTGCTTTTTCTGTCAATGCAGCGACAGAATTGACGCCGGAGCAAGCGGCTGCCCTGAAACCCTATGACCGCATTGTGGTCACCGGTCGTTTTAATGCTATCGGTGATGCAGTTGCTGCCGTATCACGCCGTGCAGATAAAGACGGTGCAGCCTCCTTTTATGTTGTTGATACTTCAGATTTTGGCAGCGGCGGTAACTGGCGCGTTGTTGCCGACGTCTATAAAGCTGACGCTGAAAAAGCGGAAGCGTCAAAAAACCGTATCATTAACGGCGTTATGGAATTGCCTAAAGATCAGGCCGTTCTGATTGAACCTTACGATACCGTTACGGTACAGGGTTTCTACCGTAGCCAGCCTGAAGTAAACGATGCAATCACCAAAGCTGCGAGAGAGAAAGGTGCATATTCCTTCTATATCGTGCGCCAGGTCGATGCCAACCAGGGCGGCAACCAGCGTATTACCGCATTCATCTACAAAGCTGATGCGAAAAAACGCGTCGTGCAAAGCCCTGATGCAATCCCAGCAGATTCTGATGCCGGACGCGCCGCATTAGCAGCAGGTGGCGAAGCCGCGAAGAAAGTTGAGATCCCAGGCGTTGCGACTACCGCTTCTCCGAGTGCTGAAGTCGGTCGCTTCTTCGAAACGCAATCCACCAAAGGCGGACGTTACACTGTCACGCTACCGGATGGAACCAAAGTTGAAGAACTGAACAAAGCGACCGCCGCCATGATGGTACCGTTCGACAGCATCAAGTTCACCGGTAACTACGGCAACATGACGGAAGTTTCTTATCAGGTAGCAAAACGCGCTGCGAAAAAAGGCGCGAAGTATTATCACATCACCCGCCAGTGGTCAGAACGTGGTAACAACGTGACGATCAGCGCCGATCTGTATAAGTAATACCCAATGTATTATCAGGTCTACAGTCCTTGTAGACCTGATAATTTCGCGCAGTTCTGCTCCCAGACAAAACAAAAACAGCAGTATTAAGACGACTTTTCACACTATTAGTCACAAATATCTCTATCCCCATTGCATGCGTTCTCTTCTCTCCGTAAAATCCCGCGCCTTAGTGGCTTTCACCATTTTTATGCGGTTTGCCAAAATAATTATTCTCTCACTCTCGTTTTTGTAACTGGATACAAATGGAAAAGAAATTGGGTCTGAGCGCACTGACCGCGCTGGTTTTAAGCTCAATGCTCGGCGCTGGCGTTTTCAGCCTGCCACAAAACATGGCGGCAGTAGCCAGCCCGGCTGCATTACTGATTGGTTGGGCGATTACCGGTGCGGGTATTCTTTTGCTCGCCTTTGCCATGCTGATCCTGACGCGTATCCGTCCTGAACTGGATGGCGGTATTTTTACCTATGCGCGTGAAGGTTTTGGCGAGCTGATTGGCTTCTGCTCCGCGTGGGGATACTGGCTGTGTGCCGTTATCGCTAACGTTTCGTATCTGGTCATTGTCTTCTCTGCACTCAGCTTCTTTACCGACACGCCTGAGTTACGTCTGTTTGGCGACGGTAATACCTGGCAGTCGATTGTGGGCGCATCGATGCTGCTGTGGATCGTACACTTCCTTGTGCTGCGCGGTGTGCAAACGGCAGCCAGTATTAACCTGGTCGCGACGCTGGCGAAATTACTACCGCTGGGTCTGTTTATCGTGCTGGCGTTCATGCTGTTTAAGCTCGACACCTTTACTCTCGATTTTACCGGCGTAGCATTGGGCGTTCCCGTCTGGGAGCAGGTCAAAAACACCATGCTCATCACCTTGTGGGTATTCATCGGTGTGGAAGGCGCGGTGGTGGTTTCTGCCCGTGCCAGAAACAAACGCGATGTCGGACGCGCCACGCTGCTGGCGGTACTTGCCGCACTGGGCGTTTACCTGCTGGTCACCCTGCTGTCTCTGGGCGTTGTCGCACGTCCCGAACTGGCGGAGATCCGTAACCCATCAATGGCCGGTCTGATGGTTAAAATGATGGGACCATGGGGCGAAATTATTATTGCCGCAGGTCTGATTGTTTCCGTGTGTGGTGCCTATCTAAGCTGGACGATTATGGCGGCGGAAGTGCCGTTCCTCGCCTCCACGCACAAAGCGTTTCCGCGCATTTTTGCGCGACAGAACGCGCAAGGCGCGCCATCGGCGTCGCTATGGCTGACCAACATCTGCGTACAGGTCTGCCTGGTGCTGATCTGGCTTACTGGTTCCGACTACAATACGTTATTGACTATCGCCTCAGAGATGATTCTGGTGCCCTATTTGCTGGTCGGCGCATTTCTGTTAAAAATTGCTACCCGTCCGATTCATAAGGCTGTCGGTATCGGGGCGAGTATTTATGGCATATGGTTATTGTATGCGTCAGGTCCGATGCACCTGCTGCTGTCCGTAGTGCTGTATGCGCCAGGACTGCTGGTTTTCCTTTATGCCCGTAAAACGCACGCGCATGAAAACGTATTAAAACGCCAGGAGATGGCGCTGATCGGCCTGCTGCTTGTTGCTGCTGTGCCGGCTACCTGGATGCTGATGGGGTAACGTTATACCCATCGTTCGCGACATATGGAGATTACGATGGGTAAAAAAAACCCTTTGCCAATTCTTATCACCGGAGGTGGTCGTCGTATCGGCCTCGCCGTCGCATGGCACTTTCTGAACCAAAAACAGCCAGTTATCGTCAGCTACCGTACGCACTATCCTGCCATTGACGGCCTGCGAGAAGCGGGCGCGATTTGTATCCCTGCTGACTTTTCCACGGATGAAGGCGTGCTGGCCTTTGCTGATGAGGTCAAAGCTCAGACGGATGGCTTGCGCGCTATTGTGCATAATGCCAGTGCCTGGCTTGCAGAAAAGCCTGGTACACCGCTGACCGATGTGCTGTCAGCCATGATGCAGATTCATGTCAATACGCCCTACCTGCTCAACCATGCACTGGAAGGATTGCTACGCGGTCATGGACACGCGGCCAGCGATATAATCCATTTTACTGATTATGTTGTGGAGCGCGGCAGCGACAAGCACATTGCTTATGCTGCCAGCAAAGCGGCGCTGGATAATATGACCCGCTCGTTCGCGCGCAAACTGGCACCGGAAGTGAAAGTGAACGCGATTGCCCCTTCACTTATCCTGTTTAACGAGGGTGATGATGCAGAGTATCGCCAGCAGGCACTGAACAAATCACTGATGAAAACCGCACCAGGTGAAAAAGAGGTCATTGATTTAATTGACTATCTGTTAACCAGCTGTTTTGTCACCGGACGTAGTTTTGCCCTTGATGGTGGCCGTCATCTGCGTTAGTGCAGTTTGATCCAACAAAAGATCAGCAACCACGCGCTCAGGCCCCAGCACACCACTGATCCGCCGAGCGCAACGGGTAAGCGCATAAATCCGGTGAAATACCACAGTGAAACGAGGTAGACAAAATAGGGAATAATCGACCACATGCTGAATATGATGGTTGTACGTAACGCCTCGATCCCGCGTTCACTGGCCACGATATAGTGGGCAATCAACGCAAACGTCGGGAACAACGGAATTAATCCGGCAATATAGTAATTCTTTGTTTTCGCCAGCAAGCCAATCAACACCACTACCAGCGCACCGAGCGCCGCTTTTATAACGAGTCCCATCACTCTGCCTTAACACATCAATAACATCAGCCCCTAGCATAACGGAAGCGTTCTTGTTTAGAAAAGATTAATGGAAGGAAAAATCAGGGCGGTGTATGTTGGCGTTTTATATTCAAAAATTAATGATATGAACACCATCGTATTTGTTGAAGATGATCCCGAAGTTGGCTCACTGATTGCAGCCTATTTGGCCCGGCATGATATTGAGGTTATCCTTGAACCTCGTGGTGATTTGGCCGAGGAGAAAATCCTGCACGTTCAACCCGATCTGGTGTTATTAGATATCATGCTGCCGGGCAAAGACGGGATGACTATCTGCCGAGATTTACGCGGACGCTGGCAAGGCCCGATTGTCCTGCTCACCTCGCTGGATAGCGACATGAACCATATCCTGGCACTGGAAATGGGCGCCTGTGACTATATTCTGAAAACCACGCCGCCAGCGGTGCTGCTGGCTCGCCTGCGTCTGCACCTGCGTCAGAATGAGTACTCAACCCAGTCTAAAGGCATTCAATCGGCGACCATCACACCGCACACAACGCTGCGCTTCGGCACACTCACTATCGACCCAACCAACCGCTCCGTGCTGCTCGGCGGCGAGCAAGTTTCCCTTTCCACCGCTGATTTTGAATTACTGTGGGAGTTGGCAACCCATGCCGGGCAGATTATGGACCGCGATGCGTTGCTGAAGAACCTGCGTGGCGTAAGCTATGACGGCATGGATCGCAGCGTAGATGTCGCGATTTCCCGGTTACGCAAAAAACTGCTCGATAACGCGACTGAACCTTATCGAATCAAAACCGTGCGCAATAAAGGTTATCTCTTTGCACCCCACGCCTGGGACGACGAGCCACAGAAGTAATGCCACCGGGCCGATCTCATCGATCGGCTGGATTATTCACAATACGTTACACTGTCACTTAAAATCGTCTACAGAACAGGCATACAAACGCCATCCGACGCCGTTCCACACTTTTTGTGTGGCTGTTACCCTCCCCCCTCCCTATAATCCGTCGCGGTCCTGAACCCGTATGGTTCATCATTTTTTTTCGTACTAACAAAACTCTTTCCGGCATTTCAGGTGCTGAATGAGGCAAGAGGCTACAATATGTTCGTTTCGCTCGCGTATATCGCGTTCTTTTTGGTTTGTTCATGGGCAATTTTCAGAATCAACCAAAAAAGTCACTCTCTTTCAAAAAGCGTCTTCATCGCTATTTTTACGGGTGCCGTTATCGGTTTATCCCTGCATTTCATTGCTGCTGACGAAAGAAAAACAGTTATCGACTGGTACAATGTTATCGGCAACGGCTATGTGAATTTACTGAAGCTGGTTGCGGTACCGCTGATTTTCATCTCTATTCTCTCAGCCATTAATAAGCTCGAAAACAGCGCTGGCATTGGGAAAATGTCGTTAACCATCGTCGGATGCATGCTCTGTCTGGTAATGGTTGCCGGTTTTATTGGGCTGTTGACTGCGCATGTATTAGGCCTGGACGCCAGTGCGTTTGTTCATATGCAGTCCACGCTGACGGCAGACGATGTAAATAAAACAGCCGCCATTTCACTGCCTAAACTGGTTACATCTCTGATCCCCACGAATATCTTCCTCGATCTAACAGGGGCCAGAAGCGTTTCCGTCATTGGCATTGTTATCTTCACCCTACTTGCCGGCGTGGCATTATTAAAGGTCAAACAGGACGCCCCGCAAGAAGGTGAAAAATTAAGTGCTGGCATTAACGCTATCCAGATTTGGGTGATGAAAATGGTGCGTATCGTTATTGCTCTCACCCCTTATGGTGTGATGGCATTAATGGCAGGCGTATTTTCCGCGTATCGATTTGAACAATTTGCCAGTCTGTTAGGCTTTATTGCTGCCTGTTACCTTGCGATTCTGATGATGTTTATCGTCCACGCACTGATACTGGTTCTGAGCGGTAATAATCCCGTTCACTATTTTAAAACTGTCTGGCCAGTTTTAACCTTTGCATTTGTTTCACGCAGCAGTGCAGCATCTATTCCACTGGCTATTTCCGCACAAGAAAAATTTGGCGTGCAAAACACCATTGCCAATATTGCGGCTTCATTCGGCTCCAGCATGGGTCAAAATGGCTGTGCCGGGATCTATCCGGCTATTATGGTGGCGATGATTGCTCCAACAATTGGGATTGATCCGCTATCAGTACATTTTTTGCTCGCCATGCTACCTGCGATTGCGCTGGGTTCTATTGGGGTGGCGGGTGTAGGCGGTGGCGGAACATTTGCTGCGCTGATCGTCCTTTCAACACTGAACTTCCCGGTCGCGCTGGTGGGGATTTTCATTGCTATCGAGCCTGTCGTCGATATGGCCAGAACGGCATTAAACGTGAACGGTTCGATGATGTCTGGCGTGCTGGCTAACAGGCTCCTGAAAAAGAGTGCTGAAAAACCACAACCCGTGAACGCGAATTAGTCAGTCCTAAAAAGATCAAAGCCTTCCTGTTGCTGGAAGGCTTTCTTTTGTGTCAACTAAACGTCAGCCCGTCGTATTTTTTCCAACGGTAATTTACGGCAGAGATAATCCAGCAGCTGATAAAGACGCCAATAATCACAAAACCGACATTCCCCATATGGTCACTTAAATTGCTAACGGTATCCCACAAACCACCCTGAAGCGAAAACGCGTCAGAGAGAAGCCCCAGCGCCTCCAGTCCGCCAATAAATAGCGCCACAATCACGGAAGTCCCGGTAATGGTCATATTGTAATAGAGCTTGCGTTGCGGCTTATTGAACGCCCATCCGTAGGCCTCAACCATCAGAATACTGTCGAGACAATCAATTAACGCCATACCGCAGGTAAACAGCGCCGGGAACACGAGAATTGACCAAACAGACATGCCACTGGACGCGCTTGAAGCAGAAATTCCCAGCAAAGAAATTTCAGTGGCGGTATCAAAACCCAGACCAAAAAGAAAACCGACAAAATACATATGCCAGTCTTTGCCTACCAACCGAAACGCTGAGCGGAAAAGCCAGTTCAGAGGACCTGAAACTGTAATGTCTTCCGTGGTGCCATCGTAAGTACCGGTGCGTTTAAGATGGCGGAATGCCTTCCAGACCTGGCAGAAAATAATGAGATTAATGGTAGCCAGAATCAGCAAAAACGCGGCAGAAACCGAAGTTCCTATCAGACCGCCGACATTCTGAAACCATGCCATATGTTGCTTAAACACGCTGGTGGTCAGTGCAATGCCTATGCTTGCCAGTACCACAATGGTGGAGTGTCCCAATGAAAACCAGGCTCCCGTCGTCAGGGCGCGTTTTTTCTGCTGCATGAGTTTACGTGTAGCGCTGTCTATCGCGGCGATATGATCGGCATCGACAGCATGGCGCAAACCGTAGCACCACGCAATCAGACTCAGTGCAAGCAATGACGTGTTGTTGCTAAACGCGGTGAAAGCCCACAGCCACGCCACGATGTTTGCCCCAATGAGTAAGACCATCAACAAAAGAATATTCGGGCGTTTTTTAAATAATGAAAACAATGCGTTCATTGTTTCCCACCAATTAAATTTGAGCTAAACAACACACCACCACTCACTGATTAATTAATATAACGTTGATCAGGCTAATGATAACTCTTAAGAATTACTAACCCAGTGTCGTAGATCAAAGTTGATTATCACCTGAAGCAAGTTCCGCCATCGCTAGCTCCGCGATACGCAGAGGTACCGTTGCGCTGTCCCCCTCTTGCAGAAACCAGACGGACGACAACCCACACCAGGCAACAATCCACATCAGCAAACGTTGCCGTTCAATTCTTGCGATTTCAGACACAATGTTGACTCGTTGTGTGAATGTTTCCGGCTCAATGGCAACAGGTCTGGTGGGTTCGGCAAGATCAGGGTTAGTAAAAATATTGGCGTAATCAAAGCCACGCTCGCCTAGCAGCCCTTTGGGATCGATAGCCAGCCATCCTCTCGTTCCGAAATCAAGAATATTGCCGTGGTGTAGGTCGCCGTGTAATACGACTTCATCTTGGGGTGAAGATAGCAGTACATTTGCCACCGCTGCACAACGCGTCAGGATACCACCATGCTTTTTCGCGGCGGGAGCCAGGTCGCTAAACCAATGGTGCAGAGGTGTTAACGCTGGCGTAGACGCATTCCGGGAGAAATGGAGTCTACTGGCAGCATGGCAAATAATGCGACAAGCCTGCGCATCGTTACCAGTCCAGGACATGTCCGCTAAAGACCCTGTCCCTGTCGCACGTTCCAGCAGAATCGCCCCTGCTGCATGAGCAAGTACTTTCGCTGCGCCATTTCCGTTCCACCAGACCATGAGTTCACAGCCGATCCGTTCACTGTCATCGTCGGTGATTTTAAGTATGGCTTTCTGACCGTCCCTGATGACCACTACAGGCAAAAGCTGTGATGTGTGTGTTTCAACCGGTTCACCATCTGGAGTGAGTCCCCAACGGTTGAGCCAGGTGTTGAACAGGCGATTTTCCAAACAATATCCTCATTTTTCTCTGGAAGATGGTAACCAAAAGGATCCGTGTCGGCATTATTCCTGTTTTCTTTTGGTTGAGCTACAACCTCCCACAGCCGTCATCACTGACTTAACGGGTTGAGCACTAACAGGCACATCCTTGTGTATCTGTGTGCCATGCTGACTGTGTTCGGTAAATAAGGAGGACACGATGATCACGTTATGCAAAACCTGTGGAACATCCTATGAGGTAACTGGTGCCCATCCGGAACAGTGCGATATCTGCCAGGATGAACGCCAGTATGTCCCTGCGAGCGGACAGGAATGGGTCGATTTTACCGCCCTGTGTGCATCGCATACAAATAAGTGGAAGCAACACGACAGTACTCTCCTCAGCATCCGCACCGTTCCTGATTTTGCAATTGATCAGCGCGCGTTTATTCTGCGTACCTCTGAAGGCAATATTTTATGGGACTGCATTGCCTCGCTCGACGATGCCACAAAAACGCTAATAACGTCCCTTGGCGGGCTTAAGGCTATCGCGATATCGCATCCTCATTACTACACCACCATGCAGGACTGGGCTGCAGAATTTAACGCACCGATTTACCTTCATGCCAGCGACAGAAGGTGGGTAATGCGCGACAGCCCGTGGATTAGATTCTGGGATGGCGACACCATTGAGTTAACCCGTGACGTCACGGTGATACGTCTCGGCGGACACTTTGCTGGCGGCTGCGTCCTGCACTGGGCGCGTGACGAAGGCGTGGTGCTTTCCGGCGACATCGTCCAGGTTACGCCAGGTGCGCATGCCGTCTCTTTTATGTGGAGCTACCCTAATATGCTACCGTTGCCAGCTGCAACGGTCAGCAACATTACCCAGAGACTGAGTAAAGTGAAATTTAAGCAACTTTACGGCGCATTTGCAGGAAAAGATATTACGCAAAATGCCGATGAAATTGTGCGGCGTTCAGGTGAAAAGTATATTTCCTGCCTCAGATAAACCGGCAGTTTATTCACCAACCAGACTCAGGAAGGTAAAAATGGATAGAACTGATAAACCACGCCCATCACAGAAATACTCACTATCACGCTGATAATGAAGTAGGTTTTGAAAGGCTGCTTTTGTGTTTTATGGCGAAAGATTTGTTGACCCGCTATCGCGCCACCCCATCCGCCCACAACGCCAAACACCAGCAATGTGGATTCCGGCACTCTACGCCAGTCCTTGCGTGCCGCCATTTTGTCCACGCCGTATAACAGCAACGTCAGTATGTTGGCGAGTAGAAACCATATAACAAGAGGGTGAGCGGTGAAAATGCAGCCGATCGCTGCAAAAATGAGTAGCGAATAACAACAGCGATTGAGATTCATATTTTCAGTCACAGCACTTTTCAGGAAGTTTCGTCACCCATTATACGCAAGGTCAGTCATCCCTGCCATGGGTGAGAATACCCCTTTTATTTTTATGCCTATATCCCCAGAAATAGCGGAAATTCTCTGGTCTGCGGCGTACCTAACAATTCAAACAAGAGAATCATTTTCATTATTCAGAACAAATGGTAATTTATTAAATCCAAATGGAGAAATTGTTCTGGAGTCGCAGGGATGAGAAAATACTCATATCCATATTTGTTTTTTGTCACCGTATTATCTCTCGGCGCAATTTTTCTTTTTTACTGGTGGAAGGTAACGATATACAGAGCAACTTTTCTCTATCCGCTCACATCAAAATACCTCATGCTTATTTCTCTGGCAGTGTCATTTTTAATCACCCTATTTCTGGTAGGTAATGGGATAATGAAAAAAAGTCCCTTCCAAACTTATCTGAAATTATTTGGTAGCATCAGCATTGCCATGGTGCTGTTTTCAGTGATCACAATTATGGCGATAACCTGGTTCATTCCAGGTGTCCCCTCGTCCTATACCGCTCCATACACCTACTCTACAGGAAGTTCTAAAAGCTGTTCGGGGGCTGATGTTGACGATCCGGATCTCGGGACTAACATCAGAATTTGCTATCCCGAAGGTAACTACGAATATAACAACACAATCTATGTTGAGAAACGAAGTAACCTTTTAGGTGCGGTCGTAACATACGCCAGAACAACCCCATCCCGATTTTGATTAACTTGCCGCGTACAAAGCAATGCGTTATCAAGCGAAAGGTCATTTCGCCCCCGTAGGGGCCATAAGAATGCAGAAAAGAGTTATACAGTGTACTCTGCCAGGATAAACACGCCAGATGGTGATCAGATAACCTTTCTGCTCCCACGCATCGGCGGATATTGCTGTGCCCCTTTTCCCCTGAGGGA
The DNA here is from genome assembly GCF_000398825.1 of Citrobacter sp. KTE30. Classification (NCBI taxonomy): domain Bacteria; kingdom Pseudomonadati; phylum Pseudomonadota; class Gammaproteobacteria; order Enterobacterales; family Enterobacteriaceae; genus Citrobacter; species Citrobacter sp. KTE30. Next base: position 2,057,987 of record NZ_KB976055.1, on the reverse strand, counting down.
CACGAGAACTCGCTAACTTATTGAGCGTTCGGTGATTTTTATGAAGAAACTGTTTGTGCAGTTTTACCTCCTGCTGTTTGTCTGCTTTTTGGTGATGACCCTGTTGGTCGGCCTGGTATACAAATTCACCGCAGAACGCGCAGGCAGACAGTCGCTCGACGATTTGATGAAAAGCTCGTTGTACCTGATGCGCAGTGAACTACGCGAAATCCCGCCACGCGATTGGGGTAAGACGCTGAAGGAAATGGACTTAAACCTCTCATTTGACCTGCGTGTTGAACCGCTGAATAAGTACACACTGGATGCCCCAACCATGCAGCGTTTGCGCGAAGGCGATATTGTGGCTCTTGACGATCAATACACCTTTATTCAACGCATTCCTCGCAGCCATTATGTGCTGGCAGTCGGCCCGGTTCCTTACCTCTATTTTCTTCATCAAATGCGCCTGCTGGACATCGCGCTGATGGCATTTATTGCTATCTCACTGGCCTTCCCGGTACTGATCTGGATGCGTCCACACTGGCAAGAAATGCTAAGACTCGAATCCGCCGCACAACGTTTTGGTGAAGGACATCTGAGTGAACGCCTTCATTTTGACAACGGTTCCAGCTTTGAGCGCCTGGGCGTAGCGTTTAACCAAATGGCCGACAATATCAATGCGCTGATCGCCAGTAAAAAACAGCTCATCGATGGTATTGCCCATGAGCTTCGTACTCCGCTGGTACGTTTACGTTACCGGCTGGAAATGAGTGATAACCTCACCGGGCAGGAATCTCAGGCGCTTAATCGTGATATCGGCCAACTGGAAGCGTTGATCGAAGAGTTACTGACCTACGCCCGCCTGGATCGCCCGCAAAATGAACTGAAGCTCAGTGTACCTGACCTGCCTGTTTGGTTGACAACCCATCTGGAGGATGTGCAAAGCGTGAATCCTGGCCGTACGGTGCACTTACGTCATCTCGAAACTGGCGACTACGGCGCGTTGGATATGCGCCTGATGGAGCGGGTCCTGGATAATTTGCTGAACAATGCCCTGCGCTATTGCCAGTCTACAGTGCAAGCCAGTCTGCTGCTGAACGGCAATCAAGCCACGCTGGTAGTGGAAGACGACGGTCCCGGTATTGCACCAGACGCTCGCGAACAGGTTTTTGAACCGTTTGTACGCCTTGACCCCAGCCGTGACCGGGCAACCGGGGGTTGTGGGCTTGGGTTAGCCATCGTCCACTCAATTGCTTTGGCTATGGGGGGGACGGTCGTCTGTGATGAAAGTGAACTTGGCGGCGCCCGGTTTACTTTCCGTTGGCCCGTCTGGCATAACATTCCCGAAATCTCAGCTGCCTGACCTATTCTGCTCGGTGGTCAGGCGGCGGAGGTTGTGCTATAAAAAAGTATGTTGTAACTAAAATGGTAAACCTATGGCCCGTTACGATCTTGTTGACCGCCTGAACGGCACCTTTCGCCAGATGGAACAAGAACTGGCACTTTTGAACGAACACCTGTTGCAGCAGACGCTGCTGATTGCGCGCGTATTCTCGTTACCGGAAGTGGCTAAAGAGGCAGAGCATGCCCCTCTGCAGAGCATTAATGTTAAGCAGCATTTAGGCAAAGAGGCTGAAGCGCTGGCACTGCTCCATTACCGTCGCCTGTTTATTCAGCAGCAGTCCGAAAACCGCAGCAGCAAAGCGGCCGTCCGCCTACCGGGTGTATTGTGCTATCAGGTTGATAACGCGGCGCAATGTACTCTGGAAGAACAAATCCAGCGTATAAACCAGTTGAAAACCACCTTCGAGCGCATTGTTACAGTGGAATCAGGGCTGGCACCGGCAGCACGTTTCGAATGGGTGCATCGTCATCTGCCAGGGCTGATTACTCTGAATGCCTATCGCACGCTAACCGTAGTCCGCGATCCTGCCACCCTACGATTTGGCTGGGCTAATAAGCACATCATTAAAAACCTGAAACGCGATGAAGTACTGCAGCAACTGGAAAAAAGCCTGACGTCACCGCGCAGCGTACATCCCTGGACACGTGAAGAATGGCAGGCGAAGCTTGAACGCGAATATCAGGATATCGCCGCCTTACCGCAGCAGGCCCGCCTGAAGATCAAAAGGCCGATAAAAGTGCAGCCTATTGCCCGCGTCTGGTACAAAGGAGAGCAAAAACAGGTGCAATATGCCTGCCCGACGCCACTGATTGCTTTGCTTAATAACGACAACGGTATGACCGTACCGGATATCGGTGAGCTACTGAATTATGATGCCGAAAACGTTCAGCATCGTTTTAAACCTCAGGCGCAGCCGTTGAGATTGATTATTCCCCGGCTGCACCTGTACGTTGCGGATTAACTGCCTGGCCGCATGCTGCCAACCATCAGCTCCGGGCGTACCCAGCTGTCGAACTCCGCTTCGGTTAGATATCCCAGCGCCAGAGCGGAGGCTTTTAAGGTCAGCCCTTCTTTATGGGCTTTTTTGGCAATTTCAGCCGCTTTATCGTAACCGATATGGGTATTGAGCGCGGTCACCAGCATTAGCGACTCGTTGAGCAGTTGATCGATTCGTTCACGATTAGGCTCAATCCCCGTTGCGCAGTGTTCGTTAAAGCTTTCCATACCGTCCGCCAGCAGGCGTACCGACTGCAGGAAGTTGTGGATGACCATCGGTCGATAGACGTTGAGCTCAAAGTTACCTGACGCCCCGCCCATGTTGATGGCAACATCGTTGCCCATCACCTGGCAGCAAAGCATAGTCAGCGCTTCACACTGGGTTGGATTGACCTTGCCTGGCATGATCGAGCTGCCCGGTTCGTTTTCCGGAATTGAAATTTCCCCAATACCACACCGTGGACCGGATGCCAGCCAGCGTACATCGTTGGCGATTTTCATCAGCGACGCTGCCAGTCCTTTTAGCGCGCCGTGAGCATGAACCAGGGCATCGCAGGTGGCCAGCGCTTCAAATTTATTCGGTGCGGTAACGAACGGCGCACAGGTGATGACCCGCAGTTCATCCGCAACCCGGCGGGCGTATTCGGGATGAGTGTTCAGTCCGGTACCTACCGCGGTTCCCCCCAACGCCAGCTCCGCCACGTGCGGTAAGCTGTTTTCAATGTGTCTGAGGTTATGTTCTAGCATTGCTACCCAGCCGGAAATCTCCTGGCCAAGCGTAAGTGGAGTTGCATCTTGCAGATGTGTACGACCAATTTTAACGATATCGGCGAAAGCGTGGGACTTATCACTGAGCGTTTTGGTCAACACATTTAATTGAGGGATCAGTGATTTACGCAGCGCCAGCAGTGCGGCAACGTGCATTGCAGTCGGGAAGACATCGTTCGAGCTTTGGCTTTTATTGACATCATCGTTGGGGTGTACTTTTCGCTCCATCCCCCGCACGCCGCCCAGCAACTCGCTGGCTCGGTTTGCCAACACCTCGTTCATGTTCATATTGCTTTGCGTGCCGGACCCAGTTTGCCAGATGGCCAGCGGGAACTCATCGCGGTGTTTATCTGCCAACACCTCATCTGCAGCCTGCATAATAGCCCTGGCTTTATCCTCCGCCAGCAGCCCAAGATCCTGATTAACCTTTGCTGCGGCGCGTTTCGTCAGCGCCAGCGCATGGATCAACGAGACCGGCATTTTCTCCGTAGAGATACGAAAATGTTCCAGTGAACGTTGGGTTTGCGCGCCCCAAAGCTTATCGGCAGGAACATCAATCGCCCCCATTGAATCATTCTCGCGGCGTACCGTTACCATTACCTGCTCCTTACATTAACAATTGATTAGGTTATGTTTCGACATTGCCCACTTGCGTTGGTCTTATGAGTATTAACGAGGATAAAACTGTCGTTTGGTGGTTCGTGCGGTAAAAAAAACCGCCCCGAAGGGCGGTTGACGTTACTTAACGCAGCGTGCGCACTGCGACGTCTGAATTTGCTGGAAGAAATCATTGCCTTTGTCATCCACCAGGATAAACGCCGGGAAATCTTCCACTTCAATTTTCCAGATGGCTTCCATCCCGAGTTCCGGGTATTCCACGCACTCCAGACTCTTGATACTGCCCTGGGCCAGCACCGCGGCAGGGCCGCCAATACTGCCTAAATAGAAGCCGCCATGTTTATGGCAAGCATCGGTCACCTGCTGGCTACGGTTGCCTTTCGCCAGCATAATCATGCTCCCACCAGCGGCCTGAAGCTGGTCAACATACGAGTCCATACGTCCGGCCGTGGTTGGGCCAAGCGAACCAGAGGCGTAGCCTTCCGGCGTTTTTGCCGGACCGGCGTAATAGATCGGGTGATCTTTAACATACTGCGGCAAACTTTCACCGTTATCCAGACGTTCTTTCAGTTTCGCATGCGCAATATCACGGCCAACAATAATTGTACCGTTGAGCGACAGACGCGTAGAGACCGGATACTGCGACAGCTGGGCCAGGATCTCTTTCATCGGACGATTGAGATCAACGCGCACCGCTTCGCCCTCTCCCGCCTGACGCAACTCTTCTGGAATGTACTTACCTGGATTATGTTCCAGTTTTTCGATCCAGATACCTTCACGGTTGATTTTGGCTTTGATATTTCGATCGGCTGAGCAAGAGACGCCCATACCAACCGGGCACGACGCGCCGTGACGCGGCAGGCGGATCACGCGGATATCATGCGCGAAGTACTTCCCGCCAAACTGCGCACCCAGCCCCAAATTCTGCGCTTCAATCAGCAGCTCTTTTTCCAGCTCCACATCACGGAATGCCTGCCCATGTTCGTTACCTTCGGTCGGCAGCTCATCGTAGTATTTAGCCGAAGCCAGTTTCACCGTTTTCAGCGTAGCTTCCGCTGACGTTCCGCCGATCACAAACGCAATGTGATACGGCGGACAAGCCGCAGTACCCAGCGTACGCATCTTTTCAACCAGGTAATTTTTTAATTTGCCCGGCGTGAGCAGCGCTTTGGTTTCCTGGTACAGATAGGTTTTGTTCGCCGAACCGCCACCTTTGGCAATACACAGGAATTTGTATTCATCGCCGTCGACGGTATACAAATCAATCTGTGCTGGCAGGTTGGTGCCGGTGTTCACCTCTTTATACATATCCAGCGCTGCGTTTTGTGAATAGCGCAGGTTGTCTTCGATGTAGGTGTTATAGACGCCTCGAGCCAGCGCCTCCTCATCGCCACCACCGGTCCAGACACGCTGACCTTTTTTACCCACGATAATCGCGGTTCCGGTGTCCTGACAGGTCGGCAAAATGCCTTTTGCCGCGATGTCAGAGTTACGCAGAAATTGCAGGGCCACATACTTGTCGTTTTCGCTGGCCTCCGGGTCACGCAGAATATCGGCTACCTGCTGTTGATGTGCGGGACGCAGCATAAACGACGCATCATGAAAGGCCTGACGAGCCAGCAGGGTTAAAGCTTGTGGCGCGACTTTAACAATCTCCTGCCCTTCAAATTCGGCAACAGAGACATAGTCGCTGGTCAGCAGATAGTATTCGGTATCATCCTTTTTGAGGGGGAAAGGATGCTGATAATGAAAGGGTTTGTTTGACATTGTGCTCTCACTTACTGCTCGGTCTGGTTATTCTCTGGGCAGATGTTCCGTTGCCCTGCTTCCCTGCCGCAGATCCGGTTGTAGAAGGAAGGGCTGTCTGCAACCGGAATCTCTCAGGGTATTAAAAGCGAGTCTCCATATCCTACACATTTTTTTAACAAAAACTGAGACAAGTACGACTTTTTACATGTGCAGGTTACTTCCCTCAGGGTTTCTTGGTTTAATAGCCGTAGAAAATTCCACATTGAAACAGGGCTTGATAATGCAAAAACTCATCAACTCAGTGCAAAACTACGCCTGGGGAAGTAAAACGGCGTTAACGGAACTCTATGGCATTGCCAACCCCACTCAGCAACCGATGGCTGAGTTGTGGATGGGTGCGCATCCGAAAAGCAGTTCGCAGGTTCTGGGCGCTGACGGCCAGACGGTTGCTCTGCGCGACGTTATCGAGCACGATAAATCCGCACTGCTGGGCGATGCCGTTGCGCAGCGTTTTGGTGAGCTGCCCTTCCTGTTTAAAGTGCTCTGCGCTGCACAACCGCTTTCGATTCAGGTTCATCCTAACAAGCACAACTCTGAAATTGGATTTGCCAAAGAAAACGCCGCAGGGATCCCGATGGATGCGGCTGAGCGCAACTACAAAGATCCTAACCACAAACCGGAACTGGTTTTTGCTTTGACGCCTTTCCTGGCGATGAACGCATTCCGCGAGTTCTCTGACATTGTTGCATTGTTACAACCCGTCTCCGCCGCACATCCGGCTATTGCGCATTTCCTGGAAGAGCCGAGTGCAGAACGTCTGAGCTATCTTTTCGCCAGCTTGCTGAATATGCAGGCTGAGGAGAAATCCCATGCGTTGGCGATCCTGAAATCAGCGCTGAACAGCCAGCAGGGTGAACCCTGGCAAACCATCCGTCTGATCGCCGACGTCTACTCGAACGACAGTGGGCTCTTCTCCCCGCTGCTGCTCAATGTGGTGAAACTCAATCCAGGCGAAGCTATGTTCTTATTTGCCGAAACCCCGCACGCTTACCTGCAAGGTGTGGCGCTTGAGGTGATGGCTAACTCGGACAACGTGCTGCGTGCCGGACTGACGCCAAAATATATTGATATCCCGGAACTGGTCGCCAACGTGCAGTTTGTCGCCAAGCCAGCAAACCAGTTACTGACCACGCCGGTTAAGTCTGATGGCGAACTGGATTTCCCGATCCCGGTTGACGATTTTGCGTTCTCCCTGCATGAGCTTACAACCAGTGGCGCAGATATCAGCCAGCAAAGTGCGGCCATTTTGTTCTGCATAGAAGGTGAAGCTGTACTGAGCAAAGGCGAGCAACGTCTGGTTCTGCGACCGGGTGAATCGGCCTTTATTGGCGCGAATGAATCTCCGGTTAACATCAGTGGCGCAGGTCGTTTAGCCCGGGTTTATAACAAGCTTTAGCAAGATACTGATATTTTTAACAACTCTTGCTAAGCTGTAGTAAGTTAAAGACATGTCACTCCTCCAGGCGTCTTCAAACGCCTGGTTTTATTTTATGGATATCAAAATGAAAAAATCGCTGGTAGCTGCGGGTGTGGTGGTTGCGCTGGGTATCGTCTGGACGGGCGGCGCCTGGTACACAGGAAAGAAACTCGAAACGCATCTCGCCGAGATGGTGACGCAGGCAAACGATCAGTTAAAACGTTTCTCCCCTGAGGCGGGTATTGAACTGAGTTATCAAAACTACCAGCGCGGGGTGTTCAATAGCCAACTGCAATTGGTGGTGAAACCAATAGCCGGGCAGGCAGATTCCTGGCTGAAACCGGGGCAAAGTATTGTCCTGGATGAAACGGTGGATCACGGTCCCTTCCCACTGGCCCAACTGAAGTCACTGAATCTGGTTCCGGCTATGGCCTCCGTGAAAACGACGCTGGTGAATAACGACGTTACCAAACCGCTGTTTGATATTGCCAAGGGTGAGTCGCCATTTGTCATTAACTCCCGTATCAGCTACAGCGGCGATACCCGTTCCGATCTTTCCCTTAAACCACTGAACTACGAGAAAGGCGACGAAAAAGTAGCCTTCAGCGGCGGGGAATTCCAGTTTACAGCAGACAAAGAAGGTAACGCTGTCTCGCTGACAGGCAATGCGCAAAGCGGCGTGGTCAATGCTGTCAACGAGTATGACCAGAAAGTACAAATGACTTTCAATAATCTGAAGACTGAGGGTTCCAGCAGTATTGCCAGCTTTGGTGAGCGCATCGGCGACCAGAAATTGTCACTCGAAAAACTGTCGATCTCGGTCGAGGGTAAAGAGTTGGCGGTTCTGGAGGGCATGGGTATCGATGGCAAATCCGATCTGGTTAACGACGGTAAAACTGTCAACAGTCAGTTGGATTACACGCTGAACAGCCTTAAATTACAGGGCCAGGATATGGGTAGCGGTAAGCTGACGCTGAAAGTTGCCCAGATTGACGGTGAAGCCCTGCATCAGTTCAGTCAGCAGTATAGCGCCCAAACCAAGGCGCTGATGGCGCAGATCGATGTGGTACAAAATCCTGAGTTTTATCAGCAAAAAGTCACCGAAGCTTTCTTCAATGCGCTGCCGATACTGATGAAAGGCGAGCCGGTTATCACCATTGCCCCGCTGAGCTGGAAAAATGCGAAAGGTGAAACCGCATTTAATCTGTCACTGCTGCTAAAAGATCCGACAGCAAATACTGAGGAACCACAAACACTGGCTCAGGAAGTGGATCGTTCGGTCAAATCACTGGATGCCAAGCTGACGATTCCGGTCGATATGGCGACTGAGTTCATGACGCAGATCGCCAAAATTGAAGGCTATCAGCAGGAGCAAGCGGCCGATCTTGCGAAGCAACAGGTGAATGGCCTGGCGGCAATGGGTCAGATGTTCCGTATTACAACGATGCAGGACAACGTCATCGGCTCCAGCCTGCAATACGCAAACGGACAGGTTACGTTAAACGGACAAAAAATGCCGCTGGATGAGTTTGTTGGCATGTTCGGTATGCCTTCTCTCGGCGAACCGGATGCCCCGGCTATCCCGCAACAGTAAATACGCGTGACAAAAGGCCCGATAACCGTGTGTTTATCGGGCCTTTTTTATTTGGCCACCACCAGACGAGCGGAAAGCGTCAGGTTACGCGAATGACCATCATCGTGCCCAATGCGCTGCAGCATGCGCTCAGCAAGGGTATATCCCATTTCACGCGCAGGCGTGCAGGCCCAAATAATGGGGATATCGTCCAGTGCATTTTCCGCTACATCGGCAAATCCCGCTAAGGAGATCTGCTGTTCGAAATAGCGATCTACGCCAATTTCACCACTCTGACGCCCCGCTCTCATCAGGCCAAACCAGGCGCCAACGGCAATGGTTTCGTTGTAGCACACCACTGCGCTGATCGTTGGGTTACGACGTAACAGCGCGGTTACCTCCTCTGCGGCCTGCTTCTGGCTGGATGAACACTCCAGCACCCAGTCGCTATGAAACGGTAAACCATACTTTAGCAACGTCGTACAATAGCCGCCGACACGCTCTGCGCGAGTCAATGAGGAACTCTGCCCCCCCAACCACGCTATTCGCTGATGCCCGTGGCGGATAAGATGTTCAACCAGCAATTGCGAAGCCTGCATGTTGTCAGGTCTGACGGTGTCGACATCATCCAGGTAGCTTGCCCGAGAAGCAAACACCACCGGTATCCCCTTATCGGCGGCCAGTTGTTGTAGGTCGTCGCTACTGCCGGCAGCCCCGGCGATCACCACACCATCAACCCCTTGATTTAGCAACATAGCGAAACGCTGCGCGAGCTGTTCGCCATCTTTGCCACCATGTAATAAAAAGACCATGCGCCCCTGCGTTTCTAATGCTTCCGTCAGTCCCGCCGTCAACTCGGCGTAAAACGGCGTAGAAAGATCGCGCACAATCAAACCAATTACCCCGCTCTGCCCGCCACGCAGCGCCGATGCCTGGCGATTACGCACAAACCCGAGTTGCTCAATAGCGGCATTCACGCGTTCGCCTGTCGCGGATGAAATACGACCTTTTCCACTAAGCACCAATGAGACAGTACTGACCGAAACGCCCGCGGCCAGCGCAACATCATGGATGGTTATTTTTTTGGCTATAGCCATAAAAACGGAAAACTCCCTGATAACGTGACGGATAAAACGTTTTATCAATCACTTATATTTATACGCCCTATTATCGTTCGATAATGTGATTTATACCGCACTAAAATTAGGTAAAACGTTTTATCTTCTCGCCATCATTAGTCAGCTAGCTTTTACGAGGAGTCGTTTGATGACGACGAGAACTACACCAAAAATAACGTTATGGGAATTTTTCCAGCAGTTGGGCAAAACCTTCATGCTCCCCGTAGCGCTACTCTCATTTTGCGGGATCATGTTGGGGATCGGCAGCTCGTTAAGCAGCCATGATGTCTTAACGCTGATCCCGGCATTAGGTAATCCGGTACTGCAGGCCATCTTTACCTGGATGAGCAAAGTAGGCTCATTTGCGTTTAGTTTCTTACCGGTGATGTTCTGTATTGCCATACCTCTCGGCCTTGCTCGCGAGAACAAAGGCGTAGCGGCATTTGCCGGTTTTGTTGGTTATGCGGTCATGAACCTTGCCGTCAACTTCTGGTTAACCGCGAAAGGTATCTTACCTACCACGGATGCCGCGATCCTGAAGGCCAACAACGTGCAGAATATCCTGGGGATCCAGTCGATCGATACTGGGATCCTCGGTGCTGTTATTGCCGGGATCATCGTCTGGATGCTGCATGAACGTTTCCACAACATTCGTCTGCCGGATGCGCTGGCTTTCTTCGGCGGCACCCGCTTTGTGCCTATCATCTCCTCGGTGGTGATGGGGCTGGTCGGGCTGGTAATTCCCCTGATCTGGCCGGTTTTCGCTATGGGCATTACCGGGCTCGGCCACATCATCAACAGCGCGGGAGAATTTGGCCCAATGCTGTTTGGTACCGGCGAACGTCTGCTGCTGCCGTTTGGTCTGCATCATATTCTGGTGGCGCTCATTCGCTTCACCGAGGCTGGCGGCACGCAAGAAGTCTGCGGTCACAGCGTGAGCGGCGCACTGACTATTTTCCAGGCCCAACTGAGCTGCCCGACAACACAAGGTTTCTCTGAAAGCGCAACCCGCTTCCTGTCGCAGGGCAAAATGCCTGCGTTCCTTGGTGGTTTACCGGGGGCAGCGCTCGCTATGTACCACTGTGCTCGCCCTGAAAATCGTCATAAAATTAAAGGGTTATTAATTTCCGGTCTTATTGCCTGTGTGATCGGCGGTACCACCGAGCCCCTTGAGTTCTTATTCCTGTTCGTTGCCCCAGTTCTGTATGTGATCCACGCCCTGCTGACCGGTCTTGGCTTCACTGTGATGGCAGTGCTTGGCGTCACCATCGGTAACACCGACGGTAACCTGATTGACTTCGTGGTGTTCGGCATCCTGCATGGACTCTCTACCAAGTGGTATCTGGTCCCTGTTGTGGCGGCGATCTGGTTCGCGGTGTACTACGTCATCTTCCGTTTCGCCATCACACGCTTCAATTTGAAGACACCAGGTCGGGACGTCGAAATTGCCAGCAATATCGAAAAAGTAATGGCTGGAGCGCCGGGTAAATCCGGTTACAACGTCCCTGCCATTCTGGCGGCGCTTGGCGGTGCGGAAAACATCGTCAGCCTGGATAACTGCATTACCCGTCTGCGTTTGTCAGTGAAGGATATGTCTCTTGTGAATGTACAGGCACTGAAGGACAATCGCGCCATTGGCGTAGTGCAACTCAATCAGCATAATCTTCAGGTCGTTATTGGCCCACAGGTCCAGTCAGTGAAAGACGAGATCGCAGTTCTGATGAACACCGTACAAGCTTAAGGACAATGATATGTTTGATTTTTCAAAGGTTGTGGACAGGCATGGTACCTGGTGCACTCAGTGGGATTACGTTGCCGACCGTTTTGGTTCAGCCGACCTGCTGCCGTTCACCATCTCCGATATGGATTTTGCCACCGCACCCTGTATTCTGGAGGCGCTGACTCAGCGCCTGTCACATGGCGTGTTGGGTTACAGTCGCTGGAAAAATGATGAATTTCTTGCGGCGATTAGTCACTGGTTTCTATCGCGTCATAATACCCAAATCGATCCTCAGTCGCTGGTTTATGGCCCCTCGGTCATCTATATGGTATCGGAGCTGATCCGCCAGTGGTCTTCTGCGGGTGATGCGGTGGTGATTCATACGCCGGCGTACGACGCGTTTTACAAAGCAATTGAAGGTAATCAGCGCGTGGTGCGCGCTGTCGAACTGGAAAAACGCACTGACGGTTGGTACTGCGACATGGCCGCGCTGGAGAATGCCCTGTCTCGTCCAGAGAGCAAAATTCTTCTGCTCTGTAGCCCACAAAATCCGACGGGCAAAGTGTGGACGCGTGATGAGCTGGAAACCATGGCAGAACTGTGTCAGCGCCATGGTGTAAAAGTTATTTCCGATGAGATCCATATGGATATGGTATGGGGGGATCACCCACATATCCCCTGGAGTAATGTCGCGCGCGACAGCTGGGCGCTGCTCACTTCCGGTTCAAAAAGTTTTAATATTCCGGCACTGACCGGGGCTTACGGAATTATTGAAGACGCTCAAAGCCGTAACGATTATCTCTGCGCATTAAAAGGTCGCGATGGTCTTTCCTCACCAGCAGTACTCGCGCTGAGCGCACATATTGCCGCCTATCATCAGGGCGCAAGCTGGCTTGATGCGCTGCGGGATTACCTTACCAGCAATCTGCATTACGTCGCCCGCGAGCTTAATGCCGCATTCCCCGAACTGAACTGGCGGGTTCCGCAATCCACCTATCTGGCATGGATTGACCTGCGTCCGCTCAACATTGATGACCACGCATTGCAGGAAGCGCTCATCCACCAGCAGAAAGTCGCCATCATGCCCGGATACACATACGGCGAAGAAGGACGCGGTTTTGTGCGCCTGAATGCCGGATGTCCACGATCCAAACTTGAAAAAGGCGTTCAGGGGTTGATTAACGGCATACGTTCTGTACGCTAATAAAGTTTGCGCAATGAAATTATTCATTGCGCAACATAGATTTTTATCCCGATTTTTTCTTATAATACGACGCACTTTACCTAAATACACGAGTGCGACCATGATTGATACTTCCCTCCCCTTGACCGACGTCCATCGCCACCTTGATGGTAACATCCGTGCCCAAACGATTCTGGATCTGGGTCGTCAGTTCAATTTAACGCTCCCGGCACAAACGTTGGAAACGTTGATCCCTCATGTGCAAGTGACATCCACTGAGCCAGATTTAGTGAGTTTTTTATCCAAGCTCGACTGGGGCGTGAAGGTACTGGCCTCGCTGGATGCCTGTCGCCGCGTGGCATTTGAAAATATTGAGGATGCAGCACGTAACGGTCTGCACTATGTAGAATTACGTTTTTCACCAGGCTATATGGCGATGGCGCATCAGCTCCCGGTGGCAGGTGTGGTTGAAGCCGTCATCGCAGGCGTGCGCGAGGGCTGCAAGACCTTTGGCGTCGAAGCACGCTTAATTGGCATTATGAGCCGTACTTTTGGCGAAGCCGCCTGTCTGCAGGAACTGGATGCGCTGTTAGCCCACCGAGATCATATTACGGCACTGGATCTAGCCGGTGACGAACTGGGATTCCCTGGCAGTCTGTTCCTGTCCCATTTCAACCAGGCACGCGACGCCGGCTGGCATATTACCGTGCATGCGGGCGAAGCCGCGGGACCAGAAAGCATCTGGCAGGCCATTAAAGAGCTGGGCGCTGAGCGTATTGGTCACGGCGTTAAAGCCGTTGAAGATCGTGCGTTGATGGATTACCTCGCCGAGCATCGTATCGGCATCGAATCCTGCCTGACATCAAACATTCAGACCAGCACCGTTGCCTCACTAGCGAACCATCCGCTGAAAACGTTCCTTGAGCATGGCGTTATTGCCAGTTTGAATACGGACGACCCGGCTGTTCAGGGTGTGGATATTATTCACGAGTACACCATTGCCGCACCAGCTGCAGGCCTAACGCGCGAACAGATCCGCCAGGCGCAAATCAACGGTCTGGAAATGGCATTCCTGAGTAACGAAGAAAAACGAGCCTTGCGCGAGAAAGTCGGCGCAGCGTAACGGGTAAAGTGCTGAATGGCGCTAACGCTTATCCGGCCTACGTTGGTTTTCATTGTAGGCCGGATAAAATGCCTGAGCATCTCCATCCGGCATTAGTCCAATCAAGCAAGGCACAGCGTCGAACGATGTTTCGCAGATTCGATACCCAGCTCAATCAGCTCCATAATTTGGATAGCCTGTCTCGCCGGTACCGGGTTTTCACCGTTACCGTTTAACGCATCACGAATGCCAGCATAGTACGCCGGATAGTTGCCTGGTACAGTAAGCCAGGTTTCTTCAACCTGCTCTTCGCCTTCTACTCGCGTCAAAACGCCATCGCGCATATCATAACCCCAGTCTTCCTGTGGTAGTCGCTCGCCATTTTTAAGACGCTCTTCCTGCGGGTCAAGACCATACTTCACATAGCTGCCACGCGATCCGTGCACAATATAACGGGCCGATTCTGCGGCAGCGAGCATGGTGCCATGCAGGATCACACGACGCTGCGGATACGTCAGGATGGCATGGAAGTAATCCGTCGCCTGCGCGCCCGGACGCAACTGGGCCAGGTCTACCGTCAGGCTGACGGGCAAACCAAACTGATTAATCGCCTGATCCAAAAGATGCGGTGCTAAATCGTACCAGATACCGCTTCCCGGACCGCCCTGTTCACGCCAACGGTCACGAACCTGCGGGCGGAAACGATCGAAATGGGATTCGAAATACGCCACCTCTCCCAAAACACCATCCGCCAGCAGAGCTTTCAGCGTCAGAAAATCACTGTCCCAGCGACGGTTATGGAACACAGACAGCACGCGCCCGAGGCTGCGCGCCAGCGTATCCAGCTCACGAGCTTGTGACAGTGTCACAGTAAAAGGCTTATCAACAACCACATGTTTGCCCGCTTCCAGCGCAGCTTTCGCTAATGGAAAGTGTGTGTCATTAGGCGTGGGGATCACAATCAGGTCGATATTTGGATCGTTAAAAAGATGCTTAGGCTCAGCAACAACCGCCACCGTAGGCCAGTCTGCCTTCACTTTTGCTTCATCACTACTGGAAACTGCAGCCAGTTCCAGGCCCGGCGTGCCCACAATCAGGGGGGCATGGAAGGTTTTACTGGCATAACCATAGCCAATTAGCCCAACGCGGATGTTGTCACTCATGTTATTGCCTCTCAATTCAGGACTGACCTATTTCACACCATACCTTGCAACGTCTCAATAGTTTAATAACCTTCGCGCTACAAAGGTTGTTTTTAACTTAAGTCAAACATATGCCACTTATGCTTAACTTGCAGCGAAAAAGAGGGAGAAATCGTTCCCAACCATCTTGCTGTATTAATGAGAGATTAGTAACATTTGCAGCCTGTGTTTATGGATAAATCAAAGCAAATGTCATCAGTAATGAATCGTCTTATTGAATTAACAGGTTGGATTGTTCTCGCCGTCTCCGTGATCCTGCTGGGTGTTGCCAATCATATTGACAATTACCAGCCACCAGAGCCCGTTGCGGCAGTGCAGAAGAAATAAGCATCCGCAACCTTTTATTGCCCGGCAATTAACATTGGTAGTTGCAGGGTTTGTCGGTAAAAGATCGCTTTCTGTCAAAAAAAGCGAATTATGCCGCATCCCGCTCCGCTGCATATTGCCAGCGATCGCTAAGCGCGTTACCCTTGCCGAAGACGCGCATAGCGCCTGCTTTTTCACAGGTATGAACACTCTTCTTACATTTGCACGTAAATCCGCTTTTACCTGTGCACGTTGTTTATTTTTATATTTTCTACTCCGTTGGTATTATTTTATTAATATGGATCTGCATTTATGACTGTTCAGGATTACTTATTAAAATTCCGCAAAATCAGTTCACTCGAAAGTCTGGAAAAACTTTTCGACCATTTAAACTACACGCTCACCGACGATAGCGACATGATCAATATGTACCGTGCCGCAGACCATCGCCGTGCGGAGCTTATATCCGGAGGCCGTCTGTTTGATGTTGGTCAGGTACCTAAATCAGTCTGGCATTACGTGCAATAGAGAAGAAAGTAGCGCTCAACGTTAAAAGCTTTATAATAATCGCCCCAAAATGAATGGCATGATTGATTGCGCGCGTAAAACTGGAGAAGAGATGACTACCACACCGGCACAACGTATCGGAGGCTGGCTACTTGGGCCACTGGCCTGGCTGTTAGTCGCGTTGTTGAGCGCTTCGCTGGCGTTATTACTTTATGTCACTGCGCTGGCAACACCGCAAACCTTCAAAACGCTGGGTGAGCAAAGTACAGCAAATTTGCTGTTATGGGGCGTCTCCTTTGTTACCGCGATCGCCATGTGGTATTACACACTGTGGCTGACAATTGCGTTTTTCAAACGCAGAGCCTGTGTGCCCAAGCATTACATTCTGTGGCTGCTGATCTCCATGTTGCTGGCGATTAAAGCGTTTGCGTTTTCACCTGTCCCAGACGCTTTTGCCGTGCGCCAACTGCTGTTCCCATTACTGGCCGCAGCACTGTTGGTGCCCTACTTCAAGCGATCGCAGCGCGTTAAATCGACGTTTGTGAACCCGTAATAACCCTACAGTTAACCTGTTGTCGCCTGTTGTAGATTGTCAGATAATAGGCGGCTTTTTTATTTCAGGCCGAAAAATGACTGATTACCTGCTGCTGTTTGTCGGAACTGTACTGGTCAATAACTTTGTACTGGTCAAGTTTCTGGGCCTCTGCCCGTTTATGGGCGTTTCCAAAAAACTGGAAACCGCAATGGGTATGGGCCTTGCCACGACGTTTGTCATGACACTGGCATCCATCTGCGCATGGCTGATTGATACCTGGATCCTAATCCCGCTCAATCTCATCTATCTGCGCACGCTGGCTTTTATTCTGGTTATCGCCGTCGTCGTGCAGTTTACCGAAATGGTTGTGCGCAAAACCAGCCCTGCGCTGTACCGCCTGCTGGGGATCTTCCTACCGCTGATCACGACTAACTGCGCAGTGTTAGGTGTGGCGCTGCTGAACATCAACCTCGGCCATAACTTTTTACAGTCGGCGCTATACGGTTTTTCCGCCGCCGTCGGCTTCTCGCTGGTGATGGTACTGTTCGCCGCGATCCGCGAACGCCTCGCCGTGGCGGACGTCCCGGCGCCGTTTCGCGGGAATGCGATTGCGCTGATTACCGCTGGTTTAATGTCATTGGCCTTTATGGGCTTTAGTGGTTTGGTGAAGTTGTAATGAATGCTATCTGGATTGCCGTTGCCGCAGTGAGTGTACTGGGTCTGGCGTTCGGCGCTATTTTGGGGTACGCCTCACGACGTTTTGCCGTTGAAGATGATCCAGTCGTGGAGAAAATTGATGAAATTCTCCCGCAAAGCCAGTGTGGGCAGTGCGGCTATCCGGGCTGTCATCCTTACGCTGAAGCGATCGGCTCTCAGGGTGAAAAAATTAACCGTTGCGCCCCCGGTGGCGAAGCGGTGATGTTAAAAATTGCCGCCCTGCTGAACGTCGATCCGCAGCCTATTGATGGTGATGAACAAGACGTTACGCCGGTGCGTATGCTGGCGGTCATTGATGAAAATAACTGTATCGGGTGCACTAAGTGTATTCAGGCCTGCCCGGTCGATGCGATCGTGGGCGCGACCCGCGCCATGCACACGGTAATGAGCGATCTCTGCACTGGGTGCAACCTGTGTGTTGACCCGTGCCCGACGCAATGCATTGAATTACGCCCGGTAGCCGAGACACCCGATAGCTGGAAATGGGATTTAAATACCATCCCTGTGCGCATCATTCCCGTGGAACAACATGTTTAAGTTATTCTCTGCATTCAGAAAAAATAAAATCTGGGACTTTGATGGTGGCATTCATCCACCAGAAATGAAAACCCAGTCAAACGGAACACCGTTGCGACAGGTTCCGCTGGCACCGCGTTTCGTTATTCCGCTGAAACAACATATTGGTGCGGAGGGTGAGCTGTGCGTAAACGTGGGTGACACCGTGCTGCGTGGTCAGGCATTAACCCGCGGGCGTGGCAAAATGCTTCCAGTCCATGCGCCAACATCAGGTACCGTGGTTGCCATTGCCCCGCACTCCACCGCACATCCTTCGGCACTGGCTGAGTTGAGCGTTATCATAGACGCCGATGGCGAAGACCGCTGGATTGAGCGAGACGGCTGGACCGATTACCGCTCCCACAGCCGGGAAGAGCTGATTGCGCGTATTCATCAGTTCGGCGTCGCCGGGCTGGGTGGCGCAGGTTTTCCCACCGGCGTTAAACTGCAGGGCGGCGGAGATAAAATTGAAACGCTGATCATTAACGCCGCTGAATGCGAGCCGTACATTACAGCAGATGACCGCCTGATGCAGGACTGTGCGGCGCAGGTCGTCGAAGGAATCCGCATCCTGGCGCACATTCTTCAGCCACGCGAGATCCTCCTCGGCATAGAAGATAACAAACCGCAGGCAATATCTATGCTGCGCGCGGTGCTGGCTGATTCACACGACATCAGTTTGCGCGTAATCCCCACCAAGTACCCTTCCGGCGGGGCTAAACAGTTAACACAAATCCTGACTGGCAAGCAGGTTCCCCACGGTGGACGCTCCTCAGATATCGGCGTATTGATGCAAAACGTCGGAACCGCCTATGCAATTAAACGTGCAGTAATTGACGGTGAGCCGATCACCGAACGTGTCGTGACGCTTACCGGTGAGGCCGTCAGCCGTCCGGGCAACGTCTGGGCGCGTTTGGGCACGCCGGTTCGTCATCTGCTCAACGACGCGGGCTTCTGCCCTTCCGCCGACCAGATGGTGATTATGGGCGGACCGCTGATGGGGTTTACGCTGCCATGGCTGGATGTCCCGGTGGTGAAGATTACCAACTGTCTTCTGGCCCCCTCTGCCAGTGAAATGGGTGAAACGCCGGAAGAGAAAGGCTGCATTCGCTGTAGCGCATGCGCCGATGCCTGTCCGGCGGATCTCCTGCCACAACAGCTTTATTGGTTCAGTAAAGGGCAACAGCACGACAAAGCAACGGCCCACAATATCGCCGACTGCATTGAATGCGGTGCCTGCGCCTGGGTATGCCCAAGCAATATTCCGCTGGTGCAGTATTTCCGCCAGGAAAAAGCCGAGATTTACGCCATTAGCCAGGAAGAAAAACGAGCCGCTGAAGCGAAAGCACGGTTTGAAGCCCGACAGGCGCGCCTTGAACGTGAAAAAGCAGCGCGTCTTGAACGCCATAAGAGCGCCGCTGCTCAACCGGCGGCCAAAGACCATGATGCCATTGCCGCCGCGCTGGCTCGCGTAAAAGAAAAACAGGCTCAGGCGCTGCAGCCGGTAGTAATTCAGGCAGGTGAAAAACCTGACAATAGCGCAGTGATTGCCGCACGCGAGGCGCGTAAGGCGCAAGCTCGTGCTTCCCGTAAGGAAAATTCGCCGCAAAGTGAAGGCAGCAGCACGGGTACAGATCCGCGTAAAGCTGCCGTCGAAGCGGCAATTGCTCGCGCCAAAGCCCGCAAGCTCGAACAGCAGGCTGTACCGGAAACAGCCGAGCCGGTTGATCCACGCAAAGCCGCCGTGGAAGCGGCCATCACCCGCGCCAAAGCCCGCAAGCTCGAGCAGCAAGTGGTAACGGAAACAGCCGAGCCGGTTGATCCACGTAAAGCCGCCGTGGAAGCGGCCATTGCCCGCGCCAAGGCCCGCAAGCTCGAACAGCAAGTGGTAACGGAAACAGCCGAGCCGGTTGATCCACGTAAAGCCGCCGTCGCGGCCGCTATCGCACGCGCTCAGGCAAAGAAAGCCGCACAGCAGCAGGTTGTTAACGAGGAATAAATGGTATTCAGAATAGCAAGCTCCCCTTATACCCATAACCAGCGCCAGACATCACGTATCATGATGTTGGTGTTACTTGCGGCATTGCCGGGGATCGCCGCACAGCTGTGGTTCTTCGGCTGGGGTACGTTGTTCCAGATAGTTCTGGCCGCCATCAGCGCTATCGCCGCCGAAGCGGGCGTGCTTAAACTGCGTAAACAACCCATTGTGCCGATTTTAAAAGACAACTCTGCGTTACTCACCGGGTTGCTGCTGGCCGTGAGTATTCCCCCGCTCGCCCCCTGGTGGATGGTGGTATTGGGCACGGTATTCGCGGTTATCATTGCGAAACAGCTGTATGGCGGTCTCGGTCAGAACCCGTTTAACCCTGCCATGATTGGTTACGTCGTGCTGCTAATCTCATTTCCAGTACAGATGACCAGTTGGCTGCCGCCGCACGAAATTGCGGCTACAGTGCCTGGGTTCTTTGACGCGCTGAACGTTATCCTTAGCGGCCATACCGTCAGCGGTGGGGATATGAATACACTGCGTATGGGCATTGATGGTATCAGCCAGGCAACGCCTCTCGATACCTTTAAGACATCACTGCATGCCGGGCATACCGTTGAACAGGTGATGCAATACCCGATTTACAGCGGTGTGCTGGCAGGCGCGGGCTGGCAGTGGGTTAATCTTGCCTGGCTGGCGGGTGGTATCGTTCTGTTATGGCAGGGGGCGATTCGCTGGCATATCCCGGTTAGCTTCCTGCTGTCGCTCGCAGTTTGCGCCACTCTGGGATGGTTGTTCTCACCTGAGTCACTCGCGTCTCCTCAGTTACACCTGCTTTCCGGCGCAACCATGCTGGGTGCATTTTTTATTCTTACCGACCCCGTTACGGCCTCGACAACTAACCGCGGCCGCCTGATTTTTGGCGCACTTGCGGGGTTGTTAGTATGGTTGATTCGCAGTTTTGGCGGTTATCCTGACGGTGTAGCCTTTGCCGTATTACTGGCAAATATCACGGTTCCCCTGATTGATTATTACACCCGCCCTCGCGTGTACGGACATCGCTAAGGACTCCCAATGCTGAAAACGATTCGTAAACACGGTATTACGCTGGCACTGTTTGCTGCTGGTTCAACGGGATTAACCGCGGCAATCAATCAATTAACCAAGTCCACCATTGATGAACAGGCCGCGCTGCAGCAAAAGGCACTGTTCGATCAGGTGCTACCTGGCGATCGCTACAATAATAACTTGTCTGAGAGCTGTTATCTGGTCAATGCGCAGGCATTGGGCAAAGGTACTCACCGCGTGTATATTGCCCGCCAGGACGACCGTCCCGTTGCAGCAATTCTTGAAGCTACGGCGCCAGATGGGTATTCCGGGGCGATTCAACTGCTGGTCGGTGTCGATTTTACGGGTACCGTGTTGGGTACGCGGGTAACCGAGCATCATGAAACCCCGGGACTGGGCGATAAAATCGAACTGCGACTGTCCGACTGGATCACCCACTTTAGCGGCAAAACGATCGCTACGGGTAACGATGCCCACTGGGCTGTGAAAAAAGACGGCGGCGACTTTGACCAGTTTACTGGCGCAACCATTACGCCGCGGGCGGTAGTGAACGCAGTAAAACGCGCCGGTTTGTATGCGCAGACGCTACCCGCGCAGCTTCCTCAACTTAGCGCTTGTGGAGAATAAATCATGAGCGAAATTAAAGACGTTATTGTCCAGGGGTTATGGAAAAATAACTCCGCGCTTGTGCAGCTACTCGGGATGTGTCCGCTGTTGGCCGTTACCTCTACCGCCACTAACGCGCTGGGGCTGGGGCTCGCGACGACGCTCGTTCTGACGCTGACCAACCTGACGATTTCGGCCCTTCGTCGCTGGACTCCGCCTGAAATCCGTATTCCAATTTATGTCATGATCATCGCCTCCGTGGTGAGTGCGGTGCAGATGCTGATCAATGCCTATGCCTTTGGCCTGTATCAGTCTCTGGGCATCTTTATCCCACTGATTGTGACAAACTGTATTGTTGTTGGCCGCGCAGAGGCCTTCGCCGCCAAAAAAGGCCCTGCATTATCCGCACTCGATGGTTTTTCCATCGGTATGGGGGCGACCGGCGCCATGTTTGTTCTGGGCTCGCTGCGCGAAATAATTGGTAACGGTACACTGTTTGATGGCGCAGACGGTTTGTTGGGTAGCTGGGCCAAAGTATTGCGCGTTGAGATCTTCCATACTGATACGCCGTTTCTGCTGGCCATGCTGCCACCAGGCGCGTTTATTGGTCTGGGCTTGATGCTGGCAGTTAAGTACCTGATTGATGAGAGAATGAAGAAACGTCGTGCCGAAGCGGCTGTCGCGGACAGTCCAACTGGTGAAACAGGGAATGTCTCATGAACAAAGCAAAACGTCTGGAAATACTGACTCGCCTGCGGGATAACAACCCGCATCCGACAACCGAGCTTAATTTTACATCGCCGTTTGAACTGCTGATTTCGGTCTTGCTTTCCGCTCAGGCCACCGATGTCAGCGTCAATAAAGCGACGGCTAAACTATACCCCGTTGCCAATACGCCTGCTGCGATGCTGGAGCTCGGAGTTGAAGGTGTTAAGTCCTACATCAAGACAATCGGTTTGTTTAACAGCAAAGCGGAAAACGTAATTAAAACCTGCCGCATTCTGCTGGAACAACATAATGGTGAAGTGCCTGAAGACCGTGCTGCGTTAGAAGCTCTCCCCGGCGTTGGGCGCAAGACGGCTAATGTGGTATTAAATACCGCCTTTGGCTGGCCCACTATTGCCGTAGATACCCACATTTTCCGGGTATGTAACCGGACACAATTCGCCCCAGGTAAAAACGTCGAGCAGGTAGAAGAAAAGCTACTGAAAGTTGTACCCAGTGAATTTAAAGTCGATTGCCACCACTGGTTAATTCTTCATGGCCGCTACACCTGTATAGCCAGAAAGCCACGTTGTGGTTCCTGTATCATCGAAGATCTCTGCGAATTCAAAGAGAAAGTCGATATCTAATGCTGCCGGGGCATCCTCTTTGCCCCATACATACATAACGTTTAGTTATGCACTCCCCAAAGTTTCTTTTCCCGACAATGATGCCATTCAATTGCTCAAATCTAATGCAATATTCTTGTTAATTAACACCTGAGCAGGTTAATCGTTTTTTTAGCAAAAGAAATTTCTATCTATACGTGATCCAGATCATCCAGCCAACACAATGTTAATAAGTTTTTATTTTTTAGTTAAGGTGACAATTAGATGACCTAACTGCACAGTTTATAAACAAAACATTACACTGCCTATTTTTCAGATAATGGCCTATATCACTGGATTCAACCTTAAATAGCAGAACATATCGCCACATTCCGGTTTTAGCGGTGATTAAACAGTGTAAAAATCTGCCATTTTACAAATGAAGAAATTTAACGCTAGATAACATTTCGCAGCCCCGACGATTTCACCAGTCATGATATATGTAACAGATTATTACAAACCACTTGTCTGAATGGTCAAGATAGTGAACATTACTTGCCGTTTCCCCTCCCACTATAACAATCGGACGGATGAACTTGACTCATCACGTACCTGAACACCCCCGTTGATATGGGATGTAAAAAAAGAGGTAAAAGTGTCTACTGCAAACAATAAACCAACAGAAAGCGTAAGTTTAAACGCCTTCAAACAACCAAAAGCGTTCTATCTCATTTTCTCTATTGAGCTGTGGGAACGTTTTGGTTATTACGGCCTGCAAGGGATCATGGCCGTCTACCTGGTTAAACAACTGGGCATGTCAGAAGCGGATTCCATCACCCTTTTCTCCTCCTTTAGCGCCCTGGTATATGGCCTGGTTGCGATTGGCGGCTGGTTAGGTGATAAAGTTCTGGGTACAAAACGCGTCATTATGCTGGGTGCCGTTGTCCTGGCCATTGGTTATGCGCTGGTAGCATGGTCCGGTCACGATGCGGGTATCGTTTATATGGGCATGGCGGCTATCGCGGTCGGTAACGGCCTGTTTAAAGCAAACCCA
Source organism: Citrobacter sp. KTE30 (assembly GCF_000398825.1). Taxonomy (NCBI): domain Bacteria; kingdom Pseudomonadati; phylum Pseudomonadota; class Gammaproteobacteria; order Enterobacterales; family Enterobacteriaceae; genus Citrobacter; species Citrobacter sp. KTE30. The sequence goes on along the minus strand of NZ_KB976055.1, from coordinate 2,034,452 downwards.
TCCTCCCTGCTCTCTACCTGCTATGCCAAAGATGACCCGCGTCTTGATGGTGCATTTACCATGTACTACATGTCCGTCAACATCGGTTCATTCTTCTCTATGCTGGCAACGCCATGGTTAGCTGCGCGTTACGGCTGGAGCACCGCGTTTGCGCTGAGCGTCGTGGGTATGCTGATTACCGTTGTTAACTTCGCATTCTGTCAGCGCTGGGTTAAACAATACGGTTCTAAACCTGACTTTGAACCAATCAACTTCCGTAACCTGCTGCTGACTATCGTTGGCGTTGTGGTTCTGATCGCGATTGCGACCTGGCTGCTGCACAACCAGCAGATCGCACGTATGGTTCTGGGTGTAATTGCTATCGGTATCGTGTTTATCTTCGGTAAAGAAGCCTTCACCATGAAAGGCGCTGCACGTCGTAAAATGATCGTCGCCTTCATTCTGATGCTGGAAGCGATTATCTTCTTCGTGCTGTACAGCCAGATGCCGACCTCACTGAACTTCTTTGCGATTCGTAACGTTGAGCACTCTATTCTTGGCATTGCTTTCGAACCTGAACAGTACCAGGCGCTGAATCCGTTCTGGATCATCATTGGTAGCCCAATCCTCGCCGCTATCTATAACAAGATGGGCGATACCCTGCCGATGCCAACCAAGTTTGCGATTGGTATGGTGCTGTGTTCCGGTGCATTCCTGATCCTGCCGCTGGGCGCGAAATTCGCTACCGATGCGGGCATCGTTTCCGTTAACTGGCTGATTATCTGCTATGGCCTGCAAAGTATCGGTGAGCTGATGATCTCCGGTCTGGGTCTGGCAATGGTGGCACAGCTGGTTCCGCAACGCCTGATGGGCTTCATCATGGGTAGCTGGTTCCTGACCACTGCCGGTGCAAACATCATCGGTGGCTACGTCGCTAACATGATGGCTGTACCAGAGAATGTGACTGACCCGCTGATGTCCCTTGAAGTCTACGGTCGTGTGTTCCTGCAGATTGGTGTTGCGACGGCTGTTATCGCTGTTCTGATGCTGCTGACGGCTCCGAAACTGAACCGTATGACTCAGGATGACGAAGCCGATGAGAAAGCCGCTAAGGCCGCGACAGCGTAATTCTCAGGGAAACTCATTTTCAGGCCGCTAACTGTTGTTAGCGGCTTTTTTTTTGCATGAGGTAGCACTACCATACGATATACCTCAGCCAAAAGGAGTTACCGATGAAACTGTTCTACAAACCGGGCGCTTGTTCTCTCGCTTCCCACATCACACTTCGTGAGAGCGGTAAAGATTTCACGCTGGATGGTGTTGATCTGATGAAGAAACGTCTGGAAAATGGCGATGATTTTTTCGCGGTAAACCCAAAAGGGCAAGTTCCCGCACTGCTGCTGGATGACGGTACGCTACTTACCGAAGGTGTCGCCATCATGCAATACCTGGCGGACAGCGTGCCAGACCGTCAGCTCCTTGCCCCTACCAGCAGCCTCTCCCGTTACAAAACCATCGAATGGCTTAACTACATTGCGACAGAACTGCATAAAGGCTTTACGCCACTGTTCCGTCCCGATACGCCGGAAGACTTCAAGCCAACCGTTCGCGCGCTGCTGGAGAAAAAAATGCAGTATGTGAACGACTCGCTAAAAGATAACCAATGGATCTGCGGCCCGCGCTTCAGCATCGCCGATGCCTACCTGTTTACCGTACTGCGTTGGGCCTATGCCGTTAAGCTGAATATGGCAGGATTAAGCCATATCGACGCGTATATGGCGCGTATGGCTGAACGCCCGGCGGTTGCCGCGGCGCTTAAAGCAGAAGGGTTAAATTAATTGTTGTTGCCGGGTGGTGCTTGCGCTTGCCCGGCCTACAGCTAAAAATATGCCCGATAAGCGTGAACGCCATCGGGCATTGATTACAGCTGCGTTGCGCTGAAGTAGTGTTCAGGCTTGGCGATGCGATCCTGTGCAGCCACCACCTGCAGCTCATACTCGTGCATCTCTTTGGTGGAGATCATCACTTCGTACACTGCCGCAGTCACATGCTCAAGCGCCTGCTGTAAAGACGCGCCCTGTAACAGTTTCACCAGCAACAAGCCACTGGTAACATCACCCACACCAACCGGTTGACGTGCGCCAAAATCGACCAGCGGGCGACTGATATGCCACGCCTGCTCAGCGGTGACCAGCAGCATCTCGAAACGGTCGGTGCTAATACCTGCGCGTGCCAGATGCTTCACCAGTACAATTTCAGGTCCCTGAGCGATCAGTTCACGCGCCGCCGCAACAGCCTCATCAACATTGTTCACCGCATGCTCGCACAGAATTTCGAGCTCAACCAAATTCGGGGCAATAATGTCACTAGCCGGAAGCGCATGACGAACATGAAATTCCGCCACACCCGGAGCTACGATACATCCCTTTTCAGGGTGTCCCATCACCGGATCGCAAAAGTATTTTGCCTGCGGGTTGGCCGCTTTTACTTTACGTACAATACCCAGAATATGCTCGCCCTGTTCAGCTGAGCCAAGATAGCCGCTCAGTACTGCGTCACAGGTCTGGAGTTTATCAATATCAGCAATGCCCTGGACAATTTCAGTCAGATGGCTCGGCGGCATAACGCAACCGGTCCATTTGCCATACTGCGTGTGGTTTGAAAACTGGACGGTATTCAACGGCCAGACGTTTGCGCCAAGACGACGCATCGGAAATTCTGCTGCACTGTTGCCCGCATGGCCAAAAACAACGTGGGACTGGATGGCGAGGATATTCTTCATTTTACTTATCACAACCCTGAAAAAATAAAGGGGCGTAGTTTCCCACGCCCCTGCTAACGCAATCTTACTTCCAGCAAATCAGACAATAGTTCTTCTTGCCACGGCGCAGTAAGGTATAGCGCCCGAACAGGATATCACTCTCCTGGAAGAAATATTCCGGATCGGACTGCTTCTCACCGTTGATGGTCACCGCGTTAGACGCAATGGTCTTACGGGCCTGACCGCGAGAAGGTTGCAGCTCGGAGTCTACCAGCGCCTGCATCAAATCGGCACCTTTATCCATCTCGATCATCGGCACGCCATCCTGCGCCAGCTGTTCGAAATCTGCTTCACTCAAATCGCTGAGATTGCCATTGAACAAGCTTTCGGTAATGCGTTTTGCCGCGACCAGACCTTCTTCACCGTGAACCAGACGCGTAACCTGTTCGGCCAGAACATACTGGGCACGCGGCGCTTTACCGCTGTTTTTATCTTCTTCTTCCAGCGCATTGATCTCTTCAATATCCATGAAAGTGAAGAATTTCAGGAAGCGATAAACGTCCGCATCGGCGGTGTTGATCCAGAACTGGTAGAATTTGTACGGACTGGTTTTCTTCGGATCCAGCCACACTGCGCCGCCTTCCGTCTTACCGAATTTGGTGCCATCAGCTTTAGTAATCAGTGGTACGGTCAGACCAAACACCTGATTCTGGTGCAGACGACGGGTCAAATCGATACCCGAAGTAATGTTACCCCACTGGTCAGAACCACCAATCTGCAGTGCCACGCCGTGCAGCTTATTCAGGCAGGCAAAGTCATAACCCTGCAGCAGATTGTAAGAAAACTCAGTAAAGGAGATCCCCTGATCGTCACGGTTCAGACGCTGCTTAACCGCTTCTTTGTTGATCATCTGGTTAACGGAGAAGTGTTTGCCGATATCACGCAGGAAAGTCAGTACGTTCATACCGCCAAACCAGTCGTAGTTGTTCGCAGCAATCGCCGAGTTGTCGCCACAGTCGAAATCGAGGAACGGTGCAACCTGTTTGCGGATTTTATCCACCCACTCCTGCACAGTGTCTTCGGTATTCAGTTTACGCTCGGCGGCTTTAAAGCTCGGGTCACCAATCAGACCGGTTGCGCCACCTACCAGTGCGACAGGCTTATGGCCTGCCTGCTGGAAGCGTTTCAGGCATAACAATGGAACCAGATGCCCCAAATGCAAGCTGTCAGCGGTAGGATCGAAGCCGCAATAGAGCGCGATCGGGCCTTGCGCCAGTCGCTCTGCTAACGCTTCCTCGTCCGTCACCTGGGCCACCAGCCCCCGCTCTTGCAATTGTTTAATCAAGTTACTGCTTGCCATCAAAATCTCCATGTATAAAACGACTGCACCTTTGCCGGTACACGACTTTTCGCCTGATGCGAAAGAAACATAGAATAAAGCGCCGGATTGATCAGCACCAGCGCTTAAAACAAGAAATTTGCATCTTTAGGGGGCCAGGCGATCAATTTTCCACGCGTTATCTTCGCGTTGGTATAAAAAACGATCGTGTAAGCGGTTTTCACCACCTTGCCAGAACTCCATTTGCTCAATACTCACGCGAAAGCCGCCCCAGAAACTGGGCAGCGGAACTTCTCCTTGCTGAAACTTCTGCTTCAACTCGAGAAATTTACTTTCAAGAATACCACGAGCTGAGATCCTGCTGGATTGCTTAGAGACCCAGGCGCCAATCTGGCTATCGCGTGGGCGACTGTGGAAGTATTTCACTACTTCTAACGTGGAGAGACGCTCAGCCTTGCCGATCACCATCACCTGCCGTTCCAGCGTATGCCAGGGAAATAAAAGGCTGATGCGTGGATTTTTCTCGATCTGATGCGCCTTACGGCTGCCAAGGTTGGTATAGAACACCAGCCCTTTGTCATCATAATGTTTGAGTAACACGATACGCTGATACGGCTGGCCATTTTCATCGACGGTCGCAACGACCATCGCGGTGGGATCGGCCAGTTTGGCGTCACAGGCTTGCCCCAGCCAGCGCTCAAACAGCGCAAGGGGTTCGGCGGGAAGATCGCGGCGGCGAAGACCGCCTTTCGTGTATTCACGGCGCAGATGCGCGATTTGCTGCAATTCGTCGTTATCAGACATGATGTTGGGCTACGGATTGTCAGTGGGTGACGCTATTGTGCGCCGCCCAGGTGAAAATCTCAACGCTTCGGGTTCTGTAACTGACAGTTATTTAGCACAATTCTGTCTCGTTTATAGACCGTTGCCTCGTCGCCTTTAGACCAGAAAACGTAGATCCCATCGGTATAGCGCGCACCTGATGCCGACACGCCCTGTTTGAGGTTCAATAGCTGATTATCATAAACAAAGCTTGCCGTCTGGCGGGTATTGTTCAGCTTGACGGTAAGCGGTTTTTCGTCGCAGCGGTATTCGAGCGTATCCGTTTGCATACGCTCAACAAATTGGTTGTATACGCTACACCCGCTAAGCAGTACCGGCAGACACACTAACAATAGTTTTTTCATAGCCATATCCTGAAGACTTTCCTGGTCCCGGAGGGTAATGGAACCCTCCCTAATATCCCTAGTTTACCGGCATACGGTGCTGAATAATTTCAGTTAACTCTGAGTTCGTGGGTTAGCAGGATAAATCGCCCCTAAAACGCTCGGCTCTGATGCGCCAGTCACAGAAGGCAGATTTCCAGGTAATCCGGCCAGTGTCCGCCACGCCAGCCAGGCAAAGGCTAACGCTTCCATATCATCGCCGCTGATCCCGGCTTCATCCGTTGAGGTGACCTCTGTTCCCGGCAATAGTGCCGCCAGACGCATCATCAGCAGCGGATTACGGCTTCCTCCACCGCAGACCATGAGCCGTTCACAACCGCCGCTTAGCAAGACCTGCTCTGAAATGGTCACCGCGGTCAGTTCGGCAAGCGTCGCCTGCACATCCCGCGGACTAATCCCCGGGAACTGCACCAGATGACGTTCTATCCAGCCATAATTGAAATACTCACGACCAGTACTTTTCGGCGCAGGCGCGGAGAAATAAGGGTCGTTAAGCATATTTTGCAGTAACGGCAGGATAACCATTCCCGAAATGGCCCACTGTGCATCTTTGTCGTAAGGTTGACCGCATTGCCGCCAGATCCAGGCATCCATCAGCATATTGCCCGGCCCGGTGTCGTATCCGCGAACGGGTTGTTGCGGAATAAGCAGAGACAGATTGGCAATCCCGCCGATGTTTAACACCATCCGCCGTTCCGTTGGATGTGCCAGCAGTGCCTGATGAAACGCGGGAACGAGCGGTGCACCCTGCCCGCCAAGGGCGATATCACGTCGACGAAAATCGCCGACTACGGTTATCCCTGTACGCGCAACAATCTGGTTGTTATCGCCAATTTGCAGCGTGTGTGGCGCAGCACCGTTCGGTTCATGCCACACGGTTTGCCCGTGGCAACCAATCGCAACGATATCCTGCGGTTTCAATTTTTCTTGCGCCAATAACGCATTCACTGCCTCAGCAAATAAATAACCGAGCTGTGCGTCCAACTGACCAAACTGAGAAAGTGTAAGCTGCTGCCCCTGGCAGATATCCAGAATCGCTTGTTTAACATGAATGGGGATGGGCCAGGTCAGACTCGCCTGCTGCGCAACCATCGTTTCATCTATTGTCGCCAGCACAACATCGACGCCATCAAGGCTGGTTCCAGACATTACACCGATAAAACGGCCCGATTTCATAGGTCATCCTTTTAAGCAAATTAGCCTTGACACTCAACCATAAAGTGTCGACTAATGCCATGCTTCCTTAATGATTTTTGGTGGCTAATCATTACAATGATCGTTTAATTACATCAATTACATGAATGATTCGTTTATACTCGGTTGATCCGATTTCGGTTAAGATTTTCATATTGTTCCAGTAGAACATGTGATCTTAGGCTCACAAATGCCATATAATTTAACCATGAAGGGTGCTTTATTAGCGTTTCGTGGTGACAAAGGAGATTTGTAAATGATTAAACGTGTGCTGATTGTTTCATTAATGGGCGTATCTTTAGCGGGTTGCGTTAACAATGATAGCCTTTCAGGTGACGTGTATACCGCATCCGAAGCGAAACAAGTTCAGAACGTTACCTACGGTACGATTGTTCATGTTCGTCCGGTGCAAATCCAGGGTGGCGATGACGCAAACGTGATTGGTGCTATTGGTGGTGCGGTACTCGGCGGGTTCCTCGGTAACACCGTCGGTGGCGGTACGGGTCGTTCATTAGCGACGGCTGCAGGCGCAGTTGCCGGTGGCGTAGCGGGTCAAGGCGTACAAGGTGCGATGAATAAAACCCAGGGTGTGGAACTGGAAATCCGTAAGGATGATGGTAATACCATCATGGTGGTTCAGAAACAGGGTGCGACCAAGTTTTCAGCCGGCCAGCGCGTTGTTATGGCTAACAACGGCAGCCAGGTTACCGTGTCTCCACGCTAATCAAATTCACGTGTGGTCAGCCCCTGGCCACACGTCATTTTTTTGCTTCAGCCCTGTGACTGCAGCTCAATAATATTGTGTTCCAGCCTGGCGACCAGTTTAATCAGCAGATCAATTTCCTCAGCTGAAATCCCTTCCAAAATTTCTCCACGCGTCTTGTTGATAACCGCTTCCATATCAGCGATCAGCGGCTCTGCTTTTTCTGTCAGTTTAATTCTCTTTGCCCGACGATCGCTGGCGCAAGTCTGTCGTGAAATGAGTCCCTTTTCCTCTAACTGGTCAAGCGTACGTACCAACGAAGGCTGCTCGATGCCAATCGCTTTAGCCAACTGAATCTGCGATTGATCCGGCGGCAACTGATGAATGTTGTGCAGCGTAACCCAATGCGTCTGCGTCAACTCCAGAGGTTTCAGGCGATGGTCAATCAGAGCACGCCAAATGCGCACCAACCGTGCCAGATCAGAACCTAATGGCGATTCCAATTTCATCTCCTTATAATTAGCTTGCTAAGTTATTGTGCTGATTTTAGAATAGTGTGCAGCATTTGTATTCCCAAAACAAATGTATTGCCAAATTTGCTTACCGGCTGACATTTTTTCAGACATCATGCGTTACGGAGACTCATTGTCTCTTTTTTGCTAAACCTATAGCAATGCTCTCTTCCGCCAAGGATTTTGCCCGTGAAGTTTATGTTTAATGCAACAGGATTGCCCCTACAAGATTTAATGATCGGCGCATCTGTCTACTTCCCTCCTGTTTTCAAGGCGATTGTAGCAGGCTTTATTCTCTGGTTGGTTGTTCATCGCCTACTGCGCGACTGGATTTACTCTGGCGAAATCTGGCATCCCTTGTTAATGGATCTGTCACTCTTTACGCTTTGCGTATGTCTGGCCTTTGTTATGCTGATAGCGTGGTGATTATGTCGCTTAAAACCGTTAAATACTTCTCCACTATTATAGTCGCTGCAATCGCAGTTTTCGCCGGATGGTGGATGTGGAATTACTATATGCAATCGCCCTGGACACGTGATGGCAAAGTGCGAGCTGAGCAGGTCAGCATTACACCACAGGTGTCAGGTAGCATTAGCGAACTCTATATAAAAGATAACCAGTTTGTGAATAAAGGCGATGTCCTTTTTATTATCGACAAGACACCATTTCACATTGCTGAACTGAATGCGCAAGCGCAACTTGCAAAAGCGCAGTCTGACCTGGCGAAAGCCAATAACGAAGCCAACCGCCGCCGTCATTTATCGCAAAATTACATCTCAGCCGAGGATCTGGATACCGCAAATCTCAACGTGAAAGCCATGCAGGCGAGTGTTGAAGCAGCAGAGGCCAGTCTGCGTCAGGCACAGTGGCAATTGACGCAAACGGTGGTCAAAGCCCCCGTAGCGGGCTGGGTCACCAATCTTTCAACCCGTCCCGGAGACTACGCTTCAACCGGAAAACCTCTGTTTGCTCTCGTCGACAGTCACTCTTTTTATGTAATGGGGTATTTTGAAGAAACTAAGTTGCGCCACATTCGCGAAGGTGCACCTGCCCTCATCACGCTCTACAGCGGTGATATAAAGTTACAGGGTCACGTTTCCAGTATTGGTCGTGCTATCTACGATCAAAGTGTGGAAAGTGATTCCGGCCTGATTCCAGATATCAAGCCCAACGTGCCGTGGGTGCGTCTGGCGCAGCGTATCCCGGTACGCATCGAATTCGACGCCCTGCCGCGGGATGTCACGCTGGTATCAGGTACAACCTGCAGCGTATCCATCGGCCAGCGTAAATGAAACTACCCCGCCTGACACCTGGCAATTTGCCGTGGTTTAAAGCCACGGCGGCACAGTGGCGTTATGCGCTGCGTAACACCATTGCGATGTGTCTGGCGTTAACTTTTGCTTATTATCTGAATCTGGACGAACCCTATTGGGCGATGACCTCAGCGGCGGTGGTCAGTTTTCCCACCGTTGGCGGGGTTATCAGCAAAAGTCTGGGTCGCGTGGCGGGGAGCTTACTGGGTGCCACCGCCGCATTGATTATTGCCGGTCATACCCTTAATGAGCCGTGGTTGTTCTTGCTGAGCATGTCGGTGTGGATCGGTTTTTGTACCTGGGCCTGTGCGCATTTCACCAATAACGTTGCCTACGCCTTTCAACTGGCGGGTTATACGGCGGCAATCATTGCGTTTCCCATGGTCAATACCGTGGAAATTACGCAGTTATGGGATATCGCGCAGGCACGCGTGTGCGAAGTCATCGTCGGTATCTTGTGTGGCGGTGTGATGATGATGATCCTGCCCAGCACCTCCGATGGCATCACGTTACTGACTGCATTGAAAAACATGCATTCACGTTTACTGGAACATGCCAGCCTACTCTGGCAACCAGAAACCACGGACGCCATTCGCACAGCCCATGAAAGTGTTATCGGTCAGATTCTTACCATGAACCTGCTGCGTATTCAGGCGTTCTGGAGCCACTACCGTTTTCGCCGACAAAATGCTTTGCTCAATTCACTGTTGCATCAGCAGTTAAGGATGACCAGCGTGATTTCCAGTCTGCGCAGGATGCTGCTGAACTGGCCTAATCCCCCGTCCAATACCCGGGAAATTATCGAGCAGTTGCTCAGCGAACTGATAAAATCCAATGCTAATAGCTACACCGTCGCACGTATTATTGCCCCACTGCGACCCGTCGATGCACGCGACTATCGACACGTCGCCTTCTGGCAACGACTGCGTTATTTTTGTCGGCTCTACCTGCGCAGCAGTCATTATCTGCATTTACTGGAAAATGGCGTTACCGCCGAGCGTATTAATATCGTCCGCACGCCGGGGCTTGCCCGTCATACCGATAATGCGGAAGCTATCTGGAGCGGGTTACGTACGTTCTGTACTTTGATGCTTATCGGCGCATGGAGCATTGGCGCACAATGGGAATCAGGCTCTGGCGCCCTCACGCTCGCCGCCATCAGCAGTGTGCTGTATTCCGCCGTTGCCACGCCGTTCAAGTCGCTTTCTTTGCTGATGCGCACGCTGGTTTTGCTGTCGCTGTTTAGCTTTGTGGTTAAGTTTGGCCTGATGGTGCAAATTTCCGACCTCTGGCAATTCATTCTCTTTCTCTTCCCGCTACTCGCCACCATGCAACTGTTAAAGCTGCAAATGCCAGCGCTGGCAGGTCTTTGGGGGCAACTGATTGTATTTATGGGTTCGTTTATCGCGGTGACCAATCCGCCGGTATATGATTTTGCTGATTTCCTGAATGACAATATGGCGAAAATCACTGGTGTGGCGCTGTCATGGCTGGCCTTCGCCATTCTGCGGCCCGGTTCGGATGCACGGAAAAGTCGCCGCCATATTCGCGCCCTGCGCCGAGATTTTGTCGATCAGCTCAGCCGACACCCATCACTCAGTGAAAACGAATTTGAATCGCTGACCTATCATCACGTCAGCCAGCTCAGCAGCAGTCAGGATGCGCTGGCTCGACGCTGGTTATTACGTTGGGGGGTCGTATTGCTGAACTGCTCGCACGTAGTGTGGCAACTGCGCACCTGGGAGGCGCGTTCGGATCCGCTGGCTCGCGTCAGGGACGTGTGTATCTCTCTGCTGCGCGATGTAATGAGCGAACGTGGCGTCCAGCAACGACCACTGAATGCCACGCTGAGTGAGCTACAACGCATTTGCGATGCGCTTGCCCACCATCATCAACCTGCTGCACAGGAGTTATCGGCATTGATCTGGCGGCTACACTGCTCGCTCTCACAACTCGAACAGGCGCCACCGCCGGGCACTCTCAGTAGTTGATTATTTGATAACACCACAGGCGTAGCGCGCTCCGCCACCGCCAAGCGGTTTCGGTTGATCGGACATATTATCGCCGCCCACATGGATCATCAGCGCTTTGCCTTTAACCTCATCGAGCGTTTTGAGGCGCGGCGCAATGACCGGTGTTGTGGCGTTTCCGTCGTTATTCACCACCAGCAGCGGCAGGTCACCCATATGACCTGCGCCTTCCGGGCCTTCGTGTTTGCCGGTTTGGTGCGGATCATAATGGCCTCCAGCCGATTCCGCGGCTGAGGCTTTCCCTTCTTTAATCGCCGGTTGGCAGCTGCCGTTCATATGCACGTGGAAGCCATGTTCTCCCGGCGGCAACGCTTTCAGATCGGGCGAAAACTCCAGCCCCTTTGCGGTTTCAGCAATAGTGACCGTACCAATCGCCTGGCCAACGCCTTGCGACGTGACCAGATTCATCGTCACTTTTTCTTCAATGGCAGCCTGCGCACCTGCACAGGCGAGTAGAGTGATGATGGCCAAACTCAAACGCTTCATAAGACCTCCGTCCAAAAGGTGTCTGATTGTTAAGTGTAAACCAGTGACGCAATTTTGAACGGAGATGCACCAAAAACACGATTAAGGTACGTCGTAACCCAGTGCAGCTTTACGAATGCGGAACCATTGCTGGCGAGACATGTTCAGCGTCTCAGACTCAATGGCGGCGCGTACGCGCTCTATTTTTCCTGAGCCTATAATCGGCAGCGGCTGAGACGGCAAACGTAAAATCCAGGCGTACACCACCTGTTCAATAGACTGCGCGTTTAGCTCTTCTGCGATCGCGGCAAGTTCATTTCGTAATGGCTGGAACGCATCGTCATTAAACAAGCGACCGCCGCCGAGGCAGGACCAGGCCATTGGACGAATACGCAACTGCTGCAGTTGATCTAAAGTGCCATCCAGCAGGAGCGGCTGATGTACCGGAGAGATTTCAACCTGGTTGGTCGCCAGCGTAAACGGCAGACGCGATTGCAACAATGAGAACTGTGCCGGGGTGAAATTAGAGACACCAAAGTGACGCACTTTGCCACTGTGGTGCAATTTTTTGAAAGCGTCGGCGACGTCGTCAGCATCCATAAGCGGATCGGGGCGGTGGATCAGCAACAGATCAATATGATCGGTCGCCAGCAGCTTCAGCGATTCTTCCGCACTGGCAATAATATGCGCGCTGTCGGTAATGTAATGGCCCAGCGCATTTTCCGCGCGCGCCGTCGTCGCGATCCCGCATTTGGTCACAATCTGCATTTTTTCACGCAAATGGGGAGCCAGTTTCATAGCCTCACCAAACGCCGCTTCACACTGATATCCACCGTAGATATCGGCGTGATCGACGGTGGTCACGCCCAAATCCAGATGCTCTTCAATAAAGCTGACTAGCTGGCGCGCGGACATATTCCAGTCCATCAGGCGCCAGTACCCCATCACAAAGCGAGAAAATTCCGGGCCTTGCGGCGCAATAGTAATACGCTGAACCATAGCAGCTTCCTTTTAAGTGAATGTGCCTCGAGTATACGCAATTACGCTTTTAAAAGAGTGAAGGTTGTTGCGGTTCTTCCGAAGGGTTGGCTTTGTTCGCACGTAATTTACGCATCAGGCGCTGACGACAAAGCCGTAGCACTTCCTGCTTTTGGGCATCGCTCATCTTTTGCCAGTTAAAACGCTCATCCCGACTGCGAAAACAGCCACGGCAAAATCCGCGTTCGTCAGACTGACATATTCCACGGCATGGGCTCTGGACGGGGAAAAACTCCAGCTGTTCGGCCACATCCCCTCCTTTAGTAAGATTGATATACTTATTGAAGACGTTAACTGAATTTCTCGCAAGCGCTATTGCATTAGACCGACTGGTCTATTACACTCCTGTTCATGAACAAAATCACTGAACACGATACACGCGAACATCTGCTGGCGACTGGCGAACTGCTGTGTATGCAGCGCGGCTTCACCGGCATGGGTTTAAGCGAACTACTGAAAACCGCTGAAGTACCCAAAGGTTCGTTTTATCATTACTTTCGCTCTAAAGAAGCGTTCGGTGTCGCGATGCTGGAACGCCACTACGCGGCCTATCATCAGCGACTGGCTACACACTTTGATACGGGTGCGGGAAACTACCGCGACCGCATTCTGGCCTACTATCAGGAAACCCTGAACCAGTTTAGCCAGCACGGCATTATTAGCGGCTGTTTAACTGTAAAACTGTCTGCCGAAGTGTGCGATCTGTCAGAAGATATGCGCACAGCGATGGATAAAGGCGCGCGGCACATTATTGTGCTGTTAGCGCAGGCGCTGGAGAAAGGTCAGGCCAACCATTGCCTGTCTTTTGTTGGCGAGCCGTTACAGCAGGCGCAGGTACTGTATGCGCTGTGGCTTGGCGCCAACCTGCAGGCCAAGATTTCTCGTAGCGCCACTCCGCTGGAAAATGCGCTGGCGCACGTTAAAAACATCATCACAACGCCTGCCGTTTAACAGGCGTTTTTATTTTCCTTATTACTAGACGACCGGTCTATTCAGGAGTGCCACATGTCATCTGAAAAACTGTTTTCCCCACTGAAAGTGGGTGCCATTACGGCAGCAAACCGCGTATTCATGGCGCCACTGACGCGTCTGCGCAGTATTGAGCCTGGCGACATCCCTACTCCGCTGATGGCCGAGTATTACCGTCAACGCGCCAGCGCGGGTCTTATTATCAGCGAAGCGACGCAGATTTCCGCACAGGCGAAAGGTTATGCCGGAGCACCCGGCTTACACAGCGAAGCGCAAATTGCCGCATGGAAGAAAATCACCGCTGCCGTACACGCTGAGCAAGGTCATATTGCTGTCCAGTTGTGGCACACCGGACGCATCTCTCACGCCAGTCTGCAGCCAAATGGTCAAGCTCCAGTTGCACCTTCCGCGATCAGTGCTGGAACCCGCACCTCGCTGCGCGATGAAAACGGCCTGGCAACGCGTGCCGATACCTCAATGCCACGTGCGCTGGAAACCGAAGAGATTCCGGGCATCGTTAATGACTTCCGTCAGGCGATAGCCAACGCGCGCGAAGCGGGTTTCGACATGGTTGAACTGCACTCTGCCCACGGCTACCTGCTGCACCAGTTCCTGTCGCCAACCTCTAATCAGCGAACCGATCAATACGGCGGTAGCGTCGAAAATCGTGCGCGTCTTGTGCTGGAAGTGGTTGATGCCGGTATTAAAGAATGGGGTGCCGATCGTATTGGTATTCGCGTCTCCCCGATTGGCTCATTCCAGAACGTTGACAACGGTCCGAACGAAGAAGCCGATGCGCTGTATCTGATTGAACAATTGGGCAAGCGTGGAATCGCTTACCTGCACATGTCTGAGCCGGACTGGGCCGGTGGCGAGCCGTATTCCGATGCGTTCCGCGAAAAAGTTCGCGCGCGCTTCCACGGTCCTATCATTGGTGCTGGTGCCTACACCCCTGAAAAGGCAGAAGCGCTGATCGAGAAAGGTCTGATCGACGCCGTTGCTTTTGGTCGTGCCTATATTGCTAACCCGGATCTGGTGGCGCGTCTGCAACGCAAAGCGGAGCTGAATCCACAACGTGCTGAGAGCTTCTACGGCGGCGGCGCGGAAGGTTACACCGACTATCCTACCCTCTAACGTCACAATCTCCGTTCTGCCATTGATAGCGGCGTAACAACGCCGCTATACTAAAACAACATTTTGAATGTATTAGCCATTTTCGAAGGGGAAAAAGATGCGTTTACTCCATACCATGCTGCGCGTGGGTGACCTGCAGCGTTCCATCGAGTTTTATACCAACGTGCTGGGCATGAAGCTGCTGCGTACCAGCGAAAACCCTGAATACAAGTACTCTCTGGCTTTTGTCGGCTACGGTCCTGAAACCAGTGAAGCCGTAATCGAACTGACCTATAACTGGGGTGTCGACAAGTATGAGCTGGGTACTGCCTATGGCCATATCGCCCTGAGCGTAGACAACGCGGCTGAAGCCTGTGAACGTATTCGCCAGAATGGCGGTAACGTAACGCGTGAAGCGGGTCCGGTAAAAGGCGGCACCACAGTGATTGCGTTCGTTGAAGATCCGGACGGCTATAAAATTGAGCTGATCGAAGAGAAAGACGCCGGGCGCGGCCTGGGCGACTAACTTCCCCCTCGGGCGCAGATCGTCTGTGCCCGTAGTTTTATACTCATCATTTTGCCATAATACGCGCTGCAATTTTCCCGTATTAAGAGACCCAGATGTCCGATAACGCTCAACTTTCCGGTCTGTGTGACCGTTTTCGTGGTTTTTATCCTGTCGTCATTGATGTCGAAACCGCAGGGTTCAATGCCAAAACCGATGCGCTGCTTGAGATTGCAGCCATCACACTGAAAATGGATGAACAAGGCTGGCTGATGCCGGACACGACGTTACATTTCCACGTAGAGCCGTTTGAAGGCGCGAATCTGCAGCCGGAGGCCCTCGCCTTTAACGGTATTGACCCGAACAATCCGCTACGCGGCGCGGTCAGCGAATATGACGCTCTGCATGCCATCTTCAAAATGGTGCGTAAAGGCATTAAAGACAGCGGCTGCAATCGGGCAATCATGGTGGCGCATAACGCTACGTTCGACCACAGTTTCATGATGGCAGCGGCAGAACGCGCCTCGCTGAAACGGAATCCGTTTCATCCGTTTGTCACCTTTGATACGGCGGCATTAAGCGGTCTGTCATTGGGGCAAACGGTGTTGTCAAAAGCGTGCCTGGCGGCGGGAATGGAGTTTGACGGGAATCAGGCACACTCGGCACTGTATGACACCGAACGTACGGCCGTGCTGTTTTGCGAAATCGTTAACCGCTGGAAACGTCTCGGTGGTTGGCCTCTTCCCGTGCCTGAAGAAGCATAACGGCGACATAAAAAAAGCGACCATTTCAGGTCGCTTTTTTACTTCTGCTGATATTACTCAGCGTCCGGCTCTTCGGTTTTGTATTTCGCAGCTGTTTCTTTAATCAGCTGCTGCAACTCACCGCGCTGGTACATTTCGATCAAAATGTCACAACCGCCAACCAGCTCACCATCAACCCACAGTTGTGGGAAAGTTGGCCAGTTTGCATATTTCGGCAGTTCGGCGCGAATATCCGGGTTCTGCAGAATATCAACGTAAGCAAAGCGTTCACCACAGGCTGACAGCGCCTGCACAGCCTGAGCGGAGAAACCGCAGCTTGGCAGTTTAGGAGAACCTTTCATGTACAGGAGAATCGGGTTTTCAGCGATCTGGCGCTGGATTTTTTCGATAGTGGTGCTCATTATCTTGCTTCCTTAAACTTCTTTTACGGCAGTAGTCTGACATTGTAACGGGTCAGACAGGCAACGGAAAATAACATTTTCATTACGCGTTATTATTTTATCCCCTGACGCTAAAAGTTGCATTCATAATCTCATTTATCCCCTTCAAACATGTGGATTTGATTATCTGTTCACCAACTCTAACGTTAATTGATGTTTTTTTTTGCGGTCGGTTACGAAACATAGTTTTAAACAAAAAAAGCTATTAACTTTCCCTCTTTCTATAGATTAGAATCGTCAAGTTTTGAAAATCACACGCAGGCACGATAGACCTGCCTTACCAGAGGACTGCTCAGTGGCGCGGATAAACCGAATCTCGATCACGCTCTGTGCTTTACTTTTTACTACACTGCCCTTTACGCCTATGGCTCATGCTTCCAAGCAAGCCAGGGCGACACCTACCAATTCTCACACCATCAAAACGGTAGATAAAAAGAAAAGCGCAACAACCAGCCAAAAAACAACAAAGACCAGCAAGAAAACGGCGACAAAAACCACCAGTAAAACCAGCACCAAAACCGCTTCCTCTTCTAAAAAACGCACTGCCACTCCGGCAAAGTCGACTAAAACTGCAAATCGTCGTGGTAAAACTGCCGTAGCACAAACCGCAACTGTTACCTGGACTGAAAAATGCACACCGCGCAAAGGTCATAAACCACGCTGCGTGAAGGTGAAAACCACTGCACCAACTACGCTTGCTGACGCCCATAAAGTGAAAGTGCAGAAAGCGACTAAAACCGCTATGTCCACTTTGATGAACCAAATCGGTAAACCTTATCGTTGGGGCGGTTCCTCGCCAAGAACCGGGTTTGACTGCAGCGGTCTGGTTTATTACGCCTATAAAGATCTTGTGAAGTTCCGCATTCCGCGTACCGCGAACGAAATGTATCATCTGCGTGATGCCGCACCGATTGAACGTGGCGAACTGAAAAATGGCGATCTGGTCTTCTTTCGTACCCAGGGTCGCGGAACGGCCGATCACGTCGGCGTCTATGTCGGAAACGGTAAGTTTATTCAGTCACCGCGTAGCGGGCAGGAAATTCAAATCACCTCTCTGAGCGAAGATTACTGGCAGCGCCACTATGTGGGCGCTCGTCGGGTAATGACGCCAAAAACAATTCGCTAAAAACTTACCCTACAGAACACACTGTAGGGTAAGTTCTTCTTTTGCATAACCTTTCAATTTGCTACCCTATCCTTACTCACAATGAGGCTATTGTGTGTACTCAATATAAATAATAAGGAGAGAAGCAATGTCGTTTGAATTACCTGCATTACCGTATGCCAAAGATGCTCTGGCACCGCACATTTCTGCCGAAACGCTGGAATATCACTATGGCAAACACCATCAAACCTACGTGACCAATCTGAACAATCTGATTAAAGGCACGGCGTTTGAAGGCAAATCACTGGAAGAGATCGTTCGTAGCTCTGAAGGCGGTGTATTCAATAACGCAGCACAAGTATGGAACCACACGTTCTACTGGAACTGCCTGGCACCGAACGCAGGTGGCGAACCAACCGGTAAACTGGCCGATGCAATTGCCGCCTCCTTTGGCAGCTTTGCAGATTTCAAAGCGCAGTTCACCGATGCCGCTATCAAAAACTTCGGTTCTGGCTGGACCTGGCTGGTTAAAGGAACTGATGGCAAACTGGCTATCGTCTCCACCTCCAACGCAGGTACTCCGCTGACCACCGACGCGACGCCGCTGATGACCGTTGACGTATGGGAACACGCCTACTACATCGACTATCGCAATGCCCGTCCTGGCTACCTGGAACATTTCTGGGCGCTGGTGAACTGGGAATTTGTTGCGAAGAACTTCGCAGCATAAAAAAGATAACGCAGAAGGGCTTCCTTCTGCGTTTTTGCATTAATTCGTGGTCGTGAAAGCCTCTTCTGGCTGTCTTCTTGCGGAAATAAACACCAGCAGCAGCGCAAGACCCGCCACAATCGCCCCCATCACTGGCACAAAACTGTAGCCCAGGCCGCCTGATATCACCGCCCCACCGGCCGCTGCACCCAGAGCGTTCCCCAGATTAAACGCGCCAATATTGACTGACGATGATAATCCAGGTGCTTCACTGGCAACGCGCATCACACGCATCTGCAACGGTGGAACGACCGCGAACGTCGCCGCGCCCCAGACCACCATACTGATCGCCGCCCCCAGCTCATTACTCGCAAGGAAAGGAATGGCCAGCATAATAACCATCAGCAGCAGTAAAAAGCCTTTCAACGTACCGTTGACTGAACGGTCAGCAAACTTGCCACCAAAGTAGTTACCGATCGAGAAACCAATGCCTATCAACACCAGCATCCCGGTAACAAATGCCGGAGTGGCATGAGTGATAGTATGCAGAACCGGCGAGATGTAGGTATAAAGCGTGAACATCGCCCCAGCACCCAGTACGGTAGTCAGTAACGCCGACAACACCTGTGGGCGCATAAGTACCGCCAGTTCGCTGCGAACATCCGGGCGCTCTCCCGCTCCCCCCTTGGGTAAGGAGAAGAACAGGCTGACCATAGCAATGACGCCCAGACCCGCAGTGGCCATAAATGACATGCGCCAGCCGATGGTTTCACCAAGCCATGTCGCCGCCGGAACGCCGCCAATATTGGCGATGGTTAACCCCATAAACATCGTTGCTACGGCGCTGGCCTGCTTATGTTTGGGTACAACACTGGCAGCAACCACTGAACCGAGACCAAAAAAGGCCCCATGGTTAAGACTGGTCAAAATACGCGATAGCATTAGCGTGGTGTAATCCGGCGAGATAGCAGAAAGCACATTACCCAGCGTGAAAATCGCCATCAGGAATATCAAAGCATTACGTCGCGCGCGATGAGACAGCAGCAATGTCATCAGCGGTGCACCTACCATCACACCTACCGCATAGGCGCTGATCAGCATGCCGGCCGCCGGAATCGAGACATCCACACCTTTGGCTATGACGGGCAATAATCCCATTGGCGAAAATTCGGTGGTGCCAATGCCAAACGCTCCGATCGCCAGCGCCAGTAAAGGATAATTGAGTTTCATATTGCGACTCCGTAACGTCGAGCCGTGGCGCGACATAAAATAAGAGTCAAAAGCATGACATTGATCGCAAAATTAATAAAGTTAACAAAATTGCAAAAGACTTTTGCTAATTCGCAAACAATAGAAGAGATAGACGAGCGGAAAGAGTGAGGGAGAGCTAACTCCCTCGGGGGAAATCAATGCAGCGCTGCGGTCAGGCCACCCGCGACGATCAAACCCAGAACAATAATGGTAGTCACTAACGAAAATTTCAGATCGGTGCTCATCAAGTTTTCTCCTTTTTATTCCCACACAAAAAGTGATATTGCGCATTTTTACACACTTGAAAGCAAAAATCTCTCACGATTTATATTGATAACTGCTTTTAACTCTTCCCCTTTTCGTTAAGATCAGACAAAATTCCACGCTTACTTGATTAGCGTACCGGCCATTGACCCCTTCCTGACGTTCCGTGTCGTTTTCCCGGCGTGCCGCAACCCTTACGTTGCGCTAAGGGTGTGTAAAGGCAAACGTTTACCTGGAGTATTCTCAGGAGCTTAGGATATGGTCTGGAGTGAGATGTAATGGCAACAATTAAAGATGTAGCGAAGCGAGCAAACGTTTCCACTACAACCGTATCACACGTAATTAACAAGACGCGCTTTGTCGCGGAAGAAACGCGTAATGCTGTCTGGGCAGCGATCAAAGAACTGCACTATTCTCCGAGCGCAGTTGCCCGCAGCCTGAAGGTGAATCACACCAAGTCTATTGGCTTGCTGGCGACCAGCAGCGAAGCGGCCTATTTCGCAGAAATTATCGAAGCCGTGGAGAAAAACTGTTTCCAGAAAGGCTATACGCTGATTCTGGGTAACGCATGGAACAGTCTCGAAAAGCAGCAGGCCTATCTGTCGATGATGGCGCAAAAGCGCGTTGATGGTCTGCTGGTGATGTGTTCTGAGTATCCGGAGTCGCTGCTTTCGATGCTCGAAGAGTATCGCCATATTCCGATGGTCGTCATGGACTGGGGCGAAGCTAAAGCCGACTTTACCGATACGGTCATTGATAACGCCTTCGAAGGCGGTTACATGGCGGGTCGGTATCTGGTAGAACGCGGTCATCGTGAAATTGGCGTGATCCCAGGTCCAATGGAACGTAATACCGGGGCCGGGCGTCTGGCGGGCTTTATGAAAGCGATGGAAGAAGCGCTGATTAAAGTGCCTGATAACTGGATTGTCCAGGGCGATTTCGAGCCTGAGTCCGGCTATCGCGCCATGCAGCAAATTCTGTCGCAATCGCATCGTCCGACCGCTGTCTTCTGCGGTGGCGATATTATGGCGATGGGTGCGCTGTGCGCCGCTGACGAAATGGGTCTGCGCGTACCACAGGATGTCTCACTCATCGGCTACGACAACGTGCGCAACGCCCGCTTCTTCACGCCGGCCTTAACGACCATTCACCAGCCGAAGGATTCACTAGGTGAAACGGCCTTCAACATGCTGTTAGACCGTATCGTGAATAAACGTGAAGAGTCACAGTCTATCGAGGTGCATCCACGTCTGGTTGAGCGTCGCTCCGTTGCCGACGGTCCGTTCCGCGATTATCGCCGTTAAGCCTGTTGTGCGGGAGTCTCATCTGGCTCCCGCAGCCATTCCTTGTTCAACGTTTCACTATCCCCTAAATAGTCCAGCAGCCAACTCAATGCCGGTGACGTATCGTTCTGCTGCCATGTCAGACAGCATGCGGCATCAGGAAAGGGGTTCTCCAGTTGCAGCGCAACCCACTTGCCGCTATCGATCCACGGCTTGGCAAAATGCGTCGGTACCATGCCCACGCATAATCCCGCGGACAAACAGGTCGCAGAAGATTCCCAGTCGGGCACGACGACGCGTTTTTGGTTATCCAGCAGCCAGGTAATACGCTTTGGCAGCGTACGGGAGGTATCTTCGCGTACCAGTGACGGCCAGTTGCGCAACGTATCATCACTTAGCGGTCCGGGCATTGACGCCAGTGGATGATGGCCGGCTACCACGCAGCTCCAGCTCAGCATTCCCATATCGCGGAAGGTATAGCGCCCCCCTACCGGAATCGCCTGTGTGGCGCCGATGGCCAGCTCCACGCGTCCATCGGACAGCGCGTCCCATACGCCGTTAAACACTTCCTGAAAAACTAACAACTCCACATCATCAAAGTGACGGTAAAAATCCACGATCATCTGTCGGGTACGATCCGGGCGGACAATGTTATCGACTGCGATCGCCAGCTGTCCGCGCCAGCCGTTGGCAATTTGCTGGCATTGCTGGCGCGTGATCTGCATTTTTTTGATAACAGAGCGACCTTCTTTTAAAAACCATGCCCCGGCAGGCGTTAATTCCACATCCCGATGGCGTCGCTCAAAAAGTGGTACCGCTAGCCACTCTTCCAGTTGGCGCACAGTGTAGCTTACCGCCGAAGGTACACGGTGTAACTCCTGCGCGGCCGAACTAAAGCTACCGTTACGCGCAACCGCATCAACCACTTCAAGTGAATATTCCGACCACATATTCTGCCTGCAAAAATTTTGAAATCAGTAAGCAAATATTAGCGTTTCACAGCGAGAATTACACTCACTACACTCAGCGGCATTGTTCTACTGCTAAAAAAAGAGAAATGATGATGCAACCTGGGAAAGGGTTTTTAGTCTGGCTGGCGGGCCTTAGCGTGCTCGGCTTTCTGGCAACAGATATGTATCTGCCCGCCTTCGCCGCAATTCAGTCCGATCTGCAAACGCCTGCATCTGCCGTCAGCGCTAGCCTGAGCTTGTTCTTAGCCGGTTTTGCCGTCGCACAACTGCTGTGGGGACCGCTCTCTGACCACTATGGTCGCAAGCCTATTTTGCTGCTGGGTTTATCTATTTTCGCACTGGGCAGTCTGGGCATGCTGTGGGTTGAAAACGCCACAGGCCTGCTGGTGCTGCGATTTGTTCAGGCCGTTGGCGTCTGTGCAGCATCGGTTATCTGGCAAGCGCTGGTTACCGACTATTATCCTTCACAAAAAGTAAACCGCATCTTTGCCACCATTATGCCGCTGGTCGGGTTATCACCTGCCCTCGCCCCGTTATTAGGTAGTTGGATCCTGGTACATTTTTCCTGGCAGGCCATTTTTGCCACCCTATTCGCCATTACTCTGATTCTGATGCTTCCGGCGCTGCGTTTAAAGCCTACAGCTAAAGCACGCGATGACAGCCAGGATAAACTGACTTTCACCACCTTGCTGCGCTCGAAAACTTACCGTGGAAACGTGCTGATTTATGCCGCCTGTTCCGCGAGCTTTTTTGCATGGCTGACGGGTTCCCCGTTCATCCTTAGCGAAATGGGTTATAGCCCAGCGGTAATTGGTCTGAGCTATGTTCCGCAAACTATCGCCTTTTTAATCGGTGGTTACGGCTGTCGTGCTGCGCTGCAAAAATGGCAGGGTCGTCAGCTGCTGCCCTGGTTACTCATTCTGTATGCCTTCAGCGTTGTAGGCACCTGGGCGACCGGCTTTATTCATCATGTCGCATTGGCTGAAATCCTGATCCCATTCTGCGTTATGGCGATTGCGAACGGCGCAATCTACCCTATCGTTGTCGCGCAGGCATTACGCCCTTTCCCACAGGCCACTGGACGCGCTGCCGCATTGCAGAATACGCTGCAACTGGGTTTATGCTTCCTGGCAAGCCTTGTCGTTTCCTGGTTGATTGCTACCCCGCTGCTCACCACTACCAGCGTTATGCTGACCACGGTATTGCTGGCTGCTGTAGGTTACAAAATGCAATCGCAGAAAACTGACGCCCCGCAAACAGATGACCGCGCGCAAATTGCCCACGGAGAGTCTCACTAATAATTGTCGCGGGCAATTAATTAGCCCGCTAAGAATTATCGGTTGAATCGTCAAAAATTCAGGCCTATACTGATTTCCGGATGTTAAAAAAACGATAATTTTTATGTGTTAACGGGAACAAGAATGTTCCCGTATTCCCACGGATGGTCTTTTCGGCAAGGGTTCCTCCCTTCCTCTGTTCTACGTCGGATTATAGATTCACGGATTAATTCCGTGAGATTTCTCACAAAGCCCAAAAAAGCGTCTACGCTGTTTTAAGGTTCTGATCACCGACCAGTGATGGAGAAGCTATGAGTTCATCGTGTATAGAAGACGTCAGCGTACCGGATGATGACTGGTACCGCATCACCAATGAATTATTGAGCCGTGCAGGCATTACCATTAATGGCCCGGCACCGGCGGATATTCGCGTAAAGAACCCCGATTTTTTCAAACGAGTATTGCAGGAAGGATCGTTAGGGTTGGGTGAAAGTTATATGGATGGCTGGTGGGAATGCGACCGGCTGGATATGTTTTTTAGTAAAGTCCTGCGCGCCGGTCTTGAAAACCAACTCCCCCGCCACTTCAAAGATACGTTACGAATTGCCGCTGCTCGCTTGTTCAATTTGCAGACCAAAAAGCGTGCATGGGTTGTCGGCAAAGAACATTACGATTTAGGCAACGATCTCTTTACTCGCATGTTGGACCCCTATATGCAGTATTCCTGCGCCTACTGGAAAGATGCCGATACCCTGGAATCTGCCCAGCAGGCGAAGCTAAAAATAATTGCTGAAAAATTGCAGTTGAAGCCAGGGATGCGGGTGCTCGATATAGGCTGCGGCTGGGGCGGCTTATCCCAGTTTATGGCATCGCAATATGGCGTAAGCGTGGTGGGTGTAACCATTTCGGCAGAACAGCAGAAAATGGCGCAGTCACGGTGTGCGGGGCTTGATGTCACAATTTTGCTGCAGGATTATCGTGACCTGAATGACAAATTCGATCGTATTGTTTCCGTCGGCATGTTTGAGCATGTAGGGCCGAAAAACTACGCCACCTATTTTGACGTGGTCGATCGCAATTTAAAACCGGATGGTCTCTTTTTACTGCATAGCATCGGCTCCAAAAAGACCGACAATAACGTTGATCCGTGGATCAATAAATATATCTTCCCGAACGGCTGTTTACCATCAGTTCGCCAGATTGCCAACGCCAGCGAGCCACATTTTGTAATGGAAGACTGGCATAATTTTGGCGCGGATTACGACACGACGCTGATGGCCTGGCACGAACGTTTCATTAACTCCTGGCCTGAAATCGCCGATAACTATACCGAACGTTTCAAGCGGATGTTCAGCTATTATCTGAACGCTTGTGCCGGAGCGTTTCGAGCTCGCGATATTCAGTTATGGCAGGTGGTATTTTCTCGCGGCGTTGAACACGGCCTGCGCGTTCCCCGTTAATCGTTATCGCCCCCGTATCAACGAGGGCTTAACTCTCAGGCTTAGGCTCCCGCTTCGCCCGTTATGTTGCTGATGGCGCTTTCACGCGCCGCCAGTACACGCTCAACAGTATCAACCACCGCCTGCGTTTGGGGATCGATTTCGATATTGACCCTTGCGCCCAGCTTTTTCTTGCCAAGCGTCGTACGCTCCAGCGTTTCCGGGATCAAGTGCACACAGAAACGCGTCGGCGTCACTTCACCGACCGTCAGACTGATACCGTCAATACCAATAAATCCTTTGTACAGGATATATTTCATCAGCGACGGGTCCTGGACTTTAAACCACACCTGACGGTTATTCTCCGAGGTCAGAATTTTCGACACTTCGGCAGTGGTCATAATATGGCCCGACATTAAATGTCCGCCAATCTCATCACTGAATTTTGCCGCACGCTCAACGTTAACCAAATCACCGACCTTCAGATCGCCCAGATTGGTGATACGCAGCGTTTCTTTCATCAGGTCAAAGCTTATCTGGTTACCGTTAATTTCGGTGACCGTCAGGCAGCACCCATTGTGGGCAACCGATGCGCCGGTCTCCAGCGCATCCAGCATATATTCAGGCAACTCCACAACATGCGTACGAAAATTTGGTTTTTCATCAATGGACACCAATTTTGCGGTGCCCTGCACAATACCCGTAAACATACTTCCTACTCCTGAACTCAATTAAGACATCTCTGCACAGCACAATAGCAGGTGGAAATTCAGGTTGCCAGCAATGCGCCACCAGCGCCTGTTTTTTCACTGGAGAATTACGTATTCCTCGCTACAATAGACTGAAATTTCCCCTGCTTTTTCTCCTTGCTGCCATATAAGGCGGCTTTTTTAGTCTCTCAAATAACAACAATATAGTGGTGTACACGTGCAAAAGTATGTAAGTGAAGCGCGTCAGTTATTAGCTCTGGCAATACCGGTGATTCTTGCGCAAATCGCTCAAACCGCAATGGGATTCGTTGATACCGTCATGGCGGGCGGATACAGCGCTACTGATATGGCGGCAGTCGCCATTGGTACCTCCATCTGGTTACCTGCCATTCTGTTTGGTCATGGACTACTGCTGGCTTTGACGCCGGTCATTGCGCAACTCAATGGTTCCGGACGCCGCGACCGTATCGCCCATCAAATACGTCAGGGATTCTGGCTGGCGGGCAGCGTCTCCGTGCTGATTATGGTTGTGCTATGGAACGCAGGGTACATTATTCGCTCCATGCATAACATTGATCCGGCGCTGGCGGATAAAGCCGTTGGCTACCTGCGTGCCTTGCTGTGGGGCGCACCGGGGTATTTGTTCTTCCAGGTAGCCCGTAACCAGTGCGAAGGATTAGCCAAAACTAAACCAGCGATGGTGATGGGCTTTCTCGGCCTGCTGGTGAACATTCCGGTTAACTACGTTTTCATTTATGGACATTTAGGCATGCCGGAACTGGGTGGCGTAGGCTGCGGCGTGGCTACGGCGGCTGTTTACTGGGTGATGTTTATCGCCATGCTCTCTTACATCAAACGAGCGCGCTCAATGCGCGATATCCGTAATGAGCGTGGTTTCCAGAAACCTGACACCGCAGTAATGAAGCGTCTGGTGCAACTGGGTTTACCTATCGCGCTGGCGTTATTTTTCGAGGTAACGCTGTTTGCGGTGGTCGCTCTGCTGGTTTCCCCGCTGGGGATTGTCGACGTGGCCGGACACCAGATCGCACTGAACTTCAGTTCGTTAATGTTCGTCCTGCCGATGTCTCTGGCTGCTGCCGTCACCATTCGTGTCGGTTATCGTCTGGGCCAGGGCTCCACGCTGGATGCACAAACTGCAGCCAGAACGGGCCTGGGTGTCGGTGTCTGCATGGCGGTCGTAACGGCGCTTTTCACCGTGACATTCCGCGAGCATATTGCCCTGCTCTACAACAATAATCCGGAAGTCGTCACCCTGGCCGCGCAGCTCATGTTACTGGCCGCGGTGTATCAAATATCGGACTCTATCCAGGTTATTGGCAGCGGGATCCTGCGTGGTTATAAAGATACGCGTTCCATTTTCTTTATAACCTTTACAGCCTACTGGGTGCTGGGTCTGCCGAGTGGCTATATTCTGGCGCTGACCGATCTGGTGGTTGACCGCATGGGGCCAGCAGGATTCTGGATGGGCTTTATTATCGGCCTGACCTCTGCGGCGGTGCTGATGATGCTGCGGATGCGCTTTCTGCAACGCCAGCCGTCAGCGGTTATATTGCAACGAGCTGCACGATAATGCCTAAATAGCCGCCGTCTGGCGGCTTTTTTTACATCCTCAGAACGGACTGGCGTTTTGGGCGTTCATCCACGCTTCACTAATGGGATGCCTGAAATGCAGTTCACTGGCATGCAGCATCAGTCGCGGCACCCTTTCAGTGCCAGGCAGCAGACGCCCGCCATACAAATCACAGCCTAAAATCGGATGTCCCAACAGCTGACAGTGGATCCGCAGTTGGTGGGTCCGCCCGGTTTCAGGCATCAGTTGTACCCGCGTCAAGGGGAGCAACGCCCCCTTTTCCTGACGATGATAAAAGCGCTCGACAACCTGATAGCGCGAACGTGCGGGTTTGCCGTTGAGAGCACAAATTGACATTAATGGAAACAGCGACGGTTCTTTGGCAATCGCTGCATCGATAACTCCTTCGTCGTTTTCCAGATGCCCGCATAACAGTGCGCTGTACACCTTAGTGACCGTACGCTGGCTGAACTGCTGGCAAAGCGCAGCGTTGATAGCCTTGTTACGGGCGACCACCATCAGCCCAGAAGTGCCGAAATCAAGCCGATGTACCAGCGTGCAGCCAGGGTAAATCTGTACCAGCCGATGATGTACCGAATCGAGATTCTGCGGATTTTTGCCCGACAAGCTAAGTAACCCGCTGGGTTTATTGATTAGCACCAGATGCTCGTCCCGATAGAGGATCTCTATCTCGTCATGACAAGGCGGGGCAATAAAGGTATCGAGGATCGTAGACATCAGGCGGCCAGAATGAGGTGTGGGGACGGATGATAACGAATTTTCACCGCAGTGGCGAATCGGAGCGCTGACCCAATGGCTGGCATGGTAGAGTGTGATTTATCCTGAGTGCGATGAGAGGGTTATTCTGTGCAACAAATCGATTTTTACATGGTGGATGCTTTTACCACCACGACGTTTGGCGGTAATGCCGCAGCAGTCTGTCCGCTCACGGACTGGTTGCCCGATGAAACATTATTAAAGATGGCGCAGCAGCATAACCAGTCAGAAACCGCTTTTTTTGTCGCCAATGAGAATGGTTTTGAGCTGCGTTGGTTTACCACTCAGGGTGAAATCAATCTGTGTGGGCATGCCACGCTCGCCGCCGCGCATGTCATCTTTGAACATCTGGATTACCCGGATACAAAAATCCATTTTGCTACCCGCTTTGTGGGACCGCTGACGGTCACGCGCAGCGGTGAATGGCTGACGCTCGATTTTCCAGCCTGGCAAAGCGAATCTGCCATGCCGCCCACTTTACTGCTGGAAACATTAGGCATCACCGAATACAAGGAGATGCGCGTGGCACGCGATTACATGGTGGTGTTGGAAAATCAACAGCAGGTTGAGGCTGTTCGCCCAAACATCCACGCCATGCTTCCGCTGGGGAAAATGGTGTGCATCACCGCGCCGGGTGACGGGGAATACGATTTTGTCAGCCGTTTCTTCTGCCCGGGTGAAGCCGTCGCTGAAGACCCGGTCACAGGCTCGGCACATAGCATGCTGATCCCTTACTGGGCTGCAAAACTGAATAAAACACAGATGCTGGCGCGCCAGGTCTCTGAGCGCGGCGGGGATTTACGCTGTCAGTTAGCAGGAACGCGTGTTTATATCAGTGGACAGGCAATAACTTATCTGACCGGTAAAGTGCTGCTGCGCTAGCAGCCTTACCCGAAATAACCAATCCATGGAGGATTTATGTCGAACAAACTCGTGCAGATACACTTTGATTTTCATGGTCCGTTTGGGGCTGAGATGTCGAGTCAGCTCGTTGAACTGGCCGAATCAATCAACCAGGAGCCGGGGTTCATCTGGAAAATCTGGACCGAGAACGAAGCAAATCACGAAGCGGGTGGCATCTACCTGTTCCGGGACGAAGACACCGCTCAGGCCTATATCAAAAAGCATACCGCCCGTCTGAAGCATCTGGGTGTGGAAGACGTGACGTTCAAAATATTCGATATCAATGAACCGTTAACTAAAATTAACCACGGTCACATCGGCTAGTATTTTGCCTTAGACGCCCCGCCCGGGGCGTTTCTTCACTCTCCTGCCTTCCCCTCTTCGTTCCTACCCAGGTTAGCGATTTACGTTAGCCACATTTGCAATAGTTCACAAAATCATCACCCGCGAAAATTATCTCTAGCCGAAAGTGGCATATAGGCGTATAAAATAATACAAATTGTATTATTTTATACAAAGTGAATCATTAGCTACAGGAGGTTTATTATGTCCGCGGACATTACACTGAACTCATCTGCTGGAAGCTTCCCGCCAGCAGGTCATTACTCGCACAGTACAACGGCTGGCGGTTTCGTCTTCATTTCTGGGCAATTGCCGGTCACTTTCGACGGCGAGAAAAAAGCGGATGCCTCTTTTGAAGATCAAACCCGGCTGGTGCTACAGAATATTGATGCTTGTCTGGCGGGTGCTGGAGTTTCCCGCCAGCATCTGGTGTCAGTTCGCGTCTATGTGACGGATATGAATCAGTGGCCGACGTTTAACAAAATCTATGGGGAGTGGATCGGTGATTTCCGTCCATCCCGTGCTGTAGCCGGTGTTGCGGAACTTCATTATGGTTTTGCGCTGGAAGTTGAAGCTATGGCGTTGGCCCCGCAAGCGTGACATTTAACAACATACAGGTGAACAACAATGACTGAAATGACACTGCCTGATTATAACGATGTTGCCGCTGCGGCAGCGCGCATCGCAGATTATGCTAACAAAACGCCGGTGATGACATCCCGAACGGTTAATGAAGAATTTGGCGCGGAAGTCTTCTTTAAGTGCGAAAATTTCCAGAGAATGGGCGCCTTCAAATTTCGCGGCGCTATGAATGCGCTACGCCAGTTCACACCACAACAACGTGCTGCGGGTGTCGTGACGTTTTCTTCCGGTAACCATGCGCAGGCCATTGCACTGTCGGCAAAATTATTGGGGATTCCAGCAACAATTATCATGCCGCATGATGCTCCGGTAGCTAAAGTTGCAGCAACAAAAGGCTATGGCGGAAAGGTGGTAACTTACGATCGCTATACTGAAGATCGTGAAAAAATTGGTCGGGACCTGGCAGAGAAACAGGGGTTAACGCTGATCCCCCCTTACGACCATCCGCACGTGATTGCAGGCCAGGGCACCGCCACAAAAGAGCTGATTGAAGAAGTGGGTCAGTTAGACGCCCTTTTCGTTTGTCTGGGCGGTGGCGGCCTGCTCTCAGGATCCGCTCTGGCGGCCAGACATCTGTCTCCTGACTGCATCGTCTATGGTGTCGAACCTGAAGCGGGTAACGATGGTCAACAGTCGTTTCGTAGCGGAAAAATTGTTCATATCGATACGCCCAAAACCATTGCTGACGGTGCTCAGACCCAACATCTCGGGAACTATACGTTTCAGATTATCCAGCAAAACGTGAACGATATTCTGACGGTTTCAGACGCTGAGTTAATCACCTCAATGAAATTTATCGCTGAACGCATGAAAATCGTCGTTGAGCCGACCGGGTGTCTGGGTTTTGCTGCCGCCAGAGCGCGCAAAGCTGAACTTCGCGGCAAGAAAGTCGGCATTATCATCAGCGGTGGAAACGTGGATATCAGCCGCTACAGTGAATTTCTGGCCGGATGATAAACAGGGTATCTGTCATGCAGATACCCTAATGTTACTGTCTGTACATTGCCGTCTGGAAAAACGATCCCAGGTCACTGTAAACTGCTCGCAATCATGGCAACAGGCATCACCGCAGGAGACTGGCATGCCAAAAACCGACAATAACTCGCTTCTCAGCCAAATTGATACTATCGCCAGGGGATTGAGTGAGACCTTCTCTCCGTTTTGCGAAGTGGTGGTTCATGACCTCAAAAATCCTGAACATGCCATTTTATCCATCCATAATAATCTGTCCGGACGTCAACCCGGCCAGCCAGCAACCGAGCTTGGCCTGGCGAGAATCGCATCGCCTGACTTTCCCAGCATCATTGCGAACTACAGTAATCAGTTTGCCGATGGTCGCCCGGTGAAAAGTACCTCAATTGGCATCAAGGACGAAGAAGGCAGATACGTAGCAGCTCTCTGTCTGAATGTAGATATGACGCTGTTTCGTGGTATGCAGAGTGCTCTTGCGCGTTTTACTGAAACCGAAAACTCCCCCATTAAGGAACATATCGATCCCGGCAGTAACGAAGTCATCCGCCAGCGTATTGATGACTTTGCCGCTAAACGCGCTACGACGGCCCGAGCCCTTAAACCTCAAGACCGTAAGCTGCTGATTCAACAATTACGCCAGGACGGTTTGCTCAACGTACGCAAATCTATGGATACGGTGGCGCAGCATCTGGGCGTATCGAGGGCCACCGCCTACCTGTATGCCCGCCAGTCAGTTCAGGCGGGTGAATAAACGGGTTCTGTTGAACCGCACCAGCCGCAGTATAAAAAGTCTGATCTTGCTTACCGACACGAAGCGCTCCCGCTATACTTTGGCCCGCTTCGTATCCTATATAGCCATCAACCAGTAAACAACGCCCGCCGCTGGGAAAAAAATAAACCTTTATTTTCGTAGGTATTTATTGGCACTGGGTCAATAAATGATTTATTTTTGTACATACATAGTGAGATTACGTTTTCCTCTAATAACTTCATCAGCATTGATTAAACATCATAATAAAACAAACAAAACCTAACTCATTGATTTAGAGGAATAAAAATACAGCTGAATTTATTGCGTCAATAATACCTATGCAATATATATAAATAGAGTGATATCTAAATTATAATTCTTTTACATCCGGCTGATTGGTGAGGTAAGAATGCGGTTAATCGTAATGTTAGTAAGCTTTGTGCTCACCACCCAGCTCTGGGCGGGTGAACTTCCCCAGCCTTCCGGTACAGTTCTTTTAACGCTGTCCGGTAATATTGAAAATACAAATGCAGACGGGAAAGCCGTTTTTGATACCGCCAGCCTTGAGAAGCTGGGCATGGTCAGTTTCCAGACCACCTCCCCCTGGTATAATGGACGCACTACTTTTACGGGTATTCCACTACAAAAGCTCATGGATTACGTCGGCGCGAGCGGCTCGGTTGTAAAGGTCACTGCGCTCAATGACTACACCACCGTAATCCCTCTCAGTGATTTCAAAAAATACAATGCCATCCTTGCGTTAAAAATCAACGGAAAATATATGCGCGTCCGTGATAAAGGTCCTTTATTCATTGTGTACCCCTATGACAGCATGCCGGAACTGAATAATCAGATTTATTATTCAAGGTCTGCTTGGCAGGTCAGTAGTATGGATATTGAGTAAGCGTTCAGAGGAACATCATGAACAGAATACTGGCTGGCATCATCTTTTTTCTTTTTATATCTACCGGATATATCTCTTTCCTCGTGCATGAACGGCAACAAGAGTTACAGAAACTGACTCATTACACCGATTCCTGGTCTGCTGCTCAGCTGGTATCACAATATTACCGATTCGAGTCATTGCTGGGTCTTTACACTATCGATGATACGATGAATCTCGATGATGTACGCATGCGCCTCGACATTATGCTCAGCCAGAGTGATTTAATAAAAGAAGGTGACCTGGGGCGCTACATAGAAAGCAATATAGCCCACCGTGAGCTGGCGGTAAAACTTGAAAACACCCTTAGTTTTCTGGATGTTAATCTAGAGAAAATGAACCGTTCAGCACTCCAGGCTTATCTGAAAAAAATGCATACTCTGGATGCGCCACTGGGTCGTCTTTCATCTGGTGCGTTAAACAAAGATGTTAACTCGATCAATAACGCCAACCAAAAAATTCAAACGCTGTACTATATTTACTCAGCAACCTCGGTGCTGCTGATAATACTGAGTGCGATTCTGGGAGTGCTCATTTTCTATCAAAACAGAAATATTCTGCGGGCGCACCTGCAGGTCAAGAGTCTTGCCGAAGAACTGCAGAAATCTAAAGAAAAGCTGCAAATCCAGAATGCTAAACTGGAATATGACGTCTACCATGACTCTCTTACCGAGATGAATAATCGTCAACTATTCTGGAGCGATTTAAATAAAACAATTGAGATAGCAGAAAAAAATCACGATTCTGTGACTGTGATGTTGTTTGATTTAGATCGATTCAAAGAGGTAAATGATACGTATGGTCATGATGCCGGTGATATGTTGCTACGCCAGATATCAGACCGACTGGTTTCAATGAGTCTTACTTCGGATACGCTGTATCGCCTGGGTGGAGATGAATTTGCGTTTCTCTCAAGTGGCCTGACAGAAAGCCACGCCGTTTCGCGGGCCCAGAAAATATGTGAATTTATCAGCCAGCCCTACACTATTTATAACACGATTATCAACATAACCACCTGTGTTGGCATTGTTATCTCAGACACTGAACGCCGTTCCGACTATCTTTATAAATTTGCCGATCTGGCCCTTTATGAAGCCAAAGGTGAAGGCTCAGGTAAGATAAAAGTCTTCCGACAACGAATGTTAGAAAAGCTACAAGAAAGCAGAACGCTTGAGCATGATATGGCATTGGCAATAGTGAACAAAGAATTCGTGGTTTATTATCAGCCCATTGTTGACTCCTTCAGCCAGGAAATTTATAGCTATGAAGCCCTAATTCGTTGGCTCCATCCTCTAAAGGGCATCCTGTCGCCGGATAACTTTATTCCTGTTGCTGAAAAAACCGGAATGATTAATGAGATGGGGAAAGTAGTGCTTGAAATTGCCTGCAGGGAAGCTGCTTGTTGGGCGGTTCCTGCTAAAATTTCAGTAAATGTCTCCCCTGTCCAGCTAAGCAGCAAAGCCTTTGTCGGTATCGTACTGTCTATTCTGAAAGAAACTGGACTCCCAGCCGATCGTCTTGAACTGGAAGTAACAGAGTCCTCTCTCTTCACTGAGAGTACGACGCCGATGAATACGCTTAATAAGCTCAGAGCCCTGGGCGTAAAAATCTCCATCGATGATTTTGGTACCGGATATTCTTCTCTTTCGCGCCTGAGCAAGCTTGCCTTCGATAAAATTAAAATAGACAAGTCTTTTGTGCATTCAATATCCGCACATGAAGATGCGCTTAATATCATCAAACTGATCACGGGCATGGCGAAATCCCTCAATATGAAGGCTGTTGCTGAAGGTGTTGAAACAAAGGAGCAACTAAAAAGCCTTCAGGCGCTGGGCTGCGATTTCGCCCAAGGATATCTGTTTGGTAAACCTCAACCTTGTGTCAATGAGGAAATCAGAAATGGTCAAGTTGTGCCAATAAACAACAGAAAAACGATGCCATGAAGATTTTCTATCAGGCTTCAACTGCCCGTAACGCGTTGAGCGGCAATGTCGACGCTAAACTCACCCTGACCTGAGGCTTAAAAAATGAGCACCTTTCATCAACTTACCGCCACCAGCCTGAATGGTCAGCTTATTTCAATGGCCGACTATGCAGGCAAACTGGTACTGGTGGTTAATACCGCCAGCCATTGTGGCTTTACGCCACAATATGCGGGCCTTGAAGCACTGTATAAGAAATACGACACACAGGGCCTGGTGGTGCTTGGTTTCCCCTGCAACCAGTTTGGTAAGCAGGAACCCGGTGGGGCGGACGAAATCGCGCAGACCTGCTACGTCAACTACGGCGTGAGTTTTCCAATGTTTGAGAAAGTGGAGGTTAACGGTGCCGCTACACACCCGGTATTTCGTTACCTGAAAGATGAATTACCCGGCATACTGGGTGGGAGGATCAAGTGGAACTTCACTAAATTTCTGGTCGGACGCGACGGAAAACCGCTTAAGCGTTTTGCCCCCTTCACCACTCCAGAAAAAATAGAAACCGTCATCCTTGATGCACTAAAAATCTAATGGTTGCTGTCATTCGAATATCACATTAATACTGTGGATATTCATTGGTTTTTATCTTCAGTAAGTCACCGTTTTAGCCAAAATAAGCGGCAATCTTCAGCTAAAGTTGGTAAATCCCCTGAACGGTTCTATAGTCTGGACTGCTTTTCATTACAGGGTTCACTAATGCGATTTAACGGACTGACTAAAGGTTTCTTCATTTTCATACTTGCCCTCGTGACCTGGGCGTTCTTCGATGTGCTGTCCCCCTACTTTTCCGCCATTTTGTGGGCCGCGATATTAACGACTATCTTTAACCCGGTAAAAAACAGACTGCGCAGCGCTCTTGGCGAACGCAACGGACTGGCATCGTTGATTACCATCGTCATTATCTGTCTGATTGTCTTTATCCCGCTGATGGTAATCCTGTCATCGCTGGCCATTGAACTGAACGTGGTGTACACCAAACTGCAACAGAATGACACGCAGTTCCCGGAGGTCGTCGCTTCTGTTCTTTCGTATCTTCCTGACTGGGCCAGAGGTTTTCTGGCAGAACACAATCTGGATGATGTCGCGCAGATCCAGAAAAAACTGTCCGATGTCGTGCTGCAGGGTGGACAGTACCTCGCCGGCAGCGCGTTCCTGATTGGTAAAGGAACATTCGGCTTTGCTATTAGCTTCGGCATCATGCTGTATCTACTGTTCTTCTTACTGAAGGACGGACCGTACCTGGTGCGCCAGATTCTGGACTCATTACCGCTTTCTGATTTTGCCAAACAGCACCTGTTTGCAAAATTCGTCGGCGTGACGCGGGCAACCGTCAAGGGCACGGCGGTCGTCGCTTTGGTTCAGGGTATTCTTGGCGGCATCGCGTTTGCGATTGTAGATATCGATGGTAGCGTTCTGTGGGGCGCGTTGATGGCGTTTCTCTCCCTCGTGCCCGCCGTCGGTTCAGCGATCGTCTGGGTACCAGCAGCAATATTTCTGTTCGCCACCCATCAGCTATGGCAAGGGCTGTTTATCGTTGGCTTCTTTGTGATCATCGTTGGGCTGGTGGACAATATCCTGCGCCCGCTGCTGGTAGGTAAAGACACCAAAATGCCTGATTACCTGATCCTGATAAGCACCCTCGGTGGAATGGAGATCTACGGTATCAACGGCTTTGTGATTGGCCCACTGATTGCCGCACTATTCATTACCTGCTGGAACCTGTTTTCTGGGCGTGACCATGAAGGTAACGTGGAAGGAATTGACGAAGCCTTTATGGAAGAAGGAAAAAATCCTCCAGATCTGTGATGGCCGGACGATAACAAAAGGCGGTCTTCGGACCGCCTTTTTTATTTTCACGCAAAATCATACGTTTTCTATAATTTCAATCATGCGTATTCATTAATCGTCGCAGAAGGAACTAATCAGTGCGAATTGCCACAATCACCAACTGGGCCTATAGCGCGACGGTATGTCTGACCATCGCCTCCGGTATTGTCATGCTGATGGCATCCAGCGCCGATAACACCGAACGCCAGGTGGTAGAGCAGCGTTATCAATTCGATCAGTTGACCGAAGAAGTGGAGCTTGACGCCTGGTCGCTGTCCGACCTGGCGCGCGACTATGTTATTGCAAAAGATCCTGAGGTGCTCAACGCCTACCGTCAGAAAGAAGCGTCGATGAAAGCCGTTGAGCATCGTCTGTCGAAGCTCAAAGACCTTGGTGCAACGGATGAAGAGCTGGCGCTATTGCACGAAGGGCTGCAGATTGTGGATGCTCTGCAGGATGAGCAGGCCGAGGCGCTTGCCAGCGTCGCGCGTGGAGAAGAGTCGCAGGCCATCACCCTGCTGTACGGGAAAGCCTATGAACAGGAACTGGAGCGAGCCCAGGACCGTATAGATCATTTCCGCCAGTTACTCGATAGCCGCGTACGCAACATGATTGAAGATGCAACCCAGTCATCCCGCATGCTGCGGACGGCTTCCGAAGTGATGGTCGGTCTGACGGCGCTGCTGTTTTTATTCGTTCTCGGTTTCATTTTAAAGCGTCGTGTCCTGCGCCCCGTCGTGCGTTTGAGCGATGTCGTAAACCGTCTCGCATCGCAGGATTATGCCGTTGAGACGCCCAGCTTTAACCAGATAGACGAAATAGGCGACATGGCACAGGCGATCCGGATATTCCGCGAGAACGGTCTGGCTCGTCAGAGACTGGAGAAGGAGCGAGATGCCGACTGGGCAATCCGCGATCTGCTGGCACGTATGACGCAGCGTCTGCAGGGCTGCGAGAATTTTGCCGATGTCATCAATGTGGCGGAACTGTTTGCACCGAATATTGCCCCAGGTATTGCCGGGCGGCTTTACATACTGGACCGGGAACCCTGGCAAATGCGCTGCGTTGCACAATGGCTCTCACCACAGGGTAAAGCGGATGCGTTCCACCCGGACGAATGCTGGGCTGTGCGCCGCGGCCAGAGCCACCCTCCGGTACAAGGTGAACCCGATATCGCCTGCTACCATCTGCCGGATTCATGCCAGCAGCATACCCTGTGCGTTCCGCTGATTGCCCAGGGAGAAGCCATCGGTCTGCTCTCATTCCAGAACCTTAGCGATGATTCCGCCCCCTCTCGTGCGTATCTGGAGCTAATGGCAGAAGCACTCGGCCTCGCATTAGCCAACCAGCGTCTGCGTGACGCCCTGCTGGAGAAAGCGCTCTACGATCCGCTAACTGGTCTACGCAACCGTCATCATCTGGAAGATACCTTACGCACTCAGATGAGCCAGGCCGTACGCAACAAGGAGCCGATCAGTTGCCTGATGATCGATATTGACCATTTTAAAAATATTAATGATCGCTTTGGTCACGAGGCGGGAGACAGCGTGATAAAAAGTATCGCCGCCACCATTCAGCGCGTGGTTCACGACAGCGGCATGGCCTTCCGCTATGGCGGTGAGGAGTTTCTGGTGCTGCTGGCCAATACGGATGAACAGGCCGCCAACCGCCTTGCGACGGATATTTATAACGGCGTACGCGAACTGTCGCTGCGCTTTGGCGTCTCTGAAATTGGTCACGTCGATGTCTCTATTGGCGTAGCCAGCTATCCGCAGCACGCCCAGAGCGACAACCTGCTGCGTGCTGCAGACGTGGCGCTGTATCGCGCTAAAGAGCTGGGACGTTCGCGCATCGTGAGCTTTGGCATGCTGGAGGCCAGTTGAACATGGCTTTACCTCAACGCCAGGCGGTGATATGTTAATTCAATGAACACAAAACACGATATCACCGCTTTTAATTACAACTTGTGGTGGCTGCCTTCTTAAAGGCGGTCAGAATGTGTTTTTCCCATTTTTAGATAACCGCCGAAAGGCGGTTATTTGCATTTAGAGACCCCTTTCGGTTTTATGACTAAGGAGTCTTACATGAACAATAAAACCATCATCCTCACTGGCGATCGTCCCACCGGACCGCTGCATCTTGGCCATTATGTGGGGTCATTGCGCCAGCGCGCCGCGCTGCAACATGATTATCGGCAGTTTATATTGGTGGCTGATCTGCAAGGGCTAACCGATAACGGCAGCACACCGCAAAAGATCCGCAACAATATTCCCGAGGTACTTGCCGACTATCTTGCCGCAGGAATAGATCCTTCACTGACCACTATTTGTTTGCAATCGGCCCTGCCTGCCCTTGCGGAACTGACCGCGCTTTATATGAATATCGTCACCGTGGCTCGCGTAGAGCGTAATCCTACGGTTAAAAACGAAATTGCGCAGAAAGGGTTTGCCCGCTCGTTACCGGTTGGTTTTCTGGTTTATCCCATCAGTCAGGCGGCAGATATTACGGCCTTCAAAGCCGAAGTGGTTCCCGTCGGCGACGATCAGTTGCCAATGATTGAACAGACTAATGAAATCGTGCACAAGATGAATAGCCTGTTACCGGCCCCCGTCTTATCGCACTGCAAAGCGCTGCTGAGTGAAACCAGCCGCCTACCAGGGATCGACGGGAATGCCAAAATGTCAAAATCGCTTGGTAACACATTGCTCCTGTCAGCCAGCGAAGAAACCATTCATCACGCGGTCAGTGTAATGTACACCGACCCCAATCATCTGAAAGTATCCGACCCGGGGCAAATCGACGGCAATATGGTATTCATTTACCTCGACGCTTTTCATCCGGATAAAGCAAAAGTGGCGGAAATGAAAGCGCATTACCAACGGGGTGGACTGGGTGACCGGACATGCAAAAACGAGCTGGAGGTGTGCTTGCAGGAACTCATCGCCCCAATGCGCGAGCTGCGGGCAACCTACATTCAGGATAAAGGCATGCTGATGGCAATGCTCAAAAAAGGCAGTGAACAGGCGCACGAGATCACGCAGCAGACATTAAGAGAAGTGAAGCAAGGGCTGGGTTTGCCGGTGTTCTGAACTCGACCTATTACAGTCGGCCCAATAAATAAAGACAGCTCCCAACGAGTTACCTTCGCCGGGAGCTTTCAGAATCTTCCCCACGTTTTATCAGCAAAATGCACTAATGTTTTATTTCGAAATCAAAACCTCATTTCAGGCGATGGCCCCTCTGAGAAAAGGCATGGATTGTCGCCGAAGAGACTATGCTACTCAACGAGTGGCAAAAGGAAGCATTTCATCTGTATCTACAGACAAAGATGCCCGTTTTTCAATGTGAGTTAAACCAATGGAAAGTCGATCATTTATTCTCATATTAGTTCAAACTGGAGATGCTGTTATCATTACCCCTATAATAGGAGCATTAAATATATTATAACGCTCCTATTGAACCTACCGCTTTGGTTAGGTAATGCTTATAGTTTAAAACGTTAGAGAAATTTACTCGGCTAAATATCCACCATCAATTGGATAAACTCCTCCGGTACAGAATGCGGATTTGTCTGATAGCAAAAACAAGATGAAGTCTGCTATTTCTTGCATTTTTGCCATCCTTTTCATAGGGTGGCTATTGGCGAAGCTATGTACGATATTTTCAGGAAGTGCACTCATTCGCGGGGTCTGGACATAACCAGGAGCGACTGCATTTACTCGAATTCCTTGACATGCAAATTCTAGCGCTGCGGTTTGGGTTAAACCAATTATACCATGCTTAGCCACGGTGTAAGGCGCTAATCCAGGAATGCCAACCAGGCCATTTACGGCAGATAAATTCACTATTGAGCCACCAAACTTCATCATCTGAGGTATTTCATATTTTAGGCAGTAAAAAACTCCGCTCAATGAGGTGGCAATAACCTTATCCCAGTTCTCAACTGTTTGCTCTGTTATGTTTTTACCATGATCACCTGTTAAGCCTGCATTATTTACAGCATAATCAAGTCTGCCGAAGCGTTCGATAACCTCATCGATCATTTGTCGTACTTGTTCGGGCTGTGATACATCACATCCGATCCCCATCGCTTGTTGACCCTGTGAAGATAATTGTTTCGCTTTTTGTTTAGCCTGCTCTGACGAACGGGCGACAATAATGACCTTAGCACCATGTATGTGTAATTGCTTTGCGACGGCCTCACCTATTCCTGTAGTGCTTCCTGTTATCACAGCAATTT
This sequence comes from Citrobacter sp. KTE30, assembly GCF_000398825.1. Lineage (NCBI taxonomy): Bacteria > Pseudomonadati > Pseudomonadota > Gammaproteobacteria > Enterobacterales > Enterobacteriaceae > Citrobacter > Citrobacter sp. KTE30. The sequence continues at coordinate 1,994,125 of NZ_KB976055.1, read as the reverse complement.
TATTTTGGAAATTCATACTCCCCCCAAAGATGTAGAATTGAACCTTTCATCTGGGTTAGTATACAAATGAGCTGTGACAGTTTTTGTCAGTACTCTTTCTCCTCGCTAATCCCTTCTTTTACTCTCCATTTTTTCAATAAAACCGCCCTGCTTTCACTATAAAAGGAATCCAGTTGCTCAATTTCCTTAATTTTGTCAGTCCTAAAGTGGCGAAAATCATTTCTCATCTCACACCATGCAACCAAAAGCCAACATGACTCCATGTATACCAACCCAATGGGCCATATGACTCGAGAAGAGTAAGAGTCTTTCTTATCACAATACTTTATTTTGATTCTCTTTCGCTTTTTAATAGCATTGCGAATATCTTCAAAAAACATCTCATTTTTTTCTGAAGGACCAATCAGATAGGATTGACTTTCAATAAGATTTTTCAACTCACCGGAAATGACGGTATGTATTTTGGCAAGTGCATTCTTAGCGATAATTTTGAAATCATGGTCCGTATTATGAGAGACCCAATTCAATCCAAGCGTAATAGCATTGACTTCTTCATGAGACAGGTTTAAGGGTGGCAAATGAAAATCAGATTTAACGATATAACCAATTCCAGCACCACCTTCAATGCATACCCCTTGATGCTGCAGCGTTTTTATATCTCTGTAAAGGGAACGCACACTTATCCCTAATCTTTCTGAGAGTGTGGATGCAGTGATCGGATATCTTTGTGCCCTTAATATCTGTAGTAATTCGAGAAGCCTTTCTGTTCTAGTCATAGTGATAAATCCATCATGATCCTGAGACGATTTCTTAAAGCATCTATTAGATAAGCATCTTAGTACAAAGCAAGTGTAGATGGCTAAGTTGAACTGCCCCAAGGTCTGATACCGCGCTAAGTTCGTAATGCGTTCATCAGTGCGTCTGTTTTGAGGACACATTTCATCTCATTGCAGGTGGGTTGTAGCCATTCATCGCTTTTGTCGCCGGCAATACTGTGTCGGAAAGGCCACGGACTCCGACCAACTGCGGGGGATCTGTGGGGGATGAAATCAACGGCACGATCCGGAAAGAAGCGGAAAAGCAGCCCGTCCTGTGTCCACGCAGGCGCGGTACACTGGAGCCAACAATGGATATCCTTACGCATCACGCGATATGGACATGGAACCGCAAGGCGTCATTACAAAACATTCGTAAAGCTTTTCGGATAGTATATCGTGCTGTGGGTGTGAGTGAATTCAGGCAACGGGCAGATATCACCGCAATTTTTACTCTGAACTATCAATTATGAGTCCCCTTTAATCATCAATATTATTGTTGAGACCTGACAATGGTCATTACAGGCTTTATTTCTAATTTTCAGCACCAGATACCCGCTGATATTTATAGAACACATCTGTAATTTACTCCTTATTGGTGTAACGTGTAACTATATATTTCACGGAGTAACCAAATAATAGTATTTATGATTGCACGTGAAACTATTAGTGTATTCATGACTGTGAGATAAGTAGATCGTTATCATATATTATCTTTATATTTCATGAAGATATGATGAAACCTCAAATTCATTTAATTTATTGAAACAATCGTTTAACCTGTTTTGATAGCTTTATTCTATTGATGATTTACTGACCGATCGATATTAACTTGTTTTAAGAGTAAAGGATGTTTGCAATACTTTTATGGCCGAAATATATGTCAACAAATAAATCAACATAAACAAATAGTAAACGGAGTCGCTAATGCACTTGAAATACAATATATCTAACGTTAACGCCAGAATCGGTCGATTCGTTCGTAGCAACCGACAAAAAATGAATATGAGCGCAGAAGAGTTAGCTGTTGAGTTAAATATATGTCAGCAGCATGTATCACGGTTTGAACGGGGGCAGTGCGCTTTTACGTTAGAGTTTATTCTGCGAATTCTGAACGTTTTTAACATAAGACTGAGTCATCTTGTCAGTGAAGTTTTCTATGAGGATTCACAGGTATTTAGCAAGGCCAGAAACATTATCCAAAACAATTCAATGACTAAGACCATTAATTAACGAGCTTGATTTTTTAAAAACAGCATTTACTGGACAATATTCTTCAAGAGAAACTAAATACAACATATTGCTTTTGTATTTCTCTAATTTTTACCGGGTGTGAATATCTAAAACCTGCTACGTGAAGAAAGTCATGCTCCGCATCGCCATGTTTACTTGAATAAAGTGAACATGGCGCTGCACAGGCGTTGTATTTTTAAATCCATAATTAGGAATATTACTTAAATGAAATTAAATAAACTACTGGTTGCTTTATCACTTACTTTTATTTCCGGCTCAGTCCTTGCGGCAGGTGGAGACACGGCCACGCTTAAAGTCACCGGAAAATTAGTGCCGGGCGCATGCGCCGTCAATCTGGATAACGCCGGTATTGTTGACTACGGAACAATGTTAATGACGAACCTGTCTGCAACTGAAGACAATCAACTGCCGGAAAAACGTATTAATATGGGTATTAAATGCAATTCCGAACGACTTGTTGCGTATACCCTTCATGATGAACGTAGAGATTCTCTTTATAATGGTGTGATTAAAAATGCCACCGTTGATGGCAGCGATATACCCGCAAGCAGCAATCAATTTGGTCTGGGGCTTACGAACGACGGTGAAACAACACTGGGGGCATATACTGTTATTAACTGGTTCCCTGATATGACTTATTCGGGTAGCACTGACAATCTGGTGTTTATCAGTAAAAAAATTACCAGCGACGACTGGTCACGCACGGCCTCTGGCAGCACCGTAAACGGCGTGGATGTTGCGGCCAGGTTACACACCTTAGGAAATCCTGATACATTAACCCCGGCAGCTTTCTCTGAATTGAAAGTTCCATTATCTATTAAAGGAGTTCTTCGCAAAGGGGAAGACCTTAAGATTACGGATGAAACGAATCTCGACGGTGAGGCAACGATTTCTCTGGTTTATCTTTAATAATATCCCGTAAATTAATACGATAAAATCAATTTTATCGACTCTGTTTATTACCGGGCCATGTTCTAATGGCCCGGTAAATATACTGGAATAACTACAATGCGTCAGCCATTTTTCTTCTGGAAAGTTCTTTTCATTCTTTCACTTTTCCTGATATGCGTCCCACAGGTTAGTATGGCCACCGGAATGCAGCCTGACAGTTCCCTTTTACTGATCCAGGAAAAGGAAAGCGGAGGCAGCATGAATGTCACCAATACAGACAATATCCCTTCCCTGCTTTACACACAGGTCATTAATGTTGACGGTGAGGATGACACGATTAAACTCCTGCCGACTCAGCCGGTAGTCCGGGTTGAAGGAGGTAAGACTCAGCAAGTTCGATTTATTCTTAAAACGGAAAAGCCGCTAATTACTGAGCATCTTAAACGTGTCATTTTCGAAGGTATCCCCCCAAAAATTCCCGGTAGTAACAAAATTGGTATTACCATACGTCAGAATTTACCCGTACTTATTCATCCAGAAGGATTACCGGAACGAAAAGATCCCTGGACGTTACTTACATGGCATAAAGAAGGCAATCAGCTGAAAGTTACTAATCCAGGCCCCTATGTCGTCCGCCTGGCCCAGCAGTTTGTCACACTACCGTCGAAGACACAATTTGACCTCGGGAGAACGTATTTACTGCCGGGCCAGCATATAACCTTATCATCAGCATCCTCGCTTACGGCTGATAACGAAGTACGTTTTGTTCCAGTCAGCCGTTACGGTGTTCAGGTGTCGGAGTTTATTGCTTCGCTAAATTGAAAGAAACTTTAGCGCCAGACCGGATGTCAGGTTTCAACGCTGAATATTTATTATAAAAACCTATTTCGCATCAGAACGATTTATATCCGAGCTCCTGCAAGGATAGCTATAAGGTTAATAAATGCCCTTTAATTTAATCAGAACATTGCCTGTTCACAGGTATGCATATTATTTATTTCTCGGTCTACTTGGTAGTTACAGTATGATGTTATCCGCCGAACCTTTACTATTTGATGACGGAAGATTAAAAAACCGTGGACTGGATGCTGGTCTGAGTCATTATTTTTCTCACGCCGCACGTTTTTCACCAGGCGAATATCCTGTTAGTTGGGTGATTAACGGGCGCAATAAACGTCAGCTTATGACGCGATTTAATGCGCAGGGCGAACCCTGTATAACCCCTGAAACATCCCGAAATCTCGGACTTGCGTATGAGTTTAATCAAGGATGTCTGGATTATCAGACGCTTTATCCCGCAGCACAGTTAACGGCAGACCCGTATAAAAATCAGATTAGTATTACAGTTCCGACATCTGCGCTGACGCCAGAAAGCATCTTATTACGGAAGGATATTATTCAGGGAGGCACATCGGGGCTGCTTAATTATAATCTGCAGTCGTCAACCACAGTTCAGTCCGGAAAGCACGAAACTTATCAACTGGGACTATTTGAATCAGGACTGAATCTGAATGACTGGCTGCTTCGCAGTCGTCATACGGTATCGTACAGTGACGGAACACGTCGTTCTCAGCGACTATATACTTATGTCCAGAAGACGTTTCAGTCGCTACAACAGACCTTTCAGGCAGGAGAGATATACGCTCGTCAGACGCTACTCGCCATTCCTGGATTAACGGGGCTTCAACTGTTTCCTGATAGTGCACTGCGTCCTGCTCGTAGCGGCGTTTCTGTTCAGGGAATAGCGCGTTCCGCGCAGGCTCGTGTTGAGGTTTATCAAAACGGACAGTTAATCGAGGCAACACAGGTTCCTGAAGGACCGTTTTCATTAGATAACATTTCCATGCTCAGCACGCAGTTTCCGCTGGATGTGAAAGTGACGGAACAGGATGGTCAGTTAACAACGTTTTCAGTACCTGTCACGGCCTTACAAACTCCGGCCGACGCTCCCCTTTATGGGTCTGTGGCACTCGGTAAAGTGCGCGAGACAGTTGCCAGCGATGAATCGGCCCCCTGGCTCATTACCGGAAGTCAGGGGATGCGGATTTCCCGACAGGCAACGCTAAGCGGTAGCGCTCTGGCCTCAGCACAGTATCAATCCGCGGCGGCATCCCTGAGTTTTATTCCGATACCGGCATGGTCACTGTCGCTGCAAACCACGATGGCACAGGAACAGTACACGCATCATGCGGGCAGCAAGGAAAGCCTCAGTCTCCGCTACCAGCTTAACCCTTCCGCCAGTATTCAGGCGGCCTGGACCACAACATCTGCGGGATTTCGTGAGCTCAGCGACGCTGTAAATCATACGACTTCCACAGCGAACAGTTACTACAATGTGGGAGGTAACTGGGCTCATGAACATTTAGGTCTGTTTTCGCTGAGTTACTCGACCTCCTCCGCGCGTGACCATGCCGCCACACCGAAATCATGGTATGCCTCATGGTCAAAAAACTGGCGCTGGGCTGGACATGGTCAGATTAACCTTTCGGCCACATGGCAACGTGTTTCTGGCTCCCGGACGAGTACGCAACGTGACGATGATGTCTTTTATATCCGACTTGGGCTGCCTCTGGGACACGATCGCGTAAATCTGTCCCTTCGTCGACAGGGCTCCCGGACTTATAACGATGTTCAGACCAGCGGACAATGGGACGATATGTCATATTCGCTATCGGCAGGACGGGACTGGCAAAATGCACAAAATACCATCAGCGGCAGTTTTGGGCAGAATTTGCATTATGCCCAGATGAGTGGGTATGCCAGCCAGACCGCCAATTATTGGGGGTATGGCGGTTCGCTAAGCGGTGGGATTTCCTTTAATCAGGAAGGGATACTTTTTTCACCTTATGCGATTCAGGAATCATACGGCGCGCTTTCATTAAATTCTCCGCTTTCCGGGATCAAAGTATCTACCCCGCAGGGCCCCGTCTGGACTGATTATCGCGGCAAAGCGCTGGTTCCCGGCTTAACACCGTGGCAGCCCTCTCGTCTCAATATTGATGTTAAAACGTTGCCCAGACATGTCGACTTAACCAATGGTGCCGCGGAGCTTACCGTTTCGCGAGGAGCCGTCGCATTCACACAATTCAGGGTATCAGACACCCGCAGGGTACTCATGACAGTCAGACGTATTGACGGAAAGCTTCTGTCTAAAGGAAAAGGGATCGTAGACAGCGATGGGCAGTACGTGACGAATTCTCTGGAAAAAGGCCTGGTTTTCTTTAGCAACCTGCAGCCCGGTGAGTCGTTCTTTGTGGGGGATGACAACGGTAGCCCCATGTGCCAGCTACAGTATTCCCTGCCCCCAACACCACCTCAGGATGGTTTATATGAAGAGTTAACGGGAGTATGCGAATGATTCGTTTAATATCATTATGTTGCGGCATCTATTTTATTGTCAGTCCGGTCGTTCAAGCGCAGTGCAATATTATTGCCAGCCAGTTGCGCCACGAATACGGCAAAGTCCGGTTTCAGGATACTGAGCCCAGCGGGCAGGTACAATGGCAGCAGTTGCCCGCCCGTCAGGTACAGGTACAGGTGCGGTGTGATGTTCCTCAACCCATACATATCCGGTTTGATGACAATGACCGTCGAGGACTCGACTTCAGTTTCGGTGAGGAGGGACGGGCAACGGTGATGTTCAGTGAAGCGTTTGTCGATAATAAGAGCAGCCAGTTCGTTGTTCACCACGAGCTTAATAAATCGTCTGAATCACGGTCGCAGACCCCTATTGCTGTTCTCAACGGAGACACAGTTGAGCTCCAGCAGCATCATCAGCCCGTGAACGGGATGTCGGCCACTTTCCTGCTTACGGTTATTCCCCGTGTACAGGCCCGCAGCTTTCAGGTTTCAGATCAGCAGGCGTCAACATTGTCATTACGTATGACCGTACCAGAGAGAGAATAACTCGATGATTTCATTTTGGTTCAAGGAAATTTTTCAGCGTGTTATATACCACCAGTCAAGTGTTACAGGAAAGATGCGCCTGATTTCGCTTATTAAAAGCCGGATACATCGGTGGCTTTGTTGTGCCGGGGGGATATTTTGCCTGTTGATTACGAAGGCGTATGCGGAAAATACGGTGGATGTGAGCTTTTCAGCTGAAATGATCCCGGCGGCATGCCGGGTATCGCTGGATAATGGCGGCACTGTGGATTACGGTACGCTGAGTCTCTCATCGATCCGTTCTTCACCTCCCTATCTGTTGACGCCACGTGTTATCGGCTTGCATATACAGTGCGAGAGCCTGCGACAGGTGGCATGGATGGTCAATGATGAAAAAGCGGAAACCCGGGTCCGTAACCTGATAATTGACTCTCACGATGATAAGACATCTGGTCGGCATTCATCTGACACCCTCTTTGGACTGGGTGTTACCTCAGGTCAAAAACCGATTGGTGGTTACCTGATAACCGCATTAGCCGGGGAGAGCGCCGTGGAAGGCGATATCGCGTCATGGGGGTATCAGACGGGGGAACAAGAACGGAGCATGTGGCAATCAGCCGGGACAGCACTAACACTGATTTCAGGCATCATGAGACTGACTCCGGTGGATGCGAAAAATAATCCCGTGGCAATTCGTCAGTTGACAATCCCCCTCAGGATCTCTGCCGCCATTGCCTCCGATGGCCTGAGCTTACAGGATGAGACTGAGTTACAGGGCGAGGCCACAATCAGCCTGATTTATTTGTAATATTGGGACAAGAATAGTATCCCGCAACACATGTCTGTTGACTTATTTTGTAAAAAGACTACTTTTCAGGACATGAAGAAGATACTCATCATTGTTCCCGATGGCGGCATGCTGTTTGAATCCGCCGGTATTGCCGACATCATGATGCAGGCCAACCGCCTGCATCCCAAAAGCGCTACGGAAACCTGTTATCAGGTTCAGTTAGCCACAACGCAACCACATCAGGTGATCCATGGTCAGTCCGGCCTGAACCTACTGGCAGATCATCGCCTGCATGAGATAGATCCTCGCGAACCTCTCGATACCATCATTATCACCGGCAGAGGTCAAAATCCGCAGGAAGGAATTGCTGTGGTTGACTGGCTGCGCCTTGCCGCTCCCCATGCCCGCCGCATTGCATCCATTTGCGGCGGTGCGATGCTGCTGGCACAAACCGGGCTGCTGGACGGCAGACGAGCCACCACCCACTGGAAACTACTTGAAACCATGCAGGCAGAATTCCCTCAGGTGCGCGTCGAAAGCGGTCCGCTTTATATTCAGGACGAACACATCTGGACATCGGGTGGCGTGAGCTCCGGCTTTGATCTAACGCTAGCGCTGGTTGAAGAGGATTATGGTTTCAGTCTGGCGCGCGACGTCGCTCAAGACTTCGTCATGTACCTGCGCCGTCCTGGGGGCCAGCTGCAGTTTAGCCGCTACAACCTTCAGCATACCAGTACTCTGGGCCCGATTAACGATCTGCTGGTCTGGCTGCTTGAGAACCTCACCGCCGACCTCAGCGTGGATAAACTGGCGGAAAAAGTCGCCATGAGTCCACGTAACTTCACCCGCGTGTTTACCCGGGAAACAGGAGCTTCACCGGCGCGCTATGTAGCTGAAGCTCGTCTGGCCGCCGCCCGGCAGCGTCTGGAGCAGACCAACGAGACGCTGGAGCGTATTGCCGAACAAACGGGATTCGGCAGCAGCATCAACCTGCGACGACTATTCGAAAAACAGCTTCACCTGACCCCGGGCGAATATCGCCAGCGTTTTCATTGTCGTAAAATGGCCTAAAGTGATCCTTTTTTGTCGTTTACGCCAAGCAGTGATCGGCCTAAATTTATGCCAGAGACAACAGATAAGGAGTTGATCATGGTAAAGGTCGGTATTAACGGTTTTGGCCGTATCGGACGTAACGTACTGCGTGCTGCACTGGGTAACTCGGATATTCAGATTGTGGCAATCAACGATCTGACTGACAGTAAAACATTGGCGCACCTGCTGAAATACGATTCGCTGCTGGGTAAACTCGATGCCGACGTCGCCGCCAGTGAGGGGCAACTGGTCGTTAACGGTAATTCCATTACTGTTTTTAGCGAACGCGACCCAGCCAAAATCCCCTGGCGTCAACGTGAAGTCGATATTGTCATTGAAGCAACCGGCTTCTTCACTGAACGAGACAAGGCGGCAGTACATATCCACAGCGGTGGCGCAAAGCGCGTAATTATCTCTGCTCCAGGTAAAAACGATGATTTAACCATCGTGATGGGCGTTAACGATCATCTCTACTCGGCGGATAAACACTTTGTCGTCAGCAACGGTAGCTGCACCACCAACGGTCTGGCACCTGCCGCGCAGGTTTTGCACCAACATTTCGGTATTAAGCATGGTCTGATGAACACCACCCATGCCTACACCAACAGCCAGGCGCTGCACGACCAACCGGAAAAAGATCTTCGTGGCGCCCGCGCCGCTGCATTGTCGATAGTGCCCTACTCAAGCGGTGCTGCAAAGGCGCTTGGCAAAGTCATCCCTGAGCTGGATGGTCGCTTAACCGGTTATTCGCTGCGCGTACCAGTTCCGGTAGTGTCAATTGTCGACCTGACCGTCACGCTTGAGCGGGATGTAACGGAAGAAGAAGTCAATAATGCATTTCGTAACGCCGCCGCGACGGGGCCGCTGAAAGGGATCCTGGGCTATAGCGATGAACCGCTCGTTTCAAGCGACTACCAGGGTGACCCGCGTTCATCCATTATCGACGGCCTGTCAACGTTGGTAATTGGTGGCAATATGGTCAAAATTCTCGCCTGGTACGATAACGAATGGGGATTCTCCAATCGGCTCGTCGACCTGGCGCTGTTAATGGCAAAAAACGAGCGCTAACTCCTGCTTCCCACGCCCTCTTAAAATCCACGCCTGGCTTGGATTTTTTAACTCTGCCACGGCAGATTAAATGTGAGTTTGATGGCGGAGCAATTCCTCTCAACTTAGTCATTTTATTAATCTTACGGTTGCTACCATAATAAAAAGTCACTAAGCGAAGCCTATAACCCGCAGGCAATATGAGTAATGTGAACTTAATTGAGGATTCCGGTATGACCACCTTTCATCAACTTACTGCCACCAGTCTCAATGGCCAACCCATCTCGATGGCCGATTACGCTGGCAAACTGGTGCTGGTGGTTAATACCGCCAGTCATTGTGGATTCACGCCACAATAGCAGGCCTCGAAGTGCTCGATAAGAAGTACGCCGCACAGGGTCTGGTGGTGCTGGGTTTCCCCTGCAACCAGTTCGGTAAACAGGAACCTGGTGGAGCCGATGAAATCGCACAAACCTGTCACATCGACTACGGTGTGAGCTTCCCGATGTTTGAGAAAGTGGACGTCAACGGCGCTGGGACGCATCCGGTGTTTCGTTTCCTGAAAGATGAATTACCCGGCGTGCTGGGTGGATCAAGTGGAACTTCACTAAATTCCTGATCGGGCGCGACGGTAAGCCGCTTAAGCGTTTTGCCCCCTACACGACTCAAGAGAAAATAGAAGCCACGATCCTTGCAACACTAAAAGACTGAGTGCTCATGTCATTCAAACCGTTCCCATTATGCCCCTGCCTGCTGCCTGAATAAAAAACACGCTGCAAAATCAACAAAATATAATCAACTTGCTTAATTACTCTGCAATCGCGTGAGATCAGGAAGAAAAATGCCATTTCCCTCTTGCCTCATTCGGTCTGTGCCGCTAATATTCGTCCCCGTTGTCACCTACAACGTTGCGTTCATAGCTCAGTTGGTTAGAGCACCACCTTGACATGGTGGGGGTCGTTGGTTCGAGTCCAATTGAACGCACCATCTTGCGTCCGTAGCTCAGTTGGTTAGAGCACCACCTTGACATGGTGGGGGTCGGTGGTTCGAGTCCACTCGGACGCACCAAATCATCTCTTCGATTTGGTGCTATTTCCCCTCAAAACTATCGTTTATCTTCAGTTTTATCATTTCCTACGTTGCTACAATAGCAATGCGTTAAATCATTCTAAATTCCATGCTCAACGCGTATCATTCATCTTCTTCGTATAATGTCTTTCGTCAGAGCCCGAATACCATGCCCTCTTCCATTCTCCTGTTCGCCGCGGGCAGTTTACGCCCAGCATTTACTCCGCTGATAAGCCAGTTCACGCGCATGAGTGGAATAGACGTCAAGGTTGAATATGGTCCGGCCGGTTTACTGCGCGAGCGTATTGAAGCGGGTGAACCGTGTGCGCTCTTTGCCTCCGCTAACCGGGAACATCCGCAAAACCTGCTGGTACGTAATAAAGCCGTCTCAACGCACACCTTTTGCTGGAACAAACTGAGCCTTGTCAGCAACCGAATCGGAACCTGGCTGGATTTACTCCGCGACCCAACGCTGCGACCAGGGACATCAACGCCCGGCTGCGACCCTTCCGGAGACTATACCTGGGCATTTTTCGACAATATGGATGTACTGGAACCAGGACTCGGGCAGCAACTTCGGGCGCGCGCTATCCCACTGGTTGGTGGCCGTGATACGGTTAAAATCCCGCAAGGAGAACTGGCGAGCGCCTGGATCCTGCGCCAGGGGCTGGCCGATCTGTTTATCGGTTACGCGCATTACGCACACGCGCTGCACGCGATGACCGACGTACATTACGTGGCTATTCCGGACGAGCACAATATTTTTTGCGAATACCAACTGGCGGTGCTTGATGCATCCAAAGAAGTCATGGCGCTGGTTGAATTCATACTTTCCCGCAGCGGTCAGGCGTTCCTTACCGCCGCAGGATTCTTACCGCTTAACGCCGAATAGAAAACAACGGTGCGATAAACGGCGTAGGGTGATTCTCCACGCTAAGTTTTCGCAGCGGTAAGCCATAGGCCAGAAACAGATTCTCTTCGGTCACAATGCTGTCCGTTGGCCCTGCCCGCCATTTACCTTCAGGGAGTAGCAGCAAAGTATGGGAAGCAACCTGCAACGCATGAAGCGGATCGTGGGTCGAAAAGAGAATGCTGCATCCCTGTTGATGGGCCAAATCGCTGATGAGCTGGAGCACCACATGCTGATTGGCGAGATCCAGCGCGGAACACGGTTCATCAAGTAACAACGTTTGACACTCAGTCACCAGAGCCCGGGCAATCATCACTAACTGTTGCTGCCCGCCAGAAAGTGAGCCAAATGAGCTGGAGGCAAGATGCGCAATACTCAACTGCTCTAATGCCTGCATTGCTCTTTGTTGATCCTGCTGGCTGGGTTGCGCAAAAAGCTTCACGTGCTGTGCCCGCCCCATCAATACCACGTCGCTGACCGTATAAGGAAACGGTAGATGGCTATGCTGTGCCACAATTCCTATCCCACCGTTATTTTCAATACTCCCGCCTAAAGCAGGCAGCGTGCCGGTTAGCGTATCAAGCAGCGTACTTTTACCCAGACCGTTACGTCCAAGCACGGCCCAGATATCACCTTTCTGGCAACAGAACGTTAGCGGCTCAAATAGCGGCGCGCGATACCCATAAGAAAGCTGATTTACGCGCAGTGCGGCAGGTATCATGATTTCTCCCGACGGCTGGTACGAATGAGCAAGAAAGCAAACAACGGCGCACCGAACAATGCGGTGATGATCCCCAGCGGTATCTCCGCGTGCATCAGGGTGCGGGCAATATCATCCACGACAATCATAAAACCGCCCCCCAACCAGAAGGCACACGGCAGTAGACGACGATGATCAACGCCCACCAGCAAACGCGCCAGATGCGGAATAACCAACCCAACCCAGGCAATACTGCCGCTGACCGCCACCTGAGCGGCGACCAAAAATGCGCAGCACACCAAAACGCTGCGTCGCAGAGGAACCACCGCCACCCCCAGTGCTCTGGCATCTTTGTCATTGAGCGATAACAGGTTTATCCGCCAGCGTAGCTGGAACAAAACCGTCGCGGCGATACCGACTGGAACCGCCAATAGCAGTACTTTATGCCAGTTGGCCGTCGCGAAGCTCCCCAGCAGCCAGAACACAATATTAGGTAACGTCTCTTCGGTATCAGCCTGATATTGGATCAGGCTCACCAGCGCGGCAAAAAAGCCGCTCAAAATGATACCTGACAGGATCAACACCAGCGTATTCTCCAGCCCCTGTAACGCAGCAATGGCATACACCAGGATCAATGCCATCAGACCGAAGAAAAACGTTGACCCCATCATCAGCAAGGGCGAAAGACCGAGCAGGATGGCCAGCGTTCCGCCAAAGGCCGCCCCCGACGTCACACCGATAATATGCGGGTCGACCAGCGGATTATGAAATACTCCTTGCAACGTCGCCCCGCATAACCCCAGCGCGCCCCCCGCCAGCAGCGCCATCAGAATACGCGGTAATCTGACCGTCCAGATCACCTGGCTGGCTATTCCCTCAGCGTCGCTATAGTGCGTCAGGTGGTAAAACACCTCGCTTAACGACAGCGGATATTGTCCGAGGCATAGCGAACTGACGCCCAGCAACAGGACCACAACGATTAAGAGCGGTTGCTGGGGCAAAAAACGGTTACTTAGCTGCATCAGACTGCCAGTTCACACGATAAAAACGCTGATAGTAATCTTGCGCCTGCGCATCAACGTCCACATCTTTATAGGCATCCGAATACAGTTTTTTGGCCATCCACAGTTCACCGATCGCCAACGCCTCCGGCATCGGATAGCCCCAGGCTTTGGCGTATTCAGGCATCAACCAGACACGATGATTTTTCACCGCATCAATCCCCTGCCAGTTCGGATCGTTTTGGATCTGAGTTACCACCTGCGGATAGCGATCCTGGACAAAAATCACCTGCGGGTTCCACGCTAATACCTGCTCCAGCGCAACCTGACGGGCCCCTTTCACACTGGCAGCCGCCACGTTCAATCCCCCCGCGTGCTGCATCATCAGTCCTGTGTACTTCCCGGAGCCGTAAGTCATCAGGTCGGGGTTAGCCATATAAATACGGACTTTTTGCGCATCCGGGATGTTTGCAACCGGCGCATTGAATTTTGCTCGTGCCGCAAAAACGTAGTCGATTAACGTTTCAGCCTGCGGTTTGCGCCCCACGACATCCGCAATCAGGCGAATACCCTGCTTTAACCCTTCGTTGTAGACCTGCTCTTCATCGGCCATAGTCGGGTTCATTTTATTCTGTTGCCCGTCGGCATCTTTGCGCAATGAGATAGCAACGACCGGAATACCGGCGTTCTGAATCTGCTGGATCATCTCCGCGGGCGCATAGTTGGCGACAAACACCACCTGTGGATGAATTGCCAGCAGGCTTTCAATGTTCACGCTGGTGAGATCGCCCGGCGTCGGCAATGTAGTAATCGTCGGCATAAAGCGCGCAAATTCAGGCCCGAGCTGTTTTTTCCAGCTCGACATCACGCCAACAATGTCCTGCTGCGCATTGAGCTGGACCAGAATATTCAACGTCTGGTGTTGCAGCACGACCACTTTGTCCACATGGTCAGGAATCGTGACCTGACGACCAAGCTGATCGGTGATCGTACGGTCGGCCTGCGCAGAAAACGCAAACAACATGCTGGCGCATACCAGCACAAAAGAGCGGAAAGTTAACATGGGATACCATCTGAATAGAGGAGTAAAAACGATATGTATTAAATTATATAACGTAATGACTGGCAACCCATTCGCGATAAATACCGCACTACACACGAGGAAGATCAATTTATGCCAGCAATAATAAAGCCGACGGTGATGACAACCGTCGGCTTTATGTCTTTTCTGCGGTATACGGGACTATTTCGTCGCCGCTTTGATGATCTGAAGCGCTTTGGCGAACTGATCCTGCGGAATCGTCAGCGGGTAAAGGAAACGAATAACGTTGCCATACTGACCGCAGGTCAGCAGCAGCAGTCCTTGCTCAAGGGCTTTCTTCTGCACGCGTTGTGCGGCGGAAGCGTTGGGTTCCCCTGTCACTGGATCACAGAATTCAGCAGCAATCATAGAACCTAAACCACGCACTTCGGCCAGTTCAGGACACCCTGCTTGCGCATCTGTCAGAGCGGCGCGCAGCTGTTCGCCGAGGGCCGCCGCACGCTGGCACAGCTGTTCATCATGAATAATGTCCAGTACTGCATGGGCCGCCGCGATCGACAGCGGGTTCCCGGCGTAAGTTCCACCCAGACCACCCGGCGCAGGTGCATCCATGATTTCGGCTTTGCCCACGACGCCAGACAGCGGCATACCGCCCGCGAGGCTTTTCGCCATGGTCATCAGGTCCGCTTTATCGGCGTAATGATCCATCGCAAACAGCTGGCCCGTACGGGCAAACCCGCTTTGTACTTCATCGGCGATCATCACGATGCCATGCTCGTCGCAAATACGGCGGATGGCGGCCACAAATTCCGGCGGTGCCACCACGAAGCCCCCTTCGCCCTGGACGGGTTCGAAGATAATCGCCGCAACCTGGGTTGGGTCGATATCGGCTTTAAACAGACGCTCAATCGCTTTTAGGGAATCCGCCGTGGAAATACCCTGCAATTCAGAAGGATACGGAGCATGGTAAACAGAGCCAGGGAACGGACCGAAACCTTTTTTATAGGGTGCCACCTTGCCGGTTAACGCCATCGTCATGTAAGTACGACCATGAAAACCACCGCCAAATGCGATAACGCCAGGACGCCCGGTATGTGCGCGTGCAATTTTCACCGCGTTTTCTACCGCTTCAGCCCCGGTGGTGAAGAATGTGGTTTTACGCTTGCCATCGATTGGCGCGACGGCGTTGATTTTCTCAGCCAAAGACACATAGCTTTCGTACGGGACAATCTGATAAGCCGTATGGGTAAAAGCCTGAAGTTGCGCTTCGACTGCCTGCACCAGGCGAGGATGGCGGTGTCCGGTGTTCAGCACGGCAATCCCGGCGGCAAAATCAATGTACTGATTGCCTTCGATATCGGTAATCGTGCTGTTTTCTGCCGACTGGGCATAAAAATCACACATCACACCCACGCCACGCGGGGTGGCATCCAGACGACGTTGTTGCAGGTTTTTATTGTTCATTCTCTACACCTTGTCCATTAATACATTTCGGTTGAATTACCCTTTAAATTTAGACGCCGTCTGGTACTTTAATCGAGAGCCAAATCGTTTTATTTTAAGGATCCAAATGCGTTCACTTGCCGGAGATGTGATCAAGCAGGCATTTAGTCAGCAGACTGACGAAAAACTACATCGCCGCCTGTATGCCGCCATTTGTAGTTGCATCCTCGAAGGTAGCCTGAAACCGGCTACCCGAATGCCTCCGTCGCGTGACCTGGCAGGAGAGCTGGCGCTATCGCGCAATACCGTCCTGCGGGTTTACGAGCAGTTGCAGGCCGAAGGTTATATTTCTGCGCGTACCAGTAGCGGCACATTTGTCACTGACAGCGTGCTGGACAATCTCAACCTGCGTCCCAATAAAGAACCTGTTGCTGCCGCTCTGGAGGATCACACCCGCTTATCTGCCCGCTGCCTTGAGCTGTTAGGTAATGCCAGCGCCAGTCCCCGTCAGTGGGGCGCGTTTATTCCAGGCGTACCTGATGTAGAGCATTTTCCGCACCGGGTGCTCAAAAAAATTCAGGACAGGCTGGCAAGACGATTGCGCCCGGAGTTTCTCACTTACGATGCCGCAGGCGGTGTGAATGAGCTGAAAGAAGCACTGGCAGACTATCTGCGCACCGCTCGCGGCGTGCGGTGTTCGCCGGAGCAAATTCTGATTACCGAAGGTATTCACCAGGCGCTGGATCTGGTGACCCGAACGTTATGCAACCCGGGCGATTACGCCTGGATTGAGGAGCCGGGCTACTGGGGAATCAAAAATATTCTGCGTATCAATGCGGTAAATTTTTCAGCTATCCCGGTTGATGAACAAGGTATGGTCCCGCCGGATGCAGGCGAAACACCGCCAAAACTTATTTTTGTGACACCGTCACATCAATACCCTCTCGGTTCGGTGATGAGCCTCAGTCGCCGCCGGCAACTTATCTTTCGCGCACGTGAAACGCGAAGTTGGATAGTGGAAGATGATTACGACAGTGAGTTCCGCTTTTCCGGCCAGCCGATCCCCTCTTTGCAGGGGCTGGAAGAAGAGACACCGGTCATCTACATCGGGACATTCAGTAAGACACTCTATCCCGCACTTCGACTCGGGTATGTCGTGCTACCTAAATCGTTAGCCGCTCCGCTGAAAAAGGTTCATAACGACCTCTATCGTGGTGGACATCTGTTGATTCAGGCCGCGCTGGCGGAGTTTATTCGCGAGGGTTATTACGCAGCGCACATTCGGAAAATGCGCCAACTATACAGTCGTCGTCGCCAGATGCTGGTAGAGCTTATCAGCCGCCAGCTTGGTGAACATTATCTTGGTTCCTTCAGCAGCAACGCCGGGCTGCATATGATCTTACAGTTACCCGCAGGGAGCGATGACGCGGTCATTGCCCAACAAGCGAATGCGCAAGGGTTGTTGGTGCGCCCGTTATCACGCTATTACGTGAATGAAGAGAAACGCAGCGGCCTGTTGCTGGGGTTTGCAAGTATTGAAGAGCATGAAATGCCGGCGGCGTTTACCCGACTCGCGGATATTATCAGGGTAAACACCGTGTAAGCACTGCCGGATGGTGGTGCAAGCACCTTATCCGGCATACTGTTTAATGTGACGCTTTTTTAATCCCAGCCAGATCTTCATGGCTTACTTCGCCATTCCCTTCACCCCAGGTCTTACGCACGTAATTAATCACGTCGCGCATTTCGTTGTCACTTAACATGCCTCCGTAAGCGGGCATCTTGAAGGAGACGCTGCCACGCGTTGTCGGTGTTTCTGCGCCGTGGGCAATCACTCTGAACAGCGGCGTCGGGTCATCAACCATGACCAGCGGATTGTTGACCAAAGAAGGTGCGTTATCATCCGTACCTTTCCCTTCCAGACCGTGACAAGTTGAACAGTAACGGTTATAGGTCACTTTTCCCGCCTCAGGTGAATTCGACCAGGATGCTGTAGTCGCAGCAGCACGCACCGTTTCAGGCTTCGCGCTTTTCAGACTCAGCAGATATTGGGCGATCGCCGTGGCATCTTCGTCGGTCAGATACTGTGTACTCTGCGTGACGACTTCAGCCATCGAACCTGAAACCGCAGCATGCTTGCTCTTACCGGTCAGCAACAGCGATTTTAACGCCTGCTCAGACATTCCGCTGCCCCGCAGCGAAGGTGCATACCAGCCGTCAATCATCGCTCCGCTCAGGTACTCGGCATCTGCATGAGTATAGGCTTTTTCATTCATCGCCATGCCTCTCGGTGTATGGCAAGAACCGCAGTGCCCGGGACCTTCCACCAGATAAGCGCCCCGTTTTATCAGAGCTGTGTTGTCATCTGGTTTCGCGCTATCTACTGTCGTCGCTGGCGCGTCGGTAAACAGCCAGTTCCAGATATGCAGTGGCCAGCGGGCGGAGAGTAGCCACGGAATGGCATTCTCTTTATTGGGTTGCGCAGACGGTGTGACATCATGCATAAAATAGCGATACAGCGCCTGAACATCCTCGTCAGAAAGTTTTGCATAAGAGGGATAAGGCATGGCCGGATAGAGCGGATGACCGTCTTTGGCAATTCCCTGGCGTACCGCCTTTTCAAAATCCTCGTATGAGTAATTACCAATACCCTGTGCCTTGTCCGGGGTAATGTTGGTCGAATAAATATCCCCCACCGGAGTAGGAAACTTTTTACCCCCCGCCATCGCTGCACCACCTTCAGCGGTATGACAGGCGACGCAGTCTGAAATTCGCGCGATGTATTCACCGTTAGATTCAGCAGCGCTTACCGAAGCGGTAAATAAACAGGCGGCGAGAATGGTTACGTTACGCATAGATCACCCCATATCCTTGAGTTCATTAACCGCACGCCATGCCTGATCGATTGCTGTGTGGGCATAAGCACTCCAGTCAGAATCGGAGTTAGCGATGGCAATGCGACCGACTGGCTGACGCGCCCGCTCGATAATTTCTGGCATTTTATCCATATCATCGAACAGTGAATTGGCGTAGTACGCATAGCCATGCGCCCAGCGGTTAACGGTAATGGCGGAGATATCGCGTTGATTATCAAAACCTGTTGAGCCAAACATCTCCTGCAACTGGGAGCGAATCATCTCCTCATGCGCCGCAAAAGTGGTCCCCAGCAAATAGGCTCGTCCTAGGCGGAACTGCTCTCTGGCCGATAGGTTACTGCCCGGGTAGGTCGGCACATAGACCATGTGAATGACCATCGGATCGTCCGGGGAGGCCGGATGCTGATACCCACCAATACTGACCGGATAGTCGAGCTTAACCCGGCTGTAAGGTGCCGCTGGAGAATAAAATTCATGTACGCCAAGCTGTTTGAACGCCTGCCAGTTTTTTACCACCACGTTGGTGTACACCAGCGGAGCCTTGACGTTCAGTTTGAGATCCGCCTGCTGCTGTTCCGGCATCTCAGGCACCAGATACGGGATCATCATGTTATAGCCTGCCATGATGGTGTTCTTACCGCGCACACGGTGCATTTTACCGTCACGCAGATAGGTCACCACAACGCCATCCTGCACGTTGGCCGCATTAATCACTGTGCTGTTCAGGCGCAGGCGCGTGGTGTTTTCTGGTAGATCCAGCTTTTCATAATGTAATCTGGCGAGAACAGAGTCTTCCATAGTGTTACCCGGTAGCGCATCCGGCAGCATATACCTGACTAACAGTCGGGCCAGACCGGCGTTACCGTCCGGGAAATGGTAAACATACGGCTCTTCGAGGTCGGCCAGCGACTCTCCGTCCAACGGCGGTAACCCCATCCCTTCCATGCCGGGTAAGGCGCACGCCCTGGCATCGCTGCAGGAGATGCCTTCAATGCCGATGGCAAAGAAGTCATTGGAACGCTGCTGAAAATAGAGCAGCGCCATTTTGCTCAAACCCACTTTTGTTGCTAAAAATTCACTGTAGCTGTGGGTATCCAGCCATTCCATTTTCTCATCGACCGTCATCCCCGGAAGGTAATCGCCAGGGCGTACATGCAGGTCGATCAGCGCTTTTCTGTCGTTCTCACCTAGCGGAAAATCATTGATAAAGTCTTCAATTTTACGGCCATTGAGCCTGTCCGGCGGAATATCATCAGATACCGCGCGGCCCGGATCGCCGCTGACGATTTTTGTTACGCCAAAATTCTTCTTGTCGAAAAAAACCCCGCGACTGAGCTGCCAGTCGGGGTAGAAGTTTACGTCAAAACTCTCTTTTAACCGCGTGACGCTGACGCCCACGGTTTCCATCAGTTTTTGTACTTCAGGGCTGAAATTATGCGCGGGTGACTGGAATGCTTCGCTGCCGCCATAACCGAGTAATTTCTTGCCCGAGCTGGTAAATTCATTACGTTTGGCGTGTCCGCCAAAATCGTCATGGTTATCGAGGATCAGGATCCGGCTATTTTGCCCGGCAACTTGACGCCAAAAACAACCGGCAGCTAACCCGCTAATCCCGCCCCCAACAATCACCAGATCGTACTCTTCCTCAACGGGCAGAGCGTTTAAATCAAAATGCTTCTGCTCGCGGCCTAGCGCATGCGCCATTTCAAATGATCCAGGATGATTACCCCGCAGCCCTGTCAGCGCAGGAGGATAATAATTTCCATCTATAAATGCGTTTCCCTTTCCTGTCGCCCTGACCCACTCCAGCGGGGTAAGTCCCGCCGCAATAGTCACCGCGACGCCGTTGAGAAAATCACGTCTGGTAATTGCCATTAACTTTTTTCCTTATTGCTACACACTGCCTTTAATACGACAAAAATAAGAGAAATACCCCTTCTTAGTTATAAAGGGACACAACCGACTACTTCACTGGCTTTAACTCTTCATCCAGTTTTTTAGAATCATAATAATCACCCTGCCAGGTGATTTTTCCTGCTTTAACATGAATATAGCTTACGCCTTCAAATTTGATCGGATTATTTGTCGGCGGACTCCCTGCCCATTCACCACTATTTTTGCCTGAAAATTCCCAACGGAATGCCACGGTGTCTTCGTCGTAGACGGGTTTGCCAACCATTTTCCAGTTCAGATCTGGCACCGCCTTAATAAAAGCGCCGATAACCTCTTTTTCCGCTTTTTCTCTCCCGTTTACCGGTTCACCCGCGGCGGCATCATAATAAACCGCATCATCCGCAAGATATTGAGCGGCTCGCGAAGCATCATGCGCATTCCACGCCGCCATATATTCTTTTACGGTATTCAGTGATGTACTTTCTGCAAAGCTATAGCCCGAGAGCATCACTAATGAAAGCACCGCAATTTTTACTGTTTTCATCGTAATCCTCTCTATTCAGAAATGTCACACATGATATGTTTCACCCGAGTATATTCTTCGAGTGAATAGGATGAGAGATCTTTGCCATAACCCGATTTTTTGAACCCGCCGTGCGGCATTTCGGCACACAGAGGAATGTGATTGTTAATCCACACCGTGCCAAAATCGAGGTCAATGCTGAAGCGCTGCGCGCGACCATGGTTACGGGTCCAGACGCTGGCGGCAAGACCATACTCCACATCATTCGCTTTGTGTAGTGCCTCTTCGTCAGTAGAAAACGACTGAATGGTCATTACCGGACCAAATACTTCACGCTGAATAGCTTCATCATTTTGATGCAATCCGGAGACAATCGTCGGCTCAAAATAGAAGCCCGGACCTGGCCCGGCGCGCCCACCGGTTTCAATTTTTGCATGTGCCGGTAAACGCTCAATAAAACCTTTCACCTGCTCCAGTTGATTCCGGCTATTCAATGCGCCGTACAGCGCATTCTGATCTTCTGGCGGCCCAAATTTGATACTTTTTGTTTTCTGGATCAGTTTTTCCAGAAACTCAGCATAGATGGATTGCTCTACCAGGATCCGCGTAGCCGCTGTGCAATCCTGCCCGGCATTGAAAAAGCCTGCCGTAGTGATTGTCGCAATCGCCTTGTCCATATCCGCATCGGCGAACACGACTGCAGGCGCTTTCCCGCCCAATTCCAGATGTGCTTTAGTCAGATTCGCCGCTGCTGATGCCGCAACCTGCAAGCCCGCGCGGACCGAACCGGTAATCGAAACCAGTGAAGCCTTCGGATTTGAAACCACCAGCGAACCAGTGCTGGCTTTGCCCAACACGACGTTAAACGCCCCCATCGGAAACAACGGTGCGGCCAGTTCAGCCAACAGCAGCGTACTCACTGGAGTGGTGTCGCTTGGCTTTAACACGACCGTGTTGCCTGTCGCCAGCGCTGGTGCAATCTTCCACACCGCCATCATGAACGGGTAGTTCCACGGCGTCACTTGCCCAACGATACCCAGCGGTTCACGACGGATGGTCGATGTAAACCCGGCGGAATATTCTCCGGCCGCCTTCCCTTCAAGACAGCGCGCCGCGCCAGCAAAAAAACGGATGGTATCGCAGGATGCCGCAATCTCCTCTTTCTCAATAAAATGGCGAAGCTGACCGGTTTCCTGACTCTGCGCGGTTACCAGTCGCTCAACGTTGCGTTCAATCTCATCAGCCAGCAGCAACAACGCCTTTTGCCGCTGTGCTGGCGTCGATTTTCTCCAGATGCTAAACGCCGCCTCCGCTGCTGAGTAGGCTTGTTCTACCTCCGCCTCGTTAGCGTTGGGAGAAATTGCGTATGTTTCACCGTCAACCGGACTCACCAGTTCGAAGCTATCTTCGCTACTGCCTGCTACATAGTGCCCATTAATAAAATGCTTCAGGGTTTTCATGTTTGTCTCCCGCCAATTAATACATAAAGAATCTTATGTAATATATATATTGTAAAATTTTTTCAAATGCGCAACATTGGCACTATGATAAGCCTCGCATTTTTAACTTAATTTTCACATTTGTAAGGTAAGGCTTTTCATTGCCAGCTGACGCGTTATGCTCAGCTCATCATGAGGTTATCGGGACACACATCCGCTTGTGCAGTGACGTTGCGCCCAGGCATGTAAAATAACTCGGCCATTCTTACCTTCCTTGCCCGACGGGCATGTGTTAAAAATGGTCGTTGTTTCAGGGAATTGAGTACAGAAAAGATTATGATTACTCACGCGGTCATATTTGCGCCTATCGGGCAGGTCAGTCGTTCAGACCAGATAGTCCAGCGCCTTTCAAATGCCATTATCACGGGGTTGCTGGAGCCAAAAGAACAGCTTCCCAACGAAACTGATTTGGCAAAAATGATGGGTGTCTCACATATCACTATCAGAGAAGCGCTAAACACGCTTCGGGCTAATAATCTTATCCATACGGTTCGCGGTCGTAATGGCGGGAGCTTCGTCTGCGAAAATATCGATGGCAAAAATAGCGCCCTACACCCGTTCAAAGCGATCAGTACGGATTATCTGTCTGATCTGGGTGAAATGCATTGCGCCATTATTAGCCATAGCGCGAGGCTGGCTTCCCGACGGATGACCGGTGCGGATATCGCCAAATTTCGCGAGTTTGTCGAGGTACTCAGAAAGGCAAACTCACCTGAGCTGATGACCCAGGCCGATATGCGTTGTCTGCTGGCGATTGCTGCCAGTTCGCATTCAGCGCGACTGGCCAATCAGGAGCTGCAAGTTCAGGCTGAATGGGCATCACTTGTGGCGATACTTTATCGCACAGACAGTATTCATGCGGAAATTATCGCGCTTTATTCAGCGCTGGCCGATGCACTGGCTGCTCACAACGAGGCAGAGTCAGTACAGTTTGCCACACGGATCATCGACAGGTTTACCTACTACCTTATTGAAAAAAAGCTGAAATATAACTCGAACTGACAATCAGTGAAGGCAGGACAGACAATGAGCTCTTCGACATCCCTAAGCGCATTAATCCGTAAAATTGATGACATTACTGTTTCTACCGTAGATTCTACCGTTGCGCTAGCGAGGAGCATCCATGAGGCGATTTCAGGGGTACAAAAGGCCTCAGCCGAGGTCGTCCTCGACCCATCAGTAAGATCCACCGTTCAACAGCACATCAAGCGCACGCTCAGTGACAACCATTACTGTTCAGGGGCGGGATTCGCCAGCCATATTGAGAGCACCGCAAACACAAAAGAGTACTGGTTGCTGGAGTGGTGGTATAAGAAAGATAACGGTTTGAGCCAGGCGCATCTGGATTTGGATCAGGCCACGCAACAACGACTGGATTTCAGAACCTTTGAGTGGTTTAAGCATTCTCCTCCGGCTGGCAAAGCCTATATCCACGGTCCCTACGTCGACTATATTTGCAATATTTCCTATACCCTAACGTCAGCCGTCCCGGTCTACTACAACGACCAGTTTCTCGGTGTTGCCGCGGTCGATTTGCTGGTCAGTCAGATAGAAGCCGAACTGCTCTCCTGCGCTCATCCTGATTATGTGATTCTGACCAATCTGGAAAACAGGATCATTTTCTCCAGTTGGCCACGTTTTCGCGTGGGTGAATTGCTGTCACCTGCAAATAGTACCGTGGTGTATCAGAGCGACTACTTTATCCTTTATCACTATCAAAACTAAGGGCCCGAAGGCCCTTAGTTTCTAGTTATCCTGCCCCATATTGAGCTTACTGGCGTACGAAATGGCGTCGTTTTCCGGCGCCGCTGAACGACCAAACGGACGGGTCAGGAACATATAAATAAGTCCCGAGCCAACGACAATCGCCAGGCCGAACAGGACCGTCCAACGGTCAATGAAGTCGCTGCTGTCTGCCGGTTGCGCCAGTAACCAGATCCCACACAATCCGTAAGCTAACGCCAGCACATTCACGATTACGCCCCAACCGCCAATGGTCCACTCCCCCGCCGGTTTCCAGCCTTTCAGGCGCTGACGCAGCGCGGCCAGCACAACCATCTGGAACGAGATGTAAATCCCGATAACAGCAAACGCGGTGATACGCGACAGGTTATCTGGCTGGAAATAAACCCAAACACAGATGATCACTGGCAGTAGGCAACTGACGACCATGGCATTATCCGGAACACCATTTTTAGAGATTTTGGCCATCCATTCACTTCCCGGCAGCATTCTGTCGCGGGAGAAAGAAAAGATAAGACGGCTTAACGCAGCCTGGAGAGACAAAATGCACGACAACATGGCGATAATCGCGACGACGATAAAGACAGTCGCGCCGGTTTCACCCAGAGCTTCATTAAGGATTGCCGGGATCGGATCGGACGTTTTGCCATTCACGATGCTGACCAGATTCGGTGAAGCCAGCAGATAACCCATAACAGAAATAATGGCGGAAATCGCGCCGAATACGATGCTTAAAATCATCGCCACTGGGATCTTTTTACTGGGATTCTGCACCTCTTCCGCAACGTTACCGCAGGCCTCAAAGCCAAAGAACATAAACAGTCCCATCAGCGCAGCAGACATAAATGCGGTGGAATAGCTGCCGTCATGAGCCAGCACACCCATCGAGTCAAAAATTACAGAGAACGGCTGCGAACGGTGGAAAATCAGCAGATAAATCCCCAGCGCGATCACGCTAACAATTTCACACCAGAAACCAATTTTCGCCACCCGGGCCAGATTTTTAGTCCCGGACATATTAACCGCCATCATCAACAGCAGCAGCAGAACGGAAGTCACCAACATCGTGGCTGGAGTCTGACCATAATGGAAGAGTGATTCAACAAACGTTGATGTATATTCCGCGATCGACGTAATGGTGACCACCAGTGCCCACAGGTAGATCCAGGCGGCGATCCACGCATATTTCTTGCCCCACAACCTTCTGGCCCAAGGGTAAAGCCCGCCGGTTATCGGATACTGGGAAGCGACCTCACCAAACACCAGCGCCACCAAAAGTTGCCCACATGCGACGATTAAAATCCACCATACTGCAGGCGGCCCCGCCAGCGTTACGGCCAGCGCAAACAGCGAGTAGACGGCGGTAAGCGGCGACAGGTAGGTAAAACCCAACGCAAAGTTTGAAATTAAACCGATCGATCTATTGAACTGTTCTTTGCCATCTTTTTGAAAATTATCGTTTTTCTTATCAGGTGTCTGTTCCATATAGCTTTCTCTTTTGTGGAATAGTCGCAGGGTTGAACAATTAATGTATAAAAGATATTAAGTTATATGTATAGTGATTTTGTCGCAGATTTGTTAAAAATGATCGCGCATCACGTTAATGAAAAAGTGGATTAAAACGGTAGAGAGAGCGAGAATTTTGCGGTATTTACAACCAACAATTCTTTAGCAATTGCGAACCGTGGGCCACTTTGGCGGATAAATACGCACAGCGGATTGCGTTCGATGCTAAGTAGCAAGAATCGCTGCTGTTAAGCAACATTTTTGCAATATAATAACGTGATGTTAAACGCTGAACCTGAGCAGGTGAATGATGGAAATTGATCTCGATAATCTGGTCTTTGATGGACTGGAAGAAGCGCAAGAGCGTAACGCTGAACGTCTGGAAGATGCAGACAAGAAAGCGCAAGAAATTATTGCTGATAATGATTGCGGTGACGCCTGCAAAATCTGATTTCCGAACCGGCGCAATGCCGGTTTTTTTTTACCTCCTGGCTATGCCCTCTCGCCTGGCTACATATCGCATTGCGTTTACCCACTGTTAACACCTTTTTCACTAATAACATTTTGTAAATAGATAAGAATTTTTTCTTATTTTGTCCTGAACCTGAGTTATGGGAGCGTAAAAAGCACAAACCAAAAAAAACGACAGGGACTTACAAAATGATGGTAACAAAAACTCACAGCGCGAAAAAAACACTGCTGGCACTCGGCATCCTGCTGGCATCAGGCATTAGCGTCTCACAGGCTCAGGCCGACCGACTGGCCGATATCAAAGCCGCAGGCGTAGTAAAAGTCGCAACATTTGACGCGAACCCGCCGTTTGGCTCCATCGATGCCAAAACGCATAAGATTGTCGGCTACGACGTCGATTTTGCCGAAGCGCTGGCCAAATCTCTTGGTGTAAAACTGGAACTGGTGGCGACCAATCCGGCAAACCGAATTCCGTTATTACAATCTGGTAAAGCCGATTTAATCGTTGCGGATATCACGATCACGCCTGAGCGGTCGCAGGTAATAGATTTCTCCGTCCCCTATTTTGTTACCGGCCAGCAGTTTCTTGTGCCAGCAAAATCTCCGGATAAGCTCGATCAATACAGCAAAGCACGCATCGGCGCGGTAAAAGGCACTACTGGTGAACAGGCACTGCATCAGCGCTTCCCGCAGTCGCGCGTACTGGCCTATGACGATATCCCGCTGGCGTTAACTGCACTGCGCAACGGCAATGTTCAGGCCATCACCCAGGACAGTACGATTCTGGCCGGTTTATTAGGCGGTGCGCCGGATAAAGCAGATTTCAAAATTCTACCGGACCTGCTGAGCAAAGAAGAGATTGGCGTGGGGGTGAAAAAAGGTGAGCCAGCGTTGTTAAAAGCCGTCAACGATGAACTTTTGAAGCTGGAATCTACCGGGCAGGCGGCCAAAATTTATGATGTCTGGTTTGGTCCTGAAACCAAAAATCCACAAGCCCGCGCTTTTAAAATAGAAGCCAAATAATATGCTCTCAGCCCTTTTTCATCGATCCGCAGCTTCGGCTGCGGATTTTACCCATTTGCGTCAGGCGAGCGTCGAACTACGCAATGTGGTTAAAGAGTATGGCGCTCAAACTGTACTTAACGGCGTCAACCTGACAGTTGAGCCCGGTGAAGTGGTGACCATTCTGGGACCTTCCGGTTCTGGAAAGTCCACTCTTATACGTCTTATCAACCAGTTGGAGTCGCTCAGCGATGGCGAAATCTTCATTGATGGTAAACCAATTAGCCAGTTGCGCGGGGCGGCATTACGCCAGCTACGCAGCCGTATCGGTTTCGTATTTCAGCAATTCAATCTCTATTCGCATCTGACTGCACTGCAAAACATCGCGCTGGCGCTGGAATATGTTCACGGCTGGAATAAGACGGAAGCAGATCGTCGGGCACTTGAGTTGCTGGAAAAGGTGGGACTGGCGGAAAAAGCTAATGCCTATGCCGCACAGTTGTCCGGTGGACAGCAGCAGCGCGTGGCCATCGCCCGCGCGCTGGCTTCATCACCGCAAATTATTCTGTTTGATGAGCCCACCTCCGCGCTGGATCCTGAAATGATCGGCGAGGTATTGCAGGTGATGAAAAATCTCGCCCACAGCGGTATCACCATGATCGTCGTGACCCACGAAATGCATTTCGCCCGCGAGATTGCCGATCGTGTGGTTTTCATCGATGGTGGCGATATTCTTGAAGTGGCCCCGCCGGAGGATTTTTTCGTCCAACCACAGCACCCGAGAACCCAGCGTTTCCTGAAAAAAGTGCTCGACCCGTTACACCAGGAGTCATCATCATAATGCATGCAATGGACTGGCAGGGAGTGCTGAGCGGGCAACCCCTGCAATGGATAATTTCTGGTTTTCTTACCACGCTTTGGGTGACGCTGGCAGGTATCGTGCTCGCCACGCTCATTGCCATCTCACTGCTCAGCCTGCGACTGACGGGCAATCGTCTCGCTAAAACGATGGTCGGGGTGTGGGTCTCGGTGTTTCGCAATACACCTTTACTGGTGCAACTGATGTTCTGGTATTTTGCCGCATGGAACTGGCTTCCCCGTGACGTCATTAGCTTCATCAATGCTGATCATCCATGGTCAATTCTGCCGGGTGATGTCTGGTGGTTAACGCCGGAGTTTATCTGTTCAGCATGGGGACTGAGCGTATTTACCTCAGCATTTTTGGTCGAAGAGATCGCCTCAGGTTTACAGGCAGTTTCTGCCGGACAACGCGAGGCTGCCGTGGCGCAGGGGTTTTCATCCTGGGCGATATTTCGTCACATTCTGCTGCCTCAGGGACTGGCAAACGCCTGGCAACCCATTGTTGGGCAATATCTCAACCTGATGAAGCTTTCCTCGCTTGCCAGCGGTATTGGATTTGCTGAGCTCACCTACCAGGTACGGCAAATTGAGAGCTACAACGCGCACGCGCTGGAAGCCTTTGCCGTTGGCACCGCACTCTATCTGTTTACCGGCATCGTGCTGGGTATGTTGCTTACGCGTCTTGGCCCGCGGCCGGCGGCGGGTAAATCGTCAAAGGTAAGAATGCGCATCTTCAGCGTCAGGAGCATACTGCATGATCGCTAATATTTCGGTCATTACCGACAATCTTGACTATCTCCTGTGGGGACGTGTGGCTGAGGGGCAACCCGGCGGTGTACTGCTCACTTTGCTGATGGCTATCGGTGCGGCTTTGCTGGCGCTGCCTGGCGGGATCGTTCTTGCCTGCTGCGCCTGGCGATTTCCAGGCGCGGTTCGCAACGGGTTGTTTATCTGGGCGGAATTTATTCGCGGCATTCCGCTCATCTTTGTGATTTTCTGGATGTGGTATTTGCTACCCATGCTGACCGGAAGCGATCTGCTCGGTGCCGTTACCGTGACGCTGGCGCTGGCATGGTTCACCGCCGCTTCGGTGATGCACTCGGTGTATGCTGGAATTAGCGCACTGCCTGGTGGGCAATATGAAGCGGCAGTCGTTCAGGGGTTTCGCCCGGATCAGGCCCTGTGGCTTATCTTGCTGCCGCAGGTGCTGCGTAACGTACTGCCGTCGTTGACGGGGATTTTCATTGGGCTACTGAAGGACACGTCACTGGCATTTATCGTTAACGTACCGGAACTCACGACGGTTGCCGGTCAGGTTAACAGCCGGGTGCAAATCTACCCGGCAGCCATTTTTATCTTTACCGGACTGGTCTATTACCTGCTGTGCTTTAGCCTGGAGAAAATCACCCAGCGCCGCTTCGCACTAAAATGACCTCTCGGCTCAACATTCCACAAACTGATGGTCTTCGTTGAGCCGATATTTCACGCCCGCCCGAATGTTTTTTTCCCCTTCAACGGCAAGCGCAAAGCGCATTCTCTCGCCATCGTGATAAGCCAGCGCCGCACATCCGCCGGGACCGAGCGTTATCGAATCTACAGTACCGGTACTGGCAACAACGGCGTTCTCTCCGCTGGCAATAATGTGGATATTGTCCGCGCAGTTAGCGATTTTTGCCTCTGCGCCAAAACAGGCTACCTGGGTTAAATCACCGCTACTGGCAACCCGGTTTCGGTCGCCAAGCGAACTGATGCGTACGCGCATGCCGGTACTGGCGATACGCGTTCCGTCGCCCACACTGCTGATACGCGCCGAATTTCCCGCAATCGCTATTCGCCCACGATCGCCTGAACTGCCGATATGCGTGTTATAGCCTACACTGCCAATCCGTGCGCTGTAACCGGCACTGGCGATCTGTGCGGCATACCCGGCGCTGGCAATTTTAACGTTGTCACCCGCACTGCTAAATCGGGCATAATCTTCCACACTCGCCAACGGACGACTGGTTTCCTCCGCTGCTTGCTCACAGGAAATATTCCCCATTGCGTCAATATCCTGCTGAGCAAAACTCGCCTCTTCCCGCCATTTCGACCAGCCGTATTCCACCAGGCTATTTGCCCAATCGGTATACCCTTCCCGCTGGAGCGCGCGATGAACATCGGCATAGCTTCCTCCTGCGGGAAACGCGCGTAGAAACCAGCGATACATGACGGGCCCAACACGCCAGGCCCGTAAGTCACTTCGTGTAATCATCATCGCTTAATGCCGGTGGTAGCCATCCACCATACACTTGAAGGTTTCGCCCGGCGTGCGGCCCGTAGTGCAAAGATAAAGATGCCCAAAAATGAAAAACAGACTGACAATTGCCAGCGCAAAGTGCGCCTGAAGCAGCCAGTAACGCACACCAGGAAACAGATCTCCGACGACCGTCGGGTAAAGCGATAACAACCCAGAAATCAGCAGTAGTGGCAGCAACCCATACATCACGCCAACGTAGGCCGCTTGCTGTAGCGGATTGAATTTAGAACGCGGCGATGCCGGGAATGGGTGTGACTCGCCCTGCATAATGCCAAACAGGTAAAAACGTGTTTGTCTTTGCGCGCGAGCGATCCAGCCCTGACGTTGAATAATATAGTGATGTCCGTTGCCGCCAATCAGGTTGATCAGCACAAAACCAACCCAGCAGGCGAGTAGCAAAAAGCCGCAAACCTCATGAACGGTAAGCAGGCTTTTCATTACCGGTGCGCTGACGGCAGAGAAGTGATTGACCAGGCCACTGACCAGAAGTAGCAAAAACAGCAGCGCATTCGACCAGTGCCACAAACGAACAGCCTTCGAATATAAATAGACCTTCTCACCGTGCCCTGCCGACGTTTTATGTGCCGCCCGAAAGCGCAGCATGGCGTGAAGCGCCAGCACCAGCCACATTCCCACCAGCATTAACCCGGCAACGACTAACCACACGGGCCAGTAGTCCGGTGAAAACAGGGGAACATACTGCGCAAGCTGGGCGTGAAACTGTTCGGCATTTTGCGACGCGTTCATACATTTTCCTTTTTAATCAAATGTTGACCGAACCGACGATACAGATGGGGTTTCCCGGCGCCTGCAAGTTGATATTCGTAATACTTGTTTTCTCGCAACCAGGTCTGAATTTCCTGGCTATCTTCACGGCCAAAAATCAGCGCATGTTCCGGGCAAGCGTTAACACAGATCGGTGGAAAACCTTTCGCCAGGCGTGATTCAGCGCAAAAGTCGCATTTATCCGCCACTTTGGTATGCGGGTTGAGATAACGAACCTGATAAGGACACGCACCAATACAGTAACTGCAGCCGATACAGGAAGACGTATCTACTCGCACAATACCGTTCTCATCCCGCCAGGAGGCACCGGTCGGACACACCTCAATACAAGGCGCATCATCACAATGCTGGCAGGATTGACGGAAGTAGTGATACAGCGTTTCGTTGTCGTTGTCCGAGACTGGAATATGCGCTATCGACAAACGGCTGCCCTGGGCAGGAACATGGTTGGTTTTCCTGCAGGCCCGCGCGCAGATATTACATCCGTTACACAGTGATTCGTCGTGAATCATGACGTAACGAACGGCTTTAGGGCTCCTGGTACTCGCTAACAGATTTTGACCTGGGCCGGTGAAAAAAATCACCGTCCCCATGCCAATGACAAATTTTCGTCGGGTGAAGGACATCGGGTTATCCTCTAAACTGTGACAGTGGTCGTCCACACGTTCCATGACATCAACCTGAATAATTCAGGGGTTCTGATACTGCTCAACCTCAAGCCATTCACACAGGCCGTACGCTTTTCCATAACTCATAAAACGTTCGCTAAACAGATAAGGTTCCGCATTTGACGATTCCACAGTACGTATATCTGCGTAATCGGGATGCGTTTCCATAGCCGTTAGCGCCGCTGTAATCTGCTGAGATTCAAAGCTATACGGCGGTTGCGTCAACATGGCGACCTTATAGGGGCGAGGATACGTGCGGCCGTCGAAGCGTACCGCCTCGGCAATCGCACGGCAGATGTCGTTTTCCACCACCTGCACGCACATGTCGGCGTAGTTTGCCGTCATGGTTTGCGTTGAGTAGAAATAGACATCTTCCGCGCCCTGCACACGGGTGATATCCGCGTTAATTGCGTCCTGACACAGCACATCCAGCAGCACGGATAGATCGGTTTCAGGGACCGAATAAGGTGGCTGCAGAAACACGCTGCGCCCCACCAATTGCCCCGATGCCGAATGCTGGCGGATAAAATCTGCCACAATCGACTCCGGGCTGGCAGGATCCTGAACCTGCGGCGCAGTCACCTGCTCTACCGACGGGTGAAACGCCTGCAGCCAGTGTCTCTTTTGACTATCAACCTCGTCAGGAAGCGCCTCTACGGGTGCCAGAACGTTGCTCACGTTAGTCATCTCACGTTCCTTACGCTGGCAACAGATCTTGCGCCGCCAAATCAGCTGCCACGTCTTCAAGTCCGAGTCGGTTCAGGGTTTCACGCGTTGGGCAACCCAGCTCTGGATCCCAGCCCATTTCCTGATAGAACATCGTCAATGACTGACGCATATCCTCCCTGTCCATCTTGTCGGTTCCTTCAGTGAAGACCGGGATCTTCGGATCTTTATCGAATACCCAGGAGCAGATGAGATCGTGCTCATTGCGCATATCCTTGGTTTGCATCAGTTTGACCGTATAAGCGCGATGCAGTGTAAAGATGCGTTCAGCGGCAAGGTCCAGACTCGCCTGCGTGGTTTCATCACCGGTGACTGCCTGGAAGAACTTCGCCTCCAGATCCAAGTCTCCGCGATAGTTACGGCTCTTGAGTGGTGAAACCGTCATCGGCCAAACCCAGTTACACAACGTAACCGCGTTATGCAGACAGACTTTCAGCAGCGTCCATTTGGCATATTTGATCTTGGCAGCATTGATCGGGGTGTAGTTTTTGGTTTCATCGTAGGCATCCTGTGAACCAAACAGCTCGCCCGCCACTTCGCGCTGCAATTTCAACGGCAAACCGGAGCCGATGAAGTTGATATGGGTGTGCGCCATGCAGTCACGGTTAAACATACAGTTGGTGATCGCCCCCACCTGCGCTGAAGCCTCGTTCGCATGGTGAACAGGAAAACCGAACGGCGACCACAGTTTATTTTTGGCATAACCCCAGTACTCTTCGCCCAAATCCCAGCGTTCAGCAATGGCATACGAGCCGTCCGCAAGGTGACTGAGTTCCCCCACGCGATGCGCCAACCGATAGTAGAAGTCTTTAATAAAATTAGGATCACCCGCTTCCAACTGATCCCAGCGGATTTCCGCATACTCTTCAGCCGGCAGTACGCGCTTAAAGACGCCTTTCGAATAGCAATAAGTAAAATCACGGTGCAACTGGCCGTAGTTACACCAGATACCGTAATCGTCAAACAGGTTCAGACCAATCAGGTTTCCCACCACGCGCCCATCGTCTTTATCGTCAAAATCTTTCGGGCCATGGGGGAAAATGGTGGTGTGTACAAAGTTCGCCACACAAGTGTTGCCGCCGGTACTCGGCACGCCAAAATCTTTCACCCGCGGAACATTGAGCTGCGACATACAACGAATAGGGCATGAATGACAGCCGCTCATTTTGACCGTGTATTTTTCTGCGGCTGGCCCCAGATCGAACACCGATTTATAGGTACGGAAACCTACCGTATTTTGATTGCCCGGCGGGATTTCCCCGGTTTCGATTGGTCCGCCTTCTGCTGCGCCCCAGAACAGCCCTTTACGCGCCGTCCAGCGCGAGTTTGGCGAAGAGTATTCTGCCCAGGCCTGCGGGGTGCTTGGCACAACGTGGTTGTTGTTAGCGCCGATGAGCTCGGTCATCATGTAGTCATTGAGCCGCTTCATCTCTTTGCGATCGGCAATATTGACGCCTTTGGTCCCTTCTACCGCAATAGCCTTCAGGTTTTTCGAGCCCATTACTGCGCCAGTACCAGCTCCGCCGCTGTGGTTGCGACTGTTGATCATGCAGGAGAGCGGCACCAGATTTTCCCCCGCCTGGCCAATCGCGGCGACGCAGGTTTCCGGGCTGGTGATGCGACAAATTTCTTCAGTTGTGGCTCGCGTCCCCTTACCCCACAGGAAATCGGCTTTTTCGATGCTAACCTTATCGTCTTTAATGTTGATCCAGACCGGCGATGCGGACTTGCCTTCAATAATAATGGCGTCGTAACCGGCGAATTTCATTTGTGCAGCAAAGAAACCGCCCATATGAGCATCCACGACTAAATTGCCTTTGGTAAAAGTCGATAAGGAGGTGATATTGACGCGGGAGCTACAGGGAGCGCCAGAACCCGTTAATGGTCCGGTGGCAAAAACCAACTTATTCCCTTCATCAAAAGGCATGGTGCCTGGCGGGACTTCGTCGTACATAATTTTATAACCAAAGCCCATCCCACCGACAAATTTTTTAAATTTACTGGAATCTTCAAGGGTGATATTACCCGTGGTGAGATTGACCCGTAAAATAGTACCTGTCCAACCATTAGCCATCATGTTTTCCTTTGCAAGAAGGTTTAATAGATATACCCGCCATTCTTCAGGCAGCTTTTTTATCCAAAACTGCGGTATTTTTGGCAATTAATGGCGCGAATCAGGTATGCCTGCTATCTATCAAACAGTAATATCTTTCCACTCGATAATTTTTAATGCCCCAGTCGGACAAGCATTGGCGCATTCCCCGCATAACACACATTTTGAGGACTTTTTCGTTTCGGTATTTACGGTCGCCATCATCCACGGGCAGGCTGTGGTACACGCGCTACAGCCAATACAGCGTTTGTGGTCCACCGCAATACAACCGTCTTCCTGCTTCCAGGTAATTGCACCTATCGGGCAGACCTTCATACACTGCGGATCTTTGCATTGCCGGCAGGTATCAGCGGTATAGTTTAAATCGCCATACAGCCCACCACCGGACCCGACACCATCATCGCCAAAGAAGAAATTGCGATGGATTTTTATCCGGGAAAAGAAGGTACCCACCGCACCATCGTTATAATTGGTACAGGAAATTTCGCAGCGGTGACAGCCCGTACAGCGAGCTCGCTGGGTCACCAAAACCCCTTTAGGCGTATTGATAAGCCCAACAGTCCCACTATCGACATCTTCCTGCTTACAACCAAAAAGGGATAACAGCGCGGGAGCAATCGTTAATCCCGCCAGTCCTTTTCCTGATATCCGCAGAAATTCTAGTCGCGTTAAACCACAATCTAAAAATGGACGATCAACCTGGTTCATTTATTTCGCATCCTCTTCGCAAATGCTGTGGTAGCAACACCTTCAGGCTAATTTAAACCAGCGCAGGTCAAGCCATATCGGGCGGTTAATGTTGCCAACAACACGTAAATTTTTGCCCTAACCTGATCGCATAAATGACGGTGGTTAAACTGAATGAATCTAATCCTTTAGGGTTAGGCACAGAAATAATGTGGTTATTCAGCATGCATAGTCTTGATCGTCATCAATTAAAAAACGGAAGGGATATAATTAATGCGGAGTGAGATTTATTATCATTAAGATAAATTGAAATAGCACTTCATATGTATTGCAAATATTTGTGACTCCACTCTCATATATATTTTTATATATCATCCGATATACAATTAAATATATAGCGAGTTTGATAGCATTAATTGCAACGCTAAATTATAATTATTGATAGATTAACGTAATGAGAATAAGAGGACGGCGAGAGAAACTACCGCCCTCTTTTTGCGGATTATCCGGCCAATGCTTTAATTACGGTCTCAATAGCCTGTTTTTCTAACTCACTGCGCTTCACACGCTGGTTCGCAAGGGTGGTTCTCAGTACTCCCGCAATGACGATATGCTTAGGCTCTTGTCCCAGATCGCGCATTTCCAGCACTACTTTACCGACTACTCTGCACATTTCACGGTACAACTCGTCGTCTTTCGTCTGATTTCCCATTTTTGCCCGCTCGTCATTAACTCAAACCAACAGCATATATCACTCTGAGTATTTAGACAAAATTCAATGAAAATCAAAGAAATGTCATCATTCTACTGAACTCTCTGAAGTCGATTTACAAGCTCAGCAAGACTTCCCGCCTGCATTTTTTCCATCACCCGCGCCCGGTGCACTTCAACCGTACGCACGGCAATATTCATGGCATCAGCAATTTCCCGATTCATTAATCCTTTTGCTACCAGATGCGCCAGTTCCCGTTCTTTTGGCGTAAGCTGTTGATAGCAGCAGATGATCTCTTGTCGCGAGAACGCCGCTGCCGAGACCTGCAAGGCATGTTCTAATGCTGCCTGAAGCGGCACGGCTGACACCGGTTTTTGCAAAAAATCGACCGCGCCACGTTTCATTTGCTCAACCGCCATCGGCACATCGCCATGCCCGGTGAGAAAGACCACCGCCAGCGTGCTTGCTTTCTGACGCATGATTTCATGCACAGCGTGCCCATCCAGTACCGGCATACGCATATCCAGCAGCAGTACACCCACCTGGTGCAGATTTGCCTCAGCGAGGAATTTCTCACCTTGCTCCCAGCAAGACACGTCATATCCCAGACTTTCCAATAAAAACGCACAGGCCTGGGTGACGGCAATGTCGTCATCCAGCAGATGAATTATCGCCACTACGGCCTCCTTCCCGATTTGGTTTAAAATATAATGTCACTCTCGCCCCCGCTTTTCCGTCCGGGGCCTGCTGATTGTTGATCTCAATATCTCCGTTTGCGTAGCGCACCAGTCGCTGACAAATGACCAGTCCTAGTCCCATGCCTTCTTTACGCGTGGTCATAAACGGCTGAAAAGCTTGGTACAACTGCGTCTCGTCAATGCCTCCGGCATTATCCTGCACCTGAATACTCACACCGCCATCCTGACGCAAGGCGCTAAACCATACTGTCGTAGCTCCTGCCTGGGCGGCATTGAGTACCAGATTGGCCAGCACCTGCTCAAGAAGAACGCTTGGCAGCGTCAATGTTAACGCCTTGCTGACCTGTGTGTGCAGCGTTACCGCCGGGAATTGCTGGGGCATGCGCAGTAATTGCCAGACGTGATGGATAGCATCGTGAACGTTGATGGCTTGCCAGTCATCGGGAAGTACCGGATTGCCCTGTGCCTGGCTGACCCACTGCCGGAGATTGCGCAGCGTATCGGCCCCCCTTTGTGCCTGGGTGTCGATGTGCTCAAGCACGGGCAGCAACGGATGCTGCTCATCCTGACCGCGCAGGCGAATCAGACAGCCTTGGGCATAATGGCGGATAGCCGACAACGGCTGATTGAGCTCATGGGCAAAACCGGAGGTCATCTCCCCCAGCACGCTCATTTGTCGGGCAGTCTCCAGCGCCTGTTCCTGTTTGTGCAACAACACATTGTTCCGCTCTAGCTGCCTGCCGCGTCGGCGAACCAACAGCATTACCCAGATGTAATTGAGCGTCAGCAACAGCAACACGATGGCAACGCCCCCCATTGCCAGTCGGTGTTGAATAAACCAGCTTTTGACATCCAGCCACAGCTGACGCTGCTGCGGATGCTGGCGGACATCGCGCAACAACGCTTCCACCTCGCGGGTCGAGGCGGGCGCTCCCCAGCGAAATGTCGCGTTTTGCGGTGCATTGAACAGCACCCGCGTGACGCGATCGGCCAGCTCGTCACTCACTGCAGGTAGTGCGGCAAATGACCAGTCAGGATAGAGCGGTGTACTGGTCAGACAGGGAATTGAGGTCGGATGGTTCAACACGGTCATAAAATCGGTTTTACGAATGAGGCCTTCTTCATCCATTTTTTCCAGCAGGCACACCGGCACGATCACCGCCTGCACGGCTTTTTCACGTAATAAATAGAGTAAGGCATCGGCGGGAAATCCGGTAAACGTCAGACGTAAATCGCGTTCAGGGCGCAGACCGGCATCACTGAGCGCTTTATATCCCAGCAAATAGCCGCCAAAAGCCTGAGCATCAATGGCGCCAACCGTTTTGCCGATCAGATCGTGTGGGGAGGTTATCCCGCTGTCGCGTCTGACGAGGATCGCGCTGCCGATCACGTTACTGGTGGCTTTCCCACCACGGGTGGAGCGTAGCGAAGCCAGCCAGCGCAGCGCAGAACGGCTGTTTAGCTGAACAAACTGCGCCGGATTAGTAACAACAAACTGCACCGTTCCACGATTCACCGCCTCCTGCATCTGGTGCAGATCCAGCGGTTGAATATGAAACTGTTCGCCGGGGATTTGCTGATTCAACAATGTTTCCAGCGGCTGCCAGTGATTACGTGTAGAAACCTCCCCGCGCATCGCCAAAACGCCAATGTTCCATGTCTGCGCCCTGACCGCGCCGCTTAGCATCCACAGCGACGCCAGCACTGTCAGACATCTTACTACGTTGCGTCCCACTCAATTGTCCCTGTCAATTATGTTGTTTTAGATCAACAACAAGCCGGGTATGTGGTTAACCACAATAGAGTATACCCCGTCACGATTTTTACACTGTAAATCATTGAGATTCTTTATTCATCACACGCAAATCAACGGCGTGACCAATGTTTCGTTGTTGCATCGTGACGGGAGAAAATATGGACAGCAGTAAACGGCAGTTTCTCCAGCAACTTGGCGTCCTGACCGCTGGCGCATCACTGGTTCCGCTGGCTCAGGCGAAATTTCCCTTTTCGCCTGAACGCCATGAAGGCTCACAACAGCATCGCTACGCCATGCTGGTTGACCTGCGACGCTGTATTGGCTGCCAGGCCTGTACCGTCAGTTGCGCCATTGAAAATCAGACGCCACAGGGCGAATTTCGTACCCTCGTCAACCAGTATCAAGTACAGATTGAAGGTCAGCAAAGCGTCACCAACGTCCTGCTGCCGCGACTATGCAACCATTGTGATAATCCCCCTTGCGTGCCCGTTTGCCCGGTACAGGCCACTTTCCAACGCGAAGACGGCATCGTGGTGGTCGACAACACACGCTGCGTTGGCTGCGCCTATTGCGTGCAGGCCTGCCCTTATGATGCGCGATTCATCAACCATGAAACGCAAACCGCCGATAAATGTACCTTCTGCGTTCACCGCCTCGAAGCGGGGCTGCTTCCGGCCTGTGTAGAATCCTGCGTCGGCGGCGCGCGCATCATTGGTGATATTAAAGATCCACACAGCCGCATTTCACAAATGCTGCATGAACACCATGACACCATCAAAGTCCTGAAGCCGGAAAGCGGTACGTCTCCTCACGTGTTCTATCTGGGACTGGATGAGGCATTTGTCACCCCATTGATTGGACGTGCTCAACCCGCTCTCTGGCAGGAGGTTTAAATGAACCATTCACTAATTATCGACGAGGTTCTGGCCCATCCCCAGGACGTAAGCTGGTTACCCTGGGCCGTACAATATTTCTTTTTCATCGGCATTGCCGCCTGCGCCGCACTGTTTGCCTGCGTTCTCCACTGGCGCAAAAAAGAAACGGCAGATCTGGAGAATCTGACGCTGTTAATCGCCCTGACCTGCGCGATTACCGCACCGCTGGCGCTGACCGCTGATCTACACCAAACCGCCCGCGTCTGGCATTTCTATGCGTATCCGACGCCGTGGTCCTGGATGCCGTGGGGCGCACTGTTCTTACCGCTGTTTACCGGTTTTTTAGGTCTGTGGTTTCTGGCGCAGCACGTTAAACGGCTAACGCTAAAAAGTTACAACGTCACAAAATGGT
Source organism: Citrobacter sp. KTE30 (assembly GCF_000398825.1). NCBI lineage: Bacteria > Pseudomonadati > Pseudomonadota > Gammaproteobacteria > Enterobacterales > Enterobacteriaceae > Citrobacter > Citrobacter sp. KTE30. The sequence continues at coordinate 1,954,084 of NZ_KB976055.1, read as the reverse complement.
TAGCACTTGGTAGCGCGCTGTCCGCCATCGGATTGCTGGTTTACACCGGCCGTGAAGTGTCGGTGGTGCAGGCGCGTCCCATCTGGTTCAGTTACGCCTTTCCGGTTGCGATGTTCCTCAGCGCGCTGCAAACGTTTCTTGCCCTGCTTATTGCCACGACAAATAGCAAGGACGTACTGCCGCGTAAGCTAGCGTGGGGGCAAATGGTCACGTTGATCGCACTGGCTATCGTGGTGTTGATCTGGGTGAGCGGTAATACGCTTTCCGGTTCGGCTATCCGCCAATGGCTGGATGTTGCTTCTTCAGCACAACACTACGCTCTCGGTTGGGTGGCGTTATGGCTTGTTTCACTTGTTCTTTGCGGGTTGGTTGTACGTTACCCCTTGTCGCTACCGCTGCGCATATTACTCGCTTTTAGCGCCATGGCGCTGTGCTGGCTAATGCGCTGGACGTTACTCATCCAGGTGCAGACCGTACCGAAATTTAACGCGCAGTTTAATCCCTACACCCTGCCCGGCGGCACCGATGGCTGGCTGGCCATTGTGGGTACTTTCGGCCTGTGGATAGCACTGATTATTATTGTTCGTGAAGCCCTGAACGCGATCGCAAGGAGAATGCAACATGGCTAATTTAACCCGTCGTCAGTGGCTTAAAGTGGGCCTTGCCGTAGGTGGCATGGTGACTTTTGGCCTGAGTTATCGGGATGTGGCAAAGCGCGCGATAGACGGTTTGCTGGACGGAACCTCGGGCAAAATTACCCGTGACCGCATCTTTGCAAACGCGCTCATCCCTGAAGCCAACGCCCGGCCGCACTGGCAGCAAAACCCGCAGCAGGTGATCTCAATGACACAGTGTTTTGGTTGCTGGACGCAGTGTGGCGTGCGGGTTCGCGTTGACACTGAGCAAGGCAAGGTGCTGCGCATTGCGGGCAACCCTTATCATCCGTTGTCGCACGAGCACCATATAGACGCCTCCGTCCCCTTTACCACGGCAATGGAACAGTTGGCCGGGGAGTCAGGTCTTGACGCACGTTCCACCGCCTGCGCCCGTGGTGCAACTTTACTCGAAGGTCTGTACAGCCCGTTACGTATTCTGGAGCCCTTGAAGCGAGTCGGTAAGCGCGGTGAGGGAAAATGGCAGCGCATCAGCTTCGAACAGCTGATCAAAGAGGTGGTGGAAGGCGGAGATCTGTTTGGTGAAGGCCACGTTGATGGTCTGAGAGCCATCCACGATCCCGCTACACCGCTTGATGTGAAACATCCCGGCTTTGGCCCAAAATCCAATCAACTGCTGGTCACTAATACCAGTGATGAAGGACGCGATACCTTTTTACGTCGCTTCGCACTGAACAGTTTCGGCAGTAAAAATTTCGGTGCTCATGGCGCTTACTGCGGTCTGGCCTATCGGGCCGGTTCCGGTGCGTTAATGGGCGATCTGGATAAAAATACCCACGTGAAACCAGACTGGGATAACGTCGAATTCGCGCTGTTTATGGGCACCTCTCCGGCGCAATCCGGCAACCCGTTTAAGCGCCAGGCCCGCCAGTTGGCCAGCGCCCGTTTACGTGACGACTTCCGCTATGTTGTGGTAGCGCCCGCCCTGCCATTAACCACGGTGCTGGCTGACGATCGCGGCCACTGGCAGCCCGTACGACCGGGAAGCGACTCCGCGCTGGCGATGGGGATGATAAGCTGGATTATCGATAAACAACGCTATAACGCTGATTATCTCGCCATTCCCGGCGTGCAGGCCATGCAGCAGGCAGGAGAAAAAAGCTGGACTAACGCCACTCATCTTGTGATTACCGATGAAATTCCAACGCTTGCCGGACAACACCTGACCCTCGCCCATCTGAGCACAAACGCCGTCCAGGAGCCGGTGGTCGTCAACGAGGCCGGTGAGATTGTCGCCGCCAACAGTTGCCCGCGTGCGCAACTGTTTGTTACCCGCGAGGTGACGCTGGCTGACGGGCAGACGGTAACGGTAAAAAGCAGCTTCCAGTGTCTGCGAGAGTCCGCAGAGAAACTGTCGCTAACGCAGTACAGCCAGCAGTGTGGGGTGTCAGAAGCAGACATTGGCGCTCTGGCCGACGCATTCACCCGCCACGGACGTAAAGCGGCAGTAATTACGCACGGCGGAATGATGGCAGGCAATGGATTTTATAACGCCTGGTCGGTAATGATGCTCAATGCGCTGATTGGCAACCTCAGTCTTGAAGGCGGTGTGTTTGTTGGTGGCGGCAAATTCAATGGTGCCACCGACGGTCCGCGCTACAACATGGACAGCTTCGCCGGGAAGGTAAAGCCGAAAGGGTTAAGCATCGCGCGCAGTAAAACCGCTTATGAGTCTTCCGAAGAGTACCGCAATAAGGTAGCTGCCGGACAATCCCCCTTCCCGGCTAAGGCCCCGTGGTATCCGTTTGTCGCAGGTCAGCTTACCGAACTCCTCGTCTCAGCGCTTGAAGGTTACCCTTATCCGCTGAAAGCATGGATCTCAAACATGACCAACCCGTTTTACGGCATTGCGGGATTACGTGGCGTGGCGGAAGAAAAGCTCAAGGATCCTGCTCGCTTGCCGCTGTTTATCGCGATTGACGCCTTTATGAACGAAACCACGGCGCTGGCAGATTACATCGTGCCGGATACCCACAACTTCGAAAGCTGGGGATTTAGCGCTCCGTGGGCAGGCGTGGCCAGCAAAGCCACCACCGCGCGTTGGCCTGTCGTCAGACCTGCGACCAGCCTCACGGCTGACGGTCAACCGGCCTCGATGGAATCTTTCTGTATCGCAGTGGCAAAGCGCATTGGGCTACCCGGATTCGGCGACAATGCGATTACCGATCTGCAAGGTAATCACTATCCGTTGAATCGTGCGGAAGATTACTACCTGCGCCTCGCCGCCAATATTGCGTTTATGGGCAAAGCCCCGGTTGCAGAGGCACAGCCGGAAGACATAGCGCTGACCGGAGTACAGCGGATCATGCCTGTGATGACCCAAACGCTGAAACCCGATGAAATCAGCCGAGTTGCGTTTATCTACTCCCGCGGCGGGCGCTTTGCGCCGGACATCAGCGGGCGAGTTGATAACCGCGTCGGCAATGCCTGGGAAAAACCGCTCCAAATCTGGAATGCGAACGTCGCCGCGCACCGTCATGCAATTACCGGCGAGCGCTACAGCGGCTGCCCGGCCTGGTATCCTTCACGTCTGTCTGATGGACGTGCGGTCGAGGAGTTGTTCCCGGAACAAGAGTGGCCGTTGAAACTAATTTCCTTTAAATCCAATACTATGTCCAGCGCCACGGCGGTTATCCCACGCCTTCATCATCTGAAACCGGTTAATCTGGTGGCGCTCAATCCGCAGGATGGTCAGCGGTATGGTTTAGCACACGGCGATATCGTGCGTATCACCACCCCTGGCGGTCAGGCGCAAGCGCAGATAAGTCTGCTGCATGGCGTCATGCCGGGCGTGATCGCCATTGAACACGGTTACGGGCATAAAGAGATGGGCGCAGCTCAGCATACGCTCGACGGCAAGCCAATGGCATTTGATGCACAGATAAAGTCAGGGATTAATCTCAATGATTTGGGCTTTGCGGATCCTACCCGGCAGGTTGCCAATACCTGGCTTGACTGGGTGTCGGGTGCGTCGGTGCGTCAGGGGTTGCCAGCGAGAATTGAGCGAGTGTAGTTCTGCGTGAACGCGTTTTACCCGGCCTACAAGACGTCGTAGGCCGGATAAGGCACTGCCGCCACTCAGCAAAAAGCGGATCAGTTATTAACCGGGATCACCGCGCCTTTATATTTAGTACGGATCCAGTCCTGGATTTCTTTGGAGTGCAGGACATCGACCAATGCGACGATATCCTTCTTCTTCTCGTCGCCACGATGCACGGTAATGATGTTGGCGTACGGGTTGTTTTCACCGCTTTCAACGGCAATCGGATCTTTCACCGGATCCAGCCCGGCATCGATGGCGTAGTTGGCGTTAATCACCACCGCATCGCCTTCGTCGTTGTTATACATCTGCGGTAACAGCGCGGCTTCCACGTTTGGCAGGAACTTCAGCTTTTTCGGGTTTTCGACGATATCGCTAATGCGCGCGGTTACTTTATCCACGCCCGGCTTCAGCTTAATAACACCCTCTTTTTCGAAAATCGACAGAATACGGCCTTCCTCAGATACCGCATCGCGCATGATGACTTTGCCGCCTTCCGGTAGTTCTTTAAGCGATTTCACTTTTTTCGAATAGATACCAATTGGCTCAATGTGAATTGCTCCGGCGCTGACGAAGTCATACGTTTTATCGCCCGCATGATCTTTAATCACACTGTTCAGGTACGGAATATGCTGGAAGTAGTTAGCGTCAATCTCACGACCAGCCAGCGCGGTGTTCGGCAGAATGTAATCCTGGAACGGTTTAATCTCCAGATCGATCCCCTGTTTCGCCAGAATCGGTTTGGCCTGTTCAAGGATCTCCGCGTGCGGCACGTTAGATGCACCAACGGTCAGAGTGTCTGCCCAGGAGGCAAAGCTCAGAGCGCTTAAGGTTGCTGCGGCGAGTAACGTCAGTGATTTTTTCATGATAATGGTTTCCGTATTTTATTAGCGTTTATCTAACAGAGAGGTGATCACATCGCCGCAAAGCTGGATGATGAAGACAATGAGCAAAATCGTCACCGTCGCCACCAGCGTGACGTCGCTGTGGTTGCGCTGGAATCCTTCCAGATAGGCCAAATTCCCTAAACCACCGGCACCAATTACCCCTGCCATCGCGCTGTAGCTAACCAGCGCAATTAGCGTCACGGTGATCCCGGACACCAGAGCAGGAGAGGATTCCGGCAGTAAAACCCGAAAAATAAGCGTGCTCAGCCGTGCGCCCATCGAACGTGTCGCTTCAATAACGCCTTTATCCACTTCACGCAGAGCGATTTCGACCAGACGTGCATAAAACGGCGCTGCACCGACGATCAGCGCAGGCAACGCGGCATTGGCGCCGAGAATGGTGCCTACCATCGCTTTGGTAAACGGGATCAGCAGCACGATCAAAATGATGAATGGGATTGAACGAAAGATATTCACCACCAGCGAAATAGCGCTATATACCGCTCGGTTGGGGAACAATCCGCCGCGCGCGGTCAGGAACAATGCCAGACCAAGCGCGATGCCCAGAATAAAGGTCGCAGCACCCGAAAGAGCTGTCATATACAGCGTTTCCTGGGTTGCCGCTAACAGTTGCTCCCACTTCAGATGGGGAAACAGTTCTTCAGCCATGTTGAATCACCTCGCCTTCAATGTCGCTCTGGCGCAGGTCGGCCAAAATATTGTTCAATTGTTCCTCAGAGGCCACCACGTGCACCCAAAGTTGACCAAACACACCGTGTGCGGTTTGCGCCATTTTGCCGTGCAAGATGTTGAATGGCAGGCCATAGCGCAGGGTCAACTCGCCAACCACAGGCCGGTGCGTGCGTTGCCCGGTAAACGTAAGCTTGATAACTACGCCGCCAAGCTCACTTGCCAACTGCGGATTAAACTCGTCTTCCTCGGTGTACTGGCTCACCTGACGAACGAACTGTCGGGTGATCGGCTGCTGTGGATGGGTAAAGACGCTGAGTACGTCGCCTTCCTCAACAACTTTGCCATTTTCCATTACCGCCACGCGATCGCAGATTTTGCGTACCACGTGCATTTCATGAGTGATCAGCACAATGGTCAATTTGAAGCGACGATTAATATCGAGGAGTAAATCGAGGATCTGATCGGTAGTTTGCGGATCCAGCGCCGAGGTGGCTTCGTCACACAGCAGGACATCCGGATTGTTCGCCAGCGCGCGGGCAATTCCTACACGCTGTTTTTGCCCGCCGCTGAGCTGTGACGGATACGCATTTTCACGACCGCTCAGCCCAACCAGCGTAATCAGTTCAGCAACCCGCTGTTTGATTGACGCTTTGGACGCTCCAGCGATTTGCATAGAGAAAGCAATATTTTCGCTAACGGTCCGTGACCACAGCAAATTGAAGTGTTGAAACACCATGCTGATTTTCAGTCGTGCCTGGCGTAACGATTCCCCACGGGCGGCAGAGATATCGTGGCCGTTAATCATCACGCTGCCGGAGGTCGGTTTTTCCAGCCCATTGAGCAAACGAATTAAGGTGCTTTTACCTGCCCCGCTGTAACCAATAATGCCGTAAATCTGTCCCTGTTCAACCGTCAGGTTGACGTTATCGACAGCGGTGATGGCAAGCCTTCCTGGCGTAAACACTTTCGAAATATTTTTCAGGACAATCATGTCGTTTGGGTATCCGCTGCTGCTTATTGTTCTTCTGCTATCGCTTTTGGCTGTTTAGCAGTATGGATGTCCAAACGAGTGTAATCAGCGGAATTGTCTTTTAAAATGAATTAAAAAGTATTTGATATAACATTTAGATATATATGTCGCGAACACTGAACAGATATCCGTTCTATCCCAGCCACGATGATGGAAAAACTCCTGACATTTTTGTTCACTGTTTTTTTTATCTCAACCCATCTCAATTTATAACTGAATCGAGCAAGCCAGCATCTTTTAAATGAGACATAGGAAATTGCAAAACTAATACATGACTGTGCTCACAAGATATCTTGCGTTAATTGTAAACATATAAAAATAAAGAACGTGTAATCCACTTTTTATTATTCTCAATAATTTGGTTTTGCTTCCGGTTTACAGCATGATCTGTGATTCATTTCACCACATGGCAACATTACTATAAATACAATTCAGCAAAATACACGGAGGCTTTAATGTTTAAAGAAGAAAGGCGTACATCTATTCTTAACTTACTCATCAAAGATCATAGTGTCAGCGTGAGAAAACTCGCCGTTCTTTTTAATGTTAGCCAGGAGACTATACGTTCAGATCTTTGTTATTTTCAGAAAACAGGAATGCTTTTGCGTTGTTACGGTGGTGGTATTGTTAACCGCCAGGCATTAAGCAAGTTGATAACAGAAAATAAAATTGATATCTCCGGCACAATTTCAACTCCGGCAAACAAAGATTTTCGATTACATAGAGAAGGCACGAAAATGTCGGGAAAAGTTTGTATATTAGGTTCATTTAATATTGATGTATCGGCTACCGTCCCCTGGCTTCCGCAAAGCGGTGAATCAATCCTCGCAAGCCAGTTCGGTTTTTATCCAGGAGGTAAAGGTGCTAATCAGGCATTGGCCGCAAATAATGCTGGCACCGACGTCCACTTTATTTTTAAAGTAGGTAAAGATCAGTTTAGCTCTTTTGCCCTCAATCATATTATCCAATCTGGTATAAATTCATATTGTGCTTATCAGACTGATGATGCCCCCACCGGAAGTGCATTAATTTATGTTTCAGAGCAGGATGGTGATAATATCATTGCTATCTATCCTGGTGCCAATATGATGCTAACCAGGCACGAAATTAATGAACAGCAGGGTCATATATCTGAAGCTAACGTTTTGCTAATGCAGCTGGAGACTAATATCGATGCTATTGAAGAATTTGTTCGCTTGGGTAAATTAGCAAACAAGACAATTATTTTGAATCCGGCACCTTATACCAAAAATGTTAGCCGTTTATTACCTTCAATAGATATTTTAACACCTAACGAAACAGAAGCATCATTTTTATCGGGTATTACAATATTAAATATTGATGATGCTCAAAAAGCAGGGAATATCATTCTTCAATCAGGCGTTGAGAAGGTCATTATCACTCTCGGCGCACAAGGATCATTACTGTGCGAACGCCACCGTACTTTGTTTATCCCAGCCTGGAGTGCCGTCGTCAAAGATGCTGCGGGCGCGGGTGATGCATTTAATGGCGCACTGGCCGCCTCACTTGCCCGTAAATCAGACCTTGTATCAGCCATTCAGTATGCCTCTGCCTTTGCTTCACTGGCAGTTGAACAAGAAGGCGCATCGAGCATGCCGCAGCATGAGCTGGTACTACACCGGATGCGCACTCAATCGCATGATATTATTAATATCAAATAATAGGATCTCAGTATGAAAATTTTATTTATCGGTGAGTCATGGCATATTCATATGATTCATTCTAAGGGATATGACAGCTTCACATCCAGTAAATACGAAGAAGGCGCTGACTATCTCTTATCCTGTCTGCGCCAGCAAAATATCACTATCGACTACATGCCAGCGCATATTGTACAAACCCGCTTCCCGCAGACGGTAGAGGAACTTGATATATACGATGCTATCGTGATTAGCGATATAGGCAGCAATACCTTTTTGTTGCAAAACAAAACTTTTTATCAGATGAATATCATCCCGAATGCGTTAGCGCTGATTAAAGAATATGTCTCAAATGGCGGCGGTCTGTTAATGATTGGCGGATACCTTTCCTTCACCGGCATTGAAGCGAAAGCAAATTATAAAAACACCCTGCTGGCCGAAGTTTTGCCTGTCGAAATGCTGGAGCATGATGATCGCGTTGAAATTCCGGAAGGATGCTGCCCAATCAACACGGAGGAACAGCATGTCATTACGCAGGACCTGACACAGTGGCCCCCCTTGCTCGGTTATAACAAATTGCGTGCCAAGGTAAACAGCATCACGTTGGTCAAAATAAATGACGACCCACTATTAGTTCTCGGTGAGTACAATAAAGGTAAAGTCGGCTGTTTTGCCAGTGATTGCGCACCGCACTGGGGAAGTCCGCAATTTATGCAATGGGAACATTACAAGTCATTCTGGTGTAACGTTCTGCAAGCAATTAAAAAATAAACGCCAATCTGCAGGTGATTATTGAATCACCTGCCCTTTTCCCTCCGTATCGGTTAAAAATATGCAAAGTCACTACAAATATGGTGAAATGTTTTGCGATAGCATATTAACCAGCTATCGTATTTATGGCGACCCGGCATCTCAATTAATGCCATTAATTATCTTACACGGCGGTCCAGCAGGCGGTTTTGATTATCTATTAAATTATCATGAGCTGTCTGATGATGGACGCATGGTGATATTTTACGATCAATATGGTTGTGGTCGTTCGACGCATTTTCCGCTGGCGGATGCCTCATTCTGGACAATAGAACGTTATCTTCAGCAACTTCGCCAATTAATCAGTCATCTGAATATTGGTCAGCGATATTCATTACTCGGACATTCCTGGGGAGGTATGCTGGCAGCAGAGCACGCCTGCACGCAACCGGAAGGGTTGAGTGGTGTGATATATGCCAGCGCTCCCGCCAGCATCCCACTTTGGCAAAGCGAAGTACTGCGATTGTTTAAAGAACTCACGACTGGCGCTGATGCAATGTCAGACGATGCCATTATGCAGGCAAAAATCTATCAGCATCCGCCTGAACAACTTATTGCCTACTACAAAAAACATGTTTATTCCCTGGCGCAAGAACCGCTGCATATTCAGCGTTCTGATGCGCAATTTGCCGCCGATCCCACCGCCTACCATGTGCTATGGGGCGCGAATGAACTTGCGGTGAATGGCTTGCTGGCGCAGTGGGACATCACCCGTTCATTGCACAAGATTCGATGCCCAGGATTAGTCCTTCATGGTGAGTATGATCAGGCGACATCACAGGTCGTTCAACCGCTTATTACCCATATAACCCACTGTCGGGGTGTCACGATTCCTGACAGCAGCCATAACCCACATGAAGAAAATACCGAGCCTTGCCTCACTGCTGTCCGTGAGTTTTTACGAGGCCTTGATTAACACGAATTGAGGTGTTTACTATGAGTAAAATAAAAAAGTTATCTCTCACAGATTTGGTGCTGTACGGGCTGGTATTTATGGTGCCGATCGCGCCGGTTTCTCTCTATGGCGTCGTATATAATTTATCTCATGGCATGGTCGCGCTCGTGTATATTATTGGCGCTATCGCGATGTTTTTTACCGCCCACAGCTATTCAACATTATCAAAGCACATCTCATCCTCCGGGTCGGCTTATACCTATGCAGGCGTGTGCATCAACCCCGCTGTGGGTTTTCTCACCGGATGGATTTTGTTGCTGGATTATCTGTTATTCCCTACGCTGGTTGCCGTCCTGGGCGGTGTTGCTGTTCATGCAATACTTCCGCAAATACCGATTTGGGTATGGCCGTTAATTTATGTGGCTATCGGAACGGGCATAAATTATTTGGGAATACAACAAACGGCTAAATTCGACAAACTGCTGGTCTTTATTCAACTCGGTATTCTGGCCATTTTTGTGGTGCTGATTTTGCGACTGCTGATGCTTGATAGCAGCCACGTGTCATTTTCTTTCAAACCTTTTTTTGATTCTCAGTGGTTTACCCCTGGCTTAATTGCTACCGCGATCTCTGTTGCGGCGCTCAATTTCCTCGGATTTGATGCCATTAGTACCCTAAGTGAAGAAAGCGAAGGCGGCGGGAAAGCAGTCAGTAAGGCAACCCTTCTCGCCCTTATCCTGGCCACCGTGCTGTTTATTATTGTGGTGACCTTTGCCGCATTCGCTACGGGTAAAATCGACAGTTTTGCGGAAGGTACAGAAACTAACGAGGCTTTTTTCACGATTGCAGGCGATGTTGGCGGCATCTGGCTTAAAGTTGCATTTTCTATCATCGTAGCGTTCGTTTGCGCAGTCGGGAATATCATTACGGCGCAAACCGCCGTATCGCGCGTCCTGTTCTCTATGGGGCGAGATAAAATGTTACCCACATTTCTGGCGCATGTGCACAGTAAAAGAAAAACACCTGACTATGCAATTCTGTTCACCGGGGCTGTGACACTATTCCTTAGTTACTTGTTTTCCGGGAAAATTGAATCCATATCCACCCTTGTCAACTTCGGTGCGCTTTTCGCATTCTTTATGGTGAACCTGAGTGTCTTCGTGCTCTACAACGTAAAGATGAAACAGCATCGTCGTTTTGTCCCTCATGTGATTTCTCCTGTGCTGGGGATGGTCGTCATTGGTTATGTCTGTCTGAATATGAACATTCACGCGCTGACGCTCGGGGTTATCTGGTCTGTAATCGGTCTGGCGGTTTTGTGGTATCGGAAAGCGCATAAGCAGGACATCCATATCGATCTTGAGGGGCGAAAGCTGCTCGACTAAGGCTGAATCCTGAGTTTGCAACACGTTATTTTTTTCTTGTTGCGCAACACCGTCTGAAGTTGGGCGGTGTTTTGTTAACCAACCCGAAACAATTTAATGCTGATTCTTTGTAAAACTGCACAGAAGTGTTTTGAAACGCTGTTTCCATTTTCCTTTTTGATAATTTTCAGCGTATAATGCGCGCCAATTGTCTCTTGAATGGTTTCAGCACATTGACCTGTAAAACTCAACGACTACAAAACTCACCATCCCGTTGGGCTGAAACACAAGCACACATTCCTCTGCACGCTCTTTCGATGTCACCTATCCTTAGAGCGAGGCATCACAACTTTCGTAACTCAGGTTTAGCTTCCCGTCCGTGCGCGGCGGGAGCCAGATTTCCATATCCTTCTCAACTTAAAGACTAAGACTGTCATGAAAAAGACGAAAATTGTTTGCACCATCGGTCCGAAAACCGAATCTGAAGAGATGTTAACCAAAATGCTGGACGCGGGCATGAACGTCATGCGTCTGAACTTCTCTCACGGCGACTATGCAGAACACGGTCAGCGCATCAAGAATTTGCGCAACGTCATGAGCAAAACCGGCAAGAAAGCAGCAATCCTGCTCGACACCAAAGGTCCGGAAATCCGTACCATCAAACTGGAAGGCGGTAACGACGTTTCCCTGAAAGCGGGCCAGACCTTCACCTTCACCACCGACAAATCTGTCGTAGGTAACAACGAAATCGTTGCTGTTACTTATGAAGGCTTCACGAAAGATCTGTCCGTCGGCAACACCGTTTTGGTTGACGATGGTCTGATCGGCATGGAAGTTACCGCCATCGAAGGTAACAAAGTTATCTGTAAAGTGCTGAACAACGGCGACCTGGGCGAAAACAAAGGTGTTAACCTGCCGGGCGTTTCCATCGCACTGCCTGCACTGGCTGAAAAAGACAAACAAGACCTTATCTTCGGTTGCGAGCAAGGCGTTGACTTCGTTGCAGCGTCCTTTATCCGTAAACGTTCTGACGTCGTTGAAATCCGTGAGCACCTGAAAGCGCACGGCGGCGAAAACATCCAGATCATCTCCAAAATCGAAAACCAGGAAGGCCTGAACAACTTCGACGAAATCCTCGAAGCGTCTGACGGCATCATGGTTGCGCGTGGCGATATGGGCGTTGAGATCCCGGTTGAAGAAGTTATCTTCGCGCAGAAGATGATCATCGAAAAATGTATCCGTGCACGTAAAGTCGTTATCACTGCGACCCAGATGCTGGACTCCATGATCAAAAACCCGCGTCCGACCCGTGCAGAAGCCGGTGACGTAGCGAACGCCATCCTCGACGGTACCGACGCAGTAATGCTGTCTGGCGAATCAGCAAAAGGTAAATACCCGCTGGAAGCCGTTACCATCATGGCGACCATCTGTGAGCGTACTGACCGTGTGATGACCAGCCGTCTGGACTTCAACAACGACAGCCGCAAACTGCGCATCACCGAAGCCGTTTGCCGTGGCGCGGTTGAAACTGCAGAAAAACTGGATGCTCCGCTGATCGTCGTCGCAACCCAGGGTGGTAAATCTGCTCGCGCAGTACGTAAATACTTCCCGGATGCCACCATTCTGGCGCTGACCACCAACGAAACTACCGCGCGTCAGCTGGTGCTGAGCAAAGGCGTTGTTGCACAGGTGGTTAAAGAAATCAGCTCTACCGATGATTTCTATCGCCTGGGTAAAGAAGTCGCTCTGGAAAGCGGTCTGGCTCAGAAAGGTGACGTTGTGGTTATGGTTTCTGGTGCACTGGTTCCGAGCGGCACCACCAACACTGCATCCGTTCACGTGCTGTAATAATTCCATCGCGAATTAATTTGCTTAAAAAAGCGCCCTGGTGGCGCTTTTTTTATTTAATCGATAGCCACAATTAATAAAAAATCAAATCGGATTTCACTATCTAATCCGTGATTATCTAAGATGAATCCGATGGAAGCTTTCTGTTTTCACTCGGTTTTTTAGCCGTTTTTGCACAATTCGATGCTTCTTTGAGCGAACGATCAAAAATAAGTGCATTCCCATCAAAAAAATATTCTCAACATAAAAAACTTTGTGTAATACTTGTAACGCTACATGGAGATTAACTCAATCTAGAGGGTATTAATAATGAATCGTACTAAACTGGTACTGGGCGCGGTAATCCTGGGTTCTACTCTGCTGGCAGGTTGCTCCAGCAACGCTAAAATCGATCAGCTGTCTTCTGACGTTCAGACTCTGAACGCTAAAGTTGACCAGCTGAGCAACGACGTGAACGCAATGCGTTCCGACGTTCAGGCTGCTAAAGATGACGCAGCTCGCGCTAACCAGCGTCTGGACAACGCAGCTACTAAATACCGCAAGTAATAGTATCTGTGTAATAGAAATGGCACACGTTGTGTGCCATTTTTTTGCATATATACCCACACAAAATATAAGGATATTCTTATGAACCGTATTAACAAACTGGTTTTAGGTGCAGTTATTCTGGGCTCTACTTTGCTGGCAGGCTGTTCCAGCAACGCTAAAATCGATCAGCTGTCTTCTGACGTTCAGACTCTGAACGCTAAAGTTGACCAGCTGAGCAACGACGTGAACGCAATGCGTTCCGACGTTCAGGCTGCTAAAGATGACGCAGCTCGCGCTAACCAGCGTCTGGACAACGCAGCTACTAAATACCGCAAGTAATAGTATCTGTGTAATAAAAATGGCGCACATTGTGCGCCATTTTTTTGCTCTGAATTCCCCTTCCCTGTTATTGCGTAGCGCGCACCTCAGCATCTTCTCCCGGCACACCATTTTGCGCAGACTTCACTTCTGGCCCATTGCTCGCGACCGATGCTTGCCCGGCAGTGACGGTGACCGGATAACCTGCACGACGATACAACGCCCTTTCCACCAGACTGTTATCCACCGCTTTATTGTCTTTAAACTGGGTAAAGCCGGCTGGTAACACATACGGCATGGTCTGGACGTTTTGTTCCTCTTCAGGCGACAGCGGTCGATGCACTTCGACATACCTCATACCGTTCGGCTCTATCGAATATTTTATCGGCTCATTAATTACCCTGACCGGCGTGCCTGTGCGGACCTGAGCAAACAACGCTTTGATATCCGGCGCGTTCATGCGAATACACCCAGAACTCACTCGCAGGCCCACGCTGTCCGGTGCGCTGGTGCCATGGATCAGATATTCACCGTTTCCATGCGCCAGACGCAGTGCAAAGCGTCCTAACGGGTTATTTGGTCCGGCAGGTACAACAGGCGGTAATGTGATGCCACGCTCCAGAGAGCGTTTACGGATGCCTGGTGTAGGGGTCCAGGTTGGATTCGGGATTTTCTGCCCAACCCGGGTTTCCATTACCGGCGTTTCCAGCCCCTGCAAACCGATACCAATCGGGAATACCTGAACAATATTCTCTCCCGGCGGGAAGTAATACAGACGCAGTTCCGCCAGATTCACAATAATGCCTTCGCGTGGTGCATCCGGTAGCAGTAATTGTGAGGGAATAGTGATCAGCGTTCCGGGTTTAGGTACGGGGGCAATAGTATTGTTGGCTTCAAGGATCAGCATTGCAGCGGTATCAAACTTACGGGCTATCGCCTGTAGGTTTTTATCGCCTTCCTGCACGGTGTAGGTTTGGTTTTGCCCAACAAGGCGGCTGTTCGCCTGGGGCAAAGGATAATCGACCGCCCATGCGGCCTGAATAGCGCTGTAGGCGCCGATTAGCATTAACGTAATAACAGACGCGCGTTTCATACTCACTCACCCCCCTGGCGTTCTTGCCGGACGGCGGCGAGCGCCCGATCCGGCCTACGAGTCACTGCGTTGCCTTACACGAACGCTTTCAAGTCGGTCTGAAAGTTGACGTGTTTTATCAGTTTAGCTAAGAGTTGCGGCTTTGGCGCGAATAGCCCGAATCATCGCCTCCAGCCCTTGTGAACGAGACGGTGTGAGATGCTGTGCGAGCGCCATTTTTTCAAACCACGGGCGCACATCAAAATTCACAATATCCTGAGCCGTCATGCGATCATACAAAATGAATACCACGGCAATAAGCCCTTTCACAATTGCCGCATCACTGTCGCCCTGTAATTCAATAATCCCTTCGCCATTCTGACGCATAACAATCCATACCTGGCTTTGGCATCCCTGAATGCTATTTTCCGGGCAGCGTAAGTCATCGTTTAGTTCCGGCAAACGCTGACCCAGTTCAATAATGTACAGGTATTTCTCTTCCCAATTAGCGCAACGCAGAAAATTACGCAACAACTTTTCTTTATCCGGTAGCGCAGCCATAACGCCTCCCTGTTAGCCCAGTAAATGGTGAATACGCTTGAGGCCCGTTACCAGGCGATCCACTTCTTCATGGGTGTTATACATTGCAATCGACGCCCGGCACATCGCGGGAACGTTATAATAGGCCATCAGCGGCATTGCGCAGTGATGCCCCGTCCGCACGGCGATGCCATAGTTATCAAGAAAACTCCCGACGTCATAGGCGTGATGCTTGCCGAGGTTAAACGCAATCACACCCAGACGGTTTTCCGGTCCGTAGATTGTTAAATCTGGCACATCCGCCAGCTGTTCCAACGCATAGCGCATCATGAACTGTTCATATTCGCTGATTTCAGTCAGCCCCAGCGCTGAAACATATTCAATAGCCGCGCCGAGTCCGATAATGCCCCCGGTGTTTGGCGTTCCGGCTTCAAACCGCCAGGGCGCTTTGGCCCACGTCGTTCCCTGACTCAAACTCACCGTCGCAATCATTGAACCACCGCCTTCCCACGGCGGCATCTCCTGCAGCAGCGACTCTCTGGCATACAGAACGCCAATACCGGTTGGACCGTAAAGTTTATGCCCGGAGAAAACATAAAAATCGCAATCCAGCGCCTGCACATCCACCTGATGATGCATCACCGCCTGCGCACCATCTACCAGCACTTTCGCGCCGTATTGATGCGCCAGCGCGATCATCTCACCCAACGGGTTTTCCGTGCCCAGCACGTTAGATACGTGGGTAATCGCCAGCAGCTTCGTGCGATCGTCAAACAGCGTCGGCAGCGTTTCCAGCTGCAACGTACCATCGTCATTGAGCGGGATAACGCGCAGTTCTGCACCTACGCGGGCACACAGCATCTGCCAGGGCACAATATTGGCATGGTGCTCCATTTCGCTGATGATAATGTTATCGCCCGCCCGCACATTGCTGCTGCCCCAGCTGTTCGCCACCAGGTTGATGCCCTCCGTCGTACCGCGAACAAACACCATCTCTTCGGCGGTGCGGGCGTTAATAAATAGCGAAGCGAGCTTGCGCACATTCTCCATTTTTTCCGTAGCCTGAGCGCTCAGCGTATGGATACCGCGGTGGACCGCCGCATAGCCGTGACGGTAGAACTCGGCTTCGGCATCAATCACCTGGTTCGGCTTTTGCGCGCTCGCGGCGCTGTCCAGATACGCCAACGGTAAACCATTCACTTCACGCGTCAGAACCGGAAAATCGGCCCGCACTTTTTCAATGGGAAATGTCATGCTACGCCTCCCGGCAAGCGTTGGGCGATCCGTGCCAGTACCTGTTGTTTCAGCGTTTCCTCGCCCAGGGCTTCCGTTAGCTCAGCGGCAAACGCATAGAGAATCATTTGTTGGGCATCTTGCTGGCCGATCCCGCGCGAACGCAAATAGAACATCTGCTCGTCGTCGATCCGCCCTACCGTCGCCCCGTGACTGCATTTCACGTCGTCGGCATAGATTTCAAGCTGCGGCTTGGTATCCACTTCCGCCAGTTTACCGAGCAGCAAATTATTGTTGGTCATCTGGCCATCAGTTTTAATAGCGTGCTGAGCGACGTTGATCAGGCCATTGAATACCGCCCGCCCCTTATCGCTGACGATCGTTTTATGCAGCTGGCGGCTGTTGCAATATCCTTTGTTATGCTCAAGCCAGGTGCGGGTGTCGCAGACTTCATTTTTCACCGGCATTGCCAGGCTGTTGAGCCGAAGCGTGGTGTTTTCGCCGTTAAGCTGGGTGCTGGTGTTATGACGCAGCACCGCATCACCGAGTAAAAAACTGTGGCTGGCGGCCGTGGCATCCGCCCCCAATTGAATGTCATTGTGCGCGAAATGGTGGCTCTGTGGGTTCTCAAACGCCAGTTTGATGTGGCGCAAGTGCGCATTCGCCGCGACATTCATGGTTAAACGTGCGCCGGTGAAATGGCGAAGCTCGCTGAGGCTGACATAGTGTTCAATAACGGTGGCTTCTGCGCCTTCCGCCAGCTCCAGATGGTGGCGATAGTGCGCCGTGTTCACCTCATCGCCCGCCAGCCCCTGGGTAATGTGCAGCAGCAGCAGCGGTTTCGCTGGGCGCTGGTTACGCTTCACCTGAATGTGAGTGACGCTACGCGACAGGCTTTCGGTCAGGTGCAGAAACACTTCCGGTTGGATAGCCGCTGGCAGCATCTGGCGCGCATCGTCAATGGTAATGTCAAAACCACTACCTTCCGCTCTGTCGCTCAGCGTTGGAGAGAATTGCCCGTCGACAAATACCAGTCGTATGGCATCAATTGCCGGCGCTAACGCTTCACACTGGGCTGACGTTATCTCAGTGACATGACTGACAAACTGGCTATTGGTTAACCCCTCCAGCGGCGTGTATTTCCAGTCCTCATGCTTACGCGTTGGCAGCCCCAGACGCAGCATCTGCTGCAGATGCTGCTGGGCATGTTGCGAGCGCGTCTCACCTTGCGTTTCAAACAGATGGTGCCACTGTTGCAGCACGTTACTGCTGTTCGCTAAGCCAGCCATAACCTTGCTCCTCAAGTTGTTTGACCAGCGTAAAATCACCGGACTTCACTATTCGCCCCTGGTAGAGAACGTGAACATAATCGGGTTTGATATAGTCCAGGATGCGTTGATAATGGGTGACGATAATGAATGAACGTTGCCCGTCGCGTAGTGAGTTCACGCCGTCTGCGACGATTTTCAGCGCATCGATATCCAGCCCGGAGTCCGACTCATCCAGAATGCACAACTGAGGCTCCAGCACCGCCATTTGCAAAATGTCATTACGCTTTTTCTCACCGCCGGAGAAACCAACGTTGACCGAACGCGTGAGCAAATCTTCCGGCATCTTCAGCAACGCAATTTTTTCTTCCATCAGATCCTGGAAGTCAAACCTGTCCAGTGACTCTTCGCCACGGTAGGTGCGTACCGCATTCAGTGCCGTTTGCAGGAAAAACTGATTACTGACGCCGGGGATTTCCACCGGATACTGGAATGCCATGAAGATCCCTTCACCGGCCCGGTCTTCCGGTGACAGTTCCAGTAAATCCTTACCGTTGAATTCTACCGTCCCGCCGGTGACTTCATAGTCATCACGTCCGGCCAGGGTGGCGGAAAGCGTACTTTTCCCGGAACCATTTGGCCCCATAATGGCGTGCACTTCTCCGGGGCGAATTTCAAGACTCAGCCCACGCAGGATCGCCTTATCTTCCACACTGACCTGTAAATCTTTGATGCTTAACATGTGCTTTCCTTAAATTTTAACCGACGCTGTGTTCAAGACTTATGGCGAGAAGTTTTTGCGCTTCCACGGCAAATTCCAGCGGCAGTTCAGAGAACACGTCTTTACAGAAACCATTCACGATCATCGAAATGGCATCCTCTTCGCTGATACCGCGCTGCAGGCAGTAAAACAGCTGATCTTCGCCAATGCGCGACGTCGTGGCTTCGTGCTCGAGCTGGGCGCTGTTGTTACGACACTCCACATATGGGAATGTGTGCGCTCCGCAATCCGCCCCGATCAGCATCGAGTCACATTGGGTATAGTTGCGGGCGTTGGTGGCGGTCGGCATGATTTTCACTAAACCGCGATAGCTGTTCTGGCTGTGTCCGGCGGAGATCCCTTTCGAGATAATGGTCGATTTGGTGTTTTTACCGATGTGGATCATCTTGGTGCCTGTATCGGCCTGCTGATGACCACTTGTCAGGGCCACGGAGTAGAATTCGCCGATAGAGTTGTCGCCACGCAAAATGCAGCTTGGGTATTTCCAGGTAATGGCCGAGCCGGTTTCCGACTGCGTCCACGACATTTTGCTGTTTTCACCTTCGCACAGAGCGCGCTTGGTGACGAAGTTCAAAATGCCGCCGGTGTTACCATCCCCGGGGAACCAGTTTTGCACCGTCGAGTATTTCACTTCGGCATCTTTGTGGATGATGACTTCTACCACCGCGGCATGCAGCTGGTAGCTGTCGCGCACCGGAGCCGAACAGCCTTCGATATAGCTGACGTAGCTGCCCTCATCCGCGACCAGAATAGTGCGTTCAAACTGCCCGGTTTTTTCCGCATTGATACGGAAATAGGTCGACAGTTCCATGGGGCAACGCACGCCTTTCGGTACATAAATAAACGTACCGTCAGATGCCACCGCTGCATTCAGCGCGGCAAAGAAGTTGTCATTACCTGGAACCACGGTGCCCAGATATTGTTTTACCAGCTCAGGATGATCGTGAATCGCCTCACCGAACGAACAGAAAATAATGCCCTGTTCCGCCAGTTTGTCGCGATAGGTGGTCGCCACCGATACCGAGTCAAAAATAGCATCAACCGCCACCTCTTTGCCTTCACGGACCGGTACGCCAAGCTGTTCAAAGGCATCCTCAACCTCTTTGCTTAAAAACGCATTCGCCCCTGTTTGCTGCACGGCTCCCGGCTCAGATGCGCAGGTTTCATCGCAGTTACCGCAGGACGGTGCGGAATAATAGCTGTACTCCTGATAATTCAGCTTGTCGTAGTGCGCTTTTAGCCAGTGCGGCTCTTCCATGGTCAGCCATGCCCGAAAGGCATTCAGGCGGAATTCCAGCATCCAGTCGGGTTCATTACGTTTTGCCGAAATCGCGCGCACGACCTCTTCGTTGATCCCTTTCGCCAACTCATCGGTTTGCAGTTGGGTGAAGAAGCCCTCTTTGTAATTAAGGTGCCCGCCAGCCCAGGTGTTGACATCGTCAGTTGCTTCAGTATTACGAGACATAGTACCGCCTATACCCCAAAACTTTCGCCACAGCCGCATTCGTTCTGGGCTTTCGGGTTATGAAATTTAAATAACTGATTTAATCCTTCGCGAACGAAATCGACTTCTGTGCCGTCGATGAACGGCATCGCCTGTAAAGGCACATACAGTCTGGCGCCATCCGTTTCAAACAGGAGATCGTCTTTTTGGGCCTCGCGCACGGTATCCAGCACGTAGCCAAATCCCGCGCATCCCGTTTGCTTCACGCCCAGGCGTACGCCCAACATGTCGGGTTGCTTTACCACCAGTTCACGGATATGCGCCGCAGCCGCAGGTGTTAACGTCAGTCCACGCCAGGCAAAATCGTCCGGGTTAAATGTTCCTGAATGCAATTCCATAGGGTTACCTCGAGTCACTAGCTTTTAAGCTATAACAACATGTTAGTGATAATGATTATCACTTCAACCCCTCAACAGCAGGGGCATTCGGGTTAACCGCCCTTTTTGACTACTTTTACTAAGCATAGACCCTGCAGCGAGGGTTTACAGGAATGGAATTATTTGTTCAATGCATTGATTAATAATGGATTATAGAAATCTAATCGTTCAGGCAGGTCAAAGATTAAAAGATGTATAGATAATGTCTATTTAAGGGATAGGTAGGGATAAAAACAGGGAAAACAACTATTCAAATAATATGCTAATGACAAAAAACCCTTAAGTCTGCTTGCTGGCAGGCTTAAGGGTTCCGGCCCCATCCGGCGCTTATCTCCGGCACTCACGATGGCTTAGCTCTTGAAGGGGCGATAAGAATAATCTCATACACCGTTAAGTTTTTTTTAACACAACTTGCGGTTTGACTATTTTGTGAGCACGTTTAGCTACCTTTTTAGCATTGCGCCGCCCCACTAAGCGCATCCAGCAGCAAACGTAGCCCCGCAGGCTGATGCTCCCGAGAAAGGTATAAGCCATAAATTGGTAAGCATTTAGGTTGAAGTTCTGGCAGTAATCGAATTAACGCTCCCTGCGCCAGCCCCTCCTGCGCTTCCAGTTCTGGCACCAACGCGATTCCCATTCCTGCCACCGCCGACTCGCAGAGCAGCGAAGAGATCCCTGCACTCAAATTCCCTTTGATTGCAACGGAGACAGACTGCCCCTGGGCATCCAAAAAGTGCCAGGATTGTCCGGCAAAACCGCTGTAGTACAGGCAATTGTGCCGAGTGAGATCGTCGACTGTCTCAGGCGTGCCATGTTGATGCAGATAATCTGCGGACGCGCAAAGTACCGATTTACAGTCGCCCAACCGACGGGCGATGGTTCCTGGCTCGGGATTATCCGTTATGCGGATCGCCACATCGATGCGTTCCCCCACAAGGCTTACCGGTTGATTATTGATCTCCACCTCAATACGTAATTGCGGATATTGCTCCATAAACGCCGGCAGAACCGGAGCAAGAATATGCATGGCGGTAAAATGGGCGCAGGCCACACGTAGCGTGCCTGAGGGAATTTGCGCGCCACTGGCGGCACCAATATCCAGCGAAAGTTGCGCCAGAGAACGCGTTTTCAGTAATGCCTCTTCACCCGCTGGCGTGATCGTTAAGCGACGCGATGAGCGATGAATAAGCCTTGCGCCTGCCCATTTCTCCATCTCGTCGAGGTAACGACTGACCATCGGGCGGGAAAGCCCCAATGCACGTGCAGCGGCGCTCAGACTGCCCAAATCACAGATATGATTAAATACCATTGCCGCCATCACTCTGTCCATTGCATCCCATCCGATCGTTTTATGAAACTCAGCATGTCCTAATGAGGGAATTCTAACAGATACGAATATGCTTAAAATACGGGAACTATCAAAAGTCAATTCCCTGCATAAGGTTACCTGGTATGAAAGTTAAATCTCTGGCCCTGCTGTTACCTCTGTTTGCGTCTTCAGCTTTCGCCGCACCGCTACAGCTGAACGTCTATAATCCGCAGGAGAAGGGTATTTTCCCGGTCTCTTCGACGCTGGTGTCTGGCCCCAAAGAGGCGATTTTGTTTGACGCCCAGTTCAGCACCAAAGATGGCGAACAGCTGGTGCAGATGATTCGCGCCAGCGGTAAAACGCTGAAGGCTATCGTGATCACTTCCGGCGATCCGGATTTCTATTTCGGTCTGCAACCTATCGTCAACGCTTTCCCACAGGTAAAAGTTCTGGCAACACCGCAGGTGGTAGACCATATCCGCGCCACCAAAGAGGCCAAACTGCAATTCTGGGGCCCGCAAATGAAGGACGGCGCGCCAACATCGCTCACCGTTCCGCAGGCGACGACGCAAACGCAGTTCACGGTTGATGGTGAACCGCTGGAACTGCGTCACTCCAACGATTATGCAGCGTATATCTGGATCCCGGCGAATCGGGCCATTATTGGCGGCACAGGCGTGGCTTCAGGTATTCACGTCTGGACGGCGGATACACAATCTGAAGAACAGCGTAGTACATGGCGTAACGTACTGAGCGAAATGCAGAGCTTACAGCCCACTCAAGTGGTCCCGGGTCATTACATTGGCGAACGCCCAACCGGCGATAAAGCTATTCGCTTCACCCAGGACTATTTGCAGTCGTTTGAGCAGGCGTTAGGGGCGAAGAAAGGATCGGATTATGTGATTAAAACCATGACGGCAGCATGGCCAGGTCTGGCAGACGCAAGCTCGCTGGAACTAAGTGCGAAGGTTAACAGTGGTGAGATGAAGTGGTAATGAAGATTTAAGGCCAAAATAACCCCGAACACGTGTCGGGGTTTCGTTACGATAAGCATACCGGAATCAATGAACGCCCATGCGCCAGGCAAAATAGATCTCTTCTTTCAGTTCAGTTGAAGAGAGCGCCAACAGATCTGCAAACTCCAGCTCAAGCTGTTTTAGCCTTTTCAGGTACTGAGCCGGTGAAAGATCGGTTTTATCACGACGTAAAAATTCTATTGCCAGTTGGGCAGGGTCTAATTGGGTAGACATATCATCCTCGCTTGTGTTCAAAACCTGCACAGTATAGCACCATTCCCTGTGCAGATAATGACCAAAAGCAATATGCATCACAAAATTGCGGTCGTCAGACGCGAAGTACAGCACAATCGTCCCTGCTCATCGAAGATCTCTATTTGCCAAACCTGGTGACGAGAGCCGGTATGTAACGCGCGACATACGCCCCTGACGTGCCCTTCCCGCGCAGAACGGATATGGTTGGCGTTGATCTCCAGGCCCACCACTTTCTGCTCACCCTGAGTACACAGGTATCCCGCTACTGAACCAATACTTTCCGCCAGCACCACGGATGCGCCGCCGTGCAGCAACCCAAAGGGTTGTTTGGTGCGATGGTCCACCGGCATTGTAGCTTCCAGCGTATCGTCACCAATGTGCACAAAACGAATATCGAGCAGCCCAACCATATTTCCTTCACCCATGGCATTGAGCGCCTCGAGTGTGACTTCACGTTTCCAGATCATCCTATAATCTCCAGCAGTGCCTGTAATGGGTGGCGAACGCCCGTACCTTCAACGCGTTTAACCTGACTGCGACAGGAGTACCCGGTAGCCAGACAACGGTTACGTGGCAATCGTTGCATTGCCTGGTGCCATGATAACTCATAGATCCCCAATGAGTTTTGGTGATTCTTCACTTCGTGGCCGTAGGTGCCAGCCATACCACAGCATCCCACGCTGACGTTCTCCAGCTTTGCGCCAAAGCGAGCAAAAATAGCCGCCCACTGTGCAGGCGCGCCCGGCAAGGCCGTCACTTCGGTACAGTGACCAAAGAAATACCACGGTTCACCGCCAACAGCGACTGGCTGCTGTGCTTCCACAGCTTTCGATAACCATTCGTTGGCTAGCAACACATGGAAATCCCCCCGTTGTTCACCCAGCACCATCTTGTATTCATCGCGATAACAAAGCACCAGCGCCGGATCAACACCCACCATCGGAATATTCAGCTTCGCTACCCGGTTAAGAAACTCGGATGTCTTTTTCGCCGTTTTGGCAAAACGGTTTAAGAAGCCTTTAATGTGCTGCGCCTTGCCGTTTGGCGAAAACGGCAGCAGTACCGGCTGCATGCCCAGCTTCTCTACCAGACGTATAAAGTCAGCAACCACCTGCGCATCGTAATAGCTGGTGAAAGGGTCCTGCACCACCAGCACCGTACGGGCTTTTTGCTCAAGGCTGAGTAATTCGAGCTGTTCCAACGTCATATTGGCGGAGCGATGCCCCACCAGTTGGCGTTGCAGCGACGGTGCAGACAACAGAGGTAAATCAACCATTCCAATGTGCTTTTTAGCCAGGTTTCGCACCAGCGGCTGGTTGATGAAGAAGTTAAACGTTTTGGGCGCTCGTGCCATTAACGGCGCATAGCTCTCAACGGTCGCCACCATGTGATCGCGCAACGGGCGCAGATAACGCGTGTGGTACAGCTGGAGGAAGCGCGAACGGAACTCCGGTACATCAATTTTAATTGGACACTGGGTGGAACAGGCTTTACACGCCAGGCAACCTGACATCGCCTCTTTTACTTCGTGTGAGAAATCGTATTCACCCTTGCGCGCATGCCAGCTGTTGCGGGTACGGGCAATCAGCGAACGTAAACTGGCGCGTTTTTCCGGTAGCTCTTTTTCCAGCTGTATTGGGTCAATCCCGCGATCCGCTAACAAACGCAGCCATTCACGCACTAACGTGGCTCGCCCTTTTGGCGAATGAATACGGTTGAGGCTGATTTTCATCGACGGACACATAGGGCTTTTCGCATCGAAGTTAAAGCATAACCCGTTGCCGTTACACTCCATTGCCCCGCGCCACTCCTGGCGTACGGCCAGAGGGATCTGACGGTCATACGTTCCGCGTTTCACCGCGTCCACTTTCATCATCGGCGCATCTACGTCTTCCGGTGGACAGATTTTCCCAGGATTCAGCCGGTTTTGCGGATCAAACACCGATTTCACTTTGCGCAGTTCGCGATACAGCTCCTCGCCGAAGAACGCCGGGCTATATTCTGCACGAAAACCTTTCCCATGCTCGCCCCACAGCAAACCGCCATATTTCGCCGTCAGCGCCACAACATCATCAGAAATGCGTTTCATCAGCACTTCCTGCTGCGGGTCACACATATCCAACGCCGGTCTGACATGCAGCACGCCTGCGTCTACGTGACCAAACATGCCGTAACTCAGGGCGTGGCTGTCGAGTAGCGCGCGGAACTCGGCAATATAGTCCGCCAGATGCTCCGGCGGAACGCAGGTATCCTCGGCGAACGGAATTGGCTTCGCGGAACCTTTTGCATTGCCCAGCAGACCGACTGCCTTTTTGCGCATGGCGTAAATTCGTTCGACTCCCGCCAGTTCGGTACACAGCTGCCAGCCAATGACACCCGCTTCCTGACGAGCGATTAAGCCATCCAGACGTTCACACAGTGCGCTGACCTGCGAATTAATCAATACTTCGTCGTCACCGGCAAACTCTACAATGTTCAGACCCAGCATCTCTTTATCAGGTACATCGGTAATCAATTCACTTACCGAGTGCCAGACGATATCTTCCCGCGCCAGATTGAGTACTTTGGAGTCAACAGTTTCTACCGACAATGCGCGTGCTTCCACCATCACCGGCGCATTACGCAACGCCGAGTCGAAAGAGTCGTACTTGACGTTAACCAGTTGTCTGACTTTTGGCAGCGGCGTGATATCCAGACGGGCTTCGGTGATAAACGCCAGCGTACCTTCAGAGCCGGTGAGAATGCGGGTTAAATCAAATTCGGTCATCTCATCGTTAAAGACGTGCCGTAGATCGTACCCGGTCAGGAAGCGATTAAGTTTCGGGAATTTATCCATGATCAGCTGTCGGTTATCACGACAACGTTCATAAACGGTCTTATAGATGCGGCCAATGGTGGTATTGCTTTTCCCCAGCATTTCGGCAAGCTCGATCGGCATTGGCTGAGTATCAAGAATATCGCCGCCCATCAGCACCGCACGGATGCCCAACACATGATCGGAAGTTTTACCGTAAACCAACGATCCTTGCCCGGACGCATCGGTGTTGATCATCCCGCCGAGCGTTGCCCGGTTACTGGTGGATAATTCCGGGGCAAAGAAATAGCCGTAAGGCTTCAGAAACTGGTTGAGCTGATCTTTTATCACCCCGGCTTCTACCCGCACCCAACCTTCTTGCGGGTTGATTTCAATAATGCGGCTCATATAGCGGGACATATCAACAATAATGCCCTGGTTCAGCGCCTGACCGTTGGTCCCGGTGCCGCCGCCGCGCGGGGTAAAAATCAACGACGAGAAAAGCGGTTCTGCCGCCAGACGGGCGATTAGCGCCACATCTGCGGTTGAACGAGGGAAAACGACAGCATCAGGTAGCAGCTGATAAATACTGTTATCCGTCGACATTGTCAGACGATCGGCATAGCTCGTTGCCGTATCGCCCGTAAATCCTTGCTGCTCCAGCGCCTGCAAAAAGTTGAGCACCAGTTGAACGACACCTGGTGCCTGAGAAATTTGTGGAATCATTATAGTGACCCTTTCCTGCGGTCTGTGTTGTGAATTTAATCGTTTGCGTGTTGCTTTGTTTGTTGTATCACATTTTTTTCTAATACGCTCAGCAGATTTACAGGCAGAATCCGCCTGTTCAAAACCGCTGAAATTGCTCATCATTACAGGGTGTGATTTAAGTATTCACGTCGCGTCAACGTTCTGGCGCAAAGACAAAGGTGAAAAGTATTTATGGTAAATTTCCGTCAGCCCAGGGATATTGCACAAGTGCTGCTATCGGTGCTGTTTTTAGCCATCCTGATTGTGGCCTGTCTCTGGATTGTTCAGCCCTTTATCCTCGGTTTTGCCTGGGCAGGCACGATTGTCATTGCAACCTGGCCTATCCTGCTACGCTTACAAAAATTGCTCTGGGGACGCCGTTCACTTGCCGTACTGGTGATGACGCTGTTGCTGGTGCTGTTGTTCATCATCCCCATCGCGCTGCTGGTTAACAGCATCGTCGATGGCAGTGGGCCGCTGATCCATGCCGTAACCGCAGGTGATATGACACTACCGGATCTGGCATGGTTGAACAGCATTCCACTGGTGGGTGCCAAAATGTATGGCGCATGGCACAGCTTACTGGATATGGGCGGTTCGGCGATTATGGCCAAGGTTCGTCCTTATATCGGCACCACCACCACCTGGTTCGTCGGTCAGGCCGCGCATATCGGCCGCTTTATGATGCACTGTGGCCTGATGCTGCTGTTCAGTGCCCTGTTGTACTGGCGCGGTGAACAAGTCGCATTAGGTATTCGTCACTTCGCCTGCCGTCTTGCCTCAAAACGTGGAGATGCTGCCATTCTGCTGGCAGCACAAGCCATTCGCGCCGTCGCATTAGGCGTTGTGGTCACCGCTCTGGTACAGGCAGTGCTCGGGGGTATTGGTCTGGCGGTAACCGGTGTGCCGTATGCCACACTGCTGGCGGTATTGATGATCCTGTCATGTCTGGTGCAACTGGGGCCGCTACCGGTACTGATTCCGGCCATTATCTGGCTATACTGGACGGGGGATTCAACCTGGGGCACCGTGCTGCTGGTGTGGAGCGGCGTGGTCGGAACACTGGATAACGTGATTCGACCGATGCTGATTCGCATGGGTGCCGATTTGCCACTGCTCCTGATTCTCTCCGGAGTCATCGGCGGATTGATTGCCTTCGGCATGATTGGTCTGTTTATCGGTCCAGTAGTACTGGCCGTTTCCTGGCGTCTGTTCTCCGCCTGGGTAAACGAAGCCCCTGCACCAGGTACCAATCCGGATGAAATCCTCGAAGAAATTGCTGAAATCGAACGCAATAAGTAATCCAACATCAGGCGGCAACGCCGCCTGATTGTTTAACAATACTAATCAATCACTCCCTCTTACGGGATTAGAACCAACTTCGTCCCTCTTTCAATACTCATTTGTGTCGCAAATTCTTTACAGTTTTTAAACTATTGAGATGAATCTGATCGACGTAAAAAATCAGTATGCCTACTATTAGCCCATGGCTTTAGATCAACACATTGATTTATAAGCATGGAAATCCCCTGAGTGAAACAACGAATTGCTGTGTGTAGTCTTTGCCCATCTCCCACGATGGGCTTTTTTTTGTCCTTCGCACGCCACTCCACCAACCTTAACGCACCAACACATTATCTTCCCCGTCAAGGACCAAATAATATTGCACAAAATACTGTGACTCTCTTCAAGCCGAAATATCCACAGCAATGTTATTACTATTCCACCGTCTTTTATGAAGCGACCAAATAATGAACGCATTAGAGCTACAGGCGATCCGCCATATTTTTGCTATGACGGTGGAAGAAAGCGCCAGGTATATCGCGCACGATGACAATGTTGTCGCCTGGCAACAATGGGAAAAGGGTGAAAGAGAAATTCCAGACGACATTGTCCGCATTTGTTCAGAAATGAAAGCCAAGAGGAAGTTAAGAATTAATGCAATTATCGACAAAATAAATAACCGCATTGGGAATAACACCATGCGTTTTTTCCCCGATCTGAACGCTTTTCAGGCGGTTTATCACCACGATGGTTTTCTCGACTGGAAAATCTATCAGTCGGCAGCTGTTGAACTCTATGCTCACGATCTCGAGCGTATGTGTTAAGAGATCGCAACGCCATATCTATTTAGCCTCTTCGCTGAGTAACACATTATGAAAAACACCTATTTCTCCACTGCGATAGGGCTGTACCTAAATTACCTGGTGCACGGCATGGGGGTCATTCTGATGAGCCTCAATATGTCTTCACTGGAACAACAGTGGCAAACCAATACCGCGGGCGTCTCGATTGTTATTTCCTCACTCGGTATCGGCCGCTTAAGCGTTTTATTAGTGGCAGGGATGCTTTCCGATCGCTATGGTCGCAGACCATTTATTATCCTTGGTATGACCTGCTACCTGATTTTCTTTATTGGCATCATAAATACTCACAGTATTTTTCTTGCCTATGCTTTTGGTTTTTTAGCGGGAATGGCAAACAGTTTTCTCGATGCCGGAACCTATCCCAGCCTGATGGAGGCATTCCCCCGCTCACCCAGCACGGCCAATATTTTGATAAAAGCCTTCGTCTCCAGCGGTCAGTTCCTGCTGCCAATGATTATCAGTCTGCTGGTATGGGCCGAACTTTGGTTTGGCTGGTCCTTCCTGCTGGCGGCAGCCGTTATGATACTCAACGGTGTGTTTTTATTTCGCTGTCGGTTTCCGCCACATCCCGGGCCTCATACCGTCATCCGGGCTCAACCGGCTGAACGGGAAACCGGACAACCTGAACATCGTTGCTCCCTGCTCGACCTTGCCAGTTACACCCTGTACGGCTACATCGCAATGGCGACATTTTACCTGGTAAGCCAGTGGCTGGCGCAATACGGACAGTTTGTCGCCGGAATGCCCTATACGTTATCTATCAAACTGTTAAGCATTTATACCTGCGGCTCTCTACTGTGCGTGCTGATCACCGCCCCGCTGGCGCGAAAAGCAGAACGCGCGACATCAATGCTGATGCTGTATACGTTTATCTCATTTGCCGCACTGCTGATGGTTTGTCTGCATCCGACACCTATCGTTGTCATTATCTTTGCGTTTGTCATCGGTTTTTCTTCCGCAGGGGGCGTTGTGCAAATCGGTTTAACGCTGATGGCCGCACGCTTTCCGCATGCGAAGGGCAAAGCGACCGGTATTTACTACAGCGCGGGCAGCATTGCGACCTTCACCATTCCATTGATAACAGCAAAACTCTCTGAAACCAGTATTGCTCACATCATGTGGTTTGATACTGGCATAGCCGCTGTTGGATTCCTGTTGGCGTTGTTTATTGGTTATCGCAGCCACATCACGTCAAAACATCAGCTAAAGATGATACAAGCCGTAAAATAAGCGTGGATGCAATATTGTTCCCCTCTTCTGCAAAATAATTGACTTCAGTTTTAAAACATCAGCAAAACACCGGCCGGCAGAGTTCGATTTCACAGTGTGTTATGCAATATACCTGGTAACTTAAACGCCATGCTATGTAGGTTCTGTGGCTGCCGCCCAGTATATTAATTACAAGGTCGCCGCAATTTAAACAATATCGACGAGCACAGAACAATTTTAAAATCCGCAAGGAGTTGTGAAAATGTCTCAAAGCAAGACCTTTAATACGCCATTTCTTTTGGCGATAATCTGTATTTATTTAAGTTATTTCCTACACGGCATTAGCGTCATTACACTGGCGCAAAATATGACCTCTCTTGCAGAAAAATTTTCCACCGACAATGCAGGAATTGCCTATTTGATTTCAGGCATTGGTCTGGGGCGACTGGTGAGTATCTTATTCTTTGGCGTGCTCTCAGATAAATTTGGTCGTCGGGCTATCATTCTGTTAGGCGCTATTCTTTATATACTGTTCTTCTTCGGTATTCCCGCCAGCCCTAATCTGATGATTGCCTTTATTCTGGCCGTTTGCGTTGGCGTGGCAAACTCGGCACTGGATACCGGCGGGTACCCGGCGTTAATGGAATGCTTCCCTAAAGCCTCTGGCTCAGCCGTTATCCTGGTGAAAGCTATGGTCTCGTTTGGGCAGATGATCTACCCCATCGTCGTCAGCACCATGCTGCTCAACCATATCTGGTACGGTTATGCGGTCATTATCCCGGGTGCGTTGTTTGTCGTCATTACCTTGATGCTGCTAAGAAGTCGCTTCCCTGGCCAGATGGTGGATGCTGGCATCGCGAAAGATCTGCCACAGATGAACAGTAAACCGTTGGTCTGGCTGGAAGGTGTGGCATCCGTCATGTTTGGTGTTGCTGCCTTTTCGACTTTTTACGTCATCGTGGTCTGGATGCCAAAATATGCGATGGCCTTTGCCGGCATGGCAGAATCTGACGCACTGAAGACAATCTCTTACTACAGTATGGGATCATTGGTCTGCGTATTTATTTTTGCCGCTCTGTTAAAAAAATGGGTTCGGCCTATTTGGGCAAATGTGTTTAACGCCGGGCTGGCAACCATCACCGCAGCCGTCATCTACTTATATCCCTCTCCGCTGGTGTGTAACGTCGGTTCATTTCTCATTGGATTCTCTGCCGCTGGCGGTATTTTACAGCTCGGTGTCTCGGTGATGTCTGAATTCTTTCCCAAGAGCAAAGCCAAAGTCACCAGTATTTATATGATGATGGGTGGCGTAGCCAACTTTATTATCCCATTAATCACCGGATACCTCTCTAACATTGGTCTGCAGTACATCATTTTGCTGGACTTTGCATTTGCTCTGCTGGCCTTCATCACCGCCATCATCGTCTTTATTCGTTACTACCGCGTATTTGATATCCCCAAAAATGATGTGCGGTTGGGCGAACGTTATTTTCAATAAATTGTTTAGAAGGAGTATCAAATGGACGTAACTGCTAAATATGAACTAATTGGATTGATGGCCTACCCTATCAGACACAGTCTGTCGCCTGAAATGCAAAATAAGGCATTAGAAAAAGCGGGATTGCCATTCACTTATATGGCATTTGAAGTCGATAACTCAACGTTTGCTAATGCAATTGCCGGGCTGAAGGCCTTAAAGATGCGTGGTACAGGGGTCTCAATGCCCAACAAGCAGCTAGCATGTGAATATGTTGATGAATTAACACCTGCCGCCAAACTGGTCGGTGCAATTAATACTATCGTCAATGATGATGGTTACCTGCGTGGTTACAATACCGATGGCACGGGTCATATTCGTGCAATTAAGGAAAGTGGTTTCGATATCAAAGGTAAAACCATGGTACTGTTGGGCGCAGGCGGTGCGTCGACAGCCATTGGTGCACAGGCAGCGATTGAAGGCATCAAAGAAATTAAACTCTTTAACCGCCAGGATGAGTTTTTTGCCAAAGCGCAGGAGTTTGCCAAACGCGTCAATGAAAACACCGACTGCGTGGTCACTGTTATCGATCTCGCCGATCGTCAGGCTTTTGCTGACGCACTTGCCAGCGCGGATATTTTAACCAACGGAACAAAAGTCGGCATGAAGCCGCTGGAAAATGAATCTCTCGTGACCGACGCTTCCCTGCTACGTCCGGAACTGCTGGTAACCGAATGCGTCTACAACCCGCATATGACCAAATTATTGCAGCAGGCACAAAGTGCTGGTTGCAAAACAATTGATGGTTACGGCATGTTGTTATGGCAAGGGGCTGAACAGTTCAAGCTCTGGACCGGGAAAGATTTCCCGCTGGAGTATGTGAAACAGGTTATGGGTTTTGCCGCCTGACGGGCAAGCATTTGTAGAATAGTTAAAGGGTAATCAATGAAAACCGTAACCGTAAGAAATCTCGTTATTGGCGATGGTGCGCCGAAGATCATTGTGTCGCTGATGGGTATAGACATCGCAACGGTAAAAAGCGAAGCGCTGGCCTATCGCGAAGCGGATTTCGACATTCTGGAATGGCGCGTTGACCATTTCGGCGATGTCTCTTCCACAGATGCCGTGCTGGAAGCGGCTCGCGCCATCCGCGATGTGATAGCGGACAAACCGCTACTTTTCACCTTCCGCAGCGCCAAAGAAGGCGGTGAACAGGCACTGTCTGTCGAAAACTATATTGCACTTAACCGCGCGGCGGTAGACAGCGGTCTGGTGGATATGATCGATCTGGAACTGTTTACCGGAGACGAACTGGTCAAAGCGACCGTCGAGCATGCGCACGCGAAAAATGTCTTTGTGATTATGTCCAATCACGATTTTCATAAGACACCAGCTGCAGAAGAGATTGTCCAGCGCCTGCGTAAAATGCAGGAACTAGGCGCAGACATCCCCAAAATTGCCTTGATGCCGCAAAATAAAGCGGATGTTCTGACGCTGCTTAGCGCCACGCTGGAAATGCAAGAACGCTATGCCGATCGCCCGATAATCACCATGTCGATGGCTAAAACAGGGGTGATTTCACGTCTGTCTGGTGAAGTTTTCGGTTCAGCGGCAACCTTTGGGGCAGTAAAAAAAGCCTCCGCCCCAGGACAAATTTCGGTCACCGACCTGCGTACTGTATTGACAATATTGCATCAGGCTTAATTACAGATATATCCATATTAATATCAGTAATGCCCTACCCCAGATATTCGTCTAACCACGGATATCTGGCCGATGATTAAACGTTATTAAATAACTCACAATATTATTGTCGAATATAGCGACAGGTAGTCGCACGCATATAATCTGGAGTTCACATGAAATTTTCAATACCAAATCGTATAGATGGTCGGGTACCCGTATTATCCGCAGCAGATGCAGTTAATTATATTCCTGATGAAGCAACTCTTTGTGTATTAGGTGCAGGTGGCGGTATTCTCGAAGCAACAACATTAATTAACGCGCTGGCTGAAAAATATAAAAACTCTCAGTCACCACGAAATCTAGCGTTGATTAGCCCTACAGGTCTGGGTGACCGTGCCGACCGGGGAATTAGCCCGCTGGCACAGGAAGGCTTAGTCAAATGGGCATTATGCGGACACTGGGGACAATCACCACGAATCTCCGACCTGGCGGAACAAAATAAAATTGCCGCCTATAACTATCCTCAGGGCGTATTAACCCAAACCCTGCGTGCATCGGCAGCCCACCAGCCTGGGATCCTCAGTGATATCGGCATCGGTACATTTGTTGACCCTCGCCAACAGGGCGGTAAGCTGAATGAAGTGACCACCGAAGATCTGATCAAATTGGTGGAAATTGATAACAAAGAGTACCTGTATTACAAAGCCATTGCGCCAAACATCGCCTTTATTCGCGCCACCACCTGTGACAGCGAAGGCTATGCCACCTTTGAAGATGAAGTTATGTATCTTGATGCGCTGGTGATTGCCCAGGCCGTACACAATAACGGCGGCATCGTTATGATGCAGGTGCAAAAAATGGTGAAGAAAGCCACTTTGCATCCGAAGTCGGTACGTATTCCCGGCTATCTGGTCGATATTGTGGTCATCGACCCCGACCAAACGCAACTGTACGGTGGTGCGCCGGTTAACCGCTTTATCTCTGGCGATTTTGTGCTCGATGACAGCCAACAAACTGCCCTGCCGCTCAATCAGCGTAAACTGGTGGCCCGACGCGCCCTGTTTGAAATGCGCAAAGGTGCGGTCGGCAACGTTGGCGTAGGTATTGCCGATGGCATTGGTCTCGTCGCGCGCGAAGAAGGCTGTGCTGACGATTTTATTCTGACAGTCGAAACGGGTCCGATTGGCGGCATCACCTCTCAAGGCATTGCTTTCGGTGCCAACGTCAACACTCGCGCCATTCTGGATATGACGTCCCAGTTTGACTTCTATCACGGTGGCGGGCTGGATGTGTGCTATTTAAGTTTTGCCGAAGTGGATCGCCACGGCAACGTCGGCGTACACAAATTCAATGGCAAAATCATGGGTACCGGCGGTTTTATCGATATTAGCGCCACT
Source organism: Citrobacter sp. KTE30 (assembly GCF_000398825.1). NCBI lineage: Bacteria > Pseudomonadati > Pseudomonadota > Gammaproteobacteria > Enterobacterales > Enterobacteriaceae > Citrobacter > Citrobacter sp. KTE30. Next base: position 1,919,524 of record NZ_KB976055.1, on the reverse strand, counting down.
TCCAAAAAAATTATTTTCTGCGGCACGTTAACTGCCGGAAGTCTGAAAACGGAAGTTGCGGACGGTAAGTTAAATATCGTGCAGGAAGGTCGGGTGAAAAAATTCGTTAATGAATTACCTGAAGTGACTTTCAGCGGAAAAATTGCCCTCGAACGTGGACTTGATGTGCGTTACATCACTGAACGCGCTGTATTTACGTTAAAAGCAGATGGTCTTCATTTAATCGAAATTGCACCGGGAGTCTCTTTACAGGAAGACATCCTGGACAAAATGGATTTCACACCGATTATTTCCCCAGACCTGAAATTGATGGACGAAAGATTATTTATCGATGCCTCGATGGGCTTTGTATTACCCGACGCAGCCAATTAAAAGGAGTACCCTGATGGACTTTTCATTAACTGAAGAACAAGAACTGTTGCTTGCCAGCATTCGTGAGCTGATTACCAGCAATTTCCCGGAGGAGTATTTCCGTACCTGCGATCAGACGGCGACTTATCCGAAGGAATTTATGCGAGCCCTTGCGGACAACGGCATTTCGATGCTGGGCGTTCCGGAAGAGTTTGGCGGCATACCGGCTGATTACGTCACCCAGATGCTGGCGCTGATGGAAGTGTCAAAATGTGGCGCGCCCGCTTTTTTGATCACTAACGGTCAGTGCATCCACAGCATGCGACGTTTTGGCTCCGCCGAGCAGCTGCGTAAAACAGCAGAAAGCACCATGGAAACGGGCGATCCGGCGTATGCGCTGGCATTAACCGAGCCGGGAGCAGGCTCCGATAATAATAGTGCCACCACCAGCTACACCCGCAAAAATGGCAAGGTGTATCTCAACGGGCAAAAAACGTTTATCACTGGCGCTAAAGAGTATCCATACATGCTGGTACTGGCTCGCGACCCGGAGCCGAAAGATCCGAAGAAAGCCTTTACGTTGTGGTGGGTGGATTCTAAGAAACCGGGCATTAAGGTTAACCCGCTGCATAAAATCGGCTGGCACATGTTAAGCACCTGCGAAGTCTATCTTGATGACGTTGAAGTGGACGAAAGCGATATGGTCGGCGAAGAAGGCATGGGCTTCCTCAACGTAATGTACAACTTCGAAATGGAACGCCTGATCAACGCCGCGCGCAGCACGGGTTTTGCCGAATGCGCCTTCGAAGATGCCGCCCGCTACGCTAACCAGCGCATCGCATTTGGTAAGCCGATCGGTCATAACCAGATGATCCAGGAAAAACTGGCGCTGATGGCAATCAAAATTGAAAACATGCGCAATATGGTGCTGAAGGTCGCCTGGCAGGCCGATCAGGAACAGTCGCTGCGAACCAGTGCGGCACTGGCAAAACTGTATTGTGCACGTACGGCAATGGAAGTGATTGACGACGCAATTCAGATCATGGGCGGACTGGGTTACACCGATGAAGCACGCGTATCCCGATTCTGGCGCGATGTCCGCTGTGAGCGCATTGGCGGTGGTACCGATGAAATCATGATTTACGTCGCCGGTCGCCAAATCCTAAAGGATTATCAGAATAAGTAAGCGGTATAACTGACCGGATAGCGCAGATACGCTATCCGGGACGGTGCGGGAGAATCAAACTTCAGGCATCAAGCATTCCTGCTCAGCAAGGTTATTTTTAAACTGCTTACGATAATCGCTGGGCGTACACCCCACATGCCGCTGAAAAAGTTTGGCAAAATGATCGACGTTTTCATACCCTACCCGCCACGAAATTTCCGCCAACGAGGCCTCCGTATTGGTCAGGGAAAATTTCGCTTCTGTCATTCGCCGTTGAATAACATAATTGATGGGTGATATACGATACTCGCGGGTAAATTCATGGCAGATATAGCTCACGCTGGCGCGGAATTTTTTAGATAACTGTTCGAGAGTAATTTTTTCGCGGAAGTTGTTATTTAAATAGACCAATACATCTTTAATTAAGACATCTTTTTTAATATATCCCTGTTCAGAGCGGTAAGCATTTTTAAAGTTTTCGTAATATAACACGGTTAATGCATACGCGAATGCGTCATAAGCGGAAGACGTCAGGTTGTTCTTGCTCTGCGGGAGCATCACCCCCAGCTCATTAAAAATACTCTTAATAACCTCTTTACCCTGGCTGACGCTAATGACCGGACACGAGTGCATCTGCAATAGCTGATTGTCCTGCCAACTGTTAAACCGGAAACCGTAGAGTGCGCAGGTGTAAGTGGTAGCAGGTGCGCTGCTATCAGATGCAACCGCATGCAATCGCCCTTGCTCAATCACCACAATGTCCCCGGCATGCGCGACATACAGCGAAGAGTCGATGATTAATCTTGCAACCCCCTTTTTAACATAGATAAGCTCCGTTTCATTATCATGAACATGATGTCCGGACTCCCAGTTAGGATCATCGCTAATGACGAATCGGGAAAATCTCGGCGTTTTCCCCTGCTCAAAAAGGGTCTCAATGGCATTATCAAAGCAGCGTTGATACATGACAACCTCCACCTAAAGGCAGTAATTTTGTGAATAATGAATATCGAAAAGTGAAAACGATAATAACGTTATACAACGTTATTCCTTGCTGGCGAAACAAAATTATTTGCGTCGACTGCAAGATGATACCTCCTGCCTCATTGCGTTGTTTTCCACGTTTATTTCCGTTTGATAAAAAACGAAAAGAATAAATGTTATTAATTCAACATTAACAATTTACATATCAGAAACAATTTAAGCGTAAAAACGATAAAAAACATGATGCATTTCGCAATTATCCTTCCCTGGTTTGTTTGCTCTTTTTTCTCTTCAGTACACAAGGCCGAGCTCTCGTTTATAAAACAAGCATTCCCGCAGCACTTTTTTTTGCAAGATTGTTGGGAATGAAAACAGATTGCCCCGTCGAAAACTGTCCCCTCTCTGCCGCAAACTATTTTCAGTTAATTTTCCCTACTGTGGATGACTGGAGATGCCATGAAAATAATAACCTGCTTTAAGTTGGTGCCTGAAGAACAGGACATTGTTGTTACCCCACAGCATTCGCTTAACTTTGACCGGGCCGATGCCAAAATCAGCCAGTTTGATCTGAATGCGATTGAGGCCGCGGCGCAACTGAGTGCGGAGGGTGATGAAATCGTCGCTTTAACCGTGGGCGGATCGCTACTGCAAAATTCCAAAGTGCGTAAAGACGTGCTGTCACGTGGACCGGACAGTTTGTTCATGGTGCAGGATCCGCAATTGGAGCATTCATTGCCCCGCGACACCGCTCAAGCGCTGGCCTGCGCGGCCAAAAATATGAATTTCGACCTGATGCTGTTCGGAGAAGGATCGGGGGATATCTATGCCCAACAGGTTGGCTTACTGGTTGGCGAACTGTTGCAACTCCCGGTGATTAACGCCGTCAGCAACATCCAACGTAACGGCGACCGCATTGTGGTTGAGCGCGTGCTGGAAGACGAGGTTGAAGTGATCGACCTGCCGCTCCCCGCCGTACTCTGCGTAACCTCGGATATCAACACGCCGCGTATTCCCTCAATGAAAGCCATTCTCGGCGCGGGTAAAAAGCCCGTCACACCATGGCAAGCCAGCAATATTGGCTGGACGCCTGCGTCACCGTTAGCGGAACTGGTAAGCCTCACTGTACCGCCACAAACAGAACGTAAGCACATCATTCTGGAAAATGACTCGGCTGAAGCCATTGCCGAACTGGCTGAACACCTTAAAAAAGCCCTGAACTAAGCTCAACGGAGAGAAATTGTCATGAGTAAATTAGCTAACGTATGGGTGTTCAGCGATAACGTAGAACGCTACGCAGAATTAATGACCGGCGCACGTCAGTGGGGTGAGCATGTCCATCTTATTGTACAAGGCAGCGAACAGGCTAATCAGGTTAAACCTCTGGGTGCCGATGAAATAATCGTGCTCGAAGCCCCCTCCGGTTTACAGCGTGTAGAAAATTACGCCGAAACCATCGCGGCGCTGATGCAAGAACACGCCGGAATGCTGTTGATGTCAGCCACAAAGCGCGCGAAATCACTTGGGGCACGGTTAAGCATCCAACTCAATGCCGCGATGGTGAACGACGCAATATCGGTGACTCTTGAGGATGGCACAGTGTTCGCAGAGCACCGAATGTATGGTGGGCTGGCATTCGGCAAAGAAAAAATCAAAAGCGCGCTGGCAATTATCACTCTTGCCCCTGGCCTGCTTGAACCTGTAGCGGAAAACGCCTCGCACAACTGCCCTGTTGTCCCAGCAGCTTACATCGCACCGCTTCATGAAATTATGTGCCAGGAACGTCGCGCTAAATCCGTGAGCAGCGTGGACCTCAGTAAAGCCAAACGTGTGGTTGGCGTGGGTCGCGGCCTGGTTGCGCAACACGATCTGGAGATGGTGCATCAGTTGGCATCGGTACTGGGGGCAGAAGTGGGCTGCTCGCGCCCGATCGCCGAAGGCGAAAACTGGATGGAGCGCGAACGCTACATTGGCGTTTCTGGTGTGTTACTGAAGTCAGACCTTTATCTGACGTTGGGCATTTCAGGACAAATTCAGCATATGGTCGGTGGTAACGGCGCGAAAGTCATTGTTGCTATCAACAAAGACAAGAAAGCCCCTATTTTCAATTATGCCGATTACGGCCTGGTAGGCGACATCTACAAAGTTGTTCCGGCCCTTATCGAACATCTCAGCCGCTAATCCCCCCATTTAACGCACATCTCCCGCTGCCCTTGCAGCGGGAAAGGAGCATAAAGCATGTCAGATGAAAAATTTGATGCCATTGTGGTCGGTGCTGGCGTGGCGGGTACGGTTGCAGGCTACGTTATGGCTCTGTCCGGACTGGACGTGCTGGTCATTGAGCGCGGAAACAGTGCAGGCAGTAAAAATATGACCGGCGGAAGACTCTACGCGCATAGCCTTGAGCGCATCATGCCAGGGTTCGCGCAGGAGGCGCCGCTCGAGCGTAAAGTCACCCGCGAAAAAATCTCCTTTCTGACCGAAGAAAGCGCCGTCACTCTCGATTTCCATCGTGAAAAAGCTGACGCACCAACGCAGGATTCGTATACCGTTTTGCGCAACAGACTCGACCCATGGCTAATGGAAAAAGCGGAACAAGCTGGCGTGCAGTTCATCCCCGGTGTGCGCGTCGATGCTCTGATCCGAGAAGGTAATAAGGTCACCGGAGTCCAGGCCGGTGACGATATCCTGGAAGCCAATATTGTCATCCTGGCCGATGGCGTCAACTCTATGCTGGGGCGGTCCCTGGGGATGGTTCCTCCCTCTTCTGCACATCACTATGCCGTTGGCGTAAAAGAGCTGATCGGCTTACCTCCAGCGGTCATTGCAGATCGCTTCAACCTTTCAGGTAATGAAGGCGCGGCCTGGCTGTTTGCAGGCTCACCGTCTGATGGATTGATGGGAGGAGGTTTTTTGTATACCAACCAGGACTCCATCTCTCTGGGGCTGGTGTGTGGTCTGGGGGATATTGCCCATGCCACAAAAAGTATTCCACAAATGCTGGAAGACTTTAAGCAACATCCAACTATTCGACCATTGATTGCCGGAGGTGAATTACTGGAATATTCCGCGCATATGGTGTCGGAAGGCGGTCTGGCAATGGTTCCAAAGCTGGTCGATGACGGTGTGATGATCGTCGGTGATGCCGCCGGTTTCTGTTTGAACCTGGGTTTCACGGTGCGAGGTATGGATTTGGCCATCGCTTCCGCAGAAGCCGCTGCCCAAACAGCCATTGCAGCAAAAGAACGACAGGATTTCTCTGCCAGCAGCCTGATGGACTACAAACGCGCGCTTGAACAAGGCTGTGTGATGCGTGATTTACAACATTTTCGCAAGATCCCGGCGTTGATGGAAAACCCACGTTTGTTCACCCAGTATCCGCGTATGGTGGCCGACATCATGAGCGATATGTTCACCGTTGACGGACGTCCAAATCAACCGGTTCGCAAGATGATTATGTCCCATGCCAAACAAATCGGACTGATGAACTTACTGAAAGACGGTATCAAGGGGGCAACTGCACTATGAGTCAGGACAATACTGTTAACGTTGACGTCAAACTGGGCGTCAATAAATTCAATGTCGATGAAGGCCACCCGCACATCATCCTGGCCGAACATCCAGACCTTAATGAATTTCGCAAGCTGCTGAAAGCCTGCCCCGCCGGGCTGTATAAGCAGGACGAGAGTGGAAACATTCATTTTGATTCTGCTGGTTGCCTGGAGTGCGGAACGTGTCGAGTACTGTGCGGCGACACGATCCTCGACCAATGGGAATATCCGGTCGGAACATTTGGCATTGATTTTCGCTACGGCTAACGGATTTTGCCTGTAGTACACCGGTTCGGCCACGCCGGCCATCCGGTCAGATGTATGCCGAAATCATCCAGGGAATAACTTCATGAGTATCACACTAACGTTTAACGCCGAACGTCGCGAAGTCTGGCGGCAACAGGGTTTATGGGGAGATGCTTCGCTTGGCGATTACTGGAACCAAACTGCCAGAGCCATGCCAGATAAAATCGCGGTGGTTGATAACCATGGCGCTTCATACACCTATGCTGCACTCGATAGCGCGGCCAGCAGTCTGGCAACCTGGTTTTTAGCCTGCGGTATTCAACCTGGCGATCGCATTGCCTTCCAGCTACCGGGCTGGTGCGAGTTTACGATTATCTACCTGGCCTGCCTCAAAACCGGGGCCGTTTCCGTACCGCTGCTGCCAGCGTGGCGTGAAGCAGAGCTGGTATGGGTGCTGAATAAGTGCAAAGCGAAGATTTTTTTCGCACCGACGCTGTTTAAACAGACCCGACCGGTCGATCTGATCCTGCCCTTACAAAACCAGTTGCCACATCTGCAACAGATCGTTGCCGTGGATAAACTGGCTCCGGCAACGACCTCGCTAGCGCTCAGCCAACTGCTTTTAGCTCCGCCATTAACCCAAACGATTAATGTTCACGCCGATGAACTGGCGGCGGTGTTGTTTACCTCCGGTACCGAGGGAATGCCAAAAGGCGTAATGCTGACCCACAACAACATCCTTGCCAGCGAGCGCGCCTACTGTGCCCGTCTTAATCTCACCTGGCAGGATGTGTTTTTAATGCCAGCACCACTGGGACACGCTACCGGTTTTCTGCATGGCGTTACCGCACCGTTTTTAATCGGCGCACGCAGCGTATTGTTAGATATTTTCACCCCAGCCGCCTGTCTTGAACTGCTGGAACAACAACGCTGTACCTGTGTGCTCGGCGCAACGCCCTTCGTCTACGACATGTTGTGTAGCATGGACAAACGGCCAAGCGATCTCTCATCGCTACGCTTTTTCTTATGTGGGGGCACAACCATTCCACAGAAGATTGCCCGTGACTGCCAGCAGCTCGGCATAAAATTATTAAGCATTTATGGCTCGACAGAGAGTTCCCCGCATGCGCTGGTCAATCTCGATGATTCGCTTTCTCGCATGATGGATACCGACGGATATGCTGCTGCAGGCGTCGAAATTAAAGTCGTCGATGAAGCGCGCAATACGTTGCCTGTGGGTGTAGAAGGCGAAGAAGCCTCACGCGGTCCCAATGTGTTTATGGGCTATCTCGATGAACCCGAACTCACCGCCCGTGCGCTGGATCAAGACGGCTGGTATTACAGCGGCGACTTATGCCGAATGGACGATGCGGGGTACATCAAAATCACCGGACGGAAAAAAGATATCATTGTCCGCGGTGGAGAAAACATCAGCAGCCGCGAAGTTGAGGATATTTTATTGCAGCACCCCCGCATTCACGATGCCTGCGTTGTCGCGATGCCGGACGAACGCTTAGGTGAAAGGTCATGTGCTTATGTGGTGCTAAAACCGCCGCATCATTCGCTGTCACTGGAGTCAGTGGTAGCCTTTTTTAGTCGCAAGCGGGTGGCAAAGTACAAATACCCTGAGCACATTGTGATCGTGGAGAAATTACCACGCACAGCGTCCGGTAAAGTACAAAAATACCAACTGCGTCAGGATATTATTCAGCGTTTGAGCGTGGAGAGTGTTGCAGGATAAAGTGCCGGATGGCGACGCTAGCGTATCTTATCCGGCCTACGTTGAATAGGCCGGATAAGGCATGATGTTACTTGTTCAGTTCAGCCAGACTTAGCCAGGTCTGTACGACAGTGTCCGGGTTCAGCGACAGGCTGTCGATCCCCTCTTCCATCAGCCAGGCCGCAAAGTCTTCATGGTCAGATGGGCCCTGACCGCAAATACCCACGTATTTGCCCTGTTTCTTGGCTGCACGAATCGCCATTGACAGCAGCGCTTTCACCGCGTCGTTACGCTCATCAAACAGTTCAGAAACCACACCAGAGTCACGATCCAGACCCAGCGCCAACTGCGTCATGTCGTTTGAGCCGATGGAGAAGCCGTCGAAGTACTCGAGGAACTGCTCGGCCAGCAAGGCGTTAGACGGGATCTCACACATCATGATGATCTTCAGTCCGTTCTCACCGCGTTTCAGCCCCTGGCGTGCCAGCTCTTCCACCACCGCTTTCGCCTGGGCAACGGTACGTACAAACGGTACCATCACTTCAACGTTAGTCAGGCCCATATCGTTACGGACACGTTTCACTGCGTCACATTCCAACGCGAAACAGTCGCGAAAGCTATCAGCAACGTAACGGCCCGCCCCACGGAAGCCCAGCATCGGGTTCTCTTCATGCGGTTCATAACGCTCACCGCCGACCAGGTTGGCATATTCGTTGGACTTAAAGTCAGACATACGCACGATGACGCGTTTAGGATAAAACGCCGCTCCCAGCGTCGCGATCCCTTCCGTCAGACGACCAACGTAGAATTCACGCGGAGAATCGAAACCTTTCATCATGGCGCGGATTTCATTTTGTAGCTCAGGCGTCTGGTCATCAAACTCCAGCAGTGCACGCGGGTGGACGCCAATCATGCGGTTGATGATAAATTCCAGACGCGCCAGACCAACACCTTCGTTTGGCAGGCAGGCGAAGTCGAAAGCGCGGTCCGGGTTACCGACGTTCATCATCACCTTCAACGGCAGATCCGGCATGGTCTCCACGCTGGAACTCTTCACGCTAAAGTCGAGCATGTCAGCGTAAACATAACCGGTGTCGCCTTCGGCACAAGAGACAGTAACCTTCTCACCATCTTTCATGCGCTCGGTCGCATCGCCACAGCCCACCACGGCTGGGATCCCCAGCTCACGGGCAATGATTGCCGCGTGACAGGTACGACCGCCACGGTTGGTGACAATCGCCGCTGCTTTCTTCATGATCGGTTCCCAGTCCGGGTCGGTCATGTCGGTAACCAGTACGTCGCCTGGTTCGATACGGTTCATTTCGCTGATGTCCTGGATGACTTTGACCGGACCCGCGCCAATGCGGTGACCGATGGCACGACCTTCAGCAATAATTTTACCCTGCGCATGCAGCGTATAACGCTCCATCACCTGGCCACGAGAACGCACGGTTTCCGGGCGCGCCTGAACAATGAACAGCTTACCGGTATGACCGTCTTTCGCCCATTCGATATCCATCGGACGACCGTAGTGCTTCTCGATCTGCACCGCCTGCTTGGCCAGTTCCTGCACTTCTTCGTTAGTCAGGGAGAAAATGTCGCGTTGTTCCTGCGGCACATCTTCGATCGTTACCTGCTTACCGTGTTCCTGAGTCGGCGCGTAGATCATGCGGATTTTTTTCGAACCCATGGTGCGACGAACGATAGCCGGACGGTTAGCCGCCAGCGTCGGTTTATGCACGTAGAATTCATCCGGGTTAACGGCCCCTTGCACGACCATCTCGCCCAGGCCCCATGCAGACGTGATAAACACCACCTGATCGAAACCGGATTCGGTATCGATGGAGAACATGACGCCGGAAGACGCGAGGTCAGAACGCACCATCCGCTGCACACCCGCAGAGAGCGCTACGCCACGATGGTCATAACCCTGGTGGACACGATAAGAGATCGCGCGGTCGTTAAACAGCGAAGCAAATACGTGTTTGATGGCAACCAGCACGGCATCAAATCCCTGGACGTTGAGGAAGGTTTCCTGCTGACCGGCAAATGACGCATCTGGCATATCTTCTGCGGTAGCGGAAGATCGCACAGCAAAAGAGGCATGGGCATCGTCCGCTGACAGCTGCGCGTAGGCATCGCGGACGGCATTTTCCAGCTCCGGCTGGAAAGGAGTGTCGATAATCCACTGGCGGATCTGCGCGCCGGCTTTTGCAAGCTCGGTGACATCGTCAATATCCGTTTTATCCAGCAGCTCATAAATGCGCTGGTTTACACCGCTCTGGTCCAGAAACTGGTTAAACGCGTCGGCGGTCGTTGCAAAACCATTCGGTACGGAAACACCCATACCTGAAAGGTTAGTAATCATTTCACCCAGGGAGGCATTTTTGCCCCCAACTCTGTCTACATCATTCATGCCGAGTTGGTTATACCAAAGCACCAGCGGTGACGAGCCATTGTTGGACATCGAACAATCCTTATATTTGAACGAGGTTAGGAAACTCAATTTTGCGTAATTATCTTTGCATATTTACTCCAGCGAAAAAAACGGTGAATCGTTCAAGCAACTTTATTTTTTATTTTTTCAGATTGTTTCCGCATTTGCGCAAACCCGCGAGCCACAGGGGATCTCCACAAAAACTACCGGTATAAACATTTGTTCCGAAAAATGAAATGCACTTTTCATTAATTATAAAAATACCGTTTCATTTTATAAAAAAGATGCAGCAATATTCGCTTCTGGCGAATTTTAATTTATGCTTTCAGAGAATTATGTCTGCCCAGGATGAGCAAAATGGATAATGCTGTTGATCGTCACGTATTTTATATTTCTGATGGTACGGCCATCACCGCCGAGGTCTTGGGTCACGCGGTGATGTCGCAATTCCCGGTCACGATCAGCAGCATTACGCTGCCGTTTGTGGAAAATGAGAGTCGTGCGCGCGCGGTTAAAGACCAGATTGACGCGATCTACCAACAAACTGGCGTGCGCCCTTTGGTGTTTTACTCCATCGTCCTGCCCGAAATTCGCTCAATCATTCTGCAAAGCGAGGGATTTTGTCAGGATATAGTGCAGGCGCTGGTTGCCCCACTACAACACGAGATGAAGCTCGACCCTACACCTATCGCCCATCGCACGCACGGTCTGAATCCCGGTAACCTCAACAAGTACGACGCGCGCATTGCCGCCATTGACTACACCCTCGCCCACGACGACGGTATTTCGTTGCGCAACCTCGATCAGGCCCAGGTGATCCTGCTCGGCGTTTCTCGTTGCGGCAAAACCCCAACCAGTTTGTATCTGGCCATGCAGTTTGGTATCCGCGCCGCCAACTACCCCTTTATTGCCGATGATATGGATAATTTGGTGCTGCCCGCCTCTCTGAAGCCGTTGCAGCATAAGCTGTTCGGTCTGACTATCGACCCTGAGCGCCTGGCGGCCATCCGCGAAGAGCGCCGTGAGAACAGCCGTTACGCCTCGCTGCGACAGTGCCGAATGGAAGTTGCTGAGGTAGAAGCGCTGTACCGGAAAAACCAGATCCCCTGGCTGAACAGTACCAATTATTCGGTAGAAGAGATTGCTACCAAGATCCTCGATATCATGGGACTGAATCGCCGCATGTACTAGAATGCTAGTGCATTGGTTCGATTTTTTGTTATGATGCTCGCCACCAGGCAGGATGAGTGTGATATTGTGATGTACATCACTTCCCGGTAGTCCTGCCGTTGAAGCAACAAATTTCTGAGACAAATAATGAACAGAACCGATGAACTCCGTACTGCGCGTATTGACAACCTGGTCACTCCAGCAGAGCTTGCGCAACGGCATCCTGTTTCATCCTCCGTCGCCCGTCATGTTACGGACTCCCGACGTCGGATAGAAAAAATTTTAAATGGTGAAGACCCCCGTTTACTGGTGATCGTAGGTCCCTGCTCGATTCACGATCTTGATGCCGCGATGGAATACGCGACACGATTACAGGCGCTGCGCACAAAGCACCAGGCGCGTCTGGAAATCGTGATGCGTACCTATTTTGAAAAGCCACGCACCGTCGTGGGCTGGAAAGGCCTGATTTCCGACCCGGATTTGAACGGCAGTTATCGTGTAAACCACGGTATTGAACTGGCGCGAAAACTGCTGTTGCAGGTCAACGAACTGGGCGTCCCCACGGCGACTGAATTCCTCGACATGGTGACCGGCCAGTTTATTGCCGATTTAATCAGTTGGGGAGCTATTGGCGCGCGCACCACCGAAAGTCAGATCCATCGTGAAATGGCCTCCGCGCTCTCCTGCCCGGTCGGTTTTAAGAACGGAACGGATGGCAACACGCGCATCGCCGTCGATGCGATTCGCGCCTCCCGCGCCAGTCACATGTTCCTCTCGCCGGATAAAACCGGTCAGATGACCATTTATCAGACCAGCGGTAACCCTTACGGGCATATCATCATGCGTGGCGGTAAAAAGCCGAATTATTATGCTGAAGATATTGCCGCCGCCTGCGATACCCTGCACGAATTTTCCCTGCCTGAGCATCTGGTGGTCGATTTTAGCCACGGCAATTGCCAGAAGCAGCATCGTCGTCAGTTGGACGTTTGTGACGACGTGTGCCAGCAAATTCGTAACGGTTCGACGGCAATTGCCGGGATCATGGCGGAGAGTTTCCTGCGTGAAGGTACTCAAAAAATCGTTAGCGGCCAGCCGTTGGTTTACGGTCAGTCTATTACCGACCCGTGCCTGAACTGGGAAGATACTGAACTGTTGGTTGAAAAACTCGCCTCTGCGGTTGATAGCCGTTTTTAATGCTGTTCGCCGGGCAATATCACTTTGCCCGGTGCTAATCCTTTGTTTTTCCCCGATTGTTGTGCAAAAAACGTTCTCGTCACAATTATTTCACAAAAACGCTTGCCGCAAATTTGCAGTTTGATGATAATGATTATCATTGTTACATTGATTGTTATTTTTAAACACTATGTCACGTATGGATAACACAACGGCTACGCCTACAAAAGACACAACACCGCCTTCCGTCGCGCCAAACGAGCGACGAATTGACAGTAAAACCCTGCTGGGTAACGAAGGACGCGTGATCATAGAGCATGATGGTCAGCACTACCTGCTGCGCCAGACGCAAGCCGGAAAACTCATTCTGACTAAATAAACAACACATTTCGCCAGCCACCCAGGTCATACCCAGGCAGCCAGCGCTTTTCGATTTCCTAATGGAGAGTTGCTATGCCTTACCTGCACACCGCTTCCCTGCGCCCATCGCTGTTGGCGCTGGCGATTGTCAGTAACCTGCCCGCCGTAGCCTATGCGGCGGTCGAGGATATGACCGTCACCGCCACCGGCAATGCCCGTAGTGCCTTTGAAGCGCCGATGATGGTCAGCGTGATTGATGCCACCGCCCCGGAAAACCAGACCGCCAGTTCGGCAGCCGATCTGTTGCGGACGGTTCCGGGTCTAACCCTCGATGGAACGGGTCGTACCAACGGCCAGGACGTGAATCTGCGCGGCTACGATCGACGTGGCGTTCTGGTACTGGTTGACGGTGTTCGTCAGGGAACTGACACCGGACACCTGAACAGCACCTTCCTCGACCCGGCGCTTATCAAACGTATCGAAGTCGTGCGTGGCCCTTCCGCACTACTGTACGGTAGCGGCGCGCTGGGCGGCGTGATCGCCTATGACACTGCGGATGCCAAAGATCTGCTGGAAGCCGGACAAAACAGCGGTTACCGCGTGTTCGGTACCGCGGCAACTGGCGATCACAGCCTCGGTATGGGCGCCAGCGCATTTGGGCGCACCGATACGCTGGACGGACTGCTTGCATGGTCGAGTCGCGATCGCGGTGATTTGCGCCAGAGCGACGGTACTACAGCGCCAAACGATGAAGCGATCAACAATATGTTGGCGAAAGGTAGCTGGAAAATTGACAGCGCCCAGACGTTGGCCGGCTCGCTGCGATACTACAACAATGACGCCCGGGAACCTAAAAACCCGCAGACCAGTGCGGCGGATGCCAGCAACCCGATGACCAACCGTTCAACGATCCAGCGTGATGCGCAACTGACCTACTCGCTTGCTCCGGCGGACAATGACTGGCTGAACGCGGATGCCCGTATCTACTGGTCCGAAGCGCGCATTAATGCTCAGAACGCAGATAACACTGGCGAATTTCGCAAGCAAACCACCAAAGGCGGGAAGATCGACAACCGCAGCCGCCTGTTTACCGACTCTTTTGCATCTCACCTGTTGACCTACGGCGGTGAATACTATCGCCAGGAACAACAACCGGGTGGTTCAACCACCGGTTTCCCGGAGGCAAAGATCGATTTCAGCTCCGGTTGGCTACAGGATGAAATCACCCTGCGTGACCTGCCGGTTACGCTGCTGGGCGGTACCCGTTATGACTCTTATCGCGGCAGCAGCGACGGCTATGAAGATGTTGATGCTGACAAATGGTCGTCCCGCGCCGGACTCACCGTTACGCCAGCCGACTGGCTGATGCTGTTCGGTTCATACGCTCAGGCCTTCCGTGCGCCAACCATGGGCGAGATGTATAACGATGCGAAACACTTCTCGATTGGTCGTTTCTACACTAACTACTGGGTGCCAAACCCTAACCTGCGCCCGGAAACTAACGAAACGCAGGAATACGGATTTGGCCTGCGCTTTGACGATCTGCTGATGGCGAGCGATGCGCTCGAATTTAAAGCCAGCTATTTCGATACCAAAGCAAAAGATTACATCTCCACCAGCGTTGACTTTGCCGCTGCGACAACCATGTCCTATAACGTTCCCAATGCCAAAATCTGGGGTTGGGACGTGATGGCGAAATATACCGCCGACCTGTTCAGCCTCGACATGGCCTATAACCGCACACGCGGCAAAGATACTGACACAGGTGAATACATTTCCAGCATTAACCCCGACACCGTCACCAGCAAACTGAATGTGCCGGTTGCGCACAGCGGTTTCTCCGTAGGCTGGATTGGGACATTTGCTGACCGTTCAACGCATATCAGCAGCACCTACGCTAAACAGCCTGGCTATGCGGTAAACGATTTTTACGTGAGCTATCAGGGCCAACAAGCGCTGAAAGGCATGACCACCACGCTGGTACTGGGCAACGCCTTTGACAAAGAGTACTGGTCGCCGCAAGGCATTCCGCAGGATGGTCGTAATGGCAAAATTTTCGTGAGTTATCAGTGGTAATCACTTTTCCCCGGTTCGCCGGGGCCGCAATCTGGAAGGAAGAGACAATGAATCATTACACACGCTGGCTGGAACTGAAGAAAGAAAATCCCGGAAAATACGCACGTGACATTGCAGGATTGATGAATATTAGCGAAGCCGAACTGACCTTTGCGCGCGTCGGCCATGACGCCTGGCGCTTACGTGGCGAAGTCCGCGAAATCCTCGGCGCACTGGAAGCCGTAGGTGAAACCAAATGCATTTGCCGCAACGAATATGCGGTGCATGAACAGGTTGGCGCTTTTACCAATCAGCACCTGAACGGCCATGCCGGGCTAGTTCTTAATCCGCGTGCCCTCGACCTGCGCCTGTTCCTCAATCAGTGGGCAAGCGCTTTTCATATCAGTGAGACTACCGCCCACGGCGAGCGTCAGAGCATTCAATTCTTTGACCATCAGGGAGACGCACTGCTGAAGGTCTATACCACACAAAATACCTTCGTTGAGGAATGGGCGGCGTTGCTGACCCGTTTCATCTTTGCAGAAAACCCGCCGCTGGTGCTGCAACCCGTCAACAATTCTGTGCCTGCCGCCGTCACTGTCGACGCACAGACTGTTGATCAAGAGTGGCGAGCGATGACCGATGTCCATCAGTTCTTCGGTCTGCTTAAACGCCACGATCTCACCCGCCAACAGGCGTTTAATCTGGTTGGCGACGACCTGGCCTGTAAGGTTTCTAATAGTGCACTGGCGCAATTACTCAACACCGCGCGTCAGGATGGCAACGAAATTATGGTTTTTGTGGGTAATCGCGGCTGTGTACAGATATTTACCGGCGTGATTGAAAAACTGGTACCGATGAAAGGCTGGCTGAACATCTTCAACCCAACCTTTACCCTGCATCTACTGGAAGAGAGCGTGGCGGAAACGTGGGTGACGCGTAAACCGACCGCCGATGGTCACGTCACCAGTCTGGAGCTGTTTGCTGCCGACGGCACGCAAATCGCCCAGCTGTATGGTCAACGTACGGAAGGCGAGCCGGAGCAGACACAATGGCGCGCACAGATTGACGCACTGACGCCGAAAGGACTGGCCGCATGAAAAAACTGCTGGCCCTGATCGCGCTGCTGCCCTTCGCGGCGCTGGCTGCGCCCGAGGAACGGGTTGTTGCGCTCGGTGGCGATGTCACCGAGATTGTCTACGCACTGGGAGCACAACCCTCCCTTGTGGCGAGAGACAGCACAAGCCAGTGGCCTGTTGCGGCAACCGCGTTACCTGATGTTGGTTATTTGCGCCAGCTCAACGCCGAAGGGATCCTGGCTACCCGCCCTACGCTGGTCCTTGCCAGCGCGCAGGCACAGCCCTCTTTAGCGCTAAAACAGCTTGAGCAGAGCAACGTCAGGGTTGTCACGATCCCAGCAAGCAACGATCTTAACGCGATTGATGAAAAAGTTCGGGTTATCGCTGAGGCTACTCATCGGGAGGCCGACGGCGAAACGCTGCGCGCAACGTTACGTCAGGAACTGGCGACGCTCCCGTCGTCTGAACTTAATAAACGTGTGCTGTTTATTCTCAATCATGGCGGGATGACCGCAATGGCGGCGGGCCAGCAAACCGGAGCCGATGCGGCGATTCGTGCCGCAGGTCTACGCAACGCCATGCAGGGCGTTAATCGCTATCAGCCGCTGTCACAAGAAGGCGTCATTGCCAGCCAACCCGATCTGGTGGTGATTTCGCAGGACGGCGTTAAGGCGATGGGTGGCGAAGATAACCTGTGGGCGCTACCGGGACTTGCGCAAACACCTGCCGGAAGGAATAAACAGGTATTGCAGGTTGACGATATGGCGCTGTTGGGCTTCAGCGTTCGCACGCCACAGGCTATTTTGCAGCTTCGTGCTAAAGCGGAGCAATTGCCCTGATGTCCCGGCGGATCACCTGTTCGTTGTGGATGTTGGCATTGATGCTGGTTGCAATGACGGTTCTGGCTACCGGTTTTGGCGCGTTGCGCCTGCCGGTAAGTCTGCTCTGGCGTGATGGCGATGAGGCACTGCGTCAAATCTGGATCACGATTCGCCTTCCCCGCGTCCTGCTGGCGCTGGTGATTGGCGCCTCTCTGGCGCTCGCTGGCTGCGTGATGCAGGGACTGTTTCGCAATCCGCTTGCAGACCCTGGATTACTGGGAATAAGCAGCGGCGCCGCCTGCGCTGTGGCCCTGTGGGTGGTGCTGCCTGTCTCTTTGCCCGCGCTGATGATGTTGTATGCTCCAATGCTGGCCGCTTTTTTCGGCGCGCTAGCGGCAACAGTAGTGATTTTTATCCTCAGCCAACAGCGCGACGGTTCGCTCTCCCGCCTGCTGCTGGTCGGCATTGCCATCAACGCGCTCTGCGGGGCGGCGGTTGGCGTACTGTCGTGGGTCAGTAATGATGCGCAACTGCGCCAGCTGTCGCTATGGGGAATGGGAAGTCTGGGGGCCGCACAGTGGTCCACGCTGTTGGCTGTCACTTCACTGACAATCCCGACAGTGCTGATCATCTGGCGACTTGCTCCGGCGCTGAATCTTCTGCAACTGGGTGAGGAAGAGGCGCATTATCTCGGCGTTGATGTACGTACAATCCAGCGTATTTTGCTGCTTTGTAGCGCATTACTGGTTGCCTCAGCCGTGGCGGTAAGCGGGGTGATTGGCTTTATCGGGTTGGTAATCCCACATTTAATACGTATGTGGCTCGGCTCAGACCATCGGGCCGTTATTCCGGGTTCCGTGCTGGCGGGCGCGTTTTTATTGCTGATTGCCGACACCCTGGCCCGTACGGCGGTTGCGCCTGCGGAGATGCCGGTCGGTCTGTTGACCAGTCTTCTCGGCGCACCGTGGTTTTTATGGCTTATTTTTCGTCAGCGAGGAGCGCATGGCTGAACATTTCATCGCTGAAGGGCTTCACTATCACGTAGCTGGCAGAGCGGTGATTGACGACGTATCGCTCGCCCTTACAAAAGGTGAACTGGTTGCGCTCATCGGCCCAAACGGTGCGGGGAAATCCACCCTGCTGCGCCTGCTGACCGGTTTTCTCAAACCAGCAACCGGGCGTTGCGTGCTGGCGGGCAAACCGCTGCATGAATGGTCTACCCAGACCCTGTCGCGGCATCGGGCAGTGATGCGCCAGCAAACACAGTTGGGATTCGACTGGCCGGTAGAGGCCGTCATCGCGATGGGCCGCGCGCCGTGGACCCAACAGCAGGAGCCCCGGCTTATCGCTCAGGTGATGGAAATGACCGGATGCACAACGTTGGCGGGTCGGCAATACGCCGCGCTTTCCGGCGGTGAGCAACAGCGAGTACAGTTGGCCCGTGCGCTGGCACAACTCTGGTGCGACGGTGCGCCTCACGGTTGGTTATTCCTTGATGAACCGACCTCCGCGCTCGATCTTTATCACCAGCAGCATCTGTTGCGCATGCTAAAAACGCTTACCTCTTCGGGAGAGCTACATGTGTGCATTGTGCTTCACGATCTGAACCTCGCCGCACTGTGGGCAGACAGAATAGTGCTGCTGCACAACGGCAGGCTGGTATCGCAGGGAACACCGGAAACTGTGTTACAGGCCGATGATCTGAAGCGCTGGTACGGTGCTCAGGTACATGTTGTCCAGCATCCGGCCAACGCCTCCCCGCAGGTATTTCTGGCCCCTTAGCTTGAACAACTCACTTCCAGCCGTTTTCCCCAGTCAGGTGGACGGCTGACATAGTCATCATCACGATCGGCAAACGGGGTACGCAACGCCTGGTGCAACCGATGCAGCTCGGCGTAATCCCCCTGCTCTGCCTGACTAATCGCCCGTTGCGCCAGCCAGTTACGTAATACCATCGCCGGGTTAGCCGCCTTCATCTGTGTTTGTCTGGCAGCATCGGCAATATTGTCTTGCTGAAGACGCGAGCGATACCGCGTGAACCAGTCGTCAAACGCTGCGCGGTCGATAAACTCATCGCGCAACGGAGATTGCGCACTGTGTTGTTCCGTTTGGCTGAGCATGCGAAACGTTCGCGTATAGTCGCTTCTTTCCCGCGACATCAGACTAAACAGCTCGCTAAGCAGTTCGTTATCGTCTTTCTGCTCGCTAAAGAAGCCGAGCTTTTGCCGCATCCGCTGACCGTAGCGAGTTAACAGCGCCAGCTGGTAACTGTCCAGCGCATCATTGAGCGCCTCGACCGGGATAAACGGCGACAGGGTTTGCGCCAGACGTTGCAGGTTCCACAACGCGGCGGCCGGTTGATTATCGAAACTGTATCGCCCCTGGTTGTCAGAGTGATTGCAGATATAATCGGGCACGTAATCATCAAGAAAACCGAATGGACCGTAATCCATCGTCAGACCCAGAATCGACATGTTGTCCGTATTCATAACACCATGCGCAAACCCTACCGCTTGCCAGTCAGCGATTAACGTCGCAGTACGCGTGACAACATCGTTAAACCACAGCTGATATTTATCGGCGTCTTCCTGCCATTGCGGCCAGTAATGGCGAATCGCAAAGTCAGCCAACTGGCGCACTTTTTCCGGCTCCCGGCGATAGTAAAAATGCTCAAAATGGCCAAACCGCATATGGCTTTGCGCCACGCGGATAAGCATCGCTCCCGCTTCGACCGTTTCGCGATACACCGGCGTGTCGCTGGTGACAATCGACAATGCCCGCGTGGTCGGTATTCCCAGGTAGTGCATCGCTTCGCTAGCAAGGCTTTCGCGAATGGTCGAGCGCAGCACGGCGCGCCCATCCCCCATGCGGGAATACGGTGTGAGTCCGGCGCCTTTCAGGTGCCAGTCAAACGTTGAACCATCCGCGAGCTGTTGTTCGCCCAGCAGGATCCCACGTCCGTCGCCAAGCTGACCTGCCCAGACGCCGAACTGATGCCCACTATAAACCTGGGCTAAAGGCGACATCCCGGGAAGCAGCGATTCGCCTCCCCAAACGCCCGCACCAGTTGAAATATCAAATAGCGCCGCAGGAATAGCTAATTGCTCCGCCAGCGCATCGTTATGCCAGATAAGGCGCGCATTTTTCAAAGGGGTGGGTGAAAGCGCGGTATAAGTTGCTGGTAGTTCATCACGCCAGCGAGTGGTAAAAGACAGGGTCATAGAGCCTCCTGCCTCTAGTGTAGACTGTTAATAGCCTGTTAAACACCAGCAAATAAAAGGGTTATATCTTAGCAAGCGAAATTATCTGCGCAGGAGGCACTGCAGGCCACAATCCTCCCTGCATGGCACTGAATCCCACAGGCAAAACACGCTCCAGCATCTCTTGTGTATCAATTCCGCTAATGATTATTGACTCACAACTGGGAGATAGTTGCGCCAGAATAGCCCGCATAAACGGTTCAAACGAAATATGTGCAATCCTTTGTTGAACAAAGTTTTTATCCAGAACGACGCGTTTGAACAGACCGTCAAAAATTGCCCGGGTTGATATACCGCCAGCACCATAGTTTGTCAGGACTAATGGAAATCGCGCAGCAAGTGCGGCCAATGTTGGATTATCTTTACCTTTGTTTAACTCCGGATAGCTTTCATTAATAGTCAGCTCCAGAAATGAAAATCGTTCAACTTGTGAAGCAAGTTCAGTATCTGATAATAAAGTATTAGCAATTGCTGGCGTTAAATTAATCCAGGCAAATACTTTTCGCTGAATAAAAAAATGTTGGCACGTTTCGATTAATTCTAGTTTTTCTACAAATAAACGACATTGTTCGTCGTCTGACATCCGAGGTAGGACCAGCTCGGTGGGTATACGCACATCCCCATGTGCACTGGCGAAATTGGTGATGATGTCGACGAATTCAAGATCGCCTTTTTCGCTTCTCGCAGGAAGAAAAGAGAACTCAGAATGGTAAAGATTATCCAGTGAAACAATCATCGTGCCAGCCCCGCTGCATGGGTGTTATCCGGCATCCTGTAGCAAAGGATGAAGAAATACGTTACTGCTGATGCAAGTAGAGGCCCTTTCATTTTTCCCTTTTTAGCCGGTAAATCGAATCCTTTTTTTTAGCTTATCCTGATTATAAGCGAATATCCAGCTTTGCACTTTTTAATATCTCGGAATAAATCATATTTTTAGCAAGATACGCTCTTAATGTTCATGGGTATTGTCTAACCAAAAGCAGAAATAAAAGTTAACTTTCAAACGGTGATGTCGAGGCTGCCACTCGATGGCAGCCTCGGAGTTGTGAGGATTAAATACGTCGCGCCTGCCAAAAGTTTTTACGCCAGTAAACGTTATCCAGAGACGAGCGCATCACTCCACGGCTGGTTGAAGCATGAATAAATTGATTATTGGTATCGTAAATACCGACATGCAGACCGCTTTCCCCAGACCCGGTTTTAAAGAAAACCAGATCGCCGGGCAGCAAATCGTCTTTATCAATTTCGGTACCAATCTTTGATTGCGTACGCGTATCGCGTGGGAGTTGCAGATCGAATTTATCGCGCATCGTCATCAAAACAAATCCAGAACAATCCACCCCGCTACGACTCATACCACCATAACGATAGGGTGTGCCATGCCAGGTTTGTAGCTGATCATTAAGACCGGCGATAACGGCGATTGAATCCGACAAGCGGGCATTTGGCGCAGGCGCACGATGGCTGCTGCAGCCCGCCAAAAACAATGCTGTGATTAAAAGGAGCCAAAAGCGCATTCAGTACGAATCCTCTGAATTTTATTTTTATACCAATTTAGCGTGGAAATTATATGATTTTCAAGAACCCATTTAACTTAAGTGGTTGATATGAGCATTCTATGCCCTTCAATATCCAAACGTCGGAAGTTGACACCATAGGCCGCAGACAGATTGGCCGGCGTCAGTACCGCATCTCGAGAACCACTGGCAAGCAGTTTCCCACGTTTGAGTAGCCAGGCTTTATGCGCATGGCGTAAGGTGTGATTAAGGTCGTGACTACTCATCACAATCGCTATGCCCTGCAAACACAGCTGACTCAACAATCGATCCAGTGCGTTTTGTTGCGCGACGTCCAGACTGTTCATCGGCTCATCCAGGAGTAAAAGCTGACCTAATGGATTCGCTTGTGGGCAAATCTGCAGGATAACCGCAGCCAGGCGCACACGCTGCCACTCACCGCCGGATAGTTGGTTCACGCCGCGCCCCAGTTTATCTCCCAGGCCGAGCGCATCGGCGACCTCCTGTAACAGATCGGTACGTGCTTTGTCGGGTTGATGCAGCGTCAGAAAATGCCAGACCGGCATCGCAAACGGCGGATTTTGCTGTTGCGCAAGATAGGCACGATATTGCGCCAGCCTGGCAGCCGGCCATTCCTCCAACGGCATATCACCAAAAGTGATGCTGCCCTCTCCGTTCGTCAGACCCGCCATACGCGCCAACAGCGTACTTTTTCCGGCACCGTTTGGTCCCACTAAATGCAGGATCTCTCCTGCTTTTATCTCACCAGAAAGCGGGCCAAGACGGGTCGATTCCGCGACGTCCTGTAGCTGCATCAATCGAGACATTAGTTTGCCAGCGCCTGCTTGATGGTTTGCAGCAAAATGGGATCCTCAGGCGTCATATCCGGTGAGAATCGTTGCAGCACTTTTCCATCGCGACCCACTAAAAACTTCTCGAAATTCCACAGAATATCGTCCGGGTAGAGCGGCGCACGACCTTTGCTCGCCATTCGCTCATAGAACCCACTATCCGCAGGTGCAACGGCCGTTGGCGCGGCATCAATCAGCTTCTGATACAGCGGATGGCGTCCCTCGCCGTTGACGTCAATTTTGCTGAACATCGGGAAAGTTACGCCCCAGGTGGTACTGCAGTACGTTTTTATTTCCTCTTCGCTGCCCGGCTCCTGGCCCAGAAACTGATTGCAAGGGAAACCAAGAACGCTGAAGCCCTGTTGGTGCCAGGTTTTCTGCAGATTCTCCAGTTGCTCGTACTGCGGCGTCAGTCCACATTTTGAAGCAACGTTGACGATTAACAGCACATTTCCGGAATACGGCTGCAGTGAGGTAACCTCGCCGTCGATGGTCGTCACTTCTGTATCAAGGATAGTGTTTTGCATAGCATCTCCAGAACAACAGGTGGATTTTCAGTTTTTAATCATAGACCGAACCAACGCGTTCTAGCGCGCGGCTTTTAACAATAGCCAGATAAATACCGGTGCGCCCATGGTGGCCGTCACCACGCCGATAGGTAACTCAGCCGAGGCCAGCACCAGACGCGCGACAACATCAGCAAACAGTAATGCGATTGCACCAGCCAACGCACAACCTGGCAATAAAACACGGTGATCGGTGAGGCCGCACAGTCGCAAAATATGCGGTATCACAAGCCCAATAAAACCAATCGCCCCTGCCAGAGCCACGCTCACGCCGACCATCCAGCCCGTGGCGACCACCAGCAGGTTGCGCCAGAACCATAGTGGCAGCCCCAGCTGACGAGCAGACGTCTCTCCTAATGCCAGCATATTCATCGGCTGCGACTGACAGCAGATCCACACCAGTACCGGAATCAACGCCACCATGAGCCAGGCCTGATGCCAGTCTACGCCACCGAAGCCCCCCATCATCCAGTACATCAGCTGTCGTAAGTCAAATGATGTGGAGAAGTAGATGGCCCATGTCATCAGCGCGCTACAGATAATCCCCAGCGCCACCCCTGCCAGCAGCAGACGGCTGGTAGACAAATGACGGCGGGCGAAACGTAGCAGTATGAGCGTGATAATCAGCGCCCCAGCAATGGCGCAAAGGCCCAATGCCCAGCCGGGAAGTTGCCCCTGCCCCAGCAGCACCGCCGCGATAAGCCCGACTCCCGCGCCATTAGACACTCCTAATAATCCCGGCTCGGCGAGCGGATTTTCAAAGAGAGATTGCATCACTGCGCCTGATAAGGCCAACGCAGCGCCTACCAGCAAAACGGCAAGGGTACGGGGAAGTCGGATTTGCCAGACGAACAGATCGCCGCGGGCGCTGAACCAGTCGCCGGGAGCGATCCATTGTTCTCCTGCGCACAAGCTTAGAATCGTTGCCAGTAGCATAAGTACTGACAGTGACAGTATCCAGCGCACATTTCGACGCTGCTGTTGATGGGCGAAAGTCAGCATGTTTTCCATTCTGCTGAAAAGAGATGAAGGTGATTCTACGGTGCTGATTCGGTAGTGAAAAGGAAAAAGGCCGCAGAGCGGCCTTTTTAGTTATATATCATGGTTTGCGCTGCCGCTTTGATGGCAGAGCAAGTGACTTAACGGATCGTTAAATCACTCTTCTTTGGGCGTTGCGTTTTCGACCCGGCTTTTTAACTTCTGTCCGGGTCTGAAGGTCACCACGCGCCGTGCTGTAATGGGAATATCTTCGCCCGTTTTCGGGTTACGGCCCGGACGTTGATTCTTATCACGCAGATCGAAGTTACCAAAACCAGAGAGTTTTACCTGCTCACCATTTTCCAGAGCACGACGGATCTCTTCGAAAAACAGCTCGACCAGTTCTTTGGCATCCCGCTTGCTAAGCCCAAGCTTATCAAACAGATATTCTGACATTTCAGCTTTTGTAAGCGCCATAGGTTCAATCCCTCAATGATGCCTGGAATCGCTCTTTTAATGCCTCTACACATTTGGCGACGGTAGCGGCAATCTCCTCTTCTTCAAGTGTACGGCTGGTATCCTGAAGGATCAGGCTGATAGCGAGGCTCTTATAACCCTCCGCAACACCCTTACCGCGGTACACGTCAAATAAGTTTACGCCAACTACCTGATTTACGCCAACTTTCTTACACTCGGATAAAATATCCGCAGCGGGAACGTTTTCGGCCACAACAACCGCGATGTCGCGACGGTTCGCCGGGAAGCGAGAAACTTCACGCGCCTGAGGCACCACGCGGTCTGCGAGCTTATTCCACTCCAGTTCAAACACCAGAGTGCGACCGTTCAGATCCAGTTTACGTTCCAGTTCAGGATGAACAACCCCAATGAAACCAATACGTTCACCTTTCAGATAAATCGCCGCAGACTGACCCGGATGCAGTGCTGGATTCGCTTCAGCTTTGAACTGAATGTCTGCCAGTTTGCCGGTCAGGTCGAGAACCGCTTCCAGATCGCCTTTCAGATCATAGAAATCAACGGTCTCTTTTGCCAGATTCCAGTGTTCATCATGACGGTTACCGCAGATCACGCCCGCCAGCATCAGATCCTGACGGATCCCGAGATTGGCCTGTGTATCCGGTACGAAACGTAAACCCGTTTCAAAAATACGTACGCGGTTCTGCTGACGGTTCTGGTTATACACTACCGTAGACAGCAAGCCGGTCCACAGGGACAAACGCATAGCCGACATATCAATAGAAATTGGGCTTGGCAGCAGCAGCGCTTCTTCACCCGGGTGCAGCAGCGACTGGACTTTCGGGTCGACGAAGCTGTAGGTAATTACTTCCTGGTAGCCTTTGTCATTCAGCATGGTTTTTACACGTTTCAGCGATAAATCCGCTTCACGATGCGTACCCATGATAAGACCCGCCTGAATCGGCGTGTTCGGGATATTGTCATAACCGTATACGCGGGCGACTTCTTCGACCAGGTCTTCTTCGATTTCCATATCGAAACGCCAGCTCGGCGCGACCGCTTTCCACTCATCCTGCCCTTCCGTCACGTCACAACCCAGACGACGCAGAATGTCGCTCACCTGCTCATCCGCAATATGGTGTCCGATCAGACGATCCAGTTTGCTACGACGAAGCGTAATGGTTGCGCGTTTTGGCAGCGTGTCTTCGTTCGTCACGTCAATGACTGGACCCGCTTCGCCGCCGCAGATATCGATCAGCAGGCGCGTTGCACGTTCCATGGCCTTATGTTGCAGAGCCGGATCAACACCACGCTCATAGCGGTGAGAAGCATCGGTGTGCAGACCGTGACGACGTGCGCGACCGGTAATAGACAGCGGGCTGAAGAATGCACATTCCAGCAGGACGTTTTGCGTTTCATCATTCACGCCGGAATGTTCGCCACCAAAGATGCCGCCCATCGCCAGCGCTTTGTTATGGTCCGCAATCACCAGCGTATCCGCATTCAGCTTCGCTTCGCTGCCATCCAGCAATACCAGGGTCTCACCCTCTTTTGCCATACGGACAACAATTCCGCCTTCAATGCGGTCTTTGTCGAATGCGTGCATCGGCTGGCCCAGTTCGAGCAGCACATAGTTAGTCACGTCAACCACGGCATCGATTGAACGAATACCGCAACGACGCAGTTTTTCTTTCATCCACAGCGGGGTCGGCGCTTTAACATTGATGCCTTTAACCACGCGGCCCAGATAGCGTGGACAGGCTTCCACGGCTTCAACCTGAATCGGCAGGACGTCGCTAATGGTTGCCGCTACAGGCGCGATTTCCGGCTCAACCAGCGGAGCTTTGTTCAGCACAGCAACATCACGTGCGACACCGATAATGCCTAAGCAGTCGGCGCGGTTCGGCGTGACGCTGATTTCGATAGTGTTGTCGTCAAGCTTCAGGTATTCACGGATATCGGTGCCAATTGGCGCATCGGCCGGCAGTTCGATAATCCCGTTATGATCGTCGGAAATACCCAGCTCAGAGAATGAGCACAGCATACCTTCAGACGGCTCACCGCGCAGTTTCGCGGCTTTGATTTTGAAATCGCCCGGCAGAACGGCACCAACGGTTGCCACAGCCACTTTCAACCCCTGACGGCAGTTTGGCGCACCGCAGACGATATCCAGCAGACGGTCACCGCCTACATTCACTTTGGTGACACGCAGTTTGTCAGCGTTCGGGTGCTGGCCACATTCAACCACTTCACCCACCACAACGCCGTTGAACGCACCGGAAACAGGTTCCACACCGTCAACTTCCAGACCCGCCATTGTGATTTGGTTTGACAGAGCATCGCTATCAATCGCCGGGTTTACCCATTCGCGTAACCACAGTTCACTGAATTTCATTGTTTTATCCTGCCTTTATTTAAACTGTTTGAGGAAACGCAGATCGTTTTCGAAGAAAGAACGCAGATCGGTAACACCGTAACGCAGCATGGTCAGACGCTCCATCCCCATACCAAATGCAAAGCCCGAGTAGATTTCCGGATCGATGCCAACATTACGCAGCACGTTCGGGTGAACCATCCCGCAACCCAGTACTTCCAGCCACTTACCGTTTTTGCCCATCACGTCTACTTCCGCAGAAGGTTCAGTGAACGGGAAGTAGGAAGGACGGAAACGAACCTGCAGGTCTTCTTCAAAGAAGTTGCGCAGGAAATCGTGCAGCGTGCCTTTCAGGTTGGTGAAGTTGATGTTGGTATCAACAATCAGCCCTTCCATCTGATGGAACATCGGGGTGTGAGTCTGATCGTAATCGTTACGATATACACGGCCCGGGGCGATAATACGGATCGGCGGCTGTTTTTCCTTCATGGTGCGGATCTGCACGCCGGAAGTCTGCGTACGCAGCAAACGCGTCGCGTCAAACCAGAAAGTGTCGTGGTCAGCGCGCGCCGGATGATGGCCAGGAATGTTCAGCGCATCGAAGTTATGATAGTCATCTTCGATTTCCGGACCAGTCGCCACGGTAAAGCCCAGCTCACCAAAGAAACTTTCAATCCTGTCAATTGTACGCGTTACAGGATGCAGACCGCCGTTTTCGATACGACGCCCTGGCAGGGAGATATCGATAGTTTCTTCTGCCAGACGAGCATTCAGGGCAGCACTTTCTAATTCGGCCTTACGCGCGTTCAGCGCTTGCTGCACCTGCTCTTTGGCTTCGTTTATCACCGCACCTGCTGCCGGGCGCTCTTCTGGCGGCAGTTCGCGCAGGGTTGTCATCTGAAGGGTCAGGTGCCCTTTCTTGCCCAAATATTCGACGCGGACATTGTCTAACGCGGCAACATCTGAAGCCTGGTTAATGGCGGCCGTTGCACTGGCAACCAGCTCTGCGAGATGTGACATGGTTTTCCTCGTTATGTTGCGATATTCACTAGTCGCTCATATATACGCAAAATCATTCAAGTTGTATCAACGCAGCAAAAGAGCGAATGCAGCCAATACAGAGACAACTTGAAGGATGACGCGTATAAAAAAAGCCTCCACCAGGGAGGCTTTTAGGCGCTGTTTTCCGTTTCTTCTTTCACGCGCAAGCCTCCTGATTTCAGGTGCTAAAGTAAAAGAAGAAGCGGAAAATAGCAGCATTCATGCTTGCGTTACCTTGTGTGGTAAAAACCGGACAACCTTTATTGAAAAGGCTTACGGATAAATTGTCAACTAATTGATTGTACTGCAAATAAAAGAGAGGGAGCCAGGCTCCCTCTTTTCACCGGCTTATGCCAGAGCTGCTTTCGCTTTTTCGACCAGAGCGGTGAACGCTACTTTGTCGAATACTGCGATGTCAGCCAGGATCTTACGGTCGATTTCAACAGAGGCTTTTTTCAGGCCGTTGATGAATTTGCTGTAAGAAATACCGTTCTGACGTGCTGCTGCGTTGATACGCGCAATCCACAGTTGACGGAACTGACGCTTTTTCTGACGACGGTCACGATAAGCGTACTGACCAGCTTTGATAACAGCCTGGAAGGCAACGCGGTATACGCGAGAACGCGCACCGTAGTAGCCTTTAGCTTGTTTCAAAATTTTCTTGTGACGTGCACGGGCAACTACACCACGTTTTACGCGAGCCATATGTGCTCTCCTGTATCTATATTCTTAGTAAAAAAATGAATTAAACGTTAACGGCTTATGCGTACGGCAGGCACGCGATAACCAGACCCAGATCGCCTTTAGACACGAGGCCTTTTGGACGCAGGTGACGTTTACGCTTAGTAGATTTTTTGGTCAGAATATGACGCAGGTTTGCGTGCTTACGCTTAAATCCACCACCACCGGTTTTTTTGAAACGCTTAGCAGCACCGCGTACGGTCTTAATTTTTGGCATTTTAATAACTTCCACTTCGCATTGTTAATAAACGAAACGTAGGCGAACAACGGCTGTGGAACCCGTAGGCTCCACAGACATTGCTACTTGAAGGCCTTACTGTTTCTTCTTAGGAGCGAGCACCATGATCATCTGGCGGCCTTCGATCTTCGTAGGGAAGGATTCGACTACTGCCAGTTCACTCAGATCGTCACGGACGCGGTTGAGCACTTCCATACCGATCTGTTGGTGGGCCATCTCACGACCGCGAAAACGCAGCGTGATCTTAGCCTTATCGCCATCTTCCAGAAAGCGTACCAGGCTGCGGAGTTTTACCTGGTAATCGCCATCGTCGGTGCCAGGACGGAATTTAATTTCCTTAACCTGGATAACTTTTTGCTTTTTCTTCTGTTCCTTAGAAGACTTACTCTTTTCATAAAGGAACTTGCCGTAGTCCATAATACGACAAACTGGCGGTTCGGCGTTAGGGCTGATTTCAACTAAATCTACTCCAGCTTCTTCAGCTTTTTCGATCGCTTCTCTCAGACTCACAATACCCAAAGCTTCGCCTTCCAGACCTGTTAAGCGAACTTCCAGGGCGCGAATCTCGCCATTGATACGATTCGGACGTGCCGTTTGAACTCGTTTTCCGCCTTTAATACCTTATTCCTCCAGTTGTTGAAGACTGCGGCTGCGAATCTCTTGTTGCAGCTTCTCAATCACTTCATTTACGTCCAGGCTGCCCAAGTCTTTGCCACGACGGGTGCGCACGGCAACTTTGCCTGCTTCTACCTCTTTGTCGCCACAGACCAACATGTAAGGGACACGACGTAAAGTGTGCTCGCGGATTTTAAAGCCAATCTTCTCATTTCTCAAGTCTGCTTTTACACGAATACCCGCATTTTGTAGTTTCTGCGTTAATTCGTTAACGTATTCAGACTGAGAATCGGTGATGTTCATGACCACAACCTGAACCGGCGCAAGCCAGGTCGGGAAGAAGCCAGCGAACTCTTCGGTCAGGATACCGATGAAACGTTCCATCGACCCAAGAATTGCACGGTGAATCATAACCGGCACCTGACGTTCGTTGTTTTCGCCAACGTAAGAGGCGCTTAAACGGGACGGCAGGGAGAAGTCCAGCTGTACAGTACCGCACTGCCATGCACGATCGAGGCAGTCATACAGGGTAAATTCAATTTTCGGACCGTAGAACGCGCCCTCACCCAGTTGGAACTCAAACGGGATGTTGTTTTCTTCCAGCGCAACGGCCAGGTCAGCTTCAGCACGGTCCCACATTTCATCGCTACCGATACGTTTTTCGGGGCGAGTGGACAGTTTGACGACGATTTTCTCGAAGCCAAAGGTGCTGTACATATCGTAGACCATACGAATGCACGCGTTAACTTCATCACGAATCTGCTCTTCAGTACAGAAGATATGCGCATCATCTTGAGTGAAGCCACGAACACGCATCAGGCCATGCAGCGCACCTGACGGTTCATTACGGTGGCAGCTACCAAACTCAGCCATACGCAGCGGCAGATCGCGATAGGATTTCAGACCCTGATTAAAGATCTGTACGTGACCCGGGCAGTTCATTGGCTTAATGCAGTATTCACGGTTCTCAGAAGAGGTGGTGAACATTGCATCTTTGTAGTTATCCCAGTGACCTGTTTTTTCCCACAGCACGCGGTCCATCATGAACGGACCTTTCACTTCCTGATACTGGTATTCTTTCAGTTTTGAGCGAACAAAGACTTCCAGTTCACGGAAGATAGTCCAGCCATCGTTGTGCCAGAACACCATACCCGGTGCTTCTTCCTGCATATGATACAGGTCAAGCTGCTTGCCGATTTTACGGTGGTCGCGTTTGGCCGCTTCTTCCAGACGTTGCAGATAGGCATTCAGGGCTTTTTTATCTGCCCATGCAGTACCATAAATACGCTGCAGCATCTTGTTATTGCTGTCGCCACGCCAGTATGCCCCAGCGGTCTTCATCAGTTTGAAATGATGGCAGAAACGCATGTTCGGCACGTGCGGGCCACGGCACATATCGACATATTCTTCATGATGGTACAAGCCAGGCTTGTCATCATGGGCGATGTTTTCATCAAGAATAGAGACTTTATAGGTCTCGCCACGCTTCACGAAGGTTTCACGCGCTTCGTACCAGCTGACTTTCTTCTTAATGACATCGTAGTTTTTCTCAGCGAGTTCGTGCATCCGCTTCTCAAGCGCGTCGACGTCTTCCTGGGTTAACGTACGGTCAAGATCGATATCGTAGTAAAAACCGTTATCAACAACCGGTCCGATCGCCATTTTGGTGTGCGGCCAGAGTTGTTTGATCGCGTGCCCTAACAGGTGTGCACAGGAGTGACGAATGATCTCCAGACCTTCTTCATCCTTCGCGGTGATGATGGAGAGCTTCGCATCATGCTCAATCAGATCGGAAGCATCTACCAGCTCACCGTCAACACGGCCAGCAATAGTGGCTTTCGCCAGACCTGGACCGATGTCCAGCGCAACATCCATGGGGCTTACAGCGTGGTCGTAATGGCGTTGGCTGCCATCAGGAAGAGTAATAACAGGCATGTTATATCCTTATTTGCAGTGGTGACCCACACGTAAGATCACATACAAAGATTCAATATTTAAAATTATCAAAAAGGTGTGGGCTGATTCCCGCTTCACTCTGCGAAATATGTCACTGGTCGCCTTAAAGACCACACTGGACCTACACCCGCTTTTTGATAACACCGTTTGACAGTGTACACGGCATTACGGGTCGATCAAAGCAGCAATCAACGCGCGCTCTATGATGTAAATCAATTCACTCACACCCAACCATCTTTGTTACACTTGCACAAAGTCATCTAACCTGAGCAGGAAAAAAACAATGCCCACAAATCGCTTTGCGAAGAAACACTGGAAGATGGTTGTGATTCTGCTCGTTATTTGTGCGGCCATGTTGATGCTGCGCTGGGCTGCGATGATCTGGGGCTAAATGACGCTCACCCGCTGTTCCGATTTCGTTTATTTATCGATTAATCGAATTCGTCTGAAAATAGCGCGTTATGGCCAGGTAGAAAAATAAAACGCAAATTAAATATTAAATAAACTTAACTTTAATTTAGAAAAGCCAGGCCATTTATTTGACCCGGCTTGTCACTACATCCGATAGCCGAGGGAAACTGTCGTGCGGCGATCGGTATGCTCCGGCGCTGTTGCCGGTGGTTCAGAGTTCCAGGTCACGTTGTAAGCCACCTTTAACCCAAAGTGTTCGTTGATAGCAACGTTCAGGGCAGTTTCAGAGTTGAGTGTGGTATCGTCAGCGCCGAATACCGACACACCCTGAGTAAACTTGGTATTGTCCGTCATCTGCCATGCATAGGCCCCGGACGCATAGCCCAGCGGCTGTGTTTCGGTGGTGCCATCCGTGTGCTCGTCATAGCGCACGCCAGGACCGAATTCGAAACGGAAGCTGTGCACAGGCCCGTTGAGGAACTGACGACCATAACCCGCGGTCAGCACATCACGCTCGCGGTAGCCGTTGTAGCGGTCGGTCAACCAGCTTGCCTGTCCAAAGAGATAGTCATAGTCGGTCATGTTGTAACGACTACGGCCACCTACGGCATATTTCTCCGATGAACGCTCATCATTTGAGGAGGTATTACTGGCATTTCCCCACAGAGACCATGCGGTCGCTTGGCCGTACCAGGTCATGGTGGTATCTGCGGTTAAAGAAGAACTTTTTGTGTTGCCTGACTGGGCGAGATATCCCGCGTTCAGGTTACCTTCAAAGGGTTTTTTCGCGCTGGAAGGGTCATCCATGACAGTAAAAACGGAATCATCGGCGGCAGCATGCATTGACGCAAGCAGGCCTCCCGTCAGCAGTAATGCTGCGGGCACTGTCTTCAAAAGCTTCATTTATTAAGAGTCCGTACAACAAAAAAAGAGACCATTACGGTCTCGGAAACTTTCATATGGATCAATGACAAAAGACCCTTGAAAGGTAACAAATTATAAAAAGACTCGAATAACATAGCAATAAATTCTTATTTCATTTTTTGAATAAGAGCGTTCCTAAACCTTTATTTTATTTATATAACTTTATGACGATAATTTTAAATAAAGATATGAAAAATCATGTTGTTAATTACTTCACTTTCGGGAGGTTAAGTGCCAGACTGAGGACAGCCTAACAGGAGGTAAAGATGGTACGTATCTATACGTTAACACTTGCGCCCTCTCTCGATAGCGCAACAATCACTCCGCAAATTTACCCGGAAGGTAAGCTTCGTTGTACCTCGCCAGTTTTTGAACCCGGCGGCGGCGGCATCAACGTTGCTCGCGCAATTGCCCATCTTGGCGGAACCGCAACGGCGATTTTCCCCGCGGGGGGTGCAACCGGAGAGCATCTTGTTGCATTGCTCGCCGACGAAAATGTTCCCGTATCCACCGTCGAAGCCAAAGATTGGACCCGACAAAATCTTCATGTCCACGTTGAGTCCAGCGGCGAACAGTATCGTTTTGTCATGCCTGGCGCTGCGCTGACCGATGACGAGTTCTACCAACTTCAGGATCAGGTGCTGGAAATTGAATCTGGTGCATTGCTGGTCATCAGCGGTAGTTTGCCGCCCGGCGTACAGCTTGAGAAGTTGTCCCGACTGATTACCACCGCACAAAAACAAGGGATCCGCTGTATTGTCGACAGTTCAGGTGAAGCACTGACGGCGGCGTTAGCCATCGGCAATATCGAACTGGTCAAACCTAACCTCAAAGAACTGAGTGCGCTGGTAAATCGAGAACTGACACAGCCCGATGATGTGCGCAAGGCCGCACAGGAAATCGTACATAGTGGAAAAGCGCACCGCGTTGTGGTCTCGCTTGGGCCGCAAGGGGCGCTGGGCGTAGATCGAGATACCTGCGTTCAGGTGGTTCCGCCACCGGTGAAAAGTCAAAGCACCGTAGGCGCGGGCGACAGTATGGTCGGGGCCATGACGCTTAAACTGGCTGAGAATGCACCTTTTGAGGATATTGTCCGTTACGGCGTCGCCGCAGGTAGCGCTGCAACGCTAAATCAGGGTACGCGCCTGTGCTCTTTGGACGACACGCAAAAAATTTATTCGTATCTCACTCAGTAATGACACCGTCCCTCTTTTGAAGAGAAAGGGGGATTCTCGCGTAAAACTGTCAGCATGGGTGTTATGCGACTATGATAAAAAATCACGTTATTACAAAGAAGTGAATCATGTGCAGTCAGACGTCTCCACAACGGTACGGGGTGAAGAAGAGCGACAAACATTAAGTGCCTTTCCAGCGATGACGCGTCCGTGGTGTGCGTCAGTTCGTGTTTTTTAACCGCATTCTTGCGCTAACCTTATGATCTGGCAGACAACATGGGGAGAGACATCATGTGGCAGGCTATCAGTCGTCTTTTAAGCGAGCAATTAGGTGAAGGCGAAATCGAACTGCGTAATGAACTGCCCGGCGGAGAGATTCACGCCGCATGGCATTTACGCTATGCGGGGCGGGATTTTTTCGTCAAATGCGATGAAAGAGAGCTGTTAACCGGCTTTACGGCAGAAGCCGATCAGCTGGAGCTACTTTCCCGCAGTCAAACTGTATCGGTACCGAAAGTCTGGGCAGTAGGCGCAGACAGAGATTACAGCTTTCTGGTGATGGATTTCCTCCCTCCCCGTCCGCTTGATGCGCATAACGCGTTTATCCTCGGTCAACAGCTTGCGCATTTGCACGAATGGAGCGACCAGCCTCAGTTTGGTCTCGACTTCGATAACGCGCTCTCTACCACACCGCAGCCCAATACCTGGCAACGTCGCTGGTCAACCTTTTTCGCCGAGCAGCGTATAGGCTGGCAACTGGAACTCGCCGCTGAAAAAGGCATTGCGTTTGGCAATATTGATGCCATCGTCGAACATGTCCAGCAACGTCTCTCTTCTCATCAGCCGCAGCCGTCTCTCCTGCACGGTGATTTGTGGTCCGGGAACTGCGCCCTCGGTCCTAACGGTCCGTACATCTTTGACCCTGCCTGCTACTGGGGGGACAGAGAGTGCGACCTGGCAATGCTGCCGTTACATATCGATCAGCCGCCGCAAATTTATGACGGTTACCAGTCTGTCTCACCACTACCGCTGGACTTTCTTGACAGGCAGCCAATCTACCAGCTCTATACGCTGCTGAATCGAGCAATTCTGTTCGGAGGACAGCATCTGGTTGTGGCGCAGAAAGCGCTGGATAGATTACTCGCTGCTTAACTACGTACCGCGTTGCTTATCAGGCCTGCCGTTTCGCAACATGGCAGGCCCGATAGAGCGGCACTTACAAAAAGCCCAGCAATGAGAAGAAGAAGTAGCCGATCACGATAACGATCACCGGCAAAATATAAAGCGGGAAAATTTGTAAGAAGATCGTATGGTGCGGTACCACAATTCGCGACTCAAGTTGCTCGCGGGATAATCCTTCACTGCCTTTTGCCTGTTCCAGAATCAGCTGATCCTCAACGCCTTCGCGTAAGAAACGTGCCTGGCGGCTCATTCTGGCGCCTGAATCTTGCAACGCCAGACCGATAAAAATCAGGATGAATATCAGCCAAAAAACGAGATTCAGTCCACTTTGAAAATCGGGCGTTGGCGAGTTATACCAGAATACGTTAAGAAAAGGTGTATTAACCCGCATCATATCGATCATCACGTGAGCAAAATCGAGCATGACCGCGTTAATTCCCTCCTGCTTTTCGCTGTGCGCATACATAAACTTCAGTACAGAAACCAGTGTTGAAATCAGCGCGGGAATGAAAATTACCCATCCCGCCAGCCTTTTCAAGACGGCAATGCGTCCAGCTTGTTGATACGTCATGAGTTCCCCTTGATAAAGACGTGTCATTTTGGCCTAAGTTTACCCGTTGATAACCGTTTTCGCCTGATCTTTAAAGGCGGTATACTGCTGAATTAGCCATAATGAACGCTCAGAGCCTGTTATGACTGGCTCTTAATCCCTTTTATCACCGTAAAGGAGAGGTTGTGATGTCAACCCCGCGTCAAATTCTTGCTGCAATTTTCGATATGGATGGATTACTGGTCGATTCTGAACCGCTTTGGGATCAGGCCGAACTGGATGTGATAGCAAGTTTAGGCGTTGATATCTCCCGCCGCCATGAACTTCCCGACACCCTTGGCTTACGCATCGATATGGTGGTCGATTTGTGGTTTGCGCAGCAACCGTGGAACGGTCCCTCACGTCAGGAGGTCACCGAGCGCATCATCACCCGGGCCATTGCGTTAGTGGAAGAAACAAAACCGCTGCTGCCGGGTGTGCGTGAAGCCGTGGGGTTGTGCAAATCTCAGGGAATCAAAGTAGGACTGGCATCCGCCTCGCCGCTGCATATGCTGGAAAAAGTGCTGACCATGTTTGATCTGCGCAGCAGCTTCGATGCGCTGGCTTCTGCAGAAAAACTGCCTTACAGCAAACCGCACCCGCAGGTTTACCTCGATTGTGCGGCGAAACTGGGCATTGACCCGTTAAACTGCGTTGCGCTGGAAGACTCGGTAAACGGCATGATTGCTTCAAAAGCCGCCCGTATGCGTTCCATCGTGGTACCTGCACATGAAAATCAGGACGATCCCCGCTTCGTTCTTGCCGACGTCAAACTAACCTCGCTCACCGAACTTACTGCCGCTCATCTGCGCGGCTAATCCTGTAACGGGCAATGATCGTATTGCCCGCCCCCTCAGCTTTTTATTTTTAAAACACCGTTTCATTTTTAATTGAATTTCTGTTTAACCTCTCCTATTCTTGCCCTATAGAGCAAGCGTTAATGACATAAATAGTTGAGGTGAGCATGATTCAGGAAGCTTTTCGTCTCGAAGGTAAAGTAGCCATCGTCACTGGATGTGACACCGGCCTTGGGCAGGGTATGGCAGTGGCGCTGGCTGAAGCGGGCTGCGATGTAGTCGGCGTGAATCGTAAAATACCACATGAAACCGCAGAGAAAATTAACGCCCTCGGTCGACGTTTTATGGCTATTCAGGCCGACCTCAGCCAACAAGATGCTCTCACCAGCATCGTGACACAATCGGTGTCGGCGTTTGGCCGGATCGATATTCTGGTCAACAATGCGGGAACCATACGCCGTCAGGATGCGCTGGACTTCAGTGAAAAGGATTGGGATGACGTGATGAATCTGAATCTCAAATCTGTTTTCTTTCTGTCACAGGCCGTGGCGCGCCAGTTTCTGGCTCAGGGCAATGGCGGAAAAATTATTAACATTGCCTCGATGCTCTCTTTTCAGGGCGGAATCCGCGTCCCTTCCTATACAGCATCAAAAAGCGGCGTACTGGGCATCACTCGCCTGCTCGCCAATGAATGGGCGGCCAAAGGAATTAATGTCAATGCTATCGCACCCGGCTATATGGCGACCAATAATACCCAGCAGCTGCGCGCAGACAGCGAGCGCAATCAGGAGATTATCGATCGTATTCCCGCAGGGCGCTGGGGCACGCCAAATGATCTGAAAGGCCCGGTCGTATTCCTCGCAAGTTCCGCCTCTGACTATATTCATGGCTATACGCTAGCCGTGGATGGCGGTTGGCTGGCGCGGTAATGGCGCACTTGTGACAAAGGGTTACAACGTCACCTCTTCCGCCTACTGTATAAAACCCCTATACTGTATGAATCGACAGTTTATTGGGTTTTATCATGACGGCGGAAGGCCACCTTCTTTTTTCTATTGCCTGTGCGGTATTTGCCAAGAATGCCGAGCTAACGCCCGTTCTTGCGCAGGGTGACTGGTGGCATATTGTTCCTTCCGCCATTTTAACGTGCCTGCTGCCGGATATTGATCATCCCAAATCCCTGCTGGGGCAGCGTCTGAAGTGGATATCAAAACCCATTGCCCGGGCATTTGGTCATCGCGGGTTTACGCATAGCCTGCTTGCAGTCTTTGCCCTGCTGACCACGTTTTACCTGAAAGTCCCGGACACCTGGATAATACCGGCTGATGCCTTACAAGGTATGGTTCTCGGTTATCTCAGCCATATTCTGGCCGATATGCTGACCCCGGCGGGCGTTCCCCTGCTTTGGCCCTGCCGCTGGCGTTTTCGTCTGCCCATCCTCGTGCCGCAAAAAGGCAACCAACTGGAGCGGTTTCTATGCATGGCACTGTTCGCATGGGCAATCTGGATGCCGCAGACCGTACAAGAGAACAGCGCTGTACGCTGGTCTTCGCAGATGATTAATACGCTACAAATGCAGTTCAATCGTTTCATAACGCATCAGATTGACTAATAAATCAGCCAAAAAGTCATTTTCGGTATAAACAATTCCATTTGAATATAAGAGGCATGTCACAGTTCTGCTAATCTTGCGCCAACAGAATCACCTTTAAACGGTGATACGCATAATAAGATCAGGAGAACGGGGATGAACTTTCCTTTAATCGCGAACATTATCGTGTTCATAGTGCTGCTGTTCGTGCTGGCGCAAGCCCGGCACAAACAGTGGAGTCTGGCCAAAAAAGTACTGGTCGGTCTGGTCATGGGTGTCGTGTTCGGCCTTGCCCTGCACACCATTTATGGTTCCGACAGCCAGGTTCTTAAAGATTCCGTACAGTGGTTCAACATTGTCGGCAACGGTTATGTCCAGTTGCTGCAGATGATTGTTATGCCGCTGGTATTTGCATCTATTCTCAGCGCCGTTGCGCGTCTGCACAATGCCTCTCAGTTAGGTAAAATCAGCTTCCTGACCATCGGAACGCTACTGTTTACCACGCTGATTGCCGCACTGGTTGGGGTTCTGGTGACCAACCTGTTCGGCCTGACCGCCGAAGGTCTGGTGCAAGGTGGTGCCGAGACGGCCCGTCTGAACGCGATTGAAACCAACTATGTTGGTAAAGTGGCTGACCTCAGCGTTCCGCAACTGGTGCTGTCGTTTATTCCGAAAAACCCGTTTGCCGATCTGACTGGCGCCAACCCGACGTCGATTATCAGCGTAGTTATCTTCGCAGCATTCCTGGGTGTAGCCGCACTGAAACTGCTGAAAGATGATGCACCAAAAGGCGAGCGCGTTCTGGCGGCTATCGATACCCTACAAAGCTGGGTGATGAAGCTGGTTCGTCTGGTGATGCAGTTGACGCCGTACGGTGTTCTGGCGCTGATGACCAAAGTGGTTGCCGGTTCCAACCTTCAGGACATCATTAAGCTGGGTAGCTTCGTCGTGGCCTCTTATCTCGGTCTGGGCATTATGTTCGTGGTTCACGGGATCCTCTTGGGTATTAACGGCGTTAGCCCGCTGAAATACTTCCGTAAGGTGTGGCCGGTGCTGACTTTCGCCTTCACCAGCCGTTCCAGCGCAGCCTCAATTCCGCTGAACGTTGAAGCGCAAACCCGTCGTCTGGGCGTGCCTGAATCCATCGCCTCTTTCGCCGCCTCTTTTGGCGCCACGATTGGCCAGAATGGTTGTGCGGGTCTGTACCCGGCAATGCTGGCAGTAATGGTCGCGCCGACCGTTGGAATCAACCCGCTGGACCCAATGTGGATTGCCACGCTGGTTGGTATCGTGACCGTGAGTTCCGCAGGGGTTGCGGGTGTCGGTGGCGGTGCAACGTTTGCCGCGCTGATCGTTCTGCCTGCTATGGGTCTGCCGGTCACGCTGGTTGCGCTGTTGATCTCCGTTGAACCGCTGATCGATATGGGGCGTACTGCGTTGAACGTAAGCGGTTCCATGACTGCCGGTACACTGACCAGTCAATGGCTGAAGCAGACCGATAAAACAATTCTGGACAGCGACGATAACGCCGAACTGGCGCATCGCTAAGTCTGTCAGCTAAAAAACAAAAAACCGCCGGAGTATCATGATCCGGCGGTTTTTTTATATCCATTAATCGCTCAGTTCATTTTCCTGACGAACCTGATTAGCCCAGCGCTGCGCTGATTCCGGGACCGTAAATGCAGGCGAACGTTGAAACGACTCCCCCATTAAGACAAAAGCGACATATTTTCCGCGCAGTATCCATACGTCACGAAACACATCCATTTTAATCGCATGCTCTGGTGGAGCGGGCTCCACGCGAGGAACATAGCTGATAACCGGACGATTTTGTTGGCGAAGAGGTTTCATAATCAGTTGCTTCACTAAAGACAAATTCTTAAATTCAGAAAACCGCTATCTTAGCCGATTTTGCCTCCTGACGTCCTGCCTTGCGTGCGCTGTTTGCCTGGTTCATCGCGCTTTACGTCATCAACCTGTACCTGCGCCGCTGAATGAGTGGTCTATAGTTAAAGTTTTTGACAGCAACAACGACCCTTTCAGCGATGAAAACAGGAGACGAGTTTAATGTCACAGAACGATAAGCACCCACTCCATCACTCAGCGCCGGTTCATGATGCCAGCGAATCCCAGCCAGGACTTGACTCACTGGCGCCAGCAGACGGTTCACATCAGCCAGCGCCTGAACCCACGCCACCAGGCATGCAACCCACCACATCCGGCAGCTTAAAAGCACCTGACGTCACAAGTGACAAACTCAACGCGCTGGACAGTTTTCGCAAAGGAAGCGAGGATTTTGCCCTGACCACCAATCAGGGCGTGCGCATTGCGGACGATCAAAACTCTCTGCGCGCCGGAAACCGTGGGCCAACTCTGCTGGAAGACTTCATCCTGCGGGAAAAAATCACCCATTTTGATCATGAACGCATCCCGGAGAGGATCGTACATGCCCGAGGTTCTGCCGCTCACGGTTACTTTCAGCCCTATGCCAGTCTCAGCGCGACGACGAAAGCGGACTTTCTGAGTGATGAAAATAAAATCACCCCGGTTTTTGTCCGATTCTCTACGGTTCAGGGCGGCGCAGGCTCTGCGGATACGGTCAGAGATATACGGGGATTTGCGACCAAGTTTTACACTGAAGAGGGCATTTTCGACCTGGTGGGAAACAATACTCCCATCTTCTTTATTCAGGATGCCCATAAATTCCCAGATTTCGTCCATGCGGTTAAACCGGAGCCGCATTGGGCCATCCCGCAGGGCCAAAGCGCCCATGACACCTTCTGGGATTATGTCTCATTACAGCCTGAAACGTTGCACAACGTCATATGGGCAATGTCCGATCGGGGTATTCCGCGCAGCTATCGCACGATGGAAGGCTTTGGTATTCACACATTTCGGTTGATTAATGCGCAAGGGAAAGCCACCTTTGTCCGTTTCCACTGGAAACCGCTGGCAGGCAAAGCTTCGCTGGTATGGGATGAAGCGCAAAAACTTACCGGTCGGGATCCCGACTTTCATCGCCGCGATCTGTGGGAGGCGATTGAAGCGGGCGATTATCCGGAATATGAACTGGGGCTACAGCTCATTCCTGAAGAGGACGAATTCAAGTTCGATTTTGACCTGCTCGATCCAACGAAATTGATACCTGAAGAACTGGTTCCGGTACAACTCGTCGGTAAAATGGTGCTAAACCGCAATCCGGACAATTTTTTCGCCGAAAATGAGCAAGTAGCTTTTCATCCCGGACACATCGTCCCGGGCATCGATTTTACTAACGATCCCTTGTTGCAGGGCCGCTTGTTCTCCTATACCGATACCCAGATCAGTCGTCTGGGCGGGCCCAACTTCCATGAAATCCCAATTAATCGCCCAACCTGTCCGTATCATAATTTCCAGCGTGACGGCATGCATCGCATGGACATCGATACTAACCCGGCCAACTATGAACCGAATTCCATCAATGATAACTGGCCGCGTGAAACACCTCCGGGGCCAAAACGCGGTGGATTTGAGTCGTATCAGGAACGGATTGAAGGAAACAAAATCCGCGAACGCAGCCCCTCTTTCGGCGAATACTATGCGCAGCCTCGTCTGTTCTGGCTAAGTCAGACGCCAATTGAACAGCAGCATATTATCGGCGGATTCAGTTTCGAACTTAGCAAAGTTACGCGCCCCTATATCAGAGAAAGAGTGGTCGAACAGTTAGCTCATATTGATACTGCCCTCGCCACGGCGGTTGCCAGGAATCTGGGTTTTGAACTCACTGAGGAACAAACCAAAATTATACCGCCGGCCAATGTCAACGGTTTGAAAAATGCGCCGTCACTCAGTTTATATGCAGGTGCGCAAGGTGAGATTAAGGGCCGTGTGGTCGCCATTTTACTTAATGACCAGGTGAAATCGGCCGATCTGCTCGCCATCATGCAAGCCCTACAGGCCGAAGGTGTTCATGCAAAACTGCTCTATTCCCGAATGGGGAATGTGGTTGCCGACGATGGCTCCGTTCTGACAATCGCCGGTACCTTTGCGGGTTCGCCATCCCTGACGGTCGATGCAGTCATTGTTCCATGTGGGAATATTGCGGATATCGCAATGAACGGAGATGCCCGATATTACTTACTCGAAGCGTATAAACACTTAAAACCTATCGCCCTGGCTGGCGATGCTCGTCGGTTTAAAGCAACGTTGAATATCAAAAAGGAAGGAGAAGAAGGCGTGGTGGAAGCGGACAGTGCAGACACACAGTTCATGGATACCCTGCTGACGCTGATGACCGCGCACCGCGTCTGGTCACGCGCCGGAAAAATAGACACGATTCCGGCCTAAAAAAATGCGGCGCATTAAGCGCCGCAAACTCAGGAATTACACGTTCAGAAAACTGCCAAGACGATAACCGCGCTCCGCAATAGCATATTTCAGTGACGAAGACGTCAGCACGTCGAGCTCAGTTAAGCGGGGGTAACAGTAGGCACTTTGACGAATGATGTCATCGATAAAAGCCGGATGACACATCACTTCCAGCGAGGATTCTCCGCGATCGGCTGACGCATCAAGCGTCTGCAAAAACAGAGCTTCAGAAATCGCCTCACCGTAAAACTCGCTGCTGAATCCCTGGGAAGTCCGTAAGGTTTCCGGTAAGTCAGACGCCTGGAATACCGCCTGACGATCGATACGCAACGCAATCCCCTTCTGGGCAGCAAACCTTGCTACGATAGGGAAAATTTGCGGGAACATATGCACATGGTGATGGCTATCCAGATGCGTCGGCTCCCGCCCGAACAGGTCAATAAAACGCTGATACTGTGCGGCCAGTTCCTGAGAAATTTCATCCAGCGGCAGAGTGTCTTCCTCAGCCATCTGCCAGATCCATTTCCCCAGTACCCCGTCACGAGTAAGGCCCGGCATTGCCGTCAACGGCCTGCCCAGCGTCAGAACAAAGTGCATTCCGACGGCAAGTTCAGGTATGTCGCGACTCAGCTGTACCGCATGGTCAATTGCCGCACCGTTAATCAGCGCCGTTGTCGAGGTGACAACACCATTGCGACAAGCTTCAACAATGCCGTAGTTTTGTCCTTTACTCAGGCCAAAATCATCCGCATTTACAATCAGTACGCGTTCCATAGCCGACCTCAGTTAGTGTTGTTCGCTTTTGAGTTTCTCAATGCACCCGGCGAAGTTTGGCAGCCATTTTTCATGCGCCAGAATCAGTTCACGCGCCAGAATTTCGGCATCGCTGTCAGAATGCACCAGCGGGCTCAGGTTCAGCGCCAGCAGCACATCATTCAGCTCACCGCTCAACGCTGCGTTGCTCGCCGCCACTTCAAAACCTTTAATGGTATAGATAAGGCCGAGCACTTTCTCATCAAAATGGGTAATTCGCGGATGCGGCGTAGCACCGTTGCGCCCCAGCGTACAGGTCATCTCAACCGCCCAGTCGGCAGGAATATTATCAACATGCCCATGGTGAGGAACGTTGACATAGTGCTCGGTCTGTTTGTCATTGTAGATGGCATTGATCACTTCACAGGCCGCATCGGAGTAATAGGCCCCGCCGCGCTGCTCCAGCTCTTTCGGTTTAACGTTTAGCTCAGGATTTTTGTAGAGCTCAAACAGTTGTTTTTCAACTTTTTGTACTACCTGAGCACGTGCGCCACCCTTATAGTACTCGCCCATTTCGATCGCCAGCATCTCTTTTGGCTTGAAGTAGTACAGCAGATACGAGCACGGCAGCAGCTTCAGCGAACGAATCAATCCTTCGCTGAACGGCAGGTCGAAGATGTTCTTCACGCCAGAGGCTTTCAACTGACCCGAAGCAACGCCGTCAAGCAGTTCATCAAAGCGTGACACACCGTTGACCAGAACATCCTTAATGAAGACCATATGGTTCAGACCAAACAGGTCGATAGATAAGTCATCGCTCTCTTTCAGCGCCAGCACGTCGC
This sequence comes from Citrobacter sp. KTE30, assembly GCF_000398825.1. Classification (NCBI taxonomy): domain Bacteria; kingdom Pseudomonadati; phylum Pseudomonadota; class Gammaproteobacteria; order Enterobacterales; family Enterobacteriaceae; genus Citrobacter; species Citrobacter sp. KTE30. Next base: position 1,875,193 of record NZ_KB976055.1, on the reverse strand, counting down.
TGATGAACATTTTCATGCCGATCGGAATATTACATACGCCGATGAATTTCTTGAAATTCGTATGGCGATAAACCGCCTCAGTCACCATCCCGGCTGGGTTAGTGAAGTTGATCACCCACGCATTCGGGCACAGTTCTTCCACATCTTTAACAATATCAAAGATAACCGGAATGGTACGCAGGCCTTTGAACAACCCGCCAGCGCCGTTGGTTTCCTGCCCCAGATACCCGTGGCTCAGCGGAATGCGTTCATCCTTTTCACGGGCTTGCAGCTGCCCTACACGCAGCTGGGTGGTAACGAAATCAGCATCTTTCAGTGCTTCACGGCGATCCAGCGTTTTAAACAACTTCATCGGCACGCCGGCTTTATCGATCATGCGCTGGCATAGGTCAAAAATAATGTCCAGTTTCTCTTTTCCACCGTCGACATCAACCAGCCACAACTCAGAAACCGGTAATTCATGATAGCGCTTAATAAAGCCTTCAAGTAATTCAGGGGTGTAGCTGCTCCCGCCACCGATAGTGACGACTTTTAATTTCTGGCTCATACTTTCTCCCTTCAGTGTCAAAACACTGACGTGTATTATGCTCAACCCGTATGTCAGGTATAGCGTGGCTGTCCCGACGCTATTTTGGGCAAGCTATAAAAAATGGGTTATTGGCAAATAATATCTACTGATTAAATTCAGTTAATTTCTTACGGTAGCTATTCGGTGTAAACGACGTCAGCTTTTTAAACGTTTTAATAAACAAGCTTGGACTACTGTAGCCAGACTCGTAAGCAATATCCGTTACAGAATAGTTCGTCATTTCCAGCTGTTTTTTAGCAAAGTTAATGCGGATTTCATTAATAATCTGCATCGGCGTTTTGCTGTAATAACGCTGGGTTGCGCGGGTCAGGTACTCCTGGGATTTCGCGGACAGTTGTACCATATTTTCCAGCGCATTCTCGCTAAACTGCCGTTTGTCATGCATGGTCTCAACGGTGGTTTTAAGCCACTGCGGAATATCATCCAACACCTGCTCTTCGCGGTGATGACGTAACCGATTAATAATATAGAAGGTGACCACTTCTACAAATTCATCCAGTCCGCTCTCGCGAAAGTTAAGTGATGCAATAACCGTTTCAATATAGGTAAGAAACGAGTTATTCGCCCGATAGACCTGCGATGCAACGAAACAAAATGGCAGTAGCGGGTGATAGTGCTGTTCAAAAAAACGTTTACTGATGCCGACGTTAAGGATCCTTGTCGCACCAAAATCATAAAAACTTTGGTGGTGCGATCCCAACGGGATAAAGACAAAGTCTCCACGTTCGAGTAGTACGCGTTTGCCGTTGATTTCCTGATAATAGCGCCCGGTTAAAACCAGGGTAAATTCATAGTAGTCATGCTGATGCAGCCCGCTGATACTCTCAGTTTTGTTATAGATGAACACATGGAAATTTTTGCCATTAAACAGTTGCTGTTCATAAACAGTTTTGATTTCCGGTGCGTTAATCTGTAGCTGCATTATGCACTCCTCGCTATTTCAGCTTTTCGTGAAGTTCAATCAGTTCAGTCACCAGCTCACGCGCCAGCATTGATGTCATCAGGTGGTCCTGCGCGTGGACCAGCACCAGGCTAACTTTCATTTTACCTTCACCCTGATCGCCTTCAATCAGTTTCGTTTGCACGAGGTGCGCTTCGTTCAGAGCCAGACGAGACTGGTCCATCATCGCCTTGGCCGACTCGAAATCGCCTTGCTTGGCCATTTTAAGTGCGCCGTACGCCAGGCTACGCGCCTGACCGGAGTTGATGATGAGGCCCATCACCACTTCTTCAAGTTCTTCTGCTTCGGACTGCGTGTCGACGATATTCTCGATATCCAACATACTTTTTTCCTCTGGTTCAGTCCGGCATGACCGTGAAGCCATGCCGGATTAAATTTAGAATTTCAATGCGTTAGCGATATCTTCTTCGCTTTCTTCTTGGTCAATAACGTTCTGCGCTTTGTTGGCTACCACCACGAACGGCAGGTAAACCAGCGTTGCGATACCGAGGTTGAACAGCGCGACCAGCAGAGCAGCGACACTACCGTTGGTGTTAAAGAACGCGCCCAAACCGGTTGGCATGGTCCACGGTGCAATGTTGGTAATCGGTGGAATAATGCCTGAGTAATAAGCTGCCAGCGTAATCGCCGCCAGTATCGGTTGCACCAGGATGAACGGGATAAACATCACCGGGTTCATGATGATCGGCAGACCGAACAGGATAGGTTCGTTAATCTGGAACAGACCTGATGGCAGTGCCAGTTTAGCAACCTGACGATAGTCAGGACGACGCGATGCCAGGAAGATAGCGATAATCAGACCCAGCGTTGCCCCGCTACCCCCAAGGAAAATATAGGAGTCGAGCATCGGTTTCGCCCAGACGTGGAACGTCTTACCGGCTTCCAGCGCGGCATCTACGGAACCAAACTGTTGGTAGATAGAGATGTTTTCCAGCGCCCATGGCGTCATGATACCGCTGTCCAGCGCAGTCAGCGCCAGTGAACCGTGAATACCAAAGAACCACAGCAGCGGAACAAAAATCACGTAGGCCCAGCCCACCACGCTGCCCAACGACGCCAGCGGAGTTGAAATGGAATCCATAATGATCTGGTGGAAGTTCGTACCCCAGGTGTTCAATGCCCAGGCGATGATCCCCATAATGGAGAGGATAAGGAAGCCAGGAATCAGCGCAGAGAAAGAGCGCGATACAGATGTCGGTACGCTATCAGGTAATTTAATGACCCAATTGCGACGAACCACAAAGGTGAACATTTCCGCGACCGCGAGGCCGATAATGATACCGGAAATAATATTGGCACCGCCGAGCCAGTTCGCACCAACGGCATAGGCTTCACCCACGCTATAAGGCGTTACGGTCATAAACGCGGCGACAGATAACAGCCCGGCAGCCAGTGAGTCGACTTTACGTTCTTCTGCCAGCGCCATGCCGATAAAGAACGGTGCCATCAATGACATGATACCCAGCGTACCGTTATAGACGTTTCCACCAATGCCTTTCAAGCTATTCAGCGTTTCAATAGTTGAAGCATCAAGTCGAATGCCCATTGAATAAAAAAACGACCCCTCCCCAAAGCTCAGGAAAACGTTATTGATTAATACAAACATGGCCCCTGCGAGGGTTAACGGCATTAAACGAATAAAACCGTTCTTGATTGCATTAACGTGTGGCTGCTTTCCAATTTTTACAGCAAAAGGAAGGAGTACCTTTTCAAGTGAAGCAATAGCGTTACTCATAGAAAAATACCCTTAAATACCGCAATTAAAAATTGCGGTGAATGTTAATGAAATAACTCTTTGACGGGAAAAATTAAAATAAAATAATTAATTTGCTGCGGCTTTTTTAATTGCTGCAACAGCAGCCTTAAGCACGCCTAAACCATCGACTTTGCCATACAGCAGCGAGTCAATCACTTCCACAGGCTTGTTGGGTAACAAACGCTGAATTTCGGGCAACATATAAGCAATTTGTGGACCTAATAACACGACATCGGCCGTTGGACCTTTTTCTCCGGCCAGCGTTTCAGGAAACGCTTCAATAATAACCGGCACTTCGTATTTTTCGGCCTGAGCACGCATCTTCGAAACCAACAATGAAGTCGACATGCCCGCAGAACAAAACAGATAAATGTGTTTCTTTTCCATTAAAACGATCCTCATATGCGATTATCTGTCAACCAGACACTCCGCAAGCCATAACCTGCATCCATGCTCTGGGTAACTTGCGTCAGCTAAATTACTTTTTTAGGTGGCTGAAATGAGTATACGGGATTGCACCAGTGGATGGTATTTCCTTGACCAACTAAATTGTCTCTCCTTGACCTGTCGTTATGACCCCCCTCACATTTCGGGCAAATAATTCGCGGCAATAAATAAGATCGTTCGGCACAAAAAAACCGGCACGATGGCCGGTTCGTCTGAATGCTCAGGCAATAAGCAGTTGTTACTTCTTCGCCGCCTGCGGGTCGGTGTCGTACTCTGCGCAGGTCTGGTAACCGGAGTTAATCACATGTCCGGTGTCATCTAAAGCAACAAAATAGGTTTCAGCTTTACCATCTCGTTGACCCAGGATGTAGGTCTGGCATGTCCCTCGCGCATGAATCATGCTGACTTCAGAAGAAGGTTTACCGGCAATCTGCGCCACCTGCGCCCGGCTCATCCCTTTCTTCACATCTTTCACCACGGGCTGAACAAATTGGTCTTTGGTACGATCGTAAGCCGTACACCCTGCCAGCATAGTCAAAACAGCCGCTGCACTCAGAATTCCTGTTAGGTTCTTGTTCATATTCCGTCCTCTTGTATTTCAGCGTGTTATATAAGCCTGGAGCACAACAACGCATTTTTCAAGCAATCAGATGATACTTAGGCAGTTTCGGAAAATTCTATTAAAACAAAATGATGCTCGCATCCCTTGTCGTTTGGGCCTCAACGCGATAATTTTAACACATCATTTTTTTGATCATTTTATTTTCCATAGGGGGTTAAATGACTCTGCAGCAAGAGATAATCCAGGCGCTTGGCGCAAAACCGCACATCAATGCAGAAGAAGAAATTCGCCGCAGCGTGGATTTCCTTAAATCTTATCTGCAGACCTACCCCTTTCTGAAATCACTGGTATTAGGGATTAGCGGCGGGCAGGACTCAACGCTCGTGGGAAAACTATGCCAGATGGCTATTTCCGAGCTTCGCGAAGAAACGGGGAATGACGCGCTGCAGTTTATTGCCGTACGTCTGCCATATGGCGTTCAGGCTGATGAACAGGACTGTCAGGATGCCATCGCCTTTATCCAACCGGACCGCGTACTCACCGTCAATATTAAGGGTGCGGTACTGGCCAGTGAACAGGCCCTGCGTGAAGCGGGTATTGAACTGAGCGATTTTGTCCGTGGCAATGAAAAAGCCCGTGAACGTATGAAGGCTCAGTACAGTATCGCCGGCATGACCAGCGGCGTTGTCGTGGGAACCGATCATGCAGCAGAAGCCATCACCGGATTTTTCACCAAATACGGCGATGGCGGTACTGACATTAACCCTATTTTCCGTTTGAACAAGCGTCAGGGTAAGCAACTGCTTGCCGCGCTGGGTTGCCCGGAACATTTATATAAGAAAGCACCAACCGCCGATCTCGAAGACGATCGTCCTTCTCTGCCGGATGAAGCCGCATTAGGCGTCACCTATGACAACATCGACGATTATCTGGAAGGAAAAACGCTGGCTGCCGACGTCGTGAAAAAAATTGAAGGCTGGTATCTGAAGACCGAGCACAAACGTCGCACACCGATTACGGTGTTTGATGACTTCTGGAAAAAAGCGTAATTCTTTTAGTCACATATTGCCGGATAGCACTGAGATCACCGCTGTCCGGTCCCTTTTCCTGATCTGATGCCGCTTTTTTAATCGGTTCCAAACTGCTACACTGGATGAATAACCAGCATCCGGAGTGAGAAGTGGTACGGCGTCAATCAGCCCCGCGCCTGACATTTGAGGCAGCGGCAATCTATGAATATCCTGAGCACCTGCGTCCATTTTTGAGTGAGCTTCCCGCTGTACCAGGCGTCTATCTGTTTCACAGTGAAAGCGACACTATGCCGCTCTATATTGGTAAAAGCGTCAATATTCGCAGCCGCGTGATGGCACACCTGCGTACCGCAAACGAAGCAGCAATGCTGCGTCAGGCCAAACGCATTAGCTGGATTTGTACCGCGGGAGAAATTGGTGCCCTGCTGCTGGAAGCGCGATTGATCAAAGAACAGCAGCCGTTGTTTAATAAACGACTGCGGCGCAATCGTCAGCTTTGCGCCTTGCAGCTTACCGACCGAACTGTTCAGGTTGTCTACGCACGAGATATTGATTTCTCCCATGCCCCCAATCTGTTTGGCCTGTTTGCCAATCGTCGCGCAGCGCTACAAGCGTTGCAAAGCCTCGCGGATGAACAGCAGCTGTGCTACGGCCTGTTGGGGCTGGAACCCCTGAGTCGCGGGCGCGCCTGTTTTCGCTCCGCGCTTAAGCGATGCGCCGGAGCGTGCTGCGGGAAAGAGAGTCATGAAGCCCATCATTTGCGTCTGTTAGAGGCGCTGGAAAGAGTGAGAGTGATTTGCTGGCCATGGAGCAATGCCATTGCGCTGCAGGAAACCCGCGCTGAAATGACACAGTACCATATCATCAACAACTGGCTGTGGCTGGGAGCCGTTTCAACGCTGGATGAAGCGGCTACCCTGGCGCGTATGCCGGCCGGCTTTGACCATGATGGCTACAAAATTCTCTGCCGGCCTGTTCTGTCTGGTCAATATGACATTATTGAACTGCGTCCGGAGAATGGCCCGGCATCCAGTTAATCTCGCTGAACAGCAGTTTTCCCTCGCGCTCCAGCAGTCGTAAGGTGTGTTTACCGTCGTGCCAGCTTGCACCCTGATCGGCGGTCAGTAGCTTATCGCCCAGTTGCCAGGCACCGCTGATAACAAATACCACGCCGCCGCGCGAACCAAAAGTCGTAAACGTGCGGTCGGCAACTCTGACTTTCGCCTGGCAGACATCCCGTCGGGTCATGATATTGAAATCCATCGACATCTGCCCTTCTGTCAGCTTCGCTTTTACCACCTTGTCACCGGCAAAGGTAAAAGGCTGATGCTGTTTCAGAGTATGTGTGAAGGTGTTTGACTCTTCCAGGGTCACTTCTCCACCTTCCAGCAGGGTAATCACGCGTTCTACGCCGGGAAAGAGAGAAAACTCTCCGTTGGCTGCAATGGAGGCGATACTCGCCCGCCAGTGAAAATCTCGTGTTGCTGGCGGAAAACAGCAAATCTCACGGGTTTCTCCCGCACCATTTCGCCACAGATTGACCGGCATTTTGCGGATATCAAAGTATTCCATCATCCCTCCAGAAAGACGCAGCACGGCAACCCGCCGTAAACAGGCAGCCATAAATCATCATTGGTATGTTCACCCTGCAGATTATTGTTATCGGCAGCAGAGTTGATTTGCCTTAGCGATGAACCCGGTGTTTTGCAAAAAAGAATAACGCGCTGATCCAGGTAGAATTTTCACGGGCTTCAGGAGAATAGCGTGTCGTGTGTCCGGTGCAATAGGCAGGAAAGAAAAAACCGCCGATCCTGCCCACATCGTTAAACGTGTTGTGGACAAGAGCGGCGGTCTTGAGTTTGGTTTCACGCTGTGCGGCAATCAGTGCAACACAGCATGAATGATTTAGTGTAGACGCTGATCGATTACTCGGCAGCTTGTGGCATTTTACCTTTCTGCGCTGCACGTTCTGTCAGACGCTTCTCAAAATTGGCATTAAACTGCTTTTTCTGTTCCGGGGTCAGAATGTTGTAAATCTTGTTCTGAGTTTCCATATGCGCCAGCATGTTGGCTTTGCGCTGTTCTTCCATCTTCGCAATCTGCGCTTCGGCTTTCGCTTTATCGAAACTATCGCTGGCAATAATGTCGTGCATCGCGCGACGCTCTTCCAGCGGCGGACGTTTCATCTGGTCGCGTTGACCTTTCATGATCTCGCGAATCTGCTGTTTCTGAGCATCGGTCAGGTTCAGGTCTTTGAACATCATGTCGTGATGCGGAGCGAATTTACCGTTGTGGTGCATCATCGGTTTGGCATCAGCTGGCGCAGCTGTTGTGGTGTCAGCGGCGTGAGCCAGGTTGGCAGCACCCAGGGCCAGAGTAGAGGCAACAAACAGAGCAGTCAGTTTACGCATAATTTCTATCCTTTCTTTCAGTTATTTTTACGACACTCATGCGACTCTTATGCAATGTGATGTCGTGTTGACGAGATTAACTTTACCGGCTTAAGCGTCAATTAATCAGAGCAACGGTAAAACAGTGAAAGTATAAAAAACAAATTTTCATCAATTATGAAGAAAAAAAGAATAAATTGCGCAGAGTTGCAATAAAAAATTACAACAGGATGATTTTGAAAGGATTATGAAGAACTATACCTGAAACCTGATTATTAAGAAAGCAATTCACCAGGAATAATCCGTAATAAATAAAAACAGCACGCAAAAATAAGCCCTGAAGGATAAACCTGCAAGGCATATATATTTATCACATTTTTTGGAGCATCAGCCCGGCACGTAAACCACAGGCCACGTTGGGATTCGGAAAGAGAACGTATTCAACATCATGGGTGACAATAAAACGTTCATCACCGTCCTGCGCCAGCAAGGTTCCCTCTTTAAAAGGGGTAAAGTTGAGCGTCTGGTTATCCATATGAAGAATGAAATCGTCGCTACGTCGCGTGATTTGCGACACTACGCGGTAGCGCAGCGGAGATGTTTCTCCCGTCGATACTCGCTCGCCTCGCAGCAACTGCGCCAGTGCGTCTGCCGTTTGCGCAAACTGGGACAGATCGTTTTGTCCAAACGGTAGCGCTTTACCGAGTTCCAGCGTACAGGCCAGTGCGCCAAAATGTTCCCCGCTAAAATGGGTGAAGGTACCGCCAGGCGTCTGATGAAAGACCAGCGCCTCCAGTCCCGCATCTCCCAGCCATTCAAGAAAACCCTCATCCCAGGCAACGTTGCGTTGTGGCAACACGCCAAAGCGCAGATGCTGTGAACCGCGAATCGCGGTGTGTAGATCCAGATGCCAGCGTGCTGGCTCTTTCGCCCGCGAATAAAAATCCTCCAGACACAGCTCAAGCTCATGGGCTCGGCGCGTTTCTTCACTCGCGGTAAAAATCTGCCACCGGCCGCCAAACATACGATTCAGGTCGCTATGACAATACCGTTTTCCCGCAGCAAGCGCCTGCGGGTTTCCCAGAATCACCAGTAGCCGCCATGTTAGTGCCAGCTCGCCGCTAAATAACCTGGACAACAATGAGTCGAGTATCTCTACCGGCGCGGTTTCATTGCCATGGATCCCCGCAGACAGCACCAGAGAATGTTCAACGGGTGCAAGCGGCGTCAGTTCCAGAATTCCGTGACCGATCCACTGCCAGTCAAAACCATGAATGGTTCCTTGCGTTTTCTCTGGAGTGGCGCCTGCGAGCGTGATAGCCAGAAAGTTATCCATGGCGCATCCCCTCCAACTGGAAAGGATACACAGAGCCGAGGTTAAGCAATTGCGTCAGCGTATCCAGCGCTTCACGCCCCTCGCGCAACAGCTGTGGGTCGGCAAGGTCGGCAGCGGTAAGACGATCGCGATAGTAACGGTCAACCCAGTTATTCAACGTGTTAAACAGCATATCGTTCATGATAACCGCCGGATTCACCGCCTGCTGTTCCTGCAAGGTGAGCACCACTCTCAGGCGCAAGCATGCCGGACCGCCGCCGTTGGACATACTTTCACGCAGATCGAATACCCGCAGGTCATCGATCGGATTGTCTTCCTCGAGAAGACGGTTCAGATAGCGCCACACGCCAGTATGCTCCCGGCACTCCTGCGGCAGGACCAGCATCATCGAACCGTCGTCACGACTCAGCAACTGACTGTTAAACAGATAGGTAGTCACCGCATCCTGCACCGAAACCTCCGCAGTCGGGACTTCCAGCGGGGTAAAACCTGCCACCTGACTACGCAACTGCTCTAATAACGCCTGCTGTCTGACAAACGCCTGCTGATGACAAAACAACACCTGGCGATTCGACACCGCAATCACATCGTTATGAAACACACCAAGATCGATGACATCCGGATTTTGCTGAGCAAAAATACACTGATGCGGGTTAACCTGATTCAGTCGTGCGACCGCCTCACTGGCCTCACGGGATTGCCTTGCCGGATAGCGCTTCGGCTGGGATGCATTGCCTTCTTCACGACCGTAAACAAATAGCTGTACACCGGGATCGCCGTAATCTCCACCGAGGCGGTTATGGTTTGCCGCCCCTTCATCACCGAAAAGCGCAACCTGGGGTAACGCACCGTGGACAGCAAAACTATTCTCATCACGGAAAATCGCCCGTAGCAACGCTTCGGTAGTAGGAGCTTCCAGCGAACGGTGGAACTTATTATTCAGATTCGCCACCGTCAGATGCACTTTCCCGTCCAGCGAATCTGCTGAAGGGCAAACCGTTGCCGCATTCGCTACCCACATAGGCGATGCGGAGCTGGCACTGGAGAGCCAGTGAGGTGCCTGACGCGCCACTTTCTCCAGCACCTGTTCATCACTGCCGCTAAAACCCAACTGACGCAGAACCGGAATAAAAGGCCGCTCGTGGGGGGGGATCACCGCCTGAGGAAAACCCGCATCCGCCAACGCTTTCATCTTTAGCAGACCTTGCTTCGCCGCCAGACGCGGGTTCGACACCTGAAATCGATGTTTGGTTGAGGCCTCATTACCAAATGACAATCCAGCATAGTGGTGAGTCAGTCCCACCAGGCCATCAAAATTTACCTCACGGGCTTTCATAGATTATCCTCGCGAGAAAAATCCAGCCCGGGGCTAAGCGCCGTTGGCAGCGTTAAGACCGGTGATTCCAGACTTGCCATCGGCCAGGCGCAATAATCTGCGGCATACCACGCGCTGGCGCGATGGTTCCCGGAAGCGCCAACGCCGCCAAACGGTGCGGTACTCGCAGCGCCGGTTAACGGCTTATTCCAGTTGACGATCCCTGCTCGTGCCTCCAGCAGTAGCTGTTCAAACTGGCCGCGATCGGGCGAAACTAACCCACACGACAGTCCAAAGCGGGTGTTGTTCGCCACACGAATCGCCTCATCAAAACTGTCATAACGCCATACGCCAAGCAGCGGCCCAAAAACCTCTTCATCAGGTACGTTCGCCGCCCCGGTCAGTTCAATGATTCCAGGGGTCAGCAGTGACGTTCCGGCTTTCACCAGACGTGGCGCCAACAGCGTACGTCCCCCCAACGACGCCAGACGCTGCCAGGCATCATAGACATGCTGCGCGGCCTGTTCGGAAATCAGTCCGCCCATAAACGGCTGCGGTTCCGCATCCCAGTTACCGGGCATTAAACGCTGACTAACCTCTACCAGACGCGTCAGGAACGCATCACCCTGCGCGCCTTTTTTAACTAACAGGCGGCGGGCACAGGTACAGCGCTGTCCGGCGGTGACAAATGCGGACTGAATGGTCAGATGTACCGCGGCATCAATATCCTCCGGATTCTCAATAATCAGCGGATTATTACCCCCCATCTCGAGGGCGAGGATTTTTTCCGGTTGACCGGATAACTGCCGATGCAACTGATAACCGGTATTGGCACTGCCGGTAAACAGCAGACCATCGAGGTCTTCCAGCGCACTCAGCGCCTGCCCTGTTTCACGTCCGCCCTGCACCAGGTTCAGCACGCCCGGCGGCAATCCCGCCTGTTCCCACAGCTTTGTTACTGTTTCACCGGTCCACGGCGTCAACTCGCTGGGTTTGAAAATCAACGTATTGCCTGCCAGCAATGCCGGAACAATATGGCCATTGGGTAAATGACCTGGGAAGTTATACGGACCAAAAACCGCCAGCACGCCGTGTGGGCGATGGCGCAACGTTGCCGCGCCATCCGGTAGTTCGCTGTGCTGCTCTCCGGTACGGGCATGGTAAGCTTTGACGGAGATGGCGATTTTATTGATCATCGCCGTCAGTTCAGTCGCGGCTTCCCAGCGTGGTTTGCCGGTTTCCCTGGCGATAATCTGGGTTAGCTCGGACTTATTGCTTTCCAACAATGAAGCAAACTTTTCAACAATCGCCTGGCGTTCACTGAAGGGCTGTTTAGCCCAACCGGCAAAAGCTGCACGCGCAGCCTGGCACGCTTGCGTCACCTGCGTGGCATCGGCATCATTGCCGTGCCACAGCACATCACCACCTACTGGGTTGGTTTTCACCCGGCGCTCGCCCAGTCCCGTCACCCAGTCACCGTTTATCCATAGTGTCATGCTGTTTTCTCCTCTGCACAAAGACGCACAAAACGTACATGGTCGCCCGCGTGGCATTTCAGGGCATCCAGTTGTGCCGCCGTCAGTACCAGACGTTGGGTATCCGGGTCTGCGCGAACCAGCATGACGCGGAAGTTTTGATAGTTTTCATTGGCAACCAGACAGGCCGGATAATCGCCGGTTGCTGGCTGACCTTCCGCCACTTCCACCAGCCTGCTTTTACGAATCGCCCGCACCCGGTCAATATCGCATTCCAGCGTCGGTCCGCCGTCGAAAATATCGACATAGTTGCGATAGCGAAAGCCCTCTTTCTCCAGCACCGCCCGCGCGGGCGCCGTTTGCGGATGAACCTGACCAATCACGCTTTGTGCTTCATCAGACAGGAAATCGGTGTAAATAGGATGCTTGGGCATTAATTCAGCAATAAACGCTTTTTGCCCTGTTCCGCAGAGAAAATCCGCCCGGCTGAATTCCATTGAAAAAAAGCGTTTGCCGAGGCTTTGCCAAAACGGCGAGTAACCGTGTTCATCAATCACGCCGCGCATCTCAGCCACGACCTTCTCATTAAACTTGTCACGAAACGCGGCCATAAACATAAAGCGTGATTTTGACAACAAATAGCCGTTGCCTTCTTTTCGCCAGTCCGGATCGAGAAACAGCGTACAAAGCTCGCTGCTACCCGTGTGATCGTTACTCAGAAACAACGTCGGCAGCGCGTTATACACATTCAGCTCTTTCGAGGCGTGGACCAGTGTGCCGACCCGATAGTTGTACCAGGGATCGTTAAGTCCTACCGCCACCTCAATGGCGCAAATCCCGGCCACAGTTCCGCTGGCGCTGTCTTCCAGCACAAACACATATCCCTGCTCACTTTTGGGCAACTCACCGCGCCAGGTTTGTAGCGAACGTTCGATACGCGCCATTAGCGTCGCTTCATTCGCCGGTAGCGAGGTCAATCCGCCGCCGGTCTTACCGGCAAGCTGCATCAACGCGGTGATATCAGCACGTTCAATGGGACGAATCACCATCATGATGAACCTCCTGCTTTAATGCGTTCGCAGGCCAGCGCAAAGCGATCCAGTCCGGTGGCAACTTCTTCTTCGCTGACATTGAGCGCTGGCGCAAAACGCACCACGTTAGCGCCAGCAATCAGTACCATCACCCCGGCAACAGCCGCTTCTTGCGAGATGAGTTTCGCTTTCCCGGCAAATTCCGCGTTCAGCACGCAGCCGATCAGCAGCCCGAGTCCTCGAATTTCACTAAACAGTCCAAAACGTTCGTTAATGGCGTTAATACGCTCCACAAACCAGTCGTGGCGCTGTTTTACTCCGTTGAGCACTTCCGGCGTGTTAACAATTTCCAGCAGTTTACCCGCCACCGCCGTCGCCAGCGGGTTGCCGCCGTACGTTGTACCGTGCGTACCCACCGTCATCACACTGGCGCAATGCTCTGTCGCCAGCAGTGCGCCGATGGGGAAACCACCGCCCAGCGCTTTAGCTGTCGTCAGCAGGTCCGGCGTAACGCCGTAATGCATATAGGCATACAGCTCGCCAGTACGGCCAACCCCGGTCTGAACCTCATCAAAAATCAGCAGCGCATTATGGCGATCGCATAATTCACGCAACCCCTGCAAAAACGCGTTTGTTGCCGGCACCACGCCGCCTTCGCCCTGGACAGGCTCGACGATGACCGCACAGGTCGTGTCATCAATCAGTTGGCTGGCAGAATCGAGATCGTTATACACGGCATGGCGGATATCCGGCGGCAGCGGCGCGAAATCCTGTGAATAGGCGGGCTGACCGCCGGCGCTGACGGTAAACAGCGTGCGGCCATGGAAGGCATTTTTAAACGCCACAATCCCGCTCTTCTGGCTGCCAAAACGATCGTGGGCATATTTACGCGCCAGTTTTAGTGCCGCTTCGTTGGCTTCTGCGCCGGAGTTACAGAAGAAAATGCGCTCGGCGAAGGTGGCGTCAATCAGCTTTTTCGCCAGACGCAATACCGGCTCGTTGGTGTAGCCATTTCCGGTATGCCAGAATTTGCTCGCCTGGTCGTTTAATGCCTCGCGCAATGCCGGATGGGCGTGACCCAGCGCGTTAACCGCAATGCCTCCCGCGAAATCGATATACTCTTTACCCTGCTGATCCCACAGACGTGAACCTTCACCCCGCACCGGAATAAAAGGGGCCGGAGCGTATACAGGCATCATCCATTCATCAAAATTTTCACGCGTAATTGACAGAGACATAGCGACCTCAACGGTAAATAAAAGGTTATTTATATGTTAATAAATATAGTGTTTGCGGTGTAAATGTAGATTGCAGGGTTCGTGCCAGCCAGCGAAAAAAGTGCATAAACGGAGGTCGAGGACGGAATATCAACAGGTTACAACGTGACGATATTCACTATACGTGCATATAAAGTGAATATGTTTGCGCATCAGGTGACTAAACAGAGGAAAAAACGCAGTTTTATTCAGTCGCCAAATATAATTCTGGAATTGTGATCGTATACGAAATTTTTCGGAAATTATTGCTCCATTCCGGCGCGCTTCGCGCCAAAACGGTGCAGTTTTTGCTCCATCGTTAACACCATTAGCAATCATTGTTGGAATCAGGTGACAAGAAGCAGTCAGTCTGCAGAAATTCTGCTACCATCCTTGCACTATTCATCTTGCAAAGTGGCAGTGACTATGAAATTTGTCTCTTTTAATATCAACGGCCTGCGTGCCCGTCCCCATCAACTGGCAGCCATTGTCGAAAAACATCAACCGGATGTTATTGGCTTACAGGAGACAAAAGTCCACGACGATATGTTCCCTCTCGAAGAGGTAGCAAAGCTCGGTTACAACGTCTTTTATCACGGCCAGAAAGGCCATTACGGCGTCGCGTTGTTAACGAAAGAAACGCCAATTGCGGTACGTCGTGGCTTCCCGGGCGATGACGAAGAAGCGCAGCGTCGTATTATCATGGCAGAAATTCCGTCCCCTCTGGGCAACATCACTGTGATCAACGGCTATTTCCCGCAGGGCGAAAGCCGCGACCATGAAACTAAATTCCCGGCCAAAGCCGCGTTTTACCAGAACCTGCAAAACTATCTTGAGACAGAGTTGAAGCGCAACAATCCTGTATTGATCATGGGCGATATGAATATTAGCCCAACCGATCTCGATATCGGCATTGGCGAAGAGAACCGTAAACGCTGGCTGCGTACCGGAAAATGTTCCTTCCTGCCGGAGGAGCGTGAGTGGATGGAACGCCTGCTGGGCTGGGGTCTGGTGGATACCTACCGTCACGCAAATCCTGAAAAGAATGACCAGTTCTCGTGGTTTGATTACCGCTCAAAAGGCTTTGACGATAACCGTGGCCTGCGTATCGATCTGCTGCTGGCGAGCAACCCATTGGCGGAACGCTGCGAAGAAACCGGCATCGACTATGAAATTCGCAGTATGGAAAAACCGTCCGACCATGCGCCGGTATGGGCTAAATTCCGCGTCTGACCTTCTATGTTTTGTTACTCTCCGGGCCCGGCCTGGAGAGTCTGTTTATTCTGTGCAAAATCAATAAAGCGACGGTAATACATTGTTGCGGCCGGGAATTTATTATATCTTCGCGCGCACTTTTCGCTGACGAAAATGCTCCATTGCACTCGGTTTTACAGGAGAACCCCCATGAAAAAGAAGTTCGCATAAAGCAGAATACCGGCTGCTGATTGTCGCGGTCCTGTTCTGCGTTCTGGCGGGAGTTTTCCATCATTATGGTCTGACCGACCTGATAACCAATTTCCATCATTTGCAAGACGTCATCCGCCAAAGCGGTATGTTCGGCTATACGCTTTATATCCTGCTGTTTATTGTTGCTGCGCTGTGTCTGATCCCCGGCAGCATCCTGGTGATCGTCGGCGGTGTGCTGTTTGGCCCCGTGGCGGGGACGCTTATCTCGTTAGTGGCAGCAACCGTGGCCTCGGCGCTGTCGTTTTTGCTGGCTCGCTGGCTTGGACGGGATCTGCTCCTGAAATACGTTGGGCATACGACAATGTTTCAGGCTATCGAAAAAGGTATTGCCCATAGCGGAGTTGACTTTCTGATCCTCACCCGGCTCGTGCCGCTGTTCCCTTACAACATTCAAAATTACGCCTATGGGCTGACGGCTATTCCGTTCTGGTCATTTACCGTGATATCTGCGGCAACCACTTTACCAGGCATTTTTATTTATACGCTGATGTCGTACGAACTGGCCAGCGAAGGAATTAGTTGGGCATTTATCGGTAAGCTCAGCGTGGCGGGGCTGGCGTTATTCGCCCTCGTACAGGCAACCAAAGCCTGGGCCCGTTATAAGCATGTCGATCCATCAGCTCCTCACGAGTGCGCAGATAAATGATAAAACGACGCATCCATTACTACCGCGCAGGAGTGATAATCCTTCTGCTGCTCGCGCTGATAGCGTGGGCGTGGATACCTGGCGTGAGCGATTTTCTCCACAGCAGCCTGGCGGCATTTGCCACGCTCGATCAGCATGCAATTGAGAATTTTATTCGTTCTTACGGAACTCAGGCGGCGGTCGTTTCATTCTTCCTGATGATCTTGCAGGCCATCGTCGCCCCGCTTCCCGCTTTTGTGATCACCTTTGCCAACGCCTCGCTGTTTGGTGCATTTTGGGGCGGCATATTGTCCTGGTGCAGCGCAATGGCAGGCGCGGCGCTGTGCTTTTTTATTGCCCGCGTTTTAGGCCGTGGCGCGGTGGAGAAACTGACCGGAAAAACGGTGTTGAACAACATGGACGCTTTTTTCGAGCGCTATGGCAAGCACACCATTCTGGTCTGTCGCCTGTTACCTTTTGTACCGTTCGATCCGGTAAGCTACGCAGCAGGCCTGACCGCGATTCGGTTTCGCCATTTTTTCATCGCCACCGGCATCGGTCAGTTACCCGCCACTATCGTCTATTCATGGGCGGGTAGCTTGTTAACCGGCGGTACATTTTGGTTTGTAACCGGCCTGTTCATCCTGTTCGCTCTGAGCGTAATAATTTCAGTGGCGAGAAGCATTTATCTTGAACGTCAGCGAAATAAAACCTGAGACTTCCCCCATTTTTAGCCATGGAGATACTATGCGTTACTGCTTATTGTGCCTGAGTTTAATGCTCTATCCGCTGGCGACGTTTGCCCAGGACGACGGCTGGCAACAAATCAAAAATGATGCCCGCGGTCAGACGGTGTGGTTCAACGCCTGGGGTGGCGACAATGCAGTTAACCAGTATCTCGATTGGGTTAGCGGCGAGATGAAAACGCACTATGCAATTAACCTGAAAATCGTACGTCTCGCAGATGCCGCCGACGCGGTAAAACGTATCCAGACAGAAGCAGCATCCGGGCGAAAAACCGGGGGTTCTGTCGATTTATTGTGGGTTAACGGCGAAAACTTCCGCACCCTGAAAGAAGCCGGGCTTCTGCAAACTCAGTGGGCGCAAACGCTGCCTAACTGGCGCTATGTTGATACCCAGAAACCGGTGACCGAAGATTTCTCCGTTCCAACGGAGGGGGCTGAATCACCGTGGGGCGGTGCCCAACTCACCTTTATTGCCCGGCGCGATCTCACCGCACAGCCGCCGCAATCTCCGCAGGCACTGCTTGAATTTGCGCAGGCGCACCCTGGCACGGTGACCTATCCGCGCCCGCCAGACTTTACCGGCACGGCGTTTCTGGAGCAGTTGTTAATTTCGCTCACCACCAAACCACAAGCATTGAAAGTTGCGCCAGATGCAGCGACATTCGCCGACGTTACCGCGCCATTGTGGCATTATCTTGATACCTTGCACCCTGTACTTTGGCGTGAAGGCAAAGATTTTCCGCCCACGCCAGCACGAATGGATGTACTGCTCAATAGCGGCACCCTGCGTTTGTCATTGACCTTTAACCCAGCCCACGCGCAGCAAAAAGTAGCCAGCGGCGAATTGCCTAAAAGCAGCTACAGTTTTGGTTTCTCACAGGGCATGCTCGGCAACGTGCACTTTGTTGCCATTCCGGCGAATGCCCGCGCCAGTGCCGCAGCAAAAGTCGTGGCAAACTTCCTGCTCTCGCCCGAAGCACAACTGCGTAAAGCCGACTCAACTGTCTGGGGAGATCCTTCGGTGCTTGATCCACAAAAATTACCTGTCGAACAGCGTGATGCGCTGCTGGCACGGATCCCACAAGGACTCCCTGCCGTTCTGCCGGAACCGCATGCTGCCTGGGTAAACGCTCTGGAACAAGAATGGCTACGCCGCTACGGTACGCATTAATTTTGCTACTCTGGGCCATCATGGCGGCAGTTTATCTGCCGTTGGTGCCAGCGGCTTTCTCTCTGATAGCGCCAGCCCTTAGCCTAACCCATTGGCTGGCTCTCTTTGCCGACCCTCAACTTCCGCAGGCGTTACTGGCGACGCTTGTTTCCACAGGACTGGCTGCCGGCGGCGCACTAATCATCGCGCTGCTGGCGATCCTCGCTTTATGGCCCGGTGCAGGCTGGGCGCGACTAAGCACCCGTCTTCCGTGGCTGCTGGCGATCCCGCATGTTGCCTTCGCCACCAGCGTGCTGTTGGTTTTTGCCGAAGGCGGTAAAATCTGGCAATGGCTTCCGTTCCTCAGCCCACAGCCAGACCGTTACGGCATTGGGCTTGGCGTGACGCTGGCGGTGAAAGAGAGCGCTTTTTTGTTATGGATCCTCTCGGCTCTACTGAGTGAAAAACAACTTTCGCAGCAGGTTATCGTGCTGGATTCGCTGGGTTACAGCCGACTGCAATGCCTGAACTGGCTGGTACTGCCCGCTATCGGCCCGGCATTAGGCAAAGCTATGCTGGCGATTGTTGCCTGGTCACTCTCCGTTGTGGATGTGGCAATCGTCCTCGGCCCCGGAAATCCGCCAACACTGGCCGTATTGAGCTGGCAATGGCTCAGTCAGGGCGATGTCGAACAGCAGGCGAAAGGCGCACTCGCCAGCCTGTTGCTGGTGCTGTTACTCCTCATTATCGCGCTGGTGAGTTATCTGTTGTGGCGCGCCTGGCGACGTACTATCCCGGCAGTAAATGGTGAACGCCTGCATTTTTCACCTATAACAATCGCACGCCCGCTGGTACAGATCTTGCCCGTCAGCGGTGTGGTATGCGCGCTTGTACTGGCGCTTATCGCCAGCTATTCCTCACTAAACCACGAGGCGCTCAGCAATAGCCTGCAGCTAGGGCTCCTTTCCAGCGTGTTAGCGCTACTGATACTTTTTGTCTGGCTGGAATGGGGTCCACAAACCGGGCACCGCTGGGTCTGGCTACCGCTCATTTTGCCTGCGCTACCACTGGTAACCGGACAATATCTGCTGGCGTTATATGCCGAACAGGATGGACTGATGACAACCATTATCTGGGGCCACCTGCTGTGGGTGATGCCCTGGATGCTATTTGTGCTTAAACCGGCCTGGCAGCGCATTGACCCGCGATTAATTTTGATTGCACAAACGCTGGGCTGGTCGCAGGGGCGGATATTCTGGCTGGTGAAATGCCCGCAGCTGGTGCGTCCGGCATTGATTGCCTTCGCGGTTGGCTTCTCGGTCAGTATCGCCCAGTATATGCCGACGCTGTGGCTAGGTGCCGGACGCTATTCCACGCTGACCACCGAAGCGGTGGCATTAAGCAGCGGCGGTAGCAGCGAGATTCTGGCAACACAAGCGTTGTGGCAGCTTCTTCTACCACTGCTCGTTTTCGCGCTCGCAGCCTTTCTCGCCGCGTGGATTGGCCGCTTTCGACAAGGACTCCGCTAATGCTCATTGTGCAAAACGTTTCGTTGTACCAGGGTGCGACTGCGCTGCTGAAGAACGTTACCTTTCAGGTTGATAAAAGTGACATTGTCACGATTATGGGTTCTTCCGGCAGCGGAAAGTCCTCGTTGTTTTCGTGGATGGTCGGGGCGTTGTCGCCTCAGTTACAGGCATCAGGCGAGCTGTGGCTCAACGAACGACGCGTTGACGCGCTGCCTACGGCGCAGCGCCAGATTGGCATTCTGTTCCAGGATGCGTTGTTGTTTGACCATTTCAGCGTTGGGCAGAATTTACTGCTGGCCCTACCTGCCAGCCTGCAGGGTTCCGCCAGACGACATGCGGTGGAAAGTGCTCTCGCGCGCGCTGACCTGGCCGGTTTTTATTCGCGCGATCCGGCGTCGCTCTCCGGCGGACAACGCTCGCGTGTCGCCCTGCTCCGCGCGCTACTGGCTCAGCCCCAGGCACTGTTACTTGATGAACCCTTTAGTCGGCTGGATGCGTCGCTACGCGACACCTTTCGCCAATGGGTCTTCACCGAGGTGCGTAAGTTGGGGATCCCGGTGGTACAGGTGACCCATGACGCGCAGGACGTTCCGCCAGCAGGCCGCGTACTTCAGATGGAAAACTGGGCGTGAATGTGGCGATATGCTGCGTTAACGCAAGGTTTTTACTTAACCGGCGGCACAGAATGTCGTCCTCTTTTTTTCAACGTCGGGCTATTCGATGAAACGTGTTTCTCAAATGACCGCGCTGGCACTGGCTTTAGGGCTCGCTTGCGCTTCTTCCTGGGCAGCTGAAACAGCACAGACGCTCACCCTCGACCAGTTACAGCAAAAGCAAGGCGCGGCGATCGATACCCGTCAGAGCGCTTTTTACAACGGCTGGCCGCAGTCGCTTAATGGTCCTTCAGGACACGAACCTTCCGCACTGAACCTGTCTGCCGCCTGGCTCGACAAGATGAATGATGAACAACTCAGCGCCTGGGTTCAGTCACATCAGTTGAAAACTGATGTGCCAGTAGCGCTGTATGGTAGCGATAACGACATACAGGCTGTCAAAGCCCGCCTGCAAAAAGTTGGCTTTAACCATATCTCCACCCTCAGCGATGCGCTTACGGACCCAGCCCGCCTGCAACGTCTGCCGCACTTCGAACAGCTGGTGTACCCGCAGTGGCTGCACGACCTGCAGCAGGGTAAAAACGTAACCGCTAAACCGGCGGGTGACTGGAAAGTGATTGAGGCCGCCTGGGGCGCGCCGAAGTTGTATCTGCTCAGCCACATCCCTGGTGCGGGCTACATTGATACCAACGAAGTTGAAAGCGAACCGCTGTGGAATAAAGTTTCCGACGCGCAGCTCAAAGCGATGCTGGCGAAACACGGTATCCGCCACGACACCACGGTGATTTTATACGGTCGCGATGTCTATGCCGCCGCTCGCGTGGCGCAAATTATGCTTTACGCAGGCGTGAAAGATGTTCGTCTTCTCGACGGCGGTTGGCAAACCTGGTCCGACTCAGGTTTACCGGTCGAACGCGGCACTCCGCCAACGGTGAAACCAGAACCTGATTTCGGCGTGAAAATCCCTGCCCAGCCGCAGTTGATGCTCGATATGGAACAGGCTCGCGGTCTGCTGCATCGCCAGGATGCGTCTTTGGTGAGCATTCGTTCATGGCCAGAATTTGTCGGTACCACCAGTGGCTATAGCTACATTAAGCCAAAAGGTGAGATTGCAGGTGCACGTTGGGGCCACGCTGGCAGCGACTCCACGCATATGGAAGATTTTCATAACCCGGATGGCACCATGCGCAGCGCGGATGACATCGCCGCCATGTGGAAGCAATGGAATATCCTGCCGAATCAACAGGTCTCTTTCTATTGCGGTACCGGCTGGCGCGCTTCAGAAACGTTTATGTATGCCCGCGCGATGGGCTGGAAAAACGTCTCCGTCTACGACGGCGGCTGGTATGAGTGGAGCAGCAATCCAAAAAATCCGGTTGCCAGCGGTGAACGGGGCCCGGACGCCAGTAAGTAAGATTGTCATTATTGCCGGATAAGCATATCCGGCAACGCAATACGCTACGCCTGACGCTGGACCGCTTTCAGTGTCAGGTATCCGCTCCAGATCCGGGTAAATGTCGTCATCCAGCACAGCGCGCCAAAGACCCACGCCATCACGGCAAAATATTCCGGGAACAGACAACCCAACACAAATAGCAAAATCGTCTCAGTACCTTCGGTCAGTCCCCCCAGATAATAAAACGATTTATGCGCGTAGCCCGGGTTATCAATTTGATGTTTCGCCGCCAGCGCGGCAAAGGCCAGAAAGCTGCTGCCGGTTCCCATAAAGGCGAACAGCAGCCAGCCGCCAGCCAGCGAGTTAGCCGCCGGATCGGCGAGCATAAAACCGAATGGCACTAAGGCGTAAAACAGAAAATCGAGCGAGATATCAAGAAATCCGCCTGCGTCGGTTAGCCCTCTGCGCCGCGCCAGAGCCCCATCCAGCCCATCAAAAAGCCGATTGAGCACAATGGCCGCCAGCGCTGCCAGATACCAGCCTAACGCCAGAAATGGCAAGGCCAACACGCCAATGGCAAAACCGACCAGCGTAAGCCCATCCGGGGTAATCGCCGGTTTATCAATAATGCTTACGCAGCGATGCAAAAGCGGTTTTAATCGCGGATGAATATGACGATCAAGCATGCGGGCGTCCTTTAAAGCTGTCGCACAGCCCCTGGGAAGGAATATCGAGAGCAGCATTAAAACGCGCCGAGAGATTTTGAAACGCAATCAGCGCGGTCATTTCCGTAATGGCATCATCGCTAAAATGCTGCTTCATCTGCGCTTTCAGCGCATCGTCAACCTGTGGAGGCGTTGCGGTCACCGCATCGGCATAGGCCAGAGCTACTCGCTCTTCTGCGCTAAATAGCGCCGATTCTTGCCAGTTGGCAACCTGTAAGACTTTATCCAGAGCGCCACAGCGTTCAGCCAGCCGTAAACTGTTGGCATCAACGCAGAAAACGCAGTGGCACACCTGAGAAACGCGGGTCATCAACAGCGCGCGCATCACCGGCGTTAAGCGCGCCTTTTTACGCTCCAGAAACCCGACAAACAGCGCCACCAGCCAGAACAGAAACGGCATCCGCCCCCACCAGCGCGTGGGATGCAGCACATCGCCATAATGTTTTTTCTGCGTAGCAACGAGCGGTTTTAGACTGGAAGGGATACGCGTTAACGGCTTTACCCACGACTGAGGTTCGTTCAACGGTGGCTCCTGAATACTTTAGATAAAACAAAGATAACGATAGTATGTCATTTTCTGCTGTTAGATCTTGATGAATATAATGAAAACCCTTGATGTGGTCGCCGCTATCATTGAACGTGATGGCAAAATTTTACTGGCTCAGCGTCCGCTACAGGCGGATCAGTCAGGCATGTGGGAGTTTGCCGGCGGTAAGGTTGAACCGGGCGAAAGTCAACCCGAGGCGCTGTTCCGTGAACTGCGTGAAGAGTTGGGCATTGAAGCAGTCGTGGGGCGCTACATTGCCAGTCATCAGCGCGAGGTTTCGGGCAGACTGATCCACTTACATGCCTGGCATGTACCGTCATATCAGGGGGAACTGAAGGCGTATGAACATCAGGATATCGTCTGGTGTTCACCCGAAGAGGCGCTGCGTTATCCGCTGGCGCCTGCCGATATCCCACTACTGGAAGCGTTTATTCTTTTACGCGACGCCAGACCAGCGGATTTGTGCTGATCGTTTTCTCATCGCGTTGGCACTGAAGCAAGACGCCGTCAGCTTTAATCACTGCCCCTTCTGAATAGTTTTGATCCTGATAAATACAGCACTGGCTACAGGGCTGCGCCCGCTGACCGCTGGAACTGAACACTTCCGGCGGTACGTTAACCTGCACATCCGGGCGATAAGGCTGATTTGCCAGCGTCGCGCCGGACACCAGGGCCAACACGCCTGCCACGATTAAACGGCGCATATTCTTTCCTTTTTAACTGACAATTATGCTCAGTATAACGGTATAAATCGGCAGAAACTTTAGCCTCTTCGATCATCGTTTTTGGTTATGACCCACGACGCAATATTAATTTACTTAGCGGGGTTAATTTTTTCTTGCGTCGCGTCACAGTGCTGATGGTATAGTCAAAAACTGCACAACACTTAACACAAAAATCAAAAATATAACCATATCAATACATAAGAGGTTCTTATATCTATGGATCAGACATGTTCTCTGGAGTCATTCCTTAACCATGTGCAAAAGCGCGACCCGAATCAAACCGAGTTCGCGCAAGCCGTTCGTGAGGTAATGACCACGCTGTGGCCTTTCCTTGAGCAAAACCCGCGTTATCGCCAGATGTCATTGCTGGAACGTCTGGTTGAACCGGAGCGCGTGATCCAGTTCCGCGTAGTATGGCTGGACGATCGCAATCAGGTGCAGGTCAACCGCGCATGGCGCGTGCAGTTTAGCTCTGCCATTGGCCCATACAAAGGCGGTATGCGTTTCCACCCTTCCGTGAACCTGTCGATCCTGAAATTCCTTGGCTTCGAACAGACGTTTAAAAATGCCCTCACCACCCTGCCAATGGGCGGGGGTAAAGGCGGGAGCGATTTCGATCCGAAAGGGAAAAGCGAAGGCGAAATTATGCGTTTCTGCCAGGCGCTGATGACCGAACTGTTCCGCCATTTAGGTCCCGATACCGACGTTCCGGCGGGCGATATCGGTGTGGGTGGCCGTGAAGTCGGCTTTATGGCCGGGATGATGAAAAAACTCTCCAACAACAGCGCCTGCGTCTTTACCGGTAAAGGTCTCTCTTTCGGCGGCAGTCTGATCCGCCCGGAAGCCACCGGCTACGGTCTGGTGTATTTCACCGAAGCGATGCTCAAACGCCATGGTCTGGGCTTTGAAGGCATGCGCGTAGCGGTTTCTGGCTCCGGTAACGTGGCGCAATTCGCCATTGAGAAAGCCATGGAGTTTGGCGCGCGGGTGGTTACCGCCTCCGATTCCAGCGGTACCGTAGTCGACGAAAGCGGATTTACCAAAGAAAAACTGGCGCGCCTGTGCGCAATCAAAGACAGCCGCGACGGTCGTGTAGCAGATTACGCCCGTGAATTTGGCCTGACCTATCTGGAAGGCAAACAGCCGTGGTCGGTTCCGGTCGATATCGCCCTGCCGTGTGCCACGCAGAATGAGCTGGATGTCGATGCAGCACGCGTATTGATCGCCAACGGCGTGAAAGCTGTCGCCGAAGGGGCAAACATGCCGACCACTATCGAGGCCACCGATCTGTTCCTCGAGGCAGGTGTACTGTTCGCACCGGGTAAAGCCGCTAACGCCGGTGGTGTAGCGACATCCGGTCTGGAAATGGCGCAAAACGCCGCTCGTCTGGGCTGGAAAGCGGAGAAAGTGGATGCGCGCCTGCACCACATCATGCTGGATATTCACCATGCCTGCGTTGAATACGGCGGCGAAAGCAAGCAGACCAACTACGTACGTGGCGCCAACATCGCAGGCTTCGTAAAGGTTGCCGACGCGATGTTGGGTCAGGGTGTGATTTAATATTGTCTCTGCAGGCCCGTAGGCCGGATAAGGCACGGGTGCCGTATCCGGCTAAGCCTGATGCGCTATGCTTATCAGGCCTACAAACTTACAGACCCGCCTCTTCAGATGGCGGGCTTTTTTTCGCCGGACGTTTACGCGGCGCACTCTTTTTCTTATCGCCACCACTGCCGCCAGGTGCAGCAATTCCACGAAAGCGTCGTACCGGTGTGCTGCGCGCCTGATCGATAAGCTGATACAGCGTCCCCACCAGCGGCTGCATGAAATCCTGATAGCGACATTGCTTTTCGCTGATTTGGGTCAGTATAGATTCCCAGTGCGCGGTCATGTCCGGGCGCGTCGCCATTTCTGGCAACGAGTGGAACAGCGCTTTTCCTGCGTCGGTCGAATGAATATACCGCCCTTTTTTCACCAGGAACCCGCGCTTAAACAGCAGTTCGATAATACCGGCGCGCGTCGCTTCCGTACCTAAACCATCCGTTGCGCGCAGGATCTTTTTCAGATCTTTATCCTGCACGAATCGCGCAATCCCGGTCATCGCTGACAGCAGCGTGGCATCGGTAAAGTGACGTGGTGGTTGAGTCTGACGTTCAACCACTTCACCTTTTTCGCACAGCAGTTCGTCATCTTTTGCCACCACCGGCAGCGGCGTCCCGTCATTATCTTCGTCGCGCTCTTTATTGCCAAGCAGCGTGCGCCATCCGGCTTCCGCCAGAAAACGCGCTTTAGCGACAAACTTGCCTTTGGCAATATCCAGCTCAATAACGCACTTCCTGAATACCGCATCTGCGCAAAATTGCATCAGATACTGACGGGCAATCAGGTTGTAAATTTTCGCTTCGTTGTCATTCAGATTGATGGACGAACTGCGCGCGGTAGGAATGATGGCGTGGTGCGCATCCACTTTTTTGTCGTCCCAACAGCGATTTCGCGTATCGGGATTGACCGCCGGTTGCGGGAGCAGATCCGGTGCATGGACGCTAATCGCGTTCAGTACCGCATGACGTCCGGCAAAGTGCTCTTCCGGCAGATAACGGCTATCCGAACGCGGATAGGTAATCAACTTATGGGTTTCATACAACTTCTGGCAGATATCCAGAACGTTTTGCGCACTTAAACCGAAGCGCTTCGCCGCTTCAATCTGCAACGCCGACAGCGAGAACGGTAACGGCGCGGATTCTGATTCCCGTTTATCGTTATAGCTGGTGACTATCGCCGGTTGACCGTTAATTCGGTTCACCACGTGTTCAGCCAGCGTGCGATTCAGCAAGCGTCCTTCTTCATCCTGATACGGCTCACACGCTTCACTCGGCTGCCAGATAGCGGTAAACCGCTCATCGGCGGGCGTTACGATATGCGCTTTCACTTCAAAGAAGTCTTTGGCGACGAAGTTCTCAATCTCTTCATCACGACGCACAACCAGCCCGAGCACCGGCGTTTGTACGCGCCCGACCGAAAGTACGCCCTGATAGCCCGCGTTACGTCCGAGAATGGTGTAAGCGCGCGTCATATTGATACCGTACAACCAGTCCGCACGCGCTCGCGCCAGTGCCGACACGCACAGCGGAATAAACTCACTGTTGGCGCGCAGCCGCTCAATAGCCCGCTCAACGGCCTGCGGGTTGAGGTCGTTAATCAGGCAACGCTGCACCTTCTGGCGCTTTTCAGGCGCCAGTTGCAGGTAATCCAGCACTTCATCCACCAGCAACTGCCCTTCACGATCGGGGTCACCGGCGTGAATAACTTCGCTGGCCTCATGCAAAAAGCGCTTAATGACGTTGAGCTGTTTGGTCACCGAGGGGCGCGGTTGCAGTTGCCACTTTTCCGGGACAATCGGCAGATCGACCAGACTCCAGCGAGCATAACGACTGTCGTAGGCATCCGGCTGCGCCTGTTCAAGCAGGTGACCAATACACCAGGTCACCACTTGTCCATTTCCGCATTCGATAAAACCATCGCCTTTGCGATGCGGCTTTGGCAGCACATCGGCGATAGCACGCGCCAGACTTGGTTTTTCGGCAATAAACAACCGCATCGAGTTAACGAATCTCAACCATGGCGCGACCGCCACGAGCTTCCACTAACTCACCAATGGCGGTGAGATCGATACCGAACTGCGCCGCTGCCGCTTTCACTTCGGCTTCAGCTTCCGGCGTTACCGCCAGCAGTAGGCCACCGGAAGTTTGCGGATCGCACAACAGATCGCGTACCGATTGCGGCATTTCACCCATCAGGTGTCCGTAGCTGGCAAAGTTACGTTGGGTACCGCCGGGTACCGCCCCCTGCGCGATGTATTCTTCAACGCCAGGCAGCTTAGGAATATCCTGGTAGATAATTTGCGCCTGAACGCCTGCGCCCTGACACATTTCACTCAGATGCCCCAGCAGACCAAAACCGGTAACGTCGGTCATGGCTTTCACGCCGTCGATATCGGCGAATGCCGCACCGGCAATGTTCATCCGACACATCACTTCTGTCGCCAGTCCTTTGTGTTCTTCCTTCAGTAGTGATTTTTTCTCTGCTGTCGTCAGAACGCCAATCCCCAGAGGCTTGGTCAGGAATAACTTACACCCTGCCTCTGCGGTGCTGTTTTTCTTCACGCGTTCGGTCGGCACAACGCCAGTTACCGCAAGGCCAAAGATAGGCTCTGGGGCATCGATAGAGTGGCCGCCCGCCAGCGCAATACCCGCCTGACGGCAGGCAAAACGTCCGCCTTCGGTGACTTCGCGGGCGATTTCCGGCGCCAGCTTATCCAGCGGCCAGCCCAGAATAGCAATTGCCATAATCGGTTTGCCGCCCATGGCGAAAATATCGCTGATGGCGTTAGTGGCGGCGATGCGGCCAAAATCAAACGGATTATCGACAATCGGCATAAAGAAATCGGTGGTGCTGATAACGCTGGTGCCGTTTCCCAAATCGTATACGGCCGCGTCGTCGCGAGTTTCATTACCCACCAGTAAGTTCGGATCAACAAACTTCGCCTGCTCGCTGTGCAGGATGGTTTCCAGCACTTTTGGGGAAATTTTACAACCGCAACCGGCTCCGTGGCTGTATTGCGTTAAACGAATAGCTTGCTCGCTCATGGACATCTCCTGTCATTGCAATCCGGATATGGTAGCGCTCATTCCATGATGTGGTAAGAGTGACTGTCTGAATTCGAGTGTCTTTGCTCAGAATCCAGACAGTTTTGCCGTTGATATCAGAAATAACGGACGAATGCGCTCGGATCGGCAAGGTTGATCGTCGTGGATGCTTTTAGCTGCGGTGTACCCAGATAGAGGAAACCGACGATTTTATCTTGCGGGCGACAGTCGAATGCTTCACGAACGACCGCACTTTCGGTTAATGCACCACTGCGCCAGATACCGCCAAAGCCCTGGGCAATTGCGGCCATCTGCATAGCCATCACCGCACAACCGGCAGACATCTCTTGTTCCCACAGAGGAACCTTGTCGTTTTCTTCACATTTCGCCACCACGGTAATAATCAGCGGCGCGCGAAACGGTGCGTTGCGCGCTTTTTCCTGAGCTTTCTCATCGCTACCTGCGGCAATCGCGCCTTTCTCAAGTACGGTGCTAAAGCGTTCACGCCCTTCACCCTCAATGACATAGAATTGCCACGGTTGCAGCGTTTTGTGGTCCGGTGCGCGCATTCCCGCCCGCAGAATGTTTTGCAGTTGCTCTCCAGCCGGGGCCGGCTCGACAAGACGAGAAGCGCTACGACGGGTGATAAGTAATTCGAGTGCATCCATTTGCTTAACTCCAACAATGAGATTTGTTCACAAAATTAACACGTGAGCGGATTTTGTTACAGCACAGGCGGTGATTCCTGCTGACAAGTGCCTGTCTGGTCATTACGATAGCCTCATCTTATCGCCTTTCTCCGGGATTTCGGGATGGCGTGTTGTTAATCGGTAGGGAGAATACATGCGAACCCTGTGGCGATTTATTGCCGGATTTTTTAAATGGACATGGCGATTACTTAATTTCGTCCGTGAATTTGTGCTTAACCTGTTCTTCATCTTCTTGGTGCTGGTGGGCGTGGGTATCTGGATGCAGGTCAGCAGCAGCAATACCAGTGAACACGCTGAGCGAGGCGCACTGCTGCTGGATATCTCGGGGGTGATTGTCGATAAGCCGTCGAGCACCAGTCGCTTAAGCGTTATTGGTCGTCAGCTGTTTGGTGCCAGTTCCGATCGCCTGCAGGAAAACTCCCTGTTCGATATCGTGAATACTATTCGCCAGGCAAAAGATGATCGCAACATCACCGGCATTGTGATGGATCTGAAAAATTTTGCCGGGGCCGACCAGCCTTCCATGCAGTATATCGGTAAAGCGCTGCGGGAATTCCGCGACAGCGGCAAACCGGTCTTTGCCGTAGGCGATAACTTCAGCCAGGGGCAGTACTACCTCGCCAGTTTCGCCAATAAAATTTATCTTTCTCCACAGGGTTCCATTGATCTGCACGGCTTTGCCACCAACGGTTTGTACTACAAGTCCCTGCTCGACAAGCTGAAAGTTTCCACACACGTGTTCCGTGTCGGAACTTATAAGTCTGCCGTAGAACCGTTTATCCGTGATGATATGTCTCCTGCCGCGCGTGAAGCTGACAGCCGCTGGATCGGCGAGCTGTGGCAGAACTATCTCGACACGGTTGCTGCCAATCGCCAGATCCCTGCTCAGCAGGTGTTCCCTGGCGCACAGGCCATGCTGGACGGTTTGACAAAAGTCGATGGTGATACCGCGAAATATGCGCTCGACAACAAACTGGTGGATGCACTGGCCTCCAGCGCTGAAGTCGAAAAAATGCTGACCAAACAGTTTGGCTGGAGCAAAGCGGATAAAAATTATCGCGCTGTCAGCTATTACGATTACTCACTGAAAACGCCAGCGGATACTGGAGACAGCATTGGCGTTATCTTCGCCAATGGCGCGATTATGGACGGTGAAGAAACCCCTGGGAATGTGGGCGGTGACACGACTGCCGCGCAGATCCGCGAAGCCCGTCTTGATCCGAAAGTGAAAGCAATTGTTCTGCGCGTGAACAGCCCTGGCGGCAGCGTCAGTGCCTCCGAAGTCATTCGTGCTGAGCTGGCTGCGGCAAAAACGGCGGGTAAACCGGTTGTGGTCTCCATGGGCGGCATGGCGGCATCCGGTGGGTACTGGATCTCCACCCCAGCAAGCTACATTGTGGCGAACCCCAGCACGCTGACCGGTTCAATCGGCATCTTTGGCGTGATCAACACCGTGGAAAACAGTCTGGATTCCATTGGCGTACACACCGACGGCGTGGCGACATCCCCACTGGCGGATATCTCCATCACCAAAGCGTTACCACCAGAAGTGCAGCAAATGATGCAACTTAGC
The DNA here is from genome assembly GCF_000398825.1 of Citrobacter sp. KTE30. Taxonomy (NCBI): domain Bacteria; kingdom Pseudomonadati; phylum Pseudomonadota; class Gammaproteobacteria; order Enterobacterales; family Enterobacteriaceae; genus Citrobacter; species Citrobacter sp. KTE30. The sequence continues at coordinate 1,844,594 of NZ_KB976055.1, read as the reverse complement.
ATCGAGAACGGCTATAAGCGCTTTATCACGCTGGTCGCAGATGCGCGTAAAACAACACCTGAGCAGATTGACAAAATCGCGCAGGGCCACGTCTGGACCGGACAGGATGCAAAAGCCAACGGTCTGGTAGACAGTCTGGGTGATTTTGATGACGCCGTGGCGAAAGCGGCTGAGCTTGGCAAACTGAAACAGTGGCACATTGAGTATTATCAGGACGAACCAACATTCGTTGATATGGTGATGGACAGCATGTCAGGCTCCGTTCGTGCCATGCTGCCTGACGCCATTCAGGCTATGCTCCCGCCTCCGCTGGCCTCTGCGGCCAGTGCAGTAAAAGCCGAAAGCGATAAGCTGGCCGCATTCAACGATCCGCAAAACCGCTATGCGTTTTGCCTGACCTGCGCCAACGTTCGCTAACTATTGACCCCTCTTCGGGATGAAGAGGGGTTTTCTTTGAGACAGAAGAAAAGTCATGCAGAAAAAATCAATTTACGTTGCCTATACCGGCGGTACCATTGGTATGCAGCGCTCAGAACAGGGTTATATTCCCGTTTCCGGTCATCTGCAGCGCCAGCTGGCATTGATGCCTGAATTCCACCGTCCGGAGATGCCAGACTTCACCATCCACGAATACGCCCCGCTGATGGATTCCTCCGATATGACGCCGGAAGACTGGCAGCATATTGCGGAAGACATTAAAGCGCACTACGACGATTACGATGGTTTTGTCATTCTGCACGGCACTGACACCATGGCGTTTACGGCTTCGGCGCTCTCTTTTATGCTGGAGAATCTGGGCAAGCCGGTCATTGTGACAGGGTCACAAATCCCATTAGCAGAACTACGTTCTGACGGACAAATCAATTTGCTGAATGCGTTGTACGTTGCAGCAAATTACCCGATCAATGAAGTTACCCTGTTTTTCAACAATCGATTGTTTCGCGGCAACCGGACCACTAAAGCGCATGCTGATGGTTTTGACGCGTTTGCCTCACCCAACCTTGCACCACTGCTGGAAGCCGGGATCCACATTCGTCGGCTGGGAACTCCGCCCGCACCTCACGGTACAGGTGAGTTGATTGTGCATCCTATCACTCCGCAACCGATTGGCGTGGTCACCATTTATCCTGGGATCTCCGCTGATGTAGTACGCAACTTCCTGCGCCAACCTGTAAAAGCATTAATTTTGCGCTCCTACGGCGTGGGGAATGCGCCGCAGAATAAAGAGTTCCTGAAAGAACTTGAAGATGCGAGTTCGCGTGGCATTGTGGTGGTGAACCTTACGCAGTGTATGTCCGGCAAGGTGAACATGGGGGGCTACGCGACAGGCAATGCGCTAGCGCATGCTGGCGTGATTGGCGGCGCGGATATGACCGTCGAAGCCACACTCACCAAACTGCACTATTTGCTGAGTCAGGGACTGGATACGCAGACGATCCGTGAAGCGATGACGCAAAATCTGCGTGGTGAGCTCACGCCTGACGATTAAAGGAGTCTATGCCCATGGCCCGAGCCTTACTGTTGGTCGATTTACAAAATGACTTTTGTGCCGGTGGTGCCCTCGCGGTCCCACAAGGTGACAGCACAATCGATATTGCCAACCGTCTGATTGACTGGTGTGCCTTACGCGGCGACATGGTCGTTGCCAGTCTGGACTGGCACCCGGCTAATCACGGCAGTTTTGCCAGCCAGCATCAGGTCGAGCCCTACAGCCAGGGACAACTCGATGGACTGGCGCAGACATTCTGGCCCGATCATTGCGTACAAAACAGCGCAGGTGCAGCCCTGCATCCGCTGCTGAACCAGCGTGCGATAACTCAAACGTTCACTAAAGGTGAGAACCCGCTGGTCGACAGCTATAGTGCGTTTTTTGATAACGGTCGTCGTCAGGCTACCGCGCTGAATGCATGGCTACTCGAACGCCGCATTGCCGAGCTCATCATCATGGGTCTGGCAACCGACTATTGCGTTAAATTCACCGTACTGGATGCGCTCGATCTTGGCTACACCGTCAGCGTTATTACCGACGGCTGCCGTGGGGTTAATATTCAACCCCAGGACAGTGCAAACGCCTTTATAGAAATGGCGGCGGCGGGTGCAACGCTGTATACGTTGGACGACTGGCTGGAAACCCAACCGTAAGCGATGCCGACAGGGTCACTCCTGTCGGCGCGTTATCTCAGGCCAGCGCTGAAATCTCTTCCAGCGATACTTTGCGTGTTTCGATGCCAAAACAAAAAAGAATCAGCGCGCATAGAACCAACATTACTCCTAACACGATAAAGACCGTAACGGAGCCATAGCGGGTCAACAAAATAGCGACGCCATAGGGCGTAAACACAGCGACAATCCTTCCCACCGCATTAACAAAACCTGATCCTCTCAATCTTAGGTGCGTGGGCCATAGTTCTGGGACATAAACTGCAGAGGCAAAGCAGACATACATATACAGAAAAAAAATCATCACCAGCCCGTAGCTCAGAATGGCCCACTCTTCAGTTTGAAGTGAATAGAAATACCCGAGCAATGCGATAATAATCAACAAGAATGAGCCAAACAATCGCCGTGGAAAGCGATCGATAATTAACGCGGCAATAAATATCCCAACTGGCGCGCCAATCATAATTATCGCAGTCATAAATATGGATTTCGTTACATCGATTCCCGAATTAACAAATATAGTCGGGATCCATACCGTAATGGTGTAGAGCGAAATATTCATTGCGATAAGCACCGTGATCGCCACCAGTGTACAGCGCAACATTGGCCCCTTAAACAATAGCCAAAATGAACCACTTGCCGTGCTTAAATCCGCCGACGGGCATTCGTTCCGGCAGGATGGTAAAGTGATGTTTTTTTCTAGCTCAATTTGCGATTCAACCTGCATAAGATGTTTTTCAGCTTCGCTTCTCTTCCCTTTACCAGCCAGCCAACGTGGGGATTCAATATAGTATTTTCCTGACAGATACCAGGCCAACAGCATTGCCATGCCACCGAGCAGAAACATCACCCGCCAGCTTAAAAGTGCAATGATCACGACGCCAATTGCCGCAGATAGCATTGGTGCCCAGTTGCCGACAAATGACAGACGGGCAGACCATTTCCCACGTACCGCGGGTGGAATGAATTCTATAAATGAGGCATAGCCCACCATAATTAGCGCCCCCATTCCAATCCCCATCAGACAGCGGAAGAAGATAAGCCAGTACATGTTGGGCACAAACGTTGCAGCGCAGGCTGAGGCCCCGACGATTAACAAATTGATACGGAACGCTTTGCGTCGACCGAGATAATCACCAATAAAGCCGCCGGCTAGTGAACCGATAAAGTAGCCGAACATCAGCGCTGAGGTAAATGCGGCATTTAGATAATTGTTTGACCAGCCAGTGTTGACTAATTTTGCTAATACCACATTCCCGGAATAGCTGAGAAAACCGGTTATTAACAAACTAAAACTAATAATGCCGAAAATACGAAAATGAAATCGAGATAAAGGTAAGCGATCTAATCTTGCGCCGATAGGGTCACATTGTTCCATCTGGATGCCTCAAATTCAGCTAAATAGAAAGTATGGCGATCGCGGCAGAAGCAATTTTGCCGCGCCATCCATCATCATTAGATTCTTATGGCATTTCCCAGGTGCAAACTAAAATAATATCGACACAACCCTCGCTATAGTTAATAAACGAGTTGAATATTATTCTCTTTGCAAAATGCAATCCACTCTGCACCCGGTGCCTTATTGGTTATTAGGTAATTAATATGGCTAAAGTCCACTAGCTGAACGAAAGCTTTACGATCAAACTTTGAGTGATCAACTAACAAGGCCACCTCAGTCGCCTGGCGGATCATGGTTTTTTTGATTTCCGCTTCCGCTTCATTAGAATCAAGCGCCCCACTCTGCATATCCAAACCTTTGCAGCTCATCACCATGATATCAACATGATAGCGGCTGATAATCTCCTTGGTGATTCTTCCCTGCAGCGACAGCGTATTCTTATTCAGCTCACCGCCAGTAGAGACCACGTTAATTTCTGACTGCGCCAGCTCATGAAATGCTTCAGCCGAATTGGTAAGCAACGTCAGATCGTTTCTTTCCTTCAACAGCTTTAATAATTCCATCGCGGTACTGCTGGAGTCGGCAGCCATTGTGGTCTTATTTTTAATAAACGGTAATGCATTACGTGCAATGATCTGCTTTTCTTCGAAGAAAGATTTTGCACGCTTATAAAAATGAATATTGTCGGACAACGCGGTGGTATTGAGCACTGCACCGCCATATGTTCGGGTCAAAAAACCTTCATCTTCCAGTTTTTCAAGATCGCGGCGAATCGTTTCCTCAGTCACCTGAAAGATTGAACTTAAATTAGATACCACCACTTTCTTATCGTTAGCCACCATTTGCTTAATGGCCTGAATCCTGTCTTTTGCCGCCACGATGATACCTCTGTTTCCTGCAAAGTAATAATAAGACCCTAGTATCTCACAGGCTATATTTATTTTCAAAAGAACATGTCTGAATCACAGATTTTAATACTCTTTTACACAGAAACAGAGGTCAATCCTATCTGAATTAATTTATATCCAACGCTTCCGCCATTCGCCTCATCAATAATGAATCATCATCTGTCAGGGGAATGGTTAACGCCTCGACATTCTCGCGAACCTGTTCAGGTGCGGTTGCGCCACTCAGTAAGGTGATCAAATCGCTTTGCTTTAAAATCCACGCCAGAGCTAGTGCGGGAATTGTGCAGCGGTATTTTTCACAAAGCGGCTGCCACTGCCCAAGCATATCAATCACCCGCAACATATTTTCCCGCTGAAACCAGACCTTGTTAGCCCGCGCGCCGCCAGGAACATAATCTCGGGCGATAGTACCGGTCAACAACCCCTGCTCAAGCGGTGAATAGACCTGCACGATGATGCCATTCTGCTGACATAGCGGCAGCAGTTCAGCTTCCAGCGCCCGGTCAAGAATGCTGTACTTGGCCTGGATAATATCCAGCTCACCGTGTTTGAGATACTCCCTGATATGCCCGGCATTGACGTTCGCCGCACCAATCGAACGGATTTTCCCCTCTTTTTTCAGTGCGTTCAGCGTGTCTACGGTTTCCGCAATCGGCGTAAAACAGGGTTCGACCGACTGCCAGTGGGTCATATAGATATCAATACTGTCGATACCCAATCTTTGCAGGCTGGCATCAACCTCTTCGCGAATAGACTCAGGCGTGAGGTTTTTATACAGCTGGCGATCGCCCACTTTGTTAAACAGGCTGCCTGTTCGCTCCCAGACGATGCCGCATTTGGTTTCAACCACTACCTCGCTGCGCGGCAGCTTTTTCAGCGCCTGACCGACAATCACTTCACTGTTGCCAAAGTTGTAGCCTGGCGCGGTATCAATCAGATTGATACCGCAGCGATGCGCCTCAACAATGGTATCGATACAAATCTGCAGATCGAGATCGCCATTCCATGCCGGACCACCGCCAATAGCCCATGTGCCTAATCCCATGCGGGAAAGCGTAATATCCGTACTTCCTAAAGGAATCATTTTCATCTGCCGCTATTACCCTTCGTATTCGTCAAGAAGTTGTTCAACCAGCTTTCTGTTCTTCACACCCGTCGTGGCACCCACGCTCAGTACCGATATTGCCGCCGTTGCATTAGCAAACAGCGCGCAGTCGCGAAGCGGTTTGCCTTCTAGCAGCGCGGAGATAAATCCTGAAGCAAAGTTATCCCCCGCGCCGATGGTGTCGATGGCGGTAATTCCTGACACCGCCGGGACCTCCATTTTCATGTCAACACGCTTGATAAAACAGCCTCTCTTGCCGGTCTTAATCACGACGGTTTTCACGCCACAGTTCAGAAAACTGTCGGCAATCTCATCCAGCGTCTCTTTCCCAGTGAGCAGTTTTGCCTCTTCAAAATTGGGAAACAGATAATCCACGTAGCTCAGCGCTTCACGGATATCGTCCAGCGTTTCATTCAGTCGCGGTTTAATCATATCCGCGCAGATAATGAGCTTATGCGCTTTCGCCTGAGTGAAAATTGCCGTCAGTGCATCACCATCCAACAACGGGCTATTAAAAATACTCGCCAGCGACAGCAGCTTTGCTTGAGAGAAACGGTCAAAATCAACATCGTTTATATTCAGTTTCCATAAGCTGCCGTTACGGTTAGTCACAAAGGTGCGTTCACCATCAGCGGTGACTAAACCCACGTTAATGGAAGTATCAATATCAGCATCCTGCTTCAGGCTTTTAATATCAATATTCTCCCGACGGCAGTGGTCGACAATAAAATGCCCCGCAGCATCGTCACCTATCCGGCCTATTAACGCCGTGCGATGGCCGAGGCGAGAAATAATCGTCGCCTCATTAATAGCGTCACCTCCCGTGGTCATAGCTATTCGTTCTAATGGATAAGAGTCAACATCAAAGATATTTTTACTCACTGGTTGCAAGGGAATATCAACAATTGCCGCCCCTATACAAATAACCTCGATATTATCCATATTGTCATTCCGCTTTACCGTCTGAACCAAACAATTTGATTTTCTCCAGCGCGCGCGCTTTTACGGCTTTACGTACTTCACGTTCAACGTGCAGGAACGGCTGGTCCTGGTTCTCCTGCACCGCCACCATTGCGGCCTGGCACAGTTCGGTGTGAATATTGATTTTCGAAATGCCTAATGAAATGGCTTTTTTGATATCCGCGTCGCTAATGCCGGACGCGCCGTGCAGCACCAGCGGAACGGATACCGCCTGACGCACTCGTTTAACCACGTCAAAGTTCAGTTTCGGTTCGGAGGTGTAGACGCCGTGCTGGTTACCAATCGCTACCGCCAGCGAGTCACAGCCGGTACGCTCGACAAACTCAGCCGCCTGGCTTGGGTCAGTGTAGTGATAACCCGCCAGCGCCTCTTCGTAGACCGTTTCATTACCCACATGGCCCAGCTCTGCTTCGACCGGAATACCCAGCGGGTGGAAGAAATCGACCGCCTCTTTGGTCAGGCGAATATTCTCCTCGAAATCAAAAGCGGAAGCATCACGCATCAGTGAATTCATGCCGTGGGCCCATGCGTTATGGATTATCTCCATGCTGCGTCCGTGATCCCAGTGGGTAATAACCGGCACCGAGGCTTTTTTCGCCATAGAAACCATCATATGCGAAAAATCTTCAAACGAGGTATTACCCACAAAGCCGGTACCGAAGGAGATAATTACCGGCGATTTAGATTCTTCCGCCGCATCAATCACTCCCATTAACATTTCCGCATTCCACACGTTAAAGTGGGCAATTGCATAATGTTTATTTTGAGCATCATTTTCCCAATATTTAATATCTGCCAGCATGGTTATTTCTCCCTTTTCAATAGATTAATAATTTACTTTAATAACGCCTTTGATAATTTCACATTTGTTATTAACGGATTCATCAAACGCGCGCTGAACATCTTCATAATCGTAAATATGCGTCACCATCGACTTCACATCAAAACGCCCTGAGGAGATGGCTTCAATCGTGACCGGGTAGCGGTTGGCATAACGGAAAACGGTCTGAATAGACACTTCACGGTTAATTTTGAGGAAATTAATCGCTGAATCACCAGGTACAGTACCCACGATCATGATTTTCCCGCCGCGCATTACCAGATATGGAGCCTGCTTAACAGTGATCGCTGAACCTGCGGTTTCAAAAACAATATCGGCCCCCATATCTCCGGAGAACTGCTGGCAGCGGACAACGGTGTCCTCTTTCGCCCCGTTGATCACGGTCGTCGCGCCAAGTTGCTCGGCCATGGTCAGACGCTTTTCCAGGACATCAACCACCGCAATGTCGGTAGCACCCAAACATTTACAGGCTTGCAGGGTCATTAAACCAATACAGCCCGCCCCCAGAATGACGATTTTCTTGCCCGGTTTAACGTCCGCCAGCATTGCGGCATGCATCCCTACCGCCGCGGGCTCTACCAGCGCGCCTTCCATGGTGTCCATATTATCGGGCAACTTGTAAGTGAAGCTCTCCGGATGGCACAGATAGTGGGTTAGCGCGCCGCGATAATTAGGCTGCGTGGCCATAAAGTCAACATCAGGGCAGATGTTGTATTTCCCTTCCAGGCAGTAGCGGCAGTGACCGCACGGCACGCCCGGTTCGATATTCACCCGGTCGCCGGGTTTAAATTTAGTCACACGGTTCCCTACTGCCACCACCGTACCGGCGCATTCATGCCCCAGACCAATTTCCTGATTGGGATCTTTCGGCGGAATAAAAGGACCCGATTCAAAACCATGAACATCTGACCCACAAATTCCAACGTATTCCACTTTAATCAGCACTTCGTGCTCTTTTGGCACCGGGATATCGGCGGCAATAATTTTCATCGTGCCCGGCGTTTTTAATATCGCTTTTGAATTTTTCATTTTATTTCCCATCAATATTATTTGCTGGTAACTGCATCAATACCGAGACTTTCGACAGAGACGCCTTTGGTTTCAATTCCGATGGTAGCAATGGCGACAGCGACAATAATGGAGACCGCCCCCAGCAGTACAAATACACCCGTCACTCCATAACCGTTAAGCAATACCGCGACCGCATAAGGCGCAGCGATACCACTGATACGCCCTACTGCATTCGCCAGACCAGAACCGCGGAGTTTCGCTTCGGTTGGCCATATTTCCGGAACATAGACTGCCGAGGCGTAGCAAACGTACATATAGACAAAAGTAATCAGGAAGAAACCAATTAGCGTAATCAGCAGCATGCTGGTTTGCAGTGAATAGATATATCCCAGCACGGCAATTAACACTAATAACCCCACACCCATGGTCTTTCTCGGAATTTTATCCATTACCAGCATGGCGATAAAAATCCCAAACGGCGCGCCGAACATACTCATGGTATTTAAGACAATGGAGTCTTTCAGATTAATGCCCTGTGTCATAAATATTGTCGGTAGCCAATTAATTAAGGTGTACTGGACGACGTTCATGGCAATCAGAACAAAGGAACCCAAAATAACCCGCTTCAGTAACACCCCTGTTAATAATGCGGAGTACGGAACAGAACACGGTTGTTTGCCATCATCATCTATTACGACTGGTGGCAGCGGCTTACCGGTCTGTCGAATGACACCTTCCTCAATTGCCCGCATCACCTTTTCGGCTTCCTGGTAGCGCCCGCGAGACTCCAGCCAGCGAGGCGACTCAGGGAAACTGCGCCAAGCAATAACCGTTGCTATGAGCGACAGCACCGCAGGAATCAACAACTGTACGCGCCAGTTCCATTCCGCGCTGATAAGTGGCGTCAGCCCCATCGCAATCAGCGAACAGAGTGGATAAGACCAGTTGCCGATAAACGAGACCCGACTCGACCATGTACCACGATTTCTACCAGGCATATATTCGGTAAACCCGGCAAATAAGGTCACTAACAGCGCGCCTAATCCAACTCCCATTACAAAACGGCAGGCGATCAGAAAGGTCATATTGGGTGAAAACGCACCCACGATCATAGAAATAATATGAATCGCTTCATATAGAATAAATGCGTTTTTACGCCCGATTTTATCGCCAATAATTCCCCCACCGAGCGCGCCGAGAAACATTCCAGCCGTCGTAATGGCAGAGAACGTGGCGGTGGTGGAATTATCAGTCCAGCCAAGTTCTTTTAACTGCGCGAGAATTAATCCGCCGACGGCATTACTCCAGCAAACCAGTAATCCGAAGGCAACCATCGCAAACATTGACGTATGCCAGCGACAGTCAGGTAGCCTGTCCAGTCTGGCGCCGCAGTGCGGTTTTGCTATTTGTTCCATGCGATAACGTCCTTTTAATAAACATGTTATTCATCAAAGTCGTAAGTCATGATGACTTTAATCGCGGTTTTATTGACCATGGCGTCAAATCCTTCGCGCCATTGCGACAGGCCGATACGGTGAGTGATCATCGGTTTGACCTTGATCGCTCCGCTGGCCAGCAGGCGTATGGCGTTGCGCCAGGATGTAGAATCGTAGGCCATATGGCCAATGATGCTTTTGTTCCACGCGGTGATGTCGTTGATGGAGAAATCGAGAGGTTTAAAGCCCATGCCGACGCGAACGACTTCACCATTCGGGCGCAGCATTTCGATCGATTGTTTCAGAGCTATATTGGCACCAGAGCATTCAATGACTAGCCCCAGATTGTCTTTACCGCAGATTTCCTGGCAACGTGCAACCACATCTTCGGTCGAACCGTTAACGACAGCTGTCGCGCCCAGGTCTTTGGCGATGGGGAAGCGTACGGCAACATCCTCTTCCAGCCCGACCATCACAATATTAACGGCCCCCATAATGCGCGCCATTTGCACGGAAAAGAGCCCTAATGGGCCGGTGCCGAAAACCACGACGTCCTGGCCGGGAAGGAATTTGGATTGCTGAGCAATAGATTTGTAGGCGTTACAGATAGGATCCAGCACCGCCGCTTCTTCATAATCAACGCCTTGTGGGATTTCCCACAGCGCATGGCGGTGAATTTTGAGGATTTCTCCCGGCACCAGGCAATATTTAGAGAACCCTCCGCCCCATGTGTTGTTGTCGAGACCTAAGTTCACTTTTTCTGTACAACACAGAAAATCGCCTTGTTCGCAGGCCGGGCAAACACCGCAGACATGTCCACTATTGTCAGAAACCACCCGCTGACCGACTTTCCAGTCCTTAACTTTGTCGCCAACGCGGACAATTTTACCGGCGAACTCATGGCCGCGGATGGAGTTAAATTGATCAGATCCGCTATCAACATTGTAGTGTTTCATGTCCGCGCCGCAGATAGCCGCCGCTTTGATTTCAATCACGACGTCATCCGGGCCACAAACTGGTTCCGGTACATCAATCATCTTATAGCCGCCAAAGGCCTTGCCAAATCTTGCCAGTGCTTTCATTGAATTTTCCTTTGTGTTCAGTTTTGCATCAGTGACAATCATACTTATCCATATAATTTTTGAGGTCAACATCAAATCTTTAAAACACAGATTATTATCTGCATTTCACAACCAAGATCACAAATAAGTGCAAAGATGAATTGAAAACCAAGTGAACCTGGCAGCCGCTTCGCTAAAATGGCGTGAACCCCTTCGCATTTTTCCTGTTATGAAACTGTTAACCTGCGGGTGCTGTTTTTTTCGCCACGCCATTTCCGTGGCGTGTTTACTTGTTTAAATGTCAAAGAGGAACACCGATGAAACTATTGCCTTTGTTGGCAGCATTACCCTTGCTCTGCGCCAGCGTTGTTTCCGCCAACTCACTGATGTCAGTTGGCTACTTTAATGGCGGTGGCGACGTCACTGCCGGTCCTGGCGGCGACATCAATAAACTGGATGTTCGCCAGATAACTCATCTCAACTATTCGTTTGGCCTTGTCTACAACAACGAAAAAGACGAGACCAATGACGCCTTAAAAGACGCCAGCAAACTGCATCAAATTTGGCTTTCACAGAAAGTGCAGGATGATTTGCTGAAAATCCCACAGCTGCGTAAACAAAATCCAAACCTGAAAGTGTTACTTTCCGTCGGCGGCTGGGGAGCGCGTGGATTCTCTGGTGCGGCGGCAACGAAGGATACGCGCGCAGTGTTTATTCAGTCTGCGCAAGAGATAATTGCGAAATATGGTCTGGATGGCATCGATCTCGACTGGGAATATCCGGTTAACGGCGCCTGGGGACTGGTCGAAAGCCAACCGGCTGACCGCGCTAACTTTACCGCGCTGCTAACAGAACTGCGGGCCGCATTGGGGCATAAAAAGCTGCTGACCATCGCCGTGGGCGCAAATGCAGAAAGTCCGAAAAGCTGGGTAGATGTAAAAGCCATTGCACCATCGCTCGACTACATCAACCTGATGACCTATGACATGGCTTACGGCACCCAGTATTTTAACTCGAACCTGTATGATTCGACGCAATGGCCGACGGTCGCCGCGGCGGATAAGTACAGCGCCGATTTTGTGGTCAGTAACTATCTTGCTGCCGGTCTGAAACCGAGCCAAATGAATCTGGGCATTGGCTTTTATGGACGCGTACCAAAACGCGCCGTTGAACCAGGCATTGACTGGAGCAAACCTGACGCGCAGAAAAATCCTGTTACCCAGCCCTATTTCGAGCCTGCGCAAATTGAGTTGTTCAAATCACTGGGCGTCGACCTGAGCAAAGATACCTACGTGAAGTACAACGATATCGTGGCGAAGTTGATCAACGATCCGCAAAAACGCTTTAGCCAACATTGGGATGATGAAGCGAAAGTGCCGTGGCTGTCGGTGCAGTCTGCAGATGGAAAAGCACTTTTTGCCCTCTCCTATGAAAATCCGCGTTCGGTGGCGATCAAAGCCGACTACATCAAAAGTAAAGGATTGGGAGGCGCCATGTTCTGGGAATACGGTGCAGATGACCAAAACCAGTTGGCGAAGCAGTTAGCCGATTCGTTAGGCATCAAACACTGATCCCAACGCCTGGCACAATAGGTTATGATTAGCCCATTCTGCTGCGTCAACCTTTGGCGCAGCTCTTCATTTTCTACTGGAGGCATGCGCTTTTATGGCTTTTATCCCTAAAAATTACGCCCGTCTGGAAGTCGGATATCGGGAAAAGGCGCTAAAGCTCTTCCCCTGGGTTTGTGGACGTTGTTCCCGTGAGTTCGTGTATTCAAATTTGCGCGAGCTGACAGTACATCACATCGATCACGATCACTCCAATAACCCGGAAGACGGTAGCAACTGGGAGATGTTATGCCTGTACTGTCACGATCATGAGCATTCGAAATACACTGAGGTGGATCAGTATGGTTCTACCGTAGTGGCAGGGGAAGATGCGCAGAGAGACGTCGGCGAGGCGAAATACAATCCGTTTGCCGACCTGAAGGCGATGATGAACAAGAAATAACAGCAACTGCGGGCCCGACACCGATGTTTGCCGGGCCAGGTTAATCAGGATTTAAACGTCGCAATCGGTTCGGGCGTAATACCAAACTCAACCTTCAACTGCTGCTTGCTCTTCATCACCATCTCACCGTTGGTATCAATCGTCATATGCTGCGCGTCAATATTGTTTCGCGCCTGCCATAACATTACCAGCTGTAAGCTGTTCTCTTTTTGTTCTGCCGTTAGCGCTACCCCATCCGGCCATTTTCCGAGTTCAACGGCAGTCGATAAGCGCTGATAAACTTCCGGCGTCATACTGTTGATCATCTCATCAAGATTCATGTTAAATCCACTCTCCGTAGAATAATTTGCTGAATCGTTTCTTCAACCCTTGGTTTGCTCACCGTTTTCACTATCGGTGAAGTTCAAAGACGCTGAGTTAACGCAGTACCGTTCACCGGTAGGTTTCGGACCATCCGGGAAGACGTGTCCCAGGTGCGCATCACAGTTTCCGCAGCGGATTTCTATGCGCTGCATGCCGTGTGACGTATCTTTTATGTAATGGATAGCCTCATCGCTGACAGGCTCGTAAAAGCTGGGCCAGCCGCAGCCAGAGTCATATTTTGTCTCGGAACGAAATAGCGGTTTGTCGCAGATCAGACAGTGGTAGATGCCGTCACGCTTGTTATGCAGCAAACGCCCGGTAAATGGCGGTTCTGTCCCGTGATTCTGCGTCACGTAGAACTGCATTTCGGTTAAATTTTTTTTCAGTTCTTCTGGAGAAGGTTGATTAGCCATTTGCTCACATCTCGCTTTATCTAAACTCACATCGCGAGACAGATTCTAACAAAACATTAACACCGGAGTGCGAACTTTTGTTCTAAACTTGATCCTTGCGAAATGGCAGCCTGCAATTCGTGATCATAATCACGTTTTTATCTTGATTGCCCTTTAAAATTCGGGCCGCCGACCCCATGTGGTTTCAAGCCCAAAGGAAGAGTGAGGCGAGTCAGTTGCGCAAAGCTTAGGCAGCAGATTGATTTGTCGCAATGATTGACACGATTCCGCTTGACGCTGCGTAAGGTTTTTGTAATTTTACAGGCAACCTTTTATTCACTAACAAATAGCTGGTGGAATATATGACTATCAAAGTAGGTATCAACGGTTTTGGCCGTATCGGTCGCATTGTTTTCCGTGCTGCTCAAGAACGTTCTGACATCGAGATCGTTGCAATCAACGACCTGTTAGACGCTGACTACATGGCTTACATGCTGAAATATGACTCCACTCACGGCCGTTTCAACGGTACCGTTGAAGTGAAAGACGGTCATCTGATCGTAAACGGTAAAAAAATCCGTGTTACCGCTGAACGTGATCCGGCTAACCTGAAATGGGACGAAGTTGGTGTTGACGTAGTAGCTGAAGCTACTGGCCTGTTCCTGACAGATGAAACCGCTCGTAAGCACATCACTGCTGGCGCGAAAAAAGTGGTTCTGACTGGTCCGTCCAAAGATAACACTCCGATGTTTGTTAAAGGCGCTAACTTTGACAAATACGAAGGTCAGGACATCGTTTCTAACGCTTCCTGCACCACTAACTGCCTGGCTCCGCTGGCTAAAGTTATCAACGACAACTTCGGCATCATCGAAGGTCTGATGACTACTGTTCACGCGACCACCGCTACTCAGAAAACCGTTGATGGCCCGTCTCACAAAGACTGGCGCGGCGGCCGCGGCGCATCCCAGAACATCATCCCGTCCTCTACCGGTGCAGCTAAAGCTGTAGGTAAAGTACTGCCAGAACTGAACGGCAAACTGACTGGTATGGCGTTCCGCGTTCCTACCCCGAACGTATCCGTTGTTGACCTGACCGTTCGTCTGGAAAAAGCTGCTTCTTACGAAGAAATTAAGAAAGCAATCAAAGCTGCTTCCGAAGGCCCGATGAAAGGCGTTCTGGGTTACACCGAAGACGACGTAGTATCTACCGATTTCAACGGTGAAGTTTGCACTTCCGTGTTCGATGCTAAAGCTGGTATCGCACTGAACGACAACTTCGTGAAACTGGTATCCTGGTACGACAACGAAACCGGCTACTCTAACAAAGTTCTGGACCTGATTGCTCACATCTCCAAATAAGTTGAGATGAGTATCTGATCCAAAAAGGCGACTTCGGTCGCCTTTTTTTATGACCAAAATATTCACATACCAAGGATTGCATCATGATTAACAAAATTTTCGCTCTCCCGGTCATTGAACAGCTTACCCCTGTCCTCTCCCGCCGTCAGCTTGATGAGCTTGAGGTTCTTGTTGTCGATCACCCCCAGGTTAAAGCGTCTTTCGCGCTACAGGGCGCACATCTTCTTTCCTGGAAACCAAACGGCGAAGAGGAAGTCCTGTGGTTAAGCAACAATACCCCGTTTAAAACCGGCGTAGCGCTGCGTGGCGGCGTACCAATTTGCTGGCCGTGGTTTGGTCCGGCTGCTCAGCAGGGCCTGCCTTCGCATGGTTTTGCCCGTAACTTGCCATGGACGCTGAAAGCGCACAACGAAGACGACAATGGCGTGGTGTTGACGTTTGAACTGCAGAGCAATGCCGAAACACGTCAGCTTTGGCCGCACGAGTTCTGCCTGCTGGCCCGTTTCAAAGTGGGAGCCACCTGTGAGATGGAGCTGGAAGCTCACGGTGAGTTTGAAACCACCTCGGCACTGCATACCTATTTCAACGTTGGTGACATTGCGGCAGTGAAAGTTAGTGGTCTCGGCGATCGCCTGATCGATAAAGTGAATGATGCTAAAGAAGATGTGCTGGCTGATGGTATCCAGACCTTCCCGGACCGCACCGATCGTGTCTATCTGAATCCGGAAGCGTGCAGCGTGATTCATGATGATGCGTTGAATCGCAATATCGACGTTGTCCACCACCACCACCTGAATGTCGTGGGCTGGAACCCTGGCCCGGCGCTGTCCGTCAGTATGGGCGACATGCCGGATGATGGCTACAAAACGTTTGTTTGTGTAGAAACGGCTTACGCGACCGCTCCGCAGAAAACCACCGAAGAAAAACCATCTCGCCTCGCGCAGACTATTCGTGTTGCTAAACGCTAAGACAACTCTGCACAACATGCCGGATGCGGCTAACGCCTTATCCGGCCTACAAACACACGCAGTCGTAGGCCTGATAAGCGCAGCGCCATCAGGTAAATCAGTGCAACATGCCGGATGCGGCTAACGCCTTATCCGGCATGCAAACCACACGCAGCCGTTGGCCTGATAAGCTGCGTGAGCATCGTCATTTGGCAAATCAGGCCATATCCAGCGCTGTTTTACCTTTTGGCGCCGGATACGCCTTATCTAACTGCTTCAGCTCATCTACAGAGAGCGTTATCTGCAGCGCGGCGGCATTTTGTTCGACATGCGCTACGCTTGCGGCTTTCGGAATTGCTATTACACCCGACTGACGAATCACCCACGCCAGCAAAATCTGCGCAGCACTAACATTGTGCACGCGCGCAATGTCATTCACCACGGAATTAGAAAGCAAATCGCCACGCAGGCGTCCCGCCTGGGCCAGCGGACTGTATGCCATAACCGGCATCTGCTGCTGCTGGCACCACGGCAGTAAATCATATTCAATACCGCGCGAGGCTAAATGATAAAGCACCTGGTTAGTCGCACACTCCCGTCCACCGGGTACCTGCCATAACGCCTGCATATCATCATAATCGAGATTTGAGACGCCCCAACGGCGGATTTTCCCTTGCGCAATCAGTGTTTCCATGGCATCGACGGTCTCTGCAAATGAAAAATCGCCCATCCAGTGCAGCAAATAGAGATCCAGATAATCAGTTTTCAGTCGACGCAGGCTGGCTTCGCAGGCGGCAATGGCTTTCTCTCCACCGGCATTCCATGGGTAAACTTTCGAGACTAAAAAAGCGCTATCACGCCGTCCCGTTAATGCTTCACCCACCACCTCTTCCGCTGCACCATCAGCGTACATTTCTGCGGTATCAATCAATCGCAGGCCGAGATCCAGTCCGGCCTGCAGCGCAGACACTTCATCCCGGCGTCGGCTTGGATCCTCGCCCATGTACCATGTTCCCTGCCCAATAGCAGGAAGCGATACCTGGTTTGTAAACGTCACCTGTTTCGCTGTCATCGCACCCTCCTGTGTTAATGCACCACAGTAAAGCAAAACAACGTGCATGTGTCCTGTTAGGGTGCACAAATTGCACCATCATGATCTGGGGGTTGTCTTAAATTTAATGACGTAAAAAAGCCCGCAGAGATGCGGGCTAGTGTTTGACACGCAGTGGCATCAGAACTTATAGGTCACACCTACCGAGAAGATGCCAGACCAGGACTTATCGACCATCGGGCTGTCTTTCACTTCATCACTCAAACGCACATAACGGCCAGTGCCGTACACGTTCCAGTTGCCAAGGAAGTTATAGCTCGCGGTCAACTCCAGGTACGGATCCCATCCATCGTCAGCGTTGTAGCTATTCAGACCACTGCGGCGAGACTCGTGATTGGACACACCATAATAGTAGTCGTTGTAGTTTTCGCTGCTGTACTGCACACCGATACCCGGCGTCAGGGTCAGACCACCATTGGTGTAACGGTAGAGCCAGGCCAGATCCCAGATAAAGCCGTTGCTGTTATCCAGGGTATCACCCGCCAGCGCGGTACGCAGGAAACCATACTGGGTGTTATGTACATATGATAGGCCAGCCATCAAGCTGCTTTTACGCTTGTCGAGTTGGCGTAAAGCATGGCTATCGCTATCACCCGGCTTGAAATGCGTCGGATCATAGTACGCCATGATGGAAAGCTTATCTGCCGTATCATTCCACAAATAGTAACCGCCACCCAAGCCGCGGAACCACACATTATCGCCTTCATAGGTGACAACCGGAACAGGGTAAACATCGCGGTCATACTGTTTGTACGGGCTGTTAATCACACCAACACCCGCGCCAACAGTCCACTGACTTTCCGCCTGTGCGGTGCTAACTGCGGTTGCGGCAAGGACGCCAAGTGCCAGAAGTTTGAGTTTGGTCACAATCCATAATTCCTTATTCAAATGTGTAGCGGTCAAAGTGTAACCGCCAATACGCTTCAGCCCAACTATTTTACGTATTCACCCCAGAATGTAACCCCCTAATTTCTCAGCGAGTGATGACATTTTGCTTGCAGCACGGTGAACACCGCATGAATCCCGCTCCAATTCTTTACATAAGATGTGCTTTTTTTGCTGATGAGTTATTGATATGCCATTGAAATTCATTTGCGCACACAGGCAAGTTTTGCAAATGCCATCTACGCTTAATTTTAGAAGGTGTATCACCGAATACGTTGATCTCCTGACCACTAAAATGGCATGAGAGTTGCTTATTTCTTCAGCAGCGACGTCGTTCAGTTTACCTCTTCAGGGGCCTCTACTATTCATATGAACGGCTCTTAACATGTGCTAAAAAACGAAAGGACGGCATACCATGAATATATTCGATCACTATCGCCAGCGTTATGAAGCTGCCAAGGACGAAGAGTTCACGCTGCAGGAGTTTCTTACCACTTGTCGGCAAGATCGCAGTGCTTATGCCAACGCGGCAGAGCGGCTATTAATGGCTATTGGTGAGCCTGTCATGGTTGACACTGCCCATGAACCTCGACTTTCTCGACTCTTTTCGAATCGGGTAATTGCACGCTATCCCGCTTTTGAAGAGTTTTACGGCATGGAAGACGCCATTGAGCAGATTGTTTCTTATTTGAAGCATGCGGCTCAAGGTCTGGAAGAGAAGAAGCAGATTCTGTATCTGCTGGGGCCTGTGGGAGGGGGGAAATCATCTCTTGCTGAGCGGCTGAAGTCGCTGATGCAACGAGTACCGATTTATGTCCTGAGCGCCAATGGCGAACGTAGCCCGGTCAACGATCATCCGTTATGCCTGTTTAATCCGCAGGAAGACGCGCAGATCCTGGAAAAAGAGTATGGGATCCCGCGTCGTTATCTCGGTACGATCATGTCGCCGTGGGCTGCTAAACGTCTGCATGATTTTGGCGGGGACATTACAAAATTCCGCGTCGTCAAAGTCTGGCCGTCTATTCTGGAGCAGATCGCTATCGCTAAAACGGAGCCTGGTGATGAAAACAACCAGGATATTTCTGCGCTGGTCGGGAAAGTGGATATTCGTAAACTCGAACACCACGCCCAGAACGATCCTGATGCCTACGGTTATTCGGGCGCACTGTGCCGCTCAAACCAGGGGATTATGGAGTTCGTTGAGATGTTTAAAGCACCGATTAAAGTGCTGCATCCTCTGCTGACCGCCACCCAGGAAGGAAACTACAACGGGACAGAAGGTATCTCCGCCCTGCCGTTTAACGGGATTATTCTTGCCCACTCGAACGAGTCTGAATGGGTAACGTTCCGTAATAACAAAAACAATGAGGCGTTCCTTGACCGTGTTTACATCGTCAAAGTGCCTTATTGCCTGCGGATCTCTGAAGAGATCAAAATTTACGAAAAACTGCTTAACCACAGTGAGCTGACCCATGCGCCTTGCGCACCGGGCACGTTGGAAACGCTCTCTCGCTTTACCATTCTTTCTCGCCTGAAAGAACCTGAGAACTCGAGCATTTACTCGAAGATGCGCGTTTACGATGGCGAAAGCCTGAAAGATACCGATCCAAAAGCGAAATCCTATCAGGAGTATCGTGATTACGCCGGGGTTGATGAGGGAATGAACGGTCTGTCCACGCGTTTCGCGTTTAAGATCCTCTCTCGCGTATTTAACTTTGACCATGCTGAAGTGGCAGCTAACCCGGTTCATCTGTTCTACGTACTGGAGCAGCAAATCGAGCGTGAACAGTTCCCGCAGGAGCAAGCTGAGCGTTATCTTGAGTTCCTGAAAGGCTATCTGATCCCGAAATATGCTGAATTCATCGGCAAGGAGATCCAGACAGCTTATCTCGAATCCTATTCCGAATACGGACAGAACATTTTCGACCGTTATGTCACTTATGCGGATTTCTGGATTCAGGATCAGGAGTATCGCGATCCAGATACCGGGCAGCTGTTTGATCGCGAGTCACTGAACTCAGAACTGGAGAAAATTGAGAAGCCGGCGGGTATCAGTAACCCGAAAGATTTCCGTAACGAGATCGTCAACTTTGTTCTGCGTGCCAGAGCGAATAACAGCGGTCGCAATCCAAACTGGACCAGTTACGAAAAACTACGCACGGTTATTGAGAAGAAAATGTTCTCCAATACCGAGGAGCTGCTGCCGGTCATTTCGTTCAATGCTAAAACCTCGACTGACGAGCAGAAAAAACACGACGATTTTGTCGACCGTATGATGGAAAAAGGCTACACGCGTAAACAAGTGCGTTTACTGTGCGAATGGTATTTGCGCGTACGTAAATCGTCTTAACATAAGTGCCCGGTGGCGCATGCGCTTACCGGGCTTGCAAAACAATGTTCCGTAGGCCGGATAGCGACAGCGCCATCCGGCACTTACAGACATGGCGAACAGTTGGCAGTACGGGGGGCTTATGACCTGGTTTATTGACCGGCGTCTTAACGGCAAAAACAAGAGCACGGTAAACCGCCAGCGCTTCTTACGCCGTTATAAATCGCAAATTAAACAGTCGATCTCCGAGGCCATTAACAAGCGTTCGGTGACTGATGTGGATAGCGGCGAATCTGTCTCTATTCCGACTGATGATATTAGCGAACCAATGTTTCATCAGGGACGTGGTGGCCTGCGCCATCGCGTACATCCGGGTAACGACCATTTTGTGCAGAATGACCGCATTGAACGCCCACAAGGCGGCGGTGGCGGCTCAGGAAGTGGACAAGGCCAGGCCAGCCAGGATGGTGAGGGTCAGGATGAGTTCGTCTTTCAGATCTCTAAAGATGAATATCTTGATCTGTTGTTCGAAGATTTAGCACTTCCTAACCTGAAGCAGAATCAGCAGCGTCAGTTAACGGAGTATAAAACACACCGGGCAGGTTTTACCTCTAACGGTGTGCCTGCCAACATTAGCGTGGTGCGATCCCTGCAAAACTCACTGGCGCGCCGTACGGCGATGACAGCGGGTAAGCGTCGCGAACTGCATGCTCTCGAAGCGGATCTGGAAACCATCGCGAAAAGCGAACCAGCGCAGTTGCTGGAAGAGGAACGGTTACGCAAAGAGATTGCCGAACTGCGGGCAAAAATCGAACGCGTGCCATTTATCGACACCTTTGATTTACGCTACAAAAATTATGAAAAACGCCCCGACCCTTCCAGCCAGGCGGTGATGTTCTGCCTGATGGACGTCTCTGGTTCGATGGATCAGTCGACCAAAGATATGGCTAAACGTTTTTATATCCTGCTGTATCTGTTCTTAAGCCGGACCTATAAGAACGTGGAGGTGGTTTATATTCGCCACCATACCCAGGCGAAAGAAGTGGATGAGCACGAGTTCTTCTACTCTCAGGAAACCGGGGGGACCATTGTCTCCAGTGCACTGAAGTTAATGGATGAAGTGGTGAAAGATCGCTACAACCCTGCCCAGTGGAACATCTATGCTGCACAGGCATCGGACGGTGATAACTGGGCAGATGATTCACCGCTGTGTCATGAGATTTTGGCGAAAAAGCTGCTGCCAGTGGTACGCTATTACAGCTATATCGAAATCACTCGCCGCGCTCACCAAACCTTATGGCGTGAATACGAACATCTGCAATCAACCTTTGATAACTTTGCGATGCAGCATATCCGCGACCAGGATGATATTTACCCGGTATTTCGCGAACTGTTTCATAAGCAAAGTACGACCAGTAACAATTAATCTAAACAAATCAGTCAGCGCGTAGATGTGCTGACTGATTTTATAAATAGTGCCCCATCCTGTTTTTATTTTCCCTTAACAGAGCAGCAGGCAATGTAGTTTAACTGATGACGTTGCGAACGGAAGAAGCGAAACATTTTCAGGAACCGACGACGATTTTCGCTCGTGCGTAAGCCGTTAAACACAATTTTAACTGCCCCTGTAAGCCCTTCATCACGAATTAATCCGCGCGGTGACATCAGCGACATGTTGCCATTCTGCTGCAAGACCTGTTCGAACCCGCAGTTAAGAAACAAATCACGCCAGCCTTGTCTGGTCATTGGGCTAACGTTTGATTTCACCACATCGACAAGCTGGCCCTGTTCGCCCGCGCCCAGTTTTTGGGCGGTGAACATAATATCGTGGGTGAGCAGGCGCCCACCGGGCTTCAACACGCGATAATATTCGGCTATTAACTTCGCCTTCGCTTTATCGGCATACATTGTCAGCATGGCTTCGTTAATCACAACATCGAAACTGTTATCCGCAAAAGGCAGGGTACTGGCATTCGCAGCCATCACATGAATGTGATTTTCCAGCCCATTTGCTGCCACATTATTTCTGGCATTAGACAGCGCGGTTTTATCCATATCGATAGCGTAGACCGTACAACCAAAGCGTTGAACTAACTCTATCGCCGTCGTGGCCATGTTGCACGCCACTTCAAGCACCTGGCTGCCGGGCGTCAGCTGTGACTGGCTAAACAACCATTCTGTTGCTTCAACGCCGCCCGGACGCAGACGGGTTTTGCCCAAGCTGGCTAAAAATGTATGACCCGCTTTTTCAGTCGCGCTCATTGGCCTGTCTCCTTTTATAAGTTGCATTATAAATACAATATTAAGAGTTAAAGGTGAAGCGCGCGAATGATTTTTATTACAAAATGTCCTTGCCCGTAGCGTTAGAGCGGATGTATGCCGTGTGATAGACTGAACTATCAGACTTACAGGGCTGTAAATCATTATGAAATTGCATCATAAAGCGCTCAGGCTCTTTATCTCCGTCAGCGTAATTGTTTTGACGTCTTCTTTTTTGGTTTATGAGCTCATTGCCAGCGATAAAGCAATGAATGCGTACATGCGCTATATCAATGAGAAAGCCGACTCATCGTTTCTCTATGATAAGTACACAAATCAAAGCATCGCAGCCCATCTGATGCGCACATTTTCGTCCCCCCAGGAGCCAGCCTCTCTCGAACAGCAAAAAGCACTTTGCACCGCTTTCGACAGCGTTAACGGCGCTCATGGGCTCAACCTTACTAAGCACAACTATCTGCCATTGCACGGTACGTTGCAGACCACCTCAACAAAATGTAGTGAACAGCTTGATGACATTTTTCTGCTGCCTTCTTTTGACCGGGCGGTCAATGTTAATCGTCAGCAGAAAGATTACGGTCAGGGATTAGGGACGTTAGAGTATAAATTTCGATATTACGTCGATCTCAAAAATAACTACGTCTATTTCTATGATTTGATCGACTCGCGGAAATTTGCGATACACAACTGGTCGTTTTTGCAAAAAGGTACGCTGGGAATCGACCAAAATGATATTGATGGTATTTTCACCGGCCGCACGGTGATTTCCAGTATTTATGAAGATAACCTGACCGAGAAAAAAGTGATGAGCTTTTTAACACCGGTCTACTACACCGGTAAGTTAAAAGGTGTGGTGATGGTAGATATTAATAAAGAGAATTTACAGAATATTTTCTATACTAGCGACCGCCCTCTCGTCTGGCGCTATCTTAACGTAACGGTCTCGGATACCAGCTCCGGTAAAGAGATTCTCGTTCATAAAAGTGAAACCGATCTGTTCCGCTATGTTGACTATGAGAAGGACATACCCGGTGGTATACGCATCACACTCTCACTCGATGTTATGTATTTTATTGTCTCGTCCTGGAAGATATTCGCATTCTATTTACTGGCAACGATATTACTGCTGAATATGGTCAGAACGCATTTTCGGCTGTATCACAACGTCACGCGGGAAAATGTTAGTGATGCGATGACCGGGCTCTACAACCGTAAAATTTTAACGCCGGCGCTTGAGCAGCGTTTGCAACAGTTGGTGAACACGGGAACGCTCGTCACCTTTATCGCCATCGACTGCGATAAACTGAAAGTCATCAATGACACGTTAGGGCATAAAGAAGGCGATCGGATTATCACCCATCTGGCCAAAGCCATTCAAAGCTCTATTCGCAAAAGCGACTACGCCATCCGCCTCGGCGGCGATGAGTTTTGTATTATCCTCATCGACCACCCCAGTGATTTAACGCCCCGCCTGCTGGAGAGAATTCGCTATAACTTACAAATTATTGCGCATGATATATCCATCAGCTTCTCCGCCGGGGTTTATAATATGCAGCCGAACGACACTATTGATGATGCTTACAAAGCATCTGATGCACAGCTCTATCTGAACAAACAGAAAAAACACGCCGGTGCGTGATTATTTTTCTGCAGGATTTTCATTGTTGTACCAGGAGTAAGTCATGACGGAAGTGAACAAAGGTAACGCAACGCATCAGCGTTTAATTTCGCTGTTGTCAGAGCAAGGCGCAACGTACCGCGTGGTAAGCCATGAAGCCGTCGGCAAATGTGAGGCAGTTTCTGAAATTCGTGGTACCGCACTGGGCCAGGGAGCAAAAGCGCTGGTCTGCAAAGTAAAAGGCAACGGCGTCAATCAGCATGTCCTGGCGATCCTCTCAGCCGATCAGCAGGCCGACCTGAGCCGGTTAGCCAGCCATATTGGCGGGTTGAGAGCCTCTCTTGCCAGCCCGGCGGAGGTAGATGAACTAACAGGCTGCGTATTTGGCGCTATCCCACCGTTCAGTTTTCATCCTAATCTCAAGCTGGTCGCTGATCCGCTACTGTTTGAGCGTTTTCATGAAATTGCGTTTAATGCC
The DNA here is from genome assembly GCF_000398825.1 of Citrobacter sp. KTE30. Taxonomy (NCBI): domain Bacteria; kingdom Pseudomonadati; phylum Pseudomonadota; class Gammaproteobacteria; order Enterobacterales; family Enterobacteriaceae; genus Citrobacter; species Citrobacter sp. KTE30. The sequence goes on along the minus strand of NZ_KB976055.1, from coordinate 1,819,924 downwards.
GGGTTGCTGGAAAAATCCGTGATCATGGATACCGCAGATTACCTGCGTATCGCGCAACCTGAATTAATGCCTTTCCGCCGCGAACAATAATGGTCTGCGTTAGCAGTAAAAAACGTCGCATCGTGCGTTAGCCCAAAAAAAATCATAATCATTAAAAAAAGCCTGTTCCGTCACGCATTTACGCGTACAGTAAGCAGGCTTATTTTTTCTTTTGGCAAGGAAACTACGATGTTTGATGTCACTCTGCTGATCCTCCTCGGACTGGCAGCTCTGGGCTTTGTCAGCCACAACACCACTGTCGCTGTTTCAATTCTGGTGCTGATCATTGTCCGTGTTACCCCTCTGAATACTTTCTTCCCCTGGATTGAAAAACAGGGCCTGACCGTCGGGATTATCATTCTGACCATTGGTGTCATGGCACCGATCGCCAGCGGAACGCTACCGCCCTCCACGCTCATCCACTCCTTTGTAAACTGGAAATCACTGGTCGCTATTGCCGTCGGGGTATTTGTCTCATGGCTCGGCGGACGCGGCGTTACGCTAATGGGCAGTCAGCCCCAGCTTGTTGCCGGATTACTAGTGGGCACGGTACTGGGCGTGGCACTGTTTCGCGGTGTGCCGGTGGGGCCGCTTATTGCGGCAGGCCTGGTCTCGTTGATTGTTGGGAAGCAGTAGCCAGCCCGTTCAGATAACGGCCTGGCGTCTGCCCCAGGCCTTTTTTGAACATAGTGATAAATGCCGTGGTCGAATCGTACCCGAGCATTTGCGCGACCTGTTGTACATTGCGGCCATCGATCAACGCCTGCAGCGCCAGAATCAGCTGGAGCTGGTGACGCCAACGGCGAAAACTCAACCCCGTTTCTTTGACGACCAGACGAGCAAGGTTACGTTCACTCATCGCAAATACGCTGGCCCATTGTCCCAACGTCTGCCATTGTGCTGGCTCTTTCGCCATCGTTGCGACCATTCTGCGAATTTTCGGGTGATCGGAAACCGGTAACTGCATCTGCTCCTGTGGTTGCTGCGGGAGTTCATCAAACAACACTTGCGTCAGCCGCTGGGTTGCCGGCTCCAGTCGCTGAGCATCAGATTTGGACGCCAGCGCCAGAATGAGTTCCCGACATAACGGGGCGATTTTCAGCGTGCAGCAACGTTCAGGCATCACGACAGCCTGCGGCTCAATAAACAGAAAACACAATTGCGCGCCTACGGTAACGTGGTTGCTGTGTGGAATTTCGCCAGGGATCCACACAGCATATTGCGGAGGCACCATCCACATAGCATTTTCAACTTCACAGGTGATCGCGCCATGCAGAGCCAGGATCAACTGTCCCTTACGATGCTGATGCAGCGGACTGAAAAGTTCATCTTCCCGAGCCTGAATACAAAATGCGACCGCCGCATCGTGGTGCAAATCGGGTTCATATCCATCCAGTCTCAGCCCCAACATAAGAATGTCCTATTTTAGCGATAATCTGTCATTTTAGCTTGATTCATCCATAGTGTAAAAACGCTAAAGTATCGCCTCGCCTGACGATATGAGAAAAAAATGATTACTACACCTTCCTCCCGTGGCAAAAATGCAGCGTTGCTGATCGCGGGGATCCTGATGATTGCCACCACACTGCGCGTCACCTTTACCGGCGCAGCCCCATTGCTGGATGCCATTCGCGCCGACTACGGCTTGAGTACCGCCCAGACTGGACTTCTGACTACCCTGCCGCTGCTGGCCTTCGCGCTGGTATCCCCCCTGGCTGCCGCCGTTGCGCGCCGCTGGGGCATCGAACGTAGCCTGTTTGCCGCGATGTTGTTGATTTGCGTAGGTATTGCGATTCGTTCGCTGCCTTCCTCAGGGTTCCTGTTTAGCGGTACCGCCATCATTGGTTGCGGAATCGCGTTGGGAAATGTGCTGTTACCCGGATTGATTAAGCGTGATTTTTCCCAGCATGTGGCGAAACTCACTGGCGCATACTCGCTGACCATGGGCGCGGCGGCGGCACTGGGCTCGGCAATTGTGGTTCCATTGGCACTAAATGGATTTGGCTGGCGCGGTGCATTGATGGTGCTGATGGCCTTCCCACTGCTGGCGCTGATTATCTGGTTGCCCCAATGCCGCCAGACTGCTCATGCCAGCCTGAGTAACTCGCGCGCCTTGCATTCCCGCGCGATCTGGCGCTCTGGCCTAGCCTGGCAAGTGACGCTGTTTCTGGGGATCAACTCCCTTGTCTATTACGTCATCATCGGCTGGCTACCCGCCATTTTAATTAGCCATGGCTACAGTGAATCTCAGGCCGGTTCGTTGCATGGTTTACTGCAGCTGGCGACTGCCGCGCCGGGAATATTGATCCCTCTCGTCCTGAACAGATTTAAGGATCAGCGCGCCATCGCCGCTCTGGTTTCGTTAATGTGCGCTGTCGGCGCGGCGGGATTCGCCATAATGCCCGAACAGGCATTGCTATGGACCATCCTGTTTGGCTTTGGCTCAGGCGCGACGATGATCCTCGGCTTAACCTTTATTGGCCTGCGCGCAAGCTCAGCGCATCAGGCTGCAGCGCTCTCCGGCATGGCACAGTCTGTCGGATATTTACTGGCCGCCTGCGGGCCACCGCTGATGGGGAAAATTCACGACCTCAACGGTAGTTGGCTGATTCCATTAACGGGTGTCGCCGTGTTAGCGATGCTGATGGCGGTGTTTGGTTTGTGCGCGGGGCGCAATCGGGAGATCGCGAGCGCATAATGCAGAGGGCAGGTTCGCGGACAACCTGCCCAATATTTATCCGCGCGCGGCGCGCAGCATCGCCTGAACCAGAGGTACGGGTTTTCCCGCCAGCGCTCCGCGTTCATGCTGAAAGAGCGTGCCGACATAAAATGGATGTGTCACCAGCTCAATGGCACGAATATCACCAGCCTCATCCCAACCGGTCACACGGAGATCGCCGCGCTCCAGCTCAGCGGCAAAATCTTCCGATACGCCATAGTTGCAGTGATATCCCTCCGAGATAACATCCCGTCCGTAGGCTTTGGCAATCAGCGTATTGGCCCGAAGCTCAATATCATCCGTTTTTTCTACCAGCGAGCAGGTCAACGGTGCTATCACCATCCGACCCGTGGTGTCCGTCTCCGCGTGGGCAGCGTCGATCCAGCCCAGCACGTTGCGGGCATACTCCAGAATGGCATGTTGAAAGCCGCCACAGGTACCCAGGAATGGGATGCTGTTTTCACGCGCATAGCGTATCGCGATCAGCGCCCCTTCCAGGTGACGATAAGGACTGCCTGGAACGACCCAAATGGCATCATAACCTACAAGGTCCTCACTGCTGCTGATATCAGATGTGGTTAGCCAGTCATAATCAGCCACTAATTCCAGGACGGCAGCGGCATCATCAATGGCAAGAGGAATAGCCTGATGCGCCACAATATCGGGGTTGTAATCGCCCACCAGCGCAATGCGAAGCGTATCTTTAATCGGGGAAATTTCCATTAAACTTTCCTTATGTCCAGACAATGAGGGACACTATAAGGAGCCTCAGCCTACCGATTTTTTGTTGGTATCACAATCCCTTAAATTGGGAGTCAGGGCTGGCGGAATGCTATAATGGTCACGTTTTACGATCTTATTTAACCGTAATAGCGATAGCTTAATGGAGCGGATGAAGAGATGAATATTCAGTGCAAACGTGTGTATGACCCGGCAGAAAAAAGCGATGGTTACCGCGTGTTGGTCGACCGGTTGTGGCCTCGCGGGGTGAAAAAGAGCGATCTTATTTTCAACGAATGGAATAAAGCACTTACCCCGTCATCTGATTTACGTAAGGCATTCCACGCAGAGTTGATTGATTTCTCGCATTTTTCTGAGCAATATCGCGCTGAACTGGCTCAACAGCAGCAAGAAGGAAAGCGCCTCGCAGAGATTGCCCGACAGCAAACCTTAACGCTACTGTATGCGGCGAAAAATACCCAGCAAAACCACGCGCTGGTGCTCGCTGAGTGGCTACGTCAATGCTGACCGCGTATCACTTGCCCGTTGTCGGATGATCTCTACGCCAGAGCGCCCATTCATCAATCACTTCCCCACCGGGTAGTTTGCAGTCTGACCTTACGCCTTGCGGAGTCTGCACCGCAACCAGCGTACCGCCCTTTTGTTCGCAATACACCGATGCCGGATTCGCCATGCCGATTTTTGGTGGTTTAGGGGCATCAGGCTGCGTGGTACACCCCGCCAACACCAGCAAGCCGGGCAAAATAATAGACGCAAGTTTCATCTCTACTCCTGTTTAAAAGCATTATTCCGGCAGGTTACCCCGACTTCCCTTCTATCTCCATGTTTTACGTTCTAATTTCAATTTTATGATTACATTTCAGCCAGAAACACGTGTTTCATCTTGCTCCCTGATGTTCTATCATGCGCCCACGCCAGCCTTGTCATCACTCAGGAGTATTTACACCTCATGTCGGACATGATCCTTGCCAGAGTCTCACAATCCTTAGCCACGGAGCAGTCAGTTGAGAGTCTGGTACGCCAACTTCTGGAAATGCTGGAAGTAGTGACTGAGATGGAATCTACATACTTGACCAAGGTCGATCTGGATGCCCGTCTGCAGCATATTCTGTATGCGCGTAATAGCTGCCAAATGCAGATCCCCGAAGGGCTGTCCGTACCGTGGGATGAGACGCTGTGCAAACGCGCTATTGAGGAAAACTGTCTGTACAGCGACAACGTGCCCGTACGATGGCCGGAATGTACCACCGCTCGCGCACTGGACATCACCACTTTTCTGAGTACTCCCGTTCATCTTCCGGACGGAACGTTTTACGGTACGCTCTGCGCCACCAGTCGCCGCCAGCATGCGTTAAGCGAACGTGGTGAACAGGTGTTGCATCTGTTTGCCGGACTAATCGCCCAGTCTATTCAAAAAGAGTCGCTGGTTGCTCAGTTACGTGAAGCGAACGCTGCGCTGATTGCTCACTCCTACACCGATGCCCTGACCGGATTACCGAATCGGCGCGCAATTTTTGAAAATGTAGAGACCCTTTTTTCGCTCGCCCGCCACCTCAGGCAGAAGATAGTTGTCGCCTATATCGATTTGGATGATTTCAAATTGATCAATGACCGCTTTGGCCACGAGGTTGGCGACCAGTTCCTGATCCGGATTGGCCACCGCCTGCTGCGTAAATGTAGTGATAATGACATTCTCGGTCGACTGGGCGGTGACGAATTTTTAGTCGCTCGCCTGTCGCCGGATGATGACAGGGAGCAACGCGTTCGTCTGCAGCAGGTGAAACATCAGTTGCAGCAGCAAATTTGCGGCGACTACCAGCTGGGCGATATTCATCTGTTTTATCCTGGTGCCAGTCTGGGCGTGGTGGAAATTGATCCGCTGGAGACTGATGTAAACTGTGCGCTTCATCTCGCAGACAGCGCAATGTACAAGGATAAAAAGCGTCAGGATAAAACCGCTTTTGTCGTACATTAACCCCTGCTATGCTGGCTCGTCTTTAAATAACTCTGGTAGATAATCGTATGCGACTCGGTATTATTTTCCCTGTCATTATTTTCATTTCCGCTGTCGTTTTCTTATCCTGGTTTTTTATTGGCGGTTACGCTGCGCCTGGAGCATAACGATGAAAAAAACAACGCTTATTATGATTGGCGTGGCTATCATCGTGGTTCTGGGCACGGAACTGGGGTGGTGGTAACCAAAGAAAAAGGCCACTTATCAGTGGCCTCTATTGTCTGCATGTTTACTTAACTTTTGACTTTTCTATAGATAAACAACACCACAATCGCACCGATAACCGCTACGACAAAACTGCCAAAGTTGAAACCATCAACTTTACCAAAACCAAAGAAGGTACTGATCCAGCCACCTACTACCGCACCGACAACCCCTAAGATGATGGTCATAAAGAATCCGCCGCCATCTTTACCCGGCATAATCCATTTTGCCAAAATCCCAGCGATAAGACCGAAAATCACCCATGAAATAATGCCCATAATATCCCTCACTTATGTTTTTAAGTTAACGATTCGCTCGTTGTATAAAAGCATAGCATAGCGCTGAAAAATTAAAATTTGTGATCGGTATCACCTGCTATTTTCATCTTTTTCTGATCTTTCATAAGGTTAAACCATTCGATGGAGACATTTTCCCTGACGTAGCTCGTCATTAATGTCGAATCGTCAGTCATTCTGCTTTACTCATTCGCCCTCAGTCCCTGCAATTACTAGGTTTTCACTTCTGGCACGATTTATGCTTAAACAGCCGGTCACTATGACAAATCGTAGTCCGCGATGTGTATCGCGCGGCTCCGTTTACAATTCGCGCTATTTCAGCATTTAACAGGTCTGTTATTGATGAAAAAAATCACCAGTGTATGCCCATACTGTGGGGCCGGGTGCAAGCTCAAGCTTGTTGTTGAGAATAACAAAATCATCCGCGCCGAGGCCGCAGAGGGTGTAACGAACCAAAATCAGTTATGCCTGAAAGGCTACTATGGTTGGGATTTTCTTAACGACACTCGCCTTCTGACTCCCCGTCTGACTCGCCCGATGATCCGTTATGAAAAAGGTGGAAAATTCACTCCCGTTAGCTGGGATGAAGCCATTCGTTACACCGCAAAACGCTTATCTGAAATCAAAAATACCTATGGCCCCCGCGCCATTATGACCACCGGGTCTTCACGTGGAACAGGGAATGAAACCAACTACGTGATGCAAAAATTCGCACGTGGCGTTCTCCATACCAATAATGTCGATTGCTGCGCCCGTGTCTGTCACGGCCCTTCCGTTGCCGGGTTACAGGAAACATTAGGCAATGGCGCCATGAGCAATTCCATCAGCGACATTGAAAACTCAAAATGCCTGCTGATCTTTGGCTATAACTGCGCCGACTCGCACCCGATCGTGGCTCGCCGGGTAATTAAAGCTCGCCAGAACGGCGCAAAAATCATTGTCTGCGACCCACGTCGTATTGAAACTGCTCGTATAGCTGACCAACATTTGCAGTTAAAAAACGGTTGTAATATGGCACTGGTTAACGCCTTTGGCCATGTCCTCATCGAAGAGCAACTCTACGATCGCGAGTATGTACAAAAGCATGCGGAAGGACTGGAAACATACTGGGAAACCGTGAAGGACTATGCGCCTGAAGCCGTTGAACATTTAACGGGTGTTCCCGCACAGCAGGTTCGTCAGGCGATGCGTACATTTGCCGCAGCGCCATCGGCAACCGTGATGTGGGGAATGGGCGTCACCCAGTTTGGCCAGGCCGTTGACGTGGTTCGTGGTTTGTCGAGCCTGGCGTTGCTGACCGGCAATCTGGGACGTCCTAACGTCGGCGTTGGGCCGGTGCGTGGGCAGAATAACGTGCAAGGCGCGTGCGATATGGGGGTACTGCCTAACCAGTTCCCTGGGTATCAGGACGTGACCGATTTCACCGTCAGGGAGAAATTCGCCAACGCCTGGGGCATTGACGTTAATCAGATGGATGACAAGGTTGGGACGCGCATCACCGAAGTTCCGCATCTGGCTATTGAAGGCAAAATTAAAGCCTACTACATCATGGGGGAAGATCCGTTGCAAACCGAGGCCGATTTAGGTCTGGTCCGCGAAGGGTTTAACGCGCTCGATTTTATTGTCGTGCAGGATATCTTCATGACCAAGACAGCGGAAATGGCCGACGTCCTCCTGCCGGCTACCTCCTGGGGCGAACACGGCGGCGTCTTTACCTGCGCCGATCGTGGATTCCAGCGTTTTGAAAAAGCGATTGAACCCTCAGGTGATGTCAAGCGTGACTGGGAGATCATCAGCCTGCTGGCCAGTGAAATGGGCTATCCCATGCGGTATCAAAGTAACCAGCAAATCTGGGATGAGATGCGCGAGCTGTGCCCGCTGTTCTACGGCGTAACCTATGAGAAAATGGGTGAAATGGGGCATGTTCAGTGGCCATGTCCGGAGCTCGATCACCCCGGCACACCTTACCTTTACGCGAACAGCCAGTTTGATACCGCCAATGGCAAAGGCAAACTGTTTGCCGCACAATGGCGAGCGCCCGCAGAAGTTCCTGATGAAAAGTATCCGCTGGTCCTGTGTACAGTGCGTGAAGTTGGGCACTACTCCTGTCGTTCAATGACCGGCAACTGCGCAGCGCTGCAAGCCCTGGCAGATGAGCCTGGGTATGTGCAAATCAATACTCATGATGCAGAAAAACTGGGTATTCGTCATCGTGACCTGGTATGGGTCAGCTCGCGTCGTGGTAAGGTCATCAGCCGCGCGGATGTATCCGAGCGTATCAATACCGGAACGGTGTATATGACCTACCAATGGTGGATTGGTGCGTGTAACGAGTTAACTCAGGATAATCTCGATCCTATTTCGAAAACGCCGGAAACCAAATATTGCGCCGTAAGTATTGAGCACATTAGCGATCAGGGATGGGCTGAAAAGTATGCCGCACAGACGTACAGCGACATGAAATCACGCTTGTGCGAGGCCATTGCGTAAGTCACCTCGCTAACCGCCTGAGTCTGGTCATCCAGACTCAGGTTTTTCCCGTTACTTCGCCAGCTGTGGTTCACTAAAGCGAATGGCAGCAGATTCTTCCTGCTTATCCCGCTGCATAAAACCGAGGTTCATCAGGAACAATCCCACCATAAACGGGAGTTCATACAGCTCTTCAATGAGATCGCCGTACTGCGCGTTGTGCAAAAAGACAGGGGCCAGCAGACGATGATGCTCTACCGTATCGGAGATCAAAAATGCACAGGTGGTGATCGCTAACAGCCATAGCGGCAGCGGTTCATTGCGTAAGCGACGGGCAATATCCTGGCGTAAGCGTTTTGATATCAGGACAGGCAGAATAATCATTGCAATCAATACCACTGAGATAACTCTGAACAGAAGTTTAGGGTGCTCCGGGAAATAATCACGGCCCCAACTGGTACTGCGACCCAGCAACACCAACCACCACACAGCCGCCCAAAGCCAAAATTGTTTCTCGCCTTCAGGACGTGATAAAGGCCGGATGTAGCTGAGAGTAAAAAGCGCTCCAAACAGCAGCCATAACGCCTGGCCATTCTCAATCCATCTGACGACAGTACCGTTGAGCAAAGGTAGATTCCAGTTCGCAGTGAACGGGATCGCTACGATGATCAGCCCAAGAATGAAAGTGGGTAATGTTAGTCGGGTATTCAGTTTCATAAGCGAGGTTCTGTATTGTGACTGTTTCACGATCATAACCCCTGTGAATGATCCAACATTAGCAATCAATGCGGATTTCTTAAGGTATTCTTAAGAAATCTTTTTCCGGATATTTCCAGGTTTAACACGGATAAAAAAACCGCTCTGCGTCGTCAAAACGCAGTGCGGTTATTAGATTAAAATTCAGCGCATTCAATCAGTAGGAGTAATTAACGCCTACCATCCGCACACTTCATGCTCATTCTCGGTATCGTATGAACGTACCGTATTGACCAGGTCTTTAACCACTTCAGCGGCCACATCCGGAATCAACAGCGTCATCGGCGCTTCAGTTTCATAATCGACTGACACGCCGTTGCTGTTATTGGTCACTGTTACGGTATAGGTTGCTTTGCCCATGATTTACTCCTTGCCGGTGCGCACGACTTTTCGTTGATTCGCGCTCTCCATCAGAACTTCCGGGGCAACGAAAAAATCGATATTAAAGTAAGTGTCGTCGGTCATCACTTCGATGTTATGCCATTTTTCCGGTGGAAAAACGCCAAACTGACCGGCTTCAATAACCATCACCTCTACGGGCTCCGGGCTATGTTCATCTGCGTATCCGAGATATTTGACCGCCCCCTGCATAACCGAAAGTCGAGGATAAACCCCGGCACGGGTTCCTTTATCAAGGTGGCGTTCGAAAATTCCGGCAGGTGCCGTTTCTTTGTTCCAGAATGGAGTAGAGCGTGTATGGATATGGTTCTGTGGAATTTGAAGCATTTTTCTTCCCTTTTCCAGTCGACAACCAGCGAGTTCTTACTGAACCGCTGCTGTACACAGGGTACGCCTCATAATATACATTTAAAATACCATTTATTGGTTATAACAATACAATTATAAATGAATTGCAGGGTGTAATATTGAAGGCCCGCCGTAACCAACGGGCCAATGGCGTCACGACTGAAGCGTGGCCAGACGAGCGGCAAAACCAACAAAAATCAGACCAATAAGGGAATTACCCACTTTGGCCAGTTTTTTCTTCGTACGGATATACTGCGTCACGAACGCGCCGGAGAAAATAAGAAAGCTCAGATAGAAAAAGCTCACTATCTCAAGCGTAATAGCCAAAATAAAGAATGACAGCCCTGAGTGCGGCGCATTGACATCAATAAACTGCACGAAGAACGACACATAAAACAAAATAGCTTTAGGATTCGTCAGGCTCAGAATTAACGCACGTTTAAAAATAGCGCCAAACGGGACTTCTTCAGGCGCGGCATCGCCAGTTTTCGATTTCAGTGTTGCATACAGGATCTTCGCACCGAGGTACAGCAGATAAAACGCGCCAAGATAGCGAACGATGTTGAACAAAACGGGCGTTGTTTTGATCAATGCGGCAACTCCGGCATAGGCCAAAAACATTAACACGGCATCGCCGATAAACACACCGCTTGCGGCGAGATAACCGCCCTTCACTCCCCGACCAACGCTGTTCTTCAACACAAATATCGTATTTGGCCCCGGTACCAGCACGATAAAAATAGCCCCCACCAGATACGTCCAGTAATTCAGAACTCCATACTCTGCGAACACGTTAACCTCTTCCTGAAAAAACACATGCACTTGCTGCGAGACAATATGCTAACGAATGCATCGGGTGATGGAAAGAGAAGGTTATGAATTAAAAAACCCGCCACTGGTGACGGGTGTGTACAGATAAGGTTAGCCCGGATTAATGGTGCAGCATCTCATCCACAACCTCTTCTCCCTTCAACTGGTAAGGGTAGTAGGTAGGCCAGTTTTCCATCTCTTCAAGCAAGGCTGCCTGCGAGGTATTTCCCATAAAGATATGGAAGTGGCTCGATTTACGCGGCGCGATAATATGATCGCTGAATTGCACGTATTTAGGTGCTTTGCTGTTAGCGTCTTTACACTCAAACAGATAACGTACACCTTTCTTGCCTGACTTATAGTGCAGAATTTTATAACCGGCGTAGTCGTATTTACATGATGCAACCTGATTACCGGTGTGAAATTCCATTACGTCATTTTCGATGCCGATGGTGTCTACGTTGGTTGCATAACCTTTACGGTAGTAATCTTTAATTTGTTCTGCCGTTTTGCTTTTGTCTTTCTCCGCTTTCTTTTTGAAGACCGGATCAAGCTCGCCGCTGACCAGATACGGATAGACAGATTGCCACATGCCATCCCAGTCGGTCAGCGCCCTATTTTGCACCTGGTTATCATCAAAAACCCCTTCCGACGCCTTTTGTTCTGCTTCGCTCATCGGCGCACCATGGGAATGATGACCGTGCGCCATAACCGAACCACTGACTACAAGCATCCCCAGAGCAATTGTCAGTTTTTTAATACAAATAGCCAAAATTTCACCCTCAAATCATTTGCGAGTGAATGTTATAATATAACATATCAATTTAATCAATAGATCAGCTACAAGCCTTATCTCATTTCACGTTACAAGGAGTTTGCTGGAACAAAGCTGCTCAAGCAGGGCCTGTTGATGGCTGATAATCAGCATAGCCAATGGCCGACGCTGGCATTCTTCAAGCAGCAGCGCCCAGATATCCCGTTGAATGGAAGGATCGAGCTGGGCGGTAATTTCATCAGCAATAAGAAAACGTGTCCGCGGGTCCAGCGCACGAAGTAAAGCAATTCGCGCCAGTTCACCGCCAGAAAGTTGTCCGGGGCGGCGAGTTAACCACTCTGGGTTGATGTGAAGACGGGTAAGCATTTCAGCATCCGGTCGCCAGGCATCATGAACCGCATCACCGGTGCTGCGTCGGGGGTTAAAAGTTAATTCCGGATGCTGTGGCACCAGTTGTACCGGGCAATACTGGTGCATCGGTAACGGTTGTTCATCAACCAGAATGTCACCCGAAGTTGGTTTCTGCCAGCCCGCCAGTACGCGTCCCAGCGTCGTTTTGCCCGTCCCACTTGGCGCACAAATCCCAATACGTTCTCCAGGGTGTAGAGAGAAGGTCAGATTTTGCCACAGAACCTTTTCTCCCTGACGGATTGTTACATCACGACAGCACAACATCGCGCTCTCCAAAAAGTTGATTTCTTTCAGGCAGCGCCCGCCATTGTCGTTGCAGATGTTCGCTAATCTCTCCGCGTAACAGCTGTTCCCGGCTGACGTTATCCGACACCCTTCCCTGATGCAACGCGACAATACGATCCGCATGGCGGGCCGCCAGCGTGAGGTCATGCGTTACCCATAAAACGCCAGCCCCTTGCTCACATTGCTCACGCAACTGTTCAAGGAGTTGATTAGCCAGAGGTGCATCAAGCCAGGCGGTAATCTCATCCGCCAGAATATAGCGAGCCTGACTCAGAGACGCATGACAGGCCAGGACACGTTTCGCCATACCGCCTGAAAGCTGGCGCGGAAAAGCATCTAATACGCGACTTTCCAGTCGGCTACGCTGGAGCAATCGTTCAATTTTTCCGGCATTCCATTGCTGGCCAGAAAGCTGGCATGCCCTGCGCAGATGCTTTTCAATCGAGAGCAGCGGGTTAAGCGCCTGAACGCCTTGCGGGACATAGCTGAAGGTATCGCCACGACATTGGCGAATATCATCGCTGTTCAGCGTTTTTCCCTCCAGCGTGATAGTGCCCTGGAAGCGCAAATTCTCCGGTAAGAGATCGAGCAGGCATTGCAGCAGCAGGCTCTTACCCTCCCCGCTTCCTCCCACTAACGCCACCATTTGACCCGGTGCCACGTCGAAAGAGATATCCTGCAACAGCGAAGACCAGTTTCTCGCGCCGTACCAGCGATAACGCGCCACCTCCAGCGAGACCTGTCTTAAACTCAACATGCGTCACCTCGTAACCATAAACGATGTACCGCCCTTGCGAGCTGATCGAATAACATCACCAGACTGAACAGCATCAGTCCCGGAAACAGCACCAACCACCAATCGCCATGACTGATAAATCTCAGCGCATCCGCCAGCAGCAGTCCCAGTGACGGTTCATGCGGTGCCAGCCCAAAACCGAGGAAGCTTAACGCCGCACTGTGCAACACCGCGTGGGGAAACATCAGTAGTGTTCCCGTTAGCCATTGAGGTAATAAGGCGGGTAGATAGTGATGTCGCCAGCAGTAAAAATGGCCGTGTCCCAGACGCCAGGTCAGCGTCAAGTAGTCACTGTGGGCCACGCGCTGCGCTTCAGCACGCAGGATCAGCGCCAGACGCGGCCAGTGGGTCAGCGCAACCGCCATAATCACGCCGTTTTTCCCGCCGCCCAGCGTAAAGCAGATCAAAATGAGCAACAGCAGATGCGGCATCGACAGCATGGCATCGGTAATCAGGCGCATAAGCACATCCAGACGCGGATGTATGCGCGAAACCGCCGCCATCACTAACGCAATGAAACCGCTGCACAACGCCGCACCAATACCAATTTGCAGACTGGTTAACGCACCCTGAAAACAACGGATCCACAGGTCGCGACCAAGGTTGTCGGTGCCAAACCAGTACAGCGCATCAGGCGGTAAATGCCGGGCAAGCAGATTAACGCTCAACGGGTTATCCAGCATTGCGGCACCATACACTGCAATGAATAACAGGCAGCTAAATGAGAGCAAAAGACGAATCAGCGTCGGCGTCGGGTTATAGAGCATCAGGTCGTTCCAGAGCACGGTTCAACATACGGACAAGCCAGGTAGACAGCGAGTTACCAATAAACACCAATACGGTACTGAACAATACAATTCCCATCAGTAACGGCAGATCTCCACGTAATCCAGCATCAATAGTGGCCTGCCCCAGTCCCGGGTAAGCAAAGACTTTTTCGGCCAATAATGCGCCTCCCAACAGCTCCCCCAGCGAGGCAAACTGCAAACACAGCGCAGGCGTAATTGCATGACGCAGAACCTGATGGCGTAACAGTGACCAGCCTTTATCTCCCTGAGAACGCGCAAAACGGACAAAATCGCTTTTCATCACGCTGGCGATGCTTTCCCTCGTATGAAGCGTAATTTGTCCCAGTCCCAGCAAACTGAGCGCGCAAACGGGAAGCACCTGATGGCGCAGACGCTCAGTCAGCGTCGCCATATCGCCGCTATTGCCCGGCTCCCACGCGCAGCAGACCGGAAATACCGGCCAGCGCACGGCAAATAATGCCAGCAACAGCATGCCAATCCAGAAGGTCGGCAGCGAAGAAAGCAGATAACTGAGGCGACAGATTGCTTTATCCGGCCAGCGATTCAGATAGCGACCCGCGACAAACCCCATTGCCGTTCCCAATATGCCAGAGAGTAGCCACGCGCCACCAAGCAGCGCAAACGAAGTCGCAAAGCGCTCCTTGATCACGCTGGCAACCGGCGCGTTAAACAACATTGAGTAGCCGAGATCGCCCTGTAATACACGGCCAAACCAGTGACCAAAACGCTCCCATAGCGGTTGGTCCAATCCCCAGCGAGCCGCGATACGCGCATATTGCTCCGGCGGCACATGCAGGAGATCGTTGCCGATATAAGCCCGAATCGGATCGACCGGAGAAAAGCTGAGCAGCACAAAAGTGCCAGCCGCAACCAGCACTAATAACACTATCAGCCGTAGAAAATGGCCCACAACAGACTTCATCAACGGCAGGTCCAGGTCCATTCATCCAGATTATTGAGCAGTGACCAGCTACCGTGAATCTCCGGTGCGCCTTTACCTAAGTCAATACACGGATTTGCCAGGTAGGTATGCTGAATATTCAGCAGCCATGCCCAGGCAGCATCGCCCTGCACGCCAGCCCCTTGCTTGCCATCCCACTCAACTTGTTGCCAGAACGGCAACGCTTTTTGCCAGTCCGGAGCGTCAATTGCCTGTTTAAGATGCTGCTCAACGACAGGATTGCTGTAATAGCCTGGATTGTAGTATTCCACGCCCGCAGCCTGATTACTGTAGTGATGGAAAAGCTCCATCGGATCCAGACTTCCCCAGCCAAACAGCGTCGGGTTGGCATGCATATGCCGCTCAACAGTTTCCCAGCTCCCGGATTGCAGAGAAATCTGAATACCCACTGGCTCCAGCATCGCACGTACGGCTTCGGCTAAATCCCGGCGTGTACTGTCACCGCTGGCATACCACAACGTTAAGCGAGCCTCTTTACCGTCCTTCACGCGTACGCCGTCTTTACCCACTTTCCAGCCGGCTTCTTCCAGAATCGTTCGCGCTTTTTCGCTATCGCCATCTTTGAACGCAACTGATTGTCCCTGCCATGGCAGACCCTGAACCGCGCTATACGCCGGAATCGCATGACCTTCCATGACCTGATCGGCAAGCTGCTTACGGTCGATGGCGTAGTTGATGGCGCGCCTGATGGCAACATCGGCAGTGATATCGTTCCCAATCGGATAGCCATTGGCGTCTTTTTTACCTGCAGGAACCATCGGGAACACAATGCCGCGGTTTTCCACGCTGTCGCGTACCCAAAGTTTCAAATTTTTCTGCTGAGGAGCGACTGCCATCGATGGCGCGATACGTACGAGTCCCAGTTGGCCGCTGCGCGCTGCGGCATAAGCGTTATCTTCATCAAGGAAGACAAACACCAGCTTACTGAAATCATTTTTCTTACCGGCATACCAAGGGTTAGCCTCAACGATCAACTGCTGCCCCGGCTGAAAACTCACCAGTCGATACGGACCCGCGCCAATCGGATTTTTAGCGAATGTTTTTTCGTCATACCGTTTTTGCGGAACAATTCCTAATGAACCCAGCACGTTCACAAAGGTACTTTGCGGGCTACGCAACGTAATTTCTACCGTGCGGTTATCTTTCAGACTGGCATGGGTGAAGTTTCCCATGTCTATTTTGCCGCCGCTTTTTGCTGCTTTGTTATAGGTGAACACCACATCTTCAGCGGTTAGCGGCGAACCATCAGAGAATTTAAGGTCAGGTTTTAACGTCAACGTCCAGGTTTTGCCGTCTGCGCTGGTCTCTACTTTTTCCGTCAGCAGGTTTCCCCAGCTCATATCTGCATTTTGTTTTAATAATGGTGCATGCAAAAGCAGATAGCTGCCATGACTCCAGCCCAGCATCGGGTCAAAACCTTCCGTTGGCTCCGGTCCAATTGCCAGTTTTAACGTCTGCCCTTCGCTCGCATTTTGCGCGGCGAGAAGTGGTGAGGTTAATGCGAGAGTCAATGCGCACGTAAGCAGTGCCAGCTTGCCTTTGATCATTATGTTATCCAGATTTACGTTATTTTTATGCTGCATAACGATTTACAGTCGTTAAGCAGTCTCCTGGGGAAGGGATTATGGCGGACAGAAATGACGAAAAAAATGATGCGGCGCAGAAAAGTATGACGATTTTCTAAAATTATCATACTTTTTTCTGATACTCCGTTATGAGTACGATGTGAATCTCAGAATATAGATTAATCCCTCGCCATTTATTCAAAGGAATATTAATCCCGATCTAATAATTACTCATGCTGACTATTTATCCTTCCTGCTATTTCCTTATCTAAAATTAATGACAATTTATGTATATTTATTCAAAAAAAACACCAGAAGTGACAAGTTATGTAAATTTGTAATGATAATTATTTGTATTATCATTACGATCACTTATCTTACTGCCTTTGATTTTTAACAAAGGAAGTTTGACTATGCGTTTAAAACCCGTTGCCTCTGTCGTTCTGTCCTGTTTAGGATTTTCCAGCCCCCTGGTATTTGCTGAAGATGTCATGGTGGTAACCGCTTCCGGTTACGAAAAGAAAATCACCAATGCCGCCGCCAGCGTCTCTGTTATTTCGCAGCAAGAGTTACAAACCAATAAATATAATGACTTAGGTGAAGCCCTGCGTTCTGTTGAAGGGGTAGATGTTGAAAGCAGCACCGGTAAAACTGGCGGTCTGGAGATCAGCATCCGTGGCATGCCCGCCAGCTATACCTTGATCCTGATTGACGGTATTCGTCAAAACGGCAGCAGCGACGTGACGCCAAACGGCTTCTCTGCCATGAATACCAGCTTTATGCCCCCGCTGGCGGCAATCGATCATATTGAGGTTATCCGCGGCCCGATGTCGACGCTTTATGGCTCCGACGCAATCGGTGGCGTGGTGAATATCATCACCAAAAAAAGCACCGATAAATGGAGCACTTCCATCAATACCGGCGTTAACCTGCAAGAGAGTAATAAATGGGGTAACAGTACGGTCGCCAACTTCTGGTCAAGCGGCCCGTTAATCGCGGGCGTACTGGATATGCAGGTTCGGGGGAGCACCACCCAGCGTCAGGGTTCCAGCGTCACTTCGCTGAGCGATACCTCTTCCACCCGCGTACCTTATCCAACCGAGTCGGAAAACTACAATATTGGCACGCGATTCGACTGGAAAGCCAATGAAAGCAATACGCTGTGGCTGGATCTCGACTCCGCCAGACAGCGTTATGACAACGATGACGGTCAGTTGGGTAACCTGACGGGAGGTTATGATAAAACGCTGCGCTATGAGCGTAACAAAGTGACCCTCGGCCACGATACAGCCTTAACGTTCGGCACCTGGAAATCCTCCCTCGGCTGGAATGAGACCGAGAACAAAGGCCGACAACTGGTCTCCTCCGCACTCACGCCAGAGAACGCAGGTCGTGCCGGTGACGCGCGTGAACTAAAGAACACCAACGTCATTCTGGACTCCGTGCTGCTGACACCACTAGGTGATTCGCATCTGTTAACCCTCGGCGGGGAATACTGGGATGCACGAATGAAAGATGGTGTGGTGCTGGCCAATACCGGCGAGACGTTCCACCAAAAAACGTGGGCAGCCTATGCGGAAGATGAATGGCATATTCTCGATTCGCTGGCCTTAACCGCAGGAACACGCTATGAGCATAACGATGTCTTTGGCGGTCATCTCAGCCCACGAGCCTATATGGTCTGGGACGTATCTGATGAATGGACCCTCAAAGGCGGCGTAACGACAGGTTATAAAGCACCATCACTGAGCCAGTTACATAACGGGATCAGCGGTGTAACCGCGCAGGGAACGGTGAATACAGTCGGTAACCCGGACCTCAAACCTGAGGAAAGCATCAGCTACGAAACCGGGCTGTATTACGAGAACAACGCCGGGCTTAACGCCAACATTACCGGCTTCTATACTGAATACAAAAATAAAATTGTCTCGTATTCTATCGATGATAATACCAACAGTTATACCAACAGCGGCAAGGCGAGGACCGATGGCGTTGAATTTGCCAGCACCTTCCCTCTATGGTCGGATGTGCTGACCTTATCTCTCAACTACACCTACACTCAGAGCAAGCAAAAAGATGGTGACAATAAAGGCGCGACGTTAAGCTATACACCAAAGCATATGGCTAACGCCCGTCTGAACTGGCAGGCAACGGAAGATATGAACGCCTGGCTGAGCGCACGTTATCGCGGTAAGGCCCCACGCTTCACGGAAAATTACGACAATCTCAGCGCAGTACAAAAAGCCGTCTATGACGATAAAGGTGCTAATTTAAAAGCCTGGACCGTCCTGGACATGGGAATGTCTTACAAACTGACCAAAGATCTGACACTTAATACGGCAGTTAATAACGTGCTGGATAAAGACTTTAGCGAGGTTAAACTTTACCAGGTGGGCCGTAATAGCACCTACGCAGGTGATTATTATCAGACTGCACAATCCACCACCGGATACGTAAACCCGGGTCGTAACTACTGGGTATCGTTAAACTATCAGTTCTAATGTTGTTTTCCCTTCCTGACGGACTGGAATTGATAGCCCGTCAGGAATTATGTTACATCAAATAACAGGCGGATGATGTTATAAAATCGCACTCTTTATAAGGATATGATTAAAACACTCTCAGCCACCTGTAACTAAAAGTAACTAATTTTCATGTTAAATTCTTACCAGGCAAGAACACCAGAATCAGATTTATTCACACAACAAATGCCTGGATTTTAAAAATCGAAAAACAAAAGCCAACATCATCATATTTTTCTGAGTTACCTGACCTTACTCTCAAAAAAACATTTATCAAAATAATAATAAAAATACATTCACATAATCAATTCTTCAAGTTTGAAAAACAAAAAGAAACATCTTCTTTGATTTGGAACGGATACTCAATGTTATTATTTCAAAAATAACATCCACGGTAACCGCCATGCTCATCACACACGAAATACTTAATGGAATAATGGGTGAAAGAGTTTCCGATGATTGTATTATTTACTTGTCTGGACCTTCATCATTAGATACGCCCCTTGAGATAATGCGTAGTAAAAGCTGCATTTGCGTAAATGGTAGCGCAGGCTATTTAATTAACAACAATATCCCTGTATTTCTTTATGTTGTTTGTGACGGTTCTTTTTATGAAAACAATAAAGACTTATTTTATAAGTATTCCGCCTATGCTCAGCATACCTTTATTAGTGAAGATGTTATTAAAAGAGCTGATTCAACAGAGGCAGAGAACTTGCTCAACACATGTTTTCTGTTAAAGGACATTTGCAAATCCAGAGGTGGTATCGGTAGAAAGATTCGCTATAAAATAAAAACAATGACTAACAGGAATCTCCGAATTAAATGCTCTGCATTCAGAAAAGTGAAAACAATTGCATTTTCAACTGATGTAGCACATGGTCATTTTGGTAGTGCTACGGTCGCATTTAGCGCGTTACAAATAGCCATTAGTCTAAAATTTGAAAGAATAATTTTTTCAGGTTTAGATTTGAAAGATAGCTGTAAACGGTTTTACAATGAAGTTAACGCTCAACCCACGACTCTACCCGCTGATCTTAGCTTTATATTAAGATCATTTTCTTATGTAAATAGCCACTATGACGGTAAGATCTACAATCTTTCTCCACAAACAGCTATTCCCTACGATGTTATTCCGTTCATCAATACAGAAGAAGTAGCTTGTTCCACCTCCTACTAGCAATACACCAACGATAAGAATATTTAAATGATTAATACAGAAACACCCCTTCATGCACCATTAGATACAATGCCAAAACAATAACCCCGACGATACCACCTAAAAACAGTGCTGCGGCAATCGCAAGCTGGTTGCGGTTTGTGTACTTCGTATTGTTTCGTACATCCAACTCTTTTTTCGCTGCGCTGTGACTTGAATCACGCTCCATCGCGAATGTTATATCTGCCATGCCATTATCCAGTTGCTGTATATGAAAACACAAATAACCACTACAGCGATAAGGGTATAGATTTTAAATAACATAATCTGAGATTTGTCTCACAATAAAGATAATCATCGGATTTTTACTCCCGAAGCAGATTTCATGCCCCCTTTTCATCAATAAGGTTATCCTGTATTTATTCGACATAAACCTTCACTTTAGGCTTTGCCAGCAGAAGCATGACGAACTCAGTGAAGGTTACTGGTTTATAGAAATAGTACCCTTGTAGGAAAACAATGTTGTTTTTGTTGAGATAATCGAGCTGAGCCTTCGTTTCAACTCCTTCTGCAACGATGCTTAAAGACAGTTTGCGCGCCAGATCGAGAACACAATCCAAAATTCGGGTTGAATCGGGAAGCTCATTAACCCTTCCCACAAAGCTCTGATCGATTTTAATGTAATCAATGTGCAGGTCATGCAAATAAGAAAGCCCAGAATAGCCCGTACCAAAATCATCAAGCGCAATCACAAAGCCATTTTCATGCAGGATATTGAGCCTCTGCACAAGTTCTTCATCTATATGTAATGGCTCACGCTCAGTAACTTCAATCACCAGGTTGAGATCATGGCGGCTGAAGCTATCTTTGAATTTCAGACACTCTTCAACAAATGTAGGGGTAGTGATATGGGATGCGCTGAAGTTAATACCGACATGGAATCCAGATGGCAGTTTGCTGGCAATGGCGTTCATATTCGCCGCAACCTGCCTCATCAGACTTTGAGTTAGTGGCACTATCAGGCCTGATTTTTCGGCGACGGGAATGAAGGAGGCAGGAGAGATATATCCGGCTGTTGGATGTTTCCATCGGGCCAGCACTTCAACACCGCGTAACGTCCCCTCACGACCATTTACGATAGGTTGATAAAAAGGCACGATCTCTCCTTTTACTATCGCTCTGCGCAACG
This sequence comes from Citrobacter sp. KTE30, assembly GCF_000398825.1. Lineage (NCBI taxonomy): Bacteria > Pseudomonadati > Pseudomonadota > Gammaproteobacteria > Enterobacterales > Enterobacteriaceae > Citrobacter > Citrobacter sp. KTE30. Next base: position 1,798,657 of record NZ_KB976055.1, on the reverse strand, counting down.
TTTCTTCTGGGGTATCGTTCTTATTTAGATATTTATCAATGGCATAAGCGGCTGCGAAAGATATTAACAGGATAAAAACCAGAATCCCTGAACCTTGTGTAACCAGCCTTTTTGCACTAAACAATGGCGGTTCATTATAAATAATGCTGAACGGATACTTTGCGGAATTCACCTGACCAGACATCTGTGAGCTTGCTGTAACGGTTTTCACATCACCCAATAAACCAAGCACTTCGTCACCTACGAGTAGTGAATATGTCACCCCCTTTAACGGAACATTTAATGCTCCACGGATATGCACCCCGCTAATAGTGACAATGATGTGGTTGGTTTGAAAACGAGTTTGATACAGCAGAACGGGTATCTCATTTTCCGTATTTCTTGCGGGAGTAAGCAGCAGATTTGTATCAGTAATCACCGGAATTTGCTTAAGCAAGATCCGATTACCTGGCAGTGACGTACACCAAAGCTTCCCCTGTCGGATAATGATCAGCGTTCGCAAATGAGGGCGAAGTGCAGCTTCAGTTCCAAGTTGGTATTGACCCTCCAGATCGCATTTTTTTTCGGCGATGTGCATAGCGGTTCGAGTTGCCTGGAAAGCTTCATCCAGTATGTTATCCATATTTTTCGCGGCATATCTGGCTCCTCCAAGGATTTCTGTCGAAGAGGAATACCACAGCTGCATATTAAGAATAAAAACACCTATCAAAAAAAGACACACCGCTGCGGTTACCGGTAAAAGTACTTTGCGCATTCTCATGTCCCGTGGTGAAAACTGATCAGTCGTTGCGATGAGCATTGACGTGTTCTAATTTATCTCTACAGAGCATGGTAGATAGAATCAAAAGTCGCCATGCGCCCAGTCACACTTCCAAAGCTACAACATAAGAAATTGATTTTTATAAAAAATAATCCCTGGAAAGATCATAACGATAATGACATCCCTCCTTCCAATTTTGCTATCATATGAATGTACTAATAAGAGGTAAGCAAATGAAAATCTTTATCACTGACAATGAAGGGAATCTCATTCCTGTTGACGGAAAAAGCGTCGTGATCGAATTGAATAGCGGCGGAACTATTGAGATCGCCGAGGAGTACAGTCGGGACGATGTTCCTGAAGGTATTAATCTGTGGGGAGGACGAGAACCTTCCCCTTCACTCTCATTCGAGGAAATTAAAGCTCGAACAGAAGGCCTTGGTGTTTACCCCATTGCAGCCAATGCCCTGCACGTATTCCCGTACAAACTTTCATCAAAAGAATGATTGCATACAGCAGGCGAAGCGTTTTTCTCAAACCAAATTAAGGCCATTGTTATCATAAATACCTCTGGCCTTGGGGGGAGTCAACTCGCCAACATCTGTTACTTCTGATTGCAGTCCATGCTGGCGCTGCATTATTTCATCACTATATACAGAAAAAAATACGCTTTTGAGAGTGATTCCTGAGCATAAGCATTTGAATAATTAATAAATGATTATAATGTTAAGAACATAAACACTCAAGACAGTATGTACGTGGTCTAAAATATTAATCGTCATCATAATGCTTATGCTTCTTGCGATCACTCATAGACTCTTTAAAAGCATCTGCTTGTGTATTAGCAGCCTGCAGTCGACTCATGTTAGCACTGTAATTATTCCAATATTCTTTTTCTTCGTGATAACAAACATCACGGCTAATTCCCTTCGCTTCGCACTTAGCTAAGCGTTGTTCTTCTGATACGCAACCAGACATCAAAGAAACAGTAGAAAATGCAACCAGTATTATCATTAATTTATTCATATAAATAACCTTAGAATTTCCAGCCGGCGCCGACTACAATACTATTAGCTTGCGCGCCAAAGACCTTAGAACCTTCATAGCCTGCATCAACAGTGAAAGCTGCAATGGGGGTAAACTGAATACCAGCACCATAGGCAAAACCTGTAGAAGTATCAGTTTCACCATTCGCTTTGATCGCACCTCTCCCAATACCCACCATTACATAAGGTTTTATCACATCATTTACTTTATAACTTGCACCGACTAATGCAGAACCATAACCACGATCTATATCATTATCGTCATTTGCTGAAATAGTTAAGGATGTTATAACGCCTAAATCACTTTCATCTGGGGTATAACCATATTTAGCGTTAAGACCGTTAAGGTTCTGTCCATCTGTCCGGGTATGTACATAACCGCCGGTGACTACGCTTTCTCCTGCATAAACTGTCATAGCAAAACATAATGTAACAGCCACTAAACCCGTTTTTAAACTTAGCATTTTAATAACCATTTTCATCATCAACTAATAGTAAGCAACACACATAATAAGGAGTCATGCTTTGAATTTTATGTCTCAAGCATGTCGCCAAGATAAAAACAGAAAGGTAATAAAAAATCAATCGGGAAAAATATTCTTTTTTGGACATTATTAGCATTCAGAATAATAAATTATCATAGCATGCTGATAAAAATGGATTTAAAATTAGAGTAAAACAACATTAAAATGCCACCACCTTTAATATACTCTCAATATTTTCTTGTTTTTAAAACGACTGTTTTTCATATAATAATTAACAATATACAAACACCACTCAATTATATTTAGTTCTCATACCCGGATGAATTTAAATAAATATTAAAAGATATGAATATCTTTTATCAATAAATAGAATTGTAATGACAAAGATAAAAATTTAATCTTTAGTGCTATTAAAATGAGTTTAATAGTCTGAGTGCCCGGAAAGCACTTTGCAGGTAAAAAAAACGGGAACCAATCGGCTCCCATTCTTATACAACCCAGAATCTGGATTACATGTTTTCGATGATCGCGTCACCAAAATCTAAATATTTCAGCAACTTAGCGCCGTCCATCAGACGTTCGAAATCATAGGTTACGGTCCTGGCGTTGATCGCACCTTTCATACCTTTAACAATTAAGTCAGTCGCTTCGGTCCACCCCATGTGGCGCAACATTTCATTGCTAAAATCATAGCAACCATTTGATAAAGTCGAAATTATCATCCTCTCTACTTTCAAATCAGCCAGTAGCTACCATTTTAAACTCATTGATTATCTAAACTTTGGTTTTAGTTTTGGGGAAGAGTTTTCGCCAAGAATCCAAGTTTTTCACGCCAGCGCATTCAACACACTACCACTAATGGCAAGCCTCGATGGTAAAGCTGTTGCTGCCGCAGAGGTCCGATTTGAGCGAAAACCGGACGCCCGCATAGCGTGAACAGACATCCGGTATTTTGAAGTGGCAGATTACTTAATCTGCTTACCCGTTTCGTCAATGACCTTCTCGCCATCCTCTTTGGTAAACGCTCCTTTCTGACCTTCCGGTAGAATATCCAACACTATTTCTGAAGGGCGGCAAAGACGAGTGCCAAGCGGCGTAACGACTACCGGCCGATTAATCAGGATCGGATGTTGAAGCATGAAATCAATTAACTGCTCATCACTAAATTTCTCTTCATCAAGACCCAGGTGTTCATAAGGCTCAACATTCTTACGCAGTAATGCACGCACCGTAATTCCCATATCTGAAATAAGTTGAATCAGCTCATCACGGGTCGGTGGCGTATCGAGATAATAAATTATCGTTGGTTCGTTGCCGCTGTTACGGATCATCTCCAGCGTGTTGCGAGAAGTGCCGCAGGCAGGGTTGTGATAGATGGTAATGTTGCTCATATCTGTATCTCATTACAAAGTGATGGAGAGCCGCAACGCCAGCGCGGCCAGAGTGACAAACAGCACGGGCAGAATCATGATAATACCCGTACGGAAGTAATATCCCCAGGTAATCGTTATATTTTTCTGGGCAAGCACATGCAGCCAAAGCAGGGTTGCCAGACTGCCAATCGGGGTGATTTTCGGACCTAAATCGCAGCCAATCACGTTGGCATAAATCATTGCCTCTTTGACGATGCCAGTTGCCGTGCTCCCGTCAATCGCCAGTGCACCAATCAGCACCGTCGGCATATTGTTCATCACCGACGACAGGAACGCGGTCAGGAAGCCGGTGCCGAACGTTGCTGCCCATAACCCCTTTTCTGCCAGTAAGTTCAGCACGTCAGACAGATACTCCGTAAGCCCTGCATTGCGCAGGCCGTAGACCACCAGGTACATACCCAACGAAAAAATAACGATCTGCCATGGCGCACCGCGGAGGACTTTTCCGGTGTTGATGGCATGACCTCTTTTCGCCACTATAAACAGTATTGCTGCGCCAGTAGCCGCTATCGCACTGACCGGGATCCCCAGTGGCTCCAGAACAAAGAAACCGACAAGCAGCAATAACAGGACAATCCAGCCCGCCCTGAACGTTGCCGGATCCTTTATCACACTGGCAGGCGTCTTCAGCAGCGAAACGTCATACGTCGCCGGAATGTCCCTGCGAAAGAAGAGATGCAGCATGACCAGAGTGGCCGCAATCGCTGCCACATCTACGGGGATCATAACGGAGGCATACTGCGTAAAGCCCAGACCGAAAAAGTCCGCCGAGACGATATTCACCAGGTTAGAAACAATTAGCGGCAGGCTGGCCGTATCTGCAATAAATCCTGCGGCCATGACAAACGCCAATGTCGTGCCCTGGCTGAATCCCAGTGCGAGCAGCATCGCAATTACAATCGGCGTCAGGATCAGCGCAGCGCCGTCATTGGCAAACAACGCAGCAACAGCGGCACCAAGCAAGACTATCCAGGTAAACAAAAGGCGACCACGTCCGTTACCCCAGCTGGAGACGTGCAGTGCGGCCCATTCAAAGAAGCCGGACTCATCAAGCAACAGGCTGATGATAATGACCGCAATAAATGCCGCTGTCGCGTTCCAGACGATATTCCAGACAACGGGAATATCTGCGATATGGATGACTCCGGTTCCCAGCGCCAGCGCAGCTCCAATACTCGCGCTCCAGCCAATGCTCAGGCCTCTGGGTTGCCAGATAACCAGTACCAGCGTCAGTAAAAATATACTCCCTGCCAAAAACATTTCAGACTCCATTATATATGATTATGTAAATATGTTTTCCTGCCTCAGCAGGAGGTACAGGCCGACTTTGCCAACCATTCCCGCACATCCTCCCGAAGGCACAGCCAGGATGTCGTGATTGTCTCCGCGGCCCACGCCGGAATATGAGGTGACAGACGATAGTGGATCCATTTCCCTTCCCGACGATCAAGAACAAGCTTTGCCTCGCGCAGGACGGCCATATGGCGTGATATTTTGGGCTGTGATTCGGCGGTAGCTGCACAGATATCGCACACGCACAGTTCTCCGGACTCCCGCAGAAGCATGACAATGGCGAGACGAGTTTCATCTGACAAGATTTTGAAAAGCTGAACAGGTTGTAGCATTTTTCTCTCCGTTCCCTTTAGAATACATATATGGTAAATCATATGTATCAACTTTGAAATCATCAGCTCTCTCTGGAGGAGAAAAATGGAACAATTTCCTGCCTTGAATACTAAATGCTTTGATCAACACATCGCTGAACGCCTGAACGTGCAGGAGCCACCACGGATTCTGATCCTGTATGGTTCAGTGAGAGAGCGCTCCTACAGCCGCTTTGCCGCGGAGGAAGCCGGTCGCCTGCTGACGGCGATGGGCGCGGAAGTGAAACTGTTTAACCCCTCCGGTTTACCCCTGCCGGATGATGCGCCGGACACGCATCCCAAAGTCACCGAGCTGCGCGGTCTGGTCAGATGGTGTGATGGGATGGTGTGGAGTTCTCCGGAACGGCACGGTGCTATGAGCGCAGTCATGAAGGCGCAGATTGACTGGATACCCTTAAGTGAAGGAGCGATTCGTCCTTCGCAGGGCAAAACACTTGCGGTAATGCAGGTCTGCGGCGGTTCACAGTCCTTCAATGCCGTGAACCAGATGCGTATACTTGGTCGCTGGATGCGGATGTTTACGATCCCCAACCAGTCCTCTGTAGCCAAGGCATGGCAAGAGTTCGACGAAAACGGACGAATGAAACCTTCTTCATGGTATGACCGCATCGTCGATGTAGCCGAGGAGCTGTTTAAAATCACGCTGCTGCTTAAGGGACAAACCAGTTATCTTGCAGATCGTTACAGCGAGCGAAAAGAGAGCCATCAGGAGCTTTCATCCCGTGTCAATCAGGACAAAATATAACGTATGTTCTTCGTGAATCCATACTGCATGAGCTTACCAATGTCCGCTTTGGCAGATTGATTATGCCGGATGATCTCTAAGTGTGAATGGCACGATTATGCGGGCTACTTACAATTGCACATATCAGCAATGAGCCATCGCAGGCAGTAAGTGACGCATCCACAACAAGCAGCCCCCCTGAAGTATTCCTTCCCTGAAATGTGAACGCGATGCCCGCATGAAATAAGTCGCTGCGGGCTGGCTGATTAGTTGCTGATCGAGGGAGATTCGTGTTTCAACATAATCTGCCGCAAGTGAAGGAAAGCCCATGTTTATGCCCTCTCTTGAATACCGGATAAAAACACAGTATAAATACTGTATATCCATCCAGCAAAGAGACGATAAGCAATGTTCGTGGAACTCGTTTATGACAAAAGGAATTTTGATGGGCTGCCCGGTGCAAAAGATATCATTCTGGGCGAATTGACCAAGAGGGTTCACCGAATTTTCCCCGACGCTGATGTCCGGGTTAAACCGATGATGACATTGCCGGCGATCAACACTGACGCCAGCAAGCACGAGAAGGAACAGATAAGCCGTACTGTCCAGGAAATGTTTGAAGAGGCTGATATGTGGCTGGTTTCAGATTAAGTGCGTTCGATTCATCTTCCTTTACCCTATCCCGCTCAACTGTATTCTGCTGCTATACGCAGACAGCTGTCACAGCCGGGATTAAGTGCAGCAGTCAGTAATTCATCTGTGTTGAGGCCTGATTAAGCCGTATCGCGGTTAAATAGCCAAGGAACCTTAACTGGAGAAGCATTGATGGAGTGGGTAAACGCGTTGATGAGCCATTTCGCGCTTCATCCTTTCAGCCTGTGGGGCCTGCTTTTTGGAATAGCATTCGCAAAATCTACGTTCCTCATTTCAGCTGTATTACCGCCAGCATCTGTTATGTTGGTTGCTGTAATTTCCGTCGGCAAGGCGACTATTGCGCCATGGGAAGCGGGAATTGCTGTAATGATTGGCGCATGGTGCGGGACAATTGTTAATTATCACCTTGGAATGATGATGGGACATCTACCCTGGCTGGCACGCATCATGTCGCGTCATGCCGATACAGTAGTACGGGTTCGACGCCGGTTGCAAAACAGTTCTGTACCGATACTTTTTACTTCGCGCTTTATTGCCGTGCTGCGTTACATTGTGCCATTAGTTGCTGGAATGTTGCATCTTCATCCAGTGAAAGTGTATGCAGTCAGTCTGATCTCTGCGGCGACCTGGTCAGCGCTTTATGTCGGAGGCTTTAGTCTCGTTTTGCCTTTTTTTAGCTAAATCAAACATAAATAGACCACAACAAGCCCTGATCCCCCTAGGTACTGAGCGGATAAAATGACAGGGAAAGAATTTATCAGGCACAAAAAAACGGGAACCAACCGGCTCCCGTTCTCATACAACCCAGAATGTGGATTACATATTTTCGATGATCGCGTCACAAAACTCTGAACATTTCAACAGCTTAGCGCCATCTATCAGACGTTCGAAGTCATAGGTTACGGTTTTCGCGTTGATCGCGCCTTCCATACCTTTAACAATCAGGTCAGCCGCTTCTACCCAACTCATGTGGCGCAGCAGTAGTTAGATGCTTCATATACAACCAAATGATAAATAACAATAATTCTATAATTTTATTGTAAAGCAACTGGCTTTCAGCTTTCCCCTAACTGATTGATTATCAATGTATGTTTTTGGGTTTTGATAACCGTTTTAGAGGGCAAAAACAAGTGCCTGCACCTATCAGCCCTTTCACGATAAAGGGATTTTAAATCATGCGTGTTATTAATAATTATCAATCGGTTACATCATTTTTTCGCCAATAGTTCAGTAACTTGACCTATGAACATTCAAAGGGTTATCACTAAGATTAAACCTCAATGGTGAACACATTTAACCAGATCATGTTTCTACTGCAGTCAAAACCCCGACATCAATTCATGAACGAGGTTTACTCTATCATGTGAATTTAATCCTAAACTTATAGCGAAAAAATGAGCATTATCCTCGTTATGCTCATACCCATTTCGTTCAAGAAACTCGCGATATTGTGTCCTTTTGCTACTTCTTGCCTCAGTCTGACGCGCAACATTCGCATAATAGTTTTGGTCTTTTTTTGGCATTCTATTCCTCCTGTTATCATTCCAAATCTGAAGTATATTCATTTTGTTTGATATGATTTGGTCCCAATAATGCCATTTACTACTTGCATCGTGGTTCAGGTGTAGGGTTCAAAACGTTTCTTGTAGGACGATATCCTATACTTCCAGTCTTACATATGGCTGGAGGTTTCTATGTGTGGACGTTTTTCACAGTCAATGACACGTCAAGACTATCTCGCCCTTCTCGCAGAAGAAGCCGAGCAAGACATTCCATATGACCCGGAACCGATCGGACGTTTCAACGTGGCGCCGGGTACCAAAGTTCTGCTTCTGAGCGAACGTGACGAGAAACTCCATCTTGATCCAGTTATCTGGGGATACGCCCCCGGATGGTGGGATAAACCACCGCTAATTAACGCACGCTCTGAAACTGCGGCCACCAGCAGAATGTTTAAACCACTCTGGCAACATGGTCGCGCAATTTGCTTTGCTGATGGCTGGTACGAATGGAAAAAGGAAGGTGACATACAGCAGCCCTACTTTATTCATCGAGCCGATGGCCAGCCGATTTTCATGGCGGCGATCGGCAGCACACCATTCGAACGTGGAGATGAAGCTGAAGGATTCCTGATAGTAACAGCTGCTGCCGATAAAGGACTGGTAGATATTCACGACAGGCGGCCACTGGTACTCTCACCAGATGCTGCTCGCGAATGGATGAGGCAGAATGTTGGAGGGAAAGAAGCGGAGGAGATTGTAGCTGACGGTTCCGTGTCCGCTGATAAATTTTTATGGCACGCCGTGACGCGTGCCGTCGGGAATGTTAAGAATCAAGGGCCAGAGTTAATCCAAACTATACGTTAATGTACGATGCGACAGGGGAAAACGTCTGCTTTGAGCGAAGAGCGGACATTGCTAACAGCGTTCTGTGCGAATCAAGCCGGTCAGTCAAATAATTTTATCATCTGCCTCATAAGTTTCCTGAAACGTGAGGCTATTTGCGTTAGGAACTGGATCATCTGAGTGTTGAATAATGGTTTGGCTTTTTAAAATGCTTTGCTTGAAAAAGCGTTTGCAAATTATCTCACCGTTAACTGGAAGCCAATGCGTGGCCTCTGGAAATAGCTCAGGACTTATAGGATTTTCCGCGTTTGGGTTATGAAAAATTTCAATTTCTGAAGTCCATGGCTCATAACTATAGGGTTCCCAAAGACGACGATATTGGTCACTGGCTACATCCATACTGAAGGGGGTGCCACGTAAGGCTCCCGCCGAGTCATTAGCGAACTCGCCAATCCTTATGTACCGGTAGCCTTTGATCAATGCGCCGGAAGAAACAGGTACTCTGCTCAGCTTGGATAAAGTCGCAGAATTAGAAAAAATAACCGCTGAGAGAGCAATGTTATCGTGTGAATTAAACAAACCAGCACGGATTTTGGGGTCGCTTTTGAGGCAGTCGACAGTTTCTGCTACAGCCACAACCTTCCCATCTATTTCTTTTTCTCTTCCATAAAATCCATAGAGATAGGTAATTAGAGCCTCACGGCTCCACATCATTGAACCAGGAGCGTGAAAGTCCGCGATGGCAATGGCAAACGGCTTTCCTTCGACATGAGTGAGACTAGTGTAATTCTTGCGCAGTTTATTCCTTAGGGTCCGCGCATAACGTTCAGCCGCAATTCCCGATACCCTGTCTTGTCGGTTTAAAGGAAACGTCAGAGGTTTAGCCTTGGCATGGTCATAACGGTCCGATGGATTAACTGTCACAGCTTCAATCCAGGCTTCTCCACCTGACCTGTTTATTACGTGAAAATCAGGAGAGGGGTACTCCTGAGTGACTAACAACCCCTGTTCACGGAAACTGGCCAAGAGCATGGCTTCCCAAATACGTGTATGAAAATTATCAGTCTGGCACTCTCTTGCCCAGTGAGTATCCGGATTTGGCATTGCAAGATACAATTGATTAAGCATCCATGCGCCAGGCGCTCTACAAGGATGTCCAAGTAGTTTGAATTGTTACTTGGTTCTCTACCTTCAACATCCCAAAGCGGTGCGCGCCTGCGTGTACCCGGAGGCAAAGGGACGCGACTCGCAGATTCATCGCATGCCTTACCTATAATTGTGAAAGCCTCTTCTTCACTATATGAATCTGACTCCCAGCGTAGCACTGCCCATACATCGTCTTCACGACGCCGCATTATAAGAATGCCATGCTTTCCGCTGTGACAATTACGTGTCAGTGCACAGACTGTGACATGATCATGACTACCCCAAGCGCTAACTGGAGGATCATCCCCAAATCCTAGACCTCGGGGAAGCGATAAGGCATATACATCGAATACACAAGACGGAATGGGAGTCATCGAAAAATCCCACTTAATGAGCCTAAAGATAGCGGCAAGCAGGCCATAAAATACCGGTCCATAAGTAGGTACCTTCTCCATTCGTTAGCGATTTTTTTGACTTTGCTAGCAGTCAAACCCAACAATTAACTCCTCAGTAATTTCACTTAAGGAGACCATGCCTTTATATCCAGTTTCAACATATGGGACCACCCTATCACTCCATGCCGCTTCTTCTTTCCATGCAGTCCAGGGGATCAATTTATCGAATTTGCTTTCATGAAGAAATAGTATTGAAATTCTATCATTAGGCACATGTTTTATAAACTGAGTTGGAAAACATTTATAGGCATGTTCTTCCCAATGCTTAGTCCCATAACATCTGTAGTCAAAAAAGGAAACACAGTTGCGCCGTCTGAAAAAACCATTTGATGAGTTTCCAAATTTTGATATCTGCAATAATTCCGAGTTTGGGATCAAAGCGCCGGACTGTTTTATGAGAGACATATTATTTTCAGGCGTAACATGGAACACTCTTCCTGAAAGGGCAGGTAATATATCATTGTGAGATATGATTTTGAGTTGACTGACTTTCATATATCTTGACCATCGAAATATGGATTAGTGCAATACGTTAACATAGCATAATGTCACTAGCGTCTCCTATTGGCACAGGGCTGCTGTTGCAGCCCTGACAACCTTAGACTTCAATCGATTCAGAGATCTCTAACGCATCATCGACTTCAATGCCCAGATAACGGACTGTGCTTTCCAGTTTCTTATGACCCAACAGAAGTTGGATCACCCGGAGATTCTTGGTTTTCTTGTAGATCAGGTAAGGTTTTGTTCTTCTCATGGAATGTGTGCTGTAAAGCGAATCTTCGAGACCAAGCTTTTCTACCCACCCATGAAAGATTCGGTTGTATTGCCGGGTTGAAATGTGCTGGTTAGTTCCGACCCGAGACCGAAACAAGAAGCCTTTACTGTGCAAATTGCTAAATTTTATCAATGCAGCAACAGCTTCTCTTGTCCCTTTAGTTATCTCAAATTGCACAGGGCTACCGGTTTTCTGTTGCAACACCGTTGCTCTGCTTGAAACAGAGCTACCATATGCAACATCAGATACTTTGAGTTTGACCAGATCACAACCTCGAAGCTTACTGTCCAGGGCCATATTGAACAGAGCTAAATCGCGCGTTTTACCTTCCAGTTCAAGTCGAATTCGGATACCCCAGATATGAGATATCTGAAGTGGTCTTTTTTGGCCTATGATACGGTCTTTGTTCCACGGTGACGTGTTCATACTCAAATCTCCTGCAATGTGGGAGATTTGAGTATGGTTGTCCCTTATGAGCGATCTTCGGACATTGCTAGCAGCACTTCATGTTGATCAACAGGGAGCTGGTCAACAAGTTGTTCCGGGCATCATGATCCCATACCCAGTTCACTACACAATGCCCAGCATTTGCATGTTGTAAGTTATTTTGGGGCACATCCTGAGGAATATAAGTTTGCATCCCTGACTCAGCAGGCCGTTTCAGTATCATGAGATCATCGACATCAATAAGGAGATACCGTATGACTGATCACGTTTCTGAAAGTGTTTTATATGACCACTTGGCCCATTTCGGGCAGGAGCCTGAGCTTGCCACAGAAGATGCTCTTCGTGATGAGATAAATCGTGCTATGGCAATCCTGGCTCCGCATTTTAAAACCGGACAGTCTTATAAGGATGTGGATGACCTTAAAAATCACCGCAACTCTGTACGTTCTCTGCTCGGCCCAGAAATCGCAAGGGTACAATATTCAAACCATAAAAATACGCAGAGCGACAGGCGTCTTGTTCTCCTGATGGCACCTCTCAACGTGTTGGCCAAAAAATGGCGTAAGTCATACGTGTTGAAAGATGATCCTGCTTACTACTCATTGGGCTATTACGATTTCCATGACGACAGGAAGCATTACAGCGCGATCGCTTCTGATATGTTTGAAACCTATATTGCGAATCACGGCAATTTTATGCGTCTTGCACAAGAAACGGCGGGTGCTATGGAAAGCATGGTCGTCGAAATACTGCGTATGAAGCCTCGTGTTGATAATGATTATGATGCTCCGGATGCAACTTATCTGACCGGTCTGTCGGACACCTTACAGTTTCTTGATAGGATGATTGATGCAGTGCTGGAAAAATACACGGTGAATACTCACTCCGCTGCGGATGAAGAAAACACGCTGGCTTTCTTTAAGCACGTGTGTAAGAACGCAGGGCTACACGTCCTCATCAATGAAGGTATGTATTTCATCAAAGAGAGTGAAGAGTTCGAAGGTAGCGTCTCAGCATATTTGCATTGGCGTAAAGACCAGGAATCTTTCTCATCGCCAAAAGCAGGTAGTGAAGAAATGATGATCGCAACATGTATTGCTGTCATTCATGCGCTTGAAAGAAGCGCGGGGGGCAACTGGTGTGCTCAATTAGAAAAGAACATGAATCCCAAATACCTTGGGCGTGTCGCCGATTTTGTACGTTATTTACGTTATGCGAAAAATGAAGATAACTCACCTCTGAGCCTTCAGCTACTTCGCCGTGGAGGGACATCTAAGGGGCTGGCCATTTACAGCGCGTTGATGGATATGGGCAACCTTATCTATCGGAAGGATTTTGATGAGCTGGCTTCAAGAGCGATTGCTGTGCTTAATGAGAGAAAACTGCATGGGGAGTTTCGTAAATACGTCGGCAATATTTTTAGTGTGATGAGTTGTTGGGAGGGATTTGAGTCCGACATTAGTGCTCAAATGTCGGACTATTGTGTCAGCAGAAAGCTCTCATGGACTTATCGTACCGGCTTTATTCGGAAGCTGTTGAGACTTGATTACGTCCAGCTGCAGCAATTTCATCAAGACATTGTTCCTGTGATGTATGACGAATGTGCCCGCCTGGAGTCCGCGCTAGACCTTAAATTGATGCATCGAGGAAAAAAATAATGAAATTAACTGGTAGCATGACAGTCCATGTCAGTCACTACAGCACTGATGAACTGATTGAATCGTTCGATGTTGAGGCTCGTGAGTTTGGACTTGAAGAAACCGGCGTGAGAAATTACGACGGAGAAAAAGGGTATCGTGGGTTATACATCTACTTTAACCAGGAGTATGGCTTCGATGTGCTGGTTGAACTCGAGGAGATGAATCATCGGATCACAGAGTTTGATCTCAGTATCCGCAATGATAATGGTGTATGCCGCATCGCGGTCGATACTGATTACCTTACTGCTCATCCTTCTTCATCCGACTATGAAGACGATGAATGGTTTTAATCTGTGTTAATCCCTTCCGGCCTTCACTACATGTATTGAAGGCCGGATAATCGCTTTCGTACCCTCAAAATTCTAAATGCTAGCTCTGCTCATGGGACTCAGATTTATATCGCACTTTCCCCACCGAGCCATCAGCTCAAAATGGTACGGCTATACCTATGTCTAATTTACTTAGCCCACTACAGCAGTAATAGGGGCTTTTTTTAAGCTCTTGATTCACGAGCGATGTCCTGCTGACCTGCTCCCCGGTTATCATAACAGAGTGTTTCTAACTACTTCCGCTAATGGCACGAATCGGACCGCCTGAAGCGCCGCGAGATCCGCTACGAACGACGGTCAAAAGTAATAAATGCGATGGCCGAAAAATAAGCACATCAGTATGTATGTATGTATGTATGTATGTATGTATGCTGAATTTAACCAAAAACATGCATAGCTTCCAATTGCTCTTTTTTCATTTCATTACAAGAGGATAAAAACTTATCTTTAAAATCTGGTGGGGGAGTTCTTAGTTGCTGAACTGCCGCTTTATTTACTTCTAACTCCCGTAATTGTGCAATTGTGCTTCTACGAATCGAGGAGAGAAAAAAATCCCCTGCATTTTCTTTATGACTCTCCAAATAATTAGTCAATATTTTAGACGATGCCTGAATTGCTTTTTCCTCAGAAAAACCCAAAGTAAAGCGAGAGTAGATGACATTGTATTGGTATAGGCATGCTGCTTCAGCCATTTGTTTAGCTTGCTCCCCTGGGGAGGGTTGATTTGCCCACGATTGGGAAGTGATGAGCAGTATAAGCAGTAACAATTGTTTTTTCATGTGTAGAATCCCTACCATTGTGAATGCAATATTTAAACCTATCAAGCCTGGCTTTGACAACAACCGCTAACCTGCTCCTCGTTGACCAACTAAGACTGTTGTTCTCCACGTCCGCTCCTGGCACATAGCTGCCATTGAAATGGTTGCGCACCGTAATGGGGTGTCGGGGGGCGGAGGTTCAAATCCTCTCGTGCGACCAAAAATCCTCTAAAAACCAGCCTGTTACGGCTGGTTTTTTTATGCCTGTTTTCTGAATGGGGAAGCTACGGGGAATAATAGGGGAAAAACCCCGACACAAAACATCAACTCTACCGTAAAGTTTCAACTATTCACATCACCGGGCAGTCATCAAACTCCGCATTCCTGGCATCATTGATGATGTACGTAATCACCCCGAATATAGCGGGTGCAGAACTGTAAGCATCATCATCCACTGGCAGCGCCTCTCTTCTTCCGTTTTCCAGATTTATCAGGTGAGGCTGAGGGTGAGCTCTGTATCGCTTGATCCTGAATTCTCCGTCTATCGCACATATCAGCAGTGAGCCATCACAGGCTGAAAGCGAAGCATCCACAACAAGCAGCGCCCCCTGAATTATCCCTTCCCTGAAATGTGAACGCGAAGCGCGCATAAAGTAAGTCGCTGATGGCTGGCTGATCAGCTGCTGATCAAGCGAAATCCTTTTTTCAACGTAATCACTGGCAGGTGAAGGGAAGCCCATGGCTACAGTCCTCCGTTTGGATTGAACAACTGAAAAGTACGGTTCTCTCCTTCCAGCGTTGATACATCGCGGAATGTTGTCACATACCACTCGATCCATTCGTTGGCCTGCTTCATCGTCCAGTTCCAGTTAACCTTGCTCAGTTCCTGTACAAATCGCTGTGTGGTGACAGTCTTCCGGCCATTCGGTTCTTGCTGTATCGAAGCATACCAGGCTATTTCAATATCGCTACGTCGTGGCATCATTTAACCCCTCTTGAACACCGGATAAAAACACAGCATAAATACTGTATATCCATCCAGCAAAGGAGCAATATTCAATGTTCGTGGAACTCGTTTATGACAAAAGGAATTTTGATGGTCTGCCCGGTGCAAAAGATATCATTCTGGGCGAATTGACCAAGAGGGTTCACCGGATCTTCCCCGATGCTGATGTCCGGGTTAAACCGATGATGACACTGCCGGCGATCAACACTGACGCCAGCAAGCATGAGAAGGAGCAGATAAGCCGTACTGTTCAGGAAATGTTTGAAGAGGCTGATATGTGGCTGGTTTCAGATTAAACGCCTTGAACCGTCATATTGCTTAAGTACAATCCGCCGTGACTGGCAATCATTCAATACTCGCACTATCGAACGTTCGCCAGTCGGCCGCAATCATGCTCTTGCATACGGTGTGG
>NZ_KB976055.1:1410743-1782508 GCF_000398825.1 Citrobacter sp. KTE30 | reverse complement strand
CTTAAGTACAATCCGCCGTGACTGGCAATCATTCAATACTCGCACTATCGAACGTTCGCCAGTCGGCCGCAATCATGCTCTTGCATACGGTGTGGTTGCGGCAACTCTCGTTACGGTTCACCATCAATTGGCCAGTCAGGTCATCTTTAATGATTTCCGTTATTACGCCAAATATCGGCTAAGGAACACTACTTGATATGCTTCAGCAACCTATTGTTATCATATATTAGAACAAAGCGACAATTTCAATAAAAATAATACCAATGAAAATTATTCACCATTGAACAATCCTTTGCAACAACCAGTTATTTTGTATATCCGTTGCTTATCAGTTTTAATATCACATGATGCTTCCCGCCTCATGTTGATACTGATAGAATGTTTCCATGTGACTGATATCAAAAAAAATATGTATTCAACATTCTTGTAGTTATTGGATAGGTATAAAACACGGATTGCTTAAAAATGAACTCATCTATTACCATTGTTACAGCATTTTTCGATATAGGACGCGGAGACTGGACGAGTAATAAAGGTTTCTCTCCTCACTTAGAGAGAACAGCTGATACCTATATTCAGTACTTTGAAAATCTGTCTGAATTGGATAATGACATGGTCATTTTCACATCCAGTGAACTTAAACCAAAAATTGAAGCAATCAGAAATGGGAAAAGCACTGTTGTAGTGGCTTTAGATATTAATAAAAAATTTCAACACATCAAAAAAAGAATTGCGCGGATTCAAAAAGATAACGAGTTCATAAGCAAACTTGAAACTCGCCAGTTGATAAACCCCGAATACTGGTCCCCAGACTATGCACTGGTTTGCAATCTGAAAACATATTTTGTAAACAGAGCTATAGAGTTAAATCTTGTGAATGATGATATGGTTGCATGGGTTGACTTTGGTTACTGTCGCAGTGCAGACGTAACCAGAGGGTTATCTCGATGGGACTATCCATTTGACCGCAACAAAGTAAATTTCTTTACAGTTAAAAAAGGCTTGATCGTCAAAACTATCCATCAGGTTTTTGACCACATGATTAACAATCGTTCCTATATTATTGGTGGGGCAATTGTAGCAACACAAAAGAAATGGAAAGAGTTTTACAAACTGGTTTGTCAGTGCCAAATAAAAACACTCAGAAATAATATAGTTGATGACGACCAAGGTGTTTTTATAATGTGCTATCATTACAACCCTAAATTAATAAAACTAAATTACCTGGGTAAGAACCGCTGGTTTAATCTGTTTAAACTATTCGGAAGGAAAGATGTAATTAGTTTATTAAGAAGATTAAAGGTATCTCTTATAGGTAAATAATTTTTAATTGAGGTATGAACAATGCCGATTCTAATCAGCCCCGGCATTGTTTTGTTTAAGTCTGTTATATGGGCAATGGAGATTCAGGCCAGATGATGTTTTGAGCATCCTCGGGGTTAATTCGGTTAAGCATTACACGGTACTTCTTCCATGCAAGAAGTGCTTTCGATTCGTCTTCCGTCGCAATGTCCAGATCAACTGCATCCTGGAGAGGAGCAATAGCAGATGTTGCAATCATCAACAGATTTGCTTTTTCCTGCGCAACCTGTCCCTGAAAAAATGCTTTTTCCGCTTCTGCATCATGAACCCATTGTGTGCCGTCCCATTTAACATATCCCCCTTCGGGGGCCACTGATACAACATTATCAGGCAGGGACCCCAGCGTCTCAATAACAGTGGGTCTACCTGTGCTGATGTCATAACAGCCTGCTGACCAGCGATGACCCCTGCTTTGTTCTGCGCATCGTCCAACTTGAAGCTCAGGAAGAAGAGATCGCCAACGAATTCCGCAATTTGCTGATCAGCAAGTTCGAAGGTGAATCAGTGGAAACTTTTATCGGAATATTTAAACCATAAGAGATTTCGATCCCCGTCCTTAAAAAGGGTGGGGATTTTATGAAGCAAAACCGGAAAATTGATCGTAAAATATCTCATCACTCAATGAAACATAATAATATTTAAAAAGGTATAGAAATGGGACTATATAGCGATAATAAAATAGTTAATTCAATAAAGGAAACAAATACTATAATTAGTAGAGATCTTGTTAGGTTTGAAGAAATGTCCAAGAAATCTGCCAAAAAGAAAGATAATAGCATATCTTTATTCTATAACACATTGGACTCAGCATGGTCGACTTTTATATCAATAATAAATAACAACCCACAACATTTAGATGAGAATACAGTTTTTAATCAAGATACTATATTTTCGCGCATGGAATTTCGAGTTGACGATTACAAGGAAAACAAGGTTTATTTTTTATCCAACTTGTTAAGAGTATTGTACGAGTACTATTTCTGGACAGGAACTCGTTCTATTGTCACGTCTAACTTTATCACAGACAGCAAATTGACATTATTAGAAAACACTTTCAAGGATAATGAAAGCAAATACCAATTTGCATGGATTCGAGACAAACTACCTATTTCACTTATGAAGTGGTTACTAAACAGTAACAAACTAACTGATGCTAGAAATTTTATATCAGATCTTGACAAAAACAAACGGAAGTTTCTCGATGATATTTCTAGCAACTTAGATATGGCTATTGATAAAATTAACAAAGACACTGAAGCATCCATATCCTTAATATCTGCTAATTTTAATGACATTAAAAAAACTATTGTAGACGGAAAACTAGAAGCCGATGCTAATTTAAAATATGTGGATGAATCAAGGGAGGAAATTAAGGCGCTAGAAGAGCGTGTGAGAAACTTAAAATCAGAGTATAATTTTGTTGGGTTAAGCTCTGGTTTTAACATAATAAAAGAAAAAAAAGAGAAGGAGCTTTCTACAACAGAAATGAATTATAAAAATTTATTTGGGACTGTATTCATTGCTCCTGTGATTGCTGTAATAATTCATTTTGCCTTCCCTGACTTATATCCTAAAGATTATTCAGCAATCTTCATTTTATTCCCATTTATTACTATTGAGATGGCAATTATTTATTTCTTCAGACTTTCATATTTAGAAGCTAAGGCTTTAAGAACTCAACTTATGCAGATTGATCTAAGGCTCAGTTTATGTGCTTTCATTGATGGGTATGTTGAATATAGAAGAAAAAATAACATTGCCATTGAAAAAGTATTAGATTCTTTTGATGCACTTATTTTTAGTCCAATACAAAACAATGAAAATAATATACCTGCAATGTTTGACGGACTTGAGGCTATTGCAGGTGTTGCTGAAAAGGTGATGAAAAAGTAATTACCATATTGAGCTGATTCACATACAAGTATCATCATAATCGTTGTCTATTAAAGCCCGGGTGCAGCCGGGCTGTATGGAGAAAATAATGTCGAGAATGATCCCCTTACTTGACTGGGCAAAAGAGGAATTTGGAGAGCAAGCACCAAGTGAACGTATATTGAAAAAATATGCAAAAGGAAAAATGATGGTACCTCCAGCAATTAAGGCTGGTCGCTGCTGGATGGTTGATCGTAATGCCCGATTTGTAGGGACACTTGTAGAACCGAACATTCCGACTTCGGCCAGCCCAAGATTACAACGGATAATTGCTGATGGTTGCTAGACCACGCACTCATAAAATCTCAATACCCAACCTGTATTGCAAGCTCGATAAGCGTACTGGGAAAGTGTATTGGCAATACAAGCACCCTGTTTCGGGGCGCTTTCACAGCCTCGGAACTGACGAGGTGGAAGCAAAGCAGGTCGCTACAGAAGCAAATACCATTATTGCTGAACAACGTACACGGCAGATACTGAGCGTGAATGACCGATTAGCCCGCATGAAAGGGAAAAGAACTGATATCACCGTTACAGAGTGGATTGATAAATACATAGCAATTCAGGACGAGCGGCTGAAGAATAATGAGCTTCGCCCAAACTCATATCTGCAGAAGAATAAGCCCCTTAGATTATTCAGGGAGCATTGTGGAATGCAACACCTCAAGGATATTTCGATGCTGGACATTGCAGAGATAACTGATGCGATAAAGGCCGAAGGGCATAACAGAATGGCTCAGGTTGTTCGTATGGTGTTGATCGATGTTTTCAAAGAAGCTCAACATTCAGGTCACGTTCCACCGGGATATAACCCAGCAATAGCCAGCAAGCAGCCAAGATATAAAGTTACCAGGCAGAGACTGTCATTTGATGAATGGGCCAAAATCTACGAAGCAGCCGAAAACCAGCAGCCTTATTTGCAATGTGGGATGTTACTGGCATTAGTCACCGGCCAGAGATTGGGCGATATTTGCAAAATGAAATTCTCCGACGTCTGGGATGATATGCTTCATATAGAGCAAGAAAAGACAGGATCCCGGCTGGCATTACCACTGAGTCTAAAATGTGAAATTCTGGGATTAACTTTACGCGAGGTAATCTCAAAATGTCGTGATGCCGTAGTAAGCAAATATCTTGTTCACTACCGACATACTACCTCACAAGCAACCAGAGGTGATGGCGTTTCATCAAATAGCCTGACTACAACATTTAAGAAAGCCAGAGACAAATGCGGCATTGAATGGGAAGCTGGAACCGCCCCAACTTTTCATGAGCAACGATCGCTTTCAGAAAGAATATATAGAGAACAAGGGATTGATACACAGAAATTATTAGGACACAAATCAAGAAAAATGACAGACAAATATAACGACGACAGAGGTAAGGATTGGATAGTTGTCGAAGTAAAAACAGGGTGAGCACGCCTGATTTTTTGGGGAAAGGTTTTGGAGAGAGTTTTGGGGAAACAATTTTGCAGGCATAAAAAAACGGGAACCAACTGGCTCCCGTTCTCATACAACCCAATATCTGGATTACATGTTTTCGATGATCGCGTCACCAAACTCTGAACATTTCAGCAGCTTAGCGCCGTCCATCAGACGTTCGAAGTCATAGGTTACGGTCTTGGCGTTAATCGCACCTTCCATACCTTTAACGATCAGGTCAGCCGCTTCAACCCAACCCATGTGGCGCAGCATCATTTCTGCAGACAGAATGATAGAACCTGGGTTCACTTTATCCTGACCTGCATACTTCGGTGCAGTACCGTGGGTTGCTTCGAACAGTGCGCATTCGTCACCGATGTTTGCACCCGGCGCGATACCAATACCACCAACCTGTGCGGCCAGCGCATCGGAGATGTAGTCACCGTTCAGGTTCATACAGGCAATCACGTCATACTCAGCCGGGCGCAGCAGGATCTGTTGCAGGAACGCATCGGCGATAACATCCTTAACCACGATCTCTTTACCGGTTTTCGGGTTCTTGATTTTCACCCATGGACCGCCATCGATCAGTTCGCCACCAAATTCTTCACGCGCTAACTGGTAACCCCAGTCTTTGAACGCGCCTTCGGTGAACTTCATGATGTTGCCTTTGTGTACCAGGGTAACTGAATCACGATCGTTGGCGATGGCGTATTCAATCGCTGCACGTACCAGACGTTTAGTCCCTTCTTCAGAACACGGTTTGATACCAATACCGCAATGTTCCGGGAAGCGTATTTTCTTCACACCCATCTCTTCGCGCAGGAATTTAATCACTTTCTCAGCATCGGCAGAGTCAGCTTTCCACTCGATACCCGCGTAGATATCTTCGGAGTTTTCACGGAAGATGACCATATCGGTCAGTTCAGGGTGTTTAACCGGGCTTGGAGTACCCTGATAATAACGCACAGGACGCAGGCAGACATACAGGTCAAGTTCCTGACGCAGAGCTACGTTCAGAGAGCGAATACCGCCGCCAACAGGAGTGGTCAGAGGGCCTTTAATGGCAACACGATATTCACGAATCAGATCTAAGGTTTCAGCAGGCAGCCAGACGTCCTGGCCATAAACCTGAGTGGATTTCTCACCGGTGTAGATTTCCATCCAGGAGATTTTACGCTCGCCTTTATAGGCTTTCTCGACAGCAGCATCGACAACTTTGATCATCGGTGGGGTTACATCAACGCCGATACCGTCGCCTTCAATGAACGGGATAATCGGATTTTCAGGAACGTTGAGTTTGCCGTTTTGCAGGGTGATCTTCTTACCTTCCGCCGGAACAACTACTTTGCTTTCCATTCACCTCTCCTTCGAGCGCTTCTGGTTCTGCTCGTCTGTCATCGCGCTGCATGTGCGTTTGCGTCCTGCTGCACGAATGCGTTAGAGCAATTTTTTGTTAATGTTTTGTAATGAGCATGTCAATACTACCCTAATGTTCGCCGCCATGAAAGACACTCGTTCTTAGGCTATAATGCGGCAATTGATATAATCTGAAAATACCATGCAAAAAACTTCTTTTAGAAATCACCGGGTTGAGCGATTCAGCTCACGACAAGTCACTAAGCAGCGTAAAGAAAACCAGCCAAAACGCGTGGTTTTGTTCAATAAACCCTACGATGTTTTGCCACAATTTACTGACGAGGCTGGCAGAAGCACGTTAAAAGATTTTATTCCCTTGCCGGGAATTTATGCGGCGGGCCGACTCGACCGGGACAGCGAAGGGCTTTTGGTGCTGACCAATGACGGCGCACTGCAGGCGCGGTTAACGCAACCCGGTAAGCGTACCGGGAAAATTTATTACGTCCAGGTTGAAGGCGAGCCGACAGCAGAAGCGCTGGACGCCCTGCGTACCGGAGTAACGCTCAATGATGGTCCCACGCTACCCGCAGGCATTGAGGTAGTAGAGGAACCCGTATGGCTGTGGCCGAGAAATCCGCCGATTCGGGAGCGGAAAAATATCCCCACCACCTGGCTGAAAGTCACCTTATATGAAGGCCGCAACCGCCAGGTTCGCCGTATGACAGCACATGTTGGATATCCTACGCTGCGTCTCATTCGCTATGCTATGGGGGATTACACGCTGGAAAATCTCGCCAACGGCGAGTGGCGGGAGCTCTAGCATCAGGCCTTTACAGCGCCATTAACAAGGAAGAATGAAAGAAATGGACAAACGACTCATCGCGCCACTCATTCTGTATGCCGTATCGCCATTGGGTTATGCCGCGCAGAATTGTGAAGCGACAGCAGGTATCGCGGCAGGCGCGGCTGATTATCTCTATGAAACCGCTCAGGTAAAAACAACCTCCCGACTACACTTCAACTCCGCACCAGATGTTGAATGTCAGCTCCCTGCTTTCCTGGTCAACGGCAATACGGTAGAGGTGTTAAGAGAAGCGCGATCGGCCCAATCAGCAGACGCTCCCGTTCATACTTTTCGCTATGTTCGATACCGTGATGCCAAAGGCATGTTCGCCACAGGCTGGGTCGCGGCTGAAGGTCTGGTACCTCTGACGACTCCCTTATCCGTAAATCCGGCCTGTAAGAAATGGGCGCACAAAGAGATGCCGCAACGCGAAAGAATGCCCCCCGTTGCTGATAATCATTATCAGGTTACAGGCAACGATCGCGCCTGGTTTTATACCATGCCAACGGAACAGTGCCGCAGCCAGTCCGTTTTTTTGGTTCCCGGCGACATTATTTCCACACAAGAGCAGTCAAAAGATGACTTTATTGAAGCGGTTTATTACACCGCCGATCGCCATATCGTACGCGGCTGGTTGAAAAAGTCACAACTCCAGCCTTTAAACAGCGGTGATAACTACCGCTATGATATCAATCCATTATCGACAGACGAAGCTACACGAGTCGCGACCCTCAGCCTTCGCCCGGACTATCAATGCATTTTTTATGAAAGCTGGAATGCTAAAAAGGCCATTAAGATTATCGTACGCGAGGATCATCAAACTGCATTGTGTCGCGGAGGGGCCGACCCACAAACGTCGCCTCCTGTGGCTTATATCAGTATCGACAAGACCAGCGGTGAAATTAGTTGGCCAGATGTTGCCGAAGGTTTTGCTGAGGAATAAGGGGGAAACATGTTCAAACCGCACGTCACGGTCGCCTGCATTGTGCATGCAGAAGATAAATTCTTAGTCGTTGAAGAAACGATCAATGGCAAGGCCTTGTGGAATCAACCCGCAGGACACCTGGAAGCCGACGAAACGCTGGTGCAAGCCGCAGCACGCGAACTATGGGAAGAAACGGGCATTAAAGCACAGCCACAGCATTTTGTTCGTATGCATCAATGGATTGCACCGGACAGAACGCCCTTCTTGCGTTTTCTTTTCTCTATCGAGCTTGCCAATATGTGCGCTACTGAACCCCATGACAGCGATATTGATTGCTGTCGTTGGGTCAGCGCAGAAGAGATTTTCTCTGCGCCAAACCTGCGTTCGCCGTTGGTTGCAGAGAGTATTCGCTGTTACCAGAGCGGCCAGCGCTACCCGCTGTCCATGATCGGTGAATTTAACTGGCCATTTACAGAGGGTGTCAAGTAAAGGGCTGCGTGCTAGAATATGCCGCCTTGAAGTTCAATGTTGTGAGTATTCCTATGTCTGAAAGCCCAAAAAAAGTGATCGTCGGCATGTCCGGCGGTGTCGATTCCTCCGTTTCTGCCTGGCTGTTACAACAACAGGGCTATCAGGTAGAAGGCCTGTTCATGAAGAACTGGGAAGAGGACGATGGCGAGGAATACTGCACAGCGGCCGCCGACCTTGCGGATGCACAGGCTGTTTGTGACAAACTCGGCATTGAACTGCATACCGTCAACTTTGCCGCAGAATACTGGGACAACGTCTTTGAACTGTTCCTTGAAGAGTACAAAGCGGGTCGTACGCCGAACCCGGATATTCTGTGCAATAAAGAAATTAAGTTTAAAGCCTTCCTTGAGTTTGCCGCCGAAGATTTAGGTGCCGATTACATCGCCACCGGTCACTATGTGCGTCGCGCAGATGTCGACGGCAAAAGTCGCCTGCTGCGTGGGCTCGATGGTAATAAAGACCAAAGTTATTTCCTCTATACGCTCGGCCATGAGCAAATCGCGCAAAGCCTGTTCCCGGTCGGTGAACTGGAAAAACCGCAGGTGCGTAAAATTGCCGAAGACCTTGGTCTGATTACGGCCAAGAAAAAAGACTCCACCGGCATCTGCTTCATTGGCGAACGTAAGTTCCGCGAATTTCTTGGTCGCTACCTGCCGGCTCAGCCAGGCAAAATCATCACCGTTGATGGTGAAGAGATTGGCCAGCATCAGGGGCTGATGTACCACACTCTGGGTCAGCGTAAAGGTCTGGGTATTGGCGGAACGAAAGAAGGGACAGAAGATCCATGGTATGTAGTGGATAAAGACGTAGAGAACAACATTCTGGTTGTCGCTCAGGGTCATGAACATCCACGTCTGATGTCTGTTGGCCTGGTGGCGCAACAGCTGCATTGGGTCGATCGCGAACCGTTCACTGGTACCATGCGCTGTACGGTGAAAACCCGCTATCGTCAGACCGACATTCCGTGCACCGTTAAGGCACTGGATGCTGAGCGTATTGAAGTCATTTTCGACGAGCCAGTCGCGGCGGTTACGCCGGGTCAGTCGGCTGTCTTTTACAATGGCGAAGTGTGCCTCG
This sequence comes from Citrobacter sp. KTE30, assembly GCF_000398825.1. Classification (NCBI taxonomy): domain Bacteria; kingdom Pseudomonadati; phylum Pseudomonadota; class Gammaproteobacteria; order Enterobacterales; family Enterobacteriaceae; genus Citrobacter; species Citrobacter sp. KTE30. Next base: position 1,773,054 of record NZ_KB976055.1, on the reverse strand, counting down.
GCGGCGGCATTATCGAACAACGATTGCCTCTGCCGGTATAATTACTTACACATTTGATACAAGGAAGCAGTGAACGTGGCAAAGAATTATTATGACATCACCCTCGCCCTGGCAGGCATTTGCCAGTCGGCACGCCTGGTGCAGGAACTGGCGCACCAGGGGCATTGTGATGCCGATGCATTACACGTTTCACTGAACAGTGTCATCGACATGAATCCCAGCTCTACGCTGGGCGTGTTTGGCGGCAGCGAGGCCAACCTGCGTTTGGGGCTGGAAACAATGCTCGGCGTACTGAACGCCAGCAGTCGCCAGGGACTGAACGCTGAACTCACTCGTTACACGCTAAGCCTGATGGTGCTGGAGCGTAAGCTGTCAGCGGCCAAGGGCGCTATGGACACGCTGGGAGATCGTATCAGCGGCTTGCAGCGCCAGCTGGACCATTTTGATTTGCAGTCAGAAACGTTGATGAGTGCGATGGCTGGCATTTATGTTGACGTCATCAGCCCACTCGGCCCGCGTATTCAGGTCACGGGTTCCCCGGCCATCCTCCAGAGCCCGCAGGTTCAGGCTAAAGTACGCGCTTCGCTGCTGGCTGGCATCCGTGCTGCCGTGCTCTGGCATCAGGTTGGTGGAGGCCGTCTGCAACTCATGTTTTCTCGTAATCGCCTGACGACTCAGGCAAAACAAATTCTTGCTCATTTAACCCCGGAGTTGTGATCTATGGAATTATCCTCACTGACCGCCGTTTCCCCTGTCGATGGACGCTACGGCGATAAAGTCAGCGCGCTGCGCGGGATTTTCAGCGAATACGGTTTGCTGAAATTCCGCGTACAGGTTGAAGTACGCTGGCTGCAAAAATTGGCCGCGCACGCAGCGATCAAGGAAGTTCCTGCTTTTGCTGCCGACGCAATCGGTTACCTTGATGCGATCGTCGCTAACTTCAATGAAGAAGATGCTGCGCGTATCAAAACCATTGAGCGTACGACCAACCATGACGTGAAGGCAGTTGAGTATTTCCTGAAAGAAAAAGTGGCGGATATCCCGGAACTGCACGCCGTTTCCGAGTTTATCCACTTCGCATGCACCTCAGAAGACATCAACAACCTGTCTCACGCGCTGATGCTGAAAACCGCACGCGACGAAGTGGTTCTGCCGTACTGGCGCCAGCTTATCGACGCGGTGAAAGATCTGTCTGTACAGTATCGCGATATTCCTCTGCTCTCCCGTACCCACGGTCAGCCAGCCACCCCGTCTACGCTGGGCAAAGAAATGGCTAACGTGGCCTACCGTATGGAGCGTCAGTATCGCCAACTCAATCAGGTTGAAATTCTTGGTAAGATCAACGGTGCAGTCGGTAACTATAACGCCCATATCGCCGCTTACCCGGAAGTTGACTGGCATCAGTTCAGCGAAGAGTTTGTCACCTCGCTGGGCATCCAGTGGAACCCGTACACCACGCAGATTGAGCCGCACGACTACATTGCCGAGCTGTTCGACTGCATCGCCCGTTTCAACACCATCCTGATCGACTTTGACCGTGATGTCTGGGGCTACGTGGCGCTGAACCATTTCAAACAGAAAACTATCGCGGGTGAAATCGGCTCTTCCACCATGCCGCACAAAGTTAACCCCATCGATTTCGAAAACTCCGAGGGTAACCTGGGCCTGTCTAACGCGGTTCTGCAGCACCTGGCGAGCAAACTGCCGGTCTCCCGCTGGCAGCGTGACCTGACTGATTCTACCGTTCTGCGTAACCTGGGCGTAGGTATTGGCTATGCGCTGATCGCCTATCAGTCCACGCTGAAGGGCGTGAGCAAACTGGAAGTGAACCGCGATCATCTGCTGGATGAACTGGATCATAACTGGGAAGTTCTGGCAGAGCCGATTCAGACCGTGATGCGTCGCTACGGTATTGAGAAGCCATACGAGAAGTTGAAAGAACTGACCCGCGGCAAGCGCGTTGACGCCGAAGGTATGAAGCAGTTTATCGATGGTCTGGCACTGCCGGAAGAAGAGAAAACTCGCCTGAAAGCAATGACGCCTGCCAATTATATTGGTCGCGCCATCACCATGGTTGATGAACTGAAGTAATCAGCAACTCCCCAGATGCTGAACAGAAGCCGGATAAGCGTAAGCGATTCCGGCTTTTTATCACCCGCTACATTATCCCTTCCCCCCCACCACATTTGCCCCCAAATAAGTAACAATCTATGGTGGTCTAAGCTGCTACTAATTTATCCACGATCTGAAACTGCAGCCACCCGCAGAATGTTTAAACCACTCTGGCAGCATGGCCGCGCAATTTTCTTTGCTGATGGTTGCTACGAATGGAAAAATGAAGGCAACAAGAAACAGCCCGGATTGCCGGAAAGGACCCGTAAGTGATAATAATTATTAAAACATTCACGTGCGGTCATTGGAATAACAATTTCTTAATCTCTCAACGAAAATAAGGATTTGTTAAGCTTCATACTTTATGGTCGATGCAACACACCCTTTGAGGAAACAATAATGATGAAATTCTCAAAACTTCAGATTCGCTTACACTGGCTGACTCTGATGTTAATAGCGATAACCTATGCAGCTATGGAGCTACGCGGCTGGTTTTCTAAAGGCAGCAACACCTACCTGCTCATGAAAGAAACACATTACAATGCCGGGGTATTTGTCTGGTTTTTAATGATAATACGATTAATTATTAAACATAAGTATCATGACCCAGCCATCACTCCGCCCCCACCGACCTGGCAGATGATGGCTGCTAAAATAATGCATATCCTGCTATACATTTCTTTTTTGGCTCTGCCATTATTAGGTATTGCAATTATGGCTTACGGTGGGAAGGACTGGAGCTTCTTAAGTTTTAACATTTCACCTTTCGTTACTCCTGACGGGGAAACAAAATCACTTATTAAAGATATTCACGAAACACTGGCAAACGTCGGATACTTTTTAATTGCAGCGCATGCAGGTGCAGCGTTATTTCATCACTACGTCCAGAAAGATAATACTCTTTTGAGAATGATCCCTGACTGTAACGATAAGAAATAAATACAAATTTTAATGTTTAACATTACAGCAGGCACTCAGTGAATGCCTGCTGTAATCCTGGAGAATTGGTATCGCGCCTTTTGGTAGTTCTTTAGTGCGATCAATGGCTAATTCAACTCCCATAATTACCTCCGATGTATACACTGTTTTTTTATACAGCCCCCCTGTAAGCAGAAATGATCAACGATTTAAGAGCGCAAATTATTAATTTTTTACGTAATGTATTTACACATCAGATATTCCGTTTTTTCGGGTCCTACACATTTTTGTCGCGACATTGGATTTAAATTACCTGGCTCATGCTCAACTTAATGTTGACATAATGTTGACTCGCCATACTGGTAAGACGCTAAAAGAGGTCTTCCTATGCGAATCTTATCTCCTTATACGTTGCGCTGGCTTCCAGGTGAACGTGAGCAAAATGATATTTCAGAGTTTATTCGTGAAAGTTATTCTCAGTTTTATCATGCTTCTCTTCCTCGCTGCATGCCATGGTTACTTGGAATGTTCGATGCCAACGGAGAATTAAAAGCAGCCTGTGGCGTCCAGCCGGCCTCAATGGGCAAGATATACCTCGAACACTATCTTGATGTCCCGGTTGAAGTCGTGCTGTCTGCACGATTGTCACATCCCGTTTCACGCGACTCGATTGTTGAAATTGGTAATTTTGCCGCGAGCGATGGGGCAAGCGCCCGAATAATGTATGCGGCTCTATGCCTGCTTCTCAATCAATACTGCTATTCGTGGATTGTCTTTACCGGAACTAAAAAAATACGCAATACCTTTTTCCGCCTGAATCTGCAACCAGTCACATTGATGCCTGCTGACTCGACAAGGCTTGGCGAAGCTGCGCGTGAATGGGGGAGCTATTACGAACATGACCCGCAAATTATGGCGGGGGAGTTACATGGTGGGCAAACCACACTGAGTCAGACCAGCCTGTTGCTGGGAATGTTTGCTGATCCGCCTTCTGCTCCCTGGATAACCCCTTCCGGAGGATCTTATGCTTCTGAACACGCTTGAGAAACAGGCTGCGCTTCAGCCAAATGCCATCGCCCTGCAGGGCGATTCTCGCTCGTGGAGCTGGCAGCAATACCATGATGCCGTTAAAGCAGTGGCCGAACAATTATCTGCCCTCAAGGTAAAACGGCTGGCACTTGAAATGGATAACAGCCCTGAATGGGCCATCATCGATCTCGCATGCCTGATAAGTGGAGTGGTGATCATCCCTGTCCCCTCCTTTTTCAGCGGGCAACAGAAAGCCTGGGTACGATCATCAGCCTCTGTGGATGCACAAATCGGTGGAGAAATCCTGGCGGATTGGCAGGAACACGATTTTGTACTCGGGAGACTGCAAATCCGTGCAGTAGAGGACCCCGTGACTCTGCCGGCAGGAACGGCAAAGATAACGTATACCTCCGGTACAACCGGAGAGCCAAAAGGCGTCTGTCTGAGTCTGGATGGTATGGTATGGATGGCTCAAACGTTAGCGGCCGCATTGCACCCCCTGAAACTGGAAAAACACCTGGTGACACTGCCCCTCAGTATTCTGCTGGAAAATCTGTGCGGCGTTTACATCCCTCTGCTACTTGGCGCTGAGACGGTGATTCTCCCACCCTCCCGGATTGGGTTTGAAGGTTCCAGCCGCTTTAATCCAGCCCAGTTTCTTCAGGCGCTGACCACCTGGTGCCCACAAAGTCTGGTGCTGGTACCAGAGTTGCTACGTGTGTTACTGCATCTACACAAGCAGGTACCAGGCAGTACGCAATCTTTACGGTTTGTCGCCGCAGGCGGTGGCAAGGTTCCGGCTTCATTGCTGACAATGGCGATAAAGAGTGGCTTACCTGTATATGAAGGATACGGTCTCTCAGAATGTGGCTCTGTCGTTGCCCTCAATCTGCCCGACGCTATAAAAGAGAACAGCGTCGGTCGGCCATTGCCAGGTATCCAGATCAATGTTGATGACCAGCAACAATTGTGTGTCACCAGCCCGGCTAACGCTTTGGGATATCTGGGATCCGCACCAGCCTCCCCAACAGTTGCCACCGGCGATCTTGGCAGTGTTGATGAACACGGGTTTGTTCGTATTCAGGGGCGCCTGAAGAATGTCCAGATAAACGCTTTTGGTCGTAATTTTTCACCTGAATGGCCTGAGGCAGAGGCCATGACCTGTCCAGCTGTACGCCGGATAGTGATTTTTGGAGAAGGCTTAAGGCATAACGTTGCACTCGTCGATGTCTTCGACGGGCAACAGATGCAGGCCCGCGAGCAGCTGCTGGCCCTTTCAGCTCGCCTGCCTGATTATGCGCAGTTCCATCGCCTGTTATTCACTTCAGCTATATCAGAGCCTGGCATGCTCACTGCAAATGGCCGCCCACGCCGGGAACTCATCCGGCAATCCCTCTGGCAACACATTCTCACCTGTAGTGAAGAGGAGTCATCATGAGCTTTTATAACAAATTACAACAACAGACTGAGGCCGAACGCCGGAGTTTACTCTCCTCGCCTGTCATCGCGCGCTGCCAGACTGGTGACATCTCGCGCGACCTGTATATCGCTTTTCTGACACAGGCTTACTATCACGTCAGCCATACCGTCCCCCTGTTGATGAGTGCTGGCAGCCGTTTGCCAGCCTCACATGAAGCCATTCGGGGCGCAATTGCTGAATATATTGACGAAGAGTACGGGCATCAGGAATGGATCCTGAACGATATTCAGGCTTGCGGCGGTGATGCGGAAAGCGTTCGCAATGGCACCCCAGGGATACCGATAGAAATGATGGTGGCCTGGCTCTACTACCGCATTGAACGGGTCAACCCTATGAGTATTTTTGGCATGGTACAGGTTCTGGAGGGAACCAGCGTATCTATTGCTACCGCGATTGCAGCCCAGGTGGAACGGACACTGGGGTTGCCAGAACAGGCGACAACCTACCTGCGTTCACACGGTGAACTTGATCAAGGACATCTTAAATTTTTCGCCTCACTTATGGATACCGTGACTGACGAGGCCGATCAGGCAGCCATTATCTATGCCGCTCGTCGCGTCTATCACCTGTACACAGAGATGCTTAACCAACTGGGGCAGACCACGTATGAACCTGCATGATAAAACCGTTCTGCTGACTGGCGCCAGCGGTGGTATCGGACAAGAGCTGGCGCACAGGCTGGCGCACAAAGGAGCCAGACTCTGCCTGGTTGGACGAAATGCACAGGCGATGACGCTTCTGAAAGAGATGCTTCCCTATCCGGAACGGCATCATATTGTGCTAATGAGCAGTTATACTGATGACGAAATCGTCGCGCTGGCCAGCAGATTCAAAGATGAGAACAAACTGGATATCCTGATCAACAATGCCGGAACCAGCCGTTTTGCACTGTTTGAACAACAGTCTTTTGACGATATTCGGGAACAGATTAGAACCAATATCGAAATCCCCACTCTGTTGACCCGCGCCATGCTGGATAAGTTTAATCCACAGGGCATCATCCTAAACATTGGTTCGATATTTGGTGAGATTGGCCACCCTGCCTGGAGCGTGTATAGCGCCACCAAAGCGGCCACGCACCGTTTGTCGGAAGCGCTGGGGCGCGAATTAAAGGGGAATGGTATCAGCGTACTGTATGCCGCGCCGCGTGCTACCGAAACGGCGCTCAACAGTGACGAGGTTTACGCGCTTAACCGCAAACTGGGCAACAGCAGTGACTCCCCACAATTTGTCGCCGTACGTCTGGTACATCTCCTTGAGACAGAGCAGAAACGCTACCGCTTCGGCGCGATGGAACGTTTGTTCGTTAAAATCAATGCCTGGTTTCCCGGTATGGTAGACAAAGCGCTGGGTAAAAAATTAGCAGTGATCCAGTCCTATACCCAGGGCACATTCAAAGGTGAAGACAAATGAAAATTATGAAAACGTTGCTCCTGACAGCAGCTTTTCCCGCCTCTGCCATGGCGGCTACCACGCTGGAAAACCTCCAGCACGACTGGTCCGTTTGTCAGTATCAGACCCTTGAAGCAAAAAAAGAGAGCTGCTTTACCACACTAAGTCAGCGGGCCCATAGTGCGAGTCAGGCAAAAAATAATGCTGACGCAGCATTGCTTATTTGGTCGGCGATTATCGACAGTAGCTGGGCGGGGGCTAAAGGAGGGCTGGGTGCATTGAGTCTGGTCAAACAGGCCCGTAGCGATCTGGAAAAAGCGATCAGCATCGACCCCAATGCTTTACAAGGATCAGCCTGGACCAGCCTTGGGGCGCTATATTATCAGGTTCCCGGCTGGCCGATTGGGTTTGGTGATAAAAACAAAGCCGAAGAAATGCTGAAAAAAGCACTGGCGATCAATCCTGATGGCATCGATCCAAACTATTTTTATGGTGACTTTTTGCTGAAAGAGAAAAAGACTGGCGAAGGGAAACGCTATCTGGAAAAGGCTCTTAAAGCGCCGGCTCGCCAGGGGCGTGAGATTGCCGACCAGGGACGCCATCGCGATATAGCAAAAGACCTGGAAAGTATTCAGTAAAATATTCAACCCCTGCGTTGTTATAACGCCAGGGGTTGTTGATCTGTAAATCCGTGTCACCTTTCCTCAATTGGCGAACTCTCCGTGATGATTTACTCGGTAATGATCATAAGGGCATTTCAGTCCCCCCATACCCATCCCATATGGTTTTAGGGTGTATTCAGGCAATCTTCGTGCGCTCATAACAAGTGAAATACAGCTCGGTAAGTTCGACTATGCGGAACGTTTCCCGGAATCCAAAGCGCTTAAGAAGTTCATCACAACCAAAAAAATCACCACGTTTAAAGAACTAAGTGATTTTTTTACAGACACCAAAGCCTTAGAGGTATCTGGTGCAACACTGCTATCGCTTACTTCGGTTGTAAATACGTTACTACGTGTAATCGGAGAAAATACCCGTCTGGTAGATATTGAGCATGCCGACATCTTGCATTACCGAAAGGAGTTATTGACCGGTACAATTATTAACCCAGCGATGCCGAATCTGGCCAGGCAGGGCCGCGCGCCCTCAACAGTCAATAAACAGATGGCAGTTTTATCAGAAATGCTTAAGCTCGCAAACCGAAGCCAGTTTATATTGCATGCTCCTTATGAAGGAGTGTCGCGACTCAAGTTATCTAAAAATGATCCCGACCCACTTTTACTTCATGAGTACCAGGCACTGATAGCCGCCCTTCCCCGTAGCCAGGCATTAATCATCATTGTTGCCGTTCATACGGGGATGAGGCCGGGCGAGATATGCGCCCTGGCATGGGAAGACATTGATTTGGTAAAAGGTGAAATCCACGTATCCAGAAGTTTGACGAATAAGCGAGTATTTGTACCCCCTAAGACAGATGCCGGAATAAGGACGATAACGTTGCTTAAACCTGCTCTGGATGCACTGAAGGAACAATACGAAGTCACCGGCGCTAATCCGAAGCAAGAAATTCGATTTCACCATCGGGAGATCGGAAAAACTGAGCAGCAATCTCTTCGCTTCGTTTTTTCACCGACAGCATATTCGTCAAAAAAAGGCAGTTACTTCTCCAAGAACTCGATTGCCTATGGCTGGAAGCGAGGCACTAAACTTGCAAATATCCGCGAAAGGAATCCTTATCAGTCACGGCATACCTACGCATGCTGGACGTTGATGGCCGGAGCGAACCCGTCATTCATAGCGAGTCAGATGGGACATGAAGATGCGCGCATGGTGTACGAGGTTTACTCCAAGTGGATTAGCGACATGAACCAGGATCAGGTCAACATGCTGAACAATCAGATGCCAACGGCACTGCCCCCAGGGCGCCCCCACGGGCAGGGGAGCATGAGAAAAGTTATTTAATTTCATAGCGCTGCTTTCAATCCACATAATCAGCGTTAAACTATTTATACCATTATTTTAGGGAGAAACGATGATGCGCGTACTGGTTGTCGAGGATAATGCTTTATTACGCCACCACCTCAAGGTTCAGTTACAGGATTTAGGGCATCAGGTGGATGATGCAGAAGATGCGAAGGAAGCGGACTATTATCTGAATGAGCATCTGCCGGATATCGCGATCGTTGATTTAGGACTCCCCGATGAAGATGGTTTGTCGCTAATCCGCCGCTGGCGCAGTAATGAGGTTTCGCTGCCAATTCTGGTATTAACCGCGCGCGAAGGCTGGCAGGACAAAGTGGAAGTCCTCAGTGCAGGCGCTGACGATTATGTCACCAAACCGTTTCACATCGAAGAAGTGGCTGCACGCATGCAGGCACTGATGCGTCGAAACAGCGGTCTGGCATCGCAAATTATCTCCCTTCCGCCTTTTCAGGTGGACCTCTCCCGACGCGAGTTATCCGTCAATGATGAGGTTATCAAGCTCACGGCGTTTGAATATACCATTATGGAAACTCTCATCCGTAATAATGGCAAAGTGGTCAGTAAAGATTCGCTCATGTTGCAGCTTTATCCGGATGCCGAGCTGCGCGAAAGTCACACCATTGATGTGTTGATGGGGCGTCTGCGTAAAAAAATTCAGGCGCAATATCCGCATGAAGTAATTACCACAGTACGTGGCCAGGGATATCTTTTTGAACTGCGCTAATGAATAAATTATTGCGTCATTTTTTCCCGTTATCGCTGCGGCTGCGCTTTTTACTGGCCACCGCGGGCGTGGTATTGGTGCTTTCACTGGCCTACGGCATGGTTGCCCTGGTAGGCTATAGCGTCAGCTTTGATAAGACAACGTTCCGCCTGCTGCGGGGCGAAAGTAATCTGTTTTATACCCTGGCGAAATGGGAAAACGGCAAGATTAACATCGAGCTGCCCGAGAACCTCGACATGCAAAGCCCAACAATGTCTCTGATTTACAATGAAGCGGGTGAACTTCTGTGGGCGCAGCGCAATGTTCCCTGGCTGACGAAAAGTATCCAACCGGATTGGCTAAAAACCAACGGATTTCATGAGATTGAAGCCAACGTAGACGCTACCAGCACCCTACTGGGCGAAGATCACTCCGCGCAGCAGCAGTTAAAAGAAGTCAGAGAAGATGACGACGACGCCGAAATGACCCACTCTGTGGCGGTAAACGTCTATCCTGCTACTGCCAGAATGCCGCAACTGACCATTGTGGTTGTCGATACCATTCCGATAGAGCTAAAGCGCTCGTATATGGTCTGGAGCTGGTTTATTTATGTGCTGGTCGCCAATCTGTTGCTGGTCATTCCGCTGTTATGGGTGGCCGCGTGGTGGAGCCTGCGGCCGATTGAATCGCTGGCGCGTGAAGTCCGTGAGCTTGAGGAACATCATCGTGAGATGCTAAACCCCGCCACCACACGCGAATTGACCAGCCTGGTTCGTAATCTCAATCGGCTGTTAAAAAGCGAACGTGAGCGTTATGACAAATACCGCACCACGTTAACAGACCTCACCCATAGTCTGAAAACACCACTGGCGGTATTGCAGAGTACTCTGCGCTCAATGCGTAATGAAAAGATGAGCGTCAGCGACGCAGAGCCTGTCATGCTGGAACAAATCAGCCGTATTTCCCAACAGATAGGTTATTACCTGCATCGCGCGAGCATGCGTGGCAGCAGTGCCCTACTCAGCCGCGAACTGCACCCGATCGCGCCGTTGCTGGATAAACTGACCTCGGCACTGAATAAGGTGTATCAGCGTAAAGGCGTCAACATTAATCTCGATATCTCACCTGAAATCAGCTTTGTGGGCGAACAGAATGATTTTGTCGAGGTGTTAGGCAACGTACTGGATAACGCCTGTAAATATTGTCTGGAGTTTGTCGAGATTTCAGCGCAACTGTCTGAGGATCAGCTGCATATTCTGGTTGAAGATGATGGTCCTGGTATTCCGCAAAGCAAACGGGAAGTGGTGTTTGACCGTGGACAGCGCGTAGATACGCTACGTCCAGGACAAGGCGTCGGTCTGGCGGTGGCGAGAGAAATCACCGAACAGTATGACGGGCAGATTATTGCCGGTGATAGCCTGCTGGGTGGTGCGCGCATGGAAGTTATTTTTGGTCGCCAGCAGCCGGGCCAGAAAGACGAGTAATCGTCGCATGTAATAAATATGTACTGACTTCACGCTTGAGGTTAAGTATCCGTTATAATCGGTTGCAGATACCAGCCTGCGGGATGCTCATTATGGAATACCAACTCACACTTAACTGGCCCGATTTTCTTGAACGCCACTGGCAGAAACGCCCGGTGGTCTTAAAACGCGGGTTTAACAATTTTATTGATCCTCTCTCTCCTGACGAACTGGCTGGACTGGCAATGGAAAGCGAAGTCGACAGCCGACTCGTCAGCCACCAGGACGGAAAATGGCAGGTTAGCCACGGTCCCTTCGAAAGCTACGACCATCTTGGCGAGAACAACTGGTCTTTGCTGGTGCAGGCGGTCAACCACTGGCACGAGCCAACTGCCGCGCTGATGCGCCCGTTCCGTGAATTACCGGACTGGCGCATCGACGACCTGATGATTTCTTTCTCTGTCCCCGGCGGCGGCGTTGGCCCGCACCTGGATCAGTACGATGTATTTATCATTCAGGGAACAGGTCGTCGTCGTTGGCGCGTAGGTGAAAAACTGCAGCTGAAACAGCACTGCCCTCACCCGGATCTCCTTCAGGTCGACCCGTTCGAAGCTATTATCGATGAAGAGCTGGAACCCGGCGATATCCTGTACATTCCACCGGGATTCCCGCACGAAGGTTATGCGCTGGAAAACGCGATGAACTATTCGGTCGGTTTCCGTGCGCCAAACACTCGCGAGCTGATCAGCGGGTTCGCCGATTACGTTTTGCAACGCGAACTGGGTAGCACCTATTACAGCGATCCGGACCTGCCGCCGCGCGATCATCCGGCCGACGTTCTGCCGCAGGAGATGGATAAGCTGCGCGAAATGATGCTCGGGCTGATTAATCAACCAGAACATTTCCAGCAGTGGTTTGGCGAGTTTATTTCTCAGTCTCGTCATGAACTGGATATTGCCCCGCCGGAGCCACCGTATCAGCCAGACGAAATTTACGATGCCCTGAAGCAAGGTGATGTGTTAGTGCGTCTGGGCGGATTGCGTGTATTGCGTATTGGCGACGACGTCTACGCTAACGGTGAGAAAATTGATTCACCGCATCGTCCTGCCCTGGAAGCGCTGGCCAGTCATATTGTGTTGACGGCTGAGAACTTTGAGGATGCGCTGGAAGATCCTTCTTTCCTTGCCATGCTTGCCGCGCTGGTCAACAGCGGGTACTGGTTCTTCGAAGGATAATGCGAAGTGTGCCTGATGCGACGCTACGCGTCTTATCAGGCCTACTGGAGTGTAATAATGTAGGCCGGATAAGCGAAGCGCCATCCGGCAACTACACATACTTTATTTTTGTTGCGCGGCCAGTTCAGCAATACGCACAATCACCTGCACCGCTTTTTCCATTCCTTCCAGGGTTACAAACTCATGTTTACCATGATAGTTGTAGCCGCCGGTGAACAGATTCGGACACGGTAATCCCATAAACGACAGCTGCGCGCCGTCAGTGCCGCCACGGATCGGTTTTAGCACCGGCTCAATATCGCAATCGCGCATCGCCTGCTGGGCGATATCCAGTACGTGCGGATGCTCAATCACTTTTTCGCGCATATTGTAGTAACTGTCTTCAATCACCAGTTCGATATAGCAGTCGGGGTGTAACCCTTTACCGACCTTCTTGGCGATATCCATGATCTTGCGTTTACGCGCTTCAAACTGCTTACGGTCAAAATCACGAATAATGTAGTGCATATCCGCCCGATCGACCGTCCCTTTCATGCTCGCCAGATGATAAAAGCCTTCGTAGCCTTCCGTCTTTTCCGGGCTTTCATCTGCCGGAACCTCTGCATGAATACGCGCCGCCAGCGACAGCGCATTTACCATCACACCTTTTGCGGTGCCGGGATGCACATTGTTGCCAACAATTTTAATATTAACCGACGCAGCGTTGAAGTTTTCAAACTCCAACTCACCTACGCCACCACCGTCAACGGTATAGGCCCACTGCGCATCGAATGCCGCAACGTCAAAATGCTTCGCCCCTTTACCCACCTCTTCGTCCGGTGTAAAGGCCACGCGGATATCACCGTGCGGAATATCTTTTTGGATAAGCACAGCCAGTGCGGTCATGATTTCCGCCACGCCTGCTTTATCATCCGCGCCCAGCAACGTTTTACCATCTGTAGTGATCAGCGTCTGACCCAGAAGTTGATGCAGCACCGGGAACATCACTGGCGATAAAACTTCATCACCAATGCCTAACGCAATATCGCCACCGCGATAGTTTTCAACAATTTGCGGATTGACATTTTTACCACTGAAATCCGGTGAGGTATCCACATGGGAAATAAAGCCGATCGCAGGAATATTGCCAGCAACGTTAGCGGGTAACGTTGCCATCAGCGTGCCTTTTTCGCTCAGTGAAATATTAACCAGCCCCATCTCTTCGAGCTGTTGTTTGAGCAGTTGTAATAATTTCCACTGTCCTTCGGTGCTGGGTACCTGCCGCACGCCCGATTTTGATTGGGTGTCCAGCGACACGTAGTGTAAAAAACGCTCAAGTAGTTTATCCATGCAGTCACCCTCACTTTTTGTGACAACATTATCAATAAGCAACAAAAGACAAATATTGCGTCAGGTCACTTTTATCCCCGCAAGTGAGAATATTTCGCCCTGACATCCCCTCTGACTATAGGGCTAAGTCAGTAATTCGCAACAAGGATTGGCGATTACAATGGTTTGCCGTAGAATAACGGCCCTCATTAAGAGTCATCAAGGTGGTTAACCACAAACCCCGCATCGGTCAGCCATCCGTTGCGTTTACATGGGACAGAGTAAAAAATTGAATAAACAACCGCGTTCGCTTTCTCCACTGGTGCAATTAGCGGGAATTCGCAAAAGTTTCGATGGCAAAGAGGTGATTTCCAGCCTGGATTTGACCATCAATAATGGCGAGTTTCTTACGCTGCTTGGCCCCTCTGGCTGCGGTAAAACAACCGTTCTTCGCCTGATTGCCGGTCTGGAAACGGTTGATTCCGGTCATATTATGTTGGACAACGAGGACATTACTCACGTTCCAGCGGAAAACCGCTACGTGAATACCGTCTTCCAAAGCTATGCGTTATTCCCCCACATGACCGTATTTGAGAATGTGGCCTTTGGTTTACGCATGCAAAAAACGCCCGCAGCCGACATTTCTCCCCGCGTTACCGAAGCCCTGCGCATGGTGCAACTGGAAGAGTTCGCCCAGCGAAAACCGCATCAACTTTCCGGCGGCCAGCAGCAGCGCGTAGCGATTGCCCGAGCTGTGGTCAACAAACCCCGCTTACTCTTGTTAGATGAATCCCTCTCTGCGCTGGACTACAAACTGCGTAAGCAGATGCAGAATGAACTGAAAGCGCTGCAGCGTAAGCTTGGTATCACTTTTGTCTTTGTCACACACGATCAGGAAGAAGCGCTGACTATGTCCGACCGCATCGTGGTGATGCGCGATGGTAAGATTGAGCAGGACGGTACGCCGCGCGAAATCTACGAAGAGCCCAAGAATCTGTTCGTCGCCGGGTTTATCGGCGAGATCAATATGTTTAACGCCACGGTGATTGAACGTCTGGATGAACAGCGTGTTCGTGCTAACGTTGAAGGTCGCGAGTGCAATATTTATGTCAACTTCGCGGTGGTTCCCGGACAAAAGCTGCACGTCCTGTTACGTCCTGAAGATTTGCGCGTAGATGAAATCAACGATGATAATCATATCGAAGGCCTGATCGGCTACGTGCGCGAACGCAACTACAAAGGCATGACGCTGGAGTCGGTTGTGGAACTGGAAAATGGCAAGATGGTGATGGTCAGCGAATTCTTCAATGAAGACGATCCTGACTTTGACCACTCTCTCGACCAGAAAATGGCGATTAACTGGGTAGAAAGCTGGGAGGTAGTACTGGCTGATGAAGAACACAAGTAAATTCCAGAGTGTGGTGATCGTCACCATTGTCGGTTGGCTTGTGTTATTTGTCTTTCTGCCCAACCTGATGATCATCGGTACCAGCTTTTTGACCCGCGACGACGCCAATTTCGTCAAAATGGTCTTTACGCTGGAGAACTATACGCGCTTGCTCGATCCGCTCTATTTTGAGGTGCTGGTTCACTCCCTCAATATGGCGCTGATTGCCACGCTCGCCTGTCTGGTACTCGGCTACCCGTTTGCCTGGTTTTTGGTGAAACTGCCGGAAAAAGTGCGCCCGCTGTTGCTGTTCCTGCTGATTGTTCCGTTCTGGACCAATTCACTTATTCGCATCTACGGACTCAAAATTTTCCTCAGTACCAAAGGCTATCTCAACGAGTTTCTGTTATGGCTCGGGGTTATCGATACACCCATTCGCATCATGTTTACCCCCAGCGCGGTGATTATCGGCCTCGTTTACATCCTGCTACCGTTTATGGTGATGCCGCTCTATTCCAGCATTGAAAAGCTCGATAAACCGCTGCTGGAAGCCGCACGCGATTTAGGTGCCAGTAAACTTCAGACCTTCACCCGCATCATTATTCCGTTGACGATGCCGGGGATTATCGCCGGATGCCTGCTGGTTATGCTGCCCGCAATGGGGCTGTTTTATGTTTCCGACTTAATGGGCGGTGCGAAAAACCTGCTGATTGGCAACGTAATTAAAGTTCAGTTCCTGAACATCCGTGACTGGCCGTTTGGTGCAGCCACCAGCATTACGCTGACCATCGTGATGGGTCTGATGCTGCTGATCTACTGGCGTGCCTCGCGCTTGCTGAACAAGAAGGTTAGTGACATAGACAGTTAGTTTATATTATTCAATAGGTTAACTTGCTTTTTGGCATGTTTTTTACCTTCAAGTAAACTGCATGCCAACTCCAATAAAATCATGTAGTTGCTAATGAGTTTTGGAGAACGATTTTTCGAAGCTTATCCCCTGAAACCATCTGCATGAGATCTGGGGCTCAGTACTTATCATAACTGTCATTAAGCTGTGTCATTTGTATGGGTTTTGATAAGCCCCCATTCCTCAAAGATTAGCACTCCATACTTTTGGTGGTATCAGCCTCTGGTAAAAAACCAGGCCTAAACATCAATGAGCGCCCTTCAGCGATTATCAAAACAAACGAGAACGCAGGATACAAACTGCATAATAAGTACTACCTATCTGACATTTACCCATCAAGCGATTCAGATAATTTTATTTATTTTTACTGTCTGGTTTGGCGACTTTAAATTGATCTGCCACACATAAAAAGTATGATGTTTTTATATAATCGTCATACTTTTGGCTAAGTAACCCACTATAAGGTCATCATTTTGTCCAGACTAAACCGCACACTTATAGCTATGCTAGCATGCGTATCTTTTTTTGCTCATGCCGCCCCATCCGATGAAATTACCACCGCGTGGCCGGTGAATGTTGGACCACTAAACCCACATCTTTATACACCTAACCAGATGTTCGCTCAGAGCATGGTCTATGAACCATTGGTGAAATATCAGGCGGATGGTTCTGTGATCCCGTGGCTGGCAAAAAGCTGGAACCATACAGAAAACGGTAAAGTATGGACGTTTCATTTACGTGATGATGTTAAATTTTCTAACGGTGAAGTATTTGATGCCCAAGCGGCAGCGGAAAACTTTCGGGCCGTACTGGATAACCGTAAACGCCATGCCTGGCTGGAATTAACCAATCAAATCACGGATGTTAAAGCGCTAAGTAAAACAGAACTGCAAATCACCCTGAAAGATGCCTATTATCCATTCCTGCAGGAATTAGCTCTGCCGCGTCCTTTTCGCTTTATTGCGCCTTCTCAATTTAAAAATAATGAAACGCTTAACGGAATTAAAGCTCCGATTGGCACCGGGCCATGGATGCTAAAGGAATCCAAACTTAATCAGTATGATGTGCTGGTGCGCAATGAACATTACTGGGGTGAGAAACCGCTGATTCAAAAGATCACCGTAAAGGTCATCCCGGATCCAACTACCCGAGCCGTGGCTTTTGAAACCGGCGATATTGATTTGTTATACGGTAATGAAGGGTTGCTGCCACTTGATACTTTTGCTCGTTTCAGCCAGAACCCCGAATACAGAACACAACTTTCTGCCCCTGTTGAAACTGTGATGCTTGCGCTCAATTCTGCTAAACCACCAACAAATGAACTGGCTGTGCGAGAAGCATTAAACTATGCGGTTGATAAAAAAACGCTGATTAAAAACGCGTTGTACGGTACTCAGCAAGTGGCTGATACGCTGTTTGCGCCATCTGTACCCTACGCTAATATCGGTTTGAAGCCGCGCCAGTTTGACCCACAGAAGGCGAAATCTTTACTGGAGCAAGCTGGCTGGACTTTGCCTGCAGGAAAAACAATCCGTGAAAAAAATGGACAACCTTTACACATCGAACTGGCCTATGTCGGTACCGATGCGCTTAGCAAATCAATGGCTGAGATTATGCAGGCAAATATGCGCCAGATTGGTGTGGACGTTGCCCTGGTAGGTGAAGAGGAAAGCAGTATATATGCCCGCCAGCGTGATGGTCGTTTCGGTATGATTTTTAATCGCACATGGGGTGCCCCCTATGATCCGCATGCTTTTATGAGTTCAATGCGCGTTCCATCTCACGCGGACTATCAGGCACAGCTTGGCTTGCCAGATAAAGCCCAGATTGATAAAGAAATTGGTGAAGTACTTATTTCCACCGATAAAACCCAACGCCAGGCGCTGTATCGTGACATTCTGACTCGACTACACAATGAGGCGGTTTATCTGCCTATCAGCTATATGTCGATGATGGTGGTCGCCAAACCTGAACTGGGCGAAATTCCTTACGCGCCTATCGCTTCGGAAATTCCGTTTGAACAGATAACGCCGGTGAAACCCTGATGTTTCGTTATGCTTTGCGGCGCATACTACTGCTGATCCCGATGATTTTTGCCGCGTCAGTAATTATCTTTTTGATGCTGCGCCTGGGTACGGGTGACCCGGCGCTTGATTATCTGCGCTTATCTAACCTGCCACCTACGCCGGATATGGTTGCCTCCACACGCATTATGCTTGGCCTGGACCAGCCACTTATCGTGCAGTACGGTACTTGGCTGTGGAAAGCCCTCCATCTGGATTTTGGTATTTCGTTTGCCACTCAGCGACCAGTGCTGGATGATGTTATGCACTTTCTGCCAGCCACACTACAACTGGCCGGGGCTGCACTGGTGCTGATCTTACTTACTTCGGTGCCGCTGGGCATTTGGGCTGCACGTCATCGTAATCGTCTGCCGGATTTCGTTGTGCGGGTTATCGCCTTTCTTGGCGTATCGATGCCTAATTTCTGGCTCGCATTCCTGCTGGTAATGTTCTTCTCTATTTATTTGAAGTGGCTGCCCGCGCTGGGATATGGCAGCTGGCAGCATATCATTTTGCCTGCAGTGTCGATTGCTTTCATGTCGCTGGCGATCAATGCCCGACTGTTACGTGCCAGTATGCTGGAAGTCGCCGGGCAACGCCATGTTACCTGGGCGCGTCTACGCGGTCTGAACGAGAAGCAAATCGAACGTGGTCATATTCTGCGAAATGCTTCATTGCCAATGATTACCGCCGTGGGAATGCATATTGGTGAGCTGATTGGTGGGACGATGATCATAGAGAATATCTTTGCCTGGCCTGGTGTTGGTCGCTATGCGGTCTCGGCAATTTTTAACCGTGATTATCCCGTTATCCAATGCTTTACGCTAATCATGGTCGTGGTGTTCGTGGTTTGTAATCTGGTGGTTGATTTACTAAATGCAGCCGTCGATCCCCGTATTCGTCGTCATGAAGGAGCGCACTCGTGAGTTTTTTTCTCTCTTCACGCTGGTCGGTCCGTCTGGCAATCATCATCATTGCTTTACTGGCTATCATTGCGTTTACCAGTCAGTGGTGGCTGCCTTACGATCCGCAGGCCATCGACTTGCCATCCCGACTGTTGTCACCGGATAGCCAACACTGGCTAGGCACCGACCATCTGGGCCGTGATATCTTTTCACGTCTGCTGGCGGCAACCCGCGTCTCGCTCGGTTCAGTGATGGCCTGCCTAGTGTTGGTACTGGCGCTGGGGCTAGTCGTCGGAGGTAGCGCAGGACTCATTGGTGGTCGCGTTGATCAGGCCACAATGCGCGTCGCTGATATGTTCATGACATTTCCCACCTCGATCTTATCTTTTTTCCTTGTCGGAGTTTTGGGGACGGGGCTAACTAACGTCATTATTGCCATCGCTTTGTCACATTGGGCATGGTATGCACGAATGGTTCGTAGCCTGGTTATATCTCTTCGTCAGCGAGAATTCATCCTGGCTTCCCGGCTTTCAGGTGCAGGCCATATTCGAATATTTATCGACCATCTGGCTGGGGCGGTAGTCCCTTCATTGCTGGTTCTGGCAACCCTCGATATTGGGCACATGATGCTGCACGTCGCCGGGATGTCGTTCCTTGGCCTTGGCGTAACCGCACCAACCGCCGAATGGGGGGTAATGATTAACGACGCTCGCCAGTATATCTGGACTCAACCATTGCAAATGTTCTGGCCTGGCCTGGCATTGTTTATCAGCGTAATGGCCTTCAACCTGGTGGGGGATGCGCTGCGCGATCACCTGGATCCACATCTTGTCACGGAGCATGCCCACTGATGCCGCAACAGATTGAACTGCAAAATATTGTTCTACATGCAGAGAAACCGTTGGTTAACGGCGTGTCGCTGTCGATTAAACGCGGGCGTGTACTGGCTCTGGTTGGGGGAAGTGGAAGCGGTAAATCACTGACATGCGCAGCCGCACTCGGCATTGTACCTTCAGGTGTTCATCAAATATCTGGAACTGTTCTGGCAGATGGAAATCCCGTTTCCCCTCGTGAACTGCGTGGCGTTAAAGTCGCGACAATTATGCAGAACCCGCGCAGCGCATTTAATCCGCTGCGAACCATGGCCGCGCATGCGCGGGAAACTTGCATGGTGCTTGGTAAACCCGCAGATGAAGAAACGCTAATCACTACACTGAAGGCCGTAGGATTAGAGGATGCAGCTCGAGTACTCAGACTTTATCCCTTTGAAATGAGTGGGGGAATGCTACAGCGAATGATGATAGCAATGGCTGTACTATGTGATGCCTCATTTATTGTTGCGGATGAGCCAACAACCGATCTTGATGTGGTTGCACAAGCGCGCATCCTTGACCTGCTTGGTAACATAATGCAAACCAGGGCACCAGGGATGTTGCTGGTCACCCATGATATGGGGGTCGTGGCGCGTCTGGCTGACGAGGTTGCGGTTATGGACCACGGCAATATTGTCGAATATAGCGACGTCAAAACGGTGTTTAACGCCCCTAAGCATAACGTCACACGTAATCTGGTATCGGCACATTTGGCTTTGTATGGCCTGGAGTTAGCCTTATGACACTATTGACTGTCACCGATATTTCACATCATTACAAACATGCGAATGCGAGCGGCAAAAATCAACTTCAGTCTGTACTGAAGGATGTTTCGTTAACGCTGAGAAGCGGGGAAACAGTTGCTTTACTGGGGCGAAGTGGTTGCGGGAAAAGCACGCTGGCACGTCTGCTCGTCGGGCTGGAATTTCCTACACAGGGTTACGTCAGTTGGCAGGGGGAACCTCTCTCACGGCTCAATCGTACAAAGCAAAAAGCCTTTCGCCGCGAAATACAGATGGTGTTTCAGGACTCGGTTAGCGCAGTGAACCCTCGCAAAACCGTACGTGAAATATTACGTGAACCTATGTGTCACCTGTTATCACTCAGTAAGTCAGAACAACTCGCCCGTGCCAGTGAAATGCTCAGCGCGGTAGATCTGGATGACAGTATACTTGATAAACGGCCGCCACAACTTAGCGGCGGACAGTTGCAACGCGTCTGCCTTGCCCGGGCATTGAGTGTCGAACCTAAGCTCTTAATTTTAGATGAAGCGGTTTCAAATCTCGATTTAGTGCTGCAGGCAGGGGTGATTCGTCTGCTCAAAAAACTTCAAAAGCAGTTTGGTACTGCTTGTCTATTTATCACCCACGATTTGCGCCTTGTGGAACGCTTTTGTCATCGGGTTATGGTAATGGATGAAGGACGAATTGTTGAAACACAGACTGTGGGGGAAACATTAACCTTCTCTTCAGATGCCGGCCGAGTGTTACAAAATGCTGTCCTCCCAGCATTCCCTGTGCGCTAAGTCATCAATCATATGCCTTGTGTTAAACCGATGATGACACTGCCGGCGATCAATACTGACACCAGTAAGCATGAGAAGGAACAGATAAGCCGTACTATTCAGGAAATGTTTGAAGAGGCGGATATATGGCTGGTTTCAGTTTAAACGCCTTGAACCATCATATTGCTTGAGTAATATTAGCTCAGACCTGAGGTGGCAATCTTATAGCACGGATCCAAACTTAACCTGAGAGTCCACTCTGTGCCAGAAGCGGAAGTTATCAATTTCCGCTTCTGGTTCTCCTAAAAAGAGTTACTTGTTACTTAGTTAGTCAGCTTGGTTGGTTGAGATGGCTATGTTTGCCATCCCCCACCGTAGTACATCGACCACTACGAACAACAGCAGGCTTACACCAAGTACCGGCATGGCGATACCCAGCAACACTGCAGTAACCAGTGTGATAACCCGGCCAGTAAGCAACAAATCACACCAACTCTGGGTGAACGTCAGCAACGGATTGTATCTTGCAGGAGCAGGTCGACGGATCCACCACAGGCGATAACCCATTAAGATCATCAGGCATAATGTCAGACCAAAAATAATCAGCATGATCTGGTTAACCAGTCCAAACAATAATCCCATATGAAAATCGACGCCCCATCGAGTCAGTTTCGCCATAAGAGGAAAATCAGCAAATCGGGTGTGATCCACAACCCGCATGTTTGCTGCATCGATTGCCACAGCATCCACCTGAGTGGGCCATCCACGATCAATCTCAGTCACCGTCCAAGCTTTATCGGCGCTCTTTGCTGGCCTGATTTCGAGCTTATTGGCATCAATACCGGATTGCTGCGCCAGGTGGAGAACGTCATCAAATTGCCCCAGTTCCATGGGCATCTCCATAGCCATTGGCATGCTCATCCCTGCATGATGTTCCGCATGCGGATCGAGGACCATTTCCGCACCACTGAGGTGCGTGTTTACCTGTGGCGTGAGCCAGTTGAAAGCAGCCCGCAACTTATCCACATTTCCGCCCGCCCATTGCGACCAGGTCAGACCAGTCACAGAAAAAAGAAGCATCCCCACCAACAACAACCAGCCAAACGATACGTGCCAGCGACGCGTATTCTGCACTCGATTGTTAATGCGGCGTTTGGGACGGGTATAAAACCAAAGTACAATCCCTCCACAGGCGGCGAACCACATCCAGGATGCGGCCAGTTCGCTGTAGAGTCGACCTGTTTTCCCCAAAAGTAGCGATCGGTGAGCATAATCAATCCACTGACGTAGCGGCAAAATACCGCTGGTTCCGTAGACTGTCATATCCCCTTTCACAGCGAGCGTAGCTGGATCGATGAAAATCGCCCGGCTTTCAGATTCGCCAAGAGTCGGATCTCTGAACATCACCCGCGTCGTGGTACCCGACATCAATGCGGGGCGTACTGCGAATAATGGCATTTGTTCTCCCACAATCTGCTCAGCAACAGCGATTTGCTCTGCAAGCGAGTGTGGTTGAGCGCCTGTTACTGCCGTTAATGCATCGTGATAAATCAGGTTTTCTAGTTGTGGCGTGGCTACATAAAGTGTACCTGTAAGTGCAGCCACAAAAATAAAGGGGCCGACAAACAGGCCAACAGCAAAATGAAGACGGCGCAAAAGGTTTATCCAGGCTGCGCGGTGATGGGTGCAGGTTGTCATACTTTTCCTTATAAACAGCAAAGGGAACTATTGGCGTTAAAACGCCCATTTTTGTGTATTAAGTAGGTAAAAGTTGTTTTCTGCGGTGGTGCGCGGGTATGGGGATAAAGCCAAGGGAAGAAAAACTTTTCCTGAATAACAGACCGGGGAGTTTGAAGACGCAGGTGCAACATCTGTGCACAAATCAGTAAAGCCGGTGCTGACAGCAACCCTGGAACATGAACCAGTAACACACAATAGCCACAGGCTTCTGCGTGATCTTCCGGCATTTGTATCGGTTTATGGCCAACATGATGTTCATCCATCATCGGCATATGATGATGCATCACGCCAGGCATCATCTGCATCGTGACTTTTTGCAGGGATACAGAGATCAGCGGGGCAACAATAATCAGTGCAATAGCAAACAGTGCGAGCCATGCCGCGATCTGTTTATGATAAATGCGATGGTAATAGTGCCCGGACATGCTTCCCCCCAACTGGTGAGGTATTGTAAATGATTTATGGCGAAATGGTTAATGACAAGGATGAGCTAGCGTGGAGACTCATCACCCCATAATCGGAACTTTACACCGCAGTAATGGAAATGGAGCCGGAAAAACTTCCTATGTTCGCTTTTAGCAGACCGTTACTCCAGTTGCATCCATCGATTGAATTCGCAGCCAAGCGAGGACATAATTTATCTATTATTTTTTTGTGCAGATTGTAATATAGTTCACCTACTAACTATATTTGATAAATATATTCAAACAGAACTAGAGGTAATTAGGTGAGTAAGTCAATGTTGATTGATGAACTACTGGTACTGAGCCGAATGGCCGGAAATGCTTATGACACGCCCGTTAAGTTTATGAATCAGAGTGAAATTGATGTTATATCTCGTTTTACTAAAACTTTCACACCACGTCTGATTGAGGAGCTCTGCCTCAGAATTATTGAACTCGAGGCAGAAGCACGCAATCATTCATAATAACATTTAATTTATCAATACACTCCATTTACAATAATAACTATTTGAGATAATTATACATTTAAGTAATTTTCTCTTCTGAACGGGCATAGCTTTCTGTTCATTATCGCAATATAGCAGGTGAACCGAACAGCACATTCGACTCAAATTTGCTAACCTGACACAAGTTACTCCTCATTCTTGGAGTGGTTTATGAGTTAACGGAATGCAAATCTATGAGTGAAAACAATACCATCCCAGAGAAGTCCAAAAGCCAGATTAACAAAGCGGTATTCTACACATCTGCTTTGTTAATTTTCCTTCTTGTCGCCTTTGCCGCGCTCTTTCCTGACGTAGCTGACAAAAATTTTAAAATCTTGCAGCAACAAATATTCGCAAATGCCAGTTGGTTTTATATCCTAGCCGTTGCCCTCATATTGCTTAGTGTAACGTTTCTGGGACTGTCACGTTATGGCGATATAAAACTTGGGCCCGACCACGCCCAGCCGGATTTTAGCTACCATTCCTGGTTTGCCATGTTGTTTTCTGCCGGTATGGGGATAGGCCTGATGTTTTTCGGCGTGGCCGAGCCAGTCATGCACTATCTTTCCCCGCCAGTCGGTACACCTGAGACAATCACTGCGGCCAAAGAGGCAATGCGGCTTACGTTTTTCCACTGGGGGCTTCACGCTTGGGCAATCTATGCCATTGTGGCGCTCATTCTGGCCTTTTTTAGTTATCGTCACGGTTTGCCACTTACTCTGCGCTCAGCACTGTATCCCATCATTGGCGAAAGAATTTATGGTCCGATAGGTCATGCTGTTGATATTTTTGCCGTTATCGGTACGGTTTTTGGAGTGGCAACCTCTTTAGGCTATGGTGTTTTACAGGTGAATGCCGGCCTGAACCATCTTTTTGGTGTGCCTATTAATGAAACGGTGCAGGTCATTTTGATTGTGGTTATTACGGGGTTAGCAACCATTTCAGTTGTCTCCGGGCTGGATAAAGGTATACGCATTTTGTCTGAACTTAATCTTAGCCTTGCAGTTCTGTTGCTCGCACTGGTGCTGTTCTTGGGGCCAACGGTACTACTACTGAAATCCTTTGTAGAAAATACGGGAGGCTATCTTTCTGAACTGGTGAGTAAGACCTTCAACCTTTATGCCTACGAGCCTAAATCCAGCAATTGGCTAGGGGGCTGGACCCTGTTGTACTGGGGATGGTGGTTATCATGGTCACCCTTTGTAGGGATGTTTATTGCACGCGTCTCACGTGGCAGAACTATCCGCGAGTTCGTCACCGGAGTTCTGTTCGTTCCTGCGGGCTTTACGTTAATGTGGATGACCGTATTCGGAAACAGCGCAATTTATCTGATAATGAATCAGGGAGCCACAGATCTCGCGAATACCGTTCAACAGGATGTTGCTCTGGCGCTGTTTAATTTCCTCGAGCATTTTCCGTTCTCGTCAGTACTGTCATTCATTGCCATGGCGATGGTCATTGTCTTTTTTGTGACTTCGGCTGACTCGGGAGCGATGGTGGTCGACACGCTGGCGTCAGGTGGTGTGGCTAACACTCCTGTCTGGCAACGCATTTTCTGGGCATCATTGATGGGGATTGTGGCCATTGCGCTTCTAGTCGCAGGTGGACTGAGCGCACTGCAAACCGTCACCATTGCCAGTGCATTGCCGTTTTCTATGATCCTGCTTGTTGCCATTTATGGACTTCTCAAGGCGCTACGTCGCGATTTAACCAAACGCGAGAGTTTAAGCATGGCTACTATTGCCCCTACTGCAGCTCGCAACCCTATCCCCTGGCAGCGAAGACTGCGGAACATTGCGTACCTGCCAAAACGATCGCTAGTTAAACGCTTTATGGAGGAGGTAATCAAACCAGCGATGGTGCTGGTTCAGGATGAGCTCAATAAGCAGGGAACGTTAAGTCATATCAGCGACGCTTCAAATGAGCGCATTCGACTTGAGGTAGATCTGGGTAATGAACTAAATTTTATATATGAAGTCAGGCTGCGTGGTTATAACTCTCCAACTTTCGCTCTAGCGGCAATCGAGAACGATGAACAACAGGCAGAGCAGCACAGATACTACCGGGCTGAAGTGTATTTGAAAGAAGGTGGGCAAAATTACGATGTGATGGGCTGGAATCAGGAGCAGCTCATAAATGACATCCTAGACCAGTATGAAAAACACCTGCACTTCCTACACTTGGTTCGCTGACTATCAAAATGCCGCACTCAGTTGCGGCATTTTACTCACATAATTGACATTTGCTGGATTATGAACTTCACACCTCGCTCAAAACGGACGGTCAATCATTCAATACTCACACTATCAAACATTCGCCAGTTCGCCGTCGCCCGTTCTTGCATACGACGACGCGATGGCGCCTTATCAACTGGCCACACTATCTGGGAGCGGAGGCCATTCAGGCTTTGAGGTGTCTACTCGATTAAGCAAGACACGGAATTTTTTCCATGCCAGTAAAAGTGCCGATTCCGCTTCAGTTGCAATATCCAGATCAACTGCGTCCTGTAAAGGTGCGATTTTTGAAGCTGCCAGAGCAAGAAGGCTTTCTTTTTGCTGTGTCGCCTGCGTAATCTGTGCCATTTTTTCCGCTTCAGTGTCATGAACCCATTTTCTTCCGTCCCATTTCAAAAAATGTCCTTCGGGCGCAACGGAAACTACATCGTCAGGCAGCTTACCTAACTGGTTAACTGTGATCGCTTCCCCAGTATGAATGTCGTAGACCGTTTTCCCTCGATGGTCTTCAACAAGTGACCATTTTTCTGACTCAAAATCAAACACAGCGACAAAACCATCTTTCGCTAGAGGCGGCTCAATATCGGTACTGTATGCGGGTAATCCTGTATTAGCAGGAATAAACCCATCCCCCTTACCAATAAACTCATTCGTTGCTGATGAAAGGTTGTAAATAGTAATAACGCGGTTGGTATCGATCATTTTAAAAGCCATTATGCAAGCCTCACTAAATAATTGAATGCAGTATTTTTTACAGTATTTTCAGCCTGACCAGATGGTGAAACCGTCACACCATGGCTGTGTGCGCCAATGTAAACAGAGTGAGCATGTGCTCCAATCCCCACTACGTGATCATGCGCACCAATTCCGACAGCATGAGCGTGGTCACCGACCCCACCAACAGCCCCCCAGTTTGTTCTGTCAGAGCCAGTATTGGACATGGCAACAACATCCCCCGCCTGACCAAACTGCGTTCTCCCGGATATAGGGTGGTTGTGAGCCCCCGCGCCAGTTGTTGATTTAGTACCATAGTCAAAAACTGATACCGATTTGGTGCCATAGTCAAATCCGGTTGTATCCCTGCTTCCGAGGTCGGTACTTGCGATCGTTGCACCGTGATCGTGCCACTTAATACCATCCTGCTCCTGTGTTAATACCCCTCTACCTGTTGGATTTCCCTTAATTGTCTGACCACGCATATCAGGGATAATCCCAGAAGGATAAGCTATAGCCAGTAGTGGATAGGCAGACTTATCAAATGGTTGTCCCTGCATAATCGCATGGTTAGCAGGTGGAGTTTCTGAAGGCCAGGGAATTGGCGCACCTACAGGGTAGGAGTCAGGAGGGGGATTATTTGGTGAATAAACCCGTACGCCACCTTCAAAAACAGCACGCCCCGACAAATTACCAACGACTGTCATATTTCCATTACGCCCTATGGCTAATGGATTTGATTCCCATGCACCTTTTTCGTCATAAAAATGAAGGTCAAATCTGTCCTGATAATAACCATACTGGCAAGCCAGAATACCGTTAGCGTCACCGTTCGCTATTAGGCAGTTGGCTTCCGCTCTGGTCGCTGGAAACAAAAAAGCAAGCTGCCCAAGTAAATTACCTCCTGTTGTTGGCAGCGCTCCGGCAGCAAGTTTTATCGTTTCCACTAAACCAAGGTATTGGATAAGCCCGGGAACGTCCTTTCCACTCAAATTTGTCAACGTACCATCAAGCGGTTGTTTACCCGCCAATGCATTGAGCATCGTGGTTGCAAAGTTGGGATCATTGCCTAATGCCTGCGCTAACTCAGCCAGGGTGTCCAGAGCTTCAGGAGATGAACCAACTAACGCTGCAACGGCTGCGTGAACAAACTCAGCATTAACAATTTGTTGGTTGTTAATAGTCAGTGGTGGAGTGGGAGTGGTTGGCGTTCCCGTCAGTTCAGGACTGTCCAGCGGAGCTTTCAGGTTCGTCAGGTCTTTGACTTTTTTAACGGCTTTCGGTGTCGCTGCAAGGGCTTCACTGTCGCTGTCGTCATCGCTGCTTAACTTCACAATCCCTTTCTGCGTTGTGCTGGCATCTCCCAGCTTCAGACCTTCAGCAATATCCCGCGCTTCATCACGGTATCCCTGTGAGGCTTCAGCTGCTCTTTTAGCGCCAGCCATCGCGGCTTCTGCGCGCTGAGTATCATCGGCTACAGCAGCTTTCAGTTGCTCCGAAACCTTGCCTGCAGCTTTATCTGCCGCGTCTGCCGCTGCTGTTTCAGCGGCTTGTACTGCCTCGTTCCGGGAGGTCAGTGCATCATCTCTGGCCTGTTCTGCGCGGTTGGCACTCTCAGTGGCTGCATTTTTCTGATTCTCAGCCGTTTCGGCTGACTGCAGGGCTGATGCTTCACTTGAAGATGCCGATTTAGCACTGGCTGATGCCGCAGCCTCTGATTTAGCAGCCTTTTCGCCGGACTCTCTGGCATGCTGTTCACTTAGCGCTGCAGCTGCCGCGCTGTTATTACCCTGTTCTGCAGCCTGCGTGGCCGTGAAGGCGCTTTCACGCGCTGAGGTTTCAGATGCGGCTGCATTGCCGGCATGCTCACCCGCTGTTTGTGCAGACGCAGCTGCACTTTCGGCACTTCCCGCAGCAGACTGTGCCGAAACTCCCGCTTCCTCCTGCGCTTTCTGTGCCGTATCAGCGGCGGTTTTAGCCTGACCGGCCTGCTCCGTCGCTGTCTGTGCAGACTTTGCCGCACTATCAGCATCCGCTGCACTGGCCAGAACATCCTGTGCTGTCTGTCGGGCATTATCGGCAGCTGAGCGGGCTGACGCATCAGCAGCATCTGCAGAGAGTGCCGCCTGGCGCTGTGACTCTGCCGATGCCGTTGCAGACAATACCGCTGAATCCTTACTTTGTTCCGCTGACTGTGCGGCCTGTTCGGCGCGTTCTCGATCCTTCTCTGTTGCACCGCTCAAATCCACTACGCGGTTTACCATTTCCTCAAAGCGTTTCATCACCTCCGGACGCAGGTCCGCGTCCTTCGGCGCATCGAGAAACGCATTCAGGGTATCCGGCGCATCGGTCGGGACCACATAAATATCACCGGCCACGGAGGGAGGAAAACCTTCCCGCAGCAGTGACACACTGTAATAACCCGGTTCAGCCTCAATGCTGTAATGGCCATTCGCATCCGTAACAGAGGATGAGGTCACCTCAACCACAACGGTCGGGCTGGTTTTCCTGGCACTCAGCTGAATGGTGCAGTCCTGTACGGGTTTTCCCGCACCATCTCTGAGAATGCCTGATATAAGTACCGGCATAGTACCTCCATAAAAAAACCGCCCGGAGGCGGTTTCTGTTATTAGCTTATTGTTATCCCGGCTGATGACTTTTTCGTCACAATAACCAGCAGGTCACTGATTCTGGAATATGGCCAGCCGCTGCCGTTGCCGCGAGTACTGACGCTGAAACTCAGCGTCATCCTTCCGCTCCTGGCAGGCATATCCAGTGTTCGCGAAAAAACGGCCGGTACACCTATGCTTGTCTGGTTGTATATCTCCACCCCGTTTTTCCTGACAATCAGCGTACAGGCATCCCATACGTCGTTACTGGTCTGGCTGTCATACGCTGCGCCCTGAAAGGTAATCGCTGGAATGGAAACCTGTCGGTCAAAAGACTGGTCATCGTCAATCACGACCGTCAGCGTACCGTTGGCGTATCGTTTTTCACCGGTATTGGATATTACGAAGTAAGGAAACTCCCTGCCCGCAGCCTTAACAATGTCCCCAAGAATACGCTCGGCCCGGAGCGTCCCCTTGATGGTGCAGTTTTCCTCAATCGTCACATTGTTGAGAGCGCCAGAGTTCGCGCTGATATGTCCGCTGATATCCGCATTACGGGCAGTCAGCCTGCCGTCAGGCGTCAGCGTAAAGGTCGGCGGGTTTCCGCCGCTGGTGATACTCGGCGCTGTCAGATATTTGAGGAATACCTCGTTCATAAATATCTGATCACCCTGCATC
Source organism: Citrobacter sp. KTE30 (assembly GCF_000398825.1). Taxonomy (NCBI): domain Bacteria; kingdom Pseudomonadati; phylum Pseudomonadota; class Gammaproteobacteria; order Enterobacterales; family Enterobacteriaceae; genus Citrobacter; species Citrobacter sp. KTE30. The sequence continues at coordinate 1,742,869 of NZ_KB976055.1, read as the reverse complement.
ACGAAGGCGGGAGTTTCATTGCCAATCGCCGGATTGATAAACGCGATACGGTCAGCGGCTACCAGAAACTGGCTCACCTTTCCCTCTTCCGTGTCTTCCATACTCAGGCCCAGACCAGCCACATAGTGCTTCCCGTCTTTGGTCTGCTCTATCTTCACGCCCCACATGGCATTCCATTTGCCGTTCGCGTCCTGCCATTCTTTCGAAAACTCATCCAGCCGGCTGGCGTTGTCTTCCGTCAGCTCCACCTTCTCCAGCAGTTCTTTCCCAAGGTGGCTTTCGGTGATTTCCCCTTTGAAGAAATCCAGGTAGCCCGCCGCATCATTGCTGGCCTGGCCTTTAGCCTCCACGAACGCCGATTTCCCGACCTGGTTCACAGCCCGGATATAGAAGTAATAATCCTTGCCGGGTTTGATACCGCTGCTGGCCGCAATCCAGTACAGCGCCGTGCCGAGATAACGCGCATCGGTTTCCACCTGGCGGATATCGGCAATCTGCGTATCCGTAAACCAGAACTCATACTGCACCGTAGGGTCGTATACCGCCTGGCGCGGGGTGGCGGTTATCTGGAAATAGCCGGGGGTCAGCTCAACATAAGACGGTACAGCCGGCGCAGCGATGCTGAAATCCGTGCTGGCGGGGTCGCCCTGCTGGCCCTGGCTGTTCACTGCCCGGACGGTAAGGGTGTAACGTCCCGGAGACAAGTTGCGGAAGGTGTGCTCCGTTTCGCTCAGAGTCAGGCTGCTGGCCAGGCGGTCGCTGTTATCTTCCGCTTTCACCGTCAGGCGCAGGGAGAAGTTAACGCCTTTCACCACGCGCGGCGTATCCCAGCGCGCCCGCGCCTGATACTGCCCGTCCTCTGCCAGAATCTCCGTGGTGAGATGCTGCACGGCGGGCGGTGTGTTCGTGATACTGGTTCCGGGCAACGGATCAAACTTCGCCCCGTTGTCCACGATGCTCTCTTTCTCCGGAACATGCTGCACGGCGGTGATGGCATACGTCCCGTCATCGTTCTCCCGTATAGCCACGCAGCGAAACAGGCGCTGGCGCAGGGTCGGCAGTTTCAGCCCCCACACGCTGTACGCCGCCACCCCCTCGGGTAACTGGCTGACAGTCACGCGGTCCGGGGCGGGATGCGCGGTGACCGCGACGGTAACAGGCTGGCCATCGCTGCCCACCAGGTTCAGCACCACATTGCCGCCTGCCGGTATCTCCACCTCACGGTCCAGAGTAAGCGTCCGGGACAGGCTGTCGACCGACAGGACGCGTCCGCCCACGGTCACACCGGCATAATCACTGTCGCAGACCTCAATGATATCGCCGGGTACATGTCGCAGCCCCTCAGCCCCTACGGAAAAATCCACCGTCTGCGTTTCCAGCAATTCGGTGGTGATAGCCCACAGTCCGGCGCGGTGCGCCTGCCCCCGGCTGGTACAGGCGAAGGCATCCATCTTCAGCACGTTGCGACCGTAGCGCCGGATGGCAGCATCGTTTTCCACCAGTTCGGTGGATGTTTCCCAGCCGTTGTCCGGGTCGGTGTAACGGACCTCGGCAGCATTATGACGCTCTTTCAGGGCGCTGAAGCTGTAGACGAACGGCGCACCGTCAGCAGGCATCACCACATTACTCTGCGTATAGGTCCAGACTTTATCGGCGGGGCGGTCCTGCACAAACGTCAGGGTACTCCCGTTCCAGACCGGCATGCAGCGCATCAGGGAACAGAAATCCCCCAGCACGTCCCACGCCTTACGCTGGTCCGTCAGATACGCATTGCAGGTGATGCGCGGCTCTGTCCCGCCGAAGCCATCCGGCACGGACTGATCACAATATTGCGCGATGGCGTACAGCGCCCACTTGTCCACATCGGCAACACCAATGCGACTTCCCATGCCATAGCGCGGGTGGGTCAGCATATCCAGCACACACCAGGCCGGATTGTCTGTCCAGGCGGGTTTAAACGTCCCGTCCCACAGCCCGGAATACGTCCGTTTTACCGGATCATAATTCGACGGCACCTGTACGATACGCCCGCGCAGGAGATAGTTTCGCGTGACCTGCTGGCTGCCAAACTGCTCCGCGTCCACTTTTACCCCGATAACGGCGGTGTTCGGGTAGCGCTGTTTCACATCGATGATTTCGGTATAACCCGACCATACCGTTTTGTTCTGCAGCAGGTCTGACGTGCTGTCATCGGTGAGACGCAGCATGCGGACTTCAAACGGGCGCGGCGGCAAATTATCAATCACCACGGACGCCAGAAACTGCGTGGTCGTTTTCCCCGTAATGGTGATATCCCGTTCCACCTGCCACTGGCCATCCCGGCGAAACTGGATCAGCATCTGTACGCTGGAAGGGTTACGGTCGCCTTTGGTACTGGTACTCACCAGCGACTGCACACCAAAGGTAAAGCGCAGGCGGTCCAGCGTTTTAGTGGTAATGGTGCGGGTCACCGGCTCTGACTTCTTCACCTCCACGCCCAGCAGGGTTTCAGCGCCGGAGTCTTCGAACCCCTCCATCGCGGTCTGCTCATCCTCCCCCACGCGGTAAACCACAGTGACACCGTGAACCATCGCATTACCGTCGCTGTCGAGGACCGGCGTTTTGTTAATTCTGACACTCTTCAGCCCGTCCACCGGACCTTCAATCGGTCCCTCGCAGATGGCATCAACAACGGTCAGCATCTGGCTGGATTTCAGGTCGTCAGGAGCCTCATGCGGCGTTTTACTGCTGCCACCACCCTTACCCATAATCTGTTCCCTCTGAAACGAAAAAACCGCCCGGAGGCGGTTCTGTGCAAATATAAATATGCTGCAATAATGTCAGCGACCGATGATCACCACCTGCCCGCCGCCACCTTCATCCCGTGTGCTGATTTCCTGGGAGATCGTGCGGGAGCCGACCAGCATTTCACCGTACAACACCGGCAGGGCATTCCCCTGCGCCACCATGTTGTCCAGTGACGAAAAATAAGTGTTCTGTTTGCCGTTATCGGTCTGCCGGGACGAGGGGATTTTTGCCTGCGGCGTCAGCATCTGCGCCACACCACCCAGCATCATGGCTGCCCCCATAGAAAACAGAACTGAGGATACCGAAATACCACCGGCAGATAACGCAGCCCCCCAGGCTGCCATTGAAGCGCCTGCCGTAAAAAAGGACGCACCTATTGCCACAGCACCCAGCACGACCTGAAACAGGCCACCGGATTTTGCCCCTGCCATACGCGGGACAATATGAATAATGGCCCCGTCCGGCAGCGGTTCATGCAGACGGGCTGACACGCTGGTTTCATCCACATCCTGACCGGCGATGCGTATCTGATACCAGCCATCATTCATTTTTTGCCGGAAGCCCGGTATCTGCATGGCCAGCGCGTAAATGGCCTCGGCCCCCGTTTTTATACTGAGGCTGAAGCGGCGACCAAATCGTTGTAAATCCCCGTGAAGGCAGACTCGTGCCATGCCCGGTGTCGCCATATCGAGTGTGTGCGGCGTTGCCATTTTTCAGAATACCTCTCGCGTTTACTGAGCTGGTCAGGAATATGGTGCAACAGTTCGCCGTCGCCGCAGTAAATCGCGGCATGGTTGGCAACCGATGAACCAAAACAACAAATCAGAATGTCTCCGGGCTGTGCCTCTGCGGCATTCACGCGGTAAAAACCGGTCGCCTCCAGATTATCCAGATAGAGATTATCTCCCTGCTTCCACCAGTCCTCCCCCCGCGCAAAATCCGGCATCTCAATACCCGCCAGATGGTACGCATCGCGGAACAGGGTGTAACAGTCCGTCACGCCATGCTCAAATGCCCGCCCGGTGAGAAAAGGCATGCAGCGAAATTTGTATATCCGGTCATCGCAGACCAGCCACCACGGCAGGCCACTTTGCACCTGCAGGCGGCGATCAACATCGCTGAGGAACGGCAGGCCATCGGGATGGCTGTGTACCAGGGCCACCACATCGCCCGCCGCCTGCGCCTGGAGGTAATCTGCCGGATCCATACGGAAATACAGGGTCGGTTCAGCGGAAAGATTCTGGCAGGGAAAATACCGCTCCCCGGCAGTCGTGTTCACCACCCAGCCGCACGATTCAGCAGGCGCACACGCAGCAGCATGCGCCAGGATAGTTTTTTTCATGGGTATATCCATCAGGAAAGACGGTTAATGGAGAGGAAACAGCCAATGCGCGGCAGGTTATTACGCAGCTCGCAGCCAGTACGGCATTTACTGCAGGCATCTTTTGCCGGGTCTGCCGTGGGTTTGTCAAACTCATCCGCCACAGGCGGACCGGCATAGCCACACTCATCAGAACGGTAGGTCCAGCTGCAGACATCAGCCAGCATGATCCGCGCCGGAAACACGCTGCCGTCCGTTTCGGTCGGTGTGGCCAGCACAAAAGTCGCCGTGGTGGCTTTCAGTTCGGATAACTGTTCTACCTTCCAGCGACTGACCACTTCCTGTTCCGGATCGGCCTCCGGGTTGCCGCCTGTAAAGTTCACCGCATCGAGAAAACGGGCGTATACAACATGCCTTACCACCGTGGCACCGACGAGGCTCTGCATATCTGCCGCAAGTCCCGTAACCATGCCAAACAGGTTCGACACTGCCAGCGTCGGGCGGGCGGAAGTTCCTTTCCCCACCAGGTCGAATCCGGTTCCCTGTATCGGGTAAACCTCATACTTCCGGCCCTGCCAGGTGACCGGCTCGCCCTTCTCGTTCGCTTCATTTGAAAAGTAGTAACGCTGGCCACCAAAGGCCGTCAGGTCGATTTCCCACAAATTAATGCGGGCAGACTGCCCGGTTTTCGTGGTTTCGTTGAGGGTGTTCTGAGGAATATCCTGCATAAGGATCCTTAAGCAATAACCTGCTCAAATTTACAGCTGAAATCAGAATACGTGACGTTGTCCGTAACAGACCATTCCCGGCAGACAACTTTAATCGTGCGGTTGTATTTTGGCGGTCGCCACAGAAAGGCTTTATATCCCCCGTGCTCGACCAGAAACGCTTCAAGTGCGGTGCGGGAATTGTCCGACGTGATACGGAAAACAGGCTGGAAGTTAATTAACTGATGGTTGAGTCCGGTCGGGCGACGTTGCTCATAGCCATCCCCAAATTTAATAGTTGTCACCGAAGGGGAAACAGACGACTGCATCCCCTCCCTGGGTGCCCAATGAAAGGTTTTCACTTATCCTCCCGCCAGCATGCCGCCATCGCGGCCCTGAGTTCTCAGGATGCTCATGACACGCGTATCGATCATCTTAACCAGCATCTGTGATGCCTGCGGCCCTATCTCCCCGTTTTGCCCGTCATTCTGAATGGCAATGTGATACACAGGTGAATAAGCAATCCCCCCATTCATACCACCACCAGAGGAACCCGGGTCACCCAGCGCCCTGACACCCAGCGTACCGTCAGTCGTTTTCGCCAGAGGCATAATGGCTTCCGGACCAGCTTCACCAAACACGCCTGCTCCCTTTGCAAAAGCAAACAGGGTCGGGCTGTCATAGATACCGTTGCTGTAGGCACTTAATGAGGGCGAATCATAGACACCGCCTTTCGCATTAAAGCTAAAACTGCTGCCAAAACTGCTGATGGCCGTGCCAGTACTCGCGGTAGCTGCGCCGCCAAAAAGACTGCCGCCGATACCCGTAATGGATTTCAGAATTGTGTTGGTAATCAGCGCCTGCGCCGCCATATCGACAAGGTTTTTAATCACCGACTGAGTCAGGGAGGCAAATAACCCAATCATCCCGTCCCGGAGTGTCTGGGTGTTTACCAGCATGCCCGTCAGCATGTTGGAGGAACGCTCCTGGGTGGTCTCTAACATGCCAATAGCGAGGCTGTTCAGGTTTCCCTGCGACTTATACAGCTCAACCGCTGTCTGGTACTGCGCATCCGCAGAATCCTTGTCAGCCTTTTGCTTTAGCAGTTCGTACTGCTCTTTGTTGATCGCATCGTTCTGGTAAAAAGCCTGCAGCAGTGACTGACGTTCAGTCAGCTGATTACGCAATTCAACAAGAGGATCAACCGTGCCGGCGATATCAATCAGAGGGGCAGACATTGCCGCTGCCTGTGCCTGTAACAGTTCGCGGGCCGTACTTTGCGCCAGCGTAATTCTGGCCGTCTGGTATTCCTTTTCATCCAGAAGACGGGCATTCAGGAGTGATTTCAGCTCCTGACTCGCTTCGCGCTCTTTCGTCAGAGAGGCTCTGACCGGCGCATACTGTTCTGCCAGTTCGAGGCGCTGTTTCTGATAATTTTCAGCATTCAGCAGCAGCGTCTTCTGAATATCAGCTTCACTGGCTCCGTCCGCGCGGGCGGCTTCAAGGAGTTTTCTGGCGCTTTCCTGCTCCTGCAGGTTGATACGTCCGAGACTTGAGGCATGCGCCGCTTCAATTTCACGCCGCAGTTGCTCATACTGGTTAACCTTCGCCTTTTGCCCCTTACCAGTATCCCCGCCTTCCCCGGTCCAGGGGGTATCGGGTTTATCGCTCCCTGTTTCATTCCCCGGTTTATCCGGCTTAGGTGTGGGATCAGTTTTCCCTGATTTAGCCTGTTCTATGGCCTCTTTGACAATTTTTTGCCGCTCCTTGAGGAGTTTTAACCCTTGTTCAACGGCATCCAGATCCCCTTTGTAGCGGGTTTTATCGTTCTTTACGCCTTTAAGCTGTCCGAACGGGTCGAAGCCGCTCAACCCATCAATACGACTGTCCGCATCCTGAATTTCTTTAATCAGTTTATTTCGCTGAATAACCTGATTCTCAAACTGTTCATCAATGTCCAGTTGCTTCACGTTGAGCTGGTTAAGCGACAGTTTTTTAAGTTCTTCATTCGTTTCAACGACAGCATTTTTCAGGTCAATCGCTGACTGACGGGCATTCTTTGCCTGATTATGGAAATAGAGCAGCGCCGAACCGGCCAGCATCGCTGCGCCCACAGGACCGCCCACCAGTGCCAGCGCCCCTCTGGCCATACCTACCGCTGCAGAGGCTGCGCGGGCTGAAACGGAAAGCTGTTTATTGGCTGCATTCAGCTGGCTCTTTGCCTGGGTGGAGAGCAGTGTCTGCTCGGTTTCCTGCCGGATTAAGCGGTTAAATTCGCTCTGATAGCTGACATTCAGATTATGAAGTCTTGCTGACTTCTCCATTTCCCGATAACGCCCGAATTCTGCGTTATTCTGTGCCAGCGTGGCGGCGGTACTTTCCAGCGTTTTTCGCGCCATTTCGGCCTGCGCCATCGCGCTGGCCCTGACTGCCTGCTGCTGCTCAACCCAGGCACCGATGTTCCCCCTGATACCTGCCGTCAGTTTTGTCGCCAGAACAGGAATCAGCGTATACAGCGCAACGTTGGCTACTGTATTGAAATTATCCGTCAGGCCATTAATGGCATCGGTAACGGTCTGAACACCACTGCGCAGCGGGCCGTTTCCGCTCTGTCCCACCTTAATAATCAGACCTTCAAAAGCTGAAGTCAGGCTGAGGAGATCGCCGTTGAGATTATTTACCCTGATTTCAGCCTGCTCATGCGCGGTCTGCGTACCGGTCAGGGCGGCGGTCAGCGACTCCACCTTTTCGCGGTTCTGCACAAGGATGGATGCCGCGCTGAGGTTTTCCACCCCGAACAGCTTCACGGCCTGCTTTGTTGACAGGTTTTTCCCGGCCAGGTTCTCCAGCGCCTGACTCAGCCCGACAACAGAAGGCTTCAGGGTTTTATCGGTTCCCTTCTCCAGATTCAGGATCACGTTACGCAGCGCAGTCCCGGCCTCGCCGCCTTTCACCTCGCGCTCCGCCAGTACCTGTATGGCGGCATTGAGGGTTTCAAAACCCACGCCAGCCTGTGCCGCTGCCACCCCGCCATTTTTAATCGCAGCAGCCGTGTCGGCTATCTCCGACGAACCAAATTTCGCGCCGGCAGCCAGCACGTTGATATACCGGTCGGCTTCACTGGCTCCCGCGCCAAACTGGTTTAATGACAGGGCCAGCGTTCGGGTGGCATCCGGAAGCGTGGTACCAGCGGCCTGGGCCAGCGTTAACGCGCTTTTGGTCGCCGCCGTCAGCCCCGCAGAGGTACTCAGCAGTTCAGGCTTTGCCGAAGCCATCAGCTTAATGGCCTCAGCGGCCTGTGATGCGCTGTATTCCGTTGTGCGGCCCATTTCCTGCGCCGCCTGATCGTACAGTTTCATCTGCGCACTGGTGGCACCAGTGATGGCCTGCAAATCCGACAACGACTGGCTGTAGTGCCGCGTGGTGCTGATAATAGTGCCCAGCGATAATCCCGCCCCGGCAAAACCTGCCAGCCTGCCAGCCAGCCCCGATACCGAAGCGGAAACACGCTTATAGGCATCCTCCGTCTTTTTCGCATCAGCCTGGGCATTGCGGTTAAACTGGCGTGACTGACTCTCAGCGCTGCCGTAGGCGCTCATCAGCTGCGATTTAAAGTTCGCTGCATTCAGATGCAGCCCAACGGCAAGAGAGGCAACGTCACCCATTACATTAATACCTTCATGACTGCCGCACACTGCGCATCCAGACTCTGGTTCGCTGCTGCGGGTGATTTAACAGGGGGCGGGTTATTGTCAGAACCTTCTGGCGAAGGCTTTTTGAAAATGCCCTGTTTGAGGAAAAAAGCACGCCAGTGGAAAAGCGTGTCAGCCGGAAGCGTCGCAATTTTTGACGGGTCAGGCTCGCCCCAGCGGTCGGCCAGCCAGAAAATCAGCTCCAGCCAGGGCGAGTCACTCAGTTTTTTTCGGCGGTTTCCAGCTTACCGATGGCGTGTTTTTTCACTTTGTCGATGGCATCCAGAAGCACAACGTTATCGTGTGCCGCCAGCAACTCCTTCGCCGTGGGTTTGTCTTTGGCTTTAATTGGCGAGCCGTCAGGCTGAACCAGGCTGTCGATAACAATCTGTACGCTCAGCTCAGACGCCATGCGGGCATTGCCAGAGGTCTGCGCCTCGATGAGTGCATCTTCATGATCAATAAGCTCAGCCGCCGTCAGCCGACGCAGGTAAACCTTTGTACCGAAGATTTCAGTTTCAGTCGGCGTGGATTTCGTTTTGAGCAGTGCATTTTTCAGTGCGGAGAGGCTAAATTCAGACATGGTGTATCCTGTTTTTCAGACGAAAAAGAACCGCCCGGAGGCGGTGTGTAACGGGAAACGGATTACGCGCCGGCATCTGGCGCCGGGGCGGCGATCCCCCATTTAATGTTGTTTTGCTTACCCTGCACCGTAATCTGGATAACTTCACTGGCAGGGGCGGTGATTTCGTTCATCTGCCAGCCTGAAAGCGCAAGGATCATTGAAGCCGTTCGTTTGTTCGGCAGCTCAATATAAAACTGAACGGTCTTACGCTGTTCTGCAGCATTGAGGAACGCGGTGAAATCTTCGTTTTCCGGGTCGTCAATGAATCCCAGCGATTTCTCCGGCCCTTCCGGCAGGTCTGACACCGACTGCTTACTCTTGTCCAGCAGGGTGGTACAGTCGACAAATCCTCCCGTCTGACCTGTCGCGCCCAGTGCCTTACAGTTAATCAGGGGTTTGAGCGCCGCCACAGCGGCCCCCACCTCGCCGAACTTCACCACCGTCCCGGCAGGAAGCATTGCGTACTCAGGGGATGATTTTGGCGTGTTATTTTCATCAGCCATAATGATTCTCTCTTAAATAGTGGGCAGCGGTTGCTACCTGTTCTGAATGCCATTGCGGATTTCTACGGTCAGAATGCGCAGAACCTGCCGGACGTTGTAATCCAGTGCCGGACGGATGAACGGATCGGCAACCTGTTTAACCGTACCGAACTCCTGGGCCAGCGCTTTCATGTAATGCTTCTTGCTGGGGCCAACCCGAAGGGTGACCACCGTATTTCCGCGACCTTTCCGCGTGGATGCGCGAATTTTGATGGAATCACGCATATGCTCTGCAGAGGACGCATCATCGAAGCCGGCATGTTGTTTCATGTCTTCTTCAACCACTTTAAGCGCCTCACGCCCCGCGTCACGTAACACCTTCGTGCCGACCTTTTCACCGAGTGCGATAAGCTGCCGCTCCAGCTCGTCCAGCCCTTTTACATCCATAGTGATCATGGTGAGGTGTCCCGGTAGTGAAAGGTGAAATCCCGGACGAGCCGGTACTGAATATTGCCGCTGGTCAGTACCGATTTACTCTGCTGTATTCCACCCCGGACCACATTCTGCACGGGAAAGCCCTCCAGCTGGCCATGCACGATAGCGGTCCATTCCACGCTGATTTTCTTATCCAGCTGTAACAGGCGGGTGTAGTCATTAAGCAGATGAATCGCTATCTGGAAGCGGCCCGCAATCAGACCTGTGCGCAACAGTCCGGCGTACAGCTCCGGATCGGAAATACACTGGTAAGTAATCCCCTCCTGCAGCTCATCAGGCAGGAGCAGAGGATAAACATCCAGCCCGGTCAGGCGTTCAAGTGCTGTCTTTAATGCCAGCTCGATCATGACGTGCGTCTGCCTCCCCTGTGATGATGATGCGGTCCGCAAGACGTTCGACGTTACGAACGGTATAAACCCGGTCAGACGTCGTTATTTTCCAGTCGATATCAATATTCAGGTTCGGATGAGTGGTAAAAAGACACGTTTCAACAACCTGCTGTTGATCCAGTGTGCGGACCTTTCTGCCCGATACCAGCTCGCGCTTCGCCCAGGCTTTCCCGATCGCGACCAGTTGTTCCGGCAGATGTTCGCCCAGCGGCCCCCGGCCGGATTGCATATACCCAATCGAAAGACGGCAGGTCATTTCTTCCGGCTTCAGGCTCATACCGTGTTCTCCTGCAACGGGAAAAGAAGGTGCCGGACCGCAGCCGTCTCCAGCCACTGACCAGTGAAACCATTCAGATACGCATCCCCGACCAGATACTGCATGGCCAGCTGGATATCTTCATCCGCCACAAAACCGCGTACCCCTTCCGGCAGCGCCTGCAGTTCGTCATCGCTTCCCACCAGTTTGCAGTAGTAGTCACGCTCAATATTCTTCTGCGCTGCCGCCACCATTTTAGTGAGCATGTCGTCATGCTCCGTGAAATCCGGCTCCAGACGGAGCTGGGTTTTCACATCATCCAATGTCAGTATCATGGTCATCGGCTCCCTTGCGGGGACTCAGCACCTTTTCCGCATCTTCTGGCCATACCGCAATATGGCGTTCAACCAGTTTCTCTGCGTACTGAGCATCAAAACAGGCCGTATCACCGCGTGAATAACGATGATAGGGTCCCAGGAAAAAAACCGCTTTCCGCGCCACTTCTGCTCCCGTCAGGCCCGTGGCCCCGTTTGTTTCACTTCCGGTCAGATCAACACCTGTATCACCTGAAACCGCTGCAGTATTCTGACCGCCATCCCCGTCCACTGTATTTTCCGGCGTCAGTTCATCCGGCTTTTTCACATCACCGGCTGCAGCCGCCGCTGCCGCTGCTTTTGCCGCTTTCGTCGTCATCGTTTTGCTCCTGAAAAGAAAAAACCCGCTGCTGCGGGCCTGGGGAATTACGTGCTTTTACGCTGTGCGACCGGGGTCGCACAGAGTGCAGGACCGGTTAAAACAGCACTTTTGTCCCGAGAACAAGACCTTCCGGATGACGGAAGCCGATATCGTGCTCCGTCACCACGCGGATCAACGACTGGTTACGGGAGAACGCGGAAACCAGATTGCCATCCCCGTCCTGGTAGGAGGCTTCCTGCGAGAACGACACCTTCATGTTGCCGTCTTCACCGATAACCACATCATTAAAGTCAGCGAAGTAAATTTCCGACTCTTTGCCTGCGTCACCGAGGTTTGCCGGGATAGCGCTGGTACGCTGAATCTGAAATCCCTTCAGGATCCCCTGCGCCATTTCCGGGTAGACCTTGTTACCGTTACCGTCGCGCAGACCGAACAGTTTCATGTAGGTACGGTTCGACATACCCCAGCCGCAGCTGATCATGTTGCTGTTGCCGTCCATAGCCATCAGGATGATGCTGTCGAGATAGGTATCAATCGTCTGCAGATTAACCTCTGCAGCAGCTTCCCACGGCAGCAGGCGGTTCCATTGGGTTGCCCGCGCTTTCATACCGACAGGCGTATCACCGGTACCGTCATCGCGCATAAAGGCTTTATCTTCACGAACAGAAATCGCGGTCAGAATATCCTGCAGGACCAGCTGCTCTACGTTGTAGCCAGCACGACCAATCAGCTGGTTGGAGATTGGCACCATCGCAATCATAGTTTTCGCAGTGAGTTTCACATCATCAAAGCGGGCTTCTGATACTTTCGCATCCTTGCCTTCCCCGGTGTAGCTCGCCGTCGCACCACCGGCCAGACGCGGCAGCGCCATATTGCCGTTCGGCAGCGGAATGGAGCGCGCGCCCAGCTTACGAACGATAGTGCGATCGCGCAGCAGTTCGATCACCTCGCTGTGCAGGTTTTGCGGAATAAGAACGCCACCTGACGCGGCGGCAGTGTTGATGGCCATCGAGACAGACTGGTCATTCAGTTCTTCAGCTGCAAATTTTGCAGCGTCCTGGACGTTACCCTGTGCTGCCGCAATCGACATCACCAGACGGGTCATGCCTGCGCCGGTATATTGCTTTGGCTCTGCCTTAATGCTGATACCAGGAGCCTGCTGTGTGGCTTTAATCGGTTTGGCGACAAGCGCTGCAGCACGTTCAGCCGCTTCCAGACGCTCAATCTTGGCGCTGATATCCGTGAACTGCTGCTGCAGGCTGGCAAATTCGGTTAACTGCTCCGCTGTCAGCGTTCCACCAGTAGTTTCAATCGTGGCCAGGGCCTGTACCTGTTCATTAATACCCGCACGCTGACGACGTAATTCTTCAATCTGTGGCATAGTTTTCTCTCTTTTTTGCATAAAAAAAGCAGCCAACAGGCTGCTTTCTGGTAATGACGCGTTAGCGCCGGGTTACATTCTGGTTTGCAGGTCCATCGCGGCGGCCTGCAACTTTATGGAAGTGGTTCGTTGAGGTTGTTTGTACTTTGCTGCAATGGCATTAATCGCAGACTGAGGATCCGAAACTTCATCGGCAAGACCAGCAGAAATGGAATCAGCGCCGAAATAGATTCCGGCCTGCGTGTTAATCACCGTCTGAGTGGCAAGATTCCGGTATTCCGCTACAGAGGTAATAAACGTCTCGTACATCTCGTCAATCATCCTCTGGAACATTCCCCGAGCGTCTTCACTCAGTGGCTCATGTTGTGTACCGTTATTTTTATTATCTCCCCGAAAAATCGTGGTGAATGTTAACCCCATTTGCTCTTCCATCCTGGAAGTATCCAGGTGTTCCATGATCACTCCAATCGAGCCGACTCCACTGGTCTGGCTGACTACTATTTTGCTGCAGGCCGAAGCGATAAAGTAAGCCGCAGAATAGGCGCTGTAGTTCACAATTGCAGTAATAGGCTTAGTTTGACGTGACTGGAAAATATAATCGGCCAGTTCCTTGCATCCAACCGCCGCACCACCACCAGAATTTATATCCAGCACAATTTCACTGATGGAAGGGTCATTTAATGCAGCATGCACCTGGCTACGTATGCGCTCATAGCTGGTAAGTTCAGAACACATTGCAGTAATTTGCCCACGACGCGGAACCAGAATGCCGTGAACAGGAATAACTGCCATTCCACCAGCTGGTTGAACCAAATCTGGCGCCTGATTGTTATCAGGATCCTGCGTCATGTGAATTCCAGCCTCTTCTGATAATCCCTGAATACGGGGAACCAGCACAGCTTTTACAGAATCCATTGTCTGTCGTGTCACGTAATGTGGAACACCAAAGACCATAGCCGCCAGGTGCGGCAGATTAATTAAATTTTTTGTCATGATGTTTACCAGGTCAGCCCGCACTGCGGGTGATATTCAGTTTCTGGACAGAATAGAGTTGATTTCTGCCAGTTGTTTTGCTGTTGGCGTGTTATCGCCAGGTAAGATTTGTTTACTGTCGACCATATTCAGAGGCGTCAGGTATTTGTCCCCTCCAGCGATGGGCGGAAGGTTCTCCATGCGGCGAATGTCGTTAACCGATAACCAGCCCCACTGGCGGCCTAGTGCATAAGATTCATAGCGTGACTTCTGATCCCCGCGCAGCAGGCCAGAAACATTGAATTCAATGTACAGATCACCGCGCTCGCTGGGTAAAAGCAGATCGCGCATTAATGCGCCTTCATGACGCTTCAGCCAGGCCAACAGCGTGTACATCACAAACTGCAGCCCCTGGTGCTCAATGTTGTTATTCGTGGCTTTCGCCAGCATCTGCACCATATGAGGCGGGATTTTATAGAGTCGGCACACTTCTTCCACGCCCCACTGACGGGACTGCAACAGCTGCGCTTTCTCATTGTCCTGAGATAACTGCTTGTAGCTCATCCCTTCCTGAAGCAATGCAACAGAGAAGGCGTTTCTGACGCCGGAATATCTGTCCGTCCACTTTGCCAGCAGGCGGTCGATAGCATCCTGGCTTTTGATCGTCGGAGCGTCTTTTGGACGCTCAATAACGCCGCTCATCGTTGTACCACGGCGAAAGACCTGAGAAGCATGCTCTTCCACGGCGAGGTTTAGCCCAAGAACATCCGCGTTCGTCTGGATTGGGGAACTGCCGATATAGCCATCCAGTGAGAAGACCTTCACATGATGCATCATGCGCATTGGCAACGTTTCGCCAATTTCGGGTAGTTCATAATATGGCATCCCATCCGGGCATTTCAGGACAATGACCTTTTTGGGATTAACCGGGATTAATTCGCGGGGATAACCTTTCCCGTCCCTGTCGATGATCGAGTAGCAATTCCCCTCCAGACCAAGCAGGCCCTGCTGCTGTTCAAAGTATTCAAATGAAGTGTCTTTTTTGTTGGGCTGGGAATGAATCAGATCATAAACAGGGTGGTCAGTCGCCCGTTCACGGCCTCCGTTAGCGCCTCGCCTGTAAAGTTCACACGGCAGCTGCGCCACCGATTCTGCCAGAAGCGTTACACATGCCCGGACCGCCGATAACGCCATTGCGGTTTCAGAAGTGATAATGATCCCCGCCTTGCTCTGGCTGGAACTCACACCACCCAGCATCGCCTGCCAGAAACTACCACCAGACTGAGATTTACCCCGAAACATCTGGGGAATGAACATTATTCACCCCCTGATTTAATTACGCTGGCAGACATTGATTTCGCGATTAAAAATGACCACAGCAGGCAGATTGAACCGCCGGTAATAAGCCCGGCTGCAGGTGAAATAAGCCAGGCACCGGCAGACAGTAACGCGGCTCCGGCGAGGCCGATAAAAAAACTTAAAAACGTCATTAGCATGCTACATCTTCCTCGTCGTAAACGGATGAATTACTCGCCCGGCTATTCAACATTGCCCGTCCGATTGCCATAATCAGCGAAACTGCGCCATCGATTTTGTTTTCGTTCTGCTCTTTGATGGGTTTAACCACATCGTCATTACCGGGCAAATACTTCCCGACGACGTTGCTGATACACCAGCTCATAATCGGGTTCCCGTCGTGATGAAAGCGGCCTGACTCAATGGCGGCTTCCAGCTCCTTCGTCGGATCAGACATATTGGTGTAGTTCTGAACGATAGTGATCGGATTAAGGCTTTCATCAGCCAGATCATGTGAAAGCCCCGTCGCGCCGAACGGGTCAATCGGTGACTCACTGACTGGGTTGAGCTTGTTTGCCGCCTTGGCCTCTTCAAGGATGTAGCGGTAATCAACTTCAGCGCCATCAGTAACTGTAAGCAGTCCCATTTCAACCCATTTCTGAAATCGCTCCGCAGTACGACGATCTTCGTTCTTTTCAACGCTGAATACTGCGTCGTAGGGAACCCAGAAGCGGGGAGCAACGCTGTAGTAATGTGTCTTGCCGTCAATTTCCCTGGTGAACAACCGCGCCATACTGTTCATATCCAGCTTGCGCGCCAGGTCGAAAGACAGAACACATGGCTGTCCTTCGAATTGCTCCAGCGTAAGTGTCTTATCCTCACAGTTCTGCCAGGAAACCAGGTTGTAGAAAGCGGCACGGGCTGCAACCCAGATGTTGAGGTGTTTAGTTTTAAATACACCAGCCTGGCGGGCGTTATTAATAGCTCTCTGTTGCTGGCTGAGGAGAAAGTCACGATAGACCGATACGCCCATATTCGGGTTAGCTTTTTCCAGCACTTTAGGATCGGTCCAGTCATCCCCCTCGTCGACGGTGTATATCACGCCGAACAATTCCTCATTCGGTACTGTGCCGTTCAGCATCTCAATCACTTCACGCCGTTTGTCGTAGCATGGACCCTCAATGTTGTAACCCGCCGTCGTGATCGCCCACATTAGCGGTTGTCGCCGCGCCCCCATACCCGTCAGCATAGTGGTGTAGAGCGAATCTGTGGGATGTTCGTGATACTCGTCAACAATCGCACAGTGCGGTGAAGCGCCGTCCCCAGGGTTACCAATCAGCGGCTCAAAACGCGCGCCATCTTCTGGCCGGTTCAGGTTGGACGCATTAACTTCAATCCCGAACGCTTCCACCAGCAGCGGGGTGCGCTTACACATCAGACGAGCTGGTCTGAATACTTCCCACGCCTGTTTTTCAGTTGTGGCCCCGGAATATACTTCAGCGCCAAACTCGTTATCACAGGTAAAACAGTACAGCGCCACACCTGCCGAAATAGCTGATTTCCCATTTTTACGCGGTATCTCCGTGTAAACCTCGCGAAATCGTCGAAGCTTCGACCCTTTCTGGACCCAGCCAAAGGCGCAGCACACAATAAACAGTTGCCATGCCTCCAGAGTGATCGGCATCCGCTTGAATGCCCACTCTCCTTTTGTATGTGGCAACAACTGGATAAATTTCGCGGCCTTTTCTGCCATGTCTTTATCGAAGCGGTAACGAAATTTCTTACTCTTTTCAGCCGCCATGTCATCGATATGACGCTGGCAGGCCTGAATGACAAACTGGCACGCCGGAATTTTCCCCCGCACAACGTTGCGGGCGTATTGATTCGCGGCGTTTACGTTGGGGTACGATTTCCGGCTCATGAGTTGATCATCTTCAGGAATGGGTTAGAGGTTTTCTTCTGTCCGGCAAGGCCGATTAGGCGTTGTCGACTGCTTGGATCAAGGCCAAGCATGGAGCCGGTAGAGCTCATCTCCGATTCCTGCTCTTTCTTTGCGGTTAGCTCAGGGTTTTTTATCTTCCCCCCCATAGCACCAGTGATAGTCAGCCCTTCTCTGGCGATATTTTTAACCGCCCTGCGCCAGAACTCATATGCAACACACCAGCGCTCAAGTACGGCAAGATCGGTAACACACAGTAATCCCTGTCCACATAATTCTTTCGTGGTCAGTTCCCACATGACGGCCGCCATTGGCAGACCATCATCCTCAGAAAACCAGTCAGGTGGTGCCACACCTTTAATCGGTGTGAATACAGGTTCCTCTTTATTCAGGGCTCGTTTGCCGGGGTTCCCTGCCAGCTCCTTGCGCGCCGTTGGCTTGGGGCGACGCCCAGAACGCCCCGCCGTTCCAGCCATAAGCGACACTCCTGGTTAAATTTCATTTTTCGCGGGTATAAAAATACGAGGAAGCGGGCAGTCCTGAAAGGCGAAAGGGGTCAGGGATTTGATCCCCCCTCCCCCTGGCCTGTGTGGGCATCAATCAAGATGGAAATCATCATTCAGGTTGCACCGACGACCGCTGCTCGCATTGTGCGGACAGGCATTAGAGTTATGCCCTGACTGCCCACAATAGCTGCAGCGCAGGTTGGCGCGGCGGGATGAACCACCCCATGTTTTGGGACAGTTCGCGTATGTATGAAGCCGTGAACCGCAGTACGTGCAATAGGTATAACTCATCGGATACGCTCTCTTGCTGTCTTAGCTCTGTGGCATTCCCAGCACAACGACTCAAGATTGGAATCGTCATCAGTACCGCCATGAGCTTTTGGGATGATGTGGTCAACGCTGGTCGCTTTCTTGGCTATCTTCTGCCGGCGATGATTCTGACACAGGTATTGATCACGCTGTAGGATACGCGCCCGTATGATTTCCCAGGACCGACCGTACCCTCGATCCTGCCTGCTCTTTCCTGCCTGGTAGTTACGCCAGCCATCACCGGCATGCTGCTGCATGTGTTGTTCACAATACCCGCTGGCATCGTTGGTGATTGCCGCACATCCCTTGTGTCGGCATGGGCGTTTAGCGCGTGGTGGCATCGTCATCGTCCTGTTTGTTAGAAACAAATTGTGTTGTACTCGGATAGATAAACGGAAACGGCAAATAGCGGAGAATATTCATAAATAGCGAGAATATGCACGGTCGCCGCCCCGTAACAACCCGGATTACCAGAAAAGCCCCAAAAAAAATGAGAATGATTATCAAAACATTCACATACGGTCAATGGAATAACAGATTCTTAATCTCTCAACGAAAATAAGGATTTGTTAAGTTTCATACTTTATGGTCGATGCAACACACCCTTTGAGGAAACAATAATGATGAAATTCTCAAAACTTCAGATTCGCTTACACTGGCTGACTCTGATGTTAATAGCGATAACCTATGCAGCTATGGAGCTACGCGGCTGGTTTCCTAAAGGCAGCAACACCTACCTGCTCATGAAAGAAACACATTACAATGCCGGGGTATTTGTCTGGTTTTTAATGATAATACGATTAATTATTAAACATAAGTATCATGACCCAGCCATCATTCCCCCCTCACCAGCCTGGCAGATGATGGCGGCTAAAATAATGCATATCCTGCTGTACATTTCTTTTTTGGCTCTACCATTATTAGGTATTGCAATTATGGCTTACGGTGGAAAGGACTGGAGTTTCTTAGGTTTTAACGTTGTATCGTTCGTTACTCCTGACGAGGAAACAAAATCACTTATCAAAGATATTCACGAAACACTGGCAAACATCGGATATTTTTTAATCGCAGCGCATGCTGGTGCAGCGTTATTTCATCACTACGTCCAGAAAGATAACACTCTTTTGAGGATGATCCCTGATTGTAACGATAAGAAATAAATACAAATTTTAATGTTTAACATTACAGCAAGCGCTCAGTGAATGCCTGCTGTAATGCATGCTCAGTCAAGTTGAAGCACACTGTGTTCTTCTGGATCAGAGAATACAACCAACCCAGTGTATTCGGGGATAGTGTTACCGTCATAAGCATCAAATGCTGACATGGTTGCGTGAAAAATCAAAAATGCTCCAAATCCCGCGCCGCCGGGAGGACACGTTAAAAGGTAACCAGAAAATCTATAATTAGAAGTGAAGGCTTTGACAACGTTCAAAGTTTTATGACAGAAATAAAAAAGCATTACCTTTTAAGATAATGCTTTTTCACTCAAACTGAGTCTTTTAACAATTAGATTAAAGTAATTTTAATATCATAGCTTTCAAGCCCAGTCATTTTTTCACGAGCAGTAAACTGGATGTCGGAAACTTCTTTTCCTGTCTTTTTTTTGAGTTCCATAATTTTTTTGGTGATAAATTCAGAAATATCTGTTTCAGTTTTTCTTTTTAATTCTTCGATGTTCATTGTTTACCTCTCTTGATCTCTAACGTATCAACGCCAGGCATGGTACATTGCCCTGGAGCAATTTTATAAGCGCTGACATGTTTAAAAGATAGAATGGAAATACTCAATTATCAAGAGGTTGCAGTATAATTTTTATGCAATAGAGCTCGCAAACCCACAAACCACTGTACTAAAATCTGGGTCGATCACGAAACAACCAGGTCTCATTTCAAAAGCTTCGATGCAGCCTCGAGAATCTCTTCGGAAGTCACATCACGATCAGAAGCCACATAAACTATTTTATGGTCTCCAGTCAGAGATGGAAATCCCGCAGACATCACGGATAGATGAGCTTTTTCTCCATTGGGATACTCACGCATTATCGTCGTAATCCCCTTCATTACAGATACAACTACTGCCGGTTCCGAGTTAAAAAAAACAATTACTTTTTTCATAATTATACCGTGATGGCTCTTACATAAATGAGCGGTTAAGCATACAAAAAAGGCTCCATAAGGAGCCTGAAATTTATTTTCTGAAATCTAACGAAGTCTGACCAGAACGAATGTACAGTGCAATATTATCAAATGTAATCATTGTTGATTTGCAAAAAATACATTTTGCTCCGAAAGGATTTTTTTCAGTAACATCAAAATTTGACGTTCGGTACTGAGATCCGTGGCAACACGGGCATCTGAAGTGAATATTATTAGTAATAACAGTTACCTTATACAGCCACGACATTAACTGCCGTAGGGCCTTTAGGTCCCTGTTCAACACTAAATTCAACTTCCTGATTCTCATTCAGCGTCTTGAAATCATGACTCTGGATAGCAGAGAAGTGAACAAACACATCTTTACTACCATCTTTTGGAGTGATAAAACCAAAACCTTTTTCAGGATTAAACCATTTAACTAAACCAGTCATTTTATTAGACATAAACATTACCTTTATTGAGTAAGCCCTTGGGCAGAATGGTCCGAAAAAAAATTATCAGAGAGAAAAGCTAACAAGGAAATCTCAACAGGAACAAGGAATAAAATTATTACAGCGACTGCTTCAGATAAATTCGTTACAAACCAGACATTCATTAACGCATGATTAACCAGACATAGCAAGGTTTAGTTTTGTAAGTAAATCTCAGCGGGTTTGACCATAAAAATTAATTTAAATAGCTTAAATCGAAAGTTATGTCATGCTGCGTAAGACCTTTATCTATCACCCTAAGTTGTCAGGGATTTTGACTCAAGGAAGAGTCGTATTTCCCTCATAGTAAAAATTTACAAAGTTATCCACGAAAACCGTCAACTTCTTAATTTATAGATCTATTATTATTCTCTACGGTTCATTGTTTGTATTTTTACGGACTCATAAATCCGCTCACATGTCATTCCTGCCCGGTAGTTTTCATCAGCGCGCTCAGCATAGTATCGAGCTTCTTCTGCAAGGCTTCCGAGCATGTCGGCAAGCACAGAGGCGTCGGCTCCGGCTGTTTTGCTTCTGACGGCAACGGCAAGATTTGCGGTGTGCTTTGCGGCGTCCAGGCGGGTGGCAAGCTTTGTTGCTTCGGTGCGCAACTGGCTAACAGTGGCAGACAGGCCAGCAGCAGTGGCAGCAGATTTAGCGGCTTGTGCTTGTGCATCTTTTACAGCCTCATCACGGGCAATTATGCGCCCTTGTTCAATCATGCGGGCTGCGGTCTGTGCATTCGCTGTTTGCGATGATTCCATGCTGTCACGCTCGGCCCACTTCTTTTCCCAACCGCGGCTGCTCCATACACTACCTGCGATGAATGCGACGGCCACCAGCAGCGAAATAACAATGAACTGATAGCGCAGACTCACTAGTCTATCCCCCAGCACGTCAGCGCGCTTTCCTGGTCGCGCCGTTCTACCTGACCATAGCAGCCATTTTTCTGGCCTTTGGTCAGGCGACAATCGCGGCCGCCGTCTTTAATCCACCAGCGGATCGCTTCACAGGCACCTCTACGGTCACCAGCATTTATTCGCTTATAGAACGTAGATGGGAAACATTTTCCGGGGCCGACGTTATATGGGCAGAAAGACGCGATCCCGGCTTTCTGTGGTTCGGTCAGCGGTACTTTGATATTTCGCTCAACCCACGCCAGCGCTTTGTCGCGCTCTATGGCGTTCACCTGGGCGCATTTCTCAGCAGACAGCTTCATGCCCTGAACTACTGGCTTACCATCAACCATCGTGGCGCCACGGCAAATCGTCCAGAACCCTCCGCCATCGCGATACGCCGTCAGACTGTTACCCTCTTTCTCATCCAAAAACTGATCGAGAATCGCGGGCGCGGAAACCCCAGCAAGAATCAAACCAACGACCGCTGCGCTCAGTTTATTCTTCAGCTTTGGTGGTATAGCCATTGCGCCGATCCTCCCGTTCTTTCCAGCGGAAATACCAGTTCACTGCACAGGTGATAACTGTGCATGCGATACCGACAATAATTGCCCAGTCGCTAAGGCTTAATCCTGCAATTCTGTCGGCCAACATCCAGGACACCTCTTTTGCTGTTTTTGCTGTTTCGGCATATGCCTTCGCTGATACACCGCAGCCGGTCAGCGTGGTACCTGTTCCATATGAAAGTCTGCTGTAAATGGTGCTCATTCTGGTCATAGCCTCACCTCCGATTTTTCGGATGGCGCAAGTGTGATGAAAGGGTCAGGCTTCACGGGCCGGATTTATCAACAAAGCACGTAGCGGATGATTCCCGTGAGCCTGAAATGATAAAGGCCGCCATGCGGCAGCCTCGAAATAAGTTCGGTTGTTTACAGCTCTGGACGTTAGTGGGGCTTCAAGCAATTTTGATTCTTAAACAATATGTCCCCCGGATTCATTAGATATGAATGCACAAATAGTATGAAGGTGCCAATTCGCAAGTTCTGCCCGCCAGGACACATTTTTTTATGTCCCGGATACTAAACTTGTGGGCGAACAAAAAACGAACAGGAGGGCTAAAATGTACAACTCTATTTTAGTACCAATTGATATTTCTGAAACTGACTTAAC
Source organism: Citrobacter sp. KTE30 (assembly GCF_000398825.1). NCBI lineage: Bacteria > Pseudomonadati > Pseudomonadota > Gammaproteobacteria > Enterobacterales > Enterobacteriaceae > Citrobacter > Citrobacter sp. KTE30. Next base: position 1,720,324 of record NZ_KB976055.1, on the reverse strand, counting down.
ACGGCAGGTTATCCCCTATGTGCAGGCTCATTCTGTATTGAATACTGCAAGGGTACATTTTTTAACGGTGGTACCTACACTACCTTACTACTCATCATTGGGACTGGCATATTCAGCCGAAATGCCAAAATTAAAAGACTTTCAGCACGCAGCGCTATTAAAGCTGAATGAGATCGTAAAGCAATTCAAAATACCTGCGGAGAAAATACAAACACATGCTGTGTCCGGGGCACCTAAAGATCAAATACTTAATCTTGCTAAAGCGATCGATGCTGACTTAATCATTATTGCCTCACATCGTCCAGATATTACAACCTACCTCTTAGGGTCGAATGCAGCTGCAGTTGTTCGACACGCCTCTTGCCCTGTACTGGTAGTTCGATAAGAAAGCTCGCGCTTAACTGATGTTCATGTGCTAGCGCATTATTTGATCGTAAAGAAAAAGGCCCATTCTATTGAGTGGGCCAAAAAAGAAGCATTTTGCACTACTGAAGTGTTAACACGATGCCGGGTGCCTCCCGGTGGACCTTTGGCTGACAAACCATGATCCATGAGCACTTTGCATATCACTCCCTGACATTGTTTACTGTCAATTTCACCCCTCCGCTTAGGGGGATTCACCACGACTTGGAAGATAATATGCCCCTCCTGCCCTGACAACATACGCGGATTACATTTCAGAATCAGTTATTTAAGGTCTATCTGATCGACGATATGACAGGGGTACTGGTGCAATGCACCTCGCGAATACCCCTGTCGTATCGCCGGAAAGCAAAAACCCCGCGCTGGCAGGGTTCTCGTTATATTCAAATTGTTCGCTTTTCGTCGCTGCCATCGTGGCGCAGCTCTGCCAAGCATGAATTAATTATTCACTTTGTTGGCCCGTTTTCAAACGCTTTTACAACACAAAGCACTTATAGCTAATTCCCATCAACGTTTTGTACAAATATCATTCAACAAATGAGATGTTCGTTACAAAACGATCGTTTTGGACGATCGATAAATGAAAATTGATCTGTAATACCAATTTTAATTGTGTGGTTATCGCACGTAGACTCAGGGCCAAACCTAATAAATGGAATTATCATGAGCCTTTATCACTACTTGGCCATATATATCGCGGGCTTCATCGCAATGTTTGCTTTGTTAGTTCGTGGGGATCGAGTACACGGCCTCGAGTTTGACCTGGCTGATACGTTGATAACCTCCTTTCTGTGGCCCTTCTACTCTGTGGCTATTATCTGTATTGAGATTTATGAGCGGTTTAAACAGAATCGTCACTAATAACCTTTTACCCCGGATACTAACCGGGGTTTTTGTTTCGCATTACAGACTCATCAGCCTCCCGGTCAGTTCCTCTTTTGGTATGACTAAACATCCTCTAATCCGGCTCTCATCTGGTTACGAACCGCAAGGAATGTTTTTGCTCTGAATATTTCCAGGCACCATCGCACGCGCTTTCTCGCCTCCCCGTCGGTTAACCATGGCGCAATCGCCTGCAGTTCGCGGGTTATGTCTGAGATTTTTTTTCGGGTGGTGTAATACTGAAGACCAACGATATAAACCGGATCATTTATATCCATTGCCTGCAGTACGCACTGCTCAACAAAATCGACATCATCATTATGCAGGGCTTCGTCAATTACACTGGCAGGTAACTGCGGCCAGAGAATGCTATGTGCCCTGTTCATCGCCTGCTGTCCACGGAATCCCTCTTCACGAGCCTGGTTCAACGCTACAGTGAAGCGCTCTAACGCCTTATCTGACCAGTTCCGTCCCTTAAGCACATTCCAGCACGCGTGGCTCCGCGGCATACGGGGTGCAGTTTTTCCTCCCATACCTTCGCCCCATGTAGTGAGCAGGGATTTAATCCATCCGGACTGGAGCCCTGTCAGGAGAATGCATTTACCCAGCCAGCTTTTACGCGGTGCAACTGCTGCTTTTTCAAATGCTGACTGCTGTTGTCTGCGTTGGCGCGGCGTCATTCTTCTAGCTCCTCAATAATTATTCTCCCGGTTTCTCCCCATAATTTTGATACCCGTGCATCCCATATATGAGCATCATTTTCGTAAATGGCATCCATCAGGGCTTTCATCATATTGTCAAAATCAGGTTTAGCCTGGTGTGGTTTACCATTGAACTCAGTCCGTTTCTTATTGCTCCAGCTCGCTGGCATCGGAAGAATGAAGGTGACATGCGAACCGCTCTCCGGCAGCTCAACACCCTGCAGACGAACTTCATCACAGAAAGTCCGGTAGCGCAGAACCTCGGGGCGCTTTTTCCATTTGTCAGCGCGCGTCATTCTGGGCTTGCCGACGGGCGTGATTTTATATTCAGGCATGAGTCTGTTCCCCCAGCTCGCAGAGAACCTGCACCAGCAACTTTGTTTCAGTACCGAAATTGTTTTCCCAGGACTGGCGGCCAGCATGAATGGCTATGCCGTATCCGCCCTGGCGGTGATGGATTGGGCAAAGAGGAATAACTTTGAAATTGTCAGCGCGCTGGCCAACTCCCTGACCAGTTCGGATGTGATGTATCTCTGCAGGAGTTTCCCCCAGCTTCATGTTTTTGCAGACAATACAGCCAATCCCGGCTACGCGGGAAAGATGAAGTTTTTCGGCTTTGGTCTTTGATCTGCTCATGCTGCACCACCAGCACAAACAGCGACACCGTTCACGAAGGGACGGTGTGAATGGGGTAATTCAGTTTTATGCGCCATCGCGTTTTCCCGGTTGGCGCAGTATTACTCAGCGGGCTGTTCAGACCCGTGTTTGAGTATAACCTAACTTATCAGACATCTGAAACAGGAAGGCCGGCTTTCTTTCTTGCTTCTTCCAGAGCACGCAACGACGTCACAAATTCATCTTTGCGCAGCGCGAATCCCCTTTCGGCCCTGCCCTTTACGATATAAATCAGAACCGGGCCAGTGTGCTCCGGCAGTCCGGGAATTAAATCATCCGGAATTTGCATGAGATGCCCCTTGCGGTGATATCCACACCGTTAAGTCAACGGAAATTGCTTCTTAGCAGTAGCGCGGCGCGCAACGAGAAATTTAGCAATCAGGCGTAACAAATGGCGGCCAAGGACGCCAACCAGGGGGGGATCAATTGAAAAACCATTCATCCGCACTTTCCCACGTTTCCTGCAGGATTTCTTCAATACGTTTTTTATCGCTCTTTTCGCCTCCGATGACACTTAATCCATCAGAGCCGGTTCGACGTATCGTTAATTTACATCCTGAATAGTCCTGGCTGATTCGGCGCAAAAGTTCCTTTTCAAGCGCTGGCACAGCTCCTTTCGGAAGTTCCTTAGTGCGATCAATTGTAATTTCAACCTTCATGATTCCCTCCGCCTCGATATACTGTACATTCATACAGTATACCTATTGAACCTCATATTCAAGTGGTTAATAGCACTTTTCGCCAAAGCCATGCCGTTGTATACACTAAGTTTTTCCAACTATTCGGAATTAACTAAATCAGATTGGTGAAACTCTTTAGACAAGAAAAAACCCGCCGCATCATGCTGGTTCAGTCCCTGTAGAACTTGCTTCATAATGCGATGGGCGATCTTGCCAGACAGTCCAGGCTACAGCAGCCTCCCATGATATATATCCATTACCGCCATTTTTCGCCCTGCGGAGATCAACTGCATCACCAAACCTTTCAATGATGAATTTTTCAAATTCTATACGTTTTTCTTCGTCGTTCGTTGAATCCATGCATTCCCCAGTTGCGTCCGACTAATCGCTCTTATTGCATAAAAAATAGCATATCCAATAGAGAGTAAAAAACCCGCCGTAGCGGGTTTGATTTTGATCGCGAGAGCCATTTATCGGCAACTATTTCTGACAAACCTTCTTAGACTTGCTGATAGTCCCATCATTACAAACAAACTTTTCACCCGAGCAATGCGATATTCCACCTTTCTTACCTGAGCATGGTTTGTTTGCTGCCGTTGCTGTCAGTGAGAAAAGTGACACCAATAAAACAACAAGAATTTTCTTCATATCCCTATCTCCATCAGTAAAAGATAGAGAATCGTAGCAGGGATTGATGAAGCAAAAAAGAAAACCCGCCGGAGCGGGTTTGTATTTTAATGTTTAGTCCTTACAGGAAAAGACCAACATTTATAACCGTAAGCATGAGCATCCAAGACTCGACGCTCAGAATCCGGAGTTCCTGCTTTCGCACGAGCTTTGCGGAAACGACACTTAACCCAGCGATATCCGGCTGGTAACGGTTTAGTCTCAATGTCTTTCAGAGCCATATATATATCTCGCCTCAGGTGAGCACTTCCCTGAAACTTGAAAAAAATATGGGGATCCGCTACTGTACTGTTGTCTACGCAGTACTGATTGCGGGTGCTCTAACATCCCCAATCCGGGCTCTTCCTTTGGCGAGGAAGGGCCCAAATTCTTCTATGAACGTACATATGCTTTCAGAATTGACAGGATACGTTCTGCTTCCTCTGCAGTTAGATCCGTCGGCAGTCCCTGAACAGTAATCATCGTTCCTGTCTCAGGTCGAACCACAATCGGCAAATTGAAAACTTGTGTTTTTTCTCGCTGAGTATGTTTCGCCTTCTCAATTTTTTTCTCAACAGCGTCAAAGCCATCAAGATTTCCATCAGTGTCCGACAGGTTAACAATAGTCCCCACTCGCACATACTCCTCAAATTTGCTTACAGCACTTTTAAATCTACTTTGGTAGCTTTGTATGCTTGAGTCACCCGGTCTTGATGGCTGGCTAGCAACATATTTACTAATCAGTTCTTCAACATCTATATTGCGTACGTCATCTTCACTGCTTATATCCACAACTGATAACAGAAGCAGCGCTGAGTTCTTCAAATTACGAGCTGTTGCTTCATTGATGAGTCCCAATGAAGGCAGTTCATAGAGGAAATTGAAGAAAGCTTGAGTTGAATAGTCGTGAGTCATAGTTGAATCTCAATTAACTTCATTGCTGATAGTCTAGAATCAAAGGAATGAACGATCAATCGTTTTTTAATCGATCGCTCAATCCTTTTGAAAAAAGGCAAATCACAGCCGCTGAAAAGATCAATCAAAACCGTCTTCAATCATCAACAAACTTAATATAGTGACTAACTATCAATAGCATACAAAGATCATTGAATTTCACACTGATTTACTCAAAGTGGTATAAACTGTATTGAAATTCAGTACTGTGTATTTCACCAACCTCCACCAGCAGCAGGTTTTCCAGTTCAACGATCCGCTTAATAGCGTATTCCAGTTGAGGTTCCATCACTTCTCCTCTCTGATGCTGTTCAGTTTTGATGTGCAGGCGCGGCTCACCATCTTTCAGCTCAGGCCATTCGCGCTGCTTGTTTACCGCCAGCTTTTCTACCATCGCCAGGGTAATCCGCTCGTCACTGATACCGGCGCGACGTTGCGCATCTCATAACAGAAATTTCATGTCAGCCCATTCGCTAAGGTCGCCTGGTTCAGAAGTCGCCTCGAGAGCCTCTTTGGAAAGGTGCTTCAGCGGACCAACTGGACCAACATCGCCGAAAGTAGCCTGTGGCCATGCTGCATGTTCACGGCGTACTTGCTCACGGGCTATCGACTCCAGAACCCCATTAATCACCTTCACTGCATCAGCCATTGCGTAGCCGAGATTGCCGCCGTCGCTTTGTGCTGCTGCTTTGCTGAGTATTTCGCGTATCTGGTGCAGGCGATCGAGTGATACAGGACCGTGCACCGGGTGGTTAGTTGTCATGAGTTAGTCCTTCACAAAAATAATCCAGTGGGTTTTGTCGTTCTTCCCAGTACGCTGGCCAATTGCAGGTTTCACATCTGTAAGCGTCAGAATCTGGCTTACCGGGATCTGCGTTTCGTTCCATTTGAATATGAGAACGCCATGTGGCCGCAACACGCGGAAGGCCTCTTTGAATCCGACACGTAAATCAGAACGCCACGTTTTTTTGTTCAGTCGCCCGTATTTTTTACCCATCCAGGCAGACTGTCCTACGCGCTCGAGGTGCGGTGGGTCAAACACCACAACTGGAAAAGAAGAATCAGCGAACGGCAGTGAACGAAAGTCGGCAATCAGGTCAGGACTGATAACCAAGCGGCGACCGTCGCACAGATTGTGTTCTTCGGCGCGAATATCATTGAATACGGCGCGAGTGTCCTGCTTGTTGAACCAGAACATGCGGGAGCCACAGCACATATCGAGAATGGAATGCTCTGTCATTCCAGGCCTCCAGCTCGTTCTGGATTTCCTCGTCGATCTCGTCATTGGTGGCGTCTTCGTTCAGATAGTCGCGCGCCTCTTTGAGATACTGTTCTCGGCGTTCGTGGTACCAGGCAGAGAACTCCGGTGACCAGCCGCGACCATTACCTTGAAAATCAACCAGAGCGTTATCCTCAGTCATACGCTCAACCATGCAGTCGGCAGTTGTCAGGGCGCATTCCCGGATGTAACCGCGAAGGTGGTGTTTGCGCCACCAAGGACTTACTTTCGAATCGCAACGTCCTTTGAACTCAATTTCCCAGCGGCGGAAGCAGCGTGCGTTAAGTGATTTGCTCATTTCGATGCTCCCTGATTAGCTTTTTCGACCAGTTCAATCCACTGTGGTGCCAGCTTTTTCTCTGCCTGCGCGCGGCTACCTGCAGGACCGTTCAAATTCACGCGGTAATGGTCATACGGGCATTTCAATCCGCCCCATACCCACCCCATATGGTTTGGCTTCAGTGCGTATTCAGGCATGTTCCCGCACTCCGGACAGCGTGGTAATTCGCTCTGTTTCATCGCGCCAGCTCCTGCACCAGCGCGCCATGCTTGCGGATGCTGCGAACGGCATCACGAAGATTTTCCAGGTTGGCCAACTTCGCTTTTGTGCGGCGAATTTCATTTGAGATGCCGCGCACCGTAGGGATCAGCAGATCATCAGGACGGCTGACGAAAACGGGGATTTCCTCAACAATTTCTGTAACAGATTTTTCTGGTACCGGTGGAATTGATGTCTCCGGTTCCCGTGGTGCGGAGCTTTTGTTTTTCACTGATGCAGTGGCCGGCACCGAATAAACAAACTTGCTGCCCACTTTTTCGCGGATAATCCGCCCTTTTGTCATATGGTGGGTCAGCATTGGCGCCACACGTTTTGACTCAATACCTGCCAGTGTTGCCAGCTCAAGGGATGTCTGTGGTCCATGTTTCGCCAGTAATGCGATGACGTCGCTGACTGATACACTTGCCGGCACTTTGCTGACAGAATTAATCACTTCAGGCTGTGATTTAACTTCCCCGGTGGCAACTTTCCAGTACCCGTTAGCCTGCGCAACCTCGTTACGTTCTTCGTGCTCACGCAGCATCCCGATCACCGCCGCAGGCTCAATTTTCATGCGCGCCGCAATTTCACGGGCAGTCGCTTTTTCCATCGCTTTCAGTACGTCTAAAATGGTTTCCATAAAATTCTCCAGATTAAATTAAGCCAGCCGCTTTACGGCGTTTGTATTCTTCAAGCAGCTGCTGCGCGGGTGTCGGTCCTGCCGGACGGCGCGGCGCCGCAATCTGTTTTCTTACCGGAGGGATCGGTTTGCCATCCTCTAGGTGTTTTTCCCACTTCGCCAGTTGGTCCGCTGCCAGCCTCTCCAGCTCGGGTTGAGTCATTTGTCGCTCAACACCTGTTCGGCGAAGTTCAGTGCAAATCTGGTACAGGACCGGATTGCATTCGCGGTCAATGAAATATTCCTCTGTGCTGGCATAACGGTAAGATTCGTTGCGCCAGTTCCTGTATTCCGCCATAACGTCCGAAACCTTCAGTCCAAGCTTGCCGCCGTCACAGTCAGCCACCAGCGTCACGAACTCGGCCAGGTCAGGTGGCCATGAATTACCCGCCGCACAGCGAGCAACCATCGCGTTACAGACGCTCGTCATCCGGTCTCTGGTCAAATTCCCAATCTGAGCAATCCATAGGCCCGACGGAGCCGATCCGTTTTTGGTTTCCCACCGGCTGGAGTAAATATCCAGCATGAGAACCCAGAACTTCCACGCCTTCTCCTCGAGCGCGGAGTTGTGCAGCGCGTGCTGCGCGTGCTCGCTGTACAGCTGCGTTTGCTGTGGAGTTTGGATCCAGTCCTGCATGTGAGTTACCTCGCGGTTTAGTTGGTTTGGCCTGTTGCAGGTGGCGGGCAAATTTCTGCTCCCACTGCGACTGGTAAAAAACTTTGCTCTCTGGCTGCCAGTAGGCAATGAAGCTGTTCAGCTCGGCTCTGAGGTTCAGTCCATCCGGGATCGTTATGCCCCAGAATCCAACACGCTGGCGAAAGTCAGCCGACGGTTTCCAGTCAATGGTCATTGGGACCTTCCCAAATGACTCTCCGGCGGGAAAATTCATACCAGGTTGCCCAGGATATTCAGGAACCGGGTTGTTATTAACTAGTTCGACCTCTTCCCCTCGCGTGTTATGTGTGGGGTTTAATGACGGATCAGGTTTTAATGACGGATCGGGGTCAATTATTGGGGGGGTTAAATTGCTGTTTTCACCAATTTTTGACCCCTCAATTTTTGACGGGTCAAAATCTGCCCCCTTATTCTCTTCTTTTAAGGGGTCATTATTTGACGGGTCAAAAATTGACTCCTTATCTTCCCGTCCAGCTGGCAGACAACGGGAACCTTTCTTTTTGGCTCTCTCTTCCCGTATTTTTCTACGCCCCTCTGCCGCCGCTTCTTCGAGTTTTGCGATATCAATCTGATAAACATTTGTCAGATTTCTGCCACCCAGCTTGCGCTCTGTTTTTTTAATCCAGCCGCCCTTAATAAGCTCAGCTAACGCGGTTTTTATTGTCGTATCGCTTTTAGCACCGATCTCAATCCTGAGCGTCTCAATCGCTGGCCACGATACGCCGTCAGCATTGCTGTAATCAGCCAAGCGTGCCATAAGCGCAACGCGGGAAATTCCCAATCCAGCAGGAGCGCATCCCTCCCATACAAGACCGTGTAATTTGCTGCTCACGACTGCACCTTTCTAAATTTCAAATCAAACTCTCTGCGGCTGGTCTCGCAGATGTCCTGATAACCTTCGTATCGGTACATGACCCGAAGATGAGAAACTCTCATTACCGTCACCATGCGTCCGCGTTCGTTGCGGTATTTCATCCCCGGAATCAGTTCAGCGCTGCGATCGACTGTCTCCGTCGGTAATCTGTGCTTCATCGCATTCTTCATGCGGTCTACTAATTCCTGGGCAAGCATGGGAGCCTCCTGTTACGCCGCGCGCGGACCAATATGGTTAAACTGGATGGTGACGCCGGGAACGAGATCGGCCAGGGCCTGAATTGCCTCTGCAGTTTCTTTGCGGATTACCTGCATGGGCTTACCAGTCAGCACCGCGCTGGTCGCCTCGATACACTCGCGGTTAGCAATGGCCACCAGGTTATGTAAGTCATGCTGACCTGCCAGCTCTGCATCCATCGCAGCTCTGATTGCTGGCGCCAGCGCAGCTGCCTGGCCACGATAATTCGGCGTGTCATTTCGAAATGCCCGCTGGATGATCTGCGTGTTGTTGTGCAGGCGGCGCGCATACTCTGACGGGTCCACGATATCCGCCAGACTTTCCAGCAAATCACCGTAGTGATGCGAGGTAATCAGTGGGACAATCTTTTTCCAACCCCCTTTCCTGCCATCCTTCATCGCCCACTCTTCAAGCTCGATAGCCAGCAATTTAATCTCGTTGATTTTCATCAATCAGATTCCTTCTTGGTTGTGCAGGTATTCTGTTTTCCAAGGCGTTTGGCCTGGCGGTAACGGTCATAAACGTCTTTGTTGTAGATGAGTACGCCACCCGAGGCTTCCTCCAGGCGGCGGGCCCGACCTTCGGGAACAAGAGTTCCCCATTTGTAAAGAGACTGAAGTTCAACACCGGCGGCTTTCGCGAGTTTTGTTTTGGTGTCAAAAAAAGCAAGTGCTTCACATGTGAGCATATGACCTCCATCTTGTTAGGTATATCTAACACTAGCTTGCGCGGGATATCTAAGTCAATAAAATTTAGAATTGTCTAACTATGAAAAATTTAAACAGCCTTGGACAAAGAGCTCTTGCCAGACGTAAAGAGCTCAAGCTGACTCAGCGTGAGGCAGCCAAACTTGCTGGTGTTGCGCACGTGACCATTTCGCAATGGGAGCGTGATGAAACGCAACCTGTCGGCACTCGTCTGTTTTCGCTCGCAAAAGCCCTATCATGTACACCGACTTGGCTGTTGTTTGGAGATGAACAGCAAAATCCTGTCCCTGCCAATGAATTACCATCCACCACTCAGTTGACTGACAAGCATCGGGAGTTGATAGATCTCTTTGATTCTTTGCCTGAATCAGAGCAAGAAGCCCAGCTTCAGGAAATGCGAGCGAGAGTGCAGAACTTTAATAAATTGTTCGAAGAGCTTCTCCAAGCCAGACAACGCCAAACCAAAAAATAATTTACTATTTATCAGTAAGTTAATTTAAATTCGCTCATTTTGTTAGTTTTATCTAACAAAATATCTTGCCTATTCCGTTAGACATATCTAATCTAAATCACATCAAGTAACCACACGCAGTGATTACTCAGAATCAAAATGTTCCGCTTACCCTGGCGATACAGGGGAAAACCAAGCAGTCGCCAGTAGCGAAAGAATGACTAGAGAATTAGTAGAGTTGTAATGACGGGAGGTATACGTGACAGATAAAAACATGGCGTCACTACTGCTAAATGTTGACGCCAGCGAGGTACTTATTCAGACCGGGGAATTACTGAAGTTACTTGAACTTCCAGCCAGTTCCTTTGAGGGAATTTCTGAACATGTCGTCGAGCTGTTTTTTAACCGTGTCCGTGGCCTGATTGACAACATCGTCTTTAGTGATTTCGCGACCACAGTCAGCACAACTGACACCGGTGAAGTTTGTCTCAAAGTCAAAATCATCGGGCTGATTGAACATCTCACTTCCACAGTCAGGGCACACGGTACGCATGGTTTGCATGAATATATCCTTTCTACTGTTGAGGAGATTAAAGATTAACCGAATCCTGACTGTTGGGGAATAGCAGGATCCACCGCGCCTGATGTGGTTAAAAGCAGGCCAAAGCAATAACAAGTAGAACCCGTTCTGGCGGCCCGGTGTTTTCCCGTATGTATCCGGCCACCGCCAGCTTTTTCAGGGAACAACATGCAAGCGCACTCCTTCACTTACCAGTTGGGCGACAGGTATGAAACAGGCGGAGTGCGCTTGCAGATGTGATTAATTGCTGTGTGTGCCGCGTGGTCTTTGCCCATCTTCCACGATGGGCACCTTTTTTACCGGAGGGTTTATGAAAAATTCACAGCCAGTTATACCGGACGGGGATCCTGATGTGGAAAGCTCAGTTAATAATTTTATATACCAGTTAAGCGTTCCTGCTTTTCGCGACCGCCTTACAGCTGAACTCGAGGCACTGTACGAACAACAGAAGGAAGCTCTCGATCACACAGAATCTTTACTCAGGATGGTGCGTGCCAATGGTTAAATTTACCAGCGAAGATATTGCCCAACGTACAGCTGAAGCTGAATATAAAAAAGCTGTGGCTGATATAACCGGCGTTCAAAAATATAAATATGAGGCGGTGCTTGATATGTGCTTCATAAAAGTAATGACCAAAATAGTTAACGACCAGAGGGTTAATATTAGCGAATTTTTACGCTGAACTTTTATTTACCCCCTTTGATAACTTCAAACAATTAAGAGAGTTTTTATTTATGCCTTAACTGGCAGGGCTAACTATATCCATCAATGATGGCCCTGTCATAACCAGCCATGCAGGGAGGGAAAGTGACGCTTGAGTGCTGTCCGTATTGCAAAAAATGGAGTTCTGATGACTCCATGTATAAATCAACTAAAAGAATGAACAAGAGAGTGGTCACTGCTTATTTCTGTAGCCTTGAGCATGCTATCTCCTACAAACAAATTCATGAACCACGGCGCTGTAATTTAAGCAGAAGCAATGCACACCATTCACATAAATATTATTGAGGTTATTATGACAATTGAATTAAAAAAATTTGGCGGGAGATTCGAACCGAAAAAAAGCGCGCTTGAAAAAGATAGTGCGCTTCCGGTTTATGTTGCTTTTAAACAATCTAAAAATAAAACAATAGCAAAAACATTACTGCATGCGGATTTTATACAGTTCGCACCAGATTATGCTGATGATTATTTTGCTCCCAAGGTATGGGAAGTAGAGGAAGGAATGTTCTGCACTGTTGAAGGGCAGTTCTACACCGACCTCTTCACTGGTGAAATTGTCTGGAATGCTGAGAAAGGAGAACCAGGGCGCGTCATAGTTGAGCCAGAGCTTGCAGGCAATAATGAACAACTTCATATTGCCGCGCCAGAAGAAAAAATGAAGGCAGTGAAAGAGCTGGATGTGCTGGCCCGCGCATACTGCCTCGCGGTATTTGGTGCCATTAATGAAATCACCCCTTCTCAGTATGGCCAGTTAATCGACATGCTGAATGATGATGAATTTAACTCTTTACGTGAACAAGCGGAGGCTATCGCCAAACAGCCCCGCGTTCTTGCCCTGCTTCCTGAGAAACAGACCGAATGCCTGGCCTGGGTGCGTCACAAGGCGCGCGGCAATGCGAAATGGTCAGACTATAAGAACCTGTTTACCAAATGGCTGGACACACCAGCGGATAAACGTGAGCCAGTAAAACTCAAAGCTGGCGAACCTGAAACCGGAGACGAAACACACACCGAATCTGGCTGCACACTCGGCGGCGGTAACCCAACCGATCGCGTTCTTCCTCATACACTGGCAACCCTGCGCCGTGAGGTCTGCATTGGTATTCTGGGTATTGCTATGGATTTCGACATCTACGAACTGCCACATGCTGTTCATGAGCGCGCTAAAAAAATGGAAGAAACTGGCACCGATGAGCGTTTTACCGCGTGGTGGAAACAGTTACGCCGCACGCCCGGTATTCTGGATTTTTCCCGCGCAGCAATTATTGCCCTAATTAAATCCTCTCCGGAGGAGATTTACCGCGACCCTGTCAAACTGCGCGAGTACATCAATAAAAACCTGATTGAGTCAAATCACGCCAATCCGGATCCTCTGATTGTTGATATCGCCTGCGGCCGTACATCCGCCCCGCTGCCACAAAAAAATAATGAGGTGGTCCTCAATGATCAAACCGAACAGACTTTACAGGACAAAACTGAATTACCAGCAGTCTGCCCGGCTCGCGCTGCGGAACTCGACAGAGAGCTGGAGGCGGCATTTGCCAATAGCGCCTCAAATGAAGGCGGAAAAACGGAAGTGACCGAGCAGGAAGACGATCGGTTGCCGATGGATGCCCGCGAAATTGAGATTGCTCACGCGCTGAACGACCTGCTTTCCGGACGTACTGACATTATGGGTAAAGAAGAAGCGGAAGGCGTAGTTACCTGCACCGGCCACCTCATCGCTGAAGTAACCCCGCTGCTGATCATAGATATCGCCACCACTGAATTTTGTCTGTCGCCCAATTTTAGCGATGAAGAAATTCACGATGTTGCAACGACAATTCTTGATGGCTGGACTGATGATGCCGCTGTGCGCCAGAAAATCGCCCTCGATGCGATCGTGGAATATCGCCGCCCGGAACCACCAAAAGCGGTGGTGATCGATCCGCCCGTTGTTACCGTTAAGTCGAAAAAGGAACCCGAACCAACTCCAGTATCAAATCCCGAACCGATAACCCTCACTTACCGCCAGCAGTTGACGCTCGCAGCTCTGCAGGGGATGTGTGCAAACCCGGCATACCGAGGCGATTTTGATGAATTGCCACACATGGCTGCAGCGCTTGCCGCCGGTGTGATAAGCGCGGAGGAAGGCCAGTGAGCATAGCCAAAGAATCAATCGCCGTTAGCCGATTCAGTGAGTTTCCGGACACGCTTGTTACTCTCGAGTTATGTCGCGTTTTTGCCCAGAGAGAAAAACGCCGCGTCGGAGAATCATTGCGGGCGTGTGCCCGCATATTGCAGAAAAAGGTTCAACATGAACGCTTGCGCGAAACTCTGGAAACGATGAGCAAAAGCCAGTTCCCAGAAACACAAATAGCCCGCATCCGCGATTGTATCCGCAGGATGGAAACGGTCCTTGATCGGAGTATGCCGCGTGCGCCTAATAAATCGAAGTAAAAAAGATCCTGTATTCGGACAAGCATGTTCAACTGCCTTAAAGGCGCATGTTGAAAAGTTTGGTGAACATGGCAAGCAATACACTCAGACCATGTACACAGTACTTATTAACGGAAAAAAAGTAACTGTCGAGGTTATCACCCGCCGACGCAGTTATGTAGCAACTGCAATGACCGGTGTTCGACACCTGCGAAGGCTTCCCGGCATTACTGATTTTTGATAATCAACCTGCGCCAGCTGTTGCGCGTATCGTAATAGCTGGCTATCGCGAGTGATGGCTATGAGTGAACAATTTCTGATACCGCTGACGGAATGGAAAACCGGTCGCTTTGGTTTTTCTATAACGAATACCACTCTGGTGAAGTACGGCAAGCTGGGATACATAAACCCAAAGCCTGAAAAAATTTGCGGTCGCTGGTGCGTTGATCGCAATGCCGTGTATGTCGGCCCAGGTGCTGTCGGCGTGGCGCCAGAAATTCACGATGACGATGATGATGCGTTAAAGGAGATACTGGACCATGTCGCCAAGGCCACGAAAAAATAGCATATCGATTCCCGGGCTTTACGCCAGATTTGACCGTCGCACTGATAAGACTTACTACCAGTATAAAAATCCAGTAACCGGAAAATTCCACGGGCTTGGTACCGATAAAATCAAAGCAGAAAAGATAGCGTCCACTGCCAATCAGCGACTTGCAGCAGCTGAGGCTGATTATTTCCTGAAGAAAATAGATGAAAGACCATCATCAAATAGGGCTCGTGGAATTAGTTTAAAGGCGTGGATTGTTCGCTATGAAAAAGTACAGCATACCCGTGTAGATAACGGTGATTTGTCAGAAACCCGACTCAAAGAAAAAATGAGAATGGCTAATCTTTTGGTTGGCCGACTTGGCAATCATCCGTTGCGTAGTCTGGAAGTCAGGGATTTCTCCCTGATACTTGAAGAATGGCTGGATAAGGGACAGACCAGCACTGCCTTAAATAACCGCGTGGTATGGGTTGATATTTATCGCGAAGCGCAACATGCAGGCGAAGTTCCACCTGGCTGGAATCCTCCGGAGGCGACACGCAAACCTGTACCGAAAGTATCCCGCGCTCGGCTTAGCATCGAGGACTGGAGAGCCATATTCAATGCTACTCCTGAAGGGCATTACAACAGAAACGCCATGCTTCTCGCCCTGGTTACCGGTCAGCGAAGAGAGGATATTGTCAGAATGAAATTCTCCGACGTGTGGGGCGGTCATTTGCATGTTATTCAGGGTAAAACTGATATGCGCCTGGCGCTACCCCTGTCACTTCATTGCGATGCCGTGGGCATGACACTCAAAGAGGTCATTGCCGGTTGTCGCGACAGGATTGTTAGCCCCTACCTGGTTCACAGCCGGCTGCAGAAAAAAGGCCAGCCAATGAGCAAAGACAACCTGTCAGATTATTTTGCGGATGCCCGGGTTTTGGCAGGAGTTAAGCCACCAGCCGGGAAAACGCCAACAACATTCCACGAACAGCGCTCGCTGGCGGAACGCCTGTACCGCGCGCAAGGGATCGACACTAAAACGCTGCTGGGCCATAAAGTGCAGGCAACAACAGATCGCTATAACGACACTCGCGGCCAGGAATGGGTAAAGCTGGTCATTTAAATGGGCTTTTTTTCCCGATCACCCGGAAAATTGTTGTAAAATTCGCGGCCTTAGTGATGGCCGTGTATTTTTTGGCTGTCTGTTTTGGTGGGAAGTTTTGGAGAGATTTTGGAGAATAGAAAAAGTTGATTATTTTCAATGCTCTGAAAGCATCCCGTCTTCTGAACAAGAAGGTGGAACTCGAATGATCGGTCGACTGCTCCGCGGCGGTTTTATGACCGCTATCTACGCGTATCTGTATATTCCAATCATCATTCTGATTGTGAACTCCTTTAACAGCTCGCGCTTCGGCATCAACTGGCAGGGTTTTACTACCAAATGGTACGGCCTGCTGATGAATAACGACAGCCTGTTGCAGGCGGCGCAGCACTCGCTGACGATGGCGGTGCTATCCGCCACGTTTGCCACCTTGATCGGCTCACTCACTGCGGTTGCGCTGTATCGCTACCGTTTTCGCGGTAAACCGTTCGTCAGTGGTATGCTGTTCGTGGTGATGATGTCGCCAGATATTGTGATGGCAATATCTCTGCTGGTGCTGTTTATGCTGATCGGCATTCAACTGGGTTTCTGGTCGCTGTTGTTCTCACATATCACTTTTTGTCTACCTTTTGTGGTGGTGACAGTTTACTCACGCCTGAAAGGTTTTGATGTACGCATGCTTGAGGCTGCTAAAGATTTGGGTGCCAGCGAAGTAACTATTCTGCGCAAGATTATACTGCCACTGGCTATGCCTGCGGTGGCTGCAGGTTGGTTGCTGAGCTTTACGCTGTCGATGGATGATGTCGTCGTTTCGTCCTTCGTTACCGGACCGGGTTATGAAATTCTGCCATTAAAAATCTACTCAATGGTCAAAGTCGGTGTATCACCAGAGGTGAACGCGCTGGCGACCATTTTGTTGGTTCTGTCGCTGGTTATGGTGATCGCCAGCCAGCTTATTGCACGTGATAAAACCAAGGGCCGCTGAGGCCCTTAATTCAGGGGACGTTAAATGATGAAAAAATGGTCACGCCACCTGCTCGCGGCGGGTGCTCTGGCACTGGGCATGAGCGCCGCTCACGCGAATGACAACAACACGCTCTATTTCTATAACTGGACCGAGTATGTCCCGCCAGGGCTGCTGGAACAATTCACCAAAGAGACCGGCATTAAGGTTATCTATTCGACCTACGAGTCGAACGAAACCATGTACGCCAAGCTCAAAACCTATAAAGACGGCGCATACGATCTGGTGGTTCCGTCCACCTATTACGTCGATAAAATGCGTAAAGAAGGCATGATCCAGAAGATCGACAAGTCGACGTTGACCAACTTCCACAACCTCGATCCGGAAATGCTCAACAAGCCGTTTGACCCGAACAATGACTACTCCATCCCGTATATCTGGGGTGCGACGGCCATTGGCGTAAACAGCGATGCTATCGATCCGAAAACCGTCACCAGTTGGGCCGATCTATGGAAACCGGAGTACAAAGGCAGTCTGCTGTTAACGGATGATGCGCGTGAAGTGTTCCAGATGGCGCTGCGCAAGCTGGGATACTCCGGCAATACCACCGACCCGAAAGAGATTGAAGCCGCCTATAACGAACTGAAGAAGCTGATGCCTAACGTCGCGGCGTTTAACTCTGACAACCCGGCCAACCCGTATATGGAAGGTGAAGTCAATCTGGGGATGGTATGGAATGGCTCCGCGTATGTTGCGCGTCAGGCAGGTACACCGCTGGAAGTGGTATGGCCTAAAGAAGGTGGCATTTTCTGGATGGATAGCCTGTCTATTCCGGCTAACGCGAAAAACAAAGAAGGTGCGCTGAAGCTGATTAACTTCCTGCTGCGCCCGGACGTGGCGAAAGAAGTTGCGGAAACTATTGGTTATCCGACGCCAAACCTGGCAGCACGTAAGCTGTTAAGCCCTGAAGTTGCAAATGATAAAACCCTGTACCCTGACGCAGAAACCATCAACAAAGGGGAATGGCAGAACGACGTCGGTTCCGCCAGCGCTATCTATGAAGAGTATTATCAGAAGCTGAAAGCAGGACGCTAATTGCCCTCCTCTTAGGCCGGATAAGACGCGCCAGCGTCGCATCCGGCGCATCATCACTGCCCGATGGCGCTGCGCTTATCGGGCCTACGCCATCCGTGTTCACAGACCTTTCAATAACTTCTCAACAAACTCTGGCACCACCTGGCTTGCCGGACCGTAATACTTCTCTTCAAACTCGCTGCCAACCTGGCTCGGTTCGAGATTTAGTTCTACCGTATGTGCCCCATGCAGTCGCGCCTCATGCACAAAACCCGCAGCCGGATAAACATGTCCCGATGTGCCAATCGCAATGAATACATCCGCCATTGCCAGCGCCATGTAAATTTCATCCATGCCCAGCGGCATTTCACCAAACCACACCACGTGTGGTCGCAGCGGTGCCGGAAATTGACAGCAGTGACATTTATCTTCCGGGGTCACATCGTCCTTCCATTCCAGAATCTGCCCGCTTTGCGAGCAGCGAACCTTGAGCAGTTCGCCGTGCATATGGATAACGTTCTGGCTGCCCGCACGCTCATGCAGGTTATCAATGTTCTGCGTCACCAGTAAAAAACGGTCGCCCAGTTCGGCTTCGAGTTTTGCCAGTGCGATATGCGCCGCGTTGGGCTGGATTTCTGGCTGTTGCAATTGATGGCGACGGGCGTTATAAAACGACTGAACCAGTTCCGGGTTTCGACTAAATCCTTCCGGAGTCGCAACGTCCTCAACCCGATGTTCTTCCCAGAGACCATCCGCCGCGCGGAAAGTTCGAATTCCTGACTCAGCGGAGATTCCCGCTCCCGTCAGTACCAGCACTCTTGGTTTTTCCATCAATTCCGGCACCACTCTGTCTCTGAAAAAGATTCGTTGACGCAGGCGATCGCGCAAATGGCGTTTATTTTTACGAAAGCGGCTTAACCGATGACCCCGACGCGACAGCATAACAACCTCTTTGTATTAATCGGTAAGATGTAGGAAAGCAGCCCCGCGCATCCCGCCGGCATCACCGTGCCGTGCCTGCTCAATACGCGGTACCCGGGCAACCGGCAACAGATGACGTGGCAGTCGGTCCGTCAGTTGCGTCGTAATAGCGGTAAAATTCGACAAGCCTCCGCCAAT
The DNA here is from genome assembly GCF_000398825.1 of Citrobacter sp. KTE30. Taxonomy (NCBI): domain Bacteria; kingdom Pseudomonadati; phylum Pseudomonadota; class Gammaproteobacteria; order Enterobacterales; family Enterobacteriaceae; genus Citrobacter; species Citrobacter sp. KTE30. The sequence continues at coordinate 1,701,386 of NZ_KB976055.1, read as the reverse complement.
CACCACCAAATCAGGATCGACGATAGTCAGGATATTCCCAAGACACACCGCCAGCAAATCCAGATAGCGTTCTACGTGTGCACGCGCATGTTCATCGCCCTGCTCCCACAACGCGATAATTTCACGGGCATCCAGCGGTTGATGGTAGTAATGCTGATACAACCACGCAAATCCACCGCCGGAAAGATAGCTTTCGATGCATCCCAGTTGGCCGCATCCGCAGCGGCGCAGCGGGAAATCAAAGCCCATCAGCGTCAGCGCATCGACCGGCAAACGAATATGACCAAACTCGCCGGTGATATAGCTACGTCCGGTGATGGATTTCCCGTTAAGCACCAGGCCGCCGCCAACGCCCGTACCGAGGATCAACCCCATCACCAGCGGATATTGGGTAAACTCGTCATCCCAGGCTTCGGAGAGAGCAAAACAGTTCGCATCGTTATCCAGACGAACATCGCGGTCAAGGCGAGCGCTAAGATCTGCGCGGAGCGGTTTGCCACTGGCGGCAGGAACGTTGGCCGCGTACAACGTGCCGTCTTCCGTTTCCGGCATGCCAGGAATCCCGATACCGACCGAACCTTTGATACCAAAACGCTGGTCAGCTTCCGTCACCAGATTGCAGACCGCATCAAGGAAAGCGTCGTAGCTGTCGCGAGGTGTAGGGACGCGAGTTTCCCATTGCAGACGACGTTGCTTATCAAACACGCCCAGCGCAATTTTGGTCCCGCCGATGTCAAATCCGTAATACATCACCGCTCCTTGATACACGTCATCCTTCAAGATGCCTCTGCGTTGGCTACGCCTTGATGCAGCATGAATGCTGTCGTGTATTATTGTTGTTATTGGCCGCTAAGTACTCTCGCAGGATCAATATTGCTGGCGCGACGCGCCGGATACCAACTTGCCAAAAGACTCAGCACGAGTGCTGTCACCAGCACGTAAATCACATCCAGCCAGTGTAATTCCGATGGCAGGAAGTCAATGAAATAGATATCGCCGGACAGGAACTGATGACCGATAAGCGCCTCGATTCCGTTGATGATCGGCGTCAGTTGCAACGAGACAACCACCCCGATGACGACGCCTATCAGGCTACCGAACAGACCCGCCAGCAGGCCGTACCAGACAAAAATGGCACGGATCAACCCATCTTTCGCCCCGAGGGTTCTTAATACCGCAATATCGCCGCTTTTGTCTTTTACCGCCATCACTAACGTGGAAACGATATTAAAGCAGGCCACACCAATCACCAGCACCATCGCCAGATACATAATGGCGCGAATCATCTGGATATCGCGATACATATAGCCGTAAGTACCGATCCAGCTCTTAATATAAACATAGTTATTGGTCACTTCGCCCGCGTCCCGCACCAGCTTATTGGCGTTAAACACGTCGTTAACTTTCAGCGCAATCCCGGAAACGCTGGTTCCCATATCCAGATATTGCTGCGCATCTTCCATTGGGATCATGGCAAAGCTGTGATCGAGTTGGCCGCTCAGTTGCAGGATCCCAGTAACGTGTAAACGCACGCGTTTGGGCTGCTGTAACTTATGATCCGCGCTGGCGTTAGGGATCATAATCGACACCCAGTCGCCCTGCTTCACTTTCAGCGCATCGGCAATACCCTTACCAATGATGATTTGTTGTTCACCGGCTTTAAAATTATCCCAGGCATGGTTTTGCACGAAGGATGGCAGTGCGCTTAAACGCTGTTCCTGTTTCGGGTCAACGCCCTTCACCTGCACCGCGCGTAAGTTCGCCCCGCTCTCTACCAGTCCGGTAAAGTTGATATAAGGCGCCGCGGCGACAATACCCGGCACTTTTTGTACTTTGTCGAGCGCTTCCTGCCAGTTATTCCACGGCTGATTTACGGCTTCAATCTCTCCGTGTGGGACTACGGCCAGAATACGGTTGTTCAGCTCACGCTCAAATCCGTTCATGGCACTTAAACCAACGATCAACACCGCCACACCCAACGCGATGCCAACGGTGGAAATCACAGATATCAGCGAAACCATACCGCCGCGCCGCCGACCACGGCTAAAGCGCAGACCAATCAATAACGATAAAGGCGAAGCCATTACTCAGCTCCCATCAGGCTCAGTTCTGCCGTCAGGCGACCATCGCGCATCTCCAGCTGGCGGCTCATCCGCTTCGCCAGTTGCAGATCGTGCGTCACCACCAGAAATGCCGTGCCCTGAGAACGGTTCAGCTCGCCCAGAAGCTCGAAAATGCTGTCCGCGTTACGCGCATCCAGGTTACCCGTTGGCTCATCCGCCAGGACCAGACGCGGGTTATTCACCAGCGCACGAGCGATGGCCACACGCTGGCGTTCGCCGCCAGACAGTTCAGACGGGCGATGACTGGCACGATGATCCAGTCCTACGGCTTTCAGCATATCCCGTGCGCGCTCGGTTATTTCAGCCGGTTTTTTCTTGCCGATCAGCAGCGGCATCGCTACGTTTTCCAGCGCGGTAAAGTCCGGCAGTAAATGGTGGAACTGGTAAATAAAGCCCAGCTTCTGATTACGCAGTTCCGCTTTCGCCGCCGACGAGAGCTTGCTCATTGGCTGACCGCTAAAAATGACGTCGCCGGAAGTCGGGGTATCCAACCCGCCTAACAGATGCAGCAGCGTACTCTTGCCGGAGCCAGAGCTGCCGACAATCGCCATCATCTCACCTTCGCCGACGCTAAAACTGACATCGTGCAGGACATCGGTCTGCACAGTGCCTTCCTGATAGCGTTTGCACAGGTTGTCGCATTGCAACAGGATCTTATTCATAACGTAAAGCCTCAGCGGGTTGAGTGGCGGCAGCGCGCCAGGAAGGATAAAGCGTAGACAGCAACGCGATGGCCATCGCCACCAGCGCAATGACGATAACCTGCAGCGGCTCGATAGCGACCGGCAGCGCCGCGCCATCCAGCAGCACACCAATAATTGGCATCAAATTGTTCAGTTGGCTGGCGAGCAATGCGCCCAGCACCGCGCCAAGCAGCGCGCCGATAATCCCGGCACTGGCCCCCTGAACCATAAACACCATCATTATCTGCCGCGGCGTTAGCCCCTGCGTTTGTAGAATCGCCACTTCTCCTTGCTTCTCCATTACCATCAGACCCAGCGAGGTAATAATATTAAAAGCCGCCACAGCCACGATCAGGCTAAGCAGTAGCCCCATCATGTTCTTCTCCATGCGCACGGCCTGGAACAGTTCCCCTTTGCGCTCGCGCCAGTCCTGCCATTTGGTGCCCTGCGGCAGCGTTTGCTGGCTCAGCGTATCAACTTTTAACGGTTCGTTCAGCCACAGACGCCAGCCGGTAATATTGCCCACCGGATAGCGCATCAGGCGGGAAGCATCCTGAATGTTGGTCAGCATCTGGTAGCCGTCTACTTCGCTGTTGGCGGCGAAGGTGCCAATCACCGTAAACAGACGCTGGCTCGGCAAACGCCCCATTGGCGTAAACTGGCTGGCCGAAGGCACCATCACGCGAATTTGATCGCCACGGTTCACGCCCAACTGCCCGGCAAGCTGCTCGCCGAGGATGACATTATACTTACCCGGTTGCAGATCTGTTTGCTTCACATTGACCAGATACGGCGTTAACGGATCTTTTTGCGCCGGATCGATACCGAGCATCACGCCGACCGCCACGCTACGCGCGCTTTGCAGCACCACATCTCCCGTAGTTATGGGTGCAACTCGGTTGACGCCGTTCAACACCACCGCTTTTTCCGGCAGTTGTTGCGGGTTGAGGGAACCCTGTTCAGACGAGAGAACGGCCTGAGGCATCAGGCCAAGAATATTGTTTTGCAGCTCGCGCTCAAAACCGTTCATCACCGACAACACCGTGACCAGCGCCATCACCCCGAGGGTAATGCCAATGGTGGAGAGCCAGGAAACGAAGCGACCGAAGCGATCTGCTGCACGCCCACGCATATAACGCAGGCCGATGAATAGAGCGACAGGTTGGTACATGAAATCCGTCTGGTTGCTGTTAGCAAAGTCACGAGTATATAAGCGAAAGCGGAATGGGTAAATGACTGAACCGTAAGTGTTCGTCAGCACTATTCCTAAAAGTATAAATAAATCAATTCGCTAAAGTTGTCCGTCTTCCCTTCCATCCTGGTCCCTGATCTTTATCTTAAAAAATCAAAATGCAGACAGTTACGCATTACAGCGCACAGCGGGTTGCGCAGGATGGCAGGCTATAACCAACAATATGGATACGCCGTCTCGATGAATAAAAAAGAACTATGGATTAATCAAATCAAAGGGTTATGTATTTGTCTGGTGGTGATTTACCACTCGGTAATCACATTTTACCCGCACCTCACTACTTTTCAGCATCCGCTTTCAGAGCTGCTGAGCAAATGCTGGATTTACCTCAATTTGTACCTGGCGCCGTTTCGCATGCCGGTCTTTTTCTTTATTTCGGGATATCTGATCCGTCGCTACATTGATAGCGTCCCGTGGACCACCTGCGTGGATAAACGGATCTGGAGTATTGCCTGGGTGCTGATTCTCTGGGGTGTGGTGCAATGGCTGGCGTTAGTGGCGCTCAATAACTGGCTGGCCCCACAGCGCGATCTGAGCCATGCTGCCAACGCCGCTTATGCTGGTTCGATCGCAGGTTTTACCCACGGGATGCTGACCGCCAGTACCAGCTTGTGGTATCTGTACGCGCTGATTGTCTATTTTGTTCTGTGTAAAATTTTCAGCCGTTGGGCAGTGCCGCTGTTGGCGTTATTTGTGGCGCTGAGCGTGACGATCAACTTTGTCCCGACGCCGTGGTGGGGAATGAACAGCGTGATTCGCAATCTGCCCTGGTACAGCCTCGGTGCATGGTTTGGCGCAACGCTGATGGTATGGATTAAGGAGGTGCCCCTGCGCCGCCATGCGCTCATTGTTCTGGTTAGCGCAATCGCCGCCATCGTCGCGTGGCTGGCAAATGTCTCACTATTACTTTCTCTTCTTTCCATTGTGCTGATCATGAAGCTGTTTTATCAATTTGAGCTGCGCTTTGGTATGCGTGAGTCCGGCCCGTTAAGCGTAATTGGTGCCAATACCATCGCCATCTACACCACCCACCGTATTCTGGTTGAGCTGTTCAGCTTAACGCTAATCCCAAACATTAATCATGCCGCCTGGCCTGCATATGCGGAGCTGGCCCTGCTGCTGGTGTATCCATTCGCCTGCCTGCTGCTGTGCACCTTGTTTGGCCTGTTGGTGCGTAAAATTTCACAAAAAACAGTGGCCGACCTGCTCTTTTCCCCGCCTTCATTATCGGTCGTTTCGCGCTAACCCCAACGCGCTTTTTGCCCCCATCAGGGGGCGAATCAATTTGCTTATGAGAAACGATCACGGATAATAAAGAACATTGCTTATCAGATGTATACCTAAACGAGAACCTGACAACCGAATGCCTGAACAACATCGTTACACGCTCCCAGCGAAAGCTGGCGATCAGCGCCAGTTGGGTGAGCTTACCGGTGCCGCCTGCGCAACGCTGGTCGCCGAAATCGCCGAACATCACGCCGGTCCAGTGGTGCTGATCGCGCCGGACATGCAAAATGCTTTGCGCCTGCATGATGAAATTCGTCAGTTTACCGACCAGATGGTGATGAACCTGGCCGACTGGGAAACGCTGCCCTATGACAGTTTTTCTCCCCATCAGGAGATTATCTCTTCGCGTCTCTCTACGCTGTATCAACTGCCTGCCATGCAGCGAGGCGTGCTGATCGTTCCGGTAAATACTCTGATGCAGCGTGTCTGTCCGCACAGCTATCTGCACGGGCATGCGCTGGTCATGAAAAAAGGTCAGCGGCTTTCGCGCGACGCCCTGCGCGAACAGCTGGATAGCGCTGGCTATCGCCATGTTGATCAGGTCATGGAACACGGCGAATACGCCACGCGCGGCGCGTTGTTGGATCTGTTCCCGATGGGCAGCGAGTTGCCTTATCGTCTGGATTTCTTTGATGACGAAATCGACAGCCTGCGTCTGTTTGATACCGACACCCAGCGCACGCTGGAAGAAGTCGATGCCATTAATTTGCTTCCCGCGCACGAATTCCCGACTGACAAAACGGCCATCGAGCTATTCCGTAGTCAGTGGCGCGATACCTTTGAGGTTAAACGCGACGCCGAACATATTTATCAGCAGGTCAGCAAAGGCACGTTACCTGCGGGTATTGAATACTGGCAACCGCTGTTTTTCAGCGAGCCGCTGCCGCCGCTGTTCAGCTACTTCCCTGCCAATACGTTATTGGTCAATACCGGTGATATCGAGACCAGCGCAGAACGCTTCCAGGCCGATACCCTGTCACGCTTTGAAAATCGCGGTGTTGATCCAATGCGCCCGCTTCTGCCGCCGGAATCGCTGTGGCTGCGGGTTGATGAGCTGTTTTCTGAACTTAAACGCTGGCCGCGCGTTCAACTGAAAACCGAGAGTCTGGCGAACAAAGCTGCGAATACCAACCTCGGGTTCCAGAAGCTGCCGGACATCGCCGTGCAGGCACAGCAAAAATCACCGTTAGATGCGTTACGTAAATTCCTTGAGGGCTTTACCGGCCCGGTGATTTTCTCGGTCGAAAGTGAAGGCCGACGTGAAGCGCTTGGCGAGTTGCTCGCTCGTATCAAAGTGGCACCGAAGCGGATATTGCGACTCGATGAAGCCGTAGATAACGGTCGTTATCTGATGATTGGCGCAGCTGAGCACGGCTTCATCGATAGCAAACGCAATCTGGCACTGATTTGTGAAAGCGATCTGCTTGGGGAACGCGTGGCGCGTCGCCGCCAGGATTCGCGTCGCACCATCAACCCGGATACATTAATTCGTAACCTTGCAGAGCTGCATCCCGGTCAGCCGGTAGTGCATCTGGAACACGGCGTGGGTCGCTATGCCGGGATGACCACGCTGGAAGCGGGCGGTATCACCGGTGAATATCTGATGCTCACCTATGCCAACGATGCCAAACTGTACGTGCCGGTGTCGTCACTGCATCTGATCAGCCGCTATGCAGGCGGTGCAGAAGAGAATGCACCGCTGCATAAACTGGGCGGCGATGCCTGGTCACGCGCCCGACAGAAAGCCGCTGAGAAGGTGCGCGATGTCGCGGCAGAGCTGCTGGATATTTATGCCCAGCGCGCGGCGAAAGAAGGCTTTGCCTTTAAGCATGACCGTGAACAGTATCAGCTGTTTTGCGACAGCTTCCCGTTTGAAACCACGCCTGACCAGGCGCAGGCGATCAACGCTGTACTCAGCGATATGTGTCAACCGCTGGCCATGGACCGCCTGGTGTGCGGCGACGTCGGTTTTGGTAAAACCGAAGTCGCGATGCGCGCCGCTTTCCTTGCCGTAGAGAACCACAAACAGGTTGCCGTGCTGGTTCCGACTACCCTGCTCGCACAACAGCACTTCGACAACTTCCGCGATCGTTTTGCCAACTGGCCGGTACGCATTGAGATGTTGTCCCGTTTCCGTAGCGCCAAAGAGCAAGCGCAGATTCTGGAGCAGGTTGCCGAGGGGAAAATTGATATTCTCATCGGCACGCACAAACTGCTGCAAGCGGATGTGAAGCTAAAAGATCTGGGTCTGCTGATTGTCGATGAAGAGCACCGTTTCGGCGTTCGCCACAAAGAACGCATCAAGGCGATGCGCGCGGATGTCGATATTCTGACCCTGACGGCAACGCCTATTCCGCGTACGCTCAATATGGCGATGAGCGGCATGCGCGATCTGTCGATCATCGCCACGCCGCCCGCTCGTCGTCTGGCGGTCAAAACCTTCGTGCGCGAATACGACAGCCTGGTGGTACGCGAGGCGATCCTGCGTGAAGTTCTGCGCGGGGGACAAGTTTATTATCTGTTTAACGACGTCGAAAATATCCAGAAAACCGCTGACAGATTAGCGGAACTGGTGCCGGAAGCGCGTATTGGCATCGGCCACGGGCAAATGCGCGAGCGCGAGCTGGAACGCGTGATGAACGATTTCCACCATCAGCGTTTTAACGTGCTGGTGTGTACCACCATTATCGAAACCGGGATCGACATTCCGACCGCCAACACCATTATCATCGAACGTGCCGATCACTTTGGTTTAGCGCAATTGCACCAGCTACGCGGTCGTGTGGGACGCTCACACCATCAGGCGTACGCCTGGCTGCTGACGCCGCATCCAAAAGCAATGACCACCGACGCGCAAAAGCGTCTGGAAGCCATCGCCTCGCTGGAAGATTTAGGTGCAGGATTTGCGCTGGCGACCCACGACCTTGAAATTCGCGGCGCCGGGGAACTGCTGGGTGAAGATCAAAGTGGCTCCATGGAAAGCATCGGCTTCTCGCTGTATATGGAGTTGCTGGAAAATGCGGTCGATGCGCTCAAAGAAGGGCGTGAGCCGTCACTGGAAGATCTCACCAGCCAGCAAACCGAAGTTGAATTGCGTATGCCTTCTCTGCTGCCGGATGACTATATACCGGATGTTAACACCCGACTATCGTTCTACAAGCGCATTGCCAGCGCGAAAGGCGAAAACGAACTGGAAGAGATTAAGGTCGAGCTGATAGATCGTTTTGGCCTGCTGCCCGACCCGGCCCGTACGTTGCTGGATATCGCTCGTTTACGCCAGCAGGCGCAGAAACTGGGGATCAGAAAGCTCGAAGGTCATGACAAAGGCGGTACCATTGAATTTGCCGAGAAAAACCACGTCAACCCGGTCTGGCTGATTGGTTTACTGCAAAAACAACCGCAACACTTCCGTCTGGACGGCCCAACCCGACTGAAATTTATGCAAGATCTAGGCGAGCGTAAAACGCGGATCGACTGGGTCCGCCAGTTTATGCGCCAGCTTGAAGAAAACGCCGTAGCATAGTGAACAGGCCGGGTGAGCACACCACTCACCCGGCCTGATGAATTTACAAACTCTTTGCACTTCCCTGCACTTCCAGACACAGCAAACCGCCATAATTCTCGTTTACTTTTACATAATAAAAACCACGTAAAAACAATGGATTTATGGTGATGTTAAACAATAAACGACTCTCTCGCTGGCTCGCGTTTTTTACGCTGGCAGCGACCTTCGCGTTAGCACTTCCGGCTCAGGCAAACACCTGGCCGCTGCCACCGCCGGGAAGCCGTCTGGTGGGCCAGAATACCGTTCACGTTGTTGAAGACAATGGCGGTTCTCTGGAGGCGATTGCGAAAAAATATAATGTCGGCTTTTTAGCGCTGCTGCAGGCCAACCCCGGCGTTGACCCTTACGTACCACGTCCAGGCAGCGTGCTGACTATTCCATTACAAACTCTGCTACCTGACGCCCCGCGCGAAGGTATTGTTATCAACCTCGCCGAACTGCGTCTTTATTATTACCAGCCGGGGACCAATTCGGTGACCGTTTATCCTATTGGTATTGGCCAGTTAGGTGGTGACACGCTGACGCCTACGATGGTAACCACCATTTCTGATAAACGCGCCAACCCCACCTGGACGCCGACGGCAAATATCCGCGCGCGATACAAAGCAAACGGAATTGACCTGCCTGCCGTTGTACCTGCCGGTCCGGATAACCCGATGGGCCATCATGCAATTCGCTTAGCGGCATACGGCGGCGTCTATCTGCTGCACGGCACCAATGCTGACTTTGGCATCGGCATGCGCGTCAGTTCCGGCTGTATTCGTCTGCGCGACGGTGATATCGAAACCCTATTCCGTCAGGTAACGCCCGGAACTAAGGTCAATATTATCAATACGCCGATCAAAGCATCCGTTGAGCCTAACGGCGTACGGCTGGTAGAAGTGCATCAGCCGCTGTCCGAAAAAATCAATGACGACCCGCAACTGTTGCCAATCGTGCTGAACGCGTCCATGCAGACATTTAAAAATGCGGCGCAAACAGATGCCGCCGTCATGGATCATGCGATGGAGATTCGCTCAGGCATGCCGGTCGATGTGACCCGTCATCACGACGTTGCTCAACAGCCGATGTAAACTCCGCACATAAAAAAACCCCCGCTGGATTTTATTCCGCGGGGGTTTTTTATTTAACTCGCAGTGGCATTGCGATGGGTTAAATCTTATTTGTAGATAACAGCAGTCCCATGAAGGGTGTTAGGGCCGGTAACGGAAGTAATACGGAAAGACTTCGCACCCATCTCATCGGCTTTCTGCGCCAGTTGATCTTCCAGTGAACCTAAGTTAGTCCCCGCATTCGCAGAAATAGTACCGACTTTCTCTTGACCCGCAGGTGTGGACTGAACTTCAACAGCGGCGAAGCTTGCAAATGACAGTGAGCTAAGAACAGCAGCAACAAACAGGGTTTTTACGTTTTTCATGATAGTGACCTTTAGCAGATGAATGGGTGTCGGAAAGATTAACTTAACGATCGATAGGTAAATCATAGATGTGATCCAGGTCACACGTCAATACTTTTTTATAATGATCGTTACATAAAATATAAAGGTCTTATTTTTCATGACAATAGATATAATTTATTTTTATCGTGAATCCGCTGGAGTGTGCAGTCGAATATTTTTATAATGGTTATTCAATAAACCCAACAAAGGTACATCGGCGCCATGACAACTGAAACGACAGGTTGTGCAAAAAAAAGCCGTGGCCGACCAAAAGTGTTCGACAGGGAAGCCGCGCTTGATAAGGCCATGACACTCTTCTGGCAGCACGGATATGAAGCGACCTCGCTCGCCGATCTCGTAGAAGCTACCGGCGCAAAAGCGCCCACGCTGTATGCGGAGTTCACCAATAAAGAAGGGTTGTTCCGTGCCGTGCTGGACCGCTACATCACCCGCTTTGCGGCGAAACACGAAGCTCAGCTGTTTTGTGAAGAAAAAAGCCTTGAGTCCGCACTGGAAGACTATTTCACCGCCGTAGCGACCTGCTTTACCAGCAAGGACACCCCGGCGGGATGTTTCATGATTAACACTTCTGCGACGCTGGCAGCCTCTTCCCGCGATATTGCGCACACGGTGAAATCCCGCCATGCAATGCAGGAACAGACGCTTACTCAGTTTCTTCATCAGCGTCAGCAACGAGGTGAAATCCCCGCCTACTGTGACGTGCAAAAACTGGCTGAATACCTGAACTGTATTTTACAAGGTATGTCGATCAGCGCCCGTGAAGGTGCAACGTTTGAAAAACTGATGCAGATCGCACGTACCACCCTGCGACTGTGGCCCGAACTCGTCAAAGCTTAACCCTTTCCCGCAATTCCCCCGCTGTACTAACACCCCCGGGAGCTGATAAAGCCCCCGGTTAGATTCCCGTTCCATTGTCCCTACATTTCTCATTGTTTTCATCGTGTTATCCGATCATTTTTTGTAAAAGGTATTGATAACGACAATTGTTATCAGCAATATTCGCATTTGTTTTAATGCCTGTTTCACAATGTAACCATCGGTTTCTCTACCGCCATAACAAAAACAGATCGACTCTTTTTAAAAGGAATACAAATGAATAAGCGTCTCTGGGTGCTCAATCCTCTCCTGTTGTCTTTAACCCTCCCGGCCATTGCGGCTGAGGAAGAGAACCTCATCGTCAGCGCCAACCGTAGCCAACGCACCGTGGCAGAAATGGCGCAAACGACCTGGGTTATTGAAGGAAGCGAGATTGAACAACAGGTTCAGGGGGGGAAAGAGTTCAAGGATGTTCTTGCTCAGTTAATCCCAGGAATCGATGTCAGTAGCCAGGGGCGTACAAACTACGGCATGAACATGCGTGGTCGCGCCATTGTCGTGCTCATTGACGGTGTCCGTCTGAACTCCTCGCGAACCGACAGCCGTCAGCTTGACTCCATTGACCCGTTTAACATTGCGCACATTGAAGTCATTTCAGGCGCAACCTCACTTTATGGCGGTGGCAGTACCGGCGGATTAATCAACATCGTCACCAAAAAAGGCCAGCCGGAGCGTGAAGTAGAACTCGAACTGGGGAGCAAAAGCGGCTTCAACAACAGTAACGATCATGATGAACGCGTTGCCGCGGCGGTGAGTGGAGGAACAGATCGCGCTTCCGGGCGTATGTCCGTCGCGTATCAACGATTTGGCGGCTGGTATGACGGTAATCACGATGCCCTGCTGCTGGATAACACCCAAACCGGGCTACAGCACTCCGATCGTCTGGACGTGATGGGCACCGGGACGATTGAACTTGACGACAACCGTCAGTTGCAACTGGTTACACAGTATTACAAGAGCCAGGGGGATGATGATTACGGGCTGGATCTCGGCGAGAACATGTCCGCCGTAACCGGAAACGGTAAAGCTTATACCAGCAGCGGACTGAATTCCGATCGTATTCCCGGAACCGAACGTCATCTGATCAGCCTGCAATATTCAGATGCGGATTTTTTCGGCCAGAACCTGGTCAGCGAAATCTATTACCGCGACGAATCGCTGAAATTCTATCCTTTCCCGACGCTCAGCAAAGGTAAGGTCACCAGTTTCTCCGCATCTCAGCAGGACACAGACCAGTTTGGCGCCAAAATTACCCTCAACAGCCAGTTGATGGATAACTGGGAGCTGACGTGGGGTATCGATGCCGATCACGAGACCTTCGATTCCAATCAGAAATTCTTCGATCTGGCCTGGTCCCTGCCCTCCGGCGGCATGGATAACCGCACCGCTTATACCACCGGGCGTTACCCCGGTTACAGCATCACCAACTTTGCGCCTTTCCTGCAAAACAGCTATGACATTAACGACATCTTTACCCTCAGCGGTGGCGTGCGCTATCAATGGACCGAAAACAGGGTTGATGATTTCGTTGGCTATGCTCAACAGCAGGGAATCGCGACCGGGCTTGCGAACTCTGCCGATACCATTCCGGGCGGCAAAACCGATTACGATAATTTCCTGTTCAACGCCGGTATCCTCGCCCATCTGACTGACCGTCAGCAAACGTGGTTTAATTTCTCTCAGGGCGTGGAGCTTCCGGATCCAGGGAAATATTACGGTAACGGCACCTATTCGCTGGTTGGCGATCATTACCAGCTCCAGCGCAGCGTCAACGTGGCGGATTCACGTCTGGAAGGGATTAAAGTTAACTCGTACGAACTGGGATGGCGCTACACCGGCGATAGTCTGCGCACGCAACTGGCCGCTTACTACTCGACTTCGGATAAATCGATCGTTATCAACCGCAGCGATATGACCATTAACGTTCAACCCGACGATCGCCGCATTTATGGCATTGAAGGCGCGGTGGATTATTTCATTGCAGATACGGACTGGAGCCTGGGCGGCAACTTCAATGTCATTAAATCGGAAGTGAAACAGAACGGTAAATGGCAAAAATGGGATGTGACTCTGGCCTCACCGTCGAAAGCAACCGCATGGGTCGGCTGGGCACCAGAACCGTGGACCTTGCGCGTACAGAGCCAGCAAACATTTGATCTGACCGACGCCAGCGGCAATAAGCTGGATGGCTATAACACCATGGACTTTATCGGCAGCTATCAGCTCCCGTTGGGTAAGCTGACCTTTAGCGTGGAAAACCTGCTGAATGAAGAGTACACCACGCTGTGGGGACAACGTGCGCCACTGCTGTACAGCCCAACCTACGGCAGTCCGTCACTGTATGAATACAAGGGCCGGGGCCGCACCTTTGGTCTGAACTATGCCTTAACCTTCTGATAAAAAAAGCCCCCCAGCCTGAGCGAATGGGGGGCTAATGTTCAGGATAATGCTATTTTACGCTTTGTTATTCAGTACCAACTGTCCGTTGTTATCCAACGGAATTTGCGCGCCGGGGTCCTTATCCATACGGATTTTCCCCTGCTGATCGCCAATTTTGTACGTCACGTCGTAGCCCAGCATCTTTTCAGATTTGTCATACACCGTTTTACAACGCTGCTGCGTGGTGGTGTAAGTATCGTTTTCCTGCATCGACCCCTGAATCTGATTACCTGCATAGCCGCCGCCTAAAGCCCCGGCCACGGTGGCAATATCTTTACCACGTCCGCCGCCAAACTGGTGGCCAATAACGCCACCCGCAACCGCACCCAATACGGAACCCGCAATACGGTTTTCATCTTGTACCGGCTTACGATGCGTGACAGTTACGTTCCGGCACTCCTGACGCGGTGTTTTTACCGACTCTTTAATCGGTGTTGCAGAGACAACTTGCGCATACTGTGGGCCACGCTCGAAAACGTTCAGACTGGCCACTGCTGCAACACCCAGCGCAGCAGCTACGCCAATCCCTATACCCGCCAACATTGATTTATTCACGGGACTTCCTCCTTTTTTGCTATTAGCAACAACTTTGCAACAGAAGGTAAGGAATGCCAATCAGATTACGGATGAAAATAGCAGGATGAGGCATGAACGCAGGATGATTCGGAGAACTCTGAAGGAAGGCGCCGGATGCGTAAAATCATCCGGCGCCACAAGTCGATATTAATGCAGTTTCAGACGCGGGCGAATCACCCGGTTGATACTGCCGACCAGCATCATCAGGCCGGTTTTGAAGTAGCCGTGTAAAGCAATCTGGTGCATGCGGTACAGTGAGATGTATACAAAGCGCGCAATACGCCCTTCCACCATCATCGAACCACGAGTCAGGTTGCCCATCAGGCTACCCACGGTAGAAAAGTTAGAGAGCGAGACCAGAGAGCCGTGATCTTTGTACTGATACGCTTTCAGTGGCTTGCCGTTCATCTGTGCCAGAATATTGTTCATCGCACAGGTCGCCATCTGGTGTGCTGCCTGAGCGCGTGGAGGCACAAAACCCCCTTCCGGGCGAGCGCAGGAAGCGCAGTCGCCAATCGCGTACACGTCAGGATCGCGCGTGGTCTGCAAAGTTGGCTCAACCACCAGTTGGTTAATACGGTTCGTTTCCAGACCGCCAATGTCTTTCATAAAGTCTGGCGCTTTGATACCCGCCGCCCACACCATCAGGTCGGCTTTAATGTATTCGCCATCTTTGGTGTGCAGTCCGCCTTCGTCAGCGCTGGTGACCATAGTCTGGGTCAGTACGCGTACGCCCAGTTTGGTTAACTCATTATGCGCAGCACCGGAAATACGCGGCGGCAACGCAGGCAGAATGCGCTCGCCAGCTTCCACCAGCGTAACGTTCAGCGCGTCGTTGGTCAGCCCTTTGTAACCATAGCTGTGCAGCTGTTTTACCGCATTGTGCAGCTCAGCGGAGAGCTCAACCCCCGTCGCACCACCGCCCACAATGGCGATATTCACTTTTCCGTTAGCGCCCAGATTCGCGGAATACTTCAGGAACAGATTCAGCATCTCCTGGTGGAAACGACGCGCCTGATGCGGGTTATCGAGGAAAATGCAGTTTTCTTTCACGCCAGGAGTGTTGAAATCGTTGGAGGTACTGCCCAACGCCATCACCAGCGTGTCATACGGCACTTTACGCTCAGGAACCAGCAGATCCCCCTTCTCATCGCGCAGCTCAGCGAGAGTAATGGTCTTCGCTTCACGATCGATATCTATCACCGAACCTAACTGAAACTGGAAGCCATGGTTACGGGCATGTGCCAGATAGCTCAGCGCATCCACGCCTTCATCCAGTGAACCCGTCGCCACTTCATGCAGTAACGGTTTCCACAAATGACTGTGGTTTCTGTCTACCAGTGTGATTTTGGCCTTTTTCTTACGCCCGAGTTTTTTACCCAACTGCGTCGCCATTTCCAGTCCGCCAGCACCGCCGCCGACAATCACGATCCTTTTCAATGGTGTAGTCAACGTGACCCCCTCAAATTTATTAACCAATTGTTAATTAAAAGTTATTAATATAGCTCTTAATTAACAACAAGTTACAGTAATGAAAATGTTCTTCGAGAGTGAGAATAACACGAACGGTGCATTGGTCATACCAAAATTGATGTGTATCAAGTTTTGATGCTGAAAAGATAGACAACCGGAACTTTAAGAACAAAAAAACCAGCCCGATGGCTGGTTTTTTACGCATTCAATAAGGATTAACCTAACGTCTTGAACGCTTTGATGCGCTGCAAATGCGGAGAGATATTCTTAAACTTATGCGTCTGCTCTTCGTCCCAGACTATCTCGTAAAAGTGATGCAGCTCTTCCGACGAACGCTGGCTATTGAGCGCTTCATCATGACGCGACAGGATAACCAGACAGCGATCGCGATTCTTTTCGCGGAAATTGGTCACGCATTTTGTTGCGATGTCTGCATACTCCTCAGGTCTGTCAATTTTGCCTTCCATGTTCTCATACGGAAACAGGTTAGGATTAAACACTACCTGACGAATATCACACAGAAAACCAATCCGTTCAGCCCAATATCCCCCGAGCCCCACACCACAAATCAGCGGACGGTCATCCACATTTAGCTGTAGCATTTTGTCCACTTCTTTTAGCAGATGCTGCATATCATGTTTGGGATGCCGCGTACTGTAGCTAATCAGCCTGACATCCGGGTCGATGAATTGCAGCTGCAACACCTTCTCATGGTTGCCCGGGCTGTTAGAGTCAAAACCGTGTAAATAGATAATCATCGCATCCTCGCCAAACTTGCGTTAATGACCTGCTTTCTCTTCCTGCCAGCGCTCATGAAGCTGGTTTAGCTGAGCGCTTACCGTCTTCCAGCGTGCCGAATCCATCAGTTCCTGACGTGAAAATGAACCTTTATGATACAAACGTGTAACACGTTCTGCATTGATCGGCGACAGATTATCTAACACACTGACCGCTCCCTTACGATTATTGCAGACCAGGATCATATCGCAACCTGCATCCAGCGATGCCTGTCCACGCTGGGCATAGCTTCCCATAATCGCCGCCCCTTCCATCGACAAATCGTCGGAGAAAATGACACCATCGAAGCCAAGCTCCTGGCGCAGCACCGTTTTCAGCCAGTGAGATGAGCCACTCGCCGGACGCGGATCTACATCACTGTAGATGACGTGCGCAGGCATAATGGCATCCAGTTTGTTCTCAGTAATCAACGTCTGGAACACGGACATATCTTTCGCACGAATCTCGGCTTCTGAGCGAGGATCGGTTGGGGTTTCTTTGTGTGAATCCGCCGTCACGGCCCCATGACCAGGGAAATGTTTACCGGTCGTTTTCATACCTGCAGCATGCATACCATCAATGAAGCGGGTCGCCATCGCCAATGCTTTTAGCGGATCGGCGTGGTAAGAACGCTCGCCGATTGCGGCGCTGATATGGCCCACATCCAGTACCGGTGCAAAGCTGATATCAATGTCCATCGCGATCATTTCGCTGGCCATCAACCATCCGGCGTCCTGAGCCAGTTTGCCGCCCTCTTCCAGACCGTGCAGCGCAGCAAACGATTGAGCCGCAGGCAGGCGAGTAAAGCCTTCTCTAAAGCGCTGTACGCGTCCGCCTTCCTGATCTACCGCCACCACCAAATGGTTACGTGACGCAGTCCGGATCTGTCGCACTAATTCACGCAGCTGTTCCGGGTCATGATAATTTCGGGTAAAGAGGATCAACCCACCTACCAGCGGATGCGCCAGAATCTCACGCTCTTCTGCGTCCAGCTCATACCCTTCGACATCCAACATTACTGGGCCCACACTGCTCTCCTTATCCTTTCATTGTTAGCTGCCGCCAGGTTTCATCGGCCAGCCTGATAAATTGTCTATCGCCGGTTTGCCGCCAGCGATACTCAAACCACCCCGCCTTCAGCATCATTATCCAGGGTTGCCATTGTCTGACTTGTCGCCACAAAACGTCTGGCTCAATGTGCGCTCGTTGAGCGTAGGTGCTAACCAGCTGTTGGTGCTGGGATTCATCGCTGACCCATACCGCCGCCAGCTCCAGGGCAATATCACCGTCTCCGGCGTATTCCCAGTCAATCAGCCGCAGCCCTGAGGCTGTGCGTACGATGTTGTCACCGTGAACATCCATATGCAGCGGCCCCAGACGCAAAGGTCGAGGCTCACCTCGTTTCCTTAGCCGCTTCAGCGCGCGCAGCCAGCATGGTGTACGACGCGCCGGATCGCCACACTGCCAGTACTGTTCAAGTAGCGGCAGCAAGCTGATTCGCCAGCCCAATCTGGGTTGCTGGTGCAGATGATACAGTAAGCCTGCGAGTTCGTCGGCGTCCGGTAATCTGGATTCTACCTTACCGTGAAAAAACTCGACGGCCATCCACCCACGCGTATAAAAATGAGGACGTGGCGCAAGGTTTTCTGGCAGGTGTTTTAACGCATGATATTGGCGTAAGAAATGCGATTCCGGCGCATCAGGGTCGTGATGACAACGCAGTACCAGCCGGTGAGAATGATGCTCAATGATGCAGCTCCCGCCGCTCAGGCCAGTTTGGCTGGCTGCGACGGGATGATACTGCGGGAAATAGCGCGACAACACTTCGCCGCGCGTGAGTCTGTTATTGTTGCTGAACGGCACCTTTACCTGACCAGATTATCTCGCCAGTTTGTACCAGCATTAATTGCATTTGCAGCGCAGGCGAATTGACGTTGCCGGATGCACTGGAATAAAGCACATACTGCGCGCCAACGTTACGGGCGATACCAATCGCTTTACTGCGCGTTCCCAGGCTATCGTTCGGCGACAGACCTAACTGCTGCTTGGCGACTGCCAGTTGCTGAGCGGAAACCAGAGTAAACTTACCGTTATTCGCCAGAGCATTACGTAAGGTTTCGGTGGCTTCACCCGCGTTCAGCGAGCCGTTGGTGCGGTTATTCACGCTATCAACCAGCAGAACACCGCCCGCTTTTACGCCGTCAGCCTGCAGCATTTTTCCGACCATCGGCTGCATAGCCCCGTTCCAGTCATAATGACGTTGACGTGGCGTCGGCTGCGCCGTTTGGTCCTCGTGCTCAATCGGACCCGGCTGCTGCGGTATGGTTGGCACCGTTGGCACTACCGGCACCGGCTGTTGCGGCTGCACAGGCTGTTCCGGCACCGGCTTGACTTCCTCTACCGGTGCGGGCTCTCGTTGCACCACACAGCCAGAGAGAAACATCGCCAGCGCGGCAATCAGTGCGTAGCGATTCATTTTGATCATCAAGATTCACCCCTTACAAATAAAGATAAAGTCTAACCTTGTGCGCCCCCAGAAAATTGGCGCTGCCGTACAGCGTCACCGACGAATGAGCCGGGATAGTCACGCTGCGCGGCGCTTCCAGAGGATGCATTTCCAATCCTCTGGCGTCATACCAGTAAAACCGATAATGAACGGTGACGGGTTCTTGTCTTTCGTTATAGAGTCGCGAGGATGCCGAGGCCTGAATATCAGACGTGGTTAACGTGGGCTGTTCTGCTGTTATACCTGCCGCCAGAATCGTTGACTCCATCACCAGCGACTGTTCATCACTTACCGGAATTTCTGGGTGTGTTCGACAACCCGCCAGTAGCAGCAAGCCCAGTGAAAGTGCAATGCATCCTCTGATCATGCCTACAGACCTTTATGCGCGAGCATTGGGCCAAGCGCACGGCCACCCAGCAGATGCATATGAATGTGATACACCTCCTGACCCCCGTGGCGGTTGGTGTTCATGATTAAGCGGTACCCATCTGCAGCAATGCCTTCCTGCTCAGCAATTTTCGCTGCAACGGTGATCATGCGGCCCAATGCCTGTTCATGTTCAGCCGTCACATCGTTGACGGTTGGGATCAGGATGTTAGGAATGATCAGAATATGCGTAGGTGCCTGAGGGGAAATATCACGAAACGCAGTGACCAGTTCATCCTGGTATACGATATCCGACGGAATTTCACGACGGATAATTTTGCTGAATATAGTTTCTTCTGCCACGACGTTTTCCTTTTTCATTAACAGCCCAAGCGTTTTGCCATGCTACGCCGGGTAACTCTGCGAGTATAGAGTATGAGCGAGTTACTCACGCTCTTTCAACTTTAACCCTCGATTTTTTAAGCGAAAACCCCAGTCAGTGCTGCTCTTATAACCATTTCCCTGCGCTATTGCTTAAGCATAGTACTGAAATCCTATTTCATTTATGCCCAAAGCGGTTTACACGTCAGGCATCAATGCGTGGCCGTTACCTTCTCGTCAGGGCGTATAACGGCTACATGACGATATCGGCCTCCCCGGCCATCACCAGGCGCAAGAAATCGTCCCGCCGATGGTTTTTAATTTTGGGGTTCCATGCCACACCAATGTTCCAGCGAATTTGTTTTTCAGCGAGCATCAATAGTCTCGCTTCGGCAGGCAAAAAATGCCGGACACTTGTGGGTAAAAAGGCGACTCCGTTCCCCCCGGCAACCAATGCCAATAGCGTAGTCATGTCATTTGTTACAGAGACCGGTTCAGCGCTAAGTTGGATGCTTTGTAGAAAGAGTGAGGTTTGTTCCGCAAGACATGGGCTGGTTGATGGATCCAACTGGAGTAAGGGATATGCCGATAGCGCACTCTGAATAGTCATGCTTTCCATATAACCCTCCATCGGAACAGCAAGAGCCAGCGTTTCCTCATAAAAAATATATGAAGCCAGGCCTTTACTGACCGGCATCCGGACAAAACCGATATGCAAGCGTCCTTCCAACAACATTTTCATCTGAGCGCTGGAGGGAAGATGATTAATAACCACTTCACACTCGGAAAATTGCTGATGGAATTGATTTATCCACTTAGGTACTTGCTGAAAAGAGGAAAGACCAAATCCCATAAATAACTTTTCACGATTTCTGGTATTTATTTCTTTCGCATAGTTTAGAAATTCAATATGGGATTGTAAAAGTTCATTGGCTTTTGAAAAAATCTGTTGACCAAATACTGTCAAACTCGCGCCATGGCGTCCGCGCAAAAAAAGCTCACCACCGGTCAAATGCTCCAGCGTTTGTATCTGCTTTGACAGTGCTGGCTGAGTCAGGAAAAGTTCCTTTGCAGCATTGCTATAACTTCCTTTTATCGCCAACGTAACAAAGGCACGCAGCAATTTCATATCTATTCCTTTCATTTATCGAACCTTGAAAAAAATGGAATTATACAAATACCTATAATAAGCACATGATAGCAAAGCATGGCAATAAATAAACATAACTCTCCATAGAGAAATCGCAAAAAAAATTACGCCCATTATTTTAATGATAAAAGAATATAAATATGCCAAATGTAGCTGTGTTAACAAATGATCTGCAATATGAATTTACATATAAAATAACCCATTCGACTCAGGAATTAGAACAAAAATTGACTGCATTTAATCAGTTTCTTGACGGCATCAGAAATCAAAACCAGGCAGTCATCCATTTGCAGTTAATAAATGATCCTGCCGATCCCGCAGTACAACGGCGCTATAAAAATCGCGATGCAGGTATTCCCGCCCTCGCAGGACGACCTGAAAACCGAATAATCGACAGTATTTGCGCCCCCTCCGATCTCATCGTAGTAAAAGGCAGAGATAGCGGTTTCTTTAATAATAATCTTGATGAAACACTGCAAAAACTGGGTGTAAAAACGGTCATCGTGACCGGCTTACAAACGCATGTTTGCGTACAAACCACGGCCGCAGATGCATTTTTCCGCGGATACAATGTTTGGGTGCCGGAAGATTGCGTATTTGCCCCTTCTGCCGATGATACCACTCGCGCCTTAGAGTGGCTTGCCAGCTATTGCGCAACCGTTGCCCCCTCGGCTGAGATTTTATCGCTGCTAGCAAAACATGACGATCTTCCTGAGCGCAACGAAAGGAAAACCGCATGAAAAGTCCATTAACACAAGCAATGAAACCAACAGATACCGTCGTTCTGGACCATGGCACGGGCGCTCGCCTGAGCAGGGAACTGGTCGAATTAATTGCGGAAATTTTGGGCGATACTTATCTGGGAACCATGGAAGACAGCGCGTTACTGGAGTTACCGTCCCGACAAATTGCATTTACTACAGATTCTTTTGTTGTCACTCCGCTGATCTTTGGCAATGGGGATATCGGTAAAATTGCCGTATGCGGTACCGTTAACGATCTTGCGGTAAGTGGCGCACGTCCGCTGTATCTGACGCTGAGTCTCATTATTGAAGACGGTATGCCCATATCTGAACTGAGCGCCATTATTGAGTCAGTTCGCGATACAGCCATTGCTGCAGACGTCAAAATTGTTGCCGGAGACACGAAAGTTGTCGGCAAGGGTGAGGCAGATCGCTTGTTCATCAATACAGCAGGCGTCGGCGTTATTGAGCGCGCCCCCGTCTCAATCAAAAACGTGCGCCCAGGACAAAAAATCATCCTCAGTGGTTTTATTGGGAATCACTCCATTCATTTGTTATCTCTGCGTGAAGGTCTGGGGTTTGAACGAAATATTCTCAGCGA
This sequence comes from Citrobacter sp. KTE30, assembly GCF_000398825.1. NCBI lineage: Bacteria > Pseudomonadati > Pseudomonadota > Gammaproteobacteria > Enterobacterales > Enterobacteriaceae > Citrobacter > Citrobacter sp. KTE30. Next base: position 1,679,129 of record NZ_KB976055.1, on the reverse strand, counting down.
CTGCGCCCCTCTCAACGCGATGATTCACCAGCTTATCGATGCCGTTCCTGCCGGGAAAATTGCCTCGATGAGAGATGTCACTCGCGGTGGACTTTCCGCGGTACTCCATGAACATGCCCGTGCAGCAAAGCATGAAATGCGCTGCGAACGGCAATCTTTACCCATCCAGCCTGAAACGGCGATGGCGGCAAATATGCTGGGCGTCGATGTCATCAATCTTGCAAACGAGGGATGCCTTTGCCTGTTTGTCGAACCAGACAGCGCAGAAGACGTGCTCAGACTATTAAAGACGCACCCACTTGGCCAAAAAGCCGCCATTATTGGCGAGGTATTAGCAACGCCAGAAGTGAGAGTCAGCATGCTTGAGCAGGATGGAACCGTATCGACAATAGAGGAGCTCTATGGTGCAGAATTGCCACGACTCTGCTGAGCAAGGCGGCGCTCTGGAAACCCGACGTTACCGCATTTGCGGAATTGTCCAGGGAGTCGGGTTTCGTCCTTTTGTCCATCGACTGGCTCGCACCTTTGCCGCGACCGGCTGGGTTCTCAATGATTCCGAAGGCGTGTTACTGGAACTACAGGCTACATCAGACAATATCGCGCAGCTTATTGATGAGCTGGCATCTAACCCGCCGCCAATGGCCCGCATAAATGGTATTGTGGAGGTACCGCGAGAAAATTCGGATCAACGTTACGCAGAGTTTAGTATCCGTAAAAGCCGTCAGCTTGCGAAGATGGATACCATTATCCCGCCAGACTCAAACGTCTGTCAGGATTGTCTGAACGAAATGTTTGATCCGCAGAACCCGCGCTATCGGTACGCTTTTATTAATTGCACAAACTGCGGGCCGCGATATTCAATTATCCAGGTAATGCCCTATGACCGTTCACAAACAACAATGCAAGCCTTTGCAATGTGCCCGGCCTGTCAGCATGAGTATGACGATCTCGATAATCGTCGTTATCACGCGCAACCCAATGCCTGCCCCGCATGCGGACCAAAACTGGATCTGAGGTCGCGTAATGGCGAGACCGTAATAACAGATGATATCGTCAAATTTGCCATAGCAAGGCTACACGAAGGGGCGATTATTGCGATTAAAAGCCTTGGCGGTTTTCATCTGGTTGTTGATGCGAGTAATGAAGATGCGGTTTCGCAACTGAGGCAACGCAAACGTAGAGATGCAAAACCTTTTGCCATTATGGTAAGGGACGCGGACAACGCGGCACAAATAGTCCACGTCAACGCTCAGGAAAGAAAACACCTGGAAAGTGTAGAGCGCCCCATCGTACTGCTGCGTAAACGCCGCAGTACGATGCCGGAAATCATCGCACCGCATAATCCGAATATTGGCGTCATGCTGCCATCAACGCCGCTTCAGTATTTAATGCTAGAAGATGCCACAATGCCAGCGCTGGTGATGACCAGCGGCAATCTTTCAGGCCACCCTATCGTATTTGATAATGTGAGTGCAATTGCGCAGTTGGGCGAAATCGCGGACTATTTTATTCTTAACGATCGTGATATTCACACGCGTATCGATGATTCAGTGGTCCGCGTTATGGCTCATCGTAACCACCTTTCATTCCTGCGACGTTCACGAGGTTATGCCCCCTATCCTGTCCACCTTCCTTTCAACGTTGATCCGATCATCGCTCTCGGGGCGGAACTGAAAACCACCGTTAGCATTGCTAAAGGTAATAAGGTGTTTATGAGTCAACACATTGGCGATCTCAAAAATGACCTTACGTTTAAATCACACCTTGCGTGCGTCAATCACCTGCAAAAGCTCCTCGATATTGAGCCAACGATTGTGGCCTGTGACCTTCATCCGGCATTTCGCTCAACGCGCAATGCGCTGGAGCAATCGCAGCTGCGGGTTATTCAGGTACAGCATCATCATGCGCATATGGCTGCGTGTATGGCCGAGAACGGACTCAGAGGAAAAACAATTGGCGTAGTATTCGACGGTACGGGTTACGGCACTGATGGCACAATCTGGGGTGGCGAATTTCTTGTGGGGGATACCAGAAGCGTTGAACGTGCAGCACATCTGCGCCACATCGCTTTACCAGGCGGTGACAGCGCGGTTAAAGAACCCATCCGGATCGCTATTTCGCTATTAACAGAAATTTTCGGCGAGCATATTCCTGAATCCTCAATTCCAGGTCTAAGCACGTTGCCAGCTCAACAGCGTGACGTCTTCGCCAAAATGGCTATGCGCAGGATCAACACGCCTGTAACCAGCAGCATCGGTCGACTTTTCGATGGCATCTCCGCATTAATGGGTATTTGTACGCATATTGAATACGAAGCGCAGGCCGCCATTGAATTAGAAGCGTTGTTGCAATGCGATCTTCATATGGCGCAACCTTTTGCCTTCTCGATTGTGGAATCAGAAGGCCATCTCGAAGTGGATTATCGCCCGTTGGTCCACGAACTGATTTCAGCACTGACAACACGGCCTCTCGATTTACCTGAGTTAAGCCGACGCTTTCATTCGACCATCGTAGAGATTATTACCGCGGTCTGCATCCGTTTGTCTGTGCACGCAAAAACACGGCAAGTGGTATTAAGCGGCGGGGTTTTTTGTAATGAGTTTCTTCTCATCAATGCTCTTGACCGATTACACGCGGCAGGATTTGAAGCTTACTGCCATCAACTTGTACCCACTAATGATGGAGGGATCTCTTTAGGACAAATTGCCGTCGCGTCCAGACTAAGTCAAACGAGTCAAACTAATAATAAGGAAACCGAGTATGCATAATATCACCAACAGAGCTGCCGCCGTGTTATTTGACATGGACGGTGTGCTTATTGATTCAAATGAGGTTATAGAAAGAGCCTGGCGCGAAGCAGCAGATATGTATGGTAAGACAATATCTGAAGACGAGATTATCAAACATATCCACGGGCAACCTGGTCCACATACTATTAGGGCACTGTTCAGTGACCTACCGCTCGTGGATCAGCAAAAAGTTCAGGCTCATATTATTCATGTCGAAAACACGGCTTCCTACAACCCTATTCCCGGTGTCTCTGAGCTTATCACTGCGCTGGATGCAGCAGGCGTCCGGGTTGGTATTGTAACCAGTGGCTGGCGTGAGAAAATCGACCGTGTGACGGCGATGCTTCAGGTTCAGTCTTGCATTTCCGTTATTGTTGAACGCGATGACGTCTCCCGGGGAAAACCCTTCCCTGACCCGTATCTTCTCGCAGCCGAACGTCTTGATCTTCCTGCGGAGAAAACAATCGTCTTTGAAGATTCTAAAAGTGGCGTAACGTCCGCAGTTGCCGCTGGCGCGTTTTGCGTTGGCATCGGTGGCGTTGAATTGATTCCGTGTGGTGCCAGACTTGCTATTCCAGACTTTACCGGTGTTGAGGTCATATCACGACTGGACGGAAACACCGCGATTTCATTTTGTCCGGACCACATTTTGATCATCGATAAAAAAGATATGTCTCAGGCATCAGAGTAGAATTAAAAGGATCACTAATGGAAGTCGCGCAAAAAGGGCGCTGGGCTGTTACAACATTATTTTCAGTGAATGGGTTTGTAACCGGTGCCTGGGCAGTACAAATTGCCCAACTGGTTTCACGCTTTCACATTACTGATAAAGTAATTGGCCACCTGATATTGATTTTCGGGCTTGGCGCATTATTTATGATGCCGATGTCCGGCATGGCCATGGAAAAATACGGCTCACAGCGTGTCGTGCGCATTTTTTCCATTGCGGCATCCGTCGCCCTTATTCCTGTTGGATTCGCACCTGATATCTACTGGTTAGCACCAGTGCTATTTTTGCTGGGTGCTATGATTGGAGCAATGAACGTCGCAATGAACTCGAATGCCGTGGCAGTCGAAAAAGCACTGTCACGCACGGTGTTATCTTCATGCCACTGTTTCTGGAGCATTGGGCTTTTCATTTCAGGTCTTATTGGGGGGTATCTGGTTAAGCAATTCGGCTTTCTCATGCACCTGTTTTTAATTAGTGCTATTTCCTTAGCGATCACGCTGTCGGTATATCCACATATCATCAAAGATAAATCGATAAAAATAAAACGGTTAATCAAAGGAAAGCAGCCACATCGCTCATGCACGATCTACTTTATAGGCGTTATTGCCCTGCTCGCCATGATCCCGGAATGTGCTGTTGTGGACTGGTCGTCACGTTATTTATTGAAAAATCTCAATGCGACTACAGAAACGGCAAGCCTTTCCTTTGCCTGCTTTGCGGGAACAATGGCAATCTTTCGCTTCATGGGAGACTTCATTCGTAACCGCTTTAATGCCATTCTCGTGATGCGCTCATCCAGTCTGTTAGCTGGGATTGGGCTGCTGGCAGCCGCAATGGCTAGTCATCCCTGGCAAGCCACCGTTGCCTTCGCTATTGCCGGTATTGGCATAGCCAATCTGGTACCGATTGCTTTTTCCGCTGCGGGAAACCAGCCTGATATCTCGACCAACACGGGAATGAGCATCGTCACCACGATCGGTTATCTGGGTACGCTACTGGCCCCTGCACCTATAGGCCTGGTGGCTGAAATCACAGGTTTTCCTGCTGTATATACCGGGATGGCCGCCATGTTGGGCATGATTATGCTGCTTGCTCCCCTGATTAGGGTAAAGGCCAGCGTCAAATTTGATGCCAATTTGATGCGTTGAAAACAAAAAGCCTGCTTAGTTTCCTAAGCAGGCTTTTTAAATATGGCTCCTCTGACTGGACTCGAACCAGTGACATACGGATTAACAGTCCGCCGTTCTACCGACTGAACTACAGAGGAATCGTTGTGGAGGCTTATCTTAGCGGCGAAAAAATTTTTGTCAAACCTCATTTCTTCGAATGCGAATCAATTGATGCTTCTCTCGACAGTTTGTTGCATTTACAGACATTTTAAATAGAAAAAACTTTGCAGCTTTTTTGATTCTCCCTCATCATTTGAAATGAGGTTTCAACTTTCTTCGTTAAGGTCCACTTTGAACGTCTCCGCTGCCTTACGCCAGGTCGCTTCCCGCACGCCCTGGTATGCCAAACGCAAGAGTTATAAGGTTCTCTTTTGGCGCGAAATCACTCCGCTGGCTGTCCCCATTTTCCTGGAAAACACCTGTGTGCTATTGATGGGTGTTCTGAGTACCTTCCTGGTAAGTTGGTTGGGAAAAGAAGCAATGGCCGGTGTCGGACTCGCCGACAGTTTTAATATGGTCATCATGGCATTTTTCGCCGCCATCGATCTGGGTACCACCGTAGTTGTAGCATTTAGCCTCGGGAAACGAGATCGTCGACGGGCCAGAGCCGCAGCCAGACAATCGCTGGTGATCATGACAATTTTTGCTACCGTGCTGGCAGCGGTCATTCACTATTTTGGTCAACAGATTATTGACGTTGTTGCAGGTGAAGCAACGCCAGACGTTAAAGCTTTGGCACTTACCTATCTGGAGCTGACGGTGCTCAGCTACCCGGCGGCAGCCATTGCGCTGATCGGCAGTGGCGCACTACGTGGAGCCGGAAATACTAAAATACCGTTGTTGATAAACGGCGGTATGAACATCCTGAATATCATCATCAGTAGCATCCTGATTTACGGGATCTTTTCCTGGCAAGGTCTGGGATTTGTGGGAGCAGGCCTGGGACTGACCATTTCGCGCTACATCGGGGCGATTGCCATCATCTGGGTACTGATGATTGGTTTTAACCCCGCGCTGCGAATTCCCTTCAAAAGCTATTTTAAGCCACTCAATCTCGCCATTATATGGGAAGTGATGGGGATCGGCATTCCGGCAAGTATCGAGTCGGTGCTGTTCAACGGCGGTAAACTTTTGACGCAGATGTTTGTTTCAGGCATGGGAACCAGCGTTATCGCCGGGAACTTTATTGCATTTTCTATCGCCGCGCTTATCAATTTACCGGGGAATGCTTTAGGTTCCGCGTCGACAATCATTACCGGCAGGCGTCTGGGAAATGGCCAGATTGCCCAGGCTGAAATCCAGCTACGGCATGTGTTCTGGCTGTCGACGATTGGGCTAACGGCAATTGCCTGGCTAACCGCACCTTTCGCCGGGGTGATGGCCTCATTTTATACCCACGATCAGGATGTAAAAGAGGTCATAGTCATCCTGATTTGGCTCAACGCAGCATTTATGCCGATATGGGCAGCCTCCTGGGTGTTACCAGCGGGCTTTAAAGGTGCGCGAGATGCACGTTTTGCTATGTGGGTATCGATGCTGGGCATGTGGGGCTGCCGCGTAGTCGCGGGCTACACTCTGGGTATCGTATTAGGATGGGGAGTTGTCGGCGTTTGGTTAGGTATGTTCTTCGACTGGGCCGTGCGCGCCGCGTTATTTTACTGGCGTATGGTCACAGGCCGCTGGTTGTGGAAATACCCACGCCCCGAACGCGAAAAGTGCATAAAACAACCGGTTGCGTCTGAATAATCGGCGAAATGGGGAATATTTCAGCAAACGATCGCATTTATCCATTCAGGCTTTGACAACGCTGAGCGGCATCGCTAATATTCGCCTCGTTCAAACGATTCCTCTGTAGTTCAGTCGGTAGAACGGCGGACTGTTAATCCGTATGTCACTGGTTCGAGTCCAGTCAGAGGAGCCAAATTCCTGTTTTCAGGTGTGCTTAGAAGTCCCTATATGGTTAGGTTTCAATAAGTCAGCATGAAAATCTTTCCCGATGCGTATCTGGTTTTCCCTCCGCATCCGGCGAAATTGGTGGTCTGATTTGGGGTCATTTCAGTTCGATAATGGAGTGACCACCATATGTCCCTGTCCGACGCGAAAATCCGCAGTATCAAGCCTCTTGATAAACCCTTTAAATTGACTGATTCACACGGCCCGTATCTGCTTGTCAATCCGGGCGGTTCACGCCTCTGGTACCTCAAATATCGCTTCAACCGAAAAGAATCCCGTATCGCATTAGGTGCCTATCCGCAGGTCTCGCTTTCCGACGCCCGCCAGCAGCGCGACGGTATCCGTAAACTACTGGCGCAGAATATCAATCCTGCGCTACAGTGGGAAATGTGTTCCTGCCAGGTATGTTGCTCAAAAACCTGAAAAACTGCCCCTTCTTCCCGTACAAAAATACCTTAATAGTAATTATGTTGACCAGAAACTGGTTGCAGCAGACTCAGTGAGTTCGCAAGTCGTTTCTGAGCTTCAGTATATTCGCAACCTGTCAGATGAGTGTCAATAATATTGATATGTCGGAGATATTAATACGCCATCGGTTTTAACACGACGGAAGTCCTCATAGCGGATACAACAATCATTTAAATAACAGAGCCTGTAACTGATATTATTGCTAATCTTTTCCAGATAAATCTCATTCTGATTACTGCCATTCATACAAATTTTTTGCAGTTTTACAGGGGACTGGAAATAGACAGACAGTTTCAGATGGCCATAGAGGGCATAACGCCAGACCTCACTGACCATAATATTCGCTCCCGTTCGTCGGTTAATAACACCAACGGCTTCGTCAATGGTAAGCCAGACCGGCATGGAAGAATTATTGCTATAGCTGGGGAAAGCATTCATAACTTCTCCTTTCTTATTTTTCCAGAGATTGTATTTCATCTTAAAGTGCAACCGCCATTCAGCACAAAATTAAAAAGAGAGTCTCAAGGTTATTTTTTAGCGAGAAAATAGAAAACAAGCATGTTTAAGGTAACAAATATTGAAGAGATGAATGTTTATTTAAGTATATACAATACTGGTATAAGGATATAATAACCAGGTGTTTCTTTCTGTCAAAAACAAGTTATTACACGATAAAGGAATATAAAAATGAATATCAGGTTAGTGATATTTTCATGTGCATTAGCATTACTGTTAACGGGATGTTCCCGCTCTCCCATTGATGCAAAAAAAAGCGGAAAATCGGTGCCAGTAAACAGCGTCAATAAAGATACAACACCACTCACCGATAAAGACATTTTCGGCAATGAGACCACACTGTCCATTTCAGAAGAAGATATTCAGGCCGCACTTGATGGTGAGGATTTTCGTATTCCGTTAAATTCAGCCATAATTCTGGTCCAGTCAGGAAATCGTGCGCCCGAAATGTTAATGCAGCAGGAAATGGCGAAATATTACCGGATATCGACCTTCTCCGGCATTCCGGATAAAAAAAAGGCAACTTCCTGCAATAAGCCGGTTAAAAATGAAGAACAGGATGCCAACGTCAGTGAAAACAGGAATTATATGCAGGCATTGCGTTATATTGCTGCAAAAGGCGATCAGAAAGCGGTCATTGTTTACTGGGACACGTTACAGACCGGGACATATGATACAGCCACAAAAAGCACCCGCTGGTCAGATTACCGTAATGAAAAACTGAACGACACCACGTCATTACGCTATCTGGTCCGCTTCGCACTTATCGATGTGGCAACAGGAGAATGGGCCACCTGGTCCCCGGTTAACTATGAATACAGCATTCTGCCTGCCATGACAGGAAAAACGACAGTAACAGATCAGCAAATTACCCAGCTCAGACAAAAAACCTATGCAGCGGTGGTTAAAGATCTGGTTAACCGCTATCAGTAAACCGCCTCATGACGTCTGCCGCCAATAATCTGTGGTGGCAGCCAGTGATATGAAAATTTTCGTACCTCTGGTTCGTCTCTTTTACCGGACCAGAAACCATGCCAGTGTCCGCGTCGTAAATGTACGCGAACCTGCCGCCCGGTTGCAGCACGACATCCGTTTCAGCGAATGCTGTCGCCAGCATTTCCCCCATATTTTCACCCACGCGCCAGTACCGGGGGCCATTTGCCGGAAACAGCCTGAACCCCTTTTTAGTTTTTACGGGTTTTGGCCTGGCCGGATAGCTTCCCGGCTGGCGCTCGCTGTCAATCTCCGGCTCATCCGAACAGATGTACAGCAAAATCGATAATAATCGACCGACATCGCGGGCGTGGTTTTTCAGATATACTGAAAGATATTCCGAATGCTTTAATGTCTCAACCGTTTCAGGCGTTGCACCACTGGCGTCCAGCCCCTCGTGAAACATATCTTCAAGTATGGCATTCACGGAACCCGTTTTAAGCCGAAAGGACTCCAGTTTTAACCCATTCTCCCGGTTCAACAGCAGATAAAGCGATTTATCATTGTTAACATCATTCTGGTTAACCATTGCCCAGAATCCGTACAATTCCTCTCCCTGCATACACATTCCCGGCGTACTGACGTAAATACACCATTCGGGAAAATGTAAAAAGACATCAACCAGCAGGCTATCGGAAAGTGGCGTTTCAGCCAGGGCATTAAGCAGTGACGGATGCGGCGTATAAATCCCTTTGCTGTAGCGCCAGACAGTTTCTGGATTTCCAGCCAGACAGCCGGAGTAAATTCACGTTTTTGTCCACCCATGAATAACATCAGCCATCTGGTAATCGGTAAAAAACACCAGTACGGCCAGTCCGGAAATGCTTTCCCCTTCATCAGGCGCACCTGCTCAATATTCGCCGTCATCTGCGGATGTTGTCTGCAAAAAGCATCGGCGATCCGGACAGGATCGATTATCTGGTTATTAATTTCTCGCATCCTAATAGATCCGCTCGCTCCACAGACTGTATGCACTGGTTCCGGCAATACAGTGCTCCCAGCTGATACTTTCGTAAGTAAACGACACTGATTCTTCCGGCTGCCCCTGGCCGTTCAGAATGGTATCCGGCACCGTCAGACTAATACTGGAAATTCTGGCGTTGATTAGCTTCAGTTTGTAATACAGTTCATTGATGCCGAAGCGGTTGGTACGATAAAAATCAAAATCACAGGTCAGGCATTCATTTTCGTTAATAGCCTTACTCAGTAAAGGAGATGATTTATCTACGGGTTTATGGATAGTCAATTCCTGGTGATTTACATTCTGCGCCCTGCTTAAACCATGATTCAGCTCTGTCACCATAATCTGATCCAGATGCGCAAGCTGCGCTTTGTTGCCAATGGAAGCCAGCGATGAGCATCCCGCTGAAATCAGCCCCTGAAACTGTCCGTTCAATGTAAGGTAAACCGGATTTGCCATGTTGTAATCTCCCTGAAAATATTATGAATTAATGTTTATCAGCCACATCCGGACTGGTTGAATTTTTCAGCAGCAGCCAGCGGCTTAACACACCATCCAGCCGTTCATTAATTTTTTTTTCCAGGATGCCGGTCGTCAGCCCCTTCGCCTGTGCATCCTGGTACTGCGTCAGCAGAGATTCCAGCGGCGTCTCCTGGTTCAGCGTCCGCTCAGCCTGGTAAACCACCGTTTTGATATAGGAGAGCGTGAAGCCCTCTTTTGCCTGCTCGCGCTGAACCAGCAGTTCGGCAAACGCACGCAAATCCTGGCGGGTCTGCTGCCAGCCTTTCATCTGCGGAATGTTCTGCGCGCGAGTTTTCAGCGTCTCATTCCACTGTGCTGTCGCCTGCTGCTGTTGCAGGTTCTCCGGCCAGCGGCTGTCCGCTATCCGCATCATCTGTATGCCGGTTTCCAGCGTCTGTAGCGGCGAGGCATCCGGTAGCTGTTGCAGACGTTGCCCGTAGCGGTTCAGGTCGGGGGACGCCAGCCAGACCGTGGCGGCCCCCAGGGCGGTATCGTTTACCCTCGCCAGTTGCTGCTGCATCGGGTACACCTGCCACCACCAGAGCACGGCAGCGATAATGGCAGTACAGGCAGCGCCGGCCACAAAGCCTGTCACGCTGAGACGCGACATGGCTCCCGCCGCACTGCCTGCTGTCACATGAGGGTGAACTTCCACCTTTGTTTCCGGCAGGTCAGGCAGCGGCGGGACAATCTTCGCAGTTGTTGACGTGGCAGCAACCGCGCTCTCCGGAGCATAGACCAGCGTCCTGACGGTAGTTTTCGCCTGCGAATCCATGCTGTTCCGGGGCTGTGGCTCCAGCCGTTTGCGCGAGTTCTGCACAAAGTACAGCAGGTTCTCCACGCGCGGCTGGCGTTTCAGCGCCACCTGCTGGAGCTTGTCGCAGATAAGCTGCAACGCCCGTTCGGTGCGGTACAGTAACGGCAGGTCGGCCTCCGTGAAGGACAACTGCTGGCGCAGGATGTTGCCGGTACGGGTATTGAACCAGTCGAGCATTTCCGTGCGCGCGGTTCCGTTCTGCGGCCAGAACTTATCCCACTCATGGCTTATCATCGCCGCCAGCAGTTCCGCGCCTTCGCAGAATCCCGCCAGCCCCTGCGTGCGGGTGCGCGCCAGGGTGTAATAGCTCGCGGTATGCAAATCCACGCCGCTGGTTTTAAAAATCGCCAGCGCCAGCGATTCCACGAGCTTCCAGTTCAGCTCCGGCTGAGACGGGTGGCTGGCTTTGTTGATTTCCTCGCGAATGGCGCTAAACTCCGGCAGACCACGCGGATCGCTGCCAGTCACAATGGTCTGTGTCAGTTCGTCGTTATTCATCCCCGCCTCCTCAGTACAGCGTATCCGGCAGGCGGAACTGGCTGAACAGCCCGCCGCTGAACGGGTTGTCTTCGGTATCGGTATGCACCCGGTACACCATCGCGCCGCCGTCCACGTTAAACCGCACAGTAAAGTTGCCATTCTGCACACCGGTTAACTGCCCTGCGCCAAACAGCCGGAACTGCGCCCACGGCCCGCCGAAGCTGATGCTGCGCGGTGCGCTGCCGCTGAGGCCAATCAGCGTCAGCTTGCTTTCATTGCCTTCGCGCATGTTGTTCGGCCACACCAGATGGGCGGTGTAGTTACGCCCCTGGCTGTAGTCCACTAACTGGCCGTCCAGGTTCAGCACGCTGCGCCGCTTGTTGCCGGAGAGCGACACGGTTTCCACCGCAAACTGCGTGCCCAGACCGTTCTGCCTGCTGAAAAAGATGTCGCGGATGTTCTGCGCCCGCTCCAGCTGTTGCAGCACGTCCTCGCGAATAACGACGGCATCGTCGCCGTTCACCTCCGCGCCGCCCTCAACAAACAGCTTCAGATTCTGCGCGTAGAACGTATCCAGCACGCCGCCGGGTTTAAAGAAGCGTTCAAATGCATCCAGCGACGCATCCTGCGGCGAACGCGGGTTAAACGGATACTTATCCGCCAGCTGCTCACTGAACGGTTTCACCACGCTGTCACGCCAGTCCACTTCCATGTAGTGGACGGCTTCCACCATCACCACATGCCAGGCCTGATCCGCCAGCTTACCCACCCAGCGGTTGAGCGGTGCGGGCAGCGTTTTCGCCATCTGCCGGGTGGCGAAAATCGGGTCGCTGCTGTTCTGGTCAAGCCGTAACTGCACGGCTTTCAGGGCCGATTTTCCCGGCGCGGGCGCATTCTGTATCGCCAGCAGGTAACGGTGCAACTCCGTCAGTTGCCGGTAAACGGCCTGCATCGTACTTTCCTTGTCTTTCTGCGCGTCCAGCGTACCGTTTTCCGGGGCAAATTCATGACCGAGGCGTGCCAGCAGCAAATAATCTGGCGCGCTTCGCGCTTCCTCACGCGCCTTATCATCCAGCTTGTCCGGCAGGACGATGGCATGCGTGTTATCGCGCAGCGCGGTTAATGCCCGCTGGAGCGGCTGGTCGCCGCTGATGATTTGCTCCAGCGCGCCGGTAAGTTCCGCAACGGATTCATAATCACGAACGTTGAGGTTATCCATCCCGGCGCGCCAGGTGGCGGTGTAGTCGCCGAAATACTGCTCGGTCAGCTGGCGCTGGATTTCCGCGCGGTCGGCGTCGCTGTATTTCACGCTGCGGGTCAGGTTCAGCACCCACGAATCCATCGCCGTCAGCGCCACCAGTTCGTCACGTTGCTTCACAAAATAGCTCTGTAGCCCGTGGCGGGTGAGAAGCTGTGGAACAACCAGTTTGTCGTCATCGCCGGAGATAAATACCTGATCAAAAGTCGGGCCGACCTGATCGCGCAGATTCAGGTCGGCGGGCAGAACGCCCTGCGCCCGCGTTTTCAGGCTCTGGTACACACGCTGGTAAACCGGCAGTTTGCTGAGTTCTTTCTGCGCATCAGTGACCGGTTTATCATACGGCGTCCAGCGGCTGATGGCCTCCCCTTCGCCAGCCTGGCGCTGCGCGTGCCAGTCGGTGTGTTGCAGCGCGTAGTCCAGATGCGCCATCAGTTGCGCCTGAATATCGCGCTTGCCGTGGAATCGCTCGCTCCAGCGTTTCGCCATATACTGCTTCACCACCTCATCGTTGCGCCCGCTTTTATCCTCCAGCATTCTGAGCACGCGCAGCACAGCCAGTTTCTGCTCACTGTTCTGCGGGGCAGTTGCCAGATCTTTTATCAGGCCGTTAGTGAGCGCCGGAAGATAACGCTGCTCCAGCAGTTGCAGATAGGTCTGCTCCACATACGGGCCGATGCGCCTGCCCTGGTATAAACCGAGGTCAGCCAGACGGCTACGGTCTCCCCAGTCGCCGTAGGCCAGGGTGGCGTCGCGTACCGGGTTCAGCAACGGGAGTTGCAGATTGCCGTCATAATCAATGCCCTGTGGCAGCGGAACGTCCATAAAGGTCCGGGCCTGCTCCAGCACCCTGACGCCTGCGTTCCAGTTGCTGTTGTAATAGTGGTGCCAGCCACCGGCCGCCAGCACGATCAATACCGCGCTTCCGGCGGTAAATACCATCATCCGGCGGCGGGCGTTGCCCAGCCAGACGCTGTTCTCCCCGGACAGGTTCGGTTCCGCCAGCAGTGTCTGTGGAAACAGGTTGCGCGTGAAATACGGCATGGTGTCCACCAGGGGCCAGGCGGTGAGCGGGCTGTTGCCCAGCCGGTACTGGCTGGCGGCGGACTGCATAAAAATATCGTCCACCTGCCCGCGCTGGAGGGAGGAAGTGAGATACACACCGCGCAGCATCACGTCCATATTCTCACCGTCCAGCAGGCTGTCGAGCAGCGCAGTCAGCATATCGTTGACCCCCAGCATCTGGCGGACAAAGCTGAACAGGGCGCTGCGATGGTGGCTCTGCGCCAGCATCAGATCCGGCAAAGCCTGGTTAAGCTGCTCTCCCCACGTCTGCCAGAAGGCGTTCAGTTCTGTACGCCAGCCATCGTTCTCATGGGCATGGCGGGTAAAGGTAACGCCGAGAATGGCGTCGCGGCCCGTTTTATCCAGTGAGGTAAACAGCGGAGAAAACCCGGCCAGCAGATCCAGTTTGGTCAGTACCACATAAACTGGCAGCTGGCAGTGAAGATGCTGACGCACGTCCTGTAAACGGCTGCGCAGGGTCTGCAACAACGCTTCGCGCTGGCGTTTACCGGCGGTCAGCAGATCGGGCAGATCCAGCGTCAGGATCAGACCATTCAGCGGCTGGCGGGCGCGTTTTTGTACCAGCCACTCCAGCCAGTGTCCCCACAGGCGGCGGTGCAGCGTATCCGCGTCCGGCTCTCCGCACAGCGCGCCGCTGGCGTCAAAAATCACCGCCTGTTTGCCGACGTGCGGCGTGATATACAGCCGCTGTTCGGTTCCGCGTACCGCCTCCGGCGTGTAAATAATGTCGGACGGAAACCCTTCGCGCAGCAGCGCGGTTTTACCGCTTCCGGCAGGGCCGATAACCATGTACCACGGCAGTTGCCACAGATAACGGCGACTGTCGAGATGACGCTGGAGACGCAGTAGCCAGCGGTCAAGGTAGCGTTGCTGGGCGTTCAGTTCGAGGCTTAACGGATCTTTCTCTTCCTCCCGCTGCTGTTTCTGCTGCCGTTCAAGCTGTTGCAGGCGCTTTATCACCCGGACGGTCAGCCATGCCAGGGTGAGTAGCACCCAGACGGCGGTCGCCAGCCAGCGGTGCGACAGCGGTTTCAGCCACGGCTCGTCATAAAATTGCCAGGCCGGGCCTTTCCACCAGATCCAGACCAGCAGCGCGACCCAGACCAGTGCCAGCAGCCATGCCGCAGAAATCTTAAACCGGGGCATGACCGGTCTGAACATGGAAGCCAGTCCGCTGAACAGACGGGGAACACGGGGGGTGGGTATTCTGAACACAAAACGCTCCTGTTTTTATCTCACTGTTCCGGCGTGAGTTTTTCTTCCAGTTGTTCCAGCAGGGACGGCTCCCAGTCGGACAGCATGGTATGCAGCCCCGTCTTAAACAGCATCCGGTAGTGCTGCTGCGCCAGCTGCGCCATACCGGACGCCTCCAGCAGTTGTGCCGTCAGATACTGACTGTAGAAGCGCGCGCGCTGATTGTGCTGCGGCTGCTGTTCCGCCAGCGCCAGCGCAGCTTCCAGCCCCTGCTCCCGGTAGCTTTGCCAGACCTGTTGCGTTAATTCATCTTCGTCCATCACAGAGCCTGCGGTCTTTGCGGGTTCATCCGCCAGCCACTGTCGGGTGGTATCGCCGATAAACGGCGAGCGGTCGTTAAAACGCAGCGCGGCAAGCGACGGCAGACGAGTCAGGAAGCGACGCACTTCATCACGGACAGCCTGCGCCACATCGCTGTAGCCCAGTTGCTGCGCAATCTGCGCGGAGAAGTAATGACCGTCCAGCCAGTACGGGGCCAGCAGCAGACTGTTTTCCACCTGCTGCCAGAGCGCCATATCGGCGCTGGCAAGCCGCGCCTGGTAGTCCGCCGCCATATCGGCGGAAACCGCCGCCAGCGGCGTGCGTCCGTCGCTTTCCGACTGTGGCGTGCTGGTGATGGTCTGCCACAGCGCATGGCGGCGCAGCCGGTAGCCCTGCGGCAAGTCCGGCTGCCGCTCGCAGAGAATGGCGGCAACTTTCAGCAGCGTGTCGCGCCAGGCTTTATCATCGTGGCTGTCGATATTCACCATCGGCGCGGGCGCTACGGTGGCTGTGGCTGGCATCACAGGAACCGCTGCCGGGGCACCTGTCGTTACCACTGGTTGTGATGCGGGAGTCGCTGGAGAACTGTCGCGAAACGCCCGCTGATACAGCGCGAATAAATCATCCGTCGCCGACGCCAGTTCCGGCATCGTGTTTTCCTGCCAGCACTGCGCCAGCTTTGCCTGCTCGCCCAACAGGGCATCCCGTTGCGCGGGCGTTGACGCCGAAGCAAATCCGGCAATCCCCGGTTCAAAGCGCTTCAGGATCTGGCTGGCGAAACGTCCCTTATTCGCCGCATTCTGCGGCCAGCCGGTGGTCCAGTAGTGCGTGACGTACTGCGTCAGCATTCTCAGCGCCAGCAGCGGATCGCCCGCATGTTGCAGTGTGCGCAGCAGGTGCGCGACCAGGCGAAAATCCTTGCTTTCTGAGGCCAGAAGTGTGAGCCCCTGACGCTGGATTTCCGGGATATCGAGCTGGCTGTGAGCCAGCGAGCCGAGCTTGACGATTTCGCCGTCAATATATTCCCACAGCGGGTTCTCATCGCTGAGTTTCGCGACCAGCTTCTCCTCCGGCAGCGTTTCCAGCAGATGAGACAGCCAGATATCCGGGTTCTGTATATCCATATTCGTTACTCCCCTGCCCAGTGGCAGGCGTCACGTAGCGGCGCGATGGTCTGCGCCAGTCCGTCAATGTTAAAGGTCAGTTTTCCGGCGGCGCTGCCTGTGCCGGTATCAATCGTCAGCGTTTTTGCGCCAAAAAGCGGTTTAATTTCGTCAATGCCGGACAATCCCCGGCTGGCTTCCAGCAGCATGCCGTTTTCCCGCACGAACCAGTGCGAACGAAACACGCCGCCTTCGGTCACCAGGCTGACCGGGATATCGTTTTCCGTCCGGGCATGGGTCAGCGCCACCTGCATCCGGGTGATATTGTCCACGCAGGAAAACATCAGCACCGGGCGCGGCGGCAGGCTGCCGATGGCGGGGGTGGTGATAATCACCGTCGGACGTTCGCCAGGGCGCTGAGTCAGCAGCAGCGCGGTGGAATTATCCGTGCGATGATTTTCCTGCTCCACAGCACGCGTCCAGGACTCTCCCTGATAACGCGCCTTCACCAGCGCGCTTTCAAAACCCTGCCCCTGTTCTGGCGTCAGCACATGGTCATAGCAGGCCAGCCGCTCCAGCGGAGCAGGCTCTTTCCGGCAGGCGGTCATGGCGTTTACCGTGGTCTGTGCATCCGCACCGGTGATGGCCCGAATGTCTGCCGCCGTCGCCGCCGCGGCCTCCAGAGCGATACCGGGAACAGCCTGTTCCGGCTGAACCGTGGCCTGTGCGGCGCCGGCAATCATCCCTGCCAGCAGCGCGATATACCGGAAAACGTACGCATGGCTCACAGGGCGGCATCCTCCGTTTCCTGCGCCGGTTCGTTATCGCTGACGGCCATCTCTTCTTCAATGTCGGCGGTAAACGCGCCGTCCGCCACGCCGAGGTTTATCTGTGTGATCACCGCGTTTGCTGCCATCTTCTGCAACAGCAGCAGGGACAGCGGCGGCAGCATCTCGCCGTCAATCACCGATTCCAGCATGCGCGCGCCGTTCTCGGCGCGGGTGACGCGCTGCATAATTTCGTCCGTCACCTCCGGCGCAATCACCACTTCCGCGTTAAAACGGGAGCGCAGCACATTGTCGAGGCGCGCCAGTTTCCCGGCAATAATAGTGGCGAGCGTGTCGCGTGACAGCGGCAGGTACGGCACCACTTCCATCCGCGCCAGCAGCGCCGGTTTGAAAAAGTCGGCCAGCACCGGGTACAGTTCTTCCTGCATGGTTTCCGGGTTGTCCACGTGTTCGACAATCACCTGATAACCCAAATTGGAGGTGAGGAAGAAGACGACATTTTTGCAGTCAATCACGCGGCCTTCGCCGTCGGCCATTTCCCCCTTATCAAACGCCTGGTAGAACAGGTTGAGCACGTCCGGATGGGCTTTTTCGACTTCATCCAGCAGTACCACGGAGTACGGTTTCTGGCGAATAGCCTCGGTCAGCACGCCGCCTTCGCCATAACCGACGTAACCCGGAGGCGAGCCAATCAGCCTTGAGACGGTATGTTTCTCCTGGAATTCCGACATATTGATGGTGGTGAGGTACTGACGCCCGCCATAAAGGAGTTCAGCCAGTTGCAGCACGGTTTCGGTTTTGCCCACACCGCTTGGACCCGCCAGCAGGAACGCGCCCAGCGGACGGCCCGGACGGCGCAGGTCGGCGCGTGCGGTCAGCAGGTGTTTATGCAGATGCTTAATTGCCAGTTCCTGACCCTTGATGGTATCGCCCAGCCACTGCGGCAGGTCGGTAATCACCGACATTTCATTCTGCGACAGACGGTTAAGCGGTACGCCGGTCCATTCAGCAATCACCGCAGCGATCTGTTTTTTATCGACATGCGGGGAAACCAGTAACTGCATGTTGTGCAGGGCATCAAGTTCGGCGGACAGCTGTGCCAGCCGTTCAGCAGGGGAAACCTCTGATTCTGCTTCGGGCATATCTGTTTCAGTTTCTTCCAGCAGCCCTTTACGCAGAGCAATAATCTCCTGCACCAGTGCCTGCTGCTGATGCCAGGCTTCGTCCAGCGCCTGAAGCTCCGCCTGCGTCGTTTCATACTGCGCGTGGATCTCATCCCGACAGGTGCTGTCCGTGCGCAGGCCGATACGGATTTCCCGTTCAAGCTGGCCGATCTCCGCCTCATACTGGCGGCACAAAGTCGTCAGTGCTGAAATCTGTTTCGGCGGCGACGAAAGATTGATTGCCACGCGCGCGCAGGCGGTGTCCAGTACGTCAATAGCTTTATCCGGCAACTGCCGCCCGGAAAGGTAGCGCTCGCTCAGCGCCGCTGCCGCCTGTAGCGCATCGTCGTCAATCAGCACGCCGTGCGCCTGTTCATACACCGCTGACAGACCGCGCAGAATAATGGTCGCTTCAGCGGCTGTCGGTTCACTCACCTTCACTAACTGGAAGCGGCGCGACAGCGCGGCGTCTTTCTCGAAGTATTTTTTGTACTCACTCCAGGTGGTGGCGGCAATAGTTTTCAGCTCGCCGCGCGCCAGTGCCGGTTTAAGCAGGTTAGAGATATCCAGCCCACCCTGCTGGTTGCCTGCGCCAATCAACGTGTGGGCTTCGTCGATAAACAAAATAACCGGCTTCGGTGACTGGATCACTTCCGCCATCAGCCCCTTAAAGCGCTTCTCAAATTCACCTTTGACCGACGCCCCCGCCTGCAATGCGCCTAAATCCAGCGTCATAATATCAGTATCGCGCAGCTTGTCCGGCACCTGGCCTGCGACGATGCGCAGCGCCAGTCCTTCGATCAGCGCGCTCTTGCCGACACCGGCTTCACCCACCACCACCGGATTGTTTTTACGGCGGCGACAGAGAATGTCGATCATCAGATCGATTTCGTTATCGCGGCACAGTACCGGATCGAGTTTGCCGTTGCGGGCGTCTTCGGTCATGTTTTTTGCGTAACGGCCCAGCAGACTGTCCTCTGAATACACCACCGCTGCGGATTTATCCTCGTCCTGCATCACCGACTCCGCCGACTCCCGCGTCCAGTCGGCAAAATCCTGGCGCAGCCGGTCGCGGTTAATGCCGGTCAGCAGGCGGGCGGCTGCGGGCTGGACATAACGATGTGCCGATTGCAACAGGACCAACAGCAGCGTGCCGCCGCGCAGTTCGCTCTGCTGCATCTCGGCGGATGCCAGCAGCCAGCCGTCGCGCAGCCACTCAACCAGCAGCGGTGAGAACACCGGGTAGCTGTCGGCGTGGCGCGTAGTGGCATAATGCTCCACGGTCAGCGCCTGCCCCAGTTCTTCTTTATCAATCTCCGCTTTCTCTGTAATCACGCGCAGATCGCTGCGCGGGATCGCCAGCATCTGCATCAGGACATGGCTGACGGTAATTTCGGTGGCCTGTAAACTCATACAGGCCGTGGCGGCCATTTCCAGCGCCTGGCGGGAAAACGGGTTCAGCCGTTTTACCAGCGTGGAAACATCAATCTGGATCATTCGGTGTCCTTACCTGGCAAGCAGCCGGTTTAACTGGTGAAGAATATCCTGGGTCTGGCCGTCCAGACGCAGCAGGTAAAACAGATAGAACGCCGCCAGCACGGCAACGCCGCCGAGCAGGATGTGCTTAACGGTAAGCCGTTTAATCAACTGGTAGCGTCCGCCCTGGGTTTTCTTGTTCTGATGTAATAAAGGAAAAGGCGCGTCGCCGCGCAGCTTATGCAGAACGTGATACAGACGGCGGTATATCTGCTCAAACTCGCCCTGATCCTGCGCTGCCACCTTGTAGCGCCCGCGAAAACCGAGTGAAAAACAGAGATACAGAAATTCCAGTAAATCCTGATAACGCGCGGGTTCGCGCATCAGGCGCTCCAGCAGAATAAAGACCTTCTCGCCGCCCCAGGCTTCGTTGTGGAAATGGACCAGCAGCGACTGTTTGATCCACTCGTTTTTGTTCGACCAGCCGTTACCCAGCGCCGCCTCGTCAATAAAGGTACAGAGGATGTAGCGAAACGAAACGATTACGCCGGGTTCATAACCCTGCTCCTGGAGCAACTGTTCCACCGCCTGCACGTCCGTCACTACCTGCGTGAACAGGTGCTCCGGCATAGCATTACCGCTCATCCCGGTCACGCGCATCACCATCCCCAGCAGCGGCGTGGCGGCGTCGATCATCGGGTTAAGGCTGTTGCCGCGAAGGCGCAGTTTATACTGGCGGCGGGTGGTTCCCTCATCGTGGTCATCCGGCGAAAGGATCGTCTGTCCACTCATAAAATCAGCCTCTTATCGCCCACAACTGCATATCCAGATCCGGGAAAGTACCGGAGATATGCATCGCCAGTGCGCCCGCTGTTACCACGTCCTGCCAGGCGGAGCCGCTTTTTTCCAGCTCGAAATAGACATAGCCATCGTGGTACGGCAACTGGCGAGGCGCGGCAGGCAACGCGCGCAGCGGGATACCCGGCACCTGAACACTGACCATATTGCGGATTTTGTCGGTGGCGGCGATTTTCGACTGCTGGGTGAACTGGAGGATCAGCTGCGCATGCGGCATCCTGGCGCGGACCGCCAGCACGAACACCCCGGACTGCAACAGTCCCGGATCGTTGACCGTCGCCAGATATACCCCTTCGGCAAAGATCAGCGGCAGGTTCTGCGCACGCGGTTGTAGAACGATATTGAGCGCCCGGCGCAGTTCGGGGATCACCGTTTTAAAGGACTGCGTTAGATCCCGGTGATCGTAGGGTTCGACCGAACACGGCAGGCGGCTGTTTTCGGTAAAGGTCATCAGCTCGCCCAGCAGGCGCACCAGATCCAGGTAGAATGTCTCCGGGTGCAGGGTATGTAGATGGGCGCGGTGAGTGAAGTGCATCTGGCTGCGGTTAAGCATCTGCAACATCATAAACTCAGCCACGTCGGCAATGCCGCTCTGCTCCGGCGAACCGATGCGTTTCGCCAGATCGGCAGCGCGTGTGGTGATCATGCCCTGCACGTCACCGACAAAACGGTTCAGTACCGGACTGACGCGCACCGTCTGGCAGGTGGGGATAAATTCCTCATCCAGTACCAGACCGCCGCCTGCCCGGAGACTGCGAATGCGGCACAGAGGCAGCACCACCATTGCACTGAGATCTTCCGCGCCGCTGACAATACGGAACACCAGCTGGCCGAGCGACAGCGGCTGGATGTCACCGTTTTCCGTATGCACATCGCAGACATCCATATAGCTCAGACGGTAACGTTCTGAACTCTGCCCGGCACGGCGCACGCCCTGAATTTCGCTGACATTATGACCACTCACCGGCAGCGCCAGATAAATGTCGTGGCTCTCCGGCGTCGTCAGTTCTCCCGGCTGAAACGGCAGCGGCAGCAAATCCTGGTCGGGAATGCGGAATACCGTGCCGTCCGGCAGACAGCCAGCAGCCTTGTCAATCATCACCCTGCCCTGCGCCAGCAGTTCGGTATTGAGCGACAGCTCGGTAAACCCCCAGGCAAAGTCCGCCTGCGCGTCCAGCCGTTCGTGCAGCAGATAATCGGTGTGGCGCTGCTGCTGCTGAAAATGTTGCGGCAGCGCAAACAGCCCCTCCTGCCAGAGCACGCGGTTATTGGTGGTTGCCATCGTCAGTTATCCTCGGTTTTCATTTCAATACTGTTCTGCCGGATATGCGCCAGCAGGCGATAGTGGTGACCGGCGCTCTCCACCGGTACGATTTGCTTCCAGACACCCGCCTGGTCGTCGGAGAAGTAGGCGACAATGCCGATAAACTGCGTTTTGCTGTCCAGCTTCATGTCAGGCAGCGTTTTGAGCGTATCGGGCAGCAGGGTAAAATCCTGATGGTCGATATAGTTTTTCCCCAGCGCCTCCGGCAACGGCGTGGACGCCACCAGGTCATAGTCCGCGCCCTCAAACTTTGAATCGTCGCTCAGATATACCAGTTGCACATCCACCGGTGCCGCCTCCCCCTCCGCGTTCATATTGGCGTCCGGTTCAGCCAGCAGCGTGAGCGTCACCGTGGAGGGCTGCTGCTTCAGGTCGCCCACCGGGATACCGGGATTGGCGATAACCTGGCCGATTTTCTTGCTCATCTCGCAGCCGCTCAACGCCCCGGCCATCGTCATAAGCAGCAGAACGAATGCAAACCTGCCTTTCATCATGCTTCCGGTTCCCGCTGCTTTTCACGCAGCACGCGGTCATAGACCTGGGCATACACCTCGTTAAACAGCATGGCGAAACCCTGCTGGCGGTCAGACGCCAGTTCGTCGTAATAATGGCGGTACATCTGCCAAGCTCCGGCATCGTCCAGCGCCCGGCGCAGTTCATGGCTGCGGCGGTACTGGACAAAGCGACGGAGCAGGCTTTGTGGCGAGAAGGCATCAAGCATCACCCGCAGCGCTTCGGCAATGGCGGCCCGGTTGGCTTCTTCATGATGGCGAACGTTGCGCAGGCTTTCGCGGATCGCCGCCGGAGCCGCCAGATGTACCGGACTTTTACCTTCGGCGAACATCACCTCCAGCGCTGTGGCATAGTCCAGATTCAGGCGCAGCGGGTTATCCTCCAGCGGACGCAGGTGCTTATCCGACAGGCTGTTCTGGCTGTGCTGTAAATCAAGCAGCCCCTGAATGGCCGCCTGTAACGCCCGTCCGGTCTCTTCCAGAAAGGCGTCCGCATACTGCGAGTTGCTGACGCTGAGCGAACTGCCCAGCCCGCGCAGCAGCGGCGTCACCGCCAGATGCCGTTGCGTCACCTCAGCCGGAGAAAGCGCCTCATCGCGCGGTTCGGCATACACCGGCGGCAGATCCATAAACGGCGAGTCGATCCCGCCACCGGCTTTCAGATCGGCCAGCGGCACGGTCGGCTGGCCGTAAGCGCCTGCCGCCGTGGTAAGGGTTTCACTTTGCAAAACCTGCAACGGATCGGTGGAGAAGGCGTTCGCCACGGTCGCCGTCAGCTGATGGCGGTGCGGCAGCCCCGGATAACCCGGCTGACCTTCGGTGGACATCAGCGCGTCCGTCAGGCTGTCGCGGTGGCTGACAATGCTTTCCGGCGCGGCCATCTGCTCGTCATAGCTGACGCGACGCCCTTCATGTAAAAAGGCTTTCAGCGCCAGCGCGCCAATACTGATTTCATCCCCCTGCCGCAGGCGCACCAGACCGGTATCCGTGCCTACCGGCGCGAGATTAATCATCACGCCGGGCATCAGGCTGCGCAGGCAGAATGCGCCGTCATGCAGCACTATCTGGCAGGCGCGACCGGCAACCGCGCCAGCCCTGTCCTGCACCGGCCAGTGGCACGCGGAAGCATGACCAATATCTCCCCCCTCAGCGGAAAAGAGGCATTTCGCGGCGCGTCCGCTTTCCAGTTCATTGCCGTTCATCACCTGCAACGTCAGCGATAACCCGGAAGACGGCGTTTTTTCCTCAGCCATTTGCGGCTCCATAAAATTAATCCCTGATGTGGAGAGTGATGGACGGCGGCGTTTTTGGCTCACCAATAAAGGCAGTGCGCCCGATGCAGGCGCGGCGACTGTCGCCCAGTTTCATGCCCTGCGCCTGCGCCGGGGCCAGATCGAGGCGTAAATCCCAGGCGAACTGGTCGCGCAGTAAAAAGGCGATAAACATCGTCAGCGCCGCATGGTGTTCTCCGCCAGGTAAAAATGACAGATAGCGGGACATGGACAGGCTGCCGATCCGCAGCAGGAATTTGCCGCTGCGGTCCGGTACGTGGGTACCAAGAGTAAAATTGACGCCGACGACCGAGCGTCCGGGAACATATCCGGCGGTTTTATTTTTCGGGTTACGCTCGCCCAGCCGGTTTTGCTCGCCAGGCTCAATCGCCACCCGGCGCAGTTGCCAGCTTTCAAGGGTGACGTCCGGTAAATCAAAGCAGTGGGAAACCAGGTCGCAGATCACCTCCGGCGCGCGTCCCGGCGCGGCCAATACGCCCGCATAGGCCAGCATCTTGCTGTGGTTGATGGCGAGCTTGTCGCGCAGACTCTGACTGCCCAGCCCAACCAGCGCATACATGCGCTGTGAAAAGCTGTCCGTGCCGCCGTTACGAAAGCAGATGTGATAGCGGTATTTTCGCCAGGCGTGGTACACAAACTGCGTCCAGCGATGGCTGAACAAATCGAGAAATTCTTTCAGCCCTTCTTCATTCTGTGCCGACTCCCGCGCCATCCGGTCCAGGTAGTAACCGGGCAGCGGCGACTGGCTGCCGGAAAAGCCGAGAAACCGGGTGGTCAGCGCAAACTGCCCGCGCTCGTCACGCATGAGCGAGGTCAGATCGCTGCCGGGGAATGCAATACTGGCATCGGATTTAAACAGCACCACCTCCTGTTCCGGCTCCGTGCGCAGCGAAGGTTCACTGCCCGGCTCACCGTAACGGCGGTACAGCGACTCCAGCAGGACATAAAAGCTGGTATCGCGAACATCCGCCGGAAAATCTACATCAGGGCGTGCTGGCCGTTGTTCTGCCATTCCCAGACCTCCTGACTTTCCGTGTTGATAATTTTCAGACGGTGAAACGAATTGATGCTGGCATAGAGCGCAAAGAAATGGGTCAGCACGCTGCCGAGCTGGTAGATTTCGCCTTCGCAGACAAACGGCGCGGGATTGATCCACAGCGTGGTGGACAGCCCTCTCACCGGTACGCCCTTAAACAGCCGGTCCACCGGCTTAGTTTCCAGCCTCTCGATGGCGTCCAGCTTCTGCTGCGACAGCCGGGCCTGCTGCGGATGCTGGATCCCAGGCAAATCGAAGGTGCGCAGGATTTGCACCAGCGCCTCCCGGTCCAGCAGCGAGAGGTAGTTCAGGTTCATACAGGAGATCAGCGACCACTGCATATCGCCGTCGGTGACCGGATAAAGTGGACGCGTCGGGCGGGTCACGTTGCTGAAACTGGCGACCGCCGGGTTTTTCCCTACCGCCACACAGATATCGCCGGTGTGCAGTTGCACGGGCAGCATCCGGTTGGTGCAGACCAGCGACACGCTCAGCGCCTCACCGCTCAGATGCGCAGGATCGGGCAGACGGCCGTCAGCATGCACAAACGCAATGCTGTGCTCCAGTCCGCGATGAAACAGCGAGGTTTTTGTCCGGTGATGCCAGTAGACCACTTCACGCTGCTGACTGTACTCCATCTGGTGGTTAAAGCTTTCAAACTCCGGCCAGAGACGTGACGAGCGGGTCACTCCGGCAACCTCACCAGAAGCGGAGACCTTGCTGGACACCGACTTCACGCGGAAAATATCGTAGGCATCCGGGTGCTGATGGCTGGCCCGCAGCGGATACTGCGGCGCGCTGCCGTCCGGCGCGATGGGTTCGGCCTGATGGACAAACAGATTCACCACCGGCGTACAGAACAGATGCAGCGATGATGCACGGAGCCTGATATCCACCGGCAACGGCTGATTAAAGTGCAGGCGTAGCGTAAATGCGCCGCCGTGGAAATCCTCCGGCAGCGGCGCGGCATCGCGCAGATGAAAAAAGAAAAAGCTCTCGGGATAACAGAAATATTCCTGAAGTACGCGATAGCCGTTGTGAACGTTTTTCGGCCACGGCAGTAACGCATCCTCGCGCTCAAATCCTGCGGCCTCAAGCCACAACTCCGGCAGGGGAATATGCTGTTCCCCGATAATCAGTTCAGCGTCCATCAGGCGCTCACTGAACCACAGGTAAAGCTGGTAGCGGGTATAGTCATCTTCATTACCCAGCCAGAAATTGATTTTATTCAGATCCAGCGCACGAGAAGACACACCATTTTCGGCAAAAAAAACAATATCAACGATGCCTTCTTCGAGGCTGCTGGCATTACGCACATCCCGTATCTGTAAAGGCTGTAACCAGATATCGCGCGCCAGCGTAAAATGACAGGGAGGCGGTGGTGTCCGGTCATCATCGCCCAGCACCTTCCGGCCTGATGAGGCGACACGAATAACACCTGAACTGACCAGTTCATCACGCAAAACCTGCACCGGCGCTTTGATATTACCTTCAGGCTGATACTTAATCACCGACATGGAAGGCACCGGGCGCAGATAGTTAGGCCATAACATGCGGATAATCCCGTGAGTGAACTCGGGAAACGCGTCCTCCAGCTTCTGCCGCACGCCGCCAGCCAGAAAGGCCGTCGCTTCCATCAGGCGCTCCACGTCAGGGTCGCCCTCTTTCTCGGCCAGAAAACGGGACAGATAGGGTTTATCCCGCGCCAGAAGCTTGCCCAGTTGTCGCAGGTAGTCCAGCTCTTCGCGGTAATAGCGTTCTTCAAAAGCCATCAGAGGTACTCCACCCGGTAGCGCTGGCGATTATCCAGCAGAATGTCAAACTCCAGAACGTCCCTGGCGTCGTGAAAACTCACCTGCGCCACAATATGAAAACGCAGTTCCAGCGGCGCATAGTTGTCGGGTGACGCCGCCGTCACCGTCACCCCGGTAATGCGGGGTTCATAGCGCCAGATGCAGTCGTGGATGCCCCTGGCAATCTCTTCCCTGAAATTACCGGAGGCTAATGCGTCGTCATTTAAATCAGCAATGCCCAGCTCCGGAGAGCCAGCACAACTGCCGGAGCGGGTATTGAGGATGTTATGCAGGTTTTCGCTGATGGAGTGCAGCAGACTGACGCCCGACTGGCGATAAAACCGGGGCATCGCCGCCTCGCCAATGCGGCCAAACAGGCTGCCCTCTTTCTCAATATCCCGCTTCATCATGACGTTTAATCCCGGTCCAGACGCCCGACCAGCGAGAGATCAAAGCTGGCCCCCATATATTTGAAGTGCGGACGGACTGACAATGACACCTGGTACCAGCCCGGTTCGCCTTCCACATCCAGCACTTCAATTTTTGCCTGGCGCAGCGGCTTACGGCTGCGGACATCGGCAGGCGGGTTTTCCTGGTCAGCCACATACTGGCGGATCCACGTATTCAGTTCTCGCTCCAGATCGCCGCGCTCTTTCCAGGAGCCTATCTGCTCGCGTTGCAGTACCTTGATATAGTGCGCCAGGCGGCTGATGATGAAGAGATAAGGGAGCTGACAGCCAAGTTTGTAATTGGTCTCTGCCTCTTTGCCTTCCGGCGTATTCGGGAAGGTTTTTGGCTTCTGTACCGAGTTTGCCGAAAAGAATGCGGCGTTATCCGAACCTTTGCGCATGGTCAGGGTAATAAACCCTTCCTCCGCCAGCTCGAACTCACGCCTGTCAGTGATCAGCACCTCAGTCGGAATTTTGGCCTGCAACTGCCCCATAGATTCATACAGATGAACCGGCAGATCTTTTACCGAGCCGCCGTTCTGCGGACCGATGATATTCGGGCACCAGCGATACTTCGCAAAGCTGTCCGCCATGTTGGCCGCCAGCAGAAAAGCGGTGTTGCCCCACAGATAGTCATCATGATGGAGGCTGACATTCTCGCGATAGCTGAAGCTTTTCACCGGATTATCTCCCGGTGCATACGGCTGACGCAGCAGGAAACGCGGCGAAGTCAGCCCCAGATAGCGGGAATCCTCCGACTCGCGCAGGGCGCGCCATTTGGTGTAGGCCGGACCTTCGAAGATAGAACCGATGTCTTTAATGCCCGGCAGCTCGGTCCAGGACTCCAGCCCCAGGAATTCCGGTGCCACGGAGGAAATAAACGGTGAATGGGCCATCGCGGAAACCGCGCTGACGTATTTCAGCAGCTTGAGGTCTGCCGCATTATTTTTAAACGCGTAGTTGCCAATCACCGCCGCAACCGGTTCGCCGCCAAACTGCCCGTACCCACTGGAGTAGACGTGTTTATAGAAACCGCTTTGGGTGATTTCCGGGGCGAACTCGAAATTATCCAGCAGTTCTTCTTTGGTGGCGTGCAGCAGATAAATTTTGATGTTTTCACGCGGATCGGTGCGTTCAACCAACAGTTTCAGTGAGCGTAGCAGCGCTTCCAGCTCCTGAATGGCCGGATTGTGGAGGATCAGATCCATCTGGCGGCCTGTGCGATCGTCAATATCGGCGATCATGGCATTCACCGCCAGAATATCGACGGACTCCGCTTCATTCTGCAACAGAGCGGAGATAAACGCCGTCACGCCCTGGCGGGCAATGTCATAGCTTTCGGATTCTGGCTGAAAGCGGCTCTGCGCCATGATGTTATCCAGCAGGGATGACGAGCCTGCGGGAGAGGCTGAACCGGGGGCTTCCTGCAATGCAATATCTGACATAGTGAAATCCTTGTACACGTTATTTGCCGCTGGCGAGACCCAGCTCCTGAATCAGCTGCTCGCGGGTTTCCTCGTTATCCAGCAACGCCTGTAGCTGGGCGCGGAACGCGGGAATATTGCCCATCGGACCTTTCAGAGCGACCAGCGCCTCGCGCAGTTCCAGCATTTTTTTCAGCTCCGGCACCTGGGCGGCGATGTTATCCGGCGAGAGATCCGCCATGGATTTCACCTTCAGGCTGACATCCATACGGGCACCCGTCGCACCGTTAAGCACCGATGGCACGGAAACGTTACGTTCAATGCCGGACTGCGCCAGCACGGCGTTAAAGGTATTTTTATCGAT
Source organism: Citrobacter sp. KTE30 (assembly GCF_000398825.1). Classification (NCBI taxonomy): domain Bacteria; kingdom Pseudomonadati; phylum Pseudomonadota; class Gammaproteobacteria; order Enterobacterales; family Enterobacteriaceae; genus Citrobacter; species Citrobacter sp. KTE30. The sequence continues at coordinate 1,650,290 of NZ_KB976055.1, read as the reverse complement.
AGCCACTGGCTGGCGTTCATCCAGCGGGGTGTCGTCTGGTCTACCTTTTAAATCGCCAGTGACCAGCAGACTGAGCGGTAATTCCACTTCAGCAGCCTGGCCGTTTACCTTCGATATATAACGAACATTAATACGTTCTTTTGGAGCAATGCTCCCGTCGTTATGATTACTCATGAATAATATTCCATAAAACTATGACTAACGTTCAATTCGGCCAACAGAGGCAGAATCATCCATAAAAACAACAGCCAGAAACTAAAATGAAAATTCGCCATGACAAAAATATCAACTAAGCTATACAATACTCTCAGAACATAATTTTAAAACCAATTTTAGCTCACTCGTCAAGTAATATCCCATGATGTGACGAATAACGCAAAATTACATGTTTTATCTGTGCTACTGGTAAGGCAAGTGAAATGAACAACAAAAATATAAACATAACACATTGTTTTTAAGACAATTATACATAAACCTATAAATATTAAAATCACAATGAATACAAACAAGAAAAATCATATGAAAAATAAATAATACAGTTACCACAATTAAAATCAGAACAACAAAACTGGATAAAACAATATTTATTCATGATTAGGTAGTGGAGTAAAAATATGAGTGACAATGTTAAAACTTTAGCCACAAAAACAAAATACGCTTTGACTCATCTGATAAATACATAATTCCGTTTTGAGATAAGCACAAAAACATTCTTTTTGTGAATGCTTTTGTGCCTACCAGAAAACATTAATCTCGCTAATGTAAATTGGCGTAAAATGATACAAAGGAGTTAAAAGATGCCAACACCGTGTTACATCTCAATTAAGGGGCAAACTCAGGGACTGATCACCGATCGCGCCTTCACCGCCGAATCTGTCGGTAATATCTACGTTCAGGGCCATGAAGACGAAATGCTGGTGCAGGAATTCAGCCACAACGTCACCGTCCCGACCGATCCGCAGTCCGGTCAGCCGTCAGGCCAGCGTTCGCACAAACCGTTTATCTTCACCGTGGCGCTGAACAAAGCGGTTCCGCTGCTGTACAACGCGCTGGCCTCCGGTGAAATGCTGCCGACCACCGAACTGCACTGGTATCGCACCTCTGTGGAAGGCAAACAGGAGCACTTCTTCACCACCCGCCTGACCGATTCCACCATCGTGGATATCGACTGCCATATGCCGCACTGCCAGGACGAGGGTAAACGTGAGTTTACTCAACTGGTAAAAGTCTCTCTGGCTTATCGCAAAATCGAGTGGGAGCACGTCTCCGCAGGTACCTCCGGCGCGGACGACTGGCGAGCACCGCTGGAAGCATAAACAAAAACTGACAGCATTCTGCCGTAATGGCAGGGTGCTGTTTTCAAAGAGACGGGTCATAAAAAGCAGTACCAGTACAGGATTACGTTTTACATACGGGAGATGGCGGATGCCGGAAACTTCGGCGGTAGCGTGCCTGAAAACGCACGCAGCACCGTGCCATTGCGGCGAGAATGTCTGACTGTGATTCTGTTTTTCTGCCAACAATTCCGGGAATAAGGTTATGTCACAACAGGGTCTGCGTTTTACGCTCGACGTGGACGGGTTAATGGCGATGAGCACCGCCGTGGTGAGCTTCATCCTTTATCAAAACCTCTCCACCCCCTTTACACTCACTGTCGATATCGCCAGCGGTCTCCCCGACCTCACGGCAAAAAATTTTCTCGAGAAAAACGCCACCCTCACCGTCTGGCAGGGGAACGTTGTACAGCGCCACCTCAGCGGTATCATCACCGGCATCGAACTCGGCGAGAACAACGACTGGCAGATGAATTACCACCTCACCATTTCTCCCCCGCTCTGGCGGGCCGGGCTGCGCCAGAATTTCCGCATCTTTCAGCAGCAGGACATCCAGGCTATCTCCGCCACCTTGCTTGATGAAAACGGCATCACCGACTGGACCTCTTCCTTTTATGAATCTCATCCGGCGCGTGAATTCTGCGTACAGTATGGTGAAAGCGACCTCACCTTTCTTTCCCGCTTGTGGGCTGAAGAAGGCATTTTCTATTTTGACTGGTGCTCCCCCACCGGAACAGAGCAGAAGCTGGTGCTCTGTGATGATGTGGCAGGCGTCTCCACGCTGCGCTCCCTGCCCTTTAACCCGAACACAAGCAGCGAAGTCTCCACGGAATGCATCAGTGAGTTCCGCTACCGGGCGCAGGTTCGTCCCTCTTCCGTGGAAAACCAGGATTACACTTTTAAAACCCCCGGCTGGCCCGGCTACTTCAGCCACCAGGCCACAAACCTGAACGGTCAGCGCACTCAGTACGAAATCTTCGATTATCCGGGACGCTTCAAGGACGAGCAGCACGGACAGGATTTTGCCCGCTACCTGGCTGACGGCTTCCGCCACGATGCCGAAACCGCCGCCGGGGTCAGCAACTCGGCGAAGCTGTACCCCGGCAAACGCTTCACCCTGACCGGTCACCCTTCCCTCACCCTGAACCGCGAGTGGCAGGTCACCAGTTGCGTACTGAAAGGGGAACAGCCCCAGGCACAGCACGGCAGACAGGGACAGGGCACCACGCTGAGTAACAATTTTGACGTTATTCCGGCTGACCGGACATGGCGCTCTTCCCCGCTGCCAAAACCCTCCGTGGACGGCCCGCAGAGCGCCATCGTCACCGGGCCTGCTGGCGAGGAAATCTTCTGCGATGAACACGGCCGGGTGCGGGTACGGTTCCACTGGGACCGCTACTGTCCGGGCAACGAAGACAGCTCATGCTGGATACGGGTGTCACAGGCGTGGGCCGGTGCCGGATTTGGTAACCTCGCCATTCCCCGCGTCGGCCAGGAAGTGATTGTGGACTTCCTCAACGGCGACCCTGACCAGCCCATTATTATGGGACGCACCTATCACCAGGATAACCGCTCCCCGGGCAGCCTGCCGGGCACGAAGACGCAGATGACCATCCGGTCGAAAACGTACAAAGGCGGCGGGTTTAACGAACTGCGGTTTGAGGATGCGACGGACCAGGAGCAGGTTTATATCCACGCGCAGAAGAATATGGATACCGAAGTACTGAATAACCGGACGACGGATGTGAAAGTGGACCATACGGAGACCATCGGTAATAACCAGAAGATAACGGTGGGACTCGGCCAGACGGTAACAGTCGGTAAGGAAAATGCGGGCGGTCATGACCAGACAATCACTGTTACTCATGACCAGAGTACAAGCGTAGGGAACGACCAGACACTCAGCGTTACGCATGACCAGAGTACGAGCGTAGGAAACGATCAGACGCTAAGCGTTACCCATGATCGCAAGAAAGATGTGGGTAATGATCAGAACAGTAAAGTAACCGGCGACGATACCGAGGCGGTGGAAAAATCACAGAATATTACCGTAGGGAAGGATTATACCCTGACGGTAACGGACAGTCTGACCATCAAAGTGGGGGAATGCGTCCTGAAAATGAACAAGGATGGCACGATCCTGCTGAATGGCGTGAAGATCCAGTTTAAAGCCGACGACAGTATAAAAGGTGTCGCCAGTACGGTTCATTTTAACTGACCGGGGGTCGCTTCATGCTTAGTCAGACAGTACGTCCTCTACTTGCAGAACAATACGCTGATATGCTGGCGCAGAACCACAGAATGCGCGGAGTGTTGTTGTCCTCGCATTCACACACACCCGGCGATCTGACCCGGTTTGATCAGCGAATGCTGAAATGTCTGAAAGGGATGACGTTACTGAAAGGACTGTCATCCGCTTATCTCCGGGGGCAGCTTCAGGAGCCGTTGTCTGCGGGAGAATTGTTTGCCACTGCGCTGTTCGCCGCCAGTACGGATGACGAATTTCTGCTGTCAGGGTGTATCGGACTGTCACAGGCGCTGCCCCGCCTGTTACCCGTATTGCTTTCTGTTGCGGGCTGGATGCCGGCACAATCCGCTTTATGGCCGCTGATGCTGTCGCTTCCTGCCTGCCGGGCTTATGTGGCGGTAGTCAGAAGCGATCTGGCTGCCTCTGTTGCGTTCAGCCAGCAGGAGATCCAGACACTCATTGAACAGGGAAGATATGTTGATTTTCTGCTTAATTTTTTGTGCCGCAGCACTTCTCCACTATTTGTCCCGGCGCTGGAGACGGTTTTTTCCTCTGGTCGGGATGAACTCATCCTGCAAGGGTGTCGCGCTGTTTTATGTTCACATCCGCTGACCGATGAGCATACCGGAACCGCCATCAGGCATCTTGTTCAACTGGCCCACAGTGAACGCGATGATATCCGGCTTCATGCCGTCAGGTCGCTGCTGACCTGCCAGGCCGGTCTTCCCCACAGCGAGTTAAGTGTGCTGACCGAAGAAGGCCCGGATACCCGCTTACGGATACAGGCGATGGGCTGGTCCGGATTGCCCGGATACATCCCTTCCCTGCTGACTTACTTTGATTCGCCTGAATACGCCCGTCTGAGCGTGCTATCCGTCATTGCGATCACGGGTTCGTTGCCTGAGCAGGACGGCTGGTTGCGTAAAAGAGATGACGATGTTTACTCCCCTGCTTCCCCCGATTCCGCTGACATTCCGGCGCGCGATCCTGAGCAGGGCGTGGGCTGGCCTGAACGCGCGGCATTTGCAGACTGGTGGCGAACTCAGGGAGAAAATTTTGCCCACAATACCCCGTATCTGTGCGGGCAACTGACCTCACCGGAGGGGCTGAACCGGGTACTCCGGCAGGGGTATCTGAATCTGCGGTCCCTGGCGCTGCTGCGTCTGGGGATATTCCCTGAACGGGCGGCCCTGCCCGCGGAACGCCAGAAAGGGTAAGTGAAAATGAATGAGGAAACGGCAATGCAACATATTTCAGAAGAGACCATCCTGCGTGATGAGAGCACCCAACTGACGGATAAAAAACCGGACATACCGGAAGAACTGGTTTTTACGGCACAACAAAAAATCACCCTGAGCTGCGGCAAATCACGCATCACGCTTTACCCGAACGGCAAGGTGGTCATCAAAGGTGAGTACATTCTCAGCGATGCGGAAGGTGTTAACCGGCTGTCCGGGGGGCGCATTGAAGTGAACTGAGTCGTCTTACGACAATCTTGCCGGATGGAAAAACAACAGTAACGGGAGCAGCAGAATGTGGCAGGTAAAAAACCAGACGCCCTATGCGGTAAAAGGAAGCTGGATCCGAAATGGTTCGGGCGAAGAAATCTGGACCATTGTTTTAAAAGCAACGTGGGATATTCTGCCTGACGGTGTGACAAAACGGTCTGCGGTTCAGCCTCCGGTTCATAGCGGCGCGGTATTTCAGGATGACGGTATTACATTACGCTATGAACCGGACACCGGCCCGACAAAAGCTGCCACCGACATTGTGCTGAACGGATGCGCCCATTCTCCGGATGGAAAAGCCGTTACTATGCTGCCTGTCGGCCTGAAGGTCGGCAACATGATCCGGCTTGCCCGTGTTTATGGCGAGCGGCGCTGGAACGGCAGAGAGTATGATCAACCCGCCACGTTTACCCGAATGCCGCTCAGCTATCACAATATGAGCCGGGGCGCTTTTTTCTCATTCTGCGGCAGTCATTACAATCCTGATGGCATCTCCGTTGACGAACGACCAGAAACCGGCATATCGGCATTACCGCATATTGAATTCTGCGGGGAAGATAATTTCCCCGGATTTGGCCCACAGCCGCGACACTGGCCCGGTCGTTTACAGTTTGCCGGAACGTATGACGCAGACTGGCAACGTAACCGTGCTCCCCTCCTGCCTGATGATATGGATGAACGTTACTGGCAGTATGCGCCACAACCGTTGTATGCCGGAGGAAGATTAAAAGGTGGTGAAATCGTCTGCCTGGGCAATATGACGCCCCCCGGCTATGGTCATGGTGGATTACTGACTTTTTCACTCCCCTGTATCGTGCCCGCATTTCGGACGCGGTTTTATGATGAAAGCATATGCGATCACCGGGCGGTACTGCACAGTGTGATTATTGAGCCTGATTTTCCCCGCGTCAGCCTGGTCTGGCATAGCACGCTTCCCTGCCATCACCAGATTAATCAGCTCGAATCCACCACGGTTTCAGACAAGCGTGACCTGTTTGTCAGGGCAAAAATGCTTCCCGCGACATTCCCTGAATGGGAGGCTTTATTATGACCGCAGTTATTGCCGCCGCCTGTACATTTCCTTCCGGCCCCACGCTGGCGCTGGCCGATATTGCTCATTACCTCCAGTTTTCTCTGACGCGTAAACACCTTCAGTGGACTGACCGGTGCCGGATACCGGTAAAAGCCTGCTATTTTCCGGAAATCGCCTCTGCGCCCCTGGACGAGCGCTTCCGGTTATTGCTTCGTCAGGTACTGATGGATCTGATGAATTCTCTGCCCGGTCTGAGGCAAACGCCGCCAGCGCAGGTGGGCCTGTTACTTCCCCCGCTGAACAGACCGGGAATTGACCCCACGTTAACGCGGGCAGCTCAGGAAGCCGTGGTGGAAAGCACGGGCTGGAACAACTGCCCGGTAACGGCACTGCATGGCGGACGTGCGGAAACCGTTGCCCTGATGAAGAAGCTGACAGAAACGCCATTGCCGGAAGGCGCCGTCAGCGTTCTGCTGGCTGTTGATTCATGGTTATCTCCGCCGACCCTGAAATGGCTGGAAGAGGAGAATTTACTGCACGGTGCGCACCGCTTATATAACCGCATTGCGCGGGAGAACCCTTACGGACGGGTCCCGTCTGAGGGAGCGGCGGCGCTGGTAATAGCATCATCCTCCGGCAAATATTCACCATGGTGCCATATTCGTGGCACAGGGCAGGCTACGGAGAATATCCGGTATTCAGATGAAGGCGTCTGCCTGGGCTCGGGGCTGCGTGCAGCGGCGTTCCGGGCGCTGGAAACAGCAAAAATCACGTCACTGCATCATATTGTGAGTGATGCCAATGGCGAACCTTATCGCGCGGATGAACTGGGGTTCACCCTGTCGGCGCTGGGGGAGTATATCGATGACGATATGATACGGGAAACGCCCGTTCTGGCGTCAGGCGATTTGGGATGCGCCAGCCTGCTGATGCATATAGCGCTAACCGCATGGCGGCTTCATACGTCAGAACAGCCCGGCGATACGCTGCTGCTTTCCTCGTCGGATGACGGGCAACGCGGCGCAATAGTCATGTCAGGGAGAGCGGAAGAATGATAACAATTAACATTAATGGACTCACGCTGTGCCATAAAGGCAGCGACGGTGTCAGCCACAATACGATGCCGGATGTGTGCAAAACCCCGCCCTTTGGCGTGCCGGTGGCATACGAAAACGAAGCATATTCATCGGACCTAGTAAAGGGAACGACGAGCGTGTTTGCTGATGGCGGCAATATGATAGCCAATATGGGCTCGCAGTTTGTTCGTAGTGTGCTTGATGAACTGGGGAGCATGGGCGGCGTGATATCGGGGACAAATAGAGCCGAAACAGACTGGATCTCGCACTCGTTTGATGTATTTTTTGAGGGAAAACCGGCGTGTCGCTTAACCGACAAACTGTTTATGAATCACCGGAATACGATGAACATGGCGGGACTGATGCAGGCACCACTTCCACCGGTTCCGGACCTGGAAGATGATGCATTTGTGCAGTCTGCCCAGGAGCCATTGTCCGAACCGAAAGATTACAAACCAATTATTAAGTTACAGGATGCGCCGGGTGTTAACGGCCTGCCGTTTATGACAAAACCCTGGCATATTGTGGTGGCGACATCGTATCTACAGGCCATTACCACCGATCAGTCGGTAATGACGGGAAACAGTGATAATTCTGGCTATCTGCTAAGTACAGAGGAGCAACAGCGTGAGCTGATGAGCTTATATCAACAAAATCCCGCTCAGTTATGGCTGGTTGAGGGAAACCGTGCGCATAAAATTTCATTTTATCAGGCCGGTATAGATCAACCAGAGGTAGTACAGGATTTTTACGCGCAGGATACGATGGGGTATCACCGGGAGTTTAATCAGGTCATTAAATCGTGTTCGGGAAGCGAACTGTGGGAATGTGTCAGGCGAGAAACAGGCGTGGCGGATGGTGAATCATTACTGGATTTACTGGCAGGGGACAATTAATCATGGCATCAATGAATCTTGATGACGCAATGAATACGTGCAGCGTCTATTTTACTGAAGAAAAAGAAAAAAGCTACGAAGCGACAGCAACCCACAGCCATTGGGTAAATTATACCAGCCAGAATGGTGGACCATCTGAAAATTTTGCCCAACATACAGAAGGGAATAAAGTAGATGCATTCCTGGGGGGGAAAGCGTACTTCAAGGCATTACTTGATGAGTTTGTAAAGGCCCAAAAAACGATTTATATCACCGGCTGGCAGGTAAACTGGGATGCGCAACTGGCAAAGGATATTCGCCTGGTTGACGCATTATTCAATGAGGTGCGTACAAAAAAAGACCTGAAAGTTTATATCATGCCCTGGAATTGTCGCGCTCCGGTACAGACGTATGCAAAAACCACAGAACGGGTATTTGCCGCACTTAATACCTTCCTGGGGCGGGAAGCGTTTTATGTCCGACTGGCCGGGGATCAGTCCGGTATCTTTTTTTCTCATCATCAGAAGTGTGTGGTTGTGGATGAGAACGTCGCGTTCGTGGGGGGGATAGACCTGGCCTACGGGCGTTATGATGAGAATACCGGGCAGGAAGGATATAGCCTGGTCGCTGATGCAGAAGGCCGGAAAGGAATGAACCGATACAATTCCTGCGTGTACCACACTGAATCGGTGCTGGAGCCAGGAACGCTCGTGACGACAGACACTATTGGCTACGATCCGATGGATGAGTTAGTCCATTCACCGTACCCACCAAAAAGAGAAGATCGGCCATGGGAGGAAGAGCAGAAGGCGGAACAGAACAGAAAGCAGGAGCATGAAGCGGCAAAACGCATTGCCTTAGCGGTGTTGAAACCACAGTATTATCAACGTCCGGATGCAGAAGAAGACAAATACAAAGACAAAGACAAAGACAAAGACAAAGACAAAGACAAAGACAAAGACAAGAGTGTGAATGACCACGGATATAAATCGCCATATCACTGGCTGAATGCGTCAGTGCAGCCCCGGATGCCATGGCAGGATTACCAGGTCAGACTCTGTGGTCCGGTGGTGGATGATCTGATAAGGAATTTTGTCCGGCGCTGGAACAGCTACCAGCTCGAGGATCACGATACGGAGTTACAGACGAGTAAGCCGCATCTGGTGGCTCCTGAAGGATATCCGTCAGCGCAATGTGCCAATGGTTGCCAAGTACAGATGCTACGTAGCGCATCGCTGAAAATGCGGAATGCAGAAGGTATCGGAGAGCCGAAAATGAAGCAGGATGATATTTATCGAAGTGTACACCAGTTGATAAGCAAGGCGGAGCATTATATTTATATTGAGAACCAGTTTTTTATTTCGGCGTTTGGAAAACCGTCAATTCCGGACAGTGCGCCGCTAAGTGAGGTAGCCGGAAGCCTGTCCGGTCAGATAGCGGCGGTGGCGACGAAAGCGGTTCCCGGTAATTCCAATGCGGAACCGGAGAATGAGATAGCAGAATGGCTGGGAGAGAGAATAAGCCAGACCATTTATGCGAAACACACACAACCGTTCCATGTGTGTATAGTGCTACCGGTACATCCGGAAGGAAAACTGGATGAAGCGTCGATCGTGGCGCAGATACACCAGACGAGACAGACACTGGTATCTGGCAGCCGTAGTCTACTGAACCGGGTGCGACAGGCGTTGTGGGTGAAAGGCTGGCTGGAGAAGAATAATATTTCAAGGGCAAAGTGGTGCTCTGAGATACCGGCGAAGGAAACAGAGTGTGAAAAGAACCGATGGTATGAAGAAATCAGCTATGAGGCATGTGCGAAGTATGTGACGTTGCTGAATCTGCGAGCGTGGTCGGAAGTGGGCGGCGTGCCGGTAACGGAGCAGATTTACGTCCACAGCAAGTTGATGATCGTGGACGACCGCTATGTACTGGTTGGGAGTGCGAATATCAATGAGCGCAGTCAGTTGGGAGACAGGGATTCGGAACTGGCGGTGATGATAGCGGATACGGAGGGGGGATATCAGGATATAGACGGTTCAGGAGAGCTTACACCTTACAGAAAATTTGCATGTGATTTACGGAAGAGTGTATGGGCGAAACTTCTGGGTCATGCTGCCGGGGACTTCCCTGAGTTTCTGGCGATACCTGCAAAACCAGAGGGATGGCAGAAGATAAGGGAACTGGCGATGAAAAATGCAGGGATATATGAGGATGCATTTGATTTTATCCCAAGGAATTATTTAAATAAAGTAGATATAAATGACCAATATGAAGATAATGCAGAAGAAGATCCTTCATCACTCTGGCCTGTATTCAAATCTAATAAATTTGATCCAAAAGAAGCAGCCAAAGTAATGCCATTTTCAGCTAATTTCTGGGAAACATATAAGGAAAAATCAAAAAATAAATCTGATAAACTGAAGGAAATAAAGGGATATATAACGTTGCTTCCCATTCATTGGACCGAAGATGAGAATAATTTAGTTGATTATCATGTGGAACTTATTGATTAAGTGAGTATGGCTTTATATTTCACAGTAAAAAGGGTTAATATATAATGAAGTGTGTTTGTTTTTTTGTTTTTCTATTTTTCTATTCATTAACTGGCATAGCCAAAAATATAACATGGAGGGATGAGTGCATTGGGTATTATCAATTGCAAATACCTGATAATTTAGATGTTGGGATTTATCCATCCAATCGAACTTATACTAAAGATTTGGCAATGAGTTCTATTTTTACTGAACAAAAGAAATCTCCCGGAAAAACCAGGATAGTTAAAGGTAGATATTCAAATTTTTACTACAAAAAATATAAAATATTGATATCAGAAAATGGCTTTTTTAATATTGAGTCTTATAAAGAAAAGGTTATTAAAAAAATAGCAGAGCAGGGCGATGTTTTTCATATAAAAAAATATTCTTCTGATGCTTTTTTTATTTCACATGAAGAATCTCATTCTCTATATATTCAGGCTGGACATAGATTATATCAATTTATGAAAGGGAATAATGATCTTTTTCGACTTGGTGATAATGGCTATCTAAGTAATGAATCCGGGGTTCTTTCGTTATTAAATAATTTTCAGGCAAGAGCATTGTATGATGTACCAACAGAAAGAGGTTTTTGTTTACCATATGGATTTATTTCTCACGACTCAGGAAAAGAGGATAGAAATATAATAGTGTCATACAGAATGCTCGCTCATCCTGACGTAATGATTGTCTTTCAGGATGCCAGTTTCCAGCTACCTTATATGGTTCCACGTAATAATGACCTTTCGACCGTAAAAGACTATGATGCGAAAGATTACGCCAAATGGCTGTGGAATCATATTTATATGCTGTATCCAAATCAAGAAAGAAAACTGTTATGGCCCCGTTGGTTTACAGTAAAAATGGATGGCAGGAAAGGCGTTGGCTCTTTCCTTGAGGTTACAAAGGAAAACGGTGAAAATGATTATGGTTATCTGGCATTCGTTCGGGGTAATCCGAATAATCTTATTGAAGAACCAGACCTTCAGGTTTTTGTCAGTAGCGTTTCTGATATTGCAGAAGGTCATCCACGTATGACACCTGATGAGTTGAAGGCACTGGCAGAACATATCGTAAATTCAGTAAAACATCGTTAGCCGTGGTAATGTGTATTGAGTTAATTTTTGTTTTGAATATTTATTTCAAAAATATATATTCAGAACATGATGACATTGTTGGTTAATATACTAATGGTTTTTCTAATTTTCACAAGATTTGATGTCATAAATATGTGTTAAAGCTTATTGCATATATCCCATTTTATATTGATTGAGAGAGTGTTTTAAATGAAAAAAATATTGATGGTAATTGTAATGATTAGCTCACTTTCCGGATGCGGGAGCTTTATTTTGAGTATGTGCAAAAGCTGTGCTGGTGCATTTCCATGCATATTCATCAGCAACCGCCCCTCTCCCAACACTGCCAGAATAAAACCTTCATTATAAATGATTGAATAAGGAGAGCGCGCAAATTACTCTATAATTATTTTACCCAGCCTTTCTGATTTTATTATTGATTCAGGCTGGATGGTTTTAGTCATTATCCAGAATGCATTTGAGGAAATAGAAAAATGTTAAAAGTATTGTCAGGAACATTACTCGCCTTATTGATGGTTTTTCCAGCCTTCGCGAAGTTGAACGCACACGAAGAGGCCCGTATTGAAGCGATGCTTCAGGCGCTTTCGCAAAAGCAGGATTTAGTTTTTATTCGTAACGGCAGCGAGCATACCTGCGAAGAAGCGGTTTCTCATCTGCGTCTTAAATTAAGCAACACCCGTAACCGCATTGATACTGCCGAACAATTTATCGATAAAGTCGCGTCATCATCATCTATCACAGGTAAACCTTATCTTGTGAAACTCCCCAACAAAGAGAACGAAGAAGCCAGACCGTTCCTGCATGAACTGCTTGCTCAAACGGATGAAATGTTACCCTGAAATTAAACAGTACAGGCAGATGCACTGATACCAATACTAAATAAGAAAAGAGAATATAGCTGGGGCAAGAGGATAAATTACTGAATTGTTTCATTTGATAATAAATCAAAATTTTATTTTTAATAAAAAATCGATTTATGCCCTCGCTCTGTAACCATAAAAGGTCTCGAAAATTTATTGTTGCATATTCCATTTATTTGAATCATTTCTTGTTTTCCTGTGAATATTGTTTGGTTTAAAATTACTTATGAGCATTTATGAAAACCCATCCAGTGGAAATAGTTTATAACTCGTTGACCCGTATTGTTTCCCCATACATGTCTTTTCCTGAAAAGACACACAATTACTCTTGAACTATTTTCCTAAATCGTATTTTTTCACAAGGAAATATATATGACCGCAACACTTTGGATGTTTACAAGAGATAGCAATGTAATAAAAAATCAGACATGGTAACCTTCTTCTTCGTTATGGCGAAATTGCTAATGGTTCATACACTGGAGGAGCATCTGTCAAAAAAGGACAAATTATTGCTAAAGTCGGGAGACTGCAAAGTGGTTCGTCCATGCTGCATCTGGAGATTTATACCAACTCAGCATCCTCGGCCAGTCTTACAACACGTGTAGGAGATTTCAGAAGGCGTTCTGATATAACAAATCCTGCACCATATCTGAATGAATGGAAAAATAACCTTCCCAAACCTTAATCTCCAAGGAATCGATGACGATGCTTAAAAATATAGTATTTCTTTTAGCTTTGATGCTATCTGGCATTGCTGGTTGTGCTGCAACCGAACCTGGCAACATACCGTTGAATGACCCAAACGCTAATAACTTCGACATTGGTGAGATTACTGATGGGGAGATTACTGATGATTTGAGGCACTCTACTTGTACTCTGAGCTTAGCCGACAATAAGGAAAAGGATTCCTATAACTATATTGAAGGTGCAATTTGCCCAGTGGGTGGAGAAGAGTGTACATACTCTGCCATCATGAAACTGAATGGGAAGATAACTATACTGAAACAAATATCATCAGGAGAAAATATCTCAGTATTCAAAAACAAAGACATTTCGGTCACTGTGGAACAGACTCCGATTGCAGAGTCAACAGAGGATGAGGAAGGAAGTGATATTAAAGCTGTTATCATCATCAAAACAAGAAACGGCGAAAAGAAATTTAATATGCTTGGATACTGCGGTGTTTAAAAACAAATCCTCTGCTATGGATAGTCTCATCTGGAGCATGAGCTTATGAGAAAAACGAGAACTGAAAATCATCGTAAAGCCTGGACTCAGGTAGAACTGGAATTCGTGAAAACATATTACGGTACAGTACCTACCGAAACCATTGCAAAAATCCTGGGGCGAACCTTTGATGCTGTCAGATGGGTAGTACGTAACCAGAAACGGAGACTAATGGTTCCATATCACCCATGGACGGAAGAAGAGAAAGAAATTATTCGTACTCATTTTGCTGCTGGCAACGGAATTGCAGATATTCTGCCATTGCTGCCAGGAAGGACACGAGGAGCAATCTATCTTATGAAAGATAAGCTGGATGTCCACAGTACCCGGCAATGGAGTCAACAGGAACGTCAAATTTTGTCGCAGTATTATCCGGTTGAAGGTATGGCCGTCACAGACCGTTTAACTGGCAGAACTCGCACCTCAGTGAGGCAAGCAGCACATGCAATGGGCCTAAAATTGCCAGATAGTAAGGCGAGACCAGTACAACAAAAATGGAGTAAAGAAGAATTGCAGCGACTGGAAACGAATCAGAATCTATCTTTGTCTGAACTAACAGCCCTGTTTCCAGGACGCACGTCTGTGTCAGTACGAAAAGCTCGTATCCGACTGGAAAAACGTCAACAAAAGCACACTTCAGATAACGAATCATAACGCAAAGTCAACGGATTGTTTTTCAACCAGGATAGTTTTCTGGAATGAGAGACCATCACGTTGTGATGTCCCCTGCTCCCTCCTAAGCCTCTTTCCATACTTTGGGCTAAAAGGCCGGAGCAACATGAAGACAATCCTTTAGAATGTTGTAACTAGTTATATAGTTCCATACAGATAAAGGCATTTGGCCCAGGTTAAAGTTTTCACTCCTATGGTATTCTGTTGTGATTAATTTCAGGGAGTTGAGCTAAGTATAGCTCTGTCAGAATAATGAAGAACTCGTCGAAACATATCCTTTCCGCATGGCAGGATTATCTGAAATTCAGCGGTGCGGAAAAGAGTAAAATACCGGCCACCCAGGCACATGAGCACCACCAGCTCATGCTCGGTAAAGATAACTGTAACGAAAACCAGAACGGGGTAGTGATCAGCGTTACGCCAGAAATGCGCGAAAACTGGCGCAGGCGTTTCGTCAAATATGGCGAAAAAGGTGAGATTACCCATATTGAGCCTGTCAATCTGCTGTTTCCGGTGCTGCGCTGTATCGAAAATGAACGTGGCAGAACCAACGTAAAATACATGCCGCTGTTCTCTTTTCCACTCCCCAAATCCTTCTTTGAACAGGGCAATACCTCGCTGCTGGTTCCTGTCAAAGACGGACAGCTGGTCAGCGCCTTCCCCTTCGCTTTTCGCGAAATGTTTGGTATCCAGCTGGATGAACTGGGTGAGAACCGTCATATGATGAGTATCGTCAGCGCGCTCACCGGGTGTAAATATGACACCTTCCTTGAGGCGTTTGAGGCTCTTCAGGCATGGGTTACTCAGCAATCAAACCGTAAATACCAGGGACTGGAAACTGCGTTTAACGCCCTGGTGGCTCCACTGCATAATGAAGATTACAACCTCAAACGTGATTCGGAAGATTTCACCTGGTTGTGCGATAACGCGGCTGGTGACTTCCCCCTGCTGGAGCAGTATCTCAACCATATCCACAATAACGGGAATGCCCCGGATATATACGAAGTAGTGACCGGCGGTTTGTTTGAAACACAATACCCGCTGGGCCATGGACAGATGGCCGCAATACAGGCCATTAATCAGGATGAACGCCTGATTGCCGTGCAGGGCGCGCCAGGTACGGGTAAAACAACGCTGTTCAAGTCACTCATCGCGCAACAACTGGTTGCCAGAGCGCTGGCTATTGCTGATGGAAAGGACCAGAACCTCGGCATGCTGATCACTTCCACGGCAATAAAAGCAGTGGAAAATATCATTGATGATCTGCGTAGTGATCCTGCAACCCAGGATCTTAACTGGTTATGGTTTCATAGCGGCTCAAACGAACAGGTTCAGCATGAGCTTACCCGGCTTGAGCAACTGATCGGCCACTGGCGACAGGAAAGCTATGACGAGCAGCACCAGCGCGATTTTTTAGCTGTTTTGCTCAGACATCGCGAAGAGTTGAACGCCTGTTACCGGGCGTATCTGAATGAAAAGGCAACCGCGATACAATCTGTTGTGGATTGTGGTCTGGACACCAGCAACGCAGAAGAGCTTCCGGCACGTTTTATGGCAAAAATCCCCCCGGTAGCCGCGCATGCACAGCAACTGGGGATTGACGTTTCACCGCATCATCCCGACGACCTGGACAACTTAATCAGCCAGCTGGAGCAACGCCTGCAGGAACTCCGCGGGATAAAAGCCCAGCGTTTGCAGGCCAGCAGAATTTATCAGACATTGCAGGCGACATGGCCGCAGCAGCATGATCTGGTGCAGATACTGCGCTGGATGGATTCACCACTACGCCCTGCTCTGGAACTGCATTACCGTGACTATCCGCGTAAAGGGATAAAGCGTCATCTGGCCCGCCTGTTCGAGGGAAAATATCCGGCACGGCTGCAACAAATGAATCTTGCTGCACCGGAGGACTTTCAGCATTTCAGTCTTTCTTCCCTGCCCCATCGCCAGTTAGCGGCTCTGGCTGATGCGGGAGAAATACTGTCGCATCAGACAGACAATCTGGCCCTTCTGGAACTACTCATGCAGGACGAACCTGATGAGCAGTTGGAAGAAAATCTAGTGAACCTTTGTGCTGATATTGCAACACTCCGGAAACAATGGCTGCGGGTTATTCGGGCACAACAGGTTACAGCAGAGTATCAACAACATTATCCCGAAGGTAACTGGTGTGACATTTTGCGCAAACGCTTCATCAGGCAACACCGGGAAATGTTTGAAGCCGCTATCGGCTATCTCTGGCAGGAACAACTGAAGCGGAAAATTGAACTGGAAGAAGTGCTGACACACTGGCGGGCTCTGATGAGTAATCGCCGCAGCGCGGGATACTATCGCTGGCTGGACAAACTGGATGAATTCTATCGTGCGCTGTCACTGGTGTATCCGGTAATGGCAACCACGTTGGTCTCCGCGTGGAAGGTAGCGGGTTATCGTAAACTTGACGAACTCAAGGGGCATAAGCCCTGGCATCTGGCACTGTGCGACGAAGCTGGGATGATTTCGCTTGAATCTCTGGTGCCGCTATTGAGCCGCAGCGAGAAAGCGATGATTGTCGGCGATCCCCTGCAAATCGAACCCATCAGGAACTTGTCAGAAAACCTGCAAACGCAACTGCGTGCACGTCATTTTGCCGACAATAATACGTTATATGAGCGGGTCTCACCTGCCAGCGTGACAGGCTGGCACCGCGCGGCAGGTACACTTTCCGGACGAGTGGATGATACCGGCAACGGTATTATTCTCGATGAGCATCGTCGGTGTCAGAAACCCATTGCCGATCTCTTTATCCGGCTGGCGGGCTATCATGGCGTCAGCGTGGAAACGTCCTCCCCTTCCGACCGTATTGCCAGCGCCTTTGAGAAATCTGGTGGCCATCATTTGATGTTCTACAGCGTCGAGGGCCAGAAAGGCGATATGGTTAACACCAATCTGGATGAGGTTGATGCTATTGAGCTACTGCTGAATAAACTCGAAGAAGCCGGTTACGATCTGACCGCCGATGTTGGCATCGTCACGCCCTACAGCAATCAGAAGTCATTACTGATTAAGCGCCTTGCCCAACGTATGAATCACTGGCAGAAAAACTGCATTGGTACAGTGCATCAGTTCCAGGGTGTGGGCTTTGAGGTCATCATTTACAGCCCGGTAATTTTTCATCCACTTGATAATCCGAATTTTCAGAACGATGCGCCAAACATGCTGAATGTCGTGGTTTCACGCGCAAAACAGCAGTTTATCGTGGTAGGTAACCACCACCGGTTGCGCCAGGCAGGTGGATACCTGAAAGTTCTTGCGGACACTGTCGCTGAAGATTTCCTTCTGGAACAAGGCAGCCAGCATCCGGATTTTGCCAGCCTGAGCCAGACACCGCGTTTACAACGTTATTACCGCGACTGTGAGCATATCGCCGCATTCAGTTCACTGGCGAGCCAGTGCGAACAGGAACTGGTTATCATCACTCCGTGGATCCGTCGGGGCGGTAAACAATATCAAAGACCGGAACTGGCACAACTGGTCGCAACACAACGACGTGGTGTCAGCGTTAAAGTCTACTACGGTTACTACCATCAACGTCTGGATCGTGCAGAGGATAATGATGAAACTCTGATTGCTGAGTACCGCGAACAACTGGGAAAAGACAATGTTATCCGCCTGGCTGAAGGTACCCATGAAAAGGTACTGATGATCGATGGCCGCTACATTGTTCTCGGGAGCTGGAACTGGCTGTCTCACGGTTATCATGATAGCTGTGAGCGTAGTGAGCAGTTCAGTAATGCTATTCGTCATGAGATTAGCGCGGAGCTGGATGATGTGTCGCTTGTGAAAGAGCTTAGGGATAGGTTGAGGCTGGAATAACTCTCAATGGTCCATTCACTCGTACCGGTGACAGACCATCACGACCTTCAGATGTAGCAAGTGTTGTAGAAGAACTGGCTCGTTTACATGGACTATCCACAAGCATTATGGTCAAACTGATTCGTAATAACTTAAGGACATTGCTTAATGGTTGAAGGTTATCAGGCTTGTCTTCCAGAAAGAAGAGATTGGTGGTCATTCTGGTGGTCCTGACAACCCCAATTTCTAGGTTTAGCTTACCAATCAGCCAGTTAATGGCAAAGGCGATCCCAGTCAGAGGAGCCATATTTAAGAAGCCTGCTCAGGAAACTAAGCAGGCTTTTTGCTTTTCTGCGATCCCATTAGCCAGGTAGAGCGCTTCACTTCACACCCAGGCTTTTCCATACTGGCAACGAGAGAAGCCCGTTTCTCACGGGCTTTTATTGTTAAATCTGATAATCAATCACCGCTTCATCTGGCTCCATCGCCTGACGCTTAATTTCATCGACGGATAACCCTGCGTTGCATAGCTCGATGAATCGCCAGACGTAGTTGCGCTGCAGCTGTCCGCGTTTAAGCCCTAGCCAAACGGTATTTGCATCAAACAAATGCCGGGTATCCAGACGGGTTAACGTCCCCTCTTCCTGCTCGCCGCTGGATTGCTCTGCCACCAGCCCAATCCCCAATCCCAGTGACACGTAAGTTTTAATCACATCCGAGTCCTGGGCGCTGAGAATAATATCAGGTATCAGCCCCTTGCGCGCAAACGCCTCATCGATGCGGGAACGCCCTGTAATCCCTTGACGATAGGTAATTAACGGCCAGTGAGCGATGGACTCCAGCGTTAGCGGAGAAACCTTCACTAATGGATGGTCCTGAGGAACAAGCAGGCTGTGGTGCCAACGAAACCAGGGAAAAGCCACCAACAATGGATCGCTGCTCAGCCGCTCACTGGCAATTCCGATATCTGCCCCGCCATTTTGTAGCAGGACATCAATCTCCTGTGGTGTGCCCTGAATAAGTTCCAGACGCACCTCAGGGAACAGCTCACGAAAGGCTTTTATCACCGCAGGCAAGCTATAGCGTGCCTGGGTATGCGTGGTGGCAATCGTCAGAACGCCGGACGTGTCATTGGTAAACAGATCCGCCAATCGACGAACATTGCTGGCCTCATTCAGAATACGTTCGGCAATGATCAGCAAAGCTTTACCCGGTTCAGTCATGCCCAACAGGCGTTTACCACGACGGATAAAAATTTCGATGCCAAGTTCATCTTCAAGTTCACGAATGTGTCGGCTGACGCCCGACTGCGAGGTGTACAGTATATTCGCGACCTCCGTCAGGTTGTAATCCTGACGGGCCGCCTCGCGGATTATTTTGAGTTGCTGAAAATTCACGTTTCACTCCGGGCACATCAGACATTACGCTATTGTTAAAGTCTGATGCCCGGCATAACAAATAATAAAAACCTGCATCTTATTCCTCGCGGGAATAAGGTTTAGCTGACCAGCTGCAGTTCGCGATTTTCCAGCGCCGGACGGCTAACCAGCGATAGCAGGATCTCCTTCACTGCCTGCGCCTGGGGCGATAAGCTCCCTCTGGCTGATACGTTCAACGATAATGGCAGATTCATCGATGGGGCTGTGATGCGCGCCATCCAGCCGTTCGCTGCATTGCATAATGAACGGGCGGCCGACTCGGGCAACACTGTGACGCCCATACCACTGGCAATGGCGGCCGTCAGGGTGGAGATAGACTCAATTTCGCCAATCACTTTAGCCGTTAAGCGACGTAACGAAAAAGCTTCATCCACGCGCAGGCGAACCGCGCTGTAATCCCGTGGCAAGAACAAATTCATCTGCGCCACCGCGGCTAAATCGACGCTTTGCCCCGGGCACTCACGCGTGCCGACCAGATACAGATCCTCTTTAAGCAACGGTTGACTGCTGATGCCCGCCACGGGTGAACGCTCATAGAGCACTGCCATATCTAATTGCCCGCTGAGCAGCTTGTCATTCAGCACTGCCCCACTGTTTTCATGCAGATAGACCTGCACATCAGGCAGTTCGGCACGTAGCGTCTGTAATAACGGCATGGTAATGGATGACGCTGCTGTCCCCGGCGCAAGGCCGATAGAGACCTGGCCTGTCAAGGTCTGTCCCACGTTATTAACCGCAAGTTGCGCTTGTTCACACTGACGTAAAATCGTCCGGGCGTGGGTATATAACACTTTTCCTGCTTCCGTCGGCGTGACGCCACGCTTGGTACGAATCAGCAATTGCTGATCAAGCTCACCTTCCAGCGTTGCGACCTGCTGGCTCAGCGCGGGTTGCGCAATGTGCAATACTTCCGCTGCCTGGGTCAGGCTACCAATATCGACGATTTTCACGAAATATTTCAGTCGTCTGAAGTTCATTTTGCCTCCTGTCGGAATACCAGAACCCGTGCTGGCAGTCATTGAATTCAGGATTGCAAGATGCTTGCCACTTTCGTCTAAAACGGTGTTTTATGGTTAAAGCCGCACAAAGTCAGGAGTAAAAGCGAAGGAAGATCATTCTGCACACCGAAATATCTCATTCAGGCTGCCCTGGAAGAGGTAGACACGCACCAGAATGGGGCAAAAGCATAAAAAGACGGAAAGATCGCCGCTTTGCTGATTTTGTCAGCAAACGAACACACAAATGTATTTACCCCTTTGACAAGCCTCACCACCCTCGCTAATATGCGCCTCGTTCAAACGATTCCTCTGTAGTTCAGTCGGTAGAACGGCGGACTGTTAATCCGTATGTCACTGGTTCGAGTCCAGTCAGAGGAGCCATATTTAAGAAGCCTGCTTAGGAAACTAAGCAGGCTTTTTGCTTTTATGCTATTGCTCATTGCGCATATCAAAGCCCCTGCTCAGTCTGGCCAACACTTCATTTATAATGACCGCAGGTATTTGTTCCAGGCGCTTGCCGTTCCGAGCTTCCATATCAATAGTTCTGGGCTGATCACGGCGAATAACGCCCGTCGTTTTAGTGCCCGCATCATCCAGTTAAACGCTAACACCAGCAGCATGAGCAAGGTTTCCGCAACTGGTGACAGGAACTGAGGTGTCCGATTCTCGCTCGCAACAGACATGGTCAGATGTCATTCCAACCAGCACATGCCAAAAGCAGACTCCTTTTCCCATCCAATATCCACATCATGAGATTTTTATAAAAAACAATGCGTTAATACGTTCAACGTAATACAATTATATTTCCAATTGTAATGATAACCATTCTCATATTACTATAATCGCGTGATAATTAACTTTTGATACATTCCGCATGTCTGACCACGCCACTACCACTGCTTCCTTTACGCTCGAGTCGCTTTATGGCGCACATCACGGCTGGCTGAAAAGCTGGCTGACGCGCAAACTCCAGTCCGCCTTTGATGCAGATGACATTGCCCAGGACACTTTTCTACGGGTAATGGGCAGCGGGTCGCTCTCGACGATCCGCGATCCGCGCTCCTTCCTGTGCACTCTCGCCAAACGGGTAATGGTCGACCTGTTTCGTCGAAACGCGCTGGAAAAAGCCTATCTGGAGATGCTGGCGCTGATGCCGGAGGCGCTCGCGCCTTCGCCCGAGGAACGCGAGAGTCAGCTCGAAACCCTGCAACTCATCGACAGCATGCTTGACGGGCTAAGCGGAAAAACACGCGAAGCGTTTCTCCTTTCGCAGCTGGATGGTCTGACCTACAGCGAAATAGCGCTAAAGCTCGGTGTTTCGGTCAGTTCAGTGAAAAAATATATGGCAAAGGCTATCGAACATTGTCTGCTGTTTCGTCTGGAGCACGGTCTGTGAACGCTTCTATCACCGATTCTCGCCGTCAGGCTTTGCGCTCGGCATCACACTGGTATGCCGTATTGAGCGGCGAGCGTGTCAGCCCACAGCAGGAAGCGCGCTGGCAACAATGGTATGAAGAGGACAAAGATCATCAGTGGGCCTGGCAACAGGTTGAAAACCTGCGCAGCCAGCTCAGCAGCGTTCCGGGCGATGTCGCCAGCCGGGCGCTGCACGATACGCATCTTACCCGTCGTCATGTCATGAAAGGGCTACTGCTGCTGCTCGGCGTGGGCGGCGGCTGGCAGCTCTGGCAATCTGAAGCCGGAGAAGGTCTGCGCGCGGACTACCGCACCGCCAAAGGGGCTGTCAGCCATCAGCGGCTGGACGATGGCTCGCTGCTGACGCTCAACACGCAAAGCGCCGCGGACGTTCGTTTTGATACGCGTCAACGCGCTGTCCATCTCTGGTACGGCGAAATTGCTATTACTACCGCAAAAGACGCGCAGCAGAGACCTTTCCACGTTGTGACCCGCCAGGGCCGGCTCACCGCGTTAGGCACAGAATTTACCGTCTACCAGCAGGACAACGTCACACGCGTTACCGTTCAACAACACGCGGTTGAAGTCTTACTGGCAAACCGTCCGCAGGAAAAACGCATCGTCAGCGCTGGCGAGAGCCTGCAGTTTAGCGCGTCTGAATTTAGTGCAATTACCTCAGCGGATGATGAAAGCGCCGCCTGGACGCAGGGCATTCTGAGCTTTAGCGATAAACCGCTGGGTGAAGTGATTGCCACGCTGAGCCGTTATCGCAACGGCGTGCTGCGTTGCGATCCGGCGGTGGCCGGGCTGCGCCTGAGTGGCACTTTCCCGCTGAAAAATACCGATGCGATTCTGGATATTATTGCCCAGACACTTCCAGTGAAAATTCAGACTATTACGCGATACTGGGTCAATATTTTGGCACTGTAAGAAAAATAATTCTCATTTTCATTGTCCTTTTTCCCCTTCTCATTCGACTCATAGCTGAACACAACAAAAATGATGATGGAGAAGGTATGACGCCTTTACGCGTTTTTAGCAAAACAACACCTTTGGTTAACGCCATTCGCCTGAGCCTGCTGCCGCTGGCTGGGCTCTCGTTATCCGCTTTCGCAGCGCAGATTGATATTGCACCAGGCTCACTCGATAAAGCGCTAAACCAATATGCCGCACGCAGCGGAATTACCCTGTCTGTTGACGCCAGACTGACGCGCGGCAAACACAGCAACGGTTTGCACGGCGATTACGATGTTGAGAGTGGTTTGCAGCAGCTGCTCCTGGGCAGTGGCCTGCAGGTGAAGCCGTTAGGGAATAACAGCTGGACGCTCGAACACGTTCCTGCGCCGCAGGAAGATGCGCTCACGGTTGTGGGCGACTGGCTGGGGGATGCGCGCGAAAACGACGTTTTCGAACATGCTGGCGCACGTGACGTTATCCGCCGTGAAGATTTCGCCAAAACCGGCGCGACGACCATGCGCGAGGTGCTGAACCGCATTCCTGGCGTTACCGCCCCAGAAAACAACGGTACCGGTAGCCACGATCTGGCGATGAACTTTGGTATTCGCGGCCTGAACCCGCGCCTGGCCAGCCGTTCAACGGTACTGATGGACGGTATTCCGGTGCCGTTTGCCCCTTACGGCCAGCCGCAGCTTTCCCTGGCACCTGTTTCGCTCGGAAATATGGACGCCATCGATGTGGTGCGCGGCGGCGGTGCTGTGCGTTACGGGCCGCAGAGCGTGGGCGGCGTGGTGAACTTTGTCACCCGCGCCATTCCGCAAGACTTCGGTATCGAAGCCGGCATGGAAGGCCAGCTCAGCCCAACGTCCTCACAAAATAATCCAAAAGAGACGCACAACCTGATGGTGGGCGGCACGGCGGATAACGGTTTTGGTACCGCCCTGCTTTACTCCGGCACCCGCGGCAGCGACTGGCGCGAGCACAGCGCGACGCGCATCGACGACCTGATGCTGAAAAGCAAATATGCGCCGAATGACGTGCATACTTTCAACAGCCTGCTGCAATACTACGACGGAGAAGCCGACATGCCCGGCGGCCTGTCGCGCGCGGATTACAACGCCGACCGCTGGCAGTCCACGCGCCCTTACGATCGCTTCTGGGGGCGCCGCAAGCTGGCAAGCCTCGGCTATCAGTTCCAGCCGGACAGCCAGCATAAATTCAATATTCAGGGCTTCTACACCGAAACCCTGCGTAGCGGCTATCTGGAACAGGGCAAACGCCTCACCCTGTCACCGCGTAACTACTGGGTACGCGGCATTGAACCGCGCTACAGTCAGAGCTTTATGGTGGGTCCTTCCGCGCACGAAGTGGGCGTGGGATACCGCTATGTGAGCGAGTCGACGCATGAAATGCGTTACTACACCGCCACCAGCAGCGGACAACTCCCGTCCAGCGCTAGCCCATACGATCGCGACACCCGTTCCGGCACCGAAGCGCACGCCTGGTATCTGGATGACAAAATCGACATTGGCAACTGGACTATCACACCGGGTATGCGCTTTGAACATATCGAGTCATACCAGAACAACGCCATCAAAGGCACACATGAAGAAGTGAGCTACAACGCCCCACTTCCGGCGCTAAACGTGCTTTATCACCTGACTGATAGCTGGAATCTTTATGCAAACACTGAAGGCTCATTCGGCACCGTACAGTACAGCCAAATTGGCAAGGCTGTGCAAAGCGGCAATGTGGAACCGGAAAAAGCGCGAACCTGGGAGCTCGGAACCCGATACGACGATGGCGCGCTGACCGCGGAAATGGGGCTGTTCCTGATAAACTTTAATAATCAGTACGACTCCAACCAGACCAACGACACCGTAACCGCACGGGGTAAAACGCGCCATACCGGGCTGGAAACCCAGGCCCGCTATGACCTCGGCACGCTGACGCCAACGCTCGACAACGTTTCGGTCTACGCAAGCTATGCGTATGTGAACGCCGAGATCCGCGAGAAAGGCGACACCTACGGCAACCAGGTGCCGTTCTCCCCGAAACACAAAGGCACATTGGGCGTGGACTATAAACCAGGTAGCTGGACGTTCAACCTGAATAGCGATTTCCAGTCCAGCCAGTTTGCGGATAACGCCAATACCGTGAAAGAGAGCGCCGACGGCAGTACTGGTCGCATCCCTGGCTTTATGCTCTGGGGCGCACGCGTAGCTTATGATTTTGGTCCGCAAATGGCAGACCTGAACCTTGCGTTCGGCGTGAAAAATATCTTCGACCAGGCGTACTTCACCCGCTCTTATGACGACAACAACAAAGGCATCTACGCAGGCCAGCCGCGCACTCTGTATATGCAGGGGTCGTTGAAGTTCTAATTCACACCGATTTCGTAGGCCGGGTAAGCGCAGCGCCACCCGGCTTTCAGGAGCACCGATGTTCACATTTATCCGCACACTTTTCGCCGCTCTGCTGCTGGTCACCAGCCACGCTTTTGCAGCCACGGTTCAGGACGAACATGGCACCTTTACGCTTGATAAAACGCCACAGCGGATAGTGGTACTGGAGTTGTCATTCGCGGACGCGCTGGCTGCCGTCGATGTCAGTCCTGTCGGCATTGCCGACGATAACGATGCCACGCGCATTCTTCCTGAAGTTCGCGCACATCTGAAACCCTGGCAGTCTGTCGGCACGCGTGCGCAGCCGAGTTTAGAAGCCATTAGCGCGTTGAAACCGGATCTGATCATTGCCGACAGCAGCCGTCATGCGGGTATTTTCAGCGCCTTACAGCAAATAGCACCGGTTCTGCTGCTGAAATCTCGCAATGAAACCTACGCTGAAAATCTTCAGTCTGCGGCCATCATCGGCGAGATTGTGGGCAAAAAGGCACAGATGCAGTCACGTCTGGCGCAACACAAACAACAGATGTCAGCGTGGGCCAGCCAGTTGCCAAAAGGCACGCTGGTGTTGTTTGGTACGTCCCGGGAGCAGCAGTTCAACCTGCATACGCAGGGGACCTGGACCGGGGGCGTCCTGACCTCTCTGGGGCTGAAGGTACCTGCGGCGATGGCGGGTGCGTCTATGCCGTCCATCGGCCTGGAACAGCTGCTGGCGCTCAATCCTGCATGGCTGCTGGTCGCCCACTACCGCAAAGAGAGCATCGTCAAACGCTGGCAGCAAGACCCGCTGTGGCAGATGTTAACGGCTGCGCAAAAACAGCAGACGGCGTCGGTCGACAGTAACGCCTGGGCGCGGATGCGCGGCATTTTTGCGGCCGAACGTATTGCCAGCGACACGGTAAAAATCTTCCATCACCAGCCTTTATCCGATGTGAAATGACAGTTCTCAGACATCCGGCGTTGCAATGGGGGCTACCCCTTGCCGCGCTTATCGCAGTTTTCTGGCTGAGTCTGTTTTGCTACTCGGCCATTCCTGTTTCTGGCGTTGATGCCATTCGCGCCCTGCTGCCGGGCCACGTGCCGACGCTTGCACAAGCGCTGGTGCAAAACCTACGTCTGCCGCGAAGCCTGGTCGCCATTCTGATCGGCGCAAGCCTGGCTCTCGCGGGAACGCTGCTGCAAACCCTGACGCATAATTCAATGGCCTCCCCTTCACTGCTCGGCATTAACAGCGGCGCGGCGCTGGCTATGGCACTGACCAGCGCGCTCAGCCCCGTGCCCGTCGCGGGTTACTCCATCGCCTTTATCGCCGCCTGTGGCGGCGGCGTAAGCTGGCTGCTGGTGATGACCGCAGGCGGCGGATTTCGCCACACCCAGGACCGAAACAAACTGATCCTCGCGGGTATCGCTTTCTCGGCGTTTTGCATGGCCCTGACCCGCATCACCCTGCTGCTGACGGAAGATCACGCCTACGGCATTTTTTACTGGCTCGCAGGGGGCGTATCTCACGCACGCTGGCAGGAGTTCTGGCAGCTTTTACCGGTGGTGGCGGTCGCTGTACCGGTGGTGTTGCTGCTGGCCAATCAACTGAACCTGCTTAACGTCAGCGACAGCACCGCCCGCACGCTGGGGGTGAATCTGCCGAAGCTGCGTTTGATCATCAACATTCTGGTGCTGCTTCTGGTCGGTACCTGCGTCAGCGTGGCTGGCCCGGTGGCGTTTATCGGTCTGTTGATGCCGCATCTGGCTCGCTTCTGGGTAGGATTTGACCAGCGCAAGGTCCTGCCGATGAGCATACTGATGGGCGCCACACTGATGCTAGTGGCGGATGTTCTGGCCCGCGCGCTGGCTTTTCCTGGCGAATTACCCGCGGGGGCTGTGGTTGCTCTGATTGGTGCGCCCTGCTTTGTCTGGCTGGTCAGGAGGCGTGGTTGAAAATTGTGTTAGTCATTTTTATCGCCCTCGCACTGGCAGGATTTTCGCTGCTGTCTCTGCAAATGGGGGGGATCGCCGTTCCCTGGCGCGCCCTGCTGACCAACTGGCAGGCCGGGCGTGAGTATCATTACGTGTTAACGGCGTACCGCCTGCCGCGACTGCTGCTGGCGTTGTTTGTCGGAGCAGCCCTCGCGGTTGCAGGCGTTCTGGTACAAGGGATCGTTCGTAACCCTCTGGCGTCGCCGGATATTCTCGGCGTAAACCATGCCGCCAGCCTTTCCTCTGTGGGCGCACTGCTTCTCGTACCGTCACTGCCGGTGATTGCTCTGCCGCTGCTGGCCTTTGCCGGTGGCATGGTGGGCCTGATACTGCTGAGAATGCTGGCGAACACCAGCCAGCCGATGAAGCTGGCACTCACGGGTATCGCGCTGTCTGCCTGCTGGGCCAGCCTGACGGACTGGCTGATGCTTTCGCGCCCGCAGGATGTGAACGGCGCCCTGCTGTGGCTGACCGGCAGCTTATGGGGCCGTGACTGGAGCTTTGTGAAGATTGCCGTCCCGCTGCTAATGTTGTTTCTGCCGCTGAGCCTGGGTTTTTGCCGCGATCTCGACCTTCTGGCACTGGGCGATGCCCGCGCCACCACGCTCGGTGTGTCGGTGCCGCGTATCCGGCTCCTGGCTTTGCTACTGGCCGTCGCCATGACATCTACCGGCGTGGCCGTCTGCGGCCCAATTAGTTTTATTGGTCTTGTGGTGCCGCATATGGTGCGCAGTATTACCGGTGGGCGTCACCGCTGGCTGCTGCCCATATCGGCCATGACAGGTGCGTTGCTGCTGGTGGTTGCCGACCTGCTGGCGCGAATTACTCATCCCCCGCTGGAGCTTCCGGCTGGCGTACTGACCGCCATTATCGGTGCACCGTGGTTTGTCTGGCTGCTTGTGAGAATGCGATAAATGACATTACGAACTGAAAATCTGACGGTCTGTTACGGTACAAACAAGATCCTTGATGGCGTTTCACTCGCCCTACCAGCGGGGAAGACAACCGCCCTGCTCGGCCCTAACGGCTGCGGGAAATCGACGTTGCTAAACTGTTTTTCACGGCTGTTAGCGCCGCAATCCGGTGGCGTATTTCTCGGCGATAATGCCATCAACACGCTCTCATCACGCCAGCTAGCCCGCAGGCTGGCGCTGCTGCCCCAGCACCATTTAACGCCAGAGGGGATCACCGTCCAGGAGCTTGTTTCGTACGGTCGCAACCCGTGGTTGTCACTCTGGGGGCGCCTCTCCGTTGAAGACAATGCGCGGGTCCAAGATGCTATGCACCAGACCCGGATCCAACATCTTGCCGACCGACGGTTAACCGATCTTTCCGGCGGTCAGCGCCAGCGCGCCTTTCTGGCGATGGTCCTGGCCCAGAATACACCCGTCATACTACTCGATGAGCCAACCACCTATCTCGATATCAATCACCAGGTGGAACTGATGCGGTTGATGGGCGAACTCCGGGCTCAGGGGAAAACGGTGGTCGCAGTGCTGCACGACCTTAATCAGGCCAGCCGGTACTGCGATCATCTGGTGGTAATGGCGAACGGACATATTATGGCGCAAGGCACACCAGAAGCGGTGATGAACCCTGGATTGCTGAGAACCGTATTCAACGTGGATACGGAAATACACCCCGAACCAGTATCTGGTAGGCCGATGTGTGTAGTGAGGTAAATGACACAAGCTGTAATGTTACCATGGTCTCAACAGGTCGCCTGTCATATCACTTGCGCTGTGATGACTTCACTCTGCCCAGGTAACATTTCAACTGTTCTGAGCTGAATAATATTGCAGCGTTCTGTCATCAATCATCATGCGTTTAGGACCAGTCAAAACCATGTTAATCATCGGTTCATAAACTGCAGACAGGCGGTGTTCAGGGATTACTCTCAACACCATAGCAACCCGTGAAATGCAGGTTTCGGTACGCTGATTATCCGTGGCTAATGCAAGTTCTAGTAACTTCGGTAATTTTTGCATTTACCGAGTGATAACACGTCGCTGTATGCACAGCAAGAGAGGCAGGATAAAGGAAAAAGCGAAGAGGATGGAGAAACGGGGAGACGCGTTAATTCATCTTTCCGCTTAATATTAACGGGCGCCGGGTTGCTTCATACCAACGTCCGCTGAGTGCCAAAAGCGGAAGTTAACTACGGATAAAATTCAGCGCCTCACACCCAGAGCCGCTGCATAACGGCAATAAGCTACACTTGTTCATTATTTCCAAAACCGGAAAGCCTTCTGCTGCTTCAACGGTGTGTGTTTGGCATCGCGCTGTTGGGGCATTTTGATCAACAACGAGCATGGCCCGCTAACGATGAAATTGATACTTGTTCGACACGCAGAAACAGAGTGGAATTTGGACGGAATTATTCAGGGGCACAGCGATAGCTCCTTGACCTGTCGGGGTTTGCGTGAAACATCCGTCCTACTAGCAGCGTTTAGTGCAAGTGAATATCAAATAGAGCGTGTTTACGCTTCTCCGCTTGGACGTGCCTGGCAAATGGGGCAAAGCCTGGCTGAACACTTTCGCTGTTCACTGACGGCTGAACCGGCCCTTAAAGAGCAGGCCTTTGGTCAGTTTGAAGGTATGCCGTTAGAACTACTCAGACAAAAACATCCGAACGATTCAAATGCATTATTCAGGCTTGATGCAGAGTATTGTCCACCTGGGGGGGAGTCACTGGCGCATGCTTCTCAGCGAGTTATGTGTTTTTTACAAAACCTGGAAGATACTTCATCACATCAACAAACAATATGTATTGTGTCTCACGGGCATGTCAGTCAGGGCACTCTGGCAATTCTTAAAGAAGGGACTGTCAATAGTTTCCCTCGCTATGCTCACCCCAATGCAAGTTATTCTGTTATCGACCTGATTAATGGAAAATGTATCGGCCTAAAGTGGGGGATTGCTACACATTTACGTCACCTGAATTAGTGGTCACCTTTCAATCATTGAACACCCATCCTGCCAGAGCCATCATTATTATTTAAGCACAATGTCAGCACCTCGCTCAAAGTTGCCCCTCAGCTCCACACCAGGTGTTGAGTAAACGCATCCGTGTAAGTGCACAATTTTCATGTGCCACTAAAGCAGTGTGTTCCCATCGACGTTCAGTCAGCTTTATACGCCTGCCACTCGCGCCAGACATTCTCAGGATCAATATCGCGGTAGCCACGCTCTCTGATTATATCCTCGGCTGCTTCGGCCGGCAGGCGGATGGCTGTAGCGCCATCGCGAATGGACTCAACCTCATCGCGGGTCAATTCCCGTCCTATGTCCTGTTCTTTATCAATCAGGACTACGATCAACGCAGGGATAAAAACAATCTTCATACTGACAAGCCTCTGAAATATTCGCATCCCACTGTATCACTGACAGTTTTGATATAATTTAGTAATCGTCAATTTATTACCAGGACGGGAATCATTCATGACATTACAAATCCGTGACGCCACACCGGCCGACGCGATGTTGCTTAATGCGCTGGGCTACCGCATCTACCGCGCACACTTTGAACAAAAGGCACTGGAGCTTCGCTTATATGTCCACGGAGATAACGGGCGTGCGATTCGTGCTTATGAGCGATGTGGTTTCACTGAATCTCCGTATACCATTATGAAAGTGGGTATATAGCTTCCCCAAATACAGTACTCCTAATGCTCCGCCTGAAATCAGAACACTCCTGACAGGCCACGATTCCACCTGATTCAGATTTTTCATTCATCTTATTTTTCATGTTGCCATCAGATGAGGGAGATAATCGTTTTCACTTCCCGTCTGTCGCGGTAATCTCATAACGGTCGTTAATATTGCGACTGCAATGTGTGTAACCCAACTCAAATACTAATAACTAAAAAACAGTACAGACAGGATAACTATGGATTCCACCCTCACCTCCACGGGTCCCCAACAGGACGCCTCTTCGCTTAACCGCGCCCGACGCGCTGCGCTTGGCAGCTTCGCGGGTGCCGTGGTCGACTGGTATGATTTTCTGCTTTATGGCATTACTGCCGCACTGGTCTTTAACCGCGAGTTCTTCCCGCAAGTCAGCCCAGCGATGGGGACACTTGCCGCATTTGCTACCTTTGGCGTCGGATTTTTGTTCCGTCCGTTAGGCGGGGTGATCTTCGGCCACTTCGGCGATCGTCTGGGCCGTAAACGTATGCTGATGCTTACCGTCTGGATGATGGGTATTGCCACTGCGCTGATCGGGATTATTCCCTCTTTTGACACCATTGGCTGGTGGGCTCCCGTTCTGCTGGTGACGCTGCGTGCTATTCAGGGATTCGCCGTTGGCGGTGAATGGGGCGGCGCAGCGTTGCTCTCGGTCGAAAGCGCGCCGAAAAATAAAAAAGCCTTCTACAGCAGCGGCGTTCAGGTTGGTTACGGCGTCGGACTGTTACTTTCTACCGGTCTGGTCTCGCTGATTAGCTCGCAAACCACCGATGAGCAGTTCCTGAGTTGGGGCTGGCGTATTCCATTCCTGTTCAGCATCGTGCTGGTATTGGGCGCGTTGTGGATGCGTAACCGAATGGATGAATCGGCCGAATTCGAACAGCAGCAGCAGGCACCGCAACCAGAGAAAAAGAGACTACCGGTAGTCGAGGCATTAATCCGTCATCCAGGGGCGTTTTTGAAAATTATCGCTCTGCGCCTGTGTGAACTGCTGACGATGTATATCGTCACCGCGTTTGCCCTTAATTACTCCACGCAGAATCTGGGCTTACCTCGCGAACTGTTTCTGAATATCGGGTTGTTAGTTGGTGGACTGAGCTGTCTGACCATCCCCTGCTTTGCCTGGCTCGCCGACCGCTTTGGTCGCCGGCGCGTTTACATTACTGGCGCACTGGTCGGGACGCTTAGCGCATTCCCGTTCTTTATGGCGTTAGAAGCGCAATCCATTTTCTGGATCGTGTTCTTCGCGATTATGTTGGCCAACATTGCACACGATATGGTGGTCTGCGTACAGCAGCCTATGTTTACCGGTTTGTTTGGCGCAAGCTATCGCTACAGCGGCGCAGGCGTTGGTTATCAGGTAGCAAGCGTAGTTGGCGGCGGTTTTACCCCCTTCATTGCTGCTGCACTGGTAACATTCTCCGGCGGAGACTGGCACAGCGTAGCCATTTATCTGATGGCGGGTTGTCTTATTTCCGCGACTACAGCATTGCTGATGCGGGATAAGCAGCACGGTTAAGCCCGGGTGCGGAGGCCGTCCGGTCTTCGCGCAATCTTCCTCAACGTCTGACTTTTGTTTCACATTCCTGTGACATACTATCGGGAGAGCAGTACATCTGTGAAACAAGGAGACAGACATGAACAATAAGGGCTCCAGCCTGACCCCGGCTCAGGCACTGGATAAACTGGACGCGCTGTACGAGCAGTCGGTTAAAGCACTGCGTAGCGCCATTGGTAAGTATATTGAAACAGGGACGCTCCCTGATGTAATCGCCCGCCATAACGGTCTTTTTGTTTACCCATCACTGTGTGTCACCTGGGATGGCATCGCCACCAATCCCCCGAAAACCCGAGCCTATGGTCGTTTTACCCATGCGGGCAGCTACACCACTACGATTACCCGCCCGTCGCTTTTTCGTCCGTATCTTGAAGAACAGCTCACGCTGCTGTATCAGGATTATGATGCGCATATCTCCGTCGAGCCGTCGCAGCATGAAATCCCCTATCCCTATGTGATTGACGGTTCAGAACTGACGCTGGATCGCTCGATGAGCGCCGGATTAACGCGCCATTTCCCCACCACTGAATTGTCGCAGATTGGTGACGAAACGGCAGACGGGATTTTTCATCCGGCGGAATTTTCTCCGCTGTCTCACTTCGATGCCCGACGCGTGGATTTTTCGCTGGCGCGACTACGTCATTACACGGGAACGCCGGTTGAACATTTTCAACCTTTTGTACTGTTCACCAACTACACCCGCTACGTCGATGAGTTTGTGCGTTGGGGTTGCAGCCAGATCCTCGACCCGGACAGCCCATATATCGCGCTTTCTTGTGCGGGCGGGATCTGGATCACCGCCGAAACCGAAGCGCCAGAAGAAGCCATCTCCGATCTCGCCTGGAAGAAACACCAGATGCCCGCCTGGCATTTAATCACGGCTGACGGTCAGGGGATCACGCTGGTCAATATCGGCGTTGGCCCGTCTAACGCCAAAACCATTTGCGATCACCTGGCCGTACTGCGTCCTGACGTCTGGCTGATGATTGGTCACTGCGGTGGTCTGCGTGAAAGTCAGGCGATTGGCGACTATGTTCTGGCCCACGCTTATCTGCGTGACGACCACGTGTTGGATGCCGTACTACCGCCGGATATTCCGATTCCGAGCATTGCGGAAGTACAACGCGCCCTGTATGACGCCACCAAAGAAGTCAGCGGTATGCCCGGTGAAGAAGTTAAACAGCGCTTGCGTACCGGTACTGTCGTCACCACCGACGATCGTAACTGGGAGCTACGCTATTCCGCTTCTGCGCTGCGTTTCAACCTCAGTCGCGCGGTGGCTATCGATATGGAAAGCGCCACCATCGCCGCTCAGGGATACCGTTTCCGCGTTCCGTACGGCACGCTGCTGTGCGTTTCCGACAAGCCGCTGCACGGTGAGATCAAACTACCTGGTCAGGCCAACCGTTTTTATGAAGGTGCTATTTCTGAGCATCTGCAAATAGGTATCCGGGCTATCGATCGTCTGCGTGCTGAAGGCGACCGACTGCACTCCCGTAAATTACGTACATTCAACGAACCGCCGTTCCGTTAAGACCTGAAGGTTAACTATGCACATCTCAACTCCTCTTTCCGCCCTGCGCAACCTGCTGATAGCGCAGGGGCTGGATGGCATGATTGTTCCGCGCGCCGACGCTCATCAAAGCGAAGATTGTACGCCGCATGACAATAAACTGGCCTGTCTGACCGGATTTAGCGGTTCTGCCGGCCTCGCGTTGGTCCTTCGGGATCGCGCGTTAATGTTTGTCGATGGACGCTATCAGGTCCAGGTACGCAATGAAGTCTCGCTGGATGATTTTGAAATTCATCATTTACACGATGAACCGCTGGCCGACTATTTGCAGTCTCACGTTGCAGCGGGTACACGTATCGGCTTTGAACCACTGCTGATGGTCAACAGCCAGTTTGAAGCCTTGTCGGCAACTCATTGCGAGCTGGTACCTCTTGAGCAAGATCCTTTTGACCAGGTGTGGCTTGACCGACCGGCAGCCCCCTGCGGCATCATTCGTGAAATGCCCATTGAAATCAGCGGGGAAAGCAGCACGCAAAAGCGTGCCCGCGTCGTGGAACAACTCGCTCAACATGAGGCTGACGTACTGGCAATTACCCTGCCGGATAACATTGCCTGGCTGTTGAATGTACGCGGTTCAGATCTGGCTATGGTGCCAGTACCGTTTTCGTTTGCCCTGCTCCATCGCAGCGGTGAGCTGGAATGGTTTGTGGATAGCAACAAAACGCAGCAACTCCCCGTATCACTGCTAAACACGCTCACGCTGGCCCCGCAAGAGAGTTTCCTGGTACGTTGCCAGCAACTGGCCAGTGGGAAACGCTTCCTGGTCGATAAAGACTACGCCCCGGTTGCGTTGCGTTTTGCCATTGAAGAACACGGTGGCAACGTCTTATGGGCCCCTGATCCCATCACCTTGATGAAAGCCCACAAAAATGACGTTGAACTGGCGGGCTATCGGGAATGCCATGAACAAGATGGCGCAGCCTGGGTTAATTTCCTTGCCTGGCTGGCCCATGAAGTCCCTTTGCGCGAAGCGGCTGACAATCCGGTCACCGAACTGGAAGCCCAGGCAAAGCAACTGGAATTTCGCCAGCAGCAGCCGGGATTTATTGAGCAAAGCTTCAGCACGATATCGGCCTCTGCCAGCAATGCGGCGATGTGTCATTACCACTCCAGTGAAAAAACCAATACGCCAATTACCTCGCAGGCCATGTATCTGAATGATTCCGGCGGCCAGTACCACAATGGTACGACGGATACGACGCGTACCTTCGCGTTTGGTCCACAGGATCCGCAACGTCGTCTGCATTACACCGCCGTGCTGAAAGGCTTTTTGTCGCTTATTTCACTGCAGTTTCCCAGCGGCACTCAGGGCCATCAACTGGATGCCTTTAGCCGTCGGGCGTTGTGGGATTTAGGCCTGGATTTTGATCATGGAACAGGACACGGCGTAGGCCACCAGTTGCTTATCCATGAACAACCCCATCGCATTGCCAAGAAAGTAAACCCCTGGCCTCTGGTCGCGGGCAATATCATCACTATCGAACCGGGTTACTATCTGGCCGGGCAATATGGGATCCGTATTGAGAACCAGGTGGAAATAATCAACAGCCGCCCTGGCTTCTGTCGTTTCTCAACGCTGACGCTGGTGCCGATTGATTTGAATCTGGTTGAACTGCATCTATTGAGTGAAGCTGAAAAGCAATGGATTGATGATTACCACCAGCAAGTCAGAGAGACGTTATCCCCTCGCGTGAATGCAGAGGCTCGTCCGTGGCTGTTCGCAGTCACCGCGCCGATTCGCGTTCAGGCTAATTAATGCAATAAAAAAGGCAGCCCGTAGGCTGCCTTAGTTCTCCCCAATTTCTTACTGCTTAGCTGTTACGGATGTACTCATCCATTTCAGTTTTCAGGTTATCGGACTTAGTACCGAAAATCGCCTGAACACCGGAACCAGCTACCACAACGCCCGCCGCACCCAGTTTCTTCAGGCCAGCCTGATCCACTTTGGCAACGTCAGCCACGCTGACACGCAGACGGGTGATACACGCATCAAGGTTAGTGATGTTTTCTTTACCGCCGAACGCCGCAACCAGAGCCGGAGCCATTTCGCCTGACGCACCTGCTTTGCTGTCTTCGGTGGCATCTTCACGACCCGGAGTTTTCAGGTCCAGCGCTTTGATCAGCACACGGAAGATGGTGTAGTAAACAATCGCATAACCGATACCGACAATCGGGAACAGCCACAGTTTGCTGCTGTTACCGGAAAGAACGATAAAGTCGATCAGACCGTGGGAGAACGACGTACCGTCACGCATACCCAGCAGGATACAGATCGGGAATGCCAGACCAGCCAGAATCGCGTGGATGATGTACAGGATCGGCGCCACGAACATGAAGGAGAACTCGATCGGCTCGGTAATACCGGTCAGGAACGAGGTCAGCGCCGCGGAGATCATGATACCGCCCACTTTCGCGCGGTTTTCTGGTTTAGCAGAGTGCCAGATAGCGATAGCAGCAGCCGGCAGACCGTACATTTTGAACAGGAAGCCACCAGACAGTTTGCCCGCAGTCGGGTCACCCGCCATATAGCGAGGGATGTCGCCGTGGAACACCTGACCTGCAGCGTTGGTGTATTCACCGATCTGCATCTGGAATGGAACGTTCCAGATATGGTGCAGACCAAACGGCACCAGGCAGCGTTCAATGAAGCCATAGATACCGAACGCCACGACCGGGTTCTGGTATGCAGCCCACTGGGAGAACGTCTGAATAGCAGTACCGATTGGCGGCCAAATGAAGGACAGAACCACACCTGTGAAGATAGCAGCCAGACCAGAAATGATAGGAACGAAGCGCTTACCCGCAAAGAAGCCAAGATACTCAGGCAATTTAATACG
This sequence comes from Citrobacter sp. KTE30, assembly GCF_000398825.1. Lineage (NCBI taxonomy): Bacteria > Pseudomonadati > Pseudomonadota > Gammaproteobacteria > Enterobacterales > Enterobacteriaceae > Citrobacter > Citrobacter sp. KTE30. The sequence continues at coordinate 1,613,148 of NZ_KB976055.1, read as the reverse complement.
GTAGAAGCGGTTGAACATATACGCTGCAATCGCACCGGAGATAATCCCTCCGAGAACACCCGTATCAGCAAGGTGTTTAGCTGCGATCTCTTCAGCAGGTAAATGCAGAACCAGCGGCGCAACAACAGCCATGGTCTTAACCATGATGCCGTAAGCAACAACGGATGCCAGTGCAGATACACCGTCATTATTAGTGAAGCCTAACGCAACACCGATAGCAAAAATCAGCGGCATGTTCGCAAAAACAGAACCGCCCGCTTCTGCCATTACGTGCGATACAACGGCTGGCAGCCAGCTGAAGTTAGCGGAACCGACGCCCAGCAGGATACCTGCAATTGGGAGTACGGATACCGGCAGCATCAGCGATTTACCGACCTTTTGCAGGTTAGCAAATGCATTCTTAAACATAATTAGGAGTGCTCCTGAGTATTTGTGCTTTTCTACGTTCTCACGCATTAGCGAGGGGGGAGAACCTCGCCGTGTACAGGGCATCTAAGTACCCTTTATTTATTACACAGAGTAAAATAATTCAGTTTGTTTTTGTTTGACGGCTATCACAGTTCAGTCGTGAATGGCCGCAAAATCCGCACATTCCGATAAAATGCGTTTCTGAATGTGTCAATCTGGTTATTCACCGCCCATTTTGTGGCGGTGAACTTTACTCGCATTAGTGATTAATTACGAGCTTTAAAAAAAGTCAGTTAACGAACAGATTGCAGGCGAGAAGCGTCGATGTGAAACAGGCGGGCAAAGTTATCAGTGGTTGCCTGCGCCAGTTCTTCAACGGCAACACCTTTCACTACGGCCATGTACTCTGCAACGTCACGAGTCATGGCGGGCTGGTTCTCTTTTCCACGATGCGGTACAGGCGCAAGGTAGGGAGAATCCGTCTCGACCAATAACCGGTCCAGAGGAACATAGCGGGCGGCATCACGGAGCTGCTCTGCATTTCGGAACGTGACGATGCCGGAAAACGAGATATAGAATCCAAGGTCCAGTAATTTGCCCGCCGTTTCTCTGTCCTCTGTAAAACAGTGTAGTACGCCGCCACAATCCGTCACTTTTTCTTCGCGCAGAATAGACAGCGTGTCGGCTCGCGCATCGCGGGTATGCACGATAACTGGCTTCTGTAACTCACGGCCAATCTGAATATGGTGGATAAAAGATTCCTGCTGGCGCACCTTTGTTTCCGGCGTGTAAAAATAGTCCAGCCCGGTTTCTCCCATCGCCACAACCCCCTCTTCGGCGGCAAAACGACGCAGCTCCTCAACATCATAGGTTTCATCCTGATTTAACGGATGCACGCCGCAGGAAAAAACCACATTGTCACGCTCACCAACCAGTTCACGCATACTGCGGTATCCTGGCAAGGTGGTTGCAACGGCAAGACAGAATTTCACATCGCGTGCGGCCGCTTTCGCCAGCACGTCGTCCACGTCCTTATGCAGAGATTGATAATCCAGGCCATCAAGATGGCAGTGTGAGTCGACTAAAAACATAATGTCTCTCTCAAAGATGGGGAACAGGCAGTACGGTGCCTGGTTGCAGGTAATGCTCAATACGAAGAATAAGATCGGTTAATACCAGCTCGCGGTTTACGCCCGTCACGTTCAGCAACTGCTGACGGCAATGACAAACGTCACCGAGTATCGCCTGTATCTGGGCAACGGATAACCGTTCTGCGATGGAAGATATCAGGTCCAGGGCATCGGGATTGGTTAAATGGGCAATCCCATACGGACGTTTCAACGCATCCGTAAACAACGTTGCCAGCCAGTGTAAACGGGCGGCAGCCTGATCGTGGTTTAACGCCGCGAGCAAGATATACCAATCACCGGCGTTTAATGTATTCACCAGTGCCGCACAAAAATCTGTACGGTGCGCCCAGCTTTCAGCCTGTAACAGCGTGAGTGCCGCGCCTGGCGAACCGGCACTTAGACGTAACGCGCTAAGCAGCGCTTCTGACGACGCAGTCACTTCACGAGCAAGCCAGGAGATAGCATACGACTCCGGAGGTGGCGCAAGATGATGTAACCGACAACGGCTGCGTAATGTCGCCAGCAAACGAGCAGGCTCTGTGCTGGCGAGGAAAAACCAGGTCTGTGCCGGGGGTTCTTCCAGCGTTTTCAACAGGGCATTGGCGGCAGCATCGGTTAACTGGGCGGCATCAGGGATCCACACGACCTTCGCACCGCCGAGACGCGAATGCTCGTACAGCTTTTCACTGACTTCGCGTACAGCATCAACCCCCAGCGTGCTTTTGCCTTTTTCTGGCAGCAGCGAATAGTAGTCAGGGTGCGTCCCCGCCTGCATCAGCTGACAGCCACGGCACTGTCCGCAGCTTTTATGTCCTTCCGGCTGCTGGCACATTAAATAGCGGCTGAGGGCGTAAATAAGCGCCTCGTCGCCCATTCCGGGTAACGCCTGAATCAGTAACGCATGGTGACCACGACCCGCCTGGTAGCTGGCCACCAGTTTTTCAAAATCCGGTCGTAACCATGGGTACCATTTCATGCGCCCTGCTCCTTCACCCACTGGGTGATGGTATTGCGAATATCAGCCATCACAGCCTCCAGCGGCTGCGTAGCGTCTATAGTGCGAATGCTGGCGTCTTTGGCAGCCAGCTCAAGATAGCGCGCGCGGGTACGATTAAAGAAATCGAAAGATTCCTGCTCAATACGATCCAGCTCGCCGCGTGCACGGGCACGCTTCAACCCGACTTCTGGCGTCACATCCAGATAGATAGTCAGATCCGGGCGAAAATCGCCGAGCACTGCATCGCGCAGGGTTGCCAGCATGTTTTGATCGATACCACGTCCACCACCCTGATACGCCTGCGTAGACAGATCGTGACGATCGCCAATTACCCACGCGCCTTTCGCCAGCGCAGGTTTAATAACGGTTTCGACCAGTTGTACGCGCGCGGCGTAAAACATCAGAACTTCGGCTTTGTCGGTGATAACCTCGTCACCCACCGACTTAATGTCCAGCACCAGGCTTCTTAGTTTCTCAGCCAGTTGCGTGCCGCCAGGTTCGCGGGTGAAAACCATGTCACGAATACCGAGTTGCTCAAGTGTCTCTACCACTACGTTACGCGCGGTGGTTTTTCCGGCGCCTTCCAGGCCCTCGATGACGATATAGTTACTGCCCATTTTTTTCCTTAAGCACTTTCAGGTAATCCTGCACGGACCGGTTGTGGCTGGCAAGATTGGTGTTAAACGTGTGGCCACCTTTACCGTCAGCCACAAAATAAAGATACGGCGTTTTTGCCGGATGTGCCGCGGCCTGCAACGATGCCTCTCCCGGCATGGCAATCGGGCCAGGTGGCAGTCCTGTAATGGTATAGGTGTTATAAGCGGTCGGGGTGTCTAAATCCACGCGCGACAATTTGCCATTATAACGTGACCCCATACCGTAAATCACCGTCGGATCGGTTTGTAAACGCATACCGATACGTAAACGGTTAATAAACACCGAAGCCACCTGGTCACGCTCGCTGGCAACCGCAGTCTCTTTTTCAATAATAGAAGCCATGGTTACCAGCTGATTTTTGTCCTGATAAGGCAGGCCGTCAGCGCGCCCTTCCCAGACAGTATCCACCGCTTTAACCATTTTCTGATGCGCGCGTTTTAGCAACGCTACGTCAGTCGTATTGGCGGTATACATCCAGGTATCTGGCCAGAACCAACCTTCCACCCATTGCGGGTTTTCCAGTTTCAGAGCCTGGGCCACGGTCTCATAGCTATCGTCGCTTAATGTATGTTTGATATACGGGGCATCGCGCAGCTGTTTCAGGTAATCGCTTAGGCGCATCCCTTCAACCAGACGTAACGGGAACTGCGCCTCTTTTCCGCTTTCCAGCAGTTGCAGCATATCCCGAACCGTCATGTCGGGTGTAAAACGGTAGGTTCCGGCCTTAAAATGCGACAGTTCGGGTTCCACACGCAGCAGCCATTGGAACACGCGCGGACGGTTAATAACCTTGTCCGCATACAGCTGTTCGCCAAGGGCCAGGCGGCCCGTCCCCGCTTTCAGCGTAAAAATCGTCTCTTCTTTAATCAATAATTTACTGTCCGCCAGATGGCGAACTTTCCACATTCCCACTCCCGCGGCAATGCCCAGCACAACCAGCAATAACAGGACAACGAGTAACAGTTTTTTCATGACTAATTCGGGTGCTCACAAAGTGGGGCTAAAAAATCGAATAACAAACGTGAAGACAGCAATGTGTCGCCACAGGTACGCACGGGAATAATGGGCATTAACGCGTTACAGACGACAATTTCATCAGCCTGCATAACCTCCTCCAACCCGGCATACACTTCGACAATACTGAATGGCGATTGTGCCAGCATCCGGATACAGAATTGTCGCATAATGCCGTTTACTCCGGCCTGATCCAGGCGAGGCGTGTAAACCACATCACCTTTACGCCAGAACAAATTAGCCGCACAGCATTCCGTAACCCATCCCTCGCTGTCAAGAACCAGTGCTTCATCTGCGTCCGTCTGTTCAAGATGAGAGCGAATCAACACCTGCTCCAGTCGATTCAGATGTTTAAGCCCGGCAAGCAGTGGATTACGTCCCAGACGTACTGGGCTTAGCGCCAGCATAATGCCATCTTGCCGCCAACGATCGTAATGAACGGGCCAGGCTGAAACGGAGAGGATGCGTGTGGCGCTGTGACAATTTTTGCCACTGTAGCCCCGGCCTCCACTGCCACGGCTGATAATCACTTTCAACACCCCGCGTACGTGCCCTTTCGCCAGCATTTTCATTTCATTTTGCAGCTCGGACCAATTTTCAAAAGAGATCAGCAGTTTTTGGCAAGCGTCTTGTAAACGCTCAAGATGCGCTGCAAAGAGAGGGATTTCGCCGTCGATAATACAGGCAGTGGTAAAACAGCCATCACCAAATTGGGTCGCTCGATCGCTTGCTGCCAGCATATTCTGCTCGCAGCCATTAATTAAGAACATGGTGGCTCCTTATTTCTGGTCCGCTAGTTTGGCAGGATGAGTAACACAGGACAAGGGCGGAAAACCGAATAAAAAAAGGCCCGACAAGCGGACCTTTTCAATTTGCTATCGATGCTAGCGCATCAGCTAACGGGCTTAAATCTTTTTAAAGATCAAAGAGCCGTTGGTACCACCGAAGCCAAAGGAGTTACACAGTGCATACTCCAGACCACTAACCTGACGCGCTTCGTGAGGTACGAAGTCCAGATCACAACCTTCATCCGGGTTATCCAGGTTGATGGTTGGCGGAATAGCCTGATCGCGCAGCGCCAGGATAGAGAAAATAGACTCTACCGCGCCCGCCGCACCCAACAGGTGTCCGGTCATAGATTTGGTGGAGCTTACCATTACACGGCTTGCCGCATCACCAAAGACAGATTTCACTGCCTGGGTTTCTGCTTTATCGCCTGCAGGCGTAGACGTACCATGCGCGTTGACATAGCCAATCTGACCCGCTTCGATAGCCGCATCACGCAGCGCGTTGACCATTGCCAGCGCAGCGCCTGCACCGTTTTCCGGTGGTGACGTCATGTGGTAAGCATCACTGCTCATACCGAAGCCAACGACTTCAGCATAGATTTTTGCACCGCGAGCTTTCGCATGTTCGTACTCTTCCAGTACAACCATGCCTGCGCCGTCGCCCAGCACAAAGCCATCACGTTCTTTGTCCCACGGACGGCTTGCCGCTTGCGGGTTATCATTACGTGTAGACAGCGCACGTGCCGCGCCAAAACCACCCACGCCCAGCGGCGTACTGGCTTTTTCTGCACCACCCGCAACCATCGCGTCCGCATCGCCGTATGCAATGATACGTGCAGCATGACCGATGTTATGCACGCCTGAAGTACAGGCGGTTGCGATGGAGATGCTTGGCCCTTGCAGGCCGTACATGATGGTCAGGTGACCTGCCACCATGTTAACAATCGTCGACGGAACGAAGAACGGGCTGATCTTACGCGGTCCACCATTTACCAGAGAGGTATGGTTTTCTTCGATAAGACCGAGACCGCCAATACCAGAGCCGATAGCGGCGCCAATACGGTGGGCGTTCTCTTCCGTTATTTCGAGGCCAGAATCCTGCATGGCCTGAACGCCAGCGACAATTCCATATTGAATGAAAGCATCCATCTTGCGCTGTTCTTTGCGCGAGATAATGTCTTCACAGTTAAAATCCTTTACTAAGCCAGCAAATTTCGTTGCATAGGCGCTAGTATCGAAATGGTCGATCAGGCTGATGCCACTCTGACCGGCAAGGAGAGCTTTCCAGGTAGACTCTACGGTATTGCCGACAGGAGACAACATGCCCAGTCCGGTCACAACTACACGACGCTTAGACACGGTTGTCCTCCAGGGAGGGAAAATAATTCAAGTGGGATAAAAAGATAAAACTCAGGCGGTCGAATGACCGCCTGGAGATGTTCACTTACGCCTGGTGGCCGTTGATGTAATCAATGGCAGCCTGAACGGTAGTGATTTTCTCAGCTTCTTCGTCCGGAATCTCAGTATCAAACTCTTCTTCCAGAGCCATTACCAGCTCAACGGTGTCAAGAGAATCTGCGCCCAGGTCTTCAACGAAGGAAGCATTGTTGGTTACTTCTTCCTGCTTAACGCCCAGCTGTTCGCCGATAATTTTCTTAACGCGTTCTTCGATAGTGCTCATACTCTTAAATTTCCTATCAAAACTCGCTTTCGCGATGGTTTTCGTAGTGTATAAAATGTTGAAAAATTTGCAACTAAATCCCGGCAGGTCTTACCACGATTTTGCGCTATTTTGAGGCCATTCACCCTAATAACGCAAATATTTTTCAATCGTGGTTAAACCATGTACATCCCGCCGTTGACGTGCAAAGTCTCACCTGTGATGTAACTTGCTTCGTCAGAAGCTAAAAATGCAACCGCACTGGCGATTTCTTTCGGTTCGCCAAGACGACCCGCAGGTACTGCCGCCAGCGTACCCGCACGCTGATCATCAGACAGCGCACGCGTCATGTCCGTTTCAATAAAGCCCGGAGCAACAACGTTTACAGTAATGCCACGAGACGCAACTTCGCGCGCCAGTGATTTACTGAAGCCGATCAGACCCGCTTTCGCCGCAGCGTAGTTAGCCTGACCCGCATTTCCCATGGTACCAACCACAGAACCGATAGTGATAATACGCCCATGACGCTTTTTCATCATAGCTCGCATTACCGCTTTTGACAGACGGAAAACAGATGACAGGTTGGTTTCGATGATATCGTTCCACTCGTCATCTTTCATGCGCATTAACAGGTTATCACGAGTAATCCCGGCATTATTGACCAGGATATCGACTTCACCAAATTCTGCGCGAATATTTTCCAGAACAGATTCGATAGATGCCGGATCGGTCACATTCAACATCAGACCTTTACCATTTGCACCTAAGTAATCACTAATGGCCTGCGCGCCGCTTTCGCTGGTGGCAGTACCGATAACTTTCGCGCCACGGGCAACGAGTGTCTCAGCAATTGCGCGGCCAATGCCACGGCTTGCACCGGTAACCAGCGCGATTTTTCCTTCAAAACTCATGGTCTTCCTCTTTTATTGCTCTAGCGCCGCAGACAGTGCCGCCGGCTCATTCAGTGCCGAAGCAGTCAGGGTGTCAACAATACGTTTCGTCAAACCGGTCAGAACTTTACCCGGACCAACTTCATACAGGTGCTCTACGCCCTGGGACGCCATAAATTCAACGGTTTTAGTCCACTGAACCGGGCTATACAGCTGACGAACCAACGCATCGCGAATAGCGTCTGCCGTGGTTTCACACTTCACATCGACGTTGTTCACGACCGGAACCGTCGGTGCGTTAAAGGTGATTTTCTGCAGCTCAACGGCCAGTTTCTCAGCAGCAGGCTTCATCAGCGCACAGTGAGACGGCACGCTAACTGGCAGTGGCAGAGCACGTTTCGCACCCGCAGCTTTACAGGCAGCGCCCGCACGTTCAACCGCTTCTTTATGACCCGCGATAACCACCTGACCTGGCGAGTTGAAGTTGACCGGAGAAACGACCTGACCTTCTGCTGACTCTTCACATGCTTTAGCGATAGACGCATCATCAAGACCGATAATCGCAGACATACCGCCTGTGCCTTCTGGTACAGCTTCCTGCATGAACTTACCGCGCAGTTCTACCAGACGTACGGCATCAGCAAATGCGATCACGCCTGCGCAGACCAGCGCAGAATATTCGCCCAGGCTGTGACCCGCCATCAGCGCAGGTGTTTTACCACCCTGCTGCTGCCATACGCGATAAAGCGCGACAGATGTGGTCAACAGCGCTGGCTGCGTCTGCCAGGTTTTATTCAGTTCTTCGGCCGGACCCTGCTGAGTCAACGCCCACAGATCATAGCCCAGCGCAGCTGATGCTTCAGCAAATGTTTCTTCAACAATCGGGTAGCTTGCTGCCATTTCAGACAACATCCCAACGGTCTGGGAACCCTGCCCCGGAAACACAAATGCAAATTGCGTCATGTTTAAATCCTTATACTAGAAACGAACCAGCGCGGAGCCCCAGGTGAATCCACCCCCGAAGGCTTCAAGCAATATCAACTGCCCAGCTTTAATACGCCCGTCGCGGACAGCTTCGTCCAGCGCGCACGGTACGGAGGCAGCAGAGGTATTACCATGTCTGTCGAGCGTCACGACAACATTATCCATCGACATACCCAGCTTTTTCGCCGTCGCGCTGATAATGCGCAGGTTAGCCTGATGCGGTACCAGCCAGTCCAGCGCAGAACGGTCGAGATTATTGGCTTCCAGCGTTTCATCAACGATGTGCGCAAGCTCGGTCACCGCGACTTTAAATACTTCGTTACCCGCCATCGTCAGATGAATCGGGTTTTCTGGGTTCACGCGATCGGCGTTAGGCAGCGTCAACAGTTCGCCATAGCGACCGTCGGCGTGCAGATGCGTGGAGAGAATGCCTGGCTCTTCCGATGCGCTCAGTACAACCGCGCCCGCCCCATCACCGAAAATGATGATCGTTCCGCGATCGGTTGGATCACAGGTGCGCGCCAGAACATCAGAGCCAACGACCAGAGCATGCTTAACTGCGCCAGATTTAACATACTGGTCGGCAACGCTCAGGGCGTAAGTGAAACCAGCGCAAGCGGCTGCAACGTCAAACGCCGGACAGCCTTTGATCCCCAGCATACTTTGGATCTGGCACGCCGCGCTTGGAAATGCGTGAGTGGATGATGTGGTAGCAACCACAATCAGACCAATTTGTTCTTTGTCGATGCCCGCCATTTCAATCGCACGGTTTGCGGCGGCAAAGCCCATCGTCGCAACTGTTTCATTTGGCGCTGCAATATGGCGTTCACGGATACCTGTACGAGTGACGATCCACTCATCAGATGTCTCAACCATTTTTTCCAAATCGGCGTTAGTACGCACTTGTTCAGGCAGATAGCTGCCAGTACCAATAATCTTCGTATACATGTACGCTCAGTCACTTTTTGGTTATATACCGCCACGAGCAAATCGCTGATACGTTGGCTACATTCACAAACGCACCGTTATCTGTGTGCTCGTGAGGTTGCGCTTTCGCCACCGTCCAGCAGTTCGAATCCAGCTGGGTATACAGATTCCAGGCGAGCGGCAATTCGCTGAGGAACTTGTCGCTGCACCGCCTGCACTGCCTGTTCAATCGCGACTTCAAATGCTCGCTGATTGGCCGCACCATGACTCTTAATCACCGTGCCGCGCAATCCTAACAGACAGGCGCCATTATACTGGTCGGGGTTGAGGTGACTAAATCGCCTTGTCAGGCTTTTTTGTAACCAACGTTTTAATAACAGAAGCCACCACGACCGTTTTTTGCCCTCACCCTGAGATTTCAGCAGTGAAAGGAACATTCTGACAACACCTTCCATCGTCTTTAATGTGACATTACCTGTAAAGCCGTCACAGACCAACACATCGGTTTTGCCAGTCAGTAACTCATTGGCTTCAAGATAGCCGATATAATTAATGGAAGGGATTGTTTTTAGCACAGCTGAAGCATCTCGAATACTGTCGAGACCTTTCGTTTCTTCTTCGCCGATGTTGAGTAACGCTACGCGAGGATTGGCAATGCCAACAACCTCTTCTGCCAGCACGGAACCCATGACGGCAAATTGCACCAACATCGTGCTATCACAATCTACGTTGGCGCCCAAATCCAGCACCACCGTTTTGCCCTTTTGCTGATGCGGTAAAACCGTCACCAACGCCGGACGCTCAATTCCCTCAAGGGGTTTGAGCAATAACTTCGCAAGTCCCATCAGTGCGCCCGTATTACCGGCGCTGACACAAGCTTGTGCCTGACCTTCTTTCACGAGCTCCAGGGCAACACGCATTGAGCTTCCACGACTGGCGCGAATAGCTTGCGAGGGCCGGGCATCACTGGCAATAACTGACTGAGCAGGGATAATCTGCAGACGCGAACGTTGTTCGAAGTCAGCTTTGGCAAGTAATGGCGTGATTGTATCGGGATCCCCGACTAAAAGAAGTGTGAGTTGCGAATTAGAATTCAGTGCCTGCAATGCTGCAGGCACTGTCACGGTAGGGCCAAAATCTCCCCCCATGACATCTAACGCCAGGGTTAGACGTGTCAAGGTATCGTCGCTGCCCGGTTAGGTGTTTCCCCAGTTACCCGGGGAAAGCCTCACTAAGCTTCATCACGCGTTCACTCTTTGTCTTTCTCACCAGGGGTGGGAAAGCCATTGAGTCATGCGTGATTACTTAGCGATTACCTTACGGCCACGGTAGAAACCGTCGGCAGTGATGTGGTGACGCAGGTGTTGTTCACCAGAAGTTTTGTCTACAGACAGGCTGGTGACTGCGGTCAGAGCGTCATGAGAACGACGCATGCCACGTTTGGAACGGGTTGGTTTATTCTGTTGTACGGCCATGGACCTTACTCCTCAATTACTTACGCTTTAAGCTGGCTAATACGGCAAATGGGTTTGGTTTTTGCGCTTCATCAGGCAATTCGCCAAAGACCATGTCCGCCTCGGACACTTCACAGTGTTCAGAATCATGCACCGGAACTACCGGCAAGGAGAGGATAATCTCATCTTCAACCATTGCAAGCAGATCGATTTCACCGAATTCGTTAACCTCAATCGGCTCATACGCTTCCGGGAGTGCTTCAGCCTGCTCGTCAGAACGGACAGGACTAAAACAATATGTTGTGTGAACATGAAGTGGGAACGGTTTCCCGCAACGCTGACATTCGAGCGTAACCGATACCTTCGCATCACCGGTTATAACGGCGAGACGCTGGTTATCGATAGCGAACGACATGGAGCATTCCACATCACTGTCCACACTGACTACAGAATCGGCGACGCGCTCAACCAGATCAGAAGTATAGATACCTTCATAATCGAGGCGTTTTTGAGCCGTACGAACCGGATCAAGAGTCAGGGGTAATTTTACCTTTTGCATAGGGCGCGCATATTAACTTTGTAACGTCATATAGTCAAAGAAAAAGGCAGCCTGTGGTTGCCTTTTGCCAATAATTCGCACACATTGCGGGTCATCGACTTAAAATCGCTCAAGACAAGCCACTACAGCCAGCTTGTAGGTCGAAGTCCATAGTTTAAAATGGCTCTCATCAATACGCTATATGCGAGGGAAAAAATATGCCTCAACTTATTCTTGCTTCCACCTCTCCCTGGCGTCGCGCTTTACTCGAAAAACTGGCAATTCCGTTCGAATGCGCAGCACCAGAGGTTGATGAAACACCATTACCAGGCGAGGCGCCACGTCATCTGGTGTTGCGACTGGCGCAGCAAAAAGCGCAATCACTCGCCCACCGTTATCCCTCGCATCTGATTATTGGCTCCGATCAAATTTGTGTTCTTGATGGTGAAATAACCGGCAAACCATTAACAGAAGAAAATGCGCGCCAGCAATTACTCAAAGCCCGTGGCAATATTGTGACATTTTACACCGGACTGGCGCTGTATAATTCTGCGACCGGACATTTACAAACTGAAGTAGAACCTTTTGACGTCCATTTCCGTCATTTAAGCGAGGCGGAAATTGATGATTATCTGCGCAAAGAGCGTCCGCTCCATTGTGCAGGTAGTTTCAAAAGTGAAGGGTTAGGTATTTCACTCTTTGAACGCCTGGAGGGTCGTGACCCAAATACCTTGGTAGGTTTGCCGCTGATCGCGTTGTGTCAAATGCTGCGGCGGGAAGAAATGAACCCGTTGAACGCCTGATTAATCTGCCTGATGTCGACGCGACGCGTCTTATCAGGCCTACGGTCCATCACACGATTGTAGGCCTGATAAGCAACGCGCATCAGGCTTTGCTGCGTAATACCTCGAGGCAGCGCTTCAACTGTTTATCCATTGGCGCTTCAATACGCATCACTTCCCCCGTACCTGGATGAGTAAACTTCAACGCTGCGGCATGCAGGAAAAGTCGGTTCAACCCCGTATCCGCCAGTTGCTTATCGAACTCACGGTCACCGTAGCGATCGTCAAAAGCAATTGGATGACCGGCATACTGGGTATGCACACGGATCTGGTGCGTACGGCCGGTCACCGGGCTACAGCGCACAAGCGTGGCAAACGCATAGCGCTCTTCCACTTTAAAACGTGTTTCTGACGGTTTGCCTTCCTGATTCACCCGCACGATACGCTCGCCGCTTTGCAGAATGTTCTTTAACAGCGGCGCCTGCACGGTTTTGACATGCGACTGCCATTGGCCTCGAACCAGCGCGAGGTAATCTTTCTGCATGCCTTTTTCACGCAGTTGTTCATGCAATGAACGCAAGGCTGAGCGTTTTTTGGCAACCAGCAGCACACCGGAGGTATCCCGGTCGAGGCGATGCACCAGCTCAAGGAAACGCGCTTCCGGACGCAACGCACGTAATCCTTCAATGACGCCAAAGCTTAACCCGCTTCCGCCATGCACGGCCGTACCTGAAGGTTTGTTCAGCACCAGAATGTGGTCATCTTCATATAAAATGACATCGGTCAGCGCCGCAACCTTCTGCAGGTTTGGCGAAATGGCCTCTTCTTCACGTTCAGCGACACGCACAGGTGGAATACGCACAATATCCCCATCTTCGAGTTTGTACTCGGGTTTAATGCGTTTTTTATTCACCCGCACTTCGCCTTTACGCAAAATGCGATAAATCATACTTTTCGGCACACCCTTAAGCTGGGTGCGCAAAAAGTTGTCGATGCGTTGCCCTGCTTCGTCGGCAGTAATGGCAACTGTTTTTACGGCTGGAGTCTCTGTTTTCATGGGGGCCGATTTTAAATAGCCATCAAGATTCGCGCCACACATTTTTCTATGCTTATATTAACTGCTATACCTTATTACTTAAGTTTGACATAGCCGATTTGGTGGTTATTAAAGCAATCACTACGCGGAAGTGAAAAAACTGTGAGTAACCGGGTGATAAATGGCAAAAGTCATCTTGCTATAACAAGGTTAGCAGTGGAATAATGCGGTTGTTTCCGTGTTGAATCTTGTTAAAACAAGAACTTTTCCGGAATGACCCAATTTTGCCCGACCGATCATCAACGCAGCAATGGCGTAAGACGTATTGATCTTTCAGGCAGTTAGCGGGCTGCGGGTTGCAGTCCTTACCGGTAAGTGCTCTATGGATTTCACATTGTAGGAAGGCGGCAAGTCTGGATACCCCCAGGTTCTTACTCCTGTAAGTGACCAGGGTGAGAAGATAAAGCCAACGCACCGACAGCGTGAAAGACGACAAGCACAATGGAAGCTTCTCTGGAGAGTAACACCCAGACTGTTCCCCTGATAATTGCGCTGTGTTTCCGTATGAAATACAGGCAACCGACACTCTGCGCCTCTTTGAGCTGACGATAACCGTGAGGTTGGCGACGCGAATAGACACGAGGCCATCGGTTCACACCCGGAAAGGCATTACTCTGCCCGCAGCTTAGTCGTCAATGTAAGAATAATGAGTAAGTTACGATGAAAAGAATGTTAATTAACGCGACTCAGCAGGAAGAGTTGCGTGTCGCCCTTGTAGATGGGCAACGTCTGTACGATCTGGATATCGAAAGTCCTGGACACGAACAGAAAAAAGCCAACATCTATAAAGGCAAAATTACCCGTATTGAACCGAGTCTGGAAGCTGCTTTTGTTGATTACGGCGCTGAACGTCACGGTTTCCTCCCGTTAAAAGAAATTGCCCGCGAATACTTTCCCGCTAACTACAACTCCCATGGTCGTCCCAACATTAAAGACGTGTTGCGTGAAGGTCAGGAAGTCATCGTTCAGATCGATAAAGAAGAACGAGGCAACAAAGGCGCTGCGCTGACTACCTTTATCAGCCTGGCGGGTAGTTATCTGGTTCTGATGCCGAACAACCCGCGCGCGGGCGGCATCTCCCGTCGCATTGAAGGCGACGACCGTACCGAATTAAAAGAAGCGCTGGCAAGCCTGGAACTGCCTGATGGCATGGGGCTTATCGTGCGTACCGCAGGGGTAGGCAAATCCGCCGAAGCGCTGCAGTGGGACCTGAGCTTCCGCCTGAAGCACTGGGAAGCGATTCAAAAAGCCGCTGACAGCCGCCCTGCTCCGTTCCTGATCCATCAGGAAAGCAACGTTATCGTGCGTGCCTTCCGCGACTATCTGCGCCAGGACATCGGCGAAATCCTCATCGACAACCCAAAAGTCATGGAGATGGCGCGTCAGCACATCGCCGCGCTGGGTCGTCCGGATTTCAGCAGCAAAATCAAACTGTACACCGGCGAAATCCCGCTGTTCAGCCACTATCAGATCGAGTCTCAGATTGAGTCCGCGTTCCAACGCGAAGTGCGTCTGCCGTCCGGCGGCTCAATCGTTATCGACAGCACTGAAGCACTGACCGCTATCGATATCAACTCCGCACGCGCAACCCGCGGCGGCGACATCGAAGAAACAGCGTTCAACACCAACCTTGAAGCAGCCGATGAAATTGCACGTCAGCTGCGTCTGCGCGACCTCGGCGGTCTGATTGTAATCGACTTCATTGATATGACGCCGGTTCGTCACCAGCGCGCGGTTGAAAACCGTCTGCGCGAGGCCGTACGCCAGGACAGAGCGCGTATTCAGATCAGCCATATTTCTCGCTTCGGTCTGCTGGAAATGTCCCGTCAGCGTCTGAGCCCGTCACTGGGTGAATCCAGCCATCACGTGTGCCCGCGCTGCTCCGGTACCGGTACCGTACGTGATAACGAATCACTGTCGCTGTCTATTCTGCGTCTGATCGAAGAAGAAGCACTGAAAGAAAATACGCAGGAAGTACACGCTATTGTTCCTGTGCCGATCGCTTCCTACCTGCTCAACGAAAAGCGTACCGCGGTAAATGCAATCGAGACGCGTCAGAATGGCGTGCGCTGTGTGATCGTGCCAAACGATCAGATGGAAACCCCGCACTATTCTGTGCTGCGCGTACGTAAAGGGGAAGAAACCCCGACCCTGAGCTATCTACTGCCGAAACTGCATGAAGAGGCAATGGCATTGCCGACGGAAGAAGAGTACGTCGAGCGTAAACAGCCTGAGCAACCGGCGCTGGCCACCTTCGCCATGCCAGACGTTCCGCCAGCGCCTGCTCTGCAGGAACCTGCCGCGAAAGCCGCCGCGCCTAAAGCTGCGGCAGCGACCGCAGCCGTTGCCGAACAGCCCGGTTTGATTAGCCGTTTCTTTGGCGCACTGAAGTCCATCTTCGGTGGTAGCGAAGAAGTGAAACCGGTTGAACAACCTGCGCCGAAAGCTGAAGAGAAAACCGAACGCCAGCAGGATCGTCGTAAACCGCGTCAGAACAATCGTCGTGACCGTAACGATCGTCGTGATAACCGTGATAATCGCGGTGACCGTGACAACCGTAACGAACGTTCAGAAAACGGCGAAAACCGTGAAGATAACCGCCGTAACCGTCGTCAGTCACAGCAGCAAAATGCGGAAGCTCGCGATAACCGCCAGCAAACTACTGACGTTGCAGACAAAGCGAAATCTGGCGATGAGCAGCAGGCTCCGCGTCGCGAACGCAACCGCCGTCGTAACGATGACAAGCGTCAGGCTCAGCAGGAAGTTAAAGAGCTGAACCAGGCTGAACAACCTGTGCAGGATGCCGAGCAGGAAGAGCGCGTACGTCAGCCTCAGACTCGCCGTAAACAGCGTCAATTGACTCAGAAAGTGCGTTTCACTGACAGCCCGGCGGTTGAAACCGAAGTGGCAACTGCCGCAGTAGTTGCTGAAACCTCTGCCGCTCAGCCAACAGAACAGCCTGCACCAGCACAACGCACCGAACTGGCGAAAGTTGATCTGCCAGCCGTCGTTGCGACTGAGCAGGAAGACAACAGCGACGCGCGTGACTCCAATGGTATGCCGCGTCGTTCCCGTCGCTCCCCTCGCCATCTGCGCGTCAGTGGACAGCGTCGTCGTCGTTACCGTGACGAGCGTTATCCGGTTCAGTCACCAATGCCGTTAACGGTCGCCTGTGCATCTCCTGAATTAGCGTCCGGTAAAGTTTGGATCCGCTACCCTGTCGCACGTCCTCAGGATCAGCAGGTTGAAGAACAGCGCGAACAAGAAATGGTCCAGCAACAAGCCGCACCTGTCGCCGTAGAGCCTCAGGTTGCTGCAGCTGCCGTGGAACACATTGTGGATGCCCCTGCGCCAGTTGAAGCCGTGCAGCCAGAGATTGTCGTAGCTGAGCCTCAGGCCGC
Source organism: Citrobacter sp. KTE30 (assembly GCF_000398825.1). Lineage (NCBI taxonomy): Bacteria > Pseudomonadati > Pseudomonadota > Gammaproteobacteria > Enterobacterales > Enterobacteriaceae > Citrobacter > Citrobacter sp. KTE30. The sequence continues at coordinate 1,596,422 of NZ_KB976055.1, read as the reverse complement.
CGTTGTTGAAACCACACAGGTTGAAACCACGCATCCGGAAGTCATTGCGACCCCGGTCGAGGAACAACCGCAAATTATCGCTGCATCTGATGCGCCCGTTGCAGAAGAAATCGCCGCTGAAGCCGAACCTGTGGCTGACGTTGTGACTGCGCCGGTTGTTGAAGAGCCTGCAGAGGTTGTTATTTCCCAGCCAAAAGTGGTTGAAGAGATTGCCGAAGTTGTGGAAACAGCGCCAGTTGCTGAAGAGATTGCTGCGCCGCAGGAAGTTGTTGCAGCGCCAATTGTAGAAGCGACTGTCGTTAAGCCTGAAGTTGTCGCAGCCAGTGTTGATGCTGAACACCTTCACAGCCATGCGACCGCACCGATGACCCGCGCCCCGGCACCGGAATATGTGCCAGAAGCGCCGCGTCATAGCGACTGGCAGCGTCCGGCATTCGCCTTTGAAGGCAAAGGTGCCGCAGGTGGACACAGTGCAACGCATCAAGCGACTGCGCCAGCAACACGTCCTCAGCCTGTCGAGTAAGCCATAATCAATATCAAAGCCGGCCTTCGGGTCGGCTTTTTTATATCTGATCTACGCCTTTCATCCCCGTCAGCTGCGGCATAACATCCTTCATTAAGTCCAGAAACTTGCGTAAGCGAATCGGATAGTAACGCGCCCACGGATAAACCAAATGTACAGGCAACGGCGCCGCATGCCACTCAGGTAGCAACGCAACCAGACGTCCGTTGGCAATATCCTCCGCCACCATCCAACTTGAAACAATAGTCACTCCCAACCCCGCCAGCGCGGCATTCCTTGCGACATAAATACTGTCGGTACTTAATCTGGGTGAAATATTCAACGTGACTGGCTCATTACGCAATTGGTGCAACAACGAAACGCTATGCTGATAAAACGTATTCACGGCAATCCAGGGCAGCGCTGATAACTGCTCAGGATGAGAAAGCTCGCCGTATTGCTCCAGCAGCCCAGGGCTCGCCACCATACTACGGGGAACTTCAGCCAGTAAAACGGCAACCGTGGCCGGATCCACCTCGGCACCAACCCTGATAGCGCAGTCAATATTATCGCTCAGAAAATCAACGGTTTTATCGTTGAGCATCCACTCTACTGCTACCTGGGGATAGCGCGAAAGAAACTGCAAAAGCGGCTCAAGCAGTTGTTGTTGCCCGAACGCATGCGGTGCACGGACTCGCAACGTCCCCACCGGTTCATCTTCCGTGACATTAAGTCCATCTTCCAGCGCCAGCCAGGCATCAATAATCTTCTTGGCATGCTGGTAGCCTCTTTCGCCGTCGTCGGTCAATTTCATCGCATGCGTGGTACGCATGATCAGTTTCACACCCAGCAGAGTTTCCAGGGATTGCAACCGTCGGCTTACGGTCGCTTGCGTTGTCCCCATCTGTTTTGCCGCTGCCGAAAGCGATCCTGCTTCGACAATACGCACAAACGTACGCATCAGCTCCACCCTGTCTATACGCTCATTTTTTATCATTTTCAGTTTCATCATACGCCTGACGTATAACTGTTTTACCACTGCGCTCGCTACCACGCCACTCGCTGAAGGATAAAAATAGCCGCACATCCTGTGATTGAGGAATCATCTGTGAACACATTTACCGCACTTTCCCGTTGGGTCACTTTCGTTCTGGCAGTAGGTGCCGGATTCAGTGTCGCTGCTATCTACTATGCTCAACCCCTTCTGCCTTTAATGGGTCAGGATCTGAACTTAAGTATTACCGGCATGGGGTTGGTCCCGACGCTGACCCAGGCGGGATACGCGCTGGGTATTTTGTTTTTATTGCCATTGGGCGATCGTTATGACCGCAGGACATTAATCCTGCTGAAAAGTATCTCTCTTGCTGTGCTGCTTCTGGCATGCAGCTTTACCGGGCAGTTGCATTCACTGTTAATAGTGAGCCTGTTGATGGGCATGGCGGCAACCATGGCACAAGATATTGTGCCTGCGGCGGCAATACTGGCGCCCGAAGGCAAACAGGGAAAAACGGTGGGCACCGTAATGACGGGCCTTCTGCTGGGAATTTTACTCTCACGTACCGTCAGTGGACTGGTCGGTGAGGCGTTTGGCTGGCGTGAGATGTACCAACTTGCTGCCGTCAGTATTGCCGTAATTACCGCGATTTTGTGGAAAGCACTGCCTCGTTTTACGGTCCATTCCACGTTGAGCTATCCATCATTAATGCTCTCGATGGTGCAACTTTGGCAACGATATTCCACCTTGCGCCGCGCAGCACTGGCACAAGGCTTTCTGTCCATTGCTTTTAGCGCCTTCTGGTCTACGCTGGCGGTGATGTTATCTGAGCATTACCACCTGGGTAGCGCTATAGCGGGTGCTTTTGGTATCGCGGGAGCAGCCGGAGCGCTTGCTGCACCGATGGCGGGCCATCTTGCCGATAAAGTGGGTGCAGCAAAAGTGACGCAATTGGGTGCTTTGCTGGTAACGGTATCTTTCGCACTGATGTTTTTGTTACCCGCCCTGCCCGTTCAGGGGCAGTGGCTGCTTATCGCCCTTTCGGCGGTAGGTTTTGATCTCGGATTGCAATCCAGCCTGGTTGCCCACCAAAACCTGGTCTATAGCCTGGAGCCTCAGGCACGAGGACGATTGAACGCTCTGCTGTTTACGATGGTGTTTATCGGTATGGCGCTGGGTTCCGTTCTCGGGAGTCAGGTCTATGCGCTTGCCAACTGGGAAGGAGTGGTGACGCTGGCAACATTCAGCAGTGCTATCGCGTTGGTCATAAGACTGACGGGGAACCCGTCGCTTAGTAAGGCGTCGGTTGCCTAAAAAAATGCCCGCTCCGGGGTGTTAAAGGAGCGGGCAGACAAACATACCCAGTTTCATGATATGTTCAAAATGGATCGTTACCGGTTAAGCTGGAACAGCGACATTCCCTGCATATCAGTAAACGTTTTATACGATGCCTGTAGTGCGGCTTGTTGCATCACGTAAGACGAAATCGCGGCGTTCCAGTCGACATCCACCAGATTACTCATCTGCTGAGTTTGCCCCAATGCACGATCGGCGCCCAGTGAATCCAGCGAGCTCAATTCGCTAAGCTGCGTGCCTAATTCTGCACGCACGGACAGCACATTATTCAGCGAGTTTTTAAGACCTCGGCTGGTTTTATCGATGGCTGCAGTGGCAGTAGCTTTTGCCGCATCATTGCCCTCAACCGGTGTCTTAAGCGCATCAATAGCAGTATCCAACATTTTGAACACATTCTTTTCCTGGGTACCGCCGCCTGGCTCCGGCACAGCGTTGCTGGTCAGACTGGCGAAGACTTTATCACCGGTATGACCAATCACCATGGTCCGGGAGGCATCAACCTGCTGGGTGACGTTTGTCGTACCGCCGCTGTAAGCGCCATCAGCCTGGGCAAACGGTGCAGATTCTGTTTTATATCCGCCAAAAATGTAGCGCCCATTACCGTCGGTGCTGTTCGCCAGGTTCATCAGTTGATCGCGGATCCCCTGCAGGTCGGTGGCCAACGATGCACGGTCATCATCACTTAACGTACCGTTTCCCGCACTAACGATTTTTTCCTGCGCGGTCTGGATCGCCGTCGTCACCTGATTCAGCACGTTCTCTTCCAGCGATACTTTTTGCGTCGCGAATGAACGCGCCAGCGTGTATTGGCTATTCTGCGCCTGAGCCTGCGAAAGTACTACGGCCTGCGAGGCGGCAATCGGATCGTCAGATGGATTGATCACGCGTTTACCCGTCGACATCTGCTCGCCGAACTTCATCCATTCCGCCTGAGAGTTAGTGATGCCGCGCATATTCTGCTGGTACATCATCTGGGTGCTAATACGCATAGTCTCCCTCTCCCTTAGCGAATATTGATCAGTGCATCAAACAGCGCATTCGCAGTTTGCAGAACTTGCGCGTTAGCCAGGTAATATTGTTGATAACGCTGCAAATTTCCGTACTCTTCATCGAGGTTAACCCCGGAAATAGACTGCTGCTGCTTATAAAGCTGCGTTACCACGTTGTTCTGAGTGGTGGCGCTGGTTTTCAGCGTCGCCGTTTTGTTCCCGACATCGCTCACCAGCGTAGCGTAGGCATCATTAAACGTTTTATCACCGACGGTAGACTTGGTTTGCAGATCCAGCAGCTTTTGACCGTTACGGTTATCGCTTTTGCCTTTATCAACATTCGGATCAAGATCGTTTTTGGATACTTCTGCCATGGCGATTTTCGACTCATCGGTCACCGCCACTTTCATATTGATAATGGCGTCACCCACGGGTTTCACCGTAAAGCTGTCATTTGCCAGCGCACCATTTTTGACAGTGATTTCCAGCCCATCAAACGACATTTTTCCGCCAGTGACGGTCGGCTTAAAGCTGGTATTGTCAGCCAGACGGGTTACCTGCCAGTCAGTACCATCAAACGTAATTTTATAGTCTGTGGCTTGCACCGACGAACTATCCGTTATTTTAACATCAAGCGCACCGGTCCCTTTATTCGTCGTATTGCTAAGGACTGCCGGGCCACCAATATCGAAAAAGTTTTTGCCCGGGTCGCCGTTGGCATCAAAACCTTCTTTGTGCTGCGTGTTAAACGCATCAGCAAAAGCGAGGGCCAACTGACCAAGGGTATTACGCGTTTGGTCGAGTTCCTGCGAACGGAACGTCAACAGCCCGCCCAGCGAACCGGTCGTGATCAGCTTTTCCGGGATGGCAACTTCTCCGGCCACGCCGTCAACATAAGCGACAGTCGTGCGAGAGGGGTCGTCGCTGGAAGGGACTGCCGCCAGTTGGCGAGCGTTGCTGCCCTGCACCAGCGAATAGCCATTCGCCATGGTCACGTTGTAAGTCCCGCCGTCCTGCACGCTGACTTCCACGCCGACAATTTGGTTCAGTTCACTCACCAACTGGTCGCGCTGGTCGAGTAAATCGTTCGGCGATGCCCCCGCGCCGACGCCCGTCATGCGGGAAATCTGGTCGTTAAGGTTGGCAATCTGTTTCGAGTAATTGTTGATCTGGTCAACGCTGGCCTTAATCGCCGTGTTTACCTGCTTGTCCTGATCCCGCAGATATTGGTCGGTTGTTCTGAACTGGTTGACTAAACCTTCCGCTTTGCCGATCAGCGCCTGGCGCGCCGCCGGATCTTCAGCGTTACTGACCAGCGTCTGCAGGCTGGTAAAAAAACCCTGCATTGAGGTCGAAATAGAGCTGGTTTTGCTGGAGAGCAAATTATCGATTTTTGACATTTGCTCATAGCGCGTTGTCAGGCCGCTGCTCTGGTTTTGCGCAGCCCGCAACTGATTAGTAATAAAGGAGTCATACTCGCGCTGTACGCCAGAAACATAGACGCCATTGCCTACCCAGCCCCCCGCACCCAGCGTGCTGTTCGCTTGCGCCATAATTGTTGTTTGTCGGGTATATCCGGCAACGTTATAGCTGGAGATGTTATTACTGGCAGTATTCAACGCGGCCTGCGCTGCGCTGAGTCCACTCATCGCGTTATTAATCAAGCTGGACATGGAGGTTCCTTGTAATCCTTCAATACTCGTTATTATCGGCAGCAGGTCGGTAGACTTGAGCTATTTAAAAGAGATTATCGAGATTCGTGCTGTAGGTTTTACTCACCTTTTCGCTCATCGATTTCAACTGCTGGATCATGCTGGTTAATTTACGTGCATAGTTAGGGTCTGTGGCGTAACCCGCATTTTGCAATGCCTGCGCCCCCTGTTCGGCGGTCGCGGCAGCGGTCACCGCCGCATAGCGCGGGTTACGGGATATCAGACCGACATAATCCGACAACGCCTCAAGGTAAGAGCTATAGACACGGAATCTGGCTTTCACCTTTTTCGCCTCACCGTTCTCATATTCAGTGGTGGTGATTTCAGTGGTTGGACCTTTCCAGCTTCCCGAAGCCTTCACACCAAAAATGTTGAAACTCGGTTCGCCATTCTCGCGACGAATTTGTCGCTGCCCCCATCCGGACTCCAGCGCCGCCTGCGCCAAAATCAGATGATGCGGGACCCCGCTCTGCTGACTGGCCAGCTTAGCCGGCAGTGACAGCTGGGCGAGGAAGTCTTTGCTGTCACCTGACAGCGGCTGATCATTACTTTCTGTCGCCCGGGGGATGGCTTTGCGGACTAGTTGCGTCAGTGCCTGATTTTGATAGCTGGTCACCGTTTCCAGTGAAAACTTCATCGGCACCTGCGGCGCGTCATCCGCAGGTTGCGCTTGCCCTTCAGTCATCTGCTTGACCATCATTTCAGCCAGCCCCAGACCTTTGCCTGCGGTCATCTGCTGCGCAATTTGTTGGTCATACATGCTGGTATACAAGCGCGTTGAATCGCTGCTAAACACGCCATCTTTCGGTAACGCTTCACGCATGCTTTTCAACATCATTTGCACGAACATCCCTTCAACCTGACGGGCGACCGGGCGGATATTCGCCGCCGGGTCCTGACCCGCTTTCGCTTTCAGTTCGTTCAGAGATTGCGCATCCCAGGCGGCACTGGTCAGCAGTTTGCTGTCACCAATCATTAGATGATTTCCAGTTTGGCGCGTAAGCAACCCGCGCTCTGCATCGATTGCAGAATGGACATCAAATCCATCGGCGTTGCTCCCAGCGCATTCAGCGCACGCACAACATTGTTCAGGTTGGCGCTGGAACGCACGCTTTGCAGCGAACCACCGCTTTGGCGCAGGTCAATCTGAGTTTGTGGCGTCACTACGGTTTGTCCACCGCCAAACGGTGTGTCCGGCTGGCTGACGTTCGCCTGGCGGTTCACCGTGATCGACAAGTTGCCTTGTGCCACGGCACAGCTATCCAGCGTTACTTCGCGGTTCATGACGACAGATCCGGTGCGCGAGTTGATAATCACTTTAGCGTCCTGCGGCGTGACGTTCACCTCCATATTCTGGATATCAGCAAGGAAACGCACCTGCGAGCTGTTGCCGCTTGGCACGCGCACCTGAATAGTGCGGGCATCCAACGCCGTTGCGCTGCCAAAACCACGCGAGCGGTTAATAGTGTCGGTAATTTGCTGCGCCATCGTGAAATCTTCATTATTCAGTTGCAGATTAATGGTGTTACCGCCGCCGAACTGGCTGGGTAATTCACGTTCGATGGTCGCGCCGTTGGTAATGCGTCCGCCATTGAGCTGGTTTACCTGCACGCTGCTGCCACCCGCAGCTGCGCCCGCACCGCCAACCAGAATATTCCCCTGCGCCAACGCATATACCTGGCTATCGACCCCTTTCAGCGGGGTCATCAGCAGCGTTCCGCCGCGCAGGCTTTTAGCGTTACCCATGGAAGAGACTACAACGTCAATAGTTTGCCCCTGACGACCAAAGGCCGGGAACTGCGCGGTGACCATTACCGCTGCCACGTTTTTCAACTGCATATTAGTGCCGGTGGGCACGGTGATCCCCAACTGCGACAGCATGTTGTTGAGCGTTTGCGTGGTAAACGGCGTCTGGGTGGTCTGGTCGCCTGTACCATCCAGACCGACCACTAGCCCATAACCAATCAGCGAGTTTTCCCGCACGCCTTGCACGCTGGTCAGGTCACGAATACGGTCGGCATGCGCGAAGGCGGTTACCAGCACCAGTGCCATTCCAACAAAAAATTTAAACACGGGGTACCTCGCTTACATCGGCGACAAGTTAAGGAAGAAACGCTGCAACCAGCCCATATTTTGCGCTTCATTGATGTAGCCGTTGCCGACGTACTCAATACGCGCGTCCGCAACCTGGGTTGACGGTACGGAGTTGCTGCCACTGATGGTGCGCGGGTTAACGACCCCGGAGAAGCGAATGAATTCAGTGCCCTGATTTATGGCGATCTGTTTTTCACCCACGACATGTAAGTTGCCATTCACCAGTACCTGATCGACCGTTACGGTCAGCGTACCGCTGAAGGTATTTCTGGCGTTCGCGCCGCCTTTACCGTTAAAGGAGTTACCGCCTGAGGCTTCTACGTCGGCACGTTCGTTACCGAACAGACCTTGCAGATAGCGCGGTACGGTATCAAAGCCAAAGTTTGTCTTGCCGTCGCGGCTGGCATTCGCCGAAGAGCTTTTGCTCGCGCTGACGTTTTCCTGCAATACGATGGTCAGCGTATCGCCAATATTGCGTGGACGACGGTCTTCAAAGAGTGGCTGATAACCATAGTTAATCGGTTGTGCCGACTGGAAGATTGAGCCATTCGCCACCGGCGTTGGACCTGGAACGGGCTGGGCAGTCGTCGCACCCTGCACGAGGGGCGTGGCCGGGATCCAGGCACATCCTGTTAGTGAAACCACCAGCAGGGCTAAAATAGGGTATGGGTGAAGCGCGTATTTTCGCATTGCGGTCATCTTCAAAATCAGTGTGCCGGTGAGGTTTTCACCCCACCGGACTCCACTTTAGAGTTGCGTCAGTTTTTGCAGCATCTGATCGGTGGTCGATACCGCTTTACTGTTGATTTCGTAAGCGCGCTGAACCTGGATCATGTTTACCAGCTCTTCCGCCACGTTGACGTTAGAGGTTTCAACATAGCCCTGATACAGCAGACCCGCGCCGTTCAACCCCGGCGTGCTCTCGTTCGGCGCACCGGATGACTGCGTTTCGGTGTACAGATTCTCACCAATACTTTCCAGACCGGTATCGTTCATAAATGTTGTCAGGTTAAGCTGCCCGACCTGAACAGGCGCCGCCTGTCCCTGCTGGGTCACGCTGACAATACCGTCGCGTCCAATGGTGATACTGAGCGAGTTAGCCGGAATGGTGATGGCGGGCTGAACCTGAAAACCACCCGCCGTCACCAACTGGCCGTTCTGATCCACCTGGAAAGAACCGTCGCGGGTATAAGCGGACGTACCATCGGGCAACATGACCTGGAAAAAGCCCTGGCCTTTAATCGCCACATCTTTACTGTTGTTGGTCTGCGACAGGTTACCCTGGCTGTGTAAACGCTCGGTTGCAACCGGACGTACACCGGTACCAATCTGCAAACCAGACGGCAGCGTGGTTTGTTCAGAAGACTGTGCGCCAGGCTGACGAATCGTCTGGTACAACAGATCTTCAAACACGGCGCGTTGGCGCTTAAATCCGTTGGTGCTGACGTTTGCCAAGTTGTTGGCAATCACATCCATGTTGGTTTGCTGCGCATCCAGGCCGGTTTTGGCGATCCATAATGAACTGATCATAAAATGTCCTGTATTAACTCATCGACAGCAGTTGGTTGGCGCGGCCCGCGTTATCATCCACGCTACTGATAATTTTCATCTGCATTTCAAAGCGGCGGGCGTTGGCGATCATGTCGCTCATCGCAGCAACCGGTTTAACGTTACTGCCTTCCAGCACGCCCGACATCACACGGATACTGGGGTCGGCCTGTAACGTCGCACCACGGGTAGCCTGTGCGGCCTGGGTCAGACGGAACATACCGTCATCGCCACGTTGCACTTCGATCCCTGTAGCCTTCACCAGCTTCAGCCGCCCCACTGGCGCTACGGTATTCGCCGGATCGCCAGGGTTAAGTGCAGAAATTGTCCCGTCCGCCGCAATGGTGACTTCTGAACCTTCCGGTACGGCTATCGGTCCGGCTTCGCCAATTACCGGGTGTCCCTGAATTGTCAGTTCACCCGTTGGGCTTACCTGAATAGCGCCGTTACGGGTATATCCTTCGCTACCATCCGCGGTCTGCACAGCCAACCAGCCATCCTGTTGCAGCGCCACATCCAGCGGGCGGGAGGTATAGTCCATCTGACCCGGCGTCATGTCGGCCCCCGGTGTGGAGGCCACGACCAGCGTACGCGTCGGTAAAGACAATCCTTCTACAGGAACCGCGCGCAGTGCATTGAGCTGCGCACGAAACCCTGGCGTGGAGGCGTTTGCCAGGTTGCTCGCCGTCACCGCCTGTTGATTCAGCGTCTGACTGGCCGCGCCCATGGCGGTATAAATTGCGTGATCCATTAAGCCATCCCGTCAGGCGCTTAGCGCAGGTTGACCAGCGTGTTGAGGATTTGATCCTGGGTTTTGATGGTCTGCGCGTTCGACTGATAGTTACGCTGGGCGACAATCATATTCACCAGTTCTTTACTCAAATCCACGTTTGACGCTTCAAGCGCCCCGTTGGTCAGCTTGCCGAAGTTACCCGTACCCGCGGTACCCAGCAGCGCCACACCGGAGGCCTGAGTGGCCGCCCAGACGTTGTTGCCCTGAGACGCCAGACCTTCGTTGTTGGCAAAGTTTGCCAGCACGATCTGTCCTAGAACCTGTTGCTGTTCGTTGGAGTAGTTGCCGACTACGGTACCGTCATTGTTAATCTGGTAGCTCACCAGATCGCCTGGTTTGTAGCCGTCCTGTTTAGTGGCAACAATGTTGTTGGCACCTGTGTTCTGCTGCATGGAGTTCTGGAAACTCATTGCGAAGGTGACAGCCGGTGCGCCATTGAGCGCAGCTGTGGTGATATTGAATGTACCGCCGCCGATTAGCGCTCCATTAGTATCAAATTCCAGCGTGGACGTCGGTGCGGTTGGTACAGCAGCCTTAGGATCACTGCTATCAACGGTATAGACAGCCCATTTGTTATCAGGCTGTTTTACAAAATAGGCGTTAACTTCGTGGGCATTTCCCAGACTGTCATAAACGGTGACGGGGCCTTTTTTGTTATAGCTGTCAGCATCTTTCGGATCAAACTTTGTCGTTGTCGGGATTTTATCCGATGAGTTGAGGTTGATCTGCATTGAGGCCTTGCTGGTTGCCTGTGCCGCCATCAATGTGTTGGGGATCGTAATCGGCCCCGGGTTTGCACCCTGCTGAACTGTCGGTGGTGTACCGGTAGCCGGATAGCCCGTCAGTTGCAGCCCCTGCATATTAACGATATTGCGGTTTTCATCGAGTTTGAACTGACCGTTACGGCTGAAGAAAACAGAACCGTTACTGTCTACCATGCGGAAAAAACCGTTCTGGCTGATAGCAACATCCAGCCCGCGGCCGGTGTTGGTGGTGGTGCCGTCGGTAAAGTCCTGGGTAATACCCGCAACTTTAACGCCCAGACCCACTTTAGAACCGGCGAACATATCGGCAAAAGATGCCGTACCGGATTTAAAACCGTAGGTGGCGGAGTTGGCGATGTTGTTACCAATGACATCGAGGTTGGTCGCTGCAGCGTTCAGACCGCTGACCGCTTGAGAAAAGGCCATGACTTACTCCTGATAAGTGTGAAGGCTTAAATTATCTGCCGTACTTCGTCGAGGGTGGTGGTTCCATAGGTGCCCAGATCCAGCGTATTACCGCCGTTACTGCGAATAACGCCCTGCACCAGCGCAAACTGAAGCGGCTGTGCCACCAGTTGCGTTCCGCCATTGCTGGCAGCAATTGACACGTTGTAAGAACCGCTTGGTGCATCCGTGCCATCGGTCATGGTGCCGTCCCAGGTAAAGGTATGAACGCCCGCTTTCAATCCACCAATGTCAATGGTGCGTACCACTTTGCCGTCTTTATCGGTAATGGTTGCGGTAACCTTATCTGCCGGTTGCTGCAGCTCAACGCCAAAAGGTGTTGTCGTGGTTTTGGCACCCTCTTCCGTCCCTTTACCGGTCAGGATGGTAGTACCCGGGATCATGACCCCGTGGCCAATCAGCGTACTGGCCTGCAGCGACTGACTGTTGTCGATCTGCCCGGAGATCGACCCTAACGTGGTGTTCAGTTTCTCAATCCCGCTCACGGTACTGATTTGCGCCAACTGGGTAGTCAGTTCGTTGTTTTGCAGCGGGTTGGTAGGATCCTGGTTTTTCAGTTGTGCAACCAGCAGCGTAAGAAAGCTGCTTTGCAGGTCAGCGGCATTGCTGCCCGTCAGGGAGCTATTCCCCGTGGCGGCATTAACCCCCGTCGTGCTCGGGTCATTCATTTTTACAGCAATAGACATGTGCGCCTCCTTTACTGGCCTAGCGTCAACGTTTTGAGCATCAGGCTTTTCACGGTGTTGAGCACTTCGACGTTTGCCTGATAGCTACGCGAGGCTGACATGGTGTTGACCATCTCACCAACGACGTCCACATTCGGCATTTTTACGTAGCCATTCGCATCGGCCAGCGGATTACCGGGTTCATAAACCAGCTTATCCGGCGCCTGACTTTCAATGACGTCAGCAACTTTTACGCCACCGGTAGCCGCACCTGGCGCAGCATCTACCTGAAAAACAACCTGTTTCGCGCGATACGGCTGACCGTCGGGCCCGCTGACGCTATCCGCATTCGCCATGTTACTGGCCGCGACGTTCAGGCGTTTAGACTGAGCCGTCAGCGCAGAACCTGCGATATCAAAAATATTTAACAGCGCCACGAATTAGTTCCCTCCTTGCAGCACGTTCATCATGCCTTTGATTTGCCCACCCAGCGCGGTCAGCCCCATTTGATACTTGAGGCTGTTGTCTGCAAATTGCGTGCGCTCCCGGTCCATATCCACCGTGTTGCCATCAAGAGATGGCTGGTCAGGAATACGGTAGAGCAGCTCCGTAGACGGCGAAGAAACGGTCTGGGCCGGAATGTGTTGTGCAGAGGTCAGCGTCAACGAAACGCCGCCGGTTTGTTCCCGTCCTCGCACCATGACTTTTTTTAATTCACTGGCGAAATCCAGGTCACGCGCCTGGTACCCCGGCGTGTCGGCATTGGCAATGTTGGCCGCCAATATTTCCTGGCGTTGGGCGCGCAAATTCAGCGCTTCCTGTTGAAAACGTAAGGCGGCGTCGAGCTTATCGAGCATATCTCCTCCGCAAATGACAAAATTCAGCCGACAGCTTAAATCCCATTACGCGCGCGTTATCGCCGGAATAAACGCAAAATGCGTCGCTATTTGTTGCGTTGATGACTGCGTCACACAGGTAAAATCCTGCCACTACCTGAAAAAGCGCGAGGTTTTGATGCAAACGTTTAAACGTGGAATAGTCGTGGCAGCACTGCTGTTCAGCCCTATGACGCTGGCGCAAGACCTGAATTCGCAGCTAACGGCATGGTTTTCCCAGCGCCTGGCCGGATTTAGCGATGAGGTGGTGGTCACTATCCGAACGTCGCCAAACTTATTGCCGAGCTGTGAGCAACCGGCATTAAGCGTGTCAGGTAGCGCGAAACTGTGGGGTAATGTGAATGTGCTGGCTCGCTGTGCCAACGAAAAACGTTATCTGCAGGTAAACGTCCAGGCGACGGGAAACTACGTAGTAGCCGCCGCGCCTGTAGCGCGAGGTAGCACCCTGACCCCAGCCAGCGTAACGCTGAAACGTGGTCGACTGGACCAACTACCGCCGCGCGCGGTGCTGGATATGAGTCAGGTGCAGGATGCTGTGAGCCTGCGCGATCTGGTCCCGGGCCAACCGATACAGCTTTCGATGTTGCGCCAGGCATGGCGGATCAAGGCCGGTCAGCGCGTGCTGGTTATTGCCAACGGAGATGGCTTTCGGGTTAATGCCGAAGGTAAAGCGCTGAACAACGCCGCTGTCGCACAGAATGCGCGAGTGCGGATGATTTCAGGCCAGGTGGTGAGCGGCGTCGTCGATTCTGATGGGAATATTCTTATTAACCTATAATAGGTTAAAGATTTTTTAGCGTGTGCCGATAGATAAACAACCAATGATTACAGCGGGCCGCTATAGCGTAACCCCTCGATGAGGAAAAATAAAATGAGCATTGATCGTACCTCACCATTGAAGCCAGTAAGCACCGTTCAGCCGCGTGAAACCAGCGATGCGCCGGTACAAAAAGCGCAGAAGGAAAAAACCACCGCGACCACCAGCACCAGCGTCATGCTGAGCGACGCCCAGGCCAAACTGATGCAGCCCGGCACCAATGACATCAATATGGAACGCGTGGAAGCACTGAAAACCGCAATCCGTAACGGTGAATTGAAAATGGATACCGGAAAAATTGCCGACTCGCTGATTCGCGAGGCGCAGAGCTACCTACAGAGTAAATAAAGTATGACTCGTTTGTCAGAAATACTTGACCAGATGACGACCGTCCTCAATGACCTGAAAACGGTAATGGATGCTGAACAGCAGCAGCTTTCCGCAGGCCATATCAACGGCAGCCAGCTACAGCGTATTACAGAAGAAAAAAGCTCTTTGCTGGCGACCCTTGATTATCTGGAGCAGCAGCGCCGTCAGGAGCATGACGCCACGCGCAGCGCTAATGATGAAATTGCTGAACGCTGGCAGACCATCACCATGAAAACACAGCACTTACGTGACCTCAACCAGCACAATGGCTGGCTGCTGGAAGGGCAGATCGAGCGTAATCAACAAGCAATACAAGTGCTGAAACCGCACCAGGAACCGGCGTTGTATGGCGCAAACGGTCAAACTTCAGCTGCGCACCGCGGCGGGAAAAAATTCTCTATCTGATGCAAGCCTGATAACGTTTTGCTTATCAGGCCTACACTTTTTGTAGGCCGGATACGGCGTTATGCCGCCATCCGGCATTGATTCTTTATGCCGTCCGGCGCACAAACTCTTTTACTTTAAAGCCCAGCACAGCGAGTGCTGCGAAGTAAGCAGCAATACCTGCCACCACGACCGCCATCAGACGCAGCAGGCGCCACAACATCGTTCCCTGCGACCAATCTGGCATGATGTAGAGCATCCCAACAAGCACAGCCGACATCACCAACACGGAAATCACCAGTCGCGCCAGGAACCAGGTCCAGCCCGGTTGCGGGGTGAAGATTTTCTGCTTACGCAATTGCCAGTACAGCAGTGAAGCGTTCAGACACGCCGCCAGACCAATCGACAGCGACAGCCCGGCATGCTTTAACGGCCCGATAAACGCCAGGTTCATCACCTGGGTCATAATCAGCGTCACAATGGCAATCTTCACTGGCGTTTTTATATCCTGGCGCGAGTAAAAGCCCGGAGCCAACACTTTCACCACGATCAAACCAATCAAACCTACCGAATACGCCACCAGCGCACGCTGGGTCATCGCGGCATCAAAGGCGGTAAATTTACCGTACTGGAACAGAGACACCGTCAGCGGTTTGGCCAGAATACCCAACGCTACGGCACTCGGTAATGCCAACAGGAAACACAAGCGCAGGCCCCAGTCCATCAGGCGACAATACTCATCATGATTACCGCTGGAAAAGCTTTTGGACAGCGATGGTAGCAGGATAGTCCCCAGCGCTACGCCAAGCACACCGGACGGAAACTCCATCAGACGGTCGGCATAGTACATCCACGAAACTGAGCCAGAGGCCAGAAACGAGGCGAAAATCGTATTGATGATCAGTGAAATCTGGCTGACTGATACCCCAAGGATCGCCGGGCCCATCTGCTTGACGACGCGCATCGCCCCCGCATCGCGGAAGTTCACACGCGGCAGTACCAGCATGCCAATTTTCTTCAGATGCGGAAGCTGATAAATCAGCTGTAGCACGCCACCCACGGTAACGGCCCACGCCAGCGCCAGCACTGGCGGATGAAAATAAGGGGCCGCAAACAGCGCGAAACCGATCATGCTGATATTCAGAAAAGTCGGGGCAAACGCAGGAATAGAAAAGCGGTTCCAGGTGTTAAGGATCGCACCAACCAGTGAGGCCAGTGAAATCAGTAGAATATAGGGAAAAGTGATCCGCAGCAGTTGAGTGGTCAGTGCAAATTTATCCGCTGTGTCGGCAAACCCCGGCGCGGTAACTAAAATCACCCATGGCGCAGCCAACATCCCGGCTACCGTCACCACAGCCAGCGCCAGCGTCAACAGTCCGGAAACGTAGGCAACAAACACGCGGGTAGCATCTTCCCCCTGCTTGCTTTTGTACTCAGCAAGAATCGGCACAAACGCCTGCGAAAATGCGCCTTCGGCAAAAATTCGGCGTAGCAGGTTAGGAAGTTTGAATGCCACAAAAAAGGCATCTGTCGCCATCCCTGCACCAAAGATTCTGGCGACAATCGCATCACGCGCAAAACCCAGCACTCGTGAAAACATCGTCATCGAGCTGACGGCTGCCAGCGACTTTAATAAATTCATCTATGTTGTATTCCAGACTCTGAGGCAAAACCCCGACAAACCTGCCCGTAGGTCGGATAAGGCATTCTCGCCGCCATCCGACACTTTTGCTGCGCCTGATGGCGACACCGTAGCGCCTTATCAGGCCGACAAATCAGCCTATGGTTGAAAAGAGGTGTTATTTTGAGTGGGCATATAGTACCTGGATTACAATGAATTACTACCGCCAGATGTTACAGGGGGTTATTCAGCCATCGCCTCCCGCCACAGCTTTTCAACAACACGCTGGGCCAGTAGCGCCTGCTCGCCTGCCGTCTGGGGAACCGTCTGATTTTGCACGCACTCAATGAAATGACGCGCACATCCGGCAAAACCACGCTGTTCTAAGGTCGTTTGCCAGCCCGCTATCGGCTTATGAACAACACCTTGCCCACGCTCTTCCCGCCATTCCCGCATATCAGTTACGTCAATCAGGCCACCGTCCGTCACCGCCTGCACGCTCTCACGCTGGCTACCGGCACGGCGATGCATACTGGTCGTTATCTGCATTTGACCGGTAGAAAAATGGTGCTCGGCGTAAAGCATCGCACCAGATTCATTGGTCAGCAGCGTGCCGTTATTTAACTGCGCCTGCCCTCCCGCCAGCCACAGTGCGGTATCGACTACGTGCAGATAGTCGTCCAGCAAAGTGAAACGCAGATCGTGCGGCCCAACGCTATCCGTACGGTGCTTATCCATACGTACAGACGCTGCGGTGCTCAACTGGGTTTTGAGATCCTGGTACAGCGGTGCAAACCGGCGGTTAAACCCGACCATCAGCGTGAGTTTTTTCCGCGCGGCCAGCTCCACCAGTTGCTCAGCCTCACGCAGGTTTTCCGCCAGCGGCTTATCCACACACACGTGAACTCCGGCATTCAGCAATTCACTGACGACCGCATAGTGCGTCGCGGTGCTGGAATGGACGAAAACCGCGTCGCAGGTTTGCGCCAGATTCACCAGTGAATCCACGTAGGGTATCCGCCAGGTATCACAGATACGCTGTGCTTTATCGCGCGAAGGTGAAAAGGCGCCTTGCAGCGTCCAGTCTGCGGAGGTGCCCAGCACGGGTAGCCAGGCCTTTTGTGCAATACCGCCAAGGCCGACAACGCCGATACGTAATTTATTCACGTCAGTCTCCCAGGTGCGCCAGCAATGAATCAAGTCGCTGCTTAAGTTCTGCGACCTCCGTTTCCAGCATTTCCACGCGTGCCTGCAGATCATCGGAGGCTGCAGGGAGTTGATCTGCCGCGGCAATGGCTTCATCAACCTCACCGCAAAACAGGTGCATATAGCGACTTTCACGTTTGCCCGGCTCGCGCGCCAGGCGGATCACATAAGGCCCATCTTCTCGGGTTGCCAGATTTTCCAGTGTCGATTCCACTTCGGCCATATCGCTGAATTCGTACATACGGGATGCGCGACTACGCAATTCACCAGGCGTCTGAGCGCCCCTCAGCAGCAGTGTAGTGATTACGGCCACCTCTGCGGCACTAAGCTTCAGATTGCCAAATTCAGAGTTGCAGAAACGCTGCTCATATTTCGTGACGCGATTGCCAAAGCCGCTCACCGTGCGCAGAAAATGTCGCTTAACCAGGTTATCCAACTGCTCCTGCACGTCCGATTCCGACAGGTTCATCACCGGTTCACGATTCGTTTTTTGATTGCAGGCTGTTACGACTCCATTAACGGAGAGTGGGTACTGTTCCGGCGTTGTCACTTGTTTTTCTAATAAACAGCCAATCACTCGTGCTTCGGTGGCGGTTAATTCGTATTTCATCGTCTTCTCCATTAATCATGGCTGCATCTGAAACTTAGCGGCCGGGGGTCCATTCTGATGTGGTCAACGCCGTCAGCACGTGATCGCGCCACTGCCCGTCAATCAGCAGGTAGTCTTTGGCATACCCTTCTTTTTCAAAACCCAGTCGCGCCAACAGGTCACCGCTGCGCTTATTATGTGGCATGTAGTTAGCCATAATGCGGTGAATATGCTGAGTGCGCTGCATATAACGGATGGCCGAAGTTAAGGCTTCATACATTAGCCCCTGCCCCTGCCATTTCTGCGCAATGGAGTAGCCGAGATAACAGGCATGGAAGGATCCCCGCACCACGTTTGAGAAGTTCGCAACGCCGATAATCTCTTTTTCGTCCGGATCGAGCAGCGCAAAATAATAGGCAGTGCCCTGTTTATGAAACTCAGAGATCATGCCGAGACGCGCCTGCCAGCCGGACGGATAGCAGTGGCTTTCATCGCGAATAGGTTCCCAGGGTTTTAAGAAATGACGATTTTCTGCGTAATAATCTGCCAGACGCCAGGCATCACGCTCATGCACTAAACGCACGACCAGGCGGTCCGTGGTTAAGCGCACTTTTGGCACGTTACTGCGATAGCCAAACATTCTATACCTACTCCTTCCCGTAACGTCTTCAATACGCTATTCGCATTACTATACCTGTGCGAATACACCCTGTGAAAAGAGCAAAATGCCATTTTTTGAATTATTCACACATTTTGATGAAAACTCTCTATCAAGACGGACTTTTGATAAAAAAATATTGTCCCGCGAAGGGTGGGAAAAGCGATGACGACACCGCAGAATAGGAGGTGCTTATCTTTTAAACTCTATCCAGAGTGACGAGTTTTTCCCTGGAGGGGAAATGTCGCAAGTCTCGCAGGCAAGGAACCTGGGTAAATACTTCCTTCTCATCGATAATATGCTGGTCGTGCTGGGTTTCTTCGTCGTTTTCCCGCTGATCTCAATTCGTTTCGTCGACCAAATGGGCTGGGCCGCCGTGATGGTCGGTATCGCGCTTGGATTACGTCAATTTATCCAGCAGGGGTTGGGTATTTTCGGCGGTGCTATTGCTGACCGTTTCGGCGCCAAACCGATGATCGTCACCGGCATGCTGATGCGCGCAGCCGGGTTCGCCACCATGGGCATTGCGCATGAACCGTGGCTGCTGTGGTTTTCCTGCTTTCTTTCCGGGCTGGGTGGCACGCTGTTCGACCCTCCCCGTTCGGCGCTGGTAGTCAAGCTGATCCGCCCGGAAAAGCGCGGGCGTTTTTTCTCTATTCTGATGATGCAGGATAGCGCCGGGGCCGTGGTCGGCGCGTTACTCGGCAGTTGGTTATTGCAATACGATTTCCGTCTGGTATGTGCCACCGGCGCAATTTTGTTCGTTCTGTGCGCGGCGTTTAACGCCTGGCTGCTCCCGGCATGGAAGCTGTCGACGGTGAAAATTCCGGTGCGCGAAGGGATGAGCCACGTGATGCATGACAAGCGCTTTGTCACCTATGTGCTGACGCTGGCGGGCTATTACATGCTGGCGGTACAGGTGATGCTGATGCTGCCCATCATGGTGAATGACATCGCTGGCTCACCGGCCGCCGTGAAATGGATGTATGCCATTGAGGCATGTCTCTCTTTAACGCTGCTGTACCCGATTGCCCGCTGGAGTGAAAAACGCTTTCGCCTTGAACATCGTCTGATGGCGGGCCTGCTGGTGATGTCTCTGAGCATGATGCCCATTGGGCTGGTCGGGAATTTGCAGCAGTTGTTTACCCTTATCTGCACGTTCTATATTGGCTCGATCATCGCCGAACCGGCGCGTGAAACCCTGAGCGCCTCGCTGGCGAATGCGCGGGCCAGAGGAAGCTATATGGGCTTCAGCCGACTGGGACTCGCCATCGGTGGCGCAATTGGCTATGTCGGCGGCGGCTGGCTGTTTGACATGGGCAAAGCCCTGGCACAGCCTGAGCTGCCCTGGATGATGCTCGGTATTATTGGCTTCATCACCTTCCTGGCGCTAGGCTGGCAATTCAGTCTCAAACGCCCAACGCGAGGTATGCTGGAACCAGACGCCTGATAGCCGAACCTGCGTCCGGGCGCTTTTCAGTTTTTTCTGCTGGCGTCCGGGGCGCTGGTACTCGATGATGCTTTGTGTCACGATTACGCCACATGCATCATGTTGAGGAACCCCATGAAAAAGTTTTTTTTTGCCGCTGCACTGATTGTCAGCGGCCTGTTGGTTGGTTGTAATCAACTCACGCAATACACGGTTAGCGAGCAAGAAATTAATCAAGCCCTGGCAAAGCATAATAACTTTTCAAAAGACATCGGTTTGCCCGGCGTTGCTGAAGCACATATCGTACTGAATAATCTCGCCAGCCAGATTGGTCGTGAAGAGCCAAACAAAGTAACCCTGACCGGCGATGCCAACCTGGACATGAACTCCCTGTTTGGCAGTCAGAAAGCGACCATGAAGCTGAAGCTGAAAGCCTTACCGGTTTTCAATAAAGAAAAAGGCGCGATTTATCTGCAAGAGATGGAAGTCGTCGACGCCACCGTCACGCCAGAGAAAATGCAGTCAGTACTGCAAACCCTGATGCCTTATTTAAATCAGTCGCTGCGTAACTATTTCAACCAGCAGCCAGCGTACATTCTGAAGGAAGACAGCAGCCAGGGTGAAGCGCTGGCGAAAAAACTGGCGAAAGGTATTGAGGTCAAACCGGGTGAAATCATCATCCCGTTCACCGACTAATAAAACTGAGGGCGCTGATGCGCCCTTTTTTTTCGTGCAAACGAAAACGTTTCCGCTTATCCTTTGTTTCCGGCAAAAAAGACTATCCTCAGCCGGAGCATATTGATGACTGCACCATCCCAGGTTTTAAAGATCCGCCGCCCAGACGACTGGCATCTTCACTTTCGCGATGGCGACATGTTAAAAACTGTCGTGCCCTATACCAGTGAGGTTTATGGCCGCGCCATTGTCATGCCGAACCTGGCACCGCCCGTCACCACGGTTGACGCGGCTATCACTTATCGCCAGCGCATTCTTGACGCGGTACCTGCCGGACACGACTTCACGCCATTAATGACCTGCTACTTAACGGATACGCTGGATCCCAACGAGCTGGAACGTGGATTTAACGAAGGCGTATTCACCGCGGCAAAACTCTATCCAGCCAATGCCACCACCAACTCGACGCATGGTGTAACCTCTATTGACGCCATCATGCCGGTGCTGGAGCGGATGGAAAAATTGGGTATGCCACTGCTGGTGCACGGCGAAGTCACGCATGCAGATATCGATATTTTCGATCGCGAAGCACGCTTTATTGAAACGGTGATGGAACCGCTGCGTCAGCGTTTGACCTCGCTGAAAGTGGTGTTCGAGCATATCACCACCAAAGATGCTGCCGAATACGTGCGCGATGGTAACGAACTTTTGGCTGCGACCATTACGCCACAGCACCTGATGTTTAACCGCAACCACATGCTGGTTGGCGGGATTCGCCCTCACCTGTATTGCCTGCCAATCCTCAAACGTAACGTCCACCAACAGGCGCTGCGTGAACTGGTTGCCAGCGGGTTTAAGCGCGCATTCCTCGGTACCGACTCAGCGCCGCACGCTCGTCATCGCAAAGAGTCAAGCTGTGGCTGTGCGGGCTGTTTTAATGCACCGACCGCGCTGGGCAGCTATGCCACCGTGTTTGAAGAGATGAATGCGCTCGACCATTTCGAAGCCTTCTGCTCACTCAACGGCCCACAGTTCTATGGCTTGCCGGTAAATGAGACCTTTATTGAGCTGGAACGCGTGGAGCACCTGGTTCCTGAGAGCATTGCACTGGAAGACGATACGCTGGTGCCTTTCCTGGGTGGCGAAACGGTACGCTGGTCAGTAAAAAGCTAAAAAAAGTGTAGCCAACCGATGCGAATAACTGTATAAATAAACAGTATATTCCACAGGGGGCTACTATGCGTATTGAAGTCACTATTGCCAAAACTTCACCTTTACCTGCCGGTGCAATTGACGCACTGGCAGGTGAACTCTCCCGCCGTATTCAGCACCATTTTCCAGATAACGAAGGTAACGTTACCGTCCGTTATGCCGGCGCAAACAATTTGTCGGTTATTGGCGCGACTAAAGAGGACAAAGAACGCATCAGCGAGATCCTACAGGAAACCTGGGAAAGCGCGGATGACTGGTTCATCAACGAATAAATAATGATATGCAGTGATGTTTGTTTGCCGGGTCGCCCCGGCTTTTTTATACACACAATCCTGTAATCAATCGCGCATTTCTTCTGACGAGTATTTAATTTAATATTAACCCACCGATTATCTTTTAACCAAAACAACAAAATAATTGTGCAACATACTAAAAAAAAATGAATAACATGTTGGTTTCTTAGTCAGATAACGCTGAAAACAAAAAATTTATGCCCTTCCCTCTTTAAATTTTCAATGAATACCCTTATTTATTGATATACTGAAGTTGCTTCAGAAAAAAACGCATTGAACCTCGAAAACCGTTGTCTAGTAACACGAATTAGGGGGCATGATGGAAAAGAATAATGAAGTCATTCAGACTCATCCGCTTGTAGGGTGGGACATCAGCACTGTTGATAGCTACGATGCGCTGATGCTGCGTTTGCACTACCAGACCCCGAATCGCCCTGACCCGGATGGGACTGAAGTTGGTCAAACGCTCTGGTTAACCACTGATGTTGCCAGGCAATTTATTTCGATATTAGAAGCAGGAATCGCCAAAATTGAATCTGGCGATTACCAGGTAAATGAGTATCAGCGACATTAAACCTGATACATCCAACCATCAAAAGGCACCTTAACGGTGCCTTTCTTATTTCCAGGTTGAATATTCCGGGTCAGTTATTTAACCTGCTACTATCGCGATTGCAGAGAGAAGCGGATGAAATACGACTTAATCATTATTGGCAGCGGTTCAGTAGGCGCCGCAGCTGGATACAATGCCACACGTGCCGGTCTGAAGGTTCTGATGATCGATGCACATATGCCTCCGCATCAGCAGGGCAGCCACCACGGTGACACTCGATTAATTCGTCATGCTTATGGCGAAGGTGAAAAATACGTTCCGCTAGTGCTACGTGCGCAAACATTGTGGGATGAACTATCCACCCATAATGAAGAACCGATTTTTGTTCGCTCCGGTGTTATCAACCTCGGTCCGGCAGAGTCCACCTTCTTAGCGACTGCAGCGCAAAGCGCCAAACAGTGGCAACTCAACGTTGAACAACTGGATGCGGCAGCCATCATGGCGCGCTGGCCGGAGATTCGTGTACCTGACAACTATATCGGTCTGTTTGAAGCGGAGTCCGGTTTTTTACGCAGTGAGTTAGCAATTAAAACCTGGATCCGTCTGGCGGAAGAAGCAGGCTGTGCGCAACTGTTTAAATGCCCGGTCAGCGCAATTCATCACGGTGATGATGGCATCACGGTAGAAACGGCTGACGGTGACTACCACGCGAAAAAAGCAGTGATCAGCGCCGGTACCTGGGTGCAGGCTTTAGTCCCTGAACTACCGATACAACCGGTGCGCAAAGTGTTCGCCTGGTATCAGGCCGATGGGCGCTACAGCGTTAAGAATAACTTCCCAGCCTTTACCGGCGAGCTGCCAAATGGTGATCAATACTACGGTTTCCCGGCAGAAAACGACGAGCTGAAAATTGGTAAGCACAACGGCGGACAAGTCATTCACTCTGCTGATGAGCGTAAGCCATTTGCCGCTGTAGCCAGCGATGGTTCTGAAGCCTTCCCATTCCTGCGCACAATTCTGCCGGGCGTTGGCTGCTGCCTGCACGGCGCGTCCTGCACTTACGATAATTCACCGGATGAAGACTTTATTATCGATACTCTGCCAGCGCACGACAACACGCTAATCATTACCGGGCTGAGCGGACATGGCTTTAAGTTTGCCTCTGTTCTGGGAGAGATTGCGGCAAACTTCGCTCAGGACAAACCGTCTGACTTTGACCTGACCCCCTTCAGGCTAAGCCGTTTTAAGTGATAATAAACGAATGGCCTCGACGGTGAGGCCATTTTTAATGACAGGAATAACGTCAATGCGCCGTATCTTTCACTATCTGGTTAATAATATTCGCGAGCATCTTATGCTCTACATTATTTTATGGTCGCTGCTGGCCATTATGGATGTAATATATATTATGTTTTTCTGATTCCTGCGCGCTGACAATAATTGACAAAAATTGAAATTAGCTTAATTTCATTGCAATAAACTGAACAATAATAAAAATCATAACCACCCATAAACCAAGCACTCCCACCTATTCTCACACTAATCTCTTGATGATTAATTCAATAATCAGTCAACTTTACTGAACAAAAAATAAATATCATCACCATTGTTATTTATTAGTTGCATTAATGTCTTTTACACGCCATTTTCATTCACTTCTGAAATATAAATCGGTGTGCTTATGCAATTCAAAAATAGTCCACAGCGCTATGGCGTAGTGTCAGCCACATTACATTGGCTGGTTGCAATTGCTGTATATGGCATGTTCGCCTTGGGCTTATGGATGGTCACGCTTAGCTACTATGACGGCTGGTATCACCAGGCCCCTGAACTGCATAAAAGCATCGGCATTCTACTCATGATGGGACTGGTTATCCGCGTTGTCTGGCGGTTGTTCTCCCCTCCGCCTGCTGCGTTGGCAAGCTACTCCCGTTTAACCCGCATCGCAGCGGCAATGGGTCACCTCGTACTTTATTTGCTGCTCTTTTCAATTGTCATCAGCGGATATCTAATTTCCACCGCAGATGGCAAAGCGATAAGCGTCTTTGGTTGGTTCGACATTCCAGCCACCGTTGCCAACGCAGGTGCTCAGGCCGACCTCGCCGGTAGCTTGCACCTGTGGCTTGCGTGGACCGTGGTGATTTTATCCCTACTGCACGGACTGATGGCCCTGAAACATCACTTTATCGATAACGACGATACCCTCAATCGCATGTTGGGAAAATCGTCATCTGACTATGGAGCTTAAAATGAAAAAAAACCTGCTGGGACTTACACTCGCCTCTCTGTTATTCACCACCGGGTCGGCCGTGGCGGCAGATTACAAAATTGACAAGGAAGGACAGCATGCCTTTGTTAATTTCCGTATTCAGCATCTGGGTTACAGCTGGCTGTACGGCACATTTAAAGATTTCGACGGTACGTTTACCTTTGATGAGAAAAATCCCGCAGCCGATAAGGTTAACGTAACCATCAACACCAACAGTGTTGACACTAATCACGCCGAACGTGACAAACATCTGCGCAGCGCAGATTTCCTTAACGTAGCAAAATTCCCGCAGGCGACCTTCAGCTCCACCAGCGTGAAGAAAGAAGGTAATGACCTGGATATCACCGGTAATTTGACCCTGAACGGCGTTACCAAACCGGTTACGCTGGACGCGAAGCTCATCGGTCAGGGCGGCGATCCTTGGGGCGGTACGCGCGCTGGTTTTGAAGCGCAAGGTAAGATTAAGCTGAAGGATTTCAACATCACCACCGCTCTCGGTCCGGCGTCGCAGGAAGTCGATTTGATCATCTCAGTGGAAGGTGTGCAACAGAAGTAACGCATGAATGGCCGGATGGGGCTCAAGCCACCATCCGGCATAGCGACTATTGTGCAGGGTCTGGAATACCCAGTTTGGTATTCAGTTGACCACGTGATTTATTAAAGATTTTATTGCCATTTTCACGCCCCGCGCGACGACGCCGTTGTTCCTCTTCCGGCAACTCACTCTCTTCGCTACACAGCTCGCTACAGCAGCCTTTATATTTCTGCGCACAAGCCGGGCACTGAATAAACAACAGATGGCAGCCATCATTTTTGCAATTAGTATGGCTATCGCACGCCGTGCCGCACTGATGACAATGTGCGATAACATCTTCAGAGATCCTTTCGCCCATGCGCTCATCAAAGACAAAGTTTTTACCGACAAAACGCACCGGAAGTCCCTGCTCACGCGCCTTGCGGGCATACTCAATAATACCGCCCTCAATGTGCCAGACTTTGCTAAATCCATTGTGTTTCATCCAGGCGCTAGCTTTCTCACAGCGGATCCCACCCGTGCAGTACATCACGATTTTTTTATCTTTATGCGCCTGCATCATTTCAACCGCTTTCGGCAACTGATCGCGAAACGTGTCTGCCGGGATCTCCAGCGCATTCTCGAAGTGACCCACCTCATATTCATAATGGTTGCGCATATCAATGAATACCGCTTCAGGATCGTCAAGCATGGCATTCACCTCTGCTGCCTTGAGATAATCCCCCACGTTGCTGGCGTCAAAGTCTGGATCGTCAATACCATCCGCCACGATACGTTCACGGACTTTCATACGCAGTACCCAGAACGATTTACCGTCATCATCCAGCGCAATATTCAGACGTAAATCGTTCAATGCAAGGTCAAACGCATAGAGTTGCTGGCGAAATGCCTCGACGTTGCTTTGCGGTACGCTGATTTGCGCGTTAATTCCTTCATGGGCAAGATATACTCGCCCGAAGACGTTCAATGCGGTGAACATCTGGTACAGTGCATCACGCGTGTGCTGAGGATTGGCAATGGTGAAATATTTATAGAATGAGATCGTCGTACGCGGCTCGGTCTCGGCCAGCATTTTGGCTTTGAGGGCGTCGTTCGAAATGCGGTTGTGTAACACTGGCATGGTGTACGTATCCTGCAAATAGGGAATAAATGAAAATCGGCGGCATAATAAAGCAAACATCGCCAATTTACATCCACACATTTTACGCTACATTTCATACTTCACTATAAAATTGCAACAACAATTGCAGAATTAATCACCGTTCTCCCGTCACAAATTTTTGATACGCGCGAAAAAATGCGACAATACAGGGAATTGGTCGTTTGAAGACAGGATAGACATGACGAATTTACCCAAGTTTTCGGCTGCGTTACTGCATCCACGTTATTGGTTAACCTGGCTGGGTATTGGCATCCTTTGGTTAATCGTGCAGTTACCCTACCCCATCCTCTTTAAGTTGGGCTGTGCATTAGGTCGACTGGCGCTACGTTTGATGAAACGTCGGGCAAAAATTGTTTCCCGAAATCTGGAACTGTGCTTCCCGCAGATGAGTGAGCAGGAACGCCAGCAGATGGTCGTCAAGAACTTCGAATCAGTGGGCATGGGCGTAATGGAAACCGGGATGGCCTGGTTTTGGTCCGATAAGCGTATTTCACGCTGGACTGAAGTGATCGGGATGGAACATATCCGTGACGTTCAGGCGCAAAAACGCGGGATCCTATTAGTGGGTCTGCACTTTCTGACTCTGGAACTGGGTGCGCGTCAGTTTGGTTTGCAGGAGCCGGGTATTGGTGTGTATCGCCCTAACGACAACCCGCTTCTCGACTGGCTACAAACCTGGGGCCGTATGCGCTCGAATAAATCAATGCTCGATCGTAAAGACCTGAAAGGGATGATTAAAGCGTTGAAAAAGGGCGAAGTGGTCTGGTACGCGCCGGATCACGATTACGGCCCTCGTGCCAGTGTGTTTGTACCACTTTTTGCCGTTGAACAAGCCGCAACAACCTCTGGGACCTGGATGCTTTCGCGCATGTCCAATGCCTGCCTGGTACCGTTTGTTCCTCGCCGCAAACCTGACGGTAAAGGGTATCAATTGATTATGCTGCCTCCGGAGTGTTCACCGCCTTTGGACGACGCAGAGACCACTGCCGCGTGGATGAACAAAATTGTTGAGCAATGCATCATGATGGCGCCAGAGCAGTATATGTGGCTGCATCGTCGCTTCAAGACGCGCCCTGAAGGTTCTCCTTCCCTGTACTAAAACACTGTTGCAGTCCTGTGGGCTGCAACACCTTCCCTGCCTGCTTTAGGTTTAACTGCTATCCGCATTGCAGCAACTATCAACCAGGCGCATAATTAGCCTGCTTACTTATATTCAATCGATAGCGCAAACAGCGCGCCACACTGCGGAACGCTATGTCACCCTCAGATGATCCCATAAACTGGAAACGCAACCTCACCGTTGCCTGGTTAGGTTGTTTTTTAACCGGCGCAGCATTTAGCCTGGTCATGCCCTTTTTGCCCCTTTACGTCGAGAGTCTCGGCGTCACGGGACATAGCGCACTGAATATGTGGTCAGGCCTGGTCTTCAGCATCACCTTTCTTTTTTCCGCCATCGCCTCTCCTTTCTGGGGTGGCCTTGCCGATCGCAAGGGGCGAAAAATCATGCTGCTACGGTCTGCGTTGGGTATGGCTGTTGTGATGCTGCTGATGGGACTGGCGCAAAATATCTGGCAGTTCTTGATCCTGCGCGCCTTGTTGGGGCTGCTTGGTGGATTCATCCCCAATGCGAATGCACTGATCGCCACCCAGGTTCCACGCAATAAAAGCGGCTGGGCACTGGGAACGCTTTCCACCGGTGGTGTTAGTGGCGCACTGCTCGGGCCGCTGGCGGGCGGCCTCCTCGCGGATCAGTACGGACTGCGCCCCGTATTTTTCATCACCGCCAGCGTGCTGCTGGTCTGCTTCATCTTGACGCTATTTTTTATCCGCGAGCGATTCCAGCCAGTGAGCAAGAAGGAAATGCTGCACATTCGTGAAGTCGTGGCCTCTTTAAGGAACCCCAAACTGGTGCTGAGCCTGTTTGTCACCACTTTGATCATTCAGGTAGCCACCGGTTCTATCGCGCCAATACTGACACTGTACGTTCGAGAGTTGGCTGGCAACGTCAGCAATATTGCGTTTATCAGTGGGATGATAGCCTCTGTCCCCGGCGTTGCGGCATTAATCAGCGCCCCTAAACTTGGCAAATTAGGCGATCGGATTGGCCCGGAGAAGATCCTGATCGTCGCGCTGATCGTTTCCGTGTTACTGCTAATTCCAATGTCATTTGTCCAGACGCCCTGGCAGCTTGGTATTCTGCGCTTTTTATTGGGGGCGGCCGACGGCGCCCTGCTCCCTGCGGTACAAACGCTGCTGGTCTATAACTCGACTAATCAAATAGCTGGACGTATTTTCAGTTATAACCAGTCATTTCGCGACATTGGTAACGTAACAGGGCCTCTAATGGGGGCAGCGATATCCGCCAACTACGGTTTTCGTGCTGTATTCTGTGTGACCGCAGGAGTTGTACTGTTCAACGCCCTGTACTCGTGGAATAGCCTGCGCCGTCGTCGGAGTACAGAGGTCGCGGGATGATTTATATATTTATATTCGCAGGTTCAGAATAAAAAATTATCTCACATGACATATATTTCAGTCTTAATGATAATAGTAACACACCTTATTTCTGCCAGAATTTTTGGCTTCATACAAAGCGGCATCAGCATATGAAACAACTTTATCCGCTGATTCATCATCAATTTTACTGCAATATACACCGATACTTATCGTCATTTTTTCTTTTAAATCATATGAATTTGGTATTGTCGTACCATTCTCGACATTTCGCCTAATTCGTTCTGCAACAACAATTGCCTCATCTTGATCGTTACACTTAAGAAGGATCGCAAATTCTTCGCCACCTACTCTGGCAAAAATATCCGTATCTCTGATTGATTTATTGATAATATCGACAATGCTGATTATTACTCTGTCACCTTCCTGATGACCGTAGGTATCGTTAATCCGCTTGAATTTATCAATATCCAGAACCATTACACACACTGCACCTTTTGCTAATGATGATTTTAATGACTTATAGAATAGCTTACGATTATATATTTTAGTCATTGCGTCTTTAATAGCTGAGTCCCTTTCTTTTTTTAAGATGATGAAGGTGTTGTACATCAGTATTGAGATTATACACAGGGCACTTATCACCTCAATCCCCCGGCTAACATACCAAATATACATGCTATATTCATCCAGGCTCAGAAGTAGTACATTGGTCAATATTGCTGAGCAACACAGTAGCCCTATACTTTTCCACAAGATGTTGTGCGTTTTGGTTTTAATGATTAAATACAACAGGACCAGTCCCCAGGATACAATAAGCGAATAAATGTACCCAATATGCCAGTGCACCGTGACATTATCAGGCTTCAGGCTTGTTATCTCGAGTGTAAAATTAGGGTTGTAACTGGCCAGAGTGTGCGCCATCACCGCGATAACTAGCATAATTAAAAATGACAGAACGATATAGCAAGGTTCTCTTTCTTTGGTTTCAATAACTGTCGATGATATTTTATAAGATTTCAATGAAACAAATAGCAGAGCGATGAAACTAATCTGCCGAAAGTAATAGAATATAGCTATATCGTTAGTTCTTTTTTCGATTGATGCATGATCATTAATCAAGTCCTGAACGATGTAGATAGTCTCGACGAAAAATATGTTATTGCCAAGAAACGCCATGCCTAATATCATGAGGCAGGTGAGATCTTTTCTACAAAGATACTGAAATAACATAAACAGGAAAATTATTCCATATAAAAAGAACAACCCTACAATTATAATCAGATATACAGTTTGTGGGACACTTTGCATCGTTAATTTAAATTGTGTAAGACACAAACCACCAAGAACATAGCTAGCCAAACAGATTATATAGAAAGCCATTAACCTTCCATTATTTGAATTATAGTTATCCATAACAACCTTAAGGTAATTCTTAATTTTGCATTTTATATAATAAAGCATAAGATTTTGCAAACTATTATACCCGCACAATTTCAATAACATTAATTCATTTCTTATTTAATGGTTTCTTATAGATTTATAACCTTTGTCATTAATAATATTTTATTATGTATACTATTTTAGTATCACTCAC
Source organism: Citrobacter sp. KTE30 (assembly GCF_000398825.1). Classification (NCBI taxonomy): domain Bacteria; kingdom Pseudomonadati; phylum Pseudomonadota; class Gammaproteobacteria; order Enterobacterales; family Enterobacteriaceae; genus Citrobacter; species Citrobacter sp. KTE30. Next base: position 1,565,821 of record NZ_KB976055.1, on the reverse strand, counting down.
ACCATTCACAACCTCTATACACAAAAGACACTTTGTCACTTCCAGAGACACCACTAAGTTTAGCCACTTTCATTGATTACCTCTGCAACACTTCCGTATTGGGCATTAATTTTCTCCTTTACTTTGATTGAGTTATGCAATATTAATTCATAAGCGCTCGCATCCCCCCTCTAAAACACATAAAAAATGGTGTTTAAAACTGAAGATTTTCTAATATAACGCCAGATTTTATTTATTTGATTTTCATTACTGCATTGCAAACCACATACATTACTCTTTTTTCTTGAATTTTTTTCCTGATATTACGTAGGCTTCAGTATCTGCCAATGTAAATTTTTTCATAAACTACCGAAGTTACTTTCACCTGCTCTCGTTGGCATTGCAGGCAGTAATCATCTGATTGAGTTAGCCACGCAGCTAACGGGTTTGACGCTCTGCGGATCGCCGTCTATAGATTGAATCATCCCCCTTTATTGTTCGCCTTAGGAGAAGAAATATGGCAAAGAATGACATGAATTTTTATGCCACGTTGGAAGAGGCTATTGATGCGGCTCGTGAAGTGTTTCTGGCTGATAACCCTGACCTTGAGTCAGACGATGCCAGCGTTCAACAGCTAAGCATCCAAAAATACGTGCTACAGGATGGCGACATTATGTGGCAGGCGGAATTCTTTGCTGACGAGGATGATGTAGATGGTGAATGTCTACCAATGCTGAGCGGAGAAGCGGCTCAGAGCGTTTTTGATGGCGACTATGATGAAATTGAAATTCGCCAGGAGTGGCAGGAAGAAAATACGCTTCACGAATGGGATGAAGGTGAATTCCAGCTGGAACCTCCCCTTGATACCGAAGAGGGGCAGACCGCAGCCGATGAATGGGATGAGCGATAATTACTCGTAAGGTCCATGATGTATGTCGAGCGGCAGCAGCAACGTATCAAACACCAGCGAAAATGGCAGATCGAGGATCGTGACGTAGCGCCATGCCGAGTCCCGAACATCCCATTGCACGCCAGGATAGTATTGATTTCCGTGTCCTTGCCCTGGGATGGTACGACTAATAATGCTGCCGCATCCGCTCAGGAAGAAGATCATTATTCCTACAGCCAATATTCGCACCTGCTACCTCACGACTCATTCTATTCAATATAAAAAAATACCGGCACCAGGCCGGTATTTTCACGTTACAGAACGCTTATTTTTTCCTGAGCGCCAACGGATTCAGAGTCAATCCCTGATAGTAGTTCACCCACGAAGAATACTTATCAGGTGAATTCCAGACGCGAAAATGTAAACGTGCCATGGTCACCGGATCGCTCAACAATACAAGTCGGCGATCGCGATTCAGTTTCTCCGGCGTTTCGTTCAGCGCCTGCTCCACATGGCGATCGCGTGCAATCTCCAGCACGTTGCTGGCGCGGTGGCGTGCAGTCGCCATGGCCGTGGCCAGTGCGTTAAACGACGGGTTAAACACCGCATGCATAAAGCCATCGTCCAGCGTACGTTTACGGTTCATCACCAGATAAGTGTCGGTATCCACCAGCACCTGCGGCGGGGAATACTCTTCCGGGATCAGGAACAGCTTCCAGCGCTTGGTACGTAACCCCACCGTGGAACGACTGGAAATCACGGAAACAAACGGCGACAGGATCAGCGAGAAGACAATCGGTGCCAGCCAGAACAGGAAACGCAGATCCAGCCAGGCCATACCCACAGCCCACACCAGCCCCAACAGTAACTGAGAACCGTGACGCATAAACGCTTCACCCCATGGGGTGGAATCGTCATCGCGCTGCGGCGAATTCCACACCACTTCCCAACCGAGGAAAGCGCTCACGACGAAGACGGTATGGAACAGCATGCGCACCGGTGCCAGCAGCACGGAGAACAGAACCTCCAGCAGCAGCGACAGCGTAACGCGGATGAACCCACCGTACTCTTTCGTCCCTTTACACCAGATGAGCAAAATACTCAGCAACTTCGGCAGGAACAACAGCACCATCGTTGAAGCAAACAGCGCGATCGCCAGTTCAGGTCGCCATTGCGGCCATACCGGGAATAGCTGACGCGGTTGCAGGAAGTACTGCGGTTCCGTCAACGCATGTACCACCTGCAATGCGGTAGAAAGCGCGAGGAACATAAACCACAGCGGCGCGGACAGATAGGACATCACACCAGTCAGAAACACCGCACGGTGAACCGGGTGCATCCCCTTAACCAGGAACAGACGGAAGTTCATCAGGTTGCCGTGGCACCAGCGACGGTCACGCTTGAGTTCATCCAGCAGGTTCGGCGGTAGCTCTTCATAAGAGCCCGGCAGATCGTAGGCAATCCACACGCCCCAGCCAGCGCGACGCATCAAGGCCGCTTCCACGAAGTCATGGGAGAGAATCGATCCCGCAAACGAACCTTCGCCCGGTAACGGCGCGAGCGCACAGTGCTCGATAAACGGCTTCACGCGGATAATTGCGTTGTGGCCCCAGTAGTGTGATTCGCCTAACTGCCAGAAGTGAAGCCCGGCAGTAAACAGCGGCCCATAAACACGGGTCGCAAACTGTTGACAGCGCGCATACAGCGTATCCATACCGGAAGCCTTCGGCGAAGACTGGATAATCCCGGCATTCGGATTCGCTTCCATCAGGCGCACCAGGCCGCTCAGACAGTCACCGCTCATCACTGAATCCGCATCCAGCACAACCATGTAGCTGTACTGATTTCCCCAGCGACGGCAGAAGTCATCAATGTTGCCGCTTTTACGCTTCACGCGACGACGACGACGGCGGTAGAAAATCTGTCCTTCGCCCTGCACTTCGGCAATCAGCTCCATCCACGCTTTTTGTTCTGCCACGCAGATATCAGGATTGTAGCTGTCGCTCAGAATGTAAACATCGAAATGCTCAGCGTTGCCCGTTGCTTTGACCGACTCCCACGTGGCGCGAAGTCCCGCGAATACGCGATCAACGTCCTCGTTACAGATAGGCATAATCAACGCCGTACGGTGTTCAGGATTCAACGGTTCATCCCCGACCGTTGAGGCCGAGATACTGTACTTATCCCGTCCAATCAGCAATTGCAGGAAGCCCATCAGCGCGGTCCAGAACCCCGCTGATACCCAACAGAAAAGTACGGCAAACAAAATAAGAATGCCGGTCTGGAGCATGTAGGGCAGCAGTTGCATAAAGGAGACCCACAAATCCTGCCCCATCATGTCTGCAGGATTAATGAATGCCCACCCCTGATAAGGAAGGATCGTCTTCATATACCAGGTTGCAACGACCGTTTGCGCCAGCGTTAAGATCAACAGCGTATAGCGGCGGATGGTGCCTACGGTACGCCATTTTTGCTCGCTCTCTTGTTCTTCTTTCGTCAAACGCGAAAGATAACGCGGTGTCACATCACGCCCACGCAGACGATCCCAAAAACGCCCAACCGGGTTGGTACGCCAGGGATCGGGGAACATAGAGGTACGTGTTGCTTTTGGCATCGCCTGTAACTGATCGCGCCCCTCATCGTCCTTAACCAACTGCTCTTTAGCCAGAGAATCCGGCCATGCTTGCTCAAGACGAGCTTTTACAGAACCCTGCGGTGAATCATCTTCGCGCGAGTACGTACGATGCTCAGCATCCAGCGCCTGATGAACGGCGCGGATGTCAGTTTTCGGCAGTGCCGCTTTTTCGATATCCGAAAGCGGCATTGCGTCAATATACTCAGTTGTCTTATTCATTGGCAGGTAACTGGTAGCTCCAGGTTTCACTCAGCGTCTGATCTGCATTGACCAGGGCAGCACGCATTTCAGTGGTTTTCTTCACGTCTTTCACTTTCACGCGCAATACCAAACGCCAACCTTTAGTGACCGGGTTGTAGCGCACGGTGTTTTCAACGATTTCACCGTTGTCACCAATACTGGTTTGTGCAGTAACCGGCGTATCCTGCGGCAGCTTTTTCATATCGGTGCCGGAAAAGTCCACCACAAACGCGATGGTACCGTCAGGCTGACGAATGAGATTGGACTGTTTAACATCACCGGTAGAACGACGTGTCTGCTGTACCCAGGCGTTATCAGGCGCATGAAGCTTGTCTTCATCACGCGTGAACGTCAGGGTATATTTAAAGTTCATTTCTTTACCGGCTTCAGGCAGCTGATCCGGGGTCCAGTACGCAACGATGTTATCGTTCGTTTCATCGTTAGTTGGAATTTCAACTAACTCAATCTTACCTTTGCCCCAATCGCCTTTTGGCGTGATCCAGGCGCTCGGGCGCAGATCGTAACGATCGTCGATGTCTTCAAAACGCGAGAACTGACGGCCACGCTGCAACAGACCGAAACCTTGCGGATTTTCCATAGCAAAGCTGCTCACCGCGAGATGTTTCGGGTTATTCAGCGGACGCCAAATCCATTCGCCGTTGCCAGCGTGGATGGACAAACCGTTAGAGTCATGCAGTTCTGGACGATAGTTAGTCGTCGGAGAAGGCTGGTTCGGTCCATACAGGAACATACTGGTTAACGGTGCCACACCAAGTTTGCCCACTTTGTCGCGCAAATAAACTTTGGACTGAACATCGACTACCGTGTCACGACCAGGAATGATGACAAAGCGATACGCTCCGGTTGCACGCGGAGAATCCAGTAAGGCATAAATGGTTAAACGTTTATCAGTTGGTTTCGGACGCTCGATCCAAAACTCACGAAAGCGGGGAAATTCTTCACCAGAAGGCAGAGCGGTATCAATCGCGAGACCGCGCGCAGAAAGGCCGTAGACCTGGCCTGCACCCAGAACACGGAAATAGCTGGCACCGAGCATGCTGACGATTTCGTCGTTTTTATCTTTGCTGTTGATCGGATACAGCACTTTGAACCCGGCGAAACCGAGATCTTTTACCGTGTCTTTATCATGCTGAACATCGCCGAAATTAAAGTAATCCGGGCTGTATTTGATTCTTTTCACCGCAGTAGCGGTCACTTCGTTGATTTTGACCGGCGTGTCGAAGTACATACCCTGGTGGTAGAACTCGAGCTTAAATGGGGTCTTGAGATTGCTCCAGTAGGCTTTATCGCGATTAAACTGGATCTGCTGATAATCCGCATATTTCATGTCGCGGAAAACGGAGGGCAAGTTACTTTTTGGCGCCTCATAGCCTTTATCGGCTAAGGATTGAGCTTGTTTTGCAACATCATCAATGCTGAATGCCCAGCTTGATGATGTGTACAGCGTTAACATGACTGCTGCACCCAACCAACGCATTTTCATCATTTGTAGTTTATGTTTCATAATTAGTAAGCACTTCCCCCTTTGTGTGCTTATATTGATCCGATCCATTTTAATGGATAATCGGGTATTCCGACAACTGAATCCCTGTATTGTTCGCGCGCTGGCTCATGGTTTAAGCAGGTTCGTCTGCCTGTTTTCACTTTGCGTGCTTATCCTGGAGACAGGTTGTTAGACTTCGTGTAGGGTTGCCCTCGAATGTAACCATTATTCGTCTTAGGGATAAGACGAAAAGTCTGAGAATACATAACTGTCTATGAGCTCTGTATCACCACCACGCGAATATTTTCTTGACTCCATCCGTGCCTGGCTAATGTTGTTAGGGATCCCGTTTCATATTTCATTGATCTACTCCACCCACACATGGCACGTGAACAGCGCAGAACCATCGTGGTGGTTGACCTTGTTCAATGACTTTATCCATGCTTTTCGCATGCAAGTCTTCTTTGTCATTTCGGGTTATTTTTCCTACATGCTATTTCTACGCTATCCGTTAAAGCGCTGGTGGAAAGTGCGTGTAGAACGCGTGGGGATCCCTATGCTGACCGCGATTCCACTGCTTACGCTGCCGCAATTTATCATGCTGCAATACGTGAAAGGGAAAGCAGACAGCTGGCATACCCTCAGCGGCTACGATAAATACAACGCGCTGGCCTGGGAGCTGATTTCCCATCTGTGGTTTTTACTGGTTCTCGTGGTGTTAACAACCCTGAGCATGTGGGTGTTTACCCAGATGAAACACAGATTGACGCAAAGTGACGTCGGCAGCGCGCCTGCGGTGTCAATGACGAAGTTAACGCTGATTTTTGCAGTGCTGGGTTTCGGTTATGCCGCCGTCAGAAGGACGATTTTTATCCTTTATCCTTCGATTCTAAGCGACGGTATGTTCAATTTTGTCGTTATGCAAACGCTGTTCTATGTGCCTTTCTTTATGCTCGGTGCGCTGGCGTTTATCAATCCTAATCTGAAAGCCCTGTTTACCACGCCATCGCGCGGCTGCACACTAGGCGCCGCATGCGCATTTGTCGCATACCTGCTCAATCAACGTTACGGCAACGGCGATGCCTGGATGTATGAAACCGAATATGTTATTACCATGGTCATGGGCCTGTGGATGGTGAACGTCGTCTTTTCACTTGGTCACCGTTTGCTGAATTTCCAGTCAGCCCGCGTGACCTATTTTGTCAACGCATCTCTGTTTATCTATCTGGTGCATCATCCGTTAACGCTGTTTTTTGGCGCTTACATCACACCGCATATCAAGTCGAATTTGCTGGGCTTTCTCTGCGGTCTACTGTTTGTGGTCGGGATTGCGGTAATACTGTACGAAATCCATTTACGGATCCCGGTGCTGAAGTTTCTCTTTTCGGGTAAACCAGCCGTCAGGCAGGATAAAAACAAGGCCGTGGCCGGTTAGTTTTCCGTCAATCATTGTGTGGTTCAGAGCAACCACTCAATGGGTAACACGGACGCCAGCTTTACCAGAACCCGCTTCCAGAATCCTGTGGCGGGTTCTTTTTTCAGTACCTGTTCACTGCCAGAAAGTCTGTCGACCCAATTGAGTCTTCCCCACCGATCAAGACGTAGTTGCCAGGCCATTTCACGCTGGCTTTGCATAAAACGTTTATGAATCAACTCGGCCAGTACTTCACTCTCAATCACAAACCCCATTTCCGTATTGAGCAGCGTTGAACGGGGATCAAAATTAAGCGAGCCGATAAACACTTTACAACCGTCAATACTGAAGGTTTTCGCATGCAGGCTGGAGCCTGAATTACCGGTTAATCCCCGGTCATGTACTGCTGAAACGCGATCGCGGGTTGGTTTGAGCTCGTATAACTCCACACCGTAGCGCAAGAGCTTTTTTCGCCAGCGTGCATAGCCTGCGTGAACGACTGCGACATCATTCGCCGCCAGAGAATTAGTTAAAATCGCGATCTTAACGCCTTTTCTCACCAGTCTCAGGAGCTGCGCCACACCGGCGCGAGTTGGTACAAAGTAGGCGGAAATAATATCAATACGCTCGGTGGGAGATCCCATCACGTCAAACAAACGCTGCGGTAATAGTGAGTGGCGCGGCGCTTTCCCCTCTCCTTTTGCGGGATCATCACTCAGCAAGCGCGTTCTCGCCCAAATCAGCGGTAGCGATCTCTGATCGAGGTGGGTCATAAACTGGCTGGTTTCCAGCTTATGTAGATAGCGACGCGTGATGTCATCGTTATACCAGGATTCTGGAAGTTCGATTTTTTGCGTTGAAGCTGGCTCAGCCACCTCAAGTACGTTTTGCAATGTTGAAACCGAGCGGCAGTGCCAGTAACGCTCAAAGTCATCTGCAACATCCTGGACCACCGGCCCGATAGCCATAACATCCAGATCGGAAAACAGCGGTTGTTCGCCTGTACCAAAATAGGCATCGCCGATATTTCGCCCGCCCACGAGAGTTACGACGCCGTCAGCGGTATAACTTTTATTGTGCATACGTCGATTCAACCGGGCAAAATCGGTTAAATAGCCCAGTGCACGCAGGATACGAAAGGAAAAGGGATTAAACAGACGGATTTCTATATTAGGGTGATTGTCCAGCAAACGCAGCGTATCATCCAGACCTGGCGTGTTGTTATCATCCAGCAACAAACGCACCCGGACGCCCCGCTTCGCCGCGGCCAGCAAAACGGAAAATAGCAATAGCCCGGACATGTCGCTTTCCCAGATGTAATACTGAACATCCAGGGTACGTTCCGCCATTTCCGTCAACCGATAGCGAGCAGCAAATGCATCCAGACTGTCATCCAACGTCAGAATGCCGCATTCTCCCGGGTGGTTTACGCATAGTGGCGTGATGGCACGCTCAAGTCGCGTCATATCAGTCCGTGCGTTCATCGCCTTGCTGGGTAAGTAATCTCTTATATAGCCGAGCGTTTTCTTCATCAAAGCACACGAAGTATATTTGATCGGGAAGCGCACGTCGGGTGATAAATTTCAATACCGTTTTCACCGCGATCTCTGCCGCTGCAGCGCGGGGATAACCATAAGCCCCGGTGCTAATCGCGGGAAAAGCAATGGACTGATAGCCATTGGCTAAGGCCAGTTGCAAGCTATTAAAGTAAGCCTCTTCGAGGCGTTCAGCTTCATGATGATCGCCACCCTGCCATACGGGCCCCACGGTGTGGATCACTGCTCTGGCGGGCAAGTTTCCCGCCAGGGTGATAACCGCATGACCGGTTGGGCATTCGCCCTGTTGCTGGATAACCTGTTTGCAGGCCGCCAGCAACGCAGGCCCTGCAGCGCGATGAATCGCTCCATCGACGCCACCTCCGCCCAATAGCGATGGATTCGCCGCATTGACAATCACATCAACAGCGATCGTCGTAATATCGCCATGTAACACATGAACACGTGATTGCATAAGTTCCCCCTGACCAAACACTATTTGTTAAGTGTACAGCAGGGTTTTCCCGGAAATCTCACTTTTTAACCAAACGTGTGCATATGTACGCCGGAATGATTCATTTATATTCAATGTTAAGAATTGCCATGTTTTTCTGTTCATTGAGATAGTGCATTTTGACTGTGGCAATTTGCTGCACATTTTGAGGGGCATTCGCGACCTGTTGCTGATTGTAGAGACTATTACGGGTGGTGCCGTCGCGCATACATGACAATTCAATTTGCTGCTGCCGAGCGTTAACATCGCAAGGTGATTCAACTATTGCACCGCGAAAATGAATAACCCCGCCGGTTGAGATTTGTTGCGCCATTGCGGGGAGGGTAAAAAGAGAAATGCTGCACAAGCTGATACTTAAAAAACGCTTTAATAATGTACACATAAGGGTTCCTCAATGATTAGCCATCCTTGAGGGATCGAAATGATCCTTCGCCGCTGTGATTAACGATCAAATTAAAACGTTCACACGTCTCTATATTCATAGAACAGCAGTGCATTCCCAGCCACACCCTTAATGCAAATACATCAAAAAAATCATGGGTGACTGTTTGAGTCTGGCCATTGCTGAGACAGATGCAGAGACTGCCCATCCGAAACGGTAACGATAATCTTGACCGAATCCTCAGGTGAAATATTAAAACTCAGTTTAGTTAATTCAATCGGCCGATTAGCGGGGACCGAAAGGCTTGTTTTCTGCTGCGATTGGCTTTGTCCCCTGGACCCTTTACGTATGGCAAGGACTTGTACCTCACATACGCACGGTTGAGTTAACGTCACCTGAGGAATAATGGTGTACATATCACCTTGCTGAGTTGTATTGAATGTTATTTGATTTGCCAGCGCGGCAATGAGTAATAGCGTATGCATCATATTCTCCCGAAAAAAAAACAGGGCTCACGCCCTGTTTATTATCAGTCAGAAAACTGAATTAGTGTTGGTTAGCTGTAGCGTTGTTACCAAAGCCAACCTGCTGAATCAGCACATTGGAGTCAGAGGCTGTCTGATTAACCAACGCACCGTTACGGCCACCGAACTGGGTCACGCTAATATCAGCATTTTTTGCATTCCACTGATCGATAGTGGCACTGTTCTGGAAGCCGGTCTGTTTCAGGCTAATGGTACTGTCATCAGCACCCTGACCAACAACAGCTCCGTTGCCACGCCCGTGTTGTGTGATGGTGACATCTGATTTACGCGCATCACTTTGCAGAGCACTTGCAGAGTTGTTTGACCCATATTGGTAGATACTCAGTGAAGAGTCTGGGCCATAATTACTGCCACCACCATGATGATTGCCGCCCCATTGCGGAACAACACCAGCCAGAGCACTGCCAGAAACTACGATTGCTGCGAATGCTGCCACTTTTAAAAGTTTCATGGTAAACCCCCATCGGATTGATTTAAACGTCGTTAATGGATTAGCGTTGAGTCACGCGAATTGCCATTTGCGACTGTCTCTGCACCACAACTGCTGTTTTTTGTGTACCGTACTGGGTAATATTGGCTTTATTACCAGAGCCTTTCTGGATAATTACCGCCGTATTACCGTATGAACCTTGTTTAATACTCGCATCATTGGAACTACCCGTTTGATCAATATATGCAAAGTTATATGATCCCGTCTGGTCTGTTTTCGCTCGATTACCAGAACCTTCTTGCGAAATGACTGACAATAACTTCGAGCCCCCCTGGCGGGTATTTGCACTGTTCGCAGTGCCAACCTGACCAATAATGGCTGCCTGATTAAATGAAGACTTACTTAATTCATTTACCGCAAAGTTATATTCTGAATTAGCTAAATCATAACTTGTAGTCGCGGCTGCAATCCCAGGCACACCCAGCATTGTAAACATCATAAATAACAACTTGTTTTTCATGTTGTCACCCTGGACCTGGTCGTACATGAAGTTAAATTAATTACCACTCAAATTGTTGTTAACATGACTTACATTTGTTAACGCCACGTTACGATGAAGAGTATGTCTGCGGAAACATTTTAAATAACTCACCCGCCAGTTGTATTTTTATATTCAGATTCACCCCAAAGTACTAATTAACAGCGAACAATACCGTTACAGCTCTGGATTTCATTTCTTTTTTAACCCGGTGAATGAATTTCTATGCAGTAACAAAAAAAACTCGTTTTCCGCGTTTTCTGGGCCTCGTAGCGAGGTACTTCGATAGTTAGCAGTACAAGTCGTGACAAGCGTCATTTTTTTCTATCTAAAATTGTTCAACTTAGAGTGAGACAAAAAGATCGGAATTCATTAGAAATCAAAAACCATCTAAGCATAAATTTAATTCTTAATAATCAATACCATATTATAATTTGTATGATTTTTTAAATCTATGCAGTATCGCCAAAATGTACAACTTTACTATCAAATCTAAACTTCTAAAAAACCCTAAAATCACATTTTAATATATAAATTTACATTCTGTAACATGTTTAACACTTGCTTTAAGATTTGTAATAGCTAGATTGAAATCAGTTGAAGTCCATTTGTTTTAATATTTTCACCCCGTTGGGTCGATATTTTATTTCTACACAGCAGTGCAACATCTGTCAGTACTTCTGGTGCCTCTATTTTAGTAGAGACAGCTGTCAGGTGTGCGACTAAAAAAGTGGAGTTTCATCATGTTTAATGAAGTCCATAGTATTCATGGTCATACATTATTGTTGATCACTAAACCATCCCTGCAGGCAACTGCGTTATTACAGCATTTAAAACAATCGCTGGCGTTAACCGGAAAACTACATAATATTCAACGTTCTCTGGATGATATTTCCTCCAGCTGCATTGTTCTACTGGACATGATGGAGGCAGACAAAAAACTGATCCATTACTGGCAAGATAATTTGAGCAGAAAAAACAACAATATAAAGACGTTATTGTTGAATACCCCAGATGATTATCCTTATCGGGATATTGAAAACTGGCCGCATATCAATGGCGTATTCTACGCAACGGAAGATGAGCAGCGTGTCGTCAGCGGATTGCAAGGTGTATTGCGTGGCGAATGCTACTTTTCACAAAAGCTCGCCAGCTACCTGATCACGCATTCCGGGAACTACCGCTATAACAGCACGGAGTCGGCATTACTTACGCACCGTGAAAAAGAGATCCTTAATAAACTGCGTATTGGCGCCTCAAATATTGAAATCGCGCGTTCACTATTTATTAGTGAAAATACGGTTAAAACACATCTTTATAATCTTTTCAAAAAGATAGCTGTCAAAAATCGTACGCAGGCGGTCTCGTGGGCCAATGATAACCTCAGGCGATAAAGCCATGAAAAGCTATTTGTCCTGGATTGTGGCAGCAAATTTGTTCCTTGCTGCCGGGAATCTACACGCTGCTGTAGAGGTGGAGGTTCCCGGACTGTTGACTGACCACACTGTCTCTTCCATTGGCCATGATTTTTATCGTGCCTTTAGTGACAAGTGGGAAAGTAAGTACACAGGAAACTTAACCATTAATGAAAGGCCCAGTGCACGTTGGGGAAGTTGGATCACCATAACTGTCAATCAGGACGTTATCTTCCAGACTTTTTTATTCCCGACGAAAAGAGACTTCGACAAAATTGTGGTCTTCGCATTGGCAGAAACTGAGGAAGCATTAAATCGTCGGCAAATAGATCAAACGCTATTAAGTACGAGCGATTTAGCGCGCGATGAATTCTAAAACATGATTTTGTCCGGAGGCTTTCATGCGTGTCAAACATGCAGTGGTTTTACTCATGCTGATTTCACCATTAAGTTGGGCCGGAAATATGACGTTCCAGTTCCGCAACCCTAACTTTGGTGGCAACCCAAACAACGGCTCTTTTTTACTGAACAGCGCTCAGGCGCAAAACTCGTATAAGGATCCGAGTGCTGGCGATTACGGGATTGAAACCCCATCAGCACTGGATAACTTTACCCAGGCAATACAGTCACAAATACTCGGTGGCTTGCTCACCAATATCAATACCGGTAAACCGGGGAGGATGGTAACCAGCGATTTTATCGTTGATATCGCCAACCGGGATGGGCAACTGCAACTGAATGTCACGGACAGGAAAACGGGGAGAACGTCGACTATTGAAGTGTCGGGTTTACAAAATCAGTCGACCGATTTTTAAATTATAGCCACGAAAGGAAAAAATCATGCAGCGCTTACTTATCATGGTGGCAGTAATTTTACTCAGCGGATGTTTAACAGCTCCGCCTCAAGAAGCCGCTAAGCCGACATTAATGCCCCGGGCCCAAAGCTATAAAGATTTGACGCATCTGCCTATGCCTACAGGTAAGATCTTTGTGTCGGTATACAACATTCAGGATGAGACTGGCCAATTTAAACCTTACCCGGCAAGTAACTTCTCTACCGCCGTCCCGCAAAGCGCCACGGCTATGCTTGTCACCGCATTGAAAGATTCTCGTTGGTTCGTCCCTCTGGAACGTCAGGGGCTACAGAACTTGCTGAACGAACGTAAAATCATTCGTGCGGCTCAGGAAAACGGTACGGTTGCGATTAATAACCGGATCCCGCTACAGTCCCTGACCGCGGCAAACGTCATGGTGGAAGGGTCAATTATCGGTTATGAAAGCAACGTTAAATCGGGTGGTGTCGGTGCGCGTTATTTCGGTATTGGCGCCGATACGCAATACCAGCTCGACCAGATAGCGGTAAACCTGCGCGTAGTTAACGTCAGCACCGGTGAGATCCTGTCGTCAGTGAACACCAGTAAAACCATTTTGTCTTATGAAGTACAGGCTGGAGTGTTCCGCTTTATTGACTACCAGCGTCTGTTGGAAGGTGAAATTGGCTACACCTCTAACGAACCGGTTATGCTTTGTCTGATGTCAGCGATTGAAACAGGCGTTATCTTCTTAATTAATGACGGCATCGATCGCGGATTGTGGGATTTGCAGGATAAGAAACAAGTTGATAATGACATTCTGGTTAAATACCGCCATATGTCGGTACCGCCAGAATCCTGATGGATCTTTACTGCATAAAAAGCGTGAGGAAAACCCTCACGCTTTTTTATTTACTGGTCAGCGTCGGCGATATTCGATTTTCACGGCGAGATGCCAGCCACAGACCACTGTTTTTCATCGCATAGCCGAATACCAGGCCCAGTACCAGTGACGGTACAACCAGTCGCCAGTCGCCCTGCCCTGCAAATGTTGCACATGCGCCAATAAACGTGCCCGGTACAAATGAAAGCAACCATTGCTTTGCCTGGATACACATCAGAAACGCGACAATTCCCGTCATGACATAACCAATAATGTCCATATGCGGGGCAAGCGCGCTACCGTTAATAATCACCAACGCCCACACCACACCGCTTAGCAGCGTACACGCCGAGATCCACAGTCCTTTTAGCCCACCTTGCGGGCAGGCGAAATAGGCCGTGCAACCCAGAAAGCCAGCCCAACTGAGTAAGCCAAGAGAAACGGCCACCCATCCCCAGATCCCAGAGAGAATGCCCGTTGTGATTGCAATTGAGAGAAGTATGTTCATGCCGCGTATCTTAGCAGAAAAACGGCATAGGAATGAGATCGTGCACACAATTTATGCAAGCATATAATTTGCGTTGCAGTTTAAAGTGATTTAAATCACATTTATTCGTCAGTATCTTCCTGCAATTCGTCCCACATTGCACTAATAGCATCACGTGTTAGCGGCGCCATGGTACGCCAGAACGGCGTGTTTGCGTGCGCCTCAACTTTGCCAAGGAACGTACCACACCAGGGCAGCAGGTAGTCTACAAACAAGGTATCAAGCGCCTCACTTTCATCTTCCGCAGACTGGTCTTCAAGCCATGAAGCCGCCAGCAACAGCGTACCAATGTGATCTGCCGGCGTATCTGCCAGCGGCATGCCGCGGGCAGAAAGAAATGCACGAACATCCGATTCTTTCGCCCCTTCTACCCAGGCGCTACGATAAGGCGGCACAGCACACTCTTCACCGACAAACAGCGCGTTGTAATCTGCAGCCAGTTGGGGCATATCGCAGCTCTTCTGCAGACGAGTGAGCAGTTCGTCCTGTTCCAACGGCCAGTTGGCGGACAGTTTACCTTCACTAATTAAGGTAAACAGGGGAACCAGTAAAGGGTCCTGCGGTTGGCGATAAAACAGCGAGCCCAGTACACGACACAGGATAGAAAACTCGTTCATTGATATATTCCAGTTAGTAACAATTACAGTTCAGCAAATTCCGCGATCGGCTCCATGCCTCGCGATTCCAGAAACGCCAACAGGCGTTTAGGTGTGACGTTTAAAATTCTGTCTTCAGGGAAATTAACATCATCCAGGATTTTACGGCATTCGCCAAATTCTCCCAGCGTGAAAGCAGTATGTGAATCCGACCCTAACGCCACCCAGCCGCCAGCATCGCGCACAGCCGCAGCAACCGCACGACAATTATCCTCACTGCCCTTACGCGAATGCAAAAACGAAGAGTTATTGATTTCCAGTGCAACCTGGTACTTTGCCGCCGCCTGGGCAATTGCAGTAATATCAACCGGATACTTGGGATTTCCCGGATGGCTAATGATGTGCACATTACCGCTGGCCATCGTGGCTATCATTGCCTGGGTATTGGTTTCTTTATCGTGAGGTGCAAAAACTGGCTCATGGAAGCCCGCAATAATGAGGTCCAGAGAGGTAAACATCGGACCTGAACAGTCAATTTCGCCTTCAATATTCTTAATATTCGCCTCAATGCCGCGCAGGATCCCTACGCCATCTACAACACGTGGCCAAATACGCATATTGATAAAGTGCCAGTGGTGAGGCGCGTCCGCCATGTCCGGTCCATGATCGGTAATAGCAAACAGCTTGATGCCTTTGCGACGGGCTTCAGCGATGTAATCACTTAAGGTGCTGTAGGCGTGGGTGCTGGCGACGGTATGCATATGCAGGTCAACGGGATACATAACTCTCTCCTGTAGTCATTTTTCGTCAAGGATAGCAGGTATCGCCGCTATTTATTAGCTGAAACCCGGCATCCGCCGGGTTAGCATTAGTATCCCCGAACGCGATCGACCTGACCCGTAACGGATTTCCCGCTCTCAAGATCCAAAATCGTGCGGGAGATATAGTCCACCGCCTCCGCCGGGCGCGTTACCGCGGCAATATGCGGCGTCATTGCCACACGCGGATGTTTCCACAGAGGACTGGTTTCCGGCAGCGGTTCACGGCTATAGACATCCAGCATGGCACCTTTCACCTTGCCGCTGTCCAGCGATGCCAGAAGATCGTCTTCATTGAGATGAACGCCACGCGCCAGGTTCAGTACGTAGGCGCCATCCAGCAATTGGCTAAGTAAATCAGCGTTAATAATACCTACGGTTTCTGCCGTATTAGGCAGGAGGTTGATAAGCACACGAGTTTGGCTCAAAAACGCGCCCAGTTCCTCAGTACCGGCGAAGCTTTCCACGCCAGACCAGGATTTACGCGAACGGCTCCAGCAGCGCAGTGGGAATCCCCATGCTTGCAGGCTTTCGGCAACTTTTGCGCCCAATACCCCTGCTCCCATGATCCCGACGGTAAACTCCTCACGAGTATATTCTGGCAACGGTTGCCATTTCGCCTGATTTTTCAATGCCTGATAATCATCAAAGCGACGAAACCAGTGCAGCACCTGACTGACCGCATATTCCTGCATTTGCAGGCCCATACCCGTATCTTCCAGACGGAAAAGCGGGATCGACGCATCCAACATTTCCGGATGAGCATTGAGTTTACTGAGAATAGAATCGACGCCCGCGCCTAGCGCAAATACGGCTTTTAATTTTCGTCCTGCGAGCATTTCAACCGGCGGATGCCAGACCAGCGCATAGTCAGCATGTGCATTATCACCCGCTTTCCACTCACGTACGTTTGCACCAGGTATTGCCTTTGCCAACGCATTAATCCACCAGGTCGTATCGAATGTTGGGTGATAGAAAATTATATCCACATTATCTCCTGAACATTGTTGTGCGGAACTTTCTCGCACTTATTATCATCATTTTCCGAGGGAACATCAGAGTAGCAAATTTTAGGATGCTGGCAAAAAAAACAATTCCCGCTTATTTATGCTCCATGTTGCTTGAAGTTTGTGTAAATGCACATTTTTTTCAAAAAGTTGATTGACGACGGGGCTGTGTTTCCCCTACATTAGCGCCCGTTCCGGTAGCACAGGAACAACAATATGGTGAGGTGTCCGAGTGGCTGAAGGAGCACGCCTGGAAAGTGTGTATACGGCAACGTATCCGGGGTTCGAATCCCCGCCTCACCGCCATATTTTAAGAAGAGCTCGTACGCAAGTACGGGCTTTTTTTTCGCATATTGCATAGCCTGGCGGGGATGAGAAGCCCGGACCGGGGTTCGACTACTGGCGCAGCCAGTTGGACAGACTGAGAGCGCAGCGAACAGGCTGCCCGCAGGGCGAGCGAAGCGAGTCAATCCCCGCCTCACCGCCATATTTAAAAAAGAGCTCGTACGCAAGTACGGGCTTTTTTTTCGTATGTTGCACAGCATGGCGGGGATGAGAAGCCCCGACCGGGGTTCGACACAAAATTGCCAGGAGCAATTTTGAACAGCGCCTGCGCTGGCCCCGTAGGGGCGAGGCCCAGGGATGGGCCGAGTAGCGGTGCAGCCAGTTGGACAGACTGTGAGCACAGCGAACAGGCTGCCCGCAGGGCGAGCGAAGCGAGTCAATCCCCGCCTCACCGCCATATTTTAAGAAGAGCTCGTACGCAAGTACGGGCTTTTTTTTCGTATGTTGCACAGCATGGCGGGGATATCGCCCCGCTCAAGGTTTCTGCTCTACTTATCGCTGGTAGCGGCATGCATGAGACTTATCATGCCGGATATCTTCAACAAATCACGCCAGATCCTCCGGTCCAGATTGCAGGTAATGACCTTCATAGCGGTTTACTCTTTCTCAAGCAACCAGCAGCGGAAGCCATCATCCATTGCCTAGTCCTGCGCAGTTTGCCCGCCAATACTCCCGGTTGTGCTGAGATATCAGCAAGCTGGTGGAGCATCGCTTTAATTTATTCCAGCGCGGCATTGCACCCGGTAATGATGCGCTTAAGCAAGGAATGCTGGCCAGGTGTTGTGAGTCCGGCAGCATCACGAATGGTGTGTAATACAGGGGTGTAAGCATCGATCGATTTCGTCGATCGATTACGTAAAAATTGATCTGCAAAATGAATTATCCCGCATGATTGTCCCTGTGCCACAATCTCTAAAACGAATTTAACTGATTGTTTATAAATCTAATTCCTGTCTTATTTAGGAGCGAACACCTTTTGTCCTGGAAGCTCGGCAGGGAAATAGCATAAAGGATGATGTGATGAAGAGATGCGCACGGTGTAATAAGAAAAGGAGCGTCTTTGAACAGTGGCTCTCACTCGATAAAGAATTCTGCGACGAGTGCTTATTTGATATTGACGAGGAAATCAGGGAAAGGCAAATACTCCCCGTCAGACGTTTGAAAGATGATCCAGCCCGCAATACAAATCGGAAGTCTTCCCCTTGATTTTTATCATCATTTTATAGATACGATTATGATAAATTTCACCTTGTTTTTTATATCACCCTGACTGTAAATGAGATTGAGTACTGTAACAGCACACGTTTCTCTTAAGAGCAGGTACATGCCAGAGTGAAGGGTTGACAATGCTCTTCAGAAGAACATGTCGGTATGGCAAGCAAGGATACACATAAATGGTAAAGTTTCTGCGAAATGGACCCGCAGTTGTTGTTCTGGCATTTATATTATGGGGCCTGATCCCATTGTTTTATCAATATCTATCTGGCGGAGCCCTCGCTGAAATTTTGATGTACAGAGTTTTCTGGTCTATACCTCTATTACTGCCAATAAGATTATTATTTCGTAAGAGAACGTTTTTTCGCGATTTACTGAAAGATAAAACCTCCTTCATATCCTGCATGATAGCAGGCTTGCTAATGGTAATTTCGTGGTCAGCTTTTATTTATGCATTAACAAATCATAAGGTACTCGACGCCAGTCTGGGATATTTTATCAACCCACTTATTGTCATTTGCCTTGGCTGTATTTTTCTTAAAGAAAAACCATCATTATTTCAACTTATAGCAGTAATATCCGGCGTATGTGGTCTTGGCTATCAGATTATTTCCGCAAACAGTTTTCCTTCACTAGCGTTAATCATGGGGTTTTCATTTGCATTGTACGGACTGGCGCGAAAATTTATCCATTACGATGCAATAACCTCAATCACGCTTGAAACATTCTGGGCTCTACCTGTTGCTCTTTTCATCTTTATCTATACTGGCTCGAGTATAACTACATCATCTGACATCTCTCTGTTCCTTTATATATTAACCGCTCCCGTTACAGTAATTCCGTTAGTGTTATTTGCAGTAGCGCTAAATCGTACATCTCTTATTGTGACAGGTCTTGCTCAGTATATAGAACCATCTTTGCAATTTCTCATTGCCATACTTATATTTGGAGAAGTTATTAATTACTCCGAGCTATTTTGTTTTTCAGCGGTATGGTTTGGATTGTTGCTATGTATATTTGAGAGTCTTTACTATCATTACCGACGTAATCCTCCACGGTCTGAAAGTAATCATCCTGCAGGCACTTTACGGTGATGTACATGCAGAATATAAAACTCAGTACGCTTATTCGTTTCCCTGGAACACGCGCTCAGGTATGAATGAGTAAACAACTCGAGTTTGTTTATTCAAGATTACCACGTCATTTAGGTACACAGGACAGTTGACTGCATGTTCATGGTTAAAGCCGGACAAAAAAATTTTTCCGATACCTTTATACAGATTGGCACTGTTCATCACCGGTGAATCCCCCGGAACACTGCCGCACTGCAACCAGGCATCGAGCTAGTGCATTTCTCTGAGAACGTGAGTGACCAGAGAATGTTGCGGCCGATCGGTAAAGTCTCTGTATCCGGAAATATTCTTAACGGCAGTACCCTATTCGTGCGTCAGCCAGCGAATCAGGTTCCCCTTGGTATTGTTTTGCGGGCCTGTTTCATAACCATACAATGCAAACTCCTTTTCAGTACAAAAGGTTACCAAAAATATACTGGGCATTATATCCGGAAAGAAAGTCAGGAATGTGTATATCCCAATTTAAGTTATTCAATTTGACAATAATCCACGAAAACCGGCGTATTGCGCGGGAATACAGCCAATTGTGATAGCTGTCATCGTTCAAAATTTGTCCTGACGTTCAAAGTCGTGCGTTTTCCAAACACCCATGGCTCGCTGAATCACATGATTTACTTCGTTATGTGGTTGACAAGTCAACCTACCAGTTTACTCAATGAACATCGGTATGTTTGTAAAGTATACTTTGTTTAACAAATATATATGTTCTTCTCTGTAGAATGAAAAAAAAATTTGTTTTCATCAGGATATGCGAACGAGAGAGCGCCTAATGGTTATCAACAAAACTGGCATGTCAGACATGAATTTATTTTCAAAATGTTTCGCATTAACAAAACAGCGTCAGAGATTCCAGTATTTACACCTTGCACGTAAATAAATTTAAACACCCTGAATTAATAATGATACTTATGAAAAATACATCATATCTAAGTTTCTTTAACCAAATTCTATTGGCACGTGGCCCTTTGCATAGCAAATGGAAGAACAAAAAATTTCGACTCATGTATCTTTTACGATCTATGATAAGTCCTGTCTCCAGTATTCGGTATTATCAAGAATTACATTCCCTTAAATCAATTGATAAGATTCTGGAGATGCAACCTACGTTACCAGCCAAAATTCATCGTCCCTATTTACATAAAGGAGGGCTGGCATGGAATCGAAGGAAAAACATTATTGGTCACTACCGTTTTGTCCAGAGTTTACCAGTGAAACACCAGGCGTTATTATTACCCGACAGAGATGTGTTATTGGTCCATTTCACCGGAAAAAATGGTGAGGATTTTGATATTCACTGTTCTTCAGGCGGTTTTGATCGTGAAGGAGAACTGATGTTATCTCTGAGTTTTAACAATACCCCGGTGGCCCGATTGTCCTTCTCGGTTATCCCGTCAAAAAAAGGACATTGTGCATTTATTGGCGGTCTGCAGGGGGCACCAAAAAATATTGGCCCAGACATTATTCGTGACGCTACTAAAGCCTGCTATGGACTATTCCCTAAGCGGATCGTTTTTGAGGTTCTTTGTTCATTGATGCGTTGCTGTGATATCACTAATATTTTAGCAGTTAGTGAACAGAGCCATGTTTTCAGGCAATGGCGATACCGGTACAAGAAACGTAAATACTTTGTTGCCCTGTACAGTGACTTTTGGGAATCAGTTGCTGGTCGTCCATACGGTAATTGGTATAAGTTGCCAATTTATGTAGAGCGTAAGTCATTTAATGAGCTTGCCAGTAAAAAACGCGCGGAATACCGGAGACGGTATGACCTGTTGGATCATATTAATGAGGAAATCATGATTCTTCTGCAAAATCAGATGTAACATAATGTCGTAACTCAGCTCAGAAACTGGCTGATGAATGCGACATCTCGATAAAAGCGTAGCTATCGTTCCGCGTTGGCGAACCATTACACGAACGTCCGCTGAGTGCTGTGAGCTCAACGGGTCGCTGATCCGCGAGACGCATTCATCACTGGATAAACGCATGAGTCTAAAATAAGGTGTTCTCTATTCCACAGTTCATAAATCAAGCTTTTGACATATCTCAAGTCAGGCAAGGTTCCCCCTCGACTTCAGATATCCTGGTTTCTACTCGTTTTCGATGTTCTATTTCATCAGAGCATACTATTTCAATTTCTAAAATTTACTTAATAACACACAAATAACAAAGCCCGGTTTCCCGGGCCTTGAAGACGGGGTACTTATCAGTTGTAAGCGTTGAGCGTCCGCTGACAGAGCGCCGAGCGGACGCAATCGTCTTTATTGAAACGAACAATCCCAACCATATCATCTTCTTCGAAACGGGCCAGCGCATCACTTAGCCCTGAGCGAACGTGCGCAGGTAGATCGCACTGGGTCACATCCCCATTCACAATCACCGTCACATTCTCCCCGAGGCGGGTTAAAAACATCTTCATTTGCGCAGCAGTGACGTTCTGAGCCTCGTCAAGAATCACCACTGCATTTTCAAATGTACGTCCACGCATATAGGCGAACGGCGCGATTTCCACCTTACCAATCTCAGGTCGCAGGCAATATTGCATGAAGGAGGCTCCCAGCCGTTTCACCAGCACGTCATACACGGGGCGAAAATAAGGAGCGAACTTCTCGGAAACATCTCCAGGTAAGAAGCCGAGGTCTTCATCAGCTTGCAGAACTGGACGGGTTACAATGATCCGGTCCACGTCTTTGTGGATCAGAGCCTCTGCAGCTTTTGCCGCGCTGATCCAGGTTTTACCACACCCGGCTTCACCGGTGGCGAAGATCAGCTGTTTACTCTCGATAGCATTCAGGTAGTGCGCCTGAGCTTCATTCCGCGCCGTGATTGGCGTGGCGTCGCGACTGTCACGCGCCATACCGATCGCTTCTACGCCGCCCATCTGCACAAGCGAGGTGACCGATTCATCTTCACGTTGCTTATGACTACGCGAATCCCGCCTCAGCACACGTTTTGCTTCACGACGAGCTTTGATCACTGCTTTTTGTCTTCCCATGGATAGCACCTTGAGTTGTAGGTATACATCACACGCGCCGTTGGCGGCACGATTATGCGCACGAACATCTGAGGGTTGGCTTCCTTGTAAGCCATTGCTTGCTTTCGGATAAGACGCCACACACGGCTACGCGCACCGTACAGGGCGTCAGTAACAAGGATAAGAAGTGAATGAGAGAGAGATTTAGCGGTGACGAGGTGGCTACCGGAAGAGAAACGTCCGCGTAAGGTACTGCTGTTACTGTGAAAAATGTGTCCAGTACAGGACTTTTCCATTCGCGATCTCCATAGTGAAAGACTATCACCGCCGGGAACTACCGCTATTACTTATAATTACATCATAACCTTTCGCTAATGCAACAATATTTTTACTTATTGTTAACTTAAATTCTATCTTATCACCAGAGACAGTCTCTTGCAGAGAGATGACAGAATTATTTCAGTCGCATACCGATCATAAAAAATAATTTGTTCCTTCATCAAGATATCAGGAAAAACCCCGCTGTACTGCGGGGCATAATCATCAGGCTTCGAGCAGAGACTGTCCCAGATAATTGTCTGCAGTTTTAACACCCGGCAAAGCAAAGAAATATCCCCCACCAATCGGTTTGACATACTCTTCGAGCGCTTCACCATTCAGACGTTTCTGCACCGCCAAAAATCCTTTTTCCAGATCGTGTTGATAGCAAACAAACAACAGCCCCATATCCAGTTGACCAGAATTAGTCACACCGAGCGAATAACTGTAGCCACGACGCATCATCAGGCTCGAGTCGGTCTCTTTCGTGCGCGGGTTTGCCAGGCGGATATGACTGTCGAGCGCAATCACCTCACCTTCAGGATCACTGGCATAGTCAGGTACATCATGCTCATGCTGCATGCCCAGCGGCGCGCCGGTGTGTTTATCACGACCAAAAATCGTTTGCTGCTCTTTCAGCGGCGTACGATCCCAGAACTCAACGCGGAACTGAATGAGCCTGACGGCCTGATAACTGCCACCTTGCGCCCAGGCAGGTTCGCCCTGCCCATCCGTCACCCACACCACGTCTTGCATCAACTTCGCATCCGTAGCGTCCGGATTCGCGGTGCCGTCTTTAAAGCCAAGCAGGTTGACCGGGGTCTCTTTGCCTTTGCTGCGCGCGGCGTGGTCAGAAATAAACCCTTCACGTTTCCAGCGCACGCTGAGGAGATCGGGCGTATGTTTAATGATATCGCGCAACGCGTGGATGACCGTGTCCTGGGTGTTGGCACAAATCTGCAGCAGCAAATCGCCATGGCACAGCGCCGCATCCAGCGAATCATTCGGGAAGCGGGTCATTTTTTGCAGCTTTTTCGGCATCTGCGATTTCAGGCCATAACGTTCATCGAACAACGATGAACCAACCGACAACGTCATCGTCAGGTTGTCTGGCGCAATGTATGCGCCGAGGATACCTGAATCCATAGGAGGGAGACGCGGATTGGGCGTATCCGGTGCAGGTCCACCGGTGGTCAGAAACGCAAATCGGCTAGTCAACAACCGGAATAAACGCTCAAGATCGGCCTTATCGCTGGCGAGAACATCGAATGCCACCAGCATCATTGATGCCTGCTGCGGCGTCAGGATCCCCGCCTGATGCTGACCATAAAACGGCTGCGTTTCACTACGCGCATCCGGAGACAGCGTTCCCGGCGCGCTTTGTGGTTTTTGCGCGTGGGCAACCGGACACCCACCCGCCAGCGCCAGCGCCCCACCCAGGGCGCCCATCCCTTTCAGTAAACGTCGGCGTGACGGTTCGCTCACGCCGTTTTCATTATCTTGCTGCATAGTGCTTAATCCAGACCCAGAACACCGCGTAATTGCGACAAGTCTTCCGCCAGCGTCGTGATTGGCCCTTTCAGCGCATTACGATCGGCATCAGTCAGTTTGTCATAGGTCTCAAAACCGTCTTTGGTACGGTACTTGCTCAGAATGGTATCAACCTTTTTGAAGTTCGCATCCACCTTTACCAGCAGCTCAGCATTGGATTTTTGCAACTGAGGACGCAGGAGATCGACAATTTTCTGCGCGCCATCGACGTTGGCCTGGAAATCCCACAGATCGGTATGGCTGTAGCGATCTTCTTCCCCACTGATTTTGCTGGCAGCAACTTCTTCAATCAGTCCTGCTGCCCCGCCAACAACTTTAGACGGTGGGAAAGCCAGCTCGCTGATACGCGTTTGTAGGTCAAGAACATCGCTATTTAATTGGTCGGCGTACTGATCCATACCTTTGGTGGTATTGTCGCCAAACAGCGCTTTCTCCAGGCGGTGGAAGCCGGTGAATTTAGGATCGGCGGCTTTTTGCTCATAATCATCTTCACGCGCATCGATGCTGCCGTCGAGATCGGAGAACAGTTCGGCAATCGGTTCAATACGCTCGTAGTGCTGACGCGTTGGCGCATACAGGGATTTCGCTTTTTCCACATCACCGGCTTTAATTGCATCGGTGAAGGCTTTAGTGCCCGCCACCAGTTGCGCGGTTTCAGCCGTCACGTAGGCTTTATATTCGGTAATCGCGCCGCTCAGACTCAGCAGAGCATCGCTCTGTGCGGCATCCGCCGTTGCGCTGCCTTTTACGATCAGTTTGCCTTTCGGGTTAGTCAACAGACCGCAGGTCATATCATATTCGCCAGGCTGCAGGTTAGCGGTCATTTTCTGGCTAAAACCTGGTGCAATGTTTTCGCGCTCTTCAACCACCATAACGCTTTTAAGAATTTCCCACTCCAACGCTTTCTGGCTGTGGTTCTGGATGATGAACTGCGTTTTCCCGGCGTTAACCGTGATCGTCATCGGTTCACACTGTTTGTCGTTAACCGTGACTTTCACCTGCGGAATATCGGCGGCTTGTGCAGAAAAAGCGGATGCAAACAGCGCGGCAATACCCAACTGCAGCGCACTACGGCGAAAATTAAACGTCATAACCTATCCCTATAAATAAGTATGTTGTAACTAAAAAGTATTCTGCATCGCGTTTTTATCAAGGTGCGGTACGCGATGCCGTAGTGCCTGAACGCGGCGGTAGTGCAAACATAATCAACGCCGGAATCAGGTAGATAAACCAGACAGCGACTTCACTAACGCTTGGCGCTTCCTGATAGCCGAAAATGCCTTCCATCAATGTGCCAAACAGCGAATGCGTCGACAGCACACTGCTCAGGTCAAACGCCACATCCTGAAAATGATTCCACAACCCGGCTTCGTGGAAAGCGCGGATCGCCCCTGCGGCAAGACCGGCAGCTACCAGCAAAATGAACAGGCTGGTCCATTTAAAGAACGCCCCGAGGTTGAGGCGAATGCCGCCGAGGTAAATCAGGTATCCCAGTACCACTGCGGTAGCCAGTCCCAGCATCGCGCCTAACGGCGGCCAGATGCCTACATCCTGCTGGAATGCCGCCAGCAGGAAGAACACCGATTCCAGCCCTTCTCGCGCAACAGCAAAAAAGACCATCATCACCAGCGCCCAACCGTGATGATTACCGCGTTGCAACGCGTTATCGACAGCCTGTTCAAGCTGGACTTTGACGTTGCGGGAAACTTTACGCATCCAGAACACCATCCAGGTGAGGATCACCACGGCAATGACCGCCACGATGCCTTCAAACAGCTCCTGTTCTTTTTGCGGAAATTCACCGGTGGTTTCGTTGATGAAAATCCCTAACGCCAGGCATAATGCCGCCGCCAGCAGAACACCAATCCACATCACACCAATCCATCGACCACGCTGAGTCCGTTTCAGGTAGCTAGCAATCAGGCTGACAATCAGCGCGGCCTCTAACCCTTCGCGCAACATAATTAGAAATGGAACAAACATGCGAAGAACCCTTAAACGTTATTCTCGGTCAATTGATGAAAAGAAAAGTAAATTACAGTGATAGTGATTATCATTACAGCAAAGAAAAACTCAAGCAGAATGTTTTGAGAATGATGACTTAATGTAAACAGTTAGGCGGGTAACGGTTATAGCGAGCTTGCAGCGTAGGTAATAAAAGCCCCCACATGCGGCAATGTCATTAAGTTAACGCCTGTGTATCAGAAAGCATCAACCTGTATTCGCGAAGGTAATGAACATGCTATTTCAGAGAAAGGATTCCGTTCACCTCATGTACATCGTTTCTCTGAAGCACCGATTCCTGTGAACGTGTAAAGGGCGTTCTCCGCCACGCCCTTTACAATCCCGGCTCCCGGCGGGAAAATTGCCGCTCCGCGGTCCCCTCCGTTTATTCCTCCAGGCGACCGGGCCGGGCGCGAGGTAGCATCCCTGCAAAGCGCGCCCTGAGCCAGCATCCATGCTGGCTCTCCCGGCCTTACGGAAACACGTCGGCAATTTTCAGCCGGACCAGCCACACCTGACCTCCTGCACTTTTATTTGAATATATTTGAACAGCAAAAAAGATTTAGCTGAAAGTCAGAGCGTTGAAGCGATGACCCCGGTCCGGCTGAAAATCGATGAGGCGTTGACGGCTGACCGGGTCTGTCCGCAGGGATGCGGACAGAGGGGACGGCCTGCAGGGACGCAGGCTCGGCCCCGACCCGACAGGCAGACGGCATAAGACGAATAGCTCGCGCAGCGACGATTTTCCCGCCGGGAGCCTGGGATGCAAGGGAGGCGGCGGTGAGCCTCCCTTGCACGTTCACAGGTATAGCGATATCAGAGAAGCAATGCACATAAGGTGAACGGAAACTAATTCAGGGTAAAACGTTCTCCATACATGCTTAACCGAACGGTATTGCGCACACAGCGAGCCTGAAGACAAAGGCAGATTATTCTGCCTGTAAACGCGATGGCGGAGCTGAGTGATAATGCGCGTCAGCCTCGGCAAAACGTTGCTGCATAGCAGTTGAAGGTGCTTTACCCAACAGGCTGAAGACCACAATACCGATGCTGCCGAAAACAAAGCCCGGGATAATTTCATACAGACCCAGCCAGGCGAACTGCTTCCAGACGATTACCGTCACCGCACCGATGATCATCCCTGCCAGCGCGCCGTTGCGGGTCATACGCGACCACATTACCGAGAACAGAACCACAGGGCCAAACGCCGCGCCGAAGCCCGCCCAGGCGTAGCTTACCAGACCCAGCACGCGGTTCTCCGGGTTCGCCGCCAGCGCGATAGACACCAGCGCCACGACCAGCACCATGATGCGGCCAATCCATACCAGCTCTTTCTGGCTGGCATTTTTACGCAGGAATGCTTTGTACAAGTCTTCGGTGATTGCGCTGGAGCACACCAGCAGCTGGCAGCTCAGGGTCGACATAACCGCAGCGAGGATCGCAGACAGCAGGATACCGGCAACCCACGGGTTAAACAGGATTTGCGCCAGTTCAATAAACACACGCTCGGCGTTCTGGTTAACGGCACCAGCAAGCTGTGGGTTGTTGTTAAAGTAAGCAATACCAAAGAAGCCCACAGCCACGGCACCTGCCAGACACAGGATCATCCAGGCCATGCTAATGCGGCGAGCATGAACGATGCTATGGTGGGAATCTGCAGCCATAAAGCGCGCCAGAATATGCGGCTGACCAAAGTAGCCCAGACCCCAGCCCATCAGGGAAATGATGGCAACAAAATTCAGCCCTTTGAACATGTCCACGTTCTCAATGCTCTTTTGTTTAATCACTTCCAGCGAATCCTCGAACCCACCCACACCAATAATAACCATCACCGGCGTCAGGATCAGGGCGAAGATCATCAGGCTGGCCTGGACGGTATCGGTCCAGCTTACTGCCAGGAAACCACCGATAAAGGTGTAAATGATCGTCGCGGCCGCGCCCGCCCACAGTGCTGTTTCGTAGCTCATGCCAAAGGTGCTTTCAAACAGACGCGCCCCTGCCACAATCCCTGAAGCACAATAGATGGTGAAAAACAGCAGAATAACCAGCGCGGAGATAATACGCAGAATTCGGCTTTTATCTTCAAAGCGACCGGTAAAGTAATCCGGTAACGTCAGCGCATTGTTATTGTATTCGGTGTGTACGCGTAAACGTCCGGCCACCAGCTTCCAGTTGATCCAGGCGCCCAAAATAAGGCCGATGGCGATCCAGCTTTCTGAAATGCCGGACAGGAAAATTGCGCCAGGCAGACCCATCAGCAACCAGCCGCTCATGTCAGATGCCCCAGCGGATAACGCGGTCACGAACGGACCCAGACTGCGTCCCCCCAGAATGTAATCGTCAAAGTTTTTGGTTGAACGCCATGCAATAAACCCTATCAATATCATGCCGAAAATATAGACACAGAATGTCACTAACATCGGTGTGCTAATAGCCATCAAAACTCTCCAAAATTATGTATCAGCAATGCCGTGGCTTGCCGTTTTATTACCCTGCCGGAACGTGGCAAAGATATCTATGTTGACCAGGGCGACCGTATCCTGCCGGAAGCGATGGTTATTCACAATCGATTTAACACACCATTTACATCAAATTTGATCCAGAGTAGATAGCATTTTTCTGTAGGTTGCACTCTCTCACATTTTTTTCGGTTGCACCTTTTAAAAGTGTTAACTACCGCAGAGAAAAAGATTCTGTAATTTTTACAGCCCACATCATAAGACTCATATTTATTAACATCTCATTCATTTCCAAGCTTGCAAACCAAGTCACATTTAACACGGTTGCACAAAGTTGCAACATAGTGGATATTTCTCGGTAACTATCAGACCCGTATTTCAGTACAACAGGAGTAAACGGCATGGGAACCACCACGATGGGGGTTAAGCTGGATGACGCCACTCGCGAGCGTATTAAAACAGCAGCATCACGAATCGATCGCACGCCACATTGGCTGATCAAACAAGCCATCTTTAATTATCTCGAAAGACTGGAAAATGACGACGCGCTTCCTGAACTACCGGCCCTGCTGGCGGGTGCCGCGAATGAGGGTGAGGAGTCAACCACGCCGCAGAATGAAGCGCATCAGCCTTTCCTGGAATTTGCCGAACAGATCCTGCCGCAGTCAGTTTCCCGCGCAGCAATCACCGCCGCGTACCGCCGCGCCGAAACCGATGCAGTGCCGATGCTGATGGAGCAGGCTCGTCTGCCGCAACCCATCGCTGAGCAAGCGCACAAGCTGGCGTACAGCCTGGCCGACAAACTGCGTAACCAGAAGACCGCCAGCGGCCGCGCCGGGATGGTACAAGGTTTATTGCAGGAATTCTCCCTTTCTTCACAAGAAGGCGTCGCGCTGATGTGTCTGGCGGAAGCCTTGCTGCGTATTCCTGATAAGGCAACCCGCGATGCGTTAATCCGCGACAAAATCAGCAACGGCAACTGGCAGTCGCACATTGGACGCAGTCCGTCACTTTTCGTCAACGCAGCGACCTGGGGGCTGTTGTTTACCGGTCGTCTGGTTTCTACGCATAATGAAGCCAGCCTTTCACGCTCACTCAACCGTATTATCGGCAAGAGCGGTGAACCACTGGTGCGTAAAGGCGTCGACATGGCAATGCGCTTGATGGGCGAGCAGTTCGTCACCGGAGAGACTATCGCCGAAGCGCTGGCTAACGCGCGTAAACTGGAAGAAAAAGGTTTCCGCTACTCTTATGACATGCTGGGTGAAGCGGCTCTAACCGCCGCTGATGCCCAGGCTTATATGGTTTCGTACCAACAGGCAATCCACGCCATTGGTAAAGCCTCAAATGGTCGCGGCATCTATGAAGGGCCGGGCATTTCTATCAAGCTGTCGGCGTTGCATCCGCGTTATAGCCGCGCGCAGTATGACCGCGTGATGGATGAACTCTATCCGCGTCTGAAGTCGCTTACTCTGCTGGCCCGCCAGTACGACATCGGTATCAATATCGATGCTGAAGAGGCAGACCGACTGGAGATCTCCCTCGATCTGCTGGAAAAACTGTGTTTTGAACCTGAACTGGCGGGCTGGAACGGTATCGGCTTTGTAATCCAGGCCTACCAGAAGCGCTGTCCGTATGTCATTGATTATCTCATTGATCTGGCTACACGCAGCCGCCGTCGCCTGATGATCCGCCTGGTTAAGGGCGCCTACTGGGATAGCGAAATCAAACGTGCGCAAATGGACGGTCTGGAAGGTTATCCGGTCTATACCCGTAAGGTGTACACCGACGTTTCCTATCTGGCCTGTGCGAAAAAACTGCTTGCGGTACCGAATCTGATCTACCCGCAGTTCGCCACCCACAACGCCCATACGTTGGCGGCGATTTATCAATTAGCCGGTCAAAACTACTATCCGGGTCAGTACGAGTTCCAGTGCCTGCACGGTATGGGCGAACCGCTATATGAGCAGGTCACCGGTAAAGTTGCCGATGGCAAACTGAACCGTCCATGCCGCATTTATGCACCGGTAGGCACGCATGAAACGCTGCTTGCGTATCTGGTGCGTCGTCTGCTGGAAAACGGCGCCAACACTTCATTCGTCAACCGCATTGCAGACACTACCCTGCCGCTGGATGAACTGGTAGCCTGCCCGGTCGAAGCCGTTGAAAAACTGGCGCAGCAGGAAGGCCAGGCTGGTCTGCCACATCCGAAGATTGCCCTGCCGCGTGACCTGTACGGTAAAGGCCGCGAAAACTCAGGCGGGCTGGATTTAGCTAACGAACATCGTCTGGCCTCACTTTCCTCCGCCCTGCTCAACAGCGCGCTGCAAAAATGGCACGCTAAGCCAATACTCGAACATCCGGTTGCTGACGGTGAAATGACGCCAGTCGTCAACCCGGCCGAACCGAAAGATATTGTCGGTTACGTGCGTGAAGCGACTCACAGCGAAGTGGAACAGGCATTGCAGAACGCAGTAAATAACGCGCCGATCTGGTTCGCCACACCGCCACAAGAGCGCGCCGCTATTTTGCATCGCGCCGCCGTTCTAATGGAAGGCCAGATGCAGCAATTGATTGGCATTCTGGTGCGCGAAGCGGGTAAAACCTTCAGCAACGCCATTGCGGAAGTGCGCGAAGCGGTAGATTTCCTGCACTATTATGCCGGTCAGGTCCGCGATGACTTCGATAATGAAACCCATCGTCCGTTAGGGCCGGTAGTCTGTATCAGCCCCTGGAACTTCCCGCTGGCTATTTTCTCCGGGCAGATTGCCGCCGCGCTGGCGGCGGGCAACAGCGTGCTGGCAAAACCAGCGGAACAAACCCCGCTGATTGCCGCCCAGGGTATTGCCATTTTACTCGAAGCAGGTGTACCGCCAGGCGTGGTGCAACTGTTACCTGGTCAGGGCGAAACGGTCGGGGCGCAGCTCACTTCCGATGAGCGCGTACGCGGCGTCATGTTTACTGGCTCAACGGAAGTTGCCACGCTGTTGCAACGCAATATCGCGACCCGCCTGGATGCTCAGGGACGTCCAATCCCGCTTATCGCCGAAACCGGCGGGATGAACGCCATGATCGTCGACTCCTCCGCGCTGACGGAACAGGTGGTGGTCGACGTCCTGGCTTCTGCCTTTGACAGCGCCGGGCAGCGCTGCTCTGCGCTTCGTGTCCTGTGTCTGCAGGACGATGTAGCCGACCATACGCTGAAAATGCTGCGCGGCGCGATGGCGGAATGCCGCATGGGTAACCCGGGCCGCCTGACCACCGATATTGGACCGGTTATCGATGAAGAAGCCAAAGCCAATATTGAGCGCCATATTCAGGCCATGCGCGCCAAAGGGCGTCCGGTGTTCCAGGCCGTGCGCGAAAATAGCGACGATGCGCGGGAATGGCAAACCGGTACCTTTATCGCCCCGACGCTTATTGAGCTGGAAAGCTTCGATGAATTACAAAAAGAGGTGTTTGGTCCGGTACTGCACGTCGTGCGTTACACCCGTAATAATCTGGGCAGCCTGATTGAGCAAATTAATGCCTCCGGCTACGGTCTGACGCTGGGCGTACACACCCGTATCGATGAAACCATCGCCCAGGTCACGGGCTCAGCACATGTGGGGAACCTGTATGTTAACCGCAATATGGTCGGCGCCGTCGTCGGCGTGCAGCCATTCGGTGGTGAAGGCTTGTCAGGAACCGGGCCAAAAGCGGGTGGGCCGCTGTATCTGTACCGCCTGCTGGCAAACCGTCCGGAAAATGCGTTAGGCATTACCCTTGCCCGCCAGGATGCAGACTACCCGGTCGATGCGCAGCTTAAAGCCGCACTCGTTCAACCGCTGGAAGCGCTCAGCGAATGGGCAACCGACCGTCCAGCACTGCGTGCGCTCTGCCAGCAGTTTGGCGAACTGGCGCAGGCCGGAACGCAACGCCTGCTGCCAGGACCCACCGGCGAGCGCAATACCTGGACGCTGTTGCCGCGCGAACGCGTTCTATGTATCGCCGATGATGAACAGGACGCACTGGTACAGGTTGCCGCTGTAACTTCCGTTGGTAGCTTAATCCTGTGGCCAGATGATACGTTCCATCGCGACCTGGCAAAACGCCTGCCAGCCGCGGTCTCCGGGCGCATTCAGTTTGCCAAAGCGGACAACATCGCCACGCAGCCGTTTGATGCCGTTATTTTCCACGGCGATTCCGATCAGCTTCGCGCACTGTGTGAAGCAGTGGCGGCCCGCGAAGGGGCGATTGTGTCGGTCCAGGGCTTTGCCCGTGGCGAGAGCAATATTCTGCTGGAGAGGCTGTACATTGAACGCTCCCTGAGCGTCAACACCGCCGCAGCTGGCGGGAACGCCAGCCTGATGACAATCGGCTAAGGTTGTGGTTAATTAAGGCTCCGGTAACGGGGCCTTTTTTTATGAAGCCAGAGGGAAGCATGAAACGAATCGTACTGACATGTGCAGCGCTGCTGCTGAGCGGCCAGGTGCTGGCGGATGACTGCGCCAACGCGAACACACAGATTGAGATGAACACCTGTGCGGCAGAGCAGTATAAGGCGGCCGACGCCAAACTTAATGAAACTTATCAGAATGCGCTGAAGCGCGCCGCCCCAACCCAGCGCGATTTACTGAAAAAAGCGCAAATATCCTGGATAACTTTGCGCGATGCAGACTGTGCGTTAATCAGTTCCGGCACCGAAGGCGGCAGCGTTCAGGCGATGATTTCCAGCCAGTGCCTGACGGATAAGACCAACGAGCGCGAAGCGTTTCTCGCCTCGCTCTTGCAGTGTGAAGAAGGCGATTTAAGCTGCCCGCTACCACCGGCCAGTTAACGCACGCGGATCCCTTCAATAATCATCCGCTGTACGCTCTCGACCGTTTGGTTAAAAAAGGCTTCATCACGCAGCGTTGCGCCTGTCACCGCCTCTACCTGTGGGGCAAAGTCGGCGTAGTGCTGAGTTGAAGCCCAAATCATAAAAATCAGATGATGCGGATCGACAGGAGCCAGTTTTCCGCTTTTGATCCAACCGGCAATCAGCGCGGATTTCTCATCAATTAGCGTTTTGAGATCCCCCTCCAATTCAGCCATCAATAAAGGCGCTCCGGCCAGCATCTCCATACAAAACAGCCGTGATGCCTGAGGGTAATCGCGCGACACTTCCAGCTTAAGGCGAATGTATTCTTTAATGGCCACCAGCGGCGCAAAGTCTTCGCGAAAAGCTTCTAATGGAGCCAGCCAGATGTCGAGGATCTGCCGTAAAACGGCAATATAAAGCACCTCTTTTGACGGGTAGTAATAAAGTAAATTGGTTTTTGACACGCCAGCCTGTTCTGCCACCTGCTCCAGGCGCGTGCCGTGGATCCCATATTGGGAGAAGATATTTAATGCCGCGGTTAATATGGCCTGGCGTTTTGCACTGACGGCCTGCGAACGCTTACCTGTTTTTTTCTCTGCGCGTTGGACCATGCGCCCTCTCCTTCTTGTGAGGGCATCAGCATACCAAATCACGCGGTGAATGGTTAAATTAAAGCGATTCCGGAGGCGCCTCTTGCGGCTGCGCTTTTTTCTTTTTGAACTTCAGCTCGCTGACCAGCACGCCAACAATAATGAATGCCGCGCCAAGCAATGCAAGTAGCGGTAAGCGTTCACCCGCCAGACGGCCAAAGATCCCCGCCCACACCGGCTCACCGGTATAAATAACCGTCGCGCGCGTCGGCGAAACACTACGCTGCGCCCAGTTCATGGTGACCTGAATAATCGCGCTGAAAATCCCCAGCCCCAGCGCCACCACCAGCAATCCGGTAGACATTGGCGGTACGGCCTCTCCGGCTGGTCCCATCGCAATAAACGCCACTATCGAAGCAGTTGCCAGTTGCACTACCGTTACCCGCCGTACATCCACTTTTCCCGCCCACGCGCTAATCAGGATAATTTCTGCCGCAATCGCCACCGCACCGGCGAGCGTGATCCACTCGCCTTCGCCTAAAGCCAGTAAATTACCTCCCGGTCCGGCAAGAAAAATCAATCCGAAAAAGGCCAGTACAATACCGACGCACGGCATCAGTCCAGGCATGCGCCCCAGACACAGCCATTGTAAAAGCGGTACCAACGGAACGTACATCGCGGTAATAAACGCCGATTTACTGCTGGGAATAAACTGTAGCCCCCAGGTTTGCAGGCTATAACCCAGCGCAATGGCGATACCGATTGCAACCCCTGCTTTGACTTCCAGCCATGTCAACTTATGCAGTGTGTGTAACGACAAAAGCGCGACCGCCAGTGCGGCAGTGGCAAAACGCACACCGACAAAGAAAAAAGGCCCGCTCAGGGTAACGGCATATTGCACCGCCAGAAACGTGCCACCCCAAAACATGGTGATCACAATGAGGATCGCTTCCTGAGGTTTAACAGAAAAGGAATAACGAGAGAGTAATGACATGAGATACCCGATTAACTGAATGTCATTAGTCTGCGTTGCGTTTTGTTACAGTTCAACCTTGCAGACAAAAAAAACCGCCGGAAGGATCCGGCGGCGGTGGCTACGTAACGTCTGTCTCTGACGCTCATCCGTCACGACATATCTGACAGATAGCCCGACAATTACGATTTGTTGTTGCCGTGGCTATTTTTGCCCCCTTTTTTGCCTGCCTCTGAAGCGCGTTGCGGGTCATTCTTAAAGTTGCCCCCGCTGTGCTGGCCACCTTTTCGACCTGCTTCTGATGCTCTTTCGCGGTCTTCCGCAAAGTTGCCGGAACCGCCCCGATGGTTTGCCATTACTGACCTCCGTCATTGATTAGACATCATATTGCATAGGTACTGAGGAGTGATACCTCACGCAGCGTTACGGGCGAGGCCCTGAAAATAACTGCGTGGGATTAAGCATAGTGAAGCGTGGACTGGGCAGACGCTAACTGTAATATCCTGCAACAGGATCAGGAGTGCCAAAGAAATAATCACCCTAAGAAATCAATAAGTCTTTCTTATGACTACCGAATTCAACCCAGTTAAATATGTATCATTTTGCTACAAAGCAGGTTGTTATAAAAATTGTTATAAATCAAAGAAGTGATTGTGAAATTTGCACTCCTGGCAGTACGTCATATCTTTAAAGGTAGGTAGCGAGTCGCTACGGACACGGTTAACTCGAGGAGTAGTGTAAAATGGCAAAAGTTCTGGTGCTTTATTATTCCATGTACGGACACATTGAAACTATGGCCCATGCAGTCGCAGAAGGCGCAAATAAGGTAGATGGCGCGGAAGTGATTATTAAGCGCGTACCAGAGACCATGCAGCCTGAGATTTTCCTTAAGGCTGGCGGCAAAACACAAAACGCACCAGTCGCAACCCCGCAAGAACTGGCTGATTACGACGCCATCATTTTTGGTACCCCCACGCGCTTTGGCAATATGTCCGGTCAGATGCGTACCTTCCTCGACCAGACTGGCGGGCTGTGGGCCTCTGGTGGTCTGTACGGCAAACTCGCCAGCGTATTCAGCTCAACGGGAACCGGTGGCGGTCAGGAACAAACCATTACCTCAACCTGGACTACGCTTGCCCACCATGGGATGGTGATTGTGCCTATCGGTTACGCGGCGCAAGAACTGTTTGATGTCTCTCAAGTTCGCGGCGGTACCCCTTACGGTGCAACCACCATTGCCGGAGGCGACGGCTCCCGCCAGCCAAGTCAGGAAGAATTATCTATCGCCCGCTATCAGGGTGAATATGTCGCAGGTTTGGCAGTAAAACTCAACGGCTAATCTTCAACAGGAGGATTCGAATGCCAACTCAAGAAGCGAAAGCCCATCGCGTCGGCGAATGGGCAAGTCTGCGCAATACATCGCCGGAAATAGCCGAAGCCATTTTTGAAGTCGCACATTATGACGAGAAACTGGCGGAAAAAATTTGGGAAGAAGGTAGCGATGAGGTACTCATCAAAGCCTTTGAAAAAACAGACAAAGATTCGCTCTTTTGGGGTGAACAGACTATCGAACGTAAAAACGTCTAGCGCTAAGACTCCCCCGCGAACACGGGGGAGTTTTTCTTTTATTTAGCCGCCTCATTCAGCACGCTGTCGAACTTATCTATCGGGCAAAAACCATCCGCATCTATCGGACATCCTTTCAGCTCAAGCGTTACGCGCTGCGCCGGGGATTTCAGCGTCAGAACGTCTGCATTACGCAACTGCAGCGAGCTCTGATACACATACTCGATTTTCATCAGATCACGATTTGCGTTGCTGTCATGCCAGCGCTGAAAGACAATCTTCCCGCCAATCGGCGTACGCTCGTTCTGATCGTGAAGCTGGTAGGGTTTGAAATCCAGCGCGGTGAGCAGCGAAGCGATGTTTGAGTCATGTCCCACCAGCACAGTTATTTTCGGTGCTTTCGCGCGTTCCGTAACCAGCGCATTATTAATATATTTCACCAGAGGTTTGGCGACGTTCTGCGCCACTTCCGGGGAGGTGAACAGGCTGTCCTGATAGCCATTTTTCAGCTTCGACAGAACCTTCCACTGCTGATCCGATTTAATCTCGCCCCAGGCAACCTTGTCCATCGGGAAGCCTTCGTAATACTGCAGCGTGAAGGCATCGACCAGCGAATTCCCCACCTTCAGCGGCCCCGATACGCCTGGCTCCTGCTGGTATTTCGCGCTGAACGTATCTTTGGCATCGGTCAGGGAACACTGCTGTTTTTCTTTACAGGATGGAGAGTCTTTGTAGTCGGTCATTTGCTCAAGCAACTGATAGCTATCGTTGAGCTGCATTTTACTACGCTCTTTCTCCATGGCCTGAACGGCCTGCTGGCTGAAGGCGGCGGAATCATCGGTGATCACCGGATTAAAGGTGGGATCCATGGTGCCCATTTTTTCCTGATGATGGACCGGAACGTCGCAACCAGGGAAGGCACCGGTGACAAAGAACTGCGCCGTAGCAACTGTACGCTGCAGACTGTTAGCATAGGTATACACCGTATCCGGTGCCGGACATTCGCCCGATTTCACCATCCCCTGCTCTGCCAGCCACTCTCGCATGTAGTGACCCATATAGACTTCCAGCACACCGCCTTTAGTAGTGAGTTGTCCGCCGGGGACATCCCATTCTGGCCATTCCTTGGGGGTGGACTGTTCAAGAACGCTGCCATTATTGGCTAAAGGTGCACGTAAGTTATGCCGACTCATCATCAATACTTGTTGAAGCTGATACCCTTCCGGCGCGGTCTGCGCCTGCGCGGCGGTTGACCATAATACAGCCCCTGCCACGGCTGCGGCGATTAACGATTTATTCATCCCTACGACCTCTTGTTGTTATCAATCACAATAGAGTGTGACAGAAATATGACATATTTCCGGGAACGCTTTCGCAAAACAGACCATCTAGCGTGTCGTTTTAACACCAAACTCGGTTTCGAGTTTACGAATGCCAAGAGGTGTGAAGATGACGTGGCGGCTGCCCTGTTCGGTTTTTATCCATCGCTGTTCACTGAACCAGCGCAGCAGCGTTGCGCCAAGCACACCACCAGGATGATAACGTCGCTCGCTCCAGTCCAGACAACCGCAGGTTAACTTCCGCCGGGATGAACCCGCCGCCAGGACAATCCCCATCTGGGCCAGCTTTTCCTGGCCAAGAGGAGTCAGCGTTTCACCATCCGGCGTTAACCACTGACGGGAAACCAATGTATCAAACAACCTCACCGCCACCTCTCCAGCCAGATGATCGTAGCAAGTTCGGGCATGCCGCAAGCTTAGCGGCGTAGTAATTTTTCGTGGTACGGATGTGCACCACGCCACGCCCATCAGGCGCTCCAGCAGTTCGGCGATATCGGGACTCGCAAGGCGAAAATAACGATGCCTGCCCTGCGCCAACGCCACAACAAAGCGTTGTTCGCACAGACGCGCCAGATGCGCGCTGGCGGTCGACGCAGACACATCCGCCACAGCGCTGAGCTCAGTTGCAGTCCAGGCGCGGCCATCCATCAGGGCGCACAGCATACGCGAGCGCGATTTATCGGCCATCACTGCCGCAGTGAGTGCCATTTTCGACTCCAGATCGCCCTCTTCTTCATGTAACATCACGGATGCCATAACGACCTCATTGACCCTGAATCTCTGAATTAACGATGCCATGAAAGTCGCGCAAAGTCACCGAACCGGTCACACAGCACGCAGCATCATCTCTGTACCCAACCCGACCAGACAAAACAGAAAACAGCGTTTAAACACGAGCGGAGAAATAACCCTTCGCACACGGGTTCCTATCCACTGGCCAATAAGTGCAGGAACAATGGCCAAAGCCGACAAGCTTAGGGATTGTACGGGCAGCGCGTTGTGCCACCACAGACCCAGCGCCAATGCTAGGGTCGAAAAGGTAAAAGAGATCCCGAGCGCCTGTACCAGTTCATCTTTCTCAAAGCCCAGGGACTGGATCCAGGGCACGGCGGGCATCACAAACACCCCGGTTCCGCCGGTCAATAAGCCGGTCACAAATCCAATAACGAGGGAGTACGGTTTTTCACGCTGCGGGGCCACCGCAATTTTCTTTCCTGCCAGCGTCCAGATAGCGTAGGCCACCAGCGCCACGCCGAGTGCAAACTGAGTTCGGGTGGTGTCGCCCCCGGTAATCCAGGCGCTGGCAAGCAGAGTCGCCACTACCACTGTCAGCAGCATTGGCCACAGTCGTTTGAGTAATTGGCGTGTATTTCCACCACCGCCAAACTGGAACAAATTGCTTATCAGCGAAGGCAACAGCAGCATAGCCGCCGCGGCAACCGGTGAAATAAGCGATCCGAGGATCCCCATCGCCACGGTAGGTAACCCCATACCCGTAACGCCTTTCACCATCCCGGCGAGGACAAATGTGGCGGCAATCATCATCACCAGGGAGGATTCAAATGCGTATACATTGGCCATTCTTTATTTTCCCACAAAAAAAGATAAGCCAGATTAAACGCAACTATGAATACTTGCTTCGTCGGTTGACGAAATATGCCATTCAATTATTCGCAGATAATCACTTCGCTGCGGATATTGCGTGCACAATATAAGGTTCCATCTGTCAAATACAATTGATGAAAGCGCGTGTTATCTGGGATGTTGTGTAAAAGGGAACGCTCAGTATCAATGAACTCTCGTTGTATCCGATAATGAACCGCATCATCAGTTTCAAAGGAAACGTATTCCCGTTTGGTATATGGTTTACTTTTTAATTTCACATACACAATGTATTGCACCGTACTGAATGTCAGTCCAGTTTTTGCAGCAATCTCTTTCAGATTTAGTGGTTCAGAAGACGTATAGAGTGTTTGTACCTGTTCAATACGTTTTTGATTGTAGGCGGATACCCGCAGGCTGAGTTTCAGTCGATACGCCATATTGCGCACAACCGTAATATTAGTGTGAAGCATCCCCGCAATCTGCTCCGTCGTGAGAACGCCTGCGTTTTCACGCAGGACGGCCAGACTCTCTTTATTCCACCTGAATGCCATATAGTGTTTCTCTTTGTATCGCGTTCATCGGGCGGCCAGTCGCGCAAACGTTGCATCTAACTCAGGCGGTTTCCGCATCCCCTGGTGTAATTCCAGTACACGACCATCCCTGTCAATTAACACAGAGGTTGGCGTGCCGATGACCTGATAGCGTTCCTGGGAAATCTTAAGCTGATCGCGGAGTACCGGGTAAGAAACCTGATGTTTCGCCAGTAAGTCATCTATGTTAACCGTTGCCGGATCGGTATTCACAGCCACGACCACAACGTTATCGCCCCACTTTTTACTTAGCGCTTCCAGCGCGTCCATTTCGGCAAGACAGCCACCGCATCCCGCCGACCAAAAGTTTAGATAAATAGCCTTTCCACGCCAGCGCTCAAGCCCAGCCTTCCCCCCCTGCAGGTCGAATGTTGCCAGCGCCGGGGCTTGCTGCCCAACCACCAACTTCTCTTCTTTACATCCACTAATCAGAACCAAAATGGCGAAAGTTAATACGTTAATCCAGCGCATGTTGATTAGCCTCCTCACCGTGATATTTGCCATGCTGCAAACGGATAATACGATCGGCAAATAACCCCAGCGCCGGATTATGCGTCACCATCACAATCGTGCGCCCCTGCCGATGCAGGTCAGTGAGTAGATCCAACACCCGCTGTTCATTCTCTTCATCGAGGTTACCCGTAGGTTCATCGGCAAAAATCACCGGCGGCTCATTGACCAGCGCCCGGGCAATGCACACCCGTTGCTGCTCTCCCCCAGAAAGTTGACTCGGCAGGTGCGTTACTCGATGCCCAAGACCGACTTGTTCCAGAACCTTCCTGGCCGCCGCTTCATCTACCACGCTATGGTAGTGTTGCGCCAGCATGATATTCTCCAGCGCGGTTAAAAACGGGATCAGATGAAACTGCTGGAATACCAACCCTATTTTCTCAGCGCGAAAACGGCGACGCCCCTCTTCATCCAGTGCGGCAGCATCAATCCCATCTAAAAACACCTGACCTTCTGTCGCGGTGTCCAGGCAGGTCAGAATATTCATCAGTGTCGTTTTACCCGAACCAGAAGCGCCCATAATCGCGACAAACTCCCCCTGCACTATTTGCAGGTTGATGTCATCTAAGGCGGTAACATCGCCGAACCGTTTATATAAATGGCGGGTTTCAATCGCCATTGATGGGGTCTGCACAACGGACATGGCGTTACTCTCCTTTCAACACTTTTGCGGGTTCGATGCTAACCGCGCGACGGACCGGAACAATCGCCGCCAGAATGGCGACCAGTAAAGATAATGTCAGGGTGATGGGCAGCACTGGCCAGCGTAGCGATATTGCGGCATTGAATACAGTCAGTCCCAGTAGTTGGGCCAACATGTACCCTAAGATCCACCCACAAACCACTGCAGCCAGCGCGATAATGCAGGTTTCAAGGAGAATTTGCCGGACAATATCACCGTTGCTGGCCCCCAACGCTTTTTGCAGCGCAAATTCCCTTGCCCGCTCACCCACAATGGCCATCAACGTGGTATTCACACACAAAGATGACAGCGCAAGGATCACAACCGATACCAGCCCCATTAACCCTTTTATTTTATCCAGTACCTGTCCTTCTGATGCGGAGACTTTCCGTATTGGACGGATCTCCAGTTCCGGGTATTGAGCCTGCAATCGGCTGGCATAGTTTTCCACCTGACCGACATCGTTACTGACACTCAGCAGCCCATGGCTGATTTTATCGGGCTGATGCAACCACGCCTGCGCCACTTCAAGACTCACAATTAGCATGTTATCTGTCGCATCACCGGCTTCAACAATGCCTTTTATCTGTAAGTTTTTGCGCTGATTGTGATCCACCAGGATGATGTTATCGCCCGGTTGGACGTTAAGACGCTCAGCCAATTTGATGCCAATCATCGCATTGCGATCGTCAAAGCTGACACCAATCCAATTCCCCTGAACCTGCCAGTACGGCACCAGCTTTTGCAAGGATTCAAACCACACGCCGACAATCACCACCTTCTCCAGCTCGGTACGCGCCATACC
The DNA here is from genome assembly GCF_000398825.1 of Citrobacter sp. KTE30. NCBI lineage: Bacteria > Pseudomonadati > Pseudomonadota > Gammaproteobacteria > Enterobacterales > Enterobacteriaceae > Citrobacter > Citrobacter sp. KTE30. The sequence goes on along the minus strand of NZ_KB976055.1, from coordinate 1,523,635 downwards.
GTAAAGCCAAGGACTGGCTCCGTGAACCAGGCCTTGCGGTGCCTGATCTAAAATAGTCTGCAACGCTTGCTGCGGCATGCCGGAGCCATGGCCTGGCCCGATGTAGAAATTTGCGCCAAAGGTCCGCAATTCTTCACTCATTTTGGTATTGATGTCGAACCACACCGCAGATAGCGCGGTCACAATGGTCGCCCCGACCATCAATGCGGCAAATACTACGCTAACTCGCTGAAAACGCAGACGCAGTGCCCGCCATACCAGCAACCAGAGCATCGTACGTTTAGCGGCCATACAGCACCTCCACAGGATACAGGCGGGCAATACGGCGGGCCGGGAACCAGGTGCCAATCAGGGCAATCAGGACCGCAATAACCAATACACATGGCACCACAATCCAGGCAAAATTCAATGGCGCATCAAATAGCATCAGGCCAATCGCTTTCGCCATTCCCCATCCAGCAACACATCCCAATGCCCCTCCGGCCAGTCCACTGGACGCGGCTTCAAGATAGAACAACAGCATGATTTGCCACTGATGCGCGCCAAGCGCCTTCATCAGGCCGATCTCTTTAGCGCGTTCCATAATGGTGCTGGTCATAAGTGACGCAATTCCCATAGCCGAAGCTGCCAGTGCTGCGACGGTCACTACGGCCATCAGCAACTGAATTTTATCGATTACAACCCCCTCAGATGCAGCAACCTGCCACACAGGGCGAACTTCTGCACCGGAAATAGCCTCCTCCAGTTGATGAGCAATGGACGAGACATAGGCAGTGCAGTACCAAAGGTCGTACTCTTCAGCATTCAGTGCATCGAGATTTTCACGCGCCCGACGCGACAATTCATTTTCCGGCACCGTCAGCGCTGAGACACGAATGGCCTGTACTTTGCCGGGTAAATCCAGCAACGTTTGCGCCGTGCTCAACGGCATAACCAGTTGGTTATCCTCGTCCCCGCCGCTGGAGAGAATGCCGCTGACGGCCACATTCAACGTTGTATTGCTGGTACGGATCACCAGTTTATCGCCTGGCTTCCAGCCCGTTTGTCGTGCCAACGCATGCCCTACCAGTGTTTGAGGAGCATCACCAGCAGGCTCTTGCGGCCAGTGGCCTGTCACTTGCCAGAACGGGCTTACCGTTTTTTGCCCCGTCTCAAACCCTTCTTCATCTGGAATATCTACCGGTTGGCTGAAGAAGGTGCCGAGAATACGTACTTCTTTGCCGTTAACGTCGACATCACCGCCAAGCATAGGGGCAAAGCCGACAATGTTGTTGCGCCAGAAGATATCCTTAATGTTGGGGAGTTCCGCTTCATCAAGGAAATCCTGTCCTGATAGTGGATTACTGTTTTCACTGAAAAGTGCAGGAAGCGCCGCCTGTCCGGCAGGTTCAATCAAAATATTGGCACCATAGGACTTCAATTCTCTGGACATTTTATCGCCAATATCAATCGACACCGCCAGCAGGGCGGAGATAAGGCTGGACGCAAGAAAGACGGTCATAATAGCCAGCCCCTTGCGTCGGAGATTACGCCCCCAGGATTGTCGTAACATTCTCCACAGCATTGTTACTCCTCCCTCAATTCAGCAGGGACGAACTGTTCCGGGGTTTTACGGAAGCGATCGTAATTGGCCTCGGACGAGAAAAACCAGGTTTTGCCACCATAGCTGTATTTGTAGTCAGCAGAAGTATTGGTCAATGTGGAACCATCAACCGGGTCGGTCACCTTGATGGTCATGACCGTCGAGAAGTAATTCACGCCAGCAGCCAGCTCTTTACCTGGGATCACCAGCTCTTTCTCATCATTACGCCAGTTTTCAATTGGCACAGGATTGCAACCACCAGGTTTACCAATCGAAGGAATGAAAATGTGTACCCCGCATGCCACGCAGATAACCTGATTACCTTCCATCACGTAACCCTGATCGCCGCACAGTAGACAGGCATCAAAAACTACCCCCAAACGCAACTTGTCGGGATAACGGTTAATCACGAAAAAACGTACCGCTTTACCATCATCAGCCACCCAAACAAAGCGGTGCAGCTTGCCATCACGGAGTCGTTCTATTGGCAGATGAACCATGCCATCACTGGCAAGTTGTACCGGAATGGCTTCTGACAACTGCGGCGGTTGAGAGGCGACTTTTTCCCACCACAGTTGTCCGGCGATCACCACCACCGCACAACCTAGCGTGACCAGCCAAAGACGAAACGCATTTCGACGATGCGCCAGCGCCAGTCGATAAGCAATCGGCTCATCGGCTTTACGCGTCTGGCGGAACGCGCATAACAACGCCGGTACCCAGCACAGTGCCAGAGCAAGTAATAGGGCGGCCCCCAACCAGTTATACATCGCCGCGTTGTTTGTCACTTTGGCCACGAAACTCAATAGCGATTTCGCCAGCGGTAGCACCTGCAGTTTCATTAGCAGTAGCAACAAATTACCGCTTAATGGCAGCCAAATCATGACCATCAGAATCAGCGTCAACGGCCAGTAGAGTCCACGAATACGACGCAACAGCATGGCGCTCAGTACCCCAACCAGGCAGAGGATCGCAAATGCCAATAGCATTGCCGTCAGATTCAACAGCAGATCGGTATTTAGCACATGGGTGCTGGTTAATCCGCCGAGATTGGGATCCAAAGCCCAATGTCGGGCTGCGCCAAACACCAAAATCCCCTGCCACAGGTAGCGAATGCGCTTTGATACCCACCAGAAGCTCAACACAAACAGCAGCGTAATCATCACTTCTGTGCCAACCAGCAACAATTGCACTGGCTGCGAGCCACGGAGGGTAAGTCCCACCAGCACGCCAACGATTAAACCTGTGAGTAAGGTCCAGACGAGTGGGCGCAAAGAAGGGGGATCGATGCGACTCCAGAGAACCCCGGAGAGCAGCGCAATGCAGAAAAAAACCTGTAGCGTCGTGACAAAAAAATAACTCATAACATCGACTCTGTACGGCGGATTGAATGATGTAACTATCCAGGTACATCGATAATTTAGAGCCAGCCCATCAGGGGGATAAGTTCGCGGTCAGTTAAGACATGAGCAGCGCAAAACAAATCGTGGGTACACTTCGTACGTAAGATTGTGAGCACTGCCCGGTCCAAAATGGCAAATCAAGCAGCCTGATGGAAAAGCGCTTAGTTCAGGCCGACGTATTTAAATTCATAACTCACGTCAAATGGTTTCCACCAACGACCAACGCCGGTCTCACTGTCTGTATGACGGTGCATACCTGCTTTTGACGGCGGTTCGATGTGATAGGTCACTTTATAGTTACCCACCCCCATCATTTTGATGTTCGCACCGTAATGAGGGCCATCGCTGGCAACCATCGGCATGAACGTACCTTCTTGTTTTTCACCCGTATCACTGTTAATCAAGGTGTAACTGATAGTCAGATAAGGGATCCACTCGCCTGCGCCAAAACCATTTTTACTGCCTTCCACGGCATGAATATCCGCCTCAAGGTGAATATCGGCTTTTGCTGCCGGTAATCCCATGCCACGCGGTTCCATATCGATTGGCTGCAGGTAAACAGCGGCCAGTTCCATCTCATTCATGGTGACAGGCTCACCTGCCGGATACTCCTTAAAGGCAAACGCTGCCGGAGCAGTGAAAATACCGGCCATCACTGCACTGGCAATCAGGGTTTTCTTCATGGTCATCAGACATATCCTCTCGTCTCAAATAACAGCTATAGATTAGTTTTTATCGTTTCCCCAGGAACAGTGCTTTTCCTCCGCATCACCCACAGCGCCGCCAGCGCCGCAAGTAGCAATATGGCCTGCGGTAATAACGTTTCCACGTAGGGATAAATTCCCAACCAACTGATTTCGGGGAAGCCGTTAATCAACGTTGGCTGGAACAGCTTACCTTCCACCAGTTCCAGAACCCCTTTGCCCGCAAATACAAAGGCCATCAGGTACATAAAACTGCCGGTAAACATAAAGAACGGCTTCAAAGGCAGGCGTACAACCGAGTAGCGCATAATGAGCCAGGCGACCAGCAGAACAACACAGCCGATAACAAAACCTGCCGCAATCGCCATATGCCCAGAAATATCATTCGCATCCCCGATCAGGGCGTAGTAAAACAGCACGGTCTCCGCCCCTTCGCGGTAAACCGCCAGGAAACTGGTAAGCCACAGTCCAACCAGTGAACCACGGGAAAGTGAGTGGGACAGTTTCCCTTCCAGCCATGCTTTCCAGTGGCGAGCCTCGACTTTAGACAGTAACCAGTAGCTCATGAAGAACAGCATGACGACGGCAATCAGCATCGTTACGCCTTCCAGCAGTTCTCGGCTGGCGCCGGAATTCGTGAACAGGAGTTGGAATATCACAGCGGTAATGACGCTGGCGAATAATGCAACAATCACCGACTGGCGAATTAACGGAAGCTTATCCTGGTGATTGTTTTTCACCATATAAGCCACGATGGCCGCCACAATAAGCAGGGCCTCCAGTCCTTCGCGGACAATGATCATCAGGCTGTAGAGCAGCAGGCTCCACTGGGTTTCTACTCCTTCTCCCAACATCACCACCGCTTTTTGTAAATCCTGCTCCAGTGCGCTGGCTTCGGCGTTGAGTCTTTCCACTGGCTGACCCGCTTTCATCAGACTAACCAGACGCGTGAAGTAAGCCTCCAGCGAGGTTTTAAACGCCGAATCGCGAGAACCGATTTTGTTTTCCATACCGCTAGCTTCAAAGCGGTCAAAATAACTGTCTTGCACATCCAGAATGGCATTCTTCGCATCGCCCTCCTGGTAACGGGCAATCGCTTTCTGAATACTTTGATGGATACCCAACGAGACGGCAGCCCAGTCTGCGCGGGCTATATCATCCTGTGCCGTGGGCGTATTCCCCGTATTTTGCACCGCCGTGACCTGCTGTTCGTCACGGGTAGTAGGCAAACCAGGCAGAAGATCCTCAATATCCTGTAACAACGTAGTGACCTGATAAGAGACATCATTAAGGCGATCTGGCTCTGCGGTGAGCGCAATCAACGCAGAAAATTGCTGGTTAATCGCAGCAGCGTCTTTTGCCGATCGATTCTGTCTGACCGACATTTCCATCTCTGAGTTTTTAAAACCCTGATAGTGCGCTTGTTGAACGTTTTGGCTGGCTACGCTTAAATTCCCGGCCTGATAGTTATTTACTGCCTGGGCCAACAAATCGTCGATAACACGAAAACTCTCTTGCCAGTGTACGGCGATATCTGTCCTGGAAAACGCATTGTGCTGCTCTTCGGCAACCAGGCGATGTCCGCCATCTAACACAGGTTCAACTTCGCGCAGCGAGGCTTTGAGCCAGTCGATTTTAGACTGCACGTCAGAGAGCGATTTTTTTGCGCCAATCATGCGACGGATCTCACCAAAAGCGCTTTCCATCTCATAACTTTTGCTGGCGGAAATGTTGATTCGAATAGGACCTTCAAGGTTTTCAAATACCTCAAAGTAGGCCATTTGCACCGTTCGCCGCGCTTCATCAGTTTGTTGCTGAGAGTAAAGTTCTGCTGTTTTATCAAGACGTTGCTCAATATCCTCAATGAATGGAGCATAGTTTGTTGCGGCCCATACATGAAGGCTTACAAGCAAGCTACACAAAGTGGTCAGCAGGAAAACACAGAACTTACGCACGGTACGCATCCCGTAAAATACAAATGATAATTATTATCATTATCGATTTTAGCTTGCGTTGTACATGACCTGGATCATAAAAATGTCAACGGGTAACAAGTTATGTAAATTTATCTCATGAAAATGTGATGAATACGAAACTGAGACATTTGGGATTGATTAGTGATGCCGTCAATACAGGAGAATTTATCGGTGATATGGAATAGAGTTGCCCCATACTCACTGACGCAAATGAGGCCAACAGTGAGTATGAAGATAAACGTTATTTAAGACAAAAGTGATCAGGGAACTACTATATCAGGACCACGAGTAATCCGTTGCAAAAAACGGCCGTAACCCTGTTCGCCTGTCCAGTAGTTGATGCTTCTCTCAACCCCATTCGATGTCAGGGTCGCGCCAGAAATACCATCCACTGTATATTCATCGATATTCTCTGGTTTCTCCTGAGTTATTCTTAGCGCTGGCATCAAGTTATTATCAACCACTTTTTTACCCGGCCATTGCTTGCGCCAACTTTCATCTTCCACTCTGGCTCCCAAAAAAGGAGTTTCCCGCTGCTGATAGTAATACAGGTTTTTAACCGTACGTCCGTCTGGGTCAAGAGCCAGAAAGGCATACATCATTGACTTCGCACCCTCACCGAAAACAGGGAGTATAATTTGTTGAATTTTATTACTTTTATCTTTTACAAGATATACATCTGCAATAGTACAGCGCTGATGGATCTTCGCGGGATCATGTTCCGGAGCGAGTTTTTTACATCCCTGCGTCTGGACGTCATCAGCTACCCATTCACCGGAATCCAGATTAACCTTACGCGCTAAAATATAACGTTGATACAAATTTTTAATTGTTTTTTTATCGTGCTCATCTGATTTCAACAGGCCTGAAGCATGCAGAATGGCGGCATATTTCTCTTCACTGGTAGGTTCAGTGAGTTCCCCCTGATACATCATAAACCAGACAATAGCAGCAATAAAAATAAGGATACAAAAAAACATCATTGATATAACAATAACTTTACCCTTGCGCATTATTCTATAATCCCTGCGAGAAATAAGATATTTAAAACATCATCAGATATGCCATTATCCTTGTGAATTTGCAACTACAGAAAAAAATCAAAAATATATAACTATTAGTGTGTAGCTTTAGGATCAAATATCAGAACAACATGTTTTTCTTACCTTTTTATCGTAAAAAAATGCCGGGTTCCCCCGGCACAAATATCAGAATATTTTCGCCCACCACAGCCGAAGTTTCATGCCCCAGTAGCTGGTCCAGCCGCTGGTGGTTGATACCACCCGACCTTCTGACATCACCACCAACGTGGGCGTGACGCTAATCGCCCAACTGTGGGAAATAGCCCCATTCGCATCATTGATGACCGGAAATTCCACGCCTTTACGCAACAGCCAGCGAGATACCTCAGCTTCATTTCCGGAGCGTAACGCAATGGTCATCACATTTTCCCCTTCCGAGCGCAGCCTGGCGACTTCCGGCGTTGTGAAGCGGCATACGCCGCACCAGCTCGCCCAGAAATAAAGCAACACTGGCTCGTCTTTGCTGAGCGCCGCCAGCGTGACGGTTTCACCATCCAACGTTTGTAAAGGCGTACTGTCAAAAGAGGCAGGGAGCTGCGGCGCGCGCCAGGCATCCATCAGCAGCATCGCCCCCGCCAACAGAGCCAGTAAGATCAGCCCTTCGCGCAGCCAGCGGCGCAGTTTACTGAGCATTGGCCGCCGCCAGTTTTTCTTTTACCACTTCCTCAAGCGTTTCCCACGGCACCGCACCGGGAATAAGTTCATCGCCAATGATCGTTGCGGGGGTTCCCTGTACACCCACCAGTCGCGCCAGTTGCAGGTTAGTGCTCAGCGTTTCAGCACTTTGGGCGTCCAGCGTCACCGGACTGGCCCCCGCTTTTTCCTGCGCCTGTTTGATACTGACATCGGTATGGTAGCCCTTCTTCTGCATCAGTTTTTCATGTAGCGCCAGAAACTGCTGCGGATGCTGATGCCATGTCGTCAGCACGGTCCGCGCCGCCAGTTCCGAGCTTTCACCTTTAAACGGCAACGGTTTGATCACTACCGCCACGTCAGGATATTTCTGCACAATTTTTTCCAGCATTGGATCCAACTGCTTGCAGTATGGGCAGTTGTAATCGGTGAAGTTTATCAGGGTCAGTTTTGCCTGCTTTGCGCCAATCCGCGGGCTGTTGGGATCGTTAAACAGGGCTTCCTGAATTAATGCTTCAATTTGCTTTTCCTGTTCCGGGGTAAACGGCGCAGGTTCTTTCGCGATACTGACGGCAGAAAACAGGGTTAACAGCAGAACAATCATCATCTTCATGGGGTAACTCCTTTGGCATCGTTCAACGTTTGCAGTACCGCATCGCGGGTTAACAACGTGGGTAACACCTGGCCTTCCGGCAGACCGGGGCCATAAATTTGGTTATACGGCACAGCAACCTGGCCGCGTTTTTTTAGAAATTCGGTAATGACTTCAGAAGGGAGTGTCCAGTCGCCGCGCAGCGCCACCACATCCGGCTGTTGCAATGCGGCCTGTACGTCATCTTTATGCAAGACGTTGAACTTGTTTACCTTACAGGTGATGCACCAGTCTGCTGTGACGTCAATGAACACGCGCTTATGTTGCGCCAGCGCATCCTCAATAGCTTGCTCGCTTAGCGGTTGCCAGTTCACGCTCTCTTTGCCGGTGCTTTGCCCTACGAACCCGAAATGCGGGAGCAGCAACGTCGCAAGCCAGATAGCGGAACCCAGCATCATCACGCCGAGCAGACGCCGCAACATATTCATCCAGCGTCCTGGCCGCGGCAAACGCAGCGCCAGACCGGGACGCAGAGCCACCAGCAGCCACGGTAAGCTCATTCCCAGCCCAAGTGCGATAAACAATCCCCACAATGTCGGCAGCGAAGCGGTCAATGCCACCGCCACCGCCGTTCCAAGGAACGGGGCACTGCACGGCGTAGCAAGCAGCGTCGCAAATGCACCTTGCCAGAAATGTCCCGACAGACCGTTGCCGCCGTGAGTCGCCAGCGTGGTAGTCATCGCAGAAGGGAGTCGGAATTCAAACCACCCGAACAGGCTGGCGCTGAACGTCAGCATCACCAGTACCATCACGCCAATGAACCATGGATTCTGAAACTGGATCCCCCAGCCAAGCGCCTGATTGGTTAAACGCAGCACCGTCATCAATAGAGCCAGAGCCATAAATGAGACAAGTATTCCGGCTACCGATGCGAGGAACTGACGACGGACCTGGCGACGACTTTTTTCCTCGACCAGCAAAATCGAGCCCAGCTTCATGCCCAGAACCGGTAACACACAGGGCATCAGATTGAGGATCAAACCGCCCAGCAGCGCCATTAGCACCACTTGCCACAGTGGGAGTGAGGCGTTCTCAACAACCGGGGCTTCGCCAATCGCAAGACGACTTTCCTGGGCAACACCGTTATCTGCCAGCACCAGGGTGACTGACTTACCACGCAGATCCGGCGCGCCTTCTCCCCAACCGTCATGTACAGGTACCGTGGCGCGTAATGTCTCCCCCTCAACATGGATTTGCGGCATGCCAAAATCCGCATCATCAACAGCATCCAGATACAGCCCTGGTGCAGTCCAGCCTCCCGCACGGTGAGCCTCGACGACTAACTCTCCCGCCCGTGCGCCGGCGCTCAGAGCATCGGTCAGGCCGCTGGCAAGTGGGATCTGTCCCATCGCCTGAGCATAGTCATGTGCAAAAGTCGGGTCCTGGGCTGTGGGCGTTACGGAAAAAGGAAAATCCGTCAACAGGCAAACGTTGCTACAGGTGGATAGCGTCAAAACGCCGCTGAGCGTGGCGGGCGCTCTACCTCGCACCACCATCGGGAACGTCACCTTATCGTGATACCCCTGGGTAGTGATATTGGCGACCTCAAAACGAGCTGGGGTTGGCCAGAACCAGTCGACCGCAGGCATTTCCTCTTTCCAGGCGATAGCAGGCGCAACGCCCCCCTCGCCCGGAGAACGCCAGTAGGTTTTCCAGCCGTCCTCCAGTTTGACATCCAACAACAGACGGGTTTCACCGCCAGCGGACGTATCAGCGCGTAACCGCACGCTGGCGTGATCGTTATCGGGTGAACGCAGCCAGCCGGGTTCAGCCGCCCAGGATACGGGCAGCCATAGCAATAACAGACAGAGCAGTGTCTGCCTGAAAACAGTCATCATAGTTTTTCTCCGTGAATAATTATCTAACAGTCAGCAACGGCTGTTCTGTCATTCACGGAAGACGCAAAATCGGAGATGCACCCGGAGAGTGGGCGGCGAGATGGCTCGCGGTGGGAAAAAAGGTAGACGAAACGCCCGCACTGGCGCCAGCAACGACAGCAGCAGGCACAGCACCAGAATAGCACCTTCAAACAGTACGGGTGGCGCAGCCAGTAATGACTTCGCGCTCAGTTCACAAGGGGTAACGGGTGAGGCCTCATCGGCCTGCACTTGTGCGCTGGCGACAACGCTTGTAACGGCGGTATCCATCTGCAACGCGTGCAGACCCGCCATGCGTTGTGCGGTGCAAACCATCACCACAACACATGCCAGACAGAGGAACCACCATCCCATCCGTTGACGTTTCGCCATTATACCCTCACTCATTGATGCGAGTTATCTTAACCACTCGCCGGTTTTTGGCAACCTTTGCGCTGTAAAGTTATGTCCTGGCATCTGCTGGATATACCGCGATTTCAATCAGATTGAGATCGGGATCCCTGACATAAACCGAGCGAATTGGTCCTGTCGCACCGGTTCGTGCAACGGGCCCTTCAATAATCTCGACTCCATGGGTTTGAAACGTCTCTGTCACCTCTTCCAGTGTACGCGTGGTGATAAAACACAAATCCAGCGCCCCCGGCGTTGGCGCGTAGGCTTTAGGTTCAAACTCTTTTCCCCGAATATGGAGATTGATTTTCTGATTGCCAAAGACGAAGGCTTTCCGACCTTGTGCGAAAGTTTCCAACCTCATGCCTAAAAGCTCGACATAAAAACGAACGCAAGCCTCTTCATGATTGGTGGTTAGTACCAGGTGATCCAGGTGGTCGATCATAGTGATATCCATTTGGGTTGCTCGTCTCTGACACTTACCCTATTCATTCGCGCGCGACAAGAAAAAGACAATCTACAGGGGTATTTGCAGAACTTAGCGAAATACCTTGCCATTCACGCTTTAAAGGCGAAATGATAATTAATCATATTTTCGTCTTTGTTTATTACACTATAACATTGCTAAAAACACCCCTGAAAATATCACGGAAGTTATCATTCACTATTTACGAAGAATGCCAGAGAATATTTCAATGCCAGCACACAAATAATGCCCGCTACGTACTGATGCGTAAATGAAAGTAAGGGTCAGCGCATTTTCAGGGGATTTCCTTATTATATCCATACGCAATGAATAACGTATTCATTAGCAGATAATTTGTTTATCAAATGTTATTTAGAGTATATGGAAATGAAAAAATATTTATTACCCCTGATTGGGTTACTTTTTACAGTTAGCGCTCAGGCAGCATCATTTACCGACGGTAAAGAGTATATCACCCTGGAAAAACCCGTCGCTTCCGCCCCAGCTGCGCTGAAGTTTTTCTCATTTTACTGTCCTTCCTGTTATCAGTACGATGAAGTTTTTGAAATCACGGATAACGTGAAAAAAGTACTGCCTGCTGATGTCAAACTCACCGAATACCACGTCGACTTTTTAGGTCCGCTGGGGCAAGACATGACGCACGCCTGGTCCGTCGCCATGCTGTTAAACGTACAAGATAAAGTTAAACCGTTGCTTTTTGATGCCGTTCAGAAAAAACAAACCGTTAAAACAGCGGATGATATTCGTAACGTATTTATCAGCGCGGGCGTCAGCGCCAGTGATTATGATGCCGCCTGGAACAGTTTTGCCGTGAAATCCCTGACCGCAAAACAACAAGAAATGGCTAAAGCGGTAGATTTAACCGGTGTGCCCGCCATTTTTATCAACGGTAAATATATGATCAATCCAAAAGGACTGAAATCTGACGACCTAAACTCTTTTGTGAAGAGCTACGCGGATACGGTTCGCTATCTGATCACCAAATCCTGACGTTTCGCTAATCTCACTTTTCGCACCACACAACAGTCAAAAGCGCTGTTGGTGGTGCGCAATCACATCATTTAGACCAATATCCTTTCTTCCCGGTTGGCATTCGCCGTTATCAGGATTACCCTAAACTTAGCGGTGTTACCTGTTGTCGGGGTACACCTTCTTCAAGTGTTGATTTACACGAGAGAACGCTATGGAATTAAAGGATTATTACGCCATTATGGGCGTGAAACCGACAGACGATCTCAAGACAATCAAGACCGCCTATCGTCGACTCGCCCGTAAATACCATCCTGATGTCAGCAAAGAGACTGACGCTGAGGCCCGGTTTAAAGAGGTTGCTGAAGCCTGGGAAGTCCTGAGTGATGAACAGCGACGTGCCGAGTACGACCAACTGTGGCAGCATCGCAACGACCCTCAGTTCAGCCGTCAATTCCAGCAAGGAGAGGGGCAAAGCTACAGCGCCGAAGATTTCGACGATATCTTCTCCTCCATTTTTGGTCAGCGTGCGCACCAGTCGCGCCAGCGCCCTGCCAGCCGCGGGCACGACATCGAAATAGAAGTTGCCGTCTTCCTCGAAGAAACGCTTACTGAGCATAGCCGCACTATCAGTTACAACCTGCCGGTCTACAACGCATTCGGCATGGTAGAACGTGAAATTCCCAAAACACTGAACGTGAAAATTCCGGCTGGCGTCGGTAACGGTCAGCGTATCCGCCTGAAAGGTCAGGGCACGCCCGGCGAAAACGGTGGGCCGAACGGTGATTTGTGGCTGGTGATTCATATTGCGCCGCATCCGCTGTTCGATATCGTTAATCAGGATCTGGAAGTTGTCGTTCCTCTGGCACCGTGGGAAGCTGCGCTAGGTGCGAAAGTAACCGTTCCGACGCTGAAAGAGAGCATCCTGCTGACCATACCTGCAGGCAGCCAGGCCGGTCAGCGGCTACGCATTAAAGGCAAGGGTCTGGTAAGTAAAAAACATACCGGAGATTTGTATGCGGTGATCAAGATCGTCATGCCACCGAAACCTGACGACACCAGTGCCGCCCTGTGGCAACAACTGGCAGATGCACAAAAGACCTTTGATCCGCGCAAAGAGTGGGGGAAAGCATAATGGCTAACGTTACCGTCACTTTTACCATTACCGAATTTTGTCTGTACACCGGTGTGTCAGAAGAAGAACTGCATGAGGTTGTCGGCTTAGGGGTGATAGAACCCCATGAAGACGAGACGTTTGACGATCATGCGCTGACCGTAATGCGTCGCGCGATGCGCCTGCGTCAGGAGCTGGAACTTGACTGGCCAGGGATTGCCGTTGCATTGACGTTGCTGGAAGAGAACGCTCAGTTACGTCAGGAAAATCGCCTGCTGCGCCAGCGATTGTCTCGTTTTATCAGCCATCCTTAGTGTGTCAGGGCCAGCATGGTGCTGGCCCTTTTATTGTCCGCCCCGCGCTCTTAATGACATTAAGCAGTAGATAGCATACAGTCAGAGATAAGAATTATCTCAAACAATAAGACGTTGAGCCATGCAGCTTAAGCCCCTCACAAAAGGTCGTTTTCACAATATCTGGCAGCAAGATGATGCCTTAATTGAGAAGATATTCCAGGAACTGCTCTCTGAAACGCAGATGATCCACGAAGATGAGTATCTCTATCGCCAGGGACAGGTAGTCGATCGACTTATCATGGTGCAATCAGGCAGAATTTCCCTGCGTTACAGTGCGGAAAATGGTCGCCGTTTTCAGTTGGGCGCAATGGAATGTGATGAGCAACTATTTGGTGAAATGGAGTTTTTTACCGGGTATCGCTGCCAGCTTGATATCGTGGCCGAAGAGCCGTTGACCGTGGCGGTGTGCAGCTGTGATCGTCTGGAAGAAGCGCTAAACCAGCACCCGAGACTGGCGATATTTTTTGCCAGTGCGATGGCGATTGATTATCAGGATATGCTGGAAATCTTCCTGCACCGGATGCTCTACCCTATCGTTCATAACGTGGCGTATGATCTGTATCGCCAACATCAGAACAAACAGCCGATGGATGGTTTCCATAAAAAATACCAGGAAGCAGAACGGTTCGGCACCACCGATCGGGTCTATCGGCGGGCGGTTAAAGCCCTGACGGATGCCGGACTGGTAACCCGCACGAAGCAAGGACTGGAAATTAAGGATCTGGATGGGCTGCGTAAATTCCTCGGCAATGACATCATTGACTGACACACCATCTCCGTAGAGAAGGTTGGTGTGTCAGTTCAGCGCAATCAGAATTTATAGGTAAGGTTGAAGTAGTGACCGAGTCCGGTGGTGCGCCCTGCTCCGCCGTGATTTTCCATCAATGCCATATTGCGGAAATACTTCAGGCCATAACCCACCGCATAATGCTCTGAATGCCAGTAGATACCGTTATACCATTCAATCGCGTTATTGCTGTATAACGGTTGATTAGCAATCTTGTTAGCGGCGAACTGATAGTCAAAGTAACCCTGATAGTTCAGGTAGCTGCCGTTGGCAAAGGTATAGAACGGCGTCGACCAGTTGGTCGAGAACATGTAGCCATCCCACTTGCCTTCGTTATCCGCACCGTAGTTTTCACGCACATAATGCGCATAGATGTTCATTCCCACCAGACCAAACCACGGAACCTTAACATCTGTGCCCAGACCGACATAATGTTCAAATAATTCCCGGTCGCCAATGTTATTTACCGTTGCGATATAGAATTCGTTAAATGGCCCAACGGATAAATCTTTATTTAAAATAGCATCCAGGGAAAAACGTGGGGATATCTTGGCGAAAAAGTTATCGCCACCATGGCGGTCATCCTGCTTGCGGTCAAAAATATCAAAGAAATCGACATAACCATACAGATCGATAACTCCGGAACGCGCCCCAAACTCCAGTTCCAGATAAGTGTCATTACGAATACCATAAGGCACTTTCGCATCCACACTTTGCATTAAGTTCATCTGCATCCAGTTAAAATCATTTTTACGGACGTTGCCATCGGTATAATCAGCAGCAAGCGCTTGCGTACAGCTCATTGCAACGATTGCGCCCAGAACTGTTTTTTTAATCATTGATTTATTCTTCATCATTTTCAATTCCTTTGAGCAAGGTTGAGTGTCGCCCCACCAAATAAATGGTGTGGCGACTGACTATCTAATTAGAGAGGTAAGTGTTATTACTGTGCTTTGTTACGTTTAAGTTTTAATGTACCCATCAACATGATAAAGATTATTAAATATAATACTGGTATTGCGTACATAATTTTCTGCAAGCCCATTGTTTTTTCCATTAGCGCACTGATCGCTGGACTAAACATAGCCCCGGCGCTACCGCTAATTAAAATATATGAAACATTCTGACTACTTGCGCGCTTCACAAATGAAACTCCGTAGGCAATAAAGGAGTTATACAGCGCCGCACAGACGAATCCGTAACTATAAGCCAGATAATCAAGCCCCGAGATGTTTTCTTTCGTTACAATAATGGTCGTAATAACGCAAGCGAGCAAAATAATACTCAACAGGAAATAATGTATCCTCACTCGAGAAACAATGACAGTTGATACTAGCGCCCCAACCAACGCCGCTCCCCAGTATTGCGTAATAATATTACCGGCTTCTTCAAAAGGAATGCCAAATTTGTTCTTCACAAATAATGGTGCCCAGGTCAGGAAGGTATACAGCGCCAGCATACCTAAGAACAGACCAATACCTCCGCTAATAATCCCTGGGTTCCACTCAGACTTCACCGCGTCTGTCCGATCCTCCGCAGACGCAGTTTCACAGGCAGTAAAACGAGTGAGCGCCACCACACCTAACGTAAGTAAGGCCACCATGCCAACACTTAGATAGCTGTAACTCCATGACATATTGTGCGTCAGGGCGTAGGTGGTGATCAGCGGGAAAACCACGCCTGCGACGTTAAAGGTGGCGTCTTGTACCACCAACATTGTACTTTGAATGCGATCCTGCCATACCGAAACGACAATCGTTCCTGCCACACACAGGCCAATCCCACCGCAAAAGCCCACCAAAGTCATGGCAACCATCACTGGCCATAAGCCGGGGCTTAAGTGCATTGCCAGCGAACAAAGGAACACTATCGAATAGATAATAAACGTCATTCGCTTGACGCCAATTTTTTCTATCAGGAAAAAGGCGGCGATGGTCCCCGCTAATGCCCCACCGTTAAGCAGCGAAAATATCGAGGCAACGGTATTCACATCAGCACTGTAACGTACCGCAATCGGTTCAATCAGCATTCCAAACTGACTGGCAAACCCCGCCATAATAAAATTTGCCAGAAAACTAATCAGTGTAAGTGCTATTTTATTCTTCATATAATGACATCCCTGATTGGTTCAATTAAAAGCCAATGCTAAGCCGTAACAGCTGTATTTAGCGCCAGCTCAATCATATTTTTAAAAGTTAATTGTCGTTCCTCTGCCGTGGTTTCTTCGCCTGTCAGGCAATGATCGGACACCGTTAAAATAGCCAGTGCTTCAATATTAAATTGGTGTGCTAAGGCGTATAAGCCGGCCACCTCCATATCCACACCCAGTACACCAAACTTTTCCAGTGCAGGAATGAGGTTTTCGTCAGGATCGTAATAAAGATCGCCACTGAAAACATTACCGACCTTAATGTCGATTCCGGCCTTCTGTGCCAGCATCCACGCCTGTTGTAGTAATGGGAAGTGAGCGGACGTCGCCATCGTGTAGCCCGCGCTACGTTTTAAATTTGTGACAGAGTCAGTACCGGCAGCGAGAGCCAGAATAATGTCGCGCATTTTGACATGCGGTTGTGTTGCCCCCAGACTACCGACGCGAATAATTCTCTTCACATTAAAATCATGTACCAGCTCATGGGCGTATAGCGTCATAGACGGAATACCCATACCGTGTCCCATCACCGAAACAGGTTGACCAAAATAAAGACCGGTATAGCCCAGCATATTACGCACGTTGGTAACTTCACGGTAATCCATGAGATAATTGTCGGCAATAAATTTTGCGCGCAGCGGATCGCCCGGCATAATCACAGTTGGCGCAAAATCACCCGCTTTAGCATTAATATGTGCAGTCATAACAATTCCTGAATTATGGGTATTGGAGATATGCAGGGATTGTAACCAGACGTTTGCAGAGGATTGAGGACAAAAGTCCTGCTCAAAGGATCGGCCTCTCATTTCTGAGAGTTAGAGTTGCAGGCTTAGGATGCAGAGGAAAACTATGCCTCGGCAACAGTTAGGAAAAGCAAGACCCAGAACAATAAAAGAACAGATTAGCCCCCAAATCGCTGGTGACTACCGCGTTGGCGCGAGTAGCCATAGCAGCGTCAATATTGTTTTGAAAGTGGTCTTATTGTTATTATCGTATTCCACTCTAAGCTTGGATGCCTGCCATGACCCGATTAAGGTTTAGTGAGATGACTCACGCCGATATACCTGCTGTTCAGTCGTTCCTTATTAAGCATCTTAATTTGTTCTTCAATGCCGGGAGAGTCATGCCTGCTGCTGAAGAAGATATCTTCGATCTCAAGCAGCAGTATATTTTGCAAGAAAGAAATCTATTACTTTGCGCATGGAGTGAAAAACAAGAGCTCATCGCTACACTTGCGGTATGTCAATATGATGATCGTATCACTGAGCTACGTGGGCACTATAATTTGCCTGAAACGGCAGAAATTTGTCGTTGCTACGTGGATGCGCGCTACCGCAGACAGGGAATCGGAAGCCGGTTGTTTGCTTTAGCTCAAATGTTCTGCCAGCAGCAAAAATATAAAACCTTATATCTTCATACTCATCATTTCTTGCCTGGAGGGTATCATTTTTGGTTGCGTAAAGATTTTAGCGTCGTTATGGATATGCAGGATGAATGGCAATTGGTACATATGCAGAGATCACATTATTAAATTAACCCAACGCTAATTAACTGCGTTATTGATAACGATCAATATGATTAAATTGAAAAAATAAAACCGCGTTTATAGCTTGATCAATATCAATCAATTCTCATTTAGCTTTTTATTGTTATTTTCATGTATACATCCGAGATAAAGGATTTAAGCATAACCAACTGTAAAACATAACAATTTTACCAGAGGTATGAGGTTTTCCCTGTTTATTCATACGGTTGACCTCGTTAACAATTGCCGTTAGAGTCGCTTTTGACAGCATTTCATTACATTTTTGTATATGAATAGGAATATGGTGAGAATTATTCAATTCAATTCCATAACTGCCCCCGCAACTGTAGGCGGATGCAGAATATCCTTGTGTGGTTAATAAGCCACAGGTCACTGTAAAGCTCGTCTTTATGGGAAGGCCGATATTCTGATTACCGTGAGTCAGGAGACCTGCTGTCAACGATGTATACCATTAAGTGGACGGGATGGTCCATGGGATGAATTATTTGACGCAAGCAGTAGTGTATTTATGAATAAGATTTTGGCTAAGTAAGGCTTATTTGCATTTGTTGCATATCTTCATTCTTAAAATTCACGATTCAATGTCATCTATCTTCATGTCTCCTCCCGATATATGGAATGAAATGAGCCATGACCAGACTTTAAGATTCTGGCATCAACGGGACGATGATAATGCACGCTAATTCTACATTTTTCTCTTCTAAAAAAACGCTTCTGGCTATTGTTGGAACCACTGTACTGTTGACTTCCGGTTTTTCTAACGCGGCAAAAACCGAATATCCTCTGACGATTAAAAACTGTGGCCGCGATATTACCTTTAATCAGGCACCAACGCGTGTGGCAACGGTGGGTCAGAACAGTACCGAGATTCTCTATTCATTGGAACTGGCCGATCGTGTCGTGGGTACTTCGTTGTGGTTTGGCCCAGTACTGGATGCTTACAAAGCAGCAAATGAAAAAGTTGCCGTTATTGCGCAAAATATTCCCAGCTTTGAAGGAATTGTGGCTAAAAAACCAGATCTGGTTGCCAGCCAATTTGAGTGGCAAATCGGCCCTGCTGGCACAGTTGCCTCATACGAACAGTTTAGTGAACTGAAGGTGCCCGTTTACACTGCACCAGCTGACTGTGCTAAGGATAACGAAGATGGGGGTGATGGTGTTCGTAAGGGCATGTTTGATATTGCTATGGTGTATCAGGAAGTCGCCGATCTGGCAAAAATTTTTGATGTTCAGGATAAAGGCGAAGCGCTGATTGCCAGCCTTAAAGCGCGTGAATCAGCAGCAAAAAATAAAATTACCGGCATGGATAAGAATGTTTCTGCCGTGTTCTGGTTCTCAAGCGCCGATTTACAGCTCGATCCTTACGTTGCCGGGAAGTTTGGCCCAGCAGCATGGATAGCCCAAACGCTGGGTGTGAAAAATGTCATTGATTCTGCTGAAGAGTGGCCAACGGTGGGCTGGGAAACCATCGCTAAAGCAAATCCTTCCGTCATTGTGCTCGGTGAGATGAGCCGCCGACGCTTCCCGGCAGATGACTGGAAGATCAAGATGGAATACCTCCAGTCCGATCCTGTCACCAAACTGATTCCTGCCGTCAAAGAAAACCATCTGCCGGCCATTGACGTACAGACAATGAATGCCGGGATCAGAACTATTGATGGGGTGGAAAAACTGGCTGACGCTCTGGTTGAATATGGCTTAGCGCATCCGCAGGCTGCTCATTAATCTACATTTTGCGCTATATCACGGCACGGTATAGCGCATCTCCGTTACTCAGGAACGCAGATAATCATGAGTGATTCTCGCAGGATGCGTCGCGCTGTTGGTCAGCTTGCGGTGAGAGTCGGTGGTCATGCCGTTTGGGTCAGTGCGCTGATGTGTTGCGTACTGCTGGCGGGGATTTCCATCGGCGAAACGTTTATCCCCTGGCGGCACGTACTCAGCACGTTGGCAAATCATCTTTTCGATACCCACTATCCTGTCGATGCACTGGATGCCGGGATCGTCTGGAACTACCGCCTGACCCGAGCACTGGTCTCAGCCAGCTGCGGCGCCTGTCTGGCTGTTTCCGGCGTAGTGTTGCAGTCGTTGCTACGCAATGCGCTCGCCGAACCTTATCTACTGGGGATTTCTGCCGGAGCATCTACCGGTGCGGTGCTGATTGCGCTCACGGGACTGGGGGCTGGCATCATCAGTATGTCTTTAGGGGCGTTCATTGGTGCGCTGACGGCATTTCTGTTCGTTGCGCTATTGGCGATGGCCGCTGGCGGTAAACAAGGCGGCGGGATTACAACCCAAATCATTCTTGCCGGGATCGCCAGTTCGCAACTGTTCAATGCGATTACGTCGCTTATCATCACCCGCTCAGCAAACGCCGAGCAAGCACGCGGAATTATGTTCTGGTTGTTAGGCAATTTGAGCGGTGTACGCTGGCCCGATGTTGTCTTAGCTATTCCTACCGCTCTGGTCGGTATTGCGCTGTGCTTCTGTTATGTCCGCCACCTTGATGCGTTCTCCTTTGGCGCTGAATCCGCGGCATCGTTGGGCATTCCAGTCAAACGTACTCGCGCAGTACTAATTGCTGCTGTCACCGGTATGACAGCGATTATGGTCTCCATTGTTGGTGCGATCGGCTTTGTCGGTCTGGTGATCCCTCATGCCGCTCGTTTGCTGGTCGGCAACCAGCATCATCGACTGCTGCCGGTTAGTGCGCTTACCGGCGCCATTTTCCTCATTGTCGCCGATGTTATTTCCCGCACGTTACTACCCGGCCAGGTACTGCCCATTGGGGTAATCACGGCTTTGGT
Organism: Citrobacter sp. KTE30; assembly: GCF_000398825.1. NCBI lineage: Bacteria > Pseudomonadati > Pseudomonadota > Gammaproteobacteria > Enterobacterales > Enterobacteriaceae > Citrobacter > Citrobacter sp. KTE30. The sequence continues at coordinate 1,503,121 of NZ_KB976055.1, read as the reverse complement.
CGGCGCGCCTGCGTTTTCAATCATTCTGATAAGAGGAAACCAGAACAAATGACGGTAAACCTCGTACAGCCACTTGTTACCTCTGCGCAAGCCGTTATTGAAGCCTGCAATCTGCGTTGGAAGGTAAAGGGTAAGACGATTGTTGATGATATTTCTCTCCGCGTAACTCCCGGCGAGTTTGTCGGTATCATCGGTCCCAACGGCTCGGGCAAAACGTCACTGATTTCACTGCTGGCCGGTTTGCTGAAGCCGACTTCCGGGCACATCACTCTGCGGCAAAAAGGGCTCCAGCACTATTCGCGGCGTCATCTTGCGCAACATGTGGCGCTGGTCGAACAACAGGCTGAAACCAGCGAGCGGCTTACCGCTTTACAAGCCGTTTCTCTGGGACGGACCCCCTGGCTTAGCCTGCTCACCCCCTGGTCTGCCAAAGATGACGATATCGTACAAACGATGCTGGAGAAGGTCGATCTCAGTGAATTACAGCACCGCTGCTGGCATACCTTTTCCGGGGGAGAAAAACAGCGCCTGCATATTGCACGGGCGCTGGCGCAGCAGCCGCAATTGTTGCTGATGGACGAACCCACCAACCATCTCGACATTCAACATCAGATTGGCCTGCTGAGTCTGGTTAAACGTGAAAAGCTCACGGTGATTGCTGCTCTGCACGACCTTAATCATGCCGCAATGTTCTGCGATCGCATAATCGTAATGACCTCCGGACAAATGGCGATGCAGGGTAAACCTTGCACCGTTTTTACCCGCGAAAATCTCCATGCCTGGTTTGGTATCGACGCCGTTGTCGAACATGAAGCGGGTAGTGAAAACTGTTTTATTCGTTATCAAAGACCTGATGAATTTTAAGGAAGAATCGATGAAATACCTCAAACAGAGTCTGAAAGTTTTGTGTTTACTCGCCCTCGCCTCTTCAGCCTTCGCGCAAACTCACGAAGTGTTGATGAAGAATCGTGGGTCTGCGGGGCCGATGGTCTACGAGCCGGATTATCTGGAGATCCAACCCGGTGATACGGTGAAGTTTATCCGTAAGCATAAGAGCCACAACGCGGCTTCAATTGCTGAATTGTCTCCAGCTGACTATCCCGGTTTCATGGGAAAAATAGATGAAGAGATCGAGGTGACTTATGACAATCCCGGATTTTACGGCATCAAATGTTCACCGCATTACGCTCAGGGCATGGTGATGATGATTAAGGTTGGCGATACCACGTTACCGAACAGCTATCGGGCATTCAAAGCGCCAGGTATTGCTGATAAGCGCTTTCAGGAAATTTACGCGCGTATCGACAAACAATAATCCGCATTACTCTGGGAGAAATACAAGGTGGCAGATAAAAAACTTGCAGATGGCGAAATCCTGGAACAGCGTCGGGAATGCCTGTGTAAACTGACGAAATTCGTCGGCGCGGCGGGCGTCGCGGCTGCCGTGTGGCCGCTGGTTTCGGCCTTAAGCCCGGATGAGAAAACGCTAGGGGAAAATGAACCGATTGATGTTTCTCTTGCGGGTGTTGCTGCTGGACAAACCATCAGGCGCATATGGCAGGGAAAGCTGATTCTTATTCACCACCGCACGCAGGAAGAGATTGTCGCCGCCAGAAATACCAACTGGCATACGCTTATTGACCCACAGTCTGACAGCGAGAGGGTCTCTGCGGTTCATCCCCAATGGCTGGTGGTTCAAGGGTACTGTCCACATGCCGGATGTGTCCCCAACGCCCAGCCGGGAGGGCTGGGCTGGATTTGTCCGTGCCACGGCTCGGAATTTGATACCTCCGGGCGCGTGACGCGCGGCCCCGCAACGGCCAACCTGGCAATCCCGGATTACGCCTTTCATTCTGATGGTCAGATCGTGCGTATCGGCACTAAGGAAGCCTGACATGATGAGTGAGCGCGTCTATTCGCTTCGCTGGCGAATTCCTTTTCCTCGTTCGATTGCCGGACTCTGGCTGTTCGCTATCGGCGCAATCCTGCTGGTTATGCTCGGCGTGCAGATCCTGACAGGTATCGTACTGGCGATGTTTTACGTGCCGACAGCCGGGCTGGCATTTGACTCCATTATTCATATTATGCGTGCGGTTCGCCACGGAGAACTGATACGCAATATGCATGCTATTGGCGCATCGCTCTTTTTCTTTGCCTGTTATCTGCATATTTTTCGCGGTATGTACTACAACGTGTACCGCAAGCCCTGGACAACAATGTGGTTGATTAGCGTCACGCTGTATATCCTCCTGATGATAACCGCATTTCTTGGTTATAGTCTTATCTGGGGGCAAAAAAGCTACTGGGCGGCAACGGTCATTACTCGCTTTGCCCAGGCCATTCCGCTAGTGGGTGATACGTTATACGCATATTTAGTCGGTAGCCATACGCCGGGAACACCGATGCTTGGCCGCTTTTTTGTTATCCACTTTATTCTTCCTTTTATGATTGTCGTGGCAACGGTTTTTCATATACGAACCGTACAGTCAGCGTTTGCCCAAGCGATGAAAAAGAAGTTCAGCGAGAAAGAGTCCAGGAGCCTGTTGTTCGATTACAAAATTACCGATCTCGATGCCATAAAAATCACCCTTTTTTTGATGCTCTTCGCCTGGTTTTTATTCTTTGCTCCGCACTATCTGAGCAGCGCCGATAACTTTATTCCTGCAGACCCAACGATTACACCGGCAATTGTTGCGCCAGAATGGTATTTCCTTCCCTTCTTCTCCATCTTGCGCTGCTTCCCGAATGAATTCGTAGGACTAGCCGCGATGTGCGGTTCGATACTGATTTTCTATTTTCTTCCCTGGCTTGATACCTCCCGGGCTCGTTTTCGCCATTACAGCAAGCTGGTCAAATGCGGATTCTGGCTGTGGGTCATCAATGCCTGCTTTTTAGGCTGGTTAGGATCGAAAGCGCTGGTTGGCCCCGACCTTCTTGACGGTTTTCGTAACGAAGAAGGTTGGATACGTGCCGCGTCCCAGCTTTCGACGCTGATTTGGTTTGCCTGGTTTTTAATCGTATTACCTTGCCGTCGTTTTCTGGAAAAACAGGACTGATAATGAAACGACTATTGAAATTCAGTGTTCTGTGTTTTTCTCTATTGGGACTGGGCTCCACCTATGCGCAAGAAGCCACGCCTGAACGACAGGAATGGAGTTTCAGCGGCATCAATGGCCAGTATGATAAAGAGCAGCTTCGGCGTGGTCTGCAGGTTTATGAAGAGAAGTGTCGCGCTTGTCACGGCATGAAGCACCTTACCTTTCGAACCTTGACCAGATCCGGCGGCCCGGAACTCACAGAAGAAGAAGCAAGAAGTATCGCTAACGGCTATCAGTTTCCTGAGATTCAGGATGACGGCCAGATGGGTGAGCGGGACGGGACGCTAAATGATAGCTTTATATCGCCATATTTAAACGAGCGGGAAGCTCGATACCTTAATAATGGCGCAGAACCTGTTGACCTGAGCTATATCGTCCGCGCCCGCTCATACGATCGTGGATTTCCGCAATTCCTGTTAGATGCTTTTCTGCCCTACACGGACCAGGGAGCTGATTACGTCTACGCGTTACTCACCGGCTATCTGCCTGACGATCCCGAACTGAAGGCTAACCGCTATTTTCCGGGCGGCGTGATTAACATGCCGAAACCGCTGAATAGCGGAGAGATCCAATGGAGTCCGGCGTCACAGAAAGCTGAAACTGAGGAGCAATACGCCAGGGATGTTACCGCCTTTCTGGCATGGGCAGCCGATCCGGCGCTCTCTGAACGAAAACAGCAAGGGAATTACGTTATGGGCTATCTGGCTATTATGCTGGGGCTGCTATGGATATTACGACGAATGAAGAGACGTTCGCTCATGTAGCTTTTGCGAGGCGGGGTGATTACTCAGTTCACCAGCATTCAACCGGTCAGCAGCACTGTTGCTCTTGCGCGACTAAGACGAGTAAAGGAAGACAAAATATAAACCGAGCAAAACGAAAAAACCCCAAGCTATTTGATAGCTTGGGGTTTATGTTTGGCGGAAGCGTAGAGATTCGAACTCTAGAACCCTTTCGGGTCGCCGGTTTTCAAGACCGGTGCCTTCAACCGCTCGGCCACGCTTCCAATGAGGCGCACTATAAACATCCCGAACGGACCTGTAAAGCACCAATGTGTTCGTTTGCCTGAAAAACAGCCAAAATGTTGTTAATCGACTGAAATAACAACAGATTGACCATTTAATCAGCACAAATACCGGCTACAACGCTTAATGTTTTTTGATGTACATATCTTTGGTGAAGTAATTTCCCCGGTTATCCGGCGCAAATCCCCCCACCCACGGCTTCACCAGATGCGTGCGGACATAGTGGTAAACCGGAATCGCAGGGACATCATCACCTAAAAGATCTTCAGCCTGCTGATAGTATTTGCCTCGTTCTTCCAGTGAATTTGCTTTCGCCGCATTACGCATCGCTTCATCAAAGGCGGGGTTGCTGTACTTGGTAGTATTCTCGCTATCACCGGTACGGAAAATATTGAGGAAACTTGAAGCATCATCATAATCGGCTATCCACGCATAGCGCACGACGTCAAAATTACCGGTGTGCATAGTGTCAAGCATGGTTTTCCATTCCTGGTTTTGCAGCTTCGCCTCGACACCAAGGTTTTTCTTCCACATCGACGATGCGGCAATCGCAATACGCTGGTGCGTTTCGAAGGTGTTGTAGAGCAAATTCAAGCTAAGCGGATGCTCAGGACCAAAACCGGCTTCAGCAAGCAGTTTTTTGGCTTCAGCAATACGTTTTTCGAGCGGCCATGACGCATACTCCGGTGCATGCAGTTTCACCCCACCTATTTCCAGCTGGCTGATAACCCACGCTGCTCGCTGCCCCTGCCCCATCACCTTTTGCGCAATGATGTCTTTATCCAGCGCCATATTCAGCGCCCGGCGCACGCGCGGATCATTAAACGGCGCGCGGGTTGTATTGAACTGATAGTAATACGTTGAAAGCTGGGGAGAGACATGCAGTTCATCGCCCATCGTTTTTTTCAGTTGGGCGAACTGATTGACCGGTACGCTATAAACAATGTCGATTTCACCGGCCTTATAGCGGTTTACGTCAGCCGACTCTGAGCTGATGGGCAAATAAGTAACTTTATTAATAACCGTATGCCGATCGTCCCAGTAATGTGGGTTACGCTCGGCAACGATGCGCTCATTGACCACCCATTGCGATAGTTTGTACGGCCCACTGCTGACAAAATGTTCTGGTCGGGTCCACTTGTCGCCAAAACGCCCAATCAGAACTTTATCCAGCGGCACCAGCGATGGATGCGCCAGCATCGCCAGAAACGCCGCCGTCGGTTGCGTCAGGGTAATTTGCAGCGTGGTATCATCCAGGGCTTTTACCCCTAGTGTAGCGGGATCTTTATTCCCTTGGGCAATATCAACCGCGTTCGCAACATGCATATTGCCCAGATACGAAGCATAAGGTGAAGCCGTTTGCGGCGAGACCAGACGCTGCCAGCTCCAGACAACATCCGGTGCGGTAATCGCAGAGCCATCAGACCAGGTAATGCCCGGACGTAAATGAAAGGTCCAGATAGTATTGTCTTTATTCTCCCAGGATGCCGCAAGGCGGGGCTCGATAGACCCATCCTGATTAACAGCAACCAGACCGTCGAACATATCGCTGATTAAATTAAACTCAACGTTGCTTTCTACTTTATGCGGATCCAGCGATGCCGGCTCACTGCCGTTATTTCTCACCAGTTCCTGCTTTTCAGCCAATGCTGTTCCTGCGGGAACATGAGCTGCCCATGCCGCGCCGTTTATTGATATCATACAGGCGGCCAACAGCGTAAACGTAAATACCTTCGATTTGTGTTGAGTCATTCCCTGCACCTTATTGTTCTGTTTTATGTAGACACCGCTGTCACTGTCAGAGAGATTCAGGAATAACGCAATATTTTTCAGTAACCTATAAGATGTCGATCTGACATTTTCAAACAATAAGTGGTAACATCTAATTTAGGCACTTTTGCTGAAATAAAATGCTTAAGTCTGGCGGGTTAAAATGCGTAAAGATGGGTAAAACCGCTGTGTCATTACCCGTGATTTCATTATCCTCCGTCATTAATTACATCTGTCATAAGAGAGTGACTCATGGATCGTATTATTAGTTCTTCGCGCGACCGTACATCGCTACTCAGCACGCATAAAGTGCTGCGCAATACCTATTTTTTGCTCAGCCTGACGCTGGCGTTTTCTGCCATCACCGCAACGGCAAGCACCGTGCTGATGCTGCCATCCCCGGGTCTAATCCTGACGCTGGTGGGTATGTATGGTCTGATGTTCCTGACATATAAAACTGCGGATAAGCCGGTCGGAATTCTGTCTGCTTTCGCATTCACCGGCTTCCTGGGCTACATTCTGGGACCGATTCTGAACACCTACCTGTCTGCGGGCATGGGTGATGTTATCGGTATGGCGCTGGGCGGCACTGCTCTGGTCTTCTTCAGCTGTTCTGCCTATGTGCTGACCACCCGTAAAGACATGTCCTTCCTCGGCGGTATGCTGATGGCAGGTATCGTGGTGGTGCTGATTGGTATGGTTGCGAATATCTTCCTGCAACTGCCAGCTCTGCATCTGGCCATCAGCGCGGTGTTTATTCTGATTTCTTCAGGCGCTATCCTGTTTGAAACCAGCAATATCATCCGTGGCGGTGAAACCAACTACATCCGTGCAACGGTCAGCCTGTATGTTTCGCTGTACAACATCTTCGTCAGCCTGCTGAGCATTCTGGGCTTCGCCAGCCGCGACTAAGTTGTCAACTCGCACTATCCAGCCCCGCTTATGCGGGGCTTTCTTTTTTGGTAAACTGCCGCCAGTTTGACTAACGTAGTGACGAATTATGTTGATCTTTGAAGGTAAAGAAATCAGTACCGATAGCGAAGGCTATCTGAAAGATACCACGCTGTGGAGCGAGCCGCTGGCGGAGAAAATCGCCGAAAACGAAGGCATTACGCTCTCCGCAGAACATTGGGAAGTGGTGCGTTTTGTCCGCGATTTTTATCTGGAATTTAATACCTCCCCCGCTATCCGCATGCTGGTAAAAGCGATGGCCAACAAGTTTGGCGAAGAGAAAGGCAACAGCCGTTATCTCTACCGCCTGTTCCCGAAAGGTCCGGCCAAGCAGGCGACTAAAATTGCCGGCCTGCCGAAACCGGTGAAATGTATTTAATAACGGATACTAAATCCCTTTAGCTCGTCGCCAGGACGATGGGGTTCGCTGAGAACTCTGTCTACCCTGGCGCTTCGCGGCCCCCCGGCTTTCAACCACTTCATCAGTTGTTCCACCCGGTCACTTTCACCGCAGGCGACAACCTCTACGCTGCCGTCATCCATATTCTTCGCGTATCCGGTCAATCCCAGCCGTTGTGCTTCATGCTGGGTGGTGTAGCGAAATCCTACTCCCTGAACCCGGCCATAGACCCAGGCGATTATGCAGACTTTCGACATTGCGGTTCTCCTTATCATCACAGCGCGCGTTGCAAATATGCGTAAAACTCAGGACAATGGCGCCCATTTCTTTGAATTGACAGAATAGTAAATTATGAGTGTACGTTTAGTGTTAGCCAAAGGGCGCGAAAAATCATTACTGCGCCGCCATCCGTGGGTATTTTCCGGTGCTGTCGCACGTATGGAAGGTAAAGCCAACCTCGGTGAAACCATCGATATTGTTGACCATCAGGGTAAATGGCTGGCACGCGGTGCCTTCTCGCCCGCGTCGCAGATCCGTGCACGCGTCTGGACATTTGACAAGTCTGAGTCCATCGATATTGATTTCTTCACCCGTCGTCTGCAGCAGGCGCAGACATGGCGTGACTGGCTGGCGAAAAAAGACGGTCTGGACAGCTACCGTCTGATCGCCGGAGAATCCGATGGTCTGCCGGGTGTCACCATTGACCGCTTCGGCAACTTCCTGGTGTTGCAGTTGCTCAGTGCGGGGGCTGAATACCAACGCGCCGCGCTGATTAGCGCTCTGCAAATTGTTTTCCCGGACTGCGCCATTTATGACCGTAGCGACGTAGCGGTGCGAAAAAAAGAAGGTATGGAGCTGACTCAAGGGCCAGTAACGGGCGAGCTTCCGCCAGCACTGCTGCCAATTGAAGAGCACGGCATGAAGCTGCTGGTTGATATTCAGCATGGTCACAAAACCGGCTACTACCTCGATCAACGCGATAGCCGCCTGGCCACGCGTCGTTATGTGGAAAATCAGCGTGTGCTGAACTGTTTCTCTTATACCGGTGGATTTGCGGTTTCAGCATTAATGGGTGGATGCCGTCAGGTCGTCAGCGTTGACACCTCTCAGGAAGCGCTCGATATTGCCCGCCAGAACGTGGAACTGAACAAGCTGGATCTGAGCAAAGCTGAGTTCGTGCGTGATGATGTGTTCAAACTTCTGCGAGCTTATCGCGATCGTGGTGAGAAATTCGACGTCATCGTGATGGATCCGCCGAAATTTGTCGAAAACAAAAGCCAGTTGATGGGCGCCTGCCGCGGCTATAAGGACATCAATATGCTGGCTATTCAGTTGCTCAATCCGGGCGGCGTACTGCTGACTTTCTCCTGCTCTGGGCTTATGACCACCGATTTATTTCAGAAAATCATCGCTGATGCCGCAATAGATGCTGGTCGTGATGTACAATTTATAGAGCAGTTCCGTCAGGCCGCCGATCACCCGGTGATCGCTACCTACCCGGAAGGGCTGTATCTGAAAGGGTTTGCCTGTCGCATCATGTAACTTGAAAAGTGGAATATTACCCTTACATAGAGGGTATCTATTTCCCGGGAGGTGACTATGATTGCCAGCAAATTCGGTATCGGCCAGCAGGTCCGCCATTCCCTGTTAGGTTACCTCGGAGTGGTCGTGGATATCGACCCGGAATATTCGCTTGATCAACCGTCAGCCGATGAGTTGGCGGTTAACGACGAACTTCGCGCCGCTCCCTGGTATCACGTGGTGATGGAAGACGATAATGGTCTGCCAGTACATACGTATCTGGCCGAAGCACAACTGAGTAGTGAGCTACAGGAAGAACATCCGGAGCAACCGTCGATGGATGAACTGGCGCGAACAATTCGAAAACAGCTTCAGGCCCCGCGCCTGCGCAATTGATGCAAACACAGACCCGATTAGCTAATCGGGTCTGTGCGTTTTGTTCGGCTACAGATCAACCTTACTTCGCCAGTCCCAGCCGCGGGATCTCAATCGCCGGGCAACGATCCATCACCACCGTCAACCCTGCATCACGAGCCAGTACGGCTGCCTGCTCGTTAATCACGCCGAGCTGCATCCATAGGGTCTTCGCGCCGATGGCAATTGCCTCCTGAGCAACACCCCACGCCGCTTCGGAATTACGGAAGACATCTACCATATCCACTTTCTCTGGTACATCTGCCAGCGTCGCATAGCCCTGCTGCCCCAGCAGTGTTTTTCCGGCAACTTTCGGTGAAACAGGAATAACGTGATAGCCCTGATCGAGTAAATATTTCATAACCCGATAGCTTGGGCGATCGGGTTTATCGCTTGCTCCCACCAGTGCAATCGTGCGGGTCGTTGTCAAAATGCCAGCAATATCGGTCTCTTTCATCGTTTTCCTCCAGGCTGTTTAGCAAAGTGTACGACAAACCTGACTTTGCGACCATTCATCCCATACTGGCGCATGAGAGCTAAACTCAAAAATATGTCTATATGTTAGTAAACATGATTATCGAAAAATTTAGATACATCTTATACAGATTTTTTCTGGACAGGAGAAACCTATGAAAGCCGGCATTGTGACAGCCTTAATTGCCCTGTGTTTGCCGGTAACCGTTTTTGCTACCTCTCTACGTCTGTCTAATGATATTGACCTTCTGGTGCTGGACGGAAAAAAAGTCTCCAGCTCATTACTGCGTGGTGCCGACAGTATTGAGCTGGAAAATGGTCGGCACCAGCTCGTGTTTCGCGTAGAAAAAACTATTCGCCTGTCCAGCCACGAAGAACGTCTGTATATTTCGCCCCCGCTGGTCATCAGCTTTGATACCCAACTCGTCAGTCAGGTTAATTTTCACCTGCCACGTCTGAGCAACGAGCGGGATGCAACGCATTTTGATGATGCCCCACGCGTAGAACTGCTGGATGGGGATTCCATGCCTATACCGGTTAAGCTGGATATTCTGTCAATCACGTCCACCGCAAAAATCGTAGATTATGAAATGGAAACAGAGCGCTATAACAAAGCGGCTAAGCATGCGTCTTTACCGCAATTTGCCACGATGATGGCCGATGACAGTTCGCTGCTTTCCGGGGTATCTGAACTAGATCGCGTGCCGCCTCAGTCGCAAACGCTGACCGAGCAGCGCTTAAAATATTGGTTTCAACAGGCTGACGCACAAACGCGAAGTAACTTCTTACAATGGGCTGAGAAACAGCCCCCATCGTGACATTTATGTTCGTATACGCATTTTTTTTGTCTTTCTCTTGCAGCGTCAAGTGCTTCCAGTACTCTGTAACAAGGTTAACTTGGGAGCTGTACTATGGAATTAACGACTCGCACATTACCAGCGCAGAAACACATTGCGTTGGTCGCACACGATCACTGCAAAAAGATGTTGATGAGCTGGGTTGAACGCCACCAGCCATTACTGGAAAAACACGTTCTGTATGCTACAGGAACAACAGGAAATTTAATTCAACGCGCGACAGGAATGGACGTCAACGCCATGCTGAGCGGCCCGATGGGGGGGGACCAGCAGGTGGGTGCGCTAATTTCAGAAGGGAAAATTGATGTGCTGATTTTCTTCTGGGATCCGCTCAACGCCGTTCCCCACGATCCTGATGTCAAAGCCCTGCTACGCCTGGCCACAGTCTGGAACATTCCGGTCGCCACCAACGTGTCAACGGCTGATTTTATTATCCAGTCGCCAAACTTCAACGACGCAACGGATATCTTGATCCCGGATTACGCCCGTTATCTTGCAGAACGCCTCAAATAAACGCTAAGCAGGCGGCAACTGCCGCCTGCTTTTCAGGGTTTCCGGGTCACCGGAACGTCTAATTGCTTAAGCTCATCAACAAAACATGATGGCGCGTCTTTGCTAAACAGTAGCCATACCCGATGCCGTGCACGCGTTAGCGCCACATACAGCAACCGCCTCTCTTCAGCATCAGGAAAATCTTCAACAGCCGGGAGTAACGCCTCTTCCATAATCGACTCGCGAGCCGGAGCCGGAAAACCGTCATTCCCGTCATGAAGCCCCATAACAATGACGTAATCCGCCTGCTGCCCTTTGCTGGCATGAATAGTCATAAAATCCAACTGCAGCTTGGGCCAGCGGGTGGCCGCTTTGTCCAGGCTGGCTGGCTTCAGATGATGGTACCGCGCCAGCACCAGAATTCTCTCTTCAGCTTTCACAAAACCCGACAGCTTATCCAGCAACAGATCTAACTGACTTTCATCGAGCAACGTGACAGCTTTTTTATCACCGGTCGTCAGACTGTTCAGCGGTTTCGTGAGCTGATGTGGGTTTTGCTGGATAAACTGGTTTGCGACTTCGCCAATCCGGCTATTAAAACGGTAAGTCGTATCCAGATTACAGCTATCGCCCTCACCAAAATTTTGCTGGAATGCGGTCGTCAGAGAAAGCTGTGCTCCGCTGAACCGGTAAATGGCCTGCCAGTCATCTCCCACGGCAAACAGCGTGGTCTGCGAGTTTTGCTTTCGCAAGGCGGCTAACAGGGCGGCGCGCTGAGGGGAAATATCCTGAAATTCATCGACCAGAATATGTTTCCACGGACTGATAAACCGCCCCTTCTCCAGAATGACAATAGCCTGATGGATCAACCCGGAGAAATCGACGGCATTCTCATCCTTCAGGGCACTCTTCCAGGCCTTGAGCAGCGGCGCCATTAGCTTTATGCGTTTACTGAACAGATCGCGGATCTCCTCCGGAGCATTAGCAATCATCTCCGCCTGTGCTCCACCATGCATCCGCATCAAACTAACCCAGCGATCCAACCGGGAGGCCAGACGGCGCTGTAATTTTTCGTCATCCCAGAAGTTACCTTCGGGTACAGACCACTGCATTTCTTCTTCTAACCATTGTCGCCAGCCTTTAGCCTGAGCCTTTTTCTCACTGCACTGCTGACGCCAGGTCGTTATAAAGAGTTTACTGCGAGCGGCGGCATCATTTTCCAGCTTGCTCACTGTTGGAACTTTTTTGCTACCTTGCGAAATAATGTACAACGCCAGTGAATGGAACGTCCGTGCAGTGACCTCGTCCGTATGCAGACGCTCACGAATGCGGTCATCCATCTCCTGGGCTGCTTTGCGTCCAAACGCCAGCAACAGGATCTGTTCTGGCGCGGCTTCTCCTCGTGCAAGCAACCAACCAGCCCGGGCAACCAACACAGATGTTTTACCGCTTCCAGCCCCTGCAAGAACCAATAAAGATTGCTCACCGTTCACTACCGCACGCGCCTGAGCCGGATTCAACGGCGAAGATTCAATATGCTGGAAAAACTCAGCATACTCTTCCAGCATTGCCTCGGTGTACGCCTGATTGTGCTGTAAGCGGCAGGCTTCAATGTCCTTCAACCACGCCTGGCATTGACGTAACGCCTCCCGGCAATTTTCAAATTCTTCCAGCCGATTAACCGGGAGCGGTAACGCGGCAAAGGCACGGCGAATCTGCTGCTGCAGCCCTGACGTTTGTTCGCGCGTCAGCCATTTACTTTCACTAGTACGCGCCGCTATCGCATCCAACTGCTGCTGTAAAACCCCCGCAGCAACGTCACTCATTTCCTGGCTCCACTGCTGCCAGAGTGCATTCAAATGATGATGGAAGCGCTGGGTTTCCGCCCACTCTGTACCGTGAAGACGAACCACCTTCTCATCCGGGAGTACAAACTCCAGCTCGCCCCACACCAGACCACGTTTGCAATGAATAGCCAGTAACTGATTGAAGGGAATAAGATACTCGTGACGATCGCCGGAAACTTTAATCCCGGCATTGAGAATAACGGCCCGATCGTAAGGGTGTTGTGCCAGACGTTTTCCAAGAGAAGTAGCTTTCAGTTCCATAAGACTCAAGCGGATCCACACGAAGAGGTTTGCTTATCAGTGTAACCGCCAGAGAAAACGTGCTCCAGCCCAAAAAAACGTTACAATTGCCGAATTCACAGAAAACCAGAGTTAACCGAGGGTTTATGCGTACTGTTCTGAATATTTTAAATTTTGTGCTTGGGGGGTTCGCCACCACCCTGGCCTGGTTACTGGCAACGCTGGTCAGTATCGTGCTTATTTTTACTTTACCCTTGACCCGTTCATGCTGGGAGATAACCCGACTTTCGCTGTTTCCCTATGGCAACGAAGCGATACATGTCGATGAACTGAATCCGGCCGGTAAAAGCGTCCTGTTGAATACCGGCGGCACCGTGCTCAATATTTTCTGGCTGATTTTCTTCGGCTGGTGGTTGTGTCTGATGCACATTGTCTCTGGTATTGCTCAGTGCATAACGATTATTGGTATTCCGGTTGGCATTGCGAACTTTAAAATCGCTGCCATTGCGCTCTGGCCGGTGGGTCGCCGGGTAGTTTCAGTAGAAGTTGCCCGTGCAGCGCGTGAAGCCAATGCACGTCGTCGCTTTGAATAATCAGGACCAATGGCCTTTATGTTAAGTCCTCTGCTCAAACGCTATACCTGGAACAGCACCTGGTTGTACTACGTGCGGATTTTTATCGCGCTATGCGGTACAACGGCGCTGCCCTGGTGGCTGGGTGACGTCAAGCTGACCATCCCTCTCACGCTAGGTATGGTCGCTGCCGCACTTACCGATCTCGACGATCGTCTCGCGGGCCGACTGCGCAATTTAATCATCACGCTGGTGTGCTTTTTTATTGCCTCAGCCTCCGTTGAACTGCTCTTCCCATGGCCCTGGCTGTTTGCTATTGGGTTAACGCTTTCCACCAGCGGTTTTATTCTGCTGGGGGGATTAGGCCAGCGCTATGCAACCATCGCTTTTGGCGCGTTGCTCATCGCCATTTACACGATGCTGGGCACCTCGCTTTACGATCAGTGGTATCAACAACCAATCCTGCTGCTCGCTGGCGCTATCTGGTATAACCTGCTGACGCTCACCGGACATCTTCTGTTCCCCATCCGCCCCTTACAGGATAATCTTGCACGCAGCTACGAACAATTAGCGCACTACCTGGAACTGAAGTCGCGTCTTTTTGATCCCGACATAGAAGATGAAAGCCAGGCGCCGTTGTATGATTTAGCCCTCGCTAATGGGCAACTGATGGCAACGCTAAACCAGACCAAAGTGTCGCTGCTGACTCGCCTGCGCGGTGACCGTGGACAACGGGGAACACGTCGCACGCTACATTACTATTTTGTGGCGCAGGATATTCATGAACGCGCAAGCTCCTCACATATTCAGTATCAAACGCTACGCGATCATTTCCGTCACAGCGATGTGATGTTCCGCTTCCAGCGGTTGATGTCGATGCAAGGACAAGCCTGTTCACAATTGTCTCGTTGTATTTTATTACGTACGCCTTACCAGCACGATCCGCACTTTGAACGCGTCTTCACCCATATAGATGCCGCACTTGAGCGCATGCGTGCCAGTGGTGAGCCTGCAGATCTGCTCAATACGCTGGGATTCTTACTATCGAACCTGCGGGCTATCGATGCGCAACTGGCCACCATTGAGTCTGAACAGGCTCAGGTACTCTCGCGCAATGAGTCTGAAAATCAGCTTGCTGATGACAGTCCCCATGGATTCAGTGATATCTGGTTACGCCTGAGCCGTAATTTCACCCCAGAGTCCGCACTGTTTCGCCATGCCGTCCGCATGTCGTTAGTGCTCTGTGTTGGTTATGCCATTATCCAGGTAACCGGCATGAATCACGGATACTGGATCTTGCTGACCAGCCTGTTTGTCTGTCAACCAAACTACAATGCCACCCGACATCGCCTGGCGCTCAGGATTATCGGCACGTTGGTTGGGATTGCCATCGGTTTACCGATCCTGTGGTTTGTGCCCTCTTTAGAAGGGCAGCTAATACTTTTAGTGATCACTGGTGTACTGTTTTTTGCCTTTCGCAACGTCCAGTATGCGCATGCCACCATGTTTATCACGCTGCTGGTATTACTGTGCTTTAACCTGCTCGGCGAAGGCTTTGAGGTTGCGCTGCCGCGTGTCATCGATACGCTAATTGGCTGTGCTATCGCCTGGGCGGCTGTCAGTTTCATCTGGCCAGACTGGCGTTTTCGTAATCTACCACGGGTAATTGAGCGGGCGACTGACGCTAACTGCCGCTACCTTGATGCAATTCTCGAACAATATCATCAGGGTCGTGATAATCGTCTGGCCTACCGTATCGCTCGCCGTGACGCGCATAACCGTGATGCTGAACTCGCCTCCGTGGTGTCAAACATGTCGAGCGAGCCGGATGTGACGGCCCAAACCCGCGAAACGGCGTTCCGTTTACTGTGTCTCAACCATACGTTTACCAGCTATATTTCTGCGCTTGGCGCACATCGCGAACAGTTGACCAATCCAGACGTTCTGGCATTGCTGGATGACGCTGTTTGCTATGTTGATGATGCCCTTCACCATCAACCCGCTGACGAGCAACGCGTATACCAGGCGTTAGAAGGGCTGAAGCAGCGAATTCAGCTCCTGGAACCACGCCCGGACAGTAAAGAGCCTCTGGTCGTTCAGCAAGTTGGGTTATTGATCGCTCTGCTCCCAGAAATCCGGCGATTACAGCAGCAAATTGCCGTACTACCTTCTAATACCCCGGTTCCGGCGTAAGAGAACTTACCCACTCCACCAACTCCTGGCGACGCGTCGCCGGGAGCGCGGCTTCATGTATCCCCCCTACCGCGCCTTCAAGGGCATAGAGTACTTTTACCGTCAGAGCCGGGTTATTTTGCCGAAGTTTCAGCCAGCACATTTGTGCTCCCAACGACCGCATTGTCCCCTCATCTTTAATTCCAACTTCATTCAGCAGAGTCTCCAGATGAAACGTCATATTCGGCAATTCCCGCAGACGATGCTGGGTAAAGCGACTCTGTTTTTCCTTAACCGCTGCATCCAACGAATATCGCGATAACGACACCAGTTGCTGCTGGTTTTGCCACAGGGCATCGTTCACCTGGTAATAATTAAGTACAAGAGGACGTCCCCGCTTAATAAATGTCAGCCAGACAGGAGAATTTTGTACACAATACTGGGCGCTCTGTTCACAGGCGCGAAGATACAACTCACCATTGGCGACCATGGCAAAGACCGTATCGCCAACCGTCAGACTGTAGCCACCAAACAGTGAGCGATAGTGAATTGTCCCCAGAGAAGCCAGATATTCCTGCGATTTATAGATCCTTGCATAAGAAAGCTCTTTCATAAAAATCCTTTTTAAATCATAACGTAAGAAAATGATTTTCAGTAGCGGATCCGTTAATGACGAAAATAGGCAACTTATGCGTATGGGGCAAGATGAATTTTATTTTTCCCGTGACGATGACTAAAAATTGCGAACCTGTTTCCGAAAATAAGGTTGATCTTTGTTGATAGCAGGGTTACTGTATATTCATACAGTAACTCACAGGGCTGGATTGATTATGTACACTTCAGGCTATGCAAATCGTTCTTCGTCGTTCTCTTCCGCATCAAGCAACATTGCGCGCGTTTCATCAGAGAACGCAACCGCTGGGCTTATCAGTGAAGTAGTCTATCGCGAGGACCAGCCCATGATGACGCAACTACTGCTGCTTCCTCTGCTGCAACAGTTAGGGCAGCAATCACGCTGGCAGCTGTGGCTGACGCCTCAGCAAAAATTAAGCCGGGAGTGGGTGCAGTCAGCCGGACTTCCATTGACAAAAGTAATGCAGATTAGCCAACTCTCCCCCTGCAATACGCTGGAATCGATGATCCGTGCGCTGCGCACAGGTAATTACAGTGTCGTTATCGGCTGGCTGGCAGAAGAATTAACGGAAGATGAACATGCCGAGCTGGTAAAAGCGGCTGATGAAGGAAATGCGATGGGTTTTATCATGCGTCCTGTTTGCGCACAGTCACTTGCGGGGAGACAGCATTCCGGGCTAAAAATTCACTCGAATTTGTATCATTGAGTAAAATTAGGATTTATCCTGGAATTTTTTTTCATGCTTCAATTTGCCTTTGAGCTTTAACGCGTTTTTCGTCCGAACGCCTGTCTCAAGCGGTTTTCAGGAAATCCTCAGTGCATTTAGTCATCAATAAATGTTAAATATTATGTATACAAGCCTTTTTTTTTCATATGCCTGACGGACTTCACACTTGTAAGTTTTCAACTACGTTGTAGACTTTACATCGCCAGGGGTGCTCGGCGTAAGCCGCAGATATCGGTAGAGCAACTATTGAACTGGTCCCCGGGTGAAGGATTTAACCGTGTTATCTCTCTTCGGAGATATTCATGGCGAATTTTGGATGATAACGAGGCGCAAAAAATGAAAAAGACAGCTATCGCAATTGCAGTGGCACTGGCTGGTTTCGCTACCGTGGCGCAGGCCGCTCCGAAAGATAACACCTGGTATACTGGTGCTAAACTGGGCTGGTCTCAGTACCATGACATTGGCAACAACCAGATCGACAACAACGGACCGACCCACGAAAGCCAACTGGGTGCTGGTGCGTTCGGTGGTTATCAGGTTAACCCGTACGTTGGTTTTGAAATGGGTTACGACTGGTTAGGTCGTATGCCGTACAAAGGCAACACTGAAAATGGCGCATTCAAAGCTCAGGGCGTTCAGCTGACCGCTAAACTGGGTTACCCAATCACTGACGATCTGGACGTTTATACCCGTCTGGGTGGTATGGTTTGGCGTGCAGACGCTAAAAACAACCAAGGCTTCAAAGACCACGACACTGGTGTATCCCCAGTATTCGCTGGTGGCGTAGAGTATGCAATTACTCCTGAAATCGCTACCCGTCTGGAATACCAGTGGACCAACAACATCGGTGACGCGAACACCGTTGGTGGTCGTCCGGATAACGGCCTGTTGAGCGTTGGTGTTTCTTACCGTTTCGGCCAGCAGGAAGAGGCAGCTCCAGTAGTTGTTGCTCCGGCTCCGGCTCCAGAAGTACAGACCAAGCACTTCACTCTGAAGTCTGACGTTCTGTTCAACTTCAACAAAGCAACTCTGAAACCAGAAGGCCAGCAGGCTCTGGACCAGATGTACAGCCAGCTGAGCAACCTGGATCCGAAAGACGGTTCCGTAGTGGTTCTGGGCTTCACTGACCGCATCGGTTCTGACGCTTACAACCAGGGTCTGTCCGAGAAACGTGCTCAGTCCGTTGTTGATTACCTGATCTCTAAAGGTATTCCTTCTGACAAAATCTCTGCACGTGGCATGGGTGAATCCAACCCAGTTACTGGCAACACCTGTGACAACGTGAAAGCTCGCGCTGCACTGATCGACTGCCTGGCTCCGGATCGTCGTGTTGAGATCGAAGTTAAAGGCATCAAAGACGTTGTAACTCAGCCTCAGGCTTAAGTTATCGTCTTATAAAAAAACCCCGCTATGCGGGGTTTTTTTCATCTTTTTCCACTCAAAACAAGCCTCTTGTTACACCAGCCAACCGCTAGTCTTTTCCCAGCAACGCCTGTAAATCCTGCTTCAATGTCGACATTTTGTTCGCGTACTTCTCTTTATGCTCTGCATCTTCAATCAGCTGCACTATAGTTTCAGAAAGCGTTTTTCCACGCCGCTGCGCAAGACCAGCCAGACGCTGCCAGACCATAAACTCCAGATCGATCGATTTCTTACGCGTATGTTGATGTTCTGCATTAAAGTGCCGCTTACGCCTCGCCCGGATCGTTTGCTTCATACGATTGAGCAGTGCAGGGTTCATGTATTCTTCAATCCAGGCGTTGACCCGAACCGGTTCATTTTCGAGGGTTAGCAACAAATCAACGGCTTCTTTGGCAGCGCTGGCTTCCACATAGCGGGTAATCAACTCCCCCTCGCGATGCTTCTTCACCAGGTACTTCCATTTCCATCCGCTTTCAAGATTTTCAAGTTGTTGATATTTCATTGCGATCTCAATGTTACCGTGTAACTCTTATCAGAATATCAGCTTTTTCGGCATCTGAAGAAAAGAATATCCAGCCTGTGAACTGCCGCGCGTCATCACAACCGTTTCGCGGCGCTTTCCAGGTGTTTAGTGGTGAGGGTTACGGTATAATCTCGTTTTTTACAACAGACTAAAAAACATCAACTTTGACCATTACGAAACTTGCATGGCGTGATCTGGTTCCTGATACCGACAGTTATCAGGAAGTATTTGCACAGCCGCACGTCACTGACGACACCGACACCTTACTTAGTGATACTCAGCCACGTTTACAATTCGCGCTAGAGCAGCTTCTTCAGCACTGGACAACATCCTCGTTCATGTTGGTGAAAGCACCGGAGGAGCTTGAGTATCTCAACCTTATTGCAAAGGCTGCACGTCCCCTGCACACGGATGCAGGAAGCCTGACTGGCGGCCATTACGACATCTCCGGTCACACTATTCGTTATCGTACAGCTGAAAAAGCGGAAGACAATTTTGCGACGTTGACGCAGGTGGTCAGCGCTGACTGGGCCGAAGCTGAACAACTGTTTGGCTGTCTACGTCAGTTCAATGGCGAAATTACGCTGCAGCCAGGTCTGGTACATCAGGCCAATGGGGGTGTGCTGGTTATCTCATTGCGCACACTGTTGGCCCAACCGCTGTTGTGGATGCGTCTGAAAGCCATTGTCAGCCACGAGCGTTTTGATTGGGTGGCTTTTGATGAGTCTCGCCCGCTGCCTGTCTCTGTTCCGCCTATGCCGCTTAAACTGAAAGTGATTTTGGTGGGTGAGCGTGAATCGCTGGCGGATTTCCAGGACATGGAACCAGAGTTGGCTGAGCAGGCCATTTACAGCGAGTTTGAAGATAATCTGCAGATCGTGGATGCCGAAACCATGACGCAGTGGTGTCAGTGGGTCACGCATACTGCCATGCGCAATAATTTGCCTTACCCCGCTCCTGATGCCTGGCAGGTTTTGATCCGTGAAGCCGTTCGCTATACCGGTGAACAGGATACATTGCCTCTTAACCCGCTGTGGATCACCAGACAGTTCAAAGAGGTGGCCCCGTTATGCGAGAGCGAAACCTGCAACGCTGAGCAGTTCAGCCTGATGCTGGCTCAGCGTGAATGGCGTGAGGGATTCCTGGCCGAACGCATGCAGGACGAAATTCTGCAAGAGCAGATCCTTATCGAGACAGAAGGCGAGCGTATTGGCCAGATCAACGCCTTGTCGGTGATTGAGTTTCCAGGCCACCCACGCGCATTTGGCGAGCCTTCTCGTATCAGTTGCGTCGTGCATATTGGCGACGGCGAGTTTACGGACATTGAGCGCAAAGCCGAGCTCGGCGGAAATATTCATGCCAAGGGTATGATGATTATGCAGGCGTTCCTGATGTCGGAACTCCAGCTTGAGCAGCAAATCCCCTTCTCTGCCTCGCTGACCTTTGAGCAATCTTACAGCGAAGTGGACGGTGACAGCGCGTCTATGGCAGAACTGTGCGCATTGATCAGCGCCCTCGCCGACGTGCCTGTTAATCAAAGTATCGCCATTACCGGTTCTGTCGATCAGTTTGGTCGGGCGCAACCTGTCGGTGGTCTGAATGAGAAAATTGAAGGTTTCTTCGCCATCTGCCAGCAGCGTGAGCTGACGGGCACGCAGGGCGTTATCATTCCTTCGGCTAACGTCAGACACCTCAGCCTGCATCCCGCGCTGCTGCAGGCCATAGAAGAAGAAAAATTCACTATCTGGGCGGTGGACGACGTAACTGATGCGCTGCCACTGTTGTTAAATCTGGTGTGGGATGGCGAAGGCCAGACAACGCTGATGCAAACCATTCAGGAGCGTATTGCCACGGCTACGCAACAGGAAGGTCGTCACCGTTTTCCATGGCCGCTACGTTGGCTGAACTGGATTATTCCGAACTGATCGGACTTGTTCAGCGTACACGTGTTAGCTATCCTGCGTGCTTCAATAAAATAAGGCTTACAGAGAACATGGTAGATAAACGCGAATCCTATACGAAAGAAGACCTTCTTGCCTCTGGTCGCGGTGAACTGTTTGGCGCAAAAGGGCCACAACTGCCAGCACCAAGCATGCTGATGATGGACCGTGTCATCAAGATGACCGAAACCGGTGGCAACTTTGACAAAGGTTATGTTGAAGCTGAACTGGATATCAACCCAGACCTGTGGTTCTTCGGTTGTCACTTTATCGGCGATCCGGTGATGCCGGGCTGTCTGGGTCTCGACGCCATGTGGCAGCTGGTTGGATTCTATCTCGGCTGGCTGGGCGGCGAAGGTAAAGGCCGTGCGCTGGGCGTAGGTGAAGTTAAATTCACCGGCCAGGTTCTGCCGACTGCGAAGAAAGTCACTTACCGCATTCACTTCAAACGTATCGTTAACCGTCGCCTGATCATGGGCCTGGCTGATGGTGAAGTGCTGGTTGATGGTCGTTTGATCTACACCGCAAACGATCTGAAAGTGGGTCTGTTCCAGGACACTTCCGCGTTCTAATCCAGGACTGCGTAGCAGCCAGACATTAACGTTTCTCCGTTTTATCTGGTGTGCAAAAAGGCGAAACCTCCGCTCTGCGGAGGTTTCTTTTATCTAAAGAGACAGAATCAGGCCATTAAAACCCTATCCCCCATGGCTTCTCGCCAGCCTCCCAGCCAGTATGACCTCTGATTCAGCGTCTGATAGGGACACATTTCTTTTGAGCGTCCGGCAATGCCGGCCTGATATCCACGTTGATGTGCCCGTTCCAGGCGATCTCGTTTTTGTCTCTTCATGCCTCGTTTCCCTCATTTTTTGGTCTGGTGGAAAAGAAAACAGTGATTACTAAGTGTGCAATCACACTAAACGAATACCCCTAAACATTAGGCTCGTCAATGCGCAAAATTCACGCCAGTGTCATATTTGTGAGCTAGCCTCTAAATCATTTGTACAAAAATAGTCAGTCAGAACAGCTATCTCCACGGCTAAAAAAATAAAAAAACCGCCCCGGGCAGTGAGCCAGGGGCGGCATAATTTACAATTATTTAAGCTTATGGGATGCGTTTCAGCTCTTGAGCAATAGCCGTCGCTTCCTGACTCCAGGCGTTGGCAAGAACCTTCACCATCTCATCGTAGCCGTCTTTAGTCTGTACAGCTTCGATGTGGAATGGACGTTTGATCAGTTGTCCCTGATGATTCAGCAACCATTCTCCACTCACGATAACCTTACCATCGTAACGACCGTGGAAGCCGGTTACGGTGACGTTCAGCGTGTCCTGAGTGCTTCCCAGCGGCTGCGAAGCAACAACCCAGCCAGGCAACTGCATGCTGAGGTTAGCAACCAGCGTATTGCGCAATTGCTGATCTAATGGGCTGGCCCAGAGATTATTATTGGCTATAACATATTGCACATCGCTGGTCTGGTAAACCACCCCATTACCGGCCAGATAATCAGGTACCGCAATCTGTTCAACCCACAGCAGACGGTTTCCCTGATTGGCGGAGCTCTGCACACCGCCTTGTGCGATAGGGAGCTGGTAATAGCTTTTATTCTCTCCGCTGGAGCTGCATGACGTCAGCCAGACCGCCATCATCACCACTAGCCACTTTTTCATTGTTTCGCCCTCTTCGGCTCTGGATCTTTTTTGTCCTTCGCTTCAAATACCAGCGCATTACTCTTATCGTTCAGCGTTTTCAGTACCGGTTGCAGTTCACGTAGCACCTGATCAAGACGCTGCATATCTGCCACCATCTTGTTGTAGGCCGCAGAACCAGGCTGGAAGCCCTGCATGCTACGATTTAGTTCACGCAGCGTGTTCTGCATATCCGCCGGAAGATCCTGCATCGACTGGCTGGACGTGATCTTGTTCATGTTATCCAGCGTGGTTTGCAGATGCTTCATCGTGCGCTGGCTTTCCGACAGCGTATTGGTTGCCTGCTCAATCATCGGGTTCAGCGGCAGATTATTAATCTTATCCAACGCTTCCATCAGACGCTGTTGGATCTGCGCCAGACCACCGCTCACGGTCGGAATAATTTGATAACCATTAAATTCGCGTACACCAGTAATCGGCGGCTCTTTCGGATAGAAGTCGAGATCGACATAAAGCGCGCCGGTCACCAGGTTCCCGGTTTTGAGCGATGCCCGTAATCCGCGTTTAAGCAATTCCGCCAGATGAGCACCAACATCAGTATCTTCGCCCAGCTGCGCCTTCAGACGTTCTGGTTCGATGCGTACCAGCACCGGAATGCGATAATCATTGTTGAACACCTGGCGCATATTCGGTGAGAAGAAAGGCACTTTACTCACCGTACCCAAGCGGATGCCACGGAATTCCAGCGGCGCACCAGGCTGCAGGCCACGAATCGAATCTTTAAAGAACATCAGATAATCGATATGATCGGTATACAGTGAATCCTGAATACTTTTTTGATCGTCATAAAGATTAAACGCTGACTGTTGTGCGACCGGCTCGCCCTGCTCTAAACCTTCTGGCACATCAAAACTTACACCACCGCCAAACAGCGTGGAGAGCGAACCCATTTCTACGCGCATACCTGCTGAGGTAAGATCTACGGCGATCCCGCTGTCTTTCCAGAAACGCACATTACTGGTCACCAGACGATCGTTAGGCGCATTAATGAAAAGCTGATAGCTGATCGTACGCTTTTGCGCATCAAATGTGCTGGTTTCAACCGAACCTACACGATAGCCGCGAAAAAGCACCGGATCGCCCGGACTCAACTGACCGGCTTTTTTGCTGTCCAGAATCACACGGATCCCTTTTGCATCTGGCGGGGCCAGTGGCGGTGAATCCAGCAGTTGGTAATTTTCCAGCTTACTGCCTTTATTGCCAGGCTGCAGTTCAATATAAGCCCCCGACAATAGCGTGCCGAGCCCACTGATACCTTCACGTCCAACCTGCGGCTTCACCACCCAAAAGACAGAATCTTTATGCAGCAGCTTTTCCATTCCGGAGTTAAGGCGCGCTTTAATCTCCACATGGGTCAGATCATCCGTCAGGGTTGCGCTCTCAACGATGCCGACGTCCACACTGCGGCTCTTAATCGTCGTCTTGCCCCCTTCAATACCTTCGGCATTGGTGGTAATAAGCGTGACCTGTGGCCCCTGATGACTGTAGTGATAAAACAGAACCCACGCGCCAATGAGTGCAGTGACGATAGGAAATATCCACACGGGCGACCAGTTTTTTACCTTTTGCACTTTGGCTTCCCCACTTTTAGATTCCATGCTGTCAGGACTCCTCATGGCCTGGTTCTGGTTCACGATCCCACGACAGACGCGGATCAAATGTCATCGCAGAAAACATTGTCATAATGACGACTAAAGCAAACATCAAAGCACCCATTGCAGGATAAATGTTCATTAACCCTCCCATGCGCACCAGCGCAGAGAGTACCGCAATCACAAAGACGTCGATCATTGACCAGCGACCGACAAATTCCACGACCTCATAAATTAAATGCATCCGTTCACTGTCGCGCTTGCCGTGCCCCTTGGCGTCCCAGCATAGCCAGGCAATGGCGATCATTTTCAACGTCGGCACCATAATACTGGCGATAAAGATAACCGCAGCCACCGGATACGAGCCTTCGCTCCAGATTAAAACCACCCCCTCAAGTATGGTTGACGGCAGCTTTGACCCGAGCAAATCGGTAATCATAATCGGCAGAATATTGGCAGGAAGATAAAGCATGATTGACGTAAACAGTAATGCCAACGTCCATTGCAGACTGTTTTTACGCCGCACATAGCCTTTCGTCTGACAGCGTGGGCACACCCGTTCATCAGCGGGAAGTATTGCAGTGCAGCAAGAGCAGGAACGCAGTCCCTGTCGGATGCCAGGCACGCCAGGTTTTAAGGCCTGCTTTATGACAGGCATTGGCGCAATATCATCCCATAGCCAGCGACGGTCAACGCACTGAAATGCACGCAACTGTAAAACGCAAAAGAAGCACCACGGAATAAAGCTGCTGCCCACGCCGATATCGCCGTAGGCCATCAGCTTAACAAAGCTCACCAGCACGCCGGCGAGGAAGATTTCTGCCATTCCCCAGCTTTTTAACTGAAACAAAATGCGCGCCAGCCATGCTTTAAGCCGCTCGGGCATCTGAACCCGGTTTACCAGTAGCAGGATCGTCAGCAGGCAAAAAGCCGGAACCAGCTGAACGAATAAGATAAAGAAGGTGCCGAGACTGGCGTAATCTTCAGAAAAGAGCACGCTGGGAATTTGCAGCAACGTCACTTCACTACTCACCCCTGCGACGTTCATATTCACAAAGGGAAAGAGGTTTGACAGCAGCAGCATAAATAGTGCGGCTAAAACATAGGCAGTGGGACGCTGCCGGGGCGCGTCCCACTCAACGGTTAACGTAGTGCCACATCGTGGACATGCCGCTTTCTGACCATGCTCAAGGCGAGGTAACGCCACCAGCATGTCACACTGCGAGCACAAAATATGCTTCGCGGCATGGTGATGTTCGCACATAGGTGCTCCTTTAATTATGCGCCATTCTTCAAAGACTCAAGATACTCCCAGCGCTCAAAGGCTTGCTCAAGTTCTTGTTCCGCTTCGTTCAAATTAGCTAACACCTGTTGCGTTTGCTCGTGAGGCTGACTGAAAAACGCGGCGTCAGCAACCTGAGCCTGTAAGGCTTCCAGCTTAGCTTCCAGTTCTTCAAGCAACGCGGGGAGCTGCTCCAGTTCGCGCTGCAGTTTATAGCTTAGTTTGCTGGTGCCGCGTTTGACAATTTCTGCTTTAGGAGCGGCTGGCTCCTCTGTTTTTTTCGCAACTGGCTGCTTAAACGCCACATACTGCGATTGTTGACTGCGCGCATCATGATAACCGCCGACATAACGACCAATTTTACCGCCGCCTTCGAAGATCCAGCATTCGGTCACGGTATTATCGACAAACTGACGGTCGTGGCTCACCAGCAGCACGGTGCCCTGGTAGCTATCAATCAACTCTTCGAGCAGTTCCAGCGTTTCGACGTCAAGATCGTTCGTTGGTTCATCGAGAATCAACAGATTGCTGGGTTTCAGGAACAAACGCGCCAATAACAGGCGATTACGTTCCCCGCCAGAGAGCGCACGTACTGGCGTCATCGCACGTTTCGGATGAAACAGGAAGTCCTGCAAGTAACCCAGCACATGGCGAGGTTTACCGTTAACCATCACCTCTTGCTTACCTTCAGCTAGGTTGTCCATCACGGTTTTATCGGGATCCAGTTCGACGCGGTGCTGATCGAAATAGGCCACTTCCAGCTTGGTACCGACGTGAATGCGTCCGCTGTCAGCCTGAAGCTGACCTAACATCAATTTCAGCAGCGTTGTTTTGCCGCAGCCGTTAGGTCCGATTAGCGCGATCTTGTCGCTACGCTGCACCTGCGCGGAGAAATCTTTCACCAGCTGCTTTCCGTCAACCTGGTAATCCACATTCTCCATTTCGAAAACAATCTTGCCTGAACGGCTAGCCTCTTCGACCTGCATCT
Source organism: Citrobacter sp. KTE30 (assembly GCF_000398825.1). NCBI lineage: Bacteria > Pseudomonadati > Pseudomonadota > Gammaproteobacteria > Enterobacterales > Enterobacteriaceae > Citrobacter > Citrobacter sp. KTE30. The sequence goes on along the minus strand of NZ_KB976055.1, from coordinate 1,476,475 downwards.
TCGCTGTGCCCATCACTTCGCGACGTTCGCCACGCTCGCGACGCATGGCTTTCAGTGCGCGCACGCGACCTTCGTTACGCGTACGACGCGCTTTGATACCCTGACGGATCCAGACTTCTTCCTGCGCCAATTTGCGGTCAAATTCCGCGTTTTGTAACTCTTCTACGCGCAACGCTTCTTCTTTATCCAGCAGATACTGATCGTAGCTCCCCGGATAGGTCACCAGCTTGCCGCGGTCAAGATCGACAATACGCGTCGCCATATTGCGGATAAATGAACGGTCATGGGAAATGAAAATAATTGTCCCATTGAAGGTTTTCAGGAACCCTTCCAGCCAGTCGATGGTTTCAATATCCAGGTGGTTCGTCGGTTCATCCAACAGCAGCACGCGCGGGTTGCTCACTAACGCGCGGCCCAGCGCCGCCTTACGTAGCCAGCCGCCGGAAAGCGATGCCAGTTCCATGTCTGCTTCCAGGCCAAGCTGTTCCAGTACTTCATTAATACGGTTTTCCAGCTGCCACAGATTGTGGTGATCCAGCTGTTCCTGAACCTTCGCCAGTTCCTGGAGGTTTTTATCACTCGGATCGGCGATCACCAGATGCGAGATATCGTGATAACGCTTGAGGTAAACCGCCTGTTCTGCAATCCCTTCGGCGACAAAATCGTAGACGCTACCCTGCACGTTGCGCGGCGGATCCTGCTGCAGACGCGCCACAACCAGATCCTGCTCATAAATAATACGCCCATCGTCAAGACCCTGTTCACGGTTCAGGATCTTCATCAGCGTCGATTTGCCCGCGCCATTACGGCCAACCAGACAGACCCGCTCGTTATCTTCGATATGCAGTTCAGCATTATCAAGAAGCGGCGCATCGCTGAACGACAGCCATGCACCATGCATACTGATTAATGACATTTAATTTTCCTTTCAGGCTGCGGTAATCAGCCAGCAATTGTGGATCTGACGGTTACGGGCAAAGTCCTGAGAAAGCGTTTTTTGGGTGATTTCTTGTGCTTTCAATCCCAGTGCAGCCAAACCGTCGAGATCCATACGGAACCCACGTTTGTTGTTGGAGAACATGATCGTGCCGTCTTTACGCAGCAGACGTTTCAGATCTTTCATCAGCGCCAGATGATCGCGCTGCACATCAAACGAGTCTTCCATACGTTTTGAGTTAGAGAACGTCGGTGGATCGATGAAAATCAGATCAAACTGTTCATTGGCATCACGCAACCAGCCCAGGCAATCGGCCTGAATTAAACGGTGAGCGCGACCGCTCAGGCCGTTCAGACGCAGGTTGCGTTCCGCCCATTCCAGATAGGTACGCGACATATCAACCGTCGTGGTGCTACGCGCACCGCCCAATCCTGCATGTACGCTGGCGCTGCCGGTGTAGGAGAACAGGTTAAGGAAGTCCTTACCTTTACTCATCTGCCCCAGCATACGGCGCGCAATACGGTGATCGAGGAATAAACCCGTATCAAGGTAGTCAGTCAGGTTCACCCACAGGCGCGCGTTGTACTCGCTTACCTCAATGAATTCACCCTTCTCATTCATCTTCTGATACTGATTCTTGCCTTTCTGGCGTTCACGGGTTTTCAGCACCAGTTTATTGGGCGCGATTTCCAGTACTGACAGCGTTGCGGCAATAATGTCAAACAGGCGTTGGCGCGCTTTTTGCGCATCAACTGTCTTCGGTGGGGCATATTCCTGAACCACGACCCACTCACCGTAACGATCCACAGCAACGTTGTATTCCGGCAGATCAGCGTCATACAGGCGATAACATTCAATGCCTTCCTGGCGCGCCCATTTTTCCAGTTTCTTGATGTTCTTGCGCAGGCGGTTAGCATAATCTTCCGCGACCGTGGCAGGCTTGCTGTCCGCGGTGGTCTCTGCAACGTGATAGTTTTTCTGCACACAATCCAGCGGGCCGTTTTTCGCCTTGAACTGCTTGTCGGCACGTAATTGCAGGCTGCTGAGCAGATCCGGAGAGGCGCTGAACAGCGACAAATTCCAGCCGCCAAACTGGTTTTTCATCGTACGGCCCAGCAGGCTGTGCAGGGCAATCAGCGCCGGTTCGCTATCCAGACGTTCGCCGTAAGGCGGGTTACTGATAACCGTCCCATACGGTCCTTTCGGCAACGGATTGCTCAGTTTGGCGACATCTTTAACGTCAAACGTCATCAGATCGGCAATACCGGCACGGCGAGCGTTACTGCGCGCTTTTTCAATCACGCGCGCATCGCTGTCGGATCCATAAAAATGCGAGGTATAGTCAGCCAGTCCCTTACGCGCACGCACCTGCGCTTCGGCTTTAACTTCTTGCCAGACGGCTTCGTCGTGCTGCGCCCAACCGCTGAAGCCCCAGTACCCGCGGTGCAGGCCCGGCGCGCGATCGGTTGCCCACATCGCCGCTTCAATCAGCAGTGTGCCGGAACCACACATCGGATCGAGTAACGGGGTTCCCGGCTGCCAGCCAGAACGCATAACAATAGCGGCGGCCAGCGTTTCTTTAATCGGTGCCTGACCCGCGCGATCGCGATAGCCACGCTGGTGCAAACCATCACCGCTCAGATCGAGCGCAATGCTGGCGGTATCTTTGTTCAACCAGACGTTGATGCGCAGATCCGGAGATTCACGATCCACATTCGGACGCGGCATATTTTTACGGGTAAATGCATCGACAATCGCATCCTTGACCTTTAGCGCGCCGTACTGGCTGTTACGAATGGTTTCGTTCAGGCCGCTAAAATGAACGGCAAACGTAGCACCAGGGTTAAATATCTCTGTCCAGTCGATTGCCTGAACGCCGAGGTACAGATCAAGATCGCTGTAGACCTTGCACTCTCCCATCGGCAGGATAATGCGCGAGGCCAGGCGACTCCACATCAGGCTCTGGTAAACAAGCCGCGTGTCGCCCTTAAAATGGACCCCACCCTGAACGACCTGACACTCCAACGCGCCGAGGTTTTCCAGTTCAGTTTTTAACAGCTCTTCCAGCCCGCGGGCCGTACTGGCAAACAGAGAATTCATAATGTCACTTTTACTCCGAGAAAATTGCTGCGCATTATAGCTAATATGGGCTGTATGTCATAAAGTTGAAGGCTTATTTTCATTCGAGGGGCTGTACAGTGGTCACGTTAACCCGACTTTTTATTCATCCGGTTAAATCAATGCGCGGCATTGGGCTCACGCATGCCCTGGCCGACGTCAGCGGTCTCGCCTTTGACCGTATATTTATGATCACTGAACCTGACGGAACGTTCATAACCGCCCGCCAGTTCCCACAAATGGTCCGTTTTACGCCTTCCCCATTCCACGATGGGCTGCATCTTACGGCTCCAGACGGCAGCAGTGCACTCGTACGATTTGCCGACTTCGCCACCCAGGATGCGCCAACTGAAGTATGGGGTAATCATTTTACCGCGCGCATTGCGCCAGTGGCTATTAACCAGTGGCTTAGCAGTTTTTTCTCCCGTGACGTGCAGTTACGCTGGGTCGGTCCGCAGCTGACGCGCCGTGTAAAACGACATGTTGATGTTCCTTTATCCTTCGCTGATGGTTATCCCTATCTGCTGGCCAACGAAGCATCCCTGCGCGATGTGCAACAGCGCTGTCCGGCAAGCGTCCAAATGGAACAGTTTCGCCCCAATCTGGTGGTTTCAGGAGCTGGCGCCTGGGAAGAAGATACCTGGAAAGTGATTCGTATTGGCGACGTCATTTTTGATGTTGCAAAACCCTGTAGCCGCTGTATTTTCACTACAGTTAGCCCGGAAAAAGGCCAGAAACATCCATCCGGCGAACCTCTCGCAACACTGCAAACCTTCCGTACTGCGGTAGATAACGGCGATGTCGATTTCGGCCAGAATCTTATCGCACGCAACAGTGGCGTTATTCGCGTCGGCGATGAGGTAGAGATTTTGGCAACCGGCCCCGCCAGAGCGTACGGCGCAGCGGAATCTGATGATACCGTCGCCGAGCAGCAGCCTGATGCTACGGTGCTTATTGACTGGCAGGGACAGACCTTTCGCGGAAATAATCAGCAGGTATTGCTTGAGCAGTTGGAAAGCCAGGGTATCCGGGTTCCCTATTCATGCCGGGCAGGCATTTGCGGATGCTGTCGAATTCGACTGGTAGATGGCGAAGTTAGCCCGTTGAAGAAATCAGCGATAGGGGACGACGGAACGATTCTGTGCTGCAGCTGTGTTCCAAAAACGGCAATCAGGCTGGAGAGCTAAACCGCCTGCTCAAGGCTGAAACTGTCAACAACGGCCTGCGGTTTCAGTCTGTCATTCATTATTTTAATCGCATCGCCAAGCTGCATCGTACGCCCGGCGATAACCACACCAGGTTGCGCAAGCAGACAAAGCGCGGCGTTTTCACCCGGCTCAACCACTAACAGGTTTACCTGTTCATCGGTATCGCTTAAATCAACACAGGCAGCGTCACCCACGACCGGCGACCAGTTAATACCGTGCGCAACAAAGTGCCAGCTTTTCGGCATTTGCGGTTTGAGATAACGAATCGCCACCAGCGCATTGAGCACCAGTTCCGCTTTTTGTTCTTTGGCTAAATCCAGGTAGCGACATTTTTCTTCAAAGGAAAAATAAAGCGCGGCGTCATCAACACAAAAACCTGACGGAGAAAATGCATCAGGAGTGAGCATTTTACGAGCAAAACGCGAACGGAATAACATGCCATTGGCTAAATCGAGCATCATACGATCGTGCTCTTCATCATAATACCAGCGCCAGTTATCGTCGGGTTTAATTCGCATCAGTTTCTCTCCTTTCCTTAATCATCACCGTTACGACAGTATCCTTTTGCCGCTTCGTTTATTGCCCTAATAATAAAAGCTCAGAATGTTTAAATAAGCAACAGTAAAGGAATATAAAACAACCAGGGCTAGAAATAAAGCCCTGGTTTGTGATTAAGGTAGCATTCAGATATTGCTGACGATTTCTTTTATCAACGGCGGACCTTTAAAAATAAAGCCCGAATAAATCTGTACGAGGGTTGCACCAGCAGCTATTTTCTCACGTGCAGCAATCACCGAATCGATACCACCAACACCAATAATCGGCAGCTGGCCTTTTAATTCCTGAGACAACTGGCGAATAATTTCTGTACTTTTTAATTGTAATGGTCGACCGCTCAGGCCACCCATTTGATCGCAATTTTTCATTCCTTGAACGAGAGAACGATCGAGCGTGGTGTTAGTCGCAATTACGCCATCAATATTATGACGAACTAAACTGTCAGCAACCTGGATCAGTTCTTCCACAGAAAGATCCGGCGCGATCTTTACCGCCACTGGAACATATTTATGGTGGATCGCTTGCAGATCATTTTGCTTATTTTTAATTGCCGTCAGGAGATCGTCTAGCGCCTCGCCGTATTGCAGCGTACGTAATCCCGGCGTATTCGGTGAAGAGATATTAATAGCGATATAACCCGCATAAGCATAGACTTTTTCCATACAAATCAGATAGTCATCTTTGCCGTTCTCTACTGGGGTATCTTTATTCTTACCAATATTAATCCCCAGAATACCGTCAAAATGCGATTTTTTAACGTTCTCAACCAGGTTATCAACCCCGTGGTTATTAAACCCCATACGGTTGATCAAACCTTCTGCATCGACCAGACGGAACAGACGCGGTTTATCGTTACCCGGCTGAGGGCGTGGCGTCACGGTACCAATCTCAATGGAACCAAATCCCATCGCGCCGAGCGCATCAATGCACTCCCCGTCTTTATCCAGTCCGGCAGCAAGCCCGAGCGGATTTTTAAACGTCAACCCCATACAGGTAACCGGTTTTGCCGGTACTTTCTGGCGCACAAGCGCTTCAAGCGGTGTGCCGGTAATGCGACGTAATTGCTGGAATGTCAATTCATGAGCGCGCTCTGGATCGAGCTGAAAAAGGGCTTTACGAACGAAGGGGTAGTACATGAACTCTCCTGGATTCCCGGTGTGCAAACCGGGGGCGTATTATGTGCGATCGCGAGTAAAAAGGGAATTGACCTGCGGCAATAAATAGCAATCGTTTTCCTCGCCCCTGCTTTTTACACCCTAAATAATTCGAGTTGCAGGAAGGCGGTGACGCAGCAAATCCCCAGGAACGTACACCAGTACGTGACTGGGGTGAGCGAGGAAAGCCAACGCACATGCAACTTGAAGTATGACAGGTATATTTATTTTTCGACTTTTCTATCCCGTATAAATCATTTCGATAAACAAAATCTCTCTGCCAGACTGCATAAATTGTTATCAATGTTAAGCAAAAGCAAACAATTAGTTATAAGGGGAGATTAAAATTATGCGCGTCATTACTCTGGCGGGAAGCCCACGCTTTCCCTCTCGCTCCAGCGCGTTACTGGAATATGCCCGAGAAAAACTAAACGGTCAGGATGTGGAAGTTTTTCACTGGAATCTGCACAACTTTGCCCCAGAAGACCTGATCTATGCCCGTTTCGACAGTCCGGCGCTGAAGACATTTAGCGAACAATTGCAGGATGCAGACGGGCTGATTGTCGCCACGCCGGTCTACAAAGCCGCTTACTCTGGCGCCCTGAAAACCCTGCTCGATCTGCTCCCCGAGCGAGCGCTGGAAGGGAAAGTAGTTTTGCCGTTGGCTACCGGCGGCAGCGTGGCGCATTTGCTTGCCGTCGATTACGCGCTGAAACCGGTACTGAGCGCATTAAAGGCCCAGGAGATCCTGCACGGTGTGTTTGCCGATGATTCGCAGGTAATTGATTATCAACATAAACCTCAGTTTACGCCTAACCTTCAGCAGCGTCTGGACAGTGCGCTTGATACCTTCTGGCTGGCGTTGCATCGTCGCGACGTCCAACTTCCTCAACTGAACACCCTGCGAGGTGCCGCCCATGCTTGATCTTCTCAAGCGTCACACGTCATGGCTGGCACTGAGTGGGTTGTTGTCGCTGTCAACTCTGGGGCATGCCGCAGAATCGGCCCCCGATGCCTTGCGTATTGGTTACCAGAAAGGAAGCGTCAGTATGGTGCTGGCCAAAAGCCATCAGCTACTGGAGAAACGCTACCCGCAGACCAAAATCTCGTGGATTGAATTCCCGGCTGGGCCGCAAATGCTGGAAGCGCTCAACATCGGCAGTATCGATCTCGGCAGCACCGGTGATATTCCGCCAATTTTTGCCCAGGCCGCCGGGGCCGATCTGGTTTACGTGGGCGTCGAGCCGCCCAAGCCGAAAGCCGAAGTGATTCTGGTGCCGAAAAATAGCCCGATCCAGAGCGTCGCGCAGCTTAAAGGACATAAAGTCGCTTTCCAGAAAGGGTCCAGCGCCCACAATTTACTGCTCCGGGCGCTGCAGCAGGCCGGACTGAAATTTACCGATATTCAACCGACCTATCTGACTCCCGCCGACGCGCGAGCAGCCTTTCAGCAAGGAAACGTTGACGCATGGGCTATCTGGGACCCCTATTATTCCGCCGCGTTACTGCAAGGTGATGTACGCGTGCTAAAAGACGGCTCAGACCTCAAGCAAACCGGTTCGTTTTATCTCGCCGCCCGTCCCTATGCCGAGAAAAATGGCGCATTTGTTCTTGGCGTACTGGATACCTTTAGCCAGGCCGATGCGTTAACCCTCAGCCAGCACCAGCAAAGTATTACCCTGCTGGCCAAAACCATGGGACTGCCAGAACCGGTGATTGCGTCTTATCTGGATCACCGTCCGCCAACCACCATTGTGCCAGTCAACGCCTCTGTTGCAGCCCTGCAACAACAAACCGCCGATCTGTTTTATGACAACCGTCTGGTGCCGAAAAAAATCGATATTCGCCAGCGTATCTGGCAACCCACTCAGCAGGCAGGAGAAAAATTATGAGTCTGAACATGTTTTGGTTTTTACCCACCCATGGTGACGGTCATTATCTTGGAACGGAAGAAGGTTCGCGCCCTGTCGATCACGGTTATCTGCAACAAATCGCGCAAACGGCCGATCGTCTTGGGTTTACCGGCGTTCTGATCCCAACTGGTCGCTCTTGCGAAGATGCCTGGCTGGTCGCCGCCTCGATGATCCCGGTCACCCAGCGATTAAAGTTTCTGGTCGCGCTGCGTCCAAGCGTTACCTCGCCAACGGTTGCCGCACGTCAGGCTGCAACGCTCGACAGACTCTCAAATGGCCGGGCGTTATTTAACCTGGTGACCGGCAGCGATCCACAGGAACTGGCAGGCGACGGCGTGTTCCTCGATCACACCGAGCGCTATGAAGCCTCTGCGGAATTTACTCAGGTCTGGCGGCGCTTGCTGCAAGGTGAAACGGTGGATTTCACCGGCAAACATATTCACGTTCGCGGCGCGAAGCTGTTTTTCCCTCCCGTACAACAACCCCGACCACCGCTTTATTTCGGCGGCTCGTCTGATGTCGCACAAGATCTTGCTGCAGAACAGGTTGATCTCTACCTGACCTGGGGCGAGCCGCCCGAACAGGTGAAAGCGAAGATTGAACAGGTGCGGGCCAAAGCAGCGGCGCTCGGGCGCAAGATCCGCTTCGGTATTCGTCTGCATGTGATCGTACGAGAGACAACGCACGAGGCATGGCAGGCAGCGGATCGTCTGATAGCCCATCTGGATGACGACACCATCGCCAAAGCCCAGGCCGCCTTCTCAAAAACGGATTCGGTTGGTCAGCATCGAATGGCTGCACTGCACAACGGTAAACGCGACAAACTGGAAATTAGCCCGAACCTGTGGGCAGGGGTAGGACTGGTACGCGGTGGCGCAGGGACCGCACTGGTTGGAGACGGTCCTACGGTCGCAGCACGTATTAACGAGTATGCCGCGCTGGGAATCGACAGCTTTGTGCTGTCCGGCTATCCGCATCTGGAAGAAGCGTACAGGGTTGGTGAGCTGCTGTTCCCGCATCTGGATGTCGCGATACCCGAAATTCCGCAACCGCAGCGCCTGCAACAGCAAGGAGAAGCAGTTGCAAACGAATTCATCCCGCGCAAAGTCGCACAAAGCTAAGGAGCGGCTAATGGCAACGACGAAAAACAGATGGTTATTGCGCCTCGCGCCCTGGTTTTTACCGGTAGGTCTGGTGGCGCTCTGGCAGCTCGCATCATCAATGGGCTGGCTGTCCAACCGCATACTGCCCTCTCCGGAGGGTGTTATCGAAGCCTTCTGGACGCTTTCCGCCAGCGGCGAGCTTTGGCAGCATCTGGCCATCAGTTCCTGGCGCGCGCTGATCGGATTCTCCATCGGAGGATCGATTGGCCTGACGCTGGGACTGATCAGCGGTCTTTCGCGTTGGGGAGAACGCCTGCTGGATACCTCGGTGCAGATGCTGCGTAACGTACCGCATCTGGCGCTGATCCCGCTGGTGATTTTGTGGTTCGGCATTGATGAATCCGCCAAGATCTTTCTCGTTGCGTTAGGCACGCTGTTCCCGATTTACATCAACACCTGGCATGGGATCCGTAATATCGATCGTGGGCTGGTAGAAATGGCGCGTAGCTATGGGTTGTCCGGCTTTTCACTGTTTGTTCATGTCATCCTCCCTGGCGCCCTGCCCTCAATTATGGTCGGCGTGCGTTTCGCTCTCGGGCTGATGTGGCTGACGCTTATCGTCGCAGAAACCATTTCAGCCAATGCCGGTATTGGCTACCTGGCGATGAACGCCCGCGAATTTCTGCAAACCGATGTGGTCGTGGTGGCCATTATTCTCTACGCCTTACTCGGCAAACTTGCCGACGTCAGCGCCCAATTGCTGGAGCGAGTCTGGCTGCGCTGGCACCCGGCTTACCATATAAAGGAGGCTACCGTATGAATACCGCTCGCTTGAACCAGGGTACGCCGCTGTTGCTGAGCGCCGTGACAAAACAATACGCCACCAATACGGTGCTCAATCAGTTAGATTTGCATATACAGGCCGGGCAGTTCGTTGCCGTGGTTGGCCGCAGCGGTGGTGGTAAAAGCACGTTGCTGCGTCTGCTGGCAGGGTTGGAGTCGCCCACCTCAGGCGCATTACTTGCCGGAACCACCCCGCTGACAGAGATTCAGGATGATACGCGAATGATGTTTCAGGATGCGCGTCTGCTACCATGGAAGACGGTTATCGATAACGTCGGTCTGGGTCTGAAAGGTCACTGGCACAATGCGGCCCGAGATGCGCTGGCCGCCGTTGGACTGGAGAATCGTGCTCAGGAGTGGCCCGCAGCGCTTTCTGGCGGACAAAAACAGCGCGTAGCCCTGGCCCGGGCATTAATTCATCGCCCTGGTCTGCTGCTGTTGGATGAACCCCTCGGCGCACTGGATGCCTTAACCCGCCTTGAAATGCAGGAGCTGATCGTCTCTTTATGGCAAGAGCACGGCTTTACCGTACTGTTGGTCACCCATGACGTCAGCGAAGCGGTAGCAATGGCCGATCGCGTTTTGCTGATTGAGGACGGAAAAATCGGGCTGGATTTAACGGTGGATATTGCACGACCTCGCCGGATTGGTTCCGTGCGTTTGACAGAACTGGAAGCCGAGGTGTTGAACCGGGTGATGCAGCGTGGCGACAATGAAGTTCAGCTACGCAAGCAAGGTTAAAAATGCCGGATGGCGCTACCGCTTATCCGGCCTACGCGTGAATGGTAGGCCGGACCCATCCGGCAATATTATCAGGCTAACGCTTTGTCAATCTTCTCGAACAGATCGCCGGAGAGATTCTCCAGACCTTTCAGCTGTTCCAGCGCCGCACGCATCTTCGCCTGACGTTTGGCATCATAACGTTTTAAGCGAATCAGCGGCTCAATCAGGCGTGACGCCACCTGCGGGTTACGGCTGTTGAGCTCAGTCAGCATGTCAACCAGGAACTGATAACCGCTACCATCTTCCGCATGGAATGCTGCCGGGTTGCTGCCCGCGAAGGCACCGATCAGAGAACGGATGCGGTTTGGGTTACTCATGCTAAAAGAGCGATGCTTCAACAGGCCGCGTACCGTTTCCAGTACGTTTCTAGCCGGGCTGGTGGATTGCAGGATAAACCATTTATCCATCACCAGACCGTCATGGTGCCACTTATTGTCATACTCCTGCATCAACGCGTCACGACAAGGAAGCTGCGCAGCGACTGCCGCGGATAGCGCCGCCAGCGCATCGGTCATATTGTTCGCTTCACGGTACTGCTTGCTTACCAGCGTGTCAGCCAGATGGGTTTCGCCAAAGGCCAGGAATCGCAGGCAGGCGTTACGCAGCGTACGCTTGCCAATATCGGCATGCTCAACGCGGTACTCATCAAGATGATTAGCGTTATAGATGGCGAGGAATTCATCCGCCAGCTCGGCCGCCAACGTGCGGGTTAACGCTTCGCGTACTTCGGTTATCGCCACCGGATCAATGATGTCGAACAGTTCGGCAATTTCATTTACTGAAGGCAGCGTCAGGATCTCTGCCGCCAGCGCCGGATCGATTTTCTCATCCAGCAAAACTGCGCGGAATGCATCGGCCACGTGTACCGGCAGCGACAGCGGCTGTCCCTGCTGATGGCGGGCAACGTTGAGCTTAATGTAGGTCGCCAGCAGGCTTTGCGCCGCGTCCCAACGAGAGAAATCATTACGCGCGTGACGCATCAGGAAGGTCAGTTGCTGATCGCTCCATTTATATTCCAGTTTTACCGGCGCGGAGAATTCGCACAGCAGCGCCGGAACCGGCTGGAAGTAGACGTTATCAAAGACAAACGTCTGCTCTGCCTGGGTGACGTTGAGTACGGAATTCACCGGGTGCCCGCCTTTTTGTAGCGGGATCACTTTCCCTTCGTTGTCATACAACTCGAGAGCGAATGGAATATGCAGCGGTTGTTTTTCAGCCTGATCCGGCGTGGCCGGCGTGCGCTGGCTAATGGTCAGCGTGTACTGTTCAGTTGATGGGTTATAGTCATCACGCACGGTCAGAATCGGCGTACCGGACTGACTGTACCAGCGGCGGAAATGGGAGAGATCAACGTTAGACGCATCTTCCATCGCCTGCACAAAATCATCACAGGTTGCAGCGCTACCGTCGTGACGCTCAAAGTACAGCTGCATCCCTTTCTGGAAGTTAGCCTCACCCAGCAGGGTGTGGATCATACGAATCACTTCCGCACCCTTCTCGTACACGGTCAGGGTATAGAAGTTGTTCATTTCGATGACCATATCCGGGCGGATAGGATGCGCCATCGGGCTGGCGTCCTCAGCAAACTGCAGACCGCGCATGGTACGCACATTGCTGATGCGGTTTACCGCACGTGAGCCGAGATCGGAACTGAACTCCTGATCGCGGAACACAGTTAAACCCTCTTTCAGGCTCAACTGGAACCAGTCGCGACAGGTCACGCGGTTGCCGGTCCAGTTATGGAAATATTCGTGACCGATGACGCGCTCAATATCGAGGTAATCTTTGTCGGTGGCGGTATCGGTACGCGCCAGCACGTATTTGGAGTTAAAGATGTTCAGACCTTTATTCTCCATCGCGCCCATGTTGAAGAAATCCACAGCGACAATCATATAGATGTCGAGGTCATACTCGAGGCCAAAGCGCTCTTCATCCCATTTCATGGAGTTTTTCAGCGAGGTCATCGCCCATGGCGCGCGGTCCAGGTTACCGCGATCGACGTACAGTTCCAGTGCCACTTCACGCCCTGAGCGGGTAGTAAAAGTATCGCGCAGGACGTCAAAATCACCGGCCACCAGCGCAAATAAATAGCACGGTTTCGGGAATGGATCCTGCCACTGAACCCAGTGGCGACCATTTTCCAGTTCACCCTGCGCCACGCGGTTACCGTTGGAGAGCAGGAACGGATATTGCGTTTTATCGGCGATTATTTTGGTAGTAAAACGCGCCAGCACGTCCGGGCGATCAAGATACCAGGTAATATGGCGGAAACCTTCTGCTTCGCACTGGGTACACAGCGCATCGCCTGACTTGTACAGCCCTTCCAGCGCGGTATTCGCCGCTGGGCTAATTTCATTCACGATACGCAGCGTAAAACGTTCCGGCAGTTGATTGATGACCAGAGCGCCCTCTTCTTCTCTATACTCTGTCCACAGCTCGTCGTTTACGTGGATCGACACCAGGGTCAGATCTTCGCCATTCAGGCGCAGGGGCGCGTCGGACGCGCCATGACGGACAACCTGGCTCACTGCGGTGACCACGGTTTTTTCAGCATCCAGGTCAAAGGTCAAATCAATATCAGTAATCTGGTAATCCGGCGCACGATAGTCGTGACGGTATTTGGCTTGTGGCTGTTGTGTCATAAAAAAACCTTTAGCATCTTTAATAGAGTCTCGGCTTCAGTCTATTCCTGTTGCGTAATTCGCGCTACGCAGAATGTTCATCTTTTCAGGCACAAACACCCTTTTTGCTACATTTTTATAACACGTGGCACGAATTGCCCTCGACCAGAAAGAGAGCTTATGGTGTGATCGGGGTTCAATAAATCGCTAAACAGGGTATACTCCAGCGGTTTTCTTAGTTGTTTATTGTACTAAACGCTCCCGTGAGAGGATGCTACTGCGCACCTATGACACAATTCGCTTCTCCTGTTCTGCACTCGCTGCTGGATACAGACGCTTATAAGTTGCATATGCAGCAAGCCGTTTTTCACCACTACTATGACGTACAAGTAGCGGCTGAATTTCGTTGCCGTGGCGATGACCTGCTCGGTATTTATGCCGATTCTATTCGTGAGCAGGTGAATGCTATGCAGCACCTGCGACTGCAGGAGGATGAGTACCAGTGGCTCTCCGGCCTGCCTTTCTTTAAAGCTGATTACCTCACCTGGTTACGTGATTTCCGCTATAACCCGGAACAGGTTTGCGTCACCAATGATAACGGTAAGCTAAACATCCGCTTAACCGGTCCGTGGCGTGAAGTGATCATGTGGGAAGTCCCGCTGTTAGCGGTGATTAGCGAACTGGTACACCGTTACCGCTCACCTGAATCAGGCGTCCCGCAGGCACTCGATGAGCTGGAAAGCAAACTAGTAGAATTCTCTGCTTTAACGAAAGATGTCGATATGTCCCGCTTCCATTTGATGGATTTCGGTACGCGTCGTCGTTTTTCGCGCGAAGTACAGCAGGCTATCGTTAAACGCCTGCAGCAAGAGCCCTGGTTTGTCGGCACCAGTAACTACGATCTGGCCCGCCGTCTGTCATTAACCCCAATGGGTACGCAGGCGCATGAGTGGTTCCAGGCTCATCAGCAAATCAGTCCTGAACTTGCCACCAGCCAACGTGTAGCCCTGGCCGCCTGGTTAAATGAGTATCCTGATCAACTCGGCATTGCATTGACCGATTGCATCACCATGGACGCATTTTTACGCGACTTTGGCGTTGAGTTTGCGACCCGCTACCAGGGATTACGCCATGACTCAGGCGATCCGGTGGAATGGGGTGAAAAAGCCATCGCCCATTATGAAAAACTGGGTATTGATCCGCTGAGCAAAACGCTGGTCTTTTCAGATAACCTCGATCTGAAAAAAGCGATTGAACTCTACCGCCACTTCTCTTCCCGCGTACAGTTGAGTTTTGGTATTGGGACACGGCTAACATGCGACATTCCACAGGTTAAGCCGCTTAATATCGTAATTAAGCTGGTGGAATGTAACGGCAAACCAGTGGCGAAGTTATCTGACAGCCCGGGTAAAACCATCTGCCACGATAAAGCATTTGTTCGTGCACTGCGCAAAGCCTTCGATCTCCCGCATATTAAAAAAGCCAGTTAATCCTTCCAGGGAGCCATTTTGGCTCCCTTATTCGCGTTTATTTCCGAAATCTTTCACTCCAGCTACGAATTCTGCTTGTCTGATTGCAGATGCCAGGTAACATAGGTATCCCCCCCATTATGGGTGGACATGTGTTTATATATCCGACTATTAACAGAGAGAATATTATGAGCGTTGTGCCTGTAGCCGACGTACTCCAGGGCCGCGTAGCCGTTGACAGCGAAGTCACCGTGCGCGGATGGGTGCGTACCCGCCGAGATTCAAAAGCTGGCATCTCCTTCCTCGCCGTTTATGACGGTTCCTGCTTTGATCCTGTACAGGCCGTCATCAATAATTCTCTGCCCAATTACAATCAGGACGTACTGCGCCTGACGACGGGTTGTTCAGTTATCGTAACGGGTAAAGTCGTTGCATCACCTGGACAAGGACAGAGCTTTGAAATTCAGGCCACTGAAGTTGAAGTCGCGGGCTGGGTTGAAGATCCTGATACCTACCCAATGGCGGCTAAGCGTCACAGCATCGAGTATCTGCGTGAAGTGGCGCATATGCGTCCGCGCACCAATATGATTGGTGCGGTAGCGCGCGTACGTCATACGCTGGCGCAAGCGCTGCATCGCTTCTTCCACGAGCAGGGTTTCTTTTGGGTATCGACTCCGCTGATCACCGCTTCCGATACGGAAGGTGCCGGTGAAATGTTCCGTGTTTCTACGCTGGATCTGGAAAACCTGCCGCGTAACGATCAGGGTAAAGTCGATTTCGACAAAGACTTCTTTGGTAAGGAAGCCTTCCTGACCGTTTCCGGTCAGTTGAACGGTGAAACCTACGCCTGCGCCCTGTCCAAAATTTATACCTTTGGTCCGACTTTCCGTGCAGAAAACTCTAACACCAGTCGTCACCTGGCAGAGTTCTGGATGCTGGAACCAGAAGTGGCGTTCGCTGACCTGAACGATGTTGCAGGCCTGGCTGAAGCGATGCTGAAATACGCGTTCAAAGCCGTACTGGCAGAGCGTGCGGATGATATGAAATTCTTCGCTGAACGTGTCGACAAGGACGCGATTTCACGCCTGGAACGTTTCATTGACGCTGACTTCGCGCAGGTGGATTACACCGACGCGGTAAGCATTCTGGAAAAATGCGGCAAACAGTTTGAAAACCCGGTTTACTGGGGTGTGGATCTGTCTTCCGAGCATGAACGTTATCTTGCTGAAGAGCACTTTAAAGCGCCGGTGGTGGTGAAAAACTACCCGAAAGATATCAAAGCGTTTTATATGCGCCTTAACGAAGACGGTAAAACCGTTGCTGCAATGGACGTTCTGGCTCCTGGAATCGGCGAAATCATCGGTGGTTCTCAGCGTGAAGAGCGTCTGGACGTGCTGGATGCCCGTATGCTGGAAATGGGTCTGAACAAAGAGGATTACTGGTGGTATCGCGACCTGCGTCGCTACGGTACCGTTCCGCATTCCGGCTTCGGATTGGGCTTCGAGCGTCTGATCGCTTACGTCACCGGCGTGCAAAACGTCCGTGATGTTATTCCGTTCCCGCGTACTCCGCGTAACGCCACCTTCTAAACGTGCGTTATTGTTTCAAAGGCCAGCATTGCTGGCCTTTTTTATACCCTTTTCATGTTATCTGGATACCCATCTCACGTTAAACACAACCTTTCAATCCCATCCACCTGTTACGTAATATTTCATCGCAATACATTTGCACAAAAAATAACCAGTAATTTTATTGTGGATTAGCATTTTCTGATTAAATAGTACATTTTTTAGCCTTTCGCACGGCACTCCAGACGTCCAAAAATCGTTACCTGTAAAATCCAAACTTTCCGGTATTACGGAGAAAAAATAACCTTAGCAAAATTAAATATAAGAAAATCATATAAATAGAAATAAAAACGAGAATTTTCAGCTCAGGGGTATCCGAAGTTTGACGCTGTTCACAAAGTTGCACAAAAATAACATTTTGTTACACATTTTTTCTTTTTGAAACCAAATCTTTATATTTGTAGCACTTTGACGGTAGCGAAACGGTAGTTTGAATGGAAAGATGCCTGTCAGACACATAAAGACACCAAACTCTCATCAATAGTTCCGTAAATTTTCATTGACGGAATTTATTGGCGGCAGTGGCAGGTGTCATATAAAAACCGATGAGGGTAATAAATAATGATGAAGCGCAATATTCTGGCAGTGGTTATCCCTGCTCTGCTGGTAGCCGGGGCAGCTAACGCTGCAGAAGTTTACAACAAAGATGGTAACAAGCTGGATATCTACGGTAAAACCGTTGGTCTGCATTATTTTTCTGACAGCGCTGCTGACGATGGCGATCAGACTTATGCTCGTCTTGGTTTCAAAGGGGAAACTCAGATTAACTCCGAGCTGTCCGGTTACGGTCAGTGGGAATACAACTTTGCCGGTAACAACTCTGAAGGCGGCAGTGACGCTCAGAACGGCAACAAAACCCGTCTGGCATTTGCTGGTCTGAAATATGCCGATCTGGGTTCTTTCGACTACGGTCGTAACTACGGTATCGTTTACGATGCTCTGGGTTACACCGATATGCTGCCAGAATTTGGTGGTGATACCGCATACAGCGACAACTTCTTCGTTGGTCGTGTTGGTGGTGTTGCAACCTACCGTAACTCCAACTTCTTCGGTCTGGTTGACGGTCTGAACTTCGGTATCCAGTATCTGGGTAAAAACGAACGTGATGGCAATACCGGTCGCTCTAACGGCGACGGCGTTGGCGGTTCTGTAAGCTACGAAATGGATGGTTTCGGTATCGTGGGTGCTTACGGCGCAGCTGACCGCACCAACGCGCAGGAAAACTCTTTCTACGGCAATGGCGGTAAAAAAGCTGAGCAGTGGGCGACCGGCGTGAAATACGATGCTAACAACATCTACCTGGCAGCGAACTACGGTGAAACCCGTAACGCGACCCGCATCTCAGGTGCTGGTAACAGCGGTTTTGCGAACAAAACTGAAGACGTATTCGTCGTTGCTCAGTACCAGTTCGATTTCGGCCTGCGTCCGTCCCTCT
The DNA here is from genome assembly GCF_000398825.1 of Citrobacter sp. KTE30. Lineage (NCBI taxonomy): Bacteria > Pseudomonadati > Pseudomonadota > Gammaproteobacteria > Enterobacterales > Enterobacteriaceae > Citrobacter > Citrobacter sp. KTE30. Next base: position 1,458,705 of record NZ_KB976055.1, on the reverse strand, counting down.
CCTACAACAAGTCTAAAGCGAAAGACGTAGAAGGTATCGGTGATGTGGATCTGGTCGATTACTTCGAAGTAGGTGCGACCTACTACTTCAACAAAAACATGTCCACCTATGTTGACTACAAGATTAACCAAATCGATTCTGACAACAAACTGGGCGTGAACTCTGACGACATCGTTGCAGTTGGTATCGTTTACCAGTTCTAATAGCAGACCTCTTTGTTAAATGCCTTAAAAACAGGACTTCGGTCCTGTTTTTTTATATCTGCCAGCGGATTCTTGCGTCTTAAAAAAACACCTCAGCTTTTCGTCAGTAACGGTTGGCATTTTGTAAATCTACCGTTAACCTGATAGCGGACTTCCCTTCTGTAATCACTATGGAACCTCGTCATGTTTGAGAACATTACCGCCGCTCCTGCCGACCCCATTTTGGGTCTGGCTGATTTGTTTCGTGCCGATGACCGCCCTGGAAAAATAAACCTCGGGATCGGTGTATATAAAGATGAGACAGGCAAAACGCCGGTGCTGACCAGCGTTAAAAAAGCCGAGCAATATATACTGGAAAATGAAACCACCAAAAACTATCTTGGCATTGACGGTATTCCAGAGTTTGGTCGTTGTACTCAGGAATTACTGTTTGGTAAAACGAGTTCGCTTATCAACGATAAACGCGCACGTACAGCACAGACCCCTGGTGGCACTGGCGCACTTCGCGTGGCAGCTGATTTTCTCGCAAGAAATACGTCGGCTAAACGCGTATGGGTGAGCAACCCAAGCTGGCCGAACCATAAGAGCGTCTTTAACTCTGCCGGTCTGGAAGTTCGTGAATACAACTATTACGATGCGGCGAACCACTCATTAGACTTTGATGCGCTGCTGGCAAGCCTCAGCGAAGCTCAGTCTGGCGATGTGGTACTGTTCCACGGCTGCTGTCATAACCCAACCGGTATCGATCCTACGCTTGAGCAGTGGCAAACGCTGGCTCAGCTTTCTGTCGAGAAAGGGTGGTTGCCGCTGTTTGACTTCGCATACCAGGGCTTTGCCCGCGGTCTGGAAGAAGATGCAGAAGGTCTGCGCGCATTCGCCGCGCTGCACAAAGAGCTGATCGTTGCCAGTTCCTACTCCAAGAACTTTGGTCTGTACAATGAGCGCGTAGGTGCCTGTACGCTGGTTGCTGCTGATGCTGAAACCGTCGACCGTGCGTTTAGTCAGATGAAATCAGCCATTCGCGCTAACTATTCCAACCCGCCAGCACACGGCGCATCCGTAGTTGCCACGATTCTGAGCAATGACGCGCTGCGTGCCATCTGGGAACAGGAACTGACCGATATGCGCCAACGCATTCAGCGCATGCGTTTACTGTTCGTGAATACGCTGCAGGAGAAAGGTGCGAACCGCGACTTCAGCTTTATCATCAAACAGAACGGCATGTTCTCATTCAGCGGCCTGACAAAAGAGCAGGTTCTGCGTCTGCGTGAAGAGTTTGGTGTCTACGCTGTCGCTTCCGGACGTGTAAACGTAGCTGGAATGACGCCAGATAACATGGCACCGCTGTGCGAAGCGATTGTCGCAGTACTGTAATCTATCGCGTACAAAAAAGGCCGCAATAGCGGCCTTTTTATTTATCTGCGGTATTACCAGACAGGCATTTCGTCCTGCAGGAACGGGTTATGAAGCCGTTCGTTACCCAGCGTAGAAAGTGGGCCGTGACCCGGAATAAACGTCACGTCATCGCCCAGCGGCAACAGTTTACGTTTAATCGAATCGATCAGTTGGCTGTGATCTCCGCGCGGAAAATCGCTGCGCCCTACGCCACCTTTGAAAATCACGTCACCCGAAATCAGTAACTTTGATTGCTCATCAAAGAAGACCACATGTCCCGGTGTATGACCCGGACAATGCAACACCTGCAACGTCACGTTGCCAACGCTGACCCGATCACCTTCGTTCAACCAGCGATCGGGCGTCAGCGGCTCACAATCGCCCAGGCCAAACATGCGGCTCTGCGCAGGGAGACCCTGTAGCCAGAACTCATCTTCTTTTTCCGGACCAATAACCGGTACACCATAATGCTGTGCCAGTTCAGCTGCCGCCCCAACATGATCAAGATGACCGTGAGTAAGCAGGATCTGCATTAGCGTCAGACCGCTGGCATCCACTTCCTGTTTGATTTTCTCGGCATCGCCGCCGGGATCGACCAACGCGGCCAGACGAGTCTGCTCACACCAGATTAGCGAGCAGTTCTGGGCGAATGCAGTGACCGGAATAATACGATAGTTCATACAGCTCCTGTTTCATTAAGCTTATGGATCACCAGTGCCGTGCAGGGCCGGTGTCAATATGCACAAAGTTACTGCTGGGGTAGTATCCTACACCACCTGCGCGCATAGATAACGCAGCTTTGCGAATATTACTTAATGCGATGCCTTCAATATGGAAATCCATGGCCTGCCCTTTGGTGTGGTAGCTTTTCTTGGCCACACCGCGACTGCGCGCACGTAGTTCATTATTGGTATCGACGGAACGATAACCGGAGATCAGCTGTACGGGTTTACGCGTACCCAGCAGGCCCTGCAGACGGAAGAGTTGATCAAACAGTCCGGGGTCAATGGATTTCACTTTATTGGCCCGAAAATCACGGAAAAAGTGGTTAAGTTTTGCTAATTCGTCCTGAATATAGCCCCTGCCATCAAAAAACTCTGCTTTTATTGACTCACCGGTATGCAGGTTATTCAGAGTCAATATACGCGGACGTGGGGTAGAGAGTGTTGCAAACGCAGGCGTAGGCAGGATGGCAGCGCCGAGGGCAATACCACCAAGCGCCAGCAGTTTGCGGCGATTAGCGTCAAATTTGTCCATGGTATTAAGGTCTACAAGGTCAATGTTATCGTATGTATGCTCTAGCGCACGCGGGAAACCTTATCTGGCTAAGTAGTCCACGTCAAGGCTCCCAACCCCAGGAAATACGGGGCTCACAGCCATTTTGCCCCGTTTCCAGCATAACTTACGACAATCATTTTCCTCGAACTGCTTCATTTATCTGATTAATTGCTCGGCTTTTGACACAATTTGTGCGCTGGATCGCGCTGTCAGATCGTAATTGTAAATATCTGTACGATACTGCGTGCGACCATCCGGGCCAACAAATGCGGTCAGATAGTAGAGGTTGACCGGAATATTCTGGCGAATATTCACGTACCGCGTATCCCCTTGCTTCAGGGCATCCGAGATGCGGGTATCATTCCAACCCGCGTCCTGTAGCAGCATATTCGCCAGCTCAGATGCCTTATTCACACGCACACAGCCGGAACTTAACGCCCGCGTATCTTTCTGGAACAGATTGTGGTTCGGCGTATCGTGCAGATAAATAGCGTCCGAACTCGGCATATTGAATTTATAGCGTCCGAGCGAGTTACGTGCGCCCGGAGCCTGCTGAAAGCGGAACGGCAGATTGGACGCAGTGATGGTGGCCCAGTCAACCTGCCACGGATCTATCGTCTCTTTACTGTTCCAGCCGCGCATTACGGTATAGCCGTGACGTTCAAGATATCCCGGATCATTCCATAACTTAGGCAGAATATCTTTTCGGGCCAGCGTCGGTGGAACGTTCCACGGTGGGTTAACGACCACGTTATTCAGCGCACTACTCATCATCGGCGTTTTGCGATCTGGACGCCCGACAATAACGCGCGAGGCCAGCACCTGATTGCCATTCTGATAATAAACCAGCGAATAGGCAGGAATGTTCACCATGATACCGGTAGACAGCCCACTCGGTAGCAGTCGCAAGCGCTGAATATTTAACGCCAGCACGCCCGCACGCTGAGCAGGCGTTACGTTCAGCCAGTCACGCGTGGCAGGGCCAATCGCGCCATCAGCCCCAAGCCCTTGCCACGTCTGAAAACGCTTTACCGCATCGACAAGTTCACGATCGTAAGCGCTACGTCCTTCTTTAGCAGATGTACTGACGGTGGACTCCAGCATTCCCGTACGGCGCAAAATTTCACGCAGCGCGGGAATGTCATTACTCCACTCTCCCGGACGCAGCGTCGCGGTACCGGTTAGCTGAGGCCAGGGCCGCGTATCGCTCACCAGCTTGAGTAGTGATTCATGCATTGCGGCGTACTGCGGATGCTGAGGTGCCAGGCTGGCGACGAACGATGTCAGTTGTCCGTTATCCAGCGCGACCTGCCACTGGTTGATGACAGAAATCGGCGGCGTCGTCAGCGCATAGGGCTTATCGCTATAAAGCCAGCGATTACCTTTGACAGGGATATTAGCGATAAAGTGCAGATACCCCATCATCGCATCCGAGAGCACAATGTCTCTCGCCTGACCGGTTACTGCCGGATCAGTCAGAAGTGCAACCCAGGTAGTAAACTGCGGCTGAAAGCCAGCAATCGCGACCTCGGCCAACTGTTGTTGAAAGGCCTTTACCGCATCACGATTTTCCCACATCGGCTTCATTTCACGTGCGGCATACAGCAATTCCAGTTGGCTCATATACACTGGCGTGAAGCCCGCTGGAAGTTGAGATTGTAATTCGGCGCGGGCTTGATCAACTGACACGCCCTGCGGTAACGGTTGAATCCCCGCCATAATAGCCGTCGCGGAAGATTGTACCTGCGGCTGCGATAATGCTGTTGGCTGTTCACTGACGCTCGCAGAGCTATCGCCAGGGATCATTTCAGGCTCATCGGCCTGCGCATTGAACAGTGGAGCGAATGTTACGGCCAGGCACAAACTGATTGCCGACAGCCGACGACCACACATTTTATTAAGCAACATCCCTTGCCCCCTGTTTTCTTTATCATACTCTATAGCCAGGCACCATAAATCGGGTGTGCAACGCCTGTAGACGCCAATACAACTGAAGTATGACGAGTAAGCCTGCATACCCGTCAGGCTTATCTTCAGTATATAAACTTCGCCAATGTTTTACCTGGTATAATGTAAAGAAGTTAAAAGAAATTGCACCTGCAATTGAGACTTTTCGGAAAAGAAGAAAGGCGGTCAAATGACCGCCTTTCTATTTAGCTTGCCTGCGAGGAGGCATCTTCAGTCCCCGGCAGTGGTTCCGGTAACTGAGGCGCAAATCCGCGCAGCCCCACCACATGAACGTGCTCGGTGTTCTGGAAGACTTTACGCACCAGTTTGTAGGTCGTGCCTTTCTCTGGGCTGATGTTTTCCGGCGCAGCGATAATCAGCTGCATCTGCAAACGCTCACACAGCTCAAACAGAGTCGCAATAGATCGCGCATCGAGTCGTGCTGCTTCATCAAGGAACAGCAGGCGGCAAGGAGAGATGTCTTTCCCGCGCAATCTGCGACCTTCATCTTCCCAGCTTTGCACCACCATCACCAGAATAGACATCCCGGTCCCGATCGCTTCACCCGTTGACAGCGCGCCAGATTCAGCACGCAGCCAGCCGTCAGAGCCACGGTTAACCTCAACTTCCATTTCCAGATAGTTACGATAGTCCAGCAGCTCTTCACCAATGGTTTGCGGCGTGCGTTGCCCCATGTCGATCTGCGGATTCAGACGCTGATACAGCTTCGCCAGCGCTTCTGAGAAGGTCAGGCGATTGCTGTTAAACAGATCCTGATGCTGTTCATGCTGCTCTGAAAGTACGTCCAGCAAGGTAGCATGCGTTTCACGCACATTGACATTCAGGCGAACGCTGTTAACCTGGCCAAACGACACACTTTGCAGCCCCTGGTTCAGCATGCGAATACGGTTCTGTTCACGCTGAATGGTCTTACGAATAATGTTCGCCACGCTGCGAGAGCTGATCGCCAGTTTCTGTTCACGAGAGGTTAGCTCTTCCGTCAGACGGCTCAGCTCAATCTCCATCTGTTCGATGGCTTCAACCGGATCGTCGGTACGGATAATATCCTGGCGAATACGTTCACGCAGATGCTGGTAAACCGCGACGAAGAACTGGATTTTGCGCTCTGGGCGTTTTGGATCTTCAGACATACGCAACACATCGCGCAGGTGTTCGTTATCCGCAACCGCCAGACGTAGCGCACCGAGCGCCTTATCCGACATCGAACGCAGTTCGTCACCAGAAAGATAGGCCAACTCGCGACGGTGCAGACGACGTTCCACACCGTTATCTTTCACCATCCGCATGACTGCACACCAGCCGGCTTTGGCGGTGACTACCTGCTCACGCATTTCATGATAATCACGTTCCAGCTTGCGCAGTCTGCGGGTCAGGTTTTCCATCTCCGCTTCGCAGAAGGTCAGTGCTTTCTCAAGTTGGTTGCGGCGTGCACGGTTGTTGCTGAGCTGCGCATGCAGTTCGTCACGACGGATACGCGCGCGCTCTTCGGCACCGCTGTCCGCACGAACGCCAATATCCTGCAGTTCACGTTGTAAATCATTAAGCAGCTCTTTTTTGGTGTCATAAGAGCTTTTTAGCGATGCCATGACCTGGTTGTACTGGCTTAACTGTGCAGCATGACTGCGCAGCGCTTCACGAGCGCGGGTACGTTCGGCTTCCGCCTGTTCCAGGCGTTCACGCAATTTTTCGTTCAGATCGCTATTACCGCTCAGCATTTCGGCTGAGTCGGAATAACTAAAGTGCGCCCGACGCTGTACGACTTCAGTCAGCGCAAAAGCCTGCTGACGTGCGTCGCGCTGCATCTGCTGGGAATATGTATAGTCTTCCTTCAGCTGTTCAAACTGCTCAGGGTCATTTTGCAGAACTGAAACAATAGGTTCCAGTTTCGCCAACTGATTGCCATGTTGCTGTACAAAACGCGCGGCTTCCTGAGCTTCATCCAGACGCTCGCGAATTTCGTCCACGCGATCGGCCAGCGTGTCATCTGCCAGCAGATTCAAGCGCGGCAGCAGTCGGTTCAGCGCGGAGACGCCCTCTTTCGCCTGTTCAAACTGCATACGGCTTTGCTGATTATCATTTTCATGATTGGTCAGCGCACGTTCCAGTTCAACGCGACGGCTATTCAGTTGGCGAATTTCCGCTTCTGGATCGGCTTCAAACGCCACCGACAGATGGCTGCCGATAAAGCGGCTGAACGCCTGATGCAGACGCTGGGTTTTCTGTACATCAAAGGAGAGCGTGGCGAAACGTTCAGACAGCCCTTCACGCTCGGCATGCAGGGTTTCGATACGGCTTTCGCGCGCGGCACGACCAAAAATAGGCACCTTCGGGAAGCGGGAATAACGCCATTGACGCTCGGCGGTTTTCACCACCACCGCATTTTCCAGTTCATCAACGCTGAAGACGCTATCATCAAACGACTGCGGATCCCCTTCGATGAAATAGAGATCTTCCGGGCAATCCGTCAGCCCTTCAAGCTGTTCGGTAATTAGTGATAGATCTGGTACCACGATGGCATGGCGCGAAGGACCGTACAGCGCAGAGAAGTACGGGGCATCTTCAAGGCTAACGTCATCATAAATTTCTGACAGCAGCACGCCGCCAAAGCGTTCAGCCAGCGCGTTCAGACGCTGATCTTCCGCACCGCCCGGCTGACTTAAACGTTCAATCTCTTCATCAACCGCATTTTTACGTGCACCGACTTCATCACGCTCAACAATGGCCTCACGCTCGCGCTCCAGCAATTGTTGCAGATACTCGGTCACATCCTGGCTGGAGGTAAACTCTTCGCCACACTGCTCGCTAAGCTGATTCAGGCTATTTTGCGCAGCCAGCCAGACAGGTGCCCGCTTCATCAAATGCTGAATACGGGATTGTAGCTGTTCCTGTTCCTGACGCAGCGTCATACGCTGTTCGCTGGCAGACGAGACGCTGTCCGACAAGGCGGCGATGCGCGCTTCCAGTTCCTGGTGCAGCGCTTCCAGCTCATCGATATCAAACTGTTTACCCTGACGCTTGCAGAATTCGGCCAGCAGACGCTCGGCATCCTGCTGTTCGCGCAGACGCTGCTCCAGTTCGCTCAGTCGCATACGCAATGGCTGAACCTGTTCCGCCAGGTGGCGCTGTTCAACGCCTTCGCGCAGCAGTTCACGCGCCACGCTCCAGGCTTCACTACGTGCCAGCGGGCCGTTGATAGCCGCCACCAGCTGATAAGCCTGTTCGAACTGGCTATGCGCGGTTTGCGCCACGCTCATTTTTTGTTCAAGCGTTAGCAGCTTTTCAGTGGCTTCCTGCTCTTTGGCCTGGAAAGTCTCCAGCCATTCTGCGGCGCTGTCGGCTGTCAGATCCGGTAGGTGGCAGAGCTCTTTCGCCCGATTTAGGGCCTGAATCGCCTGGGTATACTGGATGGCTCGCGTCTGCTGGACGTCCAGCGCCTGCTGGTAATCGGCAAGCTGGCTTTTCAGCTCATCCACTTCCAGTTCGGCGGCTTCCGCGCGGGCTTCGTTTTCATCCTGGCGGTCAACGGCTTCCGCAACCACCTCATTTTGTTCTTCAAGACGGATCTGCAGTTCTTCGAGATCCGCTTCGTAGCGTTCAATTTTTTCCTGCTGACGCAGCGCGGTTTGCACCAGATTCAGGTGATCGCTCGCGGCCTGATAATCGGCTTCCAGATCGCCTTCGGCGCCGTTATGCTCGCCCAGTTCACGCGCCATATCCACGTGCTTGTACTGCTCTGCCGCCAGCTGCTTACGTGAGGTATACAGTTCACGACGATATTCCAGTGCTTTATCCAGATGGATACGACGTTCGTTGGCGTGGCGCATATAATCCGCAGCCACATAGTTGGTCGCTTCGCTGATCAAATGCTTAAACAGGTCGCGGTCAGACTGGGTTACGCGAATCGCTTCCAGCGTCATGCGGTTTTCACGCAGCGCGGCTTCCATATCCTGGAACGCTTTACGTACGCCGCCGTTTTCCGGCAGCAGGTAGTCACGCAGTGAACGGGTAATGGCGCTGGAGATCCCGCCGTACAGCGAGGCTTCAATCAGACGGTAGAATTTACTACGATCAGACGCGGAGCGCAGACGACGGGCAATGATGCCCAGATCGAACATCAGCGAATGATAATCGGTTATTGAGTTGAACTGCTTAAACTGCACACCTTCCATCTCATCAAGCTTCTCTTTCAGCTCAGGTAGAGACAGTACGCGCGCCTGGCGTTCGTTCAGCGTTTCCGTCACCAGTTGGGTTGGCTGTACCGACATCGGCAGCCCCTGAATGGCAAACGGTTTGATATCCACTTTGCGATCACGACCCGCAACCTGTTGCAGACGCACACCCACGACCACGCGCTGATGACGCGAGTTGAGGACGTCGAGCATTGAGTAACAGACCCCTGCTTTCAGCTTACCGTGCAGACCTTTATCACGTGAACCGCTGGTTGCACCAGCTTCGGTGGTGTTACGGAAATGCAGCAGAGTTAAGTCCGGAATGAGCGCCGTAACAAATGCCGCCATGGTGGTGGATTTACCCGCACCGTTACCACCGGACAGCGTGGTGACCAGCTCATCGAGATCAAACGTACGGGCAAAAAAACCATTCCAGTTAATCAGCGTAAGTGAGCGAAATTTACCGCGTTCAATCATTATTCTTCTTCTCCACTGTCCGGCTGATTCTCTTCGGGCTCATCGTTGAGCTGCAGACGGTTCTCGACCGCCATCGCTTCACCATCACGAATTAAGCGACGCTGTGCTTCACGCGGATCGTCACCGCTACGCACATCCGCGCCAAAGCGGAAGACAGATTCTGTAATACGGAATTTGCTGCTGTCGTGGCCCAGAAACCACACCATGCCTAAGCGGCGCAAGCGGTTGAGCGAAGAACGCACTTTTTCCTGTAGCTTCTGGCGGTCAACGTCAGAACCGGTTGAACGGTTGTTTACCAGCTTCAGCAGTTTGGCTTCATCCGCCAGCGTTAACAGCTCGTCATACAGCTCTTGCTGGGTAAAAATCCCTTCGTTCGCCAGGCGTTCCGGGCTGAGATAGAGATAGCACAGAATTTTACCCACCATCATGTCCAGTTCAGACAGGACCGAACGCGGAATGAGCGTCGTTGAACGCGGACGAAGGTAAAAGAACCCTTCCGGCGCACGGATCAATTCCACGTTGTAGCGGCTGTAAAACTCTTCAAAATATTCCTGAAAATCCATCAGGAAGGCATGATTATCCAGTTCATCCAGACCGATATGGCGGCCCGAACGTAAGGCGCTATCCAGCGCCGGAAATAACGGATTCGCCAGCGCCTGCGCCAGCTTTACCGGCATCACTTGTTCAATATTTGTCAATGACATGCGCCTGTACCTTGGCTCCGTAATCATTAATCGGCTGCCATTTGGCTGGCAGTCCGGTGAAGTCTGCTTGCGCTACGCCAAGGCGTACCGCCTGATCGATAACAATACGCGCGACGTCGAAATGACGCGCACGTGGGTATTGCGCCAGATACTCGCGCACTACCAAACCGAGATCCAGTGGTGTTTGTCTGGATTTGTAGATAGCCAGCTGTTCTTCGATGATCGCCGCCAGTTGTTCACGGATCTCGTTAAATTCTTCATATTCCAGATCTTCCGGAAGTTCACCGGTGACCTCTTCGTCACGCAGCACCATCTCCTCGTCACGCATATCCAGCAGACGATCGGCGTTGGCATAGGTCAGCGCCCATGGGTCGTCAAAGTAGGTCTGCACGGACTGACGCAGACGCTGGGCGAAGACGCGGTTTTTATCCATATCGATCGCGGTACGGATAAATTTATGCACATGACGATCGTAGCCGATCCACAAGTCAATGGACTGCTGACCCCAGCTAATAATGCGGTCGAGCTTGCTTTGTAAATCAAACACCAGCCGATCAACAAAATGCAAATCATCATGCGTCATTGTGGCGTCCTGGATGCGTAACAGGTTAGCCTGCAGCTTATCCCCCGCCGCTTCCAGCGTATCCTGCAGTTCACGCAGCGTACCAGACGTTTCAGAAAGCAACAGTTCACAGCTGGAAATCGCCGCCCGCCAGTCTTTGTTTAGCAACTGTGCGATGTCGTCTTTTACCTGCTGCTGCTGTTCATCCATGATGCGCTGGGTCAGATCGATACTGTCGAAAATCTCCGCCACCGAGTATTTCAATGGCGCATAGACGTTGCGGTGCCAGTGGAACTCATCGCCACCTTCCGCTGCCGCATCCGCCGCGCGCTTCAGTTCGCCTGCAACAATCGACAGTTGCATGGAAAGACGCAGCGTAGAGAACTCGCGCTGACGAATATAGTAATCTGTGATGCCAATCCCGAGCGGCGTTAAACGGTAAATGGCGTTGCCTTCAGCCTGCTCGCTGGTAAAGCGGTTCAGCAGACGTTGACGCACCATATCGTTGATCGCGTTGTTGGCGCGGACGCCGATGGTTTCGCTGGTTTGCTCAAACGCATCACTCACATGGCGGAACGCATCCACCAGTTCACCTTCACTCATCTCACCGTCAAGTCGCTCACCGTTCAATGTGGCGACCGCCAGCAGGAACGAAAGTCTGTCTACCGGCAGAGAGATGGAGAAGTCATTTTTTCTGGCCCAGGCAACCAGTTCGGGGACTGTCTGGGAAAATTCACTCATAGGTTATCCTTGCATCTGCGGCTCGGGCCGGACGTTTAATCGCGGTGACATGAATATAGCGCCCAAGGCTGATATACGGTTCCTGGCGGCAATAGCGCGTTTCTATTTCTGTTAAAGCATCAAAACAGTCATGCTGTTTTTGTTTATCACGCAGATAATCATGAAACACCCTCACGCCCGTTTTACCGGTTATCTCCCAGCCAATCTCCTCCAGCCAGCCATAGACCTGCTGAGGGTCGCGCGGGAAATCGGGAGACAACGTGCGCCGTTTCTTTTTATACATTCCCTGCTGTACATAGCCGAAATTACCGACCAACACATTACGCATCAACAGGCCATTTGCATTGTAGAACATCAGCGATAAAGCACCGCCCGGGCGTAACATCGACCACAATGTTTTTAAGACGGCTTGTGGATCGGCCACCCATTCCAGCACAGCATGAAACAATATCAGATCAACCTGAGAATCCAAATGCTGTGGGATGTCCTGAGCGGCACAATGTATAAAATGCATGTTGTCGCTCACACCTTGCTCTTCTGCCGCCCGTTGCGCTCGCGCCACCATCTCAGCAGAAAGATCGCACAAGGTAACGTGATGGCCCCGCTGCGCCATCAGAATGGCTGTCTGCCCTTCTCCGCCACCCGCATCAAGCACACGCAATGTCTGGCCCGCGTAGTCGGCAAGAAGTTTGTCCAGATCCTGCCAGAGGATCGTCTGGCGAAGCTGACCTTTAGTGGTGCCGTAAATGTTACGGGAAAACTTCTCTGCAATGTCATCAAAATTGCGATCCCGCATCGGGCTCTCCACACGCTGGCTTTAGGGTGACTAAGTAAAACCGCTATTTTGTCACACCCACGCCGAGAATGAACCTTCCTGGTGTAATATCCCTGCAGATCCCCTGCTGTATGGTTAAAAAAGGAACCAAAAAGGATGCTTTTTACGCTGAAGAAAGTGATTGGCGGTATGATGCTGCCACTTCCGCTAATGCTCATTATCATGGGTACAGGCCTGGTGCTGCTCTGGTTTAGTCGCTTTCAAAAAACAGGGAAAGTGTGCATTAGCCTGAGTTGGCTGGCGCTGTTACTTCTTAGCTTGCAACCCGTCGCTGATAGCCTACTGAAACCGATTGAGGACAGCTATCCAACCTGGCAGGATACACAAAAAGTGGAATACATTGTGGTGCTGGGCGGAGGGTATACCTGGAATCCTCAGTGGGCACCAAGTTCAAACCTAATCAGCAACAGTCTTCCGCGTCTGAATGAAGGTATTCGCCTCTGGCGTGCTAATCCGGGATCGAAGCTTATCTTTACCGGTGCTGCGGCAAAGAGCAATAACGTCAGTACTGCAGAAGCGGGAGCCCGCGTAGCGCAGTCACTGGGTGTGCCACCCGGTGATATCATCACGCTGGATAAACCTAAAGATACTGAAGAAGAAGCCGCTGCAGTTAAGCAGGCCATCGGCAGCGCGCCGTTCCTGCTGGTGACCTCCGCATCGCACTTACCACGAGCAATGATTTTCTTCCAACAGGCTGGACTACACCCGTTGCCCGCGCCGGCTAATCAGTTAGCAATTGATTCACCGCTAAATCCGTGGGAGCGCGCGATCCCCTCTCCCGTCTGGTTGATGCATAGCGATCGTGTTGGTTACGAAACATTGGGTCGCATCTGGCAGTGGTTAAAGGGATCGGAGCACTGACAGAAATATTGCCTGACGGCGACGCTAACGCGGCTTATCAGCCCCAGGCGTTCAGCGCAGAATTGTAGGCCGGATAAGGCGCTCACGCCGCCATCCGGCAATGCCGTAACGGGATAGTCAGGCGAGCCACGGCAGCAGTGATTTCGTTGCCAGGTCAAAGTTGGTGCGATTAAAACGTCCGGTGTTGACCAGTTGCGCCACCTCATCCCATAACACATACAGCCAGCGCCGCCAGATGAAGGACTCCGCCACGGGCGCGCGTTGCAGGTATTGCCAAAGCAGGCTTTCCGCCAGCGCGTTATCCATTAAACGGAACAATTCATACTCTCTGGGCGCCCACAGCATCAACCCCGGTCCCACCATGGCCAGTAGCTGATCGCTACGGGCGTCTTTGAGCATGCTACGTAAACTGAAATTACCGTGGATCAGTACGCAGTTATCATTGAATCCTTCAAATAAAGCGGGTAAACACTCACGGGTACGAAACAGGATCCGCTTATCCTGCATCGTCAAGCCAGTATTGTTGAACTGATTTAACGTGGTCCACAGCACCTCAACACGCTGGCGATACCAGGATGGCCAGATATTCTCTTGCGTGTTATCCACCATTCCCACGCAGCCACGGCTATCCTGCCGATGCCATGACAGCAGACCTTCTACGATCTGATCTTTTAAATGTTCCCAGCGTTCGGGCGTTCGGGCTGGCGCTTCCACCGGCACACCCCGTAAACGCTCAAGCAGTAACACATCGGGGCCGGGATGCTCTTCGTGGGTCAAGACCCCGTAAATGACGGGCATACGCACCGTACCGCTGCGCGCTAACATGGAGGTTTTCCATGCCAGTTGCTGCGCCATACCTGGCGTGGTGAAACTTCTCGCCATCAGCGGCATCGGATTTCCCTGGCTGTCGTACAGTGACCACAGGGCCGTATCCACTTTTTCATTCACGCATTCTATACGACTGAGTTTTTCGCCCAGCAGGTGGCTGAGTTCGGCACGCAACTGTTCCATTTCAGATTGCCCTCATAAATGCTACTGCTTTCATAATGAGCGTCGGGCAGACAGATGTCACCCGGATGAGATCAATTGATGAAAAGAAAAGTGGAGGGAAAGCGCAACGATACGACACTCCTCCCAAAAATACGCATCAATATGGGGGAGTGCCGTGAGAAAAACTAAGGCATTTCGGCGCGAACGCGCTCGAGATCTTCGGTAGTGTCTACGCCGGTACCCGGGACTTCTTTTGCGACGGCAACGTGAATTTTTTCGCCGTACCACAGCACTCGCAGTTGCTCCAGCATTTCGATATGCTCAAGCGGGCTAGGCTGCCAGTTAACATAGCGGCGAATAAAACCGGCGCGATAGCCGTAAATGCCCAGATGGCGCAGGAAGGTGTCCCCCACCGTTTCCAGGCTTTTGGCGAAACGATCGCGATCCCATGGGATGGTCGCGCGTGAAAAATAGAGCGCATATCCTTCAGCGTCCAAAACGACTTTTACCGCATTCGGATTAAATGCCTCTTCCGCACTGTGAATCGGAGCCGCAAGAGTCGCCATGCCGACCTGACGTTGCGCCAGATTCTCAGCCACCTGGCGAATAATGACCGCCGGAATCATCGGCTCATCACCCTGTACGTTCACAATAACGGTATCATCGCTAAAACCACATTTCTCGACGACTTCCGCCAGGCGCTCCGTACCAGACTGGTGATCGGCGCGGGTCATGCACACTTCCCCCCCCACCGCTTCTACCGCGCGAGCGACATCCTCGTGATCGGTGGCCACGATGATACGTTCAGCGCCAGATTCACGCGCACGCTCCAGGACATGCACGATCATAGGCTTGCCGTTGATATCCAGTAGCGGCTTGCCCGGCAGACGAGTGGACGCATAACGCGCAGGAATAATGACCACAAAACTCATGATTTACTCTCATCAGCAGTCAGAACGCGGGCTTCGGTTTCCAGTAACACAGGAATGCCATCACGCAGTGGGAAAGCAAGGTTATCCAGTTTACAAATCAGTTCCTGTTTTTCCTGGTTAAACCAGAGTTTGCCATTGCATACCGGGCAGGCAATGATTTCAAGCAGACGATGATCCATAGTTCCTCCAGATGGACCGGATTGTGAATCCGTAAATATTAACATAATCGCTTAAAGGGCTGGGTCTATTTCCCAACCATGGCGTGCATCAGCAAATAAACCTTCAGGATAACGTCCCAGCGTCACGCGTGTTGCCAGTTGCCAGCGGGCAAAATCGTCAATCGCCTGAAACAATCCTTTTTGCAAAGTCACCCCAGGCTTAACCCCATCCTGTAACCACAGCGAAATCACGTCCAGCACGCCCGTTTTACGGTGCATTTTGGCATCCATTCGCCCAACCAACTGCCCGCGGTGCAGCAACGGCAAGACGAAATAACCGTACTGACGTTTTGGTGCTGGCGTGTAACACTCCAGCCGGTAGCTAAAATCGAATAGCTGCTCTGCCCGTTTACGATCCCAAACCACCGGATCAAAAGGCGATAACACTGCGCTGTGGGTCGCCGTTAATTTGCCCGCCAGCGCCTGTTCGAGCTGCGGCTGAAGGTGGCTATGCAGCCACAGCGTTCCCAGCCCTTCAACGTCGACAGGAATAATCTGTTGCTGTTCCGCCCGTTCGTTGCACCAGTTTTTTAGCGCCGGGCGCTTCAGGCGATAGTAGTCTGCCAGCCATTGTTCGCGGAAAATCCCCAGACTGCGGGCGCTGTTATCCAGCATGACGCTTTCAGCATCTTCCTGTGAAAGTGGGTCGCGTTCATCGTCCCAGTGTGGCATGACGCGATGGGTTAAATCATACACGCGCTGGAAATTACGCCGTTCCACCACCATCACTTTCCCGGCAGTGAACAGCCCTTCAAGATGACGCTTTTGCGGTTTCCATTCCCACCAGCCGCTGCTCCCCTTGCGTGGATGCTCAAAATCAGCAGATCGTACCGGTCCGTTATGCTGGATGTGGTGGAGCAGTTGCTCAATTTCATGAGCATGTTCTTTCATCCACGCCGCTTTATACTTCCAGCCCATATTCTCCGGGGCCAGCATGCGGTGACGTATCAGCATAAAATCGCTGCGCGGCAAAAAGCAGGCCTCGTGCGCCCAGTATTCCATCAGTTCGCCCTGCTGTAACGAGTCGTCCAGCCATTGGGGTGAATAATCGCCTAAACGACTAAACAGCACCAGGTAAGGACTTCGCGCCACAATATTGATGGTATCGATTTGCAGTAACGACATGCGCGAAATAGTCGCGAGAATATCTGCCGGGGTTGCCCGACGGCGTGTTTTTTTCAGCAGACCTTGAGCGGCAAGGTGAAGATGACGGGCATCCGTCAGAGAAAGGTGCGGCAACGACATTTATGGCCTCATAAATGATTCGCTGCCGCAGCGTGAATCAGTTAGCGAGTCAGCGAGATTAATCTATCCAGCAACACGTCAGGCCGATCGCCTGACAAATGTGCGTCAACAGGTAAATACCACCAGTTTTCATCGGCAAATGCCCGGCACTTAACCGCATCTTTTTCCGTCATCACCAGCGTTTGCCCGGCGTTTACAAACGCACTGACGTCACTGTAGGTCAGAGACTGATGGTCTGCCAGCGCAATGCTTTTTTGCACGCTGGCACCGCATGCTTTCAGCGTGGCAAAAAAACGCGGAGGGTGACCAATGCCCGCCATGGCGACAATATTGGGCAATTGCGCTACATCACGGCGTTCGCCTGTACGTAAATTAACGGCCAGCCCCGGTTCAAGTCGCATAGGGATTTCCCCTGGTTGCGCAACGCCACCGTTAACAATAGTCGCATCCACCGATTTTAGACGACCTGCGCGTTCCCGCATTGGACCAGCGGGAAGCCACCAGCCATTGCCAAACCGACGTTCGCCGTCAATAACCACGATTTCAACATCTCGCGCCAGACGATAGTGCTGTAGCCCATCGTCGGTCACAATAATCTGCACGTCATGTTGGGCCAAAATGGCTTTTACCGCATCCGATCTTACCGGGGATACCGCTACCGGCACGCCGGTACGTTGGGCGATCAGCACAGGTTCATCACCCGCTTCTGCGGTAGTGGTCTCTGCGGTCAATAACAACGGATAAGCAGCCGCTTTCCCGCCGTACCCACGCGACACCACGCCCACGCGGATCCCACGTTGCTGCAGTTGTTCAACCAGCCAAATCACCACCGGTGTTTTGCCATTGCCGCCGGCTGTAAGGTTTCCGACCACCACAACCGGTACTGGCGCGCGCCAAGCGCGTTTCAGCCCAAGCTTGTAGCATAGGCGGATCCCGCCACTCACCAGGCCATAAAGCCAGGAGAGTGGAAGTAACAATCGCCACAGCGGCGATTCACCAGACCAGATACGTGCGATCATTGACCGAATTGCATTTTGTGTAATTGCGCATAGACCCCGCGCTGCTCAATCAGGTCGCTATGGGTTCCGCGCTCGACAATCAGACCATCCTCCACCACGATGATTTCGTCGGCTTGTTCAATGGTTGAAAGACGGTGAGCAATGACCAGAGAAGTACGGTTTTTCTGTAGCTCATCCAGCGCAGACTGAATCGCACGTTCAGATTCGGTATCAAGAGCTGATGTTGCTTCATCAAGGATCAGAATTGGGCTGTCACGCAACAAGGCACGGGCGATAGCGATACGCTGACGTTGTCCGCCGGAAAGCAGGACGCCGTTTTCACCAATCACCGTATCCAGACCATTATCCATCTTGTTGATGAAATCCATGGCGTAGGCCATCTGTGCCGCTTTTTCGATCTGCTCACGGCTGTACATATCGGTACGCGCGTAGGCGATGTTGTTGGCAACCGTATCGTTAAACAAGTGCACATTCTGCGAAACCAACGCAACCTGATCGCGCAGGGATGCCAGGGTATATTCGCGCAGATCGTGTCCGTCCATCAGAATCTGCCCTTCATCAATATCGTAGAAGCGCGTAATCAGGCTAGCGATGGTGGATTTCCCTGAGCCCGAACGGCCAACCAGAGCAACGGTTTTACCCGCGGGAATATTCAGGTTGATGTTACGCAGAGCCGGTACTTCACGTCCCGGATAGGTGAAAGTCACGTTGCGGAACTCGAGATCGCCGGTAGCACGCTCGATAACACGTTTACCTTCATCTTTCTCCTGTTCGCTATCCAGAATCGTAAATAAGGTCTGGCATGCCGCCATACCGCGCTGGAACTGCGCGTTGACGTTGGTCAGCGATTTCAACGGACGCATCAGCGCGATCATTGAGGAGAAGACAACCGTAATTGTCCCTGCCGTCAGGTTTTCCATTACGCTTGGGAAGCTGGCCGCATATAACACGAAGGCCAGAGCCAGAGACGCAATCAACTGGATGATAGGATCGGAGATAGAAGAAGCGGAAACCATCTTCATACCCTGCAAACGCATCTTGTTGCTGACCTTATCAAAGCGCTTGGTTTCGACTTCCTGACCACCAAAAATCAGAACTTCTTTGTGGCCTTTCAGCATCTGCTCCGCACTGGTCGTAACCTGCCCCATAGTGTTTTGCATGTTTTTACTGATGCTACGAAAGCGCTTGGAAACCACACGGATCGCCACTGACACAATTGGCGCCAGTACAATCAGGATCAGTGACAGCTGCCAGCTGTAATAGAACATCATGATAAACAGGCCAATGATTGAGGCCCCTTCACGTACCACGGTGATCAGCGCGCCGGAAGACGATGACGCGACCTGCTCTGAATCATAGGTAATACGTGACAACAGCGTACCTGTAGACTGTTTATCAAAAAAGGAGACTGGCATGCCCATCATATGACCAAACAGGCGGCGACGCATGGTCATGACCACTTTGCCTGACACCCATGAGATACAGTAGCTGGAGACATAACTGGTTAAGCCACGAACTATCATCAGCCCAATGACCACCAGCGGCATCCACAGCAGCACCGAACGATCCGTTTTACCAAAACCATCATCCAGTAATGGTTTAAGGAGCGATAACATGAAGGTATCGCTGGCCGCGTTAAGGACTAACGCTATACCCGCCACGATCAGACCCGATTTAAAAGGCGCTATGGTTGGCCATAGTCGGCGAAACGTCTGCCACGTAGAGAGATCTTTATCGTTATGCATTCAAAAAACCAGCATTTGTTAGAATAGCCGCATATTCTACCCGTTATCCTCCGACACGCCAAACCACTGATGATACCAACGAGGTAAAATCTGATCCCGCAAGCTGTGTATTCGCCAGTTTTTTTGGTAAAAATCCAGCGTAATCTGCCCCTGATGTGGTGTATCCAGCCATTGATAATTTTGTTTCCGATAACGTTGCTTCACTTTCCAGGATGGCAGACGCCAGGCGTTGTAACGGGATGCAGAGGCTAATGCGGCCTGCCCGTCAACTCTCTGAATGAGTGCCAGTGATGATGAAGTATTGCTGCCATGATGCGGAACCTGCATCACCGTAGACTGCAGATGCTGCCAGTAGTGACTTAGCATTTTTTGTTCAGCGGGAGACTCAATATCGCCGGTCAGCAGAACACTCTGATACCCATCATCAACTTTAACCACGCAGGAGTGGTTATTCCCCTGCCCTGTACTTCCACGCACAGGCCAGTGCGCACTGAAGGTTAACCCTTGCCATTGCCAACGTTCTCCGCGAAAACACGGGAGGTGTCCTTTCCAGCCTAGCGGACTTCTTATCCATAGTGATGGCCAGGCTTGTTGTAAGGAGTGCAACCCTCCCCGGTGATCCATATGTTCATGACTTAAAATGACCCCTTCCGGCTCCAGGTTATGCCAACGCAACCAGGGAATAATCAGCTGTTGCGCGCTATCGCCTTCAGGCCATGCCAGACCGGTATCGTAAAGCAGCGCTTTTCCATTACGCACAATCACCATCGCCAGCCCCTGCCCGACATCCAGCATATGCACTTGCCACACATCTGTACGCGGTGCACGCCAAAGCGGCCCACTCAGCAAAAGTAGCGCAGAGAAACAGACCACCGGTAGCGTACGCAAGATATTTAGTCGCCATGCGATAATCATCATTCCCGGTAAAAATGCGAGCCATTGCCAGCGTGCATCAATATTGATCCACCCTTCAGGCAGGCTCCTGAGCCCCCAAAATAGTAGCGCCAGAGAACGATCCGCTAAATACCACAGATTCGATTCAATCATCACCAGTCCGGCTAAATGCACGATCATGCCTGCTAATATCAAGGGTACGGAAACAAACGTGACCAAAGGGACGGCAAACAAATTAGCCGGAAACGAGGTCAGACTAAAACCGTGAAACATTGCGATTTGTACGGGAAGAAGCAGAAGCGTAATACCCAATTGCAGATGAGCCAGCGCCAGAAATTGACGACCAGCACGCGACAGCGGCCAGTCCGGGAGCGGTACCCATTGGTACCAGAACAGCAGTGCCGCAACGGCGGATGCAGACAACCATAGACTTTGCGAAAGAACGGCAACAGGATCCACCATCAGAATGGCTGCCAGACAGCAGATCCATACCGACCATCCGCTCCACTGCCTGCTGCTAAGTCTTAGCGCCCCCCAGACTAGCAGCGCAACAACCGTTCGTAATGCCGGGGGTTGCAGCCCCGTCAGCCAGGCATATAATGTGGCGCAGATAATCCCACCCACTAATGGAACCTGCCAGCAAATCCATCTGGCGGGCATAAAAAATTGTCCCGCGCGAATTATTCCGCCAGCCAGAAGTGCAGCAAACGCAATATGCAGCCCGGAGATTGCCATCAAATGAGCCGTGCCGGTATCACGCATAATCGTTTTCACCTCTTGTGACACGGACAAGCGCTCACCCATTCCCAGACCCAGTATGACCTGCTGCCAGGGATAGTCGGCGAGTACCGTTTTCAATGAGTCGAGAAATCGCGAACGCAAACTGCATTGTGGTGTGATAACCGAAGCCTGTAAGAATCGCCCCGTCAACGGTTGATGCTGCGTCAATGCGTAACGCTGGCTATCAAATCCGCCTTCGTTTAATTGACCGTGTACGGCGCGGACTTTCAATGTCATCGCCCATGTCTGACCCGCACAAACATCACCGGGTAAATACTGTCCGTACAAAACGATTCCTTGTGCAGGAAAGATTCGTCTCCCCTGAAGGTGAGTGATTTGGCCGTAGTGCGTTGTCATATTGTCAGTTCCGGTTATCCGCACAATGGCTTGCTGGTTTTTCTCAGGCAGCGTATTACCGGCCCACAGAGCCTCTTTCGCAGCCAGGATTCCCCAAAGAAAAAACAGCAGGGTTAGTCCGGCGGAACGTATATATTTGTGGGGGAGAAAACAGAGCAGACATGCCAGACAAAATACAATGCTGATACACAACATGCCTGGCAGCGTAGGTAATAGCATGAGTGGGAGAATGCCGAATAATGCACACGTACTCACCGTTGTTATTTTCATCAATAACCTCCCTGTTTCAGGGAGTGTGCAGTACTCTTCGACGATTGTCTGGCATCAATTTATCGTTATACGACCTGAGTTCCGCAGACATTTAGTGGGGGTTGTAACGTACAAATTAACTGGGATGAGGATTCCAGGATAGGCGCACAGAAATGAAAAAAGCACCCATGTGGGTGCTTTTCTCGGCGTTAAGTCTCGCTAAAAACTTAACCGTAAATATTGGCGCGGTCGCGCAGTTCTTTACCTGGTTTAAAGTGCGGAACGTATTTCCCTTCCAGATCCACTTTATCGCCGGTCTTCGGATTACGTCCGGTGCGTGGTGCGCGGTAATGCAAAGAGAAGCTGCCGAAACCGCGGATTTCAATACGCTCGCCCTGCGCAAGAGTCGAGGCCATATGTTCCAGCATCTCTTTAACTGCATCTTCAACCGCTTTCGCGGGAATATGAGGTTGCTGGGTTGCAAGTCTTTCAATCAATTCTGACTTGGTCATGATTCCTCCGGTTCCTTAAAGGCATAATTAGCTGCTGCATTGATTAAGGGCGGCCGTAGCCGCCCTTTGTCATTGATTACAGGACGAATCCTGTAATCTGTCAAGCTACTCGTCATCCTTTGTGCCGTTAACAGCACAAAGGATTTAGAGCACTCGATATTACTCGCCTTTAGCTGCTTTGAAAGCTTCAGCCATTGCGTTGTTAGAGAAGTTAGCATCTTCCTGTTTGTTAACAGTTGCGATTGCATCTTTCTCATCAGCTTCGTCTTTAGCACGAACAGACAGGCTGATTGCACGGTTCTTACGATCAACGCCGGTGAATTTAGCTTCAACGTCGTCGCCTACGCTCAGAACCAGAGTTGCATCTTCAACGCGGTCACGTGAAGCTTCAGAAGCGCGCAGGTAACCTTCAACGCCGTCAGCCAGTTCTACGGTTGCGCCTTTAGCGTCAACTGCAGTGACTTTACCGTTTACGATTGCGCCTTTCTTGTTCAGTGCAACCCAGTTGTTGAACGGATCTTCTGCGAGCTGTTTAACGCCCAGAGAGATACGCTCACGCTCTGCGTCAACCTGCAGAACAACTGCTGCGATTTCGTCGCCTTTTTTGTATTCACGAACTGCTTCTTCGCCTGCAACGTTCCAGGAGATGTCAGACAGGTGAACCAGGCCGTCGATGCCGCCGTCCAGGCCGATGAAGATACCGAAGTCAGTGATAGACTTGATTTTACCTTCAACACGGTCGCCCTTGTTGTGGGTTTCCGCGAACTGCTGCCATGGGTTGTTTTTGCACTGCTTCAGACCCAGGGAGATACGACGACGTTCTTCGTCGATATCCAGAACCATAACTTCCACTACGTCGCCAACGTTAACAACTTTGGACGGGTGGATGTTTTTGTTGGTCCAATCCATTTCGGAAACGTGAACCAGGCCTTCAACGCCTTCTTCGATTTCAACGAAGCAGCCGTAGTCGGTCAGGTTGGTCACGCGACCAGTCAGTTTGGTACCTTCTGGATAACGCTTAGCGATAGCTACCCATGGATCTTCGCCCAGCTGTTTCAGGCCCAGAGATACACGAGTACGCTCGCGGTCGAACTTCAGCACTTTAACAGTGATTTCGTCGCCAACGTTTACGATTTCGCTCGGATGCTTAACGCGTTTCCATGCCATGTCGGTGATGTGCAGCAGGCCGTCAACGCCACCCAGATCAACGAATGCACCGTAGTCAGTGAGGTTCTTAACGATACCTTTAACTTCCATGCCTTCCTGCAGGTTTTCCAGCAGCTGATCGCGTTCTGCGCTGTTTTCGGATTCGATAACGGCACGACGGGAAACAACAACGTTGTTACGCTTCTGATCCAGCTTGATTACTTTGAATTCAAGCTCTTTGCCTTCCAGGTGCAGCGTGTCGCGGACCGGACGAACGTCTACCAGGGAACCCGGCAGGAACGCGCGAATACCATTCAGCTCAACAGTGAAGCCACCCTTGACTTTGCCATTGATAACACCAGTAACGGTTGCAGCTTCTTCGTAAGCTTTTTCCAGCGTGATCCAAGCTTCGTGACGTTTAGCTTTTTCACGGGACAGCAGGGTTTCACCGAAGCCGTCTTCTACTGCATCCAGAGCAACGTCAACTTCGTCACCAACCTGGATTTCCAGCTCGCCCTGGGCGTTTTTGAACTGCTCTGCCGGAATGGCGGACTCAGATTTCAGACCAGCGTCAACCAGTACTACGTCTTTGTCGATAGCAACAACAACACCACGAACGATGGAACCCGGACGGGTTTCGATTTCTTTTAAGGATTCTTCAAACAGTTGAGCAAAAGATTCAGTCATGTTTAATCTTCAGGTTTCATATTTAACGTCCACCTGGCTCCATGCCGGATGGGGTTGTTTAACATACCCGCTGTCAATCCATTGCAACGGGGGTACTGCAAATTCGGTCGCACTTAAGCGAGAGCCAGTTTTTGGCGCGCGTATTGTAACGCTTTTTCAATCACTTGCTCAATGCTTAATCGGGTTGAATCCAAAACTAAAGCATCAGCAGCAGGAACCAGCGGCGCTACAGCACGGTTACGATCGCGATAATCGCGTTCTTCGATCTCGGCCAAAAGGCGTTCAAAGTTAACACTAAAGCCCTTCTCCTGCAACTGTAGCATACGTCTATGCGCACGTTCTTGCGAGGAGGCGTCCAGAAAAATTTTCACCGGCGCATCCGGGAACACCACGGTCCCCATATCACGTCCATCAGCAATCAGACCTGGGGTTTCGCGAAATGCGCGTTGACGACGTAAAAGCGCTTCACGCACGCGAGGAAACGCCGCGACCTGAGAGGCGGCGTTAGCCACTTCCTGGGTACGGATTTCACCGCTGACATCCTCACCTTCAAGAATGACTTCAAGGTTGCCGTCTGTTGAGATAAAACGCACATCCAGGTGTGAGGCAAGTGGTACCAGAGCATCTTCAGAAGTGACATCAACATGGTGATGTAACGCTGCGAGCGCCAGTACGCGGTAGATCGCGCCTGAATCTAACAGATGCCACTGCAATGCTTCCGCCATTGCCTTGCACAAGGTGCCTTTTCCTGCACCGCTTGGGCCATCAATGGTAATAACCGGGGCAATTGCCGTCATCTTTTTCTCCTTAAACGGGCGTACATTAACGTGAACGCCGCGCATTATACGCGCCAACGCTAATGATCGTTATCTTTGTGTGAAAAATGCAGAATCATTGAAGCTGAGTGTAGAATAAATAGGCAATCGGAGATGTCAGAATGTGCCGCACCCGAAAGTGCGGCAATGAAATCAGGCAGGAGTACTAATACGCGCCAGCTGTTCGAAATAATCCGGGAAAGTTTTGGCGGTACATTTTGGATCAAGAATGGTCACAGGCGTGTCAGACAGCGCCACCAGCGAGAAACACATCGCCATGCGGTGATCGTTGTAGGTCGCGATGTCCGCAAATTGCAATGTTGCAGGCGGGGTGATGCGGATAAAGTCATGCCCCTCTTCCACTTCCGCGCCCACTTTGCGTAACTCCGTCGCCATCGCGAACAGACGATCGGTCTCTTTGACGCGCCAGTTGTAGATATTACGTAATGTTGTGGTGCCTTTCGCAAACAGCGCCGCCGTTGCAATGGTCATCGCCGCATCAGGAATATGGTTCATATCCATATCCACTGCGTTCAACTCGCCGCGAGTACAGGCAATAAAATCGTCGCCCCATGTAATGGTAGCACCCATTTTTTCCAGTACATCGGCAAAACGAATATCACCCTGCATGCTGTTACGGCCAATCCCGGTAACTTTTACCGTACCGCCTTTAATGGCACCCGCCGCGAGGAAATAGGAAGCGGAAGAAGCATCGCCTTCAACCAGGTATGCACCCGGTGACTGGTACTGCTGCTGCCCCTTCACGACAAAGCGCTGGTAGTTTTGATTTTCAATTTCAACACCAAACGTTTTCATCAGGTTCAGTGTGATATCAATGTAAGGTTTGGATACCAGGTCACCTTTAATTGCAATCGTCGTATCCTGCGGCGCAAGCGGCGCAGTCATCAGCAGCGCAGTGAGGAACTGGCTGGAAACGCTACCGTCTACCTCAACCTGGCCACCGGTAAAGCCACCGCGCAGACGTAAAGGTGGATAGTTTTCCTGCTCCAGATAGTCAATTTTGGCTCCGCCCTGGCGCAGCGCATCAACCAGATGACCAATCGGGCGCTCTTTCATGCGCGGTTCGCCCGTCAGCACGATGTCATTGCTGCCCAGACATAGCGCTGCGGCCAGCGGGCGCATTGCGGTTCCGGCATTACCAAGGAACAGTTCCACTGAGCCTTGCGCATGTAATGCACCACCATTGCCAATAATCTCGCAGCGGGTACGATCAGCAGAAAGGGTATAGCTAATCCCTAACACATTCAGAGCATTAAGCATATGGCGAACATCATCGCTGTCCAGCAGGTTGGTCAGGACAGTGGTGCCATTGGCTAATGCGGCCAGCAGCAAAGCGCGGTTAGAAACACTTTTGGATCCAGGCAGATTGATTGTGCCATCCACCCGCGCAATGGGTTGTAACGTCAGGGATTCCATGAAACTCGACTCTCAAAAACAGACATAAAAACCCCACAGACGGGCTGTGGGGATGAAAAGTACAGCAGATTAGCCGCGACGGCGTTCAAAATCGACCATGAAATCGGTCAGTGCTTTTACACCTTCAAGCGGCATTGCATTGTAGATGGACGCACGCATACCGCCGACCACACGATGCCCTTTCAGCGCGTGCAGGCCCGCAGCAAAAGACTCTTCCAGGAACAGTTTATCCAGTGCGCTGTCAGCCAGCTGGAACGGTACGTTCATGCGTGAACGGTTGGATTTCGCCACATCGTTACGGTAGAAATCGCTGTTATCAATTACGCCGTACAGCAGTTCCGCTTTTTGCTGGTTAATTTTATCCATTGCATTAACACCGCCCTGCTTTTTCAGCCATTTAAAGACCAGGCCAGACAGATACCAGGCAAAGGTTGGCGGCGTATTGAACATGGAGTCGTTGTCATTCAGCACGGTATAGTCGAGGATTGACGGGCATGATACATGAGCTTTACCCAGCAAATCTTCACGGACGATGACAATCGTCAGGCCCGCCGGGCCGATGTTTTTCTGTGCACCGGCATAAATTACGCCATAACGGCTAACGTCAAGCGGTGCGGAAAGAATGGTAGAGGACAGATCCGCCGTGACCACAACGTTGCTGGCAAAATTCGGTGTTTCATCGATCGCAATGCCATCGATAGTTTCGTTCGGACAATAGTGCAGGTACGCCGCGTTATCAGAAAGCTGCCATTCACTCATCGGCTTAACAGCACGCAGGCCGTCAACGCTGACTTTGGCATCAATAACGTTTGGCGTGCAGTATTTTTTCGCTTCTTTAATTGCACTGGCGGCCCAATAACCGGCATCGACGTAATCCGCGGTGGTTTTATCACCCAGAATATTTAACGGGATACCCGCGAACTGCCCACGACCACCGCCATGGCAGAACAACACTTTATAGTTGGAGGGGATGCTAAGAAGATCGCGAAAATCCTGCTCTGCTTCCTCGGCGACCTGGATGAATTCTTTGCCACGGTGGCTAATTTCCATCACCGACGTGCCAAGACCGTTCCAGTCGCGAAGATCCTGTTGAGCCAGTTTAAGTACTTCTGCCGGTAGCATTGCCGGACCTGAACTAAAATTAAAGACCTGAGCCATTTCCCCTCACCACGTTGTGTTGTTGTCCAATCAACATCCTGTCATTGACGATAATCCGGTGACAGACATTGGTATAAGTTATTCCTGTGGATATCGGTTTTATCATTCAGTGACACGCGCCGCAATGGGTAAAACTGACCAGGGTAAAAATGTGTCATTGGTCACACAACAGAATCTATCGGATTGACGGGTAAAAACCGAGATTTTTGCTGTCAGGTAACCCTTTTTGCCCGACTGGCCTTCGACCATTCTGGATTTGCACAGCGTGGACATAATTGATGATCTCCGGCGTTCATTTGCACCACTTCGCTACAACGTATACAGGCATAGTCTCCTGCTTCAGGCATTACTTTAAATCGTTGCGTACAGTGCTTAGGTAAAATACTGAGCCCCGGCTTTACGTCTTCATCGGCAAAGAAGTAGACGCTGATTTGTCCATTCGTCTCCAGAATAGCCAGTTTCACCTGTCCCAATTGCTCCACGCCGTTCAAACGCAGTTCCATAAAGAATTCAAATTCCGTCATATTGGCGCTATTGAGCTTTGACCATGCCAGCTCGCCGTCTTCAATGATCACGACGGGCTTGCCCTCCAGCAGGTCCTCCATTTTTTCACTATGCGCCATCAGCCACATCACCAACCGATACAGCACAGCAAGAGTAATAAAAACCACCAACACTGGCAGCATCGGGACATCGTCATAGAATGCCACGTCTCCCGCTGCAGAACCCAGCGTAAGGATGATCAGCACTTCAAAAAGCGACATCTGGCGTACGCCGCGACGTCCGGTGATTTTTAAAAACAGAAAAACCAATATAAAGGTGTAGAGGCTGCGTAACGCAACTTCCCCCAGAAAATCCATGGGCACCTTATCAAGCGCCATACGGTGCAAATCGAAAGTTTTCATTAATATGCTCTAAACGTGGTTGGTTGTAAGAAAGCATAGCCAATGCTTTTATTTACGCCTGAGCTCCGGCGGCGATAGCGCCGTTCATTGAAAACCCGTATCATTGCGCGCTTTCCGTACGACAAAAGTGATTTTCATGACGCAAACATTTATCCCCGGCAAAGATGCCGCTCTGGAAGACTCCATCGCTCGCTTCCAGCAAAAATTGCTCGACCTCGGTTTTCAAATTGAAGAAGCCTCGTGGTTGAATCCCGTCCCTAACGTCTGGTCTGTACATATTCGCGACAAAGAATGCGCGCTGTGCTTCACCAACGGTAAAGGCGCGACGAAAAAAGCGGCGTTGGCTTCCGCGCTGGGCGAATACTTTGAGCGTCTGTCGACTAACTATTTCTTTGCGGATTTCTGGTTGGGCGAAACTATCGCCAATGGCCCGTTCGTGCATTATCCGAACGAAAAATGGTTCCCGCTGACAGAAGAAGACGATGTACCAGAAGGTTTACTGGATGCACGTCTGCGAGCGTTTTACGATCCAGATAACGAACTGACTGGCAGCATGCTTATCGATCTGCAGTCTGGTAATGAAGAACGTGGCGTCTGCGGCCTGCCGTTTACCCGTCAGTCGGATAACCAGACTGTCTATATTCCGATGAATATTATCGGCAACCTGTATGTTTCTAACGGCATGTCCGCGGGTAACACGCCTAACGAAGCGCGCGTTCAGGGCCTGTCTGAAGTCTTTGAGCGTCATGTGAAGAACCGCATTATTGCGGAAAGCATCAGCCTGCCGGAAATCCCGGCCGAAGTCATGGCGCGCTATCCGGCTGTGGTGGAGTCCATCGCCACACTGGAAGCTGAAGGTTTCCCAATTTTCGCCTACGATGGCTCGCTGGGCGGCAAGTATCCGGTGATTTGCGTTGTCCTGTTCAACCCGACCAACGGTACCTGCTTCGCTTCCTTCGGCGCACACCCGGATTTCGGCGTGGCGCTGGAGCGTACCGTCACTGAACTGCTGCAGGGCCGTGGTCTGAAGGATCTTGATGTCTTCACCCCACCGACCTTCGACGATGAGGAAGTGGCAGAACATACCAACCTTGAAACTCACTTCATCGATTCCAGCGGTTTGATCTCATGGGATCTGTTCAAGCAGGATGCCGACTATCCGTTCGTTGACTGGAATTTCTCTGGCACCACGGAAGAAGAGTTCGCCACTCTGATGGCCATCTTCAATGCTGAAGATAAAGAAGTGTATATCGCTGACTATGAGCACCTGAGCGTTTACGCGTGCCGCATTATTGTGCCGGGAATGTCTGACATCTATCCGGCAGAAGATCTGTGGTTAGCTAACAACGCTATGGGCGCCCATCTGCGTGACACCATTCTCTCTCTGCCGGGCAGCGAATGGGATAAAGAAGACTATCTCAATCTGATCGAACAACTGGATGAAGAAGGCTTTGACGACTTCACCCGCGTACGCGAGCTACTCGGTCTGGCGACCGGTGCAGATAACGGTTGGTACACCCTGCGTATTGGCGAGCTTAAAGTGATGCTGGCGCTGGCCGGTGGCGATCTGGAGCAGGCGCTGGTGTGGACAGAATGGACGATGGAATTTAACGCCTCCGTCTTTAGCGCGGAACGTGCAAACTACTATCGCTGCCTGCAAACATTGTTGCTGCTGTCTCAGGAAGAGGACCGTCAGCCGCTGCAATATCTGAACGCATTTGTCCGCATGTACGGCGCAGAGGCGGTTGAAGCGGCAAGTGCGGCATTGAGTGGCGAAGCGCCATTCTACGGGTTGCAAACCGTTGATAACGATCTGCAAGCTTTCCCGGCGCATCAGTCTCTGCTGAAAGCCTATGAAAAACTGCAGCGCGCGAAAGCGGCACATTGGTCAAAATAATGACAGTCAGCCTGCGCTAAGTAGGCTAAAAGTATTGTCTGGGATATATTACGGGGCGCTTTAAGCGCCCTGTTTTTTTATTTTGGTCAAATCGGAAAATAAATGTAAAAACAAGGTTAAATATTAGTAGTTGATATTAAAAAAATTAGCATATTAATGTGGTTTTTTATCTCAATTACTCCATTTTAATTAACCGTCTGACAGGAGACAAAAAGAAAAAATTCAACTCACTTTATAATTTTTAAAATTTATTTTTATATGGATAATCAACAAGTTACTCCGTAATCGCATAAAAACCATGCGTCTTGCGGGCCTATAAGCCAGGCGAGATATGATCTATATCAAATTCTCATCTATAATGCTTTGTTAGTATCTCGTCGCCGACTTAATAAAGAGAGAGTTAGTGTGAAAGCTGACAACCCTTTTGATCTTATTCTACCTGCTGCAATGGCCAAAGTTGCCGAAGAAGCAGGCGTCTATAAAGCAACGAAACATCCGCTTAAGACGTTCTATCTGGCAATTACTGCCGGTGTATTCATTTCAATTGCCTTTGTTTTCTATATCACCGCCACAACCGGTACCGGAACTATGCCTTTCGGCATGGCAAAATTAGTAGGTGGTATCTGCTTTTCCCTGGGGCTGATTCTTTGTGTTGTCTGCGGCGCAGACCTCTTCACCTCAACCGTATTGATTGTCGTAGCAAAAGCCAGTGGTCGTATTACCTGGGGCCAATTGGCTAAAAACTGGCTTAACGTTTATGTCGGTAACCTGGTGGGTTGCTTGCTCTTCGTGCTATTGATGTGGCTTTCCGGCGAATACATGACCGCCAACGGCGCGTGGGGGCTCAACGTCCTACAAACAGCCGACCACAAAGTGCACCATACTTTTGTTGAGGCGGTAAGCCTTGGCATCCTGGCTAACCTGATGGTGTGTCTGGCCGTATGGATGAGCTACTCGGGCCGCAGCCTGATGGACAAAGCGTTTATCATGGTATTACCGGTCGCAATGTTTGTTGCCAGCGGTTTTGAGCACAGTATCGCAAACATGTTTATGATCCCTATGGGTATTGTAATACGCGATTTCGCCACCCCGGAATTCTGGACCGCAGTTGGGTCTTCTCCGGAGAATTTTTCTCACCTGACCGTGATGAATTTCATCACCGATAACCTGATTCCGGTTACGATCGGTAACATTATCGGCGGCGGTTTGTTGGTCGGGTTGACATACTGGGTCATTTATCTGCGTGGTAACGATCATCATTAATCTGATGATGCCCATTACACGCAGTAAATAAAAAATCCACTTAAGAAGGTAGGTGTTACATGTCCGAGCTTAATGAAAAGTTAGCCACAGCCTGGGAAGGTTTTACCAAAGGTGACTGGCAGAATGAAGTAAACGTACGTGACTTCATTCAGAAAAACTACACTCCATATGAGGGTGACGAGTCCTTCCTGGCTGGCGCAACTGATGCGACCACTGCACTGTGGGACAGCGTGATGGAAGGCGTTAAACAGGAAAACCGCACTCACGCGCCTGTTGACTTTGACACCTCCGTTGCTTCTACCATCACTTCTCACGACGCAGGCTACATCAACAAAGCGCTCGAGAAGATTGTTGGTCTGCAGACTGAAGCTCCGCTGAAACGTGCGATCATTCCGTTTGGCGGCATCAAAATGGTTGAAGGTTCCTGCAAAGCGTACAATCGCGAACTGGACCCGATGCTGAAAAAAATCTTCACCGAATACCGCAAAACCCACAACCAGGGCGTATTCGATGTTTACACCAAAGACATTCTGAACTGCCGTAAATCCGGTGTTCTGACTGGTCTGCCAGATGCGTATGGCCGTGGCCGTATCATCGGTGACTACCGTCGCGTTGCGCTGTACGGTATCGACTACCTGATGAAAGACAAATACGCTCAGTTCGTCTCTCTGCAGTCCGATCTGGAAAACGGCGTAAACCTGGAAGCAACTATCCGTCTGCGTGAAGAAATTGCTGAACAGCACCGCGCTCTGGGTCAGATCAAAGAAATGGCTGCTAAATATGGCTGCGATATCTCTGGCCCGGCTACCAACGCTCAGGAAGCTATCCAGTGGACTTACTTCGGCTACCTGGCCGCTGTTAAATCTCAGAACGGTGCAGCAATGTCCTTCGGTCGCGTATCCACCTTCCTGGATGCTTACATCGAACGTGACCTGAAAGCAGGCAAAATCACCGAGCAAGACGCACAGGAAATGATCGACCACCTGGTCATGAAACTGCGTATGGTTCGCTTCCTGCGTACTCCTGAATATGATGAACTGTTCTCCGGTGACCCGATTTGGGCAACTGAATCTATCGGTGGTATGGGCGTTGATGGCCGTACTCTGGTTACCAAAAACAGCTTCCGCTTCCTGAACACCCTGTACACCATGGGGCCTTCTCCGGAGCCGAACATCACTGTTCTGTGGTCTGAAAAACTGCCTCTGAACTTCAAGAAATTCGCCGCTAAAGTGTCCATCGACACCTCTTCTCTGCAGTACGAGAACGATGACCTGATGCGTCCGGACTTCAACAACGACGACTACGCTATCGCTTGCTGCGTAAGCCCGATGGTTGTTGGTAAACAAATGCAGTTCTTCGGTGCGCGTGCAAACCTGGCGAAAACCATGCTGTACGCAATCAACGGTGGCGTTGATGAAAAACTGAAAATGCAGGTTGGTCCTAAATCTGAACCGATCAAAGGCGACGTTCTGAACTTCGACGAAGTTATGGACCGCATGGATCACTTCATGGATTGGCTGGCTAAACAGTACGTCACTGCACTGAACGTTATTCACTACATGCACGACAAGTACAGCTACGAAGCCTCTCTGATGGCGCTGCACGACCGTGACGTTATCCGCACCATGGCGTGTGGTATCGCTGGTCTGTCCGTTGCTGCTGACTCCCTGTCTGCAATCAAATATGCGAAAGTTAAACCGATTCGTGACGAAGACGGTCTGGCTATCGACTTCGAAATCGAAGGCGAATACCCGCAGTTTGGTAACAACGACTCTCGCGTTGATGACATGGCGGTTGACCTGGTAGAACGTTTCATGAAGAAAATTCAGAAACTGACTACTTATCGTAACGCTATCCCGACTCAGTCTGTTCTGACCATCACCTCTAACGTGGTTTATGGTAAGAAAACTGGTAACACCCCAGATGGTCGTCGTGCTGGCGCGCCGTTCGGACCGGGTGCTAACCCGATGCACGGCCGTGACCAGAAAGGTGCTGTTGCCTCTCTGACCTCCGTTGCTAAACTGCCGTTTGCTTACGCTAAAGATGGTATCTCTTACACCTTCTCTATCGTTCCGAACGCTCTGGGTAAAGACGACGAAGTTCGTAAGACCAACCTGGCAGGTCTGATGGATGGTTACTTCCACCACGAAGCGTCCATCGAAGGTGGTCAGCACCTGAACGTGAACGTCATGAACCGTGAAATGCTGTTGGATGCGATGGAACATCCGGAAAAATATCCGCAGCTGACCATCCGCGTTTCTGGCTACGCAGTACGTTTTAACTCCCTGACTAAAGAACAGCAGCAGGACGTTATTACTCGTACCTTCACTCAGACTATGTAATTGGTTTTGACTGAAATCGTACTTTAAAAAGCGTACAATAAAGGCTCCACGTAAGTGGGGCCTTTTTAATAGCCTGCTTTGTCAGCCATCTATACTTATGGATAGCAGCCAAAACAGACTCGACACAGTTAATAACTGTGCACTAACACTGGCCCCGGATGGGCCACACCTGGAGAAACACCGCAATGTCAGTTATTGGTCGCATTCACTCCTTTGAATCCTGTGGCACTGTTGATGGCCCGGGCATCCGTTTTATTACCTTCTTTCAGGGCTGCCTGATGCGCTGCCTGTATTGCCATAACCGCGACACGTGGGATACGCACGGCGGTAAAGAAGTTACCGTTGACGAATTAATGAAAGAGGTGGT
The DNA here is from genome assembly GCF_000398825.1 of Citrobacter sp. KTE30. Lineage (NCBI taxonomy): Bacteria > Pseudomonadati > Pseudomonadota > Gammaproteobacteria > Enterobacterales > Enterobacteriaceae > Citrobacter > Citrobacter sp. KTE30. The sequence continues at coordinate 1,424,554 of NZ_KB976055.1, read as the reverse complement.
GACCTACCGCCACTTTATGAACGCCTCCGGAGGCGGCGTGACAGCGTCTGGCGGCGAAGCTATCTTGCAAGCTGAATTCGTACGTGACTGGTTCCGGGCCTGTAAAAAAGAAGGTATTCATACTTGTCTGGATACTAACGGTTTTGTTCGCCGCTACGATCCGGTGATCGATGAGCTGCTGGAAGTCACCGACCTGGTCATGCTCGATCTCAAACAGATGAACGATGAAATCCATCAGAATCTGGTGGGTGTGTCTAACCATCGTACACTCGAGTTCGCGCGTTACCTGTCCAACAAAGACATCAAAGTGTGGATCCGCTATGTTGTCGTACCTGGCTGGTCTGACGATGACGACTCCGCACACCGCCTTGGCGAATTTACCCGCGATATGGGCAACGTTGAAAAAATCGAGCTGCTGCCTTACCACGAACTGGGCAAACACAAATGGGTGGCAATGGGCGAAGAGTACAAACTGGATGGCGTCAAACCGCCGAAGAAAGAGACCATGGAGCGCGTGAAGGGTATTCTCGAGCAATATGGACATAAAGTGATGTATTGATTTTTATGGTGGGTAACAGATACGTTACCCACCTGACTCTGCCTTAACGCCCTCTTCTCGCCAGTAACGGGAAAATTAATCCCAGTCCAACCAGCACAAATGGCGTCACAATATTCAGCGTGAGCTGGAATGTCCACTCTGGGGTGAAGGCTTCCATTTTCGGGAAAATCCCAGTCAGACAGGCAAATGCGGTAAAGGCAAAGCACCAGATCCCCACGGTCATTGCAAGCGATCGGTTGCGAATAAAGACATATTCCGATTTATATTTTTGCGCCAGACGAATAACGGCAATGAACGCCACAAACACCCATAAATAACGCAATGGCATCACGACAGAGTTAAGATTCAATAGCCATTTATACAGATTATTCATGTCGCCAATTCCCAGTGTTGGCAACATAATCAGAATCGCCACCAGCACCAGCGTCAGAATATAACCATTTACCGGCGTACCGGAAGCGTTGGTTTTACACAGGCTCTCGGGAATATATTTACGATCAGCATCACCCAGCAGAACTTTAAGCGGTGCATCAATAGAAAATACCAATGCCGCAATCTGTCCCAGCGTATTGGCAATCGCGTAAATAACCATCAGCGAATTACCCATACCATAATACTCGCCCAGTTTCTGGAAGGCGTAATATTGACCATTCGTCATCAGGTCATCTGGAATATGCCGGGAGTCAAACATCATTCCCATAGCCAGCGACCCGAGAATCGCACATACCGCCACCATAACAGCCAGAACGAGCATCCCTTTCGGAAATTCTTTGCCTGGATTACGTGTCTGATTAACGTATGGCGAAATTTTCTCCGCGCCGCCCACGGCAAAGACCAGCATGGAGATCGTGGTAATGTAGGTAAAATCAATGTGCGGGATAAACGATTCCCAGGTGATATTAGTTGTCGCTATCTGCACATCCGTAATTGCAGGCGCAGTTACCGCCATCACGACATACAAAATGGACATCACAAACATCGCGATGCCTGCAACTGACCCAACAATTTTCAGCGACTTCATGCCACGGGACGCAACCCACATGAAAAAGACAAACAGCGCCAGCGTCAGCCCCTGCAACGCCACGACGGTGTACTCTTTAATCAACGAACCATCGCCCTTCAGCGCCCATCCCAGCGCAATCAGAATAGCCTGCGGTTTTTGCGCCAGATAAGGAATATGCACAACCCAATAGGTCCATGCAGCAAGATAAGCCAGCCCTGGCCCCATGGTATGTTTAATCCAGGTACTGACGCCGCCTTTACCCTCTTTAAAAGTTGAGCCAAGCTGCCCGACGATCAACGCATAAGGTATAAAATAGAGCGCGAAAATAAAGATCCAAGAGGAGACAACAACTAATCCCTGATTGGCATAGTTGTTAACGACGTTGCCAAAACCCCAAACGGTAATAAAAGACATCAATGCAATGTTGTACCATCGCAATTGTTTTTCCTGCACACCAGCCATACGCAATCCTTCGTGGAAGCTTTATGATTATAAATAAATGAGGCGTGGGATTATGCGCGGTAAAATGAGCGAGCGGAAACGGCAGGATGTAAAACTATAACCTTCTGCACACTTTATTTTCAGGAAAGAAGTGTGTGATTAAATAATGCAGGTTCCCATAAAGCATACATAAACAGTATGTATGGGAACCTGTTCATATTCTGTTAAATCAAGTCAAATGTGCGCAATAGAATTGGGTGTATGGCCCGTTTTACGCAACAGCATCAGTAAATAAATAAACGATACGCTGGCGATCATGATAAACAGCAAGCTATCTGAATAATTCTGCATCAGCATCGCTGTAAATGAAGGACCCAGCAGACTGCCCACGGTATAGCTCAATAACAATGCCTGATTCATGGCGACCAGCTGATGATGCTCCACCTTTTCACAGGCCCAGGCCATCGCGACCGGGTAGAGGGTAAAGCCTGCCGCACCCAACATAAACAACGCGGGCGCCATCGCCGCCTGATTCAGCATGGCGATACTCCCGACGATCACCACGAAGACCTGGACGCGTAAAACCAACAGACGTCCCAGCTTGTCCGCCAGACGGCCAATCGGCCATTGCCCCAGAATACCTGCACTTACCAGGACCGCCATCCAGAAACCAATGCTGGCGTTACTCACCCCCTGATGATTGAGATACAGCGGCATCAGGCCATACAAAGACCCCAGCACAATCCCGGAAATAATACAGCCATTCACGCCCAGACGCGCCTGGCGGAGTTTCAGCATGGAAACAATAGGCGTAGACTGCTGCTCATCACCCTGCTGATTGGCAATGCGCGTAAACAGCAGTGGCAAAACACCCGCCAGGATAGTACCCGTCACCCACGGCAGGACGTTCATCAATTCCGTGGATACTTTACTCACCAGCAGTTGGCCTAAAAACGTCCCCACGTAATAGATCATCATATAGGCGGCAAGCAAACGTCCGCGATTACGCGAAGTCCCGCTGCACATCAGCGCGCTTTCCACCACCACCCAAATCATGGCGCAGCCAACACCGGCGATAAAACGCCAGGTCATCCAGCTCCAGAATCCCACCATAATCCCCAGCCCGACACAGCCCGCGGCAAAAATAAGCGAGGCGATATAATAGCTGCGGTTAAAACCAAGGTGTTTTATTAAATACCCTGTCAACAACGTCCCTACCAGATTACCGGTAAAGTAGGACGAGCTCACCACACCTACCTGCCAGGTGGGCAGATTTTCATGGGCGAGCCAAAGCGGGACGAGCGTGTTTAACACGGCGATCGCCAGGGTCAACAGAAGTAGCCCGCACAGCAATAGCATGACGGGACGGGTATAGGTGGACATGAATAAAAACCGTGAGGAAGTTCAAATTTCATGCGCATCATGCCACTGCTAAAAACATTGTCAATCGGCGTAATCAAAGGGCTGAGGCGCTTTCTGGTCGATCGATTTGCATTACTGATTCTTAATGTGAATAGATAAAAAACACAAAATCACATCTGCTTGTTTTTATTGATCTAAAACAAAAATCTCGCGTTACGTTCAGTCGAAAAATTTCATGGATTACCCTTACTTTTATTTCTTACTAAACTCAATGCGGGATGCTGAGCTGCATTGTCTTCAAAATAGAACAGTGAGTTCTTATTTAGGCATCTACTCCAGACATCGTTCATTTCGTAGACTTAAACTCATCAAATTTCCCCCACTGATGCTGAACAGGAGAAATATCATGACTAAACCTTACGTAAGACTTGATAAAGATAATGCGGCAGTACTGCTGGTCGACCATCAGGCTGGCCTGCTCTCTCTGGTTCGGGATATCGATCCCGATAAATTTAAAAACAACGTGCTAGCCCTGGGTGACTAAGCAAAATACTTCAACCTCCCAACCATTCTGACAACCAGTTTTGAGACAGGACCAAACGGGCCACTGGTACCGGAACTGAAAGCGCAATTTCCCGATGCGCCCTATATTGCTCGCCCAGGAAACATTAACGCATGGGATAACGAAGATTTCGTGAAGGCAGTGAAAGCGACCGGCAAAAAGCAGCTGATTATCGCCGGTGTCGTGACGGAAGTTTGCGTCGCCTTCCCTGCGCTCTCAGCTATTGAAGAAGGCTTTGACGTCTTTGTGGTAACCGATGCTTCAGGCACATTTAATGAAATTACCCGTCATTCAGCTTGGGATCGGATGTCTCAAGCAGGCGCTCAGTTGATGACATGGTTCGGAGTAGCGTGCGAGCTACACCGCGACTGGCGCAACGATATCGAAGGTCTGGCAACGCTGTTCTCGAATCACATTCCGGACTACCGCAATCTGATGACCAGCTACGACACGTTAACTAAGCAGAAGTAAAACCAGGGCGAAAGCCCTGGCCTGACATATTGCCTGATGACGCGCAGCTTTAAGGCCTACAGATCTGTAGGCCTGATAAGACGCAAACCGCCATCCGGCATAGTTTGGATTAACTCGCCACCGCCATACCGACTGTCATATGCAGCCCGTAGAACACGCCACGACCAATCAGCTCGCCGACTAACAGCAAAATAAACGCCACGGAAAGCAGCGGAACAGCAGGCTGGTAGCCCTTCACTTGCGGTACAATCCAGCAGCACAACGCTAATGCCAGCGCCACAATCCGCCACGCCATCAGCGAGCCGTAATCCGGAACCAGCGCAGACGCCTGCTGAATCGAACTGTGGATCGTCGCCAGTTCAGCCCCCTGCATGACAGACATAATGGCGCTTACGACCAGAGCAAGCACTGAAATTGCCGGCAGCAGGCGCATCGCCCAACCATCCACGCCAGCAATTCTCAGTAACAGATACCCCAGCAGCGGACCGCCCATAAACATCGTCAGAAAGAAGCCCAGCGGAGTCCAGACGCTGTACCAGGTCGGCACAGTATCAATGGTGTTATAAACGCGTACCATCATCCAGACAAAAACCACACCCAGCACCATGGTGACAACTAACCACAGATTACGTAATGCGGGCGACATTTTTTTCAACGTGGCCAGCAGCCAGCCGATACCACCAACGGCAAAGAAGATTGAACCGCTGGCAATTTCGTTACTCAACGCCGAAGACCCTACGCGATTGAGCGAGTTAAAGGCGCGCATCGGCGAGCCCAGGTGGAGCATAGAAGCAATGAAGCCAATGCCCATTAATACCCACAGCCCAAACATGCAGGCAATCACGCGCTGCTGCGATTCTGGACGTAAGTCACCTTTCATCAACGCCAGCGCCAGAACGATAAAGCCACCAACCACACACTGTCCGAAGACCGTGAAGATCATCAGCGGCCATTCATGCCATCCACTTCCCATCTTACACCTCCTTCGGATTGGCCAGATAACCTGTGGTATCCCCGGTCGGGCGGCTATTGGCGTTAGGTTTGATGACAATACTCGGTTTGGTAAAGTGCGCGCCCGGTAGTGGTGCAACCGCAGCCAAAGCACCGTGTTTTTTGCGCAGTTCATCAATTGGGCCAAAATCCAGCGCACGCAGTGGACAGGACTCGACGCAGATAGGTTTCTTACCTTCAGCGACGCGCTCATGGCAGCCATCGCATTTAGTCATATGCCCTTTTTCAGCATTGTACTGCGGCGCGCCGTAAGGACAGGCCATGTGGCAATACCGACAGCCAATGCACACGTCCTCATCGACAACGACAAAGCCATCTTCACGTTTGTGCATGGCGCCACTCGGACACACCTTGGTACAGGCTGGGTCTTCGCAGTGGTTACACGCAATGGAGAGGTAATAGGCAAAGACATTCTGATGCCAGACGCCGTTATCCTCCTGCCAGTCACCGCCCGCGTATTCATAAATGCGGCGGAAGCTGACTTCCGGGGTTAAATTTTTGAAGTCTTTGCAGGCCAGTTCGCAGGTTTTGCAACCGGTGCAACGGCTGGAATCAATAAAAAATCCATACTGGGTTGTCATCGGTTACTCCTTACACCTTTTCAACCTGAACAAGGTTCGTGTGTGATGGGTTCCCCTTCGCGAGAGGAGACGGACGCTGGGTCGTCAGGACGTTAATACAACCGCCCTGGTCCACGCGTTTTGCGTCCGGGTCATACCACGCCCCTTCGCCTAGTGCCACCACGCCAGGCATCATACGCGGCGTTACTTTCGCCTCGATGTGCACTTCACCACGATCGTTAAAGATGCGCACCTTGTCGCCGTTGTTAATGCCGCGTCTCTGCGCATCCATCGGGTTGATCCACATTTCCTGACGGCAAGATGCTTTCAGAACATCCACGTTGCCATAGGTAGAGTGGACGCGAGATTTGTAGTGGAAGCCGGTCAATTGCAGAGGGAATTTCTCCACCAGAGGATCGTTTATGCTTTCAAATCCTGGGGTATAAATCGGCAGTGGATCAATCACATCACCTTCCGGCAGTTCCCAGGTCGCCGCGATCTCGGCAAGTTGCTGCGAATAAATTTCGATCTTACCTGACGGAGTAGTCAGCGGATTGGCGTCAGGATCCTCACGGAACGCCTTGTACGCCACGTGATGCCCCTGTGGGTCACGCTGTTTAAAGATCCCCTGCTTGCGGAATTCTTCAAACGTTGGCAGTTCAGGAATCGCTTTGCGCGACTGCTCGTACAGATGACGCATCCACTCTTCCTGAGTGCGACCTTCTGTGAACTGCTGCTCAACGCCAAGGCGTTTCGCAAGCTCGCTGGTCATCTGGTAGATAGTCTTGCATTCGAAGCGTGGTTTGATCGCCTGATCGGTGAAAATCACATACGACATATTCCCGCAGGAGGCATCCAGTGCGAAGTCCATCTGCTCCGAAGCGGTACAGTCCGGCAGCAAAATATCCGCGTATTTCGCCGAGGAGGTCATATGGCAGTCGATGACAACGATCATCTCGCACTTCTTATCATCCTGTAGGATTTCGTGTGTGCGGTTGATGTCGGAGTGCTGGTTAATCAGGCAGTTACCCGCATAGTTCCAGATCATCTTAATCGGAACATCGAGCTTATCTTTACCACGAACACCGTCACGCAGCGCCGTCATCTCCGGACCTCGCTCAATGGCGTCCGTCCACATAAACATCGAGATACTGGTTTCTACAGGGTTTTCCAGCGTAGGCATACGTTCAAACGGCAAACTGTATGAGCCCTCACGCGCCCCGCTGTTGCCGCCGTTAATCCCAACGTTACCGGTCAGAATAGCCAGCATAGAAATGGCGCGGGTCGCTATTTCACCATTAGCATGACGCTGCGGTCCCCACCCCTGGCTGATGTATGCCGGTTTAGCGCTACCGATTTCACGTGCCAGTTTGACGATTCGTTCAGCAGGAATCCCGGTAATTTGCGCAGCCCATTCCGGGGTCTTGGCAATACCGTCTTTGCCCTGCCCAAGAATATACGCCTTATAGTGACCGTTTTTCGGTGCATCGGCCGGTAAGGTTTTCTCGTCGTAACCTACGCAATATTTGTCAAGGAACGGTTGATCAACCATGTTTTCGGTGATCAGAACATACGCCAGCCCATTTACCAGCGCGGCATCCGTACCCGGACGGATGGGGATCCACTCATCTTCACGACCCGCGCCAGTATCCGTGTAGCGAGGATCGATAATGATCATGCGGGCATTGGATTTCTGTCGCGCCTGTTCAAGGTAATAGGTTACCCCACCCCCGCTCATACGGGTTTCACCTGGGTTATTCCCGAACAGAACCACCAGCTTGCTGTTTTCAATGTCTGACGGGCTGTTACCGTCTGCCCAGCCGCCGTAGGTGTAGTTCAACCCGGCTGCGATTTGCGCTGAAGAGTAGTCACCGTAGTGATTCAGGTAGCCACCACAGCAGTTCATCAATCGTGCTACCAGCGTTTTGCCCGGTGGCCAGGAGCGTGTCAGGGTGCCGCCCAGCGTACCTGTGCCGTAGTTCAGGTAGATAGACTCGTTGCCGTAGTCTTTGATAAGACGCTGCATATTGCTGGCAATGATGTCGTAGGCTTCATCCCAGCTGATACGCTCAAATTTACCTTCGCCACGCTTGCCGACGCGTTTCATCGGGTATTTCAGACGATCGGGATTATAGACGCGACGACGCATGGAGCGACCTCGCAGACAGGCGCGTACCTGATGCAAACCGTCGTAGTTGTCATCACCGGTGTTGTCGGTTTCAACATACTTTATTTCACCATCTACCACGTGCATACGCAGAGGACAGCGGCTACCACAGTTCACCGTACACGCGCTCCAGATGACTTTCTCACTGGCCTGTGTTGGATTAAGGGCTTCTGCAGCATTTGCAATACGGGTAAATGGCAGGGTAAACGCGCTACTGGCCACCGCCAGTCCGCCTATCGCCGTCGTTTTCACCAAACCTCGGCGACTAACCTCAGCTGCCAGCATGGCATCGGGGATCTTAGTTTTCATAGTGGCTCACTCTGCTGCTCACAATAAACAAAAGGCAAATATTCGTTGTATAGATTTTTATATAACGTTACTATCGATATACAGACTGGTAGATACTGAATTTGCGAAAAGACAGAGATAAATACTGACTTTCATTTGAAGGCAGTATTACTCCTATGGAGGTAGATGTTATTGTCCAGCGTCAAACGGGCATAAAAAAAGCGCCCGGAGGCGCTTTTTTAGCAGGGAAAGGTAGCTTAGCCGATGAATTCCAGGCCATTCATGTACGGACGCAACACTTCCGGAACCTGAATGCGACCATCAGCCTGCTGATAGTTTTCCATTACCGCAACCAGCGTACGTCCTACCGCCAGACCAGAACCGTTCAGCGTATGTACTAAACGGGTCTTTTTATCGGATTTACTTCGGCAACGCGCCTGCATACGACGAGCCTGGAAATCCCACACGTTGGAGCAAGAGGAGATTTCGCGATAGGTGTTCTGCGCCGGGATCCACACTTCCAGATCGTAGGTTTTGCATGCACCGAAGCCCATGTCGCCTGTGCACAGGATGATCTTACGGTACGGCAGACCCAACAGTTGCAGGACCTTCTCAGCATGACCGGTCATCTCTTCCAGCGCATCCATCGAATCTTCCGGGCGAACGATCTGCACCATCTCAACTTTATCGAACTGGTGCATACGGATCAGACCACGGGTATCACGACCGTAAGAACCTGCTTCAGAACGGAAGCACGGCGTATGCGCAGTCATTTTGATCGGCAGCGCATCTTCGTCGATGATTTCGTCACGTACCAGGTTGGTCAGCGGCACTTCTGCCGTTGGGATCAGCGCATAGTTGCTGCTGTCAGCTTCTTCATCCAGCGGACGGGTGTGGAACAGATCGCCAGCAAATTTCGGCAGTTGGCCTGTTCCGTACAGCGTGTCATGGTTAACCAGATACGGAACGTAGTTTTCGCTGTAACCATGCTGTTCGGTATGCAGATCCAGCATAAACTGAGACAGCGCACGGTGCATGCGTGCGATCTGGCCTTTCATAACAACGAAACGAGAGCCAGTCAGCTTAACCGCCGCGGCGAAATCAAGACCCGTGTGCATTTCACCCAGAGTAACGTGATCGCGCACTTCGAAATCAAACTCACGTGGTGTACCCCAGCGGCTGACTTCGACGTTGTCATTTTCATCTTTACCCACCGGAACTTCGTCCGCTGGCAGGTTAGGAATGGTCAGCGCAATATCGCGGATCTCGGCCTGTAAGGTATCAAGTTCAGCTTTCGCGGCATCCAGCTCTTCGCCCAGTTTGTTCACTTCCAGACGTAAAGACTCGATATCTTCCCCGCGCGCTTTTGCCTGGCCGATGGATTTCGATCGAGAGTTACGCTCTGCCTGCAGGTTTTCAGTTTGTACCTGCAGAACTTTACGACGCTCTTCAAGAGCGCGCAGCTTATCTACATCCAGCTTAAAGCCCCGGCTTGCCAGTTTTTCTGCGACTGCGTCTGGCTCATTACGCAGCAGATTGGGATCGAGCATGCTTATCCTGTGCTTATCGAATTAAAATAGGAGAAAGTGACCACAGCCTGCGGTCACAGGGATACAGAGACAACATTACCGCAACGATAACACTAACGGTAGCGTTTTATAGGGCTATTTTGATCCTGTCCGGCGAGCCAGGCGAGCTTTTCGCCAATCTTGCCTTCAAGACCTCTGTTTGTGGGGTGATAATAGCGCGTTTGTGCCATTTCCTGCGGGAAGTACTCTTCTCCGGCGGCATAGGCATTTGGCTCATCATGGGCGTAACGATATTCCTGACCGTAGCCCATCTCTTTCATCAGCTTCGTCGGCGCATTGCGCAGGTGAACCGGCACGTCGTAATCCGGACGTTCACGTGCATCAGCCAGCGCGGCTTTGAAGGCGGTGTAAACTGCATTACTTTTCGGCGCGCAGGCCAGATAAACAATCGCCTGAGCAATCGCACGTTCGCCTTCCGCTGGTCCCACGCGGGTAAAGCAGTCCCATGCGGAAATTGCTACCTGCATGGCGCGTGGATCGGCATTGCCCACATCTTCAGAGGCAATTGCCAGACAGCGACGAGCAACATACAGCGGGTCACCGCCTGCACTAATGATGCGCGCATACCAATAAAGCGCTGCATCCGGTGCACTGCCGCGAACCGATTTATGTAATGCGGAGATGAGATCGTAAAAGCGATCGCCTTTATTATCGAAGCGTGCGCTGCGCTCACCGGCAATTTCAGTGAGCAATTCTGGTTTCAATACGCGCTTGCCAGAATCATCAACTTCGGCCATATCGGCCATCATTTCCAGCGTATTCAGCGCCCGGCGCGCATCACCATTAACCAGTTCGGCAATAGCCCGACGCGTCTCTGGCGGCAGTACGATATCCTGGCCGCCGTAACCCCGCGCTTTGTCTGACATCGCCTGGTCCAGCACCTGTTCAATGTCGTCGGTGGTTAACGATTTCAGTAAATAAACACGCGCCCGCGACAGCAGCGCTGAGTTCAGTTCAAACGAGGGATTTTCAGTGGTGGCGCCAATAAATGTGATGGTACCGTCTTCAATATGCGGTAAAAACGCATCCTGCTGGCTTTTATTAAAACGGTGAACTTCGTCGACAAACAGGATCGTACGCCGACCAGCGTTACGGTTCTGACGCGCACGCTCAATCGCTTCACGAATCTCTTTTACACCAGACGTAACCGCCGAAATGCGTTCGACATCGGCGTTAGCGTAACGGGCAATGACTTCGGCAAGGGTGGTTTTCCCCGTCCCCGGTGGCCCCCATAAAATCATGGAGTGCAGGTGCCCGGCCTCGATAGCGCGCGGCAAGGGTTTACCCGCAGCCAACAAATGCTGCTGGCCGATATACTGCGCTAAATTTTCTGGCCGCATACGCGCGGCCAGTGGCTGAAAGGTATTATCAGAAAAGTCGAGCGACAGATTGCTCACTCACACGCCTCTACTTACGTTGATCGTCAACCGTTACACCTTGCGGCGGGGTAAAGGTGAATTTGGATGGTTCAATCGCACCATTCTGCTGAGATTTCAGCTGATAGCTGCTGCGCTGATCGTCTTGCTCAACGGCGCTAAACTGATGGATCGTCCCGTCACGCCCAACATTGATCGTAAACTGCTTCAGGTTACCGCTGCTGGTTTTTGGCGTCAGCACGAAATCATCGCCGTTTTGCTTAATGTTGTACTGCTGCCAGTCACTGGCCTGGTTACGCGCGATCAGCATGAACGGCGTATTGCCCGTGGCGTCTTTCAGCCAGGTCGCGGTCGCCTGTTCAACAAACGGGTTAAAGAACCACAGCGTTTTCCCATCGGAAACCAGGATGCTCTCATCAGGCTGGGTCATATGCCAGTTAAACAGATTAGGACGTTTAACCCATAAATCACCCTGACCTTCCTGCACCGCTGCGCCGCTGCCGTCCGTGACCTTCTGAGTAAAGCTGGCATGGAAGCTACTGACTTTATCCAGACGGCTTTTCAGGTCGCTGGCAGCGTCAGCCCAGACACTGCTCACCACAAAGCTCGACAGTAATGCACAGGTGATTGCGATTCTTTTCATCGTTATTCCTCAAAATACGTCACTCCCAACGGGGAGATCCCTCTGCTATCCATTTCAGGCCAAAAATCAGCATGAGGAAAGTAGAAAATACTGAATTACTTAACTTTGCAATCATTCGAAGGGCGGCGGAGCCAGCACTTCACGATTACCATTATGCCCTTGTTCGCTGACAATACCCTGCGCTTCCATCTGCTCGATGATGCGTGCCGCTCGGTTGTAACCGATACGGAACTGACGCTGGACGCCGGAGATTGAGGCTTTGCGTTTCTGGGTCACAAAGTTTACCGCCTGATCGAACAGCGGATCCAACTCTTCGCCACCATCAAAGCCGCCACCGCCGCCTTCGCTTTCACTGTCAGAAGTAATGCCGTCGACGTATTGCGGACGACCGCGCGCTTTCCAGTCCTGAACCACTGCGTGAACTTCTTCATCGCGGACAAAGGCGCCGTGAACACGCACAGGGATCGTCGAGTTCGGTGCGGAATAGAGCATGTCACCCATACCTAACAGCGATTCCGCTCCGCCCTGGTCAAGGATGGTACGCGAGTCAATTTTACTGGACACGGTAAAGGCGATACGCGTTGGAATGTTCGCTTTAATCAGTCCGGTGATAACGTCAACCGACGGTCGCTGGGTTGCCAGCACCAGGTGGATCCCCGCCGCACGCGCTTTTTGCGCCAGACGAGCAATCAGTTCTTCCACCTTTTTGCCAACCGTCATCATCAGGTCGGCGAATTCATCCACCAACACAACAATATACGGCAGTTTTTCCAGCACCGGATGCTGAACATCCATACTGTCACCCGGCTTCCAGTACGGGTCCGGAATCGGACGCCCCATGCGGGCGGCTTCAGCGATTTTCTCGTTATAACCGGCAAGGTTACGCACGCCAAGCGCCGACATCAGCTTGTAGCGACGTTCCATTTCATTGACGCTCCAGCGCAAGGCGTTAGCAGCATCTTTCATATCGGTCACGACTTCGGTCAGCAGATGCGGAATGCCTTCATAAACCGACAGTTCCAGCATTTTCGGGTCAATCATGATAAAGCGAACGTCTTCCGGCTGCGCCTTATACAGCATGCTGAGGATCATGGCGTTCACCCCAACAGACTTACCGGATCCGGTTGTCCCTGCTACCAGCAGGTGCGGCATTTTTGCCAGATCGGCCACCACCGGTTCGCCCGCAATATCTTTACCCAGCACCACAGTCAGCGGAGATGAGTTATCACGGAATTTAGCGTTATCCAGTACTTCACGCAGATAAACGGTTTGACGTTTTTTATTCGGTAACTCCAGTCCGACATACGGTTTGCCTGGAATAACCTCGACCACACGTACCGCTGCGGTCGACAATGAACGCGCCAGATCTCGCGACAGATTGGAAATACGCGCCGCTTTAACCCCAGGAGCCAGATTAAGCTCAAAGCGGGTAATCACCGGGCCTGGAGAGTAGTTCACCACATCGGCTTTAATGCGGAAATCCGCCAGACGCGCTTCCACCAGACGTGCCATTTGCTCCAGCGCGAACGTATCTATCGGCTCAACCTCGCTCGGCGGCGGTGTAAGCAGATCTAACGATGGCAGCGGCGTGCTTGGACGGTGCGCCGGACGGCTGTCGCCATTACGCATCAGCAGCGGATGGATCAGACTATCCTGCGGCGGCGGTGTAACAGGCTGCGCTGGCTGCTGATAATGCTGCTGCGGTGCGACAGGCTGCGCCGGTTGCTGATAATGCTGCTGCGGTGCAACAGGCTGCGCCGGCTGCTGATAATGCTGTTG
>NZ_KB976055.1:765373-1410713 GCF_000398825.1 Citrobacter sp. KTE30 | reverse complement strand
TGTTGCGGTGCGACAGGCTGCGCCGGTTGCTGATAATGCTGCTGCGGTGCGACAGGCTGCGCCGGTTGCTGATAATGCTGCTGCGGTGCAACAGGTTCCTGGTACTGCGGCGCAGGCTCCGGCATCACGCCAGGCGTAAACAGTGGCTCATGCGGCCCCTCATCTACCAGCGTTTTCATTGGCGAAAATTCAAAGTCATCGAGCGAGAACGGATTCGCTCCGGCAGGCTGTTCACCGGAATAACGCTGCTGCTGAGAAGAAGCAAACTGGCGAGCCAGTTCCGCTTCTGCGGCTGAATCTTCGTCATCAGTCTGGTGGGTATCGTCCTGATACTCTTCGCCATAACGATGCTGCTGCGACTGAGCGAACTGGCGTGCCAGCTCGTCCTGCTGCATTGCATCCATTTCATCGTCATTGTACGCATCTGTATCAAGCTGCTCTTCGCGCGCTTTCTCTTCAGCCATACGCTGTGACGGCAGTTTGATGCCATACGACGCCAATTCCCGGCGAGTAGGCACGCGCACACGATTTGGGCGCGGTAACTGCGGGCCAATCCCCTCTTTCACCTGCGGACGCGGCGCACCGCTGCCCGCAAGGCTAAAGACAGGTGCAGCTGCCGCTGCACCCGCCCCTAACGCGGCGCTTTTTACACCGGTAGCCAGCGGTGCAACAGCAGCAACAGACTCAACGGGCGGTATGGATGCAGTCGTCGGCATAGATGGCGTAGACGGTTTAATACGCTCAGGCTCCTGAGCAGGTTCTGGAATCGGCTGATACCATGCGGCCAGTTGCTCACGCTCACGCGCACGTTTCTCTTCGACTTCTTCAAAGTAATAGAGCGGCGGACGAGTCGGTTTAACTTCTTCAACCACGGGCTCAGGTTCCACCACAAGCGGTTGTTCAACCACAGGCTGCTGGAACGTAGTGCTCTGTTGAGGGATTGATTCCGGCTGATAAGCAGGCTGCTGGAATGTGGCGTTCTGTTGAGAGGTCGGATCCTGTTGATAGACAGGCTGCAGCACAGGCTCTGGCTGATAAACAGGCTCCGGCTGCGGTGCGACTGGCTGCGCATAAACAGGTTCCGGCTGCGGTGCGTAATATTGCGGCTGCGGACTCTCCTCCACAACCGGCTGTTGCCATGGCTCATACGGCTGCTGCACCGGAGGTTGCGCGTACTGGGCTGGTTGCGGATAACCTTCAGGCGTTGGTGCAATCGCGGCATCACCGGTTTGCGGGCCTGGTGCGGATTGCCAGGCTACGGCTGGGGCCGGTTGCTCCATAACAGTGTTGGTCACGGGCGAGGTTTGCAGCAACGGATCTACCGGCGCGCTCCAGGCCTGAGCGGCCGTTGTAGCTGCAGCTGCTGCAGCCACTGGCTCGGTCACCGAGTGGCCGTTAAGCAGTGGGTCAAGCTCGTCATATTCAGGCAGCGTCGCGCGATTGCCGGAAAACAGCACATCGTTAGGATCGGCAACCACGCCACGGGCGCTGTATTCAATTTCGTCTTCATCATCCATGCGTTTGCCGGAGAACAGCGCCGCATCGGTATGACGACCAAGCGGGTTGGTAAATTTCTCTGCCAGACGCTTACGGCGCGCTAACGCACCGCGCAGAATACGAGCCCGACGCGATTCATGGGGTTTGCCATCAGCGGCATCGACAGACTCTTCTTCATCTTCATATTCTTCGTCATCGACCCAGGTATCGTCGCGGCGGGTACGGTTGCTGGCAAACGTCAGGATATTGAGTAACCAGCCGCCCAGTTTTTCCGCAATGCTCACCCATGACCAACCGGTGAAAAGCGTTAATCCCGCCGCCCAAATGCACAACAACGTCAGCGTGCCGCCGCTGCTGTGCAGTAAGGGTTGTAGCGTAGTGCTGAGCAGACTGCCGATCACGCCGCCAGAGGCGAAATACCAGATGTCATCGGCGTTAATTGCGGCCAGCCCGCAGGAAGTGAGAATCAGCGCCAGAACGCCAATAATGCGCAGCGAGACGGCAAAATAATCGACGTATTCGTCGCTGGCCTGGTGTCGCCAGGCAAACCAACAGCCGCCAACAATGATGACGGGAATGGTGTAGGCCATGACGCCAAAAATAAAGAACAGCGTGTCCGCCAACCATGCTCCGGGTATTCCCCCCAGATTATGGATAGGTTCATGCCATGCGGTTTGTGACCAACTGGGATCCGAAGGGTTAAAGCTGAGTAAGGCAGCCATCAACCAGACGGCAAAAAGGGCAATAAGAATCAGTAGCGCTTCCAGAAGTCGGCGCCCGCTGCTTAACTTCGTCAATGTGACGTCTTTGTCTTCAGTGTATTCCTGGCTCAAAAACGGCTCTCCAGGTTTCAGGCTTTTCCTGCCCGATGCTAAAACGGACAACAGCACCGGGTTACCCCGGCACTGTTGCTGTATGGATTAACAGGAGTGTAATCAAACTGCGTCGATTTTGCACCTGTTCCGTGTTAGCGCGTCTTAATTACCAGACGATTGCTCTGTTTGACTTCTTCCATGACTACATAAGTACGTGTGTCATTCACGCCAGGCAGACGCAGCAGGGTTTCCCCTAACAGCTTACGGTATGCCGACATATCCGGTACGCGTGTTTTCAGCAAATAGTCGAAATCACCGGAAACCAAATGACACTCTTGAATTTCTTCAAGTTTTTGTACTGCAGAGTTGAATTGTTCAAACACATCCGGGGCGCCACGATTCAGAGTAATCTCAACAAAAACCAGAAGTGATGCATCCAGATAATGCGGGTTTAACAGCGCTGTATAGCCCTGAATAAAACCCTGTCTTTCCAACCGACGCACACGCTCAAGGCAGGGCGTTGGTGAAAGTCCCACACGTTTAGAAAGCTCGACGTTAGAAATACGCCCATCCTTTTGCAGCTCATTAAGAATGTTACGATCGATACGGTCGAGATCTTTGCCAGGGCGCTTCTTACTATCTACCATTATTATTGTCTCTCTGTATTCCTTCCCTACTCCTGCCTGACTCTACCAACATCACTGTTCAGAGTCGCTACCCATCAAAATAAACCGCAACCCAGAGGGATTTTCGGTTCGCAATGTCTGGGTTTATGGTGAGAAGACCGTTGCCTGTCGGCGGCTATCGACATCACGAATGGCATCTGTCCACACCATGCGTAGATTTCGCTAACACGGTAAACATGGTATCTACATGCATGATTATGCAGCACATACATGACACAGTTTTTTTCTTCCTTGAATGTTTTCGCAAAACAGCAGGGGATTGTCAAAGCAAAACATCGATTTTTAGTACAACATGCCAGTTATTCATTCGCAGTGATGGAAAATCGTCATTTTATCACCTTATAACTGACCGATTTTAAGTAGAAATCGTTATAGTATTACGGCTGATCACCCCGTTCATCGGTTTCTGCTATTACACATATTGTTAACAAAATCGCCATACTCTTTTTTTACGTCTGTAAATTCCCTACAATCCTGCTCATTGCCTGCCAACAACTATGGGGATCTCATGGGCGCAACCAAACACAGTAAACTTCTTATTCTGGGCTCTGGCCCTGCGGGATATACCGCTGCGGTCTACGCTGCACGCGCGAACCTGCAACCGGTACTGATTACCGGTATGGAAAAAGGTGGTCAGTTGACCACAACAACAGAAGTGGAAAACTGGCCTGGCGATCCGCACGATCTTACTGGCCCGCTGCTGATGGAGCGTATGCACGAACATGCGTCCAAATTTGACACTGAAATCATTTTTGATCACATCAGCAAAGTTGATCTGCAAAACCGTCCTTTCCGTCTGACCGGCGACAGCGGTGAATACACCTGTGACGCACTGATCATCGCCACCGGCGCTTCAGCACGTTACCTGGGTCTGCCTTCAGAAGAAGCATTCAAAGGCCGTGGCGTTTCCGCCTGCGCGACCTGCGACGGTTTCTTCTACCGTAACCAAAAAGTTGCGGTGATCGGCGGCGGCAACACCGCTGTTGAAGAAGCGCTATATCTGGCGAATATCGCATCTGAAGTGCATTTGATTCACCGTCGCGACAGCTTCCGCGCGGAGAAAATTCTCATCAAACGTTTGATGGATAAAGTTGAAAACGGCAACATCGTGCTTCACACCCACCGCACGCTGGAAGAAGTGACCGGCGATCAAATGGGCGTAACCGGACTGCGTCTGCGCGATACGCAAAACACTGACAACGTGGAATCACTGGACGTTGCCGGGTTATTTGTCGCTATCGGTCACAGCCCGAATACCGCTATTTTCGACGGTCAGCTTGAACTGGAAAACGGCTACATCAAAGTTCAGTCCGGTATTCACGGCAATGCCACTCAAACCAGCATTCCGGGTGTCTTCGCAGCCGGTGACGTGATGGACCATATTTATCGCCAGGCGATTACCTCTGCGGGCACGGGCTGTATGGCCGCGCTTGATGCAGAACGTTATCTCGACGGTCTGGCGGACGCTTGCAAATAAGTTTTACAAATCAGTAACAAAAGTAAAAAAGGCGACTATAAGTCGCCTTTATTTTTGCCTCGTTGTAACATTGCCCTGCCCAAAAATTCCAATAACTCACCTGCTAAGCGTGCAATGAATAAAACCCGTCAAAAAGAGCTGACCCGCTGGTTAAAACAGCAAAGTGTAATTTCCCAACGATGGCTGAACATTTCGCGCCTGTTGGGGTTCGTGAGCGGCCTGTTAATTGTCGCTCAGGCCTGGCTCATGGCCCGAATTCTGGACCATATGATCATGGCCAATATTCCCCGAGAGGCGCTTCTGCTTCCTTTCATCGTGCTGGTATTGATTTTCATCCTGCGGGCATGGGTCGTCTGGTTACGCGAACGGGTCGGGTTTCACGCAGGACAGCATATTCGCTTTGAAATTCGCCGCCAGGTGCTTGACCGTCTGCAACAGGCAGGTCCGGCCTGGATACAAGGCAAACCGGCCGGGAGTTGGGCCACGTTGATCCTGGAGCAGATTGACGATATGCATGATTACTATGCACGTTATCTGCCGCAAATGGCGCTGGCCGTATGCGTCCCCTTATTGATCGTGGCGGCGGTATTCCCGTCAAACTGGGTTGCCGCCCTTATTCTGCTTGGAACTGCCCCGCTGATCCCGTTGTTTATGGCGATGGTTGGTATGGGTGCTGCCGACGCTAACCGCCGCAATTTTCAGGCTCTTGCTCGCCTCAGCGGCCATTTCCTCGACCGCCTACGGGGCATGGAGACGCTAAGAATCTTTGGTCGCGGTGAAGCCGAAACGGAAAGCATCCGCGCTGCGTCACAGGATTTCCGCCAGCGCACCATGGAAGTCCTGCGCCTGGCTTTCCTGTCATCCGGTGTCCTTGAGTTCTTTACCTCCCTGTCCATCGCACTGGTCGCGGTTTACTTCGGCTTTTCCTACCTTGGCGAACTCGATTTTGGACACTACGGCACAGGTGTCACATTGGCTGCCGGCTTCCTCGCGCTCATTCTGGCGCCGGAATTTTTCCAGCCCCTGCGCGATCTGGGCACGTTTTATCACGCCAAAGCACAAGCCGTTGGTGCAGCAGACAGTCTGAAAACCTTCATGGAAACCCCGCTTGCACATCCTGAGCGTGGCGATATTGAGCTGACAACAAAAGACGCTGTTTCAATTGAAGCACGAGATCTGGTCATCACCTCGCCGGAAGGTAAAGTGCTTGCAGGCCCGCTCAACTTTACCCTGCCAGCGGGCCAACGTGCGGTGCTGGTTGGCCGCAGCGGTTCCGGCAAAAGTTCGTTGCTCAATGTCCTGTCCGGATTTCTCTCTTATCAGGGATCGCTGCGAATTAACGGCTTTGAACTACGCGACCTGTCGCCTGATTGCTGGCGCAAACAGCTGTCCTGGGTTGGACAAAATCCGCAGCTCCCTGCCGCCACGTTACGCGATAACGTGCTGCTCGCTCGCCCCGATGCCAGCGAAGAACAGCTGCGGGCCGCACTCGACAGCGCCTGGGTCAGTGAGTTTTTACCGCTACTACCGCAGGGTGTAGATACACCAGTAGGCGATCAGGCGGCTCGACTTTCTGTCGGACAAGCGCAGCGCGTTGCCGTGGCTCGCGCCTTACTCAACCCGTGTCAGTTGCTGCTGCTTGATGAACCCGCCGCCAGCCTGGATGCACACAGCGAACAACGCGTGATGCAAGCGTTGAACGCAGCGTCACGCCGCCAGACTACGCTGATGGTGACACACCAACTTGAAGACCTTGCCGACTGGGACGCTATCTGGGTGATGCAGGACGGACAGATCGTTGAACAAGGCACTTATGCCGAACTTAGCGCAGCCAACGGGGCGTTTACGACATTACTGGCTCATCGTCAGGAGGACATCTAAATGCGCGCTTTGCTACCTTATCTGACGCTGTATAAACGTCACAAATGGATGTTAACCCTGGGGATCGTTCTGGCGATCGTCACACTGTTGGCAAGTATTGGTTTGCTGACGCTTTCCGGTTGGTTCCTGTCGGCTTCTGCTGTGGTGGGTGTCACCGGGATTTACAGTTTTAACTATATGCTCCCTGCCGCCGGGGTACGCGGTGCGGCAATCACCCGCACCGCGGGCCGCTATTTCGAGCGACTGGTCAGCCACGACGCGACGTTCCGCGTGCTGCAACATTTGCGTATATATACCTTCAGCAAACTGCTGCCGCTCTCTCCTGCTGGCCTGTCCCGTTATGGACAAGGTGAATTGCTTAATCGCGTGGTGGCGGATGTCGACACGCTCGATCATCTCTATTTACGCGTGCTCTCCCCGCTTGTAGGCGCTTTTGTCGTCATCATGGTGGTCACGCTGGGGCTAAGCGTTCTCGATTTCACGCTAGCTATTACTCTCGGCGGTATTATGCTGCTGACCTTATTTATCTTGCCCCCACTCTTTTATCAGGCAGGTAAAAGCACCGGGCAAAGCTTGACGCATTTACGTGGGCAGTATCGTCAGCAGTTAACATCCTGGCTGCAGGGCCAAGCTGAACTAACCATCTTTGGTGCCAGTGAACGTTACCGCGCCCAAATGGAAGCCACCGAGTTGCAGTGGCATGAAGCTCAACGACGTCAGTCTGAATTAACGGCGCTATCACAGGCGGTCATGCTGTTAGTCGGCGCACTGGCAGTGGTTGTGATGTTATGGATGGCCTCAGGTGGCGTAGGTGGCAATACCCAGCCGGGTGCGCTGATCGCGCTGTTTGTCTTCTGTGCGTTGGCCGCATTTGAAGCATTAGCCCCCGTCACCGGCGCGTTTCAGCATCTCGGACAGGTTATTGCCTCTGCGCTGCGCATCACCGAACTGACTGAACAGCAGCCAGAAGTCACCTTCCCGGATGCCGGTTCCCCGGTTTCTGAGCACGTCACTCTCACGCTACGCGATGTATCATTCAGTTATCCGGGACAAGCACAAAAAGCGCTCGACACCCTTTCCCTGCAGGCTCAGCCCGGTGAGCATATTGCGATTCTCGGTCGCACCGGATGCGGTAAGTCAACGTTACTGCAATTGCTCACCCGCGCATGGGATCCGCAGCACGGCGAAATTCTGATTAATGAGCAGCCGATTTCAGCCCTCAGTGAAACTACGCTGCGCCAGAGCATCAGCGTCGTGCCACAGCGCGTGCACCTGTTCAGCGCGACGCTTCGCGACAATCTTCTACTGGCGGCACCGCACGCCAGTGATGACACATTATCCGCGATGCTGTGCCGCGTCGGTCTGGACAAACTGCTTGAGGGTGATGGACTCAACGCCTGGTTAGGCGAAGGGGGTCGACAGCTTTCTGGTGGCGAACTTCGTCGTCTGGCTATCGCCCGTGCCTTATTGCACGATGCCCCACTGATGCTGCTGGACGAACCGACCGAAGGACTTGATGCAACAACAGAAAGCCAAATGCTTGAATTAATTGGCGATGCCATGCGTGATAAAACCGTACTGATGGTGACACATCGTCTGCGCGGCTTGTCACGTTTTGATCAAATAATAGTGATGGACAACGGACACATTATTGAGCAAGGTAATCACGCAGATTTGTTAGCCCGGCAGGGACGTTATTACCAGTTTAAGCAACGTCTGTAAGCTATTATTGAACGATCAAACTCGCGTAGTGGAGTTTCGCAGTCATGCGCCTGGTGCAATTGTCCCGTCATTCTATAGCCTTCCCTTCACCGGAAGGCGCTTTACGCGAGCCTAACGGTTTGTTGGCGCTTGGCGGCGATCTCAGTCCAGCCCGACTATTAATGGCCTATCAGCGCGGAATTTTCCCGTGGTTTTCGCCTGGCGACCCCATCCTTTGGTGGTCGCCCGATCCGCGCGCCATTCTTTGGCCCGAGAAATTTCATCTCAGCCGCAGCATGAAACGCTTTCATAAAAACTCGCCTTATCGCGTGACGCTCAATTACGCGTTCGGTCAGGTGATTGAAGGCTGCGCGAACGACCGGGAAGAAGGCACCTGGATAACGCATGATGTAGTGGACGCCTACCATCGCCTGCACGAACTGGGCCATGCGCACTCCATTGAAGTGTGGCGAAAAAATGAATTAGTGGGCGGTATGTATGGCGTGGCGCAAGGTACACTATTTTGTGGCGAATCAATGTTCAGCCGTCAGGAAAATGCGTCCAAAACCGCACTGCTTGTTTTTTGCGCTGAATTTATCTGTCAGGGCGGAAAATTAATCGACTGCCAGGTATTAAATAGCCACACAGCTTCGCTGGGCGCCGTCGAAACCCCTCGTCGGGAGTACCTTGAACACCTGAGCAGACTGCGCCAGCAGCGGCTACCGAGCCATTTCTGGGTTCCCAGGACGTTATTTTCGCCTCAGGGGTGAATGTTTTCGGCACATTTTTTGTCGGGGTGTTATAATTGTCGCGCAGAGTTGGTTTAGCCCATTACCCCGCCGCCGTTAAGGAACAGTTCGCGTCAGGCAACGCCTATCGTTTATCTCCTCGTTCCCTTACACGTTGCGCTTTAAGTGCGGCTTTGCCGTGTGTGGTTAGAGTAATGCGCCAAACCCGATTTGCTGTGTTTTAAACGCACAAATCTTTACTTATTAAAAGAACTTCGGCATTATCTTGCCGGTTCAAATTACGGTAGTGATACCCCAGAGGATTAGATGGCCAAAGAAGACAATATTGAAATGCAGGGTACCGTTCTCGATACGTTACCTAATACCATGTTCCGCGTAGAGTTAGAAAACGGTCACGTGGTTACTGCACACATCTCCGGTAAAATGCGCAAAAACTATATCCGCATCCTGACGGGCGACAAAGTGACTGTTGAGCTGACCCCGTACGACCTGAGCAAAGGCCGCATTGTCTTCCGTAGTCGCTGATTGTTTTTAACGCCCGAATGGCGTCCAGATAATAAAAGGTCGGTTTAACCGGCCTTTTTTGTGGGTTGAGGATATGTATTTAATCCTCAATCATCCGCGCATATTCTTCCGTTAAGAAATCTACTAAAGCGCGCACTGACGGCAATAATCCCCTGCGTGATGGAAAGACTGCGTGAATAATTTCTCGCTTCGGTTCCCAACCGTCGAGCAACGCCACCAGTTCACCCGCGGCTAATTGATCTTTTACCATCAGTTGCGGAAGCTGCACTACCCCCACACCGGCAACTGCGGCTTCACGTAGCGCCAGCATATCCGTGGTAATCATTCGCGGCGTGAAATGCACCTCTGCCCGCGCGCCCTGCGGGCCAAATAACTCCCAACGATGTACATGTTTGCCCGAGGCGAGACTCAAACCAGGCCAGCGTGTCAGCTCTGCCGGAGAGTGTAGCGCCCCCATTTGCTCGATTAACTGCGGGCTGGCATACAAACGATGCCCCCTGTCCGCCAGCACGCGCATCACCAGGTCGCTATCCTCAAATGGCCGAGGCCTGACACGAATCGCCACGTCCAGGCCTTCTCCAACAACGTCAACACGACGATTTGTCGCCTCCAGTTGTACTGATACGTCAGGATAACGCGCCATAAAACGAGCAAGCATCGGCCCGATATGCACATGCAGCAACGTGACCGGGCACGTCAACTTCACCACGCCACGCGGTTCAACCTGTAACGCGGCAATGGCATCCTGCGCCGCCTGCGCTTCAACCAGCATCGCCTTACAGTGTTCGTAAAAGGTTTGCCCCACTTCCGTCACGTTAAACTGGCGGGTGGTTCGCTGAATCAGTCGAACTCCCAGCCTCTCTTCCAGTTGCGCTATCCGTCGGCTTAGTTTTGATTTCGGTTCATCAAGCGCCCGACCCGCCGCCGCGAATCCTCCTTCCTCTACAACATGCACAAACCATGCAAAATCATTGAGATCTGGCTTCGTCATCTAATTGTCCTATTTATGAGACAGTGAGAGCTATTTTAGCTACTACTCAGTTCGCTGTCATGAATATAAGCTTATTCACATCAAGATAACGCCACTGAGGAGACACAAATGAAACACGTAACAGGCGTCTACACCGCACCTCGCCCGCACTGGGTTGGCGATGGATTTCCGGTTCGCTCGATGTTTTCTTACCAGTCTCATGCTGAGCAACTAAGTCCGTTCCTGCTGCTGGATTACGCCGGTCCACATACGTTTACGCCGGGTAACGAAAAACGCGGCGTAGGCGAGCACCCTCACCGTGGTTTTGAGACGGTGACCATCGTTTACAGCGGCGAAGTTGAACACCGTGATTCAACCGGTCGCGGCGGCATTATCGGCCCCGGCGACGTGCAGTGGATGACTGCGGGTGCAGGAATATTACACGAAGAGTTCCATTCACCAGAATTTACCCGTCAGGGCGGCGAACTGGAAATGGTACAGCTGTGGGTCAATCTGCCAGCAAAGGACAAAATGGCCGTTCCGGGTTACCAGGGCATCAACAGCGATGTGATCCCCTCTGTCGCCCTGCCTGATGAAGCAGGAAGCGTTCGGGTGATTGCGGGCAGCTATCAGGATACAAAAGGCCCGGCACATACCTTCTCGCCGCTGAACGTTTGGGATATGCGTTTACAACGTAATCATCAGCTCACGTTGTCCCAGCCGGAAGGATGGAGCACTGCGCTGGTGGTATTGAAAGGGAATATCACCGTAAACGGCACTACGTCTGCCAGCGAAGCGCAACTGGTGGTGCTGAGCCAGCAAGGGAAAACGCTGCATATTGAAGCCTCCAGCGACGCCAGCGTGCTACTGCTTTCTGGAGAACCGTTGAACGAGCCGATTGTAGGTTACGGTCCGTTTGTAATGAACACGAAACAAGAAATCGCTGAAGCCGTACGCGATTTTAACTCCGGCCGCTTTGGCCAAATCTGAATCGAAGGAGAAGAATATGTCCAGTCCTGCAAACTTTAATGGTTCACGTCCGGTCATCGATGTAAATGATTCCGTCATGCTGCTTATCGATCATCAGAGCGGGTTGTTCCAGACCGTCGGCGACATGCCAATGCCAGAACTGCGTGCGCGTGCCGCCGCGCTGGCTAAAATGGCGACCCTGGCGAAGATACCGGTGATTACCACGGCATCCGTACCGCAGGGACCTAACGGCCCGCTGATCCCTGAGATCCACGCTAATGCGCCACATGCCCAATACGTGGCGCGTAAAGGCGAAATCAACGCCTGGGATAACGAAGACTTCGTGAAAGCGGTAAAAACAACAGGTCGCAAGACGCTGATTATCGCCGGTACGATTACCAGCGTGTGCATGGCTTTCCCGGCTATCAGCGCGGTTGCGGAAGGCTATAAGGTCTTCGCAGTGATCGACGCTTCCGGTACTTACAGCAAAATGGCGCAGGAAATCACCCTGGCTCGCGTTGTTCAGGCTGGCGTCGTGCCGATGGATACCGCCGCCGTCGCTTCTGAAATTCAGGGCACATGGAACCGTGAAGACGCCGCCGAATGGGCGGAAGTGTATACCAAAGTCTTCCCGGCTTATCAGTTGCTGATCGAGAGCTACAGTAAAGCCCAGGAAGTCGTGACCAACGGCGAAAAACTGGACTCTCAGCGCTAATCTTATCCTCCGCGCCTGCCTGGGCGGAGGAATATGTATATTGCGTAACCAAACGAGAGTTAACACGTAAATTCTGCTTGACCGTTTTAGCGCAACTCCCTATAGTAGCGCCCCGTTGCCCCCCAAGCGGTCAGGCAGCAATACAATATGGTGAGGTGTCCGAGTGGCTGAAGGAGCACGCCTGGAAAGTGTGTATACGGCAACGTATCCGGGGTTCGAATCCCCGCCTCACCGCCATATTTTAAGAAGAGCTCGTACGCAAGTACGGGCTTTTTTTTCGCATGTTGCACAGCCTGGTGGGGATGAGAAGCCCGGACCGGGGTTCGACTACTGGCGCAGCCAGTTGGACAGACTGAGAGCGCAGCGAACAGGCTGCCCGCAGGGCGAGCGAAGCGAGTCAATCCCCGCCTCACCGCCATATTTTAAGAAGAGCTCGTACGCAAGTACGGGCTTTTTTTTCGCATATTGATTTGCCGGATGCGGTGCAAGCACCTTATCCGGCCTACGAATGACGAACAACCTGTAGGCCTGAAAGCTGCGCGCCATCAGGCATAGCAGTTATTGTCGGCTGAGTAGCGTTAACACTTCATAATGCGAGGTGTGCGGGAACATATCGAAAAGCTGAACGCGTTCAATTCGATACCCAGGCAACTCACGAATATCCTTCGCCATGGTTTGCGCATTACAGCTGGAATAAACAATAAAACGCGGTGCCACGCGGGAAAGAAAATCGCACAGCGGTTTCCCAATCCCGCGACGCGGCGGATTCACCAGCACCAGATCCGGAACTTCGCCCTGAGCGGTAGCAAACTGAGTTGAATCCAACGCCTGAAAATGCAGATTCTGCAACCCAAGTTCCTGCGCCGACTGCTTCGCGCAGGTAATCGCCTCTGGCGCGATTTCAATCCCCGTCAGTTTCATTTGCGGTGTAGCGCAGTGCAGACCAAAACCCCCAACGCCGCAAAACAGATCCCACATGTGATTAACCGGGAGCTGTCGCACCCAGCCGCACGCCGTGGCATACAACTGCCCCGCCACCACCGGGTTAGTCTGGAAAAAGCTCTGTGGGCGGATCCACAACGGTACATCGTTAAAGCGTTCCGCCAGCGCCTGTTGTTCCGTCAGGAAGATTTCTGTCTCCCCTTCCATAATCGCCATATGCACCGGCTGAATATTGGCAGTGATCACTTTTAACTGCGGCAGCTGTGCCTGTAACCATGGCAGCGCCGCGCGCAGTTGGGCCAGTTTTGCTTCAGAACGCAGGACAAAACGCAGCATCATGCCGCCATCGAACCGGCTTTCCGTTAACAGCAAATATTTCAGTTCCCCGCGTTTACGCGCAACGTTATAGGGTGTTAATCCTGCTCGGGCGATAAACGGCTTAAGAACGGAAAATACGGGCGCAAAAGACTCAGGGTAGAGCGGACAGTCGCACAAATCCTCCGGCGTACCGTCACGATGCAACATCCCCAGCAACGGTTTTTCCACGCTGCCGCTGACCACCATTTTGGCTTTATTGCGAAACGCGCTTTCCGGACCACTGACCGGCGCGCACCATTCTCCGACCGGATAATCGGCCAGCAGATTCTGTAGATCGGCTGTTTTAGCGAAGAGTTGATCGGCGACAGGCTGTGTTATCCACTGACAGGAGCGACAGCGTTCGGCGTCATAAAGTGCGCACTGCATACAAAGACCTACAAATTAACCGGGGGCCAAGATTATACACGTTATTGCAAACGGAAGAACCGCCTGCTGGACGCAGGAACAAACAGTAGCAGCAATACCAGCATATCCGGCAGTTTTTGCATCACCAGCGTATGCAGGATTTCGCGTCTGGACTCCCCCGCAATACTGAACAGTTCGGGATATCCGTAGCCCAGCGAAGCAGCCCACAGATAGACGCTGGCGATAATCTGGGTCAACAGATAGATCCAGCGTGCCCAGTTCCGTCCTTTTACCAGCGAAAATGCACAGTAAATTTCGATAAATAGCAGCACCAGACTGCCCAGAAACACCAGCGTCAAATTCCAGGTCTGCACACTGCGATGAATAAACTCACTGGTTCCACGAAACCCAAGCGTATTAAAAATCATCAACAGATCGAGACAGCGGATCATAATAATAGCCAGCGCCGCCACCTGCACCAAAGCAGGGACGTTTAAGCGAGCATGTGATGTGGATGATTTCTTAAAAAATCCCAACGCGTCGTCTTCCATGAAAACGGCGCAACCACCACAGCTGCGCCGTATAGACAGGTTGGCAGATTTTAGTTTTTTCAGCCGCGTCTTGCACGTTGGATATCGCGGATCCGTTGTTTTTCTGTTCGCGCCATCAGATACCACGCGATAAATCCGATAATTCCTACCACACCAAGAATCAGCGTTGCCAGCGCGTTGATCTCCGGGTTCACCCCCATACGTACGCTGGAGAACACCAGCATCGGTAACGTTGTGGCGCCAGGACCAGAGACAAAGCTGGCAATAACCAGATCATCGAGTGACAGCGTGAAGGCTAATAGCCAACCGGAAATCACCGCCGGCATAATCATCGGCAGCGTGATGACGAAAAAGACCTTCAGCGGCGTGGCGCCAAGATCCATCGCAGCTTCCTCAATGGAATGATCCAGTTCGCGCAAACGTGAAGAAATCACCACCGCTACGTACGCTGTACAGAAGGTGACGTGCGCCAGCCAGATGGTCAGCATTCCGCGATCAGCCGGCCAGCCGATGGCGTGAGCCAACGCTACAAACAGCAGCAGCAGCGACAAACCGGTAATGACATCTGGCATAACCAGCGGCGCGGTGATCATAAAGGCGAAACCATTCGAACCACGAAAACGACCAAAGCGCACCATTACCACGGCGGCGATGGTACCAAGGATTGCCGCCATCGTCGCAGCGCCTGCGGCAATCGTTAGGCTCATGCCTACGGCGCTTATCATCGCGGTATCGTGAAAAAGCTCGCCATACCAACGCGTTGACCACCCCGCCCAAACCGTCACCAGCTTCGAGCTGTTAAACGAATAGATAACCAACATCAGCATCGGCGCGTACAGGAAGGTAAAGCCAACTACCAGGATAAAAATACGCCACGGCGAGCGAACGACCGGTAAGTTATTCATCCGTGTTCCCCCACGCTTTTTTGCTGATATTTGTGGAACCACATGATCGGCACAATCAGTAACAGCAGCATAATAATGGCGACAGCAGAAGCCACCGGCCAGTCGCGGTTATTGAAAAACTCCTGCCAAAGCACACGGCCAATCATGATACTGTCCGGGCCGCCCAGCAGCTCAGGGATCACAAACTCGCCAACAGCCGGAATAAACACCAGCATTGACCCGGCAATAATCCCGCCCTTGGTCAACGGCACAATCACGCTAAAGAAAGTCTTCAGCGGTCGGGCACCTAAATCCAGCGCCGCTTCCACCAGCGAGTAATCAATACGGGTCAGCGCGGTATAAATCGGCAGCACCATAAAGGGCAAATAGGCGTAAACAATGCCGATATAGACCGCCAGATTGGTGTGCAAAATAGTCAACGGTTGGTCGATGACGCCCAGCCACATTAGAAAGTTGTTCAGGACGCCGTTGTTTTTCAGGATCCCCATCCAGGCATACACGCGAATTAAAAACGAGGTCCAGGACGGTAGGATCACCAGCAACAGCAGAATATTACGCGTTGAGGGTTTACTGTGCGCGACGGCCCATGCCAGCGGGTATCCCAGCAGCAGACAACAGATTGTCGAAATTCCCGCCACCTGTAACGATTGCAGGTAGGCATCGAAATAGAGCGGATCGTCCGTCAGTTGCAGGAAGTTGCCTAAGTTGAGCGTGATGGATAACTGATCGTCAGCCCATGAAACGAGGTCGGTATACGGTGGAATAGCGCGCGCCATTTCAGCCAAACTGATTTTGAAGACGATCAGAAACGGCAGCAGAAACAGGAGCAGCAGCCACACATACGGCAGTGCGATCACCAGCTTGCGCCCGTGCTTCATTTGTAGCCGCGACATAAACAGCCTGAATCGCCCCGCGTTATCCACGCGTGCCGCAGGTTCAAGTGTACTCATCTTCGCTCCTTAAACCGTCAACACCACACAGCTGTCCGCATCCCAACATAAACGGACTTCGTCACCCCAGGTTGGTAACCCTTTACGATAACGATGCTCATTTTGTAGCTGGGCGCTCAACATCTGACCGCTTTTCAAACGTACGTGGTACACTGACAAATCACCCAGATAGGCAATGTGCACCACTTCGCCTACCGCGAAGTTATAACCCTCTGGCGGAGGCGCTTCGCAGAGCATGATTTTTTCCGGACGTAGCGCAACATACACCGGGACGTTATCGACAACAGACGCATCTGCGTCCACTTTCAGCGGATGCACCAGTCCAGGAGACTCAATAATCAGACCATCTTCCTGGCGTTCTTTCAGCAGTCCCTCAAAAACGTTTACCGAACCGATAAACTCTGCGCTGTAACGCGTGGTCGGATGCTCGTAGATCTCTTCTGGCTCACCAATCTGGACAAATTTTCCACGATTCATGATCGCAATACGACCCGCCATCGTCATGGCTTCTTCCTGATCGTGCGTCACCATCACGCAGGTCACACCGACGCGTTCCAGGATATCCACTACCTCCAGTTGCATGCGGTCTCGAAGTTTTTTATCCAGCGCCCCCATTGGTTCATCCAGCAGCAGCAGTTTTGGACGTTTTGCCAGGCTGCGCGCCAATGCCACGCGCTGACGCTGGCCGCCAGAAAGCTGATGTGGTTTGCGTTTAGCGAACTCCTGCATATGCACGAGTCCCAGCATCTCATTCACCCGACTGGCGATTTCAGCCTTCGGCAGTTTGTCCTGCTTGAGACCAAAGGCAATGTTCTGCTCGACAGTCATATGCGGAAACAAGGCGTAGGACTGAAACATCATATTAATTGGACGCAGATAAGGCGGGACATGCGCTAAATCGACGCCATCAAGCATGATTTGCCCGGTAGTCGGCAGTTCAAATCCCGCCAGCATCCGCAGCAGTGTCGATTTGCCACAGCCGGACGCGCCGAGCAGAGCAAATATTTCACCTTTGTAGATAGTAAGATTGACGTCATCAACGGCGTGCTGACCGTCAAATGACTTGGTCAGATTGCGAATTTCAAGCAGCGGGGTCAGCGCCTTGCGGATTTTCGCTTGTGGGCGTGGGGTTGCATCATTCACTCAGGTGCTCTCCGGCATAAAACAAAGAAACGGTGCAAATAACGCACCATAACGGTGCGTATTGCCGGGTTATATGTGTCCGGGCTCAACGCTGCCCGGCAGGCACAAATCCTGCCGGGTCATGTCCCAAACATCGGTTTATTTCCCGCTTTTTACCTTCGTCCATGCGCGGGTACGTACACGATCGATCTTCGGATCCTGTACTTTCAGTGTGAACAACTTAGCTCGCACATCCGCAGGCGGGTAAATACCCGGGTTGTCACGAACTTCAGGGCTGACCAGAGCCGTCGCTTCTTTGTTGGCATTGGCATAAAAAACGTGGTCGGAGATATGCGCAATCACATCAGGGCGCAGCAGGTAGTTGAGGAACTGATAGGCTTCGTCTTTGTTTTTCGCATCGGCAGGCATCGCGAATACGTCAAAGAACGCCATTGCACCTTCTTTAGGAATTGAGAAGGAAATATTGACGCCATTTTTCGCTTCTTTCGCACGGTTTGCTGCCTGCCATACGTCCCCAGCCCAGCCGATTGCAACGCAGGTATCACCGTTTGCCAGGTCGTTGATGTACTGCGAAGAGTGGAAATAGCGAATATTCGGTCGCAGTTTCAACAACAGATCCGTTGCCGGTCCGGTGTAATCATCCGCTTTGGTACTGTTTGGATCTTTACCCAAATAGTTCAGCACCGTGGCGAACACCTCTTCGGGGGCATCAAGGAAAGAGACGCCGCAGCTTTTGAGTTTTTCCAGATTTTCTGGCTTGAGGATCAAATCCCAGCTGTCAACCGGCGCATCCGGCCCCAGCACAGCTTTAACTTTATCCACGTTGTAACCAATACCGGTCGTAGCCCACATATACGGCATCGCAAACTTGTTGTCCGGATCGTGTTTGCCCACCAGCTTCAGCAGTTCAGGATCAAGGTTTTTCCAGCCCGGCAATTTGCTCTTATCCAGCGGTTGGAATACGCCCGCGGTCAGTTGACGCTCAAGGAAGCTGGCGGATGGAACGACAAGGTCAAAGCCGGTACTGCCAGCCATGAGCTTACCTTCCAGCACTTCATTGGAATCAAATACGTCATAGATGACTTTAATTCCGGTCTCTTTTTCAAAATTAGCCACCGTGTCCGGGGCAATATAATCAGACCAGTTATATATATGCAGCGTTTTTTGTTCAGCAGCGAGCGTGCCGGCAGAGACGGCCATCAGAGCACCCGCAACCAGGCCTGATAACCATTTTTTATTTAAGGCGGTCATAATCTCTTTCCTTCTGAAAGTTCGTTAACAAACGAACAAAAATGTCACACTCTAATGATATGCAAGAAACGTGCATATTCTTTCATGCGGCACCGATGTAAAGAGAGACCTCTCCTCACGCCGCTATTGCTCGCTGTCATCCGTCCAGGCATTCAACATACATTGTGGCCGTAGAACAGGTCACAAGGGGCTGTTTAAATGATGACGTTGGTAAGCTTCGCAAGAATAACTTTAGCCAGGAATTGTGGATATAGCCCAGATTAAAAAACGTCTTTTATCAATTTTTTATGCAGGAATTGTCTATGACGTAAAGCGGAAGGCGCTGAATAGAGGTGAATAATTCTTTAATGAAAGGTTAAATACAGAATAAAAACGGGCAATACGCAACCGCTCTGGCAGCGGCTGCGCAATATATGTCCAGATTCAGGAAGAATTAATGGAGGAAATGAATTTCAGCGGTGCTATTCTGCGCATCTTCTTCAGCATTAAATAACAGCTGATGCGCACCGGCTTCAAGGATCACCATCGATATCTGCTCTTCGCTCTGGCGAACAAAACATTCAAACTGCTCAAACGTCACACCCGGCATAACGGATAAAGACTGGCAAACCACCAGTTTTGGCAGATTATCATCCTGCATATCCAGAAAAGCTTTCACCGTCAGTGAGCTGGCATTGATCGCGGACAGATCGGCGGCCAGCGGCAGCAGTGCAGAAGGTCTGACTTCTGCCATCGCGGAAAACAGAATGACGTTATCGACCAAATCAACTTTTGCATCAAAGATGCCGTCAAAATTCTGCATGTGCGGTAAATGCAGCGCCTGACAGGTATCGCATTCAAAAAAACTCATGCCCAGGTCGTCGAGCCATTGACGCAACGTATCCAGAGTGGGAACGACCAGTGATGTCATAATAATGTGCGACCTCTATTGATGAAAAAAATACCGGCACAGCTTACGCAAAAAGAGCGTGTCATACCACGATCGCAATCGATATTGCGCTTAGCCGCCGATTTTAAGGCAAAATTCAGGCGTAGCGTGACGTTCGATCCACTGGATCATCTTGCCAGCTATGTCTATCCCGGTGGTTTTCTCCACTCCTTCCAGCCCCGGAGACGCGTTGACCTCCATGACCAGTGGCCCTCGATCAGCGCGCAGAATATCAACGCCTGCAACGTCCAGGCCCATAGTCCGGGCGGCTTTGAGCGCAATTTCTCTTTCGCGCGGCGTGATACTCGCAATAGTCGCCACACCACCGCGATGGAGATTAGAACGAAAATCGCCCTCTTTAGCCCGTCGTTCAATGGCGGCCACTACTTCGTCGCCCACCACGAAACAGCGGATATCGCGCCCCTTCGCTTCTTTGATATATTCCTGAACCAGGATATGGGCATTCAGCCCACGAAAGGCATCTACCACGCTTTCTGCAGCCTGCCGCGTTTCCGCCAACACCACGCCAATACCCTGGGTGCCTTCAACCAGCTTCACCACCAACGGCGCACCGCCAACCATGTCAATCATGTCGCTGGTATCGTCGGGAGAGTGGGCTATCCCGGTGATGGGTAAATCAATTCCCTGACGCGCCAGCAGCTGTAGCGAACGCAGCTTATCGCGCGCCCGTGTAATCGCTACCGATTCATTCAACGGATAGCTACCCAGCATCTCAAACTGGCGCAGCGCCGCCGTCCCATAAAAGGTAATCGCGGAACCAATCCGCGGGATCACCGCGTCGAAATGGGGAAGCTGACGGCCCTTGTAATGAATAGAAGATGCCGCCGGACTGATGTTCATATAGCAAGAAAGGGGATCGATAACTTCAACCAGGTGACCGCGCTGCATCGCCGCTTCACGCAGGCGTTTACAAGAATAGAGCGTTCCGTCCCGGGACAAAATGGCAATTTTCACCCTGCACCTCTCTGAATGACCTGGTAAAAGCTGGCGTATCATACACTGGGTTAAAATCTTTAGCGCGTGGCCCATCCCTGTTTATGCAAATATTCCAGGATAAAGGGGCGACTTTCTTTAATGATGGTACGGCGAATGTGATCGCTCCAGGTGTCACGACGCGTATTGCTGCCGCGGGTCAGATAGTACTGCGCAAGCTGTTCGTCATACTGCGACAAAACGTCTGTATCGAGCGGCTGATACTGGTTTTCGTGCACAACAAGCGACGCTGGCAGGCGCGGCTTGATATCCGGGTTATCCGCAGGCCAGCCAAGGCACAAACCAAACAGCGGCAGAACGTGCTGCGGCAGCTTCAGCAGTTCGGTGACCGGCTCAATATTGTTACGCAAACCGCCAATGAATACGCCGCCAAGTCCCAGCGACTCTGCCGCCGTCAACGCATTTTGCGCCATCATTGCAGTATCAACCACGCCCAGCAGCAGCTGTTCCGCCAGCCCAAGTTGCGCATCAGGGCAAATCTGCAAATGACGATTAAAATCAGCGCAAAACACCCAGAACTCAGCGGCCTGCGCCACATGCTTTTGGCCGCCAGATAAGGTAGCCAGCGATTCACGCAGAGATTTATCCGTTATACGAACGATCGTCGTGCACTGTAGAAAACTGGAGCTTGACGTTCCCTGAGCGGCGGCAATAATCGCCTCACGCTGTGCATCCGAAATAGCATCATCGGTAAAATGGCGAATGGAACGGTGGCTGCGGAGTAAATCAATGGTTGGTGTCATCTCTTTTGTCTCTGTCTAAATCAGTTGAATCACCGGGTGCGCGTGACATCAGTTGCGGTGCCAGCAGTTGAGCAATACGCCACATCAACGCCACCGCAGCAGGGAGCATCAGCAGTACGCCCAGAAATATCATCACCACGCAGGCTAACGGGCTGTTAAGCGGTGCGGGCAAGGTGAGGTAATCGTTAAGCGATAGCAGCGCCAGCGATAACAAAACCATCCCAATTATTTCCAGCATCAATACGCTTTTGGGTAATACACCAATTGTGCGCATACGCGGCCTCCCGGCGAAATGGCTTTCATTATAAAACGTTCCGGCTTGCCGTGTTTAACAGATATAGCTTGAGGATATCAAAGCAACAGGCTGAACCTGCTTTCCATCCGTCACAAATCGCGGCATCATAACAAGTATTGCCATCCGGCCTGATAAGTTCGAGGAGAAAGAGATGTTTGCCGTTATTTTTGGTCGCCCAGGGTGCCCGTATTGCGTGCGCGCAAAAGAATTAGCAGAAAAATTAAGCAGTGAGCATGACGATTTTAACTTCCGCTACATTGATATCCATGCTGAAGGAATTACCAAAGCAGATCTGGAAAAAACAGTAGGTAAGCCAGTTGAAACCGTTCCGCAGATTTTCGTCGATCAAAAACACATCGGCGGCTGCACGGATTTTGAAGCCTGGGCAAAAGAGAATATGAATCTGTTCGCCTGATAGCTGTTTCTACGCCCTCAGCTTGAGGGCGTCATCAGTTCTTTTTCCGCCGTTGATGCTGATTGAATAAGCTACTGATAAATAAAAAACATAATGCGCCAAGCGCGCACCAAAACACCGCACTAAACAACCACGCCAGCTCTTGCCACAATGAACGCGTCGGCATAAAAACGAAACGCATCAGTAACAGGCAGCACGGCGCCGCCAACATTGCACCAAGAAGGGGTTTGAGTACTTCCCGACGATGGGAAAAAAAGCTTGCTGCAGCACCAGGTAAGATAAAAAACAACAATCCGACCTCAGGATGCCCTGCTGCTCTGAATGCCCCTTTCACGTTCAGCGTTAATGAAAGACACACCACAATAAAGAGCACAAAGCAGCAGACCGCACTCGCCCAACTTTGCTTATGTTTCAATCGTTCCTCCTGACACATTCTCTATCGAACACTCTTTTCGCCCGCAGGCGTCCAGTCAGATAAAGTAACTCGGCATTCCATGCCAAAAACACACCCACACGATTCTTATAGCCGTTGATACGTAATGAGATTAAACTAGCCGCATATATTGTTATGCTGCATTATTCGGGGCTGTGTACGATGCTATCGCCCCTTAATTTCTGGCAAAAACATTAGCGTAAATTGCCATTTCTTTCAATAGCTTACTAGTAAACAAGAAGTTAGTCTCCGTGAATATAAACGTCGCAGATTTGTTAAATGGGAATTACATCCTGTTATTATTTGTGGTCCTGGCTCTGGGCCTGTGTCTGGGCAAATTGCGTCTGGGTTCAGTCCAACTCGGTAATTCCATTGGCGTTTTAGTGGTCTCCCTATTATTAGGTCAGCAGCACTTTAGTATTAACACCGATGCATTAAATCTCGGCTTTATGCTGTTTATTTTTTGCGTCGGCGTCGAAGCCGGCCCCAACTTTTTTTCGATTTTTTTTCGCGATGGGAAAAATTATCTAATGCTTGCTCTGGTGATGGTCGGTAGCGCAATGCTGATCGCCCTGGGGCTGGGTAAGCTATTTGGCTGGGACATCGGCCTGACGGCGGGTATGCTGGCTGGCTCGATGACCTCAACGCCGGTGCTGGTCGGCGCAGGTGACACCTTGCGCCATTCAGGAATGTCAGGAACACAACTTTCAAGCGCTCTCGATAACCTGAGCTTGGGTTACGCCCTCACCTATTTGATTGGTCTGGTCAGTCTGATTGTTGGTGCGCGCTATTTGCCGAAACTTCAGCATCAGGATCTGCAAACCAGCGCCCAACAAATCGCGCGTGAACGGGGCCTGGATACTGATGCCAATCGTAAAGTTTACCTCCCGGTGATTCGCGCCTATCGCGTTGGCCCGGAGCTGGTGGCATGGGCCGATGGTAAAAATCTGCGCGAACTGGGTATTTATCGTCAGACCGGTTGTTACATTGAACGCATCCGTCGCAACGGCATTCTTGCCAACCCGGATGGTGACGCGGTGCTGCAAATGGGCGATGAGATAGCCCTGGTGGGTTATCCGGACGCCCATGCCCGCCTCGATCCCAGCTTCCGTAACGGTAAAGAGGTGTTCGATCGCGATCTGCTCGATATGCGCATCGTCACTGAAGAAATTGTAGTGAAAAACCACAATGCCGTTGGTCGTCGCCTGGCCCAGTTGAAACTGACCGACCACGGTTGTTTCCTGAACCGCGTGATCCGCAGCCAGATTGAAATGCCTATTGATGACAACGTCGTGCTCAACAAAGGTGACGTATTGCAGGTCAGCGGTGATGCTCGTCGCGTGAAAACCATTGCCGATCGTATCGGCTTCATTTCGATTCACAGTCAGGTGACCGATCTGCTGGCCTTCTGCGCCTTCTTTATCATCGGTCTGATGATCGGGATGATCACCTTCCAGTTCAGTAATTTCAGCTTCGGCATCGGGAATGCGGCTGGACTGCTGTTCGCCGGCATCATGCTGGGTTTCCTGCGAGCCAACCATCCAACGTTTGGCTACATCCCACAGGGTGCGCTGAACATGGTGAAAGAGTTTGGCCTGATGGTATTCATGGCTGGTGTCGGTTTAAGCGCAGGCAGTGGCATTGGTAATGGCCTGGGGGCCGTCGGTGGTCAAATGTTGATTGCCGGTCTGGTAGTCAGCCTGGTTCCGGTTGTTATCTGTTTCTTGTTTGGTGCTTACGTATTGCGCATGAACCGCGCCCTGCTGTTTGGCGCCATGATGGGCGCACGTACCTGTGCTCCGGCAATGGAAATCATCAGTGACACCGCACGCAGCAACATCCCTGCGTTAGGCTATGCCGGGACCTACGCGATAGCCAACGTTCTGCTGACATTAGCGGGGACACTCATCGTCATTGTCTGGCCTGGCCTTGGTTAGCGCTGAAATTTACCCTTAAACGAAAATTTTTTGCAGGTAAGCAGAACTTTTCTTCAAGGTGTCAGTCATAACTATTGCCACTGCTTTTCTTTGATGTCCCCAATTTGTGGAGCCCATCAACCCCGCCGTTTTGGTTCAAGGTTGATGGGTTTTTTGTTGCCTGAAATTTACTACTGAAAAAATCAATCACGTACACCAACACCAACACCAACACCAACACCAACACCAACACCAACACCAACACCAACACCAACAGTATGCCCGTATTCGAAGTCAGTGTACTTAT
Organism: Citrobacter sp. KTE30; assembly: GCF_000398825.1. Taxonomy (NCBI): domain Bacteria; kingdom Pseudomonadati; phylum Pseudomonadota; class Gammaproteobacteria; order Enterobacterales; family Enterobacteriaceae; genus Citrobacter; species Citrobacter sp. KTE30. The sequence goes on along the minus strand of NZ_KB976055.1, from coordinate 1,386,212 downwards.
GGTTCCTCGTGCTGCCTGGCAATCAAACACAATTAAATTTAACTGGAACCCTACCATCGAAAATTATGGCTATATACCTGTGACTCATATCTCAATTTTTTGAGTCAAAAGTTTGACAGTTCATTTCAACTCTGTTTTATTGCCTACACGATAATTATCCACAACATCTCTATTTAAATAGTGAACTTTTTCATGCTTTTAATTTACTCATGGTGATAAGTAATGAAGCTGCAAACTGTTATTCATAGAAAGAACATAATTTACTTTACTGTCGGCCTGGCCATGTTGACGATAATGGGGATTCTGGGAGTGGACACTTATTTACCTTCAATTCCCGACATCGCAAAAGAATTTGAAAAAAATGTCTCAACCACGCAGTTGTCGATTATGGTTTATACCCTATGCATTGGTTTTGGACAGCTAATTTTTGGTCCATTATCTGATGCTATTGGCCGGCGAAAAATTATGCTTACAGGTGCGGTTATTTATGGCGTGACAACATATTGTCTCACGCTCTCAACCGGTCTGGTTATGTTTCTGGCGATCCGTGTCATACAAGGTCTTTCTATATCAATAACGCTGGTTACAGCAATCAGCGCAGTTCGAGATGTAACTCGTGGTTCAGTGGCCGCGACGCTGTATGCCATCATCATCACTATCGAAGGTGTCGTTCCCATTGCTTCGCCCCTGCTGGGAGGGGTAATTAATGACTTATGGGGATGGCGCGCAATTTTTTTAATGATATGTGGCTATGCTATTATAACGTTAACATACGTTTATTTTAACTTCCCTGAAACACTCAGCCATGAGAGAAGGGTTGCCTATTCATTGAAATCATCATTTAATACGTATAAAGAGATCAGCAAACAACCTCGATTTTATCTACCTTGTCTGTCTCTTGGTCTGTCATTCTCGCTGATTTATTGCTATGTCACAGCCTCCCCATTTATTTTTATGGTTACGTTTGGATACTCATCAACGCAATTTGGTGTGCTTTCATCAATTATTGGAGGCTTCCTACTGCTGGGGGCTGCATTATCAGGTAAACTTCTTAAGAAAAGGTCTGCGCCGCAAATTTTGAATTCGTGGCTGAAAATCATCGCCTCATTTATTGTACTGTGTATTCCATTAATAATACTTAGTTATCACGTCAATATTTTTATATTCTTCTTTATTATCCTGATGTTTGCTGGAGGGATGTTCGAATCACTCTATACCTACCTGACCATGTCCAGCCAGCGCACCAACCTGGGAGCGACCTCTGCGTTGATGGGAGCCGCCTCGCTGGTTATTCCGTCAGTCATCGGAGGTGTCGGTAGTTTTTTAATTGAGCTAAATACCAGCATCTGGATGATGTACTTGCTTTTGATAATTTTGATAATGATATACATGTTAAAGAAATATCAAACACTTACAGTAACTGATCGGCGTTAAAATGAGCTGATAGACATTGCTGCTATAAGATCCATAGCAGCAATGTCCCCGACATAACCTGATTTTTCATCGCTGAGTGAGGTTCCCCGGAAACGCTTTCTCAAATTTGCAGCATGCCCGTTATGGCACATACTTTACTCGGTGCTAAATGGTGATGGGGTTGCTATGTTACTCTCAGGCAAAGTCGCAATGATCTTCGGTGGCAGCGGCGCTATTGGTAGTGCAGTTGCGCATACTATGGCGCGCGAAGGGGCCCATGTGTATCTGGGCGCGCGCCGTCAGGAAAAGCTGGATTGGACCGCCAGTGGCATCCGAACGGCGGGTGGTACAGTCGAAACCTTTATCACCGATGTACTCGACGAGCACAACGCATCGAAGGAAGTTACCCGCCTTGTACAGCAAACCGGTGGAATAGATGTGGTGGTTAACGCAACGGGATTTATGCACGAACAGGGCAAGCGCATCGATGCATTATCCCTCTCTGAGTTTATGAGCGGTATCACCCCTTTTCTTGCGGCGCAGTTCAATATCGCAAAAGCCGTAACGCCGCACATGGGCGGCAATCGAGCAGGCGTTATTCTCACCATCGTTGCGCCCGCAGCCCCGATGGCGATGCCCGGGCATCTCGGCCATATCGTCGGCTGTGCAGGAACAGAGGCTTTTATTAAGGCGCTCGCCAGCGAGACGGGACCAATAAACATTCGTGTCGTCGGCGTGCGGTCGCATGCGATTGTGGATGCTGTAGCGGCTGGCTCCTATACCGGAGAAATTTTCACCGCTAAAGCACAGTCAATGGGTTTAACCGTCGATCAATGGTTAGGGGGGGCGGCGCAAAGTACCATGCTCGCGCGCCTGCCTACGCTTGCACAAATCGCTGAGGTTACAACCTTTCTCGCTTCAGACCATGCCAGCGCCATGACCGCCACAGTGGTAAATATTACCGGGGGCGCCACCATAAGCTAATTTACCCGCTTTTCACGCCACGCGCTGCTGCGAGCCTTTTTTTGCACTCGGACGGGAACACAATGCTATACCGCACATAATAACCAACGCGCTCACCAGATGATATGAATGCAGAGTGACGTGCAAAAACATCACGCTAAATAATCCGCCACTCAATGGGATCAAGTGTGAATAGATCTCTCCACGCGTTGCGCCAATGGCGCTAATCCCTTTGTTCCATAATAGATATGACAGCCACGAAGGAAAAATAACAAGGTATGCCAGCCCAGTCACAACGCCTGTATTGGCATAGCTATTCCATCCCGGCATACCATTGCGTATCAACTCCAAAGCCAGTACCGGAATAAGTACAATCGCACCTAACAGCGCGCTCACTGCGACAAAGGCGTTTCCCTTTACCTCACGCGGTTTAATGCGTAAAAAAGCACAATAGACGGCCCAACTTAACGCTGACCCCATGGTCCAGAAATCGCCCTGATTCAGATGCGCAAATACCCGCGCATTTATCATATCACCCTGCGACACCAGCCATATAACACCAACAGTACTCAGGATCACACCAGCTATATTTCGCGCAGAAATCCGCTCTTTAAAAAAAAACTTATTGATTAACAGTACGAGCGCCGGGGTGGTGGACATATAAATCGCGGCATTAAGCGAGGTTGTATATTGCAAGCCGATATACAACGTTAAGGGGAAAAGAACCTGACCACAAAGCGCAAGGAAGACGATAGTACCAAAGGATTTTTTCATCACCGGCCATTGCTCTGTGACCTGACGAAAATAGAGCGTCATCAATAATAACGCGGTAAATACCCAGCGTGCCGCTGATAAAACGATGGGATTAACTTCAGCGACCAAGAGATGACCAATCACATAATTTCCACCCCAAAAACAGGCAGCCAGACTGAGTAAAAGATAGGGCATATTTGCGCCTTATTGTCAGTTGTACGGTATGACCACAAGGCTACGGCGGCGTGAGAATGAATGCTAATATAACGTTTTTATCCATCTGCATAGATTAAAACTATGAAATTTACGCTAAGGCAACTTGAGTTTTACATCGCGCTTGCAGAAACATTACAAATTTCCAAAGCTGCTGCACGCTGTCATATTTCTCAGTCATCAATGACCATTGCCATGCGGAACCTGGAAGAAGCATTAGACGTGCAGCTATTTGTACGTTATCCCAAAGGTGTGAAGCTCACCGCTGAGGGCGAGCGCTTTCTGGCACATGCCTGCAACATCATCAACAGTAGCCACTCGGCTATTGACGCCCTGCATGACAGGAGCGAAATTCTCACCGGCACGGTGCGCATAGGCATTGCTGAAACGCTCTCTGCCTATCTTATCCCGGATATACTCAACGATATTGAACGACGTTTCCCTTTGCTGGAGATCGTGTTTTATGAAGCTACTGCACCGGAACTGGTACAGGCGCTACGGGAACAAAAGGTCGATTTTTGCCTGCTTCTGACCTCAAATATCAACCATGATAACGACCTGGAGATCGAAACATTTATTCGTTCACAGCGCCGCCTGTGGACGTCTATTGGGCATCCGCTACAGAGCCAGGCATCGATCCGTTTAATAGACGTCGAGAAACTACCATTTTTACTACTGGAAACCGATAAGTACCCTGACGTAATCATCGATTACTGGCAGCAGCGTGGCTATACGCCCAATATCAGTTTTCGCAGCAACTCTTTTGAAGCAATAAGAAGTCTGGTTGCAAAAGGTAGAGGGATAACCATTTTATCCGACCTGGTGTATCGCCCGTGGTCACTGGATGGTCTGCGCGTCATGCACAGAACGATTGATGATTTTATTACTTATATGGATGTCGGGACGGTAAAAATAGCCGCCCGACCGTTGACGCCAGAGGCGGTAAAAGTCATTGATTTTTTACGTCAGGCCGTTACCCGCCTCGACAAACCATTTTGAGGATTTTATCTCTGCGGCAATTCGGCAATACGCTCCACCATCATCAGAATATCTTCTCGCTGCAGCGGTTTTTTATCCGTGACAAAATGCAGCGTCATTCCTTCAATAAACGCATCCAGCGCCCGCGCCGTAACCGGATCAAACCACTGCTCTAACGTTTGTTGGCTGCGTAGCATCCAGTTCTGCATCACCGTTTTCAACGCTGGTTTACGGCTGGCGAAAGCATACAGCTGATACATAAGCTCCATATTATCAGGCGTTGTGACCTGGGAGCCGTAAATCATATCGGTAATCGCATGGCAGGCCGCCTGCGCATCAGCAACGTCGGCAAAAAAATCCTGGTACTGCTGAGACATAGTATGCGTAAAACAGCTGAATGCCTCCAACAGCAGATCATCTATTCCTGCAAAATAATAGGTCATTGAGCCCAGTGGCACCTCGGCAATCATAGCGATTTTACGGTGTGTAACCCCATGAATACCATGGATTACTATCGCCTTAAGGGTGGCCTGAACTATTTTTTCCCGCCGCTGCGGATCGTTTGCACGTCGCACTGCATTTCCTCTTCTTGCATTTGTGTACAAATGTACACAACCTTGCTAATGTTGTCTTCTTTCCTCTTTTCTTTGGCTCGAATTCATGACTGGCATCTCATCACGCAAAGCCTTAAGACGTCGCACCTGGGCGCTGTTCACGTTCTTCTTTTTACCAGGATTATTAATGGCCTCCTGGGCAACGCGTACCCCTGCCATCAGAGATATCCTCTCAATCTCTACCGCCGAAATGGGCGCGGTGCTGTTTGGACTCTCTATTGGTTCGATGAGTGGCATTCTTTGTTCGGCCTGGCTGGTGAAACGATTTGGCACGCGCAAAGTGATCCGCACTACCATGTCATGTGCGGTCATTGGGATGGCTATCCTCAGCGTGGCGCTCTGGCTGCATTCCGCCTGGCTTTTCGCATTTGGTCTGGCCGTGTTTGGCGCCAGTTTTGGCGCAGCAGAAGTGGCCATCAACGTCGAAGGTGCGGCGGTTGAACGCGAAATGAATAAAACCGTGCTGCCGATGATGCATGGTTTTTACAGCCTGGGTACGCTGGCGGGCGCAGGAGTCGGGATGATGCTTACCGCCTTCAGCGTCCCGGCAAACGCGCATATTCTGCTGGCGGCGCTGGTAGCTATCACTCCTATCTTTATCGCCATCAAAGCAATTCCTGACGGCACGGGTAAAAATGCCGCTGATGGTTCTCCCTCCGGTGAAAAAGGACTGCCTTTTTATCGCGATATCCAGTTATTGCTGATTGGCGTCGTGGTGCTCGCAATGGCATTTGCTGAAGGTTCCGCCAACGACTGGCTTCCGCTGCTGATGGTGGACGGTCATGGGTTTAGCCCAACATCAGGCTCTCTGATTTATGCCGGATTTACGCTGGGCATGACCGTTGGCCGCTTTACTGGCGGCTGGTTCATCGACCGCTACAGCCGCGTAACGGTGGTGCGCGCCAGTGCGCTGATGGGCGCTCTCGGGATTAGCCTGATTATTTTTGTCGACAGCTCTTGGGTGGCGGGTGTTTCCGTTATTTTGTGGGGACTCGGTGCATCACTCGGCTTCCCGCTGACCATTTCAGCCGCCAGCGACACCGGCCCTGATGCACCAACCCGCGTCAGCGTTGTCGCAACAACCGGCTATCTGGCGTTCCTGGTTGGACCGCCGCTGCTGGGCTACCTGGGTGAACACTACGGCCTGCGCAGCGCGATGCTGGTGGTGCTGGCGCTGGTGCTTGTCGCCGCCATCATCGCGAAAGCGGTGGCGAAACCGGATCTCAAAAATACCACGGTGATGGAGAACAGCTAATGAGCATCAAATTAATTGCGGTCGACATGGACGGCACATTTTTAAGTGACCAAAAAACCTATAACCGTGAGCGCTTTATGGCGCAATACCGCCAGATGAAAGAACAAGGGATCCGCTTTGTGGTCGCCAGCGGCAACCAATATTATCAGTTAATTTCCTTTTTCCCCGAACTGGCCAGTGAGATCTCATTTGTTGCCGAAAACGGCGGTTGGGTAGTCAGTGAAGGTGAAGATGTTTTTAACGGCGAACTGGCAAAGGATGATTTCCAGGCCATCGTTGAACATCTGCTGACCCGTACGGACATTGATATTATTGCCTGTGGTAAAAGCAGCGCCTACACGCTGAAGCAGTACAGCGATGAACATAAAGCTGTTTCCGCCATGTATTATCATCGTCTCGAATTTGTAGATAATTTTGACAATCTTAACGACGTTTTCTTCAAGTTCGGGCTGAATATTTCCGACGACAGAATCCCACAGGTGCAGGCCGATCTCCACGAGGCGATTGGCGACATTATGGTGCCGGTGCATACCGGCTACGGGAGCATCGATTTAATTATTCCTGGCGTGCATAAGGCAAATGGTCTGCGGTTGCTGCAACAACGCTGGAATATTAACGACGATGAGGTTGTTGTGTTTGGCGATGGTGGAAATGATATTGAAATGCTGCGCCAGGCGGAATTTAGTTTTGCAATGGCCAACGCCCATGAGCCGGTTATCAAGGCGGCGAAATATCGCGCGGGATCGAACAACGAAGAGGGCGTCCTGGATATTATCGACCGCGTGTTAAAGAATGAAGCACCGTTTACGCATTAACGCCTCAGCACAGACGGCAACAAAATGATGGCATGATCTATTCATAATCCGCCTCAAATTAACCCACTGGATTATTACTTCCAGTGAATATTTCAGGTGAGCGGATTATGAAGACAAGTGTACTGATGGCGACATTGTTGCTGGGTTTTGCAGGGTCAGTATTTGCACAAAGCGTTACCGTTGATGTACCAAGCGGTTATAAAGTGGTGATCGTGCCCTCTTCCGTCAGCGTGCCGCAGGCGGTCAACGTGACTACCGCGCCACAAACGGTGTATGTTGCCCCGGCTCCTGCCCCGGCTCCTGTTTATCGCGCACATCCTTATGCGCGACATGTTGCCAGCGTCGGTGAAGGCATGATCATCGAACATCAGATTGACGATCACCACTAAGTTTCTGCTAGGCCCGGGCTACCGGGCTTTAGCCTTCCCGGGAATCCCCTACCCGTTTATCTTTCAGGAAGATCACCATAAGAATCAGCCACAGCACCCCGCTGGCCAGATTGAACAAGCTGAACAAGCCGTTGCCTCCCAGCAGATAAGCGTGTTTACTCAGCTCGATACCAACGGTAAAAATCAGCATCTGCAACATACCCATTGCGGCAGAAACCGTACCTTTACTCATTTCACTGGCAAACAGCGTCAGGCGCACCAGCCCCGCATTCGCCACGCCAATGCCAAACGCATAGATACTCAAACCCGCCGTCATCCATAGATATGCATGAGATGACACCACCGTGGCCGCAGCGGCAATAATCAGGCCAACGGCAATTGGCCAGCCGCCCATGATAATCAGCGAACGCACGGTTTTTCGCGAAGTCAGACGCGCCAGCACCAGGTTACCGGCAATCAGCGCACCAAAAATCGGCACCTGCAACAGGCCATATTCGTAACTACTGAGATGTTCTCCGCTAATGATAATAATCGGAGATTGCGCAATCCACGCCAGTAACGGCAGGCTGACAAAACCCAACGCCAGTGCGCCTGCAACGAAACGCACGTTCCTTAGCACCAACTTATAATCCTTGCCCAGCTCTTTAATGGACAGCTTTTCACCCAGCCTGGTTGCCGTTTCCGGCATCGCGCGTTGCAGACCAAAAAAGGAGATGGCCGCCAGAGCAGCAAACAGGATAAACATCCCTTCCCACGGCAGAACATGTACCCAGGCTGCGCCTACCAACGGACCCAGCAGCGGCGCAATCAGCGCCACGTTTGCCATCAGCGCGGTAATTTTTATGCAGACCGCTTCTTCAAAGGATTCCTGAATGGCGGCGTAACCCACCGCACCAATAAAGCACAGGCTTATCCCCTGCAAAAAACGCAGGAAAGTAAATTGCTCAATATTCTGTGCAAGCAGGGTCGCAAGGCAGGTCACGATGAACCAGAGCACGCCGGTTAACATCACCGGACGACGCCCAACACGATCCGATAGCGGTCCTAACAACCACTGTAAAAACATGCCGCCAGCCAGATAGGCGGTCATGGATGTGGGTACCCAATCTAATCCGGCATTGTATTGCTCCACCACCGCCAACATTCCAGGCTGGATCATATCGTTGCCGATATAAGTAGAGAATTCGTAAAGCACCAGACAGAGAGGGAAAAGTAATGCCTGACGCCCCAAACGGGCGCCTGAAGATAAACGGTTCTGCATGCAGTCTCTTAGCTATAGAAAAATCGCGCAAAGTGTAATAAATGCGCCGTACTGGTGATAGTGAATTATGTGATTTGAAAGCAAAATGCGCACATTTTTACATTCATTTGCTCAAGAAGATTTTGCTTTAAGGTTAATTTAAGTTGAGACCGCTATCATGCTCAATAAGTCTCATTAATTGTCTTAAAAATAGTCATTTAGCAGACAAATAAGACAAGACCGCTTTTTATCCCGTGAAAGCAATTTTATGCTCTCGCTCCCATGGGCCTTTTTAACGATTACACTGAGTCTGGACGTTATGCTGGAAAATCTGAACAACTCACTTTTTTACCTGATCAATGCAACACCCGACTCTGCGCAATGGGCAATTTCGCTCGCCATTTTCATTGCCAAAGATCTGATCAGCATTGTGCCGCTGTTAGCCGTTGTGCTCTGGCTTTGGGGACCGCGTGGTCAGGTTACGCTCCAGCGCCAGTTGGTCATCAAAATGGCCATTGCGTTGACAGTTGGTCTGACGATTTCCTGGCTGATGGGACATCTGTTCCCTCACGATCGCCCGTTTGTAAACCACATCGGTTACAACTTCCTGCATCATGCGGCAGATGATTCTTTCCCGAGTGACCACGGTACGGTTATCTTTACCTTTGCACTGGCCTTCCTGTTCTGGCATCGCCTGTGGACGGGCGCTCTGCTGATGGTCGTTGCCGTGGCGATTGCCTGGTCGCGGGTTTACCTTGGCGTACACTGGCCGCTGGATATGCTGGGCGGATTACTGGCTGGGTTGATCGGCTGTCTGAGCGCCCAGATGATCTGGCAGCGCTTTGGCGCGACCCTGTACCTCGGCTTGCAAACTTGCTATCGCGCCTGCTTCGCCCTCCCCATCCGTAAAGGTTGGGTACGTGACTAACCCACGGTAAAAAGAGTAGTATTAAGCGCGAAACTGAGCACTTATTCTATTCTCCAGGGGAACTATGGAAACTCGACGCGACGAGCGTATTGGTCAATTACTGCAGGCGCTGAAACGCAGCGATAAATTACACCTCAAAGAAGCCGCAACGTTGCTGGGCGTATCTGAGATGACCATTCGTCGCGACCTGAATAATCATGATGCTCCCGTCGTGCTGCTCGGGGGCTATATTGTTCTGGAACCCCGCAGCGCTAACCATTATTTAATCAGCGATCAAAAATCCCGTCTGGTTGATGAAAAACGTCGCGCCGCCCAGCTGGCGGCGAGTCTCGTGCAGGCACATCAGACCATCTTTTTCGATTGCGGTACTACCACACCGTGGATCATTGAAGCGATCGACAATGAACTGCCCTTCACCGCAATCTGCTACTCGTTGAATACGTTTCTGGTGCTGCAGGAAAAACCGCAGTGCCGCGTCATTCTGTGTGGTGGCGAATTCCATGCCAGTAACGCGATTTTTAAACCGCTCGACTTCCAGGAAACGCTGAACAATCTGTGTCCGGATATCGCCTTTTATTCCGCGGCAGGCGTTCATATCGAGAAAGGCGCGACCTGTTTTAATCTGGAAGAACTGCCGGTGAAGCACTGGGCAATGTCGATGGCGCAGCATCACGTTTTGGTGGTCGATCACAGCAAGTTTGGCAAGGTGCGGCCTGCGAGGATGGGGGAATTAAAACGCTTTGATACCATCATCAGTGATAACCGCCCTGACGATGAGTTTGTTGAGTACGCTAAAGCGCAACGTATCACGCTGAAGTATTAAGAGATACTGCCGGACGGCGATTGCGCCATCCGGCATAGGTAAGGTTAAGAGAACCAACCACCAAACCACTGGTGGAATTTCATCATCACAAAGTCCCACATGCGGCTAAAGAAACCACCCTCTTGCACATCCTCCATCACCATCAACGGACGTTGCTCAATGGATTTTCCGTTCAACTGAAAGTCGATAGTGCCCACAACCTGACCTTTCTTCAGCGGTGCTGTTAGCTGTGGTTCAGTCAGGGTAAAGCTGGCCTTCAGGTTTTTGAGCTGGCCACGCGGGATGGTCACAGAACCACCTTCTCCGGCACCCAAATTCACTTCACTCTTATCGCCAAACCATACGCGCTGAGTAACGAAAGTCGCATCCGGCTTGATCGGCGTAACGGTTTCAAAGAAGCGGAAGCCCCAGGTCAGCAGCTTTTCTGACTCATTAAAACGAATACGATCGGTTTTCGCCCCCAGCACCACGGAGATCAGGCGCATATCGCCCTGGGTCGCGGAAGCCACCAGGTTGTATCCCGCCCCGGCAGTGGTCCCGGTTTTCATACCATCCACGTTCAGGTTGGTGCTCCACAACAGACGGTTGCGGTTCGGTTGACGAATTTTATTGAAGGTAAATTCTTTCTCTTTGTGAATAGCATACTCTTCCGGCACATCGTGAATTAACGCCTTCCCGAGCAGCGCCATATCACGTGCGGTACTGAACTGTCCTGCCGCATCCAGACCGTGCACCGTCTGGAAAGTAGTGTTGGTCAGCCCCAGTTTTTTCGCATAGCCGTTCATCAGACCAATAAAGGATTCCTGGCTGCCGGCAACGTAATCAGCGAGTGCAATACAGGCATCGTTACCTGACTGAATGATAACGCCTTTATTCAGATCTGACACCGCAACCTGATCGCCGGGCTTGAGGAACATGACCGACGAACCGCGCAGGGCTGGGTTACCGGTCGCCCAGGCGTCTTTGCCCACGGTGACCATGTCGTTGAGGTTAATTTTTCCGGCCTTCAGCGCCTGCCCAACCACATAGCTGGTCATGATTTTGGTCAGACTGGCAGGATCCAGTTTCTCATCAGCATTACCTTCCGCCAGCACCTTGCCACTGGCGTAATCCATCAGAATCCACGCGCGCGCGTCCACGCTCGGCGGGGCCGTCGGTTGCTCCGCCGCCTGTACGGTCGGCGCCAAAAGGATTAAGAGTGCAGAACCTGCAGCAAAGCTGCGAAGTGAAGAGAAGTATTGCGTCATAAATGCCACCCGAGTATCCATTCCAAAAAACCACGTCATACCACACCGTGTTTACACAAAACCGGCCAAGCGACCTCGACCAACCCATGCAGAAAAAGTCTGATGGATGACGTGTAAAATAAGTGCGGTGAGTAATAACGCACTAACGAGCTTAAAGAAACCGTAAGTTGGTAAAGTTTTTAAAGTTTATGCAATAACGCCGCGCTGCGCTGCTCCTGGCACGATTTTTTTAGACTTTGTTGCGTAAATATTAGGTTTACCCCACCATGTGAGCTAGTCAGATGGCATCTGCAGCCATAAAGCTGCTCAATTAATTTGCGGGGTTACTATGATTACACTGTGGGGTCGCAATAACTCGACCAACGTAAAAAAAGTATTGTGGACGCTCGAGGAACTGGAACTGCCGTATAACCAAATTCTGGCGGGCGGACAGCATGGCGGTAACCGCGATGCCGACTATCTGGCACTAAACCCGAACGGACTGGTCCCGTTGCTACGCGATGATGAAACGGACGTTGTTCTGTGGGAATCCAATACCATTGTCCGCTATCTGGCCGCTCAGTACGGACAAAAACGTTTGTGGATTGACGCTCCGGCCGCGCGCGCCGTCGGCGAAAAATGGATGGACTGGGCAAATCAGACGCTAAGCCCTGCGCATCGGGTTATCTTATTTGGCCTGGTCAGAACACCTGCCGATCAGCGCGATCTAGCGGCCATTGAGGCCAGTAAGCAAGTTTGCGATAACCTGTTTGCCATTCTGGATAACGCGCTGGCAGACCAGTTATGGTTCTCCGGGGCTGAATTTGGCACTGCCGATATCGCTGTGGCACCGTTTATCTATAACCTGTTCAACGTTGGCCTGAGCTGGACCCCGCGCCCGCATCTGGAACGCTGGTATCAACAACTGACCGAGCGCCCGGCGTTTCAAAAAATCGTGATGATCCCGGTTAGCTAAACAAATCAGGGACTCACTTTTAGTAATTCCCCGTCGGACTCGTCGGTTAACACGTACATATAACCGTCTGGTCCGACGCGCACATCTCGGATCCGTTGCCCCCTTTCCTGCAACAGACGACCATCCTCAGTGACCGTATTCCCTTTAACGCTCAGTACGATCACTTCTTTATCTTTCAACGCGCCGATGAACAACTTCTGCCGCCACTGTGGAAAGGTATCGCTATTATAAAAAGCCATTCCGCTGACCGCTGGCGACTTTTCCCAGTAAAAGATGGGTTGTTCCGTGCCAGCAACAATTTGACCTTTTGCTTCGGGAATTTTCAAACCACTGTAGTTAACACCCCAGGTCGCGACAGGCCAACCGTAGTTTTTCCCTTTCTCGGGGATATTAATTTCATCGCCTCCGCGTGGACCATGCTCATTGAGCCACAACACATCACTCCACGGATTCATCGCCATACCCTGCGGGTTGCGGATGCCATACGACCAAATCTCTGCCCGCGCTCCCGCCATGTTCACAAACGGGTTATCCGGTGGAATTTTGCCCTCATCGGTCAGCCGTACGACCTTGCCCTGCAGCTTATCCAGATCCTGGGCGGTAGCGCGTTGATTATTCTCCCCCAGGCCAATAAACAGATAGCCGTTGCCATCAAATACCAGACGTCCACCAAAATGGTTTCCGGTAGAGAGCTTTGGCTGTTGGCGAAAAACGGTCTGAAATCCTTGCAGGTGTTTGAGATCGTCACTCAATCGCCCGTAGCCTACCGCGGTGCCCGCTTTGCCTTCGCGGTCGGCTTCAGCGAAGCTTAGCCACACCCGACGGGATCGTTCAAAGTCCGGAGCTAACACCACATCAAGCAATCCGCCCTGACCATTCGCCCAGACTTTTGGTACGCCGGTTAGCGGGTCGGAAAGCCCTTTATCAGGCTGCCAGAGTCGAAGCTGCCCACCTTTGAGCGTAATGAGCATACCGCGGTTATCGGGTAAAAAAGCCAGTGACCATGGGTGATCGAGTTTGGTTTGCAGCACTTCCACTTTTACCGCGACGGCATAAGAGGAAAATAGCGCAAGTGGGATAGCACAGAGAAAGAGTCGACGCATAACACCTCCTTAATGGCTCTGCATAAAGCGTAGCCAGCAAGGGGAATCACCCCGTCATAATTACATAATCTTAACGAAAAGGGGGAGCGCCCTCCCCCTGATTCAGACGTGTTCCAGCGTTGGGTAAGATTGCAAACTCTGGATACTCAGCGTCAGCGTTGTCAGGCAGTTTTCCAGTTTCTCTGCGTTAACGGCGATAAACGTTGGACAATCATGGTGTCCACTCATAAGACAAACAGCGGCGGCGGCTAACGCCCCTTCAGCACGATGAAGGGCATTCCACTCTTCCTGATCAAGATGCATACCGTGAAGCTGTGATTGTTCGTGCAATTCGCGATTCAGTGCAAAAAAATTATCACGCAGACGATCGCTCTCGCTGACTGACATGTAGCCTTTCGCTTTTCTCAACAGCAGATAAGCGGCAAGTTCGATACGGGCGTTTATCAATTTGTTGAGAAGATCGGTTCTCAGTCTGTCAACAACCATACTTTGTTCCTCCTCTTTCCAACTATGGTGCAACTTAATAGTATGGTTGTTTTTTGAACAAAGTCGTGTCCAGGATCAATCCATCACTTAAAATTAACATAATTTACAAATAATCTTTAATTCCGCGCCCGGCAGGCCGCTGATGGTATGAGATTGCGATACAATTTTTGTTCAGAACTCTGTAGAATCCCTGCCCTGAATATTCCAATAACTGAACACTTTTTACGCTATGAGCAATGTAACCCACCAGCCGAAAATCGGCTTTGTCTCCCTCGGCTGCCCGAAAAACCTCGTCGATTCTGAGCGCATCCTGACCGAACTTCGTACCGAAGGCTATGATGTCGTGCCAAGCTACGACGACGCGGATATGGTTATCGTTAATACCTGCGGCTTTATCGACAGTGCGGTTCAGGAATCCCTGGAAGCAATCGGCGAAGCGCTGAACGAAAACGGCAAGGTGATCGTCACCGGTTGTCTGGGCGCGAAAGTCGATCAAATCCGTGAAGTCCACCCGAAGGTGCTGGAAATCACCGGGCCGCATAGCTACGAGCAGGTTCTGGAGCACGTTCATCATTACGTACCCAAACCAAAGCATAATCCGTTCCTGAGCCTGGTTCCTGAGCAGGGTGTCAAGCTGACTCCGCGCCACTACGCCTATCTGAAGATTTCTGAAGGCTGTAACCACCGCTGTACGTTCTGCATTATTCCATCCATGCGCGGCGATCTGGTGAGCCGTCCGATTGGCGACGTCCTCAGCGAAGCCAAACGTCTGGTCGATGCGGGCGTGAAAGAGATTCTGGTAATCTCTCAGGATACCTCTGCGTACGGTGTGGATGTGAAGCATCGTACCGGTTTCCATAACGGCGAGCCGGTCAAAACCAGCATGGTTGATCTGTGCGAACAGTTATCAAAACTGGGGATCTGGACGCGCCTGCATTACGTCTACCCCTACCCGCACGTTGATGACGTGATCCCGCTGATGGCAGAAGGGAAAATCCTGCCGTATCTGGACATCCCGTTACAGCATGCCAGCCCGCGTATTCTTAAACTGATGAAACGCCCAGGCTCCGTAGACAGACAGCTGGCGCGCATCAAGCAGTGGCGTGAAATCTGCCCTGAACTGACGCTGCGCTCCACCTTCATTGTTGGTTTCCCGGGTGAAACGGAAGAAGACTTCCAGATGTTGCTCGACTTCCTGAAGGAAGCACGTCTGGATCGCGTGGGCTGCTTTAAATACAGCCCGGTAGAAGGCGCTGGTGCTAATGACCTGCCGGATCAAATCCCGGAAGAGGTGAAAGAAGAACGCTGGAACCGCTTTATGCAATTGCAACAGCAGATCTCTGCTGAACGTTTGCAAGAGAAAGTGGGCCGCGAGATTCTGGTTATCGTTGATGAAGTTGACGAAGAAGGCGCAATTGGTCGTAGCATGGCTGATGCTCCGGAAATCGACGGCGCGGTATACCTGAATGGTGAAACCAAGGTGAAACCTGGTGATATCATCCGCGTGAAGGTCGAAAACGCAGATGAATACGATCTGTGGGGTTCACGCGTTTAATAAGCGTAACTCAACCGTAGGCCGGATAAGCGTTACGTCTTATCCGGCCTGTAATTTATCCTTTTATCTTCGGGTCCAGCGCGTCGCGCAGACCATCTCCCAGTAAGTTAAACGCCAGCACCGTCAGGAATATCGCTACCGCCGGGAAAATCGCCACGTGCGGCGCGATCACCATGTCAGCACGCGCTTCATTAAGCATTGCCCCCCACTCCGGCGTCGGCGGCTGTGCGCCTAATCCCAGAAATGACAGGCTCGCGGCAGAGATGATCGACGTGCCAATTCGCATGGTAAAAAAGACCACGATCGATGAAACCGTACCCGGCAGGATATGGTTAAAAATGATAGTCGTATCGCTGGCACCAATACTGCGCGCAGACTCAATAAACGTCTGTTGCTTCAGCACCAGTGTATTTCCGCGCACCAGGCGCGCGAAAGCAGGAATGGAGAAAATGGCCACGGCGATAATCACGTTCGCAATGCCGCTGCCCAGCACGGCGACCACGGCTATCGCCAGCAGAATGCCGGGAAAGGCGAACAGCACATCGCAGATACGCATAATCAGCCGATCCCACCAACCTTCGTAGTATCCCGCCAGCAGACCCAGCACTGTGCCAATCGCCGCGCCAATAAACACGGCAAAGACTCCTGCCGCCAGCGAGATTTGGGCGCCAACCAGCACGCGGCTAAAGATATCTCGTCCCAGAGAATCGACACCAAACCAGTGCAGCATCGACGGCCCATCATTCAAACGGTCATAATCGAAGTAATTTTCGGCATCAAATGGCGTCAACCAGCGAGCAAAAATCGCCACCATGATCAGGAGCAATACAAACAGCCCAGCGAACATCGCCATGTGCTGTCGACGAAAACGACGCCAGAACTCATGCCACGGTGTGCGTATCTGCTCTGGCTTAACAAGGGGCATTGCATTCAAAATCGCCTGTCGGCGCCAGTTAAAAAATCGCATCCTTACTTGTACCTGATAGCCGGATTAATGGCGGCGTAAAGCACATCCACCACTAAGTTGATAAGAATAAACTCCAGAGAAAACAACAGTACCTCGGCCTGAATCACCGGGTAGTCGCGCATTTCGACGGAGTCCACCAGCAGTCGCCCAAGCCCAGGCCAGTTGAACACCTTCTCAACCACGATTGATCCACCAAGCAAAAAGCCAAACTGTAGTCCCATCATGGTGACCACCGGGATCATCGCGTTACGCAGACCATGTTTTAACACCACCCAGGTCTCACTCACCCCTTTAGCCCGCGCGGTGCGCATATAGTCTTCGCTGAGCACATCGACGAACGAGGCGCGGGTAAACCGGGCCAGCACCGCAGCCACCGCCGCGCCCAGAGTAATAGACGGGAGGATATAGTGCAGCCAGGTGTCAGCGCCAACGGTTGGCAACCAGCCAAGCTCAACGGAGAATATCTGCATGAGCAGCATGCCAAGCGCAAACGCCGGGAACGAGATCCCGGTGACCGCCAGCGTCATACTCAACCTGTCCGGCCAGCGATTGCGCCATACGGCTGCAATGATCCCCGCCGTCATACCAAATAACACAGCCCATGCCATACTCGCAATTGTCAGCCATAACGACGGCATAAAACGGCTGGCTATCTCTTCGGAAACCGGGCGACGAGAAACCATCGACGTGCCAAAATCGCCTTGCAACACGTTGGTCATGTAATGCCAGAACTGAATATGCAGCGGTTGGTCCAGACCCAGCTGCTTGCGTACCAGTTCAATCACCTCGGCGTCAGCTTCCGGTCCGGCAATCAGTCGGGCCGGATCGCCGGGTAGCAGGTGAACAAATAAAAACACCAGCACCGCAACAATCAATAGCGTTGGGATCAACCCCAGCAGGCGCTTGAAAACATAGTTAAGCATCACGCTCCCTTCGCCGGCCCCTGGTTAACGGGGCCGAATGAATAGCTTATTTTAAATCCGCATCATCAAAGCTAAATCCGGTGTCCGGCATAATCCAGAACCCGGTCAATCTGGTGCTGTGCGCCGAAATCAGTTTTTCCACTACCAGTGGGATCCACGGCGACTCTTTCCAGATAATATCCTGCGCATCCTTGTACAGCTTCGCTTTCTGCGCTGGATCGTTAGTTTGCAACGCTGCCGCTAAATCACTGTCCACCTGCTTATTGCTATAGAACGCCGTATTAAACAGCGTTGGCGGCCAGTTTTGTGATGCAAATAGCGGTGACAGCGCCCAGTCAGCTTCCCCCGTAGAGGCAGACCAGCCGGTGTAGAACATCCGCACCCCGCTCTCTTTCTGCGCTTTACCCTCTACTTCCGCCGCGCGCTGGCCGGCATCCATCGCTGTTACCTGAGCCTTAACTCCCACCTGCGCCAACTGCTGCTGGGTAAATTGCAGCACTTTCTGCGCGGTACTGTGATTATGCGAAGACCATAGCGTGGTGGTAAAACCGTTCGGATAACCTGCTTCTTTCAGCAGTTCGCGCGCTTTCGCCGGGTCGTATGGCCATGGCGTATAGCTTTGCGCGTAAGCTATCGATGGAGGAAGAACGCCCGTTGCTGGCGTGGCATAACCCGCAAACGCCACTTTCACCAGCGCCTGACGGTTGATGGCATAATTCAACGCCTCGCGCACCTTCGGATTATCGAACGGTTTTTGTGTGACGTTCATGCTGATATAACGCTGCATAATAGACGGACTGGCCACCAGTTCCAGGTTTTTATTCTTCGCCAGTAACGCAGCCTGCTCGTAAGGGATCGGGAAGGCAAACTGCGCTTCCCCGGTCTGCAGCATGGCCGCACGCGTGTTGTTGTCGGTCACCGGACGCCAGGTAATCGTATCCAGCTTTGGCAGCCCTTGCTGCCAGTAACCCGCGAACTTCTTAACCTTCACAAAATCTGTCTGATTCCAGGTATCAAGCTGGTACGGCCCGGTCCCCACAGGGTGGAAACCGATCTCCTTACCGTATTTCTCCAGCGCGGCGGGAGAAATCATTGCCGTTGCCGGATGTGCCAGAATATTGATAAAGGCAGAGAACGGCTGTTTCAGCGTAATATTCACCGTCGACGGATCGACGACTTCGGTTTTATCGATATTCTTATACAGGTTGTAGCGTTTCAGACGGTTTTCCGGATTGCTGGCGCGGTCGAGGTTGGCTTTAACCGCATCGGCGTTGAAGTCGGTGCCATCCTGAAATTTCACGCCCTGACGCAGCTTAAGAGTGTAAGTCAGGCCATCATCAGAAACCGTATAGCTCTCTGCCAGCACATTTTTCAGCTTCATCTCTTTATCAAGACCAAACAGTCCCTGATAAAACGACTTCGCTACCGCCTGCGACAACGTGTCATTCGCGTCATAGGGGTCAAGCGTGGTGAAATTGGATCCTACCGCCACCACCACGTCTTTGGCGGCCCAGCCAGGCGATGTGGCCAGCGCAGAGGCCACTCCCACAGCAACCAGCCATTTCCGAGCAACAATTTTTGTCATGTTATTCTCCTTAAACCCTGCCTGCCTGTTATAAACGCGAAAGCGCATTTTCTGGTTGCCCACGCGCAACATAATGCCCCGGGCCAACTAACTGTAACGACACGGGGGAAATCTCTTCGCCGCGCTTGCGGATATTGCTGGGGATATCATCCGACAACAGCACACGCTGTGGTCGGTGATGCGATGGATCGGCAACTGGTACTGCCGCCATCAGTTTGCGCGTATACGGATGTTGCGGATTTTCAAACACCGCGCGTCGGGGGCCAATCTCAACGATTTGCCCGAGATACATCACCGCCACACGGTGACTGATCCGTTCCACCACCGCCATATCGTGGGAAATAAACAGGTATGCAATTCCCATTTCCCGCTGCAGGTCGAGCAACAGGTTGATAATTTGCCCACGAATTGAAACATCCAGCGCCGAGACAGATTCATCGGCAATAATCACTTTGGGATTGAGTGCCAATGCCCGTGCAATACAGATACGCTGACGCTGACCGCCGGAAAACTCGTGCGGATAGCGCCAGGCATGCTCAGGCAGCAATCCTACGCGTTCCAGCAGCCATGCAACTCGTTTTGACCCCGCATCCCCCTGCAATAACCCATGCACCCGTAGCGGCTCCAGAATGGAATATCCCACCGTCTGACGTGGATCGAGCGAGGCATACGGATCCTGGAAGATAAACTGAATATCCCGACGCAGCGGCTGCAACTTGCTGGCAGCAAGGGTATCAATACGCTGTCCGTTGGAAATGATTTCCCCACGCTGAGACTCAACCAGGCGCAACAGCGCCCGCCCGGTGGTGGATTTCCCACAGCCCGACTCCCCCACCAGCGATAGCGTTTCTCCCGGCCACAGGTCAAAGCTGACGTTTTCCACTGCATGCACCTCGCGAGTTACGCGATTTAGAATGCCGCTACGCAGAGGAAAACGCGTCACCAGGTTACGTACCTGCAAAATTGGCTCGCCTTCAACCACGGTATCCTGTTCGGTCTGTGGCTCTACATGACTGGGATCGTGTAATGAAATAAGCGGGAAACGGCGCGGAAGTTCATGCCCGTTCATTGCCCCAAGCTGCGGCACGGCTGCCAGCAGCGCTTTAGTATAAGGATGCTGGGGAGCGTGAAAAATCTGCTCAACGCTGCCGGTTTCTACCGCCTCGCCCTGATACATCACCAGCACGCGGTCGGCAATATCCGCCACAACGCCCATATCGTGGGTAATAAAGATCACTCCCATCGACATATCCTGCTGCAACACTTTTATCAGTTGCAGGATCTGCGCCTGAATGGTGACATCCAGCGCGGTTGTCGGCTCATCAGCAATTAAAACCGCAGGGCGACACGACAGTGCCATGGCGATCATCACCCGCTGGCGCATACCGCCGGAAAGCTGGTGTGGATAACGCGATAAAATCGCCTTCGCCTCGGGGATACGCACCTGATCGAGCATTCGCTTCGCTTCTACCATCGCCTCTTCGTGACTGGCACCCTGGTGCAAGCGGATAGACTCGGCAATTTGCTCGCCCACGGTAAACACCGGATTAAGCGATGTCATAGGCTCCTGGAAGATCATCGCGATATCCGCACCGCGCACGTGACGCATTTGTGATGCGCTCTGTTCACCCAGCTCAATAACCTGTCGATTACGGCGTCGGAGGAGCATTTCATCGCAGCTCACCTCGCCGCCGGACTGTTCAATCAGACGCATCAGCGACAAGGCGGTCACCGACTTACCAGAACCAGACTCGCCGACTATCGCTAGCGTTTCGCCACGCTTCAGGCGAAATGACAGATTGCGCACTGCGCTGACACGCTGCTGCTCCTGTTCAAAGGCAATATTCAGATTGCTGACTGCCAGCACATCGCTGGCATCAAGCTCATCACTGTGTGGCAACGCTATCTCCTTTTTCCCGATAAATACCGGTGGTTGGCGTATCACCTGCGTATCCCCAGGCGCGGTACATGCCTTCGCTGTTAAACGGCAAAGCGACATTGCCCTCATGATCGATAGCAATTAAACCGCCGCTGCCGCCAAGCGCCGGTAATTTTTCCATCACTACGCGTTCACACGCTTCGGATAAACTCAGACCGCCGTAGTCCATCAACGCCGCAATGTCATAGGCCGCCAAAGCACGAATAAAGACTTCTCCGGTTCCGGTGCAGGAGACTGCCACACTTGCATTATTGGCATAACAGCCTGCGCCAACCAACGGACTGTCACCCACCCGCCCCGGTAATTTATTGGTCATCCCGCCGGTCGATGTTGCTGCCGCCAGATTGCCAAACATATCTAACGCGACCGCACCCACGGTACCCATTTTGTTGTTTTCATCCAGCGGGCTCGCGCTATGGTCCAGCACCGTTTCACCCGCTGTTCGCGCCGCCAGAAGTTGAGCGTAGCGTTCTGGCGTCGAGAAAATATCCGCTGATACGCGCTCCATACCCTGCGCAATGGCAAAGTTTTCAGCCCCTTCACCTATCATCATGACGTGTGGGCTGTGTTCCATTACCAGCCGTGCCGCGAGAATCGGGTTTCGCAGATGGCTTACCCCGGCGACGGCGCCTGCGTTCAGCGTATTACCGTCCATCACACAGGCGTCCAGCTCATGGGTTTCATCACGGGTATACACCGCGCCAATTCCGGCATTAAACAATGGACACTCTTCCAGCAGGCGCACGGCCTCGGTAACGACATCCAGTGCGCTACGACCGTCTTCAAGCATCCGCTGGCCGGTTTCAACGATATCCGACAGCGCCTGTATATAACGCAACTCTTGCTCCTGGCTCAGCTGCGAACGGGTAATAGCCCCTGCGCCGCCGTGAATTGCAATGACTGCTTTACCCATTTTTTTCGTCCATTAGGTGGCAGGTACCGGGGTTATAAATATCAGAATTTCTGTGACTTATTGATTCGATTTTTGAATATAGAAAGATGCAGACGTCATGTAAAGGTTAAGGCCCGTACCTCACCCCCCATCCCATCAGGTTATTTAGATGAGTTAATCAGAAAGGGGATCTTCCAACATCGTTGAATATATTATTCAAGCCGATCGGCAATCTGTTTTTTTGCATAAAACACAAAGTGTTCAACAGACGGCATAGACGCAGCCCAGTTCTTTTTGGTTAACCCCAGGTATTCCGCACGCGCGGCTTGCAGCGTGTCAGCATACTCAACGGGTAATTGCGGTATAAGCCAGGCGGCGGCTTCATCTTTAGCGACAATATTGCCCGTAACCAGGCTGTACCAAATACGCGCCAGAGTAAGGATGATATTTCGCTCGTCACCCTCTAAATCGCCCGTTTTCTGCCACATATCAAGAATATGCCGAAATGTTTGCACGACATCGCTAAAAGGAATGACGTTGAATAACGTCTCAGCGGCTTCACCGAACAACGCTACGCTGGCGCGCCTGGCCTGGGTCAGCAGGATGGAAAGATCAGGATCCACCTGTGTCGGTTCAACAATTCCCGCGCGAATATCGTCACGCAACCATTCGCCAAATTGCATTTCTCTTGACGGTGGGAATTGCCAGGGTACAAGTTGTGAATAGATCACGATGGTCACTTCCAGCGCCCGATATCTATCAACGCTACCAGGCGGGGCTGATATTTCCAGAAAACCCTGCATCAGATCTTTTCTTTGCCGGGTATTAAGTGGCTGCCTAATGGTAACCAGTAAATCGATATCGCTTTGGGGCTTTAAGCCACCTTCAACAGCAGAGCCATACAAATGAACAGCAACCAGGTCGCCCTCGATAATCCGCGCAATCAGTGCACTGGCGGCATTCACCTGTCGTCGAATTGAATCCGGGATAGTCGCAGACATTTAGCCTCCTGGAGAAAAAGCAGAAATCATGAGTCTATACTGCATTTTTCCTGTAGTGCTAATCTCTGGCAGAAAACCTGTATCAGATCTGATCCTAAGCCTGAGGTAGCATACTGTCCGCGTCCATTTTCTGACATAATGAGCGGATTCGATTTTGCCCCGCAGGAGTCTTCTCATGGAATTTACCGCCGGACTGATGCCGCTTGAAACGGCTCTTTCTCAGATGCTTTCGCGTATTACCCCACTCACCGCCGTCGAAACGCTGCCGCTGGTTCAATGCTTTGGCCGCATTCTGGCCACCGACGTCGTCTCCCCGATTGATGTGCCGGGATTCGATAACTCGGCAATGGATGGCTATGCGGTGCGATTAGCCGATTTACAATCAGACCAGCCTCTTGCGGTGGCTGGCAAAGCCTTTGCTGGACAGCCATTTCACGGCGAGTGGCCTGCGGGAACCTGCATCCGTATTATGACCGGAGCCCCGGTGCCTGCCGGTTGTGAAGCCGTGGTAATGCAGGAGCAAACGGAACAAACTGACGACGGTGTGCGTTTTACCTCCGACGTCCGCAGCGGACAAAATATTCGTCTGCGCGGTGAAGATATTGCAAACGGCGCGGTGGTATTCCCCACAGGAACTCGTCTGACAACCGCCGAGCTTCCCGTGCTGGCTTCGCTCGGTATTGCCGAGGTCCCCGTTGTGCGTAAAGTCCGCGTGGCGTTGTTCTCCACCGGTGATGAGCTGCAATTGCCGGGTCAGCCGCTGG
This sequence comes from Citrobacter sp. KTE30, assembly GCF_000398825.1. Lineage (NCBI taxonomy): Bacteria > Pseudomonadati > Pseudomonadota > Gammaproteobacteria > Enterobacterales > Enterobacteriaceae > Citrobacter > Citrobacter sp. KTE30. The sequence continues at coordinate 1,362,411 of NZ_KB976055.1, read as the reverse complement.
GTGACGGGCAGATTTATGACACAAACCGTCTGACCGTTCACCTGATGCTGCAGCAGTTGGGCTGCGAGGTGATCAACTTAGGGATTATTCGCGACAATCCCAACGCGCTGCGGGCCGCATTTATCGAAGCCGACAGCCAGGCCGACGTTGTCATCAGCTCTGGTGGCGTTTCGGTAGGCGAAGCGGATTACACCAAAACCATTCTGGAAGAGCTGGGAGAAATTGCCTTCTGGAAGCTGGCTATCAAACCCGGTAAACCGTTCGCCTTTGGTAAACTGAGCAACAGCTGGTTTTGCGGCCTGCCGGGTAACCCGGTGTCTGCTGCCCTCACCTTTTATCAACTGGTACAACCGCTGCTGGCGAAACTCAGCGGCAACACCGCCTGTGGGTTGCCTCCGCGCCAGCGCGTGCGCACCGCTTCACGCCTGAAGAAAACGCCAGGGCGTCTGGATTTTCAGCGTGGTGTATTGCAGCGTACCGCGGAAGGCGAACTGGAAGTCACTACCACCGGGCACCAGGGCTCGCATATTTTTAGCTCCTTTAGCCAGGGCAATTGCTTTATTGTGCTGGAGCGCGATCGCGGTAACGTTGAGGTCGGAGAATGGGTTGAAGTTGAGCCATTTAACGCACTGTTTGGAGGTCTGTAATGGCAGAACTCAGCGACCAGGAGATGATGCGCTATAACCGGCAAATCATTCTGCGCGGCTTCGATTTCGAAGGTCAGGAAGCGCTCAAAGATGCGCGGGTACTGGTCGTTGGTCTGGGGGGACTGGGATGTGCTGCAACCCAGTACCTTGCTGGTGCTGGCGTCGGGCATTTAACCCTGCTCGACTTTGACACGGTCTCCGTGTCGAACCTCCAACGCCAGACGCTGCACAGCGATGCAACCGTAGGGCAACCAAAAGTGATATCCGCTCGTGACGCGCTAACGCGGATTAACCCTTATATCGCCATTACGCCGGTGAATGCGCTGCTGGACGATAGCGAGATTCACGCGCTTATTGCCGAACACGATTTGGTGCTGGACTGTACGGATAACGTCAGCATCCGCAATCAGCTGAATGCCGGATGCTTTGCCGCCAGAGTTCCGCTGGTTTCCGGTGCAGCAATTCGCATGGAAGGGCAAATTACCGTCTTTACGTATCAGGAAGGCGAGCCCTGCTACCGTTGCCTGAGCCGTTTGTTCGGTGAAAACGCCCTGACCTGCGTAGAAGCCGGAGTGATGGCCCCGCTGATCGGCGTGATCGGCTCGTTACAGGCGATGGAAGCCATTAAGCTGCTGGCAAACTACGGTAAACCGGCATCCGGAAAAATCGTCATGTACGATGCCATGACCTGCCAGTTTCGCGAAATGAAGCTGATGCGTAATCCGGGGTGCGAGGTTTGTAGTCGGTAAAAAAGTCGGGTGGCGGCTTCGCCTTACCCGACCTACAACGGCTCGAACGTAGGCCGGGCAAGCGTTAGCGCCACCCGGCAACAGCATCAGATCGACGTGCGACCGAATGCGCTCTGCCAGTCGTGCTCAAACTTCGCGACGGCAGCATCAACTGCCGGAGAGCTAATCATCTGCTGAGCAACGTCCAGCGGTAGCGTGATGGACTCGCAGCCTGCCAGCAGGCAATCCAGCGCCTGACGCGGCGTTTTAAAACTGGCTGCCAGTACTTTGGCGTGCGGGGCATGCATTTTCAGTAACGTCTGCAGGTCGGTCACCGTCTGAATGCCATCCCCTCCTTGCACATCCACGCGGTTAACGTATGGCGCAACGTATTCCGCACCTGCCAGTGCAGCCAATAACCCTTGAGCTGCACCGTATACCGCAGTACCCAACGTCGGGATCCCTTCTTCTTTCAGCAATTTTATAGCCGCCAGACCTTCTGCTGTTACCGGCACTTTGACCACGATATCAGCAATGATTGCCCGCAGCTTACGCGCATCGCTAACCATCCCTTCGGCGGTGGTCGCCATCACCTGAGCAAACAGACGGCCTTGTCCTCCCATCGCTTCCTGCAGTTGCGGCAGTAGTACTTCCAGCGTCTGATTCCCCGCCGCCACAATACTCGGGTTAGTGGTCACCCCTGCCAGCGGGAAAATGCGCGCCAGAGCTTTTACCGCATCAACGTCAGACGTATCTAAATAGAGTTCCATAACCTTTCCTCAAACGAATAATTAGCATGAATAAAAGGTAGCACGGCGAAACCTCACGGTTAGTTGACGCATGTCAATATAACTTTCATTCGAAAGTAATTTAATCTTTATACGAAAGAAAAGAGGTCGCTTATGATTTTCAATATCCAGCGCTATTCCACGCATGATGGTCCCGGGATCCGTACTGTGGTGTTCCTTAAGGGATGCTCCCTGGGCTGTCGGTGGTGCCAGAATCCGGAAAGTCGCGCCCGTACGCAGGATCTGCTCTATGACGCACGCCTGTGCCTTGATGGTTGCGATCTTTGTGCTCAGGCAGCACCCGCAGTAATTGAGCGGGCACTAAGCGGGTTGCTGATTCATCGCGAAAAACTGACCGATGACGATCTGACGGCGCTGACCCACTGCTGTCCAACGCAGGCGCTAACCGTCTGTGGAGAGGTAAAAAGCGTGGACGAAATCATGGCGACCGTATTGCGTGATAAACCGTTTTACGATCGCAGCGGAGGGGGCCTCACCCTGTCCGGTGGCGAACCGTTTATGCAGCCAGAGCTGGCGGCTTCTTTGCTCAAAGCCAGCCACGACGCAGGCATTCATACCGCAGTGGAAACCTGCCTGCATGTCCCGTGGAAGTATATTGAACCATCATTACCTGACGTCGATCTGTTTCTGGCCGATCTAAAACACGTGGCGGATGCGCCGTTTAAACAGTGGACCGATGGCAGCGCCTCTCGTGTGCTGGAAAATCTAAAAAAACTGGCCGCAGCTGGTAAAAAAATGATTATCCGCGTACCGCTGATCCAGGGATTCAACGCTGAAGAAGCCGCCATCCAGGCCATTACCGATTTTGCTGCCGACGAGCTTCACGTCGGGGAGATTCATTTTTTGCCCTACCACACCCTTGGTATCAACAAATACCACTTACTCAGTCAACCCTACAACGCACCGGATAAACCGCTTGATGCGCCTGCACTGCTCGAATTTGCCCAGCAGTATGCCAGCCTTAAAGGTTTAACCGCGACCCTACGAGGATAATCGCCATGACCACTCTGAAACTGGACACACTCAGCGATCGTATCAAAGCGCATAAAACAGCCCTGATCCATATCGTGAAACCGCCGGTTTGTACCGAGCGCGCCCAGCACTATACCGAGATGTATCAGCAACACCTGGATAAGCCGATCCCGGTACGCCGCGCGCTGGCACTGGCCCATCATCTGGCGGAACGCACCATCTGGATCAAGCATGACGAACTGATTATCGGTAACCAGGCAAGCGAAGTGCGCGCCGCGCCGATCTTCCCGGAATACACCGTCTCCTGGATTGAAAAAGAGATCGACGACCTCGCCGACAGACCGGGCGCAGGCTTTGCGGTAAGCGAAGAGAATAAACGCGTATTACACGAGGTGTGTCCGTGGTGGCGTGGTCAGACCGTGCAGGATCGCTGCTACGGGATGTTCACTGACGAGCAGAAAGGGTTGCTGGAAACCGGCATTATCAAAGCCGAAGGTAATATGACCTCCGGCGACGCACACCTGGCGGTGAACTTCCCGCTACTACTGGAAAAAGGTCTCGACGGCCTGCGCCACAAAGTCGATGAACGTCGCTCCCGCATCAATCTGACGTGTCTGGACGATCTCCACGGCGATCAGTTCCTGAAAGCGATTGATATCGTGCTAGAAGCCGTCACTTTACACATTGAGCGCTTTGCCGCGCTGGCGCGTAAAATGGCATCCACAGAAACGCGCACCAGCCGTCGTGATGAACTGCTGACCATGGCGGAAAACTGTGATGTGATTGCCCATGAGCCACCAAAAACATTCTGGCAGGCGTTGCAGTTATGCTATTTCATCCAGTTGATTCTGCAAATTGAATCTAACGGTCACTCAGTATCGTTTGGCCGTATGGATCAGTACCTCTACCCGTTCTACCGTCGTGACGTAGAACTGAATCAGAGCCTCGATCGTGAGCACGCCATTGAGCTGTTGCACAGCTGCTGGCTGAAACTGCTGGAAGTGAACAAAATCCGTTCCGGCTCCCATTCGAAAGCCTCAGCGGGCAGCCCGCTCTATCAGAACGTAACCATAGGTGGCCAGAACCTGGTCAGCGGTCAGGCGATGGATGCCGTCAACCCGCTCTCCTACGCCATTCTGGAGTCCTGTGGCCGCCTGCGTTCTACTCAGCCAAACTTGAGCGTGCGTTATCACGCGGGGATGAGTAATGACTTCCTTGATGCCTGCGTGCAGGTGATCCGCTGCGGCTTCGGGATGCCAGCCTTTAACAACGATGAAATCGTCATTCCGGAATTCATTAAGCTGGGCATTGAACCGCAAGACGCCTATGACTATGCAGCGATTGGTTGCATCGAAACCGCCGTTGGCGGCAAATGGGGCTACCGCTGCACCGGCATGAGCTTTATTAACTTTGCCCGCGTGATGCTGGCGGCGCTGGAAGGCGGACGCGATGCCACCAGCGGCAAAGTCTTCCTGCCGCAGGAAAAAGCGCTCTCAGCTGGCAACTTCAACAATTTCGATGAAGTGATGGATGCCTGGGATACACAGATTCGCTACTACACGCGTAAATCCATTGAAATCGAGTATGTCGTTGACACCATGCTGGAAGAGAACGTACACGATATTCTGTGCTCCGCGCTGGTAGACGACTGTATCGAACGCGCGAAAAGCATTAAGCAAGGCGGCGCGAAGTATGACTGGGTATCAGGTTTGCAGGTGGGTATCGCCAACCTCGGCAACAGCCTGGCAGCAGTGAAGAAACTGGTCTTTGAACAGGGCGCTATCGGTCAACAACAACTGGCCGCCGCGCTGGCCGATGATTTTGACGGTCTGACCCATGAGCAGTTACGCCAACGGCTAATCAACGGCGCACCAAAATACGGCAACGATGACGATAGCGTTGATACGCTGCTGGCCCGCGCTTATCAGACTTATATCGATGAACTGAAACAGTATCATAATCCGCGTTACGGACGTGGCCCGGTTGGCGGCAATTACTACGCCGGGACCTCGTCTATTTCTGCAAACGTGCCGTTTGGCGCAGCAACGATGGCAACGCCGGATGGCCGTAAAGCACACACTCCACTGGCAGAAGGCGCAAGCCCGGCTTCCGGTACGGACCATCTCGGCCCAACTGCGGTAATTGGCTCGGTGGGTAAACTGCCGACCGGTTCGATTCTCGGTGGCGTGCTGTTAAATCAGAAGCTGAACCCGGCCACGCTGGAAAATGAGTCTGACAAACAAAAGCTGATGATTCTGCTGCGTACCTTCTTTGAAGAGCACAAAGGTTGGCATATTCAGTACAACATCGTTTCTCGTGAAACGCTGCTGGAAGCCAAAAAACACCCGGATCAGTACCGTGATCTGGTGGTGCGTGTAGCGGGTTATTCCGCCTTCTTCACCGCGCTGTCTCCGGATGCACAGGACGATATCATCGCGCGCACTGAACATATGCTGTAACCCTCCCGCCCGGTGGCGCTACGCTTACCGGGCTTACATACTCCCCTTTAGCCAGGTAAGGCGAAGTTGCCACCTGGCGTTTTACTTTCATTCGAAATTAAATTTGTGCTTTAGCTCACATTGTTATTAAAATGTTTCTGGTCGCAGTTATGAGCCAGGAGCATATATGACCATCAAAGTTATCGTCACCGATATGGACGGAACTTTTCTCGACGACGCCAAGCAATACGATCGTGCACGCTTTATGGCGCAGTATCAGGAACTGAAGAAACGAGATATTGAATTTGTCGTGGCAAGCGGCAACCAGTATTACCAGTTGATCTCCTTTTTCCCGCAGCTCAAAGATGAGATCTCTTTTGTCGCCGAGAACGGGGCGCTGGTGTTTGAACATGGCAAACAGCTGTTTCACGGCGAGCTTACGCGCCACGAATCACGCATTGTCATTGGCGAACTGCTCAAAGATAAGCAACTCAACTTTGTGGCCTGTGGACTGCAAAGCGCCTACGTGAGCGAAAATGCCCCAGAGTCCTTTGTCGGTTTGATGTCAAAACACTACCACCGCCTGAAACCCGTCAAGGATTATCAGGATATCGACGATGTGCTGTTCAAGTTCTCGCTGAATTTACCGGACCAACAGATCCCGCTGGTTATCGATCACCTTCATTCTGCTCTCGACGGCATTATGAAGCCCGTCACCAGCGGCTTTGGGTTTATCGACCTGATCATTCCAGGCTTACATAAAGCCAACGGGATCAGCCGTCTGCTAAAACGCTGGAACCTGTCACCGCAAAACGTGGTCGCCATTGGCGACAGTGGCAATGACGCGGAAATGCTGAAGATGGCGCACTACTCTTTCGCCATGGCCAATGCGGCAGAGAGCATCAAAGCGATTGCCCGCTATCAGACCGATGACAATAACCATCAAGGCGCGCTGAACGTAATTCAGGCAGTGCTGGATAACACTTCACCTTTTAACGTCTGATCCTGCCAACCGGGGTATCCCTCATCCCGGTTTTCACTCTTTTTCTATTTTGCTCACACCAGCAGGTTTTTAAACTTGCATTAACCAATTTTTAACTTATATTGTCACTTGCAATCAAATTTAGTTTCGAATGAAAGTTAATGCGAGGTGGTTATGGCTTTTACTTTTACCAGCGACACGTTGCCCGCCGATCACAAAGCGGCAATCCGTCAGATGAAACAGCAACTGCGGGCACAGCTTGGGGATGTTCAGTTGATCTTCAATCAGCTGAGCGATGCCATTGCCACCCGCGTGGCGGAAATCAACGCTCTCAAAGCGCAAAGCTCCCCGGTATGGCCTGTGTTGTCCTATGCGGATATTAAAGCGGGTCGCGTGAGTGCAGAGCAGCGTGAAGAAATTAAGCGTCGCGGATGCGCAGTCATTAAAGGGCATTTCCCCCGCGAACAGGCGCTGGCATGGGATCAGTCGATGCTCGATTACCTGGATCGCAACCATTTTGATGACGTCTACAAAGGGCCGGGCGATAACTTCTTCGGCACCCTGAGCGCATCGCGACCTGAAATCTACCCCATTTACTGGTCCCAGGCGCAGATGCAGGCCCGCCAAAGTGAAGAAATGGCCAATGCCCAGTCGTTCCTCAATCGTCTTTGGACATTTTCAAGCGAAGGTAAACAATGGTTTAACCCGGATGTCAGCGTTATCTACCCTGACCGTATACGCCGCCGTCCGCCGGGAACCACCTCTAAAGGGCTGGGAGCGCATACGGATTCCGGCGCGCTGGAACGCTGGCTGCTGCCTGCGTATCAGCAGGTATTTGCTCATGTTTTCAATGGCAAGCTGGCAGATTACGATCCGTGGCAGGCTGCGCATCGCACCGAAGTAGAAGAGTACACGGTGGATAACACCACCAAATGTTCAGTGTTCCGTACCTTCCAGGGCTGGACTGCGTTGTCCGATATGCTGCCAGGACAGGGATTGTTGCATGTGGTTCCGATTCCTGAAGCGATGGCGTATGTGCTGTTACGCCCATTGCTTGACGATGTGCCGGAAGATGAGCTTTGCGGCGTAGCGCCCGGCAGAGTCCTGCCGATTTCTGCGCAATGGCATCCGTTGCTGATTGAAGCGTTAACCAGCATCCCACAACTGGACGCCGGAGACTCCGTGTGGTGGCATTGCGATGTGATTCACTCCGTCGCGCCTGTCGAAAATCAGCAGGGCTGGGGTAACGTTATGTATATCCCTGCCGCCCCGATGTGCGAAAAAAATCTGGCCTACGCCCACAAAGTGAAAGCTGCGCTGGAAAAAGGCGCATCGCCGGGTGATTTCCCGCGAGAGGATTATGAAACTAACTGGGAAGGACGCTTCACGCTGGAGGATTTGAATATCCACGGTAAACGCGCGCTGGGGATTATTTAATATGTAGCTTACGCAATTTTCCCTAAATATTTCGCGTTACAGGAAGGCGACCAGCCTGTAAATCCCCGGGAGCTTACATAAGTAAGTGACCGGGGTGAACAGGTGCAGCCAACACACCTGTAACACGAAAGACGACGGGTAAATTAACCGTCAATACCTTTACTACGCAGGTAATCTTCGTAGTTGCCGGTGAAGTCGATCACGCGTTCCGGCGTAATCTCAATCACGCGGGTCGCCAGGGAACTGACGAACTCACGGTCGTGAGAAACAAAGATCAACGTGCCCTGATACATTTCCAGCGCCATGTTCAGCGACTCGATAGATTCCATATCCAGGTGGTTGGTCGGTTCATCCATGACCAGGATATTCGGTTTCTGCATCATCAGCTTACCGAAAAGCATGCGTCCTTTTTCACCACCGGAGAGCACTTTTGCAGGTTTCTTGATATCGTCCTGGCTGAACAGCAGACGGCCAAGGAAGCTGCGCACAACCTGCTCATCATCGCCTTCTTGTTTCCACTGGCTCATCCATTCGAAGACGGTCAGATCGTTTTCAAACTCGTATTCATGATCCTGCGCGTAGTAACCCACCTGGGCGTTTTCAGACCACTTAACGGTACCGTTGTCCGGCTGCAAATCGCCAACCAACGTTTTCAGCATGGTGGATTTACCCACGCCGTTGGCACCAATGATGGCAACCTTCTCCCCTACTTCCAGCAGCAGGTTGAAGTTTTTAAACAGCGGACCTTCATCAAAACCTTTCGCCAGCGCTTCCACTTCCAGCGCGTTACGGAACAGTTTCTTATCCTGTTCGAAGCGGATGAACGGGTTCTGACGGCTGGATGCTTTCACTTCGTCGAGCTTGATCTTATCAATCTGACGCGCACGAGAGGTCGCCTGTCGAGATTTAGACGCGTTGGCGCTAAAGCGGCTGACGAAGGATTGCAGATCGGCAATCTGTGCTTTCTTCTTGGCGTTATCGGCCAGCAGACGTTCACGCGCCTGGGTTGCCGCCGTCATGTATTCGTCGTAGTTACCCGGATAAACACGCAGTTCGCCATAGTCCAGATCCGCCATGTGTGTACAGACCATGTTCAGGAAGTGACGGTCGTGCGAAATGATGATCATGGTGCTGTCACGCTCGTTCAGCGTCTGCTCCAGCCAGCGAATGGTGTCGATATCCAGGTTGTTCGTTGGTTCGTCGAGCAGCAGAATGTCCGGGTTAGAGAACAGCGCCTGCGCCAGAAGCACACGCAGCTTCCAGCCGGGCGCGACTTCGCTCATCGGGCCGTAATGCTGTTCTACCGGAATGCCTACGCCCAGCAGCAGTTCACCCGCACGCGCTTCCGCAGAGTAGCCGTCCATTTCGCCATACTGAACTTCGAGATCAGCAACTTTATAGCCGTCTTCTTCGCTCATCTCAGCCAGGGCGTAAATGCGATCGCGCTCCTGCTTCACTTCCCACAGTTCAGCGTGACCCATGATCACGGTGTCAAGCACGGTGAATTCTTCAAAGGCGAATTGATCCTGGCGCAGCTTACCGATACGCTCGTTAGGATCGAGGGAAACGTTACCCAGCGTCGGTTCGAGGTCGCCGCCGAGAATTTTCATAAAAGTGGATTTACCGCTACCGTTCGCGCCAATCAGGCCGTAACGGTTGCCGCCGCCAAATTTGACGGAAATATTTTCAAACAGCGGCTTACTGCCGAACTGCATGGTGACGTTGCTGGAAACTAACACTGGCGTATCCTGAAAGAGAAAGAAATATGTGACAAACCGCTTATTATGCCATAAGTCTGCAAGAAGATCGCGTCTTCATGCGGAAGGGATAAAGTGAAACCAAAAGGAAAAAAATGTGATTTAGTACACATCCGAATTCCTTGTTGCTCAGATTGCACATATAATGCGTGCCCAACACTACATAAATCTCAACCCACTAGCCTGCCTGGCACTGAATCTCGCATACATGAATATGAATATGAAATTAACAACGCTTTTCGCGGCGGCACTCGCAATAGTTGGTTTTTGTAATACCGCTTCAGCCGTCACGTACCCGCTGCCGACCGATGGTAGCCGTTTGATTGGCCAAAACCAGGTCATTACTATTCCTGAAGGCAACACCCAACCGCTGGAGTATTTTGCGGCAGAGTATCAGATGGGTCTGTCTAACATGCTGGAAGCCAACCCGGGCGTGGATACCTTCCTGCCGAAAGGCGGCACCGTGCTGAACATTCCTCAGCAGTTGATCCTGCCGGATACCGTGCATGAAGGTATTGTTATCAACAGCGCTGAAATGCGTCTGTACTACTACCCGAAAGGCACCAACACCGTCATTGTTCTGCCGATCGGTATCGGCCAGTTGGGCAAAGACACGCCAATCAACTGGACCACTAAAGTAGAACGTAAAAAAGCAGGCCCAACCTGGACGCCAACGGCGAAAATGCATGCGGAATACCGCGCTGCAGGCGAGCCGCTGCCAGCCGTTGTTCCGGCGGGTCCGGATAACCCGATGGGACTGTACGCGCTGTATATCGGTCGCCTGTATGCTATCCACGGTACCAATGCTAACTTCGGCGTCGGCTTACGTGTCAGCCACGGTTGCGTACGTCTGCGTAACGACGACATCAAATTCTTGTTTGAAAATGTGCCGGTCGGCACCCGTGTACAGTTTATTGATGAGCCGGTAAAAGCCACTACCGAACCAGACGGTAGCCGTTACATCGAAGTACATAACCCGCTGTCTACGACTGAAGCACAGTTCGAAGGCGGGGAAATTGTACCGATTACCCTGACCAAGAGCATTACCAGCATCACCGGTCAGCCTGACGTCGATCAGGCCGTCGTTGAGCAGGCAGTACAGAACCGTTCTGGTATGCCGGTTCGCCTGAACTAATCTGCTATATATGCCCGATGGCGCTACGCTTATCGGGCCTACCAACACTGTAGGCCGGATTAGGCGCCAGCCGCCATCCGGCACACCACATCAATTACATCATTAGCAACAAACCATAACCCACCAGCGCCGCCCATATCAGCATCGGTACCGAATACCAATGAAAACGCCACCAGATCCGGCGGTCGTTTGCCATCCGTAACGCAATGAGATTCGCCAGCGATCCTGGCAACAGCCCAAAGCCGCCCACATTGACCGCCCAGGCCAGAAGCAGCGTTGGCGGGACGTAGTTCAGCAGCAAAATCGTACTGGGCACATTACTGATAAACTGCGACAGGCCAATGGCGGTCAGCCAAAGTCCCGGCGCTGAAAGCGCGCCAATCTGGTGGGTTATCCCCTGCAGGGCCGGAAGCTGCGTCAGCAAGTGCACATCAATGAACATCGCCATAAACACCAACAGCAGCGTCCAGTCTACGCTGAGGATCACGCTACGAGCCAGCACCATGAACCCTGCCGCCACAATCGCCAGACCCCACAGCTCTTGTTTTAACTCCAGTGCTGCAAGGAAGATGATATACAACACCAGACAGCCCCACACCAGACGCGGTTGCCAGTCAGGTGCGCGCGTACCGGTATGATAGTGCAACGCTTTATTCGGGAAACTGAACCAGCACAGCACCACCAGCGTCAGCATCATGGCCCCCGCAAGCGGCGCCATTTGCCAGGTAAACGCGGTAAACGATAAGCCTGAGCGTCCCCACATCAGAATGTTTTGTGGATTACCTATTGGCGTGAGCAACGATCCGGCGTTAACCGCCAGCGCCTCAAAGATAATCAGGCGATTCACCGGAATAGCGCACAATTTTTTCAGGGTGATGGTCAGCGGAACAACAATAAACAGCGCAACATCGTTGGTCAGAAACGTCGACAACAACGCCGCCGCCAGCACCATAAATATCGCCAGCTGGCGCTCTGTTTTGAAACGGCGGGTCATCTTGCGCCCTAACACATCGAAGTAACCACTTTGCTCCACGCCTTTGGTCAGTAACATCAGGCCACTGAGTGTGATAATTGTGTGCCAGTCAATCGCTCCCGGCCACGACCGGGGTGTAAATGGCGTGAACAGGCTCAGTACAACCCCAACGATGATTAACAGCTGGAAAAAACGATCGCGCTGTAAGGCGCGTAATAAAGGAAAACTCATTCAGAGCCTGTTCCTTGCTGTTGCGTAAACCGGCTAAAAGCCTCCAGCGTTTCCTTACTGACGTGATGTTCCATCCCCTCCGCGTCGCGACGGGCAATTTCCGGACTGATACCTAACATCAACAGGAAATTCTCCACAATCTGATGACGCTCCCGACTTTCCTGAGCCAGTCGTTCACCTTCTGCGGTTAAAAACACGCCTCGCCAGGGGATCATTTCAATCAATCCGACTGAAGCAAGACGCTTAAGCATTTTAGCAACCGTCGGCTGGGAAACCCCAAGCCGTGCGGCCATATCCACCTGGCGCGCTTCACCTACCTCAATAATGAGATCGGAAATCAGCTCTACGTAGTCATCAATCAGCTCACGGCGATGCGCCTCCCGGACCTGACGAAATCCTTCAACGTGTTCTTCGACATTCACCAATTGCGTCACTTTTTTTGTTGTGGGCGTACCTGCGCGACGACTCATTCTGCTTCCTCGTTACTGTGACGCGTTAACGGCATCTGATTAGAGAGCACTCATTGTAAACCAGAGTTGCGCGGGCACAAAAAATTAACGTTTTAGCAATAGCTATATAATATAGCCTGTGCTATATCTGTATATAATAAAGACATCCCTCAAGGATTGATGGGATCGTGAAGTCAGGAGGTTTACATGAATGAATTTAAGAGGTGTATACGCGTGTTTAGCCACTCTCCCTTTAAAGTACGGTTGATGCTGATCTCTATGCTGTGTGACATGATTAACAGCAAACCAGAGAAGGATAAACCTTCAGAAAAATAATGCGGCGTCGCGGTACGCCGCTTCATTTTCCTGCCGTCATCCGGGTACGGTGGTGGTTTTCATCTCAATAACCCTTCTTTTTGTCAGTTTTGCCACGTCCCTCGCAAAACAATTTCTTTGTAGTAGTTGACCTTCTCTTGCGCACACTCTATCTTTTCGCAGCCCTGCATATATTGCGGCTCGCGGATGCGGACCCTATCCCTCTTCTCGCTCTCTCAGGCAGGCAATGACCCTTAGCGCCAGGGTAAGCACATGGCGTTTTTGTAACAGTGGCATATGAATTTAACCCTCAAAGATTCAATCATTGCTCGCAGCCGGGCGATTAGTCCGTGGACTGGCCTCTATTTCTTACAGTCTCTGCTGATCAACCTTGCGCTGGGCTATCCGCTTAGCCTGCTCTATAGCGTTGCTTTCACCTGTATATTAATGCTGATGTGGCGCAGCGCGCCGCGCGCGCAGAAAGTGCTGATTGGCATTTGCTCGCTGATTGCGGCAATGTATTTTCCGTTCGGCCAGGCTTACGGCTCACCGAACTTCAATACCTTGCTGGCGCTGCACTCAACCAATATGGAAGAGTCCACCGAAATCCTGACCATCTTCCCATGGTACAGTTATCTGGTCGGGGTATTTATTTTCGCCCTCGGCGTTATCGCCGTACGTCGTAAAAAAGATGAACAAAAGCGTGGCTGGAACAAGTTCGACAGCGTTTGTTTGCTGTTCAGCGTTGTCGCATTCTTTGTTACCCCGGTACAAAACCTGGCCTGGGGCGGCGTGTTCAAGCTGAAAGACACTGGCTATCCGGTATTCCGCTTTGCCAAGGACGTGATCGTCAATAACAACGAAGTGCTCGACGAACAAGAGCGTATGGCGAAGCTGTCGAGCGTGAAAGACAGTTGGACCGTAACCGCCGTGAAGCCGAAGTATCACACCTACGTCGTGGTGATCGGCGAAAGCGCCCGCCGCGATGCGTTAGGCGCGTTTGGCGGTCACTGGGATAACACCCCGTTTGCCAGCTCTGTTAACGGCTACATCTTTGCGGATTACATTGCTGCCAGCGGTTCAACGCAAAAGTCACTCGGCCTGACGCTGAATCGGGTGGTCGACAATAAGCCCCAGTTCCAGGATAACTTTGTCACTCTGGCCAACCGCGCAGGTTTCCAGACATGGTGGTTTTCCAATCAGGGACAAATTGGTGAATACGACACGGCCATCGCCAGCATTGCAAAACGCGCTGATGAAGTTCAGTTCCTCAAGAACGGTGACTTCGAAGCGGATAAAAATACCCGTGACGAAGCGCTGTTGAAGATGACCGCTCAGGTGCTGGCAACCGAGCGCACTCAGCCGCAGCTCATTGTATTGCATTTAATGGGCTCACATCCGCAGGCCTGCGACCGTACGCAGGGTAAGTACGAGACTTTCGTCCAGTCAAAAGAGACGTCTTGCTACCTGTACACCATGACGCAAACGGATGACCTACTGCGCCAGCTATACGATCAGCTACGTAATAGCGGTACCAGCTTCTCGATGGTCTATTTCTCCGATCATGGCCTCGCGTTTAAAGAACGGGGAAAAGAGGTGCAGTACCTCGCGCATGACGATCAGTTCCAGCAGAATTTCCAGGTACCTTTCATGGTGCTGTCGAGTGATGATAAAGCGCATCGGGTGATTAAGGCCCGTCGATCCGCCAATGATTTCCTCAGTTTTTTCTCGCAGTGGACAGGGATCAGCGCAAAAGAAATCACCAACAGCTACCGCTTTATCTCAGAGAAAAAAGCCGGGCCGGTCTACATCACCAACTTTAAGCTGCAGAAGGTGGACTACAACCACCTTGGTACCGACATCTTCGAGACCAAATCTCGTTAACAGCTCATATTGCAGGCAAAAAAAATCCGCCCCGAGAGGCGGATTTTTCATATCACCGAAGTGATTAGAAGCGGTAACCCACGCCAGCGATCCAGGTGCCAACGTCAACGCTACGAATACGGCTCTGCTCGTAGGAGAAGTCCAGAGCAACGTTTTCGATCGGGTTGAACTGCAGACCAGCACCGTAAGAGAAACCGTAGTCGCTGGTGGTGTGGTTGTCAGCCGGGGATGCTGCGTTCTGGAATTTACCGTAACCAACACCCACTACACCGTAGATGCTTGCCCAGTCGTTCAGACGGTAAGCCGGACCAGCAGTGATGCCGTAGTACTGGGTTTTGTTGTAGTCGCCAGAAGCATCGGTACGATCTTTTTCAGTGTAAGTGAAGGAACCGATAACACCCAGCGGGTTGTTGTCCTGCTCGTAGCGATACTTCAGGTTGAAACCGTTCATTTTGTTCGCTGCGCCCTGAGCATCGCTCTGAGCGTAACCACCGGTAACGGTAGAAGTAGCAGCTACAGCAGTACCTGCGGAGAAAGCCAGAACAGCGGCCAGTGCTGAAAGACATGCAATTTTTTTCATAACCACCTCAAATGTGCTTCAAGTAAATCTTAAGTTTTAAATATACCAAAAATTGATGGGAAACTCTTTGCGATTAGCGATGTCTAATGGGGTCTTTCATGTAACAGAACATTTCAGAAATCCGCTATCTCTTTCAATTAACATCACTTTTCTAAAGTAAAATGCCATTATTGCGCGCACAATATGGCACATTCATCCAGATTATTCCTAATCACGCAGATTATTAATCCATCAGTTTCATGCCATTGTACGGAACTGAGCAATTTTTTTTTCAACGAATACTCAACCGCATGTGTGTATTTCCATTACACTCGCTGTTTTACTTCTATTGACATAATTTGACAGGAGAAAGGATGCCGGGGTCGTCACGTAAAGCGCCAGTCTGGTTGCCTATTTTGGTTTTGCTAATTGCTATGTCCTCCATTCAAAGCGGAGCATCTCTGGCGAAATCGCTGTTCCCGCTCGTCGGCGCGCCGGGCGTTACCGCGTTGCGCCTTGCGTTGGGCACCCTCATCCTTATCGCCTTCTTTAAACCCTGGCGTTTGCGATTCGCCAAAGAACAGCGCCTGCCCCTTCTGTTTTATGGCCTGTCTCTGGGCGGGATGAACTATCTCTTCTATCTGTCAATCCAGACCGTGCCACTGGGAATTGCCGTGGCGCTGGAATTTACCGGCCCGCTGGCGGTAGCGCTGTTTTCATCCCGGCGCCCGGTGGATTTCATTTGGGTTGCACTGGCTGTACTCGGACTGTGGTTCCTGCTGCCATTAGGTCAGGACGTTTCTCACGTCGATTTAACCGGTGCTGCGCTAGCGCTGGGGGCTGGTGCCTGCTGGGCCATCTATATTCTTACCGGGCAGCGAGCCGGGGCGGAACACGGTCCGGCAACCGTCGCAGTAGGGTCATTAATTGCAGCACTGGTATTTGTGCCAATCGGCGCGATCCAGGCTGGTGATGCCCTGTGGCATTGGTCCATTCTGCCGTTAGGCCTGGCCATTGCAGTCCTCTCTACTGCACTTCCCTATTCACTGGAGATGATTGCATTGACGCGCCTGCCGACGCGTACTTTCGGTACATTGATGAGTATGGAACCTGCCCTGGCAGCGGTTTCCGGAATGATCTTCCTCGGTGAAACGCTGACGCTTATCCAGACACTCGCTCTGGGTGCCATTATCGTCGCATCAATGGGCTCTACGCTCACTATTCGTAAAGAGCCACAAATAAAACAAGTCGACGTGAATTAACCACGTAATATTCTGCATGGTTTGCATAATCATGCAGAATATCCAATTGTAAATCTGCGTGATAATAATTCTAAAAAATATAATTTTCTCATCCGCATATTTCATTCAATCTCAAAAATTAACATAAAAATAACACCACGTAAGAAACACAACACTCATTGCATTGATTTTATTTGATATTTTATATCTTCCCCCTTCTTCGCTATTAAAGTGATAGGCAACACCGGAAAAAAAAATCCAAATTTAGCGCTATACTTAATTCCGTTGAAGAGTTGGGACATAACTATCAAGAGGATATGAAAATATGAGTACCGCGAAACTGGTAAAAACAAAAGCATCCGCCCTCCTTTATACCCGCAACGATGTGTCTGATAGCGAAAAGAAAGCGACCGTTGAACTGCTGAATCAGCAAGTAATCCAGTTCATTGACCTGTCATTGATCACCAAACAGGCTCACTGGAACATGCGCGGCGCAAACTTCATTGCGGTACATGAAATGCTGGATGGCTTCCGTACAGCCCTGACCGATCACCTCGACACGATGGCTGAACGCGCCGTACAGTTGGGCGGTGTGGCACTGGGCACAACTCAGGTTATTAATAGCAAAACGCCTCTGAAAAGTTACCCGCTGGATATCCATAGCGTACAGGACCACTTAAAAGAACTGGCTGAACGTTATGCCGTAGTTGCAAACAGCGTACGTAAGGCTATTAGCGAAGCAAAAGACGAAGATACCGCAGATATCTTTACCGCAGCTTCTCGCGACCTCGATAAATTCCTGTGGTTTATCGAAGCCAACATTGAGTAACAGCAGACATAAGAATTACCTATATAACCCTCGCTCCGGCGGGGGTTTTGCACATCTATGGTGCATAACATTGATCGTTCGTCACTCCAAAGTAAATTATTTGTAATAATCACCTCACACAATCGTTAACGAAAGATTGTTTTATCAACAATTTTTACGCTAAATAGTCATACCGTTTGCACCGTGGCTGGTTCGCACCAAATGAGTGCCCCAAAACAGTGCAAATTACTCGCTTTGCCCTACTTATTGTGCAGAGAAACGAGATACCCTCTTGTTAAAACAATGAGTTGCAAAATTGGCACGATTCTTTCATTAAGCCATATGTTCTCGCAGGGGATCGCCCCGTGGATATAAAAGGAAATCCTATGAAGTCTGTATTAAAAGTTTCACTGGCTGCACTTACCCTGGCTTTTGCGGTGTCCTCCCATGCCGCAGACAAGAAACTGGTTGTCGCAACCGACACCGCGTTTGTACCGTTTGAATTCAAACAGGGTGACAAATACGTTGGTTTTGATGTGGATCTGTGGGCTGCCGTTGCCAAAGAATTGAAACTGGATTATGAACTGAAACCAATGGATTTCAGCGGCATCATCCCGGCTCTGCAAACCAAAAACGTCGACCTGGCGCTGGCGGGTATCACCATCACCGATGAGCGTAAAAAAGCGATCGACTTCTCCGATGGCTACTACAAAAGCGGTCTATTAGTGATGGTGAAAGCAAATAACAACGACGTCAAAAGCGTAAAAGATCTGGATGGTAAAGTCGTTGCAGTTAAGAGCGGTACCGGTTCCGTTGATTACGCGAAAGCGAATATCAAAACCAAGGACCTGCGTCAGTTCCCGAACATCGATAACGCCTATATGGAACTGGGCACCAACCGCGCAGACGCCGTGCTGCACGACACACCAAACATTCTTTACTTCATCAAAACAGCTGGCAATGGCCAGTTCAAAGCTGTAGGCGAATCACTGGAAGCCCAGCAGTACGGCATCGCCTTCCCGAAAGGCAGCGACGACCTGCGTGAGAAAGTGAACGGCGCGCTGAAAACGCTGAAAGAGAACGGTACTTACAACGAAATCTACAAAAAATGGTTCGGTACTGAACCTAAATAATAACCGGTAGCGTTGCCCGGTGGCGTGATGCTTACCGGGCCTACGCCTGGATTTTTGAGACCTGTAAGCCGGATAAGCCCAGCGCATCCGGCAAAACGGGCATTTGAATATTTACACCACGGTAACAGGAACGACATATGCAGTTTGACTGGAGTGCCATCTGGCCCGCCATCCCGCTTTTGATTGAAGGCGCCAAAATGACCCTGTGGATCTCGGTCCTCGGTCTGGCTGGCGGTCTGATAATCGGACTTGCAGCAGGGTTTGCGCGCACTTTCGGCGGTTGGATCGCCAACCACGTAGCGCTGGTGTTTATCGAAGTCATTCGCGGTACGCCAATCGTTGTGCAAGTAATGTTTATTTACTTCGCTCTACCAATGGCATTTAACGATTTACGCATTGACCCCTTTAGCGCCGCCGTTGTCACCATCATGATCAACTCCGGTGCCTATATTGCGGAAATCACCCGCGGTGCGGTGCTCTCAATCCATAAAGGATTCAGCGAAGCCGGACTGGCCCTTGGACTTTCACGCACAGAGACTATTCGCCACGTTATTTTGCCTCTCGCGCTGCGTCGTATGCTGCCGCCGCTGGGCAACCAGTGGATCATCAGCATTAAAGATACCTCGCTGTTTATTGTCATTGGCGTCGCTGAACTGACCCGTCAGGGCCAGGAAATCATTGCCGGTAACTTCCGCGCACTGGAAATCTGGAGCGCCGTTGCGGTGTTCTATCTGATCATAACGCTGGTGCTGAGCTTCATTCTGCGTCGTCTGGAAAGAAGGATGAAAATCCTGTGATTGAATTTAAAAACGTTTCTAAGCACTTTGGTCCAACCCAGGTGCTGCACAATATTGACCTGAACATTCAACAGGGTGAAGTAGTGGTGATTATCGGACCGTCAGGATCCGGTAAATCTACCCTGCTACGCTGCATTAACAAACTGGAAGAGATAACCTCTGGAGATCTGATCGTCGACGGTCTGAAAGTGAACGATCCGAAGGTAGACGAGCGGTTAATCCGCCAGGAAGCCGGGATGGTATTTCAGCAGTTCTATCTGTTCCCGCATCTGACGGCGCTGGAAAACGTCATGTTCGGGCCGCAGCGCGTACGCGGGGCGAATAAAGAACAGGCCGAGAAACTGGCGAAAGAACTGCTGGCGAAAGTAGGTCTGGCCGAACGTGCGCATCACTACCCTTCTGAGCTGTCCGGTGGTCAACAACAGCGTGTGGCTATCGCCCGAGCGCTGGCGGTGAAGCCGAAAATGATGCTGTTTGATGAGCCAACCTCTGCGCTTGACCCGGAACTGCGTCATGAGGTTTTGAAAGTTATGCAGGATCTGGCGGAAGAAGGGATGACCATGGTGATTGTGACCCACGAAATCGGTTTTGCCGAGAAAGTGGCTTCACGCCTGATTTTCATTGATAAGGGAAGAATTGCCGAAGACGGTAATCCGCAGGCCCTGATTGAAAATCCGCCCAGCCAACGCTTACAGGAATTCTTGCAGCACGTATCCTGATAGCTCTGCCTCCCTTCGCCCGAAGGGAGGTTTTTCACCAGAATCCTCTCATTTCAATTCTCTCCCGCCCTGACATCTATACTTATCCTTTTGAATTTATTTTCTCATGGGAGGAGTCATGCGCGGGATCCTGTTCATTTTTGTTTGTCTGTTGAGTTTCCCGACTCAGGCGGTGACGATACCTGGCGTCACCACGCCAACATCAACCAACGCGCAAACCACAGCGGCGAAAGAGCCGGATATTGAACAGAAAAAAGCGGCTTACGGCGCACTGGCCGATGTGTTGGAAAATGACGCCTCGCGTCAGGAGCTGATCGGTCAGTTACGCAAAGTGGCCACTGCCCCTCCTGCCGAGCCGGTGCCGACCATTGTCCCGCCCACGTTAACGGAAGAAAAAACGGTACTGGAAAACGTCACGGACGTCACCCGCCACTACGGTGAGGCGCTCTCCAGCCGCTTTGCCCAGCTTTATCGCAATATTACCGATGCCCCGCATAAGACCTTTAATCCGCAAACGTTCACCAATGCTCTGACGCATTTTTTAATGCTGGCGGTGTCAGTGTTCGGTTTTTTCTGGCTGGTTCGCCTGTGCGCGCTACCGTTGTATCGCAAAATGGGACAATGGGCGCGGCGAAAAAACCGCGAACGCAGCAACTGGCTTCAGCTTCCGGCGATGATCGTTGGCGCATTCATTATTGATTTGCTTCTGCTGGCGCTGACATTATTTGTCGGGCAGATACTGAGCGACAAAATGAACGCTGGCAGTCGCACGATCGCCTTTCAGCAAAGCCTGTTTCTCAATGCCTTCGCCCTGATTGAATTCTTCAAGGCCATTTTGCGCCTGATATTTTGCCCAACGGTGGCCGAGCTGCGCCCGTTTAACATTCAGGATGCTGGCGCACGCTACTGGAATCGCCGTTTGAGTTCATTGAGCAGCCTGATTGGCTATGGGCTTATCGTTGCCGTACCCATTATCTCGAATCAGGTCAATGTGCAGGTCGGCGCGATGGCCAACGTCATCATCATGTTATGTATCACGCTATGGGCGCTGTACCTGATTTTCAGAAACAAGAAAGAGATAACGCAGCATTTGCTGAATCTGGCGGAAAGATCCCTCGCTTTTTTCAGTCTGTTTATTCGTGCTTTTGCGTTGGTATGGCATTGGCTGGCCAGCGCCTATTTCATTGTGCTGTTTTTCTTTTCGCTGTTTGATCCGGGCAACAGCCTGAAATTCATGATGGGCGCTACGCTGCGCAGTCTGGTAATCATTGGAATTGCCGCCTTTGTTTCCGGCATGTTTTCCCGCTGGATAGCCAAAACTATTACCCTTTCGCCACACACCCAGCGCAGCTATCCGGAACTGCAAAAGCGGCTGAATGGCTGGCTGTCGACAGCGTTAAGCGTAGCCAGGATCCTGACAGTGTGCGTTGCGGTGATGCTGCTACTGAATGCCTGGGGACTGTTCGACTTCTGGAACTGGCTGCATTACGGCGCAGGAGAAAAAACAGTGGATATCCTGATCCGTATCGCGCTGATTTTATTCTTCTCCGCCATCGGCTGGACGATTCTCGCCAGCCTGATTGAAAATCGTCTGGCTTCCGATATCCACGGTCGTCCGCTGCCCAGCGCTCGTACCCGCACCCTACTGACACTGTTTCGTAACGCACTGGCGGTGATCATCAGCACGATCACCATCATGATTGTGTTGTCGGAAATCGGCGTCAATATCGCCCCCTTACTGGCCGGGGCCGGGGCGCTGGGGCTGGCTATCTCTTTCGGCTCGCAAACGCTGGTAAAAGATATTATTACCGGGATTTTTATTCAGTTTGAAAATGGCATGAACACCGGCGACCTGGTGACCATCGGTCCACTCACCGGTACGGTTGAACGGATGTCCATCCGTTCTGTGGGCGTGCGTCAGGACACCGGGGCGTACCATATCATTCCCTGGTCATCGATAACGACCTTCGCCAACTTTGTGCGTGGCATTGGCTCAGTCGTCGCCAATTACGACGTAGACCGCCATGAGGATGCGGATAAAGCGAATCAGGCGTTGAAAGATGCGGTTGCTGCGGTGATGGAAAAAGATGATATTCGCGGGCTGATTATTGGCGAGCCGTCGTTTGCCGGGATTGTAGGATTAACCAATACAGCATTCACACTACGGGTCTCGTTTACCACCTTGCCGCTGAAGCAGTGGACGGTACGTTTTGCGCTCGACAGCCAGGTGAAGAAATACTTCGATCTGGCCAACATACGCGCCCCGGTACAGACCTATCAAGTGTTGCCTGCACCAGGGAATGGCCCAACATCTGCGGCAAGCGAACCGCTGCCGCCAACCGAGCCAACGCTTTAGCGTTTACGCGCCATAAAACGACGACGCTGATCGTTATCCATAAAGGTCCAGGCAATAAAGCGACTCTGCTTTTGCCCCTGGGCCATCTCTTTCTTGACCACTTTCACCGCGCCCGCATCCGTTAATGCGTGGTACAGCGGAGGCAAGTTCTCGCCGCGAGAAACCAGCGTGGTAAACCACATAACCTGACGGCCAAAAGCCTGGCTTTCGACGATCATTTTTTTGATGAACGCTACTTCGCCGCCTTCACACCACAGCTCCTGCTGTTGTCCGCCAAAGTTCAGCGCATCATCTTTATCTTGCCCCAGATTACGACGTTTACGCTCGCTTCCTGCGCGGGCTGAGGCCGCAGAATCATGGAATGGCGGGTTACACAATGTGGCTTCATACTGCTCATTTTTGTGAATGATACCGTTGAAGATTGCCGAAGCATCTTTCTGACGACGCAGACGAATAGCACGGGTTAACCCCGGATTGCCGTTTATGATCGCCTGAGCGCTGTTAAACGCTTCGCTACTGCTCTCACTGCCCGTGAATCGCCAGCCGTATTCATGCACGCCGATCAGCGGATAAATACAGTTTGCCCCTACGCCTATGTCCAGGATGCTCGCATTTGCCGGAATGGTTCCGCTGGTTTCCCCCAACAGGTCGGCCAGGTGGTGAATGTAGTCAGCACGACCAGGCACCGGCGGGCACAGAAAACCGTCCGGAATATCCCAGTTTTTCACCGCATAAAAATGCGCCAGCAGTGCTTTATTGAGCGCCTTTACTGCCTGCGGATTGGCGAAATCAACACTCTGCTCCCCGCCGGGCGTGAGGGTGAGAAATTGCGTCAGCTCTGGGGTAACCTGGCATAAAGTCGCAAGATCATAACGGCCATTGTGGCGGTTGCGTGGGTGTAATCCCGGTTTCTGGGCGGACATAGCATTCTCCTTTTAACAGCGGCGTAAGATACCCGCATAACGCCACGCGGTAAACACACACAACAAGGAAATTTGATTTTTTACGCCTGTTTGACGCTTTGCTGATTGTTCGAAAAACAGACAGTTCATCACCAGTTTTTTGCGGTAAATGTCATCCGCTGACGACCTAAACTTATCAGGCACACCTGTTGTTTTTCAGAGGATATCACCATGAAGAAATGCCTCACATTACTTGCCGCTACCGTACTTACCGGCATGACATTTGCCTCCTTTGCTGCACAGCCCTACACCAGCCCAGCTACCGGTCAGCTACAAGCTTCCGGCACAGTATCCGCTACCGGCGCCTCTAACCTGAGCGACCTCGAAGACAAGCTGGCAGAGAAAGCGAAAGAGCAAGGGGCAAAAGGCTTTGTTGTTAATTCTGCTGGCGGTAAAAATCAGATGTACGGCACCGCAACTATCTATAAGTAGCCCCTACCTTCTCCCAACTGCATTCGCCCCGAATGCAGTTTTCTGCGCGCTGTTCACTTCATTTTCGGCTCAATTTGTAATCAATGTGTTGGCATTTTGAATCCAATGTAAATAAATGTATTTATTTTTGAATTAATGAATGCTAAAACGTCGTACTGATTAGAAATGATTATTAAAATCATTATCAATTACACATTCATTTTCGCGAGACCTGCAGGGTACAACATCCACAGAGATGTCCCTTCGCGTGAGTGAAACCGTCTACTCAAAAAATAATAAGTCATTAATTAAAATGGATAAAAATCGCAACTTGCCGTCCAGTAGTTTTCATTCACTGACTTTTTTTGCCGGTCTGTGCATTGGCCTGTCTCCGGTAGCCCAGGCTGTCGCAGCAGGCGATCAGGATAAAAAACAAGAAGATACGTTGGTCGTTGAAGCGGCCAAACCTTCGCTGTACGCCCCAACACAGTCTGCCGACCCTAAATTCTCCCGCCCGGTGGCGGATACCACCCGCACCATGACGGTGATTTCTGAGCAGGTGATTAAGGATCAAGGCGCAACAAATTTGACCGATGCGCTGAAAAACGTACCGGGCGTTGGCGCGTTTTTCGCTGGTGAAAACGGCAACTCCACTACCGGTGATGCGGTTTATATGCGTGGCGCGGATACTTCGAACAGTATTTATATCGACGGTGTTCGTGATATCGGCAGCGTCACGCGCGATACCTTCAATACCGAACAGGTCGAAGTGATTAAAGGTCCTTCCGGTACCGACTATGGACGTAGCGCACCGACTGGCTCTATCAATATGATCAGCAAACAACCGCGTACCGACTCAGGAATCGATGCGTCGGCCAGCGTCGGTAGCGCCTGGTTCCGCCGTGGTACGCTGGACATTAACCAGGTTATCGGCGACACCACCGCCGCACGCTTAAACCTGATGGGTGAAAAAACACATGATGCCGGTCGCGACAACGTGAAGAATGAACGTTACGGCGTGGCCCCCTCACTTGCTTTTGGCTTAGGCACCGAGAACAGACTGTATCTGAACTATCTGCACGTTACTCAACACAACACACCGGATGGAGGCATTCCCACCATCGGTCTGCCGGGATATTCTGCGCCTTCCGCAGGGACGTCTGCACTGAATCATTCAGGAAAAGTTGATACGCATAACTTCTACGGCACCAACTCGGATTACGACGATTCGACGACCGATACCGCGACGATGCGTTTTGAACATGACCTGAACGACAGCACCACGATTCGCAACACCACCCGCTGGTCGCGTATTAAACAGGATTATCTGATGACGGCGGTGATGGGCGGTGCGTCTAATATTACGCAACCCACCAGCAGCGTCGACACCTGGACCTGGTCACGCCTGGCAAATACCAAAGATGTCAGTAACAAAATCCTGACCAACCAGACCAACCTGACCTCAAAGTTTTACACGGGATCCATCGGTCACGACATCAGCACTGGCGTGGAGTTGACGCGCGAAACACAAACCAACTATGGCGTAGCCCCGATTACCCCGCCGCCGGTTAATATTTATCATCCCAACAGCGACGTGAATATCGGCGGATTATCGCGTAACGGCGCCAACGCTAACGGGCAAACCGATACCTTTGGCGTATACGCTTTTGATACGCTACAAATTACCCGCGAGTTCGAGCTGAACGGTGGTATTCGCCTCGACAATTACCGCACTGAATATGACAGCGCCACCGCTTGCGGCGCTTCTGGCCGTGGTGCAGTGGCATGTCCGACAGGCGTCGCCAAAGGTTCTCCGGTCACCACCGTGGATACTGCCAAATCAGGCAATCTGGTGAACTGGAAAGCGGGCGCGCTGTATCACCTGACCGATAACGGCAATATCTACATTAACTATGCCGTTTCTCAGCAACCGCCGGGTGGCAGCAACTTTGCCCTTGCTCAGGGCGGAAGCGGTAACAGCGCAAACCGTACCGACTTCAAACCGCAGAAAGCGAAAACCAGCGAGATTGGCACCAAATGGGAGGTGCTGGATAAGCGCCTGCTGTTAACCGCCGCAATTTTCCGCACGGATATTGAGAATGAAGTTGAGCAGAACGACGACGGTACCTATTCCCAGTACGGGGAGAAACGCGTTGAAGGCTACGAGCTCTCGGTAGCAGGCAACATCACCCCCGCATGGCAGATTATTGGAGGTTACACCCAGCAACGCGCAACCATCCACAGCGGTAAAAATGTTGCTCAGGATGGCTCCTCATCCCTGCCGTATACACCGGAACATGCGTTCACGCTGTGGAGCCAGTATCAGGCAACCGACGATGTTTCCGTTGGCGCGGGCGCACGCTACGTGGGCAGTATGCATCGCGGTTCGGACGGCGCCGTGGGTACGCCATCCTACACTGAAGGTTACTGGGTCGCCGACGCCAAACTGGGCTATCGCGTGAATCGCAATCTCGATTTCCAGCTAAACGTCTATAACCTGTTCGACACCGATTATGTATCCTCCATAAACAAGAGTGGATACCGTTATCATCCAGGCGAGCCAAGAACCTTCCTGCTCACCGCCAATATGCATTTCTGATCCATCGCGTGGGGCGAAAGCCCCACTTTCAGGAGAAACACTGATGATGTACCACATTCCCGGCGTTCTGTCGGCGCAGGATGTAGCCTGGTTTCGCGAGCAACTGGACGCTGCCGACTGGGTTGATGGTCGCGCAACCACCGGCGCTCAGGGAGCGCAGGTTAAAAACAACCAGCAGGTAAATACGCAAAGTGAACGCTACGGCGTTTTACAACAGGCGGTACAGACTGCGGTAAATAACAGCGCGCTTTTCTTCGCCGCAGCACTACCGAAAACGCTCTCCACACCGCTGTTTAATCGCTACCAGGACAACGAGACCTATGGTTTTCACGTTGACGGCGCGGTGCGTAGCCATCCGGAGAACGGCTGGATGCGCACAGACCTTTCCGCAACCTTATTCCTGAGTAATCCGGATGATTATGAAGGCGGAGAGCTGCTGGTTAATGACACCTACGGCCAGCATGCGGTGAAGCTTCCGGCAGGCGATCTGGTGCTTTACCCTTCCAGCAGCCTGCACTGCGTCACGCCAGTAACCCATGGCGTTCGTGTGGCGTCCTTTATGTGGGTACAATCGATGATCCGTGACGACAAAAATCGCGCCATGCTTTTTGAACTGGATAAAAACATTCAATCCCTGAAGGCTCGTCATGGAGAGAGCAACGAGATCCTGTCATTACTCAATCTCTACCATAACCTGCTGCGCGAATGGTCTGAAATCTGATACTGCTGGCGCATGGTCGTTTTTCAGCCATCATCTTCGCTATACTTAGTCTGTAGACATCTGCAGGAGGTACACATGGCATCCGGATGGGCAAATGACGACGCAGTTAACGAACAGATCAACAATACTATTGAAGATGCTGTTGCCCGTGCCCGCGGTGAGTTACCGACGGGGGAAAGTCTGTATGAATGCGAAGAATGTGGCAATCCTATCCCTCAGGCCAGACGTGAGGCCGTACCTGGGGTACGCTTGTGCATCACTTGCCAACAGGATAAAGATTCACATAGCGCGGCATTTTCAGGATATAATCGCAGAGGTTCGAAAGATAGCCAGCTACGTTGACTCATCTTTACCAAAAGTTTCAGCGCATACGATTTCCTTTACGAGCACGCTTTTTCGCACTCTGTGTGGCAAAATGTGCCGTTGTTGGTTTCTCTGTAAAGCGCAATGACAAGAACTGTAAATCCCTCGCCTGAATTTATTAATATTCAATAAGTTATTTGTCATTCAATTTTTTTGATTGATGTCGTCAATTCTATTCGATTTTCTCTCACCAAAAAAAACGTGATACTTATCACATCGACGGAACAACGTCTTCTTAAAGAACACTGACTACTAACAGAACAACCCTGCGAGAGATTAATCATGAAAAATATCAAATTTGCTGTTGCTGCCATCGCCCTGTCTACCCTGTCATTTGGCGTTTTCGCTGCCGAGCCGGTTTCCTCCACTCAGGCACAAAGCATGAATAAAATTGGTGTAGTTTCTGCTGATGGCGCCACCACACTGGATGGCCTGGAAGCCAAACTGGCTGAGAAAGCGGCTGCTGCTGGCGCAACTGGTTACAGCATCACTTCCGCTGTCGGTAAAGACAAAATGAGCGGCACCGCGGTTATCTATAAATAACCGAAAGATTACCTGTACGACCCAATGCTCCAACCCTCATTGACCCTGTTTGTTACCCTTTGTTTGCCCGTCCGCCACTGGACGGGCTTTTTTTTGCTTAGTGTTCAAGTCGTTGACGGAATTCCTGCAACACGGCGTCCGGCATGCCTATTTGCAGCGCCGCCTCGCAAATCGCCTGCCAGCTTCCTGCATCCAGCGGAATACCGTGTTCCAGCCGTTCCTCGCGAGTATTCACTTCCCACTCACCTGGCAACAGGATCGGGGCATCTTCAGCATGCGGGGACGCTTTCACCCACTCAGCAAATGCTGCGACCTGGTTGTCGCAGTCCGGCGCGCCGAACAGTTCCGGATTCATAATAATAGTGGTCATACAGTTGATGATGGCGTCCGGGCTGGTCTGCAGGCTCTCTTCATGTGTGGTTTTACCCCCTGAAAGCGCACCACCCATAATTTCGCACATCGCCGCCAGCGCATACCCCTTGTGCTCGGCAAAGGTTAGCAACGATCCCAGCGGAGAAACCTGCATTACCGCAGGATCGGTTGTAGGCATCCCCTCCACATCAATCAGACATCCAGGAGCTACCGGCTCGCCCTTATGCCATGCCACACGGGTTTTGCCAAACGCGATGGCACTGGTTGCATAGTCGAGCAATAGCGGGAAGGTATTTTTACGCGGAAAAACAACGCAGAAGGGGTTAGTGCCAAAACGACTATCGCGGCCATGAAACGGTGCAACCATCGGGATCCCGACCACACTCACAAAATGCACTGAGACAAAACCTGCAGCCGCGCATTGCTCCGCCCAGTAACCAATACGTCCGATATGATGCGAATTATGTAATGCCACGGCGGCGATACCGTGCTGACGAGCTTTTTCAATCCCCAGCGTGATGGCTTCGTGAGCCGCCACCTGACCAAAGGCACAATCGCCATCAAGCGTAATCACCGCCCCCGCATCTTTTACCACTTTGGCATGACGGTTGATTTGCAGATGCCCCAGCGAGAATGAACGAATATAGCTTGGGATCATACCGATGCCGTGGGAGTCGTGACCGGCGAGGTTAGAGGCTATCAGATGATCGGCCACCAGCCGCGCCTCCTGATCATTGCTTCCCATCTGGTGAAAAACGGCCTGGATAAAGGCGTGCAGCGTTGGCACATGGAAGCGATGTCCACTGTTCATTGTTATCTCCTGTTGTGTCGCGTGTTTGTTGTGTTTCTTATTTTTCAACAAACTATGCTGCGCCACGGCGCTCAGGAGGTCAATAAACGTGCAGAAATTTCACGTTGCCGAAAAGAGAAAACCGACAGACCAGGTAAAAGGCCCGTCGGGATAACAAATAAATCAGAAACTTTGCTCGACGCGGGCAAGTCCTTCGGCCAGCGAGGCGGATTCACCGGTTGCCACCAGGCAGCAGGCCATCTGAATTTTCAACGATGCCGGGACCGGCTCACTGCCAGCCAGACAACGCTCAATCCAGCGCGCGGTGGTTTCCGGATCTTTTGCCACCGGCAGCGGTACCGGCTCGTCAGGCATCTCGCTTTGTCGGTCCTGTAACACTCGCACACCGGATGAATCTATCAGGCTTATCTGCGGGCAGCGCTGCGGGTTGGCATACACTTCGCCCTCGGTACCATGCATCAACAGGCCGCGCCCACCGATATCGCCGAAGAACTTCGCCACACGCGAGACGTATTCCGGGTGGGAAACGCTGGAAAGACGCAGCGCCGCATCTTCAGCAAACGGCGTGGCTAATTTAGCCAGCGTGTGCGCACTG
Source organism: Citrobacter sp. KTE30 (assembly GCF_000398825.1). Taxonomy (NCBI): domain Bacteria; kingdom Pseudomonadati; phylum Pseudomonadota; class Gammaproteobacteria; order Enterobacterales; family Enterobacteriaceae; genus Citrobacter; species Citrobacter sp. KTE30. Next base: position 1,332,664 of record NZ_KB976055.1, on the reverse strand, counting down.
TTACGCACGCCCATGCGCCAGCGCATCGCCAGCTGTTTCTCCAGCGGAGGGCACAGCGCGCTCACCGGGATAAACACCGGCTGATGACCATCCAGCTTTGCCTGCGCCTGCCCGGCATGCAGCGTTGGCGTAATCCCCATCAGTTCAAAAATGGTTTCTGTCAGCACGCGGGTTGGATCCTCGCTGACGCCGTGCACTACTACCGGGAAACCGAGCTTATGCAGTAAAATCGCCAGCAGCGGCGTCAAATTCGCCTGCTTGCGTGCACCATTGTAGCTGGGAATGACAATCGGCATGGGTTTGGCTACTGGCGGAGTCAGGCGAATGGTGTGGTTTTGCATCGCTTCGTAAAAGCCCAGCATCTCCGCTTCGCCTTCGCCTTTAATACGTAGCGCAATCAGCACCCCGCCCATCTCAAGATCAGGTACGTCGCCGTTCATCATATGGGTATACAGTCCGCGAGCAGTATCCTTGTCCAGGTCACGCGCGTGATTTTTTCCTCGCCCAATCTCTTTAATGATTTTGCGGTAATCCATCGATAACTCCTTGCCTGTTGCTCGCATCGTTAACGCCGACGGCGGCGCGTGGGTTTCGCTTTTTCTTTTGGTTTTACTATAACGTCTGGCACAGCAGGTTGCTCTATCGGAAATATGGGTAACGCGTTCAGTAAACGCTTGCCATAGTTTTTGGTCAATAAACGTTTGTCATAAATAACCACTTCTCCCCAGCAGCCATGGCTACGGATGAGTCGCCCAACCTGCTGGATCAAATTGAACGACGCCGCGGGCAGGCTCTGCACCTCAAAGGGGTAGCGGTTCAGGCTTTTCAACCACTCGCCCTCGGTGATCACCACCGGGCTGTCGATCGGTGGAAAAGCAATTTTGTGAATATGCACCTGGGTCAGCAGGTCGCCTTTCAAGTCCAGACCTTCAGCGAAAGATTGCAGCCCAACCAGCACGCTGCGCTCGCCGTTGGTCACCCGTTTGCGGTGCAACTCTACCAGTCGATAGCGCGGCTGATCGCCCTGCACCAACAACAGCAGGCGCAGATCGGTAACATGCTCAAGAAAACGCTGCATCGCCCGACCGCTGGCAAAGAGTACCAGCATCCCTTGATGCTTTTTACTTTCCAGCTGTTCGCGGAAATAGGCGGCCATTTCCGCGATATGCTGCTCTTCGTTATCAATTAACGGTTCGTAGCGCATCTGCGGAATGACGATTTTTCCCTGTTCAACGTGATTAAACGGTGAATCCAGCGCAACAAACCGATCCCCTGCTTTTTCCTTCAGACCACTCATCTCCTGCAAACGCGAGAAGCTGTTGAGCGAGCGCAGCGTTGCGGAAGTGACAATAATATGCGGGACGCTACGCCACAGCAGTCGTTCGAGCTGATCGCTCACACGGATCCCCACGCAGTGGAACCAGATGTGGATTTGCCCGTCACGCACCTCGCGCGTCGCCCATTTACTCACCGGCGCGCCTGACGACTGCGCGAGCGATGCCAGCCGCCACAGTTTGCTTTGCGCCTCAAACATGCCCAGCGCCCGGTTCATCTGCAAAATAACCCGATGCAGACGCACAATATCGTGAGTGCCGGTTTTTTCGCTGAGATCGTTGAGGAACAGTTCCGCCAGCCCGCGTAGCATTTCCGTAAGCTTTGCCAGACGCTGACAAATCTCCATCACTTCTGCAGGCAGTTCGCCCATCGCAAAGCGGTGTTCCGCCTCCTGAGTAGCAGGCATATACAGATTAAGAATGTTATTGAGCGATGAAATCAGTTCATACAGCTCTTCACAGTGACCGTTCAGACGCTCGGCATTCGCCAGCGGCGGCGTGGTTTTCGGGCGAAACTGTTCCAGACAGGTCGCCACTAATTTGCAAAACAGATCCAACTGGAGCCGATACCAGGGGGCGCTGATTTCCGCGCTCATCTCCAGCGCATCGCGCGCGACATCCGGCAAATGGTGGCCTTCATCAAGTACCAGCAACAAGTTTTTCGGCTCCGGCAAAACGGCTTCGCTTTCCATCGCCGCCATCACCAGCGCATGATTAGCCACCACCACTTCAGCTTCCTGAATCTCCCGACGGGCGACAAAAAAAGGGCACTCACGGTAGTAGTGACAGTTGCGATTCAGACAGCTAGCTTTATCGGTGCTCAGACGCTGCCAGAGTCCGTCGTCAATGGCGATATCGGTGTGATCGCGCAGCCCGTCCCACTTGTAGCTGTCGAGATCGCCTTTTAACCTGGCGCAGCGCTTTTGTTCTTCCTGGTTGTTGGGCGTTAGGTCATCGTCGAGAAAAGCCAGCAGATCCTGCTGATTGGGTTCAGTACTGGCCAGCGCCGCTAAGTTACGCGGGCAGACATAGCGTCCGCGACCAAACGCGGCGGTAAAACGCAGGTCAGGGATAATTTTGCGCAGCAGCGGTAAATCTTTGCTGTAGATCTGATCCTGCAAAGCGACGTTGGCGGTGCTGACCACCAGCGTTTTTTGCTCTTCACGCGCAATGGCAATACCGGGAATCAGATACGACAGAGTTTTCCCCACCCCGGTCGGCGCTTCAATCGCCAGATGCCGCCCTTCTTCACCTGCCAGCGTTTTCGCGACGTCAGCAATCATCTGCCGCTGCGGCGCACGGGGGATAAAGTCGGGGATCTGTTCCTGAAGCGCCTTATACCAGGCGGCGATTTGCGCTTTTAACGCGGCCGTTAGTGCCATGAGAAAACCTGAAATACTGTATAAACAGCCACTATTGTGGCACATTTCAGGCCCTGGATGTACCTTTTTCCCCCATTCTGGAAAGCGTTTCGCAATTCATTTTTCCTGGCCGGACGGCTGTTCGAGTCCTGTCCGGCCAATAATTCACTGACGTTTAATAGTATCCCAACAGCTTCCACCACAGCATGCCCACGGCAAAAATGATGATCACATTTGCCGTCACCACACAGAGGTTAATTTTGTAAAAGCGCGGTCGTTCAAAATAGCCCTGGGCAAAATAAATGGGGCCAGGTCCACCACCATACTCGGTATTCCCCCACATCAGGTTACTAAAGATACCGAAGCAAATAGCCACCATCATCGGCGGTGCTCCCGCAGCGATCGCCGTGGCCGCGAAAGGGGCATACAGCGCAGCCACATGCCCGGTCGCCGTAGCGAAGAGATAATGGACGTAAATGTAAAGGATCCCCAACACAATAAAGGACTCGATCGCGCCAAAACCCTGAATACCGCTGCCTAACTTTATGGTCATCCATTTAATAAAACCCAGATCGGCAAGCCCTGTCGCCAGACTAATAATGACGCTAAACCAGATCACCGTATCCCAGGCGGCGTGGTCATTAAGCAAACTTTTCCAGCTAACAGCGCCCGAGGCAAACAGATACGCAGCCAATCCCAGCCCGACAGATGTGGCAGACAATCCCGTAATCAAGCTGGTCCCCCAACCAACCAATGCCAGCACAAAACCAAACGCGACCTTTTTCTCATTGCTGCTCATCGAACCGAGCTCACCGAGGGCCTGTTTGCCCATCGCTTTCGCCTCCGGCGTACGCTTAAGCTCGGGATCCAATAATTTATAAACCAATAGCGGCATCAGGCAGAAACAGACCATCGCAGGAACCACTGCGGAAATAAACCATCCGCCCCAGGTTATCTCTATTCCTAATGACGATTTCGCCAGACTCGCTACCAGCGGATTCGCCGCCATCCCGGTGAGAAATATTGCCCCGGTAATCGGCGTAAACTGGAAGCACACCATGGTTAAGAAATCGCCGATACGCTTGCCCGTTGCCCCCGGCGCTGAGCCCAATACATCATTGATGGAACGAGTGATAGGGAAAATAATCCCCCCGGAACGCGCGGTTACTGATGGCATTGCCGGGGCCATAATCAGATCGGAAACCCCCAGTGAGTAAGCGATACCCAGGCTGCTGCCACCAAAGAGCGATAACATTTTATACGCAATACGTTTCCCCAATCCCGAGGTTACAAAACCCAGAGACAAGACGTAGGCACAGAAAATGAGCCATACTGTACCGGATGCAAAACCTGACAATGCTTTTGCCTCTGGCAACGTTTTGGTGAAAATTACCACGCAAAGTGCAATCAACATCACCGCCCCCGAAGGGAGCGGCTGGGTAAGAATCGCGGCTATGGTCGCGGCAAATATCGCGAACATATGCCAGGCCTGAGGCGTCAGACCAGCAGGTACGGGATAAAACCAAATGATCGCGCCTATCGCCAGCGGTATCAGGAACGAGAGAATGGATTTTCCCGTGGCAGAATTTTTTGACATAAAAATATCCTTATTCCGTTAGCCCAAGAGCGTTCATTTCCGCGACATATATCTCGCTAATACCTGATCCACCATTGCTGGCGCCATTCCAAGGTAATTTGCCGGGTCGGTCAGTTCTTCAATCAACTGCGGGTCAAGTCGTTCCGAGACAGATGGCATCGCATTCAGCACGTCCGCTAATCGCCCGCCTTGTTCGTTGACGATGCGGCAAGCGTCGTACACCACATCATGCGCATCCTGACGACCAATGTACGGAGCCAACCCCATCATGACCGCTTCAGCCACAATCAATCCGTTGGTCATACCGAGGTTACGTTTCATCGCCGCTTCATCGACCACCAGCCCCGCCAGCATAAAGTTAGCCTGATGCAATGCCCCCGCGCTGAGAACGAAACTCTCCGGGATAGCAATCCATTCGGCATGCCACGGCCCGGTTGCACGCTCCAGATCTTGCACCATTGCATCAAGCATCAGCCCTGCCTGTTGGCGAACGCCTTTGGCACAGGCCAGCATTAACTCGCTGGAAATAGGGTTGCGTTTCTGCGGCATAGTACTGCTGGCACCGCGTCCTTTAACAAACGGCTCATACAGCTCACCAAACTCGTTTGCTGCCAGCAGCATTACGTCGTAGGCAATCTTGCCCAGCGACCCGGTAATCACCGCTAACAGATTCACCGCCTCGGCGAAACCATCACGCGCAACATGCCATGTGGACGTTGGGATATTCAGCCCAAGCTCTTCCATCATCGCTTTTTGTACCGCCAGCCCTTTATCCCCCAGCGATGCCAGCGTACCGGCGGCACCCGCAAACTCGCCGACCAATACACGAGGACGCGCCTGAGTCAGACGTTCCGCGTGACGTTCAAACATATCCAGCCAGATGGCTGTTTTATAACCGAAGGTCACTGGCAGAGCCTGCTGCAAATGGGTTCTCCCGGCCATCGGCGTATCACGATAACGGCGTGAGAGATCGGCCAGCGTTGCACGAAGTTTGTCCATATCGGACTCAATGAGCGCAAAAGCATCACGAATTTGCAGGACTACAGCAGTGTCCATAATGTCCTGAGTGGTTGCCCCCCAGTGCACATAGCCGCCGGACTCGCCAGCCTGTTTAGAAATCTGGTGCACCAGCGGTAGGATCGGATAACCCACGATTTCGGTTTCATGGCGTAATAAATCAAAATCGAGCGTATCGGCATTACATTTTTCAGCAATTTCCTGCGCCGCAGCCTCAGGTATCACATCGCAGCGTGCCTGGGCTTTAGCTAATGCCACTTCCACTTCCACGTATTTGCGTACCAGCTCGCGATCGTCAAACACCGCGCGCATCGCCGGTGTGCCGAAAGAATCCCTGAACAGAACAGAATCAAGTACATTCGAAGCCATAAATCCCCCTGGAAAATCTGATAGTGATAAGATGCGTGTTTACGGTCGTTTTTTAGATATTCAAACGCCGACACAATGTCCAGACATAATTAAATGTCCGTACATTTGAATGTACGGACATTTATAGTATTCATAAGAAATGTAGGGAATAGTCCGTACAAATTTTCGTGATAAAGATCACTAATATTTTGATGAAACCGCGATGAAAGAATCTCTGTACAAGCGAATAGCACGTGAACTGGCGCAGCAAATTTCGGTGGGGACCTTTGCCCCCGGATCGCTGTTTCCAACGGAAATGGAACTGTGCGAAACATGGCAGGTCAGCCGCCACACCATGCGTGAGGCGTTGAGGGAATTAACAGAGCAAGGTCTGATTTCACGGCGTAAAGGTGCGGGTACTCGCGTTTGCGAACCTAAGGCGAACGGCGTCAATCACCCGCTATCGCATCTTGAGGATCTGTTGCTGCTGGCCAAAAACAATCTGCGCGTCATCAAGAAAATCGATGAGATTGTGGCGGACATAGAGTTGTCCCAGATGATTGGCTGCCCGCCAGGTTCTCGATGGCTGCACATTGCCAGCACTCGCGAAGATGCGCAAAACCCCGACGCACCGATCTGCTGGACGGACAGCTATGCCAGCACGGATTACGCTAAACTGCGCACCTACATCCGTGACGATCCACACTCATTAATCAGCGACTTGATCGAAACGCATTACGGCATCAAAAGCCATGAGGTGCATCAGACTATTACGGCTGTCGGTGTGCCCAAAAAGGTGGCAAAGATCCTCAACGTAGCGCCTGATTCGCCAGCGATGAGAATTGTGCGTCGTTATCTGGACAGGGACGGGAAAGTATTTGAGACGACGATTTCGATTCACCCGGCAGGACGATATACCTGCTCAATCGTGCTGAAATCGCAAAGTTCGGGGGAGTGATTGACCTGTCCGGCCTACACCCTGTGTAGACCGGATAGCGTGTTTATACTGCCAGACAGCAAGGTGAATTACTGGGCGGAAGACGGTTTGCGCGGACGGCGCGGCGGACGAGGCTTATCGCCTGCCGGTTTGCCTTCGCCGCTACGCGGTTTCGCTTTTGGCGCACCGCCATCCTGACGACGCGGCTGTTGGCCACGCCCTGCTCCACCCTGACCACGGCCGCCGCCGCCACGCTGCTGGCGACCATTCTGGATCGGCTCGGCTTTGATGGACGGGTCTGGCTCATAGCCTGGCGTTGCAATACGCGGGATCTCTTTTTTCAGCAGCTTCTCGATGTCGCGCAACAGCTTATGTTCATCGACGCACACCAGAGACAACGCTTCGCCAGTAGCGGCCGCACGACCGGTACGACCAATACGGTGCACGTAATCTTCCGGGACGTTTGGCAACTCGTAGTTCACCACATGCGGCAATTCTTCAATGTCCAGGCCGCGCGCGGCAATATCGGTCGCTACCAGCACGCGAATATCACCGGATTTAAAATCAGCCAGCGCACGTGTACGTGCCCCCTGAGATTTATTACCGTGGATTGCCGCACTGCGGATGCCGTCTTTATTCAGCTGTTCTGCCAGATGGTTCGCGCCATGTTTGGTACGGGTAAACACCAGCACCTGCTGCCAGTTGCCCTGACCAATCATCTGTGACAACAGTTCACGTTTACGTTTTTTATCGACGAAATGAACATGCTGAGTTACCTGCTCGGACGCGGTATTACGACGCGCCACTTCGATTTCCAGCGGGTTATGCAGCAGTTTTTCGGCCAGCGACTTAATGTCATCAGAGAACGTTGCCGAGAACAGCAGGTTCTGACGTTTTGCCGGCAGTTTTGCCAGAACGCGACGAATATCGTGAATAAAGCCCATATCCAGCATGCGGTCAGCTTCATCCAGTACCAGGATCTCCACCTGATCCAGTTTTACCGCATTCTGGTGCTCCAGATCGAGTAAACGACCCGGGGTGGCAATCAGCACATCCACACCGCCACGCAGCTTCATCATCTGCGGGTTAATGCTGACGCCGCCGAAGACCACCAGCGAGCGAATATTCAGATACTTACTGTAATCACGTACGTTTTCGCCAATCTGGGCCGCCAGTTCACGGGTTGGCGTGAGGATCAGCGCACGAACCGGACGACGGCTTTTACCATGCGGCTGATTGGTGATCAGGTGCTGCAACAGCGGCAGGGTAAAACCTGCTGTTTTCCCCGTACCGGTCTGGGCGCTGGCCATCAGATCGCGGCCTTCCAGCACGGCAGGAATAGCCTGCTGCTGAATAGGGGTAGGTTCACGGTAACCCTGCTCGGCAACGGCACGTAAAATTTCAGGGTTTAAACCAAGGGAATCAAAAGACATAACAACTCCGAACCGCCCTGACCGTTACCGGTGTCGTTTTCAGGGAGATACATACAATAGAGATGACAAAAACCACAATGTCATGAAGGGGCGGAGTGTAGCAGTTTTTGTGATGTGCCGCATAAATTATCCCTTCACTGGAAAATAACCGTCCGGACTGGACAAGGCTGCACATCAGTCATATTCTTAATCAATCGATTGATTAAGATCAGAGTCGTGCCATGAATACACCCACCATGACAACCAAAGGTGAACAGGCGAAGAACCAGCTCATTGCCGCCGCATTGGCGCAATTCGGCGAGTATGGTCTGCACGCCACGACGCGCGATATCGCTGCACAGGCCGGGCAAAACATTGCGGCTATCACCTACTATTTTGGCTCAAAAGAGGATTTATATCTCGCCTGCGCCCAGTGGATTGCAGATTTTATCGGCTCACAGTTTCGTCCGCACGCTGCAGAGGCCGAGCGTTTATTCGCTCAGCCAGAACCGGATCGTGGCGCGATGCGTGAACTGATCCTGCGCGCCTGCAAAAATATGATCATGCTGTTAACCCAGGACGACACCGTTAACCTGAGCAAATTTATCTCGCGTGAACAGCTTTCCCCCACTGCGGCTTATCAACTGGTGCACGACCAGGTTATCAATCCGCTGCATACACACCTGACGCGCCTGATTGCCGCCTATACCGGCGGCGATGCCAACGATACCCAAATGATTCTGCATACCCACGCCATACTCGGCGAGGTGCTGGCTTTTCGTCTGGGGAAAGAAACCATTCTGTTGCGTACGGGCTGGTCACAATTTGATGAGGATAAAACCGCGCTGATTGACCAAACGATCACCTGTCACATCGATCTTATTCTGCAAGGTTTAACGCAAAGGAGTCTGGAGTCATGAAAAAACCTGTCGTTCTCGGGCTGGTTATCGCGGCCCTCGTTGCCGTGATTGCCGGTGGAACGTGGTGGTATCAGAGTCGGCAAGATAACAGCCTGACGCTATACGGCAATGTCGATATCCGTAGCGTCAACCTGAGTTTTCGCGTCGGCGGCAGACTGGCCTCGCTGGCGGTTGATGAAGGCGATGCGATTACCGCCGGTCAGGTGCTGGGTAAACTGGACCGCGCACCGTATGAAAACGCATTGATGCAGGCAAAAGCCAACGTTGCCGCCGCGCAGGCGCAATACGATCTGATGCTGGCAGGGTATCGCGAAGAAGAGATCGCGCAAACCGCGGCGGCAGTCAAACAGGCGCAGGCCGCCTATGATTACGCGCAGAATTTTTACAATCGGCAGGTAGGATTGTGGAAAAGCCGTACCATTTCTGCCAACGATCTGGAAAACGCGCGTTCATCTCGCGATCAGGCGTTAGCTTCACTGAAATCCGCGCAGGATAAACTCACGCAATATCGCAGCGGTAATCGTGTGCAGGACATCGAGCAGGCAAAAGCCACGCTCGAACAAGCTCAGGCAGAGCTGGCACAGGCAGAACTTAATTTGCATGATACCACGCTGACCTCGCCATCTGACGGCACGCTTCTCACCCGCGCGGTTGAACCCGGCAGCATGCTGAACGAAGGGAGCACGGTACTGACGCTGTCGCTCACGCGTCCGGTATGGGTCCGCGCCTACGTTGACGAACGCAATCTGAGCCAGGCGCAGCCAGGACGTGAGATCCTGCTCTATACCGACGGTCGCCCGGACAAACCGTATCACGGCAAAATCGGCTTTGTGTCACCAACCGCCGAATTTACGCCGAAAACGGTCGAGACTCCTGATCTGCGCACCGATCTGGTGTATCGCCTGCGAATTGTCGTAACCGACGCGGACGATGCGCTGCGCCAGGGAATGCCGGTAACGATCAAATTCAGTGACGAGGCACGGCATGAATGATGCCGTTATTACGCTCAAAGGGCTGACAAAAAACTTTGCCGGAATGGAAAAACCGGCCGTTGCCCCGCTCGACTGCACCGTGCATGCAGGCTACGTGACCGGACTTGTCGGGCCGGACGGCGCGGGGAAAACCACGTTGATGCGCATGCTGGCGGGATTGTTAAAACCCGATGCCGGAAGTGCTGCGGTGATTGGCTTTGACCCTATCAAGGACGACAGCGCGCTGCATGCGGTACTGGGCTATATGCCGCAGAAATTTGGCCTGTATGAAGATTTAACCGTCATGGAGAACCTCAATCTCTATGCTGATTTGCGTAGCGTCACCGGTGAGGCGCGAGAAAAAACCTTTGCCCGACTACTGGAGTTTACCTCGCTGGGGCCATTTACCGGACGACTGGCCGGCAAACTTTCCGGCGGCATGAAGCAGAAGCTCGGGCTAGCCTGTACGCTGGTCGGCGAACCCAAAGTGTTGCTGCTGGATGAGCCAGGTGTGGGTGTCGACCCAATTTCCCGTCGCGAACTGTGGCAAATGGTCCACGAACTGGCCGGAGACGGCATGCTGATCCTCTGGAGTACGTCGTATCTGGATGAAGCAGAGCAATGCCGTGATGTGCTGCTGATGAACGAAGGCGAATTGTTATACCAGGGCGATCCTACTCAGCTTACGCAAACCATGGCTGGTCGCAGCTTCCTGATGAGCAGTCCGCAGGAAAATAACCGCCGACTGCTACAACGCGCGTTAAAACTACCGCTGGTCAGCGACGGAATGATTCAGGGGAAATCCGTCCGTTTAATCCTGAAAAAAGAGGCGACAGCTCAGCAGATCCAAAACGCTGACGGCATGCCGCAGATAACCATCAATGAAACTGCACCCCGCTTCGAAGATGCCTTTATCGATTTACTCGGCGGAGCCGGAACATCGGAATCCCCGCTGGGCGCTATCCTGCATACCGTAGAAGGCACGCCTGGCGAAACGGTGATCGAAGCCAAAGCGCTGACCAAGAAGTTTGGCGATTTTGCCGCGACCGACCACGTAGACTTTTCCGTACAGCGCGGCGAGATTTTTGGTCTGTTAGGACCCAACGGTGCCGGCAAATCCACCACCTTTAAAATGATGTGCGGCCTGCTGGTCCCCACTTCCGGCAAAGCGCTGGTGCTGGATATGGACCTGAAAGTCAGCTCCGGCAAAGCGCGTCAGCATCTGGGTTATATGGCGCAGAAATTCTCCCTGTACGGTAACCTGACGGTTGAACAAAATCTGCGCTTTTTCTCCGGCGTCTACGGCCTGCGTGGTCGGGCGCAGAAGGAGAAAATCGATCGAATGAGCGAGGCATTTGGCCTGAAGAGTATCGCTTCCCACGCCACCGACGAACTGCCGCTGGGGTTTAAGCAGCGTCTGGCGCTGGCCTGCTCGCTGATGCATGAACCCGACATTCTGTTCCTTGATGAACCCACTTCCGGGGTCGATCCCCTCACCCGTCGTGAGTTCTGGTTGCATATCAACAGCATGGTGGAAAAAGGCGTCACGGTGATGGTGACCACCCACTTTATGGACGAGGCGGAATACTGCGATCGCATCGGGTTGGTGTATCGCGGCAAACTGATTGCCAGCGGAACACCGGACGACCTGAAAGCTCAGGCTGCCGACAGCGACACTCCGGACCCGACCATGGAGCAGGCATTCATTACGCTAATCAATGACTGGGATAAGGAGCATACGCATGAGTAACTCCGCTCTCTCCTGGCGTCGCGTACGTGCGCTGTGCGTGAAAGAGACGCGCCAGATCGTTCGCGATCCCAGCAGTTGGCTGATTGCGGTGGTGATCCCGCTGCTGCTGCTGTTTATCTTCGGCTACGGGATAAACCTCGACTCCAGCAAGCTGCGGGTCGGGATTTTGCTCGAACAGCAAAGCGAAGAGGCGTTGGATTTTACCCATACCATGACCGGCTCGCCGTATATTGACGCCACCATCAGCGATAACCGGCAGGAATTGATTGAAAAAATGCAGGCCGGGCGCATTCGTGGGCTGGTGGTGATCCCTGTGGATTTTGCCCAGCAGATGGCGCGACCTAATGACGTGGCACCGATCCAGGTGATCACCGATGGCAGCGAACCCAATACCGCCAACTTTGTGCAGGGTTATGTCGAAGGCATCTGGCAGATTTGGCAGCAACAGCGGGCGGAAGATCGTGGGGAATCGTTCGAGCCTTTGATCGACGTGCAAACACGCTACTGGTTTAACCCGGCGGCCATCAGCCAGCACTTTATTATTCCCGGGGCGGTAACCATCATCATGACGGTGATTGGCGCGATCCTCACCTCATTAGTGGTGGCGCGCGAATGGGAACGCGGAACCATGGAGGCACTGCTTTCTACCGAAGTCACCCGCGTCGAATTACTGCTGTGTAAACTGATCCCCTATTATTTCCTCGGCATGCTGGCGATGCTGCTGTGTATGCTGGTGTCGGTATTTATTCTTGGCGTGCCCTATCGCGGCTCGTTGCTGATCCTGTTTTTCATTACCAGCCTGTTTCTGCTCAGTACGCTTGGCATGGGGTTGCTTATTTCCACCATCACCCGCAACCAGTTTAACGCCGCGCAGGTCGCGCTGAACGCCGCTTTCCTGCCCTCGATTATGCTGTCAGGTTTTATCTTCCAGATAGACAGCATGCCCGCGATTATCCGGGCGGTAACCTACATTATTCCGGCGCGTTATTTCGTCAGTACCCTGCAAAGCCTGTTTCTGGCGGGAAATATTCCGGTGGTGCTGATTATTAACGTGCTGTTTTTAATCGCTTCGGCGGTGATGTTTATTGGCCTGACGTGGCTTAAAACCAAACGTCGGCTGGATTAAGGGGACGGGCATGTTTCATCGCTTATGGACATTAATTCGCAAAGAGCTGCAATCGCTATTACGCGAACCGCAGACGCGAGCCATTCTGATTTTACCGGTGCTGATTCAGGTGATCCTGTTCCCGTTCGCGGCAACGCTGGAAGTCACCAACGCCACGATCGCTATCTATAACGAAGACAACGGTAAACATTCGGTTGAGCTTACCCAGCGCTTCGCCCGCGCCAGCGCTTTTACGCATGTTCTGCTGCTGAAAAGCCCGCAGGAGATTAAGCCTACCATCGATACGCAAAAAGCCCTGCTGCTGGTGCGCTTCCCGGCCAATTTTTCGCGCAACCTGGACACCTTCCAGCAAGCTCCTATGCAGATTATCCTCGACGGGCGTAACTCCAACAGCGCGCAAATTGCCGCCAATTACCTGCAGCAAATCGTTAAGACGTATCAGCAGGAGCTGATGGACGGCAAGCCGAAACCAAACAACAGCGAGCTGGTCGTGCGTAACTGGTACAACCCGAATCTGGATTATAAATGGTTCGTGGTGCCGTCGCTGATCGCCATGATCACCACTATCGGCGTAATGATCGTCACCTCGCTCTCGGTTGCCCGTGAGCGCGAACAAGGCACGCTGGATCAGCTGCTGGTCTCCCCGCTTACCACCTGGCAGATTTTCATCGGCAAAGCAGTTCCCGCGCTGATTGTGGCCACCTTTCAGGCCACCATTGTGCTGGCAATTGGTATCTGGGCTTATGACATTCCATTTGCCGGTTCACTGGGGTTGTTCTATTTCACAATGGTAATTTACGGGCTGTCGCTGGTCGGCTTTGGTCTGCTGATTTCATCGCTGTGCGCCACCCAGCAGCAAGCGTTTATCGGCGTGTTTGTGTTTATGATGCCGGCGATTTTACTCTCGGGCTACGTCTCACCGGTCGAAAACATGCCGGTCTGGTTGCAGAATCTGACGTGGATAAACCCGATCCGCCATTTTACGGACATCACGAAACAGATTTACCTGAAGGATGCGAGTCTGCAGATTGTCTGGGGAAGTTTGTGGCCGCTGTTGGTGATAGCGGCCACAACCGGCTCAGCGGCGTATGCGATGTTTCGACGTAAGGTGATGTAGCTTTTTGTCTTTCGCCAGCAGCGAGACCACGGCGGGTCCGGCCAGGATCACCAGACCCGCCAGTGCCAGCAAGACGTTGTTTTGCAGCACGCGCGACAGTAACCACAGCACGATCATTGCGGCACCGAAATACCACGTGGTAGTCAGCTCTTCCAGCACATCAGCGACGTCACGCCAGCGTTGTTCATGGTGACGTTGCAAGGCCAGCATTAATAAAACCGTTACGCCGTAAACGACGCATAATCCCAGGCCGACGCGCACCAGCGTGCCGCTCATCCAGCCCATTACCAGCAACGCCACTACCAGTAAATGCAACACAATCTGCCAGCAACTTAGACCCGTTGCGACACGAACACGTTGTTGCCACCTCATGGCTTTTCTCCTGAAGGATTTTCAACTAATTGTTCAGAGTACCGGACTTTACGGAAAATTCCGCAACACTGCATCTTTTTGTGACGATGACTACACTATTTTATTTAGGAAGTGACGCCAACGGGAGGCTCATGAGCGGATCGGGAGTTCAATTTTCATTCAATGTGCTCACCATTAATACTCACAAAGGGTTCACCGCCTTCAACCGGCGTTTTATTTTACCTGAGCTAAGGGAGGCCGTCAGAACGGTCGGTGCAGACATTGTATGCTTGCAGGAAGTGATGGGTGCGCACGAAGCTCATTCGCTGCACATTGAGAACTGGCCGGATACCAGCCACTACGAATTTCTGGCGGACACGATGTGGAGCGACTTCGCCTACGGGCGTAACGCCGTGTACCCGCAGGGACATCACGGTAATGCTGTGCTGTCGCGGTATCCCATTGAGCATTATGAAAATCGTGATGTGTCGGTCGGCGCGAGTGAAAAGCGCGGAGTCCTTTACTGCCGAATCGTACCGCCAATGCTCTCCCACCCCATCCATGTGATGTGTGTGCACCTCGGCCTGCGTGAAGCTCACCGCCAGGCCCAGCTCGCGATGCTGGCAGACTGGGTTAACGCCCTGCCCGACGCGGAGCCGGTGGTGATTGCCGGGGATTTTAACGACTGGCGGCAAACGGCCAATCGCCCGTTGAAAGCCAAAGCTGGCCTTGACGAGATTTTTACCCGCGCCCACGGCCGCCCGGCGCGAACATTTCCGGTGCAGTTTCCCCTGCTGCGTCTGGACAGGATCTATGTGAAAAACGCGAATGCCAGTACCCCAACGACGCTGGCGCTGCGTCACTGGCGACATTTGTCCGATCATGCCCCTCTGAGTGCGGAGATTCATTTATGAAATATGGCTGGCGTGAAGGCAATCAAATTCAACTACTGGAAAACGGCGATCAATTCTACCCCGCCGTCTTTGACGCCATTGAACAGGCGCAGCAAAAAATAATCCTCGAGACCTTTATCTGGTTTGAAGATGCGGTAGGAAAACAGCTGCATGCCGCGTTGCTCGAAGCCGCCCGGCGAGGAATCAAAGCAGAGGTGCTGCTGGATGGCTACGGCTCGCCGGATCTTAGCGACAGTTTTGTCGAAGAGCTCACCGTAGCCGGCGTTGTTTTCCGCTACTACGATCCGCGTCCGCGTCTGTTCGGGATGCGCACTAATCTCTTTCGCCGTATGCATCGCAAAATTGTGGTCATTGATGATCGTGTTGCCTTTGTTGGCGGCATCAATTACTCCGCTGAGCACATGTCTGATTACGGTCCGGAGGCCAAGCAGGATTACGCCGTGCGCGTTGAAGGTCCAGTCGTTGCTGACATTCTGAAATTCGTGCTGGAAAACTTGCCCGGACAGAGTGCTGTACGACGCTGGTGGCGACGTCATCACCGGGCAATCGACAATCATCGCCCCGGCGAAGCGCAGGCGCTGTTCGTCTGGCGCGATAACGAAGAACATCGTGATGATATTGAACGCCACTATCTGAAAATGCTGACCCAGGCACGGCGGGAAGTGATCATCGCCAATGCCTACTTCTTTCCCGGCTATCGCTTTCTGCATGCCCTGCGTAAAGCGGCCCGACGGGGCGTGCGGGTAAAACTCATCGTGCAGGGTGAACCGGATATGCCGATTGTGAAAGTGGGCGCCCGCCTGCTGTACAACTATCTGGTAAAAGGCGGCGTCCATGTCTATGAATACCGCCGTAAACCTCTGCATGGCAAAGTGGCGCTGATGGACGATCACTGGGCGACGGTGGGCTCCAGCAATCTTGATCCACTGAGCCTGTCACTGAATCTGGAGGCAAATCTGATTATTCATGACCGCACGTTTAATCAGACCCTGCGTGACAACCTGAACCCTATTATTGCGCAGGACTGCAAG
Organism: Citrobacter sp. KTE30; assembly: GCF_000398825.1. Classification (NCBI taxonomy): domain Bacteria; kingdom Pseudomonadati; phylum Pseudomonadota; class Gammaproteobacteria; order Enterobacterales; family Enterobacteriaceae; genus Citrobacter; species Citrobacter sp. KTE30. The sequence goes on along the minus strand of NZ_KB976055.1, from coordinate 1,316,478 downwards.
CGGGTTGATGAATCCATGCTGCCAAAACGCACCTGGTGGAACCTGACCAAGAGCGTACTGGCCTTCCACTTTTTACGCCACTTCCCGGCGCTGGTCGGCTGGCTGCCGGCGCATACCCCGCATCTGGCCGAGGTAGAGCCGCCCGCGCAGCCCGCTCTGGAAACTCAGGACCGTATACAAACAGAGGATGCAGGAGGGAAAACCTGATGGCAAAAAGCCACCGACGCTGGCGGTTAGCGAAAAAGATCCTCACATGGCTGTTTTTTATTGCGGTGATCGTGCTGCTGGTTGTTTATGCCAGCAAGGTCAACTGGCAGGAAGTGTGGACGGTAATTCGCGATTACAATCGGATCGCCCTGCTCAGCGCCGTGGGGTTGGTGATCGTCAGTTATTTACTTTACGGCTGTTATGATCTGCTCGGGCGCTACTACTGCGGCCACAAACTGGCAAAACGCCAGGTCATGCTGGTGTCGTTTATCTGTTACGCCTTCAACCTGACGTTGAGCACCTGGGTGGGTGGTATAGGGATGCGTTATCGCCTTTACTCGCGCCTCGGATTGCCGGGGGGTACAATAACGCGGATTTTTTCGCTGAGTATTACCACTAACTGGCTGGGCTATATTCTGCTGGGCGGTTTTATATTTACCTTCGGCGTCGTCGAACTGCCCGCACACTGGTATATCGATGAAGGCACATTGCGCATCTTAGGCATTGCGCTGCTGCTGATTATTGTTGTTTATCTGTGGTTTTGCGCCTTCGCTAAACATCGTCACATCACCATCAAGGGCCAAAAACTGGTGCTGCCCTCCTGGAAATTTGCCCTCGCGCAAATGACGATATCCAGTGCGAACTGGATGGTAATGGGGGCGATTATCTGGTTGTTGCTCGGTCAGAATATCGATTATTTCTTCGTGCTGGGCGTGCTGCTGGTGAGCAGTATTGCCGGCGTAATCGTGCATATTCCCGCGGGGATCGGCGTGCTGGAAGCGGTGTTTATGGCGCTGCTGGCAGGAGAGGACACGTCTCAGGGAACGATCATTGCTGCCCTGCTCGCGTATCGCGTGTTGTACTATTTTATTCCGCTGCTTCTGGCACTGGTGTGTTATTTGCTGCTGGAGAGTCGGGCAAAAAAGTTGCGGGTAAAAAACGAGAAGGCGATGGCGAAATGATAGTGTATATAGTTCCGGATGCGGCTTAACGCTTTATCCGGCCTACTTTTGATACCAAGCGGTAGGCCGGATAAACGCAGCGCCATCCGGCAACAGAGAATTAACGACGATTGCCGAAAATACGCAGCAGCATCAGGAACAGGTTGATGAAGTCCAGATACAGCGTTAAGGCCCCAAGAATCGCGTATTTACGCAGATTGGAGCTGTCGCGCAGGTCAATCTGCTCACCGATATTTTTCAACTTCTGCGTGTCATAGGCGGTCAGACCAACAAACACAATCACCCCGATATAGGTCACCGCCCACATCAGCGCTTCGCTCTTCAGCCAAAAGTTAACCAGTGAGGCCAGCACAATACCGATCAGCGCCATAAACAGCATATTGCCGAAGCCGCTCAGATCACGTTTGGTGGTGTAGCCATACAAACTCATGATCCCGAACATCCCTCCGGTAACCACAAAGGTGCTGGCTATGGACGAGTAGGTATAGACGATAAAAATGCTTGATAGCGTCAGCCCGGTTAATGCCGAATAGAGCATAAACAGCGTGGTCGCCATACCCGCGCTCAGCCTTTGCACCATACCGGACAGGACGAACACCAGCGCCAGTTGAGCGATGATCAGGCCAAAGAAGGTGATTTTGCTGGAGAAGACAAACATCATCACCGCGGGTGTATTTGCCGCATACCAGGCGATAAACGCCGTCAGCAACAGTCCGCAGGTCATCCAGCCGTACACCTGCGCCATATACGTTTGCAGGCCGGAACGGGCCTGTACAATAGAATCGGATCGTGGGAATCGGTCCATGACAATCTCCTGAATCAGTATGAGCCTACAACTATTGTACTCTACCAGCGTTTTGCTGCTAGCTTATCGCTGTCGCGGGCATCAACCCAGCGCTCACCTTCCGGCGTGGCCTCGCGCTTCCAGAACGGCGCGCGGGTTTTCAGGTAATCCATAATGAACTGCCCGGCATCAAACGCGCTGCTGCGATGCGCACTGGTCACGCCAACAAACACGATTTCGTCACCCGGCCACAGTTCGCCAATGCGATGAATAACCGTCACCCGACCCAGCGGCCAGCGCAAACGCGCTTCGTCGACAATCTCCGCCAGCGCTTTTTCGGTCATTCCCGGATAGTGTTCCAGCGTTAACGCCTTAACGCTGTCACCGAGATTGTGATTGCGTACTTTACCGGTGAAAGTGACCACCGCGCCGTCTTCATCACGCTCTGCCAGCCAGGGATACTCATCCCCGACGCGAAACGGCGCAGGGCCAACAACAATTCGCGTTTCCGCCATCTTAGCCTCCGGTTACCGGTGGGAAGAAAGCAACTTCGTCACCTGAGTTAAGGGGATGGTCAAAATCGACCAGCGTCTGGTTTACCGCCGCCAGCAGCTTGCCGTCTTCCAGCGCCAACGCCCAGCGATCGCTTTTTGCCGCAAGATGCTTGCGCAGCGCTTCTACCGTTGCAAACTCGGCAGCAACCTCTAGCGCATCGGTGTTTACCAGTTCGCGTACCTGAGCAAAGAAGAGAACCTTAATCATGCGCATCTACCTTAAAATCTCCGGACTTGCCGCCGCTTTTTGCCAGCAGACGCACCGGACCAATCACCATATCCTTTTGCACCGCTTTGCACATATCGTAGATGGTCAACGCCGCCACGGAGGCCGCCGTTAACGCTTCCATTTCAACGCCGGTTTTACCGGTCAGGCGACACAGCGTTTCAATCCGTACGCGGTTGTGCTCCGGTTCAGCGTGAAGATTGACTTCCACCTTACTCAGCATCAGCGGATGGCACAGCGGGATAAGATCCCAGGTACGTTTGGCGGCCTGAATACCCGCAATACGCGCCGTGGCGAATACATCACCTTTATGGTGGCTGCCATCGATAATCATCGCCAGCGTTTCGCTACGCATAGTCACGAATGCTTCAGCACGCGCCTCGCGTACAGTTTCCGCTTTGGCGGAGACATCCACCATATGCGCTTCGCCAGCGGCGTTAATATGAGTCAGTTGCGACATACTTATTTCTTCAAATGTGGGTGGAAATTACACGGACGCGTACGGGCATCAAGCTGCGGCGCAATGATATTTTCCCAGGCGGTACGACACGCTTTGGTCGAACCCGGCATGGCGAAAATCAGCGTTTTATTGGCCACTCCGGCAATCGCGCGGGATTGCAGCGTCGCGGTGCCAATCTCTTCAAACGACAGCATACGGAAGACTTCGCCAAACCCTTCAACTTCTCTGTCAAACAGCGGTTGCAGCGCTTCCGGCGCCTGGTCCCCTTCGGTTAACCCGGTACCGCCGGTAATGAGCACTACCTGTACATCATCACTGGCAATCCAGGCAGAAACCTGGGCGCGGATGGCGTAACGGTTTTCTTTGACAATCGCCTTATCGACAATCTGATGACCCGCTTCTTGCGCCGAGTCACGCAGATAATGGCCGGAGGTGTCATCTTCTTCGCCGCGACGGTTGGAAACAGTAAGAATAGCAATGCGTGTCGGGATAAATTCAGCGCTTACCTGACTCATGAAAAACTCCTTTTAGCGATCAGCCGCCAATGTAAGATAAGTTTTGCGTAATACCGGTATTGTTCTGATGCAGGAAATGGGTCTGCTTTTTCTCCAGCAGCGCGGCTGAAATACGTTCTTCCAGCGCCGGCTGCTGAGCGTCATCTTCCAGCAAATCACGCAGGCTTACGCCGCCTTCACCAAATAAACACAGATGAAGCTTGCCAACAGAGGAAACGCGCAGACGATTACAGGTGGCGCAGAAGTCTTTCTCATAAGGCATGATCAGACCAATTTCGCCAACATAATCAGGATGGCAGAAAACCTGAGCCGGGCCGTCGCTGCGCTGTCGGATCTGGTGGATCCAGCCGCGACGCAGCAGCTCATCGCGAAGTACCTGTCCGGAGATATGGTGTTTACGGAAGAGAGAGCTGCCCTCGCCCGTTTCCATCAGTTCAATAAAACGCAGTTGGATTGGCCGAGGTTGGATCCACGCAAGGAAGGTGTCCAGTTGATGATGGTTTACGTCGCGCATCAGCACGGTGTTGACTTTCACTTTTTCAAAACCCGCATCAAAGGCGGCGTCAATGCCTGCCATCACCTGTTGAAACTTGTCCTGCCCGGTAATGGCATGAAACTGACGGGCATCCAGGCTGTCGACGCTGACGTTGAGCGCGGTCAGTCCGGCATCGCGCCAGGCAGCAGCATCGCGAGCCAGACGATAACCATTGGTGGTTACCGCAATCTGACGGATGGCGTCGTTTTCGCGCACGGCGGCGATAATGTCAGTAAAGTCGCGACGCAGTGAAGGTTCGCCCCCTGTCAGACGCACTTTTTCCGTTCCCAGACTGGCGAACGCGCGCGTGACACGGCGAATTTCATCAACGGTCAGAAAGCCGTTATTGGTGACCCCACCGGGCTTATAGCCATCCGGCAGGCAGTAGGTGCAACGAAAGTTACACACATCGGTAATCGACAAACGTAAGTAGTAAAACTTACGTGCGAAAGCATCGGTAAGTTGAGAGCCCATGTACACCTTTCCAAATACGGGAGACGTAGTCATTTCTTCCTGCGCCCTGGTGACAAACTTTTTCAAGTCTTGTCACGGCCAAAGCACCGTATCATTTGACCCAGGTGCAGAGGCTAGAGTGTTTATACTCGTCATACTTCGTGTTGCAGATGCGTTGGCTTCCGGCAACTCAAATTATTAAGAGTACTTAGTGGTTATGCCGATACTAGCGTGTAAATGACGCTTTTGCCATGTACACTTTCGCTATATAAATACATACATAACGACATGATCGTGCAATTTCGCTACAGAATAAGCAAAAATCACAGTTTTGCATTGATATACATCATCTTGCCATCAGGTGGATCTCGCCAGAAAGGAGTAGACCGCAGAAAAAAATTACGGCAGATGCCGACTGGATAATTGCTGAAAACACGCTATTTACGTTACTGTAACGCCGATCAATTGATATCAGGAAAATATATGCGCACTCGCACGCTGGCAGATCTGGACCGCGTTGTCGCTCTCGGCGGAGGGCATGGATTAGGACGCGTTCTCTCCTCACTTTCCCCTCTAGGCTCACGCCTGACGGGTATCGTCACCACCACGGATAACGGCGGCTCGACAGGTCGTATTCGTCGCTCTGAAGGCGGGATAGCCTGGGGAGACATGCGTAACTGTCTGAACCAGTTAATTACCCAGCCCAGCGTCGCATCCGCGATGTTTGAGTACCGTTTTGGCGGGAATGGCGAACTTTCCGGGCATAACCTCGGAAATCTGATGTTAAAAGCGCTCGATCACCTCAGCGTGCGGCCTCTGGAAGCCATCAATTTAATTCGAAGCCTGTTGAAGGTAGATGCGCATTTAATTCCGATGTCGGAGCTGCCGGTGGATTTGATGGCTATCGACGATCAGGGGCATGAAGTCTATGGCGAAGTGAATATCGATCAGCTTACTATCCCGCCTCAGGAGCTAATGCTATCGCCAAAAGTCCCCACCACGCGGGAAGCAGTAGAGGCTATCGCCGAAGCGGATTTGATTCTGATAGGACCAGGCAGTTTTTACACCAGCCTGATGCCGATCCTGTTGCTAGACGAGCTGGCGCAGGCGTTACGTCGCACACCGGCCCCGATGGTCTATATAGGCAATCTGGGGCGCGAATTAAGCCTGCCAGCAGCCAGCCTGACGCTTAGCGATAAGCTGGCCATTATTGAACAGTACGTCGGGAAGAAAGTGATTGATGCGGTAGTAGTGGGTCCGAAAGTGGATGCTTCCGTCGTTACCGACCGCGTTGTCATTCAGGAAGTGCTGGAAGCCAGCGATATTCCCTACCGCCATGACCGCCAGCTATTGCATAGTGCGCTGGAGAAAGCGGTGCAGGCGCTAGGCTAAACGGATTTACCTGATGCGCGGCGCTTATCAGGCCTACCAAACGCTCCGCTCCGACATCCGACCTACGGACGCGATCTTTGCCGTAGGCCGGATAAGGGGTTTACCCCGCATCCGGCACACTCTTACGATGCTGCGATAAACAACTCGCGCAGTTGATGCAACTGGTCGCGGATCGTCGCTGCCTCTTCAAATTCAAGATTCTGCGCATGCTGCATCATCTGCCCTTCCAGCTCGTGAATCTTCTGCTGCAGCGCTTTTGGCGTCATATCCAGTTCCACAACTTCAGACTTCGCGCCTGCGCGTGACTTCCCTTTACCTTTCGCCTTGGTCTTCGCAATATTCTGACCCAGCGCCAGAATATCGACTACTTTCTTATTCAGGCCCTGCGGCGTAATACCGTGCTCTTCGTTGTAGAGTTGCTGTTTCTCACGACGACGTTCGGTTTCACCAATCGCTTTAGCCATTGAGGCGGTAATTTTATCGCCGTAGAGAATAGCCTTACCGTTGATGTTTCGCGCCGCACGACCGATGGTCTGGATAAGCGAACGTTCAGAACGCAGGAATCCTTCTTTGTCTGCGTCCAGAATCGCCACCAGGGAGACCTCAGGCATGTCCAGACCTTCACGTAAAAGGTTGATACCCACCAGCACGTCAAACTCGCCCAGACGCAGGTCACGAATGATTTCCATGCGTTCCACAGTATCGATGTCAGAGTGCAGATAACGCACCCGCTCGCCATGTTCTTCGAGGTATTCTGTGAGGTCTTCTGCCATCCGTTTGGTCAGCGTGGTGACCAGCACACGTTCGTTAATCGCCGCACGGGTGCGGATCTCCGACAGCAGATCGTCAACCTGCGTCGCCACCGGACGCACCTCAATGACCGGATCCAGCAGGCCGGTCGGTCGTACCACCTGATCGACCACTTCATCACCGGATTTCTCCAGCTCATAGTTGCCCGGCGTCGCCGAAACGTAGATAGTTTGCGGAGCCAGCGCCTCGAACTCTTCAAATTTGAGCGGACGGTTATCCAGCGCCGACGGCAGACGGAATCCGTATTCGACCAGGGTTTCTTTACGCGCCCGATCACCGCGATACATGCCGCCAATTTGCGGGATAGTCACGTGGGATTCATCCACCACCAGCAGGCCATCGGCAGGCAGGTAATCAAACAGCGTCGGCGGCGGCTCGCCAGGGCCGCGCCCGGACAGATAGCGGGAGTAGTTTTCAATCCCCGAGCAGTAACCCAGCTCATTCATCATTTCCAAATCGAACTGGGTACGCTGACTTAAGCGCTGTTCTTCCAGCAGTTTGTTATTTGCCAACAGGACTTTACGTCGCTCTGCCAGCTCAACTTTGATTTCTTCCATCGCCTGCACGATACGTTCTCGCGGCGTCACGTAGTGCGTTTTAGGATAGATGGTGTAGCGCGAAATTGTGGATTCGACCTGTCCGGTCAGCGGGTCAAACAGCGATAAACGTTCGACCTCTTCATCAAACAGTTCCACGCGCAGCGCGATGTCATCGGATTCTGCCGGGAAAATGTCGATCACTTCACCGCGCACGCGGAAGGTCCCGCGCTGGAATGCCTGATCGTTGCGGGTATATTGCAGCTCCGCCAGACGACGCAGGATCGCACGCTGGTCGATAATCATCCCCACCGTCAGGTGCAGCATCATTTTCAGGTACAGATCCGGGTCACCCAGACCATAAATCGCCGAAACCGACGCCACGACAACGACATCGCGACGTTCCAGCAGCGCTTTGGTTGCCGACAGGCGCATCTGCTCAATATGTTCGTTGACCGAAGCATCTTTCTCGATGAAGGTGTCAGAACTGGGTACGTAGGCTTCCGGCTGATAATAGTCGTAGTAAGAGACGAAATACTCCACCGCATTATCCGGGAAGAACTCTTTCATCTCACCGTACAGCTGAGCAGCAAGTGTCTTATTGGGGGCCAGCACCATGGTAGGACGCTGCAAGTCCGCAATCACGTTAGCGATGGTGAATGTTTTCCCCGACCCCGTCACCCCCAGTAGCGTCTGATGCGCCAGACCATCCTCCAGACCTTCTTCCAGGCGACGAATCGCCTCAGGCTGATCGCCAGAGGGTTTAAAAGCGGAATTTAGTTTGAACGGTTTACTCATGAGCAGCTACCTGAAGCAATGGGCGGGCAGGTGTGTAATTTTACTCGCAGCCGTATATTTTGCCAGTAAAATATACTGGATGAAAAAACAGTAACGCGCCAGAATATTTCTGTTACCCCAGCAAAATGGCCGTGACTACAGGCTAAAATTTGTCCGCAGGCAAGATAAAACACCAGCAAAAATGTGTTATCCCCAAACCAATGACTTTTTTAACATTTGTCAAGCTACTCGATGAAAGTTTTGTGGCAACGCATGACACTTCTGCGACAGCCATTGCATTTATCTAACATCCTGTAATCTAATGATTATTATCTCGAGCCGTCTTTCGCATCAATTTAGTCGCAGGCCGCGTCTTCTCTCGCTTACATTGTGTTTTCTAACCCTAATACACAAGGTTATCCACAGGAATAGTGGATAACTGCCTCCAGCCCGTATGGACTGTAGCCTGGCAAAAACGTCCTGATGGTCTTTTCTGGTGGGATAAAAAAAAATTATCGCTATTTTTTGATATTTATCAGCTAACGAAGCGACCTCGGATGGCCGAGATCTTGCTCGCATTTTCATCATTTTCCTGCCTGCACCATCACGACACCACCAGGCACTGCCAATGTGCACAAAACAACGTCAGGAATGCGGTCAGTAAGAATTTACCGCCAGCGCTGCACGCCATCCTGCTGTATTTTTCCCCAATTCCGCTTCTGGCAAGAGATTTGCAGTTTTCTCCCGACCACCAGTCCGCGAGGCGGATATCATCATGAGGGAGAAATCTATGTTGAGTCTTCGTGCAGTGAATCACTATTACGGTAATCAACACTCGCTTTGGGATGTCGATCTCGACCTGTTGCCCGGTAAATGTACCGCCGTGCTGGGTCTTCCAGGGATGGGAAAGACTACGCTTGCCAATTGCATCATCGGCAATTTACCGATTGAGAGCGGAACCATGTTCTGGCATCAGGCTGGCGCACCACCTTGCGATCTGCTTCAGATTCCGGCGGCAAAGCGCATTGCACTAGGTATTAACTGTGTATCACAGGAGCGGCGAATTTTTTCGCAGTTGACGGTAGAGGAAAATCTGCACATTGCGCGCCAGGCGGTTGAGGAAAGCGAAGCAATGAACAGCAGCGATATTTACCGCCTGTTTCCACAGCTGTTTGTACTGCGTCAGGCCAAAGGGGTGGCATTGTCGGAGGAAAATCAGCACCAGCTTGCACTCGCCAGCGCGTTGGTCACTCGCCCGCGTCTGCTGATCCTCGATGAGCCCACACGAGGAACAGGCCAGGCGTATATCCACAAACTGGGGAATCTGATTGTGAGGCTAAGCCAGGAGCTTGGCATCACCATTATGCTCGCGGAGCAGAGCCTGCCGTTCATTCGTCGGGTCGCCGACTGCTATTGCTTGTTACATCGTGGCCGCAACGTGGCTCAAGGGCAAATAACACAATTCAGCGACCCGCTAATCAACGACTGGTGGATGCCAGAGACAAAACGCTAAGATCGATATAACGACCTGTCGATGCTTGCTCCGGCTCTTCTGCCAGCCAGGGAATTTCCCCCAGCAGCGGAGCCGCAAGCGCACGCTTTAGCGTCGCCATATATTCAGCATGACGCTTGCCGGGGGGCGTCACATCATTGGCAACCCATCCGGCGAGCGTCAGCCCAGCCTGCTGCACCGCCTGGGCGGTCAAAATGGCATGATTGATACAACCGAGCTTAACGCCAACCACCAGAATCACCGGCAGTTGTTCCTCTTTTACCCAGTCAGAAAAACTCAGCGTTGGCGAAAGCGGCGTAAACCATCCGCCTGCACCTTCCACCAATACCCAGTCAGCCTGTTCTTCAAGCAAGCGTAAGCCCGCAGACATCACGGAGGCCTCAATGGGGCGCCCTTCGTCAGCACTGATGATATGCGGTGAGGTAGGTTCCGCGAAGGTATACGGATTGATGGCTGCATAATCCACTGCTACAACGCTGTTGCGCTGTAGAGCCAGCGCATCGCTGTTTCGCAGACCTTCATCCGTCATTTCACTGCCTGACGCCACCGGCTTATAGCCGACGGTTCGCAATCCCAACTGTCCCGCCGCCTGAAGCAACGCACAGCTGGCGATAGTTTTACCTACTTCAGTGTCCGTCCCGGTGACAAAATACGTGTTAGTCACGTTGAATCACTCCCAAAAAAAGATGATAAGTCAGCGGATATTTCCCCTGCTGACAGGGCCAGGCGAGCTGTAGCTGACGCAGTTGCGAGCGGGTCAGCACACGCTGCTCGCGTCCATCATGCAAATGCGTCGCACCAATACCCTTCAACGAGCGCATGGCGCTCAGCGCATCGTCAAACCACAGCGTGACGGCATGAGACTGGTATTCAACGTCCCAGCCGCACAGCGCGTTTTCCAGTTGCTCCACGGGCAAAAAACGGTTGGCGTGCTCCCGGTCATCAACTGTTCGCCACGCCTGACGAAGTTCCGGCATCGAACCTTGCGCCAGGGTACTAAACGCCACCGTTCCGCCAGGACGCACCACCCGGTATAGCTCGCTTAACGCACCGCGTAGGTCGCTGCACCACTGCACGGCCAGATTGCTCCAGGCCAGGTCGAAAGTGGCAGCGGCCTGCGGAATGGCTTCGATATCCGCCAGCAGATAGTGATGGGCAACATCGTGACGCTGCGCTTCAGCCAGCATTTGCGCCGACAGATCCAACGCACAGACCTCGCTCCCCTGCTCCCGCCAGTAGCGACTCATACGCCCAGGCCCACAGCCCGCGTCCAAAACCCTTGAGAACGCCCGGCCATCGAGTTGTGCCAGTAACGCATCGGCACTCTGACGTTGTAGCTCTGCGTGTTGCTCATAGTGGGTGGCAGCGCGGCCAAACGCGGCGGCAATCGCCTGTTTATTGACCTGTGCCATGCAACACCTCCAGTAGACGATCGATATCCTGCACCTCATGCGCCTGGGTCAGCGTCAGCCGTAATCTGGCCGTACCGGTGGGCACCGTTGGTGGGCGAATTGCCGTCACCCAGCATCCCTGTTGCCGTAACGTCTGTGCCAGTTGCAGGGCTTTATGATTGTCGCCAACGATCAGCGGTTGAATAGCGCTATCTGAATGCGCCAGCGTCAAATCCGTAGTATTCACCCCAGCGCGAAAACGCTGGATCAGCATCGCTAACTTTTCCCGGCGTTCATCGCCTTCACGGCTGCGGATCACCGCCAGCGCGGTGCGTAAGGCCTGCGCCTGCGCCGGAGGCATACTGGTGCTGTAGATCAGATGGCGGGCAAACTGCAACAGATAGTCGGCCACGCTATCAGAACACAGGATCGCCGCACCGCTGACGCCAAACCCTTTGCCAAACGTCACTACGAGCAGCTCAGGTTTCACCTGCTGTCGAGAGCACGAACCACGCCCTTCCTCACCGCTTACGCCAATCCCATGCGCATCATCCACCAGCAGCCACGCGCCCTGCCGTTTCGCCACCGCGTGGATTTCTGCCAGCGGCGCACTATCGCCATCCATGCTGAATACACCTTCAGTGACCACCAGCTGCTGCCCCGGACAGGGGGAAGTCAGCAGACGCTCCAGGTGTTGCGGATCGTTATGGGTAAAGCGACGTAAAACAGCAGGGCTAAGGCTGGCAGCCTCCAACAGCGAGGCATGGCTAAGCCTGTCGGCGACAATGCGATCGTCTTTTTCCATCAATGCGGCTATCACTGCCTGATTAGCGGCAAAACCGGAGATGAACAACAGCGCCCGGGAATAGCCGAGCCACTGCGCCAGCTCTTCTTCCAGCGCCTGATGCGCAACGGAATAACCGCTGACATGGCCCGAGCCGCCACTGCCGACGCCAAAACACTCAGCGCCCTGCTGCCACGCGCAGATAATTTGCGGATGGTGGCTTAAGCCGAGATAGTCGTTGCTGGAGAAATTCAGATACTGACGACCGCCAGCCTGTAACAAGCGACCAGCACCCTGTGTCACTGCATAGCGCCGACGCCACGCATCAGCACGACGACGCGCCGTTAGCGCATCGTCGATTTTTTGCTGCCAGGTCATACGGTTGCCGCGTTGTAGTAATCGTCGGTATCCGGGGTACGCAGCGCCTGCTCCAGACGTTGTTGCTGTTCGTTATCACCCGCCAGTACCGCCGTTTGCTGCGGGTTAAGACCCAGCTTACGGAACAACAATAAATCTTTATCTTCGTTCGGGTTCGGCGTGGTCAGCAGTTTGCAGCCGTAGAAAATCGAGTTGGCCCCGGCCATAAAGCACATTGCCTGGGTTTGTTCGTTCATCTGCTCGCGCCCGGCAGAAAGACGTACGTATGAGGTCGGCATCATGATGCGCGCGACGGCGATAGTACGAATAAAATCAAAAGCATCTACGTCGTCGTTATCGGCAAGCGGCGTGCCCTTCACTTTCACCAGCATGTTGATCGGCACGCTTTCCGGCGGCGTCGGCAGATTCGCTAATTGCAGCAGCAGACCCGCGCGGTCGGTCACCGTTTCACCCAGCCCCACAATCCCGCCGGAGCAAACTTTAATGCCCGCCTCACGCACTTTATCCAGCGTATCCAGGCGCTCCTGATACGAACGGGTGGTAATGATATTGCCGTAAAATTCCGGCGAGGTGTCGAGGTTGTGGTTGTAGTAGTCCAGACCCGCATTGGCCAGGCGCTGGGCCTGAGATTCGTCCAGCGTGCCCAGCGTCATACAGGCTTCCAGCCCCAGTTCTTTCACACCCTGAACCATTTGTTCCAGGTACGGCATATCGCGTTCGTGAGGGTTCTTCCACGCCGCGCCCATGCAAAACCGCGTTGAACCGGCTTGTTTCGCCTTACGTGCAGAGTCCAGAACCTGTTCAACTTCCATCAAACGTTCCGTTTCCAGTCCGGTTTTATAGCGGGAACTTTGCGGGCAGTATTTGCAGTCTTCCGGGCAAGCACCGGTCTTTATCGACAGCAGCGTACTAACTTGTACCTGCCGCGGATCGAAATGCTGACGATGAACCTGCTGCGCTTCAAACAACAGATCCAGCAGCGGTTTTTCAAATAATTCGGTGACTTGCGACATTGTCCAGCGAGAAGAATGAGCCATATTGGTATACGTTTCGTTGTTAGTTTGGTGTAGACTCGTAAACCTAAATCTTTTTAATTTGGTTTACAAGTCGATTATGACAACGGACGATCTTGCGTTTGACCAACGCCATATCTGGCACCCTTACACCTCCATGACCTCCCCGCTGCCGGTTTATCCGGTGACGCGTGCCGAAGGTTGTGAACTGATATTAGCCAGCGGTGAGAAGCTGATTGACGGCATGTCATCCTGGTGGGCGGCAATCCACGGTTACAATCACCCGCAGCTGAATGCCGCGATGAAAACGCAGATTGATGCCATGTCGCACGTGATGTTTGGCGGCATTACCCATGCCCCGGCTATTGCGCTGTGTCGCCAGTTGGTGGCGATGACGCCCGAGGCGCTGGAGTGCGTTTTTCTCGCGGATTCTGGTTCGGTCGCCGTGGAAGTCGCGATGAAAATGGCGCTGCAATACTGGCAGGCCAAAGGTGCATCCCGTCAGCGTTTCCTGACATTTCGTAACGGTTATCACGGCGATACTTTCGGCGCGATGTCGGTCTGCGATCCTGACAACTCGATGCACAGTCTGTGGAAAGGTTATCTACCTGATAACCTGTTTGCGCCCGCTCCGCAAAGCCGGATGGGCGGCGAATGGGACGAACTGGATATGGTGCCTTTTGCCCGTCTGATGGCCGCACATCGCCACGAAATTGCGGCAGTGATCCTTGAGCCGATTGTGCAGGGCGCTGGCGGCATGCGCATGTATCACCCCGAATGGTTAAAGCGCATCCGTAAGATGTGTGACCGGGAAGGCATTTTGCTGATTGCCGATGAAATCGCCACCGGATTTGGTCGCACGGGCAAGCTGTTTGCCTGTGAGCATGCCGATATCACTCCGGACATTTTGTGCCTTGGCAAAGCGTTAACCGGCGGAACGATGACCCTTTCCGCCACCCTGACCACGCGCCTGGTTGCGGAAACCATCAGTAACGGTGAAGCCGGATGTTTTATGCACGGCCCGACTTTCATGGGTAATCCACTGGCCTGCGCCGTCGCCTCTGCCAGCCTGTCGCTGTTCGAAACCGGCGAATGGCGCTCGCAGGTCGCGGCCATTGAAGCGCAGTTGCGTGAAGAACTCGCCCCGGCGGCAGATTCCCGTTGGGTCGCCGACGTGCGCGTGCTTGGTGCCATCGGCGTGATAGAAACCACGCATCCGGTGAATATGGCCGCGTTACAGAAGTTCTTTGTCGAACAGGGCGTGTGGGTAAGACCGTTTGGTAAGCTCATTTATCTGATGCCGCCGTACATCATCAAGCCCGAACAACTGCGTCGTCTGACCCAGGCCGTCAACGAGGCTGTGCGCAATGCAACATTTTTTAGCGATTAATCAGCGGTAAGCTCTACGGTTTCTGGCTACACTTTTTGGCTAACGAGAGGAGTCAGCATGAAACTAATCAGTAACGATCTGCGCGATGGCGAAAAGCTTCCTCATCGCCACGTCTTTAACGGCATGGGATATGACGGGGATAATATTTCCCCGCATCTGGCATGGGATGATGTGCCCGCCGGGACTAAAAGCTTTGTCGTGACCTGTTACGATCCTGATGCGCCAACCGGCTCCGGCTGGTGGCACTGGGTGGTGGTTAACCTGCCTGCAGATACCCGGGTTTTACCACAAGGTTACGGCTCGGGGCTGGTTGCGTTGCCGGAAGGCGTGCTGCAAACACGCACGGATTTTGGTAAAGCCGGTTATGGTGGCGCTGCGCCGCCGAAGGGGGAAAACCACCGCTATATCTTTACGGTTCACGCACTGGATGTGGAGCGTATTGATGTCGATGAGGACGCCAGCGGCGCGATGGTTGGATTTAACGTCCATTTCCACTCGCTCGCCAGCGCTTCTGTTACCGCAATATTTAGCTAAGTTCTGTTATGCCGGATGTCGACTTAGCCTCATCCGGCCTACAAAGCCGGCCGTAAGTCTGATAAGACGCGTCAGCGTCGCCATCAGGCAATTCTCTAGAGAAATTCAGGCAGCAATTTCAGCAACGTTCCTTGCGCTAACAGTTCGGTCGCGCACTCGATATCCGGGGCGAAAAAGCGATCCTGCGTGTAATGAGCAACCTGCTCGCGTAAAGCCTGGCGCGCCTGCTCCAGCAGCGGGCTTGAGGTTAACCCTTCGCGCAGGTCAATCCCCTGACACGCCGCCAGCCACTCTACGGCAATCACGCCGCGCGTATTTGCTGCCATCTCCCACAGTCTGCGCCCCGCCGCCGGAGCCATAGATACGTGATCTTCCTGGTTGGCGGACGTCGGTAAACTGTCTACGCTATGCGGATGCGCCAGCGCTTTGTTCTCACTCGCCAGCGCGGCAGCCGTGACTTGAGCAATCATAAAGCCGGAGTTCACCCCACCGTTTTTCACCAAAAACGGCGGCAGTTGCGACATGTGTTTATCCATCATTAACGCAATGCGTCGCTCCGATAACGAGCCGATTTCCGCAATCGCCAGCGCCAGATTATCTGCCGCCATCGCCACCGGTTCAGCATGGAAGTTGCCGCCAGATATGACATCCCCCTCTTCGGCAAATACCAGCGGGTTGTCGGAAACCGCATTGGCTTCCACCAGCAGAACATCCATCACCTGGCGCATTTGCGTCAGACATGCCCCCATCACCTGTGGCTGACAGCGCAGAGAATACGGATCCTGCACTTTCTCACAGTTATGATGCGACTGCGAAAGCGAGCTGGTGTCGGTCAATACGTGACGATACAGCGTTGCGGCATCAATCTGCCCACGCTGCCCTCGCGCGGCGTGAATACGGGCATCAAACGGACGACGGGAACCCAGCACGGCTTCGGTGGTCAGCGCCCCGCACACCGTTGCAGACGCAAACAGTTCCTGAGCTTCAATTAGCCCACGCAGCGCAAAGGCCGTCGAAGCCTGGGTACCGTTGAGCAACGCCAACCCTTCTTTTGCCTCCAGCGTTATCGGCTCCAGCCCGGCCTTTTTCAGCGCTTCGGTCGCCGGGAGCCATTCACCCTGCCAGCGCGCCTTCCCTTCTCCCAACAGCGTCAAAGACATATGCGCCAGCGGCGCCAGGTCACCCGATGCCCCCACGGAGCCTTTCGCCGGGATCAGCGGATACACCTCGGCATTCACCAGCGCAATCAGCGCTTCAATCACGCTCAGGCGAATACCGGAAAAACCGCGCGCCAGGCTGTTGATTTTCAGCACCATAATCAGACGCACCATCGCGTCGTCCAGCGCCTCGCCGACACCTGCCGCATGGGAAAGCACCAGCGAACGCTGCAAATTCTGCAAATCTTCCGTGGCGATACGGGTCTGGGCCAGCAGGCCAAAGCCGGTATTAATGCCATACGCCGTACGGCCTTCAGCGACAATATTATTGACGCAGGCGACGCTGGCGTTAATAGCATCGATCGCCCCGGCATCCAGACTCAGTTTGACCGGCTGCTGCCAGATTTCACGTAGCTGGATAAAACTCAGATGGCCCGGCGTGAGTGTCATGGTGTTCATATCAGTGTTTCTCCTGCGTCGCGGCAACCATCGGCAAATTCAGCCCTTCTTCGACGGCGCATTCCACCGCAATGTCATATCCGGCGTCGGCGTGACGCATCACCCCGGTCGCCGGATCGTTATGTAAGACCCGGGCGATACGCGCCGCGGCTTCATCGGTGCCATCGCAAACAATCACCATCCCGGCATGCTGAGAGAAGCCCATACCGACCCCGCCACCGTGATGCAGCGACACCCAGGTCGCGCCGCTGGCGGTGTTAAGCAGCGCGTTCAGCAGCGGCCAGTCGGATACGGCGTCTGAACCGTCGCGCATAGCTTCAGTTTCGCGGTTCGGGCTGGCAACAGAACCTGAGTCCAGATGGTCACGGCCAATAACAATTGGCGCGGATACTTCACCGCTGCGCACCATTTCATTAAACGCCAGCCCCAGTTTCTGACGCCACTCTAGGCCGACCCAGCAGATACGCGCCGGTAAACCCTGGAAATTAATCCGCTCACGCGCCATATCCAGCCAGTGATGAAGGTGCTTATCATCTGCCACGATCTCTTTCACTTTGGCATCTGTTTTATAAATATCCTGCGGATCGCCGGACAGCGCCACCCAACGGAACGGGCCAATGCCGCGACAGAACAACGGTCGAATATAAGCAGGTACGAAGCCGGGGAAATCAAAGGCATTTTCCACGCCCATCTCTTTGGCCATCTGGCGAATGTTGTTGCCGTAATCAAACGTTGGCACGCCCATTTTGCTAAACGCCAGCATCGCCTCAACGTGCGTTGCCATTGAACGTTTCGCCGCCTGCACCGTGCCCTGCGGATCGGACACCGCTTTTGCCTGATACTCTTCCCAGCTCCAGCCAGACGGCAGATAACCATGCAGCGGATCGTGGGCGCTGGTCTGGTCGGTGACCATATCCGGGCGCACACCGCGCTTCACCAGTTCCGGCACAACGTCGGCGGCGTTCGCACACAGCGCAATGGAGACCGCTTTACCCTCGCGAGTGTATTTGTCGATACGCGCCAGCGCATCGTCAAGCGATGTCGCCTGCTCGTCCACGTAACGGGTACGCAGACGGAAATCGATTCGGCTTTGCTGGCATTCAATGTTCAGCGAACACGCCCCCGCAAGCGTAGCGGCTAACGGCTGCGCCCCGCCCATACCGCCCAGTCCGGCGGTCAGTACCCAGCGCCCGCTCAGGTTACCCTGATAATGCTGACGCCCGGCCTCAACGAAGGTTTCATAAGTCCCCTGCACGATTCCCTGGCTGCCGATGTAGATCCAGCTCCCGGCGGTCATCTGGCCGTACATCGCCAGCCCTTTGGCGTCCAGTTCGTTGAAGTGTTCCCAGGTAGCCCAATGTGGCACCAGGTTGGAGTTGGCAATCAGCACGCGCGGTGCGTTGTCGTGAGTTTTGAATACGCCTACCGGTTTTCCGGACTGGACCAGCAGCGTCTCATCGGTCTCCAGTTTGGTCAGCGCGTTGACGATGGCGTCATAGCATTCCCAGTCCCGTGCGGCGCGGCCAATCCCGCCGTAAACCACCAGCTCATGCGGATTTTCCGCCACATCGGGATCCAGATTATTCATTAACATGCGCAGCGGCGCTTCGGTCAGCCAGCTTTTGGCCGTTAAGGTGGTGCCGCGTGGGGCACGAATATCCTGCTGACGATATTTGCTATGGGACATGACAGAAAACTCCTCGCGAACGTCGGATAGATAAGTAACATATACTTGTCTATACAAGTCACCGCAAGGATGATTTTAACAATTAAGATACATTTTTATTATATTGCGTCAGCAATCACGGTTTTCATCTCCTGTATCAGGACATAAACCGCCCTTGCAGTCGATAGCGGGAACCAGGGAACAGCAAACGGGCATGAGAGACAATGGATGACGCGGACCAGGTCTTGCGGCGGATCAGCAGGCAGGGATCGTGTTCTTTGATGTTCAGCAGCGCGCACTCTTCGGCGCTGGCACGTACCGCTTCAACAATATGCTCACCTTCGGTCAAGGGGGCTATCAGTGAAAGGTAAGCGTGCGGCGTAGTCTGGCTGTAATCCTGCGCCAGATACTCCGGCACAATTTCGGCATTCACGCAGCGATCTTCAATCTGTACCGGCAGATCGTTCTCGTAGTGCACCATGACAGAGTGAAAAATAGAGGTGCCTTCTTTGACGTTTAATACCAAAGCCTGCTGCGCGTTTGCCCGGGTTCTTTCCAGCGTCAGCACTTCGCACCGGTGCTGATGCTGACGGGCGTTGATTTCATCCGCGATGCTGCGAATTTCAAATAGCGCGGACTGACCTTTTGGCTCGGCGACAAACGTCCCCACGCCCTGCAAACGCACCAGTAAACCTTCATCCGTTAACTCACGCAGCGCCCGGTTGATGGTCATGCGGCTAAAACCATACTGCGCCACCAGCTCTGCCTCAGACGGAATGCGATCGTGAGGCTGCCAGATACCGCTGGCAATTTTTTCGCTGATCTCCTGTTTGACCTTTTCGTAAAAAGGAGCCGGAGCAGAACGGGATGGGAGCATGCGTGAGCCTTCCTTAAGCTAAAAATGTGAGTGGGTACAGTTTACAGGCATTACCCGAACCTGATAAGCGCAACGCCATCAGGTATGTCAGTGCCACCAGTGGGCGATTTGCCAGCCTAATCGCGCCGCAACCCGCGCCGCCCGGCCATCATCGTCAAAGCGTGGATTAAATTCAACCATATCCACCGCCTGTAGTTTACCGCTACGACACAGAGGCTCAATCAGTCTCAGCAGCGTCGCCAACGGTACGCCAAGCGCGGCGGGGGCCGACACACCGGGCATTTCCCACACCGGCAGCACGTCGAGGTCGATTGTCAGATAGATGACATCCAGATTGGCAATGAACTGCGCTAACTGCGCCTGCGCCGTATCACAATGCAGATCCTCCACTACGGTCACACCGAGCCGCTGGGCCTCATCCCAAAGCGCCTGGGTGTTTGCCGCCCGGCTGACGCCGATACAGGCATAGTGAAATTCACGCTGTTGTTCATCGCAAAGCTGCGCCAGCTGGCGAAACGGCGTACCGGATGTAGCCTGCCCGGCATGGCGCAAATCGAGATGCGCATCGAAGTTGACTATCCCCACTTTCGCCTGCGGGAACGCGTCCAGCACACCTGCGCCATGGGCATATGCGGTTTCGTGTCCGCCCCCCAGAACAAAGGTGCGCATATTTTCCTGCTGGCAACGCTGTACCGCATTGTGTAGCGCCTGCTGCGCGCCCTCAAGATCGGGGGCCTGCGCCACAATATTGCCCAGATCCACCAGTCGATGATGCCCATCGTGGCTGGCTAAATTCGCCAGCGCCTTGCGCAGCACATCGGGCGCTCCGGCAGCTCCCGTGCGCCCCTGATTACGTTTAACACCTTCGTCGCAAGCAAACCCGAGCAACGCTATCTGCTCGCGATACATTTCTGGGCTAAACGTCGGGCTCTGGGTGATAGTCTGAAACAGGCGCAGCGCATTCGGCGATTCGGCCCGGTCATCACGTCCCTGCCATAGCGCAGGTGAAGCAGGTTGCCAGTGAGTCATGCTATTTGTCCTTTGAATACGCGTTGGTAGAGCGGGTTGCGCCCGGGTTCATACAGGATCTCAACAGGAAGTGTTGCATCCCACACCACAAAATCGGCCACAAACCCGGCCTTCAATTGACCGTGGGTGGCGTGACGCCCCAGCGCCCGGGCCGCATGACGGGTTACTCCCGCCCATGCTTCTTCCGGCGTTAAGCCAAACTGAACGCAGGCCATATTCATCGCCCAGTGCAGGCTGATAAACGGGCTGGTACCGGGGTTAAAATCTGTCGCTACCGCCATCGGTACCTGATATTGACGCAGCAACGCTACCGGTGGGCGCTGCTGCTCTTTGAGGAAATAGAATGCGCCGGGCAGCAGCACGCCGACCGTACCGCTTTGGCTCATTGCCGCCACGCCCGCTTCATCGAGGTATTCAATATGATCGGCGGATAGTCCGTGGTAGCGGCTTACCAACTGCGCGCCGCCAAGCAATGACAGTTGTTCGACATGGCCTTTAATCGGGATGCCCAGCGCCTGCGCAGCCTGAAACACCCGCTCACTCTGCGCCAACGAAAAACCAACGCTTTCACAGAACAGATCAACGGTCTCAAACAGCCCTTGTTCCCACAGCTGCGGCAAAATGGTCTCGCACACCAGCGTAATATAGCCGTCAGGATCATCTCTGAATTCCGTTGGCGTCGCATGCGCAGCCAACAGCGTCGGGCTGATTTCAACGATATTCTCTGCCGCCAGCGCTGCCACCACGCGCAATATTTTCTCTTCTGTCGGCAAATCCAGGCCGTAGCCGGATTTTATTTCCAACAGCGTAACACCTTCTTTGATCAGCTGTTCCATCCGCTGAAGGGCTACGTGTAAGAGTTGTTCATCCGTGGCGCTGCGGGTCGCCGATACGGTGGCATTGATCCCCCCACCCTGAGCGCTTATCTGCTGGTAGGAGACACCATTTAACCGCTGCTCCCATTCACCTGCGCGGTTTCCGCCAAAGACGAGATGCGTATGGCAATCAATCAGGCCTGGCGTAATCAGCCGGCCCTGCATATCAAAAGTATTGTCATGTGTGAGATATAACGATGATTCCGGGACGATATCGCGAATCTTGCCCTGGCGGACGATCAGCGCGTGACCATCCACCAGCCCATATGGGGTACCACGTTCAGGATCCATAGTCGCCAGACGAACATTGCGCCAGATAACATCATCAGGGAAGAATTGCTGCATTCGACTCACCACTTGTCATAGGTTGTATAGACATTTATTTTTGATTATAGGGATGTTGTCAACCTGAAGAGCCATAATTGTTATCTATTTGTGATATAAAGACTCTCCGCGCCAGACATTGCTGCGATAAAAAACAACTTTTTACCTTTTCGCCTTCCCGTTTCGCTCAACTTAGTATAAAAAAGCAGGCTTTAATGGATAACTTTCAAAGCCCGGAGCAACCTGTGAACATATCATCAGTTTCCCGTCTGGCGCTGGCAATGGCTTTTGGCGTGACGCTGACCGCCTGTAGCTCTACGCCGCCCGATCAAATTCCTTCCGATCAGACCGCGCCAGGTACCTCTTCGCGCCCGATCTTGTCGGCCAATGAAGCGAAAAACTTCGTTGCTGCGCACTATTTTTCCGCGCTGACGCCAAACACCGCGCCATGGAGCCCTTCTTCAATTTCTCTGCCTGCACAACCTGACTTCGTCGTTGGCCCGGCAGGCACTCAGGGCGTAACCCATACCAGCATTCAGGCTGCGGTGGATGCGGCAATTATCAAACGTACGAACAAACGTCAGTACATCGCGATTATGCCGGGCGAGTATCAGGGCACGGTATACATCCCGGCAGCAACGGGTAGCCTGACGCTGTACGGTATGGGCGAAAAACCGCTGGATGTAAAAATTGGCCAGGCCATTGACGGTGACATGAGCACCTCAGACTGGCGTCGTACGGTGAACCCAGGCGGTAAATATATGCCGGGTAAACCTGCGTGGTATATGTTTGATAATTGCCAGAACAAACGTGGCACAAATATTGGTGTGATGTGTTCTGCCGTCGTCTGGTCGCAAAACAACGGTCTGCAATTGCAGAACCTGACCATCGAAAACAACCTGGGTGATAGCGTTGATGCAGGCAACCACCCGGCCGTTGCACTGCGTACCGATGGCGATAAAGTGCAGATCAACAAGGTCAATATTCTGGGTCGTCAGAATACGTTCTTTGTAACCAACAGCGGCGTACAAAACCGCCTGGAAAACGATCGTCAGCCTCGCACGCTGGTAACCAACAGCTACATTGAAGGTGATGTGGATATCGTTTCTGGTCGTGGCGCAGTGGTGTTCGAGAACACCGATTTCCGTGTTGTGAATTCTCGTACGCAGCAGGAAGGTTACGTGTTCGCACCGGCTACTCTGTCAAACATCTACTACGGTTTCCTGGCGATTAATAGCCGCTTCACGGCAAGCGGCGATGGCGTGGCGCAGTTAGGCCGATCGCTGGATGTCGATTCCAACACTAACGGTCAGGTCGTTATCCGTGACAGCGTGATTAACGAAGGCTTTAACATGGCAAAACCATGGGCTGACAGCGTTATCGCAAAACGCCCGTTTGCCGGTAATACCGGTGCGGAAGATGACAAAGGTGAAATCCAGCGCAACCTGAACGACACCAACTTCAACCGCATGTGGGAATACAACAACCGCGGTATCGGTAGCAAAGTGGTTGCCGAGCCGAAGCAGTAACAGCGAAAAGGGATGGCTTACCGCCATCCCTGAATATGTCACTCTTTTTATTGCGCCAGCACTGGCCGGTTGCTGTAAAGGCGGTTGAGTTCTTTTCTGCTGAGTCCGCGTTCTGGAGTCTTGCTTTGAAGTAAATCATCTGCAGGCTGTACAGCGGCAGTTTCATTTTCATTACTCAATGATGGCTCCAAAACATGTGGATCGTTATCATCAAGTTGTGTATCAATCCTATCATGCTCTTGCTTCTTTGCCAGCTCTAACATATCTGACATCAATTTATCCATTGATAACTCCTTTATAAAGGCAGGGTCAGTCATAGGTGTAACTTTAGCATCTAAGAATGTACTTAAAACAGTAGCATCGTGGGTTTCAATAGTCATATTAGTAGTCACTAGATTTGGGATAAACAGTTCCTTGGGCTTTGTCCCTTCAGAAAGACTGTAACTGGTTGACGTAATAGCATTGTCTTTTATTCTTACTACCTGAAGACATCCATTATATATACGATATGCAAGCCCCTCATCAGGTATTAACCCCCCTGGTCCTACTAGCATACGACGATACATAGACAAAAAATCTTCATAACTCGCCTTAATGTTCACCAGACTATTTTTTTTATCGCTCGGCACTTCCATGTCATGGATTACATTAGCAAACTCATTACTGTGCAATAAATATTCAGCCTTTGATTTCAGAATATTAGCCATAGCATCAATTTTTTCTTTCCTATTAAAATTGGGGGCAATAGCCTTAATAGACTTGCTTGGTGTCAATTTATAGCTAGCAACTTTAAAAATATCAGTTTTATTTTTATGTTTATTTATATATTTACTTGCACTTTCATTTATATTTATTTTCACATAGCGAATAAGAGCTTGAGTAAGTATTTCATCTTTTAAATCTGAATTGAGAACTTTATCAACAAATTGGTCATGATAAAGCTCCATAAAAGCAACGCTATCGACCTTATTTTGTAGAGAAGACACTCGCCAAGACTGGAGGCCGTCTATTGACTGAACAGATCCCTTTGGAATATCTGGCGAAAATGAATATTTACCATTATCACCAATTAATAATTTGAGGTTTGTACCAATCGATAGCGATTTTTCAGGCGTCAAATCGGAACTTGGTGCATTTACTGTCTCTTTGACTTTTTGAGACTGGTGCACACCATCTGTTGATATCACGGATTCATCATGACGTTTAATTTTGTCGGTATTCTGGCTATTTTCTACTACTTTTTCATTTTTTTGAATATAAATTTCATTGCTGTTGTTGACACGCGAACGGGAGGACTCCTGTAGACGGCGGATTTCCCGGCCACTCATCGTTTTGCCAATTACATTATTTTCTTGCAATGATTGAGACGGCGCCAAGGTTCGCAGCGGCAACTCCTGCGAAATATTCTCGCTTACCGGTGACAACACGGATTCCACAGAAACAGCTGCTGTGGGTTTATCCGTACCCGTTTTAGGTAGTGAAACATTGTCATCTTGTACAAGAGCATCAATCATATCATCAAGATAATCTCTAGGTCTCGCCACATCCGACAGATCGTCACTTATCTCATTATCACCAAATGCAGAAATGCTACCCAGTGATGGGTCTGAGTACTTTTCTCCAAAAAATTGATTAAATTTCTTCTTGAAATCCGAGTTAGTTTCAATCATTTTAAAATCAAAGTAGGAGTTGCCGTCAGAATTATCACAATTATATTTTTCATCTTGATAAACCTCCAACAAACCGCTGTTCTTTAATCTAAAATTATTAATCACCTCAACAAATTGAGTTTTATCTACCCCCATTTTTTCAAGTATTGAAAGATCATATTTATAAAGTTGAGATTCAATATTCACCTCACTGATATCATCATTTTTAATAACTTCCTGCGCAATACGACCAGTGGGAACAACAACATCAAGTAATACTCTTGAATTGTTAACACTGGTTTTTACTTCCTCTTGCCACATAAATTTATCTTTAAAACTTGTCGTTTCATTAATAACGGGGTAATTAAATTTATTTTTCACATCGATAGTAACATCTGCCCCACTATATCTTTTTTTAACAAATAATTCATTTAGTGGCAAATCAACTCCATTTTTAAACTTTATAGATGTTAGTCCATTTGAACGGAAACCTTCAACGTCGGGAGATAATAGCGATTTTATTTGTACGGTTGATTCATCCTTCAATAGATAAGGAGCACCTGAGTCTACCCTGGATGCAACAAATAAAAGATCTGCCATAAAACGAAGAAAAATTCCGCCTTCACTCTTCAACTCAATATAATTTTCTGCAAGAATATTTCTAACTTCACTCTCATTACTTTTGCAAAACTCAGAAATAACTTTGCTTGAAAAGTTATTGCCATTATTTTTATATTCTTCAAAAACACCCGGAAACTTATTGACAATGGTCATTAATCTCGGATCAAGACCTTTAGTCTCACTATTGATAATGGGAATTCTATTACCAGAATTAATACTGATAATGTTCTCCTGACCAGGATTATTTTCATTTTCCGCTATTTGCGGCTTAAAATAGCTTTCGATCTTGCTAGTAGTACTATCTATCAGCTTTTGCTGAGATATACCTCCAACTTGCTCGCGAAAATCATCCAATTCCGATGGTGTCATGCTTCTTATATAATCAAATCTGTTTTCATTTATTAATGAATCAATATATTCGATAAAACCTTCATGTGAAGAACGGGTTGTTTTTGCCTCCTCTACTTGCTTAAAATACTCATAGAAATGAGAAGCAGCCAACCCTCTCTCATATTTCTTATAAATACAACCAGGAATAGTATAAATCTTACCATTCACCCCCGGTATTTTAAGATCCCCATTGCCAGATATTGGTTTATATTCTGTTGCAAGTTCATCGAACTTACCATTGGAGTCATAAAAATATTTAACCTCGACCTTAAGAAATTTTTTATGTTCTGCATCTCCTTGCTTTTCCAACTTAGTGACACACATACCTTTTTCAGTAAACTCAACACCATCATAGGGGATACTAATTTTTTTAAAAATTGACTTTTGCCGTTCAATTTCTTTAAGCATCTCTTTTTTTTCTGCTCTATCAGAGGTTTTCCTTGCCATTTCCTCAAGAGCATTTACATTTTTTAACGTATATACTTCATTATTAAATGTTATTTTAAACTCAGGGGTATTCGGCTCCACAGGAACAGTTGAACCAGTCGATACTGTAGATGTATTTGATACAATGGTTTCTTTACCAGAATTTAACCCTACAATCAGTGTATCCTCTATAGATTCACTGGCTCGCCCCATTTCTTCTTCGTTTGACAACATATCGATAAACAGATCTTTCTCTACTGGCTCAGTGGCTTGCCCCACTACTGCGTCGGTTGCCAACAGCTCAAAGAGCGGGTCTTCCGCTCCTGATTCACTGGATTGCTCTACTTCTTCTTCACTTGGCAACATATCGATAAACAGGTCTGGCTCACTGGCTTGATTCACTACAGCTTCAGTTGTCTGTGTATCAACAATATGCTCATTCGCTTCAGGCTGACTGGGTTGCCCTACTGTAGCGTTAGTTTTTGCATTTTGTGGTAAATCACTAACCCATTTTAGAAACTCATTAACTCTTTTTGCCTGTTTCTCAGTTGCGCGACATTGTTCTTTAGATTCTTTATTCTGATGATGGCTTAGCGCCATTTCGTTTACAGAAGTTAATTTATCGTCATTAAGCGTGCTGATCTCTCTAAGCGCATGAGATGAAAATGTAAAAGCAGCACCTTTTATATCGACCATTATTTCTATTGACGAAAGCAAATACTTCAACTGACTTTCTCTGGTAATTGCCAGATGATGATATTTTCTGGCTAACTCCCTGTTGCCCGATGTATGTTCTTTACTTGAATACGAGGCATACTTATCCCACGCCATAGCAGATTCTTGTTGTAAAAAAAGAACTTTATCTTTCGGCGATAAGTCATGGTAGTATGACCTCACGACAGAGAAGTCTTTTATAGCATCTTTAACTGCAAAAGACTCAATGTGGTTATCCAGCCAGGCAATTTGCTGTCTTGAACTTTCTCGCTCATATTTGTTTTTAAGTTCGTGAAGCCCAGATATCTTGCTATCTCTCAATTCCCTGAGCGTATTAATACCTTTCTGAGAAAACTCATTTTCTACATTATTGTTTTTAAGACACACCGCAACCATACTCGCCATACTACCGGGTTCTGGTTCTGCTTCGGTGATATTTTTCAACTCTATTTTAAGTGAGATAATTTCTTTACGATATGCTTTATTTTTTAACAGATTCAACTGTCTGGCTAGTTTACCAATCTCTTGTCCGTATTCTAAAGTTTTGGCATCATCATCCGTGATGCCATTATCCTCCAGATGATTGAGTAACTCCTTTTCCTTTCGTTTCAGTTCACTCTTTATTTTTTTTGGATTCAGGGATGCCAGATCCTCTAACTTAGAAATAGCCTTTTTGATATTTTCCGATCTTGACGACAATACTTTAACATCTTGTATATTGCTAAAATCATTACTGTTAACCATGGTACTCAAGGCGGATAGATAGCCAGATTCAGCATATACAGTATCAATATAGTTCTTGAATTTATCACTACTATAAATTGTCGGAAGATATTTTTCCGCATCAGATTGTGATATATTTTCAACCCATCCTTTTTTTATAACATTCTCAATAGCAGCACAACGGAGTTTATCTTTATCTGTCCAGCCTTTCATTGTTTTTGCGGACCAGTCCGTACACAGTGCATCAATCCCTTTCGCGTAGTTTTTTTTAGCCGTAGACCGCGTTAGAGCCTGAGAATCTGCATGGCGTTTACTTTGTTGTAGCGCTTCTATATTCTTTCCATTGGAATAATGGAACATAGAATCGATATTATTCTGCAAATGATACAGCTTATCCTTTCCAAAAAACTCCTTAACATCAGCATCTATTCCTATACCTATAACCCTGGCAGGAACACCACTGCCAAATTCATGAACAAGAGATTTTACATATTCACTGACTTTATTCTCTTGAGAATATCTTGATGTATCCAGAAGTGTGGGGAAGTGTGTCTCTAAAGATTCTTTTCCATATAACACGCCGAGAGGAAGTGCATTATTTTCGTTAAGAATGATATTCTGGCTTTTCTCACGGATAAATAACTTTAAATTCGCAATATTATTTGGCTTGTCAAAAGTACTATATTTTGCCTCAGGCTCCTGCCAGGCAATTATATTATCCCATGAAATGATCTTACCGTTATATTGAATTCCTTTAGTACTGATTAATTTATTTCCTTTACTATCGGTGGCACTTTCAGCAATGAGTGTCATTCTCTCTTTTCTGTCTAACGTTCTGGCAAATGTAGTCCCATCATCCTTCTCGACCAAGGAATAGTGGACCAGAGCATTACCAACATGTTTAGCTGGTACATGTAAATTAAGGGTACCCTTGCCATCACCGCTGCCAGAATCAAGGGTCAAGGTTCCCATGACACTAACCTGCGATTTTAGAGGCACATTAATAGTCGCCGTAGCTTCACTTTTCGGTCGACAATCAGAAAGACGTCGAATGGTGTGACATGTTTCGGCTCTGGAAAGTTTTTGGCCTGATAGATTAGATACAGATTGAATGTTATCCCTAAAGTTGTCTACCGTTTTGTTTCTGTGTAATTGTTTCGGAATTGAATTTTGTACTTCAGGTACAGCGCGACATTGGCTTCCAGCATTCAATAAATAAATTTCGCTCATATTATCCCCCAGAAAATAATCCATTTAACTATCAATGTTTTGAATAAATCACAGCAAGAATATATGTAGAATCTATTCTTTTCACCGTATAGAATCTCATACTCTTTGAATGGAAAATTTCAAAAAACGCTCCATTTTCCGAAAATTTTTTACGCAAAAATTCAGTGATATTTAATGCAGAAAAAAGGAAGAAACTAAATCGTCAGCAGAAACGCAAGTCCAGCCTACTGTAGAAGGGAATTAAACAAGCAGAAACAGTAAAAGTATTTGCAATCAATCTTAAAGATAGCGACGCCCGCTAACGGGCGTCGCTATTGTTAGTACGCGTTAACCACCACCCACATCGGGCCTTGTCCTACCGCGTAACGACCGTTCTCTGTCAACAGTCCTTGTTCGCCTGCAATCTTATACACCGCGATATGGTGCGATTTTTGCCCGGCGGCAATCAGGTATTTTCCGCTGTGATCGATATTAAAACCACGTGGCTGAGTTTCGGTAGGCTGGAAACCCTCTTTAGTCAGTACGCTACCGTCTTCAGACACGCTAAAGACCGTAATCAGGCTGGCGGTGCGATCACAGGCATACAGATGACGCCCATCAGGTGTGATATGAATATCTGCTGCCCAACGGGTATCAGCGAAATCTGCAGGCATCATATCCAGCGTCTGCACACACTCAATTTTTCCGTACGGATCTTTCAGCTCCCAGACATCAACAGAGCTGTTCAGCTCGTTCACACAGTAGGCATATTGCTTATTCGGATGGAACGCCATATGACGCGGGCCCGCGCCTTCCACGGTAGTTACTTCAGCCGGTTCCTGCGCGACCAGATGGCCATCATCGCTTACGTCAAACAGGCAGATACGATCCTGTTTCAACGCCGGAACCCACAGGGTACGGTTATCCGGAGAGATGTTGGCTGAGTGGCAACCATCCAGGCCCTCAACCACGTCAACCAATTCCACCGGCAGGCCATCTTCCAGGCGCGTGACGCTCACGCTGCCAGCGTTATAAGAACCCACGAACACGAAACGTCCCTGATGATCGGTAGAAATATGCGTCGGGCTACCCGGCAGCGCAGACTCTGCCGCGAAGGTCAGCGCACCGTCATCAGGCGCAATACGATAAGCCAACACGCGAAACTCCGGGCGCACGCCAACATAGAGGTAACGCTTATCCGGGCTGACGACCATCGGCTGTACCTGACCCGGCACATCAACCACCTGTGTCAGCGTCAGAGAACCATCGTGATTCAGGCTCCAGACGTGGATTTGCTGACTTTCAGGGCTGGCGGTATAAACGGTTTGCTTCATGAATACTCCTTTGCTTTTTGGCAGGTGGCTGCAATTGCCTGACACACGCCTAAGGTAGACGCTTTTAACGGTGAATGCTTAATTAAGGCTCAGAATTTTGTCCGGCTCCCGTCTCGGTGTACCATTCCAACAGACATAATTCTCAACCTTAATCTGGATAAACCTATGACCGCACGCGTGATTGCCCTGGATTTAGACGGTACCCTCTTGACCCCGAAAAAAACCTTGCTGCCATCCTCTCTCGAAGCGCTCTCGCGCGCCAGAGAAGCAGGCTACCAACTTATCATTGTCACAGGTCGCCATCACGTTGCTATTCATCCTTTTTATCAGGCACTGGCGCTGGATACACCTGCAATTTGCTGTAACGGTACCTATTTGTATGATTATCAAGCAAAAAAGGTGCTGGAATCCGATCCCCTTCAGGTAGACCAGGCATTACAGCTGATCGAAATGCTGGATGAACATCAGATCCACGGGCTGATGTATGTGGATGAGGCCATGCTGTATGAGCGCCCTACCGGGCATGTAGTGCGTACCGCTAACTGGGCACAAACGCTGCCGCCGGAACAGCGCCCGACCTTCACCCAGGTTCCTTCGCTGGCGCAGGCGGCGCATGACGTTAACGCCGTATGGAAATTTGCTCTGACCGACGAAGATATTCCGAAACTGCAGCAGTTTGGCCGGTATGTCGAGCAACATCTGGGGCTGGAGTGTGAATGGTCCTGGCACGATCAGGTCGACATTGCCCGTAAAGGCAACAGTAAAGGACGACGCTTGACCCAGTGGATCGAAGCACAGGGCGGGTCAATGGAAAACGTGATTGCCTTTGGCGATAACTTTAACGATATCAGCATGCTGGAAGCCGCAGGCACTGGCGTGGCGATGGGCAACGCGGATGACGCGGTCAAAGCCCGCGCCAACATCGTGATTGGTGATAACACCACCGACAGCATCGCGAAATTTATCTACTCTCACCTGCTGTAATCAGGCGGTAATCGATACGCTCTTAATTTGCGCGTACAGCCACAGGCCAGGTTTGATACCCAGTTCATCCCTGGCCCATGGGCTGATCTTCGCCCACAGCGTCTTACCGCCCACCTCAAGCTGAACTTCCACCTGACCGTTATCGTCATAGCATTGCGCGACTTTTGCCCGGAGAACATTACGAATACTGGTCTGTTGCGGCGGTTGCAGTACCAATGAAACATCAGAGGCCTGAATACGAATACGCAGCGCGGTTTGCAGCGGTTGTTCCAGCTTGTTGACCCACAGATGCTGATCGCCAAGCGCCAGCGCGGTCATCGCGTAGTGTGGATGATGTTCCAGCACGCTGACTTTCAGAATACTGCTTTGCTGTTCCTTAGGCAGCCAGGGGTGCATCACGCTGCTGCCCCAGACATCTTCCAACGAACCAAACGCTTTGACCTGCCCGTTTTCCAGCACCATCACTTTATCTGCCAGGTGCAAAATCTCATCAAGCGAGTGGCTGACGTACAGCATCGGAATATTAATTTCCCGCGCCAGGCGTTGCAGATAAGGCAGCAGTTCGCGTTTACGCGGTATATCCAGAGAGGCTAACGGCTCATCAAGCAGCAATAACTCAGGCGCGGTCAGCAGCGCCCGACCGATGGCGACACGCTGCTTTTCACCGCCAGAAAGACCGCCTGGCAGACGGTCAAGCAGCGGTTCAATGCCCAACAACGCCACCAGCTTATCAAACTGTCCGGCCATGCTTTTCGCCATTCCGTAACGCAGGTTGCCGCGCACTTTATAGTGCGGGAACAGGCGCGCATCCTGGAAAACATAGCCCACCCGGCGTTTTTCCGGCGTTAAACAGATACCGTTCTCGACGTCGTTTAAGACCCGACCGTTGAGCACGATGCGCCCGGACTGCGGCTGCGTCAGACCACTGATGGCGTTAATCAGTGAGGTTTTGCCCGCACCGGAAACGCCAAAAATAGCGGTGATGCCGCTCGCTGGCAGCGTTTCGTTGAGCGTCAGACAATGCGTCCCCAGCGTCTGGGAGAAATTAAGTTCAAGCATGATTATCGCCCCGTCCGCTCACGGCTAATACGCGCCAGCCATTCAGAAATCAGCAGCGAAATCAGCGCCAACACAATTGAAATGATACATAACCTCGCCGCCGCGCTTTCGCCGCCGGGAGTTTGGATCAGGGTATACATCGCCGAAGGAATGGTGCGGGTTTCACCAGGAATATTGGAAACAAAGGTAATGGTTGCACCAAATTCCCCAAGGGAACGCGCAAACGCCAGCACCGTACCAACAATAATGCCGGGCAGCATCAGCGGTAACGTAATGGTCATAAAGACGCGCCAGCGTCCGGCTCCCAGTGTGCGGGCCGCCTGCTCCAGCTTGACGTCGACACCTTCCAGCGCCAAACGAATAGCCCGCACCATGAGCGGGAAGGACATCACCGCAGCGGCCAGCACCGCCCCACGCCAGCTAAAGGCAAAAGTGATGCCAAACCAGTCGTACAGCCATTCGCCAATGAATCCGCGCCGTCCCATAGAGACCAACAGCAGATACCCCACCACCACAGGCGGCAGAACCAGCGGCAAATGCAGTACGCTGTCGAGCAGCGCTTTGCCTGGGAACTTGCATCGCACCAGTAGCCAGGCAAAGAAGATCCCAAATGGCAGACTAAACAACACGGCCAGGGAAGAAACTTTCAGGCTCAGTATAACGGCCTGCCATTCAGGATCGGTCAGTATCATTACTTGGTCGTAAATCCATAACGTTTAAAGATTTCAGCAGCCTGCGGTCCTTTCAGGTAATCATAGAACGCGCTAACCGTTGCGTTTTTGTGCCCATCAACAATCGCGATAGGGTATTCCACTTTTTTGTGCGAATCTTCCGGGAAGGTCGCCACAACTTTTACGCCCTTGCTGGCGACGGCGTCAGAACCATAGACGATCCCCAGCGGCGCTTCGTTACGCTCTACCAGCGCCAGCGCACCGCGCACGTCTTCAGCAGGAGCCAGTTTCGGGGCCAGGGTATCCCATGCACCCAGTTTTTGCAGCGCTTCTTTGGCATAAATGCCTGCCGGAACATGTTCCGGATCGCCAACAGCCAGGCGCCCACCGTTCAACAGACTGGTCCAGTTGGTTTTGCTGTCGATGGTGAAGTCTTTCTGTGCGCTGGCTTTCGGCGCAACCACCACCAGGCTGTTACCCAACAGCGTTTCACGCGTTGCGGTATCAATCGACTTCTTGTCTACCGCGTAGTCCATCCATTTCTGATCGGCAGAAATAAACAGATCGGCCGGTGCGCCTGCTTCAATCTGACGCGCCAGTGTGGAAGAAGAAGCAAAAGAGGAGACAACATCAACGTTCTTCTCTTTTTTATATTGCGTTGCAATGTCCTGCATCGCGTTGGTCAGCGAAGCCGCTGCGAAAACGGTAATCTTTCCTTCATCCGCCAGCGCATGTCCGGCAACAGTAAGAGAAAGTGTTGCCCCTGCAAACAAGCGTAACCATGTACGTGCCATCTGTAACTCCTTTGCGTTTCGTTATGTAGGCGCAAATATAACGAGTAAACCAGGATTTTCCCAGTGGTTATTGATACCAATTAGAGGTTACACAAAGAAAATATCGGCAGGGAAAGTAGGATCTTGAGAAACTGTAGCGAGAGAAAACGAGTAGGAAGGCAAAAAATATAAACGCCCGACTGAGCGGGCGTTTGGGGAATCAATGATTCTGTCTGGACTGGTCTTTCTGACCGATACCGGAGAAAATGTTGAACACTTCACCCAGTCCGTAAATCAGACCCAGAATGATGGCCATTACCACAGGTACCATGATTACGGCGAATACCAGACTTTTCAATAACTCTAACATGGTCAACTCCAGATATAGTCCTTAGTTGTATTCTAACCACATAACGCAGAAAAGCACTCCCCTTTTGTGCGGTCGGCTTTGCTCAGGCACGGTTTTCCGTCACAATACACTTTTTTGCCAGGAGCTTGTGATGCAGGCCGAAATCCTTCTTACGCTGAAACTTCAGCAAAAACTGTTTGCTGATCCCCGTCGCATTTCTCTGCTTAAGCACATTGCGCTTTCCGGTTCCATCAGTCAGGGCGCGAAGGATGCAGGTATCAGCTACAAAAGCGCCTGGGATGCGATTAACGAAATGAACCAGCTCAGCGAGCAGACGCTGGTTGAACGTGCCACAGGCGGTAAAGGCGGCGGTGGCGCGGTGTTAACGCGCTATGGCCAACGTTTAATCCAGTTATATGATTTACTGGCGCAAATCCAACAAAAAGCTTTTGATGTTTTGAGCGATGACGATGCGCTACCGCTCAACAGCCTGCTGGCAGCTATCTCGCGTTTTTCACTGCAAACCAGCGCCCGTAACCAGTGGTTTGGCACCATTACCGCTCGCGACCACGATCAGGTCCAGCAGCATGTTGACGTCCTGCTGGCCGATGGCGAAACGCGCCTGAAAGTGGCAATCACTGCGCAAAGCGGCGAGCGTCTGGGTCTTGAGGAAGGCAAAGAAGTACTGATTTTGCTGAAAGCGCCGTGGGTGGGAATCACTCAGGACGACGCCATCGCTCAGGCTGCCGATAACCAGTTGCAGGGCACGATTAGCCATATTGAACGCGGTGCGGAACAGTGTGAAGTGCTGATGACGTTGCCAGATGGCCAGACGCTCTGCGCGACGTTGCCGATAGATCAGACCCACACATTAACTGAAGGCGCTAACGTCACAGCATATTTTAATGCTGATAGAGTGATTATCGCCACGCTGTGCTGAGTTGATTGACATCAGCCCGAAGAACACGTATCCCTGTTATTCATCGCTGCAAATAATGGGATACAAAATGTCATCGTTGCAAATTTCGCAAGGCATGTTTCGTCTTAGCGACACAAAAACGCTCCAGTTAAATGCGTTGACGTTAAACGCGGGTGATAGCTGGGCGTTTGTTGGATCTAATGGTAGCGGGAAATCTGCGCTGGCCCGCGCGCTGGCGGGCGAGTTGCCGCTCCTGAAAGGCGAACGCCGCTGCCAGTTCACACGTATTACCCGACTCTCCTTTGAGCAGCTCCAAAAGCTGGTCAGCGACGAGTGGCAGCGGAACAACACCGACCTTCTTAGTCCCGGTGAAGACGACACAGGGCGCACCACCGCAGAAATCATTCAGGATGAGGTCAACGATCCCGCCCGCTGCGCTGCGCTGGCGCAGCAGTTTGGCATTTCAGCCCTACTCAACAGGCGTTTCAAATACCTTTCCACCGGTGAAACACGCAAAACTCTGCTCTGCCAGGCATTAATGTCCACGCCAGATTTGCTGATCCTTGATGAACCCTTTGACGGGCTGGACGTCGCGTCCCGCCGCCAGTTAGCAGAACTGCTCGATGAGCTACACCAGGCCGGTTTAACGCTGGTACTGGTGCTTAATCGCTTTGATGAAATTCCCGAATTCGTGCAGTTTGCCGGCGTGCTTGCCGATTGCACACTGACGGAAACCGGCGCAAAAATCGACCTTCTGCAACAGGCATTAATCGCTCAGCTTGCCCATAGCGAGCGGCTGGAAGGCATCCAGTTACCTGAGCCGGATGAGCCTTCAGTACGCCACACATTGTCAGATAACGAGCCGCGCATTGTGCTTAACGATGGCACCGTCTCGTATAACGATCGCCCTATCCTGCATCATCTGAGCTGGCGGGTAAATCCGGGGGAACACTGGCAAATCGTCGGCCCCAACGGTGCGGGGAAATCAACCCTGCTCAGTTTAATCACCGGCGATCATCCCCAGGGATATAGCAACGACCTGACCCTGTTTGGCCGACGCCGGGGCAGCGGTGAAACTATCTGGGATATCAAAAAACACATTGGCTATGTCAGCAGCAGCCTGCATTTGGATTACCGGGTAAGTACAACAGTTCGCAACGTTATTCTCTCCGGTTATTTCGATTCAATCGGCATTTATCAGGCCGTCTCCGACAGGCAGCACAAGCTGGTACAGCAGTGGCTGGATATTCTTGGCATCGATAAACGTACCGCGGATGCGCCATTTCATAGTCTTTCCTGGGGACAACAGCGGCTGGCATTGATTGTTCGTGCTCTGGTGAAACATCCTACATTGCTGATCCTCGATGAACCCTTGCAAGGATTAGATCCGCTCAACCGCCAACTGATCCGTCGGTTTGTGGATGTCCTGATCGGTGAAGGCGAAACTCAGCTTTTGTTCGTCTCTCATCACGCCGAAGATGCCCCGGCCTGCATTACCCATCGGCTAGAGTTTGTACCCGAGGGAGATATCTACGGCTATCGACAAACCTCTCTGCGTTAATTTTCATGCCAGGGCGTTTATCACGCCCTTTTTTCTGCTTTTTTTTCAGACAATCGCTGTAATAACAACCTAACATAATGATTTATAATAAATTAACTAGCAGCGTCGAGTGAAAATCCTGGAGTGTAAACGATTCCACTAATTTATTCCGTGTCACACTTTTCGCATCTTTGTTATGCTATGGTTATTGCATACCATAGGCTTAACGGAGCGAATTATGAGAGTATTGGTTACAGGTGGTAGCGGTTACATTGGAAGCCACACTTGCGTGCAGTTGCTGAAAAACGGTCACGAGGTGGTGATCCTGGATAATCTCTGCAACAGCAAGCGCAGCGTACTGCCCGTCATTGAGCGTTTAGGCGGCAAGCATCCGACCTTCGTGGAAGGAGACATCCGTAACGAAGCGCTGATAACCGAAATTCTGCACGATCATGCCATTGATACGGTCATCCATTTTGCCGGTTTAAAAGCCGTTGGAGAATCCGTTGCCAAGCCGCTGGAGTACTATGACAACAACGTCAACGGCACTCTGCGTCTGGTGAATGCAATGCGCGCAGCCAACGTGAAAAACTTCATTTTCAGCTCCTCCGCGACCGTCTATGGCGATCAGCCGCAAATTCCTTACGTTGAAAGCTTTCCCACCGGCACGCCACAAAGTCCGTACGGCAAAAGCAAGCTGATGGTGGAACAGATCCTGACCGATCTGCAAAAAGCTCAGCCCGACTGGAGCATTGCCCTGCTGCGCTACTTTAACCCTGTTGGCGCTCATCCGTCAGGAGATATGGGGGAAGATCCGCAAGGTATTCCAAACAACCTGATGCCTTACATCGCGCAGGTTGCCGTTGGCCGCCGCGAGTCTCTTGCCATATTTGGCAATGACTACCCTACTGAAGATGGCACCGGCGTACGCGACTACATCCATGTGATGGATCTCGCCGACGGCCACGTTGCCGCCATGGAAAAACTGGCAGGCATTCAGGGTGTGCATATTTATAACCTCGGTGCAGGCATCGGCAGCAGCGTGCTGGACGTGGTCAACGCCTTCAGCAAAGCCTGTGGTAAACCGGTGAATTACCATTTCGCCCCGCGCCGTGAAGGCGATCTTCCAGCCTACTGGGCTGATGCCAGCAAAGCCGATCGCGAGCTCAACTGGCGCGTGACCCGCACATTGGATGAAATGGCACAAGATACCTGGCACTGGCAGTCACGCCACCCACAGGGATATTCGGATTAAGGACCAATCATGACGCAATTCAATCCTGTCGATCATCCACACCGCCGTTTTAACCCGCTCACCGGGCAGTGGATCCTCGTATCACCGCATCGCGCCAAACGCCCGTGGCAAGGGGCGCAGGAAACTCCGTCTAAGCAGGTACTACCTGCACATGACCCGGACTGCTTCCTGTGCGCTGGCAATACGCGCGTTACCGGCGACAAAAACCCGGATTACACCGGGACCTATGTCTTTACCAATGACTTTGCGGCGCTGATGTCCGATACCCCCGACGCGCCGGACAGTCACGATCCGTTGATGCGCTGCCAGAGCGCGCGCGGTACCAGCCGCGTGATTTGCTTCTCACCCGATCACAGCAAAACGTTGCCGGAACTCAGCGTCCCTGCACTGACAGAAATCGTAAAAACGTGGCAGGAGCAGACCGAAGACTTAGGGAAAACCTATCCCTGGGTGCAGGTATTTGAGAATAAAGGCGCAGCGATGGGGTGCTCGAACCCGCACCCACACGGACAAATTTGGGCCAACAGCTTTTTGCCTAACGAAGCCGAACGTGAAGATCGCCTGCAGAAAGCGTACTTCGCCGAACAAGGCGCGCCAATGCTCGTTGATTACGTCCAGAGAGAACTGGCGGACGGCAGTCGTACGGTCGTAGAAACCGAGCACTGGCTGGCGGTTGTGCCTTACTGGGCCGCGTGGCCGTTCGAAACGCTGCTGCTGCCGAAAGCGCATGTGCTGCGTATTACCGATTTGAGCGACGAACAGCGTGCTGACCTGGCGCTGGCGTTGAAAAAACTGACCAGTCGTTACGACAATCTGTTCCAGTGTTCATTCCCCTACTCCATGGGCTGGCACGGCGCACCGTTTAACGGTGAAGAAAACCAACACTGGCAGTTGCATGCACACTTTTATCCGCCGCTGCTGCGTTCCGCGACTGTGCGTAAATTTATGGTCGGATATGAAATGCTGGCAGAAACCCAGCGCGACCTGACGGCAGAACAAGCGGCTGAACGACTGCGTGCGGTCAGCGACATCCATTTTCGCGAATCCGGAGTTTAAATAATGAGTCTGAAAGAAAAAACACAATCTCTGTTTGCAGAAACATTTGGCTACCCTGCCACCCATACTATTCAGGCACCGGGTCGTGTAAACCTGATCGGCGAACATACCGATTATAACGACGGCTTCGTTCTGCCTTGCGCCATCGACTATCAAACCGTTATCAGTTGTGCGGCACGCGACGATCGAAAAGTCCGCGTGATCGCCGCTGATTACGACAATCAGATTGATGAGTTCTCGCTTGATGCGCCGATTATCGCCCACGACAGCCAGCAGTGGTCAAACTACGTGCGTGGCGTAGTGAAACATCTGCAAAAGCGCAATAACACCTTTGGCGGCGCTGATCTGGTGATCAGCGGTAACGTCCCACAGGGCGCGGGGTTAAGTTCTTCTGCCTCGCTGGAAGTCGCTGTGGGTACGGTATTCCAGCAGCTCTATCATCTGCCGCTCGACGGCGCGCAGATTGCCCTGAACGGTCAGGAAGCTGAAAACCAGTTTGTCGGCTGTAACTGCGGCATTATGGATCAGTTGATCTCGGCACTTGGTAAGAAAGATCATGCGCTACTGATCGACTGCCGAACGCTTGGCACCAAAGCAGTTTCTATGCCTGAGGGCGTAGCGGTGGTGATCATCAACAGTAACTTTAAACGTACGCTGGTCGGTAGCGAATACAACACCCGTCGCGAACAGTGTGAAACCGGCGCGCGTTTCTTCCAGCAGCCAGCGCTGCGTGATGTTAACCTTGAAGCGTTTAACGCCGTCGCCCACGAATTGGATCCGATCGTCGCCAAACGCGTTCGCCACGTGATCACGGAAAATGCGCGTACCGTTGAAGCAGCACAGGCGCTGGAAAAAGGCGACCTGCTGCGTATGGGCCAACTGATGGCGGAATCTCACGCCTCAATGCGCGATGACTTTGAAATTACCGTGCCGCAAATTGATACGCTGGTTGAGATTGTCAAAGCGACCATTGGCGAT
The DNA here is from genome assembly GCF_000398825.1 of Citrobacter sp. KTE30. Lineage (NCBI taxonomy): Bacteria > Pseudomonadati > Pseudomonadota > Gammaproteobacteria > Enterobacterales > Enterobacteriaceae > Citrobacter > Citrobacter sp. KTE30. The sequence continues at coordinate 1,276,698 of NZ_KB976055.1, read as the reverse complement.
AAAGGCGGTGTACGCATGACCGGCGGCGGCTTCGGCGGCTGTATAGTGGCGCTGATCCCGCAAGATTTGGTGCCAGCCGTACAGCAAGCTGTCGCTGAGCAGTACGAAGCAAAAACTGGAATTAAAGAAACATTCTACGTCTGCAAACCTTCTCAAGGAGCCGGACAATGTTAAACGAAATCCCCGTGCAGGCTCCGGACGGTCAGCCGTTTCGCCTGCTCACCCTGCGCAATGACGCAGGGATGGTGGTCACGCTGATGGACTGGGGCGCGACCCTACTCTCTGCGCGTATTCCGCTCAGCGATGATAGCGTGCGCGAAGCATTACTCGGTTGTGCCAGCCCGGAACAATACCCGGGACAGGCTGCATTTCTGGGGGCCTCGATTGGTCGCTACGCTAACCGTATCGCCAACAGCCGCTATACATTTGCTGGCGAAACCGTTGAATTAATACCAAGTCAGGGCGACAACCAGCTGCACGGCGGGCCGGACGGTTTTGACAAACGTCGCTGGCAGATAGTCAATCAAAATGACCGCCAGGTGCTGTTCGCCTTAACGTCTGACGATGGCGATCAGGGCTTCCCTGGCCATCTTTGCGCTACCGTGCAGTATCGCCTGACTGACGATAATCGTATTTCGATAACCTACCGCGCCACGGTCGATAAGCCCTGCCCGGTGAATCTGACGAATCACGTTTATTTCAACCTCGACGGTGACAAAACGGATGTGCGCCAACACAAGCTGCAAATCCTCGCCGACGAGTACTTGCCGGTTGATGAAATGGGCATCCCGCACGACGGACTGAAATCCGTCGCTGGTAGCACTTTCGATTTCCGTACGCCTAAGATCATCAGCAGTGAATTTCTTGCCGATGACGATCAGCGCAAGGTAAAAGGTTACGATCACGCCTTCCTGCTCCAGGCACAGGGCAATACGCATACGCCGGTCGCTCGACTGTGGTCCCAGGATGAAAAACTGCAGATGGAGGTCTACACCTCCGCCCCGGCATTACAGTTTTATTCAGGGAATTTCCTCGGCGGTACGCCATCCCGTGGTCCTGATGCCTACGCCGACTGGCAAGGTCTGGCACTGGAAAGCGAGTTCCTGCCGGACAGCCCGAACCATCCGGAATGGCCGCAGCCAGACTGCTTCCTGCGTCCTGGCGAAGAGTATGCCAGCGTGACGGAATACCGGTTTATTCCAGCCTAATCGTTCCCCCTCCCAGGCCCGATGACGTAACGTATCGGGCCTGTTGCTTGTTTATCACAGTAGAACCGCTCAAATCCCCACCGTTCAAAGACAAAATCGCAACCTTGAGTTCACAAGAACCTTACACTGTGGCGCTATTTTCGCTATGGTTATGCGTAAGGATTGCCGCTGACGCATTACGGCAATATAATGAGAATTATTATCATTAAATATGATTTATAGGAGTGAGTGTATGGCTGTAACTAAGCTGGTTCTGGTACGTCACGGTGAAAGTCAGTGGAACAACGAGAACCGTTTTACCGGTTGGTATGACGTTGATCTGTCCGAGAAAGGTGTGGGCGAAGCAAAAGCGGCAGGTAAACTGCTGAAAGAGGAAGGCTACAGCTTCGATTTTGCTTATACCTCTGTGCTGAAACGTGCCATTCACACCCTGTGGAACGTACTGGACGAACTGGATCAGGCCTGGCTGCCGGTTGAGAAATCCTGGAAACTGAACGAACGTCATTACGGCGCGCTGCAGGGTCTGAACAAAGCTGAAACCGCTGAAAAATACGGTGACGAGCAGGTTAAACAATGGCGTCGCGGCTTTGCGGTAACGCCACCGGAACTGACCAAAGATGACGAGCGTTATCCGGGTCACGATCCGCGTTATGCGAAGCTGACCGACAAAGAGTTACCGGTTACCGAAAGCCTGGCGCTGACCATCGATCGCGTTATCCCCTACTGGAACGAAACCATTCTGCCGCGCATGAAAAGCGGTGAGCGTGTGATTATCGCCGCTCACGGTAACTCTCTGCGTGCGCTGGTTAAATACCTGGATAACATGGGCGAAGATGAGATCCTTGAACTGAACATTCCGACCGGCGTACCGCTGGTATATGAGTTCGACGAAAACTTCAAACCGATCAAACACTACTATCTGGGTAACGCTGACGAGATCGCCGCAAAAGCTGCGGCCGTTGCGAACCAGGGTAAAGCGAAGTAATTTCTTCGCGACACATAAAAAAGCGCGGATTATCCGCGCTTTTTTATTTTTCTGGAAGGCTAACGTTTTAACCGCGACGCGCTTTTACCGCATCCGCCAACTGGCGCAGCACCGCATCGGTGTCTTCCCAGCCAATGCAGGCGTCGGTGATGCTCTTACCGTAGGTCAGCGGCTCGCCGCTATCCGGGTTCTGATTACCCTCGACCAGATGGCTTTCGATCATCACGCCAATAATCGCTTTTTCTCCACCAGCGACTTGCCCGCAAACGTCTTTCGCAACATCCATCTGCTTTTTGAACTGCTTGCAGGAGTTGGCATGGCTAAAGTCGATCATCACTTGTGCAGAGAGCCCTGCTTTGATCAGACCTTCTTTCACATCGGCAACGTGCTGAGCGCTGTAGTTAGGTTCTTTGCCCCCGCGCAAAATAATATGGCAATCGCCGTTACCGCTGGTATTTACGATCGCCGAATGACCCCATTTGGTTACAGACAGGAAGCAGTGTGGCGCCCCTGCTGCGTTGATTGCATCAATCGCAACTTTGATCGTGCCATCGGTACCGTTTTTAAAACCAACCGGGCAAGACAGACCTGATGCCAGCTCGCGGTGTACCTGAGATTCAGTGGTACGAGCCCCAATCGCGCCCCAGCTCATCAGATCGGCAAGGTATTGCGGCGTGATCATATCGAGGAACTCACCCGCAGCCGGCAATCCGCTATCGTTGATATCCAGCAGCAATTTACGTGCAATGCGCAGCCCATCGTTGATTTGGAAGCTGTTGTCCATGTGCGGATCGTTGATAAGCCCTTTCCAGCCGACGGTGGTTCGCGGTTTTTCAAAATAGACGCGCATGACAATTTCAAGCTCGCCTTTTAACTCTTCGCGCAGCGCCAGCAGGCGGGCGGCGTACTCTTTAGCGGCTGCCGGATCATGAATAGAGCACGGCCCAATCACCACTAACAGGCGATCATCGCTTCCTTTCAGAATTTTATGAATCGCTTTACGGGCATGAGCCACCGTGTTTGCGGCATTTTCAGTAGCGGGGAATTTTTCCAGCAATGCGACTGGCGGTAATAACTCGTTGATCTCTTTAATGCGTAAATCGTCGTTCTGATAATTCATGATTATTCCAGCGTTGCCATACTTATATAAATGAATGCAATCCCTCCAATCTATATCTTCAGTCATAAAGTGTAAACTGGGTTTTACACTTTGGACGGATTAATCCTGGAATTGGCCAAAAAAACACAATAAAGTAGCGAAAAACGAGATCCAACCTACAATTTATAACTGTAACAGCTTTAATTTTCATAAATTTCAAGATTCTATGCTGGGTTTAATTTCTCAGGCAAAACTATTAACCACATATTGATGATGTAACTGGCACATGCACTGTTGGAAGACGTTATCCGACATATCGACCATAACAGGAGCATATTATGCATATGACAAAGCTGGCTTCACTCTTTCTTACCGCTACACTCAGCCTCGCCAGCGGCGCGGCGCTGGCTGCTGAAACCAATACGCAGTCCAATAACGGCCAGGCAAATTCCTCGGCGGATGCCGGTCAGGTCGCCCCAGACGCACGCGAAAACGTGGCACCAAATAACGTCGACAACAGTAACGTGAATTCGGGTGGCACAATGCTGCACCCGAACGGTTCATCAATGAACCATGAAGGGATGACCAAAGACGAGATGCACAAGAACACCATGTGTAAGGACGGTCGCTGCCCTGATGTGAATAAGAAGGTTGAGACCGGAAACGGCATTAATAATGATGCCGAGACAAAAACTGATGGCACTACGCAGTAACGCTGAAAATAAAGCTAATAACGGGAGAGCAGTAGCTCTCCTTTTTAATTTTATCATCCCAAAAACGGTATGATGGCATACAGTAAAGATGAGAATAACAAAGGGATGGCATAATGGCGCACTCGCATACTCATAATTCCTCTGAGCAACCCAAGGACAATAATGCCCGCCGCTTGATGTTTGCATTCTGCATTACAGCCGGATTTATGTTGGTTGAAGTGGTAGGTGGAATACTTTCAGGTTCACTGGCCTTGCTGGCTGATGCCGGGCATATGCTCACTGATGCCGCAGCGCTCCTTTTCGCGCTGCTGGCCGTCCGGTTTTCCCATCGACCGCCCACAATACGACACACCTTCGGCTGGCTGAGGCTCACGACACTGGCCGCGTTTGTTAATGCCATCGCATTGGTCGTGATCACCATTTTAATCGTCTGGGAAGCCATTGAGCGCTTCCATACGCCCCGCCCCGTGGCAGGCGGCATGATGATGGTTATAGCTGTCGCGGGTTTACTCGCCAACGTGCTGGCTTTTTGGGTTCTACACCGCGGCAGTGAGGAGAAAAACCTGAACGTCCGCGCCGCGGCACTACATGTGATGGGCGATTTACTCGGCTCGGTCGGGGCGATCATCGCTGCGCTTATTATTATCTGGACGGGCTGGACGCCTGCGGACCCGATTCTCTCGATTCTGGTTTCCGTGCTGGTACTGCGCAGCGCCTGGCGACTGTTAAAGGATAGCGTTAATGAATTACTGGAAGGTGCCCCGCTGACGCTGGATATTGCCGCACTGCAGCGCCATCTCAGCCGGGATATCCCCGAAGTCCGCAATGTACACCATGTCCATGTCTGGATGGTGGGTGAAAAACCGGTAATGACGCTGCATGTGCAGGTGATCCCGCCGCACGATCATGATGCCCTGCTGGAACGTATTCAGCATTTCCTTATCCACCACTACCAGATTGAACACGCGACGATCCAGATGGAGTATCAGCCGTGCAATGGGCCGGACTGCCACCTGTACCAAGGCGTGTCCGGCCATTCACATCATCACCATTAATGGGACAGCGCGCGGGAACCCCGCTCACGCGCGCTGTTAATCCACATCCTGCTACCATTCAGGGCGATAACCGTCAGGATCATATACTCCAGCGACATGGCATATACGCCTTGTAGGGCGAAAATCACTACGCTTATTACGTTAATGATCACCCACAGCAGCCAGTTTTCGACGTATTTGCGCGTCATCAGGATCATCGCCGCAATCGACAACACCATCATGCAGGAGTCCCAGAACGGGAATGCATCGGGTTGCAACTCAGGCACAACAACCTGTAATCCTAATGCCTGCATAATGTTCACCGCAATGCGGGTCAGGAATGCAAAGACCGGGTCGATATAGACCGACATCAGACCGATCGCTACCACGCAAGCCGCCAGCCAGCCGATCGCTTTTGGTAACGGCAGCCAGCGAATTTTCAGTTCCGCTTCATGCTGGTTAGTTTGCCTGGACCAGGCATACCAGCCGTAGATGTTGGCGGCAAAGAAGAAAACTTGCAGCAACAGGCTTGCATAGAGCTGGATCTGAAAGAAGATAATCGCAAACAGCGTGACGTTTATCAGGCCGAAGAAGTAATTGCTTATTTTCTCAAGACTCGCCAGACCAATACACAGCAACCCGGCGATCGTCCCCACAGCTTCGATCCACGACAGATCGTAACCGCCAGCGCCGATCGGAATATGTACCAGAATGTTCTGCGTGCTAAAAAAGTCCATCTTTTCCCCCAGAGCAAAAAAATTAATTAAGCTCGAAGTGTAGCCGCAAATTCCAACATGCGGTTTAACGGCAACAACGCCCCTTCTCGCAGCGCAGCATCAACATGTATCTCATGAGCCGCCCCGCCTTGTTCCAGGCCCTCAGCAATCGCCTTGAGGCCGTTCATCGCCATCCACGGACAATGCGCACAGCTGCGACAGGTTGCCCCCTCGCCAGCCGTCGGCGCTTCAAGCAATTCTTTATCCGGAACGGCCTGCTGCATTTTGTAAAAAATGCCCCGGTCAGTCGCCACAATCAGTTGTTGATGCGGTAACGATTTAGCTGCGTTGATTAACTGGCTGGTTGAGCCAACCGCATCGGCCATATCAACGATAGACTGAGGGGACTCCGGGTGCACCAACACCGCAGCATCAGGATAAAGCCCCTTCATGCGTGTTAAAGCCTGAGTTTTAAATTCGTCGTGGACGATACAGGCCCCCTGCCAACAAAGAACGTCTGCACCGGTCTGTTTTTGCACGTAGTTGCCCAGATGTCTGTCCGGAGCCCAGATGATTTTTTCACCTATACTATCAAGGTGCTCAATAAGTTCTACCGCGATACTGGACGTGACAACCCAGTCCGCCCGCGCTTTAACGGCAGCGGAGGTATTGGCGTAAACCACCACGGTACGATCAGGATGCGCATCGCAAAACGCGCTGAAAGCATCAATCGGACAACCCAGATCTAATGAACATTCCGCCTGTAAGGTCGGCATCAGGATGGTCTTTTCCGGGCTGAGGATTTTGGCGGTTTCCCCCATAAACCTCACTCCTGCAACCAACAGCGTAGAGGCAGAATGTTTTGAGCCGAACCGCGCCATCTCCAGAGAATCAGAAATACAGCCACCGGTCTCTTCGGCCAATTGCTGAATTTCAGGATCGGTGTAATAGTGCGCGACCATAACGGCATCACGCTCTTTCAACAGGCGCTTGATTTTTTCACGATAAAATTGCTTTTCATCCACACTCAGCGGGGCTGGCTTCGGCGGAAACGGATAAATTGCTGCTTCTGGATCAAACATCACGCTCATCTTGCTTTCTCGTTTTACTAGCTTAACGAAATAACCGATTAAAAGCGTGACGCACGCCGTATTCGGTTAGATTTGTTTTATATGCTAAACAAGATAGCGGATTGGCGTAAGAAAGTCACAATAATTGCGTGTGATGAATGCCGGATGGCGACTGACGTCTTATCCGGCCTACGTGAATAGTGTCGTCTGTAGGACTGATAAGCGAAGCGCATCAGGCAAGCAGGTTCGAATCGTTGATTCTGCGAATAGCAAAAAGGCGCCTTTAGGGCGCCTTTTTACACTGGTGGGGCGTGCAGGATTCGAACCTGCGACCAATTGATTAAAAGTCAACTGCTCTACCAACTGAGCTAACGCCCCCTTGTGGGGTTTACTTCTTTATACTTTCAGGATGGTGGGTCGTGCAGGATTCGAACCTGCGACCAATTGATTAAAAGTCAACTGCTCTACCAACTGAGCTAACGACCCGCTCGGGTATAACCTGAAAATTTTTACTCGGTACCACCAATAAATTGGTGGGGCGTGCAGGATTCGAACCTGCGACCAATTGATTAAAAGTCAACTGCTCTACCAACTGAGCTAACGCCCCGAGTGGTGGGTGATGACGGGATCGAACCGCCGACCCCCTCCTTGTAAGGGAGGTGCTCTCCCAGCTGAGCTAATCACCCGATACTACGCTGGATACTACTTACTAACTGAGTTAGTGGTGGGTCGTGCAGGATGACTCGACTTCGTCTCGCCCTACGGGCCGTTGCTTACGCAACGTTATCCTTCACGTTTTACAATCGTGTTCCACCTTAGCGATTGGTGGGTCGTGCAGGATTCGAACCTGCGACCAATTGATTAAAAGTCAACTGCTCTACCAACTGAGCTAACGACCCACTTTTTTTGCCGCTTTCGGGCTGTTTGATATCCCTTGGCAACGGCGGCATATATTACTGATTTCAGATTTTAGCGCAACAAAAATTTCGATGTAAATAGCTCAACTGCTTAGGAATCACACGACGCGACCAGAATTAACACGATTTCTGGTCGCATGGTGTTCATTACATCGCGCCAAGGCGTTTTTGCGCTTGTTTCGCGCCATCAGTGCCAGGGTATTTAGTGATAACCTGCTGATAAACGGCTTTAGCTTTTGCTGTGTCACCTTTGTCCTGCATGATGACGCCGACTTTATACATCGCGTCTGCAGCCTTTGGTGATTTCGGGAAGTTTTTAACTACTGAAGCAAAATAGAACGCTGCATCATCTTTTTTCCCCTTGTTGTAATTCAACTGACCCAGCCAGTAATTCGCATTTGGCAGGTAAGTCGAGTCTGGGTACTTTTTGATGAAGTTCTGAAATGCTTCAATCGCATCATCCTGGCGGGATTTATCCTGCACCAGAGCAATGGCCGCATTGTAATCAGTGTTCGCATCGCCAGTCTGCGCCGGGGCTCCTGACGCTGCCGCTGCGCCCGCATCAGGCGTAGGGGTTGCTGCTGCCCCACTCTGATCGCTACCTGCAGACTGCGCCGCAGGCGCACTACCGCTGCCAAGATTATTAATCTGCAACAATATTTGCTTCTGGCGTTCAACAACCTGGTTCAACTGATACTGATTTTCCTGAATTTGACCACGCAGGGAATCAATATCGGACTGATTATCGGAGAGTTGTTGCTGGAGTTGGGTTAAAAGCTGACTGTGAGCGTTAGAAATACGCTCGAGTTGAGTGACACGGTCTTCGACCGAGCCTGAGCCGACACTACTGATTGGCGCCTGAGCAAAAGCGGCCCAAGGGGCCGCTATGCCAACCAGTAACGACAGACTCAACAGATGATGTCTGAAGTTACTGCTCATGCAATTCTCTTAGTAAACCAGTACGGCGCGACGGTTTTTGGCGTAAGCCGCTTCGTCATGACCCAGTACTGCAGGTTTTTCTTTACCGTAAGAAACGATGGAGATCTGGTCAGCAGAAACGCCTTTACCCTGCAGGTACATCTTAACGGCGTTCGCACGACGCTCACCCAGGGAGATGTTGTACTCAGGAGTACCACGTTCGTCCGCATGACCTTCTACGGTGACTTTGTAAGACGGGTTGCTACGCAGGAAGTTAGCGTGAGCATCCAGCATTGCAGCGAAATCAGAACGGATATCGTACTTGTCCAGATCGAAGTAAACGATGTTGTTCTGCTGCAGCTGTTGCATCTGAAGACGCGCTTGCTCTTCAGAAGACATGTTGCCGCTGCCGTTTGCATCCATACCAGTGCCGGCACCCAGCATGCCTTCGCTGCCGTCATTGCTGGCGTTCTTGTTAGAAGAACACGCTGCAATAGCCATAACAGGCAGAGCAATCATCAGCCCTTTCAGCACTTTGTTCAGTTGCATTTCAATGATTCCTTTATTAATCAATTATTTATTATCACAGATACGGCGACCAGGCAGGGAATTTAACCTGTCCATCAGTTGCCGGAAGACGCGCTTTGAAACGCCCATCTGTAGAAACCAAATTCAGCACGGATCCCATCCCCTGAGAAGAGCTGTAGATTACCATAGTGCCGTTAGGTGCCAGACTTGGCGTTTCGTCCAGGAACGTTGACGACAGAACTTGTACGCCACCCGCTACCAGATCTTGTTTGGCAATGTGCTGCTGACCGTTGGCCGAACTTACCATTACCATAAATTTACCGTCGCTGCTCACATCCGCATCCTGGTTTTGCGAACCTTCCCAGGTAATGCGCTGCGGAGCACCGCCGTTGACGTTAACTTTATATACCTGCGGACGACCGGCCTGGTCAGATGTAAAGGCCAGGTTTTGGCTGTCCGGGAACCAGGTCGGTTCCGTGTTGTTGCTACGACCATCCGTCACCTGACGGATCTGACCGGAACCAATGTCCATGACATACAGGTTCAGGCTACCGGTTTTAGACAGGGCAAACGCCAGTTTGCTGCCATCCGGAGAAAACGCAGGCGCACCGTTGTGACGTGGGAACGACGCTACCTGACGAACCGCGCCATTAGACAACGTCTGAATAACCAGTGCAGAACGACCACTCTCGAAGGTTACGTACGCCAGTTTTGAACCGTCCGGAGACCACGCCGGAGACATCAGCGGCTGCGGAGAACGGTGTACCACGAACTGGTTGTAACCATCGTAGTCGGACACACGTAATTCGTACGGGAACTGACCACCGTTGGTCTGAACAACATAAGCGATACGGGTACGGAATGCACCTTTAATGCCAGTCAGTTTTTCAAACACTTCGTCACTTGCAGTATGCCCCGCGTAACGCAGCCACTGCTTGTTCACTTTATAAGTGTTCTGTGCCAGTACGGTACCCGGTGCGCCACCGGTGTCAACCAGCTGATAGGCAACGCTGTAAGAACCATCCGGGTTCGGCGTAACCTGGCCGACGACTACGGCATCAATGCCCAGCGCAGACCAAGCTGCAGGTTGAACTTCCTGCGCGGTACCAGGCTGCTGAGGCAGACGAGAACGGTCTAACGGGTTAAATTTACCGCTGTTACGCAGGTCAGCACCTACGATACCACCGATATCTTCAGGTGCAGCACCCGGTCCTGCCCACTGGAAGGGGACAACACCAATCGGGCGCGCCGAGTCCACCCCCTGGGTGATCTCGATACGTACTTCTGCGTGCAGCACCGCTGCCCACAGCATCAGAAAACCAAATGCTACTCGTAATGCCTGCTTCATCATATCTCCCTTATCTGGACGGAAAGCCCACGATAATTTAGCAGAATGTTAACAAACTCAAATACACAAAACTACCACAACTCAGTATCAACCTTAGACCGTTTCCCCTGATTTCTCAGGGGTCGTTATTACAGTTTGAAGTCCAGTTTGGCATCTTTTACTTTTTCATAAACTGCCTGGCTAGGCGGTTTAGGAATTCTGGCGGTTTTCGCAGCCGTCAGCGCAGCCTGACACAATGCAGGATCCCCACCCTCTTCGGTCACATCCAGTAACAGACCATCGGGTGCTAACTTGATATGTAATACGCAAGATTTACCTGCATACAAATCTGCACCATACAGACGGCTCTGGATCGCATTACGAATTTGAGATGCGTAAGCACTGATATCAGCACCAGATGCACCGCCATTGGCACCACTTGTACCACTATCTTTCGCCGGTTGGCCGTTTCCTTTCGCTCCACCGCCCGATTTCGGTGCATTCTTACCGGAGCTCAGGTCACCCAACAAGTCGTCAACGCCAGAGGCTGCAGCGGCTTTTTCGGCCGCAGCCTTTTTAGCAGCTGCTGCTTTATCTGCCGCAGCTTTCTTATCGGCAGCGGCTTTCTCGGCTGCAGCTTTTTTGTCTGCTGCTGCTTTTTCCGCTGCGGCTTTCTTATCAGCCGCCGCTTTTTCAGCAGCGGCCGCTTTCGCGGCGGCGGCTTTTTCTGCTTTCTCAGCGGCAGCTTTCTCGGCTGCTGCTTGCTTAGCGGCTTCAGCCTGTGCTTTCTTCGCAGCGTCCGCGGCAGCTTTAGCAGCTTGTGCTTCGGCAACTTTCTTCGCATCAGCAGCGGCTTTAGCAGCTTCCGCCTCAGCTTTTTTCTGTGCGTCCGCAGCGGCTTTCTTCGCGGCATCTGCCGCTTGTTTCGCCTGTGCATCAGCTTTAGCCTTCGCGTCTGCAGCAGCCTTCGCCGCAGCTTCTTCAGCCTGTTTCTGTTGCTCTTGCGCTTTCGCGGCGGCGGCTTCAGCTTGCTTCTGCTGTTGCGCCTGTTCGCGCACTTTTTCCTGCGCGGCTAAGCGTTCTTTTTCCAGCTGCTTCAGTCGCTCTTGCTCAGCTGCCTGTTTCTCGCGAAGTTCTTCAGCTTGCTGCTGCGCCTGCTTTTCACGCTGCTCTTCAGCACGTTTCGCGCTTGCCTGCTGTTGCTGCTGCCTGTCGTACTGTTGCACAACGGCGCCAGGATCGACCATAACGGCGTCGATGGACGAACCGCCACCGCCGCCGGCTGAAGCATCAATGTGCTCATCGAACGAACTCCAGATCAGCGCTGCAAATAAAATGACATGCAGCACCGCTGAAATAATTATCGCCCTTTTGAGCTTGTCGTTTTGTTCGGTTGCCTTTGACACTCTCGGTTCCCAAAAAACTGTTCGCCTGTTACGTGCTATCTTTCAAGCCAGCAAAACGCCGTCATCAGATTGGCTGCGTCATCAAGCCAACCGATTTTACGCCTGCACTGTGTAACAAGTTCAGCGCTTTAATTATTTCATCATAAGGCACGTCTTTCGCACCACCGATTAAAAAGACCGTTTTCGGATTGGTCTGCAGGCGACTTTTCGCTTCCGCGATAACCTGCTCCGGCGGCAGTTGATCCATACGATCTTTCTCAACCACCACGCTGTATTGCCCAATACCGGAAACTTCAATAATGACCGGGGGTTCGTCGTTACTGCTGACGGCTTGCGATTCGGTCGCATCCGGCAGGTCGACTTCCACACTCTGCGTAATGATCGGTGCGGTTGCCATAAAGATCAGCAACAGCACCAGCAGTACGTCGAGCAGCGGTACAATATTGATTTCGGACTTGAGTTCGCGACGACCTCGTCCACGCGTTCTGGCCATGGCTTACCCCTTGTTGCTCTCGCTAACGGTAAACGCCTGGCGGTGCAGAATCGCGGTGAACTCTTCCATAAAGTTGTCGTAATTCAGTTCCAGTTTGTTCACGCGCTGGTTCAGACGGTTGTAGGCCATAACCGCCGGGATTGCCGCAAACAGACCGATAGCCGTTGCAATCAACGCTTCCGCGATACCCGGTGCAACCATTTGCAGCGTCGCCTGTTTTACCGCGCCCAGCGCGATAAATGCGTGCATGATCCCCCAAACGGTACCGAACAGACCGATATACGGGCTGATGGAGCCAACGGTTCCGAGGAATGGAATATGCGTTTCCAGCGTTTCCAGCTCACGGTTCATCGAGATACGCATCGCACGGGAAGCACCCTCAACGACCGCTTCCGGCGCGTGGCTATTTGCCCGATGCAAACGGGCAAATTCTTTGAACCCGCTGTAGAAAATTTGTTCTGAGCCAGCCAAATTATCACGACGCCCCTGGCTTTCCTGGTACAGGCGCGACAATTCAATGCCAGACCAGAACTTGTCTTCAAATGCTTCGGCTTCACGTGAAGCAGCATTAAGAATACGGGTCCGCTGGATAATAATGGCCCAGGATGCGATTGAGAAACCAATCAAAATCAACATGATAAGTTTAACCAGAAGGCTTGCCTTCAGGAACAAATCAAGGATATTCATGTCAGTCACTGCTTAAACTCCGCGACAATAGACTTGGGAAGCGCACGAGGCTTCATTTTGAGTGGATCAACGCAAACAATCAGAACTTCGGCTTCATTCAGCACGGTGTTCTCTGCGTTGACAATGCGTTGCGTGAAAACCAAAGAGGTGCCACGCATTGACGTAATTTCGGTTTGAACTTCGAGCATATCGTCGAGCCGGGCAGGCGCAAAATACTCGAGGGTCATCTTGCGCACCACAAAGGCTACACGTTCAGCCAACAGGACCTGCTGACTGAAGTGATGATGACGCAGCATCTCTGTGCGCGCTCTTTCATAAAAAGCGACGTAGCTGGCGTGGTAAACCACCCCACCGGCATCGGTATCTTCATAGTAGACACGAACCGGCCATCGAAACAGCGTTGTATTCACTTTACATCCCGGTAATGCAACAAAAGGTTAGTGCTTTCAAACTTCGCTACTATACGCGCGGGAATGGTGCTTTGGAATGGGGGAAAGTAAACGGAGAGTAAAAAATTATGGGCTTATGCAAGCCCATAAATATTTAAGGATGTTTCTTATTCAAAAGAAGAAGAAAAACAGACCAACAACGAGGACGATATCCGCGATCAGCGGGCAGAAGATACCCTGCCAGTGTACGGCACGAGGACGAAAGCCAACGCCGTGAATGATGCCTGCGCAGACCGCCCACATCAGCAGAAAACCATGCCAGATTTCAAGCTCACTGGTTTTAGCCGCGAAACGTGACGGATCCCAGAATATGCAGCCGGCCAATACGATTGCCAGCACAAATGAAAGCGCCCGCAAGGGGCGCTTGTCCATCGCGTTGTATAACATCGCGATAATATTGGTCATTAGCTATCTTCTTGTCCGGCTTTGCCTGATTCAACGTGCTCAAGCGCCAGCGCTGTGATTATCCCAAATGCACAGGCAAGAAGCGTTCCCAAAATCCATGCGAAATACCACATTTTAAGCTCCTTACTTAGTACAGAGAGTGGGTGTTGCTTTCAATATCTTCTTTAGTGATGCGACCAAACATCTTCCAGTAACACCAGCCGGTGTACAGCAGAATGATCGGTACAAACACACAAGCTACATACGTCATCAGATTCAGCGTCAGCTGGCTGGACGTTGCATCCCACATGGTCAAACTTGCGTTCATCATGGTGCTGGATGGCATCACAAACGGGAACATTGCGATACCGGCAGTCAGGATGATGCATGCTAACGTCAGTGAAGAGAAGACGAATGCCCAGGCCCCTTTCTCCATACGAGAAGTCAGAATGGTCAACAGCGGCAGAACCACGCCCAGTGCAGGAACCAGCCACAGGATAGGTGCATTGTTAAAGTTCACCATCCATGCGCCAGCCACGCGAGCCACTTCTTTGGTCAGCGGGTTGGAGGCGGCATGATGATCCAGGGCTGAGGTCACAACATAACCGTCAATACCGTAAATCACCCATACACCGGCCAGCGCGAAGCAGACCAGAGTCACCAGCGCCGCAACCTGTGAAGTTGCACGAGCACGCAGATGCAGTTCACCTACCGTACGCATCTGCAGATAGGTCGCACCCTGGGTGATGATCATCCCAACGCTCACGACACCAGCCAGCAGACCAAACGGATTCAGCAACTGGAAGAAGTTACCGGTGTAGTACAAACGCATGTAGTCATCTACGTGGAACGGAACCCCTTGCAGCAGGTTGCCGAACGCCACGCCAATCACCAGCGGTGGCACGAAGCTACCAATGAAGATGCCCCAGTCCCACATGTTGCGCCAGCGCATGTCTTCAATCTTGGAGCGGTAATCAAAACCGACCGGACGGAAGAACAAAGACGCCAGTACCAGGATCATCGCCACATAGAAACCGGAGAAAGCAGCGGCATACACCATCGGCCAGGCAGCGAACAGTGCGCCACCCGCGGTGATAAGCCAAACCTGGTTACCGTCCCAGTGCGGGGCGATAGAGTTAATCATAATTCGACGCTCGGTATCATTACGACCGAGGAAACGGGTGAGCATGCCCACCCCCATGTCGAAGCCATCAGTGACCGCGAAACCAATCAGCAGAATGCCAACCAGCAGCCACCAGATAAAACGCAATACTTCATAATCGATCATTTGACGACTCCTGTCTTAGCGTGCCGGCTGAGAAGTCACAGTGGACTGCTCGTAGTGATAACGACCGGTTTTCAGGCTACTCGGCCCAAGGCGTGCGAACTTGAACATCAGATACAGTTCAGCCACCAGGAACAGGGTATACAGGCCGCAAATCAACAGCATCGAGAAGATGAGGTCGCCAGCAGTCAGCGAAGAGTTCGCTACGGCTGTTGGTAACACTTCACCAATCGCCCACGGTTGACGACCGTACTCTGCGACAAACCAACCGGATTCAATAGCAATCCACGGCAGAGGAATCGCGTACAGCGCAGTGCGCAGCAGCCATTTTTTCTCACCGATACGGTTACGAAGCACAGTCCAGAAGGATACCGCGATAATTGCCAGCATCAGGATGCCGCACGCCACCATGATACGGAAAGCGAAGTACAGCGGCGCAACGCGAGGGATAGAATCTTTCGTTGCCTGCTGAATTTGCGCTTCGGTCGCGTCGGTGACGTTATCCGTATAGCGTTTCAGCAGCAGACCATAACCCAGGTCTTTCTTCATGCTGTTGAACTGGTCGCGAACGGCCTGGTCGGTAGTACCAGCACGCAGTTCTTCCAGCAACTGATACGCTTTCATCCCGTTACGGATACGCTCTTCGTGCTGCACCATCAAGTCTTTCAGACCAATGACCGGTGTATCAACAGAGCGGGTGGCGATGATGCCCAGCGCATAAGGAATTTGAATCGCAAAATGGTTTTCCTGCGCATCCTGGTCCGGAATACCGAACAGCGTAAAGGAAGCCGGTGCAGGCTGAGTTTCCCATTCTGCTTCAATCGCTGCGAGTTTGGTTTTCTGCACGTCGCCCATTTCGTAACCAGATTCATCACCCAGAACGATAACAGACAGAATGGCAGCCATACCAAAGCTGGCCGCGATGGCAAAAGAACGTTTAGCAAACGCGAAGTCACGACCGCGCAGCATATAGTAGGAGCTGATACCCAGAACGAACATCGCGCCGCATACATAACCAGATGCCACAGTGTGAACAAATTTCACCTGTGCTACCGGGTTGAGCACCAGTTCAGAGAAGCTCAGCATCTCCATACGCATGGTTTCGAAGTTGAAATCCGCTGCGATTGGGTTCTGCATCCAGCCGTTCGCAACCAGAATCCACAGCGCGGACAGGTTAGAACCCAGGGCCACCAGCCAGGTGACACACATATGCTGGACTTTACCCAAACGGTCCCAGCCGAAGAAGAACAGACCTACAAAGGTGGATTCGAGGAAGAAGGCCATCAAACCTTCGATCGCCAGCGGCGCACCGAAAATATCCCCTACATAGTGGGAGTAGTAAGACCAGTTAGTCCCGAACTGGAACTCCATGGTCAGACCGGTAGCCACACCCAGAGCGAAGTTGATACCAAACAACTTGCCCCAGAACTTGGTCATATCTTTATAAATCTGTTTGCCGGAAAGGACGTAGACCGTTTCCATAATGGCCAGCAAGAACGCCATACCGAGCGTCAGTGGCACAAACAGGAAGTGGTACATCGCGGTCAAGGCAAACTGTAAGCGCGACAGTTCGACTATATCTAACATCATGACTCCTTGCTCATCGCATGAAGACTCCGAGAGTGAACCCCGTTAGAAAGGGTCACACGCATGCCCCAATACAAATTTATCTGCTTCCTTACGCCGCTACTCTTTCTTCTCTTGTGAAGAAAGGACAATGGAGAAAGGTTACAAACATGTTAATAAAACACTCAAATTGATCCCGCAATTATATTACGCCGTAAAATCCTTACAATAAACAGGTTTTTATCGAGACAAATTTGCATTTTTCGATAGTGATCAATTTATAGCTAATTTACCACTTTCAGACCAATTTGATCTGCAGCAATTTAACCTCTTTTGATGCTGTTTTCCAAGTTTTAAACATTGATTTAAATCAATTTTCAAATTTAATGTTAATAGTGTTTAACACTCGCATGACTAGTGAATACGATGTTAACAACATGTTTTTCAATGAGTAATTGCCGTTACTACAAATGATAGGATATTTATTTAAATGTACACGATCTTTTAACCAGCCCGGCTGACAAAATTGATAGCAGATAAAGAATCACTAATGCTAGGTAGCTCACAGTTTTTTGTTTAGCAAGTCATGGACTTGTTATTTCATACAAATTATTCATTTAAATTTTACTTATAATTAACACCGAGATGTAACTATCTCAGCTGGAAGAGAAAACGTTCCACATTGACCGATGCATTGCGTTTGGTGTTCTGCGAGAAAACGCTGGCGTTTCGCTTAAATCATCACTGAAAGTTATCTTTAACGCCCACTCTGCACTTATGTGGCAAAGATTAAATATGCCACAAACATTTCATTATCATTTTTATCCTAAAATTAACAAAAATGAATTGTGACATATAAGATTAAAAAATAAAAAACCGTTACGTCGTTCACAAGTTAATTAGTAATTGTGATTTTTGAAATTATTAAAAACACGACATAAATGGCGCGCATAACAAAATAAGATTTCGATCACAAACATGGCAAGTAATTTATTACCCATTTTTCTAATAAATTAAAACCGGCCAAGAAAATATGATACATCCTACTGATTATAAAGGGATTTTATAACAACCAAATATAACAATCATTTTTCTCAGGATATTTTGAAAATAGATCAATTGCTTCCTTTTTCGCTTCCACAGAAACTCCAACCCTATTAAGAGGTTGTCACAATCCATGTTCTAAATATTAGAAAATAATTTCACTTATTGACCATCAGCCCTACAGAGGATTACCCATGAAGAAATCTACACTTGTTATTGGCGTCATCGGTGCTGACTGCCATGCAGTAGGTAATAAAGTTCTGGATCGCGTTTTTACCGCTCATGATTTTCACGTAATCAACCTCGGGGTGATGGTGAGCCAGGATGAATATATTGATGCTGCGATTGAAACAGGCGCCGATGCCATCGTGGTGTCCTCTATCTACGGTCATGGCGACATTGATTGCCTCGGATTACGTGAGCGCTGCATCGAACGCGGCCTTGGCGACATTCTGCTGTACGTCGGCGGCAACCTGGTCGTCGGTAAACATGACTTCGCCGATGTGGAAGTGAAGTTTAAAGAGATGGGCTTTAACCGGGTCTTCGCCCCCAGTCACGATCTGGAAGATGTTTGCGCGCTTATCACTAATGATATTCACCAACACAATGGCCTCGAACAGCGTTGCCTGGAAGAGGCCATCTGATGCAAACAGTTTCTGTCGATATCGGCTCGACATGGACCAAGGCAGCCCTCTTCGCCCATGAAGGCGAGGATTTAACCCTGATAAACCATGTCCTGACCCCAACCACCACACATCATCTGGCAGACGGTTTTTTTGCCAGCCTGAATCAGGTGCTGAATGTTGCCGATGCTCGCCCGTTACTGAAAAGTGGTGAAGTGCAGTTGAAATACTCCTCCTCAGCGAAAGGTGGGCTTGCCGTTGCAGCAATGGGGCTGGTGCCTTCCATTACGCTGGAATCGGCAAAAGTTACCGCCCATTCGGCAGGAGCGAAAATCGCGCAATATTATTCGTACAAGCTGAACCGTCATGACATCCAGGAGCTGGAGTCATCCCCTCCAGATATTCTGCTGTTTACCGGCGGTACAGATGGTGGCGAAGAAAGTTACGGCCTGGCGAATGCGCATGCGCTGGCAGGCTCAAAGCTTGATTGCGCCATTATCTACGCCGGAAACCGGGACATTCAGGACGAAATACAAACGATTCTGGGACATAAGGATTTGACCACGGTAGACAACATTCTGCCTGACCTCGATCACCCGAATCCGTTTGCCGCACGCCAGGCGATTTGTGATGTGTTCTTGTCACGCATTGTCAAAGGCAAAGGTCTGGACGTCATTGTTGGCGAAACAGGCGAAGAGCCAATGCCGACGCCATGGACGGTATATGAGTTAGTGAAAGCTATTAGCGATTACGACAGCGCATGGAAGGAATTCATGCTGATTGATATGGGCGGAGCCACCACGGATGTCTATTCGGCCAGCGCGAATACCCTCTCCCCCGATACCGTCCTGCATGGTGTTCCTGAACCGTTCGTCAAACGTACCGTAGAAGGCGACCTGGGCATGCGCGTTTCCGCCGTCGTGGTGGGAGAAAGCACGCAGGATATGGTGAAAGTCATCTTCGCCCAACAACCACAGCGCGAGGAAGCGTTTTACCGCTACCTGCGTCACCTGGTTGGGCAACCGGATTACCTGCCACTCAGTGAGGAAGAGAAATATTACGACACCCTGCTGGCAGGTTTATGCGTGGGCTATGCCGCTGAGCGCCACGCGGGCACTAAAAAGCAGGTTTGCACCTGCGTGGGTAACGTGGATTTACAGATGGGTCGCGATCTCACCACCGTACGCAAAGTCGTCGGTTCAGGGGGATGGCTCTCTCGCGCCAGCCAGTTCGATATCCATAACTGGCTCAAATACCGGGAGCTGGACGACCAGGGGAAAAGAATTCTGTTACCGAATCAGTTTGAGTATTACCGCGATTCAAATGGCCTGCTCCCGCTTCTGGCAAACGTCGCCAGGCTGTACCCGCAAGCCGCTGCTCGCACCAGCATTCAGTGTTTAACCCTATAAAACTTAAGGCAGCTACGAATGGAACTTCGAAATAAAAAATTGACCCATGACGAATTCATGACCGAAAGGCATCAGGTATTACAAACCTGGGAAACCGGCAAAGACGTTGAGAACTTCGAAGATGGCGTGAAGTACCAGCAATCAATTCCAGATAAAAAACGCTTCTCCCTTGCCCTGCTGAAAGCCGATCAGGAAGGTAAAACCCTGAGCCAGCCGCGTGCAGGCGTAGCATTAATGGATGAGCATATTGCGCTGCTCAAAACATTGCAGGAAGAGTGCGACCTCCTGCCGAGTACTATCGATGCCTATACCCGTCTGAACCGCTATGAAGAAGCCGCTGTCGGGATCCAGAAATCCATCGAAGCAGGTACTTCCAAGCTGAATGGTTTACCAGTCGTCAATCACGGGGTTGCTGCCTGCCGCCGGATGACTGAATCGCTGGAAAAACCGATCCAGGTTCGCCACGGTACGCCGGATGCGCGCCTGCTGGCAGAAATCGCCATGGCCAGTGGCTTCACCAGCTACGAAGGCGGCGGTATCTCCTACAACATCCCTTACGCCAAACGCGTCACCCTGGAAAAATCCATTCGCGACTGGCAGTACTGCGACCGTCTGATGGGTCTGTACGAAGAGAACGGCATTCGCATCAACCGTGAGCCGTTTGGCCCGCTGACCGGTACCCTGATCCCGCCGTTTATGTCCCACTCGGTGGCGATTATTGAAGGTCTGCTGGCGCTGGAACAAGGCGTGAAATCCATTACGGTCGGCTACGGCCAGGTCGGTAGCCTGACGCAGGATATCGCCGCTATTCAGGCGCTGCGTGAACTGTCCCACGAATACTTCCATAACCATGGCTTCGACGATTACGAACTGAGCACCGTTTTCCACCAGTGGATGGGCGGATTCCCGGAAGATGAAGCGAAAGCCTTCTCTGTTATCGCCTGGGGTGCAGCGGTTGCTGGTATGTCGGGTGCCACAAAAGTGATCACCAAAAGCCCGCACGAAGCGTTCGGTATCCCAACCGCGGCAGCTAACGCCCAGGGTCTGAAAGCGTCACGCCAGATGCTCAACATGGTCAGCGACCAGAAATTCCCGCAGTGCGCTGCTGTGGAGCAGGAAGTTGACCTGATTAAGAGCGAAGTCCGCGCGGTGTTGAAGAAAGTCTTCGAACTGGGCAATGGCGACATTGCGCGCGGTACGGTGCTGGCCTTTGAAGCTGGCGTGCTGGATGTACCTTTCGCTCCTGCCGCCTGTAACGCCGGTAAGATCCTGCCTGTTCGCGATAACACAGGCGCAATCCGTATTCTTGAAGCCGGTGCCGTGCCGCTGCCGAAAGATATTCTCGCCCTGCACCACGACTATGTCGCAGAGCGCGCACATTTTGAAGGCCGCAAGCCTTCTTTCCAGATGGTCATTGATGACATCAACGCCGTATCCCACAGTAAATTAATAGGAAGACCATAATGAAAATCAAAAAGGCCCTTTTCACCGCTGGCTACTCCTCATTTTATTTTGACGATCAGCAGGCCATCAAAAATGGCGCCGGTCATGACGGGTTTATCTACACCGGCGATCCGGTCACGCCTGGATTTACCTCTGTTCGTCAGGCGGGTGAATGTGTTTCCGTACAACTGATTCTGGAAAACGGCGCGGTAGCTGTGGGCGATTGCGCAGCGGTGCAATATTCAGGTGCAGGCGGTCGTGACCCGCTGTTCCTGGCTGAAAACTTCATTCCGTTCCTCAACGACCACATCAAGCCGTTGCTGGAAGGTCGTGACGTTGATTCGTTCCTGACCAACGCCCGTTTCTTTGATGAATTGCGTATTGACGGCCATCTACTGCATACCGCCGTACGTTATGGTCTGTCTCAGGCACTGCTCGACGCGGCGGCACTGGCTACCGGTCGTCTGAAAGCCGAAGTGGTTTGTGATGAATGGCAACTGCCATGCGTTCCGGAAGCCATTCCGTTATTTGGTCAGAGCGGCGACGACCGTTATATCGCCGTCGACAAGATGATCCTCAAAGGTGTGGATGTCCTGCCGCATGCCCTGATCAATAACGTTGAAGAGAAGCTGGGCTTTAAAGGTGAAAAACTGCGTGAGTACGTCCGCTGGTTGTCTAACCGCATCCTGAGCCTGCGCACCAACGAAAGCTATCACCCGACACTGCATATTGATGTCTACGGCACCATTGGTCTGATCTTCGATATGGATCCAGTGCGTTGCGCCGAATACATCGCCAGCCTGGAAGCCGAAGCTCAAGGTCTACCGCTGTACATTGAAGGCCCGGTTGATGCCGGTAACAAGCCGGATCAGATCCGCATGTTAACCGAGATCACTCAGGAGCTGACTCGTCTGGGTTCCGGCGTGAAAATCGTTGCGGATGAATGGTGTAACACCTATCAGGACATCGTGGACTTCACCGACGCGGGCAGTTGCCACATGGTGCAGATTAAAACCCCGGATCTGGGCGGTATTCACAACATCGTTGATGCAGTGCTGTATTGCAACAAACACGGAATGGAAGCCTATCAGGGCGGTACCTGTAACGAAACGGAAATCAGTGCTCGTACCTGCGTACACGTCGCGCTGGCCGCGCGTCCAATGCGCATGCTGATCAAACCGGGTATGGGTTTCGATGAAGGTCTCAACATCGTGTTTAACGAAATGAACCGCACCATCGCGCTGTTGCAAACTAAGGATTAAGAGATGGCACGCACATTTAAGATCTTATCGCCTACGGCTATCCTGGGTTATGGCTTCCCGGAAGAAAGTTTTCGTAAAGCCATGGAAGAGTCACCGGATCTTATTGCTGTTGACGCAGGTTCCTCCGATCCTGGCCCCCACTACCTGGGGGCAGGTAAACCCTTTACTGACAGGGCCGGTGTGAAACGCGATCTGCGCTATATGATTGTGGCAGGCGTTAAGAACAACATCCCGGTAGTGATCGGCACAGCCGGTGGTTCTGGCGCAGCTCCGCATCTGGAGTGGTGTCGCCAAATAATCCATGAGATCGCGCAGGAAGAAAAACTGTCTTTCTCAATGGCGCTAATTCCGTCTGATGTCGACAAAGAAATCGTTCATCAGGCACTGGATAACGGCAAAATCACCGCGCTCGATTTTGTGCCTGAACTGACTCACGAGGCCATTGAAGAGAGCACCTACATTGTCGCGCAGATGGGCGTCGAGCCTTTCCAGCGTGCGCTGAAAGCCGGTGCACAGGTGGTCCTGGGCGGACGAGCCTACGATCCGGCCTGCTTCGCCGCGCTGCCGATTATGCAGGGCTTTGATGAAGGTCTGGCGCTTCATTGCGGTAAGATCCTTGAGTGTGCTGCCATTGCCGCCACCCCTGGCTCCGGCTCCGATTGTGCGATGGGGATTATCGACGACAACGGCTTTACGCTGAAGGCGTTCAATCCCAAGCGTAAGTTCACTGAAACTTCTGCTGCGGCGCACACCCTGTACGAGAAGTCAGATCCTTACTTCCTGCCAGGGCCAGGCGGTGTGCTGAACCTGAAAGCATGCACTTTCACCCAGGTTAACGAGGGTGAAGTGTATGTCAGCGGTTCACGCCATGAAGAAACACCGTATGCGTTGAAACTGGAAGGTGCACGCCAGGTTGGCTTCCGTTGCCTGACCATCGCCGGAACACGCGACCCGATTATGATTGCCGGGATTGACACGATTCTTGAAGAGGTACAGGCAAGCGTTGCACGTAACCTCTCCCTGAATGACGACAGTATCCGCATGACGTTCCACTTGTACGGTAAGAACGGTGTGATGGGCAACCATGAGCCGATGAAAACAGCGGGCCATGAACTGGGAATTTTACTGGATGTCGTTGCGCCGACGCAGGACATCGCCAACAGCGTTTGCTCGCTGGTGCGCTCTACCCTGCTGCACTACGGCTATGAAAATCGCATTGCGACTGCGGGCAACCTCGCCTTCCCGTTCTCGCCATCTGATATTCAGAGTGGACCGGTGTATGAGTTCTCGATCTATCACCTGATTGAAGCGAGCGATGCGCTGCGTTTTGATTTCCACATTGAACAGGTGACGCCAGAAGGAGTTCAGGCATGAAACACTCAATTTGTTCACTGGCACAAGTTATTCGCTCGAAAAACGCCGGACCGTACGAACTGGTTTTAGATATTTTATTTAAAACCCGGGAAGATTATCAGCGCGTAAAACGCTCAGAGCAATTAACACCGCAGCTTATTGCCGGTTTATATAACGTTAAGCCTGACTTTATTCACAATATTGTATGGTTCGATCCGGCGAATGCCGTAAAAATCGTCATGCCGCGCGATATTATTTCCGGCAACGTCGGTGACAATGATGTTTATGGTGCACAGCAACACGCACCATTATTAAGTATTGAGTTCGACTTGTAACAAAAAACACAATAACAACCATTGGGGCACAGAATTCAGCTGTATCACAGTGCTTCGAATTATTCATGCGGTTGGTCACAACAGGCGTGCGTCTAAGCTGCTGTCCAGGCTCAGGCGCACGCCACCCTACACAATTCCAATTACCAACCTTTATCCGATGGAGTACACATGAAGAAAATAAGTTTAACGAAGATGATCATATTAGGCCTGATACTCGGCATGATTGCCGGGGTGGCCATAAATAATATGGCCGCGGCTGAAACAGCAAAATCTTATGCAGCAGACATTTCCATTTTTACCACTATATTCTTACGTATGGTGAAAATGATTATCGCACCATTGGTTATTTCAACTCTGGTTGTGGGTATTGCCAAAATGGGCGATGCTAAAACGCTGGGACGTATATTTTCGAAAACCTTCTTCCTGTTTATTTGCGCGTCATTGCTGTCAATCGCGCTGGGTCTGGTTATCGTAAATATCTTCCAGCCAGGCGCAGGTATCAACTTTGTGCCACATGATATCGGCGCTGTTGCCGCCGTTAAGTCAGAGCCATTCACGCTGAAAGTGTTCATCTCACACGCGGTACCGACCAGTATTGTCGATGCGATGGCGCGTAACGAAATTCTGCAGATCGTCGTGTTCTCAATCTTCCTTGGTTGCAGCCTCGCTGCGATTGGTGAAAAAGCCGACCCTATTGTGAAAGTGCTGGATTCACTGGTGCACGTGATGCTGAAGCTGACGGGTTACGTCATGCTGTTTGCGCCACTGACCGTTTTTGCCGCTATTTCAGGTCTGATTGCCGAACGTGGTCTGGGTGTGATGGTTAGCGCCGGGATCTTCATGGGTGAGTTCTACCTGACGCTGGGTATGCTGTGGGCGATCCTGATTGGCCTGTCTACTATGATCGTCGGGCCTTGCATCGCACGGTTAACTAAATCAATCCTGGAACCCGCTCTGCTGGCCTTTACCACTTCAAGCTCTGAAGCCGCCTTCCCGGGTACGCTGGACAAGCTGGAAAAATTCGGCGTTTCCTCAAAAATCGCCAGCTTCGTTCTGCCTATCGGTTACTCCTTTAACCTGGTCGGCTCCATGGCCTACTGCTCCTTTGCCACCGTCTTTATTGCTCAGGCGTGCAACATCGAACTGAGCATGGGCGAGCAAATTACCATGCTGTTAATTCTGATGCTGACTTCTAAAGGGATGGCGGGTGTACCGCGTGCCTCGATGGTCGTTATCGCCGCTACCCTGAACCAGTTCAACATTCCCGAAGCGGGTTTGATCCTGCTGATGGGCGTCGATCCGTTCCTCGATATGGGTCGTTCCGCTACCAACGTCATGAGTAACGCCATGGGCGCTGCCATTGTGGGCCGTTGGGAAGGCGAACACTTCGGCCAGGGTTGCCGTGGAACTGCGCCAGTGAAGTCACCGGAACAGGTACGCCCGGTTACCGAAACGGAAGTCGCTTTGTCCTGATACTACGTTATTGCCGGATGGCGCTTGCGCTTATCCGGCCTACATAACGTTTAACTATCCGTAGGCCGGATTAGGCGGTACGCCGCCATCCGGCATCAAGATGAGCACACCAACAGGAACGCACAATGAATAAAACAATTATCGGCGTGAGTCTCTTTTCTTTCAGCGTCTTGTTTAGCGCAACCACATTCGCGCAAACCACGCCCGACTACGCCAAGCTGATAGAACAGGCTCATCAGAAGTACAAAAGTAATAACGATGGAAAAGTCGCCGACTACATCCCTGCTCTGGCGACCTATAGCCCGAAAAATTTTGCCATCACCATTGCGACGGTGGACGGCAAGATCTACCAGGTTGGCGATGTTAACAAACCTTTCCCAATGGAATCCCTGAGTAAAGTGTTCACCATGGCGCTCGCCATGGAGCAGCACGGTCCACAGGTAGTGCTGGATAAACTTGGCGCCAATGCCACCGGCATGCCGTTCAACTCAGGTTTGGCCGTTGAACTGACCAAAGGCGCGCCTGAAAACCCACTGGTAAACGCCGGGGCCATGAGCACCGTTAGCCTGATTGAAGCCAAAGACAAAAGCGATCGTTGGAACAAAATCCTCGACAACCTGAACGTCTGGGCCGATGCCACTCTCACCGTAAACGAACCGGTTTTCAAATCTGAAATGGAAACCAACCAGCACAATCAGGCGCTGGCCAAACTGATGGAATCCTATAACAGCTTCTATGGCAACACTGACGAAGCCGTTGAAATTTATACCCGCCAGTGCTCGGTGGATATCACCGTTGAGCAACTGGCCAAAATGGGTGCCGTACTGGCGAACAAAGGCAAATCTCCGTTCAACGGCAAACAGTTGCTGAATGAGAAATATGTTCCACAGGTACTGGCAGAAATGGCAATTGCCGGACTGTACGACGGCAGCGGTAAATGGCTGTACACCGTTGGCATTCCGGCGAAAAGCGGCGTCGGCGGCGGCATGGTTGCCGTCGTCCCAGGCGAATATGCGATTGCGGTCTATTCTCCGCCGCTTGATGAAGCCGGAAACAGCGTTCGTGCCCAGAAAACTATCGAATATGTCGCCGAAGCGACAAAAGCCAACGTCTTTTTAGCCAAATAACTTTACGCCGGATGGCACATTGCTTATCCGGCAAACAATACGAAGAGGTGAGAAGTAAACATGTCTAAACCATTTGTCTGGCAGGAACTCTTTGTTCAGAGTAAAGATAGTACCGAATATGAATTACTCAGTAACCAGCACGTTACGGTAACGGAGTTAGACGGAGAGGAAGTTATCAAGGTTGCACCGGAAGCGTTAACCTTGTTAGCACAGCAGGCGTTTTATGAGGCTTCATTTTTCCTGCGCGCCGGACATTTAAAACAGATTGCCAGCATTTTGCACGACCCACAGGCCAGCGGTAACGATAAGTACGTCGCATTGCAGCTGCTGCGCAATGCAGAGGTTTCAGCTAAAGGTGTACTGCCTAACTGCCAGGACACCGGGACGGCAACCATTGTGGCCAGCAAAGGGCAACATGTCTGGACCGGCGGCGATGACGCCGAAGCCTTAAGCAAAGGCGTGTATACCACCTTCACCGAAAACAATCTGCGTTACTCGCAAAATGCCCCGCTGGACATGTATACCGAGGTCAATACTCAGACAAACCTGCCGGCGCAAATCGACATCAGCGCCACGCCGGGCAATGAATATAAATTCCTGTTCGTCAACAAAGGCGGCGGTTCTGCCAATAAGGCGGCGTTATTCCAGGAAACCAAATCCATTCTGCAGCCGGAAAAGCTCACCGCGTTCCTGATCGAAAAAATGAAATCACTGGGTACAGCCGCTTGTCCGCCGTATCACATCGCTTTTGTGGTTGGGGGCTTATCCGCCGACCAGACGCTGAAAGTCGCCAAACTGGCTTCAACCAAATATTACGATAATCTGCCCACCAGCGGGAACGAGCTGGGCCAGGCGTTCCGTGATACGGCGCTGGAAGCCGAGTTGCTCAATGCCAGCCGTGAGTTTGGCATCGGGGCGCAGTTTGGCGGCAAATACTTTGCCCACGATATTCGCGTAATTCGCTTACCGCGCCACGGCGGCTCCTGCCCAATCGCGATGGCCCTCTCCTGCTCTGCCGACCGCAACATTAAAGCCAAAATTAATAAACACGGTATCTGGCTGGAAAAACTCGAGCATAATCCGGGCAAATTTATCCCCGATTCTCACCGGGTAGAAAACGGCGCCCAGACCGTACAACTGGATCTGAACCGTCCGCTGCGCGAGATCCTGCATGATCTCTCCGCCTTGCCCATTGGTACACGTCTGTCGTTAAGCGGCCCGATTGTTGTGGCTCGCGATATCGCTCACGCGAACATCAAAGCGCGACTGGATAACGGTGAACCGATGCCGGAATACATGAAAAAGCATATCGTTTACTATGCTGGTCCAGCCAAAACCCCGGAAAATCAGGCCTGTGGCTCAATGGGACCCACCACCGGCGGGCGCATGGATGGGTATGTCGATGCTTTCCAGGCACAAGGCGGCAGCCTCATTATGCTCACCAAAGGTAACCGCAGCCAGCAGGTCACTGATGCCTGTCACAAACACGGTGGATTTAGCCTCGGCAGCATTGGCGGTGCCGCCGCCCTACTGGCGCAACAGTACGTGAAGAGTCTGCAGTGTCTTGAATATCCAGAACTGGGAATGGAAGCGGTGTGGATGATGGAAGTTAAAAATATGCCCGCCTTCGTATTAGTGGATGACAAAGGTAATAACTTCTTCAGCCAGTTCGAGCAGCAGCATCGCTGCGCAACTTGTCCGGCAGGGCATTAAGGAGTTTCCATGGAAGCGCGCGCCAATAACGACAGACACCGTCAGCGTCAGCAGAAGCTAAAAGAGCAGGTTGATACCCGCGTAGCGGCTGCAACGGAGAAGAAAGGGATCCTGATTGTCTTCACCGGCAATGGAAAAGGAAAATCCACCGCAGCCTTTGGCACGGCAACGCGCGCAGTGGGTCACGGAAAAACCGTTGGCATCGCGCAGTTTATTAAAGGTCAGTGGGATAATGGTGAGTACAACACACTGCAACCGCTCGGCGTCGAATTCCATATTATGGGTACCGGATTTACCTGGGAAACCCAAAATCGGCAAGCAGATATCGAAGCGGCAACGGTTGTCTGGCAGGAAAGTAAGCGCATGCTGGCTGATGCGCATTACGATCTAGTGGTGCTGGATGAACTCACCTACATGCTGGCTTACCACTATCTGGATACGCAAGAGGTTATCAACGCCATCGAAAATCGTCCTGCCGGTCAGAGCGTTATCGTCACAGGACGCGGATGCCATACGCTGTTACTGGAACTGGCCGATACGGTCAGTGAAATACGCCCGGTCAAACACGCGTTTGACCGCGGTATTCAGGCACAGATTGGGATCGACTGGTAGCCGTTCTTTTGCCGGATAACGATGCTAACGCGTCTTATCCGGCCTACCCATCGTTGTAGGCCTGATAAGGCATAAGCCACCCTCAGGCAGCCGATACTACGGACTTACTGAGCAACCAGTTGCGGAAAATCTGTAAATGCTCGGATTCCGATTTTTCTTCACGCCATGTCATAATAAATCGATTCCCGGTACGCATCGGAACATCGCAAGGAATGACCATATCGCCACTGTCCAGATCGTGCTGAATGGCAAAACGCGGGAGCAGCGCAACGCCCAGATTAGAGCGGACCGCCGCGATCAGCATCGATAACAAATCAAATCTCGGACCTTTATTCACCAACGGACTGCTGACATCTGACAGCGCAAACCATTCCTGCCACCCTTTGATGCGCGTGCTTTGGTGCAATAGCGGGAATTCGTTTAGTAATTCGTTTACCGCCAGTTTTCGTTCCGGTTCGGCCAGCAAACAGCGACTGCATACCGGCAGAATCTCCTCTTCAAACAGGTACTCAACCCCTGACCATGGCGAATAAAAGTCTTCGCGCATGATTGCCGCGTCATACTCTCGATTGAGAAAATCACCAATATTCGCCAGGGAATGAATGTTCACGATAATATCAGGATTAAGTTTGTTAAATTCACGCAGGTTTGGGATCAGCCAGTGCGTGCTGAACGTCGGATTCACCGCCAGCTCAATAACCTGTACAGTCGGCTGCCAGGTCATTATCGTCGTCGTATCTCGTTCAAGCTTATTTAACGTTTCTTTAACGATGCTTAAATAGTGTTTGCCCGCCGCATTTAAAAAAATGCGTTTTTTGGCGTGATTAAATAGCGCGGTATTGAGAAAATCCTCCAGTGCATTTACCTGGCGGAAAACAGCACTTTGTGTTAAAGCCAGCTCTTCAGCTGCCCGGGTATAACTTTCGTGACGCGCAACCACTTCAAAAGTTACCAGCAACTCCGTCTTGGGTATTTTTCCTCTCATAACCTCTTCCATTTGCAGCGTACAAAAATAGTTTAATTTATAAAAAATAATTCAAGACACCCAGATAAGCATCGAGAGTTATATTTTATTTTATCCATTGATGTCATTGATCCAATCCATGATTTACTCACACTGATGACGGGTAAATATTAACCAATAATACTTAAGGGAAACAATAAACACAATTTAAATAAGGTTAAACTTAAGCAAATAGTGCCAATAAGTTCTTAATAATTTTTCAAGTCATCTTGTTTATTGCAGAAAAAACTTTGCGAGATTAATCAATATTATCAATGCGATAATTTTGGATAATTTCACGTTATAACTTACGGGCAAACGACTGCTTTTTATCATTCCTTGATGTAGTTTCTGCCTTTTTTTGTTAGACGTGATAAAGGACACAATGTGAAAACTTTCGGAAAGGTCTGGCTCGTTGGGGCAGGTCCCGGTGATATTTCATTGCTCACCCTCAAAGCAATGATGTGCATTAAACAGGCTGACGTCATTATTTACGATCGGCTGGTCAATCCTAAAATTTTGGAATGGGCATTACCAGATTGCCTGCTTATCAATGCCGGCAAAAACCCAGGCTTCCATTGTGTACCCCAGGATGAAATCAATGCGCTGCTTGTCCAGTATGCCCAAACTCACAATAATATTGTACGCCTGAAAGGTGGCGATCCGTATGTTTTTGGACGCGGGGCTGAAGAAGTTGAGGAGCTCGTCGAGACGGGCATCCCGTTTGAAGTGGTGCCGGGTATCAGCTCAACTATTGGTGGCCTGACCTATGCCGGGATTCCGGTAACACACCGCGATTTCGCCTCGGGATTTCACGTCGTGACCGGCCATACACGGGAGGGCAACCAACAGCAGGACTGGCGTCAACTGGCAAAACTGAATGGTACCCTGGTTATCGTCATGGGTATCGCCAATCTGGCGTTTATCTGTGAGGAATTATTGATGGGTGGAAAATCAGCAGATACGCCTGCAGCGCTAATTATGTCTGCCACCCGCGATAATCAACGCCGACTGACCTGTACGCTCGGTTCACTACTGAGCAAGGCACAGGAAGCTAACATCCTTCCCCCTGCACTGATAGTGATTGGTGATGTGGTAACCCTGAGCGATCGGCTCTCTTTTATCCCTGAAGCCTTTAAGCTGCCAGAAAACCTTTACTGTGACAGTCTGGCATGACGAAAAGACTGGGGCGACGTTTGATGCGCCGCCCGGAAAACGCGGCAAAAGTAGCTGGTTTGTGCGTATTGGAGTTTCCGGGCAATGCTGTCTATGGAATGAACGGGATCGTGCAATAACTCCCCCGCTTTTTGCATTTTTTTCTGATTCACCCAGGTTTTAAAGTTAACGCCCTGCCGTTTCTTAAAAAAACGGCTGAAATAGTTTGCGCTTAAGCAGACGTGAGCTGCTACGGATTCCAGGGATAATTCACCATACAAATTCTCATCGATATAACGCAACGCTGCCAGTAGCTTTTTCTCGTGTCGGGAAGGTTCTGTAAAATAATGACGCATGTAACTGGTCGCTGGGATAACAATCTCATCAGATTGTTGTTGTTCTGTCTCAAAATTATCAATAATAAAATTCAATAAATTTGCTGATGCCACCAGCGTATTATTATCGACTACCGCCACCTGACTCCATTCAGTTTTTATTTTTGGTTCATCCATCCATGAGTATTCATTATCAATAATGATGGTTTTATATTCCTGATATTTTGCCCGCACCTGCCCACAGAGCATAAAACCGTACAGATGCCCCTCGCGAATTAATGGCATAGAAAACAGACTTAGCCCTGCATGACAGCTGAGTATTCTGGGTTTAAGGTGTTTTAATCCTTCAAAAGCACAATACTTGTCACACTTTTGGCAACTCACACAATAGCGTTCATCCGCCCGCATTAATGTGCAGAACGAATTAAAATTATGACAATCTGAGAGAATTTTTCCGGTAACATCAACCACGACGGTGGCTAATCCAGTCGCACTGGAAAATACCTTTGCTATTGAGAAAAAACGTTGTAGGTAATCATCCTGAATTTTCAACGACACGGTATCCTCCGGCATTAATGAAATTAAAGCCGGTAATATGCAGAATTTAATCAAGAGAAAGAATGATGTTCACCGCAAAAAATAATCTCATTTATGCAGATGATTATGAGTAATTTGCAAGATTCAGATAACTAAAAAAAAAGGCCATCATCAGATGGCCAACCATGTCGAAACGGGACCAGCCCTTGACTACGCAGAGAGTCAGGGCTGTTTTTTATTTATTACTTAATAACGGTTTTCAGCGCTTCGCCGATATCGGCCAGGCTACGAACAGTTTTCACGCCTGCAGCTTCCAGCGCAGCGAATTTCTCATCCGCCGTACCTTTCCCACCTGCGATGATCGCACCCGCGTGACCCATACGCTTACCTTTCGGCGCAGTCACACCCGCGATGTAACCCACAACCGGCTTGGTTACATGATCTTTAATGTATGCCGCCGCTTCTTCTTCAGCGCTACCGCCGATCTCACCGATCATGACGATCGCTTCAGTCTGCGGATCTTCCTGGAACAGCTTCAGGATGTCGATGAAGTTAGAACCTGGGATCGGGTCGCCACCAATGCCCACACAGGTGGACTGGCCGAAACCGTAGTCGGTAGTCTGCTTAACCGCTTCATAGGTCAGGGTACCTGAACGGGAAACGATACCCACTTTACCCGGCTTGTGAATGTGGCCCGGCATGATGCCGATTTTGCACTCGCCCGGGGTGATAACACCTGGGCAGTTCGGGCCGATCATGCGCACGCCAGCTTCATCCAGCTTCACCTTCACGGTCAGCATATCCAGCGTCGGAATGCCTTCGGTGATGGTGATGATAAGCTTGATGCCTGCATCGATTGCTTCCAGAATGGAGTCTTTGCAGAACGGTGCCGGAACGTAGATAACGGTGGCGGTAGCGCCAGTCGCTTCTACAGCTTCACGCACGGTGTTGAACACCGGCAGGCCCAGGTGCGTGGTACCGCCTTTACCTGGCGTTACGCCGCCAACCATCTGCGTACCGTAAGCAATCGCTTGTTCGGAGTGGAATGTCCCCTGGCTACCGGTGAAGCCCTGGCAGATAACCTTGGTATCTTTATTAATTAAAACTGACATTATTTCCCCTCCACTGCGGCAACAACCTGCTGAGCTGCATCCGTCAGACTTTTCGCTGCAATAATATTCAGGCCGCTATCAGCCAGTTTTTTCGCGCCGAGTTCAGCGTTGTTACCTTCCAGACGTACCACGACCGGAACGTTTACACCTACTTCTGCTACCGCGCCGATGATACCGTCAGCGATCAGGTCGCAACGTACGATACCGCCGAAGATGTTAACCAGTACGGCTTTAACATTGTCATCAGAGAGGATAATTTTGAACGCTTCGGTTACACGCTCTTTGGTCGCACCGCCACCAACGTCGAGGAAGTTAGCCGGTTCGCCGCCGTGCAGCTTAACGATGTCCATGGTGCCCATTGCCAGGCCCGCACCGTTAACCATGCAACCGATGTTGCCGTCGAGCGCAACGTAGTTCAGTTCCCACTGCGCAGCCTGCGCTTCACGCGGATCTTCCTGAGACTGGTCGCGCATTTCGCGCAGGTCAGCCTGGCGGAACAGCGCGTTGCCGTCAGCACCCAGTTTGCCGTCGAGGCAGATCAGGTCACCCTGCTTGGTGACAACCAGCGGGTTGATTTCGATCAGCGCCAGGTCGCGCTCCAGGAAGATAGTCGCCAGACCCATGAAGATCTTGGTGAACTGCTGAACCTGTTTACCTTCCAGACCCAGTTTGAACGCCAGCTCGCGACCCTGGTAAGGCATCGGGCCTGCCAGCGGATCGAGCGCCACTTTGTGGATCAGGTGCGGGGTTTCTTCCGCTACTTTTTCGATTTCCACGCCGCCTTCGGTAGAGGCCATGAAGACCACGCGACGGGAGCTACGGTCAACAACTGCGCCGAGGTAAAGTTCTTTACCAATGTCGGTCGCGGCTTCAACCAGAATCTGATTTACCGGTTGGCCATGAGCGTCTGTCTGGTAAGTAACCAGACGTTTACCCAGCCAGTGTTCAGCAAAAGCGCGAATGTCTTCTTTGCTGTTCACAACCTTCACACCGCCCGCTTTACCGCGGCCACCAGCGTGAACCTGACATTTCACTACCCACGGGCCAGCGCCGATTTTTGAAGCGGCTTCTTCTGCTTCACGCGGAGTAGTACAGGCATAACCCACCGGTGCCGGTAAGCCATAGCGGGCAAAAAGTTGTTTTGCCTGATATTCATGTAAGTTCATGTGTTCTGTCCATCCTTCAGGTAATCGTTATCTTTTACCCGTAGGTCTGATAAGCATCCAGACCTACGGGGCAGGTGATACTCTTATTAACTACACGTCCAGCAGCAGACGCGTTGGATCTTCCAGCAACTCTTTAATGGTTACCAGGAAGCCTACTGACTCACGACCATCGATCAGACGGTGGTCATAAGACAGCGCCAGATACATCATCGGCAGGATTTCAACCTTGCCGTCTACCGCCATCGGACGATCTTTGATGGCATGCATACCCAGGATGGCGCTCTGCGGTGGGTTGATGATCGGCGTGGACATCAGGGAACCGAACACCCCACCGTTAGTGATGGTGAAGTTACCGCCCGTCAGATCTTCAACCGTCAACTTGCCGTCGCGACCTTTAACTGCCAGTTCTTTAATGTTCTTCTCGATGTCAGCCATACCCAGCAGATCCACATCACGCAGGACCGGCGTGACCAGGCCACGCGGCGTGGAGACCGCCATGCTGACATCAAAGTAGTTGTGATAAACCACGTCATCGCCGTCGATGGACGCGTTCACTTCCGGATAGCGTTTCAGCGCTTCAACAACCGCTTTCACGTAGAAAGACATAAAGCCCAGACGAATACCGTGGCGTTTCTCGAACGCATCACCGTATTGCTTACGCAGGTCCATGATTGGCTTCATGTTGACTTCGTTGAAGGTGGTCAGCATGGCGGTGGAATTTTTCGCTTCCAGCAGACGCTCGGCTACGCGTTTGCGCAGACGGGTCATCGGAACACGTTTTTCGCCACGCGCGCCCAGTTGAGCCTGTGGTGCAGGTGCTGCTGCCGGCGCTTTTGCTTCGGCTTTCGCAGCCGGGGCTTTCGCCAGATGTTTTTCAACATCTTCACGCGTGATACGACCGCCGACACCGGTGCCATTGATAGCGCTGGCTTCAAGGTTATGCTCACCCAGCAGGCGACGGATCGCCGGGCTCAGGGCATCGTTGTTCTGCTCAGCAAGAGACGCCTGCTGGCGCTGTGCC
Organism: Citrobacter sp. KTE30; assembly: GCF_000398825.1. NCBI lineage: Bacteria > Pseudomonadati > Pseudomonadota > Gammaproteobacteria > Enterobacterales > Enterobacteriaceae > Citrobacter > Citrobacter sp. KTE30. The sequence continues at coordinate 1,241,190 of NZ_KB976055.1, read as the reverse complement.
GGAGTAGAATCTTTCTCTTCAGACTTAGCGCTGGTTTCTTTACCGGTGCTGTTGCCTTCACGCAGGCGACCAAGGATCTGGCGAGAAGTGACGGTTGTCCCTTCATCTTCCAGAACCGCATCAAGAATACCGTCCGCTGATGCCGGTACTTCCAGTACCACTTTGTCAGTTTCGATTTCTACCAGTACTTCATCACGACGTACTGCATCGCCCGGTTTTTTGTGCCAGGTTGCAACCGTTGCATCCGCTACGGATTCAGGCAGGTCGGGAACAAGAATATCTACGCTACTCATTATTTATCCTTTATTTAATCGACGTTCAGCGCGTCATTTACCAGATCTTGTTGCTGCTTCTGGTGAACGGACATATACCCTACTGCCGGAGAGGCAGAGGCCGGGCGACCTGCATAACGCAGAGCTGACCCAAATGGAATTACTTCACGGAAATGATGCTGGCTGCAGTACCATGCGCCCTGGTTGAGCGGCTCTTCCTGGCACCAGACAAAATCATGTACATGAGCAAACTGTTTCAGCGCTTCCTGCACCGCTTTATGCGGGAACGGATAGAGCTGTTCGATGCGCACAATGGCAACATCTTTTTGGTCGTTCTTGCGGCGTTGCTCCAGCAGGTCGTAATAAACCTTACCAGAACACATCACGACACGCTTCACGCCTTTCGGATCAAGTTCATCGACTTCGCCAATGGCTGGCAGGAAGGTGCCATTTGCCAGTTCGTCCAGCGTAGACACCGCCAGCGGATGACGCAGCAGCGACTTCGGTGACATCACCACCAGCGGACGGCGCATACCGCGCAGCGCCTGACGACGCAGCATATGGTAAACCTGTGCCGGGGTAGACGGGACGCAAACCTGCATGTTTTGCTCAGCGCAAAGTTGCAGATAACGTTCCAGACGCGCGGAGGAGTGCTCCGGACCCTGACCTTCGTAGCCGTGCGGCAGCAGCATCACCAGACCGCACATACGGCCCCATTTCTGCTCGCCGGAAGAGATGAACTGGTCGATAACCACCTGCGCACCGTTGGCGAAGTCGCCGAATTGCGCTTCCCAGATGGTCAGCGTGCGCGGTTCTGCCGTGGCATAACCGTATTCAAACGCCAGCACCGCTTCTTCAGACAGTACGGAGTCCCATACGCGGAACGTGCCCTGGCCGTTATGCACATGCTGCAGCGGCGTGTAGGTTGAACCGTTCGCCTGGTTATGAATCACTGCGTGACGGTGGAAGAAGGTTCCGCGACCGGAGTCTTCACCCGACAGACGAACCGGAATGCCTTCGTCAACCAGCGTGGCGTAAGCCAGATTCTCTGCACCACCCCAGTCGAATAGCTTCTCGCCTGCGGCCATGGCCTGACGGTCGCCGTAAATTTTGGCAACACGCGACTGCATTTCAACGGCTTCAGGCACGGTGCTGATGCGTTTTGCCAGCTCCTGCAGACGCTTCATCTCAACCTTGTTCGGGTAGCTTTCGTCCCACTCGTGGTTGAGGTACGGCGACCAGGTGAAGGAGTGCATGTTCATTGGACGCCACTCTTTCACCACGCATTCGCCAGCATCCAGCGCATCACGGTACAGATTGACCATTTCGGTCGCATCTTCCAGCGTGGCGACTTTGTCCGCTTCCAGCTTGTCAGCGTAGATTTTACGCGGGGTCGGATGCTTTTTGATTTTCTGATACATCAGCGGCTGGGTTGCGCTCGGCTCGTCGGCTTCGTTGTGGCCGTGACGGCGGTAGCACACCAGATCGATGAACACATCGCGTTTGAAGGTGTTACGGAAATCCAGAGCCAGACGCGTCACGAAAGCGACCGCTTCCGGGTCATCCGCGTTAACGTGGAAGATTGGTGCCTGAACCATCTTACCGATGTCGGTGCAGTACGGCGTAGAACGCGCATCCAACGGGTTAGAGGTAGTAAAGCCAACCTGGTTGTTAATGACGATACGCACGGTACCGCCCACTTCGTAACCACGCGCTTTCGACATGTTCAGGGTTTCCTGAACCACGCCCTGCCCGGTTACCGCCGCATCGCCGTGGATGGTGATTGGCAGTACTTTATTGCTGCTCGGCTCGTCCAGACGATCCAGGCGTGCACGTACGGAGCCGATAACCACCGGGCTAACGATTTCCAGGTGCGACGGGTTAAACGCCAGCGCCAGGTGTACCAGACCGCCTTCGGTTTCGATATCAGACGAGAAGCCCATGTGGTACTTCACGTCACCGGTGCCGAGGTGTTCTTTATGTTTGCCCGCAAATTCGTCGAACAGTTCCTGCGGGCGTTTGCCCAGTACGTTAACCAGAACGTTCAGACGACCACGGTGCGCCATGCCCAGTACCACTTCACGGGTACCACTGTTACCAGCGTGGCGGATCATCTCTTTGAGCATTGGGATTAACGCATCACCGCCTTCCAGCGAGAAGCGTTTCGCGCCCGGGAACTTAGCGCCCAGGTAGCGTTCCAGTCCTTCTGCTGCGGTCAGTTCGCTCAGGAAGCGTTTCTTCTCTTCGCTACTGAATGCGGCACGGCCAGACTCGATACGCTGTTGAAGCCAGCGTTTTTCTTCGGTGCTGGTGATGTGCATATACTCGGCGCCAATTGGGCCGCAGTAGGTTTGTTTCAGCGCAACAACCAGGTCGCTCAGCTTCATGGTGTCTTTGCCGCCGGCAAAAGAACCTACGTTAAAGCTTTCCTGGAAATCCGCATCGGTCAGATCGTGGAAAGACGGGTCCAGATCGGCCACATTTTCTTGCTGCCACAGTCCCAGCGGATCAAGATTCGCATGCTGATGACCGCGGAAACGGTAGGCGTTAATGAGCTGCAGGACTTTAACCTGCTTCACATTGGCATCAGGGTCGGAGATAGAAGAAGAGTAACGTGGAGTAATCAACGCCTGCCGACGGAAATAATCACGTGTTTTTGAGTGGAGTTGATCCGGTTTGACTCCGGTACCAGGTAACTGCTGGAACGTCGAACGCCAGTTAGCATCTACCGAGTCAGGGTCGGTTAAGAAGTCTTCATAGAGCTGTTCTATCCAGCTCTGGTTAGAACCAGAGAGGTAAGAAGAGTCCAACCAGGCTTTCAAAGCGCTGTTCTGCATCGTGATCCCTTAAGCATCTTTTCTGCTTATTTAATACTCTAAATAGATCGCGTTTCAGGAAGGTGGCAAGCTTGCGAATCCCAGGGAGCTTACATCCAGTAAGTGACCAGGGTGAGCAAGTGCAGCCAACGCACATGCAACGTGAACTATGACGAGTATTTCGCCGTGGATACTACCACGCACACCGATGTGCGTGCCGGGGTTCACTTGTTGCGGACTGTCGTGTCATCTGCGTCCGCTAAGGAACCTTTAAAAACTGTCTAATAATCTTCGCTGTTCAGGCTACGACTTCGTTGCGGCCTTGTCTCGCTCTGAACATCTCGATTATTACTACTCATATGGCAGTTTTTAGAGGTTTCCTGTACTACCGGGGAATCACTTCCCCGGCAACCACTACAAAATCTTACGCACTACGTTTGAGCAGCATCGACTTAATATGGCCGATGGCGCGCGTCGGGTTCAGTCCTTTAGGACATACACTGACGCAGTTCATGATGCTATGGCAGCGGAATACGCTGAAAGCGTCACTTAAACCTTCCAGGCGGCTGTCGGTCTCGGTATCGCGGCTATCAATTAAGAAGCGATACGCGGCCAGCAGGCCTGCCGGGCCAATAAACTTGTCCGGATTCCACCAGAATGATGGGCAGGACGTTGAGCAGCATGCACACAAAATACATTCATACAGCCCATCGAGCTTCTCACGCTGCTCAGGCATTTGTAAATGCTCACGAGCCGGCGGATTTTTCCCATTATTCAACAAGTAAGGCTTAATCTTCTCATACTGTGCGTAGAATTGCCCCATGTCTACCACCAAATCGCGCACAACCGGTAAACCCGGCAGCGGGCGAATGACAATTTTCTTGCCCGGCTGATTCAGCGCAGAAATAGGTGTGATACAGGCCAGTCCATTTTTGCCGTTCATATTCAGACCGTCGGAGCCGCAGACCCCTTCACGGCAGGAACGGCGGAACGACAGAGACGGATCTTTTTCTTTCAGCTGCATCAATGCATCCAGCAGCATCATGTCGCGCCCTTCTTCCGCCTCCAGGGTGTAATCCTGCATACGCGGAGCGTCGTCAACATCCGGGTTATAGCGATAAACTGAAAACTCGAGTTTCATTGTCCTGTCTCCGCATTAATAAGTACGAATCTTCGGCGGGAATGCCGGGCGCAGCTTCGGTTCCATATTGACTTGACGTCGCGTCATGGATTCCGACTCTGGCAGGTACAGGGAATGGCACAGCCAGTTTTCATCATCACGTTCCGGGAAGTCGAAGCGGCTATGCGCGCCACGGCTTTCGGTACGGAAGTTTGCAGATACTGCAGTGGCGTACGCGGTCTCCATCAGGTTATCCAACTCCAGACACTCAACGCGCTGGGTGTTGAACTCGCTGGAGGTATCGTCCAGACGGGCATTTTTCAGGCGTTCGCGAATCGCTTTCAGCTCTTCCAGACCTTTCGCCATCGCATCGCCTTCGCGGAATACCGAGAAGTTATGCTGCATACATTCTTGCAGCGCTTTGCGAATCGCCACCGGGTCTTCACCGTTACGGTTACCGTTCCAGCGGTTCAGTCGTGCCAGAGAAGCATCGATTTCATCTTCGGTCGCATCCAGCAGGTCACCCTGCTCAGCGATAGATTCCTGCAGATGCAGACCCACCGCACGACCAAACACCACCAGGTCCAGCAGCGAGTTGCCGCCGAGACGGTTGGCGCCGTGAACCGATACGCAGGCGATTTCGCCTACCGCAAACAGTCCCGGGATCACCACATCTTCGCCCTGCTCATTCACAGTCAGCGCCTGGCCAGTAACTTTGGTCGGAATACCACCCATCATATAGTGGCAGGTTGGGATAACCGGAATCGGCTCTTTGACCGGGTCAACGTGAGCAAAGGTACGAGACAGTTCGAGAATGCCCGGCAGACGGGATTCCAGTACTTCTTTACCCAGGTGGTCGAGTTTCAGTTTGGCGTGCGGACCCCACGGGCCGTCGCAGCCGCGACCTTCACGGATTTCGATCATGATGGAACGCGCCACCACGTCACGACCCGCCAGGTCTTTCGCATTCGGGGCATAACGCTCCATGAAGCGCTCACCGTGTTTGTTCAGCAGGTAGCCACCTTCACCACGGCAGCCTTCTGTGACCAGAACGCCCGCACCGGCGATACCGGTTGGGTGGAACTGCCACATTTCCATATCCTGCACCGGCACGCCAGCGCGGATAGCCATACCAACACCGTCACCAGTATTGATGTGGGCATTGGTGGTGGACTGATAAATACGGCCAGCACCGCCGGTCGCCAGCACGGTCGCACGGGCTTTGAAGTAAACTACCTCACCGGTTTCAATACACAACGCGGTACAACCGACAATCGCGCCATCGGCATTTTTTACCAGATCCAGCGCATACCATTCTGAGAAGATGGTGGTATGGTTTTTCAGGTTCTGCTGATACAGCGTGTGCAACAGCGCATGACCGGTACGGTCTGCCGCTGCCGCAGTACGTGCCGCTTGCTCACCGCCGAAGTTCTTCGACTGGCCGCCAAACGGACGTTGATAAATTGTGCCATTGTCGAGGCGAGAGAACGGCAGCCCCATGTGGTCCAGTTCCAGAATCGCTTCCGGACCGGTTTTACACATATATTCAATAGCGTCCTGGTCACCAATGTAGTCCGACCCTTTAACGGTGTCGTACATGTGCCATTCCCAGTTATCTTCATGGGTATTACCGAGCGCAACGGTGATGCCACCCTGCGCGGATACGGTATGGGAACGGGTTGGGAACACTTTAGAGAGCAGCGCACAAGTCTGCCCGCTCTGGGAAATTTGCAGCGCCGCGCGCATACCTGCGCCGCCGGCACCAATCACAACAGCATCAAATTCTCTGACTGGCAGTTTCATTACACACCCCACACCACAACAAATCCATAAATGACGTAAACCACCAGCGCAACAACGATAGCCAGTTGCAGAATCAGGCGCACAGCCAGAGGTTTAACGTAGTCGGTCAACACCTGCCACATGCCGATCCAGGCATGAATCAAGATGGAGAAAAGTGCCAGCAGGGTGAAGACTTTGGTGAATGCCGATGAGAAGAAACCGGTCCAGACTTCATACGTCAGCTCGCCGCTGGTGGCGAAGAAACCGACCATAAAGATGATGTATAACGTCAGAACGATAGCGGTAGCACGGACCAGAATGAAGTCATGTACGCCGTTGCGTCCTAATGCGGAGGCGTTGCTTACCATACGAGGACTCCTGCGAGAAGTGAAAGCACGACAATAATAACGAAACAAATTTTGGCGGAGCGTGTCCCTGCTTCGAGGGTTTCTTCGATATAGCCAAAATCCATCAACAGATGGCGAATGCCCATTACGGCGTGATATGCCAGCGCAATCAGGATCCCCCACAGAATTAACTCCACAAAGAAGTTATTCATAATGGATGACGCGGTGAGGAAACCTTCAGGGGAGGAAAGGCTGGTACCCAATAACCACAACAGAATCCCGACCGCCACGAAGGTGATCACTCCGGATACGCGATGGAGAATGGACGCTATCGCCGTGATTGGGAACCGGATCGTTTGCAGATCCAGATTGACAGGTCTTTGTTTTTTCACATTTCTTATCATGAATAACGCCCACATGCTGTTCTTATTATTCCCTTTAGACTTCGGGTACAGAAGATGAAGACACCTGTAGCCTGAAAGACGACGGGATTTCCTTCCTCCGGTCTGCGTGCGGGTCAGACAGCGTCCTTACTATAACTACGCGTCATATAAAACACTGCTTCCAGATGCTAAAACGACACGTTACAACGCTGGTTGGCTCGGGATTGCAGGGTATTCCGGAGACCTGGCGGCAGTATAGGACGTTCACAAAATCATTACAATTAACCTACATATAGTTTGTCGGGTTTTATCCCGAACAGTGACATAGGTCACGATAACAACATTATTTTAATTTTTAATCATCTGATTTGACAATCATTAAACAAAGTTGTTACAAACGACACCAGAAAAAGCATATAATGCGTAAAAGTTATGGGGTCACTCTTTCACCGGAGATTTAGTTATGTAACAGTGTGGAAGTATTGACCAATACCTTCAGGACAGTTATTAGTGATAGACAGGTTAAATAATTCGGATTGCTAAGTTCTTGATTTGCAGTTTATTCGCCATAAAAAGACCGTTTTACCTGCAAGCGCCCATAGCTCTGTACCCAGGTCATCCCCTCTTTCGCAGAGCGGCGAGCCAAATAACAAACTGGTAACGGTTTATTGATGCACGAAGGCAAATTTGAGTTCCGGCAGTCTTAAGCAATAAGGCGCTAAGGAGACCGTAAATGGCTGATACTAAAGCAAAACTCACTCTAAATGGTGACGCTGCTATTGAACTGGATGTGCTGAAAGGTACGCTCGGTCAGGACGTTATTGATATTCGTAGCCTTGGCTCAAAAGGGATGTTTACTTTTGACCCAGGTTTCACCTCTACCGCATCCTGCGAATCCAAAATTACTTTCATCGACGGTGACGAAGGTGTTTTGCTGCATCGCGGCTTCCCGATTGACCAGTTGGCGACCGAGTCCAACTATCTGGAAGTGTGTTATATCCTGCTGTACGGCGAAAAACCGACGCAGGAAGAGTACGACGAGTTCAAAACCACAGTCACTCGCCATACCATGATCCACGAGCAGATCACGCGTCTGTTCCACGGTTTCCGCCGCGACTCTCACCCGATGGCCGTTATGTGCGGTGTCACCGGAGCGCTGGCAGCGTTTTATCATGACTCGCTGGATGTAAACAACGCGCGTCACCGTGAAATCGCCGCCTTCCGCCTACTGTCCAAAATGCCAACCATGGCAGCGATGTGCTATAAGTATTCCATCGGGCAGCCGTTCGTTTACCCGCGTAACGATCTCTCCTACGCCGGTAACTTCCTGAACATGATGTTCTCTACGCCGTGCGAAAAATACGAAGTGAATCCGATTCTGGAACGCGCCATGGACCGTATCTTAATCCTGCACGCTGACCACGAACAGAACGCCTCAACCTCTACCGTACGTACCGCGGGCTCTTCTGGCGCTAACCCGTTTGCCTGCATCGCGGCTGGTATCGCTTCCCTGTGGGGACCGGCACACGGCGGCGCAAACGAAGCTGCGCTGAAAATGCTGGAAGAAATCAGCTCTGTTAAACACATTCCGGAATTTGTTCGCCGCGCGAAAGACAAGAATGATTCCTTCCGCCTGATGGGCTTTGGTCACCGTGTTTATAAAAACTATGACCCGCGCGCTACCGTCATGCGTGAAACCTGCCACGAAGTGCTGAAAGAACTGGGCACCAAAGATGATCTGCTGGAAGTGGCGATGGAACTTGAGCACATTGCGCTCAACGACCCATACTTCATCGAGAAGAAACTCTACCCGAACGTAGACTTCTACTCCGGCATAATCCTGAAAGCGATGGGTATTCCGTCCTCCATGTTCACCGTTATCTTCGCCATGGCGCGTACCGTTGGCTGGATTGCACACTGGAACGAAATGCACACCGACGGCATGAAAATCGCCCGTCCGCGTCAGCTGTACACCGGCTACGACAAGCGCGATTTTAAATCTGATATTAAGCGTTAATTGTTCAGGCCACCGGGTAATTCCGGTGGCTTTTCTCAGACCCTGCTCAAATTACCGCATTCATCTCATTAATATTATTCTCATCAGCCAATTCGTCCCATAATACATTTCAGACATGCCCCCCCTTTTATATAGCATCAATCGCCAACGCATAATTTGATTTTTAAATTTATTAGCTATTTAATTCGGCCTTATAAAATACATCTCTGGATTAAATGGCATGGGCGATCTTATTTACCTGAAGATAACAGGTGAACAACAAGGAAATATTTCTTCCGGCTGCGGCACTTCCGCGTCAGTAGGGAATCGCTGGCAGGAAAACCATCCTGATGAGATTTTTGTTTTTTCACTTTCGAATGGATTAGCTAATACTGATTCTGGTATTAATACCCAGCTACTGAACTTCACAAAACTAATTGATAAAAGCACACCATTATTGATTAACGCCATTAATAACAATGAACGTCTGTTTATTGAAATTGATTTATGGAGAATAAACAGATTTGGTAGATGGGAACGCTACTATTATATTCAATTAAGAAATGCGTCGGTAAAAAGCATACAAACCTATGTGGCCCTAAACGAGCTGGATACCGAAGAAATTGCAGTATCGTATGACTATATTCTTTGCAAACACCTGATTGCCAACACTGAGTTTGACTACCTGGCGTTTCCTGCTGAGTACAACCGTTTGTTTATACCACCCCGCCCTCAGCCGGTCAGTACGATAAAACCCATAGTGAAACGCCCTTCTCCCCCTGCACCACACATTCCAGCAGTTACGCCGGTCTATGCTAAATCCTGTCTGAAAGAAAAAGGCTGTACAGACGCGGGGAGCCGTGAAGAATCGGCTGAAAACTTCGGACAGATGGCGGTTTTCGCACAATCTTCCGTCGATGATTGTTGCGGATATGCACAGCCTGCAGAAGCCTCGGCCGCGCTGCCGATCTTAGGTGGGCTGACGCAGGTGTGGGGCGAGTGGTCACTCAGTGGCATGCTCAGCGCCGCACGCGGCGTTCCTTATATCGGAGCGCTAGCTTCCGCGCTGTATATTCCGTCCGCGGGTACGGGCAGCGCACGCGTTCCCGGACGTGATGAGTTCTGGTATGAGGAAGAACTGCGGAAAAAGGCGCTGGTAGGTGACACTGCCACAACCCGGGTTCGTTTTTTCTGGGGAACCGACATTCACGGTAAATCGCAAGTCTACGGCGTGCATACCGGCGAAGGTACTCCTTATGAAAACGTGCGCGTCGCGAATATGCTGTGGAACGATGAACATCATCGCTATGAATTTACGCCTGCCCACGACGCAGACGGGCCGTTAATCACATGGACGCCGGAAAATCCTGCGACGGGTGATGTACCTGAACATACTGGAAACGATGTTCCACCGCTGGATCAGCCAACCATTCTGGTAACACCCATCCCGGATGGCAAAAACGAATACACCACGCCACCGTTCCTTGTGCCGGATGTCGCCGATTTTAACGATTATATTCTGATTTTTCCGGCCGATTCAGGCATTCAGCCGATATATGTATACCTGAAAACAGCCCGGGACGACCCCGGTACAGCAACCGGCCACGGTGAAATTTTATCCGGAAATGGTCGTTGGCTTGAGGCCGCCAGTTCTGGGCTGGGAGCGCCGATACCTGCACAGGTGGCGGATAAGCTGCGAGGAAGAACATTTCGCAACTTTGACCATTTCAGAGAAGAATTCTGGCTTGCGGTGTCAGAATGCCCTGAGCTTATGAAGGATTTTAAACCATCTAACCAAACCCTGATAAGAATGGGGTTGGCACCATATCCTATTCCTTCAGAGCAGGTAGGCGGCAGAACGACTTTTGAACTTCATCACGTAGAAGAAATCCAGCATGGCGGAGAAGTTTTTAATATGGATAATATAAACATTACTACTCCTCGCTTACATATAGGAATACATAAAAATGCTAATAGATAATGAAAAAACCATAAGCGATTACACTGAGTCAGAGTTCATTGCTCTGCTATCTAACTTTTTTGAGAATAAACATGGGCTAAATGCCAAGGATTTTGGTAAATTTATCGATGATCTACAACTACATGTAGTCAAAGTCACCCAGCACCCACTTGGTAATGGACTGATTTTTAATACACCAGATGAGATTGAATGTTCACCCTTGGGAATATTCAAGGAAATAAAAAAATGGAGAGCATCTCATGGCTTAGAGTTATTTAAAGATTCTAAATAAGCTCTGCAAAGAAATTTATTAAAACAGTGAATATATGAATCATCTTAAGCAAAAACTCGAAGACTACACCGAAGCTGAATTCATATGAATTCTCCACAAACCCACGCTACCTGGGAGAAATAGACCGTGAATATTACATCGACTCATTAGTCGATCATTTCGATAAAATCGTGGACCATCCGGAAAGTAATGGATTGATTTTTTATCCCACGGATGACAGGGAAGACAGCCCACAAGGCGTCATTGATGAAATCAAAAGATGGCGTAAGTCCCAGGGACGCTCATCATTTAAACAATCAACCTAAAAATTTTCAAATCAAACACTCGAATTATCAGTGTAAATTATATAACAACGAATATTTATACATGTGGGAATTTAAAATGACGATCACGGTTACGGTTCAAGCTCAACTCATTGTCGGTGAAGACAGGTAATAGAAAGTTTGGCCCCAGAAGGTTCTTACACAGCTGTATTTGAAGATGATGGTCAAACCGGGTACTTCTATGCACTTGATGAATCAGCAGACGGAAATCCTATCAAAGATGCACTGCATATTTACAATGCAGAAGATGTTTCAGATGGGCATATCCCATCAGATGTGAAGATCGGTTGGTCAGAAGACAGTAAGAAATGTGTGTTGCTGATAAATGGTTACCCACACGGCGTCTTTAATTTTGAATCTAAAAATGGATACTGCCGGAGCGGTTTTCCACCTACAATCAGTCAGGAATGGTCTGTCTTTGGGCATGCATGGAATGATGCTGTCGATGATTTATTCAGATAACAGGCATCAATACCCGATCACCGGTTAGTCCGTTTTTATTGATACTTGATATTTTTTTCAGCGGACTTTTTCTCTATGCTGTATCAACACGTTAAACGCAACATATAACTCAGGAGCATGGGATGCCTGTTTTACAGTGGAGCCTGTTGTTTGTGCTATCGCTCCTGCTTTCCCTGCTCTTTCTGCTTATTCATCTTCCAGGACCCTTGCTGCTCGGTTCGATGATCGTCGGCATCATCTTCAGTCTGCGCGGCATCTCTCTGCATCCTCCCCGCTGCACATTTCTTGGCGCGCAGGCGATTCTCGGCTGCATGATTGCCCAAAATCTGACCGGTTCAATCTTCACAACCCTTGCAGCCCACTGGCCGATGGTGATTGTTATCCTGCTGGCAACCCTTATCAGCAGCGCGATAATCGGCTGGCTGCTGGTTCGCTACAGTACGCTACCGGGTAACACCGGCGCATGGGGCTCGTCACCAGGCGGCGCAGCGGCAATGGTGGCGATGGCGCAGGATTATGGTGCAGACATCCGACTGGTGGCGTTTATGCAGTATCTGCGCGTACTGTTGGTGGTCGGCGCGGCGGCGATGGTCACCCGGCTGGTGATGGGCGACCAGGCGCAGGCGGTCAGTGAACAAATCATCTGGTTTCCGCCTCTAAGCGGCAATCTTTTCAGCACTCTGATGCTGGCCGCCGTTGCCGGCACGGCTGGACGCTTACTGCGTATTCCCTCTGGCGTCATGCTATTGCCGATGCTGGTGGGTGCCTTGCTGAATGCAAGCGGAGTGATGGTGATTGAACTGCCGGAATGGCTACTGGCGATAGCCTATATGGCCATCGGCTGGCAAATCGGCCTGGGCTTTGACAAGCAGATATTTTTAATGGCGCTGCGCCCTTTGCCGCAGATCCTGTTGTCCATTTTTTCACTGATGGCTATCTGCGCTGCTATGGCCTGGGGACTGGCGCATTACATGCAGATTGATTTTCTCACTGCCTATCTGGCAACCAGTCCTGGAGGAGTGGATTCTGTTGCGGTGATCGCCGCAGGAAGCCACGCTGATATGGCGCTCATCATGGCGATGCAAACCCTGCGACTGTTCAGCATTTTGTTAACTGGCCCCGCAGTCGCGCGGTTTATTTCGGTGCACGCGCCAAAACGGCCCGCTTAGTGCTGACATCCCGGACACCAGTAAAAAGGTCGCGAGGAGAGCATCGTTTTCTCGATAGTCCCACCACAACGCTCACAGGCTTCGCCGTCCCGATGAAAGACCTTGAAGCGAAACAACGCACCGTGATGTTTATTCTCATCGACCAGCCCGCGGGTATTATAAGACAGGCGCGGAATATCAAGCAGCGCATGTGCCAGTTGATCCAGTTGCTCATCACTAAGCTGCGACGCTTTATGCTGCCCGGTCAACCCAACCTGCCAAAGGATCTCTACCCGCAGGTAGTTACCTAATCCCGCCAGAAAAGCCTGGTCCAGTAGCAGACCAGAAAACTGGCGATTGCAAAAACGCGGAGATAACAGACGCGCTTTAACGTCATCGGGCGTTAAACGTAAATCCAGTACATCCGGCCCTACCCGTTGCAGGAACGGGTGGGTGGCGAGCTGTTCTGGCGTCAGCATTTCGATATCAGACGCGCTATACAGCAGGATAGTTTTGTCTTGCGTTTGCAATCTGACACGGAGTACCCGCGAGGTCTGCGGGATGTTGCCCGTATCCACCACTAGCCACACGCCATAGAGCTGATTGTGACTGTACAGCGTCAGGCCATTGGAAAAATGGGTCAGTAATGCTTTCCCTCGCGTTTCAAGCTGGGTAACGCTCTGCCCAATTAGTTGAGATTCATACGGTTTTAACTGCTCAAAGGCAAACCAGACTTCCGTCAGGGGTTTGCCTTTGACTGCCGCCTCCAGGTTATCCGCCGCGCGGCGGATCTCCGGGCCTTCAGGCATAATACTGTCCTTTGTTAATGTGTTGCGCCGCCCGTCACAGCGATATCGCTTTCCACCTGCAAGGCGGTGGCAATTGCGACTTCCAGCGCCCGGCGTACTGTTTCAGCCGCCATACTTGGCGCCCCGGGATGCTGTGCGGCCTGTTGCGGCAAATAAGGGATGTGAATAAAGCCGCCCTTCACCGCCGGTGCGTCGCGTAGTTTATGCAGCAGGCCATACATCACGTGGTTACACACGAAAGTGCCAGCGGTCTGGGAAACCGAAGCCGGAATTCCCGCGTTGCGCATAGCCATAACCATCGCTTTGATCGGCAGCGTGCTAAACCATGCCGCTGGACCATCGGCTACAACCGGCACATCTACGGGCTGTTGCCCCTGATTATCCGCAATACGCGCATCGTCAACGTTAATCGCCACGCGTTCCACGGTGATATCCGTACGACCACCCGCCTGCCCCACCGCCAGAACCAGCGATGGCGACAGCGCGTCAATCGCGCCATTGAGTACGGCAAGAGACTCGCCAAAGACGCACGGCAGTTGGCGGGCAACGACGCGGCATCCACCGATGATAGCATTATCGAGTCCCGAGACCACTTCCCAGGAAGGGTTAACTGACTCGCCGCCAAAGGGTTCAAATCCCGTGATGAGTACTGTTTTCATCCTGTCACCTTACAAGAACATCAGGAAATACATCAGGAACACGTTGACCAGCAGCAGCAGTATACCGGTTGGCACCTGCGCTTTAATCACCGCATTTTTGTCCGGTAGTTCCAGCAGCGCAGCAGGGACAATGTTAAAGTTCGCCGCCATCGGCGTCATCAGTGTCCCGCAATAACCGGAGAACATACCAATCGCCGCCATTACCGCCGGATTACCGCCGTGTTGCAGAACAAGAATCGGAATACCAATCCCAGCGGTCACGATCGGAAAAGCAGCAAACGCATTGCCCATCACCATAGTCAGCAATGCCATGCCGATGGTGTACACCGCCACTGCGATAAAGCGACTGTCTACCGCCAGATATTCCTGCGTCAGATATGAAATGCCGCTGCCTACGCCCGCTGCCGTAAACAACAGCCCGAGCGTAGCCAGAATCTGTGGCAGGATGAACGCCCAGCCGATGGAGTCCAGCAGACGGCGCGCCTCCTGGATCGGTTGATGCACCCGCTCATGGGTCATTTTTATTGCCATCGCCAGACCAATCAACGAACCTGCGGTCATGGAAAAAAGCGTCACCAGCGTGGCGTGATTACCCGGCCCAAACAGCGCATCCTGTAAGCCCGGAATATGGTTGAACATCAGCACGCCAATAACCGTTACTACCGGGATCGCCAGCGCCGGGAAAAAAAGGCGGTTGCCCAAGCGACTGGCACTTTCTTCGCGCTGTTGCTGCGTCCGTTGATGATAGCTTCCCAGCTTTACGCCGCCGAAACCGGCGATCAGCGCCAGGACGACCACCGCAATACCGACGGCAATATGCACCGCGCGCTTGTCGCCAAACAGCGAGAATGTCCAGTCACCAAGCAGAAACAGTACGCCGTATATACCCCAAAACAGACCAGTGGTGAAGCGACGCGGGTTCGCTTTATCCTGCCAGGACATGACGGCCACAATCAGTAATACCGCGCCCGCCAGCCAGTAGAGATAGCTTTGTTGAAAATTCATTGCGCTTCCCCTTTCGCTGCGGCGTTCGCTTTCGCCACCTCACGTTGCAAATAGCTATCCAGACGCCACAAACGTGTGCCGTGGATCAGGAAAGCACAAATTGCCGTTGGGATCCCCCATAGGGCGATATGCAGCGGTTCGGTCTGGATCCCACCAGACTCCAGCATAAAGTTATGCATGAAGATGATGGCGCCGAAAGCAACAAAGATATCTTCACCGAAAAACAGCCCGACGTTATCAGTCGCCGCTGACATTGCGCGCAGTCGATAGCGTACCGCCCCAGGTATCTCGCCGTGATTTTTCTCAGCGGCCCCTTCCGCCATCGGCGCCAGCAGCGGACGCACCATTTGCGGATGCCCCCCCAGACTGGTGAGTCCTAATGCAGCGGTCGCTTCGCGAATGAACAGATAGACAATCAGCAGGCGGCCGCTGGTAGCGCTGCGGATTTTTGCAATCCACGCCTGCGCACGCTCTTTCAGACCGTGACGTTCCAGCAGACCGATTACCGCCAGTGGGATCAATAAGATAAATGGCAGGTTACGGGTGTTGAGAAAACCTTCACCCAGTTTCTCGAGAATAGTGGCGATAGGCATATGCGCCGCCAGCCCCGTGACAATCCCGGCAATAATAACCACCAATACCGGGTTAAAACGTAAAAGAAATCCGACCACGATGACGGCGATCCCCGTCAATGGCCAGAGAGAAATAGCCTCTCCCATAATTAAATCCCTTATGTTGTTGTGTAATATATTATTGTTTTGTATGAATAAATTTATGCGCTAATTTGAATATTGCATGCTTCAAAGGCGCTACGCAAGCGGCGGGCAAAAGCGAGTGCGTGCTCGCCATCCCCATGAATGCATACCGTCTGGGCAGTCACGCTCGCCCATGTCCCACTTTGGCTTTTTACTCTGCCGGATTGCACCATTTCTAACGTTTGCGCCAACGCCTGCTCTTCATCCTCAATCAGTGCGCCCGGCTGACTACGCGGCACCAGGCTGCCATCGGCCTGATAACCCCGATCGGCAAACACCTCTTGACGCGTTACCAGGCCATAGTGTTCTCCAGCATGAATCAGTTCGCTTCCCGCCAGTCCCACTAAAATCAGCGACGGATCGCAGGCATGAACCGCTTTCGCAATCGCATCAGCCAGTTGAGGATCTTTCGCTGCCTGGTTATAGAGCATGCCATGCGGTTTGACATGATGCATCACACCGCCCTCCGCCCGCGTGATGGCAGCCAGCGCACCAATTTGATACAGCGTCTGCGCATACACCGTTTGCGCAGGCAGGGTCATGGCGCTACGGCCAAAATTTTCCCGATCCGGAAAGCTGGGATGCGCACCTATCGCTACGCCATTTTTTAGCGCTTCGCGCACGCTTGAGAGCATAGTTTGCGCATCGCCTGCGTGAAACCCACAGGCGATGTTGGCCGATGACACCAATTGCAGCAACGCTGCATCGTTCGCACATCCCTCACCGAGGTCTGCATTGAGATCAATTTTCATTGTTAAGCCGCCATGCTAACTGTTCCAGGTAACGCTGCTGGTCGTACCGCGCCTTCAGCGCTTCCTCCAGCGAACACTGCACAAAATGAATCGGTTGACCGAGCGGGATCTGCGCCAGATGATACATATCTGCCTCGATGATACAGGCGATGCGCGGATAACCGCCCGTCGTCTGAGCATCGTTCATCAGCACAATGGGTTGGCCATTATGTGGAACCTGCACCACGCCGGGGAGCAAGCCATGCGACAGCAGCTCGCGATCGGTCGTGCGCGTCAGCGGCTGCCCCTGAAGACGATACCCCATACGGTTACTTTGTGGGCTAAGTTGCCACGGTGAGCGCCAGAACGAAGCCTGCGATACCTCATCAAACTCCTGATATTCAGGTCCGGGCAGCGCACGAATGAGATTACCCCACATCAGTTGCTTAACACCTTGCGGCTCGCTGAATTTCCGGGTAGATACGCCAATCGCCAGTCGATCGCCATCACGCAGTAGACGCCCTTCAAACCCACCAATGCCCACTTTCAGATCGGTACTACGCGAGCCCATCACTTCAGGAACATCAATACCGCCCGCTACCGCCAGATAACTGCGCATGCCATGAAGCGGACGTTTTAGCGTCAGGCGCTGCCCGGCTTTTACCGGTAACCGCCATCCGCTCCACACGGGCGTACGATCCAGATGCGCTTCGCATCCGGCACCGGTCAGGGCAAACCAGCCATCGGCTTCAAACTCCACCACCAGTTGCCCCAGCGTGATTTCCAGCGCTGCGGCATTCGCATCATTACCCACCAGCAGGTTAGCCACGTTCAGCGCCGGTTTATCCAGCGCCCCACAGTGACTGATTCCGGATTGACGAAAACTATGACGTCCCACGTCCTGTACTGAGGTGTACATGCCAGCGCGGATGATGTTTAACATATCCCCTCCTTCTGCGGGACAAAACGCACGGTATCGCCAGCCCGCAACAGAATCGGCTCCTCCCGTTTTGGATCAAATAACGAAACGGAGGTACGCCCAATCAATTGCCACCCGCCAGGCGTGGAAAGCGGGTAGATCCCCGTTTGAGATCCACCGATACCGACAGAACCTGCCGGAACAAGCAAACGCGGTTCCGCACGTCTTGGGGTATGCAGTTGTTCAGGTAAGCTCCCGAGATAGGGGAATCCCGGCTGAAAACCGATAAACCACACCACGTAATCAACCGACGCATGAAGTTCCACAACCTGCTTGTCACTTAATCCGCTGTGCCGGGCGACCTCTGCCAGATCGGGACCGGCCTCACCGCCATAGGTAACAGGAATTTCAATAAAGCGCGAATCCGGCTCCAGTGCTTCGCTCTCTTCCCACCAGCGTTGTAGGCGCTCAATCGCATCCAGCGCCAGCGTTTGCGGGTCGCGCAAGGTCACCGTGATATTGTTCATGCCTGGAATAGCTTCCAGTACATTCGGGGCATCAACCAGACGCTGGGCCAGACGCCAGATGCGTTTCTGAGTCGCCAGCGTAATGGGTGGTTCCAGTTCAAGAACCACTGCCGTTTCACCTAACAGATAACAACGCGCTCGCTGCACTTTCGTCCCTCTTTATTACGCTGGATTAGGAATATCGATAAAAGTCACGTCCAGATCGGTATTTTCATTAAGCCAATCGCTTAATGCGCGAATGCCGCCGCGTTCGGTCGCATGGTGACCGGCAGCATAAAAATGCAGCCCCTGCTCGCGGGCTGAGTGAATGGTTTGCTCTGAAACTTCACCAGTGATAAAAGCGTCGACGCCAAACCGGGCTGCGCTATCAATAAAACTTTGACCGCCCCCCGTACACCAGGCGACGCGCTGAACTTTTTCCGGACCGGTATCACCACACCATAACGGTTTACGGCCTAAACGCGCTTCAATCCACGATGCCAACTCCAGTCCCGGAACCGGCATGGAGAGTTCTCCCCATGGCACCAGCGGTTCGATCTCACCCATCACGGTAATCCCCAACAGCGCGGCCAACTGCGCGTTATTCCCCAGTTCCGGGTGAGCATCCAGCGGCAGGTGCCAGCCATACAGGTTGATATCGTTTTCCAACAGCGTTTTCAGACGATGGCGCTTCATGCCGCGAATTACCGGAGATTCGCCTTTCCAGAAATAACCGTGATGAACGATAACCGCATCGGCCTGCAGGCGCACCGCCTCATCCAGCAGCGCCTGACTTGCGGTCACGCCGGTCACGATTTTATGCACCGTCTCTTTGCCCTCAACCTGCAAACCATTCGGCGCATAGTCGCTAATGGCGGCGCTGTTCAGTTTGTCGTTGATCAGTTGTTCCAGTTCGGTGTTTTTCATCATCGTCCTCGTAGTCATTAATTCTGCCTGCCTAATCAGCAACACAGCTTAGGTTAAAATAGCGTCCTCGCCTGCGTTCGTCGATAGCCATTTCACTGACACATCAAGAAACAATCACACCCGCTTTGAACATGATTTGCTTACCACTACGCGATCCAATTCATGTATATTTATGCAATCAGACAGCATATTGCAAAAATAATCAGATCTGTATCAAAGTTACAACTTTAAGGAAACACACTCGCGCAGTACGCTCAGCCTGTCGCGAGGCATTTACTTCGAGAAAATAATGAATAAACAAGCATCTCAACCACGGGCGATTTATTACGTCGTCGCGCTACAAATCTGGGAATATTTCAGTTTTTACGGCATGCGTGCGCTGCTGATCCTGTATCTCACTAACCAGCTCAAGTACGACGATAATCACGCATATGAACTGTTCAGCGCCTACTGTTCACTGGTCTACGTCACCCCCATTCTCGGGGGATACCTGGCAGATAAAGTGCTCGGTAATCGAATGGCTGTGATGATCGGCGCATTTTTAATGGCGGTGGGACATCTGGTATTGGGCGCAAGCGAAATGGCTCCGGCGTTCCTTTATTTGTCGCTGGCGATCATTGTCTGCGGCTACGGTCTGTTTAAATCCAACATTAGTTGCCTGCTGGGCGAGTTATATCAACCTGAAGATCCGCGTCGCGACGGTGGATTCTCTCTGCTCTACGCAGCCGGTAACATCGGTTCGATCATCGCACCCATTGCCTGCGGATACGTGCAGGAAGAGTACAGCTGGGCGATGGGCTTTGCGCTGGCTGCGATTGGCATGCTGGCAGGGTTGGTGATTTTCTTATGCGGTAATCGCCATTTCGCTCATACCACTGGCGTCAACAAGGCCGTGCTGTGTGCGAAAAAGTATATGCTGCCAAACTGGGCCTGGCTGTTAGTTCTGCTGGTTGCAGCACCGTTACTGATTACCGTCCTGTTCTGGAAAGAGTGGTCCGTTTACGCACTGATTGTTGCCACGGTTATTGGTCTGGCGGTTCTGGCGAAGATTTACCGTCAGGCGCAAACCCAAAAGCAGCGCAAAGAATTGGGGCTTATCGTCACACTGACCTTCTTCAGCTTGCTGTTCTGGGCCTTTGCTCAACAGGGCGGCAGCTCGATTAGCCTGTATATTGACCGCTTCGTAAATCGCGATATTTTGGGATATTCCGTCCCGACCGCGATGTTCCAGTCGGTTAACGCCTTTGCCGTTATGCTGTGCGGTATCGTGCTGGCCTGGGTAGTCAAAGAAAGCGTTGGCGGCAATCGTACCGTACGTATTTGGGGTAAATTCGCCCTTGGCCTCGGTTTAATGAGCGCAGGGTTCTGCATTCTGACCTTAAGCGCCCGCTGGTCCGCAGCTTACGGCCACTCTTCCATGCCGCTGATGGTATTGGGGCTGGCGGTCATGGGCTTTGCCGAACTGTTTATCGACCCGGTGGCGATGTCGCAAATTACGCGTATTGAGATCCCTGGGGTGACTGGCGTATTAACAGGCATTTATATGCTGCTGTCCGGCGCCATCGCCAACTATCTGGCAGGCGTTATCGCCGATCAGACGTCGCAAGGCTCGTTTGATGCAGCAGGCGCTATCAACTACTCCATCAATGCGTATATTGATGTCTTTAGCGAAATTACCTGGGGCGCGCTGGCCTGCGTGGTGTTGGTGCTGCTGATTTGGCTGTACCAGTCGCTTAAGTTCAGAAACCGTCCGCTGGCGGTAGAATCCTGAGTGTAAGGGCCCGATGATGTAATACTATTCGGGCCTGTTTTTTCGGGTAATTACGCATAACTTGCAGCGAGTTCCTCTTCAGTAAGCCCCGTCACTAGTAGTACCATTGCGCGATCTATTCCCTGCTCCAGCATAGTTTGCGCTATACGTAATGCGGCTTCTCGCTTTCCTACTTCTTTGCCTTGTTGTAAACCTTCCTGTAATCCATCTAACCGTAACCGCTCCGCAATAGTCATCAGCCTCTCCTTATGTTGGGGGATCCGTTGCGCCATCTCTTGCATAAACTCATTAAAGCGAGATTCATCGCCGGATCGTAGGATGTAATTAAACATCGCCTGCAGTTGCGTGTCATTAGCGCATCCAGTAAGTAGTAGCGTGGTCAGTTGTTCTATCAGCCCCATCAAATCCCGCTGACGGATATGTTTTTGCATTAATTCCAGCAGCGCCATTCGCCTGTGAGCCATGATCTCATCATCGGGTACCACCGTTATGTCTACCAACGGAAATGCGCTGGAATAAAGCTGTCTTGCCGCCACGGGGTCGGCAAAGGTATCCAGCCAGCACAATGAGTACGGATAGGGGCTTCGGCAGCCATGATAAAACAGCATCGGTATCACCAGCGGCAGTTCCTTGTGCCCTGCGTCCAGATGGCGCTGCATCGCCGCCAGCGCATAACGCAACAGACGAAAAGCCATATGTGGCTCGGCTGAACTTTGATGCTCTATCACCACATAGACATAACCGTCACCGTTGCGTGTGTGCAAAGACCAGAGCACGTCGGAGTAGCGCGAACGTAAATCCGCTTCAATAAAGCTTTCTGACTCCAGTTGCAGCGAATTCAAATCGCAAAGCATCCGCAGTTCAGCTGGCAGGTGAATGTCGAGAAAATCCCGTGCAGTTTCGGGATGATGTAAAAACGTTTTAAACACCGCATCATGCGGGGTGGAGGTCGTTGGCGTCGTCATTAATTTCCGTCATTTTCATTCAGATGACGGAAATTTACTGCTGAGAGAAAACTTGTGCAGCAGGGTATTCACGGTACTGAGCGCACGCTTCAGCGCTAAAATCACCCGACTGCAACATGTTCATTCTGTTGGAAGGTATTACGCAAAATCCACCATGCCTTTACCCTTTACGCGCCGCCTCATATGCCGACAGCGTCGCCAGCCTAGCCTGTTTATGATCCACAATCGGGCGAGGATAACTTAGTGTTACCTGCGCTTTTTCTGCCCACGACCACGGGTCATGAATGGCTTTATCCGGCACGTCGCGCAGTTCCGGCACCCACTGGCGGATAAACTCACCGTCACGGTCGAATTTTTCGCCCTGCGTCGTGGGGTTAAAGATACGGAAATACGGTGCGGCGTCGGTTCCGGTTGAGGCTGCCCACTGCCAGCCGCCGTTATTGGCCGCGAGGTCACCATCAATCAGTTGCGACATGAAATATTGTTCGCCTTTACGCCAGTCAATCAGCAGGTCCTTCACCAAAAAACTGGCGGTAATCATGCGTAATCGATTATGCATCCAGCCCGTGGCGTTGAGCTGACGCATCGCCGCATCCACAATAGGGTAACCCGTACTACCCGTTTTCCAGGCCTGCAAATGCGTCGGATTATTCTGCCATTGCACGCGATCGGTCCAGCGGATAAAGGGTTGATACCGACACAGCGCCGGATGGTAAGTCATCAGATGACGATAAAATTCACGCCAGAT
Source organism: Citrobacter sp. KTE30 (assembly GCF_000398825.1). Classification (NCBI taxonomy): domain Bacteria; kingdom Pseudomonadati; phylum Pseudomonadota; class Gammaproteobacteria; order Enterobacterales; family Enterobacteriaceae; genus Citrobacter; species Citrobacter sp. KTE30. The sequence continues at coordinate 1,218,494 of NZ_KB976055.1, read as the reverse complement.
AAGCTCGTTCAGCCAGACGCTACCCCTGCCGCCCTCAAGCGCCTGCGGCTGCTCCGCGAGCAGTCGATTCAGGCACTGGCGCGGTGATAGTCCTCCTGTCGCCAGGCTCGCGGATAATCGACTGGTCCCGTCAATCGCTGGAAAATCACGCTGCTGCTCGTATTCTCCCGCCGCCTGCTGGCAAAACTGACGTAATTGCGCGATGGCCAACTTTTCATCTGCCGAAAACCACTGCGCATCAAAATCTTGCTGCGGGTAGCTCAGCGTGATTGATGTTAACGGTGCGTCAAGAGCGCCGCTGTCCCTCATTTTCGGCGCGCTAACGCATTCTGGAATACCGTCTTTAATCCGCTTCAGCCAGGCATTTTTAAACGGCGTGAACACTTTATACATCTCATGATTGCCGGTCATCACCGCCCCCGGGGGCAGGATCACGCTGTCGTCAAACCCTTCGCACACCACCTGAGGTAAGGACTTTTCGACGGCAGCATCACGCTGGCGTTCGTTTATTTCATATTGATAGTTATAAAATAATCGACCGACGTCATGCTGCAGGCAGACACTTTTGATGGTGTCCACGCTGGCCGCAAAATCAGCCACTTCGTAAAACAGTAAAGGGATGCCTTTTTCTGCCAGCGCTGTTTGTAACGCATTCAACTGCGCGCAGGTAAATGCCGCCTGGCGCGGGGCCATATCGTGGGCCTTCCACTGCTCGGGGGTAGCGATATATAACGCCAGCACCTGCGCAGAACGATCCCGACAAGCCGCCGCCAGCGCGAGGTTGTCGTGCAGGCGTAAATCACGCCGAAACCAGACCAAATGGGTGGTCATAACACTCCTGAAGAAAAAACTTAACGCCCGTAGCGCAAACGCAGAGCCTCTGGCCAGGGATTGAAATAGCGCTGCCCGGAGAGATAAGCATCCGGATATTCCGCCATATAGTGTTTGAGTAATGTTATTGGCGCAAGCAGCGGTTGAGTCGAACGTCGATACCCGTCAATGAGAGAGGCCAGCTCCTGCCGCTGACGAGAATTTAATTGCGTACGGAAATAGCCCTGGACATGCATCAGCACGTTGGTATGGTTGCGCCGGGAGGGAAGATGCGCCAGCAAACTCATCAGCCTTAAGCGATACTCAACAAAATAAGCCTGCAAATCTTGCCATTCGCCGATCGCCGCGACAAAACGCCCGAGTTCGCGATAGTCCGGCTGGGAATGGGCCAACAGTAATAGCTTGTAACGGCTGTGATAATCGATTAGTGCTCCGCGCGTTAACCCTTGCTGACGGATACCGTTGAGCTCGTGCAAGGCATAAATGCGCTCAACAAAATTTTCCCGAATCTGCGGGTCGTGCAAACGCCCGTCCTCTTCCACGGGAAGCCAGGGTAACGTCGACATCAGCACAGACGTAAAGATCCCTCGTCCCGCTTTACGGTTGTTTTTGCCTTCCGCGTCGTAGACCCGCACCCGTTCCATACCGCAACTAGGCGATTTTGCACAGACAATATAGCCACACAAATGCTCCAGACGATCGCTTTGTCGCTGACTAAAAGCCGTCATTACGTCTGTCAAATCACCCTCGCGCTTATCACTAAAACGCAGGGAGACAGCCTCGCCCTCTTTGACCAGATGCAGCGCAGGTCTCGGGACCGGTAACCCGATACCCATTTCAGGGCATACGGGTTCGAAAGCGACCCACGGCGACAGTTCTTCCACAGCAAAGGCCAGCCGCTTGTGCCCACCATCATAGCGAACCGCCTCCCCCAACAGACAGGCACTGATACCAACAGGGATTTTCTCGCTCATGATCGCTCCTTTCTCATTCCTGAGATAAGTGTAGCTATCATGAACAAAAAAGCCGCTGATATCAGCGGCTTTTGGGGATTTATTAGCTATCAGTAGAAATCGCAGGTGGCTTTTTCAGCCTGCTCCATCCACACCGGTTTATCACTGGTTTTAGACCAGACGCGGTGCAGGTAGCTGTAAAAACGGGCGCGGTCTTTCCAGAACAACATGACCGGCAGCGCCAGCACGCCCGCCACAACGGCAAAGGTACGGCGCAAGAAAACAATGTGTGCTGGATATTCTTTATAAAAGTCCATAATCCTCTCCCATATATCTGTTCGGTGAATCGCACCGGAAAAATAAACTTGGTTAACTGATGAAAATAATACCGCCTTGTGTGTAATTTTGCTACTCATCCGACCACTTATTTTTATCTATTGATGCTCCGTTTAGCTAAAAACTGTAATTAAGTTACATAAAAGTTAAATTAATACTAATCATTAGTTAAATAATGGTCTTTGCCATTTTTATACTTTTTTTACACCCCACCCACTGATTTTTGCGAAATCTTTGCAAGCAAAAATCTACGCTCTGGTTATCACATTTATGCCACTGGAGGTGCACCGTGAGTGCAGGCGTGATAACCGGCATTGTGCTGGTCTTTTTATTATTAGGTTATTTGGTGTATGCCCTGATTAATGCGGAGGCGTTCTGATGGCGGCCCAAGGATTTTTACTCATTGCCAGTTTCTTGCTGGTGCTGTTTGTCATCGCCAGACCGCTGGGCTTTGGGCTGGCTCGGCTGATCAATAATACGTCCCTGCCGGGCCTGACTGGCGTGGAGAGTTTGCTCTGGCGTGGTCTGGGCATCTCACAGCAGGAGATGAACTGGCGGCAGTATCTGTTGGCGATCCTCGCACTCAATGTACTGGGCCTGCTGGTCCTGTTTTCGATGCTGATGGCGCAAAACCTGCTGCCGTTAAATCCCCAGCAACTGCCAGGGCTTTCGTGGGATCTGGCGCTTAACACCGCGGTAAGTTTTGTCACTAATACCAACTGGCAATCCTACGCTGGTGAAACCACCTTAAGCTACTTCAGCCAGATGGTCGGGCTGACCGTACAAAACTTCCTGTCAGCGGCAACCGGGATTGCGGTGATTTTTGCCCTGACCCGCGCCTTCACGCGCCAGAGTATGAACACCTTGGGCAACGCCTGGGTCGATCTGATTCGCATTACGCTGTGGATCTTGCTCCCCATTGCATTGCTCATTGCGCTGTTCTTCATTCAGCAAGGTGTGCTGCAAAACGTGTTGCCTTATCAGCCCATCACCACCCTTGAAGGGGTTAAACAACTGCTGCCGATGGGGCCCGTCGCCTCACAGGAAGCGATTAAGATGCTTGGCACTAACGGGGGCGGTTTCTTTAACGCTAACTCATCACATCCGTTTGAAAACCCTACCGCGTTGACCAATCTGGTACAGATGCTGGCTATTTTCTTAATTCCTACCGCGCTGTGTTTTGCCTTTGGTGATGTGGTGGGCGATCGTCGCCAGGGACGGACCCTGCTGTGGGCCATGTCGCTGATTTTTGTCATCTGCGTAGCCGTGGTGATGTGGGCCGAAGTTCGGGGCAACCCGCACCTGATGGCATTCGGTGCAGACAGCAATATCAACATGGAAGGCAAAGAGAGCCGCTTTGGCGTGCTGGCCACGAGTCTGTTTTCCGTCGTGACGACAGCGGCATCTTGCGGCGCTGTCGATGCTATGCATGACTCCTTCACCGCACTGGGCGGCATGGTGCCGATGTGGTTAATGCAGATTGGTGAAGTGGTCTTCGGCGGCGTGGGTTCAGGTCTGTACGGCATGCTGCTGTTCGTGCTGCTGGCGGTATTTATCGCCGGGTTAATGATTGGCCGCACACCAGAGTATCTGGGTAAGAAAATCGACGTGCGCGAAATGAAAATGACCGCGTTGGCGATTCTGGTCACCCCTGCGCTGGTCCTGATCGGCACAGCGATCGCCATGATGACCGAAGCTGGCCGCAGCGCCATGCTTAACCCAGGTCCACACGGGTTTAGCGAAGTGCTGTATGCCGTGTCGTCCGCCTCGAACAACAACGGTAGCGCCTTCGCCGGGTTAAGCGCCAACAGCCCGTTCTGGAACTGCCTGCTGGCCTTATGCATGTTCTTCGGTCGCTTCGGCGTGATCATTCCCGTGATGGCGATTGCCGGATCGCTGGTCAGTAAAAAGATCCAGCCAGCCAGCTCCGGCACGCTACCTACCCACGGCGCGCTGTTTGTCGGGTTGTTGATCGGTACGGTGTTACTGGTTGGCGCTCTCACCTTTGTTCCTGCCCTGGCGCTTGGCCCGGTCGCAGAATACCTGTCATTACACTGAGTGATGCGGAGCACATTACTATGAGTCGCAAGCAACTGGCGCTGTTCGAACCCTCTCTGGTCGCACAGGCGCTGATGGACGCCGTGAAAAAATTAAGCCCACATACCCAATGGCGTAATCCGGTGATGTTTATCGTCTGGTTGGGCAGTCTGTTAACGACCCTGTTAACCGTGGCGATGGCAACAGGCCATATGCCGGGTAATCCTTGGTTTACCGGTGCGATAAGTCTGTGGCTGTGGATTACCGTTCTGTTCGCCAACTTTGCTGAAGCGCTGGCGGAAGGACGCAGTAAAGCTCAGGCCAACAGCCTGAAAGGCGTCAAAAAAACCGCCTTTGCCCGCAAGCTTCGCGAGCCGAAATACGGCGCGGCAATGGATCACGTCCCTGCCGATGATTTACGTAAAGGCGATATCGTGCTGGTGGAAGCTGGCGATATTATCCCGTGTGACGGCGAGGTGATCGAAGGCGGCGCGTCGGTAGATGAAAGCGCCATTACCGGTGAATCCGCGCCGGTGATTCGTGAATCCGGTGGTGATTTCGCCTCCGTCACTGGCGGGACTCGCATCCTCTCCGACTGGTTGGTTATCGAATGCAGCGTAAACCCTGGTGAAACGTTCCTCGACCGGATGATCGCCATGGTTGAAGGTGCACAGCGGCGTAAAACGCCCAATGAAATTGCCCTGACGATCCTGTTGATAGCCCTGACCATCGTCTTTCTACTGGCTACGGCCACGCTGTGGCCGTTTTCCGCCTGGGGCGGTAGCGCGGTCAGCGTCACGGTATTGGTTGCGCTGCTGGTGTGTTTAATCCCTACGACGATAGGCGGGCTGCTCTCCGCGATTGGCGTCGCCGGGATGAGCCGCATGTTGGGTGCGAACGTCATTGCCACCAGCGGACGTGCAGTAGAAGCGGCGGGTGACGTGGATGTACTGCTGCTGGATAAAACCGGCACCATTACGCTAGGTAACCGCCAGGCTTCAGATTTTCTGCCCGCCCACGGCGTGGACGAAAAAACGCTGGCCGATGCCGCGCAGCTTTCATCCCTGGCCGATGAAACGCCGGAAGGCCGCAGCATCGTGATTCTGGCTAAACAGCGCTTTAATCTGCGTATACGCGACGTGCAATCGCTGCACGCCACCTTTGTACCGTTTACCGCCCAAAGTCGGATGAGCGGGATCAACATCGACAACCGTATGATCCGCAAAGGGTCGGTCGATGCTATTCGTCGTCACGTCGAAGCCAACGGCGGCCACTTCCCCGCCGACGTTGAGCAGAAGGTCGAAAACGTCGCACGCCTTGGCGCTACGCCGCTGGTGGTTGCTGAAGGCTCCCACGTACTTGGCGTGATTGCCCTGAAAGATATCGTAAAAGGCGGGATTAAAGAGCGTTTTGCCCAGCTGCGTAAAATGGGGATCAAAACGGTGATGATCACCGGTGACAACCGTCTGACCGCCGCCGCAATCGCCGCGGAAGCCGGAGTGGATGACTTCTTAGCCGAAGCCACACCGGAAGCCAAGCTGGCGTTGATTCGTCAGTATCAGGCGGAAGGTCGTCTGGTGGCGATGACCGGCGACGGAACTAACGACGCACCAGCCCTTGCGCAGGCCGATGTGGCAGTTGCCATGAACTCCGGAACCCAGGCAGCGAAAGAAGCGGGCAACATGGTGGACCTCGACTCCAACCCCACCAAACTGATCGAAGTGGTGCACATTGGTAAACAGATGCTGATGACGCGCGGTTCGCTGACCACCTTCAGTATCGCCAACGACGTAGCGAAGTATTTTGCCATTATCCCGGCCGCGTTCGCTGCCACCTACCCGCAGCTCAATGCGCTGAACGTGATGGGGCTGCATTCGCCGGACTCGGCGATCCTCAGCGCGGTTATCTTTAACGCACTGGTTATCGTCTTTCTGATCCCACTGGCGCTGAAAGGCGTGAGTTACAAACCGTTATCCGCTTCCGCGATGCTGCGCCGCAATTTGTGGATCTATGGCCTGGGTGGTCTGGTTGTGCCGTTTATCGGTATCAAAGCAATTGATTTACTGCTGACCCTGCTGGGTCTGGTGTGAGGTTTCTGATGAGTGGATTACGTCCTGCATTATCAACATTGATTTTCCTGATGCTTATCACCGGCGGGGCATACCCGCTGCTGACCACTGCGCTGGGGCAATGGTGGTTTCCCCACCAGGCTAACGGTTCGCTTCTCCGCGAAGGTCAGATTGTTCGCGGCTCCGAGCTCATTGGGCAACAGTTTACCGCTGCCGGTTATTTTCAGGGACGCCCCTCAGCCACAGCGGAAATGCCCTATAATCCAATGGCTTCAGGCGGCAGTAATCTGGCAGCCAGCAACCTGGAACTGGATAAACAGCTGCAAAGCCGGATTGCCGCGCTGCGTGCCGCTAACCCGCAGGCAAATCCTGCCGTTCCGGTAGAGCTGGTAACGGCTTCTTCCAGCGGGCTGGATAACAACCTGACGCCAGCTGCGGTGGCCTGGCAAATCCCCCGCGTGGCGCAGGCTCGCAACCTCAGCGTTGAAGAGGTCACACGCCTGGTTGCACAATACACGCAAAAGCCGTTGGTCAGTTTTATCGGCCAACCGGTGGTGAACCTGGTAGAACTTAATTTAGCGCTGGATAAGCACTGAGAAAAAGGACATGCATAACGAACCCTTACGCCCCGACCCCGATCGCCTGCTGGAGCAGACCACCGCTCCGCACCGGGGAAAACTGAAAATTTTCTTCGGCGCGTGTGCAGGCGTCGGTAAAACCTGGGCCATGCTGGCAGAGGCCCAGCGGCTAAGGGCGCAGGGATTAGATGTGCTGATTGGCGTGGTGGAAACCCACGGACGCAAAGAGACCGCCGCGCTGCTGGACGGTCTCAGCATTCTGCCGCTAAAGCGACAGGCGCGCCATGGTCGTCATATCAGCGAGTTCGATCTCGACGCGGCGCTGGCCCGCCGTCCGGCACTCATTTTGATGGATGAACTGGCGCACAGTAATGCGCCAGGCTCACGCCATCCTAAACGCTGGCAAGATATTGAAGAGCTGCTGGAAGCCGGTATTGACGTTTTTACTACCGTCAACGTGCAGCATCTGGAAAGCCTCAATGATGTGGTCAGCGGCGTCACCGGCATTCAGGTTCGCGAAACCGTCCCCGATCCTTTTTTCGATGCTGCTGACGATGTGGTGCTGGTCGATCTTCCCCCCGACGATTTGCGCCAGCGCCTGAACGAAGGCAAGGTCTATATCGCCGGTCAGGCGGAAAGAGCCATCGAGCATTTCTTTCGCAAAGGTAACTTGATCGCGCTACGTGAGCTGGCCCTGCGCCGCACGGCCGATCGGGTTGACGATCAGATGCGTGCCTGGCGTGGACGTCCGGGAGAGGAGAAAGTCTGGCATACCCGCGACGCCATATTGCTGTGTATTGGACACAACACCGGCAGCGAAAAGCTCGTGCGTGCCGCCGCGCGTCTGGCAGCGCGCCTCGGCAGCGTATGGCATGCAGTGTATGTCGAAACGCCAGCGCTGCACCGACTGCCCGAAAAACAGCGCCGCGCAATTTTAAGCGCCCTGCGATTAGCCCAGGAGCTGGGTGCAGAAACCGCCACCCTTTCCGATCCCGCTGAAGATAAAGCAGTAATCCGCTACGCCCGTGAGCATAATCTGGGAAAAATTGTCCTCGGACGTCCGACCACGCGACGCTGGTGGCGCAGTGATTCCTTTGCTGACAAACTGGCCCATCGCGCACCGGATCTCGACCTGATGATTGTTGCGCTCGACGAACCACCTTCGCGCCCTGTGCTGCAAACTGCAGATAGCCGCACCTTTAAGGATAAGTGGCGGGTTCAAATTCAGGGTTGCGTGGTTGCCGTCGCGCTGTGCGCCATCATTACGTTGATTGCCATGCAGTGGTTGATGGCCTTTGACGCCGCCAACCTGGTGATGGTCTATTTATTGGGTGTGGTGGTTATCGCCCTCTTTTACGGACGCTGGCCGTCAGTGCTGGCAACCTTTATTAACGTTGCCAGCTTCGATCTCTTCTTTATTGCCCCACGCGGTACGCTGGCCGTTTCCGACGTCCAGTACCTGCTTACCTTTGCCGTGATGTTAACGGTAGGGCTGGTTATCGGTAATCTCACCGCCGGAGTGCGTTATCAGGCACGGGTAGCGCGTTATCGTGAACAGCGTACGCGTCATTTATATGAGATGTCGAAAGCGCTGGCCGTCGGACGGAGCCAGCAGGATATCGCCGCCACCAGCGAACAGTTTATTGCCTCAACGTTCCAGGCCCGCAGCCAGGTTTTACTGCCCGGTGAGAACGGTAAGCTGGCCCCTCTCACTCATCAACAGGGCATGACGCCGTGGGATGACGCCATTGCCCAATGGAGCTTTGATAAAGGGCAACCGGCCGGCGCAGGCACTGACACCTTACCCGGTGTGCCATATCAAATTTTACCGTTAAAAAGCGCCGACAAAACGCATGGGTTGCTGGTTGTGGAACCAGGAAATTTACGCCAGCTGATGATCCCCGAACAGCAGCGCCTGCTGGAAACTTTCACTTTACTGGTCGCCAGTGCGCTGGAACGCCTGACGCTCACCGCCAGCGAAGAGCAGGCCCGGTTTGCCAGCGAGCGTGAAAGCATTCGCAATGCCCTGCTCGCCGCCCTTTCCCACGATTTACGCACACCGCTGACGGTGTTGTTTGGTCAGGCAGAGATCTTAACGCTGGATCTGGCAAGTGAAGGATCGCCGCACGCGCGCCAGGCCAGCGAAATTCGCCAGCACGTCCTGAATACGACCCGACTGGTTAATAACCTACTGGATATGGCGCGAATTCAGTCTGGCGGCTTTAATCTTAAGAAAGAGTGGTTAACGCTGGAAGAGGTGGTCGGCAGTGCCCTGCAGATGCTGGAGCCAGGACTCTCTGCTCCTATTAATTTGTCGCTACCCGCGCCGTTGACGCTGATCCACGTCGATGGCCCGCTATTTGAACGGGTGCTGATTAACCTGCTGGAAAACGCTGTTAAATACGCAGGTCCAGCGGCGCAAATCGGTATTGATGCCAGCGTCGATGGTGAGCATCTGCAACTGGACGTCTGGGATAATGGCCCTGGCATTCCATCGGGAATGGAGCAACGAGTTTTTGACAAGTTCTCCCGGGGAAACAAAGAGTCATCTGTACCGGGCGTTGGGCTGGGGCTGGCAATCTGCCAGGCCATTGTGGACGTGCACGGCGGTACAATTTCCGTCCACAATCGCGCACAGGGAGGAGCATGTTTCCGTGTTACACTGCCCCAGGAAATCCCCCCTGAACTTGAAGATTTTCATGAGGATATGTGACGAACGTACTGATTGTTGAAGATGAACAGGCTATCCGTCGCTTTCTGCGCACCGCGCTGGAAGCCGATGGTCTGCGTGTATATGAAGCGGAAACGCTGCAACGTGGTCTGCTGGAAGCCGCCACGCGAAAACCCGATCTCATCATTCTCGATCTCGGTCTGCCGGACGGTGACGGCATTGATTTTATTCGTGACCTGCGACAATGGAGCGCGATACCGGTAATTGTGCTTTCAGCCCGCAGCGAAGAAAGTGATAAAATTGCCGCCCTGGATGCCGGTGCCGATGACTATCTCAGTAAACCCTTTGGTATTGGCGAGCTACAGGCGCGATTGCGCGTGGCATTGCGTCGCCACGCCAGCGGCACGTCTCCCGAGCCGGTGGTGCATTTTTCCAACGTAAAAGTAGATATCGCCGCCCGACTAGTACATCGTGGTGATGAAGAGATTCATTTGACGCCGATTGAGTTTCGCCTGCTAGCGGTACTGCTGAATAATGCCGGAAAGGTACTGACGCAGCGCCAGTTGCTCAATCAGGTTTGGGGACCAAACGCCGTCGAACACAGCCACTATCTGCGAATTTACATGGGACACCTGCGCCAGAAACTGGAACTGGACCCGGCACGTCCGCGTCATTTTCTGACCGAAACCGGGATTGGTTATCGGTTCATGCCATGACGTTAAGTTGAATATAAAAAGCCGGATCAGCGTATTTGCTGTCCGGCTTTTTCATTATTCATGCCGAATAGCGACGCTAGCGTCTTATCCGGCCTACGGTTTACGCGTTCTTCAGCACTTCGCTGACGATCTCAACCGCTTCTTTTTCGATCTGCTTGCGATGTTCTTCACCGAGGAAGCTTTCGCAGTAGATCTTGTAAGCGTCTTCCGTACCAGAAGGACGCGCGGCAAACCAGCCGTTGTCAGTCATCACTTTCAGACCGCCGATAGAAGCGCCGTTGCCCGGTGCAGCCGTCAGACGCGCGGTGATCGGGTCGCCCGCCAGCGTACTGGCGCTCACCATTTCCGGAGACAGCTTAGACAGCGCCGCTTTCTGCGCGGAGGTCGCGCTTGCCTGCAGGCGGTTGTAGCTCGGTGCGCCAAAGCGAGCAGCCAGTTCGTTGTAGTGCTCCTGCGGGTTCTTACCGGTCACCGCGGTAATTTCTGCCGCCAGCAGGCACATGATGATGCCGTCTTTGTCGGTTGACCACGGTGTACCGTCGAAACGCAGGAAAGATGCCCCCGCGCTCTCTTCCCCACCAAAGCCAAAACTGCCGTCAAACAGACCGTCAACAAACCATTTAAAGCCAACCGGCACTTCAACCAGTTTACGCCCTAAATCATTCACTACACGGTCAATCATCGCCGATGACACCAGCGTCTTACCGACGGCAACATCTTTGCCCCACTGCGGACGATGCTGGAACAGGTAGTTGATCGCCACCGCCAGATAGTGGTTCGGATTCATCAGCCCTGCCGGGGTGACGATACCGTGACGGTCGTAGTCTGGGTCATTGGCAAAGGCCAGATCGAACTTGTCGCGCAGCGCCAGCAGCCCCGCCATCGCACACTCGGAGGAGCAGTCCATGCGGATTGCGCCATCTTTGTCGAGATGCATAAAGCGGAAAGTCTGATCAACGTGATCGTTAACGATAGTCAGGTTCAGGTTGTAGTGCTTAGCAATACGCTTCCAGTATTCGATACCGGAACCGCCCAGCGGATCGACACCCAGCGTCAGACCCGCTTTCTGGATCGCCGCCATGTCTACGATGTCAGCCAGTCCTTCAACAAACGGCTGAACCAGATCCTGCTCTTTCACATGACCAGATGCCAGCGCAGCGTCCAGCGACATACGCTTCACGCCTTGCAGACCTGCCGCCAGCAGCGCGTTGGCTCTGTCTTCCACCACTTTGGTGACATTGGTGTCTGCCGGACCACCGTTTGGCGGGTTGTATTTAATGCCGCCATCTTCCGGCGGGTTGTGGGACGGCGTGATCACAATGCCGTCAGCCAGCGGGCCGCCTTTTTTGTTGTGGACCAGGATAGCGTTCGATACAGCAGGGGTTGGCGTAAAGCCGTTATTTTCCTGCACGATGACGTCAACACCGTTCGCCGCCAGCACTTCCAGTACAGAGATAAAAGCCGGTTCAGACAGCGCGTGGGTATCCTTGCCCACATAGCACGGGCCAGTAATCCCGTTTTTCGCACGTTCTTCAGCAATCGCCTGGGCGATAGCCAGAATATGCGGCTCATTAAAACTATGACGACCTGCACTGCCGCGATGTCCGGACGTACCGAACTTAACAGCGTGCTCAGCGTTCCCTGCCGTTGGTTTCAGTACATAGTACTGTGCCGTCAGTTGGGCGACGTTAATCAAATCACTCTGTTGCGCAGGTTGACCTGCACGATTGTGGATTGCCATTGCCTGGTCCTTCTAATGCAAGGATTAAATTGTTCCGCAAACCTTTTCAATCAATTCCGCAGGGAATTGCATTGACTGCATGATGTGTTCAACCATGCTGCATTTACGGCCGGTATTGGTATTGGTGATCACCCAGTACGGCGTGCCTGGCACGTGCTTCGGTTTGGTTTGATTACCATTTTTCAGCAGCGTCTGTTCATCAGCTGCAAAATAAACACGCGTACGACCATGCAACGATTCCGTTGCTTCGGCGAACGCGTTTTGATCCAGTGAATAGAGTGTAGACAGCACCAGCATAAAGCGATTTACTGCTTTCTTCTGTTCCGCGTATTCGTCGGACAGCAGCAGCTCACGCATCGCGCGCACTTTATCTTTTACGGGGTTAACCGGCTTGGCTTCCACGACAGGTTGCACAGCGCGGACTTCTTTGACTATCGGAGTGACAGGCTGTGATGCGGCGGAAAATTTCAACATACGCCGTAAAATGTCGGATGCGCTCTCGCCAATATGCTTGGTGTGGCTGGCAATATAGCTATAGAGTTCATCATCAACTTCAATCGTTTTCATCTTAATCCAGTGCAGTGTTTAGCTGAATACAAGTTGTCGGGGTAAACACACGTAGTGTAAAGGCAAATCCCAACAGCGGATAGCGTCAAGCCTGGTGGCCAGCAAAACTCAGAGTAACCGTAGTTGTTGCAGCCATGTGGCAGAATGGTCAACATGATACCCTAACCCGTGAGTGTGAAAAAAAGAACTTTGCCATGAAATTGAATATCCGAGCGCAATCTGCGCAAAACCTGCACAATAATTCTCCCATCGTCCTGGTTCACGGCTTGTTTGGCAGTCTGGATAACCTGGGGATCCTGGCACGCGATCTAGTAACCGACTATGACATCATCCAGGTCGATATGCGAAACCATGGCCTCTCCCCTCGTTCACCTGAGATGAATTATCCGGCCATGGCGCAAGATCTGCTGGATACGCTGGACGATCGGCAGATCGAAAAAGCGATCTTTATTGGCCACTCGATGGGCGGTAAAGCTGTCATGGCGCTGACTGCGCTGGCTCCGGAACGTGTCGAACGGCTGGTCGCCATCGACATTGCTCCCGTTGACTACCATGTTCGCCGCCACGATGAGATTTTTGCGGCAATCAATGCCGTAACCGATGCACAAGCGTCCTCACGCCAGCAGGCGGCAAGCGTCATGCGCCAGCACCTGCAAGAGGAAGGTGTTATCCAGTTTCTGCTGAAATCCTTTGTTGACGGCGAGTGGCGCTTTAACGTTCCCGTATTGTGGGATCAATATCCGCATATCGTCGGTTGGGAAACCATTCCTGCGTGGGAGCATCCGGCGCTGTTTATCCCAGGCGGCAACTCACCGTATGTTACCGAAGCGTATCGCGAACAACTGCTGGCGCAATTCCCACAAGCTCGTGCGCACGTTATAGCAGGCGCCGGGCATTGGGTGCATGCCGAAAAACCGGAGGCGGTGCTGCGCGCCATCCGTCGTTATCTGAGCGAGCAGGCTAACTGATTAAAAACTCAGCGTCTGCGCGCGATTACGCGCGCGGGCGTTGGCGTGTCTCCCCTGCTGATGTATTATGGCGCGCTATCCATCCGGGCAGACGCCTGGCTGATTGTTTCCCCGAAGTCACCAAGATCATGGCCAAAGAACAAACGGACCGTACGACATTAGATCTGTTCGCGCAGGAGCGTCGCCCGGGACGACCCAAAACTAATCCGCTCTCGCGTGATGAACAGTTACGTATTAATAAACGTAATCAGCTTAAGCGTGACAAAGTTCGCGGGCTTAAGCGTGTCGAACTGAAACTGAACGCTGATGCCGTTGACGCTCTGAACGAGCTGGCTGAGGCACGCAACATGAGTCGCAGTGAACTGATCGAAGAGATGCTGATGAACCAACTCAGCGCATTGCGCGGTCAGGCATAGTCTGAATTTCTGCTCTAAATCATAAATCGTGTAGCACAGAGTGCAGTCCTGCGTGTTTGCTGTTTCCGCATGCCAGACTGTTCTGCTATGATTGCCCTTATCCGTGGGCAATGCGCCACCACCATTTCAATAAGTTTCAAGAGGTTATTTTACTCATGGCAATCACTGGCATCTTTTTCGGCAGCGACACCGGTAATACCGAAAACATCGCAAAAATGATTCAAAAACAGCTTGGTAAAGACGTTGCCGATGTTCATGACATTGCAAAAAGCAGCAAAGAAGACCTCGAAGGGTATGACATTCTGCTGCTCGGCATCCCAACCTGGTACTACGGTGAAGCGCAGTGCGACTGGGACGACTTCTTCCCTACCCTCGAAGACATTGATTTTAACGGCAAACTGGTTGCATTGTTCGGCTGTGGCGACCAGGAAGATTACGCAGAATATTTCTGCGATGCGTTAGGGACCATTCGCGACATCATCGAACCGCGCGGCGCAACCATCGTTGGTCACTGGCCAACGGCGGGTTATCACTTTGAAGCGTCCAAAGGTCTGGCTGACGACGACCATTTTGTCGGTCTGGCTATCGATGAAGATCGCCAACCTGAACTGACCGCAGAACGCGTAGAAAAATGGGTTAAGCAGATCTCTGAAGAGCTGCACCTCGACGAAATCATTAATGCCTGATTTCGTGTGGCGCAGATTTCCATCTGCGCCGCATCAATAGATAAAACCAATCAAAATAATTGCTACAAATTTGTAACTTTTTCGTCTGACCCTGTACAATGGCTGGATGCCAATCGGGTGTTGCACAGTGTGTTTGTCGGCGATACCACGTTTTGATTAACAATATATGCCAGAGACTTGCAGTTTTCATTTAGCCATGGCAGTTCTATAATGAATCGCATTATCTCAAGTGCAATTTCTGTCACTTCTGTTAATGAAGTGAATCGTTTAGCTACAGGACAGATTCCGCATGACTGACAACAATACCGCATTAAAGAAGGCTGGCCTGAAAGTAACGCTTCCTCGTTTAAAAATTCTGGAAGTTCTTCAGGAACCGGATAACCATCACGTCAGTGCGGAAGACTTATACAAACGCCTGATCGATATGGGTGAAGAAATTGGTCTGGCGACCGTGTATCGCGTGCTGAACCAGTTTGATGATGCCGGTATCGTGACCCGCCATAATTTTGAAGGTGGTAAATCCGTCTTCGAATTGACTCAACAGCATCATCACGATCACCTCATCTGCCTTGACTGCGGCAAAGTGGTCGAGTTCAGCGATGATTCCATCGAAGCCCGCCAACGTGAGATTGCGGCTAAACATGGCATTCGCTTAACTAACCATAGCCTCTATCTTTACGGTCACTGTGCCGAAGGCGATTGCCGCGAAGATGAGCACGCCCACGACGGCAAATAATGTAATGCTTTCTGAAAAGCCAACCATCCGGTTGGCTTTTTTTATGGGCGTTACCTGCCCTTTTCCCCTTCCCTCCGCTCCTGTGTTGCTTTAATGTAAAAATCAATTGCCCCTTCCGGAGAGTCGAAATGGAACTTCGCCAGCTACGCTATTTTGTGCGCATTGTAGAAACCGGCAGCATGGGTAGCGCGGCGCTCGATCTCAATATCGGGGTTTCGGCACTCAGCCAGCAAATGTCGCGTCTGGAAAACGAACTCGCTATTCGCCTGCTGCAGCGCACTTCGCGAGGCGTGACACCCACCAGCGCCGGACTGGCTTTTTACTCCCAGGCGCAGCTGGCGCTCCGTCACGCAGACGATGCAATCCTCGCCGCGCGTGAATCCCGGCTTTCCGGGCACGTCAGCGTCGGCATGGCTCCCAGTACCGCTTCAGTTCTCGGTATGCCTTTTATTCACGCCATGCGGGAAAGCTATAGCGATGTTCGCCTGCATGTGGTGGAAAGTCTCTCTGGTAATCTGGAACGGATGATTAATACCCGCCAGATTGATCTGGCTGTGGTGTTTCAAAAAGAAAAGATCCTGCGCTGGAGTGCCAGACCGATTCTCGAAGAACGGCTGTTTTTGATTGGGACCCATGCCCTACTGGCTGATATTACCGATGACAATATTGCCCCAGCCCAGTTGGCGAGTATTCCATTGATAATGCCCAGCCCAGGCCACGGTCTGCGCGGCAGGCTGGAAGCAATTTGTCAGGAACACTCGCTGAACATTGAGATCGCTACAGAAATTGATGGTCTGGCGCTGCTGATGCGCGCCGTGCGCAGTGGCATTGGCGCCACTCTTCAACCCGGAGCGGCGATTTCCCATCTCGATAAAGAGACGCTAAGAGTGATCGGCGTCCATAATCCGATACTTAGCCGCCCCAACTTTCTGGTGAGCCTCTCTGACGATGAGCTCACCCCGGCGGGCCTCGCAGCCCGCGTGGTGCTGACGAAAGTGATGCATCAACTGGTGGAAGCAGGAAGCTGGCCAGGTGCCATCCTTTACAATAACTAAAACCCTCTTTAGCACTACGTCATAGCGCCAGCACAAGCCGTTCGCATACATTTCAATTACAAATTTAACAATTAGTTAAATGGTAATGGAGTATACGATGGTTGATGTTCTGGTGATTGGCGGTGGCAATGCTGCCTTATGCGCTGCCCTTACCGCCCGGGAGCAAGGCGCTTCCGTTTTACTACTCGAAGCGGCTCCCCGGGAATGGCGTGGGGGAAATTCCCAACACACGCGTAACCTGCGCTGTATGCATGATGCACCGCAGGATGTGCTGGTGGAAAGCTATCCGGAAGAGGAGTTCTGGCAAGATCTGCAGCGCGTCACGGAAGGAAATACCAACGAAGCCCTGGCTCGTCTGGTGATCCGCACCTCTTCACAGTGTCGCGACTGGATGCGCCGACACGGCGTCAATTTTCAACCTCCTCTCTCTGGCGCTTTACACGTGGCGCGAACCAACGCCTTTTTTATGGGCGGTGGCAAGGCCCTGGTGAATGCCTATTATCGCAGCGCAGAAAAACTGGGAGTGCAGATCCGCTATAACACCCCCGTTCAGGCGCTTGAACTGCGTAATGGCGAGTTCGTGGCGGCGCTGGCAGGTGAAGAGCGCATCACAGCTAAATCCTGCGTGCTTGCCGCGGGCGGGTTTGAGTCTAACCGCGAATGGCTGCGAGAAGCGTGGGGAGAGAACGAGCGCGGCGAATGGCCTGCAGATAACTTTCTGATTCGCGGTACGCGCTTTAACCAGGGCGTACTGCTCAAATTTATGATCGATGCCGGAGCCGACATCATCGGCGAACCCTCCCAGTCACACTGCGTAGCCATTGACGCCAGAGCGCCATTATATGACGGCGGGATTTGTACCCGCGTGGACTGTGTTTCGCTCGGCATAGTCGTCAACCGTGACGCTGAGCGTTTTTATGATGAAGGCGAAGATTTCTGGCCCAAACGCTACGCCATTTGGGGACGACTGGTCGCCCAACAGCCCGGGCAGATTGGCTACTCCATTATCGACAGTAAAGCCATCGGCCACTTCATGCCTCCGGTCTTTCCTGGCGCACAGGCCAATACGCTGGCGGAACTGGCTCATCAGTTGGGGCTGAATGGCGAACACTTTACCCACACCGTGACGGAGTACAACAACGCCTGCCAGCCCGGCCAGTTCAACCATACCATTCTGGATAACTGCACGACAAAAGCGTTAACCCCCGCGAAGACACACTGGGCGCGACCACTGGACCAGCCGCCTTACTACGGCTATGCCCTGCGGCCAGGGATCACCTTCACCTATCTCGGGTTAAAAGTAAATGAACGCGCTGCCGTACACTTTGCCGGGCAGCCAAGCCGCAACCTGTTCGTCGCCGGAGAGATGATGGCGGGCAACGTGCTGGGTAAGGGCTACACCGCAGGCGTGGGCATGTCAATCGGTACCACTTTTGGCCGTATTGCCGGAAAAGAAGCCGCGCTGGCCGCACGTAAGGAGACTCGTCATGAGGCAGCTTGAGAAACTGATTATCGACACGCAAATTATCACCGAACCGGAAGCGGAAGTTGAACGCGTGATGCAGGTCTGCAACGCCTGTCGCTATTGTGAAGGATTTTGCGCCGTGTTCCCGGCAATGACGCAGCGCCTGGAATTCGGTAAAGCGGATATCAATTATCTGGCAAACTTGTGCCATAACTGCGGTGCCTGCCTGCACGCCTGTCAGTATGCCCCGCCTCATGAGTTTGCCATCAACGTGCAGAAGGCGATGGCAGAAGTCCGGCTTGAAACCTATCAGCACTACGCGCAACCCGCGGCCTTTGGCGCGCTTTATCGTCGCGCAGGCGTCACCGTGACGCTGGCGCTGGTTTTCAGTCTGATCCTGTTTTTACTGCTCGCCATGGGGTTAAAAGGCTCGTTACTCCATCCTCCGCTGGCCGGAGATTTCTACCAAATTTTCCCGCATAACCTGCTGGCCTGGATGTTTGGTTCGGTATTTATTCTGGCGATAGGTCTGCTGATGGCGGGCGTTATCCGCTTCTGGCGCGAGATTTCTCCCGGTATGCCACGTTCCGTCGAAATTGCTGAAGCTTCACACGATGCGCTGACACTAAAGTATCTCGATGGTGGGCACGGTAAAGGTTGTAATGAAGCAGATGATGCCTTCACTCTGATGCGCCGCCGTTTTCATCACTTCACTTTCTACGGTTTTCTGCTCTGCTTTGCCGCCACCGTGGTGGCGACGGGCTATCACTATTTCGCAGGTATAGAAGCACCCTATCCGTTCTTCAGCGTTCCGGTCATGCTGGGCACGTTGGGTGGCATTGGCCTGGTTGTCGGCCCGGCTGGCTTGCTATGGCTCAATCTCAAGCGCTCACCGCTACATGGCGACGCACGGCAAAAACCGATGGATCGCGGTTTTATTTTGCTGCTGCTGCTGACCAGTCTGACCGGTTTAGCCCTGCTGGCAGGAAGAGACTCGTCCTGGATGGCTATTTTGCTCGCCATTCACCTCGGCGTGGTCATGGCGCTCTTTCTGACCATTCCTTACGGAAAATTTGCCCATGGATTTTACCGCTGCGCAGCCTTACTCAAGTGGGCGATTGAGAAACGGCGCGGCAAACAGGCGGGGGTCACAGACAACTAACCCGCACACTCTTACCTCTATAAATATTATGATAAGACAGTGGAGCAAACCCAATGACACAACAACCATCGCGCGCCGGAACTTTCGGCGCAATACTGCGGGTAACCAGCGGTAATTTTCTCGAACAGTTCGACTTTTTTCTGTTCGGGTTTTACGCCACCTATATTGCAAAGACCTTCTTTCCCGCGGAGAGTGAATTTGCCGGGCTAATGTTAACTTTCGCCGTTTTTGGCTCGGGTTTCTTAATGCGACCCGTTGGCGCCATTGTGCTGGGTGCTTACATCGACAGAATTGGTCGTCGTAAAGGCCTGATGGTGACGCTGGCGATTATGGGCTGCGGTACCCTGCTGATAGCCCTTGTACCTGGCTATCACAGTATTGGCCTGCTGGCTCCCGTGCTGGTATTACTTGGACGATTATTACAGGGATTTTCTGCAGGCGTAGAGTTAGGCGGTGTCTCGGTTTATCTTTCGGAAATCGCCACGCCTGGCAATAAAGGCTTCTACACCAGTTGGCAGTCGGCCAGTCAACAGGTCGCCATTGTGGTGGCGGCGCTGATTGGTTACTGTCTGAACGCTACCCTGGGACACGATCAGATCTCGGAATGGGGCTGGCGAATTCCCTTCTTTATTGGTTGCATGATTATTCCTTTGATCTTCGTGCTCCGCCGCTCGCTGCAGGAAACAGACGCATTTTTACAACGCACGCACCGCCCCGACACTCGGGAAATTTTCACCACTATCGTCAAAAACTGGCGTCTTATCGCTGCAGGTACGCTGCTGGTGGCGATGACCACAACGACATTTTACTTCATCACCGTCTACACCCCGACCTACGGCAGGGCTGTACTCCACCTGAGCGCTCGCGACAGCCTGGTGGTCACCATGCTGGTCGGTATTTCTAACTTTATCTGGCTGCCCATTGGCGGGGCAATTTCTGACCGAATTGGTCGTCGTCCGGTGTTAATGGGGATTACCGTACTCGCTCTGATCACCACCTGGCCGGTAATGCACTGGCTCACCGCCGCGCCAGATTTCACTCGCATGACATTGGTCCTGCTTTGGTTCTCATTCTTTTTTGGTATGTATAACGGGGCGATGGTAGCCGCACTCACCGAGGTGATGCCGGTCTATGTGCGTACGGTAGGCTTTTCACTGGCATTCAGTCTTGCCACGGCGATTTTTGGCGGCCTAACGCCGGTCATATCCACGGCACTGGTTCAGCTAACCGGGGATAAAAGCTCACCGGGATGGTGGCTGATGTGCGCGGCACTTTGCGGACTCGCCGCCACGGCAATGCTGTTTGTCCGGCTAAGTCGGGGTTATCAACCAGTGGAAAATAAGCTCTGAAATGCAAACGGGCGGAAAATTCTCCGCCCGTTGTCTTTTTCATTTTTTGAATTACTGTGCGGCATTCTTGCTGCGAATTTCCTGCCAGACTTTATCGCAATCAGCATTAACGGCCTGATCGTTACCCGTACGCGTGGCCTGGATACACTGCTGATAATCCAGCACGCGTACGCTTTCTTCATTGGCAAACTGCTGGTGCTGTTTTTCTTTCTTCAGTACATTCAACACGCTTTGGCAGGCTTCTATTTTTTCCGGCGATCCTTGAGCGGTATTAATACACGCGCTGTAGGCTTCTTTCAGACGGCTGTCTTCTTTCGGTGCAGGGGATTGCGTACAAGCCACCAGCCCTGATGCCATAACGGCGATGAGTATCAGTTTTTTCATAGCACGTTCCTCAACGAGGCGGCAGGCGCACGGCCTGCCGCTATTGGCATTAGAAGATAGTGAACGGAGCAATAACGATGAATTTCACGTCGCGCTCATCCTGGAAGATGTTGCCGTAACCACCACCCCAGCTCGGAATATCTGAATGGTTGTCGTACTGGGTGAAGTGCAGTTTAAACATAGTGCCCTTCGCACGACCATCCTGCAGGGTGTAAACCGCATCCAGGCTGTAAGAAGATTCTTCGATAGTGCGGTTTTTGTCGTAGTACGCATCCGGGTTGAGCTGCCAGGTAGCGGGTTTGGCATCCCATGCGTAAACGTAGGACGCGCCCACTGCCCAGCCCGGCAGGTTCCAGTTCTTCAGGTCATACATTGCGCCGAAGAAGACTGCCTTTTCGCCGTTGGCGTTGAAGTCAGAACGGTTATCCCACCACACGTCCAGGCGACCGTTTGATGAGGCGTAGGTCGGGGTCATACGCTGCAGGAAGTAGCCTTGCTGCCCATCTGCTTTAACCCATGTGCCTTCCAGACGCAGGTCAACCACTTCCGCTACTTTATAACCGAAGGTCAGCGCCTGCAGCCAGGCCGTGCCGTCATAAATATCGTTCACGGTGCGATCGTCAACTTTGTCACGTGCGCCGTAGAATTGATAGCTGGTAGTAAACGGGTTACCGCCTAAATCGAATTTGTAGCTGGCTTTGGCGAAGTACTGATCGACGTAGCCTTCAGACTGACCAAATGCCGCTTCCAGCAACAGGTTATTTTTGAAGTCATATTTCGCGCCGATTGAATGCAGGTAATCAACGCTGGTCTTTTTATCAGCCTGATAGAATTTATCGACTTCGGTGTGCCACGGCGCTTTATATTCGTTAGCCCACATATAGGAGAAGCTTAGTGCGCCAGCATCACCATAGTCGAAGTTGGCACCGGCTTCAGCCCCCTGATAGGTACCTGGCATAAAGCTCCAGTGCGGTGCCAGCAGAGTCTGCCCGGTTGGTTGAATGTAACCGGCACGCGCCCAGGTTGGGCCGTATTTAAATTTAGCTGCTGCTTTATAAAGGCTAATCCCGCTCTTATCGCCGGAGTAATCCTCGTCATAGCCTTTATTTTTGGAAGAGAATGCGATTTCGTTTGGATGGCCGCTTTCGCTACTTTCGTTCATTTCAATAGCGGTAAATGCTGCGATATCAATACCAAACATATCGGCCGCATAACCGGACTGGAAGTCGAGGTTAGCGTTCCAGGTGGAGTGAGAAAGGTTGGTTTTGTATTTGTCATGATCGGTCACATCTTTACGGTCACGCTCACGCTGCCAGTAATAGATGCCGCCGGTTAAGGTTGAGTCATCAATAAATCCTTCGGCGTGTGCCTGCGGAGCGACAACAAAACCCGACATTGCTGTGATACCGGCGATAGCCAGCGCCAGCGTACTACGTTTGCCACTAAACGTACGCATATGTTAATCCTCTTTGACATAAAAATGCTGCCGATAAAAGCGGTCAGCGAAAAACAAAAAAATTAGAAAAGTAGCGCTAAGAAAACCTCAGTGACTACAATGAATAGACTATTTTTCGCGACGCGAATTATCAATCTCTTTCTGTAACGAGTATGTAATAGTATGAGCAACCGCACATATTTCATTGCTTTCTGTTACATTTTCATTGGGAGATAAAAAAGCGTTGATAAAATGAAAAAATCGCTTGTTTTCCATAGAGATGAAATCGGTTTCAGCCCATTTCACATTGAGGTAAGTTATTTAAACGTAAAAACATTCAGCCGATTTATTATTACAGGCATGTAATTAATTCGCTGCGCAAACGGAGCCTGTCAAACGGTTTTTTTGCGAAAAAAAACGCCGCATGAAGCGGCGTTTAGAGAGGATGTGTTGCGACTTATTCGCCCGCTTTAGCCCACGTATCACGCAGACCAACGGTACGGTTAAACACCAGCTTGTCAGCCGTTGCATAACGGCTGTCCAGGCAGAAGTAACCTTCACGCTCAAACTGGAACGCTTTACCTGCAACCGCAGCCTGCAGCGACGGCTCACCGTAACCCTGCTTAATGACCAGCGATTCTGGGTTAATAACGGACAGGAAGTCTTCCGCCGCACCTGGGTTTGGCACGCTAAACAGACGGTCGTACAGACGGATTTCAATCGGTAGCGCATGGGACGCGCTCACCCAGTGAATAACGCCTTTAACTTTACGACCATCGGCCGGATCTTTGCTCAGGGTGTCAGCATCGTAGGTGCAGAAAATGGTGGTTATCTTCCCTTCTGCATCTTTCTCAACACGTTCGGCCTTGATCACGTAAGCATTACGCAGACGTACTTCTTTACCCATCACCAGACGCTTGTACTGTTTGTTCGCTTCTTCGCGGAAGTCTGCGCGATCGATCCAAATTTCACCGCTAAACGGCACTTCACGGCTGCCCATTTCCGGTTTATTCGGATGGTTAGGCATAGTGACCAGCTCGCTTTCGCCCTGCGGGTAGTTTTCGATAACCAGTTTCACCGGATCGATAACCGCCATCGCGCGCGGAGCATTTTCGTTCAGATCTTCGCGGATGCAGGATTCCAGAGAAGCGATCTCAATGGTGTTGTCCTGTTTGGTCACGCCAATGCGTTTGCAGAACTCACGGATCGCGGCAGCGGTGTAACCGCGACGACGCAGACCAGAGATCGTCGGCATACGCGGATCGTCCCAGCCTTCAACGTGCTTGTCGGTCACCAGCAGGTTCAGCTTGCGCTTGGACATCACGGTGTATTCCAGATTCAGGCGCGAGAATTCGTACTGGCGCGGATGAACCGGAATGGTGATGTTGTCCAGCACCCAGTCGTACAGACGACGGTTATCCTGGAACTCCAGCGTACAAAGTGAATGCGTAATGCCTTCCAGCGCATCGCTGATGCAGTGGGTAAAGTCGTACATCGGGTAGATGCACCACTTGTTGCCGGTCTGATGGTGTTCGGCGAACTTAATGCGGTACAGCACTGGATCGCGCATCACGATAAACGGCGAAGCCATATCGATTTTCGCACGCAGGCAGGCCTTACCTTCTTCAAAGCCACCGGTACGCATTTTTTCGAACAGCGCCAGGTTCTCTTCAACGCTACGATCGCGGTACGGGCTGTTTTTACCTGGCTGAGTCAACGTGCCACGGTATTCGCGGATTTCGTCCGCTGACAGTTCGTCAACGTACGCCAGCCCTTTATTAATAAGCTCTACCGCATAGGCGTGAAGCTGATCGAAGTAATCCGAAGAGTAGCGAATGTCGCCAGTCCAGTGGAAACCTAACCATTCAACGTCGTTTTTAATCGACTCAACGTACTCGATATCTTCTTTAACCGGGTTCGTATCATCAAAACGCAGGTTGCACTGGCCCTGGTAATCTTGCGCAATGCCAAAGTTCAGACAAATGGATTTCGCGTGGCCAATGTGCAGATAGCCATTTGGCTCCGGCGGAAAACGGGTATGGATAGTGGTGTGCTTACCACTGGCCAGATCTTCATCGATGATCTGACGAATAAAGTTACTCGGGCGGGCTTCAGCCTCACTCATCGTGGATTCCTCAAAGCGTAAACAACGTATAACGGAGTATGATCTTATAAGCGACGTCAGGAGACAACTATTAGTTGCACAAAAAAGCTGTTCAGCAGGAGATATGAGGGCATTTGCTGCAAAAAAAAGCGGCGGAGGACTATCCCCCGCCGCTTAAGGCACTTAACTCACTTTACTCAGGAGCAGTTACTTACCTTTAATCTCATACAGTGGTGTTTGACCGGCAACCACATGACCTTCGGCTTTAATGACCAGAGCGCCGAAATCATCGCTGTTGCTGCACACAACCGGGCTTATCATAGAACGTGCGTTAGCGTTCAGGAACTCCAGATCCATTTCCAGAATCGGTTGGCCTGCAGTAACTTCCGCACCTTCTTCAACCAGACGCTTAAAGCCTTTACCTTCCAGCGCGACGGTGTCGATGCCCATATGGACCACGATTTCCGCGCCTTTAACAGTTTCCAGGCAGAACGCGTGGTTAGTGTTGAAGATTTTCACGATGGTGCCCGCAGCCGGAGCAACCACAATTTTATCCGTTGGTTTCACCGCCACGCCGTCACCTACAGCTTTGCTGGCGAAGGCTTCATCAGGAACCTGCTCCAGCGCAACTACGTCACCGGTAATCGGAGAAACCAGCGCTTCAACGGTGACTGCATTCGCTACCGCCTGCGGTTTTGCTACCGGAGCCGCTGCTGCTGGCGCACTTTCACCAGACGCTGCTGCCACCGGGCCACGCGCGACAACTTTCTTCATTTCGTCGCCGATGGATTCAGCTTTCGCACCCACGATGACCTGAATTGTTTGCTTATTCAGCTTAACGACACCCGATGCTCCTAAACGTTTACACATCGCATCGTTTACGCGACCGGAGTCGGCAACGGTCAGACGCAGACGAGTGATACAGGCATCAATCGCTTTCAGGTTATCAGTGCCACCAACCGCTGCAATGTAGCTGGTTGCCAGTTGAGCCAAACCTTCTTCAGTGTTGCTGTTGGCTTCTTCAGTAACGATATCGTCTTCTTTATCTTCGCGGCCCGGCGTTTTCAGGTTAAACATACGAATAACCGCGCTGAACAACACAAAGTAGATAACGAAGAACACCAGACCCATCACCACCAGCATCCAGACGTTCTGGCTTGCTGCCGGCAGGTTGTACATCAACACGTAGTCGATAGCACCTGCGGAGAAGGAGAAGCCTGCGTGGATCCCCAGCAGTGTTGCAACGAACAGGCTGATACCCGTTAACAGTGCGTGCAGGAGGTACAGCAGCGGAGCCAGGAACATGAACAGGAATTCCAGCGGCTCGGTAACACCGGTCAGGAACGCGGTGATCGCAACGGACAGCAGCATACCGCCAACCATCGGACGACGTGCTTTCGGAGCCGCGAAGTACATCGCCAGCGCCGCACCCGGCAGACCAAACATCATGATCGGGAAGAAGCCAGACATGAACATACCCGCAGTGCCGTCACCCGCGTAGAAGCGGTTGATGTCACCGTGGAATACGGTACCTGCAGCGTTAGTAAATTCGCCAATCTGGAACCAGGCGATAGTATTCAGCACCTGATGCAGACCGGTTGGGATCAGCAGACGGTTGATGAAACCAAAGATACCGGAACCCAGCGCGCCAGCGCCCACGATCCACTCACCACCCGCATGGATGGCATTCTGTACCGGTGGCCATACGTAACCGAAGATAGCAGCCAACACCAGACAGAAGAAGCCCGTGGCGATCGGCACGAAGCGTTTGCCGCCAAAGAAGCTCAGGAAGTCAGGCAGTTTGATACCAGACCAGCGGTTATACACGGCACCGCCGACCAGACCGGTGATGATACCAGCCAGCACGCCCATATTGATTGCAGGGTTAATGGTAACCATTGCTTTGGTCAATATGAAATAACCGACCGCACCTGCCAGCGCTGCTGCACCTGCGCTGTCTTTTGACCAGCTGGAAGCAACACCGATCGCAAATATTAACGCGAGGTTATCAAAGATGGCCCCACCCGCTTGCGCGATGAAGGGTACGTTAAGTAAATCTGGTTGGCCGAATCGCAGCAGCAGTGCCGCGACTGGCAGCACAGCGATGGGGAGCTGTAACGCCCTACCCAGCCGCTGGAAAAAACCTAAAATATTCATTTTATTCCCCCTACGAGACCCCGATTAGGCTTCTTTGAAGCCATATTTTTATTGTGTGACCATTCCTGACAGCAAGATTCTGGAACAACGATATTAACCATTCATCTACATTCAGAGTGTGTGAAAAATTAATTCGTATCGCAAATTAAACGCGTGTTTTTTGTGATTTCAGTCACCAAATATCGTTATTAACCCTCCCTTCCACTGGCTAACTACGAAAACTTATTTTATCATTCAAAAAATCGAAACGGATTGATCCTTACCGATGCAAAACCAGGTTACGCTTAATACTGCACAGAGACTCAATCCGCCAATTGCTTACATTTACTTTTGAGGTGAAGAATGAGACTGATCCCCCTGAATACCGCTGAACAAGTCGGCAAATGGGCTGCTCGCCATATCGTTAACCGTATTAACGCGTTCAAACCAACGGCAGATCGTCCGTTCGTTCTGGGCCTGCCGACTGGCGGTACTCCGCTGACAGCTTATAAAGCATTGGTTGAAATGCACAAAGCGGGCCAGGTGAGCTTCAAGCATGTTGTTACTTTCAATATGGACGAATATGTTGGCCTGCCGAAAGAGCATCCGGAAAGCTACCACAGCTTTATGCACCGCAATTTCTTTGATCACGTTGATATTCCAGCAGAAAACATCAACCTCCTCAATGGTAATGCGCCGGATATTGATGCAGAATGCCGTCAGTATGAAGAAAAAATCCGTTCTTACGGTAAAATCCACCTGTTTATGGGCGGTGTAGGCAACGATGGTCACATCGCGTTCAACGAACCGGCTTCCTCTTTGGCTTCCCGTACCCGTATCAAAACGTTGACTCACGACACACGTGTTGCTAACTCACGCTTCTTTGACGGCGACGTAAGCCAGGTGCCTAAATATGCGCTGACCGTTGGCGTGGGTACCCTGCTGGATGCCGAAGAGGTGATGATCCTGGTTCTGGGCCACCAGAAAGCACAGGCGCTGCAAGCCGCCGTTGAAGGCAACGTTAACCACATGTGGACCATCAGTTGCCTGCAGTTGCATCCAAAAGCCGTTGTGGTCTGCGATGAGCCTTCCACCATGGAACTGAAAGTGAAGACGCTGAAATACTTCAACGAGTTAGAAGCGGAAAATATTAAAGGTCTGTAATTGATGTCTCCGCCCTGTCGATGAGTTGCAGGGCGGCATTTTTTGAAATCGGGGGTCGGAATGTATGCTTTAACCCAGGGCCGGATCTTTACCGGTCACGAAATTCTTGATGACCATGCGATTGTTGTCGCCAATGGCCTGATTGACAGCGTTTGCCCACTGGCTGAGTTACCGTCAGGAATTGAACAGCGCTCACTGAATGGGGCCATTGTTTCCCCCGGTTTTATTGATGTACAGCTAAACGGCTGCGGCGGTGTACAGTTTAACGATACGGCAGAAGCCGTGACCGTTGAAACGCTGGAAATCATGCAGAAAGCCAATGAAAAATCTGGCTGCACCAACTATTTACCAACGCTTATCACCACCAGCGATGACCTGATGAAACAGGGTGTTCGCGTGATGCGTGAATACCTGGCGAAACACCCGAATCAGGCATTAGGACTTCATCTTGAAGGCCCGTGGCTGAACCTTGTGAAAAAAGGTACCCATAATCCTGGATTTGTCCGTCAGCCGGACGCTGCGTTGGTTGATTTCCTGTGCGATAATGCGGATGTGATCACCAAAGTCACACTGGCACCAGAAATGGTCCCGGTAGAGGTCATCACCAAACTGGTTAATGCCGGTATCGTGGTTTCTGCGGGTCACTCCAATGCAACGGTCAAAGAAGCCAAAATCGGTTTCCGCGCAGGCATCAGCTTTGCGACCCATTTGTTCAACGCGATGCCGTACATTACCGGTCGTGAACCAGGTCTGGCGGGCGCAATTCTTGATGAAGCCGATATCTACTGCGGTATCATCGCCGATGGCCTGCACGTTGATTACGTTAACATTCGTAATGCTAAGCGCCTGAAAGGCGACAAGCTGTGCCTGGTCACTGACGCGACCGCGCCAGCAGGTGCAAACATTGAACAGTTCATTTTCGCTGGTAAAACAATATACTACCGCAATGGACTGTGTGTTGATGAGAACGGTACGTTGAGCGGTTCATCATTAACCATGATTGAGGGTGTACGCAATCTGGTCGAACATGCGAATATCGCTCTCGACGAAGTCCTGCGCATGGCAACGCTCTACCCTGCTCGCGCCATTGGCGTCGACAAACAACTCGGCAGTATCGCGCCAGGCAAAGTAGCCAACCTGACTGCGTTCACGCACGACTTTAAAATTATCAAGACCATCGTTAATGGCAACGAGGTCGTTACTGAGTAAGAGAAAGAATGACACCAGGCGGACAAGCTCAAATAGGTAATGTTGATCTCGTAAAACAGCTTAACAGCGCGGCGGTTTATCGCCTGATTGACCAGCATGGGCCAATCTCGCGAATTCAAATTGCCGAGCAAAGCCAGCTTGCCCCCGCCAGCGTAACCAAAATTACGCGTCAGTTGATCGAACGCGGGCTGATCAAAGAAGTCGATCAGCAGGCCTCCACCGGGGGCCGCCGCGCTATCTCTATCGTCACAGAAACCCGCAATTTCCACGCCATTGGCGTACGCCTGGGTCGCCACGATACGACGCTCACTCTCTATGATATGAGCAGTAAAGTGGTCGCCGAAGAGCATTACCCTCTCCCGGAGCGCACCCAGGAAACGCTGGAATATGCACTGCTCAACACCATTGCCATCTTTATTGAGAGCTGCCAGCGGAAAATCCGCGAGTTGATCGCAATTTCTGTCATTCTGCCAGGCCTTGTCGATCCTGAAAGCGGCGTCATCCGCTATATGCCACACATTCAGGTCGAAAACTGGGGGCTGGTCGAAGCGCTCGAAAAACGCTTCAAAGTTACCTGCTTTGTTGGCCACGATATTCGCAGCCTGGCGCTGGCTGAGCACTATTTCGGGGCAAGCCAGGATTGCGAAGACTCCATTTTGGTGCGAGTGCACCGCGGAACCGGCGCGGGAATTATTTCCAATGGCCGCATTTTCATCGGTCGCAATGGCAACGTCGGTGAAATTGGTCATATTCAGGTTGAGCCGCTGGGTGAGCGCTGTCACTGCGGTAATTTCGGCTGTCTGGAAACCATTGCGGCCAACGCCTCTATCGAACACCGCGTACAAAACTTGCTAAAGCAAGGCTATCCAAGCCGGCTCACGCTGGATGATTGCAGTATCAAAGCCATCTGTAAGGCAGCGAATAAAGGCGATAATCTGGCAGCAGAAGTCATCGAGCATGTTGGCCGCCATCTGGGTAAAACCATCGCTATCGCCATCAACCTCTTTAATCCGCAGAAAATCGTCATTGC
Source organism: Citrobacter sp. KTE30 (assembly GCF_000398825.1). Classification (NCBI taxonomy): domain Bacteria; kingdom Pseudomonadati; phylum Pseudomonadota; class Gammaproteobacteria; order Enterobacterales; family Enterobacteriaceae; genus Citrobacter; species Citrobacter sp. KTE30. The sequence goes on along the minus strand of NZ_KB976055.1, from coordinate 1,188,696 downwards.
GGGCGAAATTACCGAGGCTGATAAAGTACTGCTGCCTGCAATAGAAAGCTGTATCAACACGCAGGCGTTGAAGGCGTTTCGCCATAATTTACCGGTGGTTCGGTCCACGCTGGATCACCGCTCCGCCATTGGCGCCTTTGCGCTGGTGAAACGCGCAATGCTTAACGGGACTTTGCTGCAACGTTTGCTGGAAAGCTAATACACGTCATCCTTCAAGCTGCCTCTGCGTTAGCTGCATCTGCTCACCCCGGTCACTTACTTCCAGTAAGCTCCGGAGGTTCGCAGACTTGCCGCCTTGATGCGACTCGAATGATGTAGTGTATTTTGTGTATAGTAATGCCTTCTTTTTTTAATGTCGGATTGTCCATGGCCATTAAGAATGTAATTTGTGATATCGACGGCGTGCTGATGCACGACAATGTTGCTGTACCGGGTGCGGCAGAATTTCTGACTGGGATCCTGGAAAAAGGTCTGCCGTTAGTCCTGCTGACTAACTACCCTTCGCAGACCGGGCAAGATCTGGCAAACCGCTTCGCCACCGCAGGTGTGAATGTCCCTGATAGCGTCTTTTATACTTCCGCGATGGCTACCGCTGATTTTCTTCGTCGCCAGGAAGGAAAAAAGGCCTATGTGGTTGGTGAAGGCGCGTTAATTCACGAACTGTATAAAGCTGGATTTACCATTACCGACGTGAACCCCGATTTTGTGATTGTTGGCGAGACGCGTTCCTATAACTGGGACATGATGCATAAAGCGGCGTATTTTGTCGCCAACGGCGCTCGTTTTATCGCCACTAACCCGGATACCCACGGTCGCGGCTTTTATCCCGCCTGTGGAGCACTCTGTGCCGGTATTGAGAAGATCTCAGGTCGTAAACCATTTTATGTCGGCAAACCCAGCCCGTGGATTATTCGCGCGGCGCTCAACAAAATGCAGGCGCACTCAGAAGAAACCGTCATTGTTGGCGACAACCTGCGCACCGATATTTTGGCAGGTTTTCAGGCTGGTCTGGAAACTATCCTGGTACTGTCTGGCGTATCCAAGCTCGATGATATTGACAACATGCCGTTCAGACCAAGCTGGATTTACCCGTCTGTTGCTGAAATTGATGTGATTTGATTCGCAGGCCGGATAAGACATGAGTTCATCTTATTCGGCAATTTTGCTGCGTTATTGCCGGATGGCGGCGTCATCGTCTTATCCGCCCCACGAAGTCCCTCCATTCAATAAAACCGCCATAAAACTGTCGATTCATCAATAAACACGTCTATTCTGTAATCTTTTTTCACCAATCCACAATGACCATTGCAGTTTTTATTTTCTGACCCGCAATTCGCTTGCGCCCTCTTCCGCTTTGCGGCATTTTCTTTATCAAGCAAACATAAAAAGCATCACGCAACAGGTTAACGGAGAAGGTTATGTGTTCTATTTTTGGCGTATTCGATATTAAAACTGACGCAGTTGAACTGCGTAAAAAAGCCCTGGAATTGTCTCGTCTGATGCGCCATCGCGGCCCGGACTGGTCGGGTATTTATGCCAGTGATAACGCCATTCTGGCACACGAACGTCTGTCCATCGTCGACGTCAACGCCGGTGCTCAGCCGCTGTACAACGTGAAGAAAACGCATATCCTGGCGGTTAACGGTGAAATTTATAACCACCAGGCGCTGCGCGCTGAGTACGGCGATCGCTATCAGTTCCAGACCGGTTCCGACTGCGAAGTTATCCTCGCGCTGTATCAGGAAAAAGGCCCAGAGTTTCTGGATGATCTGCAAGGCATGTTTGCTTTTGCCCTGTATGACAGCGAGCAGGACGCTTATCTGATCGGTCGCGATCATATTGGGATCATCCCGCTGTATATGGGTTACGACGAACACGGTAACTTCTATGTTGCGTCTGAAATGAAAGCGCTGGTTCCTGTCTGCCGCACAATCAAAGAATTCCCGGCCGGTAGTTATTTATGGAGTAAAGACGGCGAAATTCGTCAGTACTACCAGCGCGACTGGTTTGAATACGATGCAGTCAAAGACAACGTTACCGATAAAAACGAGCTGCGCCAGGCGCTGGAAGATGCGGTGAAAAGCCACCTGATGTCAGATGTTCCTTATGGAGTACTGCTGTCCGGCGGTCTGGATTCATCCGTCATTTCCGCGATCACTAAAAAATACGCGGCACGCCGTGTTGAAGATCAGGAACGTAGCGAAGCCTGGTGGCCACAGCTGCACTCCTTCGCCGTCGGCCTGGAAGGCGCTCCGGATCTGAAAGCTGCGCAAGAGGTGGCAAACCATTTGGGTACCGTGCACCACGAGATCCACTTCACCGTGCAGGAAGGTCTGGATGCTATCCGCGACGTGATTTATCACATCGAAACTTACGATGTCACGACGATTCGCGCCTCGACGCCAATGTACTTAATGTCGCGTAAAATTAAAGCGATGGGCATTAAAATGGTGCTGTCGGGCGAAGGTTCGGACGAAGTATTTGGCGGTTATCTCTATTTCCACAAAGCGCCAGATGCAAAAGAACTGCACGAAGAAACCGTGCGCAAGCTGCAGGCACTGCATATGTTCGACTGCGCCCGTGCCAACAAAGCGATGTCAGCCTGGGGCGTGGAGGCACGCGTGCCGTTTCTGGATAAGAAATTCCTTGATGTGGCGATGCGCATCAACCCGCAGGACAAAATGTGCGGCAACGGCAAAATGGAAAAACACGTTCTGCGCGAATGTTTTGAGTCCTACCTGCCAGCAAGCGTCGCATGGCGTCAGAAAGAGCAGTTCTCTGACGGTGTCGGTTACAGCTGGATTGATACACTGAAAGAAGTCGCTGCTGAACAAGTTTCTGACCAACAACTGGAAACCGCCAGCTTCCGTTTCCCATACAACACGCCATCATCTAAAGAAGCGTATTTGTACCGTGAGATTTTCGAAGAGTTGTTCCCGGTTGCGAGCGCTGCGGAATGTGTGCCTGGCGGACCGTCTGTAGCCTGTTCTTCCGCTAAAGCGATCGAATGGGATGAAGCGTTTAAAACCATGAACGATCCGTCTGGTCGTGCGGTTGGCGTACACCAGTCCGCTTATAAATAAGTTAATCCTGAGAAAAGGGCCCTGCGGGGCTCTTTTTTTATGTCTGTTTTCTGTGCAAAAAAACAATTAATAACTAATAATTGCCGAATATTGCGTCATGCTGTTCGCAACCTAACCAAACAGTCACATTCCAGCTATTTTCAATGAAAAAGGGGTTGACGCTTCAAGGCTCAATACGCATAATGCGCCCCGCAACGCCGATAAGGTTACGCGAAAAAAAAGATGGCTACGTAGCTCAGCTGGTTAGAGCACATCACTCATAATGATGGGGTCACAGGTTCGAATCCCGTCGTAGCCACCATCTTTTTTTGCGGGAGTGGCGAAATTGGTAGACGCACCAGATTTAGGTTCTGGCGCCGCAAGGTGTGCGAGTTCAAGTCTCGCCTCCCGCACCATTCACCCGTAAGCGTTGCACGGATGGGGTATCGCCAAGCGGTAAGGCACCGGTTTTTGATACCGGCATTCCCTGGTTCGAATCCAGGTACCCCAGCCATTTTTTCTTCGATATAGCGGTTCACCGCAACGGTCATTGGGGTATCGCCAAGCGGTAAGGCACCGGTTTTTGATACCGGCATTCCCTGGTTCGAATCCAGGTACCCCAGCCATCGAAGAATATGATAGTATCTGGCTACGTAGCTCAGCTGGTTAGAGCACATCACTCATAATGATGGGGTCACAGGTTCGAATCCCGTCGTAGCCACCATATTAAGGACGTATCGACTCGTTCGGTAAATCCAAAAAATTGTTGGGGTATCGCCAAGCGGTAAGGCTCTGGTTTCTGATACCAGCATTCCGAGGTTCGAATCCTCGTACCCCAGCCAATTTCAAAAAGTCGTCCACTTTGTGGGTGCACCCGTTGGGGTATCGCCAAGCGGTAAGGCTCTGGTTTCTGATACCAGCATTCCGAGGTTCGAATCCTCGTACCCCAGCCATATTAAAAAAGCTCGCTTCGGCGAGCTTTTTGCTTTTATAAAATCCTAAAAACACCCTCTCCTGCACAAGCGCCCAAAAGCTTAATGCTAGAATGCCTTTTTTGCACAAAAGGAGCTTGTGATGAATTATCAGATTTTCCCTCTGTTTTTCATGCGAATAACTGCCCTGTTGTTTTTTCTTCTCGCGGTTGGTCTCAGCTTTATCGGCATTTCGTCACTGATAACCTACTTCGTTCTGATTGGCATCGTATTCCCGGTTATTGTGTCAATGCATCTTCACCGACTTAATGAAGCCGGTACGGCCTTAACGCTGACGGAGAATACTCAGTGGATGGTCTATATCCACGGCTTTCCCGCTCAGGAACAGCGATCTGTACTGAAAAATCCCTGCTTCTTTTCACAAGCACGGCTTCGCCAGTTTTTTATCTATGGGTTTAGCGGCAAGCTCTGCCTGCAAATTGCCTGTATTGCCATACTGGCGCATGATTATGCCAATGGGGGAAATACGGTTGCGGCGCTGTTTGTGCTGGCTTGCCTGCTCATCTTCGCAGGTATTAGCACCAGAGCTTTGTATTGCGTTGCCACTCATCAATGGCAATGTGAAACCCTGACAACCAACACCGGAAGTGTTTGGTATCAGGGGTTCTTTCCAGGTAAGGAAGGTAGAGAAACTCTGTTTTCGCGTCTGGTTTAACGGCACTACAACCCTAACGCATACTTCAGTGCCTGACGTTTCAGTACGCCAGCGCGCTCTGCGGCCATGAGCCCGAGATTGCGCATGATACGCAGCGGCTGCAGGTTATTGCTGAATCCGGCGTAGAACAGATCCATACCGCTTTGCATGATGAAATTGTCAGTCATACGGCGATTCTGATAACGCTTGAGCACCGGCTGACTGGCCCAGGATTCACCGTAGCTGCGCGCATTCACCAGCACATCAATCAACGCATCGACATCACGAAAACCCAGATTAACGCCCTGCCCCGCCAGTGGGTGAATGGTATGCGCGGCGTCACCTACCAGCGCCAGCCCCGGTTGCACATATTGCAGCGCGTGACGACGCGTAAGCGGGAATGCCCCCGCAGCCACAGGCGTCACGTTGCCCAGTCGAGACGGGAAATGTTTGGCAATCTCCATCTGCAGTTGGGGCATGCTCAGACTTTGCAACTGGCGGATGCGCGCTGGTGAGTCGTACCACACCAGCGAGGCCCAGTTATCGAACAACGGTAAAAACGCGCGCGGACCGTCAGGGGTAAATTGCTGCCAGGTGCTGTCTCCCGGTGAATTCTCGCATTGCACGGTAATCAACATACAGGACTGCGCATACTGCCAGGCATGAATGCCAATCCCAGCCATTTTCCGCACCTGAGAATTTGCACCATCCGCACCGATAACCAGCTTCGCGCTGATTTTTTCACCGTCTGCCAGTTCAAGTTCATGCCGATCGTGATGTTGATGCAAAGAGAGAAGCGACGCCGGCACACGCAGCGTAACTTTAGGGTGATCTTCCAGCGCCTGCCAGAGCGCCTGTTGCAGGACCGTGTTCTCCACCATATAGCCCAACAAAGGCAGCTTAAGCTCGGCGGCATCAAACATCACATGGGCATTTTCCCATTCCCATGTTTCCAGACGACGGTAAGGATGGCTACGCATTCCCTGAACCGTATCCCAGACGCCCAGCCCTTTCAGCAACGACACGGAGGCGGAGCTAATGGCCGAAATTCTGACATCAGGCTGTCCGCCAGCAACAAACGGCGCAGGAGCGGCATGTTCAATCACCGTTACCGAAAATCCATGCTGCGCCAGTCCCAGCGCCAGCGCGCCGCCGACCATCCCCCCGCCGACAATGGCAATTTCCGTTGGTTGATTTGTCATGGTCAATTTTCCAGTTACATGTATTTTGTAAGTTTACAGGATTTTTTACCCCTTGAGGCTGACATCCGTCATACTGGTCACAACCGCGCCAAAGCAGTACACTATGCGCCCTGCATTTCAGCCACAATTTCGCAAGAGCAAGTCGATGACCAAAAAACTCCATATTAAAACCTGGGGCTGTCAGATGAACGAATACGATTCATCGAAGATGGCCGATCTGCTGGATGCCACTCATGGGTATCAACTGACTGACGTGGCGGAAGAAGCGGATGTGCTGCTGCTGAATACCTGCTCAATCCGTGAGAAGGCTCAGGAAAAAGTGTTCCATCAACTGGGCCGCTGGAAACTGTTAAAAGAGAAAAATCCCAAGCTCATCATTGGGGTCGGTGGCTGTGTTGCATCTCAGGAAGGCGATCATATTCGCCAGCGCGCGCATTACGTCGATATTATTTTTGGGCCGCAAACGCTGCATCGCCTGCCGGAAATGATCAACAAAGTGCGTGGAAGCACGACCCGTAGCCCGGTGGTTGATATCAGTTTCCCGGAGATCGAAAAGTTCGACCGCCTGCCGGAACCTCGTGCTGAAGGTCCAAGCGCGTTTGTGTCCATCATGGAAGGTTGTAATAAATATTGTACTTACTGCGTGGTTCCCTACACCCGCGGTGAGGAAGTCAGCCGTCCGGCGGATGATATTCTGTTTGAAATCGCCCAGCTTGCAGCCCAAGGCGTGCGTGAAGTGAACCTGCTGGGGCAAAACGTGAACGCCTGGCGTGGTGAAAACTACGACGGCACGATCGGATCCTTTGCCGATCTGCTGCGTCTGGTAGCAGCAATCGACGGCATTGATCGTATCCGCTTCACCACCAGTCATCCGATCGAATTCACCGATGATATCGTTGAAGTTTATCGCGATACGCCAGAGCTGGTGAGCTTCCTGCACCTGCCGGTACAGAGCGGCTCAGACCGTGTACTGAACCTGATGGGACGTACCCACACGGCGCTGGAATACAAAGCGATCATCCGCAAACTGCGCGCTGCGCGTCCGGATATCCAGATTAGCTCCGACTTCATCGTTGGCTTCCCAGGTGAAACCACGCAGGATTTCGAGCAGACCATGAAGCTGATCGCTGACGTCAATTTTGACATGAGCTACAGCTTTATCTTCTCTGCGCGTCCTGGCACCCCTGCCGCCGATATGGTTGATGACGTACCAGAAGAAGAGAAGAAACAGCGTCTGTACATTCTACAGGAGCGTATTAACCAGCAAGCTATGGCCTGGAGCCGTCGTATGGTTGGTACGACCCAGCGCATCCTGGTTGAAGGCACATCGCGTAAGAGCATTATGGAACTGTCAGGGCGTACCGAAAATAACCGCGTGGTGAACTTTGAAGGTACCCCGGATATGGTCGGTAAGTTTGTGGATGTTGAAATTACCGATGTCTGGACGAACTCCCTGCGCGGCAAAGTGGTGCGTACCGAAGACGAAATGGGCCTGCGCATCGCAGAATCCCCTGAATCGGTCATTGCGCGTACCCGCAAAGAAAACGATCTGGGTGTTGGTATTTATCAGCCTTAGTCCTGTTGAAAAACGTAAAAAAGGCCCGATACCGCTACACTTATCGGGCCTACACTTCTGGGCTCGCTGTCCCGGCGGGCCTTGTAATCAGCCCTGGCATCCCCATATTTATTGCAATGCTTGCGCCTTTCCCCCATGGCGTGAATAATTTCCTTAGATGCCGGTAAATGTTCAGCGTCCGGCGAGACATGCATAAGAGGAACAGTTTGAACATAGACACTCGCGAAATCACCCTTGAACCCGCAGACAACGCCCGCCTGTTGAGCCTTTGCGGCCCATTTGATGACAACATCAAACAGCTGGAACGTCGCCTCGGCATCGAAATTAACCGCCGTGATAACCACTTTAAACTGACCGGCCGCCCAATTTGCGTCACCGCTGCGGCAGATATTTTACGTAGTCTGTACGTCGATACCGCCCCAATGCGCGGTCAGACGCAGGACATCGAGCCTGAACAAATTCATCTGGCGATCAAAGAAGCGCGTGTGCTTGAGCAAAGCGCAGACAGCGTGCCTGAATTTGGCAAAGCGGTGAACATCAAAACCAAGCGCGGGGTAATTAAGCCGCGTACGCCGAACCAGGCACAGTACATTGCGAATATCCTCGATCACGACATCACCTTCGGCGTTGGCCCTGCGGGTACGGGTAAAACGTATCTCGCTGTTGCCGCTGCGGTTGATGCGCTTGAGCGTCAGGAGATCCGTCGTATTCTGCTGACCCGTCCGGCAGTGGAAGCGGGCGAAAAACTGGGATTCCTGCCGGGGGATCTCAGCCAGAAAGTCGATCCCTATTTACGACCGCTGTATGACGCGCTGTTCGAAATGCTCGGTTTTGAGAAGGTTGAAAAGCTGATTGAACGTAACGTCATTGAAGTTGCACCGCTGGCCTATATGCGCGGACGTACACTCAACGATGCGTTCATCATTCTTGATGAGAGCCAGAACACCACCATCGAACAGATGAAAATGTTCCTGACCCGTATCGGCTTTAACTCCAAAGCGGTTATCACCGGCGATATCACCCAGATTGACCTGCCGCGTAGCACCAAGTCCGGTCTGCGTCATGCCATTGAAGTGCTGGCTGAGGTCGACGAGATTAGTTTTAATTTCTTCCATAGCGAAGACGTGGTTCGCCATCCGGTGGTGGCTCGTATCGTCACGGCGTATGAAGCCTGGGAAGAAGCAGAACAGAAACGTAAAGCCGAGCAGGCTGCAGAACGCAAGCGCGAAGCTCAGGAGCAGGAACAAAAATGAGTCAGGTTATTCTCGATTTACAGCTGGCATGTGAAGACGAATCCGGTTTACCCACAGAAAGTCAGTTTCAGGGGTGGCTGGATGCGGTGATCCCGCCGTTTCAGGAAGAGTCTGAAGTAACCATTCGTCTGGTCGATGACGCGGAAAGCCATGAGCTCAACCTGACCTATCGCGGGAAAGATAAATCCACCAACGTGCTCTCTTTCCCGTTTGAAGCCCCGCCAGGCATTGAGATGCCGCTGCTGGGTGATTTGATCATCTGCCGTCAGGTCGTCGAGAAAGAAGCGCAGGAACAAGGTAAGCCGCTTGAGGCCCACTGGGCGCACATGGTGGTGCACGGAAGCTTGCATTTACTCGGCTACGACCATATTGAAGACGATGAAGCGGAAGAAATGGAATCCCTCGAAACAGAGATTATGCTTGCTCTGGGCTATGAGGATCCGTACATTGCCGAGAAGATTGCAGAATAGTAGCTTGCCGGATGGCGCCGCTTGCGCCTTATCCGGCCTACATTCATGCCTTTCGTAGGCCTGATAAGCGTTGCGCATCAGGCAAAACATGCCGTCAACAGCTGAGTATACGCATGACGCGCTTTGTATTAACTAACATGAGAACCCATACGACGCCATGAGCGACGACAATTCACACAGTAGTGACACCTTAAACAGCAAAAAGGGATTTTTTTCCCTGTTACTGAGCCAACTTTTCCACGGTGAACCGAAAAACCGCGACGAACTGTTGGAGCTGATCCGTGATTCCGGGCAAAACGACCTTATCGATGAAGATACGCGCGATATGCTCGAAGGGGTAATGGATATTGCGGACCAACGCGTGCGCGACATCATGATCCCTCGCTCTCAGATGATTACCCTGAAACGCAACCAGACCCTGGATGAATGTCTCGATGTCATTATCGAGTCTGCTCACTCGCGTTTCCCGGTGATTAGCGAAGACAAGGATCACATTGAAGGGATTCTGATGGCCAAAGATTTGCTGCCGTTTATGCGCAGCGATGCCGAAGCCTTCAGCATGGAGAAAGTGTTACGCCAGGCGGTTGTCGTACCTGAAAGCAAGCGGGTTGACCGCATGCTGAAAGAGTTCCGCTCCCAGCGTTATCATATGGCTATCGTCATCGACGAGTTTGGCGGTGTCTCAGGTCTGGTGACCATTGAGGACATCCTTGAACTGATTGTCGGTGAAATTGAAGATGAGTACGACGAAGAAGACGATATTGATTTCCGTCAGCTCAGTCGCCACACCTGGACTATTCGCGCGCTGGCATCGATTGAAGACTTCAACGAAGCTTTCGGGACCCACTTTAGCGACGAAGAAGTCGATACCATTGGCGGGCTGGTCATGCAGGCCTTTGGTCATCTGCCCGCGCGTGGGGAAACTATCGACATTGATGGTTACCAGTTTAAAGTGGCAATGGCCGACAGCCGCCGTATTATTCAGGTTCATGTCAGAATTCCGGACGACTCACCCCAGCCAAAACTGGACGAATAAACCCGAAACTGGATCTAAGACTACATGGCATTTGCCCCATTAATTGAACGCCAGCGCATTCGCCTGCTGCTGGCGTTATTATTCGGTGCCTGCGGGACACTGGCTTTCTCACCGTATGACATCTGGCCCGCTGCGATTGTTTCGCTGATGGGCCTGCAGGCTCTCACCTTCAACCGCCGTCCGCTCCAGTCTGCCGCTATCGGCTATTTCTGGGGACTGGGACTATTTGGCTCAGGCATCAACTGGGTTTACGTCAGTATCGCGCAGTTTGGCGGTATGCCCGGCCCGGTTAACATTTTCCTCGTGGTTCTGCTTGCCGCATACCTTTCCCTCTACACCGGTCTGTTTGCTGGCGTGTTGGCGCGCTTGTGGCCGAAAACCACCTGGCTGCGGGTGGCAATTGCCGCGCCGGTAGTCTGGCAAATCACGGAATTCCTGCGCGGTTGGGTACTGACCGGCTTCCCGTGGCTGCAGTTCGGTTATAGCCAGATCGACGGTCCGTTAAAGGGGCTGGCGCCGGTAATGGGCGTTGAGGCGATTAACTTCCTGCTGATGATGGTTAGCGGCCTGTTGGCGCTGGCGCTGGTGACACGTAACTGGAAGCCGCTGGTTGCCGCACTCGTGCTCTTTGCTCTGCCTTTTCCACTGCGCTATATCCAGTGGTACACGCTTGAGCCGGAAAAAACCACCCAGGTCTCGATGGTGCAGGGCGACATTCCGCAGTCGCTTAAATGGGATGAAGGTCAGTTACTCAACACCCTGAAGATTTATCTCGACGCCACCCAACCCGAGATGGGCAAATCACAGCTAATCATCTGGCCAGAATCTGCTATTCCGGATCTGGAAATTAACCAGCAGCGTTTTCTGAGCATGATGGATGACCTGCTGAAATCGAAAAACAGCACACTGATTACCGGTATCGTGGACGCGCGTCTGAACAAGCAGAATCGTTACGACACCTACAACACCATCATCACACTGGGTAAAGACAGTCCATACAGCTACGACTCCAGAAACCGCTACAACAAAAACCATCTGGTACCGTTTGGCGAGTTTGTCCCGCTGGAATCAATCCTGCGACCGTTAGCGCCGTTCTTTGACCTGCCAATGTCTTCGTTCAGCCGTGGCCCGTACGTACAGCCACAGTTGCATGCACACGGCTTTAAGCTGACCGCTGCCATTTGCTACGAAATCATTCTTGGCGAACAGGTTCGGGATAACTTCCGTCCGGATACGGACTACCTGCTGACTATCTCCAACGATGCCTGGTTTGGTAAGTCTATTGGCCCGTGGCAGCACTTCCAGATGGCGCGGATGCGTTCCCTTGAGCTGGCGCGCCCCTTGCTGCGTAGCACCAACAATGGTATTACGGCGGTGATTGGTCCTCAGGGTGAGATTCAGGCGATGATCCCGCAGTTTACCCGTCAGGTGCTGACCACCAGCGTGACGCCAACCACGGGCCTGACCCCTTATGCCCGTACCGGTAACTGGCCGCTCTGGCTGCTGACTGCACTGTTTGGCTTTGGCGCAGTGGTAATGAGCCTGCGCCAACGTCGCAAATAAAACAGTGCCCCATCAAATTCAGGCCGGATAAGGCGGTACGCCGCCATCCGGCCGTTGTGCAGCATCTTGCCTGATGGCGCTACGCTTATCAGGCCAACTCCCCTCCAAAAGACCATTCTGGCACGTCTATTGCTTTGTTCTACAAGGCAAACGCTGTTTTGGCTGAATGTGCAACCTGGTCGCACCAAAGTTGAGCGCCGGTAGCACCTGAAAAGTGCAACAAGATATATTTGCCCCCAAATGGTGCGGCGCACTTCGCAAAAATAAACAATAACACAGCAAATTCTTTACATTCATCCAAACTAAATGTTAACAAACACATACAAGACTGCACGTTTTAGTAGCAAACAATAACAACATCACAATGGGTATCAATGCGTCCCTGGCGCAGACGATAAAGGAGTTGGATATGCAATTACGTAAGCTCGCCACTGCCATGCTGGTCATGGGAATGTCCGCCGGTCTGGCGCACGCAGAAGACGCAGCACCCGCGGCAGGCAGCACGCTGGATAAGATCGCCAAAAATGGCGTGATCGTTGTCGGTCACCGTGAATCATCGGTACCGTTTTCTTACTACGATAATCAGCAAAAAGTGGTCGGTTATTCACAGGATTACTCCAACGCGATCGTTGAAGCGGTGAAGAAAAAGCTGAACAAGCCCGATCTGCAGGTAAAACTGATCCCGATTACTTCACAAAACCGTATCCCGCTGCTGCAAAACGGCACCTTCGACTTTGAATGTGGATCCACCACCAACAACGTCGAGCGCCAGAAACAAGCAGCCTTCTCTGACACCATTTTCGTTGTCGGTACCCGTCTGCTGGCGAAAAAAGGCGGCGACGTCAAAGATTTCGCTGACCTGAAAGGCAAAGCCGTGGTCGTGACTTCAGGTACCACCTCAGAAGTGCTGCTGCACAAGCTGAACGAAGAACAAAAAATGGATATGCGCATCATCAGCGCGAAAGACCATGGTGACTCTTTCCGTACTCTGGAAAGCGGTCGTGCTGTTGCCTTTATGATGGATGACGCCCTGCTGGCTGGCGAACGCGCGAAAGCGAAGAAACCAGACAACTGGGAGATCGTTGGCAAGCCACAATCTCAGGAAGCCTACGGCTGCATGCTGCGTAAAGATGACCCTGAGTTCAAAAAGCTGATGGACGACACTATCGCCAAGGCGCAGACCTCAGGCGAAGCTGAGAAATGGTTTGATAAGTGGTTTAAAAATCCAATTCCACCGAAGAACCTGAACATGAATTTCGAACTGTCAGACGAGATGAAAGCCCTGTTCAAAGAACCGAATGATAAAGCGCTTAACTAACTAAAATAAATGGGAGGCTTCCCCTCCCTCTCGATTGTTACTCGGCACGGACAGACTATAAGCCTGATGGTCGTTCCCCATCAGGCCTGAAAACCGCAAAACGCCGAATAACAATCTTCGAGGGTAGCGCTGCTACCCTTTTTTTTCTGGAGTAGATTTATGTCTATAGACTGGAACTGGGGTATTTTTTTACAACAGGCCCCGTTCGGCAACACCACCTATCTCGGCTGGCTCTGGAGTGGTTTCCAGGTCACGGTCGCGTTATCTATCACCGCCTGGATTATCGCTTTCCTCATAGGCTCTTTATTCGGCATCTTACGTACCGTCCCAAATCGTTTCCTTTCCGGGATCGGCACGCTATACGTTGAGCTGTTTCGTAACGTTCCGCTCATCGTTCAGTTCTTTACCTGGTATCTGGTCATTCCTGAACTGCTGCCGGAAAACATTGGCATGTGGTTCAAGTCGGAACTGGATCCCAACATTCAGTTCTTCCTCTCATCCATGCTTTGTCTGGGGCTGTTTACCGCCGCGCGCGTCTGTGAGCAGGTTCGCGCCGCGATTCAGTCCCTGCCTCGCGGGCAAAAAAACGCCGCGCTGGCGATGGGGCTGACTTTGCCGCAGGCCTACCGCTATGTGCTGCTGCCAAACGCATACCGCGTGATTGTTCCGCCAATGACCTCAGAGATGATGAACCTGGTGAAGAACTCCGCGATCGCCTCCACCATCGGCCTGGTCGATATGGCGGCGCAGGCGGGAAAACTACTGGATTACTCCGCCCACGCATGGGAATCGTTTACCGCCATCACGCTGGCCTACGTCCTGATTAACGCCGTCATCATGCTGGTGATGAATCTCGTCGAACGCAAAATCCGCCTGCCTGGCAATTTGGGAGGCAAATAATGTACGAATTTGACTGGAGTTCTATCGTCCCTTCCCTGCCGTATCTGCTGGACGGGCTGATCATCACCCTGAAAATCACCGTTACGGCAGTCGTCATTGGTATTGTCTGGGGAACCATCCTTGCAGTAATGCGTCTGTCCAGCTTCGCGCCGATTGCCTGGTTTGCGAAAGGCTACGTCAACGTATTTCGTTCTATTCCGCTGGTCATGGTGCTGCTGTGGTTCTACCTGATTGTGCCCGGCTTTTTGCAAAACGTACTGGGTCTGTCGCCTAAAACCGATATTCGCCTGATCTCAGCGATGGTCGCGTTTTCGATGTTTGAAGCTGCGTACTATTCCGAGATTATCCGTGCCGGTATCCAGAGTATTTCTCGTGGGCAATCCAGCGCCGCGCTGGCGCTGGGGATGACACACTGGCAGTCGATGAAGCTGATCATTCTGCCACAGGCCTTCCGCGCGATGGTACCACTGCTGCTGACCCAGGGCATCGTACTATTCCAGGATACCTCGCTGGTCTATGTATTGAGTCTGGCAGACTTCTTCCGTACCGCCTCCACCATTGGCGAGCGTGACGGCACACAGGTTGAAATGATCCTGTTTGCTGGCGCCGTTTATTTTGTATTCAGTCTGAGCGCATCGTTGTTGGTCAGCTATTTGAAGAAAAGGACAGTTTAATGATTACCCTGAAAAATGTTTCTAAATGGTATGGTCACTTTCAGGTGCTGACCGACTGCTCCACGGAAGTGAAAAAAGGTGAAGTGGTGGTGGTTTGCGGCCCGTCAGGTTCAGGTAAATCAACGCTTATCAAAACGGTGAACGGGCTGGAGCCGGTGCAACAGGGCGTCATCACCGTTGATGGTACCGTGGTGAATGATAAAAAAACCGATCTGGCCAAACTGCGCTCTCGTGTTGGTATGGTGTTCCAGCACTTTGAACTGTTCCCGCATCTGTCGATCATTGAGAACCTTACTTTGGCGCAGGTAAAAGTGCTTAAGCGCGATAAAAAGCCGGCCCGCGACAAAGCGCAAAAGTTACTGGAACGCGTTGGCCTGTCGGCACATGCCGAGAAGTTCCCCGCCCAGCTATCCGGGGGCCAGCAACAGCGTGTCGCCATCGCCCGGGCGCTGTGTATGGATCCTATCGCCATGCTGTTTGACGAACCGACATCGGCGCTTGATCCTGAAATGATCAACGAAGTACTGGACGTTATGGTTGAACTGGCCAATGAAGGGATGACCATGATGGTGGTGACCCATGAAATGGGCTTTGCGCGTAAAGTGGCGAACCGGGTGATCTTCATGGATGAAGGGAAAATTGTTGAAGACTCACCAAAAGAAGAGTTCTTCGCTAATCCGAAATCGGACCGCGCCAAAGACTTCCTCGCGAAAATCCTGCACTAATCTTGCTGGCGCGCATCTCCATGTGCGCGCCACTTCACGCTTTATCCCTTCGCCTCTCGAAACACATACAGCCCAGCGTTAACCTTGTCACAAAGTCCCACTTACAAGGAGCAACAATGGCACTTCCGATCCTGTTTGATTGCGATCCAGGTCATGACGACGCTATCGCAATTGTTCTCGCCCTCGCCTCACCTGAACTGGATGTGAAAGCGATAACCTCGTCAGCCGGGAATCAGACTCCCGACAAAACGCTGCGTAACGTATTGCGCATGCTGACGTTGCTCAAGCGTACGGATATTCCCGTCGCCGGTGGCGCTGTGAAACCACTGATGCGCGATCTGATTATCGCCGATAACGTCCATGGCGAGAGTGGGCTGGATGGTCCGGCGCTGCCGGAACCCACTTTTGCTCCACAAGACTGTACCGCTGTGGAACTGATGGCGAAAACCCTGCGTGAAAGCCCGGAACCGATGACGATTGTCTCCACCGGCCCGCAAACTAACGTGGCATTGCTACTGAATAGCCATCCTGAGCTGCACGCCAAAATCGACCGTATCGTGATTATGGGTGGTGCAATGGGCCTCGGAAACTGGACACCCGCCGCCGAGTTCAACATCTTTGTGGATCCCGAAGCCGCGGAGATCGTATTCCAGTCGGGTATTCGGGTGGTGATGGCTGGTCTGGACGTGACGCATAAAGCGCAAATACATCGTGAAGATACCGAACGGTTCCGCGCTATTGGCAATCCTGTTTCAACGATCGTTGCTGAACTACTCGATTTCTTCTTTGAATATCACAAAGACGAAAAATGGGGATTCATCGGCGCACCGCTGCATGACCCATGTACCATTGCCTGGCTGCTGAAACCTGAACTGTTTACCACCGTTGAACGCTGGGTTGGCGTGGAAACTCAGGGGAAATATACCCAGGGAATGACCGTGGTGGACTACTACTTCCTGAGCGGCAATAAGCCAAACGCCACCGTGATGGTAGATGTTGATCGCCAGGGGTTTGTCGATTTGCTGGCAGAACGGCTGAAGTTTTACGCATAATACACGCCGGATGGCGCTAACGCTTATCCGGCCTACAAAATCGTGCAATTTGTAGGCCGGATAAGACGCTTTGCGTCGCCATCCGGCAATAAGCAATTACGGTTCAAACGGTCGGCGCTGAAACTGATCGTGTCCGCATTTCGGACACAGCGGCAGCACATCCGGGGTGTAAACCGCTAAATGGAAGTGGCACTTCTCGCAGACCAGATTACCTAATCCGACCACCTCGCCGCTGTGATAAACACCGTGATGACTGAGGTCCTGGAACACTTCGCGCCATTCGAGCTGCGTTTTATCGGTAATATCGGCCAGTTCCTGCCAGATACTCTCCTTGATAACCCGCATAAAGACGCTGTCTGTCTCCTCATCGAGACTTTCTTCATAGCTCAGAGCAAACTCTTCCAGGTCACGTCTGACGGCCCGAGTGAGCTCTTCCACCTCGGTTCGCGTTAACTCCCCGGTCTGCATAACTCGTTGACGCGCCTGCTCCACCAACGCATCGATATCGCGTTCGCCATTACGCAGACGTTCGCTCAGTGAAGCTACCAGTTCACGGTAATATTGAGCAACCTTGTTCATCGCTTCGCCTCCTGGGTCGTTAACTGTCTATAATAATAGACGTTATTTACACTACGCTTTGCAAGACTGTCCACAGAGTGTGTAAATTCGTGCAAGAATTATCCTTGCGGGAATTCAACGCTGAATGCGCGAAAGGCTGTTTTGGCGCGGGCGTTTGGGCTATGCTATGCGGATCTGAAACACCACATCTAGAGCTACGTTTGTAGCTGTATTGAAAACAGGACCACTGGCTGCCATGCAAGAGCAATACCGCCCGGAAGAGATAGAATCCAAAGTACAGCTTCACTGGGATGAGAAGCGCACATTTGAAGTTACCGAAGACGAGAGCAAAGAGAAGTATTACTGCCTGTCTATGCTTCCCTATCCTTCTGGTCGACTACACATGGGCCACGTACGTAACTACACCATCGGTGACGTGATCGCCCGCTACCAGCGCATGCTGGGCAAAAACGTACTGCAGCCAATTGGCTGGGATGCGTTCGGTCTGCCAGCAGAAGGTGCTGCGGTTAAAAACAACACCGCGCCGGCACCGTGGACGTACGACAACATCGCATACATGAAAAACCAGCTCAAAATGCTGGGTTTCGGTTACGACTGGAGCCGTGAGCTGGCGACCTGCACCCCGGAATATTACCGTTGGGAACAGAAATTCTTCACCGAACTGTACAAAAAAGGCCTGGTGTACAAGAAAACGTCTGCGGTCAACTGGTGCCCGAATGACCAGACCGTACTGGCGAACGAACAGGTTATCGACGGATGCTGCTGGCGTTGTGATACCAAAGTCGAGCGTAAAGAGATCCCGCAGTGGTTCATCAAAATTACCGCTTACGCTGACGAACTGCTGCGTGACCTGGATAACCTGGATCACTGGCCTGACACCGTGAAAACGATGCAGCGCAACTGGATTGGCCGTTCTGAAGGCGTAGAAATCACCTTCGATGTGAACGATTACGACAACACGCTGACCGTTTACACAACCCGTCCGGACACCTTTATGGGTGCGACCTATCTGGCCGTTGCCGCAGGTCACCCGCTGGCGCAGAAAGCCGCTGCAAATAACCCGGAACTAGCCGCCTTCATTGACGAATGCCGCAACACCAAGGTTGCTGAAGCCGAAATGGCAACCATGGAGAAGAAAGGCGTCGACACGGGCTTTAAAGCCGTTCACCCGCTGACTGGCGAAGAGATCCCGGTTTGGGCAGCAAACTTCGTCCTGATGGAATACGGTACGGGCGCAGTCATGGCCGTTCCGGGCCACGATCAGCGCGATTACGAGTTTGCGACTAAATATGGCCTGACCATCAAGCCAGTAATTCTGACCGCTGAAGGCGCAGAGCCGGATCTGTCCGAACAAGCTCTGACCGAAAAAGGGGTGCTGTTTAACTCCGGTGAGTTTGACGGCCTCGACTTCGAAGCAGCCTTCAATGCCATTGCTGACAAGCTGGTGTCTCTTGGCGTGGGTGAGCGTAAAGTGAACTACCGTCTGCGTGACTGGGGTGTTTCCCGTCAGCGTTACTGGGGCGCGCCGATTCCGATGGTGACATTGGAAGACGGTACCGTACTGCCGACGCCAGAAGACCAGTTGCCGGTTATTCTGCCGGAAGACGTGGTTATGGATGGTATTACCAGCCCAATCAAAGCCGATCCGGAGTGGGCAAAAACCACCGTTAACGGCATGCCTGCACTGCGCGAAACCGACACTTTCGATACTTTTATGGAATCCTCCTGGTACTACGCGCGCTACACCTGCCCGCAGTACAACGAAGGGATGCTGGATCCAGAAGCTGCAAACTACTGGCTTCCGGTTGATATCTACATTGGTGGTATTGAACACGCCATCATGCACCTGCTCTACTTCCGCTTCTTCCACAAGCTGATGCGCGATGCGGGTATGGTCAACTCTGACGAACCGGCTAAACAGCTGCTGTGCCAGGGTATGGTGCTGGCCGATGCGTTCTATTACGTTGGTGCAAACGGTGAGCGTAACTGGGTTTCTCCGGTTGATGCCATCGTTGAGCGCGACGAGAAAGGTCGTATCGTCAAAGCTCAGGACGCAGAAGGCCATGAACTGGTGTATACCGGCATGAGCAAAATGTCCAAGTCGAAAAATAACGGTATCGACCCGCAGGTTATGGTTGAACGTTACGGCGCCGACACCGTACGTCTGTTCATGATGTTCGCTTCTCCGGCTGATATGACGCTGGAATGGCAAGAATCCGGCGTTGAAGGGGCGAACCGCTTCCTGAAACGTGTCTGGAAGCTGGTTTACGAACATACCTCCAAAGGTGATGTAGCTGAACTGAACGTTGATGTGTTGAGCGAAGACCAAAAAGCGTTGCGTCGCGACGTGCATAAAACCATTGCTAAAGTGACCGATGATATTGGTCGTCGTCAGACCTTTAACACCGCAATTGCGGCGATTATGGAGCTGATGAACAAGCTGGCGAAAGCACCGCAGGAAGACGAGCAGGACCGCGCCCTGATGCAGGAAGCGCTGCTGGCCGTTGTACGCATGCTCAACCCGTTCACCCCACACGTTTGCTTCACGATGTGGCAGGCGCTGAAAGGCGAAGGCGATATCGACAATGCGCCGTGGCCGGTAGCTGACGAAGCCGCAATGGTTGAAGACTCGACGTTGGTTGTTGTTCAGGTGAACGGTAAAGTCCGTGGCAAAATTACCGTTCCGGTAAATGCGACAGAAGAACAGGTTCGTGAACGTGCTGGCCAGGAGCATCTGGTGGCAAAATATCTTGATGGCGTTACCGTACGTAAAGTGATTTATGTACCGGGTAAACTCCTCAATCTGGTCGTTGGCTAAGCGCGGGAGGAAGCGTGCGACTTCTGACAACATTGTTGTTATCTCTGGCGGTGCTTGTCACCGCCGGGTGTGGCTGGCATCTGCGTAGTACTACGCAGGTTCCACCCTCAATGAAAACCATGATCCTGAACTCTGGCGATCCGAACGGCCCGTTAAGCCGTGCGGTCCGTAACCAGCTGCGTCTGAACGGTGTGACGCTGCTTGAAGACGGTACAATGCGTAAAGATGTGACGTCTTTACGTCTTGGCGCGGTCAGCATTTCGCAGGATACGGCGTCGGTATTCCAGAACGGTCAAACGGCTGAATACCAGATGGTGATGTCCGTAAGCGCTACCGTGCTGATTCCAGGACATGATATTTACCCTATCAGCGCAAAAGTTTATCGTTCGTTCTTTGACAACCCACAGGCTGCACTGGCGAAGGATAACGAGCAGGAGATGATCGTAAAAGAGATGTATGACAAAGCGGCTGAACAGTTAATTCGTAAGCTGCCAAGCATACATCTGGCTGATACTCTGTCATCCAATGCTGATGATGATGCTAAGCCAGCTGCGACAAAAGCCGCAGAGCCTGCGTCATCTCCGGCGCGTGTCTCCACCACGCTGGGTAACTGATGCTCAAGTTGTACCCTGAACAACTCCGCGCACAGCTCAATGAAGGGCTGCGCGCGGCGTATTTGCTCTTAGGTAACGATCCCCTCTTATTGCAGGAAAGCCAGGATGCCATCCGTCAGGCTGCTGCCACACAAGGGTTCGAAGAACACCACGCCTTCACTCTGGACAACAGCACCGACTGGGGAGAGATTTTTTCACTCTGCCAGGCGATGAGCCTGTTTGCCAACCGTCAAACCCTGCTCCTGCAACTGCCTGAAAATGGCCCCAATGCCGCCATTAACGAACAGCTCGCTTCACTCGTCACACTGCTACATAACGACCTGCTGCTGATTGTTCGTGGTAACAAGCTGACTAAAGCGCAGGAAAACGCCGCATGGTATACCGGACTTGCCAATAATGCGGTGCAGGTCAGCTGCCAGACGCCGGAGCAAGCACAGCTCCCACGTTGGGTCGCCGCGAGGGCTAAACTCAATAACCTGCAACTGGATGACGCAGCCAATCAGCTGTTGTGCTATTGCTATGAAGGTAACCTGTTAGCACTGGCGCAAGCGCTGGAACGGTTAGCATTGCTTTGGCCTGATGGCAAACTAACGCTGCCTCGCGTAGAAAAAGCCGTTAACGATGCGGCGCACTTTACCCCGTTCCACTGGGTGGATGCGCTGCTGATGGGCAAAAGCAAACGCGCGCTGCACATTCTGCAACAGCTACGTCTGGAAGGCAGTGAGCCGGTTATTTTGCTGCGTACGATACAGCGTGAATTGCTGTTGCTGGTCAACCTAAAACGGCAGTCGGCGAATACCCCCTTGCGCACGTTGTTTGATAAACACCGGGTGTGGCAAAATCGCCGAGGCATGATGGGTGATGCGCTAAACCGGCTGAACCCGGCACAGCTGCGTCAGGCGGTAACGCTGTTAACGCGTACGGAAATTACGCTTAAACAAGACTATGGTCAGTCAGTGTGGGCGGAACTTGAGGGACTGTCCCTTTTGCTCTGCCATAAATCACTGGCCGATGTTTTTATTGATGGTTGATATGAAATCATTGCAGGCTCTGTTCGGCGGCACCTTTGATCCGGTGCATTATGGTCATCTTAAACCGGTTGAAATTCTGGCGAATCTGATTGGTCTTTCCCGGGTCATCATCATGCCCAATAACGTGCCGCCGCATCGTGCGCAGCCTGAAGCGTCCGGTGAGCAACGTAAGCGCATGGTTGAACTGGCCATTGCTGATAAACCGCTGTTTTCCCTGGATGAACGCGAAATGAAACGCGACACGGCCTCCTACACCGCGCAAACGCTAAAAGAGTGGCGCGAGGAACAAGGCCCGAATGTGCCGTTAGCGTTTATCATTGGTCAGGATTCGCTGCTGACCTTCCCTTCCTGGCACGACTACCACACGATTCTGGATAATACCCATCTCATCGTATGCCGACGTCCAGGTTATCCTCTCGAAATGACGCAGGAAAAGCACCAGCAATGGCTGGAAGATCACCTGACTCATTCGCCGGATGACCTGCACAACCTGCCTTGCGGGAAAATCTACCTGGCCGAAACGCCGTGGTTCAACATCTCCGCCACGCTCATTCGCGAGCGACTGGAAAAAGGCGAGCCGTGCGACGACCTGATGCCAGGCGCAGTGCTTGACTATATTAATCAGCAGGGGTTGTACCGCTAAGCGTGTTGTTTAATGCCGCCAGCAGGCGGTCATTTTCTTCCTGACTGCGAACAGCAACTCGGTAATAACGCGCGTCCAACCCAGGGTAATTGGCACAACTGCGAATCAAGACATGCTGTTCCAGCAACATCCGTTGCAAATCAATATCCGCGCGATCGCAGCGTAATAAACGATAATTTGCCTGGCCGGGATACACCGTCAGGCCGGGCAGGTTTTGTAGCAGCTGCTCAAACCGCGCTCCCTCTTGTTCCAGCCATTTCCACGTCGCCTGCTGATAAGCGCTGTCGCGTAAAATAATCTCGCCGGCCAGAGCAGCAAACGCATTAATTGACCACGGCATTTGTCGGCTGCGCATTTGTACAACGGCCTGCTCGTTACTGTTGACCAGATACCCCAGACGCAGCCCCGGTATCGCATAGAACTTGGTGAGCGAGCGCAGCACCCAAATATGCGGGTTATCCCGAAGTAGCGGAATAAACCCCGGCTCCCCGGCAATAAAATCGATAAACGCTTCATCAAGGATCAGATTGATCCCAAGCCGCTCACAACGTAAGGCAATCTCACGTAGCAGGCGGTTATCCGGTAGTAACCCGGTGGGGTTGTTGGGCGTGCAGAGAAACAGGCAGTCCAGCTCTGAGGTTAACGCATCGAGGATCGCATCGGTAAGCTGCCAGCCATCGTCTTCGCGCAGCGCAAACTCATGGATCGTACAGTCTCCCCATTGCAGCGCCCGACGATATTCAGCAAACCCAGGCGTCACGATCATCGCGTGACGTGGCTTCAGGCCATCTACCAGGGTAAAAATAGACTCGGTCTCACCGTTTCCGGCCAGGATCCACGAGGCCGGAATCTGATGATGCTCCGCCAGCGCTGCATGCAGTTGCGCGTAATCGACATCCGGGTAACGCTCCGCGCAGTCCATATTGTCGATAATTGCGCGTTTTAAACCTGCTGGCATACCCAGCGGATTAATATTTGCGCTAAAATCCAGCAATTGCTCAGGCGAGACGCCCAACAGTTCGGCGGCTTCTCGGGTATTACCACCATGCGCGCTCTTCAATAAAGACATCGTGCCGCTCCACGTAAAAAAAGGTATTTTAGTGAAAAATCTCTGCGCAATCAGGGCAAACATCATGTTTTGTGCGAATAACCCCAAGAGGAAAAAATGAGACTCTGGTTGGTACGTCATGGCGAAACTGAAGCCAACGTCGCGGGTTTATATAGCGGCCACGCTCCCACACCACTAACAGAACGGGGAATAGCTCAGGCGCAAACGCTGAGTACGCTGTTACGCGATGTGCCTGTCGACAACGTTCTGTGCAGCGAGCTGGAGCGCGCCCGCCATACAACGCAGTTGATCTTAGGCGATCGCGAGATTCCTGTGCGTAACATGCCTGAGCTCAATGAGATGTTTTTTGGCGACTGGGAAATGCGCCACCATCGCGATCTGGCGCGCGAAGACGCCGAAAACTACGCCGTGTGGTGTAACGACTGGCAGAACGCGACGCCCACTAATGGCGAAGGTTTTCAGGCATTTTCCCTGCGCGTGGAACGCTTCATTGCTCAACTCGATGATTACAAAATGTGCCAAAACCTGCTGGTAGTGAGCCATCAGGGTGTATTGAGCGTGTTGATCGCCCGTTTGTTGTCCATGCCGGCAGCAGCAATGTGGCATTTTCGCGTCGAACAAGGTTGCTGGAGCGCGATTGATTTTTGCGACGATTTTGCGGTTCTGAAAGTACTTAACAGCCGGGCTGTATGGCACGACGGAGAGTGAAAGCACTGTTTTTTCTGCCGAAGGGCTTCTCTCCCATTGACACCCCATGACAGGCTGTTATTCTCCGCAACCTGACTTTTCCCGCCCTTCAGAGCTTTGCAGAAATTGTTTTACAAAAATGGCGATGCATTCTGCGGCGTGGGGTGGGATGATAGCGCACTTCACAAGCGCTTTCGGAGACATTTGTCCCGATATCGCCTCTGGTTCAGGTATACTAACAGACGTTTTTAATTCTTTTCACCCAGGGGGAACACTTGCAGGGTAAAGCACTTCAGGATTTTGTAATCGACAAAATTGATGACCTGAAAGGTCAAGACATCATCGCCTTAGACGTTCAGGGCAAATCCAGCATCACTGATTGCATGATTATCTGTACTGGCACGTCCAGCCGTCATGTAATGTCTATCGCAGACCACGTTGTTCAGGAGTCCCGCACTGCTGGTCTGCTGCCGCTCGGCGTAGAAGGCGAGAACGTCGCAGACTGGATCGTCGTTGACCTCGGTGATGTGATTGTCCACGTGATGCAGGAAGAAAGCCGTCGCCTGTATGAACTGGAAAAACTCTGGAGTTAATGCGTGAAGCTGCAACTTGTCGCTGTGGGTACGAAAATGCCTGACTGGGTGCAAACCGGTTTTACGGAGTATCTCCGTCGGTTTCCGAAAGATATGCCCTTTGAGCTGATCGAAATCCCGGCAGGAAAACGCGGCAAGAACGCGGATATTAAACGCATTCTCGACAAAGAGGGTGAACAGATGCTGGCTGCAGCAGGCAAAAACCGCATCGTCACCCTTGATATCCCTGGCAAACCCTGGGACACGCCGCAGCTGGCGACCGAACTGGAACGCTGGAAACTGGACGGTCGTGACGTCAGTTTGTTGATTGGTGGGCCGGAAGGTCTTTCTCCTGCCTGTAAAGCAGCAGCGGAACAAAGCTGGTCACTCTCAGCGTTAACCCTTCCTCACCCTCTTGTTCGGGTTCTGGTTGCGGAGAGTCTGTACAGGGCGTGGAGCATTACCACCAACCATCCTTATCACCGTGAGTGATCATTGATTCTTGAGTAGATTAAGCAGCGGATGAAACTACAGAATTCTTTTCGCGACTATTCGGCTGAGTCTGCGCTGTTTGTGCGCCGGGCGCTGGTCGCTTTTTTGGGGATTTTGCTGCTCACCGGCGTGCTGATCGCCAATCTTTATAATCTGCAAATCGTTCGCTTTACTGATTATCAGACTCGCTCGAACGAAAACCGCATCAAACTGGTGCCTATCGCCCCCAGTCGCGGCATCATTTATGACCGTAACGGAATTCCGCTCGCCCTTAACCGCACCATTTATCAGATAGAAATGATGCCAGAAAAGGTCGACAACGTTCAGGATACCCTCGACGCGCTGCGTAACGTCGTAGACCTGACGGACGATGACATTGCCGCTTTTAAAAAAGAGCGCGCCCGTTCACACCGTTTCACATCCATTCCGGTAAAAACTAACCTGAGTGAAGTTCAGGTCGCACGCTTTGCCGTTAATCAATATCGCTTTCCTGGCGTCGAAGTTAAAGGTTATAAACGCCGCTACTACCCCTACGGCTCTGCGCTGACCCATGTCATTGGCTACGTATCAAAAATCAACGATAAAGACGTAGACCGCCTGGACAAAGACGGCAAACTGGCTAACTACGCGGCGACGCACGACATCGGCAAGCTGGGTATTGAACGTTATTACGAAGATGTACTTCACGGCCAGACCGGTTATGAAGAGGTTGAGGTGAACAACCGCGGCCGCGTCATTCGCCAGCTGAAAGAAGTGGCGCCGCAGGCCGGGCACGATATCTATCTCACCCTCGATTTGAAACTCCAGCAGTACATTGAAACGCTGCTGGCGGGCAGTCGCGCCGCCGTGGTGGTTACCGACCCGCGTACCGGCGGCGTTCTCGCGCTGGTGTCCATGCCGAGCTACGACCCGAACCTGTTTGTCGATGGTATCTCCAGTAAAGATTACTCCGGGTTGCTCAATGACCCGAACACCCCATTGGTTAACCGCGCCACGCAGGGTGTTTACCCTCCTGCTTCGACAGTTAAACCTTACGTCGCGGTTTCTGCATTAAGTGCAGGTGTCATCACCCGCAATACTGGTCTGTTCGATCCAGGTTGGTGGCAATTACCGGGCTCTGAAAAACGTTACCGTGACTGGAAAAAATGGGGGCACGGCCATCTGAACATCACCCGTTCTCTGGAAGAGTCGGCGGATACGTTTTTCTATCAAATCGCCTATGATATGGGGATAGACCGACTTTCAGAGTGGATGAGCAAATTCGGCTACGGCAAATATACGGGTATCGATCTCGCTGAAGAACGCTCCGGCAATATGCCTACCCGCGAGTGGAAGCAAAAACGGTTTAAAAAGCCATGGTACCAGGGTGATACCATTCCGGTCGGCATCGGTCAGGGTTACTGGACTGCAACCCCAATCCAGATGAGTAAAGCGCTGATGATCCTTATCAACGACGGTTTGATAAAAGTTCCGCATCTGTTGATGAGCACGGCAGAAAATGGCAAGCAGGTTCCGTGGGTACAGCCGCACGAACCGCCCGTTGGTGATATTCATTCTGGATACTGGGAAATCGCGAAAGACGGCATGTACGGTGTAGCAAACCGCCCTAACGGTACTGCGCACAAGTATTTCGCTAGCGCGCCTTACAAAATTGCGGCGAAATCCGGTACTGCCCAGGTCTTTGGCCTGAAAGCCAATGAAACCTATAACGCGCACAAGATCGCCGAGCGCTTACGTGACCACAAGCTGATGACGGCCTTCGCACCCTATGATAAGCCCCAGGTTGCTGTCGCCATAATCCTTGAAAACGGTGGCGCGGGCCCGGCTGTGGGTACCATTATGCGCCAGATCCTTGACCACATTATGTTGGGCGACAACAACACCAATCTGCCTGCAGAAAACCCCGCGGTTGCAGCAGCGGAGGACCAATAATCGTGACGGATAATCCGAACAAAAAAACATTCTGGGACAAAATCCACATCGATCCCACGATGTTGCTTATTTTGCTGGCGCTGCTGGTTTACAGCTCGCTGGTCATCTGGAGTGCCAGCGGCCAGGATATCGGCATGATGGAGCGCAAGGTCGGCCAGATCGCAATGGGCCTGGTCATCATGGTGGTGATGGCGCAAATCCCGCCCCGGGTTTATGAAGGCTGGGCACCCTATCTCTATATTTTCTGCATCATCCTGTTGGTGGCGGTAGATGCCTTCGGCGCGATATCCAAAGGGGCACAGCGCTGGCTGGATTTGGGTATTGTGCGTTTTCAGCCTTCCGAAATTGCCAAGATTGCCGTGCCGCTGATGGTCGCACGCTTCATCAACCGTGATGTTTGCCCGCCATCGCTAAAAAATACCGCCATTGCACTGGTGCTGATATTTATGCCCACCCTGCTGGTGGCCGCTCAGCCTGACCTCGGTACCTCAATACTGGTCGCCCTTTCCGGTCTGTTTGTTCTGTTCCTTTCTGGTTTAAGCTGGCGTTTAATCGGTGTTGCGGTGGTTCTGGTTGCGGCGTTTATCCCGATACTGTGGTTCTTCCTGATGCATGATTACCAGCGTCAGCGCGTCATGATGTTGCTCGATCCGGAAACCGATCCACTGGGTGCGGGTTATCATATTATTCAGTCTAAAATTGCTATTGGCTCCGGCGGTCTACGCGGCAAGGGCTGGCTGCACGGTACGCAGTCGCAGCTTGAATTTTTACCCGAACGTCACACGGACTTTATCTTCGCGGTACTAGCAGAAGAGCTGGGTCTGGTAGGGATCTTAATTCTGCTTGCGCTGTACATTTTGCTGATTATGCGCGGATTATGGATCGCTGCCCACGCGCAAACCACCTTTGGTCGCGTCATGGCAGGTGGTTTAATGTTGATATTATTCGTTTATGTCTTCGTAAATATTGGTATGGTGAGCGGTATTCTGCCCGTGGTTGGCGTTCCTCTCCCACTGGTCAGTTACGGAGGCTCGGCACTTATCGTGCTGATGGCCGGGTTCGGGATTGTTATGTCGATCCACACCCATAGAAAAATGTTGTCGAAAAGCGTGTAAGGGGTACGCAATGCGTAAGCAGTGGCTTGGTATCTGCATCGCAGCAGGAATGCTCGCGGCGTGTTCGAGTGATGATGGTCAGCAACAGGGTGCTGTCGCGCCGCAGCCTGCGGTGTGCAATGGTCCGATTGTTGAAATCAGCGGGGCCGATCCGCGCTTTGAACCCCTGAACCCAACGGCGAATCAGGACTATCAGCGTGATGGTAAGAGCTACAAAATCGTCCAGGATCCTTCCCGCTTTAGCCAGGCAGGACTTGCCGCTATCTATGATGCGGAACCCGGAAGCAACTTAACCGCGTCTGGTGAAGCGTTCGACCCGATGCAACTGACCGCAGCGCATCCCACGCTGCCAGTCCCAAGCTATGCCAGAGTAACTAACCTGGCAAACGGCAGGATGATTGTCGTGCGCATAAACGATCGCGGCCCTTATGGCAACGATCGCGTGATTTCACTTTCACGTGCAGCAGCAGACCGTCTGAATACCTCCAACAACACCAAAGTGCGTATCGACCCGATCATCGTCGCCCAGGATGGTTCATTGTCCGGTCCGGGTATGGCGTGTACGACAGTCGCAAAGCAAACCTATGCCCTGCCCGCGCGTCCTGATTTAAGCGGTGGCGGTAATATGGGAAGTATGCCTTCGCCATCGGATGCGGGTCAGCCGCAAGGCGATATTCGTCCGATCAGCAATTCCACGCTGAAAAGCGATGATCCAACCGGTGCGCCAGTGAACAGCGGTGGATTCCTCGGTGCACCAACCACCCTCGCCGCAGGCGTGCTGGAAGGTAGCGAGCCGACTCCGGCTCCGCAACCGACCATCACCGCACCGGCAACACCAACCGCACCAGCAGCAACACCAGCCGCCGTCGCGGCACCTGCTCCAGCGGCAGTAGCCAACGGACGTTACGTGGTTCAGGTTGGCGCAGTCAGCGAGCAGTCGCGTGCGCAGCAGTATCAAAAACGTTTAAGCCAGCAGTTTGGCGTTCCTGGTCGGGTGGTACAAAATGGCGCAGTCTGGCGTATCCAGATGGGGCCGTTCGCCAGCAAAGCTGAAGCCTCCACATTGCAGCAGCGTCTTCAATCCGAGGCGCAATTACAGTCCTTCATCACCGGCGTGTAATAACGTAAATCAGGTATCTGAACTGTCAGTTTCTGTAAATGACATTAACAAAGTCACGCGGAAAGTCAGATGCCTGCCCGTTTTGCATTTGCTATAGTAGGGCACTTTTTTAAATTTCATCACGGACGTCGTAGTTCAGACCATGAAGACCACTTTTTCCGCTCGTTTCGTGCAGCGTATGGCGCTCACCGCGGCTCTCTGCGCAGCTTCTCTCTCTGCTGCCCATGCCGATGACCTGAATATTAAAACCATGATCCCGGGTGTTCCGCAGATCGATGCGGAGTCATATATCCTGATTGATTACAATTCAGGCAAAGTTCTGGCAGAACAGAACGCAGACACTCGCCGCGACCCCGCCAGTCTGACCAAAATGATGACCAGCTACGTCATCGGCCAGGCGATGAAAGCCGGCAAGTTCAAAGAAACCGATCTGGTCACTGTCGGCAATGACGCCTGGGCTACAGGTAACCCGGTGTTTAAAGGTTCATCGTTGATGTTCCTGAAACCTGGAATGCAGGTTCCTGTTTCCCAGCTAATCCGTGGTATCAACCTACAATCCGGGAATGACGCGTGTGTGGCAATGGCGGACTTCGCAGCCGGTAGCCAGGATGCTTTCGTCGGTCTGATGAACAGCTATGTGAACGCGCTGGGCCTGAAAAATACCCACTTCCAGACCGTTCATGGTCTCGATGCTGACGGTCAGTACAGCTCGGCTCGCGACATGGCGATGATTGGCCAGGCGCTGATTCGTGACGTACCTAACGAATACTCTATCTATAAAGAAAAAGAGTTCACCTTTAACGGCATTCGTCAGTTAAACCGCAACGGCTTGCTGTGGGATAACAGCCTGAATGTCGACGGTATCAAAACCGGTCATACCGACAAAGCTGGCTATAACCTCGTTGCATCCGCAACCGAAGGTCAGATGCGTCTGATCTCTGCCGTCATGGGTGGCCGCACCTATAAAGGTCGTGAAACCGAAAGTAAAAAACTGCTGACCTGGGGCTTCCGTTTCTTTGAAACCGTGAATCCACTGAAAGTCGGTAAAGAGTTTGCTTCAGAACCGGCCTGGTTTGGTAACACCGATCGCGCATCGTTAGGCGTAGATAAAGATGTCTACCTGACTATTCCGCGCGGCCGCATGAAAGATCTGAAAGCAAGCTATGTGCTGAACACCACAGAACTGCATGCACCGCTGCAGAAAAACCAGGTTGTTGGCACCATCAACTTCCAGTTGGATGGCAAAACCATCGAACAGCGCCCGCTGGTAGTCCTGCAGGAAATCCCTGAAGGCAACTTCTTTGGGAAAATCATTGATTACATTAAATTAATGTTCCATCACTGGTTTGGCTAAAAATCGAACACTTGAAAGTGTGATTTACGTCCCCATATACTAGGTATCCAGATAACTCCCACACGCTGTGGGAGTTATTATTTATTGATGTAACGCCGGAGCTGACATGAAAACCAAACTTAACGAACTGCTTGAATTCCCTACTCCATTTACTTACAAAGTAATGGGGCAGGCGTTGCCTGAGCTGGTTGATCAGGTGGTTGAAGTGGTACAGCGCCATGCGCCAGGTGATTACTCTCCGACGGTAAAACCGAGCAGCAAAGGCAACTACCACTCGGTCTCAATCACTATTACTGCTACACACATTGAGCAGGTTGAAACGCTGTACGAAGAATTAGGTAATATCGATATCGTACGCATGGTACTGTAAAAACCTGTTGGTTACCCGCTGCATCCCCGCTCGGGTAACCCCTCCCTCCTGTGATATACTTTTCCCCCTCTTTTATATTCTCTACTCTATGTGAGTATCTACGGAGATGCCGTTTTGTATCAGGATAAAATTCTGGTCCGCCAGCTCGGTCTTCAACCTTACGAGCCAGTTTCTCTGGCCATGCACGAATTCACCGATACCCGCGATGAAAACAGTTATGACGAAATCTGGCTGGTAGAGCATTATCCTGTTTTTACCCAGGGTCAGGCAGGTAAAGCAGAGCACGTACTGATGCCGGGCGATATTCCGGTGATCCAGAGCGATCGTGGCGGCCAGGTGACCTACCACGGGCCGGGCCAGCAGGTCATGTATGTGCTGTTGAATCTGAAGCGTCGCAAACTTGGCGTTCGTGAACTGGTTACGCTGCTGGAACAAACCGTCGTCAATACACTTGCGGAAATCGGCATTGATGCCCACCCGCGAGCCGATGCGCCTGGCGTATACGTCGGGGAGAAGAAAATCTGCTCTTTGGGATTACGTATTCGTAGAGGATGTTCGTTTCACGGCTTAGCGCTCAACGTGGATATGGATTTATCGCCTTTCCTGCGTATCAATCCTTGTGGTTACGCCGGAATGGAGATGGCGAAAGTATCGCAGTGGGATAGCGCAGCCACGACCGAGAGCGTTCGCCCACGCCTGCTGGCCAACATATTAGCGCTGTTGGGTAACCCACCGCACGAGTACGTTGCAGACTGAAAATACGGTCATACTTTGCCACGGCAAATGTTGTGGCAAATGGCACAAAACAACAACTATTTTACATTTTGCCAGCCTGTCAGGCTGCTTTCTGGCCCGTTTCAATGATATACTGCGTATCACTAATTCAAAAATAGTTGATAAATGCAACATTCCCTTGAATTGAAACGCTTTCCTTCGTAATTCGCAACTGGAACACGCAAGCTATGAGTAAACCCATTGTGATGGAACGCGGTGTTAAATACCGCGATGCCGATAAGATGGCTCTTATCCCGGTAAAAAATGTGGCAACAGAGCGTGAAGCCCTGCTGCGTAAACCGGAATGGATGAAAATAAAACTGCCAGCGGACTCCACTCGCATCCAGGGCATCAAAGCGGCAATGCGCAAAAATGGCCTGCACTCTGTCTGCGAAGAAGCTTCCTGCCCTAACCTGGCTGAATGTTTCAATCACGGAACCGCAACCTTTATGATCCTCGGCGCAATCTGTACCCGCCGTTGCCCATTCTGTGACGTTGCCCATGGCCGTCCGGTTGCTCCGGATGCTAACGAGCCGTTAAAACTTGCTCAGACGATTGCTGACATGGCGCTGCGCTATGTCGTCATTACCTCCGTTGACCGCGACGATCTGCGTGACGGCGGCGCTCAGCACTTTGCTGACTGTATCACCGCTATTCGTGAGAAAAGCCCGTCGATTAAAATCGAAACGCTGGTGCCTGACTTCCGTGGTCGTATGGATCGCGCGTTGGATATCCTCACCGCCACGCCGCCAGACGTGTTTAACCACAACCTCGAAAACGTACCGCGTATTTATCGCAATGTACGTCCGGGGGCAGACTACAACTGGTCACTGAAGCTTCTGGAACGTTTCAAGGAAGCGCACCCGGAGATTCCGACTAAATCAGGTCTGATGGTTGGTTTGGGCGAAACCAATGCAGAAATCATTGAGGTCATGCGTGACCTGCGCAGTCATGGCGTGACCATGCTGACGCTGGGGCAGTATTTACAGCCAAGCCGTCACCACCTGCCGGTTCAACGCTATGTAAGCCCGGATGAGTTCGATGAGATGAAAGCCGAAGCTATGGCCATGGGCTTTACCCATGCAGCCTGCGGTCCATTCGTTCGCTCTTCATACCATGCAGACATGCAGGCCAAAGGGCTGGAAGTGAAGTAATCGTGTAATACTCACTTACATATCAGTAATAAAAAAACCGGCAAATTGCCGGTTTTTTTTCATGCAGAGTATGCAGTATGAGCATCATGCTCCTGACATTACTCTTTATGAGAAAGCTTCTCAGCCTGAACGCTACCATCAGCATCTTTCTTAGCATCGGCATTATCGTCGTTCATTGCTTTCTTGAAGCCCTTGATTGCCGTTCCCAGGTCTCCACCCAGTGTACGTAACTTCTTGGTACCAAACAGCAGAACAACCAGTGCGGCAACCACCAGCAGTTTGGTAATACTAATCTCACCCATAGATACCTTCTTCACTTAAACCAGGCTGCATAAAGCGCCATATTAACCTGAGAATATTAACGGCCTTTCGACGCGCGCACACAATAGCAATCTGTAACAAGGTGAATCAAGCCTTGTTTAAAAAAACGTCATAATAATTGCGGTGGCGCAAAACGTCGGTTACTTAACACCGGAAGTTGTGCTCTGACCTGCCTTACCCGCTCTGCAGAAACCTCGGCCATAATTAGTGCAGGCGTTTCCGCCGCAGCAGCAATGGTCACACCAAAAGGGTCGATGACCCGGCTTTGGCCGATATTCTTATTACCGCACTCTCCCGCCGCAATCAGGTAACACGTTGCATCTAACGCTCTTGCAGCCAAAAGCGTAGACCAGTGATGCTCTTTAAGCGATCCCCGTACCCAGGCTGCGGGTAATACGAGAATTTCCGCTCCCTGCAATGCGTGCGCCAGCGCCAGCTCAGGGAAGCGCAGATCATAACAGGTCATTAACCCTACTTTTAACCCGCCTACGTCCAGCAGCGGCGCTATGGCGTCCCCTGCATCCACATTTCGTGACTCCTGAATCGAAAAGGCGTCGTAGAGATGTAATTTAGCGTAATGGGCAACTACCTGACCTGCCCGTAGCGCCACCAGCATGTTAAACGCCCGTCCAGGCACAGAGGGAACATGAATCGTCAGGATTGTCGTCATCTCGTTTTGCGCGCTTTCTCGCAGCAAGCGCGTCAAAAACCCGCCTTCCAACAATTGAGCTGATTTCACTGACAGGTCAGGGTCCAGATCGTCACGGGCCAGAAGCGCTTCCGGTAATACCAGTAACGATGCCCCCTCTCCCGCAGCCTGAGACATCAGTAAAACGCAGGTTTCTGCATTTTTTTCCCATGAAGGTCCCACGGCAAATTGCCCTGCTGCAACGAACATATTCCCTCCAGAAAACGTTGTTAGGCTCGCCAACCACGATTATTCAGCGTTACACTCATCCTATATACAATCAAATAGCAGGATTACGCAGTGTTACAACTCCTTTTAGCGGTTTTTATCGGTGGTGGTACAGGTAGTGTAGCAAGATGGATGTTGAGCATGAGGTTTAACCCGCTACATCAGGCCATTCCATTCGGTACGCTGGCTGCAAACTTACTTGGCGCATTTATCATTGGTATGGGTCTGGCATGGTTTAATCGCATGACAAACATTGATCCAATGTGGAAGGTACTGATTACAACTGGCTTTTGCGGGGGACTAACAACATTTTCCACTTTCTCGGCCGAGGTGGTGTTTTTGCTACAGGAAGGACGCTTTGGTTGGGCTATGGTGAATGTGCTGGCGAATCTGCTGGGATCATTTGCGATGACCGCCCTGGCATTCTGGCTGGTTTCGGCCTCTCCCGCACACTGAGGCGAAAAAAAACCCGCAATTAAGCGGGTTTTGAATGCTTGCTGTCGTATGCTTACAGAGCGATTACGTTTGCAGCAGAAGGGCCTTTGGCACCGTTAGTGATTTCAAACTCTACACGCTGACCTTCAGCCAGAGTTTTAAAACCATTGGTCTGGATTGCAGAGAAGTGTACGAACACGTCTTTGCTGCCATCTTCCGGAGTAATGAAACCGAATCCTTTGGATTCATTAAACCACTTAACGTTACCTTTAATCTTAGACATCAAAATTACCTTTACATGAAAAATAGACACAAATGCTGTGTCGGGTATCAGTACAACAATTGTGGTGCACTTTGTCCAGTCGAACTTTATCAAAAAGTGATAAATGTCGCGTTATTTTTCAGTTAACGCTGTTATCACACTGTTTTAAAAAGACTTTTTAATAATCCATCTGACAATACAGGTAGTCCATCAAAACTGGAAACGCATCCACGCAAAGTAGACGTTACCGTTGTTGTACGTTCCCGGAATGTAGGTCATCTGGAACGTTGCCGGACCATACCCTATCGATGCCAGCGGTAACAGTACGGGTACCGGAATGTAGTTCCAGTTATCACGCGCGGTAAAACCGGCGGTAAAACCGAGACCTGTATGGAAATTTTCATCGGCCAGCGGTCGCCAGGTTTTTTCCCAGCCATAACCACCAATGGGCTCCCATTTATTGTAGGAATCCTTAAAGGCCATTATATAAAGTCCGTGCCAGTTACCTTTATCATCCCAACGGGATTGACCAAATCCTGCCCCCCACGGGCGTTCATTGTAGCGATCCGTTTTTTCTTTATCGTAGGCAAAGCGTGCATGCCAGGTAATAGCCGGTATATACAAATCATAATGTTCCGGCTGCTGCCAGGTTTCACTGACGTTGTCTTTAAAAGTAGCGAACCAGCCTTTATCTTCAGCTGCGCCCTGGGGAATGAAAGCTAACTGAATAAAAAGAAATGAAAAAATGAGAAAATATCGTTTAGCGACAATCACAACTTAATTACCGTCCTGGGATTTATTATTAATTGTAGCAAACCCAACCTTAATGTTAGCTTAACAAAAATGCGCAGCTAAAAAATCAGAATATTCCTCAGCATGTAATTTTTAAGATAATTAGCCCTTAATTTATTGAGCCATCTCATAGGAACTATTTTCTCTTTATTGCCAATAAATTGTTCTTTCCTCCGGGAAAAGTTAAATAACATTACAATAAATTAACAATTAAGAATCAATATCACCACAAAACACACACACCGTCGCTGCACTTCACAGTTTTTTATTGTGAGATTCTTTTTTTAACCACGATGCTGAAAAAACGGCTAAGCCATCGCTTGAATCCGTATTTTTATTGATTTTAATCAGCAAGAGTAATCGGTTTATTAGGCACATTCTGTCACCACTTTTTACTTTTTTTAGTTTTTTTACTTTCTGGGCAGCAATGCGACAGGGGAAACGATGTTGACATTTATTGAACTCCTTATTGGAGTTGTGGTTATTGTGGGTGTAGCGCGCTACATCATTAAAGGTTATTCCGCGACAGGCGTACTGTTTGTTGGCGGTCTGGTTTTGCTGATTATCAGTGCGCTGATGGGGCATAAAGTGTTGCCATCCAGCGCGGCATCGACGGGCTATACGGCAACAGACATTGTTGAATATATTAAAATTTTGCTGATGAGCCGTGGTGGCGATCTCGGCATGATGATCATGATGCTGTGTGGTTTTGCCGCCTATATGACCCATATTGGCGCGAACGATATGGTCGTTAAGCTGGCCTCCAAGCCCCTTCAATACATCAACTCTCCTTACCTGCTAATGATTGCCGCCTATTTTGTCGCCTGCCTGATGTCACTGGCGGTTTCTTCAGCAACCGGTCTGGGCGTATTGCTGATGGCAACACTGTTCCCGGTCATGGTTAACGTTGGAATCAGCCGTGGCGCTGCAGCGGCTATTTGTGCCTCCCCTGCTGCAATTATTCTTTCACCAACATCCGGTGATGTGGTGCTGGCGGCAAAAGCTGCGGAAATGCCGCTGATCGATTTCGCCTTTAAAACCACGCTGCCAATTTCCATTGCCGCCATCATTGCTATGGCGATTGCCCACTTTTTCTGGCAGCGTTTTCTGGATAAAAAAGAGAACATTTCTCATGAAATGTTAGATGTGGCTGAAATCACCACGACTGCCCCGTCATTTTACGCCATTCTGCCGTTTACCCCGATCGTTGGCGTCCTGATTTTTGATGGTAAATGGGGCCCGCAGCTGCACATCATTACGATTCTGGTTCTGTGCATGCTCATCGCGGCTATTCTGGAGTTCGTACGTGGGTTCAACACCCAAAAGGTTTTCTCTGGTCTGGAAGTCGCTTACCGTGGCATGGCGGATGCCTTTGCTAACGTGGTGATGTTGTTAGTCGCTGCGGGTGTTTTTGCCCAGGGTCTGAGCACAATCGGCTTTATTCAGAGTCTGATTTCTATCGCCACCTCGTTTGGTTCAGCGAGCATTATCTTGATGATGGTGCTGGTGATCCTGACTATGTTGGCGGCAATGACTACGGGTTCCGGTAACGCCCCGTTCTACGCCTTCGTTGAGATGATCCCTAAGCTGGCGCATTCTTCCGGCATTAACCCGGCTTACCTTGTTATCCCGATGCTGCAGGCGTCAAACCTTGGGCGCACCATCTCCCCGGTCTCCGGCGTGGTTGTCGCTGTAGCAGGTATGGCAAAGATTTCTCCGTTCGAAGTGGTGAAACGTACTTCGGTTCCGGTTCTGGTTGGACTGCTGGTGGTGATTATCGCAACTGAAGTGATGGTACCAGGTTCTTCTTCAGCCGTCGTTGGCGGCTGATACTCAGTGAAATTTAGGCCGGATTAGGCATCTACGCCGCATCCGGCATTTAAACCGCACCATTGCCGGATGTCGATGCTAAAGCATCTTATCCGGCCTACGTCAGAAATCAGCATTTAGCCGCCATGATAAATACGCTGCGGCCTACCCACCTTACCGTGAATAATCTCCGCAATAATCAAATGACGGCTGGCACAGTACTCCAGGTAGCGTCTGGAAGTCGTTCGGCTGATGGTAAGCGCCTGGGCGATCGTTTCCGCAGTATGGTGTACCGTCGGGTCGGCGAATAATTTCAACACTGCATTCAGTGTTAACGCATCAATCCCGGTCGGTAAATCCCCTTTCGGTTCGCCCCGCGCGTAGGCATTAAACATTTCATCAATCTGCTTTTGGCTGGCGCTGTCATTCCCCGCCAACATGCGTCGACGTTGCTGATAACGCGTCAGGGTCTGCCCCAGCCGCTCGTAGGCAATGGGTTTGACCAGGTAATCAAACGCACCGCTGCGCACGGCCTCGGAGACCGTTTCCATATCGCTGGCCGCCGTGGTAAACACTACGCCGCCCGGATAGCGCGCCTGGGTCAGCTCATGCAGCAACGTAATTCCCTTGCCGTCCGGCAAGTAGTTATCGAGCAGTATCAGACCGGGCTTAAAACGCTCAATCATCATCCTCGCCTGCTCAAGATTACCCGCCAGCCATATCTGGCTGAAACCGGGTATATGGCGGATATATTCAGCATGCATTTCCGCCAGTAGCGTTTCATCCTCAACGATCAACAGCGTTAATGGTTCCGTCATTATTTTTTTTCACTTTCGGAAGAAATAAAGAAAATAAGGTACCGCAAGGGGAGTTATCTTCGAGCGTAATCACCCCGTCACAGCGCCTCACATAACTTGCAATTAGATACAAACCGATGCCATGTTCACCTGGTTCATCGGTACGGGTGCTCACACCCTGTTCAAATATTTTCTCACGCAATGCTTCCGGCACACCGCATCCCTGATCGGCAACTTCGATGATCACGTCATCCCCTTCATCGCTCAAATAGAGCTCTACGACATTGTTGCCTTGCTGGGTGCGCAAGCTCGCTTCGAATGCATTATCAAGCAGATTGCCAACAATTGCTGCAAACTCTGTGCTATCCAGCCCCTCGGGGAGTTGATGCAGTTGGCTCCCCGGAACGATAGTCATGGTGAGGCCCAGTTCCCGCGCGCGCTGCACCTTGCCAAACAACAGACCGGCGACCTGACGATCGGCAAACGCGCCACGCAGGCTGTCAATCAGTTGCTGTTGCGCCTGGGATTCTCCCTGCACCATGGCCAGAACCTTGTCATATTCTTTCATTTGCAGCAGGCCATTGATAGTCGACATCCAGTTCAGGTGCTCATGACGCAGCGTTCTCAGGCTCTCTACATACTGTTTGATCTGCGTTAATTGCGCATTAAGGGTAGCAATTTCATCTTTACTACGAAAACTGATGATTGCCCCAAGCAGTTCGTCACCAGAGCGAATCGCTTCACGGTTGGCGATAACGCTCAGGCCATTAAAGTTTACCATCGCATCCTGTCGTTTTTCCGCAATCTGTTGGGTGAAAAAGTCCGCTGGCTGAACCACCTCACTCACCGGTTTTCCAAGCCACTTTCGCCCTGGTGAAGACAGCCCCAGCATTTTCCTCGCACTGCGGTTTATTGCGGTGATATATCCATCAGGATCCACGGCAATCAATCCTTCATATACCGAGCTGAACAACGCTTCCTGCTGACGTACCACCCGCGCAATTTGTTTCGGTTCCATACCCAACATCTGCCGACGAATATGGGCAGCGAAAAACCAGGAGAGCAGCATAAGTACCAACAACAGCAAGATAAACACACCGGCCATCGGGAGTAAGAAATCCGATCGCCAGCTATCGATTTTGCTGATCAGATAACCAATTGAGACTACGCCAATGATTTTGCCATCGTCATCAAAGATGGGCGTTTTAGCGCGCATTGCCATCCCGATGGACCCTTTACCGGTAATAAAGTAGCTCTCCCCTTTTTCCAGCGCACCGGGTTTGGTGAACTGCATCGGGTAGCCAATTTTTTCCGGGTTCGGATGATATAGACGAATGGAGTTGGTATCCCCGATAACCACATAGTCGAAGTCAGTTCCGCTCTGCAGTTTGTCGGCAATCGTCGCCAAACGCTTGTAATCACGATGTTTAACCGCCGTAATGATACTCTCGTTAGAGGCGATGATTTTGGCCTGGTTCATTGCCATATCGCGGACATGCGCGGCCAGATAATCTTCGAAGCTGGCGGTAAAGTATTGTGCCAGGGCGGCGATGATAAAAACAGAAACGACCAAAATAAGCAGAAAGATGCGTAAAGGAAACGCCAGGCTGCGGAAAAAAGGAAACCGTGTTTTATTTTTCTGCTCAGCCATATATCTTCCTCATCCACGTTACCCGAAACTTATTTCTCATTGTAGTTGTAATAGAAATGTTTTATTTACACGTTACGGTATAAAACAAGATCGTTGCAGATTCCCCACTTTAAATCAATTAAACAAATTAAAACCACACGCTATTTCGAGGTTAAATTAATTAAAAAACTTAAAACCATAAAACACATTAAAACCTTCTAACTTATTGTGAAATAAATCAAAAATTACCTCCAAAATACCCCTTACGATGTATGCAGCAGGGAAAAAAAGAAATACTCCGTAATAAAAAACCATTCCCTTCAATTGCAAACAAAACGTTATCAGGTTGCTAAGCAGAGCAACAAAAACAGAAACCCAGTAACAAATATAGCATCGGGGCTCTATTCACTATGTTCGGTAATAATATATTCACGCAAGTTAAACGCTCAGAAAATAAAAAGATGGCGGCTATCACGCAATTTCTGAAAGAGAATGATTTGAGCGTTGACACCACCGTCGAAGTATTTATCACCGTCACCCGTGACGACCGCCTGATTGCCTGCGGCGGTATCGCTGGGAATATTATTAAATGTGTCGCCATCTGCGAATCCGTACGGGGCGAAGGCTTAGCGCTGACGCTGGCGACCGAGTTAATCAACCTCGCCTATGAGCGCCACTGTACGCACCTCTTCATCTATACCAAAACCGAGTACGAATCGCTGTTTAAACAGTGTGGCTTTTCTACGCTGACCAGCGTTCCCGGCATTATGGTGCTGATGGAAAACAGCACCACGCGTCTGAAACGTTACGCTGAATCTCTGGCAAAACAGCGTCGTGAAGGGAAAAAAATTGGTTGCATCGTCATGAACGCCAACCCCTTCACCAACGGACATCGTTTTCTGATCCAACAGGCGGCCGCACAATGTGACTGGCTGCATCTGTTTTTGGTCAAAGAGGATACCTCACGGTTTCCGTATGAAGACCGGTTGGATCTGGTGCTTAAAGGGACAAAAGATATTCCACGTTTAACCGTGCATCGCGGTTCGGAATACATCATTTCCCGCGCCACGTTCCCGTGCTACTTCATCAAAGAGCAGAGCGTTATTAACCACTGCTACACCGAAATAGACCTGAAAATCTTCCGCCAGTACCTGGCACCGGCTCTCGGCGTTACACATCGTTTCGTCGGTACCGAGCCGTATTGCACCGTCACCTCCCAGTACAACAACGATATGCGCTACTGGCTGGAGACCCCAACGCTTCCCGCCCCACCGATTGAACTGGTGGAAATTGAGCGGCTGTGCTTCCAGGAGATGCCGATTTCCGCCTCTTGGGTGCGCAAGTTGCTGGTTAAAAAAGATCTCACGGCTATCGCATCCCTGGTCCCTGACGCCACGCTGCACTATCTGCAAAGCATGGTTGAACGAGCCTCATCAGGTGCGGCAGTCCGCCAAAATACCCCCGCATTAGCAACAGGTGAAAAATGAAAATAAACCAGGCAGCCGTCGCAGGCACACTCGAGTCCGGTGATGTGATGATTCGCATCGCCCCACTCGATTCGCAGGATATTGACCTGCAGGTTAACAGTAGCGTCGAAAAACAGTTCGGTGATGCCATCCGGACCACCATCCTGGACGTTCTGTCCCGCTACAACGTACGCGGCGTGCAATTAAATGTTGATGATAAAGGCGCACTGGACTGCATTTTACGTGCG
This sequence comes from Citrobacter sp. KTE30, assembly GCF_000398825.1. Lineage (NCBI taxonomy): Bacteria > Pseudomonadati > Pseudomonadota > Gammaproteobacteria > Enterobacterales > Enterobacteriaceae > Citrobacter > Citrobacter sp. KTE30. Next base: position 1,147,239 of record NZ_KB976055.1, on the reverse strand, counting down.
CGACTGGAAGCACTACTGGCCCGCGCTGGCGGTATTCCGGCACTGCCATGGGAGGATTGCCAGTGATTTCCGCATCTTTGCAACAACGTAAAACCCGTACTCGCCGCAGCATGTTGTTCGTACCGGGTGCCAATGCCGCCATGGTCAGCAACTCGTTCATCTACCCGGCAGATGCACTGATGTTCGACCTGGAAGACTCCGTCGCGTTGCGTGAAAAAGATACCGCTCGCCGCATGGTGTACCACGCGCTGCAGCATCCGCTGTATCACGACGTTGAAACCATCGTGCGTGTAAACGCCCTCGACTCCGAATGGGGCATCAACGACCTTGAAGCAGTGGTACGCGGCGGTGCTGACATCGTACGTTTACCGAAGACCGATACCGCGCAGGATGTCATCGACATCGAAAGTGAAATTCTGCGCATCGAGAACGCCTGTGGCCGTGAACCCGGCAGCACCGGCCTGTTAGCCGCCATTGAGTCGCCGTTAGGCATTACCCGTGCGGTAGAAATTGCCCACGCTTCCGAGCGCCTGATCGGTATTGCTCTGGGTGCGGAAGATTATGTGCGTAACCTGCGCACTGAACGCTCGCCAGAGGGTACTGAACTGCTGTTTGCCCGCTGCTCTATTTTGCAGGCTGCACGTTCTGCCGGTATTCAGGCGTTCGACACCGTGTATTCCGATGCCAACAACGAAGCAGGTTTCCTGCACGAAGCCGCACACATCAAGCAGTTGGGTTTTGACGGCAAGTCGCTCATCAACCCGCGCCAGATCGAACTCCTGCATAACCTGTACGCCCCGACGCGCAAAGAGCTGGCTCACGCCCGTTTGGTCGTAGAAGCCGCTGAAGCCGCTGCCCGCGAAGGTCGTGGAGTGGTTTCCCTGAACGGCAAAATGGTCGACAGCCCGGTTATCGAGCGCGCCCTTCTGGTTATCTCCCGTGCAGAACTTTCCGGCATTCGCGAAGAATAAGGCAAAAAAATGACGCAGAAAATCGAACAGTCTCAACGCCAGGATCGCGTGGCGACCTGGAGCCGTCATGCAGAAAGTGAGCTTTCCGCTTATCAGAGCACCGCAAAAGTAGAACTACAGGCGCAAAAACCGCGCGACAAAAAGCTGTGCGCTAACCTGGAAGACGCCATTCGTCGTTCGGGTTTACAGGATGGCATGACCATCTCTTTCCACCACGCTTTTCGCGGTGGCGATCTGACCATTAACCTGGTGATGGACGCCATCGCCAGTATGGGTTTCAAAAACCTGACGCTGGCCTCCAGCTCTCTGAGCGATTGCCATGCTCCGCTGGTTGAGCACATCCGTCAGGGCGTGGTCAGCCGTATTTATACCTCCGGGTTGCGTGGCCCGCTGGCGGAAGAGATCTCCCGTGGCCTGCTGGCCGAACCGGTACAGATTCACTCCCACGGTGGACGTGTACACTTGGTACAAAGCGGCGAACTCAGCATTGATGTGGCGTTCCTCGGCGTACCGTCCTGCGACCAGTTTGGTAACGCCAACGGTTATACCGGTAAAGCATGCTGCGGCTCACTGGGCTATGCCCGCGTAGACGCCGAAAACGCGAAACAGGTTGTCCTGCTGACTGAACAACTGCTGACCTATCCACATAACCCGGCCAGCATTACACAGGATCAGGTAGATCTGATCGTGCAGATCGATCAGGTCGGCGATGCGGACAAAATCGGTGCTGATGCGACCCGCATGACCACTAACCCGCGTGAACTGTTAATCGCCCGTAGCGCGGCAGAGGTCATTGCTAACTCCGGCTACTTCAATGAAGGCTTCTCACTGCAGACAGGCACCGGCGGCGCTTCTCTGGCCGTGACGCGTTTCCTGGAAGACAAAATGCGCAGCCGCGATATCCGTGCTGACTTCGCGCTGGGCGGCATCACCGCCACCATCGTGGATCTGCATGAAAAAGGCCTGATTCGCAAACTGCTGGACGTGCAGAGCTTCGACCGTAACGCGGCTGAGTCCTTGGCCCGCAACCCAAACCACATTGAAATCAGTGCAAACCAGTATGCCAACTGGGGTTCAAAAGGCGCATCCGTTGACCGTCTGGATGTGGTGGTACTGAGCGCATTAGAAGTAGACACCAACTTCAATGTGAACGTACTGACCGGTTCTGACGGCGTACTGCGAGGCGCATCCGGCGGACACTGTGATACGGCTGTGGCCGCAGCGCTTTCCATCATCGTCGCACCGCTGGTTCGCGGACGCATCCCGACGCTGGTTGATAACGTGCTGACCTGCGTAACCCCTGGCTCCAGCGTTGACATTCTGGTCACTGACCACGGTATCGCCGTCAACCCTGCACGTCCGGAACTGGCAGAACGACTGAAAGAAGCCGGTATGAAAGTGGTGTCCATTGAATGGCTGCGCGAACGTGCACAGCAACTCACCGGTCAGCCACGCGCTATCGAATTCACTGACCGCGTGATTGCCGTTGTGCGTTATCGCGACGGTTCAGTGATTGACGTTGTGCATCAGGTGAAGGAATAAGCCATGCGCCTGCTCCCTGAACTCGCCACCCAACACGCGGTTTCGATTCCCGAGCTGCTCGCCAGCCGCGATGAGAGACAAGCAAGGCAACAGGACTGGCTGACACGCCACTCTGCACCACTGGTCTCGTTTACCGTAGTCGCACCGGGTCCGATTAAAGACAGCGAATTAACCCGTCGCATCTTTAATCACGGCGTAACCGCCTTGCTCGCGCTGGCGGAACAATCTGCCTGGATTGTCAGGGAGCAAACAGCGCTGGTTTCTGCCAGCGGTCCAGAAGGTCTTTTGTCTATTGAGGCTCCGGCCCACGACCTCAAGCTCGCCACGATTGAACTTGAGCATTCACACCCGCTGGGACGGCTATGGGACATCGATGTCCTGACCCCTGAAGGGGAAATTCTGTCCCGGCGTCATTTCGCACTCCCTGCCCGCCGCTGTCTGCTGTGCGAGCAAAGTGCTGCCGACTGTGCGCGGGGTAAAACCCACGCACTTTCCGACTTACTCACTCAGATGGAGGCACTGCTGCATGATGCCGATTCCCGCAACATCAACCAATAATGCAGTCCTTCCTCTGGATCTGCCTGATGCTTACGCAACGCTCGCGTGGCGCGCCATGCTGACTGAAGTCAACCTGTCACCCAAACCCGGTCTGGTAGATCGTATTAACAACGGCGCGCATAAAGATATGGCGCTGGAAGATTTTCATCGCAGCGCCGAGGCTATTCAGGCCTGGCTGCCACGTTTTATTGAATATGGGGCGTTTAGCGCACAGCTGTCGCCTGAGGATGTATTGAAAGGACTGCGCCCGCTGGGCATGGCCTGCGAAGCTGATATGTTCCGCGCCACCGCTGGGGTGAATACCCACAAAGGCAGCATCTTTTCTCTGGGCCTGCTGTGCGCCGCCATTGGCCGCCTGCACCAGCTCCAACTAACTGTTACCGCTGAAACCATTTGCTCTACGGCAGCAACATTTTGCCGTGGTCTGACCGAGCGCGAACTGCGCCAGAACAATCAACAACTCACGGCAGGCCAACGTCTTTATCAGCAACTGGGATTAACCGGCGCACGGGGCGAAGCCGAAGCGGGATACCCGCTAGTCATCCAGCATGCCCTGCCGCACTACCGCGCACTGCTGACTCAGGGCCGCGACCCTGAACTGGCGTTACTCGACACTTTATTGCTGCTGATGTCTATCAACGGCGACACCAACGTGGCTTCACGTGGCGGCGCAGAAGGTCTGCGTTGGCTACAGCAGCAGGCCACCGCCCTGATGCAGCAAGGGGGGATTCGTACCCCTGCCGATCTCGAATACCTACACCAGTTCGACCAACAGTGCATTGAACGCAACCTCAGTCCCGGAGGCTGCGCCGATCTGCTGATCGTCACCTGGTTCTTAGCTCAGATTTCACAAGTTCATCATTATCACAATTAAAGATCCTTTCCGGAGAATCACACACATGTCTTTAGCAAAAGATAAAATATGGAAGTTACTGGCCCCATTGGTCGTAATGGGCGTCATGTTTCTTATCCCCGTCCCTGATGGAATGCCTCCACAGGCCTGGCACTACTTTGCCGTGTTTGTGGCGATGATCGTCGGTATGATCCTCGAGCCAATTCCGGCAACAGCGATCAGCTTTATCGCCGTAACGATCTGCGTTATCGGCAGCAACTATCTGCTGTTTGATGCTTCAGAACTGGCCGACCCGGCATTTAAAGCGGGTAAGCAAGCGCTGAAATGGGGTCTGGCGGGCTTCTCCAGCACCACCGTGTGGTTGGTGTTTGGTGCGTTTATCTTCGCACTGGGTTATGAAGTCACCGGTCTGGGTCGTCGTATCGCGCTGTTTCTGGTGAAATTTATGGGTAAACGCACCCTGACGCTGGGCTATGCGATTGTTATCATCGACATTCTGCTGGCGCCGTTTACACCGTCTAACACCGCGCGTACCGGTGGTACCGTATTCCCGGTTATCAAAAACCTGCCACCGCTGTTTAAATCATTCCCGAACGATCCTTCCGCGCGCCGTATCGGCGGATACCTGATGTGGATGATGGTAATCAGTACCAGCCTGAGCTCCTCTATGTTCGTGACCGGCGCTGCGCCAAACGTACTGGGTCTGGAATTCGTCAACAAAATTGCCGGTATTCAAATCAGCTGGCTGCAATGGTTCCTCAGCTTCCTGCCGGTCGGTATTATTTTGCTGATCGTTGCTCCGTGGTTGTCATACGTTCTGTACAAACCAGAAGTCACTCACAGTGCTGAAGTTGCCGCATGGGCCGGTGATGAACTGAAAGGCATGGGTAAACTGACCCGTAAAGAGATAACGCTGATCGGTCTGGTTCTGCTCAGCCTGGGCCTGTGGGTCTTCGGTGGTAAACTGATTGATGCAACCGCAGTGGGTTTGCTTGCTGTCTCCCTGATGCTGGCGCTGCACGTGGTACCGTGGAAAGACATTACCCGCTATAACAGCGCATGGAACACCCTGGTTAACCTCGCCACGCTGGTCGTTATGGCGAATGGTTTAACCCGTTCAGGCTTCATCGACTGGTTCGCCAACACCATGAGCACGCACCTGGAAGGCTTCTCGCCTAACGCGACCGTAATCGTGCTGGTGCTGGTGTTCTACTTTGCTCACTACCTGTTTGCCAGCCTTTCTGCACACACTGCCACCATGCTGCCGGTTATTCTGGCTGTCGGTAAAGGTATCCCGGGCGTGCCAATGGAACACCTGTGTATCCTGCTGGTACTGTCCATCGGTATCATGGGCTGTCTGACTCCATATGCAACAGGCCCTGGCGTTATCATCTACGGATGTGGTTATGTGAAGTCCAAAGACTACTGGCGTCTGGGTGCTATCTTCGGCGTTATCTACATCTCTATGCTTCTGCTGGTCGGCTGGCCGATTCTGGCAATGTGGAGCTAATCATTTCGGTTCACACCTGATGAAAATGATGCCAGTCAGCTAAACCTGACTGGCATTTTTTATGATTAAATAGATGATATTCAGAATTTATATAAGTATCCGAAATCATCATGACATCAACATGGCGTTATTCTTCGTTGCTGGCAGCACTCCTGCTGCCGGTTTCTGCAGCTCAGGCCGATGAACTTCAGGCAAAACAGTACGCTGATTTTGACAGCTACGTGCTGGCCCTCTCCTGGCAAACCGGATTTTGTCAGAGCCAACACGAGCGTAATCGTCAGGAGCCTGACGAATGTCGTTTACAAAAAGAGAGCGCAGACAAAGCGGATTTCCTGACCGTTCACGGTTTATGGCCCAGCCTGCCTAAATCCATTGCCGCCCGTGGAGTCGACAACCGCCGCTGGATGCGTTTTGGCTGCGCGACTCGCCCTATTCCCAACCTGCCTGAAGCACGTGCCAGCCGTAAATGCGCGGCCCCCGAAACCGGGCTGTCGCTGGAAAGCGCAGCAAAACTCAGCGCCGTAATGCCCGGCGCTGGAGGGAGATCCTGTCTGGAACGTTACGAGTATGCCAAACATGGCGCGTGTTTCGGTTTTGATCCCGACGCGTACTTTGGCACGATGGTACGGCTGAATAATGAGGTTAAGAACAGCGAGGTGGGCAAATTCCTGGCGGAAAACTACGGCAAAACTGTCAGCCGTAACGCATTTGACGCCGCAGTTGCCAAAAGCTGGGGCAAAGAGAACGTCAAAGCTGTGAAGCTAAGCTGCCACGGCAATCCGGCGTATCTCACTGAGATCCAGTTATCCCTGAAAGCCGACAACATCAACCAGACGTTATCTGCACGGTCATTCTTACCGCAACCGCATCCGGGTAGCTGCGGTAAACAGTTTATTATCGACAAAGTGGGATATTGAAACTTGCGACCGACGCTGCAAGCTGGCGTCGGTCCGTAAGCTCAGCGTTTTGCTCGTGCATCCGGGCGAACTAAATCAAAACGGTGTGTTTCACTGATCGAATAATACGCCGTTGGCCCACCTGCACGCAGTACCGGCTTCGCTTTCGCCGTCTGATAGATGCCGTCTTCCAGGAGTGTTTCATCAATGTGGATGCCCACCACTTCCCCCAATACCAGCCAGGTATCAACCGGTGAGCCATCAGCGGTAGTCAGTTGCAGGCTTTGCGATAAGCGACACTCAAAATTGACCGGGCTTTGCGCCACGCGCGGCACGTTGACTATCCGGCTATCTGCTTTACTAAGCCCGGCGGCAAAAAACTCGTCCTCACCGTGCGGCAAGCTGGCTGACGTTTCGTTCATCGCAGTGGCCAGCTCAAGAGTCGTCAGGTTCCAGACAAATTCACCGGTTTCGATAATATTCTGCACGCTGTCTTTCCAGCCGCTGCTAGCGAAACCGATAATCGGCGGATGATAGTTAAAACAGTTAAAGAAACTGTATGGTGCCAGATTGTGCCGACCATTGCCGTCACGCGACGCAATCCAGCCAATCGGGCGCGGTCCAATGATGGCATTTAGCGGGTCATGCGGTAAGCCGTGTCCCTGTGACGGTTGATAGAAATACATAGCGTTCCCTGTTGAAGTTAACGTCAGCGCAGCACAAATTATGCTTCGCTCATCCCCCTGGAAAAAGAAGATCAGCGTAGAACAATCTGCCAACGATTACGACTGAATAAAGTTGAGCAGGTCACCGTTGATCTGTTGTTTATGGGTGGTGCAAATGCCATGCGAGCCGCCGACATATACCTTCAACTGCGAATCAGGCAGTATTTCCGCCGCGATCTTTCCGCAGGTTTCAAACGGGACAATCTGATCGTCATCACCGTGGATCACCAGCGTCGGGATGGTCATCTTTTTGAGGTCCTCACGCAGATCTGTTTCCGAAAACGCGTGGATACAGTCGTACAACGCTTTGATGGAACCTTGTAAACCCTGTTCAACAAAACTTTCCCCGACGGCTTTCGACTCTTTTGCGCCAGGACGGTTGTAGCCATAGAATGCAGCGGTTAATTCATAGAAAAAGGCGGCGCGATCGTTCACAACCCCCTCACGGATGCCATCGAATACCTCTTTCGGCACGCCATTTGGATTAAAGTCAGTCTTGATCATGATGGGCGTCACCGCGCCAATTAACACCGCTTTTGCCACCCGCTGCGTCCCATGCCGGCCAATATAACGAGCCACTTCCCCACCGCCGGTAGAGTGTCCGACATGGACGGCATCTTTAAGATTGAGATGCGCGGTAAGTTCAGCCAGATCGTCAGCATACTGATCCATATTGTGACCATCCCAGGGTTGGGCCGAACGCCCATGGCCACGCCTGTCATGGGCGATCACACGAAATCCTTTCGACCCGAGGAACAACATCTGATCCTCAAACGCATCTGCCGTCAGCGGCCAACCATGACTGAAGACAATGGGCTGTCCACTTCCCCAGTCTTTAAAATGCAAATAGCTGCCGTCTTTCAAAGTAAGTTTGTCGTACTGGCTCATGAGATCTCCTGTCGCGGAACACTGAGTTGTTTGACGCGCCCGCAGCGAGCGCTTAAAAAGCATAATGCAAATTGGAGAACGATCACGTTTTTCGGCTAAAATCACACCATACGCGTAATGCTTGTCAGTTAACGAACCGAAGGTAATGAATCTGTTGCCTCTGGTGTATTGTTCCGTTCACCTTATGTTTTTCACTTATCTGAAACCATACTGCCTGTGAACGTGTTAAGGGTACTATCGCCGTACCCTTAACAATCCCGGCTCCCGGCGGGAAAATTGTTGCTGCGCAATACCCTCCGCTTATTCCTCCAGGCTACCGGGCCGGGCGCGAGGAAACATCCCTGTAAAGCGCGCCCTGAGCCAGCATCCATGCTGGCTCTCCCGGCCTTGCGGAAACACGTCGGCAATTTTCAGCCGGACCAGCCCACACCTGACCAACTGTATTTTTTGTTTAAACAGCAAAACAGATTGAGCTGGAAGTCAGAGCGTTGCAGCGATGACACCGGTCCGGCTGAAAATCGATGAGGCGTTGACGGTTGACCGGGTCTGCCCGCAGGGATGCGGGCAGAGGGGACGGCCTGCAGGGACGCAGGCTCGGCCCCGACCCGACAGGCAGACGGCATAAGACGAATGAATCGCGTAGCGACGATTTTCCCGCCGGGAGCCTGGGTTGCAAGGGAGGCGGCGGCGAGCCTCCCTTGCCCGTTCACGGGGGCTGTGCCTCAGACAAGTGATGCCGCTGAGGTGAACGGAACCCTGAGCCGGGATCACATGTTCCCCATAATGCTTAACTGACTGACATTACACCATACGCGACAATATTGATGATTTGCCTGAATGTGAACTAAATCACTTCAAACATGGGGTAAGTCTCAGTATCATCATAAAAGCTAAACCCTTGCCGCCTGACGGTGAGGGTTTTCTTTTGGGATTATTTACCTGCGCACCCGCAGTATCGACGACATGGAGTAATAAATGTCCAGACCAACTATCATCATTAACGACCTCGATGCGGAACGCATTGACCGCCTGTTGGAGCAACCTGCGTTTGCTGGTTTACCGATTGCCGACGCCCTTAACGCCGAGCTGGATCGTGCCCAAATGTGTTCTCCAGAAACCATGCCGCACGATGTCGTGACCATGAACAGCCGCGTGAAATTCCGCAATCTGAGTGATGGCGAAGTCCGTGTGCGTACCCTGGTGTATCCGGCCACTATGACTGACAGCAGCACACAGCTTTCGGTAATGGCACCTGTCGGCGCTGCACTTTTGGGGCTGCGCGTTGGTGATACCATTCACTGGGAACTGCCAGGCGGGACCTCAACGCACCTCGAAGTTATTGAGCTTGAGTACCAGCCTGAAGCTGCAGGCGACTACCTGCGCTAACTCTGTCTTATCAAAGCCACTCGCTTTATCTTACAGGGGATGCATCCGCATCCTCTTTCCGGTTAGATCTCCCTGCTCCTCGCTTTCTTTCATGTTCGCAAAACATAAATCTGTGTCGTGACTGACAGAATCATTTTTAATACTATGCTGTTATGTGTTCATGTAATGACAAGGAGAATGTTTATGTACAACACAATCATAATGCCTGTTGATGTATTCGAAATGGAACTGAGCGACAAGGCTATTCGCCATGCAGAATTTCTGGCCCAGGATAAAGGGGTTATCCATCTGCTGCATGTGCTGCCAGGCTCAGCGAGCCTAAGTCTGCATCGCTTTGCCGCTGACGTTCGTCGTTTTGAAGAGCATCTGCAACACGAAGCGGAAACCCGTCTGCAAACGATGGTCGGTCACTTCAGCATCGATCCTTCCCGTATTAAGCAACACGTCCGCTTTGGCAGCGTCCGTGACGTGGTCAACGAGTTGGGTGAAGAGTTGAATGCAGATGTCGTTGTCATTGGGTCGCGTAACCCATCAATCAGCACCCATCTGCTCGGCTCAAACGCTTCCAGCGTTGTCCGTCACGCGACTTTGCCAGTGCTGGTTGTTCGTTAACTGCCACTGATTCGCTAAAGAAAACCCCTGCCAGGTTAACGCCTGACAGGGGTTTTTATTACCTCACGATCAATACAAATGACCGATATTCACGATGGTGCTGATCGTATCGCCAAAGAACGTCAGACGACTCAGGAATATGCCAACAAACAGCAGGACAAAAATCGCTTTTGCGCGACGCTCTCCCTGACGGCTTAGCACAAAGGCCACCGCCAGACAGACCAGACTCGCCAGATAAAGCGGCGACGTCAGCCAGGCATGCGCCGTCATCTGCATGATAGTGCCGCCGCTTAGCCAGATAATGGGCGCGGCGATCATGACCGCCATACACACAACAATCCCCTGGCGCAATGCGGCAACGGCAGGTGCAAGGTTAAGCAGTGGAATCGCCGCACACCCCATCACCCACACCGTGATAAAGAACAACAGCATTGTCAGACCGTTGGCTATCGCCACCATTGCCGGGGCAGCATAGGTCATCCCCTGCACCGCCACCAGCGCGATACCGAGAACAGAGGCCAGAACAGCTGGCGCTTTGTGCCCTTTTGCCAAAAACGTCACCCCGACCGCCGCACCGTATAAGGTTGCGCCAAGAATTTCACGGCTCAGCCAGGCGTGCTGCAGGTTAATCAGGGCATCGTAGGCGCGATCCGGATGTGCAAGGTGCAGGATCGCTGCAACGGACGCCACCGCCAGAACCAGCCCACTTACCAGCCAGTACAGGCGTTTGCTTTCCAGTTTTCCTTGCAGCGTGCGTAGCGTCAGAATGAGCGTGATCCCAACCGACATCTGGCTCAATACGGTAAAAATAACCAGCGGAAGTTCATACTTTTCCATTACTTGCCCTCCGGCTGCTTCGGCTGACGCGCAAGGATAAAACGCGTGCCAGGATTAAGCTGCGGCATACGCGGGAATCCCGGCGGATACTGTACGGCATTGTCAGGTATAGGATCGGCATCCAGATCGATAAGCGTCAGCGCACCTACCGGACAGGCATTCACGCAAGCCGGTTGCATACCAACATCAAGGCGCTCGTAGCACATGCTGCATTTTTCCGCTTTATTCGTCTCCTCATTAAAACGCGGCGCACCGTATGGGCAGTTGCGGATACAGTTTTTGCATCCAATACAGCGCTCTGGGTTATGCACCACGACACCATCTTCACGCTTGGTGTACGCCTCTACCGGACACGCCGCCAGACAGGCCGGGTTTTCGCAGTGGTTACAGGCCAGCGAATAGAACGCCCGCTCTTCATGCGGATAAATTTCTTTATCCAGCGGGTAGACATAGCGCCAGAAACGTTCAGGTTCCAACTGGTTAAAACTCTTACACGCCATTGCACAGCCACGGCAGCCGATGCATTTATCGCTATTAACTAAAAACGCGCGTCTCATGCCGCTGCTCCTTTACTGATCAAAATGATGTCCGCAAACTGACTGTGGATAGCCGCACCTGGCGCACCGGTTTTCATCAACCCCATATCGGCTGGGGTATCTGCCACCACGTTTTGAACGTTGTATTTCCGTTTCGGGAACCACGCCTCGTACATCACCAGGAAATCTTCCGGAACGTTAGCGGTCACCTTCGCACGCAGTTCTACTTCACCTACGGTGTTAAACACTTTCACCAGGTCGTTTTCGGCAATGCCTCTTTTTTCTGCGGAAATCGGATGCATATAGACAAACGGCTCCGGATAGAAGACCTGCATCCAGTCAAGGTTGATAAATTGGGAATGGATACCGAACTGCACATGCGGTGTAAACAAGTGGAATGGCAGCGTGCTTTTCGCCTCCGGTTTGTATTCCGGCAGCGCCGTATGGCCATTTTTCTCACACAGCTCAGATCTGAACTCAAACTTTCCTGAGGGGGTTTTAAATTTGCGGTCATACCAGGCCGCAGAACTCGGCAAAATGGCTTTTTTCGGGCCATCCAGTAAGTCATCCCATGAGGAGATGCCAAACATTTTGGCCATTCCGTCATTGAATTCCTGGTCCAGCCAACGCTTATGATTGAACTCCTGCGGGAATGTGCAAGAACCCGGCTCCAGCTTGTTGATTGTGCGGGAAAGTAAAACGGCGATTTCCAGATCGCATTTTGCCTCGTACATTGGCTTAATTGCAGGCTGGTTGATTGAGAGCCAGTAGTGCCAATATGAGGCGTCTACGTTCCACTCTTCAAAGGCCGTGGTGACAGGCAAAACGATATCGGCATGCTGGACGGTCTCGTTAAAGAACTGATCGGCACAGACCACCATTTCCAGTTTTTCGAATGCTTTTTCCATCTTGCTGCGATCAAAATCCTGAGCAAACGGGTTCTTACAGGCAACCCAAAGCATTCGGACAGGCGGCTCGTTGGCTTCCAGAATTCCCTTGGCGGTCTGGTTGATATTCAATGAGCGATCGGAATACTGTGCGACTTCCCCCGCAGAACCAAACTCGCTGGTAGTTCCCGCTGCACCTGGCATACCGATGGAGCCTACCGGTGGCTTCTGCAGCATGGCATTGTAGTTAAAGCCCCAGGTATGCAGGTGGCCGTAGCGAGCGCCACCGCCTTCAATGCCAATATTGCCGGTCATTGCCACAAAGGCATCGATCGCCCGTACGTTAGCGCCGCCGTTAACATGACGCTGCATGCCGTAGCCAATCCACACGGTAGCAGGGTTAACCGCGGTAAATTCTTCCGCCAACTGGCGAATAACATCCGCCGACAGCCCGCAAATCTCAGACGCCCACTCTACGGTAACGCTGTTGCGCAGATAGGCTTCGAATTCCGGGTAACCATGGGAATAGTTGTTGACGAAATCCTGGTCCACCAGACCTTTATCCACCAAATGACGTGCCATACCCAGCGCCAGCGCACCATCAGAACCAGGACGAACGCGTAAATAGAGATCGGCTTTCGCAGCGGTCTGGGTTAACAGCGGATCGATAACGACCACTTTCGCCCCTTTCTCCCGCGCCTGGTAGATATACTTCATGGTGTGCATAGAGCACCAGGCCGGGTTAGCGCCCCAGATAATGATGTATTTTGCTTTCACAAAATCTTCCGGGTCGTTACACCACATATCACCCATATCGTAGTTCTGGGCATCGATACCGGCTGGCCAGCAAGGTGTTCCGGCAAAACGCGTGGTGTAACCCAGCGAAGACATCATCCCTTCAACCGCATAGTTCAATACCCCAAATTTGCCGGAATATTTGGTCATCGCCAGACCCAGCATTGAACCGTCTTTCTTTTTAATCTCCAGCATCTTGGTCGCAATGCGCTGCATTGCTTCGTCCCAGGAAATACGACGCCAGTTCCCACTGCCGCGAACATCCTGAACCATCGGATATTTAATGCGATCCGGGCTGTATACCCGACGCGGGTAGCTCAGTCCCTTCACACACGGAGTTCCATGCGTAAACGTTGACTCAGGCGCACCCTCCACAAAGGTGATGACGTCATCCTTCACCCAGGTTTTCAGGCTACAAGTGTCATAGCAGTTACGCGGACAGGCGTTACGATAGATTTTGTAGGTTTTGGGGTTAAATGGAATGGGCGGTTGCGCCAATGCACAACGTGAAGTCAGCAATCCCCCTGGCAGGGCTGCGACCGTGCCAAGGGCAATCAACCCTTTCAAAAATGAACGTCTGTTCAGAACTCCCGGTTCATTACTCATATTGATACTCTCGTTTTTAATTCATCAAGCCAAGAAGACAATCTTCCAGCTACGTTTTTCAACGTGGCGGTTTGTGCATTTATATTTATTTTTTCTATATACTCGGGCACCCACACCGCGACATACTCAGATGCATATCGAGTAAGGGTCACCTGGTATTCTGACGATGCTCTGGCATTAGCTGATAATAAAACCGCCAATTCCAATACACAGGAAATATGATCATCCAGAATATTATTCACGACACTTATAGATAACCCTATATTTGCCATGAATTCCCGAATGCTAAGGGTTGATTTACCCATTACAAGGGCATCTTCTTCAAGATAAACCGAGGCAAACGGCGCGGCCTTTAACTTCTGCGGTCCGACAAACAGCGCATTGAAGTCGTACTCCGCTTCCAGCCACTCCTGCTCTGTTAGCGCCGAGGCATTTGTATCTAAAGCTGAATAAGCCGCTTTCAGCGTGCAATTATCGTGAGAGATAAAAAAATCACGTAACAATAACCCTGTCGATTCAAAGATCGTCAGGGTTTCATATATTTCACCCATGAATTAACCAACCATTTATTCACACAACAAATGAAAAAATAATGCAGGTTAATATAATAAAGATAACGCCCTCTCTTTCTTTGATGAAAATAATGATCAGGCTAATTAAGTGAATGTTTTATACGGTTTATTGTTTCAAGAATTGACAATGTGAGTATATGGAAATAAAAAACCGCCAGCGGATGACTGGCGGTTTTGGCATTGCAGGTGAGTCTTACTCTTTTTATGCTACTGTCGTGCGAATCAGATAATCAAACGAACTCAACGAGGCCTTCGCGCCTTCACCGGTCGCGATGATAATCTGCTTATACGGTACGGTGGTGCAGTCACCGGCAGCGAAAACACCTTTCACGCTGGTTTCGCACTTGGCATCGATGATGATTTCACCCATGCGATTACGTTCAACGGCGCCTTCCAGCCAGTTGGTGTTCGGCAGCAGACCAATCTGTACAAAGATACCGGCCAGTTCCACATTGTGAACATCCCCGCTCACGCGGTCACGATACTCCAGGCCAATGACCTTGCTGCCATCGCCTTTCACTTCTGTCGTTTGCGCGTTCAGAATGATGTCGATATTTTTCAGGCTGCGAAGCTTATTCTGCAGCACCTGGTCTGCCTTCATTTCAGGAGCAAACTCCAGCAGCGTCACATGTTCAACAATACCTGCCAGGTCGATAGCCGCTTCAACGCCGGAGTTACCGCCGCCAATTACCGCAACACGCTTACCTTTAAACAGCGGACCATCACAGTGCGGGCAATAGGTTACACCTTTGGTGCGATACTGATCTTCACCCGGAACGTTCATGTTGCGCCATTTCGCGCCGGTGGCGATGATAATGCTACGTGCTTTCAGCACCGCGCCGGAGGCTGTTTCAATCTGATGCAAACCGCCTTCCTGCGCTGCCGGGATCAGTTTGCTTGCGCTCTGGCTGTCGATCACATCGACATCATAATCATCAACGTGTGCTTTCAGCGCACCTGCCAGTTTCTGACCTTCAGTTTTCGGTACTGAGATGTAGTTTTCAATATCAACGGTATCAAGAACCTGACCGCCAAAACGTTCGCCCATCAGACCGGTGCGAATGCCTTTACGTGCAGAGTACACCGCTGCCGCCGCCCCCGCAGGACCAGAACCGACAATCAACACGTCATAAGCATCGCGCTTATTCAGTTCTTCAGCCGCACGTTTTTCTGCGCCGGTATCCACTTTCGCCACGATCTCAGTCAGCGTCATACGACCCTGGCCGAACTCTTTGCCGTTCATAAATACCGCCGGAACGCCCATCACGTTACGATCGGTGATTTCGTTCTGGAATGTACCGCCGTCAATCGCCGTATGTTTGATACGTGGGTTCAGTACCGACATCAGGTTCAACGCCTGCACTACGTCCGGGCAGTTGTGGCAGGAGAGCGAATAATAGGTTTCAAATTCAAAATCACCGTCGAGATCGCGGATCTGCTCCAGCAACGCCTGTGCCTCTTTTGACGGGTGACCGCCGGTCCACAGCAGAGCCAGCACCAGAGAGGTAAACTCATGACCCAGCGGAGAACCGGCAAAACGCGGTCCCTGGTGAGAACCGGGATTGGTAATCAGGAACGATGGCTTACGCACCGCCAGAGTATTGTCTTCTTTAAAGGTGACTTTTTCTGACAGTTCAGCAATTTCAGTCAGCAGTTCCTTGATTTCTGCCGATTTAGCGCTGTCATCCAGCGTAGCAATCAGCTCAACAGGTTTGGTCAGTTTCTCAAGATAAGCCCTGAGCTGGGTTTTCATATTTGTGTCGAGCATTATTCTTCCCTCTCTGAAAACATCATCATGCAAGCCGATTTTGCGGGACTGCATTAATGCAACTTGCGTCATGGTGCTGGAATAAAACAGGCGCAGATTTGCGCCTGTGGAATGCCGGATGCACTACGTTTATCCGGCCTACAAATTATGCGACTTAAATCTTACCAACCAGGTCCAGAGATGGAGCTAAGGTTGCTTCACCTTCTTTCCATTTCGCCGGGCAAACTTCACCTGGGTGAGAAGCGACATACTGTGCAGCTTTAATTTTACGCAGCAGGTCAGATGCATCACGGCCGATACCTTCAGCAGTAACTTCGATTGCCTGGATGATACCCTGCGGGTCAACAACGAAGGTTGCGCGGTCAGCCAGACCTTCATCTTCACGCATGTTGTCGAAGTTACGGGTCAGGGCGCCAGTCGGGTCGCCGATCATCGCGTATTTGATTTTAGCGATGGTCTCAGAGCTGCTGTGCCATGCTTTGTGGGTGAAGTGGGTATCAGTAGATACGGAATACACATCTACGCCCAGTTTCTGCAGTTCTTCGTAATGGTCTGCAACGTCACCCAGTTCGGTCGGGCATACGAAAGTAAAGTCAGCCGGGTAGAAGAAGAAGACGCTCCAGCGACCTTCGGTATCTTTCTCGGTTACTTCGATGAACTCACCGTTTTTGAACGCCTGGTTTTTGAAAGGTTTAATTTTGGTATTAATCAAAGACATCTGTACTTCCTCCGTGTTTTCGTTGAGAGATAAGTTAACGAAAATCTCTTAGCAGGGCTAATGCGTTTCCTTTATCAAATCAATAAGCGTTAACTAACAACTTACTCAATCGAACCTAAAAGACAAAAGTAAAAAAGGCCCCCTATGCAGGGAGCCTCATTACCCGAGCTACCCGCAGGTAACGTCAGTGCCAGCAGGGCTGGCTATGTGTTGCGCTCTACATTACCTTAACAAAGGTCGTAACAGCGATTGGGATTACATCACCCAACTCAAGAAAGGGCAATCGACGGACCGTCGATCTTACCTATGGCTGCGATAGGTTTTGCAATTAAGCCCCCTTTCCTGCTGATTTTATAAGGAAAATCAATGTTTAAACGTACCTTACTTTTAACCCTGCTCCCTGCCGTGGTGCATGCCGAAGAACTGCCTGCTCCCGTTAAAGCTATTGAGAAACAGGGCATTACCATCCTGAAGCCTTTCGATGCTCCGGGTGGAATGAAAGGCTATCTGGGAAAATACCAGGACATGGGGGTCACTATCTATGTCACGCCTGATGGTAAACATGCCATCTCCGGCTACATGTATAATGAAAAAGGCGAAAACCTCAGTAATTCGCTCATAGAAAAAGAGATCTATGCCCCTGCCGGACGTGAAATGTGGCAGCGAATGGAAAAAGCGTCGTGGATTCTGGACGGGAAAAAAGAGGCACCGGTTATTGTGTACGTGTTTGCCGATCC
Organism: Citrobacter sp. KTE30; assembly: GCF_000398825.1. Classification (NCBI taxonomy): domain Bacteria; kingdom Pseudomonadati; phylum Pseudomonadota; class Gammaproteobacteria; order Enterobacterales; family Enterobacteriaceae; genus Citrobacter; species Citrobacter sp. KTE30. Next base: position 1,129,842 of record NZ_KB976055.1, on the reverse strand, counting down.
CTTCTGTCCCTATTGTAAACAGTTCTGGCAGCAGGCGCGTCCGTGGGTAGAATCCGGTAAAGTTCAGTTGCGTACATTATTGGTTGGCGTAATTAAACCTGAAAGTCCGGCCACCGCCGCTGCAATTCTGGCAACCAAAGATCCGGCCAAAACCTGGCATGACTATGAGGCATCCGGTGGGAAAATGAAGCTGGAAATCCCGGCTTCGGTCCCTGCGGAGCAAATGAAGTTACTGAATATCAACCAAAAGTTGATGGATGATTTGGGGGCCAATGTAACGCCGGCTATCTATTACATGAGTAAAGACGATACGTTACAACAGGAAGTAGGCTTACCGGATAAAGAAAAATTAAACATTATCATGGGAAATAAATAAAAGTAACAAGATGAGTGATTGTTATCGTTCTCATATCAATCACTCATTTAAATTAACTTTCCTGCTGAAAATTACGCAACTTGTGCTATTTTAGCTAAAGTTAATTATTCATTAAGCACACAAACATAAATTTCAAGAATAACTACCATTTAAACTATTCCACAATTGAATTTTTCACTACATTACCATCACAGGAAGGTACGCATGGCTAACCTCTATGACCTCAAAAAGTTCGATCTCAACCTGTTGATTATATTTGAATGCATATATCAACATTTGAGCATCAGCAAGGCTGCAGAAACGCTGTACATCACGCCATCAGCTGTAAGTCAGTCATTGCAACGACTGCGTACGCAGTTTAACGACCCTTTATTTATTCGCTCCGGCAAAGGTATTACGCCCACGGTGACGGGTATTAATCTTCATCATCATCTTGAGCAAAACCTGAATCACCTGGAGCAAACAATAAGCATCATGCATGGTGCCCAGCTGAAAAATAAATTCATTATTTACAGCCCACAACTTACAACCACCGTAAATGTGACGACATTAATTCATGCTCTGGTACAAGATTCAGATATTGAAGTGGAACATCACGATATCTTAATGTCGGCAGAAACTGCTGAAAACATACTGGCTTACCGCAAGGCCGACATGGTGGTTACGATGATGCCGGTCCATAACCGTTCCGTCGTTTGCATCCCTTTTAAGACTATCGAGAGTGTTTTGATTTGTAGAAAAGACCATCCCAGAATGAATGACTCAAGCACCCTGCAACAAATTATGCAAGAGCAATTCACCTTCTTACTCACCGAAGAGAAAGGTATTAAAGAATGTCAATCACAAGCCAATACTTTTTTTGTTAATCGTAAGATTGGATTTAGTAGCGATTCTCTGACATCAATCGTTAATATTATTTCCAGCACGGATATTATTGGCCTGATTCCTAAATTAATGTACGATCACTATGCGACTGCACTTAATCTCAAAGAGATTAGTGTTGACTTTAATCTACCCAGCGTCCAGCTATTTTTAATGTATAACAGGGCGTCGCTTAACAACAAAGCATTCGCTGCATATATAAATCAAATCTCCTCAGAAGGTCTGTAAATCGTATTGCAACTTCTCATCAGTACATTTAATTCATTTTCAGAATGTAACAAGGCAACACATATAAATTAAATATATATTTAAATATTGCATACTATATAAATTGGCATATCGTAATAATGTGCATCTCTTATTAATACAAACAATAAAAATCTCTGATATGGTCTTGATATGTCTGTTTATAAAATACCATTGAATCAAAACGTTCTCGAAGCCGCACAGGATCGTATCGCCTGGACGCTTGAGGCTCTGCCACGCATTTGCGTTTCTTTCTCTGGAGGTAAAGATTCGGGGCTGATGTTACATCTAACCGCCGCCATTGCCCGCCAGTTACAGAAAAAAATAAACGTCTTGTTTATCGACTGGGAGGCGCAGTTTTCCTGCACTATCGATTATATCCAGGCGCTGCGCGAGAGTTATTCCGATGTCATCGAAAATTTCTATTGGGTGGCATTACCGCTGACGACGCAGAATTCACTGTCACAATTTCAACCCGAATGGCAGTGTTGGGAGCCGGGTACGCAATGGGTTCGCCAGCCGCCCGCAGATGCCATAACCGATCCTGAATATTTCTCCTTCTATCAACCCGGCATGACCTTTGAACAATTTGTTCGTGAGTTCGCTGACTGGTTTTCGCAGAAACGACCGGCTGCCATGATGGTGGGCATCCGCGCCGATGAGTCATATAACCGCTTTGTTGCCATTGCCAACTCGCAAAAGCAGCGTTTTGCCGATGACAAGCCGTGGACGACTGCAGCACCTGGTGGACACACCTGGTATATTTACCCGCTGTATGACTGGAAAACAGCCGACATCTGGACGTGGTTTGCGAAGTCAAAATTGCCGTGTAACCCCCTGTATAATCTGATGTACCAGGCCGGGGTCCCGACACGATATATGCGCATTTGCGAACCCTTTGGCCCGGAACAGCGTCAGGGATTATGGCTATATCATGTCATTGAACCCGAGCGCTGGGCGGCTATGTGCGCCCGTGTCAGCGGTGTTAAAAGCGGGGGGATTTATGCCGGTCATGACAACCATTTTTACGGTCATCGGAAAATACTTAAACCAGAGCATTTAAGCTGGCAGGAATATGCCATGCTGCTATTGAACAGCATGCCGGAGACTACCGCAGAGCATTACCGCAATAAAATCGCCGTCTATTTGCAGTGGTATAAGAAAAAAGGCATGGATAATATCCCGCAAACTCAGGAAAGCGATATTGGTTCGAAAGATATTCCTTCATGGCGACGTATCTGCAAAGTCCTGTTGAATAATGATTACTGGTGTCGGGCACTTTCATTCAGTCCAACGAAACCCAAAAACTACCAACGCTATAACGAACGTATGAAAACAAAACGCCAGGAATGGGGAATCTTATGCAACACCGACTAACTCACGAACTCCTCGGCTTTCTTTCTGGCCTGTCAGAAGAAGAACGAATTGAAGCCATCAATGAATTCAGGCGGGCGATACACAGCGTCAGTCCCTTTCGCAAGGAACCCGTAGATTGCGTACTTTGGGTTAAAAATGATCACATTTCACCCAATGACTACAACCCCAATAACGTTGCGCCACCGGAGAAAAAGCTGCTGCTGAAGTCCCTTGAAGCAGACGGGTTTACACAGCCCATTGTGGTGGTTCACTCAACGGCAGAGGAATACGAAATTGTCGACGGTTTCCACCGCCACGAGTTAGGTAAAGCCAAAGCCTCACTGAGGCCCAGGCTTAAAGGATACCTGCCGGTTGCCTGTTTAGAACGAGAACGCCAAGAGCGTATGGCGGCGACCATTCGCCACAACCGCGCCCGTGGGCGTCATCAAATCCACGCCATGTCCGAGATTGTCCGCGAGCTATCGCAACTGGGATGGAGTGAAGAAAGAATTAGCAAGGATCTCGGCATGGACAACGACGAGGTGTTACGCCTGAAGCAAATCAACGGTCTGCAAGAGTTGTTCGCCGACCGTCGATTCTCCAAAGCCTGGACGGTGAAATAGCTACAGCGACACCAGACGTTCAGCTGCTGCTAACAGCGTCGATTCTTGCTTGGCAAAACAGAGACGAATCAGTTTATGCGGGAAAGGATCGGCGCAAAACACCGACAGCGGTATCGCCGCAACGCCCACTTCAGTGGTCAGCCACTGGCAAAATTCCACGTCGTTAAGCGTGGAAACGGCGCTGAAATCGACCAGCAGAAAATACGTGCCTTCACACGGCAGAATTTCCAGTCGGCTGTCACGCAGCGCGTTCACCAACACGTCGCGTTTTTTCTGATAAAACGCAGGCAGCTCGCGATAGTGTGCAGGATCTTCTCGTAGCATATCCGCCAGTGCCAACTGAGCCGGCGTGTTGACAGAAAACGTCAGATACTGGTGTACCTTGCGTAACTCAGAGCTAATGGCTGCTGGCGCAACGCAGTAGCCAATCTTCCAGCCGGTCATATGGTAGGTCTTACCAAACGATGAAACAGCAACAGCGCGTTCCCGCAGCTCTGAATGTGCCAGCACACTGGCATGCCCTTGCCTGGCGAAACAGATATGCTCATAAACTTCGTCGCTGATGACAAAGATCTCGCGTTCTTTAATTGCTTGCCACAGCGCGTCAAAATCGGCCTGATGCCACACGGTGGCAGAAGGATTATGTGGCGTGTTCAGGATAACCAATCGGGTACGGTCGCTGAGTAAGGCACTAAAAGCCTGCCAGTCGACGCGAAAAGACGGTGGTTGCAGCGCGATACGTTTAACCACCCCGCCGGATAATTCAACCGCAGGCGCATAGCTGTCGTAGCTCGGGTCAAAACAAATCACCTCATCACCTGGGCGCACCAGCGCAGTGATCGCGGCATACAGCGCTTCTGTGGCCCCCGCCGTGATGGTCACTTCACTATTCGCGTCGGGTTTGTAGCCGTACAGGTCTGCCGTTTTATCCGCGATGGCTTCGCGCAGCGGCTGCACGCCCGTCATCGGTGCATACTGGTTTGCACCGTGCGCGACGTGATACGCCAGACGCTCCTGCAAAAAGAGCGGACCGTCAAAATCAGGAAATCCCTGCGAGAGATTAATGGCCTGATGCTGCTGCGCCAGCGCACTCATTTGCGTGAAGATAGTAGTGCCCAGGTTAGGCAGTTTGCTTTGCGGAATCAGCGGGTTATTACTCATTATTGTTATCCCAGCGTGTGATGTTGTGGTTGAAGCCACTATAACACGATGCTAGTATTTGGCAATCAAGACGTTCAGACGTCTATATAAAAATAACCTGCCTGGACAGGACAGCCAAAGGACAACACAACATGAGTAATACAGAGATTCGCGTCGTCACCGGCCCGGCCAACTATTTTTCCCATCCCGGCAGCCTGTCGAGACTCAACGATTTTTTCACTACCGACCAACTTTCACGCGCCGTGTGGGTTTATGGTGAGCGCGCTATCGATGCGGCCCGCCCTTATCTGCCAGAGACATTTCATCTCGCCGAGGCTAAGCGCCTGCTGTTTACGGGACATTGCAGCGAAACCGATGTTGCTCAACTGGCAAAAGAGTCGGGAGATAATCGCAGCGTGGTGATTGGCGTGGGCGGAGGAACATTGCTCGACACCGCTAAAGCGTTGGCCCGTCGTCTGGATCTGCCGTTTGTCGGTATTCCTACGATTGCGGCGACCTGCGCCGCCTGGACGCCGCTCTCCGTCTGGTATAACGATGCAGGCCAGGCGCTGCATTTTGAAATTTTCCCTGATGCCAATTTCCTCGTTCTGGTCGAACCCGAGATCGTTCTCAATGCGCCAGAGGAATATCTACTGGCGGGGATCGGCGACACGCTGGCGAAGTGGTACGAGGCCGTCGTGCTTGCGCCTCAGCCAGAAAACCTGCCATTAACTGTTCGTCTGGGTATAGATGCCGCGCAGACGATCCGCGACGTCCTGCTGGAAAGCAGCGAGCAGGCGCTGACAGATAAACAACAAGGCTCGTTAAGCCGCACGTTTTGCGATGTAGTGGATGCGATTATTGCCGGAGGCGGCATGGTTGGTGGTCTGGGCGAGCGCTACACCCGCGTGGCGGCGGCGCATTCTGTTCACAATGGCCTGACCGTCCTCCCACAAACAGAGAAGTTTTTACATGGCACTAAAGTGGCGTACGGCATCCTGGTGCAGAGTGCGTTGTTGGGTCAAGATGCCGTGCTGGCGCAGTTAATTACCGCCTATCAGCGCTTCAACCTGCCCACCCGATTAGCTCAACTGGACGTGGACATCAATAATCGCGCAGAAATCGACAAAGTGATTACGCACACCCTGCGCCCGGTGGAGTCCATTCACGCCCTGCCGGTAACGTTAACGCCGGAGACACTGCGCGCAGCATTCGAAAAGGTAGAGTCGTTTACAGTATGATTAGAGTATGGGATGCCTGATGGCGGCTTCGCCTTATCAGGCCTACGACGACTAATTATAACGGCAAATGCGATGTTGTAGGCCGGATAAGCGTCAGCGCCATCCGGCAAAAAATCAACAGCACTTCGCGCCGCCTTTCCCCCCATATCGCGCATCCTGGCGCTCGCGGAAAAATTCTTCGTAGGTCATTGGCGTTTGGTCCGGATGCGTGACGCGCATATGTTCAACATAGTTGTCGTAATCCGGCACACCTATCATTAACCGGGCGGTTTGACCTAAATACTTCCCGGCTTTGGCGAGTGTTTCAAACATAGTGATTCCCTGTCGTACAAACGCCCTCCCCATTCAGGAGAGGGCTCATTGGTTAAGAGAATATTAGTGCGCGCCTTTCGCCTGCGCCACGATCTCTTCGACATTCTCAGGCATCGGCTCGTACGGCGTCTCTTTCGAAGTTGGTTTGTCCTCTTTCAATGCTGCCAGCGCAGTTTTGATGGAGAACAGACCCAGCACCACAACGACTACCATGAAGAAGATGGTGAGACCCGCATCCAGGCGGTTGTTAAACACCAGCTGCGTCAGCTGCGACTGGGTGTACTGCGCCGGAATGTTACCGCTGTCGATCATCGCCTGGAATTTGTTGGCGATAGCGAGGAAGCCGATTTTTGCATCCGGGCTAAACGCTTTCTGCCAGCCAGCGGTCAGGGTACAAATCAGCAGCCAGGCGGTTGGGACCAGTGCCACCCACGCGTAGCGCTGGCGTTTCATCTTGAACAGCACCACAGCACAGAGCATCAACGCCATACCTGCCAGCATCTGGTTGGCGATACCAAACAGCGGCCACAGGGTATTAATACCACCCAGAGGATCCACCACGCCCTGGTGTAAAAAGTAACCCCAGGCCAGTACGCACAGCGCCGTCGCCAGCAGGTTCGCAGGCAACGAATCGGTACGTTTCAGGCCCGGTGACACCACGCCCAGCAAGTCCTGCAGCATAAAGCGCGCAGCGCGTGTACCGGCATCAACCGCCGTCAAAATAAACAAAGCTTCAAACAGAATGGCGAAGTGATACCAGAACGCCACATCCATCATGCCACCCAGTGCGCCATGCAGAATGTACGCCATCCCGACGGCCAGCGTCGGCGCACCACCTGCGCGGGAGATAATGGATTGCTCACCCACTTCATTGGCGATTTGGTGCAGAGTATCTGGCGTAATAGCAAAGCCCCAACTACTGACTACCTGTGCTGCAGAAGCCACTACATCAACCGTGCCCGCAGGAGCCAGCACCGCCATCGGGCTGTTCATCGCAAAGTACACGCCCGGATCGATGATGCACGCGGAAACCAGCGCCATAATGGCGACAAAGGATTCCATCAGCATTCCGCCGTAGCCGATAAAGCAAGCCTGCCCTTCATTCGCCAGCATCTTCGGCGTGGTTCCGGAGGAGATCAGCGCATGGAAGCCAGATACCGCACCGCATGCAATGGTGATAAACAGGAACGGGAACAGGTTACCGGTCCAGACCGGGCCAGTACCGTCAACAAACTTGGTCAGAGCTGGCATGGTCAGCGTCGGACGCATGATCAGAATCCCTACCGCCAGACCAACAATGGTGCCGATTTTCAGGAAGGTAGAGAGGTAATCACGCGGGGCCAACAGCAGCCACACCGGCAGCACGGCGGCGACAAAACCGTAGCCCACCAGCATCCAGGTCAGCTGTACGCCGGTAAAGTCAAAGTACGGTGCCCAGGTCGGGCTTTCCGCTACCCAGCCGCCGGAAATAATGGCAAACACCAGGAATACCAGACCAATAACCGACACTTCACCAATGCGGCCCGGGCGCAGATAGCGCAGGTAAATCCCCATAAAAATCGCCAGCGGGATAGTGAACGCTACGGTGTAAGTTCCCCACGGGCTGTGGGTCAGCGCTTTCACGACAATCATCGCCAGTACCGCGAGGATAATCACCATGATCATAAAACAGGCTACCAGCGCAATAACACCCGCCGTTGGGCCCATCTCTTCTTTCACCAGTTCGCCAAGGGAACGACCATCGCGACGGGTAGAAACAAACAGCACCATGAAGTCCTGCACCGCCCCTGCCAGTACCACCCCGGCGAGCAGCCAGATCATACCCGGCAGATAGCCCATTTGCGCCGCCAGCACCGGTCCAACTAACGGACCCGCTCCGGCAATCGCCGCAAAATGGTGACCAAACAGTACTTTTTTATCGGTGGGTACATAATCCAGACCATCGTTATGACGCACGGCTGGCGTCATACGCGTCGGGTCCAGCGCCAGTACATTTTTCGCGATGTACAGGCCGTAGAAACGGTAAGCGATAAGGTAGACACAGACTGACGCCACGACTATCCACAACGCGTTGATCTGTTCACCACGATTTAACGCAATATATCCCAGGGCAAATGCTCCGATAACGGAGAGCAATGTCCAGAGGAGGTATTTCCCTGATTTATTCATAGTTGTTGTCCGTTTGCGTGATCCAGAAAGATGTTACATTTTGTTTCTATAACATCTTTCCTGATTTTAACAACCTGACAACCACATAAACCTGAGACATAACTGACTATTTACATTGCATTGTTAACTGGATCACTTCATTTACCTGTTAACTCTGCAATTTCATTTTACTTTGCCGGGTAACCTCACCCCATCACCGCCGTGCCTAAACGGCAGGTGCAGCAGCGTCGTCCCTGCTCATCAAAGATGACGATTTCCCAGCTTTGATTTTGACGCCCAAGATGCAACGGCTGACAAACGCCGCGTACTTTCCCCTGCGATACCGCCCGATGATGCGTGGCGTTTAGTTCCGTCCCCACCACACACTGCCCGTCGCGCGTCATCAGATAACCCGCCATCGAACCCAACGTTTCCGCCAGGGCCGCCGACGCGCCGCCATGCAGCAGGCCAAACGGCTGATGCGTTCGGCTATCCACCGGCATTTCGGCTTCCAGCACATCATCACCCAGTCGTGTATAGACCATTCCCAGATGCGCCACCATCGTGTTCTGACTGGTGGCATTGAGTTCATCCAGCGTCAAATGACGTTTCCAGATCATCGTCATGCCCCCAGCGTGGAACCGCCGTCCACCACGATATCCTGTAATGTAATGTGGCTGGCCAGATCGGAAGCGAGGAATAAAATAGTGTTGGTGATCTCTTGCGGCCGGGCGATTTTCCCCAGCGGAATCCCAAGCTTAAACTGCTCGCCAAATCCACGAATGCGCTGTTGCTCCGCGTCATCGCTGACCCACAGCGTACGCTGCATGTCGGTATCGGTCGAACCCGGAGAAACCACGTTACAACGCACACCGCTGCCTGCCAGTTCAAGTCCGACGGTCAGCGCCAGGCTTTTCAACGCGGCCTTTGAGGCACCGTAAGCACTCATGCCGATACGCGGCGTGTGCGCCGCATCCGACGCGACGGTCACGATCGCCCCGCCCTGCTGGCGACGAAACTGCGCCATCGTCTGCTGAAACAGATTGAACGCCCCGCCAACGTTAACCGCAAACGTCTGCTGCCACTCCTCAGCGCTTAGCGCATCGGTGGCACCCATACGCAAAATACCTGCGGCATTGACCAACACATCCAAACGCTCGCGCGCTTTGAGGACGCGCTGGCACACCTCAGCTACCTGTCCGGCATTCGCCACATCCAGCACTTCGGTCGTAAACGGGTAGTTATCCTGAGGAAATTCGCGATCGAATCCAGTCACCTCAGCACCTGCATTCGCAAACGCCAGCGCCGTGGTGTAGCCAATCCCTTTTCCCGCCCCGGTTACCCAGACGGTTTTCCCGGCAAAATCAAATCCGGCCATTACTTCACCTCGCGGGAGAGCAGCGCCCACCATGCGTCAATGGTCGGTTTTTTCGCCAACATCACGAAATCAATGTCACCATGAACCTTACGCCAGCGCGCCGCCAGCGCCATCATGCGCACGGAATCCAGCCCATAGTCGATCAGGTTTTCGTCATCCATCGGCTCTTCGGACTCATCCAGCAGCGGCAGAATAACGCTGCGCAACGCATCTTTACTGGCCGGAACCGGCGTCGGTAATAATTCCTGGGTCATAACCACACGCCCGGAACGTCCCGCCACGTATTTCAGCGACATCAAGTGTTCATCACGGCTAAAGTCCGCCAGCGCATCGGCAACCATAAACGGCTTGATGTCACGCATGAAAGCGTCAGTTGCGGTGGTCATACAGCCAATATGCGCATACACCCCGGTAATGATCAGTTGATTACGCCCGGTTTCCTTGAGCATCTGTTCAAGCGGGGAGCGATGAAATGCGCTATAACGCCATTTCACCAGAATGGTATCCGCTTCATCCGGCGCCAGCGCCTCAACAATCTTTTGTTGTTCCGGCGAACGCGTCAGGCCCGGTCCCCACATATCATTGAGCAGAGCGCGGTCTTCATCACTCTGCTCTTTCGGTTGAGCGGTGTAATACACCGGAATATTATGCTCTTTGCAGTACTGGCGCAGCGCGGCGATGTTCGCGACGACCTGCTCCATCATCGGACAGTTATCGCCCCAAAAGCCGATAAAATAATCCTGCATGTCGTGGATCAGCAGCGCGGCGCGTTCAGGGTCAAATGCCCAGTCGACTTTGTTCACCGGAATATCGAGCGCCGTTGGTAGCGCATAAGCCTGCAGTTTAGGAATTGCCATTTCTATTTCTCCTTCAGGCCAGTGAACGTGATGCCAGCCACTGACGTAATTGTTTTTTATCTACCTTCCCCACTGGAGTCAGCGGTAATGACTCAACGCACTCAACACGATCGGGTAATTTGAATTCCGCCACACCCTGTTCGCGCAGAAAACGGCGCACCTGAACCGCGCGCAGCGGCTCTTTTACCACTAGCCAGGCACAGCTTTTCTCGCCCATCAGTTCGTCATCCATACTGACCAGCGCTGCATGGATAACCATTGGATGGCGCAGCAGCAGGTTTTCAATCTCTTCAGCAGCGATCTTCTCCCCGCCGCGGTTGATCTGATCCTTTTCGCGTCCCTGAACGGTGATGTAGCCATCCGGATCGATAGCGATCAGATCGCCGGAACAGTAAAAGCCGTTGGCGTCAAAGGCGCTGGCATTATGCTCAGGGCTTTTGAAATAACCACGGAAGGTGTACGGACCACGTGTCATCAAGCGTCCGGTCTCTCCCTGGGCTAAGGGGTTGCCGTCAGCGTCTGCTACCCAGACTTCATCATCAGGACACATCGGGCGCCCCTGGGTATTGATGATGCGCTCAGGACTGTCGTCCAGACGGGTGTAGTTCACCAGCCCTTCCGCCATGCCGAAGACCTGCTGCAACTGGCAGCCAATCTCAGCCGGAATACGCGCCGCAAGCGTGGCGGAAAGTCTCGCTCCACCGACCTGTAGCAGTTTCAGCGAAGCCAGTTGCGCATTGCTGCCCCACTCCGCAATCGCCTGCAACCACAGGCTCACCGCAGGTGGCACCAGCGCCGTGACGTTAACCTGATGCTGTTCAATCAGCGGGAAACACAGGGTAGCGCTAGGGTCGGCCGCCAGCACGACGGTGCCGCCGGCCAGGAACACACCCAGCGCGCCTGGCGAACTCATGGCGTAGTTATGCGCCGCCGGGATTGCGCATAAATAACGCGTTTCCCCGGTGAAGCGGCAAATCTCATTGCTGCGACGCACGCTGTAGTAGTAATCGTTATGAGTGCGAGGAATCAGCTTTGGCGTCCCGGTCGTCCCGCCGGAAAGCTGGAAGTACGCCACCTCATCAGCGGGCGACGGTGTAGCCGTAAAATCAGTCGCAGGTTGGCTTATCGCCGTTTGCAGATTGTGTTCACCTTCGTCGTTGTGCAGTTGCACCACGCGCACTGAATTGTGTTCGGCCACAAAAGCGTTTAGAAAATCGTCCCCGCTAAACAGCGTATGCTGGCGATCGGCAATCAGCAGCGCCGGTTCAATCTGTTTGGCATAGGCGTTGAGTTCGTTACGCTGATGGCTGAACAGGGCCAACACCGGAGCTACGCCCAGCTTGAGTAACGCAAAGAAGGTGATATACAGCTCAGCCACATTGCCCAGTTGTACCAGCGCGGTTTCACCGGGTTTAATCCCTTGGCGACGCAAACTGCAGGCTAGATTGTTAGCGGCCTGATTCAGCTGGCGATAGCTCAGATGGCGTTCACCATCAATAACCGCCGTATGGTCGCTGTCGGCGTGACGGGTCAGAATGTCGGTCAGCGGCAAATCCTGCCAGTAACCTTTTTCACGATACCTGCGGGCAAACTCTTCCGGCCAGCGGGTGAATGGAATACTCATTATTGCTCCTTAAAACCAGTCCACAAGGCTCTTAATGCAGTCCAAAAACATTCAACATCGTGGAGAGCTTGGCCCCCGTTTCACGCCATTCCGCAACCGGGGAAGAGGCTGGAACAATTCCTGCTCCGGCAAAAAAACGCACCTGATTGCGCAGCAGCTTCGCACAGCGGATCGTCACTACCCACTCACCGTTACCTTCGGCATCACACCAGCCGACAATACCGCCGAACAGTTCGCGATCGAACGGCTCCAGCTCGGCGATAAGTTTGCGCGCAACCTGATGTGGGAAGCCGCTCAGCGCAGGCGTCGGGTGCAGCAGGCACGCCAGCGTCAGGGCGTTTTCCTGCGCGTTGGCTTTACCTTCAAACGGCGTGCCGAGGTGCCAGAGCGTCGGCGTAGTAACCAGCTGCGGAGAAGAAGGCAGTTGCAGTTCACGGCTGCGATCGCGCAATATCGTTTTCATAGCTTGCGTCACCAGTTCGTGCTCATGGCGGTCCTTCTCAGATGCCAGCAGGCGGATCCCTGCTTCGCGATCCAGCACATCATCAGGCTGACGACGTGCAGAGCCCGCCAGCGGCAGAGAACTGAAACGCTCGCCTTCTTTGCGCAGAAGCAATTCCGGGCTGGCACCAATCAATACGCCGCCGTCTTCAATCGGCACATGGAAGTTGTAGCTCGCTGGATTTTGCGCCACCAGACGCTCCAGCAGCGCACCACTGTCAATGTTGGCATCGGTGGTGATATCGATCAGGCGTGACAACACCACTTTGTCGACTTCCGGAGTAGACGTCAGCGCAGCCGCCCGGGCGACCATATCTTCAAAAAAGTCCTGTTCCGGGATCGATTTACGTTCCACGACGTTCAGCGACTGATGCGCGGTAAAGTAACGTGATGATTGCTGCTTCGCCGTACGAGAAAAGCTCTGCCACGATTGGGGAATAAACAGCGATGATGGCTGGCGGGTATCAAAGGGAATCGCCCCGACCATGACAGGATTCGCGATACCCTGTGATTTGGCATCAGCAAACAGTGTGTTCATTTTTTGTTGGAAAGGGCTGTCTGGCGAATCGCCATCAATTGCCGGTTCCGCATAGCGGGCGAAGCATCCTGACGTCGTAAAACTACGGTACGGCGACATAAAGAAAAAACTGTCGGGAGCGAGCGTCGGCATAGTCTGCGTTTTTTCCTCGGCCAGTGACGTATCCATATCATCCTCCAAAAATGATAAAGGCTCTAATAATGATTATCATTTATATTTTCGGTCGCTAACCTAAAAGTAAAGCGGCGGTATGTCAACTCTTGTGGTAGCACAATGTGCGACTTTGGCTTGCATCCTTGCTCGCTAACAATGAAAATGAGAAGCATTACTTATAATGATAACAGGAAGCTGATTCGTGAGTCTCCCCTCTTTTTGCCGCACAGTGCTCTTACTGGCAGGTTTATCTCTTTCAGGAATTTCTTCAGGTCACGCCGCCGACTGGCCGCGTCAGGTTACTGACAGCCGCGGCACGCATACGCTGGAGCATAAACCGCAGCGAATTGTCTCCACCAGCGTGACCCTCACCGGTTCGCTGCTGGCGATTGATGCCCCGGTCATCGCCAGCGGTGCCACTACGCCGAACAATCGCATCGGCGATGCGCAGGGCTTTTTACGCCAGTGGAGCGAAGTGGCAAAAGAACGCAAACTGAGCCGCCTGTATATCGGCGAACCGAGCGCTGAGGCCGTCGCAGCTCAAATGCCGGATTTGATTCTGGTAAGCGCCACCGGGGGCGATTCTGCCCTCGCGCTGTACGATCAGCTGTCCACCATTGCGCCAACGCTCATCATTAATTACGACGATAAAAGCTGGCAGTCGCTGCTGACCCAGTTAGGTGAAATTACCGGTCAGGAGCAACAGGCTGCTGCGCGTATTGCCGAGTTTGATAAGCAACTACAGGCAGTTAAGCAACGTATTACCCTGCCACCACAGCCGGTCAGCGCGCTGGTATATACCGCCGCGGCGCACAGCGCCAACCTGTGGACGCCTGAGTCAGCGCAAGGCAAGCTGATGGAGCAGTTAGGGTTCACGCTGGCAACGCTGCCTGCCAACTTGCATACCAGCCAAAGTCAGGGCAAACGCCACGATATCATCCAGCTTGGCGGTGAGAACCTGGCGGCAGGCCTGAACGGCGAAGCGCTGTTCCTGTTTGCTGGCGACAGCAAAGATGCCGATGCTATTTACGCTAATCCGCTTCTGGCGCATCTGCCAGCCGTGCAAAATAAACGTGTTTATGCCCTGGGTACGGAAACCTTCCGTCTCGACTACTACAGCGCAATGCTGCTGCTGCAACGTCTGTCGGCTCTGTTTTAATTGCCAGCGCCGGATGCGGCTAACGCCTTATCCGGCCTACAATCCGTAGAGCACAACGCGATCAGACATTCACGGGGACTTGCCGGAATCGGCGCACTTCTCCCAACAACAGCAGCAGTAAAAGACCGACAATCACCAGCCCAAACCCACTCACGCTTGCCGAAGCAACCGGCGTCATCATCGCGCCCAGACCACCTAACAACGCCGCGCCAATCGCATCGCCGGTGACGTTCTGTGCGGTCCACAAACCATTAATTCGCCCGAGCATCGCTTCCGGCGTCTGCGTCTGTAACAGGGTGTACTGCAACAAAGAGCTGACCGCACTCAACCAACCGAACAGCGCCAGACAAACCACACCAAGCTGCCAAATGGGCATCAAGCCAAACAGACCGATAGCCAGAAATGAAGCCACGGTCGATGCCAGCATGATCAGTCCCGGACGAAGACTGTGCGCCAGTTGTCCGCTGGTCAATGCACCCACGGCTGCCCCCAGCGGAATAGCCGCATACAGCAGGCCAATTTGCGCACTCGACATGTGCCAGTTAATCGCCAACGCCGGATACAGCACGCGCACGGCGCTCGCCATGGTTAACAGACCACCGAGCAGTGCAATGCCGCCAATCAGTGGGCTGGCAAGCAGAAAGCGGAATGCTGCCAGCAGCGATTTCAGCGGATGCTCACGCGGCTGCGGCGGAGGCGGCAACGCGGGAAGACTCAGCAACGGTAGTAAGGTAATGAAGGTCCCCGCCGCCGCCAGTCCGTAGTTCCAGGCCACGCCGCCGGTCGCGAGCAACACCCCGCCAAGCATCGGCGAAATTACCGATCCCAGACGTACCGTCAGCATGGTAATCGCCCCGGCCTGCATCAGATTCTCCCGCCCGACCAGCGCTGGCGTCGCTGCCAGTAAAGCAGTCACGCCCAGCGAAGCAAAGAAACCGTCCCATAAGCCAAGCAGATAAATTGCCAGTAACGACGGTTCGGGAAGTAACGCATTCAAACACAGGCCAATAAAGCCAATGCCACAGGTACCACGCGCCAGCAGGATCACTTTTTTACGCTCATAGCGGTCGGCCAGCACACCGCCCACCATCAGGCCAATAAACATTGCACTGCCGGTCAGCGTCACCGACAAACCGACCTGCCAGGTCGACTGGGTCATCATCTGGATTTGAACCGGAACCGCGACGCCGAGTAGCCCCAGAGAGACAATGGAAATAAAACGGGCGAGGAAGACTGCACGAAATGCAGGGTGGGTCTTTAACAGGCTGAGATTGAGCAGCCATGATTGTCGATTCATTACAGAGCCTTACCAGGTACTTTTTCAATATCCATTCGATGGCTGCACATGCTAACATATCCAAATAAGATCGATAACGATAATTACTATCATTATCAGGGAAGTTGATATGTCATGCTCTGTTTCCGCGACACGCGCCTTCGCCGTGCCCGGACTATTGTTATTACTTGTTCTGACCACGGTATTAAGTCTGGTTATTGGCGCCAAGTCGCTACCTGCCTCCGTGGTGCTGGATGCGCTCACCGGCAGTTGTCAAAGCGCTGATTGCACCATCGTGCTTGACGCGCGACTCCCACGCACGCTGGCGGGGCTGCTCGCCGGTGGTGCGCTGGGCCTGGCTGGCGCATTAATGCAAACGCTCACGCGTAATCCTCTCGCCGATCCCGGCATTCTGGGTGTCAACTCCGGTGCCAGCTTCGCTATTGTGCTGGGCGCCGCGCTGTTCGGCTTTTCCTCTGCGCAAGAGCAACTGCTGATGGCCTTTTGCGGTGCGCTGGCTGCGTCGCTGATCGTAGCTTTTACCGGTAGTCAGGGCGGTGGGCAGTTAAGCCCGGTACGTTTGACGCTGGCGGGCGTTGCCCTGGGCGCGGTGCTGGAAGGATTATCCACCGGCATCGCCCTGCTCAACCCGGACGTTTACGATCAGTTGCGTTTCTGGCAAGCTGGCTCACTGGATATCCGCAGCCTGCAAACGCTGAAGGTTGTATTGGTACCAGTACTGATTGCCGCGGCTGTCGCACTGTTCCTCAGTCGCGCCCTGAATAGCCTGAGCCTCGGGAGCGACACAGCTACCGCGCTTGGTAGTAAAGTCGCTCGCACACAGTTTATTGGCCTGCTGGTGATTACCGTACTGTGCGGCAGCGCGACCGCGATTGTCGGTCCTATCGCCTTTATCGGCCTGATGATACCTCACATGGCGCGCTGGCTGGTGGGGGCGGATCACCGCTGGTCACTGCCCGTCACCCTGCTGGCAACCCCTTCTCTGTTACTGATTGCCGATATCATCGGTCGCCTGATTGTTCCCGGCGAGCTGCGCGTGTCGGTGGTCAGCGCTTTCATCGGCGCGCCGGTGCTTATCTTTCTGGTACGCCGTAAATCGCGCGGGGGTGGCGCATGATGCACCTCTCCCGCCGCCTGATAATCAGCAGCCTGCTGCTGGTTGCAGGTTGTCTCGTCATTGGTTTATGGAGCCTGCGTAGCGGCGTTGTTACGCTGGAAACCCAGCAAATTATTGCCGCCCTGCTCGGCGATGCGCCGCGCAGTATTACCCTGGTGGTGACCGAATGGCGTTTGCCACGCGTGCTCATGGCGCTATTGATTGGCGCAGCGCTCGGCGTGAGCGGCGCAATATTTCAGTCGCTGATGCGTAACCCGCTGGGTAGCCCGGATGTGATGGGTTTCAATACCGGGGCCTGGAGCGGTGTGCTGGTGGCAATGGTGCTGTTCGGACAGCATCTTACCGTGATCGCACTGGCAGCCATGCTCGGTGGGATCCTGACTTCTCTGGTGGTCTGGGCGCTCGCCTGGCGCAATGGGATCGACACCTTCCGGCTAATTATTATTGGTATCGGCATACGCGCCATGCTGGTGGCGTTCAACACCTGGCTACTGCTGAAAGCATCATTAGAAACCGCGCTAACGGCTGGACTGTGGAACGCTGGATCGCTCAATGGCCTGACCTGGGCCAAAACCTGGCCGTCTGCCCCGCTGATTATCATCATGCTGGTATGCGCCACATTGCTGGTACGCCGGATGCGCTTACTGGAAATGGGTGATGACAGTGCCTGTGCGCTTGGTGTCAGCGTTGAGCGCTCGCGTCTGATGATGATGCTGGTTGCGGTTGTACTGACCGCTGCCGCCACCGCGCTGGCGGGTCCTATCTCGTTTATTGCCCTTGTCGCGCCGCATATCGCGCGACGTATAAGCGGCACATCGCGCTGGGGATTAACCCTGTCAGCGCTGTGCGGCGCGTTGCTGCTGTTGATGGCGGATTTATGCGCCCAACAGCTGTTTATGCCTTATCAGCTTCCGGTGGGCGTTGTCACCGTAAGCCTCGGCGGTATTTATCTTATCGTCTTGTTAATTCAGGAGTCCCGCAAAAAATGACCGAATCAGTAGCCCGTTTGCGTGGCGACCAGTTAACGCTGGGTTATGGCAAGTTTACCGTGGCGGAAAACCTCAATGTGTCGATTCCCGACGGTCACTTCACCGCGATTATCGGGCCAAATGGCTGCGGGAAATCGACATTGCTGCGCACGCTTAGTCGCCTGATGACGCCCGCGAACGGCAAGGTCTGGCTCGACGGCGAACATATTCAACACTATGCCAGCAAGGAAGTCGCCCGACGAATAGGTTTGCTGGCGCAAAACGCCACCACGCCGGGAGATATTACGGTACAGGAGCTGGTTGCCCGCGGGCGCTATCCGCACCAGCCGCTGTTTACCCGCTGGCGGCAAGAGGATGAAATTGCGGTCTCAAACGCCATGCAGGCGACGGGTATCACCCACCTGGCATCACAAAGTGTGGATACCCTTTCCGGCGGACAACGTCAACGTGCATGGATTGCGATGGTGCTGGCGCAGGAAACGTCGATTATGCTGCTTGATGAACCCACCACCTGGCTGGATATCAGTCATCAGATCGATCTGCTGGAACTGCTGAGTGACTTAAACCGGGAAAAAGGCTACACGCTGGCCGCCGTTTTGCACGACCTGAATCAGGCCTGCCGCTATGCGACGCATCTGATTGCGCTGCGAGATGGAAAAATTATTGCCGAGGGTGCACCGAAAGAGATCGTCACCGCGCAGCTTATTGAAAAAATCTATGGACTGCGCTGTATGATTATCGACGATCCAGTTGCCGGAACGCCGTTAGTAGTGCCGCTTGGACGCAGCAAATAACACGCGTTATCGTAAGGCGGCTGGCTTGCCGCCATACGATAATTCATCACACCAGTTGCTGATCAATAAACGTCATTTTTTGCTTACGCGACACCATGGCATAGTTCAGCAGAACGCCACCACACGCCACCATTCCACCCAGTAATGCGGCCAGAATAACGATCATTGATTTAGCCGGACCATCTTTTTTCACCGGCAGCGAAGGCGTAAGTTGATATTTAAACGGTGTGAATTTTACGTCGCTCACATTCATCGCTAACAGTTGCTCAACGTGATACTGCCGATTACGTAATTCACCGTTAATTTCAGCAACATCCGTTACTGATTTTTCTATTTCTAATTTACGTTCGATGCCGTCAGCACCCAGTGAAATAGAGAAATCGGGATCATCCTTCACCGCCTGGCCATTACTGTAGACCGGCTTTTTAATCCCGGCGGCATTGGCAATCTCCAGCGAGTAGTTCAGTCGTTGGATATTTGCTTCCAGTTGATTCTTGAGTCTGACGCGATCCATCTCCAGCCTTTCTTTCTCGAAGCTGGTTTTGATGGATAGTTTATTGCGAATATCTTCCAGCGTTTCTTTCACTACAATATCAGAAATATACTGGATATATCCCTTCAGCACAGACTGGGCTTCTTCGGCTAGCGGCGCGGTAAAACTCAGCGTCCATGCGGTATACAGCGAAGTTTCGTTCTTCTTACCCAGGTTAGTATCAACCGCTTTCATTTTCTCACTAAGCCTGACAATTGCCTGATGCAACTCCATTTCGTCGATATCAGCGCCTTTCAATTGATCCATCACGTAAGGTGAAGAGCGCAGATACTCTTCTAACAATGAAGGCGACTGGAATTTTTTGATAAACAGGTTAAACACATCACCACGGCTAACGCTAATATCCATATCCAGCACGCGCAATTTGGTCAACATATTCTCGAGACTCTGCCACTGAACCGGTTCTGCGGGGGTCACGATTGCCTGACTGGTCCATTTTTGCGGAAGCAGGAAAGATACCAGAATCCCCACACAAGCAAAGGCGAAAACGGTCGCTATAATTTTCGTTCTTGCTCGCCATAAGATTTCGATTAGGTTCACTAAATCGATTTCATTTGCGTTTGCCGCTGGCTGAGGATAGCCAGTAAATTCCGAAACGTTATCTTGCTTAATATTTAATGATGACATGTTGCGTGACCTGAAAACTTTCCTAAAAGAAAAACATTCCTGTGGGAGAAGTCTACCAGCTAGTCAGAATTATCCGAAACACTCTTTGCGCTTGTCGCCCTACCAAAAATTATATTCGGAATTTATTCACCCCTTTCATCACCTTGCACCGCACAAAAACAACAACTCCACAACATATTTTTTACATTGTAGAGCTGTTCGATCACCGCGATTGCAATATTCGTCTTGTTACACAGATTTATTAATCAGCGTATTTATTACAGGTCCTATCGCCTCAAACGCGGTGGGGGAAATAATATCAACATGCGCGCAGTCGTGGCGGTAAACATCCAGACTGGATATCCACGGGGCCCAGCTACGTTCAGGGCTGACACCCGGCACTAAGGTACGCTCAGCAACGAACAACGTGGCGTGACCTGCAAACGGCACGCTGTGCGCCGTGGTGAGCAGGCGAACCGCATCGGCGTAGTTGCCTTCGATAGCGTTAAATAAGCCCTCTGACGCATTCCCCTGCTGCGCCGCCAGAAACGCTTCGCGTTCACGCTCGATCTCCGCCAGCACCGCTGGATCCAGCCCATTGGCCTCTTTTTCTTGCCAGTTTTGCGTCTCTGGCGGCCAGGTATCCAACAGACCGAGGAATGCAACCGTCTCTCCTCTGGCATGTAAGCGCGCGGCGATCCCCTGTGCCAGCGTGCCGCCCAGCGAATAACCTAATAAATAGTAAGGTCCGTGAGGTTGTTGACTGAGCAGCGTTGCCAGGTGATGTTCGCATACCGAGTCGAGATTTTCCGCCGTCTGCATCGGGCCATCCGGTCGTGGCGACTGAATACCCATAATCGACCACTGAGGGCTGAGATAGCGCGACAGCACGCTAAACTGCCAGGCAAAACCCGACGCCGGATGGAAGCAGAACAACGTTGGGCCGTGACTTTCACGCAGTGGCAATAGCGTCTCGAATCCCAGACGCTGCGACTGTTCATCATCATTGCTCTCCAGCAATGCGCTCAGTTGTTCCACGGTGGAAGCCACCATAATCTGCCCGGGCGTCACCTGACGCTCAAAAATGCGGCTCAACTGCGCTGCCAGCTTCATCGCCAGCAGCGAATGCCCACCAAGCGCAAAGAAATCAGCCTCTACATCATTCACCTCACAATCCAGTAAGGCCGCAAAAGACTGCGCGATGGTGGTCTCAGTCCCTGCTCGCGGTGCGCGCCCGGAAACACGCGACGTCAACTGCGGCATCGGTAGCGCTTTACGATCCAGTTTACCGTTCGCGCTAAGCGGCAACTCCGCCAGTTGTAACAATACCGTCGGAACCATGTGCGCAGGCAGTTTTTCGCGCAGACGTTCCCGCAACACAGCCGTATCCAGCGGCAAACCCGATTGCGACACCAGATACCCCACCAGTTGGCGCGCATCGCCGCCTGTCGCCGCAGCCTGGTTGAATACGCAGGCATGGGCAACGGCATGCTCGACATCAGGCAACTGCTGCATCACCCGGTCAATCTCGCCGAGCTCAATGCGCTGTCCACGAATTTTAAGCTGGTCATCGCTGCGCCCGAGGTATTCCACCGCGCCATTTTCCAGCCAGCGCGCCACATCTCCGGTACGGTACATACGTTCACCGACGTTAAACGGATCGGCGATAAAGCGGCTCGCCGTCAGATCCGGACGCCCCAGATAGCCTTGCGCCAGTTGGATCCCCGTCAGATACAGGTCGCCCGCTACGCCGAAAGGCACCGGGCGCATCATGGCATCCAGAATGCGTAAACCGGTATTCCAAACCGGATAGCCAATCGGTACGCTGTTGCCGGTTACGGCAGCGAGATCTTCTCCCCAGGCCGGATACCAGCTCACATCGACCGCAGCTTCCGTTGGTCCGTACAAATTGTGCAGTGGCGCATGAGTCAACTGCTCCCACTCACGGCATAAATCGGCTGGCAAGGCTTCGCCGCTGCAAAATACCCGTTTCAGAGAGGCACAACTCTCCCGCGCGGTTTCCGGCGTCAGTGAAGCGACAAAAGCGGCCAACATAGAGGGGACAAAGTGCGTGGTCGTCACCCCATAACGGGCAAAGAACTGTTGCATCGCCAGCGGATCGCGGTGCGCTTCAGGTTCTGCCATGACCAGTTTTGCCCCGGCAATAAACGGCCAGAAAAACTCCCATACCGAGACGTCAAAACTGCATGGCGTTTTTTGCGCCACCACATCATCTGCGGTCAGCGGATAGTGATTTTGCATCCACAGCAGACGGTTAACGATGGCGGTTTGCCCAACCATCACCCCTTTTGGTCTACCGGTAGAACCGGAAGTAAAAATGATATAGGCCGTATGATTGGGTTGAGATAGCGCCAACGGAGCAGCATCTTCTGCTGGCAGCGGCGAGTCATAGCAGAGACTTTCCAGCCCTGGGATATCGCTAAAACGCGCCAGTTGCTCTTCAGTCGCTATCAACAATTTTGGCTTCGCGTCTTCGAGCATCATCCGCAGGCGATCGTCCGGGTATCCGGTATCCAACGGCAGCCAGGCAGCTCCGGCTTCCACAATACCGTGCAGCGCCAGCGTCAGGAACACAGAACGCGGTAATGCCACAGCTACGCTGTCGCCAGGACGGACGCCGCGTTCGCGCAGAAGGCTCGCCAGCGCCACGACCTGCTGGCGCATTTCGCGATAGCTAAACTGATAACGGGCATCGGCCAGCGCCGGGGCATCCGGCGTTTTATCGGCCTGCTGTGTCACCAGTGCGCTAAGCGTAGTGAACGGGATCTCCACGGTCGTGTCGTTAATCTTCGCCAGCCGCTCATGTTCTGTAGGCAACAGCATCCCGGCGTCGCCGCAGCATAGCGACGGATTGTCAGCAAACTGCTCGATAAGCCCGATTAAACGCGAGGCATGCTGCGCCAGCGTTTCTGCATCGTAGCGCTGTTTATTGGCCAGGATTTCAATACTCAGCCCGCCGTTTTCATCCGGGAACAACGCCAGTTCAAGATCGTTCACCGGTCCTGTCGCCAGCGTATGAGTTTGCGCCTGAACGCCGGGAATATTCAGATGATAGTCGAATATTTTCACGTTCAGCACCGGGCCAAACAGCGGCTCTGCACCGGCTGCACGCCCGCTGTCGCGAACGATTTGTTCGGCATCATAACGTTGATGCCGACGCATTTTCTTCAACTGTCCGGCCAGTCGTTGTGCAAGCGCAGGCAAGTTTTCTGCCGCATCCAGCCTCACACCAAATGGCAGAACGTTTAAAACCGGTCCAGTGGACGTCAACGCCGCCGAGCCCATGCGCCGCATAAAGATAAACCCGGCGGCATAATCCATTCGGCTGCATAAACGTCCCAGCCACAATGCCACCAGCGCGAGGGCCAGATCCGCACGCTGAACGTCAGGCATGCGTGCCGCAAGCCGGCGAAACGCTCCTTCAGGCGCGGTTAACTTCATGCGAATAATATCCGCGCTGGCCGAGCGTCCCGGCAACGGATTGTTCGACAGCGAAGCAGGAGGTGGGAGTTGCTTTCGCTGCTCGCGCCAGAAGGCGCCGTCCCGTTGCCAGGCATCACTTTGACGGTACTGTTGATACTCTTCCACCACCTCGTCGAACGGCGTAAAAGGCGAGTCTGGCGTAGACTCGCCATGTAGCCATGCGCGATAGATTGCGGCTATCTGGCGGGTAATAGCCGGGAAGCTGAAGCCATCGACCAGCAAATGATGGTAACGCTGATACCAATACCAACGTTTATCTCCCACCTGTAAAAGCTGGTGAAAAACCAGCGGCTTATTGCCGTCAGCACGTATGTCCTGCTGCAGGTCTGCCTGCATCAACGCACGCGCCGCCTCATGTGGGTTGGATTTTTCGCGCAGATCGATGATTTCGGGTTGCGCAAAAGTGAGCGCAGGATCCACCCATTGCCAGACCTCGCCGTTATCTTCGCTAAACTGCATTCGCAAGGTATCGGCCTGCTCCAGGCCCGCCACAACCGCTTTCGCCAGCAACAACGCGTCCAGTTCGCCGGTTAATTCTACGTAGTGCGCCACGCTCCACGCCGAGGGCAATGTGGAGAGTTTTTCCGCCATCCAGATCCCCGGCTGAGCCGCCACTAACGGTAAACGCTGAGTCATGGAGCCTCCTGCACATCGACATAGTTCGCGGGCGTCAGCGTGGTCCAGTTTGCATCCAGCCATTGCTGGCAGGCTTCCTGGGATTGGGGTCCGCAAGCAATTTGCCAACCAGCAGGAAGTGAACACTGCTGCGGCCAAAGGCTAAACTGACGTTGGGGATTTTGCAGAATGTAAAACTGGCCCTGCGGATTATCGAAGGGGTTACTGAATTCCATACTCAACTCCTGTCGTGGAACGTCGTCCGGTTAAATCGTGTCGGTAAGCGGTTGCCAGAGCGTCATTAGCCCTTGCATCAGACCGCCGCGCCAACAAAGCGCATCGTGTCCACCATCAACCTGACGCCAGAAAATAGACTGTGGCGCAGAAGGTAACTGGGCATATAACGCCTGATTAGCGCGATAAATAATGGGCTCGCGGATCCCCGCTTCCAGGACAATACGCAGTCCCTGAGCGCTGATGGTCCCGGTCTTCAGTTGCTCGACGATCGCTCCGTCCTGACCACCACCACGATGCGGCCACCAGTAAGAGCCCGACTGGCTAAGAACACAGCCAAAGCGCGCGGGCCAGTTCAGCCCGGCATACAGCGATGACAACCCGCCAAAACTTTGTCCGGCGACCACAGTACGCTGCGGATCGTCACTGAATGCGGTCGTCGTCTTCACCAGCGGCAACAGCTCCTCTTGTACCGCCAACCAAAAATCCGCGTTACACGGCAGTTCGCGGCTACGGTGAGCCGTGTCGATGGCATCAATCAGGAGATAAACGGCAGGAGGAAGGTGTCCACGATGCGTAAGTGAAGTTAGCGCAGGCCAGACCGGCATACTCTGTGCCCAAAACTGCCCATCCAGCAGGATAGCCAGCGGACGAGATTCCGCTTGGGCCTCTCCGGTGGTAAATACCCATACGCGACGCGTATTTCCAAGCCTGGCGCTACGCCATTGCAGGCAAACTGCGGGTGAATCGGGGTTTTCAGGTCGATCCCATCCGGGCTGTACGGGCGCCTCCGGCATTTCCAGCGCAGACACCGCATGGCCGCGACCGCCCTGCCAGCTCTGCGGATTAAGGGGATCGGCAATGGCCTGCGGCAGCAATTGCCGCCAGCCTTCACGCAGTACGCTTCGGTCAGGCGCTGCGCCCACCGCCAGCGAGGAAAAGATATCGTTTCGTGTTGTCGGGATAAAACAGTAGCTGCCGCGCCAGTTGGCGCTGAGAGAAACACGCCAGCACCAAACATTTGTTCCATCAATGCGTTGCATCGACTGAGGGGTAGCGTTTTGATGATGATCGGTGACGCCAGTGATATAGACCCACACGCGATGAATGGCTGACTCTTTCTCCGTTCCCTGCGGGTCACGCCACCAGAAGGTTACCCGATAATTTCCGTTGTCTTCACGCTCCCACTCCGGACCTTTTTTTGACTGCCACCACGCCTCGCTTCCCATCTTTAACGTCGTCACCGCCATAACCCCATGTTTATTGTGAAATTTTATGATTTAGCGTGAAATATATTGATAATATTATTGATAACTATTTGCATTTGCAATAGCGTATTGTCGCGCTGTGGGAAGCGCGCACAGTTTTTCACCACTTATAAACCGACCTGGCGCTGCGTACTTTTTCTGGAATGGATAGTTTACGCAGATGCGGGCGACATCAGACCAAATGCCGCACCGAGGCACATTGGTACTCGTGGCTAAAAGAACAGCAGGACATACAATGAACAACAAGATTCATTCACTGGCCTTATTGGTCAATTTAGGGATTTACGGGGTAGCCCTGCCAGCAATGGCAGAAGATCAAACCGATAGCGTAGCTGTCTCTCATGAAGACACTATCGTCGTTACCGCCGCCCAGCAGAACCTACAGGCGCCGGGCGTTTCAACCATTACCGCTGATGAAATTCGTAAGAACCCTCCCGCTCGCGATGTGTCGGAAATCATCCGTACCATGCCCGGCGTTAACCTGACCGGTAACTCAACCAGCGGTCAGCGCGGCAACAACCGCCAGATCGATATTCGCGGCATGGGGCCAGAAAACACCCTGATTTTGATCGACGGTAAACCGGTTACCAGCCGTAACTCCGTACGCCAGGGCTGGCGCGGCGAGCGTGATACCCGCGGCGATACCGCCTGGGTTCCACCGGAAATGATTGAGCGTATTGAAGTGCTGCGCGGTCCTGCCGCGGCACGCTATGGCAATGGCGCAGCTGGCGGCGTGGTGAATATCATCACCAAAAAAGGCAGCAATGAATGGCACGGTTCCTGGGATACCTATTTCAACGCCCCGGAACACAAAGACGAAGGATCGACCAAGCGCACCAACTTTAGCCTGAATGGTCCAATGGGTGGGGATTTCAGCTTCCGCCTGTACGGTAATCTCGATAAAACCCAGGCCGACGCATGGGACATCAACCAGGGTCATCAGTCAGAACGTACCGGCACATATTCAAATACCTTACCAGCCGGTCGTGAAGGGGTGATCAACAAAGACATTAACGGTGTGGTTCGCTGGGATTTCGCCCCACTCCAGTCACTGGAACTGGAAGCCGGTTATAGCCGTCAGGGCAACCTGTATGCGGGCGACACTCAAAACACTAACACCAACCAACTGGTGAAAGATAACTACGGGAAAGAGACCAACCGTCTTTACCGTCAGAACTATTCTCTGACCTGGAATGGCGGCTGGGATAACGGCGTCACCACCAGCAACTGGGTACAGTACGAACATACGCGTAACTCCCGTACGCCTGAAGGTCTGGCGGGCGGTACTGAGGGTATCTTCGACCCGAATGCGTCACAAAAATATCTCGATGCCGACCTGAGTGACGTCATGCTGCACAGTGAAGTCAGCATTCCGTTAGATCTGCTGGTCAACCAAAACCTGACGCTTGGTACCGAATGGAACCAGCAACGCATGAAGGACATGTTGTCCAATTCACAGACCTTTATGGGCGGTGATATTCCAGGTTCGAGCAGTACCAACCGTAGCCCATACTCAGACGCGGAGATTTTCTCTCTGTTTGCTGAAAACAACATGGAACTGACCGACAGCACCATGTTGACGCCGGGTCTGCGTTTCGACCACCACAGCATCGTTGGTGACAACTGGAGCCCATCTCTGAACCTGTCCCAGGGTCTGGGTGATGACTTCACGCTGAAGATGGGGATTGCGCGAGCCTATAAAGCACCAAGCCTGTACCAGCTCAACCCGAACTACATTCTGTACAGCAAAGGCCAGGGTTGCTACGCCACCGGTTCCGCGACGGGCATTGGTTGCTACATGATGGGCAACGATGACCTGAAGGCCGAAACCAGTATCAACAAAGAGATTGGTCTTGAGTTCAAACGTGACGGCTGGCTGGCCGGGGTAACCTGGTTCCGTAACGATTACCGCAACAAGATTGAAGCGGGTACGGTACCGTTCGACAGAACGTCTATCACCAGCAAAGGGAAGACGACTTACACTGATATCTATCAGTGGGAAAACATTCCTAAAGCAGTGGTTGAGGGTCTGGAGGGTACGTTGAACGTACCGGTTAGCGAAACCGTTAACTGGACCAACAACATTACCTACATGCTGCAAAGTAAGAATAAAGAGACCGGCGAGCGCTTGTCGATTATTCCTGAATACACGCTGAACTCAACGCTGAGCTGGCAGGCGCGTGAAGATTTATCGCTGCAGTCAACCTTCACCTGGTACGGTAAACAGCAGCCGAAGAAATACGATTACCAGGGTAAACCGGTAACCGGTAGTTCGGCGAGTGAAGTCAGCCCGTACAGCATCGTCGGCCTGAGCGCGACCTGGGATGTGACGAAAAATGTCAGCCTGACTGGCGGCGTGGATAACGTCTTCGACAAACGTCTGTGGCGTGAAGGCAATGCCCAGACCACGGGCGATATTGTAACCGGGAACTATATGGCGGGCGCTGGCGCGCACACCTATAACGAACCGGGCCGGACGTGGTTCATGAGCGTTAATACGCACTTCTGATAACGTTTCTCCCTCTCCTCGCTACGGGGAGAGGGAAACAATAACGACGATGCACACAACGCACACAACGCTCACTTTCGCAGACCACACGCTGCACATTGTCGAGTTCGATCCCGACACCTTCCAAGAGCACGACCTGTTCTGGCTCCCCCACCATACTCAGCTTCAATCCTGTGGGCGTAAGCGTAAAGCTGAGCACTTAGCGGGGCGTATTGCCGCAGTACATGCATTACGTGAATACGGTATCAAAACTGTGCCTGGCATCGGCGGGCAGCGACAACCGCTGTGGCCACAAAAGTTGTTTGGCAGCATCAGCCACAGTACGTCAACTGCGCTGGCGGTGATATCGACGCATCCCGTCGGACTGGATATAGAAGCTATTTTTACGCGGCAAACCGCAGTTGAGCTGACTGGCGGCATTATCGATAACTGTGAACAACGAATTTTACAGCTCAGTCCTTTGCCCTTTCCGCTCGCCTTAACCTTGGCGTTTTCCGCCAAAGAGAGCGTGTATAAAACATTTTCCGCGCAGGCATCAGAGCTGCCGGGTTTTGCCAGCGCCAAAATAATTGCACTCACAGCGACACACTTAACGGTGCAAATCACCCCGTCATTTTCGCAAAACCTCGCCGGACAGGAAGTTAATGTTCGCTGGTTTCAGCATGATGAAAACATCATTACTCTGTGTGAAGCGACTTTGTAACAAAGTCAGCCATTGACCGGCGTTGCCGCCCATGTTCATCAAAGTTCTCCGCCGCCAGCCAGCGCTGTAACACGGCGTCACACTGGGGCCATTCGCCGTCAATCATCGATAACCAGTCGCTGTCGCGATTGCGACCCTTGCGCACAATCTTCTGGCGAAAGCGTCCTTCGAAGATAAACCCAAGGCGCTCCGCTGCCCGTCGAGAAGCGGTGTTCAAAGAATCGCATTTCCACTCCACGCGACGATAACCCAACGCAAACGCCTGGCGCAGCAGCAGCCAGATGCTTTCGGTGCCAAGTACCGTATTTTTCATGCGCGGTGACCAGGTCACATGACCAATTTCGACCGAACCGTGCTCTCGTTCGATCGCCATAAAACACACCAGTCCGACGGCACGTCCGAAACGCTGCTCAATGACGGCATAGGGAACCAGAGAGGAATCAGTGGATTTCCCCTCAACCCAACAAGCTGCAGCCTCAACGCTTGTGGGGCGAGAGCTTGCAAGCCAGGTCCAGTCGCGATCGTCCGGTGCCTGCGCGTAAGCATCAAACAGATCGGCGGCATGGCTGTCGGCATCCAGAGGAACCAGTCGACAATATTGACCGACAAGCATTTCCCGTGGCAGTACGGCAGCGCCATTCCAGTCCGGCACAACATCGCCGACGGTCTGCCCATAAAGATTTATTTCCGGCACGATTCAACCCCAGTTGCGAAGTAAAAAATAGTTATAACACCGGCCATTTCACCTTCAAAGCGTCACCAGGGAATATCTGACAACGAACAGAAAATCAGCCGTCCTTCTATACTGATTAAAAATCAACGCTGAAGAGAGTCTTATGCCACTTCCCGATTTTCATGTTTCTGACCCTTTCACGTTAGGCATTGAACTGGAAATGCAGGTGGTCAATCCTCCGGGCTACGACCTGAGCCAGGATTCTTCCCGGCTGATTGACGCCGTAAAGCCGCTGCTTACCGCCGGAGAAGTCAAGCACGATATCACGGAAAGTATGCTGGAGATGGCGACCGGAGTTTGTCGCAATATCGACCAGGCGAGTGCTGAATTATCCGCTATGCAGCAGATAATCACGCGGGTTGCTGCAGAGCAGCACCTCGCCATTTGTGGCGGGGGTACGCATCCATTTCAAAAATGGCAACGTCAGGAAGTCTGCGATGACGAACGCTATCGGCGTAACCTGGAAAACTTCGGTTATCTCATTCAGCAGGCGACGGTATTTGGCCAGCATGTGCATATCGGCTGCGCAAACGGCGACGATGCCATATACCTTCTGCACGGCCTGTCGCGATTTGTTCCGCATTTTATTGCGCTCTCTGCCGCTTCACCTTATATGCAGACGTCCGACACGCGGTTTGCCTGCGCGCGACTGAATATATTCTCCGGATTTCCCGATAATGGCCCGATGCCATGGGTGAATAACTGGCAGGAATTCGAGGGGCTATTCCGTCGACTGGCTTACACCAGCATGATTGATAGTATTAAAGATTTACACTGGGATATCCGTCCCAGCCCGCACTTTGGCACGGTAGAGGTTCGGGTAATGGATACGCCACTGACCCTTGATCATGCGGTCAATATGGCAGGGCTTATTCAGGCTACCACCCACTGGTTACTCACCAAACGTCCGTTCAAGCACCAGGAGCGTGATTACCTGTTGTATAAATTCAATCGTTTTCAGGCCTGTCGCTTTGGTATGGCGGGAATCATCACCGACGTCAATACCGGCGACGGTTGTCGCTTGTCAGATGACACATTGCGACTACTGGAGAATGTTACTGTCTCTGCGGATAAAGTGGGCGCGGCCAGCGCGATTGAAGCCTTGCATCTGCAGGTTAAGCATGGTCATGACGAGGCGCAAAACATGCGTGACTTCGTCGCCGAAGGCGGGTCGCTGAGTGGTCTGGTGAAAAAACATTGTGAGATTTGGGCCGGGCTGTAAGCGTGGCGTTTGCGTTGCCCACAGAGATCCCGGACAATGGCTTTTTAACTCAAGTTTAACAATACCATGAAACACCCGCTTGAATCACTGATGACCGCCGCCGGGATCCTGTTGCTGGCATTTTTGTCCTGTCTGCTGCTGCCCGCCCCCTCAGTTGGCCTGGTACTGGCGCAAAAACTCGTGGCCACCTTTCATTTGATGGATCTCAACCAGTTTTATACTTTGCTGTTTTGTCTATGGTTTTTACTGCTGGGGGTGGTTGAGTATTTCGTTTTGCGCTTCATCTGGCGGCGCTGGTTCTCGCTGGCGGATTAGGCCCGCGAGAACCCTTAGCTGTTAATGCGTTCGGCTATGATTTTCTTTGCGATAAGCGCCCGGCGGCTGGCTGAACGTACGGGTGAAAATACGCGTAAAGGTCTGCTGCGAATCGAATCCGTATTTCAAACAGATGTCGTACACTTTCTGGTCGGTATCGCGTAGATCGCGCGCGGCCAGTAGCAGCTTGCGTTCCCGAATGTAACGCCCGAGGCTTTCGCCTTTATACTGCATAAAAAGACGCTGCAGGTGCCATTTTGAATATCCCGCATGGCGTGCAATATCATCAATGCGCAATGGTTGATTCAAATTATCATCAATCCATTCAACAATCGTATCAATTACCTGAGCAGAAATCGTCATCATGCTCTCCCCTGTATTCATTGAGTCACCTGTTGCCACCAGGCCGTAAACAGTTGGTCCGGTGCGGACAGTATTACCGGTTCACCCAGCATTGGCGTCAGCAATCGGTAATCGTAACGACGGCTGGCAAGCGCCAGTCGTTTGTAAGGATCATCCCAGGTATGTTTCGCCAGAACGAAACGACCTGCATGCCCTGGTAGAACGGCTTTCGCATGCAGATCGACCGCAGCCTGTGCCGTCTCTTCCGGCATCATGTGAATAAACTTCCAGTCATGGTCATACTGGCCGTTCTCCATAATCGCCAAATCAACCGAGCCAAACTGCTCGCCGATGGCTTTAAAATGCGGTCCATAGCCGGAATCGCCGCTGTAATAAACGTTCTGCTCCGGCGTTTCAAACATGAAACTCGCCCATAGCGTCTGATTGCGCTTGATGCCTCTCCCCGAAAAATGACGGGCTGGCAACGCATGAACGATCAGCGAATCCGTTACTCTGATGGATTGATTCCAGTCCATCTCGTCGATTATCTCGCCGCGCATTCCCCAATAACGTAGATGTGACCCTACGCCAAGCGGCGTAATCACCCGCTTAATTTTCGGCATTAACGCCTTGATCGTAGCGAGATCCAGATGGTCATAGTGATCGTGCGAGATAATGAGCAGATCGATCTCCGGCATCGTCTGTGCGGACCACGGATAATCACCGGCAAAGGCTTTGTTCAGGAATGAAAGCGGTGCAGCATAGTTGCTAAACACGGGATCGATCAGGATACGTTGACCCGCCAGCTGCAAATACCACGAAGAGTGACCCAGCCAGACAAGCGTGTCCTGCTCTGGAGATAACCCGGCGAGATCGGTCGCCACCAATGGCAACGGATGTGCTGGCCGCGCATTTTCGCGCTTAGCGACCAAAAACTCCCACCAGGCAGCCAGCATACTTTTGTTGCCGGTATAGCCCGGTGTTGGTACCTGGTTATGAAACTGTCCATCACGATAGTGCGGTGACTGTTCAACCTGACTCAGCTGTGCCCCTTTCGGTGCCTGACCAAACCCGGCATTGAGTAAAAACGGTAAACTTGCAGCTGCGCCAATGAGCATAATAACAACCACACAAACTGTGAGACGCTTCATATCCTGACCTTAAACACGCCCCCTTTCCGCTGGTTTGCGTGACTGACTCTTGATTATGAGTGAGTAAGCACTCATTATAGAAATCGAAAGTTCGCCGTCAAGATGATTTTCAATCTTTGACATTCACCGTTGCGGTGCTGCAAAGGCCGTGATTCAATCATGCTTTTTACAACTTAAGGGTAAAGTGTAGTGGCTCGTCCGAAGAGTGAAGACAAAAAATTGGCATTACTGGAAGCTGCAACCACAGCATTTGCACAATCAGGTATTGCGGCGTCTACCGCCGTAATTGCCCGCAATGCAGGTGTTGCGGAGGGAACGTTGTTTCGCTATTTCGCGACCAAAGATGATTTAATCAACGAGCTTTACCTCTTTTTAAAGCACGATCTCTGTCAGTCGATGATGGCAAATCTGGATCGCTCCGTGACCGATGCCAAAACCATGACTCACTATATCTGGAACAGCTACATTAGCTGGGGCCTGAACCATACCTGTGGGCATCGCACGATTCGCCAGTTAGCCGTTAGCGAGAAAATCAGCAAAGAAACAGAACAGCAGGCCGACGATATGTTCCCGGAACTGCGCGATCTTTGTCATCGCTCCGTGCGACCTGAGTTTATGTCTGACGAATATCGAGCTTTCGGCGATGGCCTTTTTCTCTCTTTGGCGGAAACCACCATGGAGTTCGCAGCCCGCGACTCTGCCCGGGCCAAGGAATACATATCGATGGGATTTGAAGCGATGTGGCGCGCGCTAACCCGCGAGGAACAATAATGGACGGCCTGACCCTGCCTACCTGTGCGAAACGCCTTGCGCTCGAACTACCTTTTACCGAACACTGCTGGCCATTCGGCCCGGAATACGATGTATTCAAGGTTGGCGGTAAAATTTTTATGCTGGTCACGGAGCTTCGCGGACGTCCGCTTATTAACCTGAAATCCGATCCGCAAAAATCACTGTTAAACCAGCAGATCTACCCCAGCATTAAACCCGGCTATCACATGAATAAAAAGCACTGGATCTCGGTCTATCCGGGCGACGACATTACCGAGTCATTACTGGCAGAGCTGGTGAATGATTCCTGGCACCGCGTCGTTGACGGCTTGCCGAAGCGGGATCAAAAACGCCTGCGTCCAGACTGATTTATCGTTAACCCCGATAAGTGTTTTTGCATTTTCCTGTCTTATCTTTTTCCTGCTAACCCTGTACCCTGCTGAAACAAAACGTACCCGCAGGGTATAAAAAACCACCAGGAGTAGTTATGGATATTGTTTCTGTCGCCTTAAAACGTTACTCCACTAAGGCATTCGATCCGACTAAAAAACTGACCGCTGAGCAGGCCGAAAAATTAAAAACGCTGCTGCAGTTTAGCCCATCCAGCACCAACTCTCAGCCATGGCATTTTATCGTTGCCAGCACTGATGAAGGTAAAGCGCGTGTGGCCAAATCCGCAGCCGGCGGCTTTGTGTTCAACGAACGTAAAATGCTGGATGCTTCCCACGTAGTAGTGTTCTGCGCCAAAACGGCGATGGACGACGCGTGGCTGGAGCGCGTGGTGGATCAGGAAGAGAGCGATGGCCGCTTCGCCACCCCTGAAGCTAAAGCTGCAAACCACAAAGGTCGTACCTTCTTTGCTGATATGCATCGCAAAGAACTGAAAGATGACAACCACTGGATGGCAAAACAGGTGTATCTGAACGTTGGTAACTTCCTGCTGGGCGTTGCAGCAATGGGTCTGGATGCAGTGCCGATCGAAGGCTTTGATGCGGCGGTGATGGATGCAGAGTTTGGTCTGAAAGAAAAAGGTTTCACCAGCGTAGTGGTGGTCCCGGTGGGTCATCACAGCGTAGAAGATTTCAACGCCGCGCTGCCGAAATCCCGTCTGCCGCTGGAAACAACGCTGACGGAAGTCTAGTCCCCGCATTTGCATAAGCTCCGCACAGCGGTCATCATAGACCGCTGTTTATTAAGGAGACGTTATGCAGGAATTGATATCTCAGGTAGAAGAACTCGGCATTGAAATAAATCACACTACCTCGCTGGTGATGATTTTTGGCATTATTTTTATCACCGCCATTATTGTTCACGTTATTTTGCACTGGGTGGTATTACGCGCATTTGAAAAACGCGCCAGCACCAGTTCCCGTCTGTGGTTGCAAATTATCACGCAGAACAAATTATTCCACCGCCTGGCGTTTACGCTGCAAGGTATCATCGTCAATATACAGGCCACTCTCTGGCTACAAAAAGGCAGTGAAGCGGCAGATATATTAGTGACTTGCGCACAGCTGTGGATCATGATGTACGCCCTGCTGTCCCTGTTTTCTCTGCTGGACGTTATTCTTAACCTGTCACAAAAGCTCCCAGCCGCATCCCAATTACCCTTAAAAGGTATATTTCAGGGTATCAAACTGATCGCCGCCATCCTGGTCGGGATCCTGATGATTTCCCTGCTGATAGGTCAATCGCCGGCAATACTGATAAGCGGCCTGGGTGCCATGGCAGCCGTGCTAATGCTGGTGTTTAAAGACCCGATTCTCGGTCTGGTGGCCGGAATACAGCTCTCGGCCAACGACATGCTTAAGCTTGGCGACTGGCTGGAAATGCCGAAATACGGTGCAGACGGTGCTGTTATCGATATTGGTTTAACCACCGTCAAAGTGCGCAACTGGGATAACACCATCACCACGATCCCCACCTGGTCACTGGTATCAGACTCTTTTAAAAACTGGAGCGGAATGTCGGCTTCAGGTGGTCGGAGAATTAAACGCAGCATCAGCATTGATGCCACCAGTATCCATTTTCTTGATGATGATGAGCGTCAGCGACTGCATAAAGCACACCTGCTGAAACCGTATTTGACCACGCGTCACCAGGAAATCGACGCGTGGAATCAGCAATTAGATGCGCCTGAATCGGTATTGAATCACCGCCAAATGACCAATATTGGCACCTTCCGCGCTTATCTGAACGAATATTTGCGTCATCACCCGCGTATTCGCAAAGATATGACGTTAATGGTGCGCCAGCTTGCGCCAGACGATCACGGATTACCAATCGAAATTTATGCTTTTACCAATACGGTGGTCTGGCTGGAATATGAAAGTATTCAGGCTGATATCTTCGACCATATCTTTGCCGTGGTCGAAGAGTTTGGCCTGCGCATTCATCAGTCGCCTACCGGAAACGATATTCGCGCACTGTCTGGCGCGTTTCAGCGTTAATCTGCAGAATAGATAAATCACCGATCTCATCACCAGGATGAGATCGGTAGAAACTTAGCGGGACTTACGACGCAGCAGTTTGAAGGCCACAAACAAGAAAATGATCCACACTGGCAGCAGGATAGCTGACAGGCGCATCTCATCTATCGTACACATCAGCACCAGGATCATGCCAAGGAAAGCAATACACAGGTAGTTCCCTGCTGGATACAGCAGCGCTTTAAACTGTGTGTCACGTCCCTTGCGACGCATCGCCGCCCGGAATCGCAGATGTGCCAGGCAGATCATAATCCAGTTCAGCAGCAGCGTCGCCACCACCAGCGCCATCAGCAGGCTAAAGGCCTTTTGCGGCAGCACATAGTTGATCAGTACCACCAGCGACGTAATAGCACCGGAAAGGATCAGTGAATTCACCGGTACGCCGCGACGGCTGACGCGGGTTAAGAACTTCGGCGCGTTCCCCTGAACCGAGAGACCAAATAGCATACGACTGTTAGAGTAGACGCCACTGTTATACACCGACAGCGAAGCCACCAGGATGACAAAGTTCAGCGCAGAAGCCACCACGTTGCTATCAAGATTATGGAAAATCATCACAAACGGGCTGCTGTTGGATTTCACTTCCACCCACGGGTATAGCGCCAACAGCACCACCAGAGAACCGATGTAAAACAGCAGGATACGGTACACCACCTGGTTTACCGCCTTTGGAATGCTTTTCTGCGGATCCTGCGCTTCCGCGGCGGTAATCCCGATAAGCTCCAGCCCGCCAAAGGAGAACATAATCACTGCCAGCGACAGAATTAATCCATTCCAGCCGGTAGCAAAAAAGCCGTTGTAACGCCACAGGTTATCGATGCTTGCATGTTCCCCGCCGTTACCGGAAAACAGCATCCACACGCCAAAACCTATCATGCCGATAATGGCCAGCACTTTAATCAGTGCGAACCAGAATTCCGTTTCGCCATACAGACGTACGTTGACCAGATTGACGGCGTTGATGATCACGAAGAATGCCGCGGCCCAAATCCAGGTCGGGACATCGGGCAGCCAGTACTGCATATAGATCCCGGCCGCTGTCAGTTCCGCCATACCGACCAGCACAAACATCACCCAGTAGTTCCAACCGGACAGAAAACCCGCGAACGGTCCCCAGTATTTATAGGCAAAGTGGGCAAAGGATCCGGAAACGGGTTCTTCCACTACCATTTCGCCCAGTTGACGCATAATCAAAAAAGCGATGATCCCGGCCACACCGTAACCCAGTAACACCGCAGGTCCCGCCATCTGAATAGCCGGGCCAATGCCTAAAAACAGGCCCGTACCAATTGCACCGCCCAGTGCAATTAACTGAATATGGCGGTTTTGCAACCCTCGTTGAAGCGTCGGCTCATTTGTTGACGCGGCATCAGACACGCTGGTGTCAGATGCAGTTGACGCGTTTTTCACGCCCTTCCCCTGTGTCGTTTTTATTGAAGGGGCTTCTTTTAACATTTCAACCTGGTTGTCGCAAGGCGCAATAAGGACCTGCTATGCCCGTAGCATTGCGTTTGTTCATAATTACGGTGAATTATTCTGGACGAAAAGGCATGACAGGCCACAGAATGCGCTTTACTGTTTTTCTAACATTTTCAAACGGGTGAACCAGCTGTGTTTCAGGCACTCGTTTTTGAGTCAGGCCAGGCAACGACTGTCATGAATAAGATCATCAAACGACTGGAAATCATCAAAAGCGCTATTGAACTGGAAGATGAGGAGATTATTTTCCAGCAGGTGGCGCATCTTAAAAATGAACCTTTGTCAGTCGTACCTGGCACCATTGTGCAGGCGATCGAAGAACGACGTTTTAGTGATGCCCTGCGTGAAATCTCGGCCTGGCTGCAATCTCAACGGGCAGTCTCTACGTGGCAGGATCCAGCCATTGCCGCCAGTAAGCTGGAACTCAAAGCGCTCGAAACACAGCTGCGTGATCTGATCGATAAGCGCAACACGCGCATTCAAATCCTCGATGATTTCAACGATCTGTATCACCTCCGTCTTGGACCGCTGATGAGCCGCATTCTCGAACTGCGTAAACAGCTCGCCGCCAGCGCCCAGCGCAAACAGGAAGCGGAGCGAAAACGCCGGGAAAAAGACTATCAATCCTGCCAGCACTATATTTCCCAGGCTGTTGATCAACTGGCAAGGCTCAAGCAGCACTGGATGAACCAGAATTCAGATTCGCGCGAATCGGTGGAAACACGCCAACGTATTCAGCAACAAACGGAACTGATTACCGCCCTTCTGGCGGAGATTCGTGAGTTGGAAAACGACTTTTCTCGCCAGGACGACAGCGCAACCCGTCAGGCACAGGAAGAGGCCAGCCATGAATATGATGAATATCAGGAGCAGCAGCAGGATGCGCAGCATCGTTTTAGCCGTGACCAGCGGCTTTCCTCTGATGAACGTAATGAGCTAAAACGCCTGTGGCGTCAGGCCAGCCGTCTTTGCCACCCGGACGTGGTAGCCGATGATCTGAAAGAGAAAGCGCATCAGATGATGGTGCAGCTTAACCAGGCACGCCAAAATGCCGATCTTGCCGCCGTCCGGGCGCTACTAACTCAATTGCAAAGCGGCCTCGAACCGATGATGGCGAGTGACCGATTGAACGATTTGCAGCATTTACGCAGCAAAATACAACAGCTCAGAGAACACATTAACGCGCTGCTGAAAGAGATTACCGAACTGGAAGCGGAGAACGCCTGGCGGCTTGCCACCTCCGTGACAGATAAAGAGGCCTACTTCTCCGATCAACAACGGGCGCTTACGGAAATCCGCAATACGCTGGAACAACAGGTGCAACAGGTTGAGCAGGAGCTGTTGGCGGGCTAAGCGCTATCGCTAGCGCATTAAGACAAAATGATACCTGCAAGCCAGATTTCAACATTAGGCACAAAAAGACCAAAAAAGGATAAAACACTAATAACTTGCTTTAACGCAGGAATATCATCTGGAATAATACTATTTTTAGCCGATAGGTGTAAATTCGGCAATATTTCCCTCTTCTCCTAACCTTCCACCTCCTGTGTCCTGGCCAGGATTAAGAATTCTCCTACCCTCAATTAATCCCATGAAGAAAAATAAGTATCTTATTGAAATTAAAGCCATTACATATAAATACCTTTCTTTAACCCTAGGAATACCCTGCCTTTATACAAACCTCCTTCTTATTATTATCCCGATCCATAAGCGAAATCTATCAATCATTTACTCAGAGCTGAAATAAACGATTTATCTTAAATTTTAACAAAGTGTAATATCCACTTTAAGGATAGTTAATGATTCTAATTAATACAGAGAATTTCTGTTTGATCTGGAATTAATAAGGATACGTTCACAGCACAGAACGTTATACGAGATTTAATTAACATTTCACGCGTCGCAAGAAACTCTTTTTTAACCTAAAAAAAGAGGCGACTGCTTGCACCAAAATTTCAAGGAGATCGTTATGTCAAAAGCTATTTTTTTGGGTGACTCAATTTACCCTTGGCTAGGCATGCGAGAAATCCTACGTGGCTCATCATTATTTATTGATATCACGTACTACTCCTCCCAGACACTTTCTGCTGTCAAAATGCTCCCTTATGAAACGGATTGCATCATCATTAATCCTGACAAATCAGATTTTTTAAAATATGCCAGGATTATCCGCAACATGGCTTTACGACCTGTCACCAAAATTATTGTTTTGGCAGATGAAGCTACCTTTGCCATTTTTCAAACCGTTTGCGGGAAGAACATGCAATTTCTCGATCAAGACACCAGCCTTGATCAGCTATTACAGACCGTCACACGTATCACGCAAAACAAAAAACAACAAAGTATCAAAGAACTACACACAAAAATTACAGCTAACGAATTTAACGTAATGATGATGCTTGCACGAGGATGGTCACTGACACAAATCGCCGGGGCATCACAAAAAAGTGAAAAAACCATCGGGGCGTACAAAAGCAATATTGCCAGAAAACTCGGCAAAAATAACACCCGGCTCAAGTACACCATTTCCCACTATAGCCAGCCGTAACTGACTTATTTAAGGACAATTATCACGGTTATTATTTAAAGAGGTTTTCTTTCGACTCGCTTTTTTAATTCCGCATCGCACGGAAGGGAACCCTATTTCCAAAATCCATTACCGGGTAGCACATCCGCGTGCCAACCATAGCCAACAACTCAACGTATTAACACATACATAACAGGAATGTAGACAAGGGTTATATATGAACAAAGTTTACAGCATTATTTGGAACGCGGCGCTCGGTATCTGGGTGGTCGTTTCTGAATTAACGAAAGGAAAGAAAAAAAGCAGTTCGCGTAAAACTGTCGCCGTACTGGCAGCTGGCGCATTAAGCGGTGCTTCATTGCTGGCTTCTGCAGCCCAGATTACCGCAACGGGTGAACACGATATTCATGAAGACTTCAAGACAGGTATTTCCGCTGGGGTTTATGAGGGTATCCACGACTACGGCTTCTTATATGAAGATAACACAACTGGTCAGGCACTGAATATCAGTGGTGCAATCCCAACATTTAGCCCGGGTCAAAGCGGCGTTGTTGAATCAACCACTATCCGGGAACTGCTGGAAAGCGGCAAAATCACCCTGCTGGCGACCAGCCCTGACCAGAGCGTAAAAACCATTACCAACTCTGAAGAACTGGCGGAATACCTGACTTACAACCAGTCGTCAACGCCTTCGCAGAGCACAGAATTTGATATCAACGATCCGGCGTTTCCCGGCGAAAAAACGACCATCAAAGTCTTTGATACCAATGAGTTAAATGGTTTTCTTACCGAAGCGCAAGTCGGCGATGCGGTATTAAACACCTTTGATGCTCAGAAATCAGAAATCTATAAGCAATTTGGTATCGCACTGGCGACAAATGGCTCCATTGCCAATCTGAATATTGGCAACGACACCCTCAATGTGCGTGACAAAGCCAATACCATTGAAATGCTGGCAAAAGATTCCTCGCTGCTGGAAGCACAAGGTACTGCAAGCCAGGTGAACTGGCAGTCAGATAACTATATAAAATTTAACGCAGCCCCGGTGATCCCTGAAAAAACGTTCACCGGTTCAGCGCAAACCTCCGTGTTTGGCGATGAATTTTCGCTGATGACCTATGGCTATGACGAGGATGGTCAGGTCGTCAAAACCGGGGAGCGCACATTTACCATTACCAACACACAAGAACTGGCCGAATTCAATGACTGGCTGTTGGGCAAAAGCGACGACGCGGCACTCAACCCTGATGGTGAAAAAGTCAGCCAAATCCAGCTGTGGATAGATGCGGAGGAAGTCACAACCGTCACCGCAGCACAAACAAAGTACGCTGGGCTGATTGAAAATCTG
This sequence comes from Citrobacter sp. KTE30, assembly GCF_000398825.1. Lineage (NCBI taxonomy): Bacteria > Pseudomonadati > Pseudomonadota > Gammaproteobacteria > Enterobacterales > Enterobacteriaceae > Citrobacter > Citrobacter sp. KTE30. Next base: position 1,088,742 of record NZ_KB976055.1, on the reverse strand, counting down.
CTCACCTCCGGTAAGCCAGCTGACATACTCAGCTGGGATTACGACGTCTGGACCGACGGTTTGTCACATACCAACAACGCGACCGCTGGCCGTGGTGAGTTACATGCCATCTACGCCAACGGCGCAGGCACCTCAGGCACCTTGAACAAAGACGCGATTATTGCCGTTGACGGCAGTATTAATGGCGTGATGAAAGCCATTAATGGTGGGGTTATCACTAACCTTGGTGAGCTGAACGCATTACGCACGTCTACCGGGCAAAGCCTGGCGATTGGCATGCTGGCAAAAGACGCGACGGCAACCAACAACGGGATCATCAACTCCGGGCTGTTTATTGATAAAGACGGCAACCAAAACGTCAACAGCTATGGCGCATTTGGTATGCAGGGGCAAGGCGCCAGTCAAATCACCAACGAAGGCACCATCAACCAGGCGATCACCACCGATAACTTCGGTACCGCTTCTGCCGCCGATCCTTGGAGTAAGGACAAACCCGCTGGCGAGCTGACGCTGGCCATTGGTATGCAACTGTCTGACAATGCTCAAGGGGTCAACAACGGCGATATCAACGTCGTGGACGGGCGCAAAAACGGTGCATCCTATGCGAAAGGCACCGCCTATGGCGTAGAAGTCGCCGACAACGCCACCTTTACCAACAGCGCAGGTGCCTCTATTTATCTTGGCCGTAACGCAAGTGATCCGTCTAAAGATGTCACCATGGCAGGCGGTTCCAGCCTGAGCGCCGGGATCATGACCAAGAGCGCCAAAGAGGTGATTAACAACGGCCTTATCACGCTGGGAACCGGCGTACGTAACGCCGCGGGTATGCTGATTGGTAACGCGACCGGCAACGTCATCAATACCGGTAATATCGTGATCAATGGCGATTCCAGCGCGGGGAGTAGCAGGAACTACGGTATCACCGTGCGTGACAGCGGCGCGGAAAATAATCAGGAAATCCGCAACGACGGCAAGATTAACGTCAACGGCACCAACAACGTCGGCATCCACGTCAGCGCAACTAACAAAAATGCCGAAGCCACGACCAGCGCTTCAGGCTCTATCGTAGTTGATGGTGAAGGTAGTGTCGGTAACCGTAACTATGCCGTCTGGGCTGAAGGTGGCAAAGTTGGAAAGGCAGTGGTCAACGTCTATTCCAACATCACGCTAAACAAAGCCGGGAACATCGGCGTACACGTGCGTGATAACGCCGTCGCTAACGTCGACAGCCTGAGTAGCCCGGCATTCAACAGCACCGATCAGATTGGCTATTACCTGTATGGTCAAGGCGCGACCGCCAATATTGGTCAGGCGGTAATGAATGACAACGGGCAAGATCGCACCACCATTTTCCGTATTGCCAATGGTGCAATGCTGGCCGGTAACACCACCACTCCTGACGGTCAGGCCAGCTCTAACCTTGACCTGACCTTAAGCGGCGAACAGTCCGTTGGCGTATTAGCGACGGGCACAGGCAGTAGTGTGGATACCGGCGAAGCCACGTTCACCGTGCAGGGCACCGACTCCGCAGCGCTGCTGGTTGAAGGCGGCGCCACAGGTAACATCAGCGATAAAACCACCATCAATTTAACCGGTGAAAGAACCATTGCCGGGGTAGTGGACGGTCAGGCTCACCAGTTGAATGGCAACGCAGAAGGTAGCGCCACTCCGACCATCCTCACCTCAAACGCAAAAATCACTTCAGAAGCCAGCGGCAACAAGGTTATTGCCTATGTGGCAAGGAACCAGGGCAGCCTGATCCTCGATACCCAGGCAATTATCGATCTTGCCAGCACCGACAGCATTGGTGTTAACGTGCAACAAGGCGGGAGTTTAACCAATAACGCGACCGCTGCCTTACATGTGAGTAACGGCATTGGCGTACAAGCTTCGGGTTCGAACGCACAGATTAAAAAACTGGGTCAGATTCAAGTCGATGATGGAACCGCAGGAGTTCTGCTGACCAACGGCGCCAGCCTGAATATTACTGGTAATACTGGCGATGCCATCACCACCAATGGCACTGCTGACGGTATTCGCCTGGACACAGGGGCCGGTAAGCTGGCTGCCAAAGGGGTGATTATTAGTGCCAAAGGTACTGGCGCGGGCATTCAAAACGATGCCAACAATACCGATATCACACTCAATGATGTCACCATCAATGCCAACGACGGTCCGGGGATCCGTACCAGCGTCGCGTTAAACATGAAAGATGGCCTGAATAACATTCTGAACGTTAACGGTAAAGGTACCGGCTTCGCCTTTGAGCAGCGCAATGGTGACGCAGTGACAGGCAATCTGACCATCGGTAAAGGCTATACCGTTGAGGTGCATAACAGCGAAGGCAGCGGTATCCGCGCCAATACGGACGGTAAGGTCACCACCAATGCCAATATCAACGTCTACGACAGCGCAGGTGGTTCTGCAATCATCGCTAAAAATGTTAGCGCAATAGCCAATAGCGGAAAAATTATCTCTGTCAGCACCACCGCACCCGTTATTGATGCCAGCGGTGACAGCAATAAAAAAATCACCAATACCGGTACCCTTCAGGCTATCAACGATACGGCAGTGGCGATTCAATCTGGCAAGGGCAATGACACCATTGATATCAGCCAGGGTATCACCAGTGGCGTGATCAACACTGGAGAAGGCAAGGACACCTTTAACTGGCAAAGCGGAACCTTTGCGGGCGAGGTGAATTTCGCCGGAACCGACGGCAACAATAAAGCCAACATCGGCAATGTGACGCTGGATAAAACGCGCCATATCACTACCGAAGCCGGCAGTGGCAACGCCCTCACCTTCACCAATACACACGGTAACAGTGCGAAAATTGGCAGTCTGAGCAGCGATAACCTGACCACCGGTACCAACATCGGCACGGGTTGGGACTCACTGACCATTAGCGGTTCAAGTGCAGATATGCGCATCGTCGATCGTCTGCAACTGGCAAGTAAAACCATTGCGGTTACCAATGGCGCAACGCTGCGTACCGGCGATCACGGCGAGTCCACCAGCACTGCCGCGACCATCGCTGACTACAATGTGACGACTCAGGGTGCAGGCAGCCGGGTCATCTTTGACACGCAGGGCGACACGACGGCTGCGCAGATCTATAACGGCGTCATCAGCGGTGATGGGAAGTTTGAACGCGCGGCAGGCGGCACCACTGTCTTTACCGCCAACAACACCTATACCGGCTCCACCACTATTGATCAAACCGGTACTCTGCAGTTGGGTGACGGCGGAAATACAGGCGGAGTCAACGCCGTGTCTGACATCATCGACAATGGCGTGCTGGCGATTAATCGGGCCGATGATGTGCTGCTTGGCGGCGTAATCTCCGGGATCGGTGCTTTACAGCAGATTGGTAACGGTATTACTCGCCTGACGGGCAATAACACCTATACCGGCGACACGACCGTCACCAGCGGTACGCTACTGGTGAAAGGGAATCAGAGTGCCGCGACGGGTGTGACCAAAGTAAGCGGTACGGCGACGCTGGGGGGTAACGGGGTGATCGGCGGCGACGTGCTGATGAACGATGCCTCTACCCTCAGCGCCGGTGACGGCGGTGCGGGTACGTTATCCATTAACGGTAATCTGCAGCTTGGCAGCAAAACGACCTCCGCTTTCGAACTGGGTCAAGCCTATACGCCAGGCGGCGCGCTAAACGATCTGATTAACGTCGCAGGCGATCTGCAACTGGACGGGACTCTGGACGTCACCACTTCACAGGGTGGTAACTTCGGACCGGGCGTGTACCGTATCTATAACTACGGTGGCACGCTGGATAACCAGACGCTGGAATTAGGCGCGATACCGAATAGCCAGGATAAGAGCAATATTTTTGTTCAAACCTCCATCGACAAACAGGTCAACCTGGTGAATGCCAACGGCGTTACCCTGCAGTTCTGGGACGGCGCAACCGTTAATCAGAGCCACGGCGCGTCGGGCATTGAAGGCGACAGCAAAATTGACGGTGGCGATGGCAAATGGATGGCAATCGGCAGTCAGGGTGATAACAACTGGACCACCGCAACCGGTGAGGGTAACGCCCCTTGGGCACAGAAGTCCTTCGCCGTCTTCACCACCAAAGGCGGTACCGTTACCGTGGATAACGCCGCGGGAGAAATTAACTTCTCCGGAGCACAGTTTGATGCCGATGGCTATGTCGTTAAAGGCGATGCGCTTAACGCGTATGCCACCACGGAAAACGCGACCCACGCAGGCCAGACGCCGGGGACTGGCGAACTGCTGGTGCGCGTTGGCGCTGGTGGCGCGGGGCAAAACTATACCGCGACCATTGAGTCCGTTATCCGCGAGGCCAGTACTGCTGACAAGCTGACGCTGGTGAAAACCGACCTTGGCCGTCTGATCCTCAGCGGTGACAACGAATATCGCGGCGGCACGCGCATTGATGGCGGCACGTTGCAGATCTCCTCCGACAGCAATCTCGGCCAGAGCGGAACTGACCTGGCCATCAATAACGGTTCAACGCTGCAACTGGGCGCGGACCTGACCAGCAATCGCACCATTGAGCTGGGAGCGAATGAGAATGCTGCGGTGTTTGACCTTAATTCGCACCACTTCACGCCAACCGGTGAGATTACCGGCGAGGGTAAACTGAAAGTCACCAGCAGCTCTAGCGATGCGGGCAGCACCTTGTCGCTCGACCGCGCAAACAGCTACAAAGGCGACACCGAAATTGCCGGTACCGGAAACGCCAACAATGTGACGGTCAACGTCAGCAAAACCGGAGCCTTTGGCAGTAATGAAAGCAGCACCGTGAACGTCAATAAGGGTGCGACGCTCAATGTCAGCGGGACAGATACCAGCCTGAAATCCCTGACTATGAACATCGCCGACAGCCTGTTAACGCTGGCGGATAACGTCACCGCCGCAAGCGCAATGCTGAACCTGACGGGCACGGCGAAAGCGGTGTTAACCAACAACGCCAGTGCGGGCAACGCGACGGTTAACGTGTCAAAAGACAGTACCCTGGCGCTGGAAGAAAATGCCAGCGGGGGCAATGCCACCGTGAATAACAGCGGACTGATGACCTTTGCTGACTATGCGATGGCAGAGAACACCGTCGTTAAAAACCTGGTGGGCGGTAAGGTCGATATCAGCGCAGTCGACAGCGCAACGTCTATCGGCTCGTTGTCCGGCGCGGGTAATGTCGAACTGGGCAATAAAGAACTGTCGCTGGGTAATCTGCATCTTGATGACACCATCAGCGGTATTATCAGCGGCAACGACGGCAGCCTGGTGAAAATCGGTGACGGTACGTTGACGCTGACCGGCGATAACACTTACACCGGCACCACAGACGTCAATGAAGGCGTGCTGCTGGTCAACGGTAATCAGTCTGCGGCTACCGGCCAGGTGACGGTGAAATCCGGGGCAACGCTCGGCGGTAACGGTATTATCGGCGGCGCGGTTGATGTGCTGGACGACGCGCATATTACCGCGGGTGCAGCTATCAACAGTGTGGGTAAACTCACTACCGGTTCTCTGACGCTCAGTGATAATGCCCAACTGGATTATCAGTTTGGTCAGGCTTATACCCCGGGCGGTGCCTTCAACGACTTGATTGACGTAAATGGCGATCTGACGCTCGACGGTAAGCTCAACATTGAAACCTCACCAGGTGGAAGCTTTGATGTGGGCGTTTACCGCGTCATCAACTACACCGGCACATTGACCAACAATGTGATGGATATTGCTAACGCACCGGAAGCAGCTGACAGCCTGTACGTGCAGACATCGGTGAAAAATCAGGTCAACCTGGTCAACCACGCCGGACTGACGCTGCGCTTCTGGGACGGCACCGGCGGTGAGAATGGCGAGCTGAAAAATAACGGCGTCATTAACGGCGGCGACGGTATCTGGCAATCCAGCCAGGGTAACGACAACTGGACCACCGATGAATCGACGCCAGAAGGCGCGTTGAACGCACCGTTTACCGATGCCGCATTCGCCGTCTTCCAGGGTGAAGCGGGCAACGTAACCGTCGATAACAGCAAAGGCGATGTCATCATCAGCGGCGCGCAGTTTGCCACCGATGGTTATCGTGTGGGCGGCGAAGCCATTACCACCGACACGGCAAACACCCTGATTCGTGTCGGCGATGGCACAGTAGACGGCGCCAGTTACACCGCCACTATCGACAGCGTTATCCGCGGTACCGGCGGCCTGAATAAAGGCGATCTCGGTACGCTGATTCTCACCGGCGACAATACTTACAGCGGTGGCACCACCATCACCTCAGGGACGCTGCAGGTGGCGGGTGATACCAACCTGGGTGCGGCAGATACGGGAATTACCTTTAATGGCGGTACGCTGAAGTATGGCGAAGCGTTTGATACTGCCCGTCAGGTGACGCTGGAATCCGGCGGCGGGACATTCGACACCAACGGGCATGACGTTTCTCTGCTGACGGAAGTCGAAGGTAACGGTCAACTGACCAAAACCGGTAAAGGCTCCCTCACCCTGACGCTGGATAACACCTACACCGGTGGCACCACCATCGAACAAGGTGTTTTACAACTGGGTAACGGCGGTGATATTGGCAGCATTCAGGGGGATGTCGTTGATAACGGCGTACTCAACGTCAATCGTGGCGATACCCTGGCGCTGACCGGCAATATCAGTGGTAAAGGCCAGTTGCATCAGACCGGTAGCGGCATTACCGAGCTGCAAGGTGAAAACAGCTACAGCGGCGCTACGTTGATCGCCAACGGCGTGCTGCAAGCGGGTAATACCAACACCCTGAGTAGCGCATCACACCACTATGTAGTCGCAGACACCACGTTGAACACGCAGGGCTATAACCAGACGGTAGCGGGCCTGAGCAACGGTGGCGATGTCTCGCTCATCGGTCAGCAGACTGGCACAACCTTAACCGTCAAAGGGGATTACACCGGCGAAAAAGGGACTATCAACATGGCAGCTATCCAGAATGGTAGCGGAGCAGGCATTGCCGACCGTCTGATTATCGATGGCGGTAAAGCCAGCGGTAGCACACTGCTGGATGTCGATGGCTCTGGTCTTGGCGCGCCGACCATTGGGGATGGTATCGAAGTGGTGACTGCGCTCAATGGCGCAACCACAACCGCGCAAACGTCGCGGGATGCCTTCCATCTTGCCGCCGATCGTATGGCTGCAGGTGCGTTTGAGTACCAACTACATGCGGGTAATGCTCAGGGCCAGGGTGAAAACTGGTATCTGAGAAGTGAATACCGTCCAGAAACCATGCTGTATTCTGGCCTCGCCAGCGTAGTACGTCAGGGTGATATTAGCCTGTTAGGTAACATGCACCAACGTATGGGGGACGAGGTTAAACCGGGCATTGATGAAGACAATCGCGCCTGGGCAAGAATGATTGGCTACTCCGGTAAAACCAAACTGGATGATGCGGCCGGTACGCAAACCAGCTCCCATACCATGGGTATCCAGGTCGGCGTTGATATGTATGCTAACGAAAGCTGGAAAGCCGGGATGTATACCAGCATCCTTGATATCGACAGCAACGTGAAAGGCACGAAGACAGGCAGCGATGGCAAAGGCGGTAACATCGACGACAACGCATTTTACGTCGGTGGCTATGCGACCTGGTTCTCGGGTGACGGTATGTATGTTGATAACGTCCTGCAGTACGGTAACCATAAATCCCGCCTGGCGGCGACCGGTAACAACGGCTCGTATACCGTCAGAGGCAACACGCTGACGGCGTCGACAGAGGTGGGTAAATCGTTCCGTTTAGGCGCCAGCGCATGGAGTCTGGAGCCTCAGGCTCAGTTGATCTACCAATACAGCGACTTTGATAACAGCACGCTGGATGGTGTGACCCCAACGAAAGTGAAAATGGATACCGCAGACTCCTTTACCGCGCGTCTGGGCGTGCGTCTGGTCGCTGACTATGACACCAACCATGGCAAATTCCAGCCGTACGGCAGGGTTAACGTCTGGCAGGGTCTGGGTTCAAAAGACAAAACGCACTTTAGCAATGCGGTAGCCACTACTACGCTGGAATCTTCACAGCAGTACTCCAGCACTGAAGTTGCAGCCGGCCTGTCATGGTCTATCGACAGAAACCTGCAGGTCTACGGTGAGCTGGGTACGCAATTCAGCAACGGCGGCAGTAAGTCGCAAGTCGAAGCGCCGGTCAATGCCTCTATCGGCTTTAAGAAATCGTTCTAAGCTGACATAAAGTCGCCAGCCTCCTGTTCAGCAGGGGGCTTTTTTTTGCTTATAGTATTACAGGGGTGCTGATGCGCGACGCGTATCAGGCCTACAGACTTACCAGCAATGTGGAACAATCAAGGGATTGGGAAACGTAAATACGGAGGGATTAACGATTATATTGCGCTAAGAGTGAAGGGATCTCTTGTGCCTGCACCGGGGGAGAAATGAAAAAGCCTTGAATTTTGTCACAACCAATCTGCATCAACCGGTCCAGTTGGGACTGGGTTTCCACCCCTTCGGCAAGGACTTCGATACCAAAATTATGCGCCAGTGAAATAATACCCTCAACAATCTTTGTCGATCGGGTGTCGGGTTCAATGCCAGTTACAAATTCTTTATCAATTTTTAAGGTATCAAAAGGATATTTCAACAGGTAATTAAGATTAGCATGCCCGGTTCCAAAATCATCAAGCGCAAGCTTGACCCCTATCGCCTTTAATTCCGTCATATTTTTAGCCGCAATCTGACTGTCGTACAGCGGTGATGTTTCGGTGACCTCTATTTGGCATCGATGGACCGGCAATCCGGAGGTGGCAAGATTTTGTCTGACGCGTTGGGGTAACAGAGGATCGCAGAATTCAAGCGCGGAAATATTGACGGATAATACAATGGGGTCAGGCCAGGAAGTTGCAACATCCCACGGAGAGTGAGTAACCATATCTTCAATTGAAATAATATTGCCGCTATCTTCCAGTAACGTAATAAAAACATCGGGAGAGATCATACCCATCTGAGGACTATTCCAACGCATTAATGCTTCAAATCCACTTATACGCTGGGCATGTAAATTGAAAATAGGCTGATAAACCATATAAAGTTGACTGGTATTCAAAGCCTTTTCAAGCGCAGTTAGCACCTCATTGGAATTAAACATTCCCCTCTCCCTCTACAAATCATAACATTAAAAACCAGTCAAAATCACTCCCGAATTGTATCTACTATTAGGTGTATTACATCAGAAAAGAATGGTCAGGTTAGGGTAAAAAAGACATACGATGGGTAAATCTGACAATTAACTTATTTAAATCAGAGGTATTGGTCAGGCCAAGCTTGGCGACGACTCTCATCTTATGTGCCTGAATCGTTTTATAGTTCAGGCTAACTAACTCAGAAATTTCTTTGGCTGTATAACCACTTACCAGTAAGTTCAGGATCTGCTGCTCTCTTTCGGTTAATCTTTTCTGCGAACGATACAGTCGGGGGTTCCATTTCCCGACTGATAATGTCGCCAATTGACCAAAATCACGCAATGAAGATTTTTCAGTCAAAACTATTATTTTTTCGACATATAATAACTCTACGCATAATTTCGCCACCAAACTATCAGCAACAATCACCACGACGTTATTATAAAATTTGAATCGGTTTTTATTCAAAAACTGAACAATGTCCGAACACGCATGTTCATTATCGATGATATTAAAAACCATGGTTTGATGCTGGCATAATGATGACTGATGCAACATATCCTCAAACTGGAATGTTTGTATCGGTACATGTTTGCTGGTGAGGTAGGCAAACATACCATTGCCCACAAAATTATCACTGCCACACATCAACATCCTGTTCACCGTTCCTTATAAGCTTCTAATCTTGTTACTCATTAAAAATTTAATAATAATTTTCTCGACTTCAGTTTCTTCACGACGATTTTTAAAATCAAACTCACACGAGATCTGATGACAGGAATACAACTGGTTATCCTCATCAAACTCATTGATCAGGACGACATCGATCACTTTTAAGTCCAGTTGTAAACTGCCAAATGTATCGAAATCCAGAGATGCATTTTTAATCACCGCATCTTTATAAAGAAAACGGGCGTTTACATCTTTAACGATTAACGCACAACCACCCTGCGAGATATTTTTAATCTTGAAAGAGTAGTTTTCTCCATTTTTGTAACGACCAAAACAGAAAAAGTCATACCCCTTCATGAAGGAAAAACGCTGATTTTGTCTCTGCTGGGCAAAGAAAATCAAATCCGGTATGAGGTAGGATAATCCTACTTCTGCACCTGCTGATGGGGTTTGCTCGAATCTGGCACTAAATTTCACAATCCCGCTTTCGCTGTGCAGGATAAAGTATTGGACCTTTTCAGGAACAATGTCTTCGTGCCAGGAAATAACAAACCGCTCGAAATCAACCTTCTCTAACTGCGTGATAACGCTACTGTTTTCACATAACACTTCCAGTTTCGTTTTCTTGTGCAGCTCTTCACGAAGGGTAGCTATGATTTCAAACTTATCTTCCTTTGCTAATCCAAAGCTCATTCTAAAACCCTTATTTCCATATTTAAGATATGTCTCGCGTTTGGTTACTCACAAAACGCGAGATCAGCATCCACCCCTGGTGCTTAATTACCATAGTGGATTCCATGTCGAACAGTTGGTTAAAAATTAAGTTTTTAACTATCTTTAGCCATTTATTGATACGTAAAAACATTTAATCAAAGTTAATTCTAGCTGAAGTCATGCCTAAAACCATGCGAACGTGTTGATTAATTATAACAAAAGTGCATAACAATTTTTTTTAAAGTGTCATTTTGAGATAACAAATAGCAAGAATTGCACAGAAAAAAACAGAGAAAAATGAATGGATTTTGATGGAGGAACTACGCAATATGCGAACTGGTGCGCTATCGAAAGAAGAAAGAAGATGCTTACGTCACTATATTATTAATCAGTAATATAAGTCCGACTGGTTATTGTGGCAAAGCGAATCATTGTATTTCATGTATAACATAAATTTCCCTTAGGGCAGAAAAAAAGGCCAGCGTCCTGCTGGCCCGGTAATTACCGAATCGAACTATAGTGGCTTACTGTCTTGCAGAGGGTACAACGTTAAAAATTCAATACTTTTGCTTAATAATTGATCGGGAAGAATCCGCGATGATCATCACCGCTCCCGCCAACATTAACGTATCTTTTAACACCAACCGTCCAGCGCCTGACAAGTACGGAAATCCGTGGTGTAAATCACCCAGCGGCATCACCCATGCTTCTGGTGTGGTTATTAAAAATGATAAAGTTACAATTGGTGTGGCAAATGCCAGAACGCCGCCAATTAATCCCAGCCAACGGCTAACAGGATTAGCCAGCACCAGCAAAGCGATAAGAACTTCGACTACGCCCAGGCCATTTGAGAACGTATACGTGTTATTCGCCGTCTGCCATTCACGCTCCTGCGGTTTGAATTCACCTTCGTGGGTTAAATGTTGTTTGTATTCTTCTGGATGCTCATAAAAAAATGACATTACCGGACTATTGGCGACAAACGGCGTAATGCTGTCGGCTTCGTAAGGTACAAATTTTAATAACCCAATCCAGATAAAAACAATCGCGATACTCAGGCGAATCAAGGTTAATCCAACCCTATCACCTTTGCCCAATATACGAAGATATTTTTCCATTCCAGCTCTCCTCACTTGTACAAAATTGCCGTTGCGTGAGTGCTGCTATCAATACGCATTGAGGTAATTTTCCAGGAAGTCGCTTTCTTTTCCTGTGCCAGTTTCGCAATGGCATCTTCCACCACGGAAGGAGTGCCAGACACAGCTGATACGCTAACGTGGGCAACCTCGGTTTGCGCTAACACGGAAAATGTCACCGGAGCAGTCAGTAATGCAGTCATTAGTAACGTAGTTTTAAACATGTTCATTTCTATTCCCATTAACAAGTTATTTCAGTGGAAATATAATAAAACATGTCACTTTATTTTATTTCATCCGTAACGCCAAAATAACTGTCAATTAGTATCAGGAAGTATAAAAACAAATAAAAAAGCCCCACACGGGTGGGGCAAATATGTAGACTACGCTATTATTATTTAATGAGAGAAAAGAGATCGTTTAGTGATTCGCTCATGCTTGGATGGGTAAATATTTGGTCACGCAATGTGGTATAAGGTAACCCCGCATCCATAACCGTCTTGATGATATTAATCATTTCATGAGAATCCACGCACAGCAGCGACACACCTAATATTTGTTTCGTTTCGCTATCCACCACCGCTTTAAGTACGCCACGGGTATCATTCATCACCCGCGCACGCGGGATAGCCGCTACCGGCAACGTCACGACCTGCACCGCCGCACCACTGGCACGAGCCTGTTCTTCAGTCATTCCGACGCGGGAAAGCGGCGGCGTCATAAAGACGGAATATGGTACATTTTGACGATCACCCGTGTTACGTACCCCCTCGCCTAGCAGGTTGTCGCGCACAATACGGAAGTCATCCAGCGAGATATAGGTAAATTGTAATCCACCAGTGACATCGCCCATTGCCCATATGTTATCTGCCGAGGTACGTAGATATTTATTTACAATAATGGCACCACGGTCGTTTACATCTACACCCGCATTCTGCAGCTGCAGATTTTCAGTCGCCGGTTTGCGACCCGATGCCACCAGCAGCACATCCACCGTCTGGGTACCTTCCGGCATGTGCAGCTGTACTGCACCATCGTGAGAGGAGACAGACTGCACGTTGGCATTGAGGATCAGCTCAACGCCTTGGTCGCGTAAAATGTTGGCGATAGTGTCAGCAATATCCCGGTCTTCACGAGGCAAAAACTGCGGAGCTGCTTCATAAATAGTGACTTTGCTACCAAAGTTGGCAAACATCGATGCGAATTCAACGCCGATATACCCACCGCCCAAAATGCCCAGACGCTCGGGACGTTGCGTCAAATTCAACAACCCGGTGCTGTCAAATACGCCAGGCGTCGTGGTTAATCCCTCAACGTTCGGAATCGTTGACTGGGCACCAGTATTAATAAAGATTTTCTCGCCGCTCAGTTCAACCTCACCTGTTGGCTGTACGACCCGCACTGTATGGTTATCAATGAATTCAGCACGACCTTCAATCACATCCACGTTTTCCAGATCGGCAAGATTGTGGAAGTTTTTATCGCGCAGAAAACTGACAACGGAGGTCTTGCGCTGCATCGCTGCGGCAAAGTCATGCTGAAGTTCAGCATCGTGTACCAGGGTTTTGGTGGGAATGCAGCCGATATTGATGCATGTCCCACCATACATGGTGTTTGACTGTTCAATAATCGCTACCCGCCAACCCGTTTTGGCCAGTGTTGCCGCCAGCGTTTTACCCGCTTTACCAAATCCGATAACAATCGCCTGATACTGATTCATGCTGTCTCTCCGCCATGTCACTGTTCGTTTGTTGAACTGAATTATAGGTTTAGCGATGCACGAACAATGTATCCATAACGCGCCAATTACTGTCAAATCGTCTAAAAAACCGCTCTTTCCCTTCCACTCAACTTATTGAGAAATTAAACTAATACCATAAAATTATTAATAAAATTATGTGTGATAGCGTTGTTGTCATCTCAATTAGCATTAGCAAAAACTGCCCAGGAGTCTTCATGGACGCACTTAGCCGATTACTTATGCTTAACGACCCGCAGGGCTCGATTGATCAAAACTGCCTGTTGAGCAGGGACTGGCAACTGCCGCATGCGGCGGGTGAACTGTCCGTTATTCGCTGGCATACGGTAACCCAGGGATTCGCTCAACTGGATATGCCTGACGGAACATCTTCCACATTACGCCCTGGAACAATAGTCATTCTGCCGCAAAACTCCGCGCATCGTCTGTGCCAGACAGGGGAAGAACAAACGCATATTGTCTGCGGGAGCCTGCGATTACAGGCATCTTCACGCTATTTTTTAACCGCGCTTCCGGAAGTATTATTACTGGCGCCTGAGGAGAACAGCCCAGTCAGCCATTGGCTGAAGGCCATGATTGCGCTAATGCAGGAGGAATACATCAACGACCTGCCTGGCTCCAGCATCGTTTGCAGCCAGCAATGCGCTACGCTGTTCGCGTTAACCGTTCGCGAGTGGCTCGCCCAGTCGACACCCGCTAAAAATGTGCTGAATTTACTGCTGCACCCCAGGCTTGGATCCGTTGTATTCATGATGCTGGAGTCACCGGCTTTTGCCTGGACCGTCGAAGAACTGGCAAAACGAGCACATATGTCGCGGGCCAGCTTCGCACAGCTATTCCGTGAAGTATCAAACTCCACGCCGCTGGCGGTGTTAACCGCGCTGCGCCTGCAGTTCGCAGCCCAGATGCTATCGCGCGGTACACAGCCGTTAATCGTTATTGCCGAGTCGGTGGGTTACGCCAGCGAATCGTCGTTTCATAAAGTCTTTTTACGGGAATTTGGCTGCACGCCGGGCGAGTACCGCAAACGCGTGAAAGCGTTGACGGTATAACGCAACGCCTGCTTCGGCAGTAAAACCGAGGCAGACGAGCGCTTCAGGGCATTACTTTTGGTGGCGATGCCTGTGCAGCCACATCAGCTTATAAGCGGCCGGAATAATGAACAGAGAGAGCAATGGTGCGGTGATCATGCCGCCAATCATCGGCGCGGCTATGCGGCTCATGACTTCTGAGCCAGCTCCCGTCCCCCACAATATAGGTAACAGACCTGCAATAATCACCGCCACGGTCATCGCTTTCGGGCGCACGCGCAGCACAGCACCGTGATATAACGCTTCATCCAGCTTATCCGCCGTAAAGGTTTGCGGATTTTCCAACGCAGGTTCGGCTTCAATAGCGTGGCGCAAGTACATCAGCATCACCACGCCAAACTCCGCAGCAACACCTGCCAGGGCGATAAATCCGGTTCCGGTTGCAACCGACATATGGAACCCCATCCAGTAAAGGAACCAGATGCCGCCCACCAGCGCAAAAGGCACACTGGTGATAATCAGCAGCGCTTCACCAAAGCGACGGAAGGCCAGATAAAGCAGAACGAAGATTATCATCAGCGTCATCGGCACCATCAGTTTGAGCTTATGACTGGCGCGCTCAAGCAGCTCGAACTGCCCGGAAAACGCCACGCTGGTCCCCGGCTTTAACTGTACGTTTTCAGCGATCGCTTTTTTCAGATCGTTCACCACTGAGACCATGTCACGATCGCGGGCGTCGATGTAAATCCAGCTGGTTGGTCGCGCATCTTCGGTTTTCAGCATCGAAGGCCCCGAAACCACCGTCACGTCGGCGACATCCGCCAGCGTGATTTGCTGTTTCATGGGCGTCAGAATGGGCAGATTACGCAGCGCTTCCGGGCTATCACGATAGCTCTGCGCATAGCGAAGGTTAATCGGATAACGTGCAATCCCTTCCACCGTTTCGCCGACCATTGCGCCTCCGACCGCAGAGGTGACAAACAGTTGCACCGCGCCGACGGTCATTCCGTACCGGGCCGCTTTCTCCCGATTAATATCCACATTGATATAGCGCCCCCCGACCAGGCGCTCAGCCAGCGCCGAAGAGACGCCCGGCACGGTTCTGGCCACCTCTTCAATTTGCTCCGCCGTGGCGTCGATATCTGCCAGAACGTTACCTGACACCTTAATGCCAATTGGGCTTTTGATCCCCGTAGAGAGCATGTCGATACGGTTACGAATCGGCGGAACCCACAGATTCGCCAGTCCCGGCAAGCGTACGGTTTTATCCAGCTCGGCAATGATTTTGTCCATCGTCATCCCCGGACGCCACTGGTCCTGCGGCTTCAGTTGGATCGTCGTTTCAACCATTTCCAGCGGTGCTGAGTCTGTTGCGGTTTCTGCCTTACCTGTTTTACCAAACACGCGCGCCACTTCCGGAACGGTCATGATCAGCTTGTCGGTTTTTTGCAGCATGTCCGCTGCCTGCGCCGCTGAGATCCCCGGCAATGTCGAAGGCATATACAGCAGGTCGCCTTCGTTAATCTGCGGCAGGAATTCACCACCGACTTTATTCAGCGGGTAGATAACCGTCAGTATTGAAAGCACCGCCACCAGGATGGTGGTCTTGGGCCAGTGCAATACCTTCAGCAATAGCGGATGGTAAATACGGATCAGGAAACGGTTAAGCGGGTTGCTGCTTTCTGCAGGTATTTTTCCGCGGATCCAGAATCCCATCAGGATTGGAATAACCACGATGGCCAGAAACGCCGCACCTGCCATGGCATACGTTTTGGTGAACGCCAGCGGCCCGAACAGTCGCCCCTCTTGCCCCTCAAGCGTGAAAATAGGGATAAACGACAATGTGATAATCAGCAGGCTGATGAACAATGCCGGGCCGACTTCTACCGAGGCGTCAGTAATGACCTTCCAGCGCGTTGCGTTATCCAGCTTTTCATGCGGATGCTGATGCCCCCACTCTTCCAGCCGCTTATGGGCGTTTTCAATCATCACGATGGCGGCATCGACCATCGCCCCGACGGCAATGGCAATGCCCCCCAGCGACATGATATTGGCGTTCAGCCCCTGGAAATGCATCACGATGAACGCGATACACAGCCCCAGCGGCAGGGAAATAATCGCCACCAGCGCAGAACGCAGATGCCACAGGAACAATGCACACACCAGCGCAACAACGATAAACTCTTCCAGCAGCTTGTAGCTCAGGTTATCAATGGCGCGGTCAATGAGCTGACTGCGATCGTATGTTGTAACTATTTCTACGCCTTCCGGCAGGCTACTTTTCAGCGTATCGAGCTTGGCTTTAACCGCGGAGATCACCTCACGCGCATTTTTACCGGACCGCAGAATAACCACCCCGCCCGCCACTTCGCCTTCGCCATTCAGTTCGGCGATCCCACGGCGCATTTCCGGCCCAATCTGTACGCGCGCCACATCGCGCAGGTAAACAGGTACACCGTCGGCCCCTGTTTTCAGGACGATGTTATTGAAATCATCGAGCGTTTGCAGATATCCACTGGCGCGGACCATATATTCCGCTTCAGCCATCTCAACAGATGAGCCGCCCGCTTCCTGATTCGACGTATCCAGCGCCGATTTCACGTCCGCCAGACTGATGCCATATTGCGTCAGCTTCATTGGATCAATAACGACCTGATACTGTTTAACCACGCCGCCTACCGAGGCGACTTCCGCCACGTTGGGAATCGTTTTTAACTCATACTTTAAAAACCAGTCCTGAAGAGAACGTAATTCCGCCAGATCGTGTTTCCCGCTGCGATCCACCAGCGCGTACTCAAATATCCAGCCGACACCCGTGGCGTCCGGTCCCATTTCCGCGCTAACGCCAGCCGGCAATTTTCCCTGAACCTGGTTGAGGTACTCCAGTACGCGCGAGCGCGCCCAGTAAGGATCGGTACCATCTTCGAAAATGACGTACACGTAGGAATCGCCAAACTGCGAGAAACCGCGCACAGTTTTCGCGCCTGGTACCGACAGCATGGTGGTGGTCAGCGGATAGGTCACCTGATTTTCAACAATTTGCGGCGCCTGACCCGGATAGCTGGTTTTGACGATCACCTGAACATCAGAGAGATCGGGCAGCGCATCAACCGGGGTATTGATGATGGTCCAGGTTCCCCAAATACTGAGAAACAGCGCCCCCATCATCACCAGAAAACGGTTTGCCACCGAGCGGCGGATAATCCATTCAATCATTTATCATATCCTCAGTGTGAATGGGTAGCCTGGGCTGGCATGGCGGCTGCGTCTTGCGTCTTACTGTTCTGGGCGCGCATACGGTCCAGTGCGCCAGAGATATTCGCTTCGGAATCAATCAGGAACAGACCGCTGGAAACCACTTTTTCGCCTTCGGTCAGGCCGGAGCGGATAGCCGTCAGCCCTTGAGATTCATGGAATACCGCAACTTGTTTCGGCACAAATCGGCCTTCGTTATCAACGGTGATTACCCGCTGCTCGGTACCCGTATCAATTAGCGCTTTAGACGGGATCAGCAGCATTGGCTCGCTTTGTGTTTTCAGTTGCAGGTAAGCATTCATCCCGGGCTTGAGCGCCTCGTCAGGATTATCGACCTGTAAACGGAGCTGGAGCGTACGCGTGGTAGCATCAACGCTGGGTAAGATACTCCACTTGCTGATGGTGAAAGGCTTATCCGGCCAGGCGGGCACGGTGATGGTAAATTGCGAGGCGTCTTTAATCAGCCAGGCGATAGATTCCGGGACCGACGCGCTGACCCATACCGGGTCCATACCCTGAATTTTCGCGACCACATTGTCTTTGGAAATGTTCATACCCGTACGCAAATCGAATGCGGTGATCACCCCATCAATAGGCGCTTTCAGGGTAAAGCGGGTCTGAATTTTACGCGTCGATTTTAAGCGCTGAATATCCGCTTCAGGCATTCCAGCCAGACGTAATCTTTCCAGAATTCCTTCCACCTGCGTCGCGCTGCCGCCAGTTTCTCGCAGCAATAAATATTCGCTCTGCGCCTCAACCCAATCAGGAATAGTCAGGTCGATCAGCGGCGCGCCTTGTTTAATTTTGTCCCCCACGGTCAGTGGGTAAACCTTCTCGATAAAGCCCGCTGAGCGTGCCTGGACAATAACAAACTGGTATTCGTTATAACTAACGTTGGCCGGAAAAGTTTGCGCGTAGTGCAGTGGTCCACGACGCACTGGCTCTGTTTTCAGCCCCAGGTTCTGGGTCTGTGTAGGATCGATGCGCACGCCTGGTGATGACGCGTTCGCGGTCTCTTCATCGGCATATTTCGGGATCAGATCCATATCCATAAATGGCGATTTACCCGGTTTATCAAAACGCGTGTTTGGGTACATGGGGTCGTACCAAAACAACACTTTTCTGGCTTCTTTTGGCGAAGCCTGCCCGGTTTCAGCTGTTGCTTTTGCGGATGAATAATAAGTATAAATACCGGCAGAAATAACCCCACCGGCAATCATGCCAGCGAGAATAAGCGCGGTATTTTTAATATTTAAAGACGCCATAGTGATTTCCATTGCGCGATAGTCTCACCCGCGTTCGCAAAACCCGGGCAAGAATAAAAGAGACCAACGAGAACGTTATTTACTGATGTGAATATCGCGTAACACAGAGAGATTTCCCTGCTGAACAAACGTAAACGCGACCTTATCGCCTGGCTTAATATCATCAGCCTTCGTATCGGCAACCAGTGTAAAACGCATCGTCATGGCTGGCCAGTTCACCGCAGGGATAGGATCATGCTTGATCGTAATCTTTTTACTTTCCATATCAACAGCTTCAATCACCCCGGTAGCGCTAATGAGTTGTTCCTGTTGAGCCGCTGGCTGCATATTCATCATCTCACCATGCTGATGCTCATTGGCCTGAGCGTTAAACATGATCATAGAGAAAAGACTAAACAGCACAGCTTTGGCGGTAGTATTCATAATTGATGCTCCTGAAAGGTTAATATTAAGGATTACTCCACCCAACCGCCGCCTAAGGCAGCAAACAGCTTAATTTCATTAACCTGTTGGGCGTAATTAAGATCGAGCAGCGATTGCCGCGTAGCGAATAAAGAACGTTCTGCGTCTAATACTTCGATATAGCTAACTGCACCATTCTGATAAAGCGCTCTGGCGCGTTGTAGTGTGATTTGCAATGAATCCAGATAACGCTGCTGCCCGCTAATTTGATCGGCAATGCTTTGGCGCAACACCAGTGCATCCGCCACTTCTTTAAACGCGTTCTGAATTTTTTGTTCGTAATTCACTACCGACTGTTGCTGGCGAATTTCTGCCAGGTCGAGATTGGACTGATTACGTCCAGCGTTGAATATTGGAATATCTATTTTGGGGACAAAATTCCACATGCCGCTGGCGGCATTAAATAAACTGGAAAGATCGCTGCTGCTACTGGACACGGAACTGGTCAACGTTATAGACGGAAAAAATGCCGCTCGCGCAGCACCGATATTGGCATTTGCCGCCAATAATCCGTGCTCAGCTTCCATAATATCCGGGCGCTGCAGCAGTATTTGCGACGAGAGCGATGGCGGCAGCGTTACCGGTTTAATATCCCCACGGCTGCGCGCGTGGTCATCAGGTAATTTCCCGTATGTACCCAGCAACAGCTGCAGCGCGTTATTGGCCTGCGCCAGATCACCTTTACGCTTGGCAATTTCGCTACGCGTACTTTCGATCACACCGCGCGCTTGTTCCAACGCCAGTACGTTGGTGCTACCGGTTACCAATTGCTTCTCTACAAAAGCGTAAGAGCGCTGGTAGTTTTGCAGCGTTTCTTCAGCAACTTGCAACTGCGCGTAAGCCAGACGCTGATTAAAATAACTTTGCGACACGTTGGAGATTAATGAGATATGCACCGCCCGACGCGCTTCTTCGCTGGCAAAGAAATTCTGTCGCTCAGCTTCACTCATATTTTTTAGCCGCCCAAAGAAATCCAGGTCGAAACTAAGATTGAGTTCAGCTTCGAATTCACGTTCGGTGCTGCTATCACCTTTTAATTTACCGCTGTATGTACCACTGGAGCCTGCCGTGAGTTGCGGGTAGCGGTCAGCGTCCGTGACGCCATATTGCGCTCTCGCTTCCTGAACTTTTAGCACAGCCATACGTAAATCGCGGTTATTAACCAACGCCTCGCCAATCAGCGCCTTTACCTGGGAGTCAACGAAGAAGGTCCGCCAGCCCGTGTCCTGATATTCACCTTGAGCCGATACCAGGGCATTCTGGCTTAAAGAAAATTGCTGCGGCACCGGCAAAGCCGGGCGCTGATAGTCCGGCGCCAATGAACAACCGGCGAGCACGAATATAGCGCTGAGAGTAAGAAGCTTAAATTTGCTCATAGTTCTTCTCGTCCTGACCGGACTGATGTCCCTAAAATGTGTAGGAATTTATAGTGCTGTACTTTAACCAAGTGACTCTGTTTAACCGGTGACAGGAAAATGACAAAACTGTCATTTTCCCAATAACCGATTGCTATCCGATCCCGCTTCCCTAGAATTGAAAGTCCGCACACCAGTGCGAGAAGGAGAATGCGATGAAGGTTTTGATAGTCGAAGATGAGAAAAAAACCGGTGAATACCTGACAAAAGGCCTGACGGAAGCGGGTTTTGTCGTGGATTTAGCGGATAACGGCCTGAACGGGTATCACCTGGCGATGACCGGCGATTACGACCTGCTCATACTCGACATCATGCTGCCGGATGTAAACGGCTGGGATATCGTGCGGATGCTGCGTTCCGCCAACAAAGGAATGCCCATTCTTCTCCTCACCGCACTGGGTACCATTGAACATCGGGTTAAAGGTCTGGAATTGGGTGCTGATGATTACCTGGTTAAACCGTTTGCCTTCGCCGAACTGCTGGCACGGGTCAGAACGCTGTTGCGTCGAGGCGCGGCGGTGATTGTCGAAAGCCAGTTTCAGGTCGCGGATTTAATGGTCGATCTGGTCAGCAGAAAAGTTACCCGCAGCGGTACGCGCATCACTCTGACCAGCAAAGAGTTTACGCTGCTTGAGTTTTTCCTGCGCCATCAGGGGGAAGTTTTACCCCGCTCGCTGATCGCCTCCCAGGTCTGGGATATGAATTTTGACAGCGATACTAATGCCATCGACGTCGCCGTTAAGCGTCTGCGCGCCAAAATTGATAACGATTATGAGCCGAAACTGATTCAGACCGTGCGCGGCGTGGGATATATGCTTGAGGTTCCTGATGGCCAGTAAACGATGGCGGCGCCCTTTTTCACTGGCGACACGACTAACCTTTTTTATCAGCCTGGCGACAATTGCTTCATTTTTCGCCTTTGCATGGATAATGATCCACTCCGTGAAAGTCCACTTCGCCGAGCAGGACATCAATGATTTACAAGAGATTAGCACCACGCTGGAGCGGATTATTAACCAGCCTAACGAGCCAGAATCACGCCGACTGGAAACGCTAAAAAATGTGGTGGCGGGTTACTCGAACGTCATTATTTCTCTGGTAGATAGCAACCAGAAGGCCATTTTTCATTCGCCCAATGCGCCGGATCTCCGGCAATTTATCGCCAGCGCAAGGCCGGATAAAAATGCTCATGCCAGCGACGTTTTTATTATCTCAGGCCCTACACTGCAAACCTCCAGACATATCCACGGACAGAAAACATCGTCTAACTGGCGAATGATTCGCCTGCCGGTAGGAAAGCTTGCCGATGGAAAACCAGCGTATACGCTGTATCTGGCGTTATCGATCGATTTTCACCTGCACTATATTAACGATCTGAAAAACAAGTTAATTATGACGGCTTCGCTGATTAGCATCATGATTGTTTTTATCGTGCTGTTCGCCGTATACAAAGGCCATGAACCGATCCGTAATGTTAGTCGTCGCATCCAAAATATCACCTCGAAAGATCTCGATGTCCGTCTAGATCCGCAGGCTGTGCCTATTGAACTGGAACAACTGGTTAGTTCGTTTAATCACATGCTCGAACGCATCGAGGACGTATTTAAACGTCAGTCGAACTTCTCGGCGGATATTGCCCATGAGATCCGCACGCCAATAACTAACCTCGTCACCCAAACGGAAATTGCGCTCAGCCAGACCCGCAGCCAAAAAGAACTGGAAGATGTGCTGTATTCCAATCTCGAAGAGTTTGGCCGAATGTCGAAAATGGTGAGTGATATGCTGTTTCTGGCGCAGGCAGATAACAATCAGCTGATCCCAGAAAAAAAAGCGCTCAATCTGGCTGATGAGGTCGGTAAAGTGTTCGACTTTTTCGAAGCCTGGGCAGAGGAGCGTGAGGTTGGTTTACGGTTTGAAGGACGTGCATGCTGGGTTTCAGGCGACCCATTAATGTTACGCCGGGCAATGAGTAACCTGCTGTCAAATGCCATGCGCTATACGCCAAAAGGTGAGTCGGTAACCGTGCGGGTGAAAGAGGCGGATGGTCTGGTCCAGATAGTCGTTGAGAATCCCGGCCCCCCCATTCCCCCGCAACATCTTCCGCGACTCTTTGACCGCTTTTATCGAGTGGACCCTTCACGGCAGCGTAAAGGCGAAGGCAGCGGTATTGGTCTGGCGATTGTGAAATCGATTGTGATTGCCCATCACGGAAAAGTCTCGGTAACTTCCAATCCTTATGTCACTCGCTTTATTCTGACGCTTCCCAAGCACGCGATGTAATTTATGGTGATGACGCTTATACCTGTCATCACCTATTCTCTGACACAACCGTCATAATCCTGTCACGCCACTGACAGTCCCCATTAATTATACTTTCTTCCGTAAACCCAAACAGGAGAAATATGATGAATAAGATGTCCTCTTTTTTAGCTATCGCGTTTTTTATTTCAGTTGGCGTTAATGCGGCAGAAACACCTAAAGTGCATCAACAGGCCGCAATGGCTCATGAAATGATGAATAACAGTGATGCCTCTGCACATCAACAAATGGCGCAGGCACATGCCTCGCAGGCAAATAATTCATCGTCAACACCAACCAATGCGCAATCATTTTCACAAATGAATGAACATGAAAAAGCAATGGTTGTTCACCAATCAGTAAATAACGGCCATTCATTTGCTCATGAGATACAGGCCGAGCAGCACCGCGCACAGATCTCCACTCAAGGGTAAAGACGAGCTGTATTGACGACAATATCCATAAATACGCTAAGTTTGAATATTGTGGACTACTCTCCCCGTGCAGGCCTGTTTATATACAAGCCTGCATCCTTGTTCATCGTTAATGTCAATATTAATAATTCATTAAATCTCCCATTAAAAAGTAAAAACCTTTTAACTCTTTATTCAGATTGTGTGAAAATCGTAAATCAACTACTTATTATGTTGCGTATCACAACATTTATCACCTCACCCTAATTATAAATTAGGATTCCCCCTGGTATGCGTCGTTAATATTTAATGGGAAACTGCCGTCGTCGTAAAAATGACAGCCAAAAAGTTCGTATTCCTATAAATAAACTTAATGATGATAGTGAGTGAAAAATGAATAAACGTCTGCTGACCCTCCTGGTCCTTGGTCTGACAACGGCCACAACGGCATATGCAATTACCCCGGCAATGCAGAAAAAATATGAACGTTCAGGTTGTACGCAAATGAGCGAACTCAATGGTTGTGATGTGAACAAATCCTATCAGTGGAACCACGATCATGGCTTTATCGAGAGCGATAACAGCCAGCAAAATCGTCATCATCGCCATGGTGAAGAGCAGCAAAATACCACAGGCCGGGATAACCACGATAATGCGGGTATTGATGGCAAATTCAGCGGAAATTACGTGGCCAAATTTGCCAATGGTCAACGCAGCGTTGATATTCACGTCGAAGATTCCGGCGTTTACGTCAATGGTAAGGAAGTGCGTGACGTAAATACCTATAAGGATACGATGACCTTCCGCGTCGGTTATGCCACTTACACCATTAAAACAAATGGTCGCGGTAGCTGGAATGACAGCGATGCAGGAAACGCTGGCAAAATTGTGCGTGAATAACAGATACCGCTAAAGAGCGCTGCGATCACAGCACCCTCAAAAGCCATGCATTACAGTATGCTGTTTTAATACTGGAGTCAGACATGGCTTTGACCCTCACAGTGCTGCTTGAAAACCGACGTGCTGCTGGCGCTGGAAAAACATTACTGGCAAAGCCTGGATTAAGTCTGTTAGTTCAGGATGAAACGACCACAATATTGTTTGATACCGGGCCGGATGGCAGCTTCATGCATAACGCTGCACAAATGGGCGTGGACCTGACGCACTTAACCGCCGTGGTGCTGTCGCACGGCCATTACGATCACTGCGGCGGCGTGCCGTGGCTTGCGGATAACAGCCGTATCATTTGTCATCCCCAAATAGCCTGTGAACGATACGCCTCAGTTACGGTTGCGGGAACACCACGAAAAATTAAAAAACTCTCGCATGATAACAACTACTCTCGATTCATCATGGAATACACCCGCGAGCCGCTGGCTATCAGCGATCGCTTTTTGTGGTCCGGGGAAATTAGCGTTCCCACGCCACAATCCTATGGTGTGATTAGCGAGAAAACACTCCAACCAGATTACATCAGTGACGAAGGCGTGTTGATCTATAAATCTGAACGCGGGTTAGTCATCATTACTGGTTGCGGGCATCGGGGAATAGAGAACATCGTACGCCATTGCCAGAAAATCACAGGGGTTAACCAAATTTATGCCCTGGTCGGTGGGTTTCATTTACGTGCTGCCTCCCCCGCTAAGCTATGGCGGACCCGACAATTTATTAAGCAACAGCAACCCGAAAAACTACTCGGCTGTCATTGCACTGGTTCATGGGGTCGATTGTGGCTACCGGGAACTGACGCACCGGCAACGGGAGATGTGATTGAGCTGGCTGAGTAACAACAGTAAAACATTGCCCAAACAGTGATAAAAAACGGGAGCCTTACGGCCCCCGTTTATCAGCCATCATCATTACATGGTGACAATTGCTGGCTCATCAAAGACGGTGAGTTTTGGCGCTTCACCGGTGAATTTTTCTGCATATACAAGGCTGGTATTCCCCGCACAGCCATTCGCCAGCCGTGAGGTTGGGATATCCGCCGTCAGCACGTTCGCGCCGCCATTTTTACAGATACCGTTTTCAATATCCGGCCATGCGCCTTCATGGATACAGATGATTCCCGGTTTGATACCGTCGCTGACGTGCGCCCCCACCAGAACCTGTCCGCGAGCATTCCATACACGAACCAGATCGCCCTCGACAATCCCTCTGGCTTTCGCGTCATCCGGATGAATCGTCACCGGTTCACGATTGGCAATCGCGTATTCTTTACGCAGCGACGCGTAGTTCAGTTGGCTATGCAGACGATGTGCCGGGTGCGCCGTCAGTAGCTGCAGCTGATCTTTATCCGCAGTTCCTTTCCATTCATCCGGTTCAATCCAGGACGCATGCGGCGGACAGTCTTTATACTGATAGCCTTCAATCGTTTTCGAGTAGATTTCTATCTTGCCGCTCGGCGTTCCCAGCGCATTCATCACCGGATCGCTGCGGAAATCCGCGTAGCGCACATATTTGTTATTCTTTTCATTCTCACGCATTTCGATCAGTTTATTCTGCTGCCAGAACGCGTTGAACTGAGGCATGGCGACACGCTGGGCGCGGGCGGCTTTTTGCGCGACGTCATAGAACTGCTTCAGCCACGCCATTTCGTCTTTGCCTTCGGTGTAGACCGCCTTACCACCCGGCTTGAGCATCTCAGCCAGATCGGCAAATACGTCAAAATCACTACGCGCTTCAAACTGCGGCGCGATGACCTGCTTCATAGGCACCAGATGCTGGTTACTGTAATCACCGGTCATGGTCAGATCATTACGCTCAAACGAGGTGGTGATTGGCAGAACGATATCGGCGTGTTTGGCCGCTGCGGTCCAGTAACACTCAGAGATGACAACCAGTTCAGGCTTCTGCCAGGCTTTGATTAAGCGGTTGGTATCCTGATGATGGGTAAAGTTAGCGCCACCCGCCCACCAGATCATTTTGATATCCGGGAAGGTTTGCTCTTTACCGTTATGCTGATATTTGCCGCCTGGGTTTTCCAGCGCCTCGACAATTCGCGCTACCGGCAGGCTGGTCACCGCATCGGAAACCGCCCAGTCGTTGCCAGCAGATGATCCCCCCTCAATTTTGGCGGAAATTGCTGGCAATACCCCACCGGTGCGTGTTGGGTTACCGCCGTTAGAATAGTGATAAGAGAACCCGAAACCACCGCCTTCGGTACCAATTTGCCCCAGCATCGCCGCCAGAGTCACCAGCATCCAGTGTTTTTGCTCACCGTATTGCTGACGCT
Organism: Citrobacter sp. KTE30; assembly: GCF_000398825.1. Lineage (NCBI taxonomy): Bacteria > Pseudomonadati > Pseudomonadota > Gammaproteobacteria > Enterobacterales > Enterobacteriaceae > Citrobacter > Citrobacter sp. KTE30. The sequence continues at coordinate 1,061,926 of NZ_KB976055.1, read as the reverse complement.
GAATCCCCCAGCCTGCCATGAGCATGGTTTTGTTGCTGGAGAAAATTTCCGCCAGCTTTTCCAGTTGCTCAGCAGGCACGCCACACACGCCAGATGCCCACTCGGTGGTTTTCTCAATTTTGTCGCTCTTGCCGAGCAGGTACTCTTCAAACTGCGGATATCCAGTGGTGTATTTTTCCAGGAAGGCTTTGTCGTGAAGATTTTTCTTCACCAGCGTGTGGGCGATCCCTAACATCATCGCCACATCGGTCCCCATATGTGGCGCAATCCAGGTCGCATTATCACCAAAGAACTCGATGGTTTCAGAACGCATCGGATCGATGGCGATGACGCTTTTCCCTGATTTTTTCAGCAGATTAAAGTATTCAATCCCCTGTTCATCCGTGCTGCTCCAGGCAATTTTGAGGGTATTGAGCGGGTTCATCCCCCACAGCACCACGACCTGACTGTGCTCTAGCACCATCGGCCAGGTGGTTTGCTGCTCATAGACTTCAACCGATCCCACAACGTAAGGCATGATCACCTGCGCGGCCCCGGTTGAATAATCTCCGGTATGACCGGCGTAGCCACCGGCCATGCTCATATAGCGTTGCAGTAGGGTTTGCGCCTTATGCAGAACGCCGCTGGAGCGCCAGCCATAGGAACCGGCAAATATTGAGGACGGGCCATAGCTGCTACGGATCCGGCTATGCTGCTCGTGAATGAGCTTCAGCGCTTGTTCCCAACTCACGCGCACGAAAGGATCGTTACCACGTTTACCATCCGCTTTACCCGGGTTTTCCAGATAGCTTTTGCGCACCATCGGATACTTAACGCGGATATTGGTATGAACCTGATCCGGCGCGGTTTGCTGTAATGAGTTCGGCACCGTTTTCGGCAACGCACCTTTTGAGGAAACCACTTTGCCGTCTTTGACTTCCACGTATACCGCACCCCAACGTGCTGCCGTCAGGATTGCCCCACCATTCTGGCCTTCGGCCCAGGCCGGCATTGGGATCACCGAAGAAATCGCCATTGTCCCGGTTGCCGCGCCAGCCGTCTTGATAAAGTCACGTCTTGTGAGTTTCATGATTTCTCCTGATTTATCGCTTATTTGTTCATGTCTTTCGCGTTGTACTGGAAGTAACGGCTCAGGATATCCAGTTCGTTTTCACTGATATTGGTACGAGCACCCATCCCTTTTGCCACAGAAGGCCAGGCGTTGAGCGTGAAATGATTCGCCGGAATTGGCGCATGACAACCCGCGCAGTACACATTGTCGAGTTTGCGTGCGTAATCCCACATGGGTTCGCGGCTGGCGAGAGCGGAACCGCTCCATTCGCCCTGCAGCACGACATCTCGCCACGCATTGCCGTAGTCATCTTTTTTCCAGTCGGAGAGGATCTTCAGCGACTGCTGACCTTTTTCACTCAGGCTGGCAAGAATCAAACGCTGCCCTGCTGCGTAGTAAATAACCTGTTCACTTCCCTGCATCTGGCTACCGCGAATCTCGACCAGTCGCACGTTGTCCGTTGTTTTCAGAACCTGCATTTTTGTTGCCGGGTAAACGGTTCCCAGATCGCCAAGCGCGGTATTGCTTACGGCATAAAGCTCAGTTGCCGAGGCTGGAGTAGAGGCTGACTGCGCTTCAAGCCCTTTAAGCGCACTGTCATCCATTTTTATTTCAGGTGGGAAATGGGCGACGCCTTTATGGCAATCAATACAGGTTTGCTTTTCCGCGATGCCCATTTTGTGCATCTTCTGGGCATCCGCGCTTTGTGCAGCAAGATCCATGGCGTCCATACTATGGCAGCTACGGCAGGTCGCAGAATCACTCGCCTTGAGCTGTGCCCAGACGGTTTGCGCCATCTCCAGACGATGTTCTTCAAATTTTTCCGGGGTATCGATTTTTTTGGTTATGAACTGGTGATAAACATCTTTTGAAGCCCGCAGCTTAGCCACCAGATAATCCAGCCCGCCCTCCGGGATATGACAGTCCGCGCACTCTGCGCGAATGCCTTTCTGATTCTGGAAGTGAACCGAGCCGGTATATTCCTCGTAGGGTGCCTGCATCGTATGGCACGACAAACAAAATTCCGTGCTTGAGGTTTTGTGCAATGTCCATTGCCCTGCCAAAACAATAACTGCACCAAGAACAATGCACAGCAGCATCGTCCATATGATAGTTTTATTTATTTTTCTCATCTTTTATTTCCATCAGACGAATACCCTTTTAGAGGTAGACAATAAATATACTAAAGCAGCTACTTATTGATATTCATCAAGCGAAGAGAGAAATAAGAATCAGCCAACGGGTAAGTTTGAAGGGGCTCGCATAATTAATGAGAACGAAATGTAAATATCAAATTTCGTTTAAAATTAGAATATTAAACCAAACATAAAGCTTGATTAACTATTAATTACACAAACATCAGAATAAAAGTTTGATAAAGATTAAAAGCTGCTGAAATTAATCCCTTGGCGGCAATCGTTATATAATTAAATATATAATGAAAACACATAAAAAAGAACCCTTTTCTGTTTTTTGATTACACGTATTAATGAAGATACCTGTCTTACAGTTTTGCTCACATATACATATACGGCCAGACATGCGACACACACATTTCATTGACGCACATTTATGCACGTAACCTTGATCTGGTCACTTATTATACAAAGACGACTTTCGCTACACTCAGAGTAGAGGTAAACAAACAGGAGGTAGTGAATATGTATCGCTCAATTCTGGTGCCCATCGATATCTCTGAAACCGATTTAACTCGCCATGTTGTTCCACAGGTTCAGGCGCATGCCAAAACCGCGAAGGTTCACTTTTTAGCCGTTATTCCTACCGTTCCGTTCTATGCCTCGCTAGGGCTAGCCTACTCTACCGAATTTCCGGACAGAAGTGGTCTGCAGGCCAAGGCCAGCGAAAAACTCGAAGAGATTATTAAGCAGTTCAATATTCCTGCAGGCAGGAGTCAAACTCATGTCGTTTACGGCCCGCCGAAGGATCAGATCCTCAAGTTGGCAGAGGCGGTGGACGCCGAGCTTATCGTCATCGCCTCACATAAACCCGGTTTTAGCACTTATCTGCTGGGTTCAACGGCAGCAGCCGTGGTACGCCACGCGAAATGTCCGGTGCTGGTTGTACGGTGAGAGGATTAAAACGGGAGCGAATGTGCTAATGCCATTCAGTTCACGAAGATGAATGACCATGGAAATAACTGAGAGTGGAACAGCCATAACGAGGTCATCGCTTCAACGCCCTGATTTCCAGTTAAATCTGTTTTGCTGTTCAGCGATTTTCAAATAAAAGCGCAAGAGGTCAAGTGTGGACTGGTCCGGCTGAAAATTGCCGACGTGTTTCCGTAAGGCCGGGAGAACCCGCAGGGATGCGGGTTCAGGGCGCGTTTTACAGGGATGTTGCCTCGCGCCCGGCCCGGTAGCCTGAAGGAATAAGCGGAGGGTATTGCGCAGCAACAATTTTCCCGCCGGGAGCCGGGATTGTTAAGGGTACGGCGATAGTACCCTTAACACGTTCACAGGCAGTATCGTTTCAGAGAGGTGAAAAACATAAGGTGAACGTAGCAATACGACGGAGGCAACAGATTCATTACCTCCGGATGTGCTGCTCTCAGCGCTGATTATCCAGCCTGACCAATGCCAGCAACAGCTGACTTAGCGCGCCGTAAAAACCAAAGTCATCATACCGACAGCATTTAGTGGTGAACTCCGGTAACCAGCGTAACAGCCCTGCCAGCGTTTCTCTGCGCAACGCATCAACCTGCTGATGACGCGGTCCTGCCTCTGCCAGGGAAAAATGCAGATGGCTCAGCAGTTCGATAAAAATCGCCAGATGATCGGCTGACTCGCTAAACGTATCGCTTACCTGCATGCCCGCATCAGATAATAGTTGTTTAATGACCCCATAGTTTGGCCCTCCTTCAAGATGAGCCGACGCATAGGGTAACGCCGCGTGTTTATCCGACATCAGGAACAGGCTGCAAAAATCAGCTGCCAGTTCCAGAGTAGCGTCTTCACGCGCCTTCAGCGCAGCAATTTTTTCCTCCAGCAAAAGGACCTGCGCCTCAAGCAGCGGCTCACCTTTGAGCACCGCGAACCACTCAGCCATTTCGCTGGACTGTAAAAGCGCCAGGCTTTCATCGTCACGCTCCCGGGAAAACAACTGCGCCAGCCAGGCGTACACGCAGGCCATTTGTTCTGTTGTCAGGGAAAAGTGTTTCGTCATGACGTCACCTGCTCAGCCGGGACATATTCACACTGCGCCACCATTTTTATCGGGCCACTGAACGCCGTCACGTTATCCACCTTGCCGGTATACTTCTCAATTTCCACCAGCGTAGTATGGGCGCTGGTCGCCTGCGCCAGCTGAGACGTGCCGATATCTATCGTTAACACGTTCGGATTGCCGTATTTACACAGCGCTCCGATTTCTCCACCGTTATCAGGATCGTACCAGGCACCTTCATGGATGCGCGCCACGCCCGGCGAGTAGAGATCGGAGACAACCGCCCCGGCCAGCACTTGTCCACGCGCGTTAAATACACGAACTATATCGCCGTTGCGGATCCCCCTGACGCTGGCATCCTGCGGGTTGATAAACACCGGCTCTTTGCCACTTACCGCATAATGCTTACGCAGCGCTTCGGACTCGCAGAGCTGTGAATGCAGACGGAAATCCGGGTGCACGGATTGCAAATGTAGCGGCCAACGCTGCGATCCGGGTCCTCCGTGTGAGCGTTCGATTTTCTCAAACCACATCGGATGCCCCTGGCAATCGTCATATTGCATATCGGCAATGGTTTTCGAATATATCTCGATCAAACCGCTCGGCGTGCCCAGCGGTTCAAGGTCGGGATCTTCACGGAAGGCCTGATGACGAACAAACATCTGCGGATGTTCGAATTCAACGTACTCTTGCTGATTCCAGAAAACGTCGAAGGCCGGAAGATGAACGCCGCGTCCCTTCCCTTGCTGGCTTCCTTCCTGCCAGATGCGCTTCAACCAGCCTATCTCATCCAGCCCTTCAGTGAACGCTTCTTCACGGTTAAAGCGGCGGCAAAGATCGCGGAAAATATCGAAATCATTACGCGCTTCAAACTGCGGCTGCACCAACTGCTTCATGGCGATAATTCCGCGGTTGGAGTGGTTGCCATATTGGTCAAGATCGTTACGTTCAAACTGGGTCGTCGCCGGCAATACGATGTCGGCGAATCGACAGGTCGACGTCCACTGATTATCGATGGCGATGACGGTTTCCAGCTTACGCCATCCCTCAATAATGCGATTAATCTGCTGGTGACGATGGAAAGGGTTGGTCCCGGCAAAAACGCACATCTTCAGCGGCGGTAACTTAACGGTTTTGCCGTTCCAGTTAATGTTTTTGCCCGGCTCCAGAATCGCATCGATAAAACGCGCGATCGGAATAGTACTGCTGTAGCCCTTATAATCGGTGCTGTCATGCACAGGAGGCACGGTGGTGGAGCCAGAAAAACCGCTCAGGATAATCCCTTTACGCCCCGGGGTGCCCGCACCGTTGTAATGCCAGCCAAAGCCAAAGCCGCCGCCGGGTAAACCGATTTGTCCGAGCATCGAGGCCAGCACCACGATCATCCACGCCCACTGTTCCCCATGCTGCATACGCTGCACGCACCAGCCGGCAATAATTTGCGTTCTGCCGCCCGCCATCTGCCGCGCCAGTTCACGAATCGTATCTGCATCAATTCCGCAGATTTTTTCCGCCCACTGGGCATCTTTAGGCTGTCCGTCACTTTCGCCCAGCAGATAAGGCAGAAATTGCTCAAACCCAACGCAGTAGTTATCGAGGAAATGCTTATCGTAGAGCTTCTCGGTATACAGCGTGTGTGCCAACGCCAGCTGTAGCGGCACATCAGCCTGCGGGTTCACGGCGATGTGCTTAACCTTGTCGCGGCCCAGATAGTCATGCGTTGAGGTGACGACCGGGTCAACGCTGATGACCGAAATCTCACCCCGCGCCACTTTATCCTTCAGTTGCTCGTAGTATTCGTAGACATCATGATCCGGACACCACCAGTTCGCCTGCTGGTTTTTGATGAGATCGGAACCCCACAGCACAATGGTTTTGCTGTTTTCTAGTACCAACGGCCAGGAGGTCTGCTGCTCATATACCTCCATTGACCCTACCACGCGCGGCAGAATGACCTGAGCGGCGCCGGTGGAATAGTCTCCCCCGGTACTCACGCTGTTGCCATGCAGCGCAATGGCACGTGCCAGCATCCCGGAAGCATTGTGGAACATCCCGGTCGATTGCCAGCCGCTGGCAGTCAGCAGCGCGCTCGGACCATAGGTCTTCTGAATGCGTTCCAGCTCCTGGTAGAAGAAGTCCAGCGCTTCATCCCACGAAACGCGTACAAAGCGGTTATCTCCGCGCTGATTGGTATCGCTCTGATGGCGCTTACGCAACCAGTCCACGCGGACCATCGGGTAGCGAATACGCGCTCCACCGTGTACGTGATCCGGGAGTCCGGCGATCATTTTTGACGGGTATTTATCATGCTCAAACGGTTTGGCCTCAATAAAACGACCATCAACCACGGTGGCACGGATAGCCCCCCAGTGAGAACCGGTCAGAATCCCCTCTTTGACGCCAGTGCCCTGGACTTCTGCGGCGTTGGCGCTACGCGGCGTGAGCAGCGAAGGCCCTAACATACCAGCTACGGTCAAGCCCCCCAGCTGCATTAGAAAACGTCGGCGAGATGCCTGAAAGAGATCGTTATTTTTCATTGCTTTCTCCCTTATCGCCATGCGGCTTATCCGTAGTGTCAGAGGCATTCATCTGCAAATATTTCAGTAAGGTACGTTCTTCACGTTTATCCAGACTGGTAAAGCCAATCATGCCGTTCAACGTGCCAATCCAACCGTTAGCATCAAAGTGTTCTTTCTCTGGCGCGCCGTGGCATTGGTTACAGGTTCCGTTATAGAGCGAGTCGGCATAAGCCCAGATAGGTTTGATGTCGTTGACCATATCGCCCTTCTGCATCCAGGCGGTGGCCTGCAATTTACTCCATGGCGTATTCGTTTCCGCAACGGTGGTTTGCTCCAGCGTCTTCACGTGCTGCTGGATGTCGCCACGAATGGAAGCCACAAAAATGCGCTTGCCCGGCAATTGCGCCAACACGCGCTGACGCCCATTACTCTCGGTCCAGCCCACAATTTCAATTTGCAGCCAGTCACCGTCACGCTTTAACACTTTCACTTCAGAAGCGGGCAGCAGTGAGCCTGCAGGTTCTTTATCACCTTTGGCGGCATAAATAGGTTTGATGTCCAGAGAATAGAGCGTCTCGCCATCGTCGTTTGCATTGGCGCGTAACTGATCAAACTGCTTACGGAAACCGCTACTCATATCGGGAAGCTGATGCGCAATACCTTTATGGCAGTCGATACAGGATTGGTTGTCCTTGGCCGCAATCTTCATCTGGCGCGCAGCTTCAGGATGCTGTTTAGCGTGGTCCATCGCATCATAGTCATGACAAGAACGACAGGTCGCGGAGTTGTTCTCCTTCATTCGCGCCCATTCGCGCTCCGCCAGCTCAGCGCGTTTGGCTTCGAATTTCTCTGGAGTATCAATAGAGTGGGCAACAAAGGTTTGGTAAATATCGTTGCTGGCCTCCAGCTTACGTTTCACCATGCCTGGAATATCGGATGGAATGTGGCAGTCATGACATTCTGCGCGTACCCCGGAGGCATTCTGAAAATGCGCAGACTGTTTATATTCTTCGTAAACCGGCTGCATACTGTGGCAGCTCACGCAAAACTCGGTAGAACTGGTTAATTTAATACCAACGTGCGGCAAGACGATCAGCGCAATACCGACCACAATCCCGATAACGACCAGCGCCAACACTGACCAACGTGCGCTCGGTCTGAGCAGCGCCCTCCATAGTTTCCGCATAATAGCCCCTGTAATCTTATGGTTTAGTTACAGAGGATCTTATTTCTCAAATGTGAACAGCAACACTGGTCAGGATGAATGACTTACGGCAAAATGTGAACAGATATGAACAGAAAGAGCACGCCATCAGGATGTCGCATCACATTGTAATTGTTGAAGATGAACCCGTCACCCAGGCGAGGTTACAGGCATACTTTGAACAGGAGGGTTACCACGTCTCGGTCACCGCCAGCGCTACAGGCCTACGTGAAATCATGTCACAACATCCTGTCGATCTTATTCTGTTGGATATCAACCTCCCGGACGAAAATGGCTTAATGCTGACCCGTGCCCTGCGCGAACGCTCAACGGTAGGGATCATTCTGGTGACGGGTCGTAGCGATCAAATTGACCGGATCGTTGGCCTGGAAATGGGTGCTGATGATTATGTCACCAAGCCGCTGGAGCTACGTGAACTGGTGGTTCGGGTTAAAAATTTGCTCTGGCGTATCGATCTTGCCCGCCAGGCACAGCCGGAGACCAAAGATAACTGCTATCAGTTTGCCGGATACTGTCTGAATGTCTCCCGGCATACCCTGGAGCTGGGCGATGAGACGATCAAACTCACCCGCGCCGAGTATGAAATGCTGGTCGCCTTTGTCACCAATCCGGGGGAAATTCTCAGCCGCGAACGTTTACTGCGTATGCTTTCGGCACGACGGGTAGACAATCCAGACTTACGCACCGTGGATGTATTGATCCGCCGTTTGCGCCATAAGCTACGGGCTGATTTACTGGTGACGCAGCACGGCGAAGGTTATTTTTTAGCGGCCGACGTGTACTGATACAGATAAACCGGACGGAACCCGCCAGGAGAAAGTGAGCGCTGAACATGCTGGCTGTCGACATTTTTCGGGGTGAGCACCAGGATCGGCGGACTGATATTTTCCGGCACCGGTTGCCCTTGTAATACTCTGATAGCCTGTTGAATCGCCAGTTCACCTTGCCAGACCATTTGATCGCTGGCAGCCATAATGATTCTTTCGCGTTTAAGTCCGCGGTACACCTGATGCGACAGGTAAAAAGAGACCACGGTTAGCGGCGTCCCCTGATTCCGCTTCTCTCCCATCGCTGCTTCCGCTGCAATTGCTGTACCGGCAACCACATCGACATCCGGGTGACGTTCAAGCATTTCTTGTAACAGGTTGCGCTGAACTTCAATATCATTATCCCCCAACGCCACATCCACGATGTGCACCTGACTACCGGCAATCGCCTGACGGAATCCTGCCACCATTTCGCGGCTGCCTCCGGCGTCATCAGGTCCGGGCAATAATAAAACCTTTAACGGTTTTCCCGCGCTCCACTTAACCAGATAGCGACCTGGCTGGTAACCCATCTGGAACCATGGAACTCCAACCCGGGCTTTCACCGTCGGATCGTGTATCGCATTCACTACCTCAATGACCGGCAACGTACCAACCTGCGCCTGCAAATCCGGAAAAGTCGTTGTGCTGCTGCCCAATAAAATGGCATCCGCTCCCCACTGCTGGCACTGGGCGATTTGTGTTTTTTGCGTGGTGAACTGACGATACCCTCCCGCCTCAAACACCTTCAGGCTTACTCCATATTTTTTTGCCGCCTCAAGCATGCCGTAATTCACGGAGAGCCAATAGGAATCTTTCAGACTGGGATACAACGCGCACAGTTTCCACACTCGGCTTGCGGTCACGGCCACGTGCGATTCCGGTACTGCCTGCTGCGTATCCTGCCAGCGCAGCAGTGCGGCCCCGGCCGCGTGACTTAAGCCGAGAAAAAGTGTGATAAGCAGGAAAACCAATACGCGCATGATAGCCTCAACATTGATAAGGCTTTATCCTAGTTGCTTTCCTCTTTTGGACTCAACCTTTTTAATCTGTGGCGACCAGACAGTGAATTTATCTCTGACCAAACGACTGTGGATAGGCTTTGCGCTGATGGCGGCACTGACTCTTATCAGTACGCTGACAGGCTGGTATAACCTGCGTTTTGTCAGCCAGGTTGAGCAGGCCAATACCCAGGCGCTAATTCCAACCATGGATATGGCACGCCAGCTCAGCGAGGCCAGTGCCTGGGAACTGTTTTCAGCACAAAATCTAACCACTGCAGACAATGAAAATATGTGGCTGGCTCAGGGGAGAATGCTAACCGCCCAGAGTCTGAAAATAACCACATTACTCAAAACTCTTCGTGAACAAGGCTTTGATACCTCGGCCATTGAACAACAGGAAAAAGAGATCGCCCAGTCGTTAAGCCATCAGGGGGAGATGGTTGGCGAACGCCTGAAATTACGCGCTCAACAGCAACAACTTAGCCAGAAAATTATTGAGGCCACCGCTGACGTTGCCGAAATGGCGCGCGGCCAGGCCAGCAATGCAGCTACTTCGGCGGGCGCCACGCAGGCAAGCATTTATGATTTAATTGAGAGTCATCAGGGGCAAGCGGCTGAACACGCGTTGGACAGGCTCATCGATATCGATCTGGAATATTATAACCAGATGAATGAGCTGCGCCTGAGCGCGCTACGCGTGCAGCAAATGGTGATGAATCTGGGGAATAACCAGGCGCAGAATAACCTGGCTGCGCTGGAAACTCAGTTGAATGCCGCCGTCAGAGTGCTTCACCGCCGACAAATACGTATTGAAGATCCGGTGGTGCGCACTCAGGTGGCCGACACCGTCAATACGATTAGCCGTTATATTGAGCTGCTGTCCCTGTATCGCCAGGATAATGACATCACGACCCAATTGCAGATCTTATCGCAGAATAATATCGAACAATTTACCCGTTTCAGTAGCGAAGTCAGCCAGTTGGTGGAAATCATCGGCCAACGCAATCAAAGCGGACTCGCGCATCTCAAACAGGCCAGCCAGCGCGGGCAACACTTGCTGCTGCTGTTAGGTGGCGTGTCATTATGTTTGCTGATTCTTATACTTTGGCGTGTGGTTTATCGCTCAGTCACACGCCCACTGGCACAGCAAACCCAGGCGTTGCAGCGTCTACTTGAGGGGGATATTGACTCCCCCTTTCCGGAAACCGCAGGCGTTCGCGAGCTGGATACCATCGGGCGGTTGATGGATGCCTTTCGCAGTAGCGTTCACGCCCTCAATAACCATCGCAAACATCTGGCCGCACAGGTTAAAGCTCGCACCGCCGAGCTGCATTCTATGGTATCTGAACACCGGCAGGCCCGTGCAGAAGCTGAAAAAGCTAACCAGGCAAAATCGGCGTTTCTTGCCGCCATGAGTCATGAAATACGCACTCCGTTGTATGGTATCCTCGGCACTGCACAGTTGCTCTCAGACAATCCCGCCCTGGCACAGCATCGGGAAAATCTACGCGCAATCACCGACTCGGGCGAGTCTCTGCTGACCATCCTCAACGATATCCTCGACTATTCCGCCATCGAAGCCGGTGGAAAGAATGTGGCGATAGGCGATGAGCCTTTTGAACCCAAACCCTTGCTGGAAAGTACGCTTCAACTCATGAACAGCCGCGTTAGCGGTCGCCCGGTCGTGCTGGTTGCGGATTTTGCCGATGACGTTCCCGCTTCCCTGCGTGGCGATCCGCGCCGTATCCGGCAAATCATTACTAACTTATTAAACAACGCACTACGCTTTACCGATCGAGGACACATTATCCTGCGTAGTCGGCGTGAAGATCAGGACTGGTATGTTGAGGTTGAGGATACAGGATGCGGAATTGACCCTGCCCGTCAGCACGATATTTTTCAGCCGTTCGTTCAGGTAAGCGGTAAACGCGGAGGAACCGGGCTCGGACTCACCATCAGCGCCAGTCTCGCCAAGGCAATGCAGGGAGAACTAAGCGTTACCAGCACACCCGGCGTCGGGAGTTGTTTTCAGCTGCGTCTGCCATTGCGGGCAACCACGATGCCCGTCATTAAACCCGCACAACGCTCCATATCGTTACAGGGCTTACGCTTATTGCTTATCGAGGATAATCCTCTTACGCAGCGCATCAGCACAGAAATGCTCACTCTCAATGGCGCACAGGTCACCGCTGTCGACTGTGCCGAGGAGGCGTTAAGCCTGTTGCGGGAAGATGCCAGCTTTAATGCTGCTCTGGTTGATTTCGATCTTCCTGATATCGACGGGATCACGCTGGCGCAGCAGTTAGCCCACGACTATCCGGCACTTAACCTGATCGGCTTTAGCGCACACGTCATCGACGAAACGCTAAACCAAAGAACCAGTACCCTGTTTCTCGGCATTATTCAAAAACCGGTTCCCCGGGATGAACTCAGTCGACTTATTACGCATTATCTGCACGCCAACGAGTCTCTCCCGCTTGCATCAGACAATGACAACAAACGGTTAGATTTTCAGCAACTGGCTGGGGATATCCAGGTCATGGGATGGCAAAAGGTGCACGAATGGTTAGCGCTCTTTAAGCAACACACCCTTCCTTTATTAGATGAAATTGACACGGCGCGAGATTTAAATGAGCGCGAGCAGATAAAACGTCTGGCACATCAGCTCAAAAGCAGCTGCGCCAGCATGGGAATGCGCTCAGCCAGCACGATGTGTGCAGCACTTGAACAGCAGCCGTTGGGTGATTTTTCACTCAGAGAGGAGATCCAACAAAGTCTTTATGAGTTAGAACATTGGCTGGAAGCAGAAAAACCGTCCCGCGCGTAACGGTGCGTTGAAGCTGAGCATAGGGACTAACTTTGAATGGTACGCCCTGTAGGATTCGAACCTACGACCTACGGCTTAGAAGGCCGTTGCTCTATCCAACTGAGCTAAGGGCGCATTGCGAAGTGATTACTTCATGCAGATGAAACGCGTGAATTATACGGTCAGCGTCTGCTGAGTCAATGCCTTTTATTTCAGTTGCTGGCGAAGTGTACGAATGTTGATTTTTTCTGCTTGTTCAAGGGTATCCAGGAAATCACCTGGTAACAACTCAGCCCACGAAACGCCAGATTTAAGGATACATGTATTTAGAATATTTATGATTTTGCTTAACATTCCCTTACCCCTCCAGTGGTTCAGGAACTCTTTAATGTTAAGTATCGCCATCAAGGAAGAAAACAGTCACTTCGAACATGGACTGAAAATCATCATCTCCCATCTGGCAAATCAGTGGCATCAGGAGATCTGCTTTTTACCTGTCGAGAATATCGATCGCGCTGACATCGCGTTTATCTCCCTGGATGAAGATTGGCTCAGCGCCGATTGCTATCAGATTCCGATCCATACCCGCCGCCAACACCGGGTTGTCATCTGCAACAGAAATGATAAAGATAAGCTGATGTTCCGGCCCTGCCTGTACATGTTGCCGCTGATCTATCGAGAAGATGACGTTGAGGAAATGACTAAAAAATTAGTCCCCATCCTGCAAAAACGTGCGCTGCGCAGCAACGTGCCTGCAACTATCTGCCATTACTGCACTACCCGCAACTTTTCTGTCGACGAACGCAAGTTCTTAATGTTTCTCGCCAGCGGATATACCTTAGCCGAAACGGCTCACTTACTCTCAATAAGCGATCTTCAGGCCAAAGCGACCCGCCGCGGCATAATGAAAAAGCTGCATGTGAAAAACGATCAGCAATTCTTAAGATACATCCGCGCCCATCTGAATTTTCTACAAAATTAGACGGGGTATCTCTGCCTAATTTTTATTGAGAAATATCTCATCCTCGATTAAGTATCGACTCCTACTGTACCTATCCTCTGCCTGCCAGAATAATCCAGCCATACTATTTCCGGGGTAACAGAAAGACACACCCGGTAATATTTTATCTAATATCAGAGAGAGGTTGAACTGGATAAAACGATCTTTTGGGCATTGAGTAAGACATCAGAAAACTTCCGGCAGATTATTCTGATGGGATACGCAATTGCCAGTCTGATGATTGTTGAAGTACTGAAACCCAACGGCACAAGGACATTGACCTTTACGCTGGCAAAAATTTGGGTCAGGGATGTTTATAGTCAGCAATTTATCCAGACCTGCCGCAACAGAAATGGAATGGAAAAGGATGCACAGCGCAAAACGCCGGGACCGCTATCGCCGCATACGAAACACTAACTGTACCTGGCAATATCCCCACTGTACCTCACAAGTATTTGACCGGCTCGAGTATCTGGCGCAAAAACTCGAATACACATTACCGGACGACACTATATCTCAGGCGATAATTACAACAGACTACTACCTGGCCTACGCGTTAAGTCGACATTTATTCTCAGGCACACGTACGGCGGTCTTCCAGAGCGTTGAGTCGGCCTTACCCAGCATGCAAGAACCAGTAATTAGCCAGTTAGTGATTGACATAGAAAGCTTAACACTCCCCTATTTCGATATACTTGAACGTTTGCGCCAGCTAATTAAGCAGCGTAATGACATCCAGATCTTCATAATGCTTTCAAGTCGTGATGAAGACCTGACTACCTTTATTTCACTATCCGGTCCATTTTATATCCTATCACGCAATTTACGCCTTCCGGAGGTGCGTCACGCCTTATTATCGCCGGTTCCTGACTATATTCATTCCAGACGCATAAATCAGCTCGATTGGGAGATGATTGCCTTACTTTTACAAGGTAACTCCTTAAAAAAGATTGCATTGTTACAAACACAACCTTACCACCGTATCATCTATCGCCTGAACCAATTGATTACGCGCCTGGGGTTACCCAGCAGACAACGCTTTTTGCATCTGATACACCGCCTCAACGTTACCTCTCTTCATTTAATTTAACACCATAACCCTATGTGCGATAAGATTTTTTAGGAAACTACTTATTCTTGAATAAGAAAAAAGATCTAATTTTTACAAATATTTAATATTTACAACTATTCCTGGTATTATGCCTGGTGCCACTGTCACACTTAACCTTACTGATTCTGTGCATTTCAATATAAAAAAGCCTAATTGCAGTCTTAACAAAACCTAAACAATTGGTTTATTGTATCGTTTTTACTATTTAAAAAAAATTTTCAATCTGCCATAATTCGAACTGCAGATAAATACTACCAATAGTCATTAACACATCTGGATCTTTCAGAATATCCTAACTGACATTAACAACCGGGATGTTGTAAGTCTTTTCCGAAAGAACAGAGCAGGTATAATCCCCACAGTTTCCTGATTAATTGTTAGTTTTCCCGGTGTGAAATGGATTTTCCACAAATTCATTGTTCTGCAGAAGAACAACCGAATAAACAAGGATGAAATAATATTTATTCGGTTTTCCCGCAGAACAATTCTTGGCTATTTGACAATATTATAACGCCTGATGTTTTATCAAATTCGCAAGATACGCAAACAGTTTGAGGCATACAACAATGAAACCAGCATCCGTTATCATTATGGACGAACACCCTATTGTCAGAATGTCGATAGAAGTACTACTCGAGAAAAACAGTAATATTCAGGTAGTATTGAAAACCGACGACAGCCGTACGGCAATAGAACACCTGCGCACATACCCGGTCGATCTTGTCATCCTGGATATTGAACTACCTGGTTCGGATGGATTTACATTACTCAAGAGAATAAAGTCTCTGCAGGAGAAAACTCGGGTGCTGTTTCTCTCTTCTAAATCGGAGTCTTTTTATGCCGGGCGTGCTATCCGGGCCGGTGCAAATGGTTTTGTCAGTAAACGAAAGGATCTCAATGATATCTACAATGCAGTAAAAATGATTTTATCGGGATATTCTTTTTTCCCGTCGGATACCCTTAATTTCATTAACAATATAAACGCACAAAAAGGTGTGCTGAATGACATGCCGCTCTCTAACCGCGAGGTTACGGTTTTGCGTTATCTGGCAAACGGTCTGTCCAATAAGGAAATTGCTGAACAGTTGTTACTCAGCAATAAAACGATTAGCGCTCACAAGGCGAATATCTACTCCAAGCTCGGGTTGCACACCATCGTTGAGCTGATCGATTATGCAAAAATGCATGAGTTAATGTAATAACACTCCCGGCGAGATGTCGTTCGGGAGCGTTTTGTCAGCTTATTGATTAGTTATAGTTAATCATAAACGTGGCATCAGCCCTGGCGACGCCAGGCTGAACTCCATCGGCTAACGCGATATAGTTGGCGAAAAAGGTCAGCGTGGCATTGCCGTTCTCATCAATCCCCACGGCCTGGCTCGCCTGTTCGAGCGGTAATCGCGTACGATCGCTGTCGTGCAGTTCAATCGCCACCTTTTGCGCCATGACCGCATCATCAAGCGCCAACAGCGTCGTGCCCGGAGCCGGAGTACCGGAAAACGTTATCGACGCGGATCCCGGCGGGCAACCTTCAAGCTTCAGCGTAAACGCGACCGGTTGAGTGGTATCTCCGCTGGTCTGAAGCTGCTTTGTCGGCCAGGTCCCCAACTCCACCGACTTATTGCTGTCGCTGGCAATCACCGCACAGGTAAAGTCCACCACGTTGCCACGCAGCTCAATATTGATTTCCCCCAGCGACGAGGCGGCATGGCCCAACGAACTGAATGTTAGCAGGGACACCATCGCCAGAAGCGCCCCTGCGAATGGTGTTTGCTTGTTAGTCATAATCCACTCGCAGATAGCCACGAGCCGTAAAAGGCCCTTCGGTAGGTTTATTCCCCGTCACGCTGACCGGCCATGCCCGAATACCGACCCTGGCTGCGGCGTTATCATCCAATTGAAATGGGATATTGCTGGACAAATTGTTAGGCGTCAGCGGGTTACCACTGCTATCGGCGACGATAAAACCTAAATCCGGGTTGTCAGAAACCATCATTTGTCCGGTGGCTTTCTCAGCCTCTACACGCATGGTCAAGTAGGCCTGTGCGGCGACGTTGGTGCATTTTATCGCCACGGTTTTGGTCTGCGGATTAATGCCTTCGGGCCGGTTTCCTGCCCCCGCCTTGCTAAACAACGATGCGCCAATATCGCCAAAATCAAACTCAACAATCTGCCCGGCGTTCACTTCACAGTTTTGTGGAACCTCCACCTTACCGCTGTAGCTGATGGTGTACACCGGCGTGCTTAGTGCATCTCCGGTACTGGTCGTGACATAGACGCTGAACATCGTCTGACGCGGAATCGGAACCATGTTAATAAACGAGCGGATCACTTTGAGTTTAAACACCAGCTTTGAATCCATTACGCCAAAAGGCTGCTGCTTAGGTACGTTGGGGTGAGTCCCCATACGGATATAGCTACGCGGGGGATAAAACAGCCCGGCATAGCTGTCGGTGATGCTCATGGCTCCCAGCAGGTAGTCATTGAGCTTCAGGTACTGAAAACCGCCCTCGGTACTTTGAACAGGAAGTTCAGTGACATAACTTCGGTAGGTGTAATCAACCGTCGTTCCGGCCGGACAGGTGGCATTCACGCCAATCCAGCCCGATTTTTCCGGTAACGTTACCACCTGTCCCGGCTGGTTGTTGCTGCTGTTAAAGACATTCGACAGATCGTAAAAAACATCCGTTGGCGTGCCATTCGAGTTATGGCAGACCGTCGCCCATGACGAATGGGCCATCAGCAGTAAGGCGCTTCCCAGTAACAAACCCGTTTGTCTTTTCATCGTATTATTCCTGTCGTGCCGTTGGAGATTCGCACGTCACGTTCGTGAGCGTCACCGCCTGTTTCAGACTCTCCTCAGGCAAGGCATAGCGCGCCACGCAGCGAGCGTTTGCGCCTTCCCCCCATTGGATCAGCAACTCGCCTTTTAGCGGCAGACCACTGAGATAAATTTGCCCGTCTTCGCCCACCATACTGGTCACGCCGCTGGCGTTTTCCCGCACAATAGAGCCAAACGGCACGGGTTTACCGGCATATTTGGCGGTAATCAGCGCCCGCACACCGATTCGTGTATCAAACGCCGCTCGCACCAGCGCCCCTTGCGTTGGTACTACGCTGCTGACGTTATTTTCCACATCGGTATTGTTGTTCATGGAATTGGTGTCTAACGCGACGCGGTTATAGCGATAGACGGTGGCATACGGCATCACCGCGTATCCACGCCAGTCGGTTTGAACGCCGGTCTGGTTTTCTATCCGCACACCCTGTGCGCCAGGCGCTTTAATCAGCACGTTGGTATCACCCAGAGGCTGACTGAGCGTAATGCCATCCGCATGCCCCACCACGCCGCCAGAGAGTTGCCAGTTGTAGTCATGCTGATCGCGATCGTAGTTGTATCCCACGCCCAGCGTGCCATAGGCCGCCTGCCAGTTGGCGCTGGCGTTTCCGCTGTAGCCATTGGTGCTGCTGTGCCCCTGATTCACGCTGTAGCTCAGGTTGCGTCCATCCAGCAACGTACCGCCGATCCCGCTCTGCCAGCTGTTTTGTCCATTGCTATTACGGTTAGCATTAAAGGTGGCGTAGGTGCGATCGAAGGCGCTATCTCGCGAGTAGCGCCGTCCGCTCAGCAGGCTGAACGGTATTGACATATTGAACGCGACAATACGGTCGGTGTCGGAGATGCCAACCGATTCATTCCACGACCAGGAGAGTGAATAGCTAATACCTTGCCAGCCGCTGGCATAGCCCAGTTGATACCAGGTATTGGTGTCTGAGGTATTCCAGTACGTTTGCTGACTACCCGAGACATACAGCGATCCGTAATCCCCCAGATTCTGCGAAATGTTTATCTGGAAACGGCCCTTTTTGCTGTAGCTCAGGTTGTGGTAACTCTTCACATCGGGCACATCGTGGCGATTGCCCTCGCTGTCGTATTCGTACTCATAGCCTTCCATACTGCGATACGCCACATCGTCGAGGGTATAGAAACCACGCGTAGAGTAGCGATATCCCAACAACTGAAAGTTGGTGCCAAAATTGTTCAGCGATTTCGCATATAGAAAACGCAATGACTGCCCCTGATGCGTACTGTCATCCGCCAGTTGGCTGCGGGCATGGGTCAGATCGACAGAAACCGCCCCCCAGTCCCCCAGGTTTCGGCCGGTGCCTAAAACTACCGCCGTGTAGCGGGAGGCCAACTGCGTACCGCCGTAAGCGGTGTAGCCTTCTGGTAACCCAGCAATTAATGTTCCCTGGAAAAAGAATGGAGAAGATTGTTGGCTATTGCCGCTGCGAAAATCCCCTGCGACCACGTCATATTTGAAACGCCCTTCTCGTTGTAACAAGGGAACCGTGGAGTACGGCACCGTATAGCGCTGTTGGCTGCCGTCCTTTTCGTCCACCGTCACCTCAAGGTCACCGCTGGATGACGTCGGGTTGAGATCGGTTATCGAGAAAGCGCCCGGTGAAACATAGCTTTGATAAATCACATAGCCATTCTGACGAATGGTTAGCTTTGCCGCTGTTCGCGCAATACCGCGAACGGTAGGCGCGTAACCCTGTAAGCTATCGGGATACATACTGTCTGAGGAATAGAGCCGCGCCCCGCGAAATCCGACGCTGTCAAAAACGTCGTTGCCGGTGTTGCTGTCACCCATCACCAGCTCGCCCTTCAGCGGGATAATCGCGCGCTGAAGCCATGTGCCGATGTTTTTCCAGCTTTGTGAGTGATATCCGTCACCTTTGGAATAGCTCCATGCGCCGTTATTTCTCAAGCGCCAGGGGCCATAGTTCAGGCCACTGAGCATACTTAAGAAATAGCTGTCCGTATCACTCCCGCGACTGCCGGTGAAACTGTAGTTAACCAGCGCGGCCGGGATGCCTTCATCCCACTCTTCCGGTGGAATATAGCCACGCGCGCTGTTTAACATCGACGCCTGCGGCAGGCTGACGTTTAGTCGCAGGGTAGAAAAATCAAACGCAATCTCGCTGCCTGGAATCGCCTCAGGTAGATTGATGCAGGTATCGTTCGCATCCTTATTGAGTGCCGGAAACGCGGCGATATTGACACCAAGGCGCTTCACCCAGTCGAGCCCAAAGCACGGCATCAGCCCACCGGACTTCTCCCCGGCTTTTCCCGCGCTGGTCGTAAAGCGAATATCCTGAGTAGCCACAAACTCATCGTTGCGCCAGATATCCACGCGATAAACACCTTCAGGCTGGTGATTACCTTTTTCAAAACGTGATAAATCCGCCACGGTTGCCGTATCCGCAGATAAAAAGGCCGGATTAAAATAGCTTTCACCATGGCTTAAAGAGGGAAAGAGCGCCGCCAGCGTGGACAACGCCACCCCCACCAGCGGTGGCGTAACCCCCGGAAACAGGCCAGGAAAATACGTTGTCTTATTCATCGTTATCTCAACGCACGCTAACCGTTTGGGCCGGGGTCACAGCGCCATAATCATTGACCGTCTGGAACGTAACGTTGCCCTGCACGCCTGTTGGCAACAGAACCTGCGCATCGCTTTTCGGTGCAACCATCACGTTATCGACCTTCGTTTTCCCCACGTTGAGATTGACCAACGTGACGTAATACGCTGACGGATTGTTAATTTTCAGGTGGTTGCCGGAACGGGAGAATTTCAGCATCCCGGGCGCATCTTCCGGAATTTGCGGCAAATTATTCGGACGGACAAAAAGCTTGATGCGGGACAGAATCGCCAATTGCAGAACGTTTTTGCCCTCAAGGCTGTTTTTATTGACTGACGGAATGGCTTTTACGTTCATCCAGAACAGCGACTCACGATCTTTGGGCAACGGAACACCTGCATAGATAATACGCAACGTGTTTTCGCTTTTGGGCTCGCTGACAAACAACGGAGGCGTAACCACAAACGATGTTTCTTTAACACCTGCGCTATTCTCAATCCATGAATTGACCAGGTAACGTTCTTTGGTATCACTATTGCTAATAGACAGTGACGTTTGTTTGGCATCGGCTGGATAAATAACACGGGTAGCGCCTAATGCAATGCCTCCGGCAGCCTGAACACTGGCAACAGGAAATAAGAATAGTAAAAGGATAAAACCTGATTTTAGATAATTAAACATAGCTACAAATACCTTTGGTGTGATTATCGTTGGGAAATAAATCAGGGATAAACCAACGTAAACCACACGTCTGAACGAAGCGTTCCCGGCGTTATATTTTCCGAGACAGCCCGATAACGAGCAGTGAAATGAAACGTCATCTCTTGCGTTATAATCGGCGCATAATGAAGCGGCAGCGCATTCGGAATAATTTGCCGTTGGCGCTGGTCAAATAACGCCAGGCCGATCCCCGAAGCCGCAGACGCATCTCCACTGGCAAGGAAAACCTGCGGATCTTCCGCTGGCGTCACGCCTGCAAACGCAATCCCAACGTGGTCATAAACATCGGAGCTGCATGACGTTAAGCGCAGTGAAAACGGCACGCTGGTAGAGGCAAAGCTCCCCGTCCCGGAGAAAGCATTGGTGCGATACTGCCCCATTTGCACCCGCAAATTTTGGCTGTCAGTAGCGACCGTGCAGGCACCATTGACGAGCTGCCCCCGTAAGTGAAGGCGGCCACTTTCCAGTATTACCGTATGTGCAAACACAGGCAGTACGCACAGCATTCCCGCCAGCGCCACGCCTTTCCCTATCATCTGCCGCATCCTTCATCATCCCCGGAAATTGCCTCATCCAGTGAGGCGAACGTCATCCTTGCGCAAATCAAAACGGCTTATTCGTACTTCATGATGAACGTCGCGTCGGCATTTGCCTGACCCGGCGTAGCGCTGGTGGCAGTGGCTTTGTAACGCGCAGAGAAACGCAGGGTGTTGGTTCCTTCTACCAGCGCCTGAGCGGTAGAGAAGGTGGCTCCATCCGGCTTCAGCGCGGTGGACGTGTTGTCCAGAATTTCGATACCTACACCGCCAGCAGTAGTGGTGTTATTCCCTGAAGAAACAGCCAACAGAGCCGAGTTGGTGGCATCTGCCTGACCAGAGAAAGCAACGGCTGCGGTTGCAGCAACTTTCGGATCACAATCGTTCAGCACGATGGAGAACGGAATTTGTGCCGTTGTATCACCTACTGCGGCAAAACTGGCAGTACGATACTGGCCTAAGGTGACAACCTGATCGGATGACTGAGTACTGACTGCACAGGCTGCATTGACCAGTTCACCTTCAAAATGCACAGTACCGCCGCTCACACTTACCGGATCGGCTGCAACCGCAGCACCTGCGACTAACATCAGGCTGGCAATAACAGAAGAGGTCATTAATTTACGTTTCATGGATTTCCCTTGAATTACACACATCCGGCTCCAGCATCCTGCGGGATCCGTTTTCATTATCGACATTAAATGTCAGGCTAATTATCTCTGCATCCTGTAAAGATATATATCGCAAGAGAATTAGCTAACCTTTTACCCCGACTCTCCTGAGTATTTGATTTACTAATTATCCTTCGCGAATATGACTATTCGTCACAGCGATAAATTAAACATTTCAATTAATGAAAAATACCTGCAAATCCTTTTAATAGCCCTGGCTAATTCTTAATGGGATCTAAGAAAAGTCTTGGTTAATATTACCTAAATGCCGCCGTAATAGTACGTAACAGTCTGGTTTATGAAGCATTACCCATAAAGAACCCAGGGTGATGAGATGTTTCATTCACGTTAATTTTAATTAGCATGCTTACTATTTATTCGTAAGGCTTCAGCCTTTGTGCTGACACCATTTGCAGCCCGTGACGGCCTGGCGCACATAAAAACGCAAACGAAAACTGACAGCACGTCCCGCTTCTGACAAAATAGTGGCATCCCCTTCGATTTAACGTAACAGACGGAATCCTCTCTCTGATGGCAGCAAAGATTATTGACGGTAAAACGATTGCGCAGCAGGTGCGCTCTGAGGTTGCTCAAAAAGTTCAGGCGCGTTTAGCGGCTGGATTACGCGCCCCAGGCCTGGCTGTTGTGCTGGTAGGCAGCAATCCGGCTTCGCAAATTTACGTCGCGAGTAAACGCAAAGCCTGCGACGAAGTGGGGTTCGTCTCCCGCTCCTATGACCTGCCCGAAACCACCAGCGAGGCGGAGCTTCTTGAGCTGATCGATACGCTCAATGCAGATACCACCATCGACGGTATTCTGGTACAACTGCCGTTACCTGCCGGTATCGACAACGTTAAAGTGCTGGAGCGTATTGCACCGGATAAAGACGTTGACGGTTTTCATCCGTATAACGTCGGTCGCCTGTGCCAGCGTGCGCCGCGCCTGCGTCCTTGTACCCCGCGCGGTATTGTGACTCTGCTTGAGCGTTACAACATCGACACCTACGGCCTTAATGCGGTCGTCATTGGCGCTTCAAACATCGTCGGTCGCCCAATGAGCATGGAACTGCTGCTGGCTGGCTGCACCACCACCGTCACCCATCGCTTCACCAAAGATCTGCGTCGCCACGTTGAGCATGCTGACCTGCTAATTGTTGCCGTCGGTAAACCGGGCTTTATTCCTGGCGAGTGGATTAAAGAAGGTGCGATTGTGATTGATGTCGGCATCAACCGTCTGGAGAATGGTAAGGTTGTTGGCGATGTGGTCTTTGAAGATGCTGCCGCACGCGCGTCATATATCACGCCGGTCCCCGGCGGCGTAGGCCCAATGACGGTCGCCACACTTATCGAAAACACGCTGCAGGCGTGTGTTGAATATCATGATGTAAAGGACGTTTAAGATGGCCACATTTTCACTGGGTAAACACCCGCATGTTGAACTCTGCGATCTGCTGAAGCTGGAAGGTTGGAGCGAAAGCGGCGCCCAGGCAAAAATTGCTATTGGCGAAGGGTTGGTGAAGGTCGATGGCGTTGTTGAAACGCGTAAACGATGCAAAATCGTTGCCGGACAGACCGTGAGCTTTGAAGGTCACAGCATTAGCGTCGTGGCGTGACCCTAAGTGCCGGATGAGGTAAACACCGTATCCGGCCACTTCTCCCTCTCGTTTTCAGATAATGACTTCATCCCCGCTTCACAGTGAACTGTTAGCATGTTGTTTTTCCACACGAAGCGATCATCATGCCCACTATTGTTACCCATGCAGCCGTTCCGCTCTGTTTAGGGTTAGGTCTCGGACTTAAAGTCATCCCCCCACGATTACTGTTTGCTGGCGTCGTTCTGGCTATGCTGCCAGATGCCGATGTGTTGTCATTTAAGTTCGGTGTCGCCTATGGCAATGTGTTTGGCCACCGGGGATTTACCCACTCACTGCTGTTCGCCTTCGTGGTACCGCTGCTCTGCGTGTTGATTGGCCGACGATGGTTTAAGGCGGGATTGATTCGCTGCTGGCTATTCCTGACGGTTTCACTGCTGTCACACAGTCTGCTGGATTCCGTTACGACAGGCGGCAAAGGCGTCGGCTGGCTGTGGCCATGGTCGGATGAACGCTTCTTTGCACCGTGGCAGGTGATTAAAGTCGCCCCGTTTGCGCTATCACGCTACGCCACACCGTATGGGCATCAGGTAATAACTTCAGAGTTGATGTGGGTATGGCTGCCGGCCGTTATGATGATGGGTGTGCTGTGGTGGTACAAACGTCATTAATAGTGCCTGATGGCGCTACGCTTATCAGGCCTACCGATCATTCCATCGTAGGCCGGATAAGGCGTAAGCCGCCATCCGGCAATATAGAGCGTTACTTACGACGCCAGGTGGTGCCCTGCGGGCCGTCTTCCAGCACGATGCCCATCTCATTGAGACGGTCACGCGCGGCATCAGCTGCCGCCCAGTCTTTCGCTTTACGCGCATCTAAGCGCTGTTGGATTAACGCTTCAATTTCAGCAACTTCACCGTCATCCGCCTGCGCCCCGCTTTGCAGGAACGCTTCCGGATCCTGTTCCAGCAGTCCCAGCACGCAGGAGAGCTTGCGCAGATGCGCAGCCATACCGTTAGCCGCCGCCATATCTTCACCCTTCAGGCGGTTAACTTCACGCGCCATATCAAACAGCACGGAGTAAGCTTCCGGCGTGTTGAAGTCATCGTCCATCGCTTCAATGAAACGTGCTTCAAAGGCCTCGCCACCCGCAGGGGCAACGGATTTGTCGGTACCGCGCAGTGCAGTGTACAGACGCTCCAGCGCAGAACGCGCCTGTTTCAGGTTCTCTTCGCTGTAGTTGAGCTGGCTACGATAGTGACCCGACATCAGGAAGTAGCGAATGGTTTCGGCGTCGTAGTATTTCAGCACATCGCGCACGGTAAAGAAGTTGCCCAGCGATTTAGACATTTTCTCGCGGTCAACCATCACCATCCCGGAGTGCATCCAGTAATTAACGTACTCACCGTCATGCGCACAGGTGGACTGCGCGATTTCGTTTTCATGATGCGGGAACATCAGGTCCGAACCGCCGCCGTGAATATCGAAATGGTTACCAAGTTGTTTGCAGTTCATCGCCGAACATTCGATGTGCCAGCCCGGACGACCTGCGCCCCATGGAGACGGCCAGCTCGGCTCGCCTTCTTTGGACATTTTCCACAGCACGAAGTCCATCGGGTTACGCTTCACATCAACCACGTCAACGCGAGCACCCGCCTGCAGCTGATCCAGATCCTGGCGTGACAGCTGACCGTAGTTCGGGTCAGTCGGCACGTCGAACATCACGTCGCCGTTATCAGCAACGTAAGCGTGACCTTTGGCAATCAGCTGCTCAGTGATTTCGATAATTTCAGCGATATGGTGCGTAGCGCGCGGCTCCAGATCCGGGCGCAGGATATTCAGCGCATCGAAATCGCTATGCATTTCCGCGATCATTCTGTCGACCAACGCGACAAAGCTTTCACCGTTTTCATTCGCGCGCTTGATGATTTTGTCATCAATATCGGTAATGTTGCGTACATACTTCAGCTTATAGCCGAGGAAGCGCAGGTAGCGCGCGACGACGTCGAAAGAAACAAAGGTACGTCCGTGGCCAATATGACAGAGATCGTAAACGGTAATACCACACACGTACATGCCGACTTCCCCAGCATGAATAGGTTTGAATTCCTCTTTTTGGCGCGTCAGTGTATTAAAGATTTTTAACATCGAAGATTCCGTGTAGACGTGTGTGGATAGTAAAGTCTGTATAATACCCATAATTTAGACCGGAAGCAGCACACTTTGCGAGGTGATCACAGCTTACGGTTATGCTATAACACACCCCTAACTCTGACCCCTGACGGGGTCGAAGCACCAATCTATCGGAACAGGATGCAAAAATGGTTACTTTCCACACTAATCACGGCGATATCGTAATCAAAACGTTTGATGATAAAGCGCCTGAAACAGTTAAAAACTTCCTGGACTACTGCCGCGAAGGTTTTTACAACAACACCATTTTCCACCGTGTTATTAACGGTTTCATGATCCAGGGCGGCGGTTTCGAGCCAGGCATGAAGCAAAAAGCCACGAAAGAAGCGATCAAAAACGAAGCGAACAACGGTCTGAAAAACACCCGTGGTACGCTGGCAATGGCGCGTACTCAGGCTCCGCACTCCGCAACCGCACAGTTCTTCATCAACGTTGCTGACAACGACTTCCTGAACTTCTCCGGCGAAAGCATGCAGGGTTGGGGTTACTGCGTGTTCGCTGAAGTTGTTGAAGGCATGGACGTGGTTGATAAAATCAAAGGCGTTTCCACCGGTCGCAGCGGTATGCACCAGGATGTGCCAAAAGAAGACGTTATCATCGAAAACGTGACCGTCAGCGAGTAATCGTGGCGACACTGTTTATTGCAGATCTTCATCTCTGCACAGAAGAACCGGCGATCACCGCCGGTTTTCTGCGTTTTTTAGCCGGAGATGCGCGAAAGGCCGATGCGCTATACATTCTCGGCGACCTGTTTGAAGCCTGGATTGGCGATGACGACCCGAATCCGCTGCATCATGAAATGGCCGCAGCGATAAAATCACTGACTGATTCCGGCGTCCCCTGCTTTTTTATTCACGGCAACCGTGATTTTCTGCTCGGCAAACGTTTTGCCCGTGCGAGCGGCATGACCTTGCTTCCCGAAGAAAAAGTGCTCGACCTGTATGGCCGCAAGGTGCTGATCATGCATGGCGACACCTTATGCACCGACGACGCAGGCTATCAGGCGTTTCGCGCCAAAGTACATCAACCCTGGCTACAGAAGCTGTTTCTCGCCCTGCCCCTGTTTGTTCGCCAGCGCATTGCCGCAAAAATGCGCGCCAACAGTAAAGCCGCCAACAGCAGTAAATCGCTGGAAATCATGGATGTGAATCCGCAGGCCGTGATTAACGAGATGGAAAAACATCAGGTCCAGTGGTTAATTCACGGACATACACACCGTCCGGCTGTCCACGAACTCACGGCCAATGAGCAACCCGCTTTCCGCGTGGTATTAGGCGCATGGCATACCGAAGGCTCAATGGTAAAAGTCACGTCCAGCGACGTTGAGCTAATCGCGTTTCCGTTTTAATTCTGCAGATATCCAGTTCCTCTTTACACAAAACTATTCGAGTTGCATCGAGGCGGCAAATCTGTGAATCCCCAGGAGCTTACAAAAGTAAGTGACTGGGGTGAGCAGATGCAGCCAACAAAGAGGCAGCTTGAAGAGTAAAGTGTAAAGCGCGCAATCGTTTTCCTTGAAGGTTAATTATGCTATTCTCTGTGGCCTCAAAAGTCGAGTGTAGTGCACCACAGGAGTTTTCAGACGCATGTCTTCCCGCAATAATCCGGCGCGTGTCGCCATCGTGATGGGGTCCAAAAGCGACTGGGCTACCATGCAGTTCGCCACCGAAATCTTCGAAATCCTGGACGTTCCGCATCATGTTGAAGTCGTCTCCGCCCACCGCACCCCAGACAAATTGTTCAGCTTCGCCGAAAGCGCTGAAGAGAACGGTTATCAGGTGATTATTGCCGGAGCCGGTGGCGCAGCGCATTTGCCTGGCATGATTGCGGCGAAAACGCTGGTGCCTGTTTTAGGCGTTCCGGTGCAAAGCGCAGCGTTGAGCGGCGTAGATAGCCTCTACTCCATTGTTCAAATGCCTCGTGGTATTCCCGTTGGAACACTGGCGATCGGCAAAGCGGGTGCGGCCAATGCGGCCCTACTGGCAGCGCAAATTCTGGCTACACACGACAACGCATTACACCAGCGTCTGGACGACTGGCGCAAAGCACAAACCGATGAGGTACTGGAGAATCCGGACCCGCGAGGTGCGGCATGAAGCAGGTCTGCGTACTCGGTAACGGTCAGCTAGGACGCATGCTGCGCCAGGCCGGCGAGCCGCTGGGCATTGCGGTCTGGCCCGTCGGGCTGGACGCTGAACCGGCTGCTGTCCCTTTTCAGCAAAGCGTGATCACCGCAGAGATTGAGCGCTGGCCGGAAACGGCGCTCACTCGCGAACTGGCGCGCCACCCGGCGTTTGTTAACCGCGACGTCTTCCCGATTATTGCCGACCGTCTGACGCAAAAGCAGCTTTTTGACAAGCTCGGTCTGGCGACCGCGCCGTGGCAACTGCTGGCAGATAAAAGCGAATGGTCTGCGGTATTCGACAAACTCGGCGAGCTGGCGATCGTCAAGCGTCGCGTCGGCGGCTATGACGGTCGTGGACAGTGGCGTTTGCGCGCAAATGAAACCGCACAACTGCCGGATGATTGCTATGGCGAGTGCATTGTCGAGCGAGGAATCAACTTCTCTGGCGAAGTCTCACTGGTTGGCGCTCGGGCGCATGACGGCAGCACCGTTTTCTATCCCCTGACCCATAACCTGCATCAGGACGGTATTCTGCGCACCAGCGTGGTGTTCCCGCAGGCTAACGCCAGACAGCAGGCACAGGCTGAAGCGATGCTCTCCGCCATCATGCAGGAGCTGGGCTATGTCGGCGTGATGGCGATGGAGTGTTTCATCACCCCGGAAGGTCTGCTGATCAACGAACTGGCTCCGCGCGTGCACAACAGCGGGCACTGGACGCAAAACGGCGCCAGCATTAGCCAGTTTGAGCTGCACCTGCGTGCCATTACCAACCTGCCGTTACCGACGCCGGTGGTGAACCATCCTTCGGTGATGGTAAACCTGATTGGTAGCGACCTGAACTACGACTGGCTGAAGCTGCCGCTGGTACACCTGCACTGGTATGACAAAGAAGTGCGTGAAGGGCGTAAGGTGGGTCACCTGAACCTGAGCGACAGCGATACCGCGCGCCTTAGCGCGACACTGGAAGCGCTTATCCCCCTGCTGCCGCCGGAATATGCCAGCGGTATTATCTGGGCGCAGTCAAAGCTGAAATAAGCCATTAATGCCGGGGAATGGATTTTATCCTTCCCCGGCCCCTCCCCTGGCGCGTAAAATCCCCTCCATTGCTGTTTTGTATTTTCAGGATCAAACATGAACGATGGAACGGACTATCGCGCAATTCTGCTCGCTGGTACGCCTTTAATCGATGTACGCGCCCCCGTCGAATTTCAGCAGGGCGCCATGCCGGGCGCAATAAACCTTCCCTTAATGAACGATGACGAACGTGCTGCCGTGGGTACCTGTTACAAACGTCAGGGGCCTGAGGCCGCCCTCGCGCTCGGCCATCAACTGGTCTGTGGCGAGACTCGCCAGCAACGCATGAAGGCCTGGCTGAATGCCTGTCGTCAAAATCCTGCGGGCTACTTATGCTGCGCGCGCGGCGGCCAGCGTTCGCACATTGTGCAGCAATGGCTGCACGAGTCCGGTACTGACTACCCGCTAATACAAGGCGGTTATAAAGCATTGCGTCAGGCGGCGATTCAACTGACTGAAGAGCTAGTGCAAAAACCGATCGTCTTAATTGGCGGCTGTACCGGGAACGGTAAAACGCAGCTGGTGCAACAGCAGCCAAACGGTGTGGATCTCGAAGGTCTGGCGCACCATCGCGGTTCCTCATTTGGTCGCACCGTCGAACCGCAGCTGAGCCAGGCAAGCTTTGAAAACCTGCTGGCGGTCGAAATGCTGAAAACCGACAGCCGTCAGGATCTGCGTCTGTGGGTACTTGAGGACGAAGGCCGCATGATCGGCGCTAATCATCTGCCCGAATGTTTGCGCGAACGCATGAGCCAGGCCGCTATTGCGGTGGTGGACGATCCTTTTGAGCTACGGCTGGAGCGGCTGCGCGAAGAGTATTTTGTGCGCATGCACCACGATTTCACTCACGCTTATGGCGAGAGTCAGGGCTGGCAGGAGTACAGCGAGTATCTGCACCACGGTCTGTTTGCTATCCGCCGTCGTCTGGGTTTGCAACGTTTTGCCGAGCTGACCACCCTGCTCGACGTGGCTCTGCGCGAACAGCAGGCAACGGGCAGCACCGACGCGCATATGAGCTGGCTGGTACCGTTGCTCAACGAGTATTACGACCCGATGTATCGCTATCAGCTGGAAAAGAAAGCCGCGAAAATCGTCTTTCGCGGCTCATGGCAGGAGGTGGCTGACTGGCTTAGCGTACAGTAATCAATGTCTGTCGCGCTTGTCTGCGCGTTTCGCCAACCAGTCGCCCAGCACCTGAACGACCTGCACCAGAATAATCAGCGCCACCACGGTGACGATCATGACCTGGGTTTCGTAGCGGTAATAACCAAAGCGAATCGCCAGGTCGCCGACTCCACCGCCGCCAACGATACCGGCCATTGCGGAGTAACCGATCAGACTCACCAGCGTTATCGTCAGCCCACGCAGCAGACCCGCGCTCGCCTCCGGTAACAGAACGGTGCAGATGATGCGCATCGGGCTGGCGCCAAACGCTTCCGCCGCCTCGATAATGCCTTTATCGACTTCACGTAGCGCGCTATCAACCAGACGGGCATAGAAAGCAATTGCTGCTACCGACAGCGGAACCGACGCCGCGATGGGTCCAATGGTATTGCCGAGCAAAAACTGGGTTAGCGGCAACAACAGAACCAGCAGGATCACAAACGGCACCGAGCGGATAATATTCACCAGCACGGAGCTGAGCAGATACACAAAACGGTTCTGCCAGAATAAATGCCGGTCGGTAACGAAAATAAGAAAACCGAGCGGCAGACCGCCAATAATCGCCAACAGCGTAGAGATGCTCAGCATCTGGAAGGTTTCATTAAACGCCAGCGTCAAATCAGGCAATAAATCATCCACGAATCACCTCCACCTGTGCAGTACGTTGACGAATATGTTCCACGGCGACATCCACCGCAGAAGGGTTATGCGGCGCGGTCAGTTGCACCACCAGAATCCCCAGCGCACGTTCGCCGATATATTCAATTTTGCCGTGCAGAATGTTCACCGCCACGCCAAATTTAACCGCCACTTCTGACAACACCGGCTGTTCTGCCGAATCACCGATGAACAGAATTTTTAGCAACTGGCCAGGCAGATGCTGGCGCAGACGGTCGGGTAACGTCAGATTGAGGGTATGCGACACCAGTTGCTGAGTGAAAGCGTGCTGCGGGTGAGCAAAAACATCAAACACCTCGCCAGACTCCACTACCTTGCCACCGGACATCACCGCCACGCGATCGCAAATGGATTTGATCACGTTCATCTCATGGGTGATCAGCACGATCGTGATCCCCAACTGTTGGTTGATCTGCTTAAGCAACGCCAGAATCGTGGCCGAGGTTTCGAGATCTAACGCGGAAGTGGGTTCATCACACAGCAGCACATCCGGGTGATTGGCAATTGCGCGGGCAATACCCACACGCTGCTTTTGCCCACCGCTGAGCTGAACCGGAAAGCGGTTCGCCTTGTCTGACAGCCCCACCAGCGACAGAATTTCGCTCACGCGCGGGCCAATTTTACTGCGTTCCCATCCGGCAGCCTTCAGGCTAAAGGCGACGTTTTGCGCCACGGTACGGGTATGCATCAGATTAAAATGTTGAAAAATCATCCCGATACGCTGACGGGCTTTACGTAGATGCGCGCCTTCCAGTGCGGAAATTTCTACGCCGTTCACCTTAACGCTTCCCTGGCTCGGACGCGTTAAGGCGTTCAGGGTGCGCAGCAGCGTACTTTTTCCCGCGCCGCTGGTCCCGACAATGCCAAATATCTCACCTGCGCCAATGCGCAAGCTAACGTCATCAACCGCCCGGGTTGATGCTCCACGGCCTGCGCTAAAATCCACGCAAACTTTCTCAATCTCAATCATAGCCACCTCAGAAATGCGAAAAGGGCAGTCGTCGCTGCCCCTGTTAACCCTTGTGCGCAGCGATTATTGGGCTACCGACATCCATTCCGGTTTCTGGAAGGCGCTGTAGATATTTTGCGGATCGTCGATCACCGCACGATACGCCGGAGATTTCACCGCCTCGACAATATCTTTCGCAAATGGTTTATCCGCATCTTCACTGCGTACCGCGATGATATTTTTCAGATTTTCGTCCAGGTGTTCCTGCTTGATGGCGCTGGCGAGATCCAGTTTTGCCGCTACGGCAAAGTTGCCGTTGACCAGCGCACCGGTCACACCGTCCAGCGTACGCGGCAGCTGTGCCGCTTCCAGCGGTTTAAACACCAGCCCTTTCGGGTTGCTGGCAATATCGCGCTCGGAGGCTTTAGTTGGATCGATGTTATCTTTGATGGTGATAAGGCCAATAGACTGCAGAAAACGCAGACCGCGAGCCAGGTTGGTGGGATCGTTGGAAAGCGTGATCACATCCCCTTTTTTCAACTCATCCAGGCTTTTGATTTTATGTGAGTAAAAACCCATCCCGGCTGTCGGGACCACAATCAGCTTGCTCAGCTTCAGGCCTTTATCGGCGGTGAATTTGTCAAAGTAGAGTGAATGCTGGAACAGGTTAGCATCGATGCTGCCATTGGAGAGCGCCATGTTAGGTTGCACGTAGTCGCTGAATTCGCGCACTACTACCTTATAGCCTTTCTCTTTCAGCGTAGGGGCAATGGCTTGTTTTACCATATCGCCGTACGGCCCAGGTGCGACGCCAAATACGATGGTGTGCGGATCACTGTTCGCATGAGCAAATTGTAATCCACAGGCCAGTAACAGCGCCCCGGTCGCGACGCGTAAACTCTGACGCAATCCCATAATCTCTCCATTTTAACGTTGTGGTGTCATGTCTCACGCCGTTCTTGCGGCGTTGTTCTTGTTGGCCTGTTAACAGGCTGATTGTTAACATGACACAGATCACAACCTGCTGTCCTTGAAATTATTTCATGATGTTGCAGAGTGTGTTTTTAAATGTGAGAAGGCATGAAAAAGCCGGATGTCGGCACAAGTGCCTTATCCGGCCTACAAATAACGCGATCCCCCTGCTCTCGTAGGCCCGATAAACGCATCGGGCGGCAGGCGTTCGATTAGAAGTCGTAACGCAGACGCACCAGGTTCATGTCGCCCAGATTGTCGGTGCTGGAGGTGAAGACGTGTTCGTAATCCACACGGAAACCGTAATCCAGCTGGAAGCTGATACCCACACCGTTGTCGGTACGCAGGTAGTTACGGCCATTCACGTATTCAATACGATCGCCCATAAAGTATGGCTGCACGGATTTCAGCGCATACTGGCCAACCGGGAAGGTGTATCCCGCAAAGTATTCCAGACCCCAGGCGTCACCGGCAAAATAGTCATTAACAGAGACTTTTTTGGTGGTCATGAAGTTTTGATACCAACCGCCGCCCAGCGAGAAGGTC
Organism: Citrobacter sp. KTE30; assembly: GCF_000398825.1. Classification (NCBI taxonomy): domain Bacteria; kingdom Pseudomonadati; phylum Pseudomonadota; class Gammaproteobacteria; order Enterobacterales; family Enterobacteriaceae; genus Citrobacter; species Citrobacter sp. KTE30. The sequence goes on along the minus strand of NZ_KB976055.1, from coordinate 1,028,572 downwards.
CAGTTGTCCGGTTTCCAGCTCAGCGCAGTACCGACGATGTTTTGATCGTAGGTTTTGCTGGTGTTGCCACGCATTTCCGCGCGGGTGTAGTTCCACGCCGTACCCCAGGTCAGGTCATCGGTGATGTGATAATCCACACCCAGGGAGCCGCCGCCTTTACGTTTGTAGCGCAAACCGTTGTTCGGGTTGTAGTCATCGCTGAACAGATAAGACGCGTAAAGATCAACATCGCCTACCGTATTTTTATACTTCAGTGACTTACGTGTACGATAGGAACCGTCGTAGTCGCCATTGATACCGTTACCTGGCGCCTGGCCAATCATGTCGTAGTCCCAGATATCCGTTTTCGCACCCACCACATCATAGTAAATGCTGTTCTGTTGACCGAAGGTCAGCGTACCCCAGGTCGCGCTCTTCAGACCGGTGTACAGCATACGACGCGTAGTATCGTTGGCGCCGTTAGCATAGTGATTGTCCCAGTTGAACATCGCCGGGAAGTTAACGCCCAGCTCGTAATAGCTCACCCAGCTGATGTCATCAAACAGATAGTAGTCAGCAGCGAAGCGGAAACGCGTTCCACCGTCGAAGCCATTACGTTTGTAGCCATTCTTACCATCGTCACCGGCCATATTCTGGAACTGCGGACGAATACTCCCGCCGACGGTGAAATTAAGACGGCTCAGCGGGTTGCCCGCCTGCGGATCTTGTTTCAGGACCGTGATTTCCGCCTGGGAGGCGAAAGTCGTTAATGCCACTGCTGCGCCGATCGATACCGCCAGCGCCGTTTTTTTTATAGTCATTATTTGTACCTTGATAGATAGCCTGCCAATTATTCAGCATACAAATATTAACGTTTATTAATACACTCGTGTTGTCGGGTTTTTATTGTTCTGTGCTGTTAAATATCAATGAGTTATCATTTTGTGCTACATAGATAAAAAAACGCACCGATTTAAAAAAACCGGTGCGTAATCATCACGAATATGAATTAACTGCTGAACTGACGGAACAGCGCTTTGCCTTTAAGAAGACGTGAACCGAGCCATCCGCCGCAGAGAGAGAGCAGCAATGCCCCACAAAGCGGCAACACAACCCACAGCCGCCAGTCTGGCTCCCAGGGGAAATCAAACACGCGGGTTTGCAGCACCGCCAGCGCAGTTTCCGCCCCGATGGCCGCCACCAGTCCGGCGACCATCCCGAGCATCGCGAACTCGCACCACAGCGTGGTACGCAGCAACTTCTTACCCGCTCCCAGCGTGCGCCAGACCACCAGTTCCTGATGACGCTGACGCATCCCGACCTGCACCTGCGCCAATAGCAGCAACATACCGCAAGCGGTGACCAGCACTACCATCACCTCCAGCGCGCGGCTCACCTGCTCCAGCACCTGACTCACCTGTTTGAGAATGGCACCAATATCCAGCAGGCTGATAGTCGGGAATTCGCGGTTAAGCTGCGTCAGCATGCCGTTGCCGTTCTCCCAGCGAAAGCTGGTTAACCAGCTTTGTGGCTGAGCATCCAGCGCGCCGGAAGGGAAGATAAAGAAAAAGTTTGGTCGCAGGCTTTCCCAGTCCACTTTGCGCAGACTGCTGACCGTAGCGCTGAAATCCTGGGTATCCCCCATAAAGGTCACCCGATCGCCAAGCTTAACGCTCAGTCGTTTCGCCAGCCCCTCTTCCATCGACACTTCGCCCGCTTTTGGCGGCCAGCTCCCGGCAACGATCGGGTTATGATCCGGGCGGGTATCCTGCCAGGTCAGATTAAGCTCGCGGTTCAGCGCTTCATCCTGATTGCCTTCGGTCGATTTCTCATTGATCGCCGTCAGACGGGCCCGCACTATCGGGTAGAACGACTCCGGGATCACCTGATGCTCAGCAAGGAAAGCCTTCAGCGGAGCCACCTGCTCAGTGGCAATGTTGATCAGAAAATAGTTTGGACTTTCCGGCGGCATTTGCTGCTGCCAGCGGTCGAGGAGATCGCCGCGCAGCACCAGCAACAGCGCCAGCAGCATAAAGGACAGCGAAAATGCCGACAGTTGACTCAGCGTTGACCACGGCTGGCGCAACAGCCGGCTGACCGCCAAACGCAGCGGCAGCGAGGTCAGCGTCAGACCACGCAGCAGGTTAAGCAACATCCAGCCCAACACACCGCACAGCAGCGCCAGCACCACAGCCCCGGCCAGTACCGCCCACAGCAGCATACTTCCGCCCATCAATCCGGCCAGCAGCGCAACCACAACTATCGTTGCTACGGGCAGATAGACCTTAAGCGGCCAGACGTTTGCCACCACGTCGCGACGCAGTACCCGCAGCGGCTGCGTCGCCAGCAGCAAGCGATAAGGGCGTAGCCCCACCAGCAGAGAAATGACGGTCATCGTACCGAGTGCCCACAGCCACGGCCACAGGCTGGCGGGCGGCAGCTCACCGGGCAGAACTGGCTTCAGTAATACCACCAGCACCCGCTCAAATAACAGCCCGAACAGCCCGCCGGTCATGCCAGAAAGCGTCAGCACCATCAGCCACTGGCCGATAATCAGCTTGCGCAGCTGCGCCCTGCCCGCGCCGAGCGTTTTTAATATCGCCACCAAATCGTAACGACTGCGACAGTAATGATTCATCGCCACGGCAACGGCAGCAACCGCCAGCAGTAGCGTTAACAGTGCCGACAGCAGCAGGAACTGTTGCGAACGCTCCAGTGATTTCCCCAACGCCCCTTCATCCTGCTCCAGCCCATACCAACGCTGTTCTGGCTTTAACTGCGGAAGCAGCCATTTTTCATAGGCTTCCAGTTGCTGTGGCGTACCACCAAATTTATAGCGCCAGGTCACACGGCTTCCCGGCTGGACCGCCGCCGTTTTTTCGACATCCGCCATGTTCATCATCAGGCGCGGCGCTATCTGGAAGGGATTAAAACCGGAATCCGGTTCCTGCACCACTTCTCCGGCGATGCGCAGGGTGGCATCGCCAACGTCGATGGAATCACCGATTTTTAAGTTGAGTAGCGCCATCAGACGCGGGGCCAACAGCACTGAGCCCGGCTGCGGTTTCAGCCCCGGCGGATTGGTTTGCAGCGTGCCGTACATCGGATACACATCATCCACTGCTTTGACGTTCGCCAGCTGCGGCGTATCCCGGGCAAAGGTCATGGTGGCAAAGGTTAGCTGTTCACCCACCTTCAGACCACGCTGTCGCGCCTCGTCAATCCACGCTTTCGGCACAGCGCGCGAACTTTGCAGCGACCGGTCCCCCGCCATAAACTCACGGCTTTGCTGGCTCAGCCCTTTTTCCATGCGATCGCTGATATTGCCCAGCGCCAGTACACAGGCCACCGCCAGGCTTAACGCCAGCCAGACAATCAGTAATGAAGGCGAGCGCCATTCGCGCCAGAACCAGCGTGCAATCATGCCTCCTCCTGCAACTGTCCGTTCACCAGGCGTAAACGCCTATCGCAACGCGCCGCCAGCTGCGGGTCATGGGTCACCAGAATCAGGGTGGTACCGTGTTCCCGGTTCAGAGAAAACAGCAGGTCGGCGATTTTGTCTCCGGTCTGGCGGTCCAGATTGCCCGTTGGTTCATCGGCAAACAGCACGTCAGGGCGTCCGTTAAACGCCCGTGCCAGCGCTACGCGTTGCTGCTCCCCGCCGGAAAGCTGGGCCGGAAGATGATCAAGACGTTTTCCCAACCCCAGTTGCTCCAGCAGCGTTTTTGCCCCGTCACGACTTTTTCCGCTATTTTCGCCGCGTAGCAGCGCGGGTAGTTCGACGTTTTCCAGCGCGTTGAGGGTTGGAATTAACATGAATGACTGGAAGACAAAACCCACGTGCCGCGCCCGCAGCTGCGCCCGGGCTTCTTCGTCCATAGTGTGCAGCGCCTGCCCCACCAGGCTGACTTCACCGCTGGAGCCATCGTCCAGCCCGGCGAGGATCGCCAGCAGCGTGGATTTCCCCGATCCCGACTCGCCAATCAACGCAATGGTCTCGGCGCGTTTGACAACCAGTTCAACTCCGGTAAGGATGGATAGCTCTTGATCACCCTGACCGACGGATTTCTTAAGATGATGAACTTCAACAATGTTTTCCGCTGGCATTGGCCTTTCCTGTTCCTGGTCCTGTTAACTTTCCGCGCCGCCGCTGCGGACACGTTATTAATTCTGGGTGACAGCCTGAGCGCCGGATACCGTATGTCCGCCAGCGCCGCGTGGCCTGCGCTACTTAATGATAAATGGCAAACCAAAACGCCAGTGGTGAATGCCAGCATTAGCGGCGACACCTCGCAGCAAGGTCTGGCCCGTCTACCTGCATTACTCAAGCAGCACCAGCCGCGCTGGGTGCTGGTCGAACTTGGCGGTAACGATGGCCTGCGCGGCTTTGCGCCTGCGCAAACCGAACAAACCCTGCGCACGATTCTGCAGGATGTCAAAGCGGCAAATGCCGAACCGCTGCTGATGCAAATTCGTCTGCCGGCAAACTATGGCCGCCGTTATAATGAAACCTTTAGCGCGATTTATCCAAAGCTCGCCAAAGAGTTTGATATTCCTCTGCTGCCATTTTTTATGGAAGAGGTTTATCTGAAACCCCAGTGGATGCAGGATGATGGTATTCATCCTAACCGTGACGCTCAGCCGTTTATTGCCGACTGGATGGCGCAACATCTCACTCCTCTAGTAAATCACGACTCATAAAACAACGGAGATCCTGACAGGTAAAGTTATGCAAAAATCGGTCTTAATAACAGGATGTTCCAGCGGAATCGGTCTGGAAAGCGCGCTTGAACTAAAGCGCCAGGGTTTTCAAATTCTGGCAGGCTGTCGCAAACCTGACGATGTCGCGCGTATGAACAGTATGGGATTCACTGGCATATTGCTGGATCTGGATTCACCCGAAAGCGTGGATCGTGCCGCCGATGAAGTGATCGCCCTGACCGATAATCGTTTATATGGGATCTTTAACAACGCCGGATACGGTGTCTATGGTCCCCTGCCCACCATCAGCCGTGAACAGATGGAACAGCAATTTTCCGCCAACTTCTTTGGCGCACATCAGCTTACCATGCGCCTGTTGCCCGCTATGCTCCCTCACGGCGAAGGACGTATCGTGATGACCTCATCGGTGATGGGATTGATCTCAACGCCGGGACGCGGCGCCTATGCCGCCAGCAAATATGCGCTGGAAGCCTGGTCCGACGCGCTGCGTATGGAACTGCGCCACAGCGGCATTAAGGTCAGCCTGATTGAGCCCGGCCCCATCCGTACCCGCTTTACCGAAAACGTCAACCAGACCCAGAGCGATGCTCCCGTGGAAAACCCCGGCATTGCCGCGCGTTTTACGCTGGGACCAGAAGCGGTTGTCGCCAAAGTACGTCATGCATTTGAGAGCGATAAACCAAAGCTACGTTATCCGGTTACGCTGGTGACCTGGGCAGTGATGCTACTTAAACGCCTGTTGCCAGGCCGCATAATGGACAAAATTTTACAGGGTTGAGTTGAAGCACGCGCGTCAGCCCCCATGTAACAAGAAATCGACAAAAGAGAGTAACTCCATGTCCACACAGAATATTGTTAACATTAACGAATCGAACCTGCAGCAGACCCTTGAACAGTCGATGACCACGCCGGTCCTGTTCTATTTTTGGTCTGAGCGCAGCCAGCACTGCCTGCAATTGACGCCGGTACTGGAGAGCCTTGCCGCCCAGTACAACGGTCAGTTTATTCTCGCCAAGCTCGACTGCGACGCCGAGCAGATGATCGCTTCTCAGTTTGGCCTGCGCGCCATCCCTACCGTTTATCTGTTCCAGAACGGTCAGCCAGTAGACGGATTCCAGGGCCCGCAGCCGGAAGAGGTTATCCGCGCGCTGCTGGAAAAAGTGTTGCCGAGCGAAGAAGAGCTGAAAGCGCGTCAGGCTATCGAGTTCATCGAAGCCGGTAATCACGCGGATGCACTGCCGCTGCTGAAAGAAGCCTGGCAGATCTCCAACCAGAGCAGCGAAATTGGCCTGCTGCTGGCGGAAACGCAAATCGCCCTCAATCGTTCTGACGATGCCGAAGCGGTGCTGAAAACCATTCCGTTGCAGGATCAGGACACCCGCTATCAGGGACTGGTGGCGCAGATAGAACTGCTGAAGCAGGCGGCGGATACGCCGGAAATCCAACAGCTGCAGCAGCAAGTCGCCAGCAATCCGCAGGATGCGGCGCTGGCAACTCAACTAGCCATCCAGTTACATCAGGTCGGACGTAACGAGGAATCACTGGAACTGCTGTTCAGCCACCTGAAGAAAGATCTCACTGCTGCCGACGGTCAGGCACGTAAGACCTTCCAGGAGATCCTTGCCGCACTCGGAACCGGCGATGCGCTGGCCTCAAAATACCGCCGCCAACTGTACGCACTGTTGTACTAATCCGTTTGATTTTGCCCGATGGCGCTTGCGCTTATCGGGCATACAAATTCTACCAATACCGATCCCTCCGGCATCACATCACGTCTTCTTCAAATGCGTTACGACTAATTGGTGGCGCGAATTATAGAACTTCCGATAAGTCAGGTAGCAGGCAATAATGGTCGACAGGCTGGCGGTAGAAAGCAGCATAAACGTCACCATAATCTGATACTTAATCGCTTTTACTGGATCAATACCCGCGAAGATCAACCCGGACATCATCCCCGGTAAACTCACCAGCCCTACCGTTTTTGCAGAGTCGATCGTTGGGATCAACGAGGCGCGAATGCTGTCGCGAATCAGCGCCGCAGAGGCCACTTTCGGCGTCGCGCCGAGGCTAAGTTTTTCCTGAATTTGCTGCTGTTCGCTGTTAAACCGCTGTCCCAGATTGTTGTAACACAGCCCCACTGCCACCATCGCATTGCCTGCAATCATGCCGGAGATCGGGATGACCTGCATCGGCGTGAACTCGATAGAGCCAGACAAAACCAGCACCGCCAGCGTTAGCCCCGCCCCCACCGTGATAGCGATAAACGACGAGAGGAAAGCTTTATCAATATATTTACTGCGCTTTTGTGCGTTATAAGCCGCGTTAAAGCAGATAAACAGCACCATCAGTAAGGTCAGAATACTGTGGTTAACGCCAAAAATATATTTCAGCACATAGCCGACGATAATCAGCTGAACCACTGCCCGGCAAACGCTCCAGAGAATATCTTTCTCCAGCGCCAGTTTTTCTTTGTGGCTAATCAGGATCGCCACCACCACCAGCATCATCGCTAATGCCAGGGACTCATTGGTAATATTATGCTCGTTCATTGCGTGCTTCCTGCATTTCTCCGGCGTGCGGTTGAAGGGTTATGACATTATCCGCATGCGTAATTTCATCTTTGTCGTGCGTCACCCACAGCACCGCAATATTCTTATCGCGAACATAGTGGTGAATTAATTCGTTCACATTACGTTTATTAGCCTCATCCAGCGCGCTGGTGATTTCATCAAGCAGCAGAATTTTGGGCAGAAACTGCAAATTACGAATTAGCGAGACGCGCTGCTTCTCGCCACCGGACAGCTCATTTATGCTTTTTCTGAGGATCGTCTCGGGGAGATCAAAACGGGCCAGATCGCTCAGAAACGCATCCGGCTCCGGACGTTTGTTACGGATTTGCCAGGGGAAAATGAGGTTGTCGTAAACGGTGTCACCAAACAAAGCAGGCGTTTGCGCACAATAGGAGACCTGCTGGCGATACGTTTCCGGCTTGAGGGTATTGATCTCCTTGCCTTCAAAGAGAATTTCACCGGCAGTCGGACTCATTAATGACGCCACAATCTTGAGTAACGTACTTTTCCCACAGCCGGACTGGCCGGTAATCAACTTAAATTCTCCGGCGCGGAGATCAAAACAGATGTTATTGAGAACCTGCGTCTCACCAGCCTGCCATGCGACATTTTTTAACTGAAGCAAAATACTGCTTTCTTCCATTACCCATTCCTTTTTTACATCTTTCGTTCAGACAGTCTATCCCTGTAATTTATTATAAGGGAGCCCACCTTGATAAATCGGGTATAATTTGATTAATGAGGCAGTAAAGGACAGCACAACAGGAGGTTTCATCAATGCTCATTTTTATTCCTATTCTTATTTTTGTCGCGCTGGTGATCGTCGGCGCTGGCGTCAAAATCGTCCCGCAGGGATATCAGTGGACGGTAGAGCGTTTTGGCCGTTACACCAAAACCCTGCAACCGGGTTTAAGCCTTGTTGTGCCGTTCATGGACCGCATTGGTCGTAAGATCAACATGATGGAACAGGTGCTTGATATCCCTTCTCAGGAAGTCATCTCCAAAGATAACGCCAACGTCGCAATTGATGCCGTGTGCTTTATTCAGGTGATCGACGCGCCGAAAGCCGCCTATGAAGTCAGCAACCTGGAACTGGCGATTATCAACCTGACCATGACCAACATTCGTACCGTTCTCGGTTCGATGGAACTCGATGAAATGCTTTCCCAACGCGACAACATCAACACGCGCCTGCTGCATATTGTTGATGAAGCCACGAATCCCTGGGGCATCAAAATCACCCGTATCGAGATCCGCGACGTGCGTCCTCCGGCAGAACTTATCGACGCGATGAACGCGCAGATGAAAGCCGAACGTACCAAGCGCGCCTACATTCTTGAGGCCGAAGGGATTCGTCAGGCAGAAATCGTCAAGGCCGAAGGTGAGAAACAGTCGAAGATCCTTAAAGCGGAAGGTGAACGCCAGTCCGCGTTTTTACAGGCTGAAGCGCGTGAACGTTCAGCAGAAGCCGAAGCTCGCGCAACGCAGATGGTGTCTGAGGCCATTGCCGCTGGGGATATTCAGGCAGTGAACTACTTCGTGGCGCAGAAATACACTGAAGCGCTGCAGCATATCGGCTCGTCGAATAACAGCAAAGTGGTGATGATGCCGCTGGATGCCAGCAGCCTGATGGGCTCTATTGCCGGGATCGCCGAACTGGTTAAGGACAGCGCCAGCGAGCGGAAAAAATCATGATAGCGATGATTCTGGTGCATCCGCACATCTTCTGGCTCAGCCTCGGCGGTTTGCTACTCGCCGCCGAGATGCTGGGCGGTAACGGCTATCTGCTGTGGAGCGGCGTAGCGGCGGTAATTACCGGTCTGGTCGTCTGGCTCGTTCCGCTAGACTGGGCGTGGCAGGGGGCGATGTTCGCCGTCCTCACCCTGCTGGCGGCGTGGCTGTGGTGGAAATGGCTGGCAAGGCGCGTTCAGGAGCAGAAACCCGCCGACAGCCATCTTAACCAGCGCGGACAGCAGCTGGTTGGCCGACGATTTATTCTGGAAACCGCCCTGGTCAATGGTCGCGGACACATGCGCGTCGGCGACAGTTCCTGGCCCGTTAGCGCCAGCGACGATTTGAGCGCCGGTACGCAGGTTGAAGTCATTGCCGTTGAAGGGATAACCCTGATTATTAAAGCGGTATCACATTAAAAAGACAGGAAATAAGACTATGGTCAGGAAGACACCCCTTGCCTTTGCCCTTTGCACATTACTGACCGCCGCCCCGCAGGCATTCGCCTCTTTCGATATGGAAGACTGCAAATGGAGCGACGACAGCTGCCTGCTGAAAGGCACGCCAACCTTTAACCCTGAAAACGACAGCCGCGACAACCTGCTGCGGCTGCTGAGCCAGGAAAAATCATTTGCTCTGCCGGTGCAATCAATGCCAGCGGATATCACCCGCTCCCGGGATTTCTATTTTGCCTATCACCCGCAATGGGATGAGGCAACCTCGCAGCCAGCCGCTGCTCCGGCATCCGCCGCAGACAGCCCACTCTCCCGACAGATGGCCGAACTGAACATTAGCGCAGACGAAATAAACGTCAACGACGCTGAGCTTGAGAACCGTCATGTTTCGAATAACACCGAGAGCGTCAGCGCATTTTTTGCCGCACTGCTGGCCGACTCGACGTTAACAGCGGAACAGCGCCAGGCCTTAGCCCAGGCGCGTACGGGGCTGCTATCCGGGGCAACCCGCGAGCAAATTGAGTCTTCACTTGCCACCCTCCCGGCTGATTCACCGGCTCAGTCCTATAAAAATTATCTGGCCGCAGCTGCCAGTTTCTATGCCGGTGATTATGCCAGCGCCGAACGGGATTTCACTCAGCTTGCCAAAAGTGAGCGCCCGTGGCTGGCAGAGACCGCGCAATACATGCTGATGCGTGCGGCGTTGAACAAGAGCAGCCAGAACAGCGTGGGCGAATACGGCGATTTTGATATTGCAAAAATTAACCGCGAGGACGCGACTCAGGCTCAGACGCAGGCGCAAGCCTATCTGCAACGTTACCCGCAAGGCCTGTATGCCGACTCCGCGCGCGGTATGCTGCGTCGCATCAACTGGTATTTACAGGCGTGGCCGCAGCTGGCCGGGTTGTATGAGCAGACGCTCCAGCAGTCGGCTGACGCTCGGCAACTGCGAGAAATAGTCATCGAATACGATAATGTCTACGGTATGGCGTTCTACGAACAGTCCGTGGTGGAAGCATTCCCCGATGCGCCGCTTGTCAGCTATATCGAACTGCTGCGCGCGCTGCGTCTGGATAACAACAGTAAACCCACGCTGACCCAGGCGCAGCTCGATGCCAGCAAACCGGTGTTTGAGCAGAGCCAAAAACTGCCGCTATGGCGCGATCTGCAACTGAATCTGTGGCTGGCGACGGAGAACTACGCGGCGATTATTCAGGCAGTTACGCCAGCGCAGAAACTCGCCATTCACGATACCCTCGCCTTCAGCGAACAAGTGCTGTACGGCGAAGCGCTGATGGGCCAGAAGAACTGGAGCGCGGCGCGTGATTTCTGGCTGCAGTTGCTAAAACTCAGCCAGGACAACGAACAGCAGCAGTATTTACAGGCTAAGCTCGCCGCAACGCTGGTTTATAGCGGCGACGTGGCGGCGGTATTTGCCCCAGAAAGCGCAGTAACCAACCTGCGTTTTCGCTCGCAGATACTGAAAACACAGGCCTCGCCTGAACTGCTGCGCCAGCAGGCCATCCATGGACCTAACAATGAAGAGCGTACCATCGCCCTGCATACGCTGCTGGTACGCGATCTTACCGAAAACCGCTTTGGCGACTGGTTGAATGACAGAAAACTGGCCAGCGCCATTACTCCGCCGGTTATTGGCGACGCGTTTGATGACGTTAATCTGAGTATTTTCGACTGGAACGGCGACGCTGCCGAGCGCGGTTACACCTGTCGCAGCCTCAATGAAACGGTAACGGTATTGAGCAAAAAAGCGGATGATGCCCACGCGCTGAACTGCTTAGGCGAATTCTTCCGCACCACGCAAACCCACGTCGATTTGTGGAAAAACAGTGCTGGCAACGACGTTCTTGAATCAGCAATATCGCGCAAGGAGCCGTTCGGTCAGTTCGACAGGCAACGCTACTATCAGCAGGTGATCACTTCGCCGAAAGCAGAGGTTGAAGACAAGAGCTTCGCGCTGTATCGCGCCATCATGTGCTATGCGCCGTCAGGCTCTAACGAGTGCGGCGGTGAGGAAGTGGATAAACTGCAGCGTAAAGGCTGGTTCACCCAACTGAAAACGCAGTATCCGGGAAGTCCGTGGGCGCAAAAACTCAAATACTACTGGTAACCGCGCTGCTGACAGGCCAGCCGCAGGCGGCGGATATCGTCGCCGCCCGTGAGCATCCGGCCTTCTGGCTGTGGTCCGGCGTGAAGGCCAGTGACGAACTGAAAGACGCGCAAACGGTCTATCTGCATCAGGGTGAGGTGCTGGTTCGTTCGGGTAACGTGGTTTTCCAGCGTCTCGGGCTGCCGGTCAGCCGCCTGTCTTTTCCCTCGATCTGGCTGACCGTGCGCTTTACCACGCTCGACGTACCGGAGGCGATCCCGGCTCGCATCATAAGATTGATGCAACGCTGGCAGACCGCCGGGAATCATGTGCTCGGCCTGCAGGTTGATTTTGACGCGGCGACCCATCAGCTTGCCGATTACGCCCGCTTTCTGCAGCAATTACGCCAACAGTTACCGGCCGAGTTTGCACTTGGCGTGACTGGACTTCTGGATTGGGCAAAAACGGGCGACGTCGCCACGCTGAATGCGCTGGCGGTCGATGAACTGGTGGTCCAGAGCTATCAGGGCCGTCATACGGTAACGAATTATCAGGCGTATCTGCCCGCACTCAGTCGTCTGCGCATTCCGTTTAAGCTGGGGCTGGTGCAAAACGGTAGCCGGGACCCGCAGGCTGAAGCGCAGCTTGAGAAATCCCCGTGGTACCGCGGGACGGTGGTATTTATGCTTAATCCCCCTCGCCGTTAAGCCTTCGCTTTATGGTGGCAGCAGCCGGAGAGGTTATCAATGATCGGGCATTCGGCGCTGTCATCGCCAGGGCAACTCTCCGCCAGTGCCAGCAAATGCAAGCGCATGGCCTGCAGCTCGCTGATATGCCGCTCAATGTCCGCGACCTTTTCTAAGGTACGCTTTTTCACATCTGCGCTATGACGCGCCGGATCGTTAAACAGATTCACCAGTTCGCCGCACTCTTCGAGATTAAAACCCACCTGGCGTGCCTGGCGCAGCAGCGTAAGTTCATTCAGATGCTGTTGGTTGTATGTGCGATAGCCATTTTCGCTACGCAGCGGCGGCGTCACTAAGCCTTTTTCTTCATAAAAGCGTATCGCTTTGCTGGTCAAACCGGTTCTTTTCGCAACATCGCTAATATTCACATTTCCCCCGCGGATCTTGTTGGTACTGAGCCCATTATAGCCCAGATTATCCTAATGATTGACCCGAGAACCCTGCACATTTCCCACCCTCACCGCAATGCACAAATCCTTTTAATTCACATTGTTATATCCGATTCAGATCACATTTATGCATTTAATGACTGCACGAAATTGACTCAAATCAAAAGATATATTGGTTCTACATCTTTCATCTTGAACAAAGGGAAACAATTTTATATATAAACGCGAATGATAATGATGATCATTTACATTCAATAAAGGTTCTCTTATGTTGCCACGGAATAACCAAAGGCCATTTATTCTTTCAGCCCTGACATTATGCATGTCCGGCGCCGCTTTTGCCGCTACCTCTCCAACACACGCTTCTACGTCCGACGAAGACACGGTTATCGTCACGGCTAACCGCACAGAAAGTAGTCTTTGGGATAGCCCGGCAACCATCCAGGTTATCGATCGCCAGACACTGCAAAACTCCACCAGCGTTTCTATTGCTGATGATTTACAAGATATTCCCGGCGTCGAAGTCACCGATAACGCCCTCGCAGGGCGGAAACAAATTCGTATCCGTGGCGAAGCGTCTTCGCGGGTGCTGATTTTGATCGACGGCCAGGTCGTCAGTTACCAACGTGCCGGACAAAACTACGGAGCCGGTTTGCTGATTGACGAATCCGCGCTGGAACGGATTGAAGTGGTCAAAGGCCCTTATTCTGTCCTCTACGGTTCGCAGGCGATTGGCGGTGTCGTAAACTTTATTACCAAAAAAGGCGGTGATAAGCCTCTCGGCGGCAGCGTTAAGGCTGTTTATAACTCCGCAACGGCAGGATGGGAAGAGTCGGCAGCGGCCTGGGGCAGCATCGGAAACTTTGACTACCGCATCAATGGCAGCTATTCCGACCAGGGGGACCGCGATACGCCTGACGGAAGATTGCCCAACACCAACTTCCGTAATAACGGCCAGGGCGTATGGCTGGGTTACAACTTCGATCGCCACAAAATTGGGCTCTCCCTCGATCGCTACAAACTGTCTACTCAAACCTGGTTTGACGATCCAGAGGGCCAGTTCGACGACTTTAGCGTCAAAATACCTAAGCTGGAACGCGAGAAAATCGGTCTTTTCTACGACTACGCGGCCGATGGGGATTACCTGAAGAACATCCATGTTGACGCATACAGCCAGACAATAGAGCGCAAATTTGAAAACCGGGTCAAAACGACCCAGGTTATCCCCAGCCCGATGATTAAAGCGCTGACGGTCAGCAATCAGACCAATACCAACGACAAACAGTATACCCAAGGGGTAACGCTACAGAGCAACTTCTCCCTGCCTGCTAACAACGAGCTGGTGATTGGCACTCAATATCAGCATGACAAAATAAAACAGGACACGGACGGCAGTACGCGCCAGACCGCAGCTACCGGCTTCTTCGATACGCAAACACGTACCCTGTCATACAACGAAGCGGAGCAAAGCAACACCTCATTGTTCGCGCAAAACGACTGGCGCTTTGCCGATGACTGGACGTGGACCGTAGGCGCACGCCAGTACTGGCTGTCTTCGAAGCTCAAGCGCAACGATACGCAAACCCTGCAAAGCAGCGGCAGCACCTGGCAATCCACCGGAGGAAATTCCGTTCACGATGATGAACTGGTGACCTCAACCAGCCTACGCTATTCCGGTTTTAAAGATCTTGAACTTCGGGCTGCATATGCCCAAGGCTATGTCTTCCCCACGCTGACTCAGCTGTTTATGCAGACGTCCGCAGGCGGCAGCGTAACCTACGGCAACCCAAACCTGAAGGCGGAACACTCGAATAACTATGAGCTGGGTGCACGGTATAAAGGGAATATGTGGCTGATTGACGGCGCCATTTATTACTCCGAAGCCAAAGACTATATCGCCAGCCTGGCCTGTTCAGGTCAACCCGTATGCAGCGGTAATACCACCTCTTCACGGGGCGGCTATTACTACTACGACAACATCGATCGGGCCAAAACCTGGGGCATGGAACTCACCGCAGAATACAACGGCTGGGCAGTTTCACCTTACCTGAGCGGTAATCTCATTCGCCGTCAGTACGAAGGCAATACCCTTAAAACCTGGGATACCGGCGAACCCACTCTGACCGGGCGCGTCGGCCTGAAACATACCTGGTTGATGAACGCCGCTAACCTGACGTCCGATGTTTTTATCCGCGCGGCGTCCAGCGCCAAAGATAATACCGGCACCACAGAAATCAACTACCCAGGCTGGGCCACGCTTAACCTTGCATTCAACACCGAGTTCGGTCCGCAGGATCAGTATCAGGTCAACCTCGCGCTCAACAACCTGACCGACAAGCGTTACAGAACCGCGCATGAATCTATTCCAGACGCTGGTTTCAATGCCGCCGTTGGCTTTGCGTGGAATTTCTGACGATGAAAAAACTCTTGATTGGCTTACTGAGCCTCGCCTGCGTTTTCAGTGCCCAGTCCGCCGACCGCCTGGTGGTGGCGGGCGGCTCTCTTAGCGAACTGATATACGCCATGGGCATCGGCAACCGGGTGGTCGGCGTTGATGAAACCACCTCGTATCCACCCGAAACTGCCGCACTCCCGCATATCGGCTACTGGAAGCAGTTAAGCAGCGAGGGCATTTTATCGCTGCATCCGGACAGCTTTATCACCTGGCAGGATGCTGGCCCTCAAATCGTGTTGGATCAGTTGCGGGCGCAAAAAGTTAACGTCGTGACGTTGCCGCGCGTACCGGCCACCGTCGAACAGATGTACGCCAACATTCGGGAACTGGCTCAAACCCTGCGCATTCCCGAACAAGGTGAGACGTTGATCGATCGCATACGTCAACGTCTGGATCGCGTTCAGCACAACGTGGCAGCGAAAAATGCGCCGGTCAAAGCCATGTTCATTCTCTCCGCTGGCGGCAGCGCGCCACAGGTCGCCGGAAAAGGCAGCGTTGCCGATGCCATTATGACCCTCGCAGGCGCACAAAATGTCGCCACTCACGCACAGTACAAAAGCTACAGCGCGGAATCGCTGATCGCCGCCAACCCAGAGGTGATCGTGGTGACGTCGCAAATGGTGGATGGCGGTCTGGCTCGTCTGAGCGCGATTGCCGGGATTACCCACACTGCGGCCTGGAAAAACCAGCGCATTGTGGCGATTGACCAGGCGCTGATTCTGGGTATGGGGCCGCGCGTCGCCGATGCGGTTGAAGCCCTGCACCAGCAATTCTGGCCTCACTAACTGGATTTATAAAGAACAATGAAAACTGAACACTCGCTGGATCTCACCGCGCATTTTGCGCTCGAGGGAAGTCAGCCATTTAAGGATCGCCGCGCCACGATGCCCTGGCGTGGGGCGATCCCGGTTGCCAAAGAGCTATTGTCACAAACCTGGCAGGAGGTCATCAGCCAGCCAACCCCACCGCGGAAACGGTTGGTGTACTTGCATATCCCTTTCTGTGCAACACATTGTACTTTCTGCGGTTTTTATCAAAACCGCTTTGAAGAGGATCACTGCGCCCGCTACACCAACGCGCTATTACGCGAAATAGAGATGGAAGCCGATAGCGCATTGCATCAGTCGGCCCCAATTCACGCCGTCTATTTTGGCGGCGGTACACCGTCTGCGCTGTCGGCACGGGATCTGGCCAGAATCATCACCGCACTACGTGACAAGCTACCGCTGGCGCCGGACTGCGAAATCACCATTGAGGGGCGGGTACTCAATTTTGACGATGCGCGAATAGATGCCTGCCTTGACGCTGGCGCCAATCGATTTTCGATCGGCATTCAGTCATTTAACAGCCGGATCCGCAAGAAAATGGCGCGCACTTCGGACGGCCCGACCGCGATGGCCTTTATGCAGGGGTTGGTAAAACGGGATCGAGCCGCCGTGGTCTGCGATCTGCTGTTTGGTCTGCCAGGACAGGACGCAAAGGTGTGGGGCGAGGATCTGGCGATTGCCCGCGACATCGGCCTCGACGGCGTAGATCTTTATGCTCTGAATCTGCTCCCTAATACACCGCTTGGCAAAGCGGTTGAAACCGGGCGCACAACGGTTCCCTCTCCTGCCGAACGTCGCGACCTCTATCTTCAGGGCTGCGATTTTATGGACAGCGCGGGCTGGCGCTGCATCAGCAACAGCCACTGGGCGCGCACCACACGGGAACGCAATCTGTACAACCTGCTGATTAAACAGGGCGCAGACTGTCTGGCATTCGGCTCTGGCGCAGGAGGGTCAGTCAATGGCTATTCCTGGATGGTCGAGCGCAATCTGACCACATGGCATGAATCCATCGCCGCCGGAAAAAAACCGCTCATGATGATGATGCGCACCGCCGAGCGTGGTTTCCAGTGGCGACACACCCTCCAGGCCGGCATTGAAACGGCCCGCGTCCCGCTGGATGAACTGACGCCTCATGCACAAAAACTGGCCCCGCTACTGACCCAGTGGCATCACGCAGGACTGACGCGAGATGCCAGCACCTGTGTACGCCTGACCAATGAAGGGCGTTTTTGGGCGAGCAATATTTTGCAGTCTCTTGATGAACTGATTCAAACACTTAACGCGCCGCGTATTGCGGTAGAGCAACCATAAAAGGAGTGAAGTATGAGCCATGTCTCTTTACAGGATTTTTTGAAAACTGAGCCGGACGGTACGCTGGAAGCTATCGCAGCCCAGTACAACACCACGCTGCTGGAGGTGGTGAAAAACCTCCCCTCCCCGACGCTGGTTTCCGGCGATCAATTTGATACCGTCTGGGAAACCGTCAGCGAATGGGGCAAAGTCACCACCCTGGTCCATACTGCTGATGTCATACTGGAATTCACGGGTGAATTACCTTCAGGATTCCACCGCCACGGTTACTTCAACCTGCGCGGCAA
Organism: Citrobacter sp. KTE30; assembly: GCF_000398825.1. Classification (NCBI taxonomy): domain Bacteria; kingdom Pseudomonadati; phylum Pseudomonadota; class Gammaproteobacteria; order Enterobacterales; family Enterobacteriaceae; genus Citrobacter; species Citrobacter sp. KTE30. The sequence continues at coordinate 1,010,990 of NZ_KB976055.1, read as the reverse complement.
AAAAGGCATGACCGGTCATATCAAGGCAGAAAACTGCACACATATCGCCCTGATTGAACGCAAATTTATGGGCATGGACACCGCGTCCATTCTCTTCTTTAACCAGGCGGGTAGCGCTATGTTCAAAATTTTCCTCGGTCGGGATGAGCATCGTCAGCTACTGGCCGACCAGGTCAGCGCCTTTCACGCGCTGTCTTCATCCTTAAAGGAACATGCCTGATGGCTCCATGGCTCATTTTTGGTGCAGGTGGTAGCGGCGTCGGCGCGAAAACACTGGCACTCGCACTGGCGGAACAACGTCCGGTGATTGCCGTCGTTCGCAACGCGCAGGTCGCTGCCGGGTTGCAGGAAAAAGGTGTGCAGGTCTTCATTGGCGACGCCTGCGACAGCCAGGTCACCGCCTGTGCCTGTCGCGCAGCGGGTCAACATGCCACGGTGATCTCCTCCATGGGCGGTGCCCAGGATTATCTGGCGCACAGAACCGTCATTGATGAAGCAGAAAAAGCGGAGATCAAACGCATGATTCTGGTGACTTCGCTTGGCTGTGGCGACAGTTGGCCCTTTTTGTCCCCACGCGCCAGGGCGGCATTTGGTCAGGCGGTACGCGAAAAATCGTTGGCTGAAAGCTGGCTACAAACCAGTCAACTGGACTACGCCATTCTCCGCCCCGGCGGTTTGCTGAACGGTGCAGCCACAGGTCAGGCGCAACGGATACAGGCCGAGGAGTGCCATGGTTTTGTGATGCGTGCAGATGTTGCAAGGCACATTCACGAACTGGCTACAGCCCCGTCACTCAATAACCAGATTTACAGTTTGGTTGAGCCAGGACTGAAACCCGCGTAAACCCCTCGCGGCGCGGGAACTTCGCGCCGCAAAGACGTTATGGAGCGTTGCGTGCTTAAGGACTCGCTTTCTTCCGTCAGCATTCTGACGGGTCTTTCTCTGTTGTTGGTCGCTCTGATGCTCTTCGGAGCCAGCCAGGGGGCGCTGAACATTAGCTTCAGCGCGCTGTTCAACGACGAATACCGTGACATCTGGTTGAACATCCGTTTGCCCCGTGTGTTGCTGGCCGTTCTGGTAGGCGCAGCGCTGGCAACGGCAGGGGTTATAATGCAGGGGCTTTTTCGCAATCCGATGGCCGATCCTGGCCTGCTTGGTGTCAGTAGCGGCTCCGCGCTGATGGTCGGTATCGCGATAGTTATCCCCTTTTCGTTTCCCGTGGTGCTGGTGCTGTATGAGCAGATGATTTTTGCCGTCGCGGGCAGCATGGTGGTCTGCACGATTATTTTCCTGATAAGCCAGCGTCATAGCCACGGCGGAATGATGCAACTACTGTTAGCCGGTATCGCTATCAATGCTTTGTGCGGTTCGGCTATTGGCGTACTGAGCTATGTGGGCGATGAGCAACAGCTACGTCAACTTACGCTGTGGATGATGGGCAATCTCGGCCAGGCCCAGTGGCCAACGCTGCTGGTTGCCAGTACCTTTGTTCTTCCAGCCATTGCTGTCACCGTCTGTATGGCGGGCACGCTTAATTTGCTGCAATTGGGTGATGAAGAGGCGCATTACCTCGGCGTGAACGTCAAACGTAAGCGCCAGCAGTTACTGTTGCTCAGCTCGCTACTGGTTGGTGCTGCCGTTTCCGTCAGCGGCGTAATTGGTTTTATTGGCCTGGTGATCCCACATCTGATCAGAATGACTACCGGCGCCGATCATCGCTGGTTGATTCCCTGCTCTACGCTGGCGGGCGCCTGTCTACTCCTTATTGCCGATACGCTGGCCCGCACTCTGGTGCAGCCTGCCGAAATGCCCGTTGGTCTGTTAACCAGCCTGATCGGAGGACCGTATTTTCTGTGGTTAATACTGCGTAGCCGGAGGGTGTCATGATCGTTGCTGAAAATCTGGTTTACCACATTCAGGGCAGACGATTGACCGATGATGTTTCCCTGACGCTACCTGAAGGAGAGATTATCGCGATTCTGGGCCCGAATGGCGCCGGGAAATCAACGCTGCTCCGCCAGCTCACGGGTTATCTGCAACCTCACAGTGGGCGCTGTAGCTTATTCGGCAAGCCGCTGAACGAATGGTCAATCACCGAGCTGGCAAAAACCCGTGCCGTGATGCGCCAGAACAGTCATATGGCCTTCCCGTTTAGCGTGCAGGAGGTTATCCGCATGGGCAGGCATCCGTATCGCACGCGCAATACGGGCGATGAAACGGAACACATCATGACGTTGTGCGACTGCCAGGCGCTGGCCGCGCGCGATTACCGGCATCTGTCGGGAGGAGAACAACAGCGGGTACAGCTGGCACGTCTGCTGGTTCAGCTTTGGGAGCCCGAGCCTCGGCCCAAATGGTTATTTCTCGATGAACCTACCTCCGCCCTGGATATTCACCACCAGCAGCACCTTTTTCGTCTGCTGCGTCGCCTGGTGCGTGAACGGCAGTTTAGCGTCTGCTGCGTCCTGCACGATCTCAACCTCGCAGCGCGTTATGCCGACCGCGTGGTATTGATGGAACGCGGCAGGATTGTTGATAACGGGTATCCGCAGGATGTCCTGAAGCAACGGGCGCTGAACGCGCTGTATGGTGCCGATCTCACGGTCATAAATGAACCGGAGCATCGAACGCCGCTTATCGTTCTCAATCAATAACAGACCGGGAACGCTCTGAGGTGACGTTCCCGTTTTTTCCCCTTCGCCCCTTTTTTCATCTTTTCTAAAAACACCCTTGACCTTCCCCTTGCTGGAAGGTTTAACCTTTATCACAGTCAGTTAAACCTGCAATGAAGGAGTTGGTTATGTCTCAAACAATCGATCTAACCCTGGACGGTTTGTCCTGTGGTCACTGCGTAAAACGCGTTAAAGAAAGTCTGGAACAACGTCCGGATGTTGAGCAAGCGGATGTCTCCGTGACAGAGGCGCATGTTACCGGGAGCGCCAGCGCAGAAGCGCTGATTGAAACCATCAAACAAGCCGGTTACGGCGCGGAGTTAAGCCACCCAAAGGCTAAACCGCTGACGGAGTCATCAATCCCGTCGGAAGCACTGGCAGCGGTCCCTTCCGAGCTTCCGGCAGCTACGGCTGATGATGACAGCCAACAGTTGCTGTTAAACGGCATGAGCTGCGCCAGTTGTGTGACCCGTGTACAAAATGCATTGCAAAGCGTACCGGGTGTCACCCAGGCACGGGTAAACCTGGCGGAACGCACTGCGCTGGTAATGGGCAGTGCCTCCGCCGCAGATTTAGTGCAGGCGGTGGAAAAAGCAGGCTACGGCGCAGAAGCCATTGAAGATGATGCTAAGCGCCGCGAGCGTCAGCAAGAAACCGCCGTGGCAACCATGAAACGTTTTCGCTGGCAGGCAGCCGTCGCGCTGCTGCTGGGTATCCCTGTCATGGTATGGGGAATGATTGGCGACAACATGATGGTGAGCGATGACAACCGCAGCCTGTGGCTGACGATTGGTCTGGCAACGCTTGCGGTGATGGTTTTCGCGGGCGGTCACTTTTACCGCAATGCGTGGAAAAGCCTGATGAACGGCACCGCGACTATGGATACGTTGGTCGCGCTGGGTACAGGGGTGGCATGGCTCTATTCCATGAGCGTCAACCTCTGGCCGCAATGGTTCCCGATGGAAGCGCGACACCTCTATTATGAAGCCAGCGCCATGATTATTGGTCTGATTAACCTCGGACACATGCTGGAAGCGCGGGCTCGCCAGCGCTCGTCCAAAGCACTGGAAAAACTGCTTGATCTGACGCCACCGACCGCACGCGTCGTTACTGACGAAGGTGAAAAGAACGTGCCGCTGGCAGACGTTCAGGCGGGAATGTTGTTGCGCCTGACCACCGGCGACCGCGTGCCAGTCGATGGAGAAATTACGCAGGGCGAAGCCTGGCTGGATGAAGCGATGCTGACCGGTGAGCCGATTCCGCAACAAAAAGGTGAAGGCGATAGCGTCCACGCCGGTACGGTCGTACAGGACGGCAGTGTGCTGTTTCGCGCCAGCGCCGTTGGCAGCCACACCACGCTGTCACGCATTATCCGTATGGTGCGTCAAGCGCAAAGCAGCAAACCGGAAATTGGCAAACTGGCCGACCGTATCTCCTCGGTGTTCGTTCCGGTCGTGGTCGCCATTGCGCTGGTCAGTGCGGCTATCTGGTATTTCTTTGGACCAGCACCGCAGATTGTCTATACGCTGGTCATTGCCACCACCGTTCTGATTATCGCCTGCCCTTGTGCGTTGGGTCTGGCAACGCCGATGTCGATTATTTCCGGCGTGGGGCGTGCCGCTGAGTTTGGGGTACTGGTACGCGATGCCGATGCGCTGCAGCGCGCCAGCACGCTCGATACTCTCGTCTTTGATAAGACCGGGACGCTGACTGAAGGCAAACCGCAGGTTGTCGCCATCAAAACGTTTGGCAACACCGATGAAGCGTGGGCAATTCGTCTGGCTGCAGCCCTTGAACAGGGTTCCAGCCACCCGCTGGCAAGGGCGATTCTGGACAAAGCTGGCGATGTCTCGCTGCCGCAGGTCAACGGTTTCCGTACGCTGCGCGGGTTAGGCGTCAGTGGCGAGACCGAAGGTCATACGTTGCTGCTGGGAAATCAGGCTCTGCTCAATGAACAGCAGGTTGATACCACTGAAATGGAAGCTGAAATCACCGCTCAGGCTTCCCAGGGTTCAACTCCGGTCCTGTTGGCGATTGATGGTAAAGCGGCGGCGCTGTTAGCGGTTCGTGATCCACTGCGTAGCGACAGCGTGGCAGCGCTCCAGCGCCTGCACCGCGCCGGGTATCGTTTGGTGATGCTGACCGGCGACAACCCAACGACCGCCAACGCCATTGCCAAAGAGGCGGGTATTGACGAGGTGATTGCGGGTGTTCTGCCGGACGGTAAGGCCGAGGCGATCAAGCGTCTGCAGAGCCAGGGGCGTCAGGTCGCCATGGTCGGTGACGGTATCAACGATGCGCCTGCGCTGGCTCAGGCCGATGTAGGGATCGCCATGGGTGGCGGCAGCGATGTGGCGATTGAAACAGCCGCGATTACGCTGATGCGTCATAGCCTGATGGGCGTTGCGGATGCGCTGTCTATCTCCCGGGCAACGCTACGCAATATGAAGCAGAACCTGCTCGGCGCGTTTATCTACAACAGCATCGGCATCCCGGTTGCCGCTGGGATCCTGTGGCCGTTCACCGGCACGCTGCTCAACCCGGTAGTCGCCGGGGCGGCGATGGCGCTTTCTTCCATCACCGTGGTAAGCAACGCGAACCGACTGCTGCGCTTCAAACCTAAAGAGTAACCCTTTACCGGATGGCGCTATCAACTGCGCCATCCGGCAATTCACACATTGCGACTTTTCCGGCCACGCGCTAGCATGGTTCTCCACTTAGGGAGGTCGTATGGATTTGTTATACCGGGTAAAAGCATTATGGTCTGCACTGCGCGGCAACCACTATACCTGGCCTGCCATCGACATCTCTTTGCCCGGCAACCGCCATTTTCATCTGATTGGCAGCATTCACATGGGCAGCCGCGATATGGCGCCTCTGCCTGCCAAATTACTCAAAAAGCTCAAGCATGCCGATGCGCTGATTGTCGAAGCGGATGTTTCCGGTGACGACGCGCCGTTTGCCAACCTTCCGATCTTTGCTGCACTCGAAGAACGTCTCAGCCCGGAGCAGTTAGAAAACCTGCGTAAAGTCACCAACGAACTGGGCATTTCCCCATCCCTGTTATCTACTCAGCCGTTGTGGCAAATTGCCATGGTATTACAGGCAACGCAGGCACAGCAGCTAGGGCTGCGAGCGGAATACGGGATTGATTATCAACTGTTGAATGCGGCTAAACAGGCGCATAAACCGATAATCGAACTGGAAGGCGCATCCAGTCAAATCGAGCTGTTATGTCAGTTGCCTGATAACGGACTGGCCCTGTTGGACGATACTCTGACGCATTGGCATACCAATGCCAGACTGCTCCAGCAGATGATGGGCTGGTGGCTTGAAACGCCACCGCACAATAGCGAACTGACGCTTCCCAATACCTTTAGCCAGTCGTTGTATGACGTATTGATGCATCAACGCAACACAGCCTGGCGCGATCGGCTCAGAGCGATGCCTGCTGGTCACTACGTCGTGGCCGTTGGCGCGCTGCATTTATACGGAGAAGGAAATTTGCCGGAGATGTTACGGTAAAAAAAATGGCCAATATCTCTATTGGCCCGTCAAAGAGGAATTTCATCATTATTATGATCCCGGCGCTTAAAGCGTCGGTGTAGTTCGATTGTCGCTCAAAGTCATCATCCTGCCAATACTATTGCGCAAGATGGTACTATTTTTTAGACAGACATCAGGCGTATGCTTGAGTCGTATTTTGTCTGGGCCAGGAAAATTGCTATGACACCCGCCGTTAAATTACTCGAAAAAAACAAAATTTCTTTCCAGATCCACACCTACGATCACGATCCGTCCGAGACGAACTTTGGTGATGAAGTGGTGCGAAAGTTAGGTCTGAACGCGGACCAGGTTTACAAAACGCTGCTGGTTGCCGTGAATGGCGACATGAAGCATCTGGCGGTCGCCGTCACACCGGTAGCAGGTCAACTGGATCTCAAAAAGGTTGCCAAAGCATTGGGTGCCAAAAAGGTCGATATGGCCGATCCCATGGTCGCGCAACGCACTACCGGCTATCTGGTAGGCGGTATTAGCCCGCTGGGGCAGAAAAAAAGATTGCCGACGCTTATCGACGCGCCTGCTCAAACGTTTGACACCATTTATGTTTCCGGCGGCAAACGCGGGCTGGATATCGAACTGGCAGCGAGCGATCTGGCGAAAATTCTGGATGCGAAATTCGCCGATATCGCCCGCCGGGATTAAGCGGTTATAGAATGAATGCCTGATGGCGCGCAGCTTTAAGGCCTACAAATCGCACTGACCTGTAGGCCGGATAAGGTGCCAGCACCGCCATCCGGCACTCCGCCCTGTTACTGCCAGCTCACCTCACCCTTCGGCTCATACGCACTGGCATCCAGCGGTGAGTTCTTCTGTACGTACTCTTTCAGCACTTCCGCATCAATAAACCCGGTATTCACATAGCCTGGTTTGTTATCAATGCGCGGATAGCCATCACCGCCGGTGGCGTTGAAGCTCAGCGTTGCCATACGATAGGTTTTGGCTGGGTCAACAGGTTCGCCTTTGATTTTCAAATCGTTAAGTTTGCCGTCTTTCGCTACAAAGCTGACGTTGGCAAACTGCGGGTAGGCTCCGGAGTCCGGCTTCATTTGCGCCACCGCGGTCAGATAATCAATCACTTCTTTCCCGCTCATATCGGCGTACACCACGATGTTGCCAAACGGCTGTACCTTCAGCACGCTCTTATAGGTGATATCGCCGCCTTCGATGGAGTCACGGATACCGCCGCCGCTCATCACGCCAAAATCAGCGCTGGTTCGCGCCATTTGCGCAGCCAGCAGCAAGTGGCCCATATTGGTTTGCACGAAACGGACTTTGCTACGGTCGCCTTCGAGGCGCGCATTGACGCTACCGATTTTCACGTCGAGCTGCGCTTTACCTTTATTCTGGAACGGCGTCAGCAGCGAAAGCATTTGCTGATTTTCAACAATCTCCGGGGTGTAGAGTACGCGCTCACTTTTACCGTTGTCCCAGGTCACTTTTTTCTTCAGATTAACGGGTATGAGCTGGTAGTTAACCATTTTCATTTCGCCGTTACGGAACTCAAAGTCCGCCCGGCCCACGTATTTCCCCCACTCGTGTGCCTGTACAATCCAGATCCCATTTTGCTTATCTGGCGCACACGGCGTACCCGGTACGTAATCAACCTGCTTCTTATTTTCCGCAGCCATACACACCGGATCCTGCGAGTGGCCACCGACAATCATCGCCAGCGAACCTGCTGGCAGGCTGCGCGCCATTTCGACATCGCCAGGGGCGTTTGAGCCGTGGTTGCCGTTGTCATAATGTCCCATATGGGTGGTCGCGATAATGATGTCTGGCTTTTCACCCATATTCAGTTCCTGAATAACCAGTTTGGCTTCATCAGCAGGTTTACGGAATTCGATATCGGTAAAGAACTCGGGGTTGCCAATTTTCGCCGTATCGTCAGTGGTTAAACCAAGTACGGCAATTTTTAAATCCTGGCGCTTAAAGATGGCCCACGGTTTAAATAAACGCTCGCCGGAGCTTTTCTGATAAATGTTGGCCGAGAGAAACGGAAATTTGGACCATTTTTCCTGCTGGCGCAATACGCTAAGCGGATTATCAAACTCGTGGTTTCCGACCGCCATCGCGTCATAGCCAATCAGGTTCATCCCGCGAAAATCAGGTTCCGCATCCTGCAGATCGGACTCCGGTACGCCGGTATTAATATCACCACCAGAAAGCAGCAGTACGCTGCCCCCTTCCTCAGCCACCTCTTTACGAATACCGTCCACCAGCGTTTTTTGCGCCGCCAGTCCGTATTCCCCATATTCGCTACGCCAGAAGTGACCGTGATGATCGTTGGTATGCAGAATGGTAATTTTGTAGGTTTTATCTTTTTCGTACGCTTGCGCTGGCTGACCTGCCAGCGTAAATGCGGCTAATAACGCCAGCGCCACGCCCCGTTTTAAAAACTTCATATTTCTCTCCCTGAGCCAAAATCAACGACTGAAATTACAATGATATGAAATAATAGTCGAAAATGTTTTCAGAAATGAGACTTCCTTCAAACACCTTCCGCAGGTATGTTAGTCAGGTAATAATAACAAAATAGATTACCCTCATAATCGCAACCCAAACAGAAGTGACTTTCTATGGCAATAAGTGAACCAACCCAGCCTGTGGCTGGCGCGTCAGCGTCGGTTGCTAAAGCACGCACCTCATTTGGCATTTTAGGAGCGATCAGCCTCTCCCATTTGCTAAACGATATGATTCAGTCGCTGATCCTGGCGATTTATCCGCTATTGCAGTCAGAGTTCTCGCTGACGTTTATGCAGATCGGGATGATCACCCTAACCTTCCAGCTAGCTTCTTCGCTGCTGCAACCGGTGGTGGGTTACTGGACGGACAAATACCCGATGCCGTGGTCGCTGCCCATAGGAATGTGCTTCACGCTGAGCGGGCTTGTTTTGCTGGCCATGGCCGGCAGCTTCCATATGGTGCTGCTCGCCGCGGCGCTGGTTGGCACCGGCTCTTCGGTATTCCACCCGGAATCGTCCCGCGTGGCGCGTATGGCCTCCGGTGGTCGCCACGGCCTTGCACAGTCGATTTTCCAGGTTGGCGGCAACTTCGGCAGCTCACTGGGACCGTTGCTGGCGGCTGTCATCATTGCGCCATATGGTAAGGGTAATGTGGCCTGGTTTGTGCTGGCCGCGCTATTAGCGATTGTCGTCCTGGCGCAAATCAGCCGTTGGTATGCCGCGCAGCATCGGATGAGTAAAGGAAAGCCGAAGGTCGCTATAGTTAATCCGTTGCCGCGTAATAAAGTGGTGCTGGCTGTAAGCATCCTGCTGATACTGATTTTCTCCAAATACTTCTATATGGCAAGCATCAGCAGCTATTACACCTTTTATCTGATGCAAAAATTCGGATTATCGGTACAAAACGCCCAGTTTCACCTGTTTGCCTTCCTGTTTGCCGTCGCGGCCGGGACGGTGATTGGCGGACCATTAGGCGATAAAATTGGCAGAAAATATGTTATTTGGGGGTCTATCCTCGGCGTTGCGCCATTTACCCTCGTTTTACCCTACGCAACGCTGGAATGGACCGGGATTTTAACCGTGATCATTGGTTTTATCCTCGCATCGGCGTTTTCTGCCATTCTGGTTTACGCACAGGAGTTGCTTCCTGGGCGTATCGGCATGGTTTCTGGGTTATTTTTCGGTTTTGCCTTCGGCATGGGTGGCTTGGGAGCCGCGGTGTTAGGGCTGATTGCCGACCATACCAGTATCGATTTGGTCTACAAAATATGTGCTTTCCTGCCACTTCTGGGGATACTGACCATATTCTTACCTGATAACCGACATAAAGCCTGATTTTCTGACGGCCAAAGGTAAACTTTGGTCGTCATCACTTACAGTGACCATCAGCGTTTGCCTCAAACATCCCCTCGTAGTTTTCCGATCCGTGCTTTTTTTCCTTTAAAATCCTGTTTTCTTCAAAATTCAATAATTATTCATAAACATAAACATTAAAATTGTCATAAACTATTACTCGCAGTTTGGGTTTTTAGGATCATCACAGCAACCAAAGGAGACGGAATGCATCACGCCACCCCGCTTATCACCACCATTGTCGGCGGCCTTGTACTCGCTTTTATATTAGGCATGATTGCCAATAAACTACGTATTTCTCCTCTGGTGGGATATCTGTTAGCGGGCGTTCTGGCCGGTCCATTTACACCTGGTTTTGTTGCTGATACTAAGCTCGCGCCTGAACTGGCCGAGCTTGGCGTTATTCTGCTGATGTTCGGCGTCGGGCTGCACTTTTCCCTGAAGGATTTGATGGCGGTAAAGTCAATCGCCATTCCCGGCGCGATTGCCCAGATAGCAGTGGCAACGCTGCTGGGTATGGCGCTTTCAGCTGTATTAGGCTGGTCGCTGATGGTGGGGATCGTGTTTGGTCTGTGTCTTTCAACCGCCAGCACCGTGGTGCTACTGCGTGCGCTTGAAGAACGACAGCTCATTGACAGCCAGCGCGGGCAAATTGCCATTGGCTGGCTGATTGTCGAAGATCTGATGATGGTACTGACGCTGGTTCTCCTGCCAGCCGTCGCCGGAATGTTGGAAAAAGAAGATGTCGGCTTCGCTTCGCTGGCTGTCGATATGGGCATTACCATCGGTAAGGTGGTGGCGTTTATCGCGATTATGATGCTGGTGGGTCGTCGCCTGGTACCGTGGATTATGGCCCGCAGCGCCGCAACCGGTTCACGCGAACTGTTTACCCTCTCAGTCCTCGCCCTCGCCTTAGGTATCGCCTTCGGCGCAGTAGAGCTGTTCGATGTCTCCTTTGCACTGGGCGCGTTCTTCGCCGGTATGGTGCTGAATGAATCTGAGCTGAGCCACCGTGCGGCGCATGACACCCTGCCGCTGCGCGATGCGTTCGCCGTGCTGTTCTTCGTTTCCGTCGGAATGCTGTTCGATCCGTTAGTCCTGATCCAGCAGCCGTTGGCAGTACTGGGCACGCTGGCGATTATCATCTTTGGTAAATCCCTTGCCGCCTATTTCCTGGTGCGCATGTTTGGTCACTCTCAACGCACGGCGCTCACCATTGCCACCAGTCTGGCGCAAATTGGTGAATTTGCCTTTATCCTGGCGGGTCTGGGAATGGCGTTAAACCTGCTGCCGCAGGCCGGACAGAATCTGGTGCTGGCAGGGGCAATCCTGTCCATAATGCTCAACCCGGTGCTGTTCGCGGTGTTAGAAAAATATCTCGCCAAAACAGAAACGCTGGAAGAGCAGACTCTGGAAGAGGCTATCGAAGAAGAGAAGCAAATTCCGGTGGATATCTGCAATCACGCCCTGCTGGTTGGCTTTGGTCGCGTCGGCAGCCTGCTGGGTGAGAAATTGATGGCTGCCGGGATCCCGCTGGTGGTTATCGAAACCTCACGTACCCGGGTGGATGAACTGCGCGAGCGTGGGATCCGCGCGGTGCTGGGAAATGCCGCTAACGAAGAGATCATGAATCTGGCGCATCTGGATTGCGCACGCTGGCTGTTGCTAACCATTCCGAATGGCTATGAAGCGGGTGAAATTGTCGCTTCCGCTCGTGAGAAGTGCCCGTCGATTGAGATTATCGCCCGCGCACATTATGACGATGAGGTGGAATATATTACTGAGCGCGGAGCCAATCAGGTCGTCATGGGCGAGCGTGAAATCGCCCGTACCATGCTGGAGCTAATTGAAACGCCGCCTGCCGGTGAAGTTGCTACCGCCAGTTAATGTTACGTGCCGGATGGCGGCGTAAAACGCCTTATCCGGCCTGCTATTGCTACGCGTAGGCCCGATAAGCGTAGCGCCATCGGGCAAGAACTCAGCGATCCCAGTACGACTCTTCGAGACTGTCTTCACGTTCCGGCAAACCGCGCGTCAGGCGCGGTGAATGCTGGTTCAGCACCTGGTAACTCACGCGGTTAGCATATTTACACACCTGGGCTAGCGACGAATAGGTCAGCCAGGTGAACTTGTGCTTGCTGGAGTTAGGCACGTTACTGCGGTGATAGCTGTTGGCAGTAATATCATGCAGCAATGCCGCCAGCGCGCCGTCGCCAGCACCGTTGGTATTCATTATCTTTTCTGGCCCGCCCATATACGGTGCAATGTGCGAATACACACGCAGCGGATTGGTACAGTCTTTATGGCGCATGGCGCGGCTGAATTCGTACTGATTGAATTCGGCAATCGCTCCAGGCAGCAGCGGATGCTGGGTTTTACGTTTGACTTCTTCTTCCGTAAAGCCCGCCATATACAGACCCGCCGGACCCGCAGTGCACAGCACCAGATCCACCCAGTCCAGCGCCTTGTCAGACGCCAGCAGCGGATCGTTCTCGCCGGTCAGCGCTTCAGCCTCTTCTTCATTCATCGCCAGAATAGAGACATGCTCTTTGAGGAATGCCTGCCACCATTGCGGGTTATCGGCAATGACGAATTTGGTGCCCAGCGTCAGTACCACCGGCACATTGTGTTTTTTAGCGTATTCAATCGCCTTCATGGTCGCTTCCGGCATCGGCTCGCCCGGCTCGCAGCGCACCAGATAGGACGTCAGCACCAACGCGGACGCTCCGGCAATCACCGACTCAGGGATGCTATCCGCCCGTAGCTTATTCATATGCCCAGGGCTGATTGCGAAGGTACGCTCTCCGGATTCACCAATCAGCGTAAAGCAACGACCAATCGGTCCATTAACGCCTTGTAGGTAGTTCAGATCGGTACGGCTGGAGGTATTGCATAAATAGCGGTACGCATAGCTGCCAATCTCGATATTGCTGCACATCACGCCCAGCAGCACCGAGCGGTCATCCGCCAGCACGGAGTAGTTGTGCATCGTGTTACCGATCGTACCGCCCGCAAACTGATGGGTGATCAAATTTTCACGCACCAGTTCCTGATAGAGCGCTTCTGCGACATCATCGGCGATCACCAGAGAATGCCCGGCGCTTAATCCATAACGTTTTACAAAGTCATCATCCACTTTGGCTTCAATATCCACCAGCGTCTGGTCGATGCCCACCACCCAGGCTGCGCTGGTTTCATTTTCTGGCTGAATTTGTTGCAACAACGGATCGCGCGCGCTGACGGGAAAATAGTGTTTGGATTTACGTTTACCGGGAAATTTCATGGTCGATTTTACGGGTGGTTAACTGAGCGATGCATGGTAGCACATTCCCTGCTGCGCATGCGATGCGACGCTGAGTTTCAATATCGGACGGTGAGATCGCAGTTTATCCGGGATTAATTTCTACAATAACTCACCTTCACAAGGAGCGTTTTATGAAGCCGGAAAACAAAATCCCCGTACTCGACAAAATTTCGGATGAAATGAAAAGCGTGGTGAATTTTCATCGCGACGATTTGCCGCCGTGGCCCGCTGCCGATGACTTCGTGGCCCAGCGCCAACACTACATTCATGAGCGGCGGCTGTGGAATGCCGATGCCCCGCAGATGCATACCCGAGAATGCGTGATTTCTACCGCGTGCGGCCCCGTTGCCACACGCATCTACGCTCCGCAGCCCCAAAGCCAGGCCACGCTGTATTACCTGCACGGCGGCGGTTTTATTCTCGGTAATCTGGATACCCATGACCGTATTATGCGTTTACTTGCGCATTACACCCAGTGCACGGTGATCGGCATCGACTATTCGCTGGCGCCGGAGGCCCGCTACCCACAAGCCATCGAAGAGATCGTCGCCGTCTGCCAGTACTATCATCAACATGCTGGCGACTATTCCCTCAATATCAATACGATTGGTTTTGCGGGCGATTCCGCCGGAGCCATGCTGGCGCTTGCCAGCGCGCTGTGGCTGCGGGATAAACGCATTGCCTGCGGCAAGGTGGCTGGCGTGCTGTTGTGGTATGGGCTTTACGGGCTACAGGATTCACTGAGCCGACGGCTGATGGGCGGAGCGTGGGATGGGTTAACCCGCGAGGACTTGCAGATGTATGAAAACGCGTACCTACGTAGCGCTGACGATCGCGAGTCACCGTACTATTGCCTGTTTAATAACGACCTGACGCGTGACGTGCCGCCGTGTTTTATCGCCGGCGCGGAGTTCGATCCACTGATTGACGATAGCCGCTTATTATTCCAGACGTTACAGGCGCATCAGCAGCCCTGCCAGTACAAAATGTATCCCGGTACGCTGCACGCCTTCCTGCACCATTCGCGGGTGATGAAAACCGCCGATGAAGCTCTGCAGGACGGCGCGCGTTTCTTTAAGCAACAGCTTTAGCGGTAGGCGGCGGTCAGTTTAACCATCATTTCGATATGTTCCGGTGTGGCATTCAACGCCGGAATATACTCATATTGCTTACCGCCAGCCTCAAGGAAAATCTCCCGGTTTTGCACCGCTATCTCTTCCAGCGTTTCGAGGCAATCAGCCGCGAAGCCCGGACACATAACCTGGATATGTCGGGTTCCTTTCTCCGCCAGCATTTTTAACGTTTCGTCGGTATACGGCGTCAGCCAGGGTTCGCGGCCAAAGCGAGACTGGAAGGTCATCATGACTTTTTCCGGCGGCAGACCAAGCGCTGAAACCAGCTCACGCGTCGTATCGCGACAGCGCTGCGGGTAGTCATCGCCTTCATCGGCGTAGCGCTGCGGAATGCCGTGGTAGGAGAGCAGCAGTAAATCAGGTTCGCCATGTTGAGCGAATGAATCCCGGGCACTCTTGGCCAGCGCATCAATGTAGCTGCTGTCATCGGCGTAATCACGAATAAAAGAGACGCTGGGAATACCACGTTTACGCGCTAAGATGCGCGCCAGCTCGTCCCAGACTGCTGCAACCGTCGAACAGGAATATTGCGGGTACAGCGGTAACACCACCATATGTTCCACTCCGCTTGCCAACAGTTCATCGACCGCGCTTTCGAGCGATGGCGAACCGTAGCTCATCCCCAGCGCGACAGGGGTATCAGGCAGACGTTGTGCCAGCGCCTGCTGTTGCGCCTTGCTGTAGACCATCAGCGGGGAACCGTCTTCCATCCAGATTGACTGGTACAGCTTTGCCACACGCGGCGCTCGCAGCGGCAAAATCACACCGCGCAGCAGCG
The DNA here is from genome assembly GCF_000398825.1 of Citrobacter sp. KTE30. Lineage (NCBI taxonomy): Bacteria > Pseudomonadati > Pseudomonadota > Gammaproteobacteria > Enterobacterales > Enterobacteriaceae > Citrobacter > Citrobacter sp. KTE30. The sequence continues at coordinate 995,724 of NZ_KB976055.1, read as the reverse complement.
GCCACCACAGTGTAGGGGACGTATCAACTACGCGTGGATCGCTTAAAAACTGGCGCAGGTAGCGCTTAACGGCTTCGGGAGTTGGGGCATCGGGAGTGCCGAGGTTTGCCAGCAGGATACCGGTTTTCGTCTGACGCATTACCGCCTCTTATCGATTCAAATTGTTGATAATTGTAGCGGAAAAGCGGTAAAGAAGAACTAATTGCTGTGAAAGGTAAGACGAGAATTTGCCTGATGGCGATGCGCTTATCAGGCCTACGAGATAATGGCAGACCTGATAAGAGGTTTATTACGCGAAAAAATTAGCCGAGGATTTTTTCCAGCGCTGCGCGCACGTCAGCAACTGCCTGAGTGCCATCAACTTTCGCGTATTTGGTGTTACCCGCCTGCGCTTCTTTAGAGTAGTAGCCAATCAGCGGTGCGGTCATCTGATGGTATTCCACCAGGCGCTTACGTACGGTCTCTTCCTGATCGTCTTTACGGGTGGTCAGCTCTTCGCCGGTCACGTCGTCTTTGCCTTCAACCTTAGGCGGGTTGAATTTGATGTGGTAAACGCGGCCAGAAGCAGCGTGTACGCGGCGACCGACGATACGGTCAACGATCAGTTCGTCAGGTACGTCAAACTCCAGAACGTAGTCCACGTTGATGCCCGCTTCTTTCATGGCGTCTGCCTGCGGAATAGTACGCGGGAAGCCATCAAGCAGGAAACCATTACGGCAGTCTTCCTGAGCAATACGCTCTTTTACCAGCGCGATCACCAGCTCATCAGTCACCAGCTTACCGGCGTCCATGATGTCTTTCGCTTGTTTGCCCAGCTCGGAGCCAGATTTCACGGCGGCACGCAGCATATCACCGGTGGAGATTTGCGGAATACCATACTTCTCCATGATGAACTGAGCCTGAGTTCCTTTACCCGCGCCCGGAGCGCCAAGCAGAATGATACGCATTACGAAAATCCCCTTAAAGGTTGTCGATATTTTTTAAAAAGCGCTAAACGATACCACCATCACGCAATTGGCTCAAGGAAGGTAGTCTGCGCTGAAACGGTTAATGGCGGGAAAATTGAAAATAAGGAAAGAAATTGCCGGATGGCGGTGTAAACACCTTATCCGGCCTACGATCAAAAAGATGTTGTAGGCCGGATAAGCGTTAGCGCCATCCGGCATTACATTACAGGTATCAGGATACCAGCAACTGGTTCATACGACGAATGAACTGGTTCGGGTCTTCCAGCGTGCCGCGCTCGGCAAACAGCGCCTGATCCAGCAGCAGCTCAACCCACTCTTTGAACTGTGCTTCGTCCTGAGTATCCGCCGTGCGTTTTACCAGCACGTGGTCCGGGTTCAGTTCAAAGATATATTTCACTTCCGGTACGGCCTGGCCCGCAGCGGCAAACAGTTTCGCCATCTGGGTGCTCATTTCATCCGCATCGGTGGTAACGATGGCTGGCGTGTCGGTCAGACGGTGAGTCAGACGCACTTCTTTCACGCGGTCACCCAACAGGGTTTTCACACGCTCAACGAACGGCGTCAGCGCTTTTTCCGCTTCTTTTGCCGATTCGTCAACTTCATCCGCCAGCTTGTCGATGGACTCGTCAGCTTTAGCAACGGACTGGAATGCCTTACCGTCGAACTCGGTCAGGTAGTTCATCATCCACTCATCGATGCGGTCAGAAAGCAGCAGCACTTCGATGCCTTTCTTACGCAGCAGTTCCAGGTGCGGGCTGCTCTTCGCCGCCGCATAGCTGTCTGCAGTGATGTAGTAGATTTTCTCCTGCCCTTCTTTCATTCGCGACACGTAATCTTCCAGCGACACGGTTTGCGCGGAGGAGTCAGTGTGCGTAGACGCGAAGCGCATCAGTTTAGCGATCGTTTCCTGGTTGGCGTGGTCTTCCGCCGGGCCTTCTTTCAGCACCAGGCCGAACTGCTTCCAGAAGGTCTGGTATTTTTCCGCGTCGTCTTTCGCCAGTTTTTCCAGCATCTGCAGTACGCGTTTGGTCAGCGCGCTGCGCAGGTTACGGGTGACGGTGCTGTCCTGCAGGATCTCGCGAGAAACGTTCAGCGGCAGATCGTTGGAATCTATCAGACCGCGGACAAAGCGCAGGTAGTTCGGCATGAACTGCTCGGCATCGTCCATGATGAAGACACGCTGGACGTACAGTTTCAGACCATGCTTGTGATCGCGGTTCCACATATCCCACGGCGCCTGCGACGGGATATACAGCAGGCTGGTGTACTCCTGCTTACCTTCCACACGGTTGTGGCTCCAGGTCAGCGGGTCAGTGAAGTCGTGGGCGATGTGCTTGTAGAATTCGTTGTACTCGTCGTCTTTGATTTCCGACTTGTTACGGGTCCACAGCGCCTGCGCCTTGTTGATTTTTTCCCAGGAAACCACGGTCTCGCCGTCTTTCTCTTCGGATTTTTCGATCTCTACCGGCAGCGCAATATGGTCGGAATATTTGCTGATGATGGAACGTACGCGCCAGTCATCGAGGAACTCGTCTTCGCCTTCACGCAGATGCAGAGTAATTTCGGTACCACGGTCTTCTTTGGTAATATCAGCAACGGTGTACTCGCCTTCGCCCGCAGATTCCCAGAACACGCCGTTTTCCGGTTTATCACCCGCAGCACGGGTACGCACGGTGACTTTGTCCGCCACGATGAAGGCAGAGTAGAAACCAACCCCGAACTGACCGATCAACTGGCTGTCTTTCGCCTGATCGGAGCCCATAGATTCGAGGAAAGATTTGGTGCCGGATTTCGCAATGGTCCCCAGATGATCGATAACGTCATCACGGTTCATCCCCACGCCGTTATCGGCAATGGTCAACGTACGCTTATCTTTATCGAAGGAAACACGCACACGCAGCTCACCGTCACCTTCATACAGGTCCGGGTTAGACAGTGCGCGGAAACGCAGCTTGTCTGCCGCATCCGAGGCGTTAGAGATAAGCTCACGCAGGAAGATTTCTTTATTGGAATACAGAGAATGGATCATCAGGTGCAGAAGCTGTTTTACTTCTGACTGAAAACCACGAGTTTCTTGTCCTTTCATGTAGATCTACCTCAACAATGCCATATTCAATGGTAAAAACACGTTGAGGGTGAAATGGGGACAAGCGGGAAGGATTTCAAGCGGAAGCCGCCGTCGCGGCCTCCGTTTGTTCAGAATTTAATCTTGTGTCGTCCTGCCAGAGAGTGCGACAGCGTGGTGCCATCGACCATTTCCAGCTCGCCGCCTACCGGAACGCCATGGGCGATACGGCTGGCTTCAACGCCATATTGCATGCAAAGCTCAGCAATATAGTTGGCGGTCGCCTCTCCTTCGACCGTGGGATTGGTCGCCAGAATCAGTTCGTTGATTTGCTCAGACGCCAGTCGCTGTTCAAGACGATCCAGCCCGATATCATCAGGCCCGATACCGTCCAGCGGCGACAGGTGTCCCATCAGCACGAAGTAACGTCCGGAAAATTGCCCGGTTTGCTCAATGGCGTAGATGTCCGCCGGACTCTCCACCACGCAAATCTGACCGTTTTCCTGGCGACGCGGGTTCGAACAGATGTTGCAGACGTCTTGCTCTGTGAAGGTGCGGCAATCGGCACAGTGGCCGATTTCCGACATCGCCTTCGTTAACGCCTGCGCCAGACGCATCCCGCCGCTGCGATCGCGCTGAAGCAGCGTGAACGCCATGCGCTGCGCCGACTTCGGGCCAACGCCCGGCAGACAGCGCAGTGCTTCCATAAGCTGAGTTAACAGCGGGCTGGTTTGCATCAGAACGGCATCTTAAAGCCAGGCGGCAGCTGCATTCCGGAAGAAACAGAGGCCATCTTCTCTTTCTGCGTCTCTTCAATGCGACGCGCCGCGTCGTTGAATGCCGCAGCAACCAGGTCTTCCAGCATCTCTTTGTCGTCTTCCAGCAGGCTTGGATCGATCTCCACGCGACGGCAGTTATGCGCGCCGTTGATGGTCACTTTTACCAGACCCGCGCCAGATTCGCCGGTCACTTCCAGCTTGGCGACTTCTTCCTGCATCTGCTGCATTTTTTCTTGCATCTGCTGGGCCTGTTTCATCAGGTTACCCAGACCGCCTTTACCAAACATAGGCTTCTCTCTCAATCACGTTAAGGGATGACGACCGTCAAACCATTAGGCTGACGATCAAATGGGGCGAATACTCTCTTCGTCCAGCTCCGCATCGAAAAAACGACGCAGCGTCTGGATGTTATTATCCGCAATAATCGACTCACGCGCCTGCGCGAGCTTCTCTTCATAAATGGCCTGACGCCACTCCAGCGGCGTACGCACCGCAGGATTATCATCTTCAACGATGGTCAATTCAACCGTTGACCCCGTTAAGGAACTCAGTGCTTCGGCCAGTTTTTGCTGCGCGCCGCTGGAATTAAGGTGTCGCTGCGTGGAACGCAGGTGCAGGCAAACCACGTTGCCATTCTCTTCTTTCCAGGCATTAAGCGCCACCTGCTCTACCAGTTTAGGCAGCGAGAGCTGGCTCACCTGGGCGGCCCACGGGTCGCGTTCAATGGCTTCAGCCGCAAGCTTTGCCGCCAGTTCCGGCGTTTTTTCATGCTCGAGCGCTTTTTTCAGCGCTTTCGGCGTGGCGACGACTTCTTTGACTTCTGCAACAGGATTGGTCGCTTTCCAGCGATACGCTTCTTTCTTCGCCGGTGCTTTTTCCAGCGCAGAGACTGCCGGACGCGCCTGAACACGTTCCGACACCGAAGCCAGTCTTTCCAGCGCAGCATTATTCACCGGCCGCGCGCGGGAAGCGGCTGCCGGTTCACTCTTTTTTGCTTTGGTTGCTCCCTGAGCACGTTGCAGTTGACTGCGCGCCGCCAGCACCTGACTGGTGGCATCGGAAAGCGGCACATTCTGTTGCTGTTGCGCTGGCGCAGGTTGCTGCTGTGGCACCTGCTTCGGGGTCATTACCGCTGTGGGTGCGACCGGGGCAAACGACTGGCGCGGGACTTCAGGTTCCGGGAGCGGCATGCACGGATGAAAAGCCAGCGCACGCAGCAGCGTCATTTCGACGCCCATTCGCCTGTCCGGCGCATACGGCAGTTCTTTGCGCCCAATTAACAGGGTCTGGTAGTAAAGCTGCACATCGGTAGGCGGTACAATTCGCGCCAGTTCACGCATACGCTGTTCAATGGCGGCCATATCGCTACCGAGCGCAGCAGGTGAAAGCTGAACCATGGCAATACGATGCAGCAAAGCCGACATCTCAACCAGCAGCGCTTCCCATTCGATACCACGCGCGGCAGCGTCGTTCACCAGCGTCATCACGCGTTCGCCGTCCGCAGCCACAACCGCTTCAACAAGCGAGAGCGCCTGGTCGTCGTCCAGCGTGCCGAGCATGGTGCTGACCGCGTCGGTCGAGACCTGACCATCACCGCTGGCAATCGCCTGATCGGTCAGGCTTAGCGCATCGCGCAGGCTGCCGTCCGCGGCACGAGCCAGCAGTTGCAGCGCACGCGGTTCATGGGCGATATGCTCTTCTTTGAGAATATGCTCAAGCTGATGGCGAATCTGTTCGACATCCAGCGCTTTAAGATGGAATTGCAGACAGCGCGACAGGATGGTCACCGGCAGCTTCTGCGGATCGGTGGTCGCCAGCAGGAATTTGACGTGCGCGGGCGGCTCTTCGAGCGTTTTCAGCAAGGCGTTAAAACTGTGGCGCGACAGCATGTGCACTTCGTCGATCAAATAGACCTTAAAGCGACCGCGCACGGGCGCATACTGAACGTTATCCAGCAGATCGCGAGTATCTTCGACTTTGGTGCGTGAGGCGGCATCGATTTCAATCAAATCGACAAAACGCCCCTGCTCAATTTCCCGGCAGTTATCGCACACGCCGCACGGCGTAGCGGTGATGCCAGTTTCACAGTTTAATCCCTTCGCCAGCAAGCGGGCGATAGAGGTTTTTCCGACGCCACGGGTCCCGGAAAACAAATAAGCATGATGAATACGCCCTAACGACAAGCCGTTCGCCAGTGCCGTCAGCACATGTTCCTGGCCGACGACGTCAGCAAAGGTTTGTGGGCGCCATTTTCGGGCTAAGACCTGATAACTCATTGGCAGGCTCTGAAAGGCTGGAGGGTGGATTCACAGGAGGGTAATGCTAACACAACCTCGCAGCAACGGCGAGGTTGACACGTTATATTCGGGCGTTATCGTTGCAGTCAGTTTGGTTTCGGGCAGCGCACAGAAACCGGAGCGTACACGCAGTACGTGAGGATTTCGAGCACTGACCGGGGCCAAAATGGCAAAAAAGATAGCCCTAAATTAGTGGCCCGGGAATGGAACCAGGCTATAACAGGTCAGCCCCTGCTTTTCCAGACGCTGCTCGCCGCCCAGATCAAACAAGTTAATGATAAAGGCAGCATCGGTCACTTCGCCACCCAGACGGCGGATCAGCTTCACGGTCGCTTCAATCGTGCCGCCAGTTGCCAGAAGATCGTCCACAACCAGGACTTTATCACCCGGTTTGATGGCATCAACGTGGATTTCCAGCTGATCGGTGCCGTACTCCAGCTCATAGGTCTCAGCAATAACTTCACGCGGAAGCTTACGCGGTTTGCGTACCGGAACAAAGCCGACGCCCAGCCCCAACGCTACCGGCGCGCCAAACAGGAAGCCACGCGCTTCGGTGCCAACCACTTTAGTGATCCCCGCATTTTTGTAGCGCTCAACCAGCAATTCAATGCTGAGGGCGTAGGCTTTCGGATCTTCCAGTAAACTGGTGACATCACGGAAAAGAATGCCCGGTTTTGGGTAGTCGTGGATGCTTTTGATGCTATTTTTGAGAAACTCAAGCTGCTGTGCAGTCGCGGTCATAAGTTTGTGCCTGATTAATACAGTATTACTTCACGGCGCACTATACACTTCATCCTCGACGTATCTTGAATGATTTTGTGTCTATATTAGGGCCAAGGTTACACTTGGTTAACCTTTGACCATCTGCGCCTGTGCTCGAAAACGGTCGAATTTACTGGCTGCGAGAGACAATTGCAACAGCGATTATTGCGCTTTACTGCTTTTGTTGTTTTTCATCAATCACCGGGATCCGCCACATAAAAATCAGTAAACAGGCGAGAATAACCAGCAGCAGGCCGCGTACCCACATCATATTGACCAGCCAGAGGGAAATAGCAAACGTCACCAGAATCAACAAAATAGCGCGCGGTTTTGCTCCCGGCGGCATCGCGCGATGTTTTTGCCAGTGACGCAGATACCCGCCGAACCACGAACGGTAAAGCAACCAGTCGTGAAAACGCGGCGATGAGCGGGCAAAACACCAGGCGGCCAGCAGTATAAACGGCGTCGTCGGCAACAGAGGCAATACTACGCCCAGCGTACCTAGCACTACCGCTATCCAGCCAATGATGATTAGAATAATGCGTTGCATAATATCAGTACTTAACACAGAGAATCGCTACTTTAGCATAACAGTTCTCATTTTCATCGGAGTGTTGTTGTGAAAACCGCCATGCTGTTACAGACGCTCGAAAACCAGCTTAACCGCCTGCGACAGCGTTGTGCTCCGCTGGCGCACCACACAACGCTTAGCGCCCGCTTTGACAGGCATCTGTTTCACACGCGCAGCACATTGCTGCAGGCCTGCCTGGATGAAGCTGACGATAATCTTACTGCCCTACGTCGCGCCGTTGAGCAGCAACAACTACCACAAATCACCTGGCTTGCGGAACACCTTGCCTCACAGTTAGAGGCGATTTCACGTGAAACTGCCAGTTGGTCGCTACGCGAGTGGGACAGCGCATCTCCAGGTCTGGCGCGCTGGCAGCGCAAGCGGGTCCAACATCAGGAGTTTGAACGCCGTCTGGTTGAAATGACGCGTGAACGCAAAGAGCGTCTGGCTCAGGCTACCGGCTTTGCAGAACAGCAAAGACTGCATCGTGAAGTAGAAGCATTCGAGGCGCGACTGGCGCGCTGCCGTCATGCTCTGGCAAGAATAGAAAACGTGTTGGCGCGTTTAACCCGTTAATCCCCGGAGAATTTATGTCATTAGAGAACGCCCCGGACGAGGTCAAACTGGCCGTCGATTTGATTGTTTTACTTGAGGAAAATCAGGTTGCACCTGAAACCGTACTGAAGGCGCTGGAGATTGTTAAACGGGATTACGAAAAGAAACAGCTCTCTTCTTCAAAAAACGCGCTATAGCTGAAATGCCTGATAGCGTTGCACTTACCAGGCCTACGAATGAATCGAAGCTCGCAGGCCTGATGAGTTTTTCTATTAACCTACCGAAGGCGTCGGATCATCACCTTTAATGATGTCACGCTTAACCTCGGTCACGGTGTCGCCCTTCGCGTTGTGCAGGTGCACTTCAAGCTGGTTAAAGGCGATATCAATGTCGTTTTCACGGCACAAACGATCGACCGCACGGTTCAGTTCATCAACCGTGTGACTACGATCGCGCAGTTCACGCACGTATAAACGCAGTTCATGATCCAGCGTGCTGGCGCCGAAGGCGGTAAAGAACACAGCAGGCTCCGGATCGTGCATCACTTTCGGGTGTTCCATCGCCGCCTGCAGCAGCACTTTCTTCACTTTGTCCAGATCCGAACCGTAGGCCACGCCGATGCGGATCACCAGACGCGTGGTGGTATCGGAAAGCGACCAGTTGATCAAACGCTCCGTCACAAAGGCTTTGTTCGGGATGATCACCTCTTTGCGATCGAAGTCGGTAATGGTGGTGGCACGGATACGGATCTTGCTGACCGTTCCTGAGAACGTACCGATAGTCACGGTATCGCCGATGCGGACCGGGCGTTCAAACAGAATAATCAGACCCGAAACAAAGTTACCGAAGATTTCCTGCAAACCAAAACCAAGACCAACCGACAGGGCTGCTGCCAGCCACTGTAGCTTATCCCACGAAACACCGAGCGATCCGAAGACCGTCATCGCGCCGATGGCGATGATCGCGTAGTTAAGGATCGTGGTGATCGCATACGAAGCGCCCTGACGCATCTTCAGTCGCGAGAGCACCAGCACTTCCAACAGGCCGGGTAAGTTACGGATCAGCGCCCACGCGACCATTGAGGCAATAATCGCAAACAGCAGGCTACCCATGGTGACGTCTTTCACCACTGCCGCACCCGCTTCGGTACCGTTGTAATGCCAGAGCGTAATGCTGTCGAGATAGCTGAACACGGTGATCAAATCAGACCAAATGGCCCAGAACAAGACACCAAACAGGGCAACCATCACCAGCATAGTTATACGCAGCGTTTGCTGGTTAACCTGCTCAAGCGCGATGGTCGGTTCTTCCTGCGGTTCGGCACCTTCCGCTCCTTCTTTCACCAGGTTCTGACGACGCGCCAGCGCACGACGCCAGGCGATACGGCGTGCCGCGACGCTCAACCCACGCAGCACGGTCTGGTACAGCAGGTTCCAGAGAATGACCAGATAAACCGTTTCAATCCAGCGTCCCGCCAGACGCAGCGTGGTGTAGAAATAGCCGGTCGCCGTCAGCACCATTAATGCTATCGGGATAATAGACAGCACGGTAATCGTCACCAGACGCAGACCATGCGACTCTTTATCACGCCAGCTTTCGCGGCACATTGGCCATACCAGGAAGGCGATCAGCAGCAGGTTGAGGAAAATCACCACCTGACCCAGCACATCGTCCATCAGATTGAGCGGTGACAGTTCAGCAATGACCGACCAAAAATTAAGCGGCAACAGCGCCAGGCTAATACGCACGATTTGGCGGCGCCAATGGCTAGTTTGTTTTGCTGGCATACCAAAATGACGAATTGCCACGCCATCTTTTTCCAGCACCTTCCAGCACAAACCAAACACCAGCCAGAAGACTGTCATCTTCTTACTGAACGCCCACAGTAGGTCGCTGATATTCAACTGCATGGTAAGCAGAATCAGACCTACCGCAAGGATAATCAGGCACGCCGGCAAGGCTCTGATGAGATCGATCAGAATCGCTTTTGGCGTGTTGAGCTGACTGTCATTACGCAGGTTACCCACCGCAGCGGCTAATTTCGCCTGATACTCTTTCAACCATTTCAGACGCCAGCGGATTAACCCGGCAATGAGCAGCAGCGGCAATCCCGCCAGGAACGCAATAAATACTGCGGGCCACGCTTTTTCCCAGTTCACCGTGATTTTCATCGACTTAAACTGGTCTTTAAGCGTTTGCGGGAAAGCTTTGATCCAGTCCCAGTCCATCGGACGGTTACTGTTAACCCAGAAAATCTGCTGCGTGAGGATCCCTTTCAGGTTTTTCGACACGCTCATTAACTGCTGCTGGTTAATTTGCAGATTAATCGCCATCATCAGCTGGTTGCCCAGTTGCTTATTGAGCTGATCCAACAGTTCACGACGCATATCCACAACCTGCAGTAAGGCATCATGGACTTCGCCGTTAACTTCGTTGCTGTGCCCTTCTTCCAGTTTGGCGACAAACGCATCATTCTGGAACAGCGCGTCGCGCTGCTGGTTGACCTCGAACTGCTCCAGACGCAAGTCGGCGATCCGGTTGGTCATATCGGCAAGTTCATCCGCCGACGGCAGCGTTTGTTGTTGCTGATACAGAATACGCGACAGCAGCAGACTGCCTTTCAGAACGGCGATCTGTTCTTTAATGTTGCGTTCGGATTGCAGCGCGCGGTCAAGCCAGTTTTTGACTTTGATATTTTGCTGCATCAGGCTGTTGCCGTTTTCGGTCGCGGCAATCAGACGCTGGCTGAGCTGATGGTTAACATCAAGCTCCTGCTTCACTAACGGATTGGACTGAATACGCTCGGCTTCATCCGGCGTGACTGCTTCCTGCGCCGTTTTTTCGGTTAACGTCAGTCGCTTGCTGTTCACCGCTTCCTGCAGGAGCTGGAGCTGATGCTCAAGGCGGTTACTGTTCGCCGTCACGTAATCACGTTGTTTTTGCAAGGTATCTTGCAAAATCGTATTACCTTCAAGGCTCTTACGCTGTTGGTCGATCTGCGCATTCAGCAGCGCCTGCTGCGCCTGTAACAGCACCTGCTGGCTGGGGCGTAAAGCACCTTCGCCTACATTAGTGCCATCAAGTCGGTTGCGGATTTGCTGCATCTGCTGCGACGCGGTGTACATCGCATTTTGTACGCGCTCTGGCTGAGTCTGGAGCGACACCAGCTGGCTGTTATACGTGGCCAGATCGTTTTGCGAGCTTTGCAGGTCATCGAGCACCTGCGCGACGCGTGACTCAAGCTGTCGTAAGGAAAGCGTGCTCAGCGTTTTTCGCGTTTCGTCGTCATTGTCGACATCGCTGAGCGAATTTAGCGCATCCGTCGCCTGGCGCATTTTCTCCGGCGCCTGGGCCACTTTCTGGCGAAGCTGTACGGTCTCATCTTTCACGCGATCGATTTTATCCAGCGTGGCGATAGTATCGATGAGATCCTGTTGGACCAGCTTATCCTGCGCGGAGAGATCTTTTTGTTTACTCAGTGCGTCCAGTTGGCTCTGAATATCTGCTTTCGTCGGCAGTTCACCACTCTGTTGCGCCCGCGCAAATGCAGATGACTGGCAGGATAACAATAGAATGAAGAAAAGTATGCTAATAGCAATTACATGCTGTGAACGTTTATAGAGCTGCAACATAGTCATGAGAATGAATGTTTCTGAACCGGGAAAGTGACCGGAAATAGTCAAGCGGCAAGAATATCACGGCTGTGACCGGCAGAATAGCAGCAGGCAAAACGACCAGGAGAATTCCTGGTGCAGAATGGCAAACTAGCTTGTCTCTCCTGCCTGCAGGCGCAAGCTTGGGCAAAGCAGACACATCTCCAGCAGCACCGCCACGTACTGACGAGCCTCATTCTTCAGATCAAACGATTCGGGAGCAAATAACCAGTTCTCCATGATCCCGGAAATATAGCTACGCATTAACACCGCTACACGACGTGTGTTCAGGTTTTCCGGCAACATGTTGACATCCATACAGTGGCGTAACGTTTTTTCTATACGGTCATAGTTTTCCAGACACAGGCTACGTTCGACTAACTGAACTGATGCTATTTCCCCGACAAATTCGCATTTGTGGAATATAATCTCCATCAATAAACGTCGGCGTTCTTCTGTCACGGTAGTTTCAAGAACGTAAATTAAAATTTCTCTTAATACTGATAGTGGATCGTCAGGGAATTTTGCCTGATACTCAGTCTCTAACTCATCAATGTTAGGTTTTGCTAGCTCCCAGATTTCACTGAATAAATCCGATTTGTTTTTGAAATGCCAATAGATTGCACCGCGCGTCACACCAGCGGCTTTTGCGATCTCAGCCAGCGAGGTGGATGAGACCCCTTGTTGCGAAAACATACGCAGAGCGACATCAAGAATGTGTTGTCGTGTTTCCTGTGCTTGTTGTTTGGTTTTTCGTGCCATAGGTCAGTGAATTTACAGGCGTTAGATTTACATACATTTGTGAATGTATGTACCATAGCACGACGATAATATAAACGCAGCAATGGGTTTATGGGCTTTAAGCCATTGATCAATTTGAAATCGGACACTCGAGGTTTACATATGAACAAAAACAGAGGGTTAACGCCTCTGGCAGTCGTTCTGATGCTCTCAGGCAGCTTAGCGCTAACAGGATGTGACGACAAACAGGCCCAACAAGGGGGCCAGCAAATGCCAGAGGTTGGAGTTGTTACGCTCAAAACTGAACCTCTACAGATCACAACCGAACTTCCGGGTCGCACCAGTGCGTTTCGTATTGCTGAAGTTCGTCCTCAGGTTAGCGGGATTATCCTGAAACGTAATTTCACGGAAGGTGGTGACATCGAAGCGGGTGTATCTCTCTATCAGATTGATCCTGCTACTTACCAGGCCGCTTATGAAAGTGCAAAAGGCGATCTGGCTAAAGCACAAGCCGCAGCAAACATTGCTCAACTGACGGTGAAACGTTATCAGAAACTGTTGGGTACTAAGTACATCAGCCAACAGGACTACGATAGCGCGTTGGCTGACGCACAGCAGGCAAACGCCGCCGTTGTTGCCGCGAAAGCCGCGGTAGAAACTGCACGCATCAATCTGGCTTACACCAAAGTGACGTCACCGATCAGCGGTCGCATTGGTAAATCATCCGTTACGGAAGGCGCTCTGGTGCAAAACGGTCAGGCGACCGCACTGGCGACCGTTCAGCAGTTGGATCCCATCTATGTAGACGTGACGCAGTCAAGCAACGACTTCCTGCGCCTGAAACAAGAGCTGGCCAACGGCACGCTGAAGCAAGAAAACGGTAAAGCGAAAGTCGAACTGGTGACCAATGACGGCATTAAATACCCGCAGTCCGGTACGCTGGAATTTTCTGATGTGACGGTAGATCAAACCACTGGGTCGATTACGTTACGCGCAATTTTCCCGAACCCGGATCATACCTTACTGCCGGGTATGTTCGTCCGCGCACGTCTGGAAGAAGGGATTAACCCAACTGCATTATTGGTTCCACAGCAAGGCGTTACCCGCACACCGCGTGGCGATGCCAGTGCATTGGTTATCGGTGCAGACAACAAAGTTGAAACTCGTCAAATTGTCGCCGCACAAGCGATTGGCGACAAATGGTTAGTCACTGATGGACTTAAGCCGGGCGACCGCGTGATTGTTACTGGGCTGCAGAAAGTACGTCCTGGCGCGCAGGTAAAAGCGCAGGAAATCACCGCTGATAACAACCAGCAAGGCCAAAGCGGTAGCCAGCCTGAACAGTCCAAGTCTTAACTTAAACAGGAGCCGTTAAGACATGCCTAATTTCTTTATCGATCGCCCAATATTTGCGTGGGTGATCGCCATTATTATCATGTTGGCAGGGGGGCTCGCGATCCTCAAATTGCCGGTAGCGCAATATCCGACTATTGCACCGCCAGCAGTGACGATCTCCGCGACCTATCCTGGCGCTGATGCCAAAACAGTACAGGATACTGTTACGCAGGTTATCGAACAGAATATGAACGGTATCGATAACCTGATGTACATGTCCTCAAACAGTGACTCCACGGGTACCGTGCAGATCACCCTGACCTTCCAGTCTGGTACTGATGCGGATATCGCACAGGTACAGGTGCAGAACAAACTGCAGCTGGCCATGCCGTTGCTGCCTCAGGAAGTACAGCAGCAAGGGGTTAGCGTTGAGAAGTCATCCAGCAGCTTCCTGATGGTTGTCGGTGTTATCAACACCAACGGCACCATGACGCAGGAGGATATTTCCGACTACGTTGGCGCCAACATGAAGGATGCCATTAGCCGTACTTCAGGCGTGGGCGACGTTCAGCTGTTTGGTTCTCAGTATGCGATGCGTATCTGGATGGATCCGAACAAACTGAACAACTTCCAGCTGACACCGGTTGATGTAATCAGTGCCATCAAAGCGCAGAACGCCCAGGTTGCAGCCGGTCAGTTAGGTGGTACGCCGCCGGTGAAAGGTCAGCAGCTTAACGCATCGATCATTGCGCAAACCCGTCTGACCTCCGCTGATGAGTTCGGCAAAATCCTGCTGAAAGTGAATCAGGATGGTTCCCAGGTTCGTCTGCGTGACGTAGCGAAAGTGGAACTGGGCGGTGAGAACTACGACATCATTGCGAAGTTCAACGGTAAACCGGCATCCGGTCTGGGTATCAAGCTGGCAACAGGTGCTAACGCCCTGGACACCGCAAACGCTATCCGCGAAGAACTGAAGAAGATGGAGCCGTTCTTCCCGTCAGGTCTGAAGATCGTTTACCCGTATGACACCACGCCGTTCGTGAAAATTTCTATTCACGAAGTAGTGAAAACGCTGGCAGAAGCAATCATCCTCGTGTTCCTGGTAATGTATCTGTTCCTGCAGAACTTCCGCGCGACGCTGATTCCGACTATCGCCGTGCCGGTGGTACTCTTGGGTACATTTGCCGTCCTGGCGATTTTCGGCTTCTCAATAAATACCCTGACGATGTTCGGGATGGTGCTCGCCATCGGCCTGCTGGTGGATGACGCCATCGTGGTGGTCGAGAACGTTGAACGTGTAATGGCTGAGGAAGGACTACCGCCGAAGGAAGCAACGCGAAAATCGATGGGCCAGATTCAGGGCGCATTGGTGGGTATCGCGATGGTGCTGTCAGCGGTATTTATCCCAATGGCGTTCTTCGGGGGGTCGACCGGTGCAATTTACCGTCAGTTCTCCATCACCATTGTTTCCGCGATGGCGCTGTCTGTACTGGTGGCATTGATTCTGACCCCTGCCCTGTGTGCGACCATGCTCAAACCGATTGCTAAAGGCGATCACGGAGAAGGCAAAAAAGGCTTCTTCGGCTGGTTTAACCGCATGTTCGATAAGAGCACGCATCATTATACCGATAGCGTGGGCGGTATTCTGCGCAGCACCGGTCGTTATCTGGCGCTGTATCTGATTATCGTTGTGGGCATGGCCTATCTGTTCGTTCGTCTGCCAAGTTCGTTCCTGCCAGATGAAGACCAGGGGGTATTCCTGTCTATGGCTCAGCTGCCAGCGGGTGCGACGCAAGAGCGTACCCAGAAGGTACTGGACGAAATGACGGATTACTACCTGACCAAGGAAAAAGCGAACGTTGAATCGGTGTTTGCCGTTAACGGTTTCGGTTTTGCTGGTCGTGGTCAGAACACCGGCATCGCGTTCGTTTCTCTGAAAGACTGGAGTGAACGTCCTGGCGAAGAGAACAAGGTTGAAGCGATTACTCAGCGTGCAATGGGCGCATTCTCGCAGATTAAAGACGCGATGGTCTTTGCCTTTAACCTGCCAGCGATTGTGGAGTTAGGGACCGCAACCGGTTTTGACTTCCAGTTGATTGACCAGGCGGGTCTGGGCCATGAGAAGCTGACTCAGGCGCGTAACCAACTGTTTGGTGAAGTCGCGAAGCATCCTGATCTGTTGGTCGGTGTTCGTCCTAACGGTCTGGAAGATACGCCGCAGTTCAAGATCGATATCGATCAGGAAAAAGCGCAGGCTCTGGGCGTTTCCATTAGTGATATTAATACAACGCTGGGTGCAGCATGGGGCGGAAGCTACGTGAATGACTTCATCGACCGTGGTCGTGTGAAGAAAGTTTACGTCATGTCTGAAGCGAAATACCGTATGTTGCCGGAAGATATTGGAAACTGGTATGTCCGCGGTAGCGATGGACAGATGGTACCGTTCTCCGCCTTCTCTACCTCACGTTGGGAATACGGTTCGCCGCGTCTGGAACGCTATAACGGTTTGCCTTCCATGGAAATCTTAGGCCAGGCCGCTCCGGGTAAAAGTACCGGTGAAGCCATGGCGATGATGGAGCAACTGGCCAGCAAACTGCCATCCGGTATCGGTTATGACTGGACCGGTATGTCCTACCAGGAACGACTGTCCGGCAACCAGGCTCCTGCCTTGTATGCCATTTCACTGATCGTCGTATTCTTGTGTCTGGCAGCGTTGTACGAGAGCTGGTCAATTCCGTTCTCCGTAATGCTGGTTGTACCGCTGGGTGTTATCGGTGCATTGCTGGCAGCAACGTTCCGCGGCCTGACCAACGACGTTTACTTCCAGGTAGGCCTGCTTACAACCATTGGGTTGTCGGCGAAGAACGCGATACTTATCGTCGAATTCGCCAAAGACTTGATGGATAAAGAGGGTAAAGGTCTGATAGAGGCGACGCTGGACGCAGTACGCATGCGTTTACGTCCAATCCTGATGACGTCACTGGCCTTTATTCTGGGCGTAATGCCGCTGGTCATCAGCTCCGGCGCAGGCTCCGGTGCGCAGAACGCCGTTGGTACTGGCGTAATGGGTGGGATGGTGACGGCAACCGTGTTGGCGATCTTCTTTGTTCCGGTGTTCTTTGTGGTGGTACGCCGCCGCTTTAGCCGCAAAAATGAAGATATTGAGCATAGCCACTCAGTAGAGCATCATTGATACATCTCTAAAGATAAGGCCGCGCAAGCGGCCTTTTTTCTGGAAAAATCATAAAAATCACTTATTGCCATTCCGTTTATTTTCTATCGGGTAAATAAGCGATATAATCCTTGCAGCCTTAAAGGCTATTCTTAAAAAAACAGCGAGAGTTCTTATTTACTTTAATAAATATTAAGATTAATCCTATCCACTGGTTTTCATTGTCGGTTGTTGCCTTTCGTTGCTAAACCTAAACAAGATAACCCGATGATTGCCCGAAGAATAAAGAAACTGTCCCATTTCGAATTGCGGCATTTATCTGTTAAAATGTAAAAATGACGTAGCATCATAATTTTACATAATTGTAATTTTTCGTGATATGACGATGAAATCTTTTTTAGAGTAGATTATAGTTAAATCATCAGGAGTCGCGGGCAAGTTCCAGGTAGTTGTTGTATCCATCCCGAAAGGTGTTCGGTTAGTTTAAGCCACTAAGAAGGGGATGCGTTATGGATGAATACTCACCCAAAAGACATGATATCGCGCAGCTTAAATTTCTCTGCGAAACTCTGTATCATGACTGTCTTGCAAACCTTGAACAAAGTAACCATGGCTGGGTTAATGACCCTACCTCTGCAACCAGCTTGCAGCTCAATGAACTGATAGAGCATATTGCAACCTTCGCACTTAATTATAAAATTAAGTACAATGAGGACAATAAGCTGATCGCGCAGATAGATGAATACCTGGATGACACTTTTATGTTGTTCAGCAGTTATGGTATTAATACGCAGGATCTGCAGAAATGGCGGAAGTCAGGTAATCGACTGTTTCGCTGTTTTGTCAATGCCACCAGGGCTAATCCTGTTAGTTTGTCTTGTTAAAAATTATTACAATCATAGGTAAGAGTTATGTCCGATAAACCATTAACTAAAACAGATTATTTGATGCGCCTGCGACGTTGCCAGACAATTGATACGCTAGAGCGCGTTATTGAAAAAAATAAATATGAATTGTCCGACAACGAACTGGCTGTATTTTACTCAGCAGCAGATCATCGCCTTGCTGAATTGACCATGAATAAGCTTTACGACAAGATTCCAACTTCTGTTTGGAAATTCATTCGCTAATTGCACTCAAGGTTAAGTCAGGTATAGCGGCACATTTGTCTGGCTGACCGTTTTCGTATTTATACCTGTCATACTTCAAGTTGCATGTGCGTTGGCTTTCCTCGCTCACCCTAGTCACGTACTAATGTACGCTCCCAGGGATTCGCTGCGTCGCCGCCTTCCTGCAACTCGAATTATTTAAGGTATACAATGGTTATTTAATTCAAATCACGTGACAATGATCACAGCAAAGAAGCGGGAACGTTCCCCTTGCTTGCATTACGTTTTACTGTGCTGAAATAACCTTCAGTACACAGGGAAATCGTAATGCGTAATGAAAAGCAAAAAATGATCGCCGGCGAATACTATCGCCCGGCAGATGAAACGCTGCGCAGTGACCGACTACGCGCTCGTCAGTTGATCCATCGCTACAATCTCACCGCTCCCGATGAAAAAAATGAGCGTCAGGCATTCCTGCATGATCTGTTAGGTCAGAGTGAGGGTGCCTATATTGAACCCTCTTTCCGGTGTGATTACGGTTATAACATCTATCTTGGTAAAGACTTTTACGCTAATTTCGACTGCGTTATGCTCGACGTCTGTCCAATTCATATTGGCGACAACTGCATGCTGGCACCTGGCGTTCATATCTATACCGCGACCCATCCGCTGGATGCTACCGAGCGCAACAGTGGCCTTGAGTTCGGAAAGCCCGTGACTATCGGCAATAATGTCTGGATAGGTGGCCGTGCAGTGATCAATCCTGGCGTCACGCTGGGCGATAACGTGGTTGTGGCATCAGGCGCAGTAGTCACTAAAAGCGTTCCAGCGAACACCGTAGTTGGGGGCAATCCCGCAAGGATTATCAAAACGCTGTGATCTTAAATGTAACTGTTATGCTAAATTGCGGTTAATCTGTTACTTTCTTCAAAGGGTATCCCCTTTTAAAATAGGGCGATCCCTCCTGAATTTTGCAGATATCACGAAGGCAAGAGATGACAGAAATACAGCGCCTGCTTACTGAAACAATCGACGACTTAAATATTCGCGAGAAGCGCGACAACAAACCGCGCTTTAGCATCAGCTTTATTCGCAAACACCCTGGGCTGTTTATCGGCATGTATGTTGCCTGGTTTGCCACGCTGGCGGTGATGCTACAGTCAGAAACGTTAGTCGATTCAGTATGGCTGCTGGTGGTACTGTTCGTTGTACTCAACGGCTTTTTCTTTTTCGACGTTGCGCCACGGTACCGCTTTGAAGATATCGACGTTCTGGATTTTAGAGTTTGCTATAACGGAGAATGGTACAACACGCGCTTTGTCCCCTCCTCGCTCATCGATACTATCCTGCACTCACCGTCCGTGGATAGCGAACATAAAGCACAGCTGCAAAAGATGATATCGCGCAAAGGCGAACTCTCGTTTTACGATGTCTTTACGCTTACCCGCGCCCAGACCACCCAGTAACGGCATCTCAGCGCAGATAAAAAAAGTGCGTTCCTGCCCAGGCAACGCACTTTAATCCCTGAAATGCTGGCAAAGAAACTAACGTCTCTTTTTACGCCCCTGTACTGCTTTAAAGCGCGGATTCGTTTTGCAGATAACGTACAAACGCCCTTTGCGTTTTACTATCTGGCAGTCAGGATGGCGCTGTTTTGCGCTGCGAAGTGAATTGAGTACCTGCATTTTAACTCCGCTTAACGCCAATAAAATGACCAAAACGTTTTTGGAAACGTGCTGCACTACCTTCATTATCAAAGGTTTTTTGTTTCCCGGTATAATACGGATGCGATTTAGAAGAGATATCGAGGGTCACGTACGGGTACATTTCCCCCTCAAACTCAATTTCACGCTCAGTCTTAATGGTCGAACCGACCTTAAAGAATTCATTGGCACTGGTATCGTGAAACACCACGGTACGGTAAAAAGGATGAATATCCGGTTTCATGGCAACCTCGATTTGTTACGTTATAACATAACCAACAAAATACACCACTCTTGTACAAACCACAACCTGATTTACGCTACAGGGAGTTAAACGGGATGATAAGTGGCCGTAAATATATGATGTCAATCGAATAGCTTTTCGGGGTTTCAGATATACTTTCCCTACGCTGTGTAAATAAGGATATCACTGTGACAACACGACATCTGATAAGCCTGGTGACTGGGGTACTGTTCCTTTCCATCCTCGCGCCTGTAGGTTTAAGCCTGTGACTTGCACATCGTCAGGTCGAAACGAAATTTATCGATGAACTCGACATGTTTTCAACACGAGTCGCATTACGTACGGAACGCGTAGGCGAGCAGGCGAAAAAAGCATTACGCCATATTGAAGCATTTCAGGGGGTGCCTTGTAGTGATGAGCATCTGCTGGAAATGCGTCGTTTGTCATATAGCTATCGCTATATTCAGGAAGTGCTGTACCTCAAAGATAACGTTCCGCAATGCTCATCTCTGGAAAAAAGAAGCCAGGCAGACGCATTTCCACCCGCAATGAAAGTCACTCCTGATGGATATCGCGCATGGCTTACCACGCAAAATGATTTGGGCATCAAGCGCTTTATGGCAGCATTAGGGAGCGAACATTATATTGTGATGGTCGATCCGGGTTCTTTCATTGACGTCATCCCGTTTGGCTCATGGCCGATTGAAGTGACTATCATTGGCACCACGCGCAACGTCGTGGTTGCCAGTAGCGCCGATCTGCCATCGGACGTTTTGCAGCATATACAGCAAGAACGATCGATTACCCATTTTAACAAAGATGGCAGCATTTATAACGCCCGCCCCTTTCCTGAGTTGGGCATCACGATCGTAACCTGGGCGTCTACCCTGCCATTGCAAAAAACCTGGCACCGCCAGGCGCTGATCTGGCTCCCGGCAGGCATTCTTATCGGCTTGCTCACCGCCGCCTTTGTTTTGCGTATTTTGCGCCGCTTACAGTCGCCCCATCATCAGTTGCAGGACGCTATCCAGCATCGGGACATCAAAGTCCACTATCAACCAATTATCTCGCTCAAAACGGGGAAAGTGGTTGGGGCAGAGGCGCTGGCTCGCTGGCAGCAGGCCGATGGGAGTTATCTGTCACCTGAAATTTTCGTCGCGCTGGCGCATGAAACCGGGCTGACAGAGTCCCTCACCCGGTTGATTATTGAAAGCGTATTTGAAGATTTAGGCAAATGGCTGCGTCAGCATCCTGAGCAGCATATATCCATCAACCTTGAGTCAGCCGATCTGTCCTCCGAAACGCTTCCAGCCCTGTTAAGCCAGAAGGTGAACCACTGGCAACTTAAGCCTGCGCAAATCGCGCTGGAGCTAACTGAACGCGAATTTGCTGACCCAAAAAACAGCGCGCCGTTTATTGCCAAATACCGTCAGGCGGGTCATTCAATCTATATTGATGACTTTGGTACCGGCTATTCCAGCCTGAGTTATTTGCAGGATCTGGATGTAGACATTCTGAAGATAGACAAATCGTTCGTCGATGCACTGGAGTACAACAACGTCACGCCGCATATCATCGAGATAGCAAAAGCGCTGAAACTTGAGATGGTGGCGGAAGGTATCGAAACCGAGAATCAGGAAACCTGGCTACGCAAGCACGGAGTGCAGTACGGTCAAGGCTGGCTTTACAGCAAAGCGCTGCCGAAAACGGAATTTATACTGTGGGCAGAAAAACGGCTTTAACATGGCTGTTGATGTTGAGATGGCTGGCGGCACGCCGCACAGCCAGTCACATCACTCTTCCATAATGGGCGCAAATCCACCGTAGATCATTCGCTTGCCATCAAATGGCATAGATTCACCGAATTCCTTCATACGGGGATCGGACATCATCTTCTGATTCGCCGCGTCGCGGACCTCTTTGGAAGGGTATTCAATCCAGCTGAATACCACTTCTTCATGATCCTGCGCTTTCACAGCCATGCGAAAATCGGTCAATTTGCCGTCGGGGACATCATCTGCCCAGCACTCCACCACGCGCAATGCACCGAACTCCTTGAAAAGCGGAGCTGCTTTTGCCGCCATCGCAATGTACGCCTCCTTGTTTTCAGCGGGTACGGCAACCACAAAGCCATCAACATACTTCATGAGAAAAACCTCCGAAGTGTACTGCGCGGCAAGCCGATTCCGGCCGCGTCAGTCGAGGTTAAGTTTAGTCGCCAGCAGTCGATCGCGCCCCAGGCGTATTCTTGATGCGAATACGTGCCTGCGGCTGATGGCGAAACCACGGCAAGCAAAGCTGAATGAGCGGTCCGATAGCCAAGGCATACAGCACCGTACCAACCCCCACTGTTCCTCCCAGCAACCAACCGATAAGCAGCACCGACACTTCAATTGCGGTTCGAATTCGTCGTACTGGCCAGCCGGTACGTGCGTGGATACCGGTCATCAGACCATCACGCGGACCGGCGCCAAAACCGGCACCAATGTACAGGCTGGTTGCTAACGCATTCAAGATCACCGCTGACACCAACAGCCCGCTGCGCGCCAGCAGGGATTCAAATCCCGGAATCACCAGCAGCGCGGCATCTGCCGCCAGCCCGATCATAATCACGTTGCTCAACGTGCCAAACCCTGGACGCTGGCGCAGCGGTATCCACGCCAGCAGTACCAACACACCCACGGCAATGATCACCACGCCAATATTCATCGACAATAAATTGGCCACGCCCAGGTGAAACACGTTCCACGGATCGGCCCCTAAATCGGCACGGACAAACATCGCCGTCGACACACCGTACAGCGTCAGCCCGATAAACAGCTGAAGTAAACGACGCAGCATGCTTTTCCCCTCTCACTCTCAGATAACTTTCATCATCACCGCAATTGGCACTATGATTAATGTCCAGTTTTCAAAAAGTGGACTGCTATGTCATCACGCCGTTACGGAAGCCAGTCTTTGCAGCGCCTGCTCGGACACTGGCAGGAAAACCCCTCACGAACGCCCATCTGGCGACAGCTGGCAGAAGCGTTACGTCTGCTGATCCTTGATGGTCGACTGGCGCTGGATAGTCGCTTACCCGGCGAACGCGAGCTCGCTGCCGTTCTGCAAGTGAGCCGAACCACCGTCGCCAGCGCCATGGCGCAACTGCGTGAAGAGGGATATCTGGAAAGCCGTCATGGGAGCGGCTCACGGGTGATCCTGCCGGAACACATTCGTCATGTGCCTACACGAACCAGTACCGGTACAGCGCTGGATTTGTCCACGGCGGCGCTGAGTGCCGGTCCCGAAATTCACCATGCTTACCAACAAGCGCTGTTTGCGATGCCGCAGCATTTGCTGAGTTCCGGGTATCTACCACAGGGACTGGCGGTTTTGCGTGAATCCATCGCCCGGCATTATTGCGAACGCGGACTCCCGACGCAGCCCGATGAGATTATGGTCGTGAACGGCGCGGTCAGTGGCCTGGCGCTGATCCTGCGTTTACTCACCGGCCCTGGCGATCGCGTGGTGGTCGATCATCCCACGTATCCGCTGGCGATTGCCGCGATTCAAGGCGCATCATGTCGTCCCGTCGGTGTGTCGCTGCCCGAACACGGTTGGGATACGGCAGGTCTGGTCGCCACCATCGCGCAAACCGCACCGAGAATGGCCTATCTGATGCCAGACTTTCACAATCCGACCGGGCGTTGCATGGACGCTGCAACTCGCCAGGTCGTGGCAGATATTGCTGAAAGGACCCGCACCACGCTGGTGATTGATGAGACCATGGTGAACCTGTGGTATGACGCCCCACCACCACCGCCGCTTGCCGCATTCAACCGCGATGCGCCGATCATCCTGCTGGGATCTGCCGGGAAAAGCTTTTGGGGAGGATTACGCCTGGGCTGGATTCGGGCGTCGGCGCGAACCATTGCAGCGCTGGTACAAACTCGCGACACCTTCGATTTAGGCTCCCCGGTGCTTGAACAACTCGCCACCAGCTGGCTGCTGGATAATGCCGCCGACTTTCTTCCTGACAGAAGACGGCTACTCACATCGCAGCGAGATCTGTGCTCGGATCTGATGAACGCACATTTCCCGGAGTGGCAGTTTACCCAGCCACAGGGAGGACTCTCTTTTTGGGTTGAACTGCCCGATACGCTGGCAACGCTATTCGCTACGCGCGCCGAAATCGCAGGCATTCAGTTGGGAACCGGTACGCGTTTCGGTCTTGATGGTGCATTTGACCGCTTTTTGCGTATGCCCTTCACATTACCGGATGACACAACGCGTGCCGCCTTCCGGGTGTTGCAACCCATTTGGGATAACCTGCGTTTGCAGTCCAGCAGCGGGAAAATACGTAAAATAATCTAAACGACGAGTCAAAGGACTCGTCCTTGAATGCCGTGATGGACGAGGATGTCCCGGCAATATTACCGCTGAGGAGGAACCGGAAACCCCTTCAGAGAAATCACGAAATTCTCACCGTCTTTCTTAATTTTTGCCCCGGCATCACACCAGTCGGAGGCAATACGGAAGAACTCATCGCTGCCGACGTTCCAGCTCAGACGAACATGTTTCACATAACCGGAACGTAGCATTTCACAGGCTTCGCCATAATTACAGGCGGTTGAGAGCGGTTGTTGTTTCATTTTTTCTTCTTCAGTAGTCTTCGCAATGCTTTGATTTCTTTAGGAGTCAGTGCTTCAACCACGGATTCTTCCGTATGCTGGCTATCGATATCCTCAGCGGAGACTCCCGCCTCTTCAACGGCGGAAAACGCGATCAGCAGTAGTTTTTCCGTCGCGATACTTAAATTTTCACTATGCACTTCAGCGTAATGGCGAAGCTTTTCTTTTAGCGCCTCATCAATTTTGACATTCAATACAGCGGTCGACATCGTAGAAAATCCTTGTGGTCAGCCAAAACACACCGAATGTAAGACCCTGTCGTTACAGTGCGATGGCGGCGGCAAAAGCATCAAATAACATCCCCGAAACACATTGACAGCATTTGATGACATTAAAATGACAATACGATGACAAAGAAAAGAAGATAAACAGAAGGAAAATTGCCGGACGGCAGAATTGGGTGGGGGCCCTGCCAGCTACATCCCGGCACACACGTCATCTGCCTTGGCTGCTTCCTTCCGGACCTGACCTGGTAAACAGAGTAGTGTTGCGGGAGAACCAACAGAGCCCCCATTGAGAGCGTTGTTAACCAACGCGCAGGCGCATTATCACTGCTGCACCCTGTAATTGCAACCCATCCAGCATCGGATGCTGTTTTCTTGTGCAATGCGGCTTCACTCCTTCGCCGTTCAGCATTATGCTGGAGGATTAGCGCAGGAATAAATGATGGATATACAAGACACTTTCCCCCAACGCGTCTGGCAAATCGTCGCGTCAATCCCCGAAGGTTTCGTCACCACCTATGGCGATGTTGCCAGGCTTGCCGGTTCGCCGCGTGCTGCGCGTCAGGTAGGCGGCGTGCTTAAGCGTCTCCCCGAAGGCAGCACTTTGCCCTGGCATCGGGTGGTTAATCGTCATGGTGCCATTTCGCTGACAGGCCCCGACCAGCAACGGCAGCGCCAGGCGTTGCTGGCTGAAGGAATAGTGGTTTCAGGAAGCGGACAGATCGATTTACAGCGCTATCGCTGGGTGTACTAACCCTCTCTGGGCGGAGAGGGTTACGACTGCCTTAGTACTGTGTGGGAGCAGGGACGGCAGAAGACGGATTCACCTGGGTTGGTGACGTTGACGGCACCGTGGTGGCAGCCCCACCGCTCGCCTGAACCGGTACTGCCGTTTGCTGTACAGGGACCAGCGTCAGGTCAGCTTTTGTCCCCCCCTGATTAATGACCGTCTGCACGGTATCAGTAATGAAGACCAGTTTGTCATTAACCGTAATTGCCGCACTTAGCAGAATACGGGCGTTAGGTTGAATATCAGCCGGGTTAAACGGTAATACGAAGCTGAATGGCGCCTGTTTACCCTCAGTACGGACCGCTTTTTGCGACAGCACTTTTGACGGTGCATCGGCCAGTGAAGCATCTGACAGCGTTACGGTCAGCACCGCATCAGGTGGCAAGGCCACTTTCTGGCGGATCCATACTGTACCGGAGACATTAGGCTGCTGAATTTTAGACTGTGTGTCAGCAATTGACGTATTAGGGCTTGGCGCAGGTGTCTGAATATCCGCGCTTTTATCGGCGCAGGCTGCCAGAGCGACCGCAACCGCTAAACCACTTACCATGTGCACGAGTTTCATTAAATTCTCCTTTTCATCTATGCACCAGCGAGAACTTTCCTCGCCAGAAGAGTGGTTAACAAAAACATAACGTGACTAAGTGTGGCACAAGATAGCTGTTTTTGCCTGTAATAGGCCTTTAATTCAGACAATTGCACCCATCGGACCACTTTCAAAATTGCGTTATACTCTGCCTACCTCGCTGCGAGAACGATATAACCTGGAGAGCACGTATGAGTCTGGCGCTGAAAAATTTGCTGACATTGTTAAATCTGGAAAAAATTGAAGAAGGACTCTTTCGGGGCCAAAGTGAAGACTTAGGGTTACGTCAGGTTTTTGGGGGACAGGTTGTCGGTCAGGCGCTGTATGCCGCAAAGGAAACCGTACCAGAAGAGCGTCTGGTCCATTCCTTTCACAGCTACTTTTTACGCCCCGGCGATAGCCAAAAGCCCATCATCTATGATGTAGAAGTCCTGCGTGATGGTAACAGCTTCAGCGCACGCCGCGTTGCCGCAATCCAGAATGGTAAACCTATTTTTTACATGACAGCCTCTTTCCAGGCGCCGGAAGACGGATTTGAACATCAGAAAACCATGCCAGATGCGCCGAGTCCCGATGAGCTTAAATCAGAAACAGAAATTGCCCGCTCAGTGGCGCATTTGCTGCCGCCGCTGTTGAAAGAAAAATTTATCAACGATCGTCCATTGGAAGTGCGTCCGGTTGAATTTCATAACCCCTTAAAAGGTCACGTCGCACCTCCGGCGCGCCAGGTTTGGATCCGCGCAAACGGCGAGCTGCAGGACGATCTGCGCGTCCATCAATATCTGCTGGGTTATGCTTCAGACCTGAACTTCCTGCCTGTTGCGCTGCAGCCGTACGGAATTGGTTTTCTGGAAAAAGGGATTCAGATCGCCACCATTGACCACTCCATGTGGTTCCACCGTCCGTTCAATATCAATGAGTGGTTGTTGTATAACGTCGAGAGTACTTCGGCCTCCGGTGCCCGGGGTTTTGTACGCGGGGAGTTTTATACGCAGGACGGCGTGCTGGTCGCCTCTACCGTGCAGGAAGGGGTAATGCGTAATCGTAATTGAGAATTACCGGATGGCGGCGCAAAAGCGTTGCCATCCGGCAGATTGAAACATCAAGCGTTGTAAGCGTTCTCGCCGTGGCTGTTCACATCCAGACCTTCGCGTTCCTGCTCTTCCGGTACACGCAGACCCACCGTCATATCCGCCAGCTTATAGCCAATGAAAGCCACCACACCGGACCAGACGATGGTAATCGCCACGCTTTCCAGTTGCACCAGCAGCTGATGCCCCATGGTCACGCCCTCGGCAAAGCCCACGCCGCCCAGAGAGCTGGCAGCGAACACCCCGGTCAGGATGCAGCCGACAATGCCGCACACGCCGTGCACGCCAAACACATCACACGGATCGTCCACGCGCAGAATACGCTTCAGGATGGTCACACCCCACAGGCCAGCCAGTCCCGCAACGACACCAATAATCAGCGCGCCGCCGACACCAATATAGCCACATGCCGGTGTTACCCCCACCAGACCCGCAATAGCACCAGAACACGCGCCCAGCAGGGACGGTTTGCCACGCAGCGCCCATTCACCGAAGATCCATCCGAGGATGGCTGCGGCGGTGGCGACCACGGTATTGACGAAGGCCAGTGCGGCAATCTCATTCGCCGTTCCCGCTGAACCGGCGTTAAAGCCAAACCAACCAATATAGAGAATAGCGGTACCGGTGAAGACCATCGGCAGGTTATGCGGTTTAAAGGCTTCTTTGCCAAAACCGACGCGTTTGCCAATCAGATACGCACCAACCAGACCGGCAATCGCCGCGTTGATATGCACGACTGTTCCGCCGGCAAAATCCAACGCACCGTGGGAAGCCAGCAAGCCGCCGCCCCAGACCATATGGGCAATGGGGATGTACGACAACGTTAACCATACCACTACAAAAATCAGCACCGCAGAGAAGCGAATACGTTCAGCCAGCGCCCCGACAATCAGCCCAACGGTGATGCAGGCGAAAGAACCCTGAAAAGCAACGTGAATGTACTGGTAGAAGCTCCCCGTGACCGCCGTCAGCGCGATGTTCTTCAACAATACCCAGTTGAAGTTGCCGAAGAAATTATTCCCTTCGCCAAAGGCCAGTGAGTAGCCATAAACCACCCATAGAATACAAACCAGAGCGAATGTCACCGTCACCTGAGTCAGCATCGACAGCACGTTCTTACCGCGAATCAAACCGCCGTAGAACAACGCAATGCCAGGGATAGTCATAAACAGCACCAGCGCGGTACAGATCATCATAAAAGCGTTATCTGCTTTATCCGCAACCGCCGGTGCCGCCATTGCCAGTCCCGGCAGTAGCGCCAGTGAAGCAATACCTGTTTTCATCGTTGCTATCTTCATTTTTTGGTTTCCTATCACTGTGTGCCAGAAGTTACAGTGCGGCTTCGTCGGCTTCGCCGGTACGAATACGAATCACACGTTGCAGCTCGGCGACGAAGATTTTGCCGTCGCCAATTTTTCCGGTGTATGCCGCTTTACTGATGACATCAATCACGCCATCCAGTTGGTCGTCGGCAATCGCCACATCAATCTTCACCTTTGGCAGAAAATTGACGCTATATTCAGCCCCGCGGTACAGCTCAGCATGACCTTTCTGTCGGCCAAAGCCCTTCACTTCGGTGACGGTCAGCCCCTGAATACCAATAGACGACAGTGCTTCACGGACGTCTTCCAGTTTGAACGGTTTGATTACCACGGTAACCAGCTTCATAGATCCCCTCCAGTCAGAATTCAGTAGTGGCTGCAGATACACGAGAGGAATATTGCAAGGGGTGTGCCAGGAATGAAAAACGCGGAATAATTCAGGCTTGCAGGGTATTGCTGGGGGAGAAAAAGAAAAAACGCACTATGACGGTGCATAGTGCGTTACATTTTTGCACCAGATTGTTGATTGCCGGATGGCGGCGTAAACGCCTTATCCGGCCTACAAAACCGCGTTGACCGTAGGCGTGATAAGCGCAGCGCCATCAGGCGATAACCGAATCCTCATGTGCGCTGGCCGCCAGCTCTTCACCCGCCAGTTGCAGCTGATACATCTGCCAGTAACGGCCTTGCGCCGCCAGTAGTTGCTGGTGCGTACCACGCTCAACCGCCTGCCCGCGATGCAGCACCAGAATGGTATCCGCATCGACAATCGTCGATAACCGATGTGCAATCACTACCAACGTGGTGTGTTCACGTACCGCCGCCAGCGCGTGCTGAATGGCCTGTTCAGTACCGGAATCAATACTGGCAGTGGCTTCATCGAGGATCAGTACCTGCGGCGTTTCCACCAATACCCGCGCCAGCGCCAGCAGCTGTTTCTGCCCAACGGAGAGATTATTGCCCTGCTCGCCCAGCCGGGTATGGATCCCCTCGCTCAGCCCCCGCGCCAGTGCTGCCAGTTGCACAGTCTCCAGAGCCTGCCAGACCCGCTCTTCTGAGATATCACGACCCAGCGTGACGTTGGCCAGGAAGGTATCCGCCATCACCACCGGATCCTGCTGCACCATCGCGATGCCCTGACGTAACGCACTGTGGCTCAGAGAAGACAGCGGACGTCCGTCAAGGCGGATTTCGCCCTGCGTCAACGGGTAGTAACCCATCAGCAGACTGGCCAGCGTACTTTTGCCGCTACCGGTGTGTCCGACCAAGGCTACAAAGCTGCGCGAAGGCACGGACAGACTGATGTTTTGCAGCACCAGATTGTCGTCACGATAGGCAAATGAAACGTTATCCACCTCAATGTCCCCGCTTTTGAGCGGGCGATCGTCTTCACCATAGCGCTGACGAGGCCCGTCCATCAGTTCGAACACTCGCTCACCGGCGACAACCGCCTGCTGCAGCATGGATTGCTGGGTGGTCAGCTCGATCAGCGGTTCGTTCAAACGGCCGAGGTAGCTGATAAACGCGTACAGCACGCCAACCTCAATGGAGCTGCCAGAGGTAAAGCTGAACAACATCAGCAAACCGCAGAGGATCAGCGCCGAGAAAAGGCTCAGCAGCGGGCGCAGCAAAAAGCCATCCAGTCGCAGGGTTTGCATACGCGCCATATAGTGCGAGCGGCTGGCCTCCCCCATTCTCTCGCCAAATCGCGCCTGCTGGCGGAACTGCTGGATAACGCTCATGCCGTTGATGACTTCGTTAAAGCCATCGTTAATATCCGCCAGATAAGCGCGCACCCGACGCACAATCGGGGTGCTGTAGCGTTGATAAATCACCATCACCACCATCACCGCCGGGAAAATGGCCATCGCCACCAGCGCCATACGCCACTCGAGGCTGAACATCGCCACCAGCATGGCACCGATTAAGGCCGCGCTGCGCAGAACCGTTGCGACCACCGTCACGTACAGGTCGCGAATAACTTCGGTGTCATTGGTCACACGTGAGATAAGCTGCCCGACGGGCTGAGTATCAAAGGCGCTGAGCGGCTGGCGCAGCGCAGCGTCCATTACGTCAGTGCGTAACTGTTGTACGACGCCAACCGCCGCCTGGTTAAACAACAACGACTGCGCGTAATGCAGGCCTGCCGCCAGCAGTTGCAGACCGACATAGGCCGCAACCAGCCCGACAACCATCGCCAACGGCAGATTGTTCTTCGCCACCATGTTATCAATAAAATAGCTAATCAACAGCGGACCGCTGACTTCCGCCGCAGCCGCCACCCACAGCATAACTACCGCAATCGCCAACTGTTTTCGCCATGGTGAACCATACGCCAGCAATCTTTTCAGGGTCGGCCATAGTTGCCCAAAACTACGCATTAGCCGCCTCCTCGTTTATTTCTGGCGCATCAGACAGCGCCGCTTCCAGTTGCTGATAGCGGTACATATCGCGATACCAGCCGGGCTGTTGCACTAAAGATTCATGCTCACCGCGCTGGGCAATATGCCCATGCTGCATCACGATAATCTCGTTAGCTTCCGTCAGAGCCGATAAACGGTGGGCGCTGATAATCACGGTTCTGCCTTCGCCCCACTGACGCAGGTTATGCAGGATCTGATGCTCGGTACGACCATCTACCGCCGATAACGCATCATCCAGAATCAGGATTTCAGCGTTCAGCAGTAGCGCTCGGGCGATAGAAATACGCTGTTTTTGTCCACCAGACAGCATCACCCCACGTTCGCCCACTTCGGTGTCATAGCCCTGAGGAAGACGTAAAATATCTTCATGAACGCTGGCAAGGCGCGCCACATGCTCGATCTCTGCCTGGGTGGCCTGCGGGCGTCCTAAGGCGATGTTATTGCCGACGGTATCGGAAAACAGGAATGGCGTCTGGCTGACAACCGCCAGTCGGCTGCGCCAGCTATCCAGCTGTAAGCGCGTTAATGGGATATCATGAAAGCGTACATCGCCTTGGGTGATATCAAAATGACGCTGGATCAGCGACAGCACCGTACTTTTCCCCGCGCCGGTCGGACCACAGATGCCCAGCATCTGCCCTGGTTTAAGCTGAAAATTCACATTTTCCAGCGCCGGGTGGGTGGTTTGCGGGTAACAAAATTCGCGAATCGCTACCGCCAGCTCGCCGCGTCCTTCCGGCACCAGTTCAGTACCGTCATCCACTACCGGCGCTTCTGCCAGCATGGCGCGAATTCGGCTATACGCGGCGCTGCCGCGCTCGACGATGTTAAACATCCATGCCAGCGCCAGCATCGGCCAAATCATCAGACCGAGATACATCATAAAGCTGGTGAGCTGGCCGAGCGTCAGCGAACCGTGCACCACCATCCAGCTTCCCCCGGCAATCGCCAGCAGGTTAGCCATCCCAATGGCGATATAAATCGTGGGATCAAAGCGGGCGTCAATGCGCGCCACGCGCAGGTTTTTCTTACCTGTATCTTCAGCATCAGCGGCAAATAATGCCGACTGCCGATCCTCCAGACCAAAGGCCTTGATCATACGAATACTGGTCAGGCTTTCCTGAGTACGATCGTTGAGGCTGGAAAACGCCGCCTGCGCCAGCTTAAAGCGGTTATGGAGTCGATCACCGTAACGTTTGATCATTATCGCCATCACCGGCATCGGCAGCAGCGCAATCAACGTTAGTTGCCAGCTTATCTGCGTTGACATCACGATCAGCACCGCACATCCCATGACCAGCGAATCTACAAGCGTCAGTACGCCTTCCCCGGCGGCGAATACCACGCGGTCAACATCGTTAGTTGCACGCGCCATCAGATCGCCAGTGCGGTGACGCAGATAAAACTCTGGATGCTGACGACTCAACTGACGGTAATAATCTTCCCGCAGCTCAACTGCCAGTTGGTAGGATGCGCCAAACAGCAGCACGCGCCAGACATAGCGCAGTAAATAAACTACCACGGCGATCAGAGCAATGGTTCCCACCCACATCAGCAGCCGCTCGGTGGTGAAGCGTTGTGTCGTTACGCCATCCACAATGATCCCCACCACTTTCGGCGGAATAAGCTGAAGGATAGCGATGATGATAAGCAGGGCCACCGCCCCGAGGTAGCGACGCCACTCCCGGCGGAAGTACCAGCTTAATTGAGCAAATAATCGCACGCGTTATGTCCTGACAAAATTTCCGGCAATAAGCGCCGGGAGAATTATTCAATAGGGAGAGCAGTTGTGTATTTAATCTGTTCCATAGCAAAGCTGGAGGTGACGTCAGACAGGCCCGGTACGCTGTTCACCAGGCGCTTATAAAATTCATCGTAGCTTTTCATATCAGCGACCTGCACTCGCATCAGGTAATCATACTCCCCTGCCATACGCCAGAACCCCAGAACCTCGGGCATTCCGGTCACTTCAGTGACAAAGCGGCAATACCATTCGCTGCTGTGATGCTGAGTTTTGATCAGCACAAACGCGGTTAAGCCCAGCCCCAGTTTTTCCGGATCCAGCAAGGCGACTCTGCCCAGCAGAACACCGTCATCCTCGAGCCGTTTGAGGCGTTTCCAACAGGGAGTGGTAGTCAGATTAACGGCATCTGCTAACGCCTGCAAAGAAAGGGTGCAGTCCTGTTGCAGTAAGCCAAGCAGCTTACGGTCAATTTTGTCTAGCATATCCACTCCACAGAGAAGAATTTTCTACTTACATTCTATTTTAAAGGCTAAATGGCAACAATTTTTTCCGTGCTTTTCGCTATTCTGGGCACAAAATGACAAACGGATATCTATTAATGATGAATAGCTCCTGGGTTAAAAACGCCATCAATGAAATCAACGCGGATTATCAGCGTTCTGCAGATACGCATCTCATTCGTCTGTCGCTACCGGCGTTTCCGGGCATTCAGATCTATTTAAAAGATGAGAGCACGCATCCGACCGGGAGCCTGAAGCATCGTCTGGCGCGCTCACTGTTTCTGTACGGATTGTGCAATGGCTGGATCAAAGAAGGCACCACCATCATTGAATCATCGTCCGGTTCAACGGCGGTATCTGAGGCTTATTTCGCTCGACTGTTAGGGCTGCCGTTTATTGCCGTCATGCCTTCCTGTACGGCGAAACGTAAAGTTGAACAGATTGAATTTTACGGCGGTCGCTGTCATTTCGTGCAAAGCGCCTGCGAAATCTACGCGGCCTCTGAACAATTGGCGCGTGAACTGAACGGTCATTACATGGACCAGTTCACTTATGCTGAGCGCGCCACCGACTGGCGTGGCAATAATAATATTGCCGACAGCATCTTTCGTCAGATGCAGTGCGAGCCCAACCCCGTTCCCCGCCATATCGTGATGAGCGCCGGCACCGGCGGCACCTCAGCAACCATTGGCCGCTATATCCGCTGTCAGGGCTACGATACTCGCCTGATGGTAGTGGATCCGGAGAATTCGGTTTTTCTGCCCTTCTGGCAGGATCGCGATGCGACATTGCGCAGCCCGGTAGGAAGCAAAATTGAAGGTATCGGGCGTCCGCGCGTAGAACCCTCTTTCATTCCTGATGTGGTCGATGAAATGCTGCGCGTGCCGGATGCCGCCAGCGTGGCTACCGCGCACTGGCTGGAAACGCAGTTGGGTCGTAAAGTCGGTGCCTCAACCGGCACCAACATGTGGGGAACGCTGCAACTTGCCGCGCGCATGCGCAATGCCGGAGAAACCGGTTCACTGGTGACGCTGCTCTGCGACAGCGGTGAACGCTATCTGGAAACCTACTACAACCCGCAATGGGTTGACGCGCACATCGGTGATTTAACGCCGTGGAAAGCGGAACTTGCCCAGTTGCTGAATACACACTAAGCAGACAAAAAAAAGCCAGACGCGAAGTCTGGCTTGCTGGAAGGGATCTCTCATTCGGGGGAATAAGGTAGATGCGGATTGTCCAGCCAATGCGTCAAAAAGTGTGACACCGCCTGATTACGGCAATGTCCAATCACCGATAAATGAGGCAGTTCAGCCATCAGTTGCGGCATTGCGTTACCCATAATCAGGCCGCGCCCAACGCTGCCTAACATTTCGCGATCGTTCATAGCATCGCCAAACGCCATACACTCGGACATTGAATATCCTAAGTGGTCACTCAATACCGCCAGCGCGGATCCTTTGTTACAGCCCAGCGGTAGTACCTCAAGGCAATCAACCGCGGAGAAACAGAGATTCGCCTGTTCTCCCAGCGCTTCATTCAGTTGAATGCGCAACTGGATCAGAGACTCATGATCGCCGCAGAAACAGATCTTCGTTACCTGATGAGCCGGAATACGTTTCACATCGACGATCTGGTAGCGAAATCCGCTATACACATGCGCCTGTAGCAGCGAGGGGATCTCTTGTCCGGTAAACCAACCGTTGTCATTAAAGACATGCATGCTGGCGGTGGTATCCCATTTCTGATGTAACACGATATCCGCAACATTCGGATCCAGATCCTGACGGTGCAACACATCGCCCTCAAGAGAGTGAATGCGCGTGCCGTTACCGGTGATCAAAAAGGCGTCCAGTGAGATAGAACCCAAAATGTGGCGCATTTCCAGCACATGGCGGCCAGTGGCAAATGTCAGAGTGATATCGCGTTCACGCAGGCGCGCCAGCGTTGAAAGCGTTTCGTCACCTAAATGGTGATTCGGCATCAAAAGGGTGCCATCCATATCAAATGCAGCCAGACGAGCCATTTCTTTCTCCACACTGTGACGCGGTTAACTTGTGATTCAGTATCACCTGAGATATACGGAAGTAATAGTGAATAGATAAAATGAATTGTTCCGGGTTTATATGAGATTGTTGAATCGCCTGAACCAGTACCAACGCCTGTGGCAGCCTTCGAACGGCGAACCGCAGTCGGTGACCGTCGGGGAACTGGCCGAACGCTGTTTTTGCAGTGAGCGCCACGTGCGTACCCTGCTGAAGCAAGCGCAGTATGCTGGCTGGCTGGAGTGGCACGCCCAGTCTGGGCGTGGGAAACGCGGGCAATTACGCTTTTTGGTGACGCCGGATTCCCTACGCAACACCATGATGGAACAGGCGCTGCAAAAGGGAGAACAGCTTAGCGTGCTGGAACTCGCTCAGTTAGCACCGGGAGAATTAAGAACGTTGCTACAACCGTTTATGGGCGGCCAATGGCAAAATGACACGCCAACCCTGCGTATCCCCTATTACCGCCCGCTTGACCCTTTGCACCCTGGATTTCTCCCCGGTCGCGCGGAGCAACACCTCGCTGGACAAGTTTTCTCTGGCCTGACCCGATTTGACAGCACTACGCAACGTCCCTGTGGAGACTTAGCCCACCACTGGAATATCTCCGCTGACGGCCTGCGCTGGGATTTCTATATTCGTTCCACCCTGCATTGGCATAACGGCGATACGGTAAGCAGCACGCAGCTACATCAACAGTTGCTGAAGCTGTTAGAGTTACCTGCGCTGAATAAGCTATTTATCAGCGTAAAGCGCATTGAGGTTACGCATCCCCAGTGTCTGACCTTTATTCTGCATCGTCCCGACTTCTGGCTGGCGCACCGTCTGGCGAGCTACAGCAGTCACCTGGCGCATCCTGAGCACCCGTTTGTGGGGACCGGCCCGTTCCGGTTGACACTGTTTACTCCTGAGCTGGTGCGTATCGAGAGTCACGATCACTACCATCTGAGTCATCCGCTGCTAAAAGCCATTGAATACTGGATAACCCCGCAGCTCTTCTCCCAGGATTTGGGCACCAGCTGCCGCCATCCGGTGCAAATTGCGATTGGTAAACCCGAAGAGTTACCTATGCTAAGCCAGGTAAGCAGCGGCATCAGCCTTGGTTTTTGCTATCTCACACTCAGAAAAAGCGCGCACCTGAATACGCAGCAGGCTCGTCGACTGGTCGATATTATCCACCGTTCTTCCCTGCTACAAACGCTTGAAGTGGATGAAAATCTGATCACGCCAAGCAATGCACTGCTGCCCGGATGGAGTATCCCGCACTGGGATGAACTCGACGAGGTAGCATTACCGGAAAAGCTGACGCTGGCTTATCATCTGCCGGTAGAACTTCACGCTATGGCTGAACAGCTTTGCCATGCGTTGGCTCTGCTCGGCTGTGAATTAACGCTTATTTTTCATAATGCTAAAAACTGGGATGGCAATCATCCCCTAGCCCAGGCCGACCTGATGATGGGCGACAGGCTGATTGGTGAAGCACCTGAATATACTCTCGAACAGTGGTTGCGCTGCGATCAGCTCTGGTCACATGTATTGAGTGCGCCAGCATACACACATCTGCAAACGACCCTGGATGCCCTACAAATCCAGGCCGATGAGGACGATCGCCACGCGGCTTTACAACAAGTTTTCGCCACGCTAATGCATGACGCTACCCTGACGCCACTCTTCAATTATCACTATCGCATCAGCGCGCCACCAGGGGTGAACGGCGTACGCCTGAATCCTCGTGGCTGGTTCGAATTTACCGAAGCCTGGTTGCCACCTCCTTCAGCGTGAAGAAGCTGGTCGGCGACACGCCCAGGCGCTACCATAAGGGCTTCGTTATTTTGTCAGGAAAAGCCATGAAACGTGCCGTTGTTGTATTCAGTGGAGGTCAGGACTCCACGACTTGTCTGGCGCAAGCGCTGCATCAGTATGATGAAGTGCACTGCGTGACCTTTGATTATGGTCAGCGCCATCGCGCTGAGATTGATGTCGCACGTGACCTGGCCTTAAAACTTGGCGCACGCGCGCACAAAGTGCTTGATGTCACGCTGCTCAGTGAACTGGCTGTCAGCAGCCTGACCCGCGATAATATTCCGGTACCCGATTACGAACCGGATGCGAACGGCATTCCCAATACCTTTGTGCCAGGACGCAATATTCTGTTCTTAACGCTAGCAGCAATTTACGCGTACCAGGTACAGGCAGAGGCTGTCATTACCGGCGTTTGTGAAACGGATTTCTCTGGATACCCGGACTGTCGCGATGAGTTCGTCAAAGCCCTGAACCATGCCGTAAGCCTGGGGATGGCGAAAGATATTCGCTTTGAAACCCCACTGATGTGGATCGATAAAGCCGAAACCTGGGCGTTGGCTGATTACTGGGGCAAGCTGGACCTGGTACGCGAAGAAACACTAACTTGCTATAACGGCATCAAAGGTGACGGTTGCGGTCACTGTGCGGCGTGTAATCTGCGTGCCAACGGCCTGAACCATTATCTGGCGGATAAACCGGCAGTGATGGCGGCAATGAAGCAGAAAACCGGCCTGAAATAATTGAGTGAATAGTGCCGGATGGCGGCGTAAACGCCTTATCCGGCCTACCGACAGCATTCATCGTACACAATATCGCCCGTAGGCCTGATAAGCGAAGCGCCATCAGGCAACGTTGAGCTACTGCACCATCTGCTCCAGTTTTTCGCGTAACTCCCCTTCCAGCGGCAGCGCTTTTTGCGTTTTCAAATCAATACAGACGAAGGTAATCAACGCGTCGGCCACTACCTGCCCTTCCGGTTCCAGGGTAATTGTCTGGTTTAACACCCCGCTTTTGCCATTTAGCTGTTGCACCTGACTAGTGATGGTCAGCAGGTCGCTTAGCACCGCTGGACGACGGTAGTTAATATTTATATTCACGACCACAAAAGCGATGTTATGTGCAGTCATCCATTGAAAGCTGTCGCTGTTTTCCAGACCATCCCAGCGGGCTTCTTCCAAAAACTCGAGATAGCGGGCGTTGTTGACGTGCTGATAGACATCAAGATGAAAACCACGGACTTTGATTTGTGTTTGCATAGCGCAGGAACCTTACGTTTTTATAGGAATATATTCAGGGTAGTGAGGCCATAACTGGTATGACCTCTCTAGTCTGGCAAATTTTCAGCGCTGTGCAAGTTATTAAAGTGTTAAAACTGCCAAATTACGCTCCACCAGCGAACTGCCCATACCCGGTACCTGCTTTAAGTCCTCCACCGTTTTAAACGGTCCGTACTCCTCACGATAGCTCACAATCGCCTGCGCTTTCTTCAGACCTACGCCATTCATGACTCGCGCTAAATCCTCCGCAGAAGCGCTGTTGATGCTTACCCTGGTGCCTTCATCGTCGCTTGCTTTAGCGGGCAGTGTGGCTTTGCTTTGTGCCGCCCCTGAGTTTTCCGCTTTGGTTTGTGTCGCCTGGCTTTTGGCGACAGGCTCAGCCGCCAATGCAGTTTGGGCCATACCAGCGCAGGTCAATGAAAGAGTGATAAGCAGGGCTTTGATTCCATGTTTCATACTGTTTTCTCCTTGTTTGTTAACAGTGGAATCACGATAGCGAGGTGCAGAACGGCAGACAAACGGCAAATATCAGAAATGGAAAAGGCCGCGAAAGCGGCCTTTGGTAGATACAACTTTTTGCAATTTTTTGCGAACTGCCTCGGTTATTGCTGCTGTTCCAGCGCATCACCGATTTTAATTTTTGCGGCTTTACGCAGGTTGCTCATCAGCGCTTCGAAGACAATCTGCGCGTTGTTCTGAGTGATCCCCTGAACCATCGCTTTCTTCTGCGCTTCAGGCATAGAACCGGCTTTCACCTCGTCCAGCGCCAACAGAACAACGTTACCCTGCATGTCGTTCGCTACGCCGTAGCTCGGCTTGTCTTTCGCCGGCAGGCTCAGACCAAAGGCAGCCTGGCTCAACGGATCCTGACCCGTACGGCTCAGCGTTTTTGCCTCGCCAAAGCTCAGACCCGCAGCTTTCATCGCTTCATCGCCTTTACCGGCTTTCAGATCCGCCAGCAGTTTATCGGCATCAAGCTTAGCCTGCTGCTCTGCTTTATTGTGCTTAACGAGCGCAGTTACCTGCTCTTTCACTTCAGCCAGTGGCTTCACGGCTTCGGCTTTGTGCTCTGCAATACGCAGCACGAACGCGCGATCGCCATCCACGGTGATGATATCGGAGTTACTGCCAGGTGTACCGTTCTCGCCAACCAGACCACCATTGAAAATGATGTCAGCGACTGGTTTGAAATTCAGTTCTTCCGGCAGGCTGTCACGGCTAAACCAGCCCGTTTCAACCGCTTTCATACCTGCTGCCTGCTCTGCACCCGCCAGAGATTCGTTATCGTTGCTGGCCGCATCGCTGACTTTCTGTTGCAGCGCATAGTAGGCATCCAGCGCT
The DNA here is from genome assembly GCF_000398825.1 of Citrobacter sp. KTE30. Lineage (NCBI taxonomy): Bacteria > Pseudomonadati > Pseudomonadota > Gammaproteobacteria > Enterobacterales > Enterobacteriaceae > Citrobacter > Citrobacter sp. KTE30. Next base: position 955,954 of record NZ_KB976055.1, on the reverse strand, counting down.
TTTTCCTGCTTCACTTTTGCCGCAATGTCGTCACGGGCTTCGCTCAGCGGTTTAACCTGTGCAGGCTGTACGTCGTCAAGACGCGCAACGAGGAAACCAACGGAAGACTTAATTACGCCAGACAGTTGGCCTTTTTCTTTCAGACCGGCATTTTTCAGCTCATCCGGGGTGGTTGAATCTTCCAGCCATCCCATATCGCCGCCTTTACGGGCAGAGATGATATCGGCAGATTTTTCTTTCGCCAGCGCAGCAAAGTCACCGCCTTTATTCAGCTCGTCCAGTACCGCTTTGGCTTCATCTTCAGTTTTGGTCTGAATGATGCTATAGCGGTTACGCTGCGGCTGAGTGAACTGATCCTGATGCTGGTCATAGTAAGACTGAATATCAGCATCGCTGGCCGTCTCCTGCATAGCAGCAGCATCCAGCTTGATGTAGCTCACGCGGAACTGTTCCGGCGTCATAAAGTTGTTTTTATTCTGCTCGTAGTAGCTGGCAACTTCCTGCTCGGTAACAGACTGCTTCGCGGCCAGTGCGTTAACGTCAATCGTCGCCTCGCGCACGATCCGCTGCTGTGCGACCAGCGCCGCCAGTTCGTCCGTTTCGCCTTTCAGCATAAAGTCCGTACCGGCAACGCCGTTAATCAGCTGCTGGGTAGTAAGCTGATTACGTAATGCCTGAGCGTACTGGTCTGCGGTCATGCCCATCTGATTAACAATTGCGTTATAGCGGTTGTTATCAAATTTACCGTCGACCTGGAAAGCAGGCGTGGCAAAAATAGCCTGTTTAATCTGATCGTCGCTGATGTTGAGCTTAAGCTCGCGGGAATACTGATCCAGCAGCGCTTCGTCAACAAGACGATTCAGCACCTGCTGACGCAGCGTTTTCATGTAACCTTCGTTCGCGGCCAGCTCGGAGTATTGATCGCCCAGCTGTTGCTGCATGCGGTTACGTTCGCTGTTGAACGCATTCTCGAACTGCCCGCGGCTGATCTCCTGGCCATTCACTTTGGCGGCGAAGTTATTGCCCCCGCCAATCAGGTAACCACTCACGCCGGTCAAAATGAACGACACGATAATGATACCGAAAATAATCTTGAGCACGAGACTGTTAGCAGCCGTGCGTAAGCTGTCCATCATGGTGTAACCACACTCCGCTGTAGATGACTATACGCGTTATCTCTAAAGCCGCCTGCGCGTTGACACAACAACGGCGGCAAGGATTTTGAGTATATATGCTTCACGCAGCATAGCGTTTCCTGAACGCTGCGCACAAAGGCCTATTGTGACAAGAAACAGGGGTAATTGTCAGCCCACAACACGTAGAAAGTACCGGAATTACAAATAAAAAAGGCACATCAGTCGATGCGCCCTTGTACTTCGTCACATCCCCAAAGGGGAAATCACTTAGTTTACCGCGTCTTTCAGTGCTTTACCTGCACGGAAGCCCGGTACTTTAGCCGCGGCAATGGTGATCTCTTTACCTGTTTGCGGGTTGCGACCAGTACGGGCAGCACGCTCTTTAACGGCAAAAGTACCAAAACCTACCAGCGCTACGTCATCACCTTCTTTCAGAGATTCGGTAACAGAAGCAATAATTGCATCTAACGCACGTCCAGCCGCAGCTTTAGAGATATCAGCCCCTGCAGCAATTTTGTCGATCAGTTGAGATTTATTCACTCTTCTCTTCCTCTTTATAATTTATATCGCACCTGAATCCTTCAAAGTGCGACCGCGCAGCAGTTATATCAGGCCTGCCATGCCCTTACAACACCCGTTAATGATGGCAAGCCTAATCCGTCATCTAAATTAGCTATACAAAAAAAGGCTGGCAAGCCCGAAATGGCCTGCCAGCCCTGTTTTTATTAATGCTCTTTGCGCGAGGTCACTATTTTGCCGTCACAACCTGCATTCCAGAGGGTTCATTTTGCAACGCAAGAGCCAGAACTTCCTCAATGCGTTTCACCGGATGGATGTCCAGATCGGCAATTACGTTATCCGGAATCTCTTCCAGGTCACGTTTGTTCTCATCAGGAATTAAGACCGTTTTAATACCGCCACGGTGTGCCGCCAGCAGTTTTTCTTTCAAACCACCGATTGGCAGAACCTGACCACGCAGGGTGATCTCGCCGGTCATCGCCACGTCGGCGCGAACCGGGTTACCGGTAAGACAAGAAACCAGCGCGGTACACATGGCAATACCCGCACTTGGGCCATCTTTCGGCGTCGCTCCTTCAGGTACGTGAACGTGAATGTCGCGTTTTTCGTAAAAGTCCGGATTAATACCCAGTTTTTCCGCACGCGCACGTACCACGGTCAGTGCAGCCTGAATAGATTCCTGCATGACTTCACCCAGAGAACCGGTGTAGGTCAGTTTACCTTTACCCGGTACGCAGGCGGTTTCGATGGTCAACAGATCGCCGCCCACTTCCGTCCACGCCAGGCCGGTTACCTGACCAACGCGGTTTTCGTTGTCCGCGCGGCCATAATCAAAGCGCTGTACGCCCAGATAGTCGTGCAGATTATCGCCATTGATCTCGATATGTTTCAGCGACTTGTCGAGCAACAGCTGTTTCACCGCTTTACGGCACAGTTTGGAGATTTCGCGCTCCAGACTACGCACGCCCGCTTCACGGGTGTAGTAACGAATAATGCCTACAATGGCGCTATCGTCGACCGTCAGCTCACCTTTTTTCAGCGCGTTACGCTCAATCTGTTTCGGCAACAGGTGACGTTTTGCAATATTCAGCTTCTCGTCTTCGGTATAACCGGACAGACGGATCACTTCCATACGATCCAGCAACGGCGCCGGAATATTCATGGAGTTAGAGGTCGCAACGAACATCACGTCGCTGAGATCGTAGTCCACTTCCAGGTAGTGATCGCTGAACGCCACGTTCTGCTCTGGATCCAGCACCTCAAGCAGTGCGGAAGCCGGATCGCCACGCATGTCGGAAGACATTTTGTCGATCTCATCAAGCAGGAACAGCGGGTTTTTAACACCCACTTTAGCCATTTTCTGGATCAGTTTACCCGGCATAGAACCGATATAGGTCCGGCGGTGACCGCGAATTTCAGCCTCATCACGCACGCCGCCCAGCGCCATACGGATGTATTTACGCCCAGTCGCCTTGGCGATGGACTGCCCCAGAGAAGTTTTACCTACCCCCGGCGGCCCAACCAGACACAGGATCGGTCCCTTGATTTTGTTCACACGGCTTTGAACCGCGAGATACTCAAGGATACGATCTTTGACGCGTTCCAGACCGTAATGGTCGGTATCGAGGATTTCCTGCGCCTGACGCAGGTCTTTTTTGACCTTGCTACGCGCATTCCACGGTACCTGAACCATCCAGTCGATGTAGCCACGCACTACGGTCGCTTCCGCCGACATCGGAGACATCATTTTCAGCTTCTGCAGTTCCGCTTCCGCTTTCTCTTTTGCCTCTTTCGGCATTTTCGCCGCGTCGATCTTACGCTTCAGCGCTTCGTTTTCGTCCGGCGCATCGTCCATCTCGCCGAGCTCTTTCTGAATAGCTTTCATCTGCTCGTTCAGATAGTACTCACGCTGGGATTTTTCCATCTGCTTTTTCACACGGTTGCGAATGCGTTTCTCAACCTGCAGCAGATCGATTTCAGACTCCATCATCGCCATCAGATATTCCAGACGTTCGTTAACGTCGGACATCTCCAGCACGGACTGTTTGTCAGCCAGCTTCAGCGGCATGTGCGCTGCGATGGTGTCCGCCAGACGTGCAGGATCGTCGATGCTGTTCAGCGACGTCAGCACTTCTGGTGGGATTTTCTTGTTCAGCTTGATGTAGCCTTCGAACTGGCTGATAGCAGTACGCACCAGCACTTCCTGTTCGCGCTCATCAATAGCAGGCGAGTCAAGGTACTCTGCTTTCGCAGAGAAATGCTCGCCGTTGTCAGACAGCGCTGAAATACGCGCGCGCTGTAACCCCTCGACCAGCACTTTTACGGTGCCGTCAGGCAGTTTCAGCATCTGCAAAATAGAGGCCACGGTCCCGACGGTGAAAAGATCGTTTACACCCGGCTCATCCGTTGACGCTTCTTTCTGTGCGACCAGCATGATTTTTTTATCATGGTCCATAGCCGCTTCCAGACAACGGATAGATTTTTCCCGCCCTACAAATAAGGGTATGACCATGTGCGGATAAACCACCACATCGCGCAACGGCAATACGGGGATTTCAATGCGTTCAGAACGCTCAGGATTCATAGAGCTCTCTCTTAGTTTAGTTTCCGCCAGGTAATCAGGTGGTACGACTGTGCTTCACACCACCTTTAACATGTATGTCAGTATATGGGGATGTTTCCCACACATTCAACGCCATGTTTACGGAAAAATAAAAGGGGAGATAAAATCCCCCCTTTTTAATTAAATGTCTGTATGAATTGATGAATTATTCGCCAGATGCCTGCTGTGCTTCCGGCTTACCGTAAATCAGCAATGGCTTGCTCTGGCCGCCAATCACCGACTCGTCGATCACCACTTTTTCGACGTCTTCCATAGAAGGCAGATCGTACATGGTGTCAAGCAGCGCGGCTTCGACGATAGAACGCAGACCACGGGCACCGGTTTTACGCGCCATCGCTTTCTTGGCGATCGCATCCAGCGCTTCCTCACGGAACTCCAGATCAACACCTTCAAGATTGAACAACGCCTGGTACTGCTTGGTCAGGGCATTTTTCGGCTCTTTGAGGATCTGAATCAGCGCTTCTTCACTCAGTTCGCTCAGGGTTGCCACAACCGGCAGACGACCAATGAACTCAGGGATCAGACCAAATTTGATCAGATCTTCCGGTTCGACCTGCGACAGCAGTTCACCTTCGCTGGCTTTATCAGACTGTGCTTTTACCGTTGCGCCAAAACCAATGCCGGAGCCAGTTTCAACACGGTTAGCAATCACTTTATCCAGACCGGCAAAGGCACCACCGCAGATAAACAGGATCTTGGAGGTATCAACCTGCAGGAATTCCTGCTGAGGATGTTTACGACCACCCTGCGGCGGAACGGCGGCAACCGTACCTTCGATCAGTTTCAACAGCGCCTGCTGTACGCCTTCGCCGGAAACGTCACGGGTAATGGACGGGTTGTCAGACTTACGAGAAATCTTGTCGATTTCATCGATATAGACGATCCCACGCTGTGCTTTCTGCACGTCGTAATCGCACTTCTGCAACAGTTTCTGAATAATATTTTCAACATCTTCACCCACATAACCGGCTTCGGTCAGCGTGGTGGCGTCGGCCATAGTGAACGGAACGTCCAGCAGGCGCGCCAGCGTTTCAGCCAGCAGCGTTTTACCGGAACCCGTCGGACCAATCAGCAGGATGTTACTTTTGCCCAACTCAACCCCATTGCTGGTGTCGCCGTTGCGCAGACGTTTGTAATGGTTGTATACCGCGACCGCCAGCACTTTCTTCGCCTGCTCCTGACCGATAACGTAATCGTCCAGGTGGTTGCGAATTTCATGTGGCGTCGGCAGCGCACTGCGTTCACGGTGCGGTGCTACTTCCTTAATCTCTTCGCGAATGATGTCGTTGCATAAATCAACACATTCGTCGCAGATATACACGGATGGACCGGCAATCAGCTTACGCACTTCATGCTGGCTTTTGCCGCAAAAAGAGCAGTACAACAATTTGCCCGAGCCATCTTTGCGTTTATCTGTCATGGGTCAAAACCTCTTCTTTGTTCTTTGTGCCGCACACGACGACGCAAATGCCATTCTCAGGCGCAAGACGCTAGTCAGCGTTGTGCCGCTCCAGGTAATTATAGCGGCACACCTGCGCACTGGGCATTAATTACGATGGGTCAAAATCGAGTCGACCAGACCGTACTCTACCGCTTCAGAAGCGGAGAGGAAGCGATCGCGCTCGGTATCACGTTCAATCTGCTCAAGAGATTGACCCGTATGATGCGCCATAAGTTCGTTCATGCGCCCTTTTACCTTCAGGATTTCACGGGCATGAATTTCAATATCCGTTGCCTGGCCCTGGTAACCGCCCAGAGGCTGGTGGATCATGACGCGAGAGTTAGGCAGGCAAAAACGTTTGCCTTTCGCCCCGGCGGTCAGCAGGAACGCCCCCATTGAGGCCGCCTGGCCCATACAAATGGTGCTGACGTCCGGCTTAATAAACTGCATGGTGTCATAGATAGACATCCCGGCAGTGATCACTCCACCAGGGGAGTTGATGTACAGGTAGATATCTTTTTCTGGGTTTTCTGCTTCCAGGAACAGCATCTGCGCCACGATCAGGTTAGCCATATGGTCTTCGACCTGGCCGGTCAGAAAAATGACGCGTTCCTTAAGTAGACGAGAATAGATATCAAAAGAGCGCTCACCACGTGAGGTCTGTTCAATGACCATCGGCACCAGCGCCATATGGGGTGCAAAGTTATCTCGTTCGCCGCTGTATGACATTTCCGTCTCCTGGATAAAATTTGAAAAAACCTGCTGTGCTGATTGTAACCTTATGGACGGATTATCAGCTAGTCCCTCAGTAATGGGTACGACATCGCCATAATTCAAGCATAACAATCTTTTGTTGTAACGCTAACACTGAAACGCTGTTTTCGCACTCTTCCCATGCAAAATGCGTGACAAAAAAAAACCCGCCACCAAAAGGTGACGGGCTTGCGTACGAAATTCGAGCTAAAAAAGCGACGAATTACGCCTGCTGGTTCATCAGCTCGTTGAAGGAAGTGGCTTTTTCAGTCACTTTCGCTTTCGCCAGAACGGCTTCAACAGCCTGCTCTTCCAGAGCGACGTTACGCATGTTGTCCATCAGCTCTTTATTTTTGCTGTAGAACTCAACCACTTCTTTCGGATCTTCGTAAGCAGAAGCCATCTCTTCGATCAGGCCTTTAACGCGATCTTCGTCAGCTTTCAGTTCGTTTGTGCGAATCACTTCGCCCAGCAGCAGACCAACAACTACGCGACGCTTAGCCTGTTCTTCGAACAGTTCACGCGGCAGTTCCAGAGCTTGTTTCTCGTTGCCGCCGAAACGCTGTGCAGCCTGACGACGCAGAACGTCGATTTCGCTGTCGATCAGCGCAGCCGGAACGTCGATGTCGTTAGCTTTTACCAGACCTTCGATCGCCTGAGACTTAACGCGGTTACGCACAGCGCCTTTCAGCTCGCGTTCCATGTTTTTGCGTACTTCAGCGCGCAGACCTGCTACGGAACCATCTTCAACGCCGAAACGTTTGATGAATTCTTCAGTCAGTTCCGGCAGTTCGCGTTCTTCAACTTTCTTCAGGTTGATAACGAACTTAGCGGCTTTACCTTTCAGGTTTTCAGCGTGGTACTCTTCCGGGAAAGTCACGTCGATAGTGAACTCTTCGCCAGCTTTGTGGCCTTTAACGCCTTCTTCAAAGCCTGGGATCATACGACCCTGGCCCATCGCCAGTACGAAGTCAGACGCTTTGCCGCCTTCGAACTCTTCGCCGTCTACAGAACCGGTGAAGTCGATGGTTACACGGTCTTCTGCATCAGCAGCGCCGTCTTTGTCTTTCCAGGTAGCCTGCTGCTTACGCAGGGTATCCAGCATCACGTCAACGTCAGCGTCGGTGACTTCAACAACCGGTTTTTCAACTTCGATTGCTTCCAGACCAGTCAGCTCAACTTCCGGGTAAACTTCGAACTCTACCGCGTAAGTAAAATCTTCACCCAGTTTGTATTCGCCCGGAACGTAGTTCGGTGCGCCAGCCGGATTGATTTTTTCTTTGATGATCGCGTCAACGAAGTTGCGGCTCATCAGGTCGCCCAGAACGTCCTGGCGAACAGATGCGCCATAACGCTGAGCAACAACATTCATCGGTACTTTTCCTTTGCGGAAACCGTCAATACGCACTTTCTTCGCTACGTTGACCAGCTCGCTTTTCACAGCGGTCTCGATGCTGTCAGCAGCGATAGTAATCGTTACACGGCGGCCAAGGCCTTGAGTGGTTTCAACTGAAACTTGCATCTTGTTACCTCAAAAAATCACAGTGCTCGGTCAACTCTTCTCCGCAAGCACAGGTTGTTGGCTTCGCGGAACTGGGATGTTCTCATAAGCAATCACATTCCCTGTCGTCAGAATCATCCCGAAGACATTCCGAAAAATAAGACGCGCATTATAGCGGCATCACTTTTATGAGTCGAGAACGGTTATCGCGCGTTGCTGCGGCTTTTTTCACAATTCCCGGCTAATTTTTGTCTGAATACTGTACGACTGCCCCAGAATTCAGACAAAACAAAACGGCCCGCAGGCCGTTTTCACATAATCTGTAGCAACATACTGGAAAAGCGTCGGTTGTTGCAAATCCGTTTTACGCGATGCTTCCCGCCCCACGACACGGAGGCGATGCAAAAATCGTATCCTGCAACGCTTCCCACTCCTTAATGGTGTAGGTATGCAGGGCAAGAGCATGAACGGTTGTGGAAAGCTCCGCCGTTAACGTGCTGTAAATCATCCGATGACGATTAAGAAAACGTTCACCTGTAAAGCGATCGCTAACCAGCACAACCTTAAAGTGGCTTTCAGAACCAGCCGGGACATTGTGACGATAGCTTTCATCCACAACTTCGAGGAACACGGGTTCGAACGCTGCCCTTAATTTTTCTTCTATTTGCTCACGAATCATCATGAAATTTTCCTCCGACAACGCTGAGATGTCACCCATCCCTTTAAATACTAGCCGCTTTTACCGTTTTCATTACACCTTAGCAACAAAAAATTAGCGCTTGTCTGATTTTCTCAGCCAAACGGATGAAGTTCACTGAATCCTCACTTCGATTTATTGCAAAAAGTCCGTTTATGGTCTCCACAAAGTCATAAAACGGACAACACAATGAATTTACATGCGTTACCCACTTCCCCTCATCGTTGGCGATGTTATGATGGCGGGAATTTTCTCTAACCATACAATTTAGATTCGCTGAGAGCCCTGGCATGTTTAAAAAAATCCTCTTCCCGTTAGTCGCGATGTTCATGTTAGCTGGATGCGCAACGCCGCCGACCACTATTGAAGTCTCCCCGAAAATTACCCTGCCACAGCAGGACCCAAGCCTGATGGGCGTGACCGTTAGCATCAACGGTGCCGACCAGCGTCAGGATCAAGCGCTGGCAAAAGTCACCCGCGACAACCAGCTGGTTACGCTGACTGCGTCCCGCGATCTGCGCTTCCTGCTGCAAGAAGTACTGGAAAAACAGATGACCGCACGCGGTTATATGATTGGACCAAACGGCGCTGTAAACCTGCAAATCATTGTTAGCCAGCTGTACGCTGACGTGTCTCAGGGTAGCGTGCGCTATAACATTGCCACCAAAGCAGATATCGCCATCATTGCGACCGCTGCTAACGGCAACAAGATGACCAAAAACTACCGCGCAAGCTATTCTGTTGAAGGCGCACTGCAAGCCTCTAACAAAAATATCGCTGACGCCGTTAACAGCGTGCTGACCGACACCATCGCTGATATGTCTCAGGACACCAGCGTTCACGATTTCATCAAGCAGAACGCTCGTTAATTTCTGCCCATATGGCCCGGCGTTCGTCGGGCCTATAGAAGCCCATGTCCAGTCATTACTTACGTATTTTTCAGCAACCACGCTCAGCTATCCTGCTTATTCTGGGGTTCGCCTCCGGTTTACCGCTCGCACTCACCTCCGGTACGCTTCAGGCGTGGATGACGGTCGAGAATATCGATCTTAAAACCATCGGTTTCTTTTCCCTGGTAGGTCAGGCCTACGTATTTAAGTTTCTCTGGTCCCCGTTGATGGACCGTTACACGCCACCGTTTTTAGGTCGACGTCGCGGCTGGCTGCTGGCGACCCAGGTGCTGTTGTTAATTTCTATCGCCGCGATGGGCTTTCTGGAGCCTGGCACACAGTTACGCTGGATGGCCGCACTCGCAGTGGTGATCGCTTTTTGCTCGGCCTCGCAGGATATCGTCTTTGATGCCTGGAAAACCGACGTGTTGCCCGCAGAAGAGCGCGGCACCGGCGCTGCTATCAGCGTGCTGGGCTATCGATTAGGGATGCTGGTTTCAGGCGGACTGGCCCTGTGGATGGCCGATCGCTGGCTGGGCTGGCAAGGGATGTACTGGCTGATGGCAGCGCTGTTGATTCCTTGTATCATCGCCACCCTGTTAGCACCTGAACCGACTGACACCATTCCGGTACCTAAAACGCTGGAACAGGCGGTTGCGGCTCCGCTGCGCGACTTCTTTGGTCGTAACAACGCCTGGCTTATCCTGCTGCTTATTGTGCTGTATAAGCTCGGGGATGCCTTCGCCATGAGCCTGACCACCACCTTTTTGATCCGCGGCGTTGGATTTGATGCGGGTGAGGTTGGTGTGGTGAATAAAACGCTCGGGCTTCTGGCAACCATCGTTGGTGCATTGTACGGCGGGATCCTGATGCAGCGCCTTTCGCTGTTCCGCGCATTGCTGATATTTGGCATTCTGCAAGGGGCGTCAAATGCAGGCTACTGGCTATTGTCCATCACTGACAAACACATGTTCAGTATGGCGGCCGCCGTCTTCTTTGAAAACCTGTGTGGCGGAATGGGCACGGCGGCGTTTGTCGCTTTATTAATGACGCTGTGCAATAAGTCCTTCTCAGCGACCCAGTTCGCCCTGCTCTCCGCGCTTTCAGCCGTTGGTCGCGTTTATGTTGGCCCGGTGGCGGGTTGGTTTGTCGAAGCACACGGCTGGCCGACATTTTATCTGTTCTCCGTGTTTGCAGCGATCCCCGGCCTCATACTGCTGCTGGTATGTCGCCAGACCCTGGAACATAGCTGGCAAAATGAAAGCTTTATTCCGCGTACGGAATTTCGTGGAGCGTACAGTCTGGCATTAATGACGTTGGTAGTGGGCTGCTGCCTGCTGCTGGCTTGGCTGCTGCTGTTAACCATGAATGCGCTGGATTACACCAACTTCTCCTTCCTGCCGGAACTGCTTGAAGTCTCGGTGGCGGTCGCGGTCTGCGGGGTGATTTTTGGCGGATTGCTGGATTATCTGGCTCTGCGCAAAAACCGTCTGGCGTAAAAAACCGTATTAATAAGCCGTTGTAATCACCTTGCGTAATTATAACGGCTAAATAAACAACAATTGATAAAAATAATATTTGTTATTTTGTGCGCCAAAGAATTTGGAAATTATTGACGCCTTTTATATATTTTATTTTCCTTACTCGATTCAGCCACTACAGATTTATTTTTTGTTCCCAGATTGTCTTTTTATTGATAATCAATTGTTAAACAATTGTTTTATTTTCGTATTGGTTATACCAATTACCCTCAGCCTGTCCCCCGCCTGCCTGCTTTCGTTATAACGTGATGTTGCAACAGGTTCTTAAAGTCAAAGCGACATATATTGCAACATATGTGACATGCACGGCAGAACCCAGTAACACAGATCCAAGGATGTTTACAGTAATGTAACCTTCCCGTAAAATGCCCTCACACTTTAAACGCCACCCGGTCCCGTGGAATTGAGGTCGTTAAATGAGACTCAGGAAATACAATAAAAGTTTGGGATGGTTGTCATTAATTGCAGGCACTGCGTTACTCAGTGGCTGTAATTCTGCGCTGCTTGACCCTAAAGGACAGATTGGACTGGAACAACGTTCACTGATACTGACGGCATTTGGCCTGATGTTGATTGTCGTTATTCCTGCCATCTTGATGGCTGTTGGTTTTGCCTGGAAGTATCGTGCAAGCAATAAAGATGCGAAGTACAGCCCGAACTGGTCACACTCCAATAAAGTGGAAGCTGTGGTCTGGACGGTGCCGATCTTAATCATCATTTTCCTTGCCGTTTTGACCTGGAAAACCACTCACGCTCTTGAGCCAAGCAAACCGCTGGCGCATGACGAGAAGCCCATTACCATCGAAGTGGTTTCCATGGACTGGAAATGGTTCTTCATCTATCCGGAACAAGGTATCGCTACCGTGAATGAAATCGCCTTCCCGGCGAATACTCCGGTTGAGTTCAAAGTGACATCCAACTCCGTGATGAACTCCTTCTTTATCCCGCGTCTGGGTAGCCAAATTTATGCCATGGCCGGTATGCAGACTCGACTGCATCTGATCGCCAACGAAGTCGGTACTTATGATGGTATCTCCGCAAGCTATAGCGGACCAGGCTTCTCCGGTATGAAGTTCAAGGCTATCGCAACAAAGGACCGCGCCGAATTCGACCAATGGGTTGCTAAAGCTAAACAGTCCACAAACACCATGAGCGACATGGCTGCGTTCGAGAAAGTGGCTGTGCCAAGCGAATACAACCAGGTGGAATACTTCTCCAACGTGAAACCCGATTTGTTTAAAGATGTTATTAACAAATTTATGGCTCACGGTAAGAGCATGGACATGACCCAACCCGAAGGTGAGCACAACGCACACGAAGGCATGGAAGGCATGGACATGAGCCACGCGGAATCCGCTCACTAAGGGGCCGAGGAAGAATACGATGTTCGGAAAATTGACGCTGGATGCAGTGCCGTTCCATGAACCCATTGTCATGGTTACGATCGCTGCCATTATCATCGGTGGTGCGGCCTTACTGGGCCTAATCACTTACTTCGGTAAGTGGACCTACCTGTGGAAAGAGTGGCTGACTTCGGTTGACCACAAACGCCTTGGCATCATGTATGTCATTGTTGCAATCGTCATGTTGATTCGTGGCTTTGCCGACGCCATCATGATGCGTAGTCAGCAAGCGCTGGCTTCTGCGGGTGAAGCGGGCTTCCTGCCTCCTCACCACTACGATCAGATCTTCACGGCTCACGGCGTGATTATGATCTTCTTCGTGGCAATGCCATTTGTTATCGGTCTGATGAACCTGGTGGTTCCACTGCAGATCGGTGCACGTGACGTTGCATTCCCGTTCCTGAACAACCTGAGCTTCTGGTTCACCGTTGTCGGCGTAATCCTGGTTAACCTGTCTCTGGGCGTAGGTGAATTCGCACAGACCGGTTGGCTGGCGTATCCGCCGCTCTCGGGAATAGAGTACAGTCCAAGCGTCGGGGTCGATTATTGGATATGGGCAGTCCAGTTGTCCGGTATTGGTACAACCCTGACCGGTATCAACTTCTTTGTGACCATCATTAAGATGCGTGCGCCAGGAATGACCATGTTCAAGATGCCGGTATTCAGCTGGGCGTCTCTGTGCGCGAACATCCTGATTATCGCCTCTTTCCCAATCCTGACGGTTACCGTCGCGTTGCTGACCCTGGATCGCTATCTGGGTACCCATTTCTTTACCAACGATATGGGCGGCAACATGATGATGTACATCAACCTGATTTGGGCCTGGGGCCATCCGGAAGTGTACATCCTGGTTCTGCCGGTCTTCGGGGTGTTCTCCGAAATCGCAGCAACCTTCTCACGTAAACGTCTGTTTGGTTACACCTCGCTGGTGTGGGCAACCGTGTGTATCACCGTTCTGTCGTTCGTTGTTTGGCTGCACCACTTCTTCACCATGGGTGCAGGCGCTAACGTAAACGCCTTCTTCGGTATTACCACCATGATTATCGCCATCCCGACCGGGGTGAAGATCTTCAACTGGCTGTTCACCATGTATCAGGGCCGTATCGTATTCCACTCAGCGATGCTGTGGACGATTGGCTTTATCGTGACCTTCTCAGTCGGCGGCATGACCGGCGTACTGTTGGCGGTTCCGGGCGCAGACTTCGTACTGCACAACAGTCTGTTCCTGATTGCGCACTTCCATAACGTTATCATCGGCGGCGTCGTATTTGGCTGCTTCGCAGGTATGACCTACTGGTGGCCAAAAGCGTTTGGCTTCACGCTGAACGAAACCTGGGGTAAACGCGCATTCTGGTTCTGGATCATCGGCTTCTTCGTGGCATTTATGCCGCTGTACGTGCTGGGCTTCATGGGTATGACCCGTCGTCTCAGCCAGCAGATTGACCCACAGTTCCATCCGATGCTGGTCGTTGCCGCCTGCGGTGCCGCGCTGATTGCATTGGGTATCCTGTGCCAGCTGATTCAGATCTACGTTTCTATTCGCGACCGCGAGCAGAACCGTGACCTGACCGGTGACCCATGGGGTGGTCGTACGCTGGAGTGGGCAACATCTTCCCCGCCTCCGTTCTATAACTTTGCCGTTGTGCCGCACGTTCACGAGCGTGATGCCTTCTGGGAAATGAAAGAAAAAGGTGAAGCGTACAAGCAGCCTGCGCACTATGAAGAAATTCATATGCCGAAGAACAGCGGTGCCGGTATCGTCATTACCGCCTTCGCAACACTGTTTGGTTTCGCCATGATCTGGCATATCTGGTGGCTGGCGATTGCAAGCTTCGCAGGCATGATCATCAGCTGGATTGTGAAAAGCTTTGATGAAGACGTCGATTACTACGTGCCGGTCCCGGAAGTCGAAAAACTGGAAAACCAGCATTTCGATGAGATTACTAAGGCAGGGCTGAAAAATGGCAACTGATACTTTAACGCACGCGACTGCCCACGCGCACGAACACGGGCACCACGATGCAGGCCAGACCAAGATCTTCGGATTCTGGGTCTACCTGATGAGCGACTGCATTCTGTTCTCTATTCTGTTTGCAACCTATGCCGTTCTGGTGAACGGCACCGCAGGTGGCCCAACAGGTAAAGACATTTTTGAACTGCCGTTCGTTCTGGTTGAAACATTCCTGCTGTTATTCAGCTCCATTACTTACGGTATGGCAGCGATTGCCATGTACAAGAACAACAAGAGCCAGGTTATCTCCTGGCTGGCGTTGACCTTCTTGTTCGGTGCCGGATTCATCGGGATGGAACTCTATGAATTCCATCACCTGATTGTTAACGGCATGGGCCCGGATCGTAGCGGTTTCCTGTCTGCGTTCTTCGCGCTGGTCGGCACGCACGGTCTGCACGTCACCTCCGGTCTTATCTGGATGGCGGTTCTGATGGTGCAAGTCGCTCGTCGCGGCCTGACCAGTACTAACCGTACCCGCATCATGTGCCTGAGCCTGTTCTGGCACTTCCTGGATGTGGTATGGATCTGTGTGTTCACTGTTGTTTATCTGATGGGGGCGATGTAATGAGTCATGCTAACGAGAGCGGCGGCGCATCCCATGGCAGCGTAAAAACCTACATGACAGGTTTTATCCTGTCGATCATCCTGACGGTTATTCCGTTCTGGATGGTGATGACAGGTTCTGCCTCTCCGGCCGTCATTCTGGGAACTATTCTGGCAATGGCAGTGGTACAGATTCTGGTGCACCTGGTGTGCTTCCTGCACATGAATAGCAAATCTGATGAAGGTTGGAACATGACGGCCTTTGTCTTTACTGTGCTAATCATCGCCATCCTGGTTGTGGGCTCCATCTGGATTATGTGGAACCTTAACTACAACATGATGATGCACTAAGAGCGGCGATTATGATGTTTAAGCAATACCTGCAAGTAACGAAACCAGGCATCATCTTTGGCAACCTGATCTCGGTGATTGGGGGGTTCCTGCTGGCCTCGAAAGGCAGCATTGATTATCCCCTGTTTATCTACACGCTGGTTGGGGTGTCACTGGTTGTGGCGTCGGGTTGTGTATTTAACAACTACATCGACAGGGATATCGACAGGAAGATGGAGAGGACCAAAAACCGCGTGCTGGTTAAAGGTCTGATTTCCCCTGCGGTCTCACTGGTATACGCCACCCTGCTGGGTATTGCTGGCTTTATGCTGCTGTGGTTTGGCGCGAACCCTCTGGCCTGCTGGCTGGGGGTAATGGGCTTCGTGGTCTATGTGGGCGTCTATAGCCTGTACATGAAGCGCCATTCCGTTTATGGCACGCTGATTGGCTCACTCTCCGGCGCTGCGCCGCCGGTGATTGGCTACTGCGCCGTAACCGGTGAGTTCGATAGCGGTGCGCTGATTCTGCTGGCTATTTTCAGCCTGTGGCAGATGCCGCACTCTTACGCGATTGCGATTTTCCGCTTTAAGGATTATCAGGCTGCCAACATCCCAGTACTGCCGGTGGTGAAAGGCATTTCAGTCGCGAAAAACCATATCACGCTGTATATCATCGCATTTGCTATCGCCACGCTGATGCTAACCCTGGGCGGCTATGCAGGTTATAAATACCTGATTGTTGCTGCGGCGGTGAGCGTCTGGTGGTTGGGCATGGCGCTGCGCGGTTATAAAGTGGAAGATGACAAAGTCTGGGCGCGCAAGCTGTTCGGTTTCTCCATCATCGCCATTACCGCGCTTTCCGTGATGATGTCCGTCGACTTTATGGTGCCAAACTCGCAGAACCTGCTGACTTACGTCTGGTAAGTTAATCGTCACATCTTCTATGCCGGATGGCGGCTGACGCCTTATCCGGCCTACAAAAAAGCACATTGCTTGTAGGCCGGATAAGATACGTGAGTATCGTCATCCGGCATTTTCGTTTCCAGCCGACTCCCCTCACAACCCCAACATTTGTTAATAAAGCGCATATTTACCCAGCCTGCTTAGCGCTTTACACTAGGCGCGAAATTAATACAGAGGTGGGAATGAACGATTACAAAATGACGCCCGGTGAGTTGCGCGCCACCTGGGGTTTAGGGACCGTATTCTCGTTGCGCATGCTTGGCATGTTTATGGTTCTACCGGTTCTGACCACGTACGGTATGGCGCTACAGGGCGCCAGCGAAGCGTTGATTGGCCTTGCCATCGGCATTTACGGCCTGGCGCAAGCCGTCTTCCAGATCCCCTTTGGTCTGCTCTCTGACCGCATTGGTCGTAAGCCGCTTATTGTCGGCGGGCTGGCGGTATTCGTTCTCGGCAGCGTGATTGCCGCGCTCTCCGATTCAATCTGGGGCATTATTCTTGGTCGCGCATTGCAAGGTTCCGGAGCAATTGCCGCGGCCGTGATGGCGCTGCTTTCCGACTTAACCCGCGAGCAAAACCGCACCAAAGCGATGGCGTTTATCGGCGTCAGCTTCGGTATCACATTTGCCATTGCGATGGTGCTGGGGCCGATCGTTACCCATGCGCTGGGGCTACACGCGCTGTTCTGGATGATTGCCGCCCTTGCCACCACGGGTATCGTGCTGACCATTTGGGTCGTTCCCAATAGCACCAGCCACGTACTAAACCGCGAGTCGGGCATGGTAAAAGGCAGCTTCAGCAAAGTGCTGGCGGAGCCCAAACTGCTGAAGCTCAATTTCGGCATCATGTGCCTGCACATTTTGCTGATGTCCACTTTCGTCGCGTTACCAGGACAACTGGCGAAAGCCGGTTTCCCCGCCGCAGAACACTGGAAAATTTATCTGGTGACGATGCTGCTGTCCTTTGTTTCCGTGGTGCCGTTCATCATTTACGCCGAAGTAAAGCGCCGGATGAAACGCGTATTCCTCGCCTGCGTGTTACTGATCCTTATTGCAGAGATTGTATTGTGGAGCGCTAACGTGCGTTTCTGGGGCCTGATTGCGGGCGTGCAGATTTTCTTCCTCGCCTTCAACCTGATGGAAGCCCTCCTCCCCTCGCTTATCAGCAAAGAATCGCCTGCGGGTTACAAAGGCACGGCGATGGGTGTCTATTCCACCAGCCAGTTCCTCGGCGTGGCGATTGGCGGTTCACTCGGCGGTTGGGTGGTCGAAATGTTTGATGGTCAGGGGGTATTCCTGGCTGGCGCGCTGCTGGCAGCAGTTTGGTTGATTGTGGCAAGCACAATGAAAGAGCCGCCGTATGTCAGCAGCCTGCGTGTGGAAATTCCACCAGAAATTGCCGCAGATGACACGTTAAAGCAGCGCCTGCTGGCAAAAGAAGGAATAAGCGAAGTGTTAATTGTGGCGAAAGAGCATTCGGCCTACGTGAAAATCGACAGCAAAGTCACCAATCGATTTGAGGTTGAGCAGACCATCAGCCAGACGTGATGATTACCGGATGGTAACTAACGTCTCGTCCGGCCTACAAATAGCGTGTGCGACCTGTAGGCCGGATCAGGCATTACGACTTAATCACGGAAGTTTTTAAACTGGAACGGCTGGCCGAGATCACCACCGCGAACCAGCGCCATGACGGATTGCAGATCGTCACGCGCCTTACCGGTCACACGAATTTCTTCACCCTGAATCTGCGCCTGCACCTTCAGCTTGCTGTCTTTGATCAGCTTAACGATTTTCTTTTGCACCGCGCTTTCAATGCCCTGCTTCAGCTTAGCTTCAACAAACCAGGTTTTACCGCTGTGCACGAAAGTTTCTGGTACGTCCAGCGAGGTGCCTTCAATACCGCGTTTCAGCAGCTTGGCACGCAAAATATCCAGCAGCTGATTAACCTGAAAATCAGACTCGCTCAGCACCTTAATCGTCTTATTTGACTCATTCAGCTCAAAAGTGGCTTCAACGCCACGAAAATCAAAGCGTGACTCGACTTCACGGCTGGCGTTATCCACCGCGTTACGGGCTTCCTGAAGATCAACTTCAGAGACAATATCGAAAGATGGCATCTTTTCCTCTCCCTTCATTTTTGATGCGAAGCATAATACCTGCAAAGTTACTCAACAGACAGCGCTATACTAGGCTGTATCCTTTCATTGTACGTGGTAGCGACATCTGCGAACAATAATAGGGTGCGGTCGATATGGATTAACACCTGGTGCTGTTGCAGGTGAGGAGGAAGAATGAAAATTACCGTACTGGGATGTGGAGCGTTAGGACAGCTATGGCTTACAGCGCTGTGCAAACATGGACATGAGGTGCAAGGGTGGCTGCGCGTACCGCAACCCTACTGCAGCGTAAACCTGATCGACACGGATGGCTCAGTTTTTAATGAATCCCTGACGGCAAATGACCCCGACTTTTTGGCAAAAAGTGACCTGCTGCTAGTCACCCTGAAGGCCTGGCAGGTTTCTGATGCGGTAAAAGGCCTGTCTGCAATTCTGCCTGAAACCACGCCCATTCTGCTTATTCACAACGGCATGGGGACGATTGAAGAGTTACATAACATTAAGCAACCCTTGCTGATGGGAACCACCACCCACGCAGCACGCCGTGACGGGAACGTCATCATTCATGTCGCTCAGGGAACAACGCGTATTGGGCCGGCACGTGAGCAAGACGGCGATTTCAGCTATCTGGCTGAAACCCTGCAAGAGGTGCTGCCGGACGTCGCCTGGCATAACACTATTCGCGCCGAGCTTTGGCGCAAGCTGGCCGTCAACTGCGTCATTAACCCGCTGACCGCATTATGGGATTGCCCAAACGGTGAGTTACGCCATCATCCGGAAAAAATAGCGCTCATCTGCGAGGAAGTAGCAGCGGTGATCGAACGCGAAGGCCACCACACATCAGCGGATGATTTACGCTATTATGTCGAGCAAGTGATTGACAGTACGGCGGAAAATATCTCATCTATGCTGCAGGACATTCGCGCCATGCGTCATACCGAGATCGACTACATTACCGGTTATTTGTTAAAACGTGCACGCGCGCACGGCATCGCCGTTCCGGAAAATGCCCGCCTGTTTGAAATGGTTAAAAGAAAGGAAAGTGAGTATGAGCGCTCAAGCACTGGTATGTCTCGCCCCTGGTAGTGAAGAAACCGAAGCGGTTACTACTATCGATCTACTGGTTCGCGGCGGAATTAAGGTCACAACCGCCAGCGTCGCCAGCGTCGCCAGCGATGGCAACCTGACGATCGTGTGCTCGCGCGGTGTGAAACTGCTGGCGGATGCGCCATTAGTCGAAGTTGCTGACGGCGATTTCGACATTATCGTACTGCCGGGCGGTATTAAAGGCGCCGAGTGTTTTCGCGACAGCCCTCTGCTGGTCGAAACCGTGAAGCAGTTTCATCGCTCCGGACGCATTGTCGCGGCAATCTGTGCCGCGGCTGCCACCGTCCTCGTCCCGCACGATATTTTCCCCATCGGTAACATGACCGGTTTTCCGGCGCTGAAAGACCAAATCCCCGCTGATCAATGGCAGGACAAGCGCGTCGTATGGGATCCGCGCGTCAACCTGTTAACCAGCCAGGGACCGGGAACCTCAATCGATTTCGGTTTGAAAATCATTGATCTTCTGGTCAGTCGTGAAAAGGCTTACGAAGTTGCGTCACAACTGGTGATGGCAGCGGGAATCTATAACTACTACGAATAAATCTTCAGGCCACTCCCTTATAAGGAATCATAATGAAAGGATATCTGAGTGGAGTGGCTTTACTGCTCCTTTCCGGTTATGCCACTGCGACGCAACTCGACATAAAGAGTATTGAGTATCGCTATCCCGCAAGCACTGAAATGCAATATCGCGTGCCATGGTTTTCCTCGACGGATAACCCCAAGGTTGCGAAACGTATTAACGATTATATTTTCGCAAGCTTTATCAATCAGCTACCGGGTAATAATCCACAAACAACAGTGAACCAGTTTGCGAAATCAGAGAGAAACCCCACCGCAAACCTTGACTACACGGTTGAGTATCGCGACGCCAAAGTTCTAACTCTGAACATGTTTGTCGAAGGCTGCGGAGCGTATTGCGAATCGTACAATGTACCGCTCAGCTTCGATTTAGCCAACGGCGCGGCAATTACCCTCAACGATCTCTTTTCCCGCTCTACGATGGCCGAATTAAATACCCGCATCAGAAAAGATATCCGTGGCCAAATCGATACCTTTGTTGATGCGCATAAATCGCAGACGTCGGCGCAAATAAAAGAAGAGAAAGGCGATGATTTTGACTATGCCGAATTCTACGCATCATGCGCAACCTACACCGACGGTTTGTACTACATCGACAAATTCTCTCTGCAAAAAGACCATTTGGCCTTCCTGAACGGACGCTGTAGCAACCACGCCAGCCGCGCACTCGACGAGTTGGGTGATTTCACCACGAAAATCCCAACCGCAGAACTGCATAATCAGCTCACGCCATACGGCCAGTATCTGACTGGCGCAAAGAGTACAACACCGGTTTCGCCAGCGCCCGGCATTGACGGCAAAGTCATGTACGGCACGCTGGGGAAAAGCATGCGTATTGTGTTGAAGGTGGAGTGCAAATACGGTGATTTTTTTGACGGGGCTTACTTTTACCAGAAATTTGGCGCACCGATTGAATTAACCGGTAAGTGCGATACAGCCGATAATCAACATTATGAACTGAAGACGTCTGCAGCTGAACAATCGCAAGAGAAAATAACACTGGATTTAAAAGACGGGGTTTATCAGGGCGTCTGGGAGTCGAACGGGAAGACGCTTCCTGTGCGTTTTGAATAATATCGTTATATTGCCGGATGGCGGCGTAACCGCCTTATCCGGCCTACAACACGGTGTTTACTCAATTACGGGCGATACACCTTCACGTTCTCAAAGCCCTGCTCGCGCAGATACAGCGCCTGCAGGCGGCTCATCACCCCGCGTTCACACCACAGCAGCCAGGTTTTGCTCTGGTCCAGATCGCCGAATTTGGTGCTCAGCTTGTAGAACGGCAGAGAAACGACGTCCACGCCGTCAACCTTCAGCGGTTTATCATCCTGTTCATCCACAGAACGGATATCCAGGATCATATCGTTCGGGCCGAAACCGCTCACGGTTTCTACTTCTACCACGGTTTGCTGCGTCTGCTGGGCGATATCGCGAATATCAATATTGTTCGCTTCTTCAACCACTTTATCGAGGATAGAGAAATCGAAGTTTTCTTCTTCGGCCTCAATCTTCGATTTGATCGCTTTCACCGTCGGGCTTTTTGAAATTACACCGCAGTATTCCGGCATGGTACGAGCAAAATCCTCGGTGCCAATTTCACGCGCCAGATTGATGATGTGCTCTTTATCATGGGAGATAAGTGGGCGCAGGATCAGGGTGTCTGATACGTTATCGATCAAACGCAGGTTGGTCAGCGTCTGACTGGACACCTGGCCCAGTGCTTCACCGGTTACCAGCGCCTGTACGCCGTAGCGCTCAGCGACTTTCGACGCCGCGCGAACCATCATACGCTTGAGAACCACGCCCATCTGGCCGTCATCAACTTTCTCCAGGATCTCACCAACCACCGGTTCAAAGTTGATAGCAACAAAACGCACGCGATGCGAACTACCGAAGCGATTCCACAGGTAATGCGCCACCTGGCGAACACCGATTTCATGCGCTGCCCCGCCAAGGTTGAAGAAGCAGTAGTGCACGCGGCAGCCGCGACGCATCAGCATGTAGCTGGACACGCCGGAGTCGAAACCACCGGAGATCAGCGACAGTACGTCTTCCTGCGTACCAATTGGGAAACCGCCAATACCTTCATAGCGGCCTTTAACCAGCAACAGACGGTCGTTTTCGATTTCAAGATTAACCGTCACGTCCGGCTTCGTCAGCTTCACGCGCGCGGATTCAATATGCTGGTTCAGTCCACCGCCAACATAACGTTCCACCTCAATGGAGCTAAACTCATGCTTACCACGACGCTTAACGCGTACGCAGAAGGTTTTACCTTCCAGTTGATCGCGATACTGCACCAGTGCTTTCTCGAAAATATCGTGCATATCGGTAAACGGCACGTCTTCTACTTCAAGAATGTGGTGGATCCCCGGAATACGGGTCAGCGCGTCGCGAATGTCCAGGCGCTGGCTTTCATCTTTAGCGCGAACCTCAACGTGATCCCAGTGACGGACAACGGCAAGGTCTTCATCATAGTGCTTTAAAACGTTACGAATGTTCCCTGTCAGAATTTTTATAAAGCGCAAACGCACAGATTGGCTTTTGATGGTGATTTCTGGGAACAATTTAATGATAAACTTCATGGCGGCAATGGTTCTTAGGCAAGTCTGAATGACTTGTAATGGAAAAAAATACAGCAGCCCATACCCGCGACTGCATCCAGGCGCGCAAGTATATCACCATCACGCGGCTACTGTGCACATTGCGCGTTATTTGCTTATCAGTGCGAGTCCGTTACCATAGTCTTGTGCTGCCAATACAGAGAGTCAGACATTCATTATGCCGAAGAAAAATGAAGCGCCCGCCAGTTTTGAAACCGCGCTGAGCGAGCTGGAACAAATTGTTACCCGTCTGGAAGGCGGCGACCTGCCGTTAGAAGAAGCGTTGAACGAATTCGAACGTGGCGTACAGTTGGCGCGTCAGGGACAGGTCAAATTGCAACAGGCTGAACAGCGCGTACAAATCCTGCTGTCAGATACTGAAGACGCGGCCCTTACGCCTTTTACACCGGATAATGAGTAAATGGATTTTACGCAGCAGTTACAGGCTTGCGTTGAGCAGGCCAACCAGGCACTGAGCCGTTTTATCGCGCCACTGCCCTTTCAGAACACTCCCGTGGTCGAAACCATGCAATATGGCGCATTATTAGGCGGTAAACGCCTGCGCCCGTTTCTGGTGTATGCGACCGGTCAGATGTTTGGTGTCAGCCTGAGTACGCTTGATGCTCCCGCTGCCGCCGTCGAATGCATTCACGCCTATTCGCTGATGCACGATGATTTACCCGCGATGGACGACGACGACCTGCGCCGCGGTCTGCCGACTTGCCACGTAAAATTTGGTGAGGCAAACGCGATCCTGGCCGGAGATGCGCTGCAAACGCTGGCATTCTCCATTATCAGCGACGCTCCAATGCCGGAAGTATCTGACCGTGACCGCATCGCGATGATCTCTGAACTGGCTCAGGCCAGCGGTATCGCCGGTATGTGCGGCGGTCAGGCGCTGGATCTGGAAGCTGAAGGTCATCAGGTTGAGCTGGATGCGCTGGAGCGTATTCACCGCCATAAAACCGGGGCATTGATTCGCGCCGCCGTACGTCTGGGAGCATTAAGCGCAGGCGATAAAGGGCGAGAATGCCTGGCAATACTCGACAAATACGCAGAAAGCATCGGTCTGGCCTTCCAGGTTCAGGATGACATCCTGGATGTGGTAGGCGATACTGCAACATTGGGTAAACGTCAGGGTGCTGACCAGCAGCTTGGCAAAAGTACCTATCCTGCACTTCTGGGTCTTGAGCAAGCCCAGAATAAAGCCCGGGATTTAATCGAGGATGCCCGCCAGTCGCTAAGTTTGCTGGCCGCACAGTCACTCGATACCTCGGCACTGGAAGCGCTAGCGGACTACATAATCCAGCGTGATAAATAAACCAACATATCCCATGAGCTTGCGATGAGTTTTGATATAGCCAAATACCCGACCCTGGCGCTGGTCGACTCCACCCAGGAGTTACGTCTGCTGCCAAAAGAGAGCCTGCCAAAGCTTTGCGACGAACTGCGCCGCTATTTGCTCGACAGCGTAAGCCGTTCCAGCGGGCACTTCGCCTCTGGTCTGGGCACGGTGGAACTCACCGTCGCGCTGCACTATGTCTACAATACCCCGTTTGACCAGTTAATCTGGGATGTAGGACATCAGGCTTACCCGCACAAAATACTGACCGGCCGCCGTGATAAAATCGGCACCATTCGTCAGAAAGGCGGTTTGCATCCGTTCCCGTGGCGCGGTGAGAGCGAGTATGACGTACTGAGCGTTGGGCACTCTTCAACCTCCATCAGCGCAGGTATCGGTATTGCGGTTGCCGCTGAGAAAGAAGGCAAAGAACGTCGTACCGTATGTGTGATTGGCGACGGCGCTATCACCGCCGGGATGGCGTTTGAAGCGATGAACCACGCAGGCGATATTAAGCCCGACATGCTGGTTATCCTCAACGACAATGAAATGTCGATTTCAGAGAACGTTGGCGCGCTGAACAATCATCTGGCGCAACTACTCTCTGGCAAACTCTACTCCTCGCTACGCGAAGGAGGGAAAAAAGTCTTCTCCGGCGTACCGCCGATTAAAGAGCTGCTCAAACGTACCGAAGAACACATCAAAGGCATGGTTGTGCCGGGTACGCTGTTTGAAGAACTGGGATTTAACTATATCGGTCCGGTGGACGGTCACGACGTGCTGGGGCTTATCACCACACTGAAGAACATGCGCGATCTGAAAGGCCCGCAGTTCCTGCACATCATGACCAAAAAAGGTCGTGGTTACGAGCCGGCAGAAAAAGATCCAATCACCTTCCACGCGGTACCAAAATTCGATCCATCCAGCGGATGCCTGCCGAAAAGCAGCGGCGGCCTGCCGAGCTATTCAAAAATCTTCGGTGACTGGCTGTGCGAAACCGCGGCGAAAGACAATAAGCTGATGGCAATCACCCCGGCGATGCGCGAAGGCTCCGGTATGGTGGAATTTTCACGTAAGTTTCCGGACCGCTACTTCGATGTGGCGATCGCCGAACAGCACGCGGTGACGTTTGCTGCCGGTCTGGCGATTGGCGGCTATAAGCCGGTCGTGGCTATTTACTCGACCTTCCTGCAGCGCGCCTACGATCAGGTGCTGCATGATGTCGCCATCCAGAAACTGCCAGTTCTGTTCGCCGTTGACCGGGCAGGAATTGTTGGCGCAGATGGCCAAACCCATCAAGGGGCGTTCGATCTTTCCTTCCTGCGCTGCATCCCGGAAATGGTCATTATGACCCCGAGTGATGAAAACGAATGCCGCCAGATGCTGTTCACCGGCTATCACTACAACGACGGTCCAACGGTCGTGCGCTACCCGCGCGGTAACGCGGTGGGCGTAGAGTTGACCCCGCTGGAACAACTGCCTATCGGGAAAGGTATAGTGAAACGTCACGGGGAGAAAGTGGCAATTCTCAACTTCGGTACCCTGATGCCGGAAGCCGCTCAGGTCGCAGAGTCGATGAACGCCACGCTGGTCGATATGCGTTTTGTGAAACCCCTGGATGAAACGTTGATCCTTGAAATGGCTGCCCAACACGAGGTGCTGGTTACCATTGAAGAGAACGCCATTATGGGTGGTGCTGGCAGCGGTGTAAACGAAGTGCTGATGGCCCATCGTAAGCCCGTCCCGGTGCTGAACATTGGCCTGCCAGACTTCTTCATCCCGCAGGGAACTCAGGATGAAGCTCGCGCCGATCTGGGTCTGAATGCCGTCGGAATTGAGACCAAAATCAAGGCCTGGCTGGCATAAACCCCTCCCCGCTCCTGCTATGCTTAATTCATCACGAGCTAAGCAGGAGTGGATTGATGAAATACAACATCTTAGGAAAAACCGAC
Organism: Citrobacter sp. KTE30; assembly: GCF_000398825.1. NCBI lineage: Bacteria > Pseudomonadati > Pseudomonadota > Gammaproteobacteria > Enterobacterales > Enterobacteriaceae > Citrobacter > Citrobacter sp. KTE30. The sequence continues at coordinate 929,896 of NZ_KB976055.1, read as the reverse complement.
CTACGGGTCTCCCGCCTTTGCCTGGGCTGCATGACGTTTGGCGAGCCTAATCGCGGCAATCACGCCTGGACGCTACCTGAAGAAAGCAGCCGCCCGATAATCAAACACGCCCTTGAGGGCGGCATTAACTTTTTCGATACCGCCAACAGCTACTCCGCTGGCAGTAGCGAAGAGATTGTCGGTCGCGCGCTGCGTGATTTCGCCCGCCGCGAAGATGTCGTGGTCGCTACCAAGGTTTTTCACCAGGTTGATGATTTAGCAGAAGGATTATCCCGCGCACAAATCCTGCGCTCAATCGACGACAGCCTCCGACGTCTGGGTATGGACTATGTCGACATCCTGCAAATTCACCGCTGGGATTACAACACACCTATTGAAGAAACCCTGGAAGCGCTGAACGACGTCGTGAAAGCCGGTAAAGCGCGCTATATCGGCGCCTCATCCATGCACGCTTCGCAGTTTGCTCAGGCGCTGGCCTTACAGAAGCAACACGGTTGGGCACAGTTCGTTAGCATGCAGGATCACTACAATCTGATCTACCGCGAAGAAGAACGCGAAATGCTGCCACTGTGCTATCAGGAAGGCGTGGCAGTGATCCCCTGGAGTCCACTGGCACGTGGACGCCTGACGCGCCCATGGGGAGAAACGACAGCACGTCTGGTTTCCGATGAAGTCGGTAAAAATTTGTACAACGAGAGCGATGAAAACGACGCGCAAATTGCCGCACGACTGACCGGGGTCAGTGAGGAGTTGGGTGTTACACGGGCGCAGGTTGCGCTGGCCTGGCTGCTGAGCAAACCGGGTGTGGCAGCGCCGATTATCGGTACATCGCGCGAGGAACAGCTGGATGAGTTGCTCAATGCGGTGGATTTAACGCTGAAGCCGGAGCAGATTGCCGAGCTGGAAACACCGTACAAACAGCATCCGGTGGTGGGATTTAAATAAGTATTGGCGATGGCTAATTGTAGGCCGGATAAGCATAGCGCATCCGGCACTGATTGCCCGATGGCGCGACGCTTATCGGGCCTACAACAGCCCCCCAAAAGGGTTAAATGATACCTACCGGCCAGTGATGACCGATAAAATACAAAATTCCGGCAGAGAGTATTCCGGCCACAATATCATCGATCATGATCCCCGTCCCGCCATGCACGTTGCGATCGAACCAACGAATCGGCCACGGCTTCCACATATCCAGAATACGGAAAATCACAAATCCGGCGGCAACCCACTGCCAGTCATTGGTCGGCAGCGCCATCAGGGTAATCCACATCCCGACAAACTCGTCCCAGACAATGCTACCGTGATCGTGCACACCCATATCTTTCGCCGTTTGATGGCACAGATAAACGCCGATACAGATAGATAACATCACCACCAGTGAATACAGCTGCCACGGTAGAAAGGTCATTAAATACCAAAAAGGGATCGCCGCCAGCGATCCCATCGTGCCAGGAACAATTGGGCTCAACCCGCTGCCAAAACCGGTGGCTAGCAGGTGCCACGGATTGCGCATACTCAGGCGGCTTTTGGCGACATCTTTTTTAAGGCGCGGCAAAATGGTCATATCCTTTCCAGTCAAACGTGACGGATTTTCCATCGCGCGTAAAGTGAATGCCTTCCACGTCTGCGCTCATCTGCCCAATGCAGGTAAACGCTGCGCCGAGATTTCCCAGCGCCACATCCAGCGCACCACGGTTAATTTCCGGTACGGTAAAGCATAACTCATAATCTTCACCGCCCGAGAGCGCCCAGCGTAGTGCCTGTTCCGGCTCAACGTGCCGGGCGAATGCCGTGGAGTAAGGCAGCGCATCGACGTTAACCCGCGCGCCACAGCCGCTGGCATTAACGATATGCCCCAGATCGGAAATCAGGCCATCGGAGATATCGATAGCCGCACTGGCCAGATCGCGCAGGGCTTGTCCCTGCAAAATACGCGGCGTGGGACGCAGATGGCGTTTAAGCAGATAGTCTGCGTCTTTTGCATCTCCAACCTGCAACCGATTCTGTAAAATCGCCAGCCCCGCCGCGCTGTCTCCCGGCGTACCGGTAACATAAATCCAGTCCCCCGGCTTCGCACCAGAGCGTTTTAAGGCCCGTCCTACAGGAACGTAGCCATGGATACCCAACGTCATCGACAGTGGCCCACGCGTGGTGTCACCGCCAATCAGCTGCATATCATAGTAATTAAGCAGTTCAAACAGGCCATCACTGAAGGCTTCAAGCCAGGCTTCATCAACGTCAGGTAACGTGAGTGCCAGCGTCAACCACGCAGGATCGGCCCCCATCGCCGCCAGATCGCTCAAATTCACCGCCAGTGCTTTCCAGGCGAGATCGGTGGGATCAATGTCGGGGAGGAAGTGATTGCCTGCCACCAGCGTATCGGTACTGATCGCCAGCGTCTGTTTTTCAGGGATATTCAGGAGTGCGCAGTCGTCACCAATACCGGTTTCGACATCAAGACGAGACGTTCTTACGCGGTCAAAATAACGGGCAATCAGGGAAAACTCGCCGCATGCCATACGTTATGCCTCAGCAGAAAAAAAAGAAAAAGCCGGGGACAGCGGAAACAGGTTCCACCATCCAGCCGGCCTCGGGATTACTTTTTGTTGGGGCGAATCACAGGTGCTGCTTTATCCAGTACGCCGTTCACGAATTTATGGCTATCTTCAGCGCCGAAGGTTTTCGCCAGTTCAATCGCTTCGTTGATGGCCACTTTGTACGGCACATCACTACGTTTAGACAGTTCAAACAGCGCAATACGCAGTACGGCTTTTTCTACCTGACCCAGCTCTTCTAACAGACGAGACAGGTAAGGCTTCATTAATCCATCCAGGTACGCGCTGTTAGTCGCCACCCCGGACAGCAGTTCACGGAAATACAGAACGTCGACATCTTTAACGTCCTGTTCCGCCAGGAACTGGTATTCAACATCAGCGATGTCGTTCTGGGACAACTGCCAGGAGTAGAGCGCCTGGACGGCACACTCACGGGCGCGGCGACGAGCAGCAGGTTTCACGGATTTCCCCTTACAAAAATCAGGCCTTAATGGCTTTCAATACATTAATCATTTCAAGCGCAGTCAGTGCAGCTTCTGCGCCTTTGTTGCCGGCTTTAGTGCCAGCACGTTCGATGGCTTGTTCAATACTTTCGGTGGTCAGAACACCGAAGGCTACCGGAATGCCACTGTCCTGAGCGACATGCGCCAGGCCATTGCTTGCACCGCCAGCCACATATTCGAAGTGCGCGGTACCGCCACGGATCACCGTACCAAGCGCAATTACCGCGTCGTATTTACCGGTTTTTGCCAGTGCGTCAGCGGCCAGCGGCAGCTCATATGCACCTGGAACCCAAACAACGGTAATGTTTTCATCTTTAACCTGGCCAATACGTTTCAGGGCGTCGATAGCCCCTTCCAGCAGGCTGTCATTGATAAAGTTGTTGAAACGCGCAATGGTGATGGCGACGCGAGCGTCCGGGGTAGCAACGTTAGCTTCAATAATGTTCATATTCTTCCTTCGGGTTCGATTTATGGCCCCGTAAGGGGGGCGGATTTTATCATAATATTCTGTGCGCTGCTTCCTCTAAATCAGAAAGCCTCACGCAGTCGTTAAATGCAGGCAAACGTCCGGGCCCACCTGGCGTATCTCATTGAATTTAAAATGGGGTGCGTCAGCCAGTTTCTCAAGGCCTGGAAGCACACATAATCCTCGCGCATCGCTGCCTAACAGTTTAGGCGCAACATACACGATTAGCTCATCGACCAAACCGGCCTGTAATAATGCCCCCGCGAGCGTTGGACCTGCTTCAACCCAAATACTGTTAATTTGCTGTTTGCCCAGTTGCATCATCAGCACCACCAGATCCAGATGCCCGTTATGTTCCGGCACCTTCAGGCTACGAACCGTCTCCGGCCAGCTACGGGGGTCGTCTTCAGTCCGGACAATCCAGGTTTCTCCAGGCTGTTGCACAATACGATGCTCCGGCGTGACCTGATTCTGGCTATCCAGAACAATGCGGATTGGCTGGCGCAGCTCTTCCTGCGGGTAACTCGCCTGAGTTGACTCCCCAAGCTCCGACCAACGCACGGTAAGCTGAGGGTCGTCTGCCAGCACCGTAGCACTGCTGGTTAAAATGGCATGGCTTTGCGCGCGCAAACGTTGCACATCGCGGCGCGCCTGCGGTGAGGTAATCCACTGGCTTTCACCGCTGGCCATCGCCGTACGGCCATCAAGCGACGCGCCAAGCTTAAGCTGCAGATACGGGAATCCCGTACGCATGCGCTTGAGAAAGCCTTTATTCAGTTGCTCAACTTCGCTCATCATCAGCCCGTGGCTGACGTCGATGCCCGCCTGCTGCAAACGGTAGAGCCCACGTCCTGCGACCTGCGGATTGGGATCCTGCATCGCCGCAACCACTCGCGATACACCCGCCGCAATCAGCGCATCGCAACACGGCGGCGTGCGACCATGATGACTACAGGGTTCAAGCGTCACATAGGCCGTTGCCCCTTGCGCTTTTTCTCCAGCCATCCGCAGAGCATGAACTTCGGCATGCGGTTCGCCCGCACGGTGATGATATCCTTCACCGACGATCTCCCCATCCTTCACAATCACGCAGCCTACGTTGGGGTTGGGGTGAGTGGTAAAACGTCCGCGCGCAGCAAGCTTCAGCGCACGCGCCATGTACAATTCATCCTGCATGGCTTAGTCCTGTAGGCGAGCAATCTCTTCGCCAAATTCTTTGATATCTTCGAAACTCCGGTAGACAGAGGCAAAGCGGATGTAGGCGACTTTATCGAGCTTTTTCAACTGCTCCATCACCAGGTTGCCAATCATCTTGCTCGGCACCTCACGCTCACCAGTCGCACGCAGCTGTGATTTGATATGGTTTAACGCCATTTCGACGTCATCCGCGCTCACAGGCCGTTTCTCAAGCGCTCTGAGCATGCCGCTACGCAGCTTTTCTTCATTAAAGGGTTCACGCACGTCGTTGCTTTTCACAACGCGCGGCATGACAAGTTCAGCCACTTCAAAAGTGGTGAAACGTTCGTTACAGACCAGACACTGCCGACGGCGGCGTACCGAGGAGCCCTCGCCTACAAGACGAGAGTCAATTACCTTAGTGTCTACGGCGAAACAGAATGGGCAATGCATACGGCGTCCTGTACCTCAGTGGTTAACAGAATCTATTTTACCCTGAACTGCCGTGACAACAAAGGCACTGCGCTTTTGAGACAAAGGATCGATGCCTTCGTGCTCAGTCCACACTACCATTATGCTATCGCGACAATGAAGGAAGTAATCACAATGACAAGACGTTACCTAAGAATTCTCCTGGTGGGAAGTCTCTTTAGTCTTAGTGCCTGCGCACAGCAAAGCGAAGTACGCCAGATGCATCAAAGCGTTAGCACATTGAATAAAGAGATGGCGCAGCTTAATCAGGAAACAGTAAAAATTACGCAACAAAATATGTTGAATGCAAAATCAACCAGCGGCGTCTATCTGCTACCGGGTTCCAAAACCCCGGCACGACTGGACAGCCAGATTGGCACTTTACGCATGTCGCTGGTAAACATTGCACCGAACGCGGATGGTACGCGCCTGACGCTACGGATTCAGGGTGAATCCAACACGCCTTTACCCGCCTTTAGCGCCACCGTCGAATACGGGCAAATTCAGGGCACCACGGACAACTATCAGGAAGTGAACGTTCACAACCAGTTGGTCAACGCTCCGGCGAGTATTCTTGCTCCCAGCGACGTAGACATTCCGTTGCAGATAAATGGCCTCACTCCAGAGAGGTTAGGATTTGTTCGCATCCACGATATCCAGCCTGTTAGCCAATAAACTTTTTTGCGGAACGTTTTGTGCGTTCCGCAACATCACTCCGCTCCATTTTGTTACTCCCCTGACATAACCGATATTTCTGGTAAAACTTGGCAACATTCATGAGAGCCAGTACAATTCGCCGCCTAAAGTACGCAAACGTGAACGCAATCGATTACGTAAATGATAGAACTGTGAAACAAGACATATTTTTGTGAACAATGATTTTTATAATAGGCTCCGAAGAATTACGAAATATTTAGAAACGCAAATTGCGCATTTTTCACTCCCGAAAGGGATTTCAAACAGTGGCATACATATGAAAAAAACATTACTTGCAGCCGGTGCAGTGCTGGCGCTCTCCTCGTCTTTTACTGCCAACGCAGCAGAAAATGACAAACCGCAATATCTGTCCGACTGGTGGCACCAGAGCGTTAACGTGGTGGGTAGCTATCACACCCGTTTCTCTCCGAAACTGAACAACGACGTGTATCTGGAATACGAAGCATTTGCCAAAAAAGACTGGTTTGATTTCTATGGCTACATCGATATTCCGAAAACCTTCGACTGGGGTAACGGCAACGATAAAGGTATCTGGTCTGACGGTTCCCCGTTGTTTATGGAAATCGAACCGCGTTTCTCCATCGACAAACTGACCGGCGCTGACCTGAGCTTTGGTCCGTTCAAAGAATGGTACTTCGCCAACAACTACATCTACGACATGGGTGATAACAAAGCCAGCCGCCAGAGCACCTGGTATATGGGTCTGGGTACCGATATCGATACCGGTCTGCCGATGGGTCTGTCCCTGAACGTCTATGCTAAATACCAGTGGCAGAACTATGGCGCATCCAACGAAAACGAGTGGGATGGCTACCGTTTCAAAGTGAAATACTTTGTGCCGATCACCCAGGTTTGGGGCGGCCAACTGACCTACATCGGCTTCACCAACTTCGACTGGGGCTCAGATTTGGGTGATGACCCGAACCGCACCAGCAACTCTATCGCTTCCAGCCACGTCCTGGCGCTGAACTACGATCACTGGCACTACTCTGTCGTAGCGCGTTACTTCCATAACGGCGGTCAGTGGAAAGGTGGGGATACTCTGAACTGGGGCGAAGGCGATTTCAGCGCGAAATCTACCGGTTGGGGTGGTTACCTGGTCGTAGGTTACAACTTCTAATCCAGATAATTTATCGCAAACAAGCCAGCTTAACCGCTGGCTTTTTTATGGCTGGTCTTCACAGCGTACTTTACGTAAAAAGTCACTTAGCGAACGCTCCGCAGATTCGCGAAAGTGCCTGTCGAGTGGCGTGATCTTCAGACATCGATCAACGCGAAAGCAACGATAATCATCACGCTTCTCGCACCAGCCAACCAGCAGCCAGTGCTCGCCCCAGAAAAATAAACCCAGCGGCTGAACGTCGCGCCACGAGAGGTTCCCGGACTCATCGCGATAATGCAGCGCCAGCACCTGCTGAGCTGAAACCGCGCGATGTATGAGATCGAACGCACTGCGTGAATGCGGCTGATTACCAAAATCTGGCGCGAAAATCCGCGTTTGCTCGGCTCTGCGCCGACTCTCTGGCGGCAATATCGCCAACACTTTTTCCTGTGCTGATTCCAGCGCCTGTGAGAGTGAATCCCCGCCCCATGTTTTCAGCAACCGAATCGCTACCATCAACGCTTCTGATTCGTGCTGAGTTAACATCAACGGCGGCAGATCAAACCCCGCCATTAAGCGGTATCCACTACCCACTTCGCCTTCAATGGGCACGCCGGATAAAGAGAGATCGCGGATATCGCGATAAATCGTCCGTTCAGAAACTTCAAGACGTTCTGCCAGCAGCGCCGCCGTTGTCACTCGCCTGCCACGCAGGATTTGTACAATCTGAAACAAGCGGTCGGCGCGTCTGCTCATTTTAATCCTCAGTGCTGAAAATATTACGCGGGTTGATGTAAACCAACACGATTGCCTTCGCTGTCAGTAAATAGCGCAATCGTACCAATGTCCTGCCCCAGTTCGAGTGGGCCAAACACACACTGACCGCCAGCAGTGGCGACGCGTTCAAGCGTTGCAGTCAAATCGTCCGTATGCAGATAAATAATAGCGCCCTGCGCTGAAGGAGTAATACCGTCAAATTTAGCCAGCGCCCCGCCGGGAGCGGGATCCTGATGCGGAAATACGGCCAGCTCAGCGCAGTCCATATTTTCCCGACGCAAAGAAACCTGCATCACTGGTTCATAAAAAGCGATGGCGCGATCCATTTGTGCTACAGGGATTTCAAACCAATTAATTACGTTGCTCATACTTCCTCCTGCCTGTGTGGGTAATCTCAGAAGGACTATAAGACAGGGCTACTGACAGCATACTGTCAGTAGTGTGGCGGCAGGAAAAGATAATTGCCTGTCGCTAATTCACAGGCAAAAAAAATCCCGACCTTACGATCGGGATTCCAGTATCTTCACTCTTAATGGTTAAGGAAGAATCGACGGTTGATCCGCCCCTTCTTTCTCGACCTTCTGCTGCAGCATGTGCTCACGCTTCATACCCAGCTTCAGCGCCAGCGCCGATGCCACGTAGATAGAGGATGCGGTACCGATGGAAACACCGATCAGCATCGTCAGCGAGAAGCCTTCCAGTACCGGACCACCGAACAGGAACAGCATCAGAATAACCATCAACGTTGTACCGGACGTAATCAACGTACGGTGCAGCGTTTGAGTCAGTGACACGTTAAAGATTTCGTAAGGCGTACCGCGACGAATTTTGCGGAAGTTTTCACGAATACGGTCAGATACAACGATACTATCGTTCAGCGAGTAACCGATTACCGACATCAGTGATGCGACGATAGTCAGGTCAATCTCGATATGGAACAACGACAGGATCCCAAGTGTGATAATCACGTCGTGCGCCAGAGCGATAACCACCCCCGCCGCCAGTCGCCACTCAAAGCGGAAACCGACGTACACCAGGATGGAGATCAGCGCCGCCATTAGCGCCATCGCACCGGTTTGCGCCAGATCAGCCCCCACGCTCGGACCCACGAATTCAATTCGCTTCACCGCGGCGTTTTGGTTGGTGGATTCGTTAATCACACTCAACACTTTGCTGCCCAGCACCTGACCGCCGTCTGCACCTTCAGTTGGCGGCATACGTACCATAATGTCGTGGCTGCTGCCGAAGTTCTGCAGAAGCGGATCAACGAAGCCCGCTTTCTCCAGCGCATCGCGCATCACGTCCATATCGGCCGGTTTTTCCAGCGTGATTTCAATAACCGTACCACCGGTGAAATCGAGCCCCCAGTTAAACCCGCGTACGCCCATCACCACGATGGCCGCAATCAGCAGGAAACCTGAAATGCCGAAAGCCCAGTAGTCCCAGCGCATAAAGTCCCAGACTTTACGGCCGTGGTTTAATTGTTCAACAGTATATTCCTGTGCCACTTCGCACTCCTCAGATTGACAGCTTTTTGACGCGCTTGCCGCCATACAACAGGTTTACGATGGCACGTGTACCGACAATCGCGGTAAACATCGACGTCGCCACACCAATACCGGTAGTAATCGCGAACCCTTTAATTGCCCCGGTGCCAACTGCGTACAGGATGATGACCTTGATCAGCGTCGTAATGTTCGCATCAAAGATGGAGCTAAATGCGCCCGCATAACCTTCGTTGATGGCCTGCTGCACCGAACGCCCGTTACTCAACTCTTCTTTGATACGTTCGTTGATCAGTACGTTCGCATCGACCGCGACGGCAAGGGTTAAGACAATCCCCGCAATCCCCGGCATACTTAGCGTAGCGCCCGGCAGCAACGACATAATACCGACAATCAATACCAGGTTAGCAATCAGCGCACTGGTCGCAATCAGACCGAACTTCTTATAGAAGAAGATCATGAACAGGATAGACACCACCAGACCGGCCAGACACGCTTCCAGACCCTGTTTAATGTTCTGCATACCCAGGGTTGGGCCGATGGTACGTTCTTCCACAATCTGAATCGGCGCAATCAACGCACCGGCACGTAACAGCAGAGAAAGCTGACGCGCTTCGTTCGGGTTGTTGATACCGGTGATACGGAAGCTGTTACCCAGGCGAGACTGGATATTGGCAATGTTAATCACCTCTTCCTGTTTCACCAGTACTGCACGACCGTTAGCATCTTTCTTACCGCTGTCTTTGTACTCCACGAACAGGGTCGCCATCGGCTTACCGATGTTGTCCTTGGTGAAGTTGGACATGATGTTACCACCCGCGCTATCCAGCGAGATGTTAACCTGCGGCTGATTGTATTCGTCCTGGCTGGAAGTGGAGTCGGTGATATGGTCACCGGTCAGGATCACGCGCTTGTACAGCACAACAGGCTGACCTTCACGAGACTGTTTCACTTCCGAATCACCCGGAACACGACCCGATGCTGCAGCGGACTGGTCAACGTTGGTGTTTACCAGACGGAACTCCAGCGTCGCGGTTGCGCCCAGAATTTCTTTCGCACGCGCGGTATCCTGAATACCCGGCAGTTCGACCACGATGCGGTCAGCACCTTGACGTTGTACCACCGGCTCAGCAACACCCAGTTGGTTAACACGATTACGCAGAATGTTGATGTTCTGCTGTACCGCGTACTCACGGGCTTCACTCAGGCGCGCATCGGTCATTACAGCGCGCAGTGCATTGCTGCCCTGGCTGGAAATAACCAGATCCTGGTGACGTTTGCTCAAGTAAGAGATAGCTTCATCACGGGCGCTGCTATCACGGAAAGTGATGCTCAGACCGTAGTTATCTTCTTTGCGAACGGTAGTATAAGGAATGCCTTTTTCACGCAGATCGCTGCGCAGGCTATCGATATTTTGTTCCTGCAACTTACTCAGCGCGGTATCCATATCCACTTCCATCAGGAAGTGAACGCCGCCACGCAGGTCAAGACCGAGTTTCATCGGTTCTGCATGAATGGCAGCCAGCCAGCGCGGGGTTGCCGGAGCAAGGTTAAGCGCCACGACGTACTGATCGCCCAGTACGCCCATTAATACTTCACGTGCGCGCAGTTGGGTATCAGTGGAGTCGAAGCGCGCGAGAATAGCACCCTCTTCCAGAGCCACAGACTTAGGTGTGATTTTATCTTCTTGTAACGTTTTCTGGACCTGGATCAGCGTTTGCTCACTGGCGGCGGCACCGCGCACGCCAGTGATTTGAACAGCCGGATCCTCACCATACAGGTTGGGAAGCGCATAGAGCAGACCGACGACAATAACGACGATCAGCATGACATACTTCCACAAAGGATAACGGTTTAACACGGCAGTTCCCTTTGGGAAAACAATAAATTACAGCGCCTTCATGGTGCCTTTCGGCAGAACGGCAGCTACGAAATCACGTTTAATAACCACTTCGGTGGTGTCGTTCAGCGCGATAGCGATGTAGCCAGATTCTGCTACTTTGGTCACGCGACCCACCAGACCACCGTTAGTCAGCACTTCATCGCCTTTCGCAATGGAGTTCATCAGATTTTTGTGTTCTTTGGTACGCTTTTGCTGCGGGCGCAGGATCATGAAGTAGAAAATCAGACCAAACACCACCAGCATCAGAATCAGAGACATCGGGCTGCCCTGCGCCGGAGCACCTGTTGCCGCTACCGCATCAGAAATAAAAAAGCTCATTCAAATTCCCTCATTATTAAAATTAATCAACGTTCACAGGTGGAACTGGTCTACCCTGACGTTGGTAAAAATCGGTCACGAAGCTCTCTAATTTACCCTCTTCAATAGCCTTGCGTAAACCCGCCATCAAACGCTGGTAGTAGCGAAGGTTATGAATCGTGTTGAGACGCGCGCCCAATATTTCGTTGCAACGGTCGAGATGATGCAAGTAAGCGCGCGAATAATTGCGACAGGTGTAGCAATCACACTCAGCATCGAGCGGACTGGTGTCGCTTTTATGTTTCGCGTTACGAATTTTTACCACGCCGTCAGTCACAAACAAATGACCATTACGGGCATTTCGCGTTGGCATCACACAGTCAAACATATCGATACCGCGACGCACGCCTTCAACCAGATCTTCTGGTTTACCGACGCCCATCAGGTAACGCGGTTTATCTGCCGGAATCTGCGGGCAAACATGTTCCAGAATGCGGTGCATATCTTCCTTCGGCTCACCGACAGCCAAACCGCCGACAGCGTAGCCATCAAAGCCGATATCTACCAGACCTTTGACGGAGATATCACGTAAATCTTCGTAAACACTGCCCTGAATGATGCCAAAAAGCGCATTTTTGTTGCCGAGGCTATCAAAACGGTCACGGCTGCGCTTCGCCCAACGCAGAGACATCTCCATCGAGCGTTTAGCATAGTCCCAGTCGGCCGGGTACGGTGTACATTCGTCGAAGATCATCACGATATCGGAACCGAGATCGTATTGAATCTCCATCGACTTCTCGGGATCGAGGAAAATCGGATCGCCGTTGATCGGGTTACGGAAATGCACGCCTTGTTCGGTTATCTTCCGGATGTCGCCCAGGCTGAACACCTGGAAGCCGCCGGAATCGGTGAGGATCGGCCCTTTCCACTGCATAAAATCGTGCAGATCGCCGTGCAGTTTCATGATTTCCTGCCCCGGGCGCAGCCACAGGTGGAAAGTGTTGCCGAGGATGATCTGTGCGCCGGTCGCTTCAACTTCTTCCGGCGTCATGCCTTTTACTGTGCCGTAAGTACCGACCGGCATAAAAGCAGGCGTTTCTACTACGCCACGATCAAAAACCAGGCGGCCGCGGCGAGCGCGACCGTCTGTGGTATCCAGTTCAAATTTCATCTTCACTCCTGCGTCAGAAAAACAGTCCGACGTTTTAAACACTCATGCCGGAAACTTATTCCCCGACACGCTCAGAAATAGCCTGCGGATTGTACGTGATAAACATCGCATCCCCGTAACTAAAAAAGCGATATTCCGCTTTTACCGCTTCATGATAGGCGTGCATGGTGTTTTTATAACCAGCAAATGCGGAAACCAGCATAATCAGTGTCGATTCCGGCAGGTGGAAGTTGGTGACCAGAGCATCAATCACCTGATATTTATAGCCTGGATAAATAAAGATTTGTGTATCGCCGAAGAACGGCTCGATTAGATCGTTTTTGGCCGCCTGCGCCGCACTTTCCAGTGAACGTACGGAGGTGGTGCCCACCGCAATCACGCGGTTACCGCGCGCTTTCGCCGCCAGCACCGCGTCCACCACATCCTGCGGCACTTCCGCATATTCGGAGTGCATAATGTGGTCTTCAATAGTGTCTACGCGCACCGGCTGGAAAGTGCCCGCTCCAACGTGCAGGGTGACGAACGCCATTTCAATGCCTTTATCGCGCAGTTTAGCCAGCAGCGGATCGTCAAAATGCAGACCCGCGGTCGGCGCAGCGACGGCACCCGGTTTTTCGCTGTACACGGTCTGGTACAGCTCGCGGTCGGCGTCTTCATCCGGACGGTCGATATACGGCGGCAACGGCATATGGCCAATCGCGTTGAGGATATCCAGCACGCTGCGTTCGTCGTTAAACTCAACTTCAAACAGCGCGTCATGGCGCACCACCATCGTTGCTTTAATGCTTTCGTCATCGCCCAGCAGCAGCTCGGCGCCCGGTTTCGGCGCTTTCGAGGCACGAATATGCGCCAGAATACGTTTGTCATCCAGCATACGCTCGACCAGCACTTCAATTTTACCGCCGCTGGCTTTACGACCAAACAGACGCGCAGGAATGACGCGGGTGTTGTTAAAGACCAGCAAATCGCCAGGGTTGAGCTTATCGAGCAAATCGGTGAAAGTACCGTGCGTCAGCGCGCCCGTCGGCCCGTCCAAAGACAGCAAGCGACAGCTACTGCGCTCAGCTTGCGGATAGTGGGCAATCAGGGATTCGGGTAGTTCAAAGGTGAAATCGGTAACGCGCATGACACTGACTCAGACTAAAATAAGAGGCGGGTAGTCTAGTGCCGGGGCGTTCTCCCTGCAACCTTTACCCCTCTGGATAAACATTTAACTATGAATTTTCTTGCACATTTGCATCTCGCTCACCTTGCCGACAGTTCGCTTTCCGGCAATCTGCTGGCCGATTTTGTCCGGGGTAATCCGGAAACGCACTACTCGCCTGATGTGGTAGAAGGCATCTTCATGCATCGTCGTATCGACGTGATGACAGATAACCTGCCGCAGGTGCGTGAAGCCAAAGAATGGTTTCGTAGCGAAACGCGCCGCGTCGCGCCGATTACGCTGGATGTCATGTGGGATCATTTTCTGTCGCGCCACTGGTCGGAGATCTCCCCTGACTTCCCGCTGACGGACTTTGTGCGCTATGCCCGTACCCAGGTAACCACTATTTTGCCGGAATCGCCGCCACGCTTTATCAATCTGAATAACTATATATGGTCAGAGAAATGGCTTGAGCGCTACCGGGACATGGATTTTATCCAGAACGTCCTGAACGGCATGGCCAGCCGCCGTCCACGGCTCGATGCCCTACGCGACTCATGGTATGACCTCAATACGCATTACGATGCGTTAGAAGAACGATTCTGGCAGTTTTATCCGCAAATGATGGACCAGGCGCGGCGTAAAACCCTTTGATTGCAACCCGCATTCCCCGCCGGATAAGCCGTAGCCGTCATCCGGCAAAAGATTGATAGACAAAACCTGTCTCATTGATTGCCAGCGCCTCTTTGTCTTATTCACGAACACTCTCTATACTGGCCCGCGTTGCGTTCCAAAAACCCCTTAACATTGCAGGAGAATTATATGGTACTGGTAACTCGTCAGGCTCCGGATTTCACAGCAGCTGCGGTACTGGGTAGCGGTGAGATCGTTGAAAACTTCAACTTCAAACAGCATACCAACGGTAAAACTACCGTTCTGTTCTTCTGGCCGATGGACTTCACCTTCGTTTGCCCGTCTGAACTGATCGCATTCGACAAACGTTACGAAGAATTCCAGAAGCGCGGCGTTGAAGTTGTTGGCGTTTCCTTCGACTCTGAATTTGTCCACAACGCATGGCGTAACACCCCTGTCGACAAAGGCGGCATCGGTGCAGTGAAATACGCAATGGTTGCTGACATTAAACGCGAAATCCAGAAAGCCTACGGCATCGAGCACCCGGAAGCTGGCGTTGCTCTGCGCGGTTCTTTCCTGATCGACGCTAACGGCGTTGTTCGCCACCAGGTGGTTAACGATCTGCCGCTGGGCCGTAACATCGACGAAATGCTGCGCATGGTTGACGCGCTGCAGTTCCACGAAGAGCACGGCGACGTATGCCCGGCACAGTGGGAAAAAGGTAAAGAAGGTATGAACGCGTCTCCGGACGGCGTAGCAAAATACCTGACCGAGAACGTTTCCAGCCTGTAATTGGCATGAATCGACAAAAGGCCCGCTAGTGCGGGCCTTTTTTATTGTTCGTAGGTCAGGTAGGTGATTGCGTCACTCTCTGTAAGTATCACCAGCGACAATACGCTTATCCAAACCACAATTAAAACGCGAAGCAGGAACAGCCAAGCGCCCCCCAGAAAGCCCGGTCATCTGACACCGGAATGCCTGATTGACGCGCAATATCATGCTGATGACCGTGTACGCCGCAGCTACCACAGCACTGATGCATCTGCACCATTGCGCCAATTTTTGCCGCAGCAGGCGGTGCTGAGCGATAGTGCCCCGGCACCTTCACCACCGGCGACCAGTCCGGCACAACCGGGATGGCTGGCGGTGCCAGCGGGGTGAAATGCCCTGCCGCATACACGACTTTGCCATCGACAATGGTCATCACTGACTCAATGCCTTTGATCTCTTCTTCCGCCACGTTGAAGTAATCTTTAGACAGCACCACCAGGTCGGCCAGTTGATCTTTCTCGATTCGCCCTTTCTTACCCTGCTCGCTGGAGAACCAGGCGCTGCCAGCGGTCCACAGTTCCAGCGCCACGTCGCGCGGCAAGCGGTTGTTATCATCGTACATCGCCATACCGCCAACGGTGCGGCCCGAAACCAGCCAATAGAGCGCGGTCCACGGGTTGTAGCTAGCCACACGGGTGGCGTCAGTCCCCAGCCCTACCGGAACTTCAGCCGCCAGCATTTTCGCCACCGGCGGCGTGTGTTTGACCGCATCTTTGCCATAACGATCGACAAAATATTCGCCCTGGAACGCCATTCGGTGCTGAACAGCAATCCCGCCGCCCAGCGCTTTAACGCGCTCGATATTCCGTTCAGTAATGGTTTCGGCATGATCGAAGAACCAGTGCAGGCCATTGAACGGGATATCACGATTCACCTTCTCAAACACGTCCAACATGCGGCTGATAGATTCATCGTAGGTGGCGTGCAGGCGGAACGGCCAGCGGTGCTCCACCAGGTGTCGCACCACGCGCTCCAGCTCATCTTCCATACCCTCCGGCAGGTCCGGGCGCGGCTGGAGAAAATCTTCAAAATCCGCTGCCGAAAAGACCAGCATTTCCCCGGCCCCATTGGCGCGGTAGAAGTCGGTTCCCTGCCCCGGTTTGAGCATATCGGTCCAACGTTCAAAGTCTTCAAGTTCCTGTTTTGGACGCTGGGTAAACAGGTTGTAGGCAATACGCACCGTCATCTGCTTGTTGGCGTGTAACTGCTCAATGATCTCGTAATCTTCCGGATAGTTCTGGAAGCCGCCGCCCGCATCGATGGCGCTGGTCAGCCCCAGGCGGTTCAGTTCACGCATAAACTGGCGGGTCGAGTTAACCTGCATTTCTAGCGGCAGTTTGGGTCCTTTTGCCAGCGTCGAATAAAGGATCATGGCGTTTGGTTTAGCGATCAACATCCCGGTCGGGTTGCCGTTGCTATCACGCACAATCTCACCGCCCGCCGGATCCGGCGTCGCTTTGGTGTAGCCGACGGCTTTCAGCGCAGCGCGGTTCAGCAAAGCCCGGTCATAGAGATGCAGAACAAAAACCGGGGTATCCGGAGCAGCTTCATTCAGTTCTTCCAGGGTTGGCATGCGACGTTCGGCAAACTGGAATTCGCTCCAGCCGCCCACCACGCGTACCCATTGCGGCGACGGCGTTCTGTCCGCCTGGTCTTTGAGCATACGTAGGGCGTCCGCCAGCGACGGCACGCCTTCCCAACGTAATTCCAGGTTGTAATTCAGTCCACCACGAATAAGGTGCAGGTGCGAATCGTTCAGGCCCGGGATCACCGTATGTCCTTGCAGATCGACAACCTGCGTCCCTTCGGCAGCAAAGCTCATTACCCGCTCGTGGCTACCGGTCGCCAGGATCTTTCCGTTGGCAATCGCCACCGCCTCGACCTGCGGGCGTTGCCTATCGAGAGTATGAATTTTTCCGTGAGTCAGAATCAGTGTGGCAGTTTGAGACATAACAATCTCCTGAGATACCGGTCAGGCTTTTTTCAGCCATCCGGCAAACAGACGGGTTACGATGGGCATCCAGAACCAGACCACCAGCGCAACCACACAGGCATCATTGATGAGATGCAGGAGTAACGAGCCCTTCATTGCAGGCAGCACAATGCCGGTCAACCACGGCACCAGATTGGTGCTAGGAAATATCACCAGCAGGGTTATCAGAAACTGTTTCCAGCGTTTGGGCTGGCGTACATGTGGCGCTGGCGGCGTAAACCAGAATGCCGCTTCGGTACGAATTTCGGTTTTATCACCTTCCGCCAGCAGTGGGACGATCTCTTCCACCAACACGCGGCGCGTATCAGACTGGGTCCAGTTATACAGATGCTCAAGCGTGTCGAAGCGAATAATGATATTCCACAGGTTGTCGCCATCCGCAGGGCGAATCACGTTCGCCCCGAGATGACCGGGAAACTCGGCCGCCACCGGCATAATTTTCCCCAGCCATTGCTCATACCGCTGCGCCTGCTCAGGCAGCAGGGTGTGGGTAATCACCAACGTCACATGTTTGTTCTGCGCCATGAAAGGTTCCTTGTTGAGAGGAAACAGGCCGCTTAGGCCAGGAAAGCAATACACAAAATCATTCATGGTGCATCGAGGCGGCAAGGTTGTGGATCCCCGGGAGCTTTCATAAGTAAGTGACCGGGGTACGCAAGCGAAGCCAACAAAGATGCAACATGAAGGATGACGTGTATTTAGGCTTTACGTTCTGGCGCGCCATGCACCATGGTATAGGCATAATCCACGCCCATACCGTAGGCGCCGCTGTGCTCGCGTACCAGATCCATGACGGCGTCGTAGGTTTCTTTGCGGGACCAGTCGCGCTGGTACTCAAGAAGAACCTGTTGCCAGGTTACGGGTACGGCACCAGCCTGTACCATGCGGTCGATAGAACGCTCATGGGCATCCACGGACGTGCCGCCGGAAGTGTCGGTCACCACATATACTTCATAACCCGCTTCCAGCGCCATCAGTGCCGGGAAAGTCAGGCAGACTTCGGTCCACAGCGCGGAGATAATCAGTTTTTTACGCCCAGTCGCTTCCACGGCCTTCACAAACGCCGCATCTTCCCAGGAGTTCATCGAGGTGCGTTCAATGGGTTTTACATCAGGATGAACCGCTAACAATTCTGGCCAGATATATCCGCTAAAACTTTTCGTTTCTACAGAAGTATAAATCACCGGAACATTGAATATTTTCCCGGCTTTCGCTAATGCCACGGTATTATTTTTTAAAGTCTGGCGATCGATATTCGCTACACCAAATGACATTTGCGGCTGATGATCAATAAAAATAAGCGTAGAGTTTTGAGGGTCAATCAGTTCCCGAATAGACATATCACACCTTCTTAATCAATAAGTTAAAAGGCAACGGTCTGTATCTGCCGTCAGCAGCAGGATCCTGAATCAGAAAGCTTGTTGAGTATAGCGGGAAATTTCTAACGAGTTATTAAAGAAAACTTACCATCCTGTGAAACTATTAATTCTGTGTTGCGATATATCCTAAACAACATCAAAAAAATGCGCATGATTCATCTAATTTATTCACTGGCATTGTTTTTCTTCATTCGGTACAACAGAAGGGTTTAATTTTCAGGATCTTTTCTGCTTATGCGCATTAATCTGGATGTTTTGCTTATTCTCGACGCACTCGACAAACAGGGTTCATTTGCCGCGGCGGCCGAATCGCTGTTTAAAACGCCTGCGGCACTCAGCTATATGATTCAAAAGCTGGAAAGCGACCTGAATATCGAGTTGCTTGACCGTTCCGGACACCGGGCTAAATTTACCGACACCGGACAGATGATGCTGGAAAAGGGACGTTTATTGCTAAGTGCGGCAAAAGATCTCGAAAAACAGGCGGTACAGCTGAGTTCAGGCTGGGAAAAAGAGCTGGCGATTGCGCTGGACGACTCCTTTCCTTTCGCCTCGCTGTTACCCATTATCGATGAATTTCACGCGCTGAATAAGCAAACCCGCCTCAGTTTTACCCATCATACGCTGGCGGGTTCCTGGGAGGAGCTGACCCATAATGGAGCAGATATTATTCTGGGGGCGATTAATGAACCACCAACGTCAGCGGCCTGGTCCTACAAAATGCTCGGTACATTGGACAATGTATTTGTCGTGGCACCTGAGCATCCGCTGGCCGCAGCACCTGATGGCCTGACCAACGAGCAGTTGTGCCTGCATCGGGCGATTGTTATCAGCGACAGCGCCCGCTTCTGCCATCCGTTACAAACCAATCTGATGGAGGAGCAGGCGCAGATCCGTGTCGATGACTTCCACAGTAAAGTGATGCTACTGCGAGCCGGCATGGGCTGCGGATTTCTCCCCCGCCATATTGCCAGCCCGTGGCTTGCTACGGGCGAGCTGGTGGAAAAAACGGTTATCTCATTTCGCCAAAAAGACGTGGCCTATATGGCATGGCGTAATAACCGTGATGGGCTGGCGCAGCGCTGGTGGCGAGACGCGCTGCTGGCAAGCCCGGCGATTGCGCACTTATATCAATGACCTGACCATACCGAGGCGGAAATCGCCGGCAACGTCAGGATATCGTCGGCAAGCACACCTGTGCCCTCTTTGTGCTGCCAATGACTCACGCTCAGTAATGGCGAGGCTGGCAGGACCACTTCACAAGCCTGGCCACGGTTAATCGCCACTAACACGCGCTGGCGGTTTAGCACCCGTACAAACACCACCACGTTATCCTCGGCGTAAATCACCTGACAACCACCGTGGCGTAGCGCCTGGCTCTGGTGGCGTAATTTTGCCAGCCGCTGGTACAACGCCAGCAGGTTAGCGTCCTGTTTTTCAGGCTGCCATGGGAAAGGTTTGCGGCAAAACGGATCGTTGTTGCCATCCAGCCCCACTTCGTCGCCGTAGTAAATACAGGGCACGCCAGGCCAGGTAAATAGCCACACCACCGCCAGCGGTAAACGTGCGACGTCTTTACCGAGCAGAGACTTAAAGCGAGCGGTATCGTGGCTGTCGAGCTGGTTAAACATGCGCAATTGCTGTTGATGCGACAACCCCGCGCGGTAGTTATCCATCCAGGCCATACAGGTCTGAGCGTCAATAGATTGTGGGTCGTATGAAATATCGGTATTGGCGAGGAATCCCCAGAGAGGGAAAGTAAAGCCGCGATAGTTCATGGCGGCATCTTTCGCGTCGGCCTGCAACCACTGGCGAGCATCGCCAAAATGTTCACCCACCACATACGCCTCTGGCTGGGTTTCTTTTGCCGCCTGCGTAATGCCGGCCACGTGTTGTAGGTTGTTACGTGCGCCTCCTGCTTCTCCCAGCATGTGCACCACATCAAGACGCCAGCCGTCCATACTCCACGGCGCTTTCAGCCAGTGACGGACGATACTGTCTTCGCCGCGATAAATTTCATTTACCAGGCTTTCCGAAGAAAAGTCCAGCTTGGGCAGGCTGGAATACCCCAGCCAGTCGAGCGCAACGCCGTCGGCTGAAAAATGATACCAGTCGCGCCAGGGGGATTCTGGGTTATGGCACGCCCCATCCGTTCCCCTACTATGCCGGTCAAACCAGGCGTGCGAATCGCCGCTATGGTTAAAAACACCGTCCAGAATCAAGCGCATGCCCTGCTGTTGGGTGTTGTGCCGCAGGCGTAGCAGCGCCGTGTCGCCGCCAAATTGCGGATCAACATGACGGTAATCTTCGGTATCGTATTTATGCACGCTCGGCGCGGTAAATACAGGATTCAGGTACAGCGCCGTGACCCCTAACGTTTTCAGGTACGGTAGCTTTTCGCTGATGCCGTCCAAATCGCCGCCATAGAACGTGGAGCCACCGGCCTGAGCCGTAAGCGGTTCGTCCCATTCGCGCCGCACGATGTCGTGCCCGGCCGCGTGGTGATAATAGACGTTATCCTGGCCCGCTTCACGCGACTGGCTGCGGGCAAAACGGTCCGGGAAAATTTGGTAAAAGACCTGGTCAGCGACCCACTGCGGACCGTTATCCGGCACATCGACGGCAAACTGCTCCAGACGAGCAGGCGGAAAACGGCTGAATCCCTGTGGGGTGAACCACAACTGACGATCGAGCCAAAGTAATTTAAAGCTATAGCGTCGACGAGGCTGCCCGCTGGAGAGATCGATCGCCGCTCGCCACGCGGTCACACCCGGCTGCGGCTGGCTGCGCTGCTTGTGCATAGCTAGCGAAATCTCTTCGTTATCGTTTTCTGCGCGTAGCGTCACCCGCTGGGGTGGATTTTCCCCCGCCAGCCATAATGTAATCGTCAGTTGATCTTTGTTTTGCTTAACAAATGGGGCAACCGGAAGGTGCCAGGCGTTCAACATCACGTATCCCCTTTGATGATAATGACGTCACCTTGCCATAGCGAAGTGCAGGATCACTCATCATCTTAACGTTTATTGGGGGAGGAGTTCGGGGGAGGAGAAAATTGCCGGGTAACGCAAAGCTACCCGGCAAAAATATTACTGTGCTTCAGCAAGTTGGCGCTCGCGACGGCGCTTGAATCCCCAGCCGACCAGCAGCAGGACAATCCACGCAAAGCCGACGTACAGCGAAATGCGGGTATCCGGATGATAGCCGATAAGCGCGATGATAAAGACCAGGAAAATCAGGCCAACAACGGTCGTAGTTACCCCACCCGGTACTTTAAATTTCAGCGCTTTGACCTCTTCTGGCGGCAGACGACGACGGAAAGCAATCTGCGACAGCAGGATCATAATCCACACCCAAACCGTGGCGAACGTTGCCAAAGAGGCGATCACCAGGAAGACGTTTTCCGGCATGATGTAGTTAAGATAAACCGCAAACAGCAGCGCGATGGTCATCACCATCACCGTAACCCACGGCACGCCACGACGCGACGTCTTGGCAAACATTTTTGGGGCACTGCCCTGTTCCGCCATGCCGTGTAGCATACGTCCCACACCGAAGACGTCAGAGTTAATTGCCGACAGCGACGCAGTCAGAACCACAAAGTTGAGGATCCCGGCAGCAAAGGTAATGCCCATATGCTGGAACGTCATAACGAACGGGCTACCGTCGGTACCCACCTGGTTCCACGGGTAGATAGACATAATGACGAACAACGTCCCCACATAAAACACCAGGATACGCATTGGTACGGAATTGATAGCGCGCGGAATAGATTTTTCCGGGTCTTTGGCTTCGCCTGCGGTAATCCCGATAATCTCAATCCCGCCGTAAGCGAACATCACCATTTGCAGCGACATCACCATGCCGAGCCAGCCGTTGCTGAAGAAGCCACCATTGCTCCATAAGTTATGGATACCGGTCGGTTGCCCGCCGTTGCCAATCCCCCAAATGATGATACCGAAACCGGCGACAATCATGATGATAATGGTGGCGACTTTGAAGAACGAGAACCAGAACTCCAGCTCGCCAAACACCTTCACGCTCATCAGGTTGATGGCGCAGATAATCAGCACTACGCTGAGTACCCAAATCCAGTGCGGTACGGCCGGGAACCAGACGCCCATGTAAATACCAAAGGCAGTCACATCGGCAATGGCGACAATCAGGATTTCAAAACAATAGGTCCAGCCGGTGATATAGCCTGCCAGCGGTCCGAGGTTTTCCTGCGCATAGCGCGAGAAGGAGCTGGCTGCAGGGTTATGAACAGACATTTCGCCCAGCGCGCGCATAATAATATACGCCGCTACGCCGCCGATAATATAGGCCAGCAACACGCTTGGCCCCGCCATTTTGATGGCATCGGCCGAGCCATAGAACAGCCCGGTACCAATTGCTGAACCTAATGCCATAAAGCGGATGTGCCGGGTGCTCAGCCCACGCTTTAGCTTGTTATTACTTTCCATCGATTCCTAACCTGTTAACACAATAAAAAAACCACGGGGCCATGTTAATAGCCCCGTGGTTAAAACTTATTGTCAGTGATATTAGTGTGCGCTGGAGGTCACTTGTCGACCCGCGGCGCGATCCCAGATAACTGCCAGGACCACCATCACGACTGTTGGCATCAACCACGCCAGCCCCTGCTCCGCCAGCGGTAAACGCTGGGTCCAGGCCGGTAACACGTCGCCAATTGCAGAAGCTTTAATGCCATCAAGGATACCAAAAATCAGGCTGATAAACATCGCAGGTGCAATGACGCGGGAAGAATTATGCCACCATGAGCGGGTAAAGCTTAATACAACCAGTGCGATACATGGCGGATAGATAGCCGTCAGCACCGGAATAGAGATCTGAATCAGATGGCTCAGACCCAGGTTAGAAACCACCATCGAGAAGCCGCCGAGGATAAATACCAGCGTACGATAAGACAGTGGAACGTACTGGGCAAAGAACTCTGCGCACGCACAGGTCAAGCCAACCGCGGTGACCAGACAGGCGATGAAAATCAGCGCCGCCAGCAGGAAGCTTCCTGCACCGCCAAAGGTGTGCTGAACATACGCATGCAGAATCGCCGCGCCGTTAGCAGACTGATCGACCAGAATCGCGCTATCTGAACCCAGACGGAACAGCGCGAGATACAGCAGCGTTAAGCCCACACCCGCCATTAAACCCGCCCAAACGGTGTAACGGGTCAGCAGACGCGCTTCAGTAACACCACGCGAGCGAGCGGCGTTAACGATAACAATACCAAACACCATCGCGCCCAGCGTATCCATGGTCAGATACCCGTTCACGAAGCCATTAGAAAATGCCGCAGTTTGGTAGGCTTCCATCGCATTACTGATCGGGCCTGCTGGCCAGACGATTGCGGCGACAGACAGAACAACCAGCGCCAGGATTTTCAGCGGTGCCAGGAAATTACCCACCGTATCCAGCAGTTTGCCCGGATACAGCGAAACCAGAATCACAATCGCGAAATAGATAACGCTATAGATAAACAGCGGCAGCGCAGAGTCACCGGTCAGCGGTGCAATCCCGACTTCGAAAGAGACCGTCGCGGTACGCGGGGTAGCAAATAACGGCCCAACGGCCAGATAGCAAACAGTCGCCAGTAGCAGACCAGCAACTTTACCGATAGGTGTGCTCAGTCGGTCCACACCACCACCGACTTTCGCCAGCGCGACAACGGTAAGTACCGGCAGGCCAACGGCGGTAATCAAAAAGCCAAAAGCCGCAGTCCAGACGTGTTCACCTGCCTGCAAACCAACCATTGGGGGGAAGATGATGTTACCTGCACCAACGAACAGTGCAAATGTCATAAATCCCAAAGCGAT
Organism: Citrobacter sp. KTE30; assembly: GCF_000398825.1. Taxonomy (NCBI): domain Bacteria; kingdom Pseudomonadati; phylum Pseudomonadota; class Gammaproteobacteria; order Enterobacterales; family Enterobacteriaceae; genus Citrobacter; species Citrobacter sp. KTE30. The sequence goes on along the minus strand of NZ_KB976055.1, from coordinate 905,439 downwards.
AATATCGCGCGATTTTAACTGATGGGTCATAAAGTCTTACTGCCTGTGGATGTGGTGTTGAAAATAGTAAATTTTTGCCTTTCCCTGGGGGACAATACAGCGGCATTTTTGCTCAATTCCAGCGGGAAACACTCCCGACCTGGCGCGGCGAAGAATAGTTTTTCGATTTACCGCGTAAATGCAGTCGGTATGACAGCACCTGGAGCGCAATTTAAACGCTTATAACGTTTTAAAGCAAGGTGGGATCCAAAAACCAGAACAATATAGCGATATGAAAAATGGGGTTAGCACAAAACACCATTTCATGGAAAAAGGTATGGGTAATAGTTCGAACAAAAAACAATCAAGCGTCGTAAAATTCAGGAGTCATATATTGACCGCATAGAAAAAGCCAGCTTGTGCTGGCTTTTGGAAAGATAATCTTACGAATGTGCTTTAACCGTTACTTTTGGCAATCAAACGTTCCGGGATCACGAAACTAAATCGCGTCCCTTTGCCTGGTTCGCTTTCGATATTCAAACGGCTGTCGTGATGATGCAGCGCATGTTTCACGATGGCAAGGCCCAACCCGCTACCGCCCGTTTGCCGCGATCGCGCCTTATCTACCCGATAAAAACGCTCGGTCAGGCGTGGAATATGCTCGGCGGCAATGCCTGGACCGTTGTCTTCCACACAAAACTCCGCTCCCGAGGCCACATGCCTCCAGCGTACGGTAATGTGCGTTCCCGCAGGGGTGTGGTTCACCGCGTTATAGACGAGATTCGAGATAGCGCTACGCAACTGCTCCTCGTTGCCCCGCACGTTCAGGCTGTTATCGACATCAAAGGTAAACGTATGTTTATGCTGGCTCAGGGTTTGCGCTTCGTGCTCGATCACGCGCAGCATCATGGGCACATCGACTTTCTCATTCAGTTGCAACGTCGGAGCAGCTTCAATTTTTGACAGCGTCAGCAGCTGTTTCACCAGGCCTTCCATACGGTACGTTTGTTCGCGCATGGTATGCAGCGCTTTTTCGCGAGTTGTCCCTTCCAGCGGATGCTCCTGCATCATTTCCAGATAACCTTGCAGCACCGTCAGCGGTGTGCGCAGCTCATGGCTGGCGTTGGCGAAAAAGTTTCGCCGTGAACCTTCCAGTTGGTGCATCTGGGTAACGTCGCGCGCCACCATCAGCAGTTGCTTATCCGTGTAGGGCATCACGCGAATTTCCAGATGCCGTCCGGTATTGAGCACCAGATTGATAGGCCGGCTAAAGTCGCGCGTTTTCAGATATTGAGTGAATTCCGGGTATCGCAGCAGGTTAAGAATATTTTGCCCGCTATCGTCCGGCCAGCGCAGTCCCAGAACCTGCTGAGCCAGTCCGTTACACCAGAAGATACCGCCTTCTTCGGTGGTCAATACCACCGCGTCGGGTAGTGATTCCGCCCCGCTGCGAAAACGTTTGATCAGGTTACCCAGTTCTCGACGGCGCTTTTTGTTGCGCAGCTGCATTTGATGCAGCCCATATAACAACGGCTCCCAACTGCCTCGCCCCGGCGGCGGCGTCATGCTTCTGTCGACCCATAGCCACCAGGACAAACGTAATAGATTCCAGAAATGCCAGATAAGCAGGCCCGTTACCGACGCCAGTAAAAACCAGGGCAGGTAACCGAAAAAAGCGCTAAGGATAAATGCCGGTATGCAGCACAGGATCAGCTCCAGTACCAACCTTTTCCATGACAATCGTTCTAGCAAACGTCTTACTCCATAAACGGCCTAATCCATCAGGCCCTGATTCTTGTCAGTCAGAAGCGGGTCGAAAAACGATATCCCGTCCCGCGAACTGTCTGCACCATTCGATCATGTCCGCTGTGCTCCAGCGCTTTACGTAAGCGGCGGATATGCACATCCACTGTCCGGTCTTCCACGTAGACATTGGTTCCCCAGACATGATTGAGGAGTTGTTCACGGCTGTAGACGCGCTCAGGGTGGGTCATAAAGAAGTGCAACAGTTTGAATTCGGTCGGCCCCATATCCAGCGGATCCTCGCCGGTCATCACGCGATGCGAGGTCGGATCAAGGCTTAGCCCCTGCATCTCAATAACCTCTTCCACCGCCATCGGTGAAATACGACGCAGAACCGCTTTAATACGCGCCACCAGCTCCTTGGGAGAAAACGGCTTGGTAATATAATCATCCGCACCGGTTTCCAGACCCCGGACGCGGTCTTCCTCTTCACCTCTCGCCGTCAGCATCATCACGGGGATATCCCGCGTCATAGCTTCGCGCTTGAGATGTTTAATAAACTGCAGACCCGAGCCGCCGGGAAGCATCCAGTCAAGCAGGACGAGGTCCGGCCAGGGTTCATTGAGTTGGTTCACAGCACTGTCATAGTCTTCGGCTTCTACGGGTTGAAAACCGTTTTGCTCGAGCACGAAGCAGACCATTTCACGAATTGGAGCTTCATCTTCTACGACCAGAATACGTCTCGCCATGATTTGCCCTGTTTATAATTAAATCGTTTGCCATCAATACGGTGCCATTATGCGTCAGTTTTATGACAGATTTATGAAAAGATAGCCCAGGTTTAACGCAGCCCGGCGAATTATGACAGCCCGGAGACAAGATATTACCGTCCTTGAAAGGTTATAATCCCCACCACTGTTTTATCGTCATGGAACTCTTATGCGCATCCTTCACACGTCTGACTGGCATCTGGGCCAAAATTTCTACAGCAAGAGCCGCGCCGCTGAACATCAGGCCTTTCTCGACTGGCTGCTGGAAACGGCACAATCCCATCAGGTGGATGCCATTATTGTGGCGGGTGATATTTTCGATACCGGCTCACCGCCAAGCTACGCCCGTGAGCTGTATAACCGTTTTGTCGTTAATTTACAGCAAACCGGGTGTCATCTGGTGGTGCTGGCAGGCAACCACGACTCCGTCGCCACACTCAACGAATCCCGCGATATACTGGCGTTTCTCAACACCACGGTCGTTGCCAGCGCCGGCCATGCGCCGCAGGTACTGTCGCAACGTGACGGCACGCCGGGGGCAATTCTGTGCCCGGTTCCTTTTTTACGTCCACGCGACATCATTACCAGCCAGGCCGGGCTAACCGGGCAAGAAAAACAGCAACATTTGCTGTCAGCCATCACCGACTATTACCAGCAGCAGTATCAGGATGCCTGCACGCTGCGTGGTGATCAGAATCTGCCCATCATCGCGACCGGGCATTTGACCACCGTCGGCGCCAGTAAAAGTGACGCCGTCCGAGACATTTATATCGGTACGCTGGACGCCTTCCCTGCACAAAACTTCCCTCCGGCGGACTACATCGCGCTGGGCCATATTCACCGGGCGCAGGTTATCGGCGGCACGGAGCATATTCGCTACTGCGGCTCGCCGATCGCTCTCAGTTTTGACGAGTGCGGCAAAAACAAATGCGTGCATCTGGTGAGCTTTGAAGCAGGGAAACTCAACGCCGTCGAGAATCTCACCGTACCGGTCACCCAGCCGCTTGCGGTACTGAAAGGCGATCTCGCCGCCATTACCGCCCAGCTTGAGCAGTGGCGCAACGTACAGCAAGAGCCGCCGGTGTGGCTGGATATTGAAATTACCACCGATGACTATCTGCATGATATGCAGCGTAAAATCCAGGCCTTGACCGAAGATTTACCGGTAGAGGTGTTATTGGTGCGCCGCAGTCGCGAACAGCGCGAACGCATTATGGCCAATGAACGTCGTGAAACATTAAGCGAGCTGAGCGTGGCGGAGGTTTTTGACCGCCGCCTGGCGCTGGAAGAACTCGAAGAACCGCAGCGCGAGCGGCTTAATCAGCTGTTTAGCGCAACCGTACAGACGCTTGCCGGGGAGGCTGAAGCATGAAAATTCTCAGCCTGCGCCTGAAAAACCTCAACTCCCTGAAGGGAGAATGGAAAGTCGATTTCACGGCAGAACCTTTTGCCAGCAACGGGCTGTTCGCCATCACCGGGCCCACAGGCGCGGGGAAAACCACCCTGCTGGACGCAATTTGCCTTGCGCTGTACCACGAAACGCCGCGCCTGAATACTGTGTCACAGTCGCAAAACGACCTGATGACCCGCGACACAGCGGAGTGTCTGGCCGAGGTGGAATTTGAAGTGCGGGGCGAAGCCTACCGCGCATTCTGGAGCCAGAACCGGGCACGCAACCAGCCTGAGGGCAACCTGCAGGTCCCGCGCGTAGAGCTGGCCCGCTGCGCCGACGGTAAAATCCTCGCCGATAAAGTCAAAGACAAGCTGGAGATGACCGCCGAGCTTACCGGGCTGGATTACGGTCGTTTTACCCGTTCCATGCTGCTCTCTCAGGGCCAGTTTGCCGCATTTCTTAATGCCAAACCAAAAGAGCGCGCCGAACTGCTGGAAGAGCTGACCGGCACAGAGATTTACGGTCAAATCTCCGCTATGGTGTTTGAAAAGCACAAATCAGCGCGTACGGAGCTGGAAAAACTGCAGGCCCAGGCCAGCGGCGTGGCGCTGTTAGCGCCAGAGCAGGTGCAATCCCTGACGGAAAGTTTGCAGGTACTTACTGACGAAGAAAAACAATACCTTACCAGCCAACAAACCCAGCAACAGCACCTCAACTGGCTCATTCGGCAAAATGAGCTACAAACGGATATAAACCGTCACCAGCAGGCATTACAGGCAGCGCTTCAGGCGCAAGAAGACGCGCAGCCGCAGTTGGCGGCACTGAGTCTGGCACTACCGGCCAGGGCGTTACGCCCGCACTGGGAGCGAATTCAGGAACAAACGGCTACCATCGAGCGTACGCGCCAGAAGATTCAGGAAGTGAATGCTCGCTTACAAAGCAGCTTAACGCTACGCGGGCGTATTCGTCAGCAGGCGCAAATGCAGTCGACCTTGATGCTAGCCGAACAACAGACGTTAACCGACTGGCTTAATGAGCATGATCGCTTCCGCTTATGGAGTAGCGAACTGGCAGGATGGAAAGCGCTGCTGGCCCAACAGTCCGACGCCAGCACCCAGCTACGCCAATGGCAGCAGCTGCGAGAGAACGACACGCGTAAGCTCAATGCACTAACGCTTCCCGCGCTGACCCTTTCGCCGCAGGAGGTAACGGATGCGCTGGCGCAACATGTGCAGCTTCGTCCATTACGCCAGCGGCTGAGCAATTTACACGGACAAATCACCCCGAAGCAAAAACAACTGGCACAGTTACGCGCCACGCTTGTACAGCGTCAACAAGAGTTGACCCAGCGCAACGCGGTGCTTGCCGAAAAACGTCAGCGCTATAAAGATAAAAATCAGCAACTTACCGATGTGAGAGTCATTTGCGAGCAAGAAGCCCACATCAAAGATCTGGAAAGCCAACGGGCATTGTTGCAATCCGGCATGCCTTGCCCGCTATGCGGCTCCACCGCACATCCGGCGATTGAACGCTATCAAACGCTCGAACTGAGCGTGAATCAGACGCGGCGTGAGGCACTGGAAAAAGAGGTCAAAACGCTGGCCGATGAGGGTTCAACGTTACGCGGCCAGCTTGAGGCGATAACCCAGCAACTTCAGCGGGATGAACGCGAAGCACAGACGCTTTCTCAGGAGGAGCAAGCACTTACTCAAGAGTGGATGACCGTCACCGCCAGCCTCAACGTCACGCTACAACCGCAGGATGACATTGCCCCGTGGCTGGCCGCTCAGGAAGAGCACGAACAACAGCTTCACCAGTTGAGCCTGCGTCATACCCTGCAGGCGCAAATCACCGCGCATACCGAGCAGATTACCCAGCTCCAGCTGCATATTGACCAGCGCCAGGCGACGCTAACCGCCGAGCTTTCCCGTTATGGTCTGGCCCTTCCACCCGAGGATGACGTCGCCTCATGGCTAAGCGAACGGGCGAACGAAGCACAAATGTGGCAACAGCGTCAGAATGAACTGACCGAGTTACAGGCCCGGATTGCCCAGCTTGCGCCGCTGCTGGAAACGTTGCCTGAAACCGAGGCGCTTTCTGAAAACATTGAGGATTTGTCGCTGGAAAACTGGCGGCAGGTGCACGACGATTGCCTCTCTTTACAGGGACAGTGGCAAACCTTGCAACAGCAGGAGGCGCAGGACGTTCAGCGCGCCACGGAAATCCAGGCGCAGTTTGATGCCGTATTAAAGGCCAGCATCTTTGCCGATCGCGACGCCTTTATTGCCGCCCTGCTGGACGAAGAGACCTTTAATCGCCTGGAGCAGTTGAAGCAATCACTGGAAGGCCAGCGACAGCAGGCGCAAACGCTGGTTAATCAGGCCCAGCAGGCACTGGCGGCTCATCAACAGCAGCAACCAACAGAAGTGGATCTCACGCTGACGGCGCAGCATCTGCACGACGCGCTGGCGCAGCTCACCCAACTGCTACGCGATAACACTACTCGTCAGGGCGAAATTCGCCAGCAGCTCAAACAAGATGCTGAAAACCGCCAGCAGCAGCAGGCGCTGATGCAGGAGATTGAAAAAGTCGCGCAGCAGGTCGAAGACTGGGGGTATTTGAATGCGCTGATCGGCTCGAAAGAGGGAGATAAGTTCCGCAAATTTGCCCAGGGGCTGACGCTGGATAACCTCGTCTGGCTTGCCAACAACCAGTTAACCCGTCTGCACGGTCGCTATTTGTTGCAGCGCAAGGCCAGCGAAGCGTTAGAGCTGGAAGTGGTTGATACCTGGCAGGCCGATGCCGTACGTGATACGCGTACGCTTTCCGGCGGCGAGAGCTTCCTCGTGAGTCTGGCGCTGGCGCTGGCATTATCCGATCTGGTCAGCCACAAAACGCGAATTGACTCCCTGTTCCTCGACGAAGGTTTCGGCACGCTGGACAGTGAAACGCTGGATACCGCCCTGGACGCGCTTGATGCGCTCAACGCTACCGGTAAAACCATTGGCGTGATCAGCCACGTCGAAGCGATGAAAGAGCGCATTCCGGTACAGATCAAAGTGAAAAAAATCAACGGTCTGGGCTACAGCAAACTCGACAAAATGTTTGCGGTGGAGTAATCGGCCAGCGGATATGGTGTCACAGGCCGGATAAGCGCTAACGCTATCCGGCACGCTATGTAGCACAATATTGCATACTCAGGGACGGATATGAAATGGCATTCCACTTCGCTTATCCGCAAGCTATCGCTATTGGCGGCGAACGTTCGTCGCTATGACGCAAATCCTGCGTCTTTCTTGTTGGCAGGTGGTATGAAAAAAGTCATTTTCTCTTTAGCGCTCGGAACATTTGGGCTGGGCATGGCCGAGTTTGGCATCATGGGTGTCCTCACTGAGCTGGCGCGGGACGTGGGAATTTCCATTCCTGCCGCTGGCCATATGATTTCATTTTACGCCTTTGGCGTAGTGCTTGGCGCGCCCATTATTGCGCTCTTTTCCAATCGCTTTTCGCTCAAACATATTTTGCTGTTTCTGGTCACCCTGTGCGTGATTGGCAACGCCATCTTCACCCTCTCTTCCTCGTATTTTATGCTGGCGGTGGGCAGGCTGGTTTCCGGCTTCCCTCATGGCGCATTTTTCGGCGTGGGCGCGATTATCCTGTCGAAGCTAGCCCGTCCAGGAAAAGTCACCGCCGCCGTCGCGGGCATGATTTCGGGGATGACCGTTGCCAATCTGGTTGGCATTCCCGTCGGCACCTGGCTGAGCCAGGAATTTAGCTGGCGCTACACGTTTCTGCTGATAGCCGTCTTTAATATCGCCGTAATAGTCTCGGTCGCTTTTTGGGTCCCCAACATTAGCGATGAGGTAAAAGGGAAACTGCGCGAACAATTTCACTTTTTGAAAAGCCCCGCCCCGTGGTTCATTTTTTCCGCCACCATGTTTGGGAACGCCGGGGTTTTCGCCTGGTTCAGCTACGTCAAACCGTACATGATGTATATCTCCGGCTTCTCCGAGGCGCTAATGACCTTCATCATGATGCTGGTGGGATTGGGAATGGTGTTAGGAAATCTGCTAAGCGGTAGGCTGTCAGGCCGTTATACGCCGCTGCGAATTGCGGTAATAACCGACTTCGTGATTGTGCTGGCTCTGCTGCTGCTCTTTGCCTTTGGCGGCATCAAAACCGCGTCGCTGACCTTCGCTTTCATTTGCTGCGCGGGTCTGTTTGCTCTGTCGGCGCCGTTGCAAATTTTGCTGCTGCAAAATGCTAAAGGGGGAGAACTACTGGGCGCGGCTGGCGGGCAAATTGCCTTCAATCTCGGCAGCGCGATTGGCGCGTACTGCGGTGGCATGATGCTGACGCTGGGATTTGCCTACAACTACGTGACGCTGCCGGCTGCACTGCTGTCGTTTTCTGCAATGTCCTCGCTGCTGCTCTATGGCCGCCTGAAGCGCGGCGTGCAACAACAGGTTGCACCCGCGACATAACAACCGTTTATACGTGCGGCCACAGCCAGGCAGCGCCACGCACGCCGCTGGAGTCACCGTGCAACGCCTGGCGTAGAGGCGTTTCACACTCGCCGCCAAAAACAAATTGCTGCATCAACGTCGGAACGTTTTGATACAGTCGATCGACATTGCTCATTCCGCCACCCAGCACAATGACGTCCGGATCGAGAATATTCACCACATGTGCCAGTGATTTCGCCAGACGAAGCTCATAGCGGCTCAACGCTTGCTCCGCAAGAGTATCCTGCGCATTAACAAGGCTGATAATTTCACTGCCTTTGAGCGGCTTACCGCTCAGGCGCTGGTAGTCGGTGGCAAAACCGGTCCCGGAAATGAAGGTTTCAATGCAGCCTTGTTTGCCGCAATAACAAGGTACTTCCTGCCGATAACGCAGCTCATCTTCGTCCATCCACGGCAGCGGATTATGCCCCCACTCCCCTGCGGTACCGTTACCGCCCGTGTGCGCCCGACCATTCAGCGCCACGCCTGCGCCACATCCGGTGCCGATAATCACCGCAAACACGGTTTGCGCCCCCGCCGCCGCACCATCCACCGCTTCAGAAACCGCCAGACAGTTGGCATCATTTGCCAACCGCACTTCGCGATTCAGACGCGAACTCAGGTCTTTGTCAAAAGGTTGCCCGTTAAGCCAGGTCGAGTTGGCATTCTTTACTACCCCGGTGTAGGGCGAGATTGAACCGGGAATGCCCATTCCCACGGTTCCCGTCTGCCCGGTAGCGTTTTCCGCCATCTCCACCAGCATGGCGATGGTTTCTATCGTTTGCCAATAATCATCACGCGGCGTGGGCAGGCGATGGCGAAAAAGCTGTTCGCCCGCATCGCCAAGCGCAATAACTTCCGTTTTCGTACCGCCCAAATCGATACCTATACGCACTGTTTGCTCCTCTTCCCGATTAACAATGCAAGCATAGCGACAATTCGCTATCATGCCCGCTGGATTTAACGACAAGGCCGTGGAAATTATCATGCTGTGGTTCAAAAATTTAATGGTTTACCGTCTTAGCCGCGATGTTTCTTTGCGTGCCGAAGAGATGGAAAAACAGCTGGCATCAATGACGTTCACCCCTTGCGGTAGCCAGGATATGGCAAAAATGGGCTGGGTTCCGCCGATGGGATCGCACAGCGATGCATTAACGCATACCGCCAATGGCCAAATTATTATCTGCGCCCGCAAAGAAGAAAAAATTCTGCCGTCGCCGGTTATCAAACAGGCGCTGGAAGCCAAAATATTCAAACTGGAAGCTGAGCAAGGTCGCAAACTCAAGAAGACCGAAAAAGACTCACTGAAAGATGAAGTTCTGCACTCATTGCTGCCGCGCGCCTTTAGCCGCTTCAGCCAGACAATGATGTGGATCGACACCGTCAACGATCTGATCATGGTCGACTGTGCAAGCGCGAAAAAAGCGGAAGATACGCTGGCGCTGCTGCGTAAAAGCCTCGGTTCGCTGCCGGTCGTTCCGCTGACGATGGAAAACCCTATTGAGCTGACGCTGACCGAATGGGTTCGCTCCGGCACAACAGCACAAGGATTCCAGTTACTGGATGAAGCTGAACTGAAAGCGATCCTTGAAGACGGCGGTGTGATCCGCGCGAAAAAACAGGATCTGGTCTGCGACGAAATCGCCGTGCATATCGAGGCGGGCAAACTGGTCACCAAGTTGGCCCTCGACTGGCAGCAGCGTATTCAGTTCGTTATGTGTGACGACGGCTCCATTAAGCGTCTGAAGTTCAGCGATGAGCTGCGCGATCAGAACGAAGATATCGACCGTGAAGATTATGCTCAGCGTTTTGATGCCGATTTCATCCTGATGACAGGTGAACTGGCGGCGCTGATTAAAAGTCTGGTGGAAGGATTAGGCGGCGAAGCGCAACGTTAGCCCTGTTTAGCGAATGGCGACACAATATCGCCATTCGTCATTTTTACGCTTACAAATAGCGGCAAAGATAGGAAGTTGGCTCTGCTACTTGCAGATGAAACTCACTGTTGCCCGGTACGTTAAACACGTCTCCTGCGGCATAGACTTTCCACTCGGTTTCCCCTGGCAGCAGCACGTTCAGTGCGCCACTAACCACCGTCATCTCTTCAGGCGCCGCAGTACCAAAGGTATATTCACCTTCAGCCATCACGCCTACACTGGCGCGGCCAGTACTGCTGCTGGTAAAACCGATCGATTTTACTTTGCCGGAAAAGTATTCATTACTTTGAAGCATACAACTGGCCCTATCTCGTGATTAAGTTAGGAACCAATATAGGGGGCTGACATTCCACCTGTCACGCAAAATTACGCCAGCAATTCCGAAGCTAGTCGGGCAATCAACACATTGGACAGCAAAACCGGGACATCCAGCGACTTTTGCAGTAAATCACGATGGCGTTGATGAAAACCCAGGCAGTCCAGCATGAGAACATCAGCGCCTTGCTCAAGGAGATATTTCCCGGCATCAATCAGCTGTTGTTCAGAACCTTCTACTGGATTCGCTACGGCATACACTGGCGGCGTTTGTAACACCTGCCACTTTTGTGTCTGGGCTTTGAGCAATTCAGCAACAGGTACTATGACCCCAACCTGATGCCCTTCGACAATCGAAGCCACTAACGGGGGAATAATGCGTATGGGTTCCAACAAGATGCTATTGCGGGCGGTCAGACGGGTGATTGAAGCGGTACTCATCAGCAGGATCACGTCAAAGCCCTGATTATCCAGCACCTCCACGATACTTTGTAGCGAGCGTTCTACCTTCAGGCGCGAGACATGTGCAAGCTGATGGTCGCTAAGCAGCGTTAATAACAGCTCATCACCGGGTGAAGCTCCGTACTCAGCCATCACATCTTCTCGCTGCATCTGCCCCAGCAGACTGTGGTGAGTAATGTGCTGTTCATCAATATATTCCGTCAGGAGCGGTAACACCTCACACATCGGCACAACGCCAATCGTGAGGATAGCCAACGACGTACTCATTTGTTGCTCCACCGTTTTCTTACTTTGCTGTGAAATCCCGGACACGTGCCGGACGCTAACCTGTGCTACAAATGCTCAAAAGCGTAGCAGTAGATCGGCGGTGTATTGTGTAAAGATTCCAGATCATTCCAGTACTGGATTGTTATTGTTTAATTTTCAATTTTTACTGTATACAGCGAAATTTAAAAAAATGTGATGCACGCCCGGACTGGCACTTTTAAGACTCGTGCCAGGGCGGTCTTCATATCAGGTTTTATCGGGGTCTTCGTAGCGTTTTTTAGCATCCATCGCTTCCTGAGCCGAAGGATGCTCACTGATCAACGAATTCGGTTTAGGGTGATCGGCACGAAGTTGATACCAGGTTACCGTCTGGCCTGGCGTCCCTTTTTCAACCGTAACAATGGTCGCTTGACGTGGGTAAGGTGGTTGTGTCGGCATAGTTCTTCCTTTTCACTGGATGAACATTAAGTATAGACACCGCCCTGCAACCGTGGCGCTGCCTGCGCCAGTATCCCAAGAATGTCTTCCACCACCTGCGCAGGCGCATTGGTGGCATCAACGATATAGTGCGCGGCTTCGCGATACAAAACATCTCGCTGGGCGAGCACTTCCTGCACTTCTTCAGTCAACGGCTTGCCGGTTAAGGTCGGTCGTAATCCTTCTTCAGGCGTCGCCTCCAGACGATCAACCAGTACCGATACCGGTGCGCTTAAATAGATAACCACGCCGTGGCTGCGCATGTAGTGACGGTTAAATTCGGTAAGAATAATACCGCCGCCGGTCGCAACAACCGTTGCTGGTGCTGTGACAGCCTGCAGAGCGGTCGTTTCCTGGGCACGAAACCCTTCCCACCCTTCTCTTTCGACGATTTCCGCCACGGTCATTTGCACGTGCGATTGCAACCAGCGATCGGTATCAACGAACTGGAAATCAATAGCCTTTGCCAGCGCCATACCGGTTGTCGTCTTACCACACCCCCGGGGGCCAACAAGAAAAAGAGGTTGCGTCATCACAGAATTTCCCCAGAGAGCCGCCAACAAGCGGGATCTGATGCGGTTAAAAATATAATCATATCATCAAACTAGTACATCGCCAAAATCGTAAAGAAAAAATTACAGAAAGAATGGCGAGATGAGTTAACCCCTACTATAACAAGAATTCACAATGAATAAAGTGTAAACAATAAATTACACATACTATTTTCTACGCTGAACTTCCAGCCACCACTTATCCAGTTCAGCCGCAAAATGCTGTCTGTCGCGGGACGAAAGGCTGTCCGGCCCCCCGGTCTGAATACCGCTGGCGCGTAGCGTATCCATAAAATCACGCATCATCAGACGCTCGCGGATCGTGGCTTCGGTATAACGTTCGCCACGCGGGTTAAGCGCCGCCGCACCTTTTTCAATCACTTCAGCCGCCAGCGGAATATCTGCCGTTATCACTAAATCGCCGGCGCTACACTGACGCACAATCTCGTTATCAGCCACGTCAAAGCCCGCAGGCACACGTAATGTGCTGATGAAACGCGAAGGCGGGACGCGCAGGCTTTGGTTGGCCACCAAAACAAGCGGCATTTGCATGCGCTCAGAAGCGCGGTACAAAATGTCTTTAATCACATTCGGACACGCATCGGCATCTACCCATATTGTCATAACTTCTCCTCACTGGTGTGCTGCCGCACATTGTCGCGTGCTTTTACTTTCAGGCAAAGTGCTGTTTCTCCTTCTGAACATATTCATTCCGCGCTAAGCTTAGCTTTCCCAGATTTACCCTAAATAATTCAAGTTACTTAAACTAATTAGGGTATAAAACAATGAATATCATCCATAGGGAGTGACAAGATGGACAAGAAAATTGGTTTTATCGGCTGCGGTAATATGGGCAAAGCCATTCTTGGCGGCATGATCGCCAGCGGTCAGGTTCTCCCCGGACAAATCTGGGTCTATACCCCTTCCCCCGATAAGGTCGCCGCGCTACACGACCAGTACGGCATTAATGCGGCGCAGTCTGCACAAGAAGTCGCGCAGATCGCTGATATTGTTTTTGGGGCCGTAAAGCCAGGCATTATGATTAAGGTGCTGAGCGAAATTACCTCCAGCCTGAACAAAGACTCCCTGGTCGTCTCAATTGCCGCAGGCGTCACCCTCGATCAGCTTGCCCGCGCGCTGGGTCACGACCGTAAAATCATTCGCGCAATGCCAAACACGCCGTCGCTGGTGAACGCCGGAATGACCTCCGTCACGCCAAACGCCTTAGTCACGCCGGAAGATACGGCTGACGTGCTGAATATCTTCCGCTGCTTTGGCGAAGCTGAAGTCATTGCGGAGGCAATGATTCATCCGGTCGTTGGTGTCAGCGGTTCAGCACCGGCCTATGTATTTATGTTTATCGAAGCAATGGCAGATGCCGCCGTTCAGGGGGGAATGCCCCGCGCGCAGGCTTATAAATTTGCGGCACAAGCGGTAATGGGTTCGGCGAAGATGGTACTGGAAACGGGAAAACATCCTGGCGAATTAAAGGATATGGTGTGCTCGCCAGGTGGAACCACCATTGAGGCGGTACGCGTCCTGGAAGAACGCGGTTTCCGTTCATCAGTAATTGAAGCGATGATTAAGTGCATGGAGCAATCGGAAAAACTCAGCCGCTCCTGAGTTAACACCGCCGGACGTCATGCCGCCGCTTCAGTGCGGTTACGTCCGGAATTCTTTGCTTTATAGAGCGCCATATCTGCTGATTTTAACCATTCTCTATAGTGTTCAGTTTCAGATGTCAGCGGCGCAACGCCCACGCTAATGCGCAGGTCAACCTGCGGCGCGCAAGATAAACGCAGTTGGGTAAGCCGTTCGTGAACACGAGACATCGCTGCAATCGCGCTGCTCGCCGACGTGCCACACATGATTACCGCAAACTCATCACCGCCAAAACGCCCAATCACATCGCTACCGCGTAAGGTCATCTGTAACTGGCGGGTCAGTGCTACAATGGCCTGATCCCCTACGTCATGGCCCCAGGTATCATTGATACTCTTAAAATGGTCGATATCGATGATAAGAAGCGTGGCATCACGCTGATGGCGGCGGCAATTATCAAATTCATTACGCAGCAACAGCTCCCAATGACGTCGGTTATACACACCGGTCATCCCATCTCGCGTACTCATAACCTGTAAGCGACGTTTATGTTCTGCCAGCCGGATGAGCGTCTTATAACTCACCCAGGCAAACAGCAACGGGTAAACCACTAACACTGGCAGTGACAGCAGCACGCTCAGCTGCGTACTGCTAAAAGCCACGGGGATATCCGTTAACTGTAACGTCACCAGGCAGGAAACCACCATCAACACGGCGCCTGCGATGAAGACTCGCATACCTCCTGCGCCCATCAGGTTGATACAGATAATCATCAACAGCGCCGTGGATGGCAGCAAGTTTATCCCCATAATCCCCATCCACATCCCGGCGAGGATGGCATCGGCTTTTAAGTTGGTATATTCGCTATGCAGTGGATCGACAGCTTTACTTGCCAGTTGCCATGCCAGATGTGGCCAGACAAATGCCCATCCCACCAGCAAAAGCCACCAGCCTCCGGTTATTGGCTGAGAAACTAATACCGACGCGATAGGGAAAAACATTCCCCCCAGTCCCACCGCTCGCGGCAGCCTGATTCGTCGGGCAAATCGCAGACCGGAACGTTGGTGGTCATTTTGATGAAGCAATATAAATGCTTCATTCGGGACGACCTTCTTTTGATAAAAATTTTCATCATTCATCGTATTTGGGAATATTCTGAAACAAATTTCCCAAATTATAGGAAGGGGTCTGGCGGCGGAAGTATGATATTTCGGGTGAGCGATTTTATCTGCTCACCCGGAAGTGCTAAGCAGATTTTTTCAGGCAAGCACTCATAAACTTATTACGATCATCGCCTTTCAGAGACTGCTCCGTCGCCTTGACGTTGCATTCACGCATTTTCTGCTGCTGCGGCGTCAGACTCTTTTCCTCAGGCCCAGATTTACTGTTTTTCAGGCAATCACTCATATACGTCTTACGCGCATCCCCTTTTAAGGTTTGCGCCGTTGCCTGCTGATTGCAGGTGGTCATACGTTGTTGTTGCGGGGTTAATGTCTTCTCGGCAGCACCGACGGTAGTTAAAAAAATAAGACCAAAAAGCAACGTCATTAATAATGTAATTTTCATAGCACCATCCTTTTCTGAACGACGACACACAGGTAAGTTTGGCTGCTAACGATAAAAATACCACCCGACGGCAAAAGTATTGCCGCCGGGCGTCGGGTTATTTCAGTCCTAACGCCGCTTTCATGGTGTAGAACAGGTCGGTTTGATCGGTCAGGCCAACCACATTCGCCGCATGAGGGCCATAGGCTGCAATACGCAGTTGGCTGCCGGTGTGCTCCTGGGACTCTTCTTCAGAGTTGCCATAGCTAATGACCATCACCGCGCCATCTTTGGTGTTCAGCGCTTGCGTTAAACCGGGTGCTTTAGTATCCGGCGCGACTATCTGGCTGGCATGCGCGTGGTCAGCGGTTACCACGACCAGGGTGTTGCCATCTTTCTTCGCAAAAGCAAGCGCACGCTGCACCGCTTCATCCAGATCGACAGTTTCACCAATTTGTCCACACGGGTTAGCGGCGTGATCTTGTTTGTCGATTGACGCGCCTTCCACTTGCAGGAAGAAGCCTTTCTCATTTTTGCTTAACAGCTCAATCGCTTTATCCGTCATCTGTGCCAGAGTCGGCACGCTGTCGTTACGTTTTGGATTTGGCGTGCAGGTCACTACCGGCTTATCCAGATTTCCGTGATAAGACGCTTTCGGGCCTTCCCAACGCACTGGCATATTACCGTCAGAGAACAGACCCAACAGCGGTTTATCCTGATTCGCTTCGGTAATCGCCGCCAGCGTCGCGGTATCACTCACCATCTGGTAACCACGGGCCTGTGCTTGTTCACGCAGCGTTTTACCCTGCCACTCACCTGCCGTAGCGGTTTCAGTAAAAGTCTTTGCCCCGCCACCTAACGTAACATCCGCACGGGCATTCAATAATTGTTCGGTAATCGACCCTTTACCGCCTTTTTCCAGCGCGTTCGTCGGGCATTTTTCAGCCGTCACGCTCGGGCCATAGCATTTACGCGAAGTGACATGGGCAACCAGTGCGGCAGGCGTGGCATCCTGCAATTCAGCCGTGGAAACGTTGCCTGTCGCCAGACCCGCCGCTTTGGCCATTTCCAGAATAGTAGCGTGATCTTTCTCATGAATATCAACGCCCAGAGCACCATTGTAAGTTTTAACACCGGTCGTCCACGCCGTCGCCGATGCTGCAGAATCTGTCACATAATCGGGCTTGCCGGTTTTCTTATCCAACGCATAATGTGTGTATTGTCCGGTCAACGGTAAAGCATCAATACCTTTAAAAAAGCCGCCCGCGCCTTCAGCATAATTTCGCGCTGCCGTTATTTCGGAATCACCCATCCCATCGCCAATCAGTAAAATAATATTTTTGGCCGGTTTGTCGTTCAGGGATTCGCGCAGAGCCGCGGTTTGGTCGGCAGACAATCGGCGAGCGCCACCCGGCGTGGAGATATCACCTTGAGCGGCACGATTATCCAAAACCGCTACAGTAGATGTTTCTGCATTAATAACCGGGGTAAACAGCAAAGGTAACAGGGCAATAGCGAGTGCGCTTTGTTTCACTTTATATTCTCCATGTATAAATACGGTAAAATTAAAACAAAGCGACTATAAGTATTTGATGTGACACTTTTATGATAATTTGTGGGTGCCCCGCCACAGATGGTTCAAAACGCTTTTGGTACGATCTCGCAAGCGTTATGTATGTTCGTGAGAAACGCGGGCATGCGGTTTACATCAGCCAGCGCCCCCTCAATTTGACGAATAAATATTTGCCGATCGTTCCACGCCATATTGCGCAGCATTTCGATGATTACCCGCTCTAACGTTTCGACCTGTACCGCCAGATCTTGCGACTCTTCTTCTTTTTGCGCGAGTTTAAGTAACAACTCAGTGACGAGGTTTTTCATTTGCCTATTCCCTTAACAAAATATGGGTCACGTTATCATTAAGGCTCACGACTGCCTAGAGGATGAAAGTTGTATTTTTATAAGTAATAAAACGATTTGCGAAAACAATCACAACACAAAATAAGGGTAAATGCGTCTTGACGCAGAATGATTCAATATAAAAAGGTAAGAAAATTAATAATCACACAAATATATAATACACAATTATGGATTAACAACGCTGACAGGCAGCGTTGTTAATCAGGAGCTCAACGCCCCCCGCGCCGACGTCGCAACGCAATAGCCAATTGCCAGATATTGATAAGCACAATGCTTGCTGTAGCAATGAACACCCAACGGAACCCCGCCATTGCCGAAACCGTCGCCCCCATTAATGGCCCGGCGACGTTGCCGAGATACATAAATGACTGGTTATAACCAAAGATGCGCCCGGTTATCTGATCGCTGGAGTATTTCACTAACAGCGTCTGCACCGCCGGCAACATCGCACCGTCGGCAAAGCCAAGCAGAAAACGGAGAACTCCCAACTGCAACGGCGTGGTGACCCACGACATAGCGAAAAACAGCACCACCGCGAAGATTAACGTCGCCATTAAAATCCGCTCAGTACCAATACGGTCGCCTAATTTACCAAGTCGAGGCGCGGAAATCAGAGCAGAAATGCCCGGTACTGAGGCTATCAGCCCGCTGAGAAAGGCAATATTCGAACTATCTGGGACCATTGATTTAATAAACAGCGCCAGAATTGGCCCAATTGAACCGTTACAAAGTTGAATCACCATGGTGGTAAAAAACAGGCTGATCACCAGCGCCGGATGTGAAAGCGAGGCAAATACGGCCTTCCCACTCAGACGTTCGCTTTTTTTAATCGTCGGACGAACGCCCTCTTTGATCAAAAACAGTGTGACCAGAAAACTCACCACCAGCAAAGCGGCGGTAATACAGAATACCGCCCGTAAGCCAACGTGATCGGCAATAAAGCCCCCCATTAACGGTCCACCAATGACACCGCTAATTTGCGCCGTCGACAGCGTACTCAGCGCCCAACCGCTGCGTTCACGCGGAACCTGTGACGCGACCAGCGCCATCGCATTAGGAATATAACCGGAGGTTAACCCCATCACCCCGCGCAGCAGAAAAAGCTGCCAGACGTTAGTAGCAAATGCCTGTAGCAAAATCGCAATGGCCATACCCAGTGAGGCCCGCAGCAGCATTAGCTTGCGTCCTTTGCGGTCGGCTAAACTGCCCCACATTGGAGAGACAATAGCTGAAATCAGGAAGGTGACGCTGAACGTTAATCCGGACCACATTGAGAGCGCTTCATGCGAGGTCACGCCCAGTTGGGAGATATAGAGTGGTAAAAAAGGCAAGATTTGGCTAATCGCCAGTCCGGTAAAAAAGCACCCGAACCAAACGGAAATAAGGTTAACTCTCCAGGATTCCATAAGGACTCATAACGATAAGTAGCTGAAAACTGCGAGCAGCTTAACAAATTACTTAGCTGAATAAGGGTCCACAGGTGCGATAAATCACAGTTTAGTATTTTATCTTCCCGCTCATCATATTTGTGATACAGCTCACATCAAACCCATAATATAAGCAGGGGATTATGCTTCGCGTGCGGGCCGTTTGTTTGTTCTGTTCTATTCCCCTGTCGTCAGCCAAAACAATCTGCCAGAAGCCGAGGAAACCTGCGTTTTGTCGTGGTAATGTATGTGCTTTGCATTCATGGAATGGGTTTTTAAGATGGCAAAGTTGCGGGTAGGAATCGTATTTGGTGGTAAATCAGCGGAACATGAAGTGTCATTGCAATCGGCAAAAAATATTGTCGATGCCATCGACAAGACTCGCTTTGACGTTGTGCTGTTAGGTATTGATAAACAAGGGCAATGGCACGTCAGCGATGCCAGTAATTATCTGCTCAATTCAGACGACCCGGCGCATATTGCGTTGCGACCTTCTGAGACCAGCCTGGCGCAGGTACCGGGTAAACAAGCGCACCAGTTGATCGATGCACAAAACGGTCAACCGCTGCCGACGGTCGATGTTATTTTCCCGATCGTGCACGGTACTCTGGGTGAAGATGGCTCTCTGCAGGGCATGCTGCGCGTGGCAAACCTACCGTTCGTAGGTTCTGATGTGCTGGGTTCTGCGGCCTGTATGGATAAAGACGTGACCAAACGTCTGCTGCGTGATGCCGGATTAAACATCGCGCCATTTATTACGCTCACTCGCGCCAATCGCAACAGCATCAGCTTTAGCGAAGTGGAATCCCGCCTGGGTCTGCCGTTGTTTGTAAAACCGGCCAACCAGGGATCGTCCGTTGGCGTCAGCAAAGTAACCAGCGAAGCCCAATACGATCAGGCCGTCGCGCTGGCATTTGAATTCGATCATAAAGTCGTGGTGGAGCAAGGGATCAAAGGCCGCGAGATCGAATGTGCTGTACTGGGCAACGATCATCCGCAGGCCAGTACTTGTGGAGAGATTGTGCTGAACAGCGATTTTTACGCTTACGACACTAAATACATTGACGATAACGGTGCCACAGTTGTCGTTCCGGCAGCAATTGCACCAGAGATTAACGACAAGATCCGCGAAATCGCCATTCAGGCCTACCAGACACTGGGCTGTGCCGGCATGGCGCGCGTGGACGTTTTCTTAACTGCTGAAAACGACGTTGTGATCAATGAGATCAACACGCTGCCAGGCTTTACCAATATCAGTATGTATCCGAAGCTGTGGCAGGCGAGCGGTTTAGGCTATACCGATTTGATCACTCGCCTGATCGAACTGGCGCTGGAACGCCATGCTGCGGATAGCGCGCTGAAAACCAGTATGTAAACCCGCCAGGATGCCTGATATAGCTATTGGGCATCCTTTACTTCATCATCTTCAACGCGGCGACGGATGATTAATCCGGCCAGCCAAAAGCTAATCACCCAGGTCACCAGCCCTACCGCATAGGTTTGCCACCCCTGCGCTTCAAAACCGAGTAAGCCCACCACGCCGTTGAGAATAAAGATAAGCCCAATAGCGAAGGCATAATAGTGCCAGTCTCGGCGGATTTTAACAGGCAGGTTCATAACGGCTCCGGTGGATATACAACATGAAAACGCATCCTCGCACATTTCCTCATACACGTCTGTGGCCTGTGCGGAATTTCTGAAATGTAAATTAATTTCACTTAAGGTTGCGTAATTGTGACGTTAAGCAAAAAACCGAAATCCAGGAATAATCTCTACCTGAAATTACCATCATTCTGATATTGACATTGCCGATCACCTGTCAGACTCACTTTCAGTTACAGGCATTACGTCAAAAAAAGCAGGTTATTTCCGGAGGTCTTTATGGCTGATTTTACGCTCTCAAAATCCCTTTTTAAGGGCAAGCATCGGGATCCCTCCTCCCTGCCCGGCAACATTGCGTATGCCGTATTTGTGCTGTTTTGCTTCTGGGCAGGCGCGCAGATTTTAAATCTGTTGGCCCACGCTCCCGGCATCTATGAGCAGTTGATGCAGTTGCAAATGCAAGAGACAGGGCGCCCGCGAGTTGAAATCGGCCTGGGCGTCGGAACCCTTTTTGGACTGGTCCCTTTTCTCGCCGGAAGCCTGATTCTTGGCGTCATCGCGGCATTCGCGCGTTGGCGCCGCCGTCATCATAACGATGACTGACCCATACATTTCGCCCGACGATCGTCCACGCGTTTAGCAAACCACGCGGTAGTCAGGTTACGTGTGATCTTCGGGCTTTCCAGTTGAATGCCAGGCAGCATTTCACGGGGAAGCGTTTTCCCCGCCTTCGCTTCCGCCAGCTTATAGACTTTCTCGTACAGCGCGGTCTCTTCAAAGGCCAGGCTGTCGCCTTTTTGCAGCTGACGGCGGATCTCACTCTCGCTCATGTCCAGCTTCCCGGCCAGTTTACGTACCGCCAGCTCCGTTTTGCCCGGCTCGCTGCTGCCATAGAGAATTAAATCACCGTCCATCGCCAGCTTCACGCCGCTGGCTTTACTGACCGCATTCTGGAAAGCTGCATTGCGGCTGGCATACCACCCGGCATTGAAATCGGCGAAGCGGAAAATTGGCGCACTGTAATTCGCCGGGTAGTTAAGCAGATGATACGTACCGAACCACAGCCCACCGCGGCGGCTAAATACTTCCTGGCGCACGGTTCCCGCCATTTTCCACGGGTAGCCGCTGGCATGCTGCTCAGCAAAGGCGATGCTAACCTGCATCGGCCCACCGGTATGCACCGGATTAAGCGAACCAAATAACGTCTGCCCCATCGGTACCATGTTGATAAAATCATCAAAGATCGCGCTAAGCTGTTTTTCGGTTTTCACCGTATCCAGGCGCTCGCTGTAGCTTTTCCCCGTTGGCGAGTTAATCTTCAGCGCGGTATGCACCACAAATAGCGGGATGTGCATACGCTCGGCACGACGATCGATCTCTTTCCAGGCGATTTTACTTAAGTTCGGCACGGCTGGATCCGCCTGGTAATTTGACTCCTGTTGCGCGACCGCCAGCACCGAACAGATATTTTCAACCGTCGGCGCCAGCTTCTGGCTTTCAAAAGTCTTTGCCAAATCCTGCGCCCATGCGTCCCGGTCTTTCACGCTGGCGGGCATTTTCTGGCGCACCACGCTCGCCACATCGACGGCTTTCTCCCCCTTTTTTAGCGGCTGCGCGGGTTGGCTACTACATCCCACCAGCACCAGTGCTGCCAGACCAGACAAGGGGTAAAGACGGGAAACCGTCGACATAACATCTCCTTATTATTAACTCAGTGTATGGGTAACTTCCTGAATATCCTGACCATCAAGCTCTCGTTCAAAGCTGCGCAGACGCTTATAAATAGACATCAGTTCCACTAACGTTGTCCAGGAGTTAATCAGATACTGGAACGAGCCGCGCACCTGGCCAAACACGTTGGTGATTTGCGTCATCAGGCCGAGCGTAATCGTACCGGCAACAATCGACGGAAACAGCAGGAACAAGCCGAAAACGTTATCAACCTGCAGGTAAAGAACACGGGCGATATTAAAATACATATAGTGGAAATAGAGACGGAAATAGTTTTGCCGCACCGCATGAAACAGCTCACGCACCGTCGGCGGTGTCGCACGATTAGCGTCATCTTCACCGTATACCAGTTCTTTACGATAGGCAGCTTCCACACGCTGGTTTTTAAACTCCAATCCCGGAAGTTTGATCCCAACGACCGCCAGCAAGCCGGTTCCCATCAGCGACCAGACAATTGCGGCAATCACCAGGCCATAAGGAACATGCCCAACAACCGGCAGTTCGGGCACATGCGCAGAAAGTTTTACCAAAATCGGCAAAAAAGCGATTAATGTCATTATCGCGTTAATGAAACTCACGCCCATACTTTCCAGGGTCGACGCAAATCTCATAGTGTCTTCCTGTACACGCTGTGCCGCACCTTCGATATGACGCAGATGCTGCCAGTTAGCCATGTAGTGTTCATTCATCGCGGTACGCCAGCGGAACACATAGTGACTGACAAAAAAGTAGTTCAATACACTGACAATCACCGCAATCACACCGATCCCCAGAAATACGCCCGTCTCTGTGTAAAATTGCCCCATGGTCACTTTATGAGGTGAACTCAGAGCCTTTTGGATCAAATCGTAGAATGGCGCGTACCAGGCGTTGACAGCGACGCCAACTTCAACCAGAAACCAGGTCACAAAAATAATCAGCGATGTGCCCAGAATAGACCAGTACTGCCAGCGGTGTGGGCTGTAGAGAAACCAGAACAGCGCGAACACCCCGACACAAAGAATGTAGTACGCATAAAAAATCAGATAATCCAACGACCAGAAACGCGCTGCGCTAATAGGTACGTCTCCCGACGCGCCGGTAATATGTGCAACCCAGGCTCCCCCACCTGCTTGCCAGAATACAACGGCGACAAGTGCCCAAATAAATGCCGAAATAAAGAACGGCCCCGGCTTTGGGAAAAAAGACTTAAACATAGTGCTCTCCTGCTAACTTCTTATCGTTATGACGACTGCTGTGCATTTGCCACCGTGGAGTGCGGAGGCCAGACGGCTTACGCCCAAAAACACAAGCTGAAACCGACAATTGTGACCAAAACCGAGGCACTTAGTTCGCACCTCGGTTATGAAGAATTGTTTCTGTGGTTTTCACACTCGACAACGTTCCAGTATGTGCAGATTATCACAGCGTAAGATCACAAAAGCGAACATCCGCAATCCAGGAAACTCCTACGTTTACTCATCGTTACGTTTTTCCCACTATCATTGGTTGATAAGCGCTTTGCAATACGCCGATGAGTAGTATAAATACGCATACGCACGACATCCTTTTTCACTTTCTCTAACTCATGGACACCACCGTTGAAACGTAGTCTGCTTTTTTCTGCCGCGCTGTGTGCGGCGTCATTGACATCAGTCCAGGCGGCACAGCCTATAACCGATCCGGTTTTCGCCTCCGATATCGTCGATCGTTATGCCGACCATATATTTTACGGCAGTGGTGCTACGGGGATGGCGCTCGTGGTGATTGATGGTAATCAGCGCGTATTTCGCAGCTTTGGCGAAACGCGTCCCGGTAACAACGTCCATCCACAGCTTGATTCCGTGATTCGAATTGCCTCAATCACTAAATTAATGACCAGCGAAATGCTGGTGAAATTGCTCGATCAGGGCACGGTCAAACTCAACGATCCATTGAGTAAATATGCACCTCCAGGTGCACGCGTGCCGACTTATCAGGGCACGCCGATTACGCTGGTGAATTTGGCGACGCATACCAGCGCGCTGCCGCGCGAACAGCCTGGCGGCGCGGCAAAGCGCCCGGTGTTTGTCTGGCCAACCCGCGAGCAGCGCTGGAGCTATCTCTCTACTGCCACGTTGAAAGCCGCACCGGGTTCACAGGCATCTTATTCCAACCTGGCGTTTGACCTGCTGGCCGATGCGCTGGGAGCGGCCTCTGGTAAGCCTTATCCGCAGCTGTTTGAAGAAAAAATCACCCGTCCGCTGGGGATGAAAGACACCACCTTTACCCCGTCCCCCGATCAATGCCGACGCCTGATGGTCGCGGAAAAAGGCGCCAGCCCCTGTAACAATACGCTGGCGGCAATGGGCAGCGGCGGTGTCTATTCTACGCCCGGCGATATGATGCGCTGGATGCAGCAGTATCTCTCTTCTGACTTTTATCATCGTAGCCAGCAGGCCGACCGGATGCAGACGCTGATTTATCAGCGTACGCAGTTAACTAAAGTGGTGGGAATGGATGTTCCAGGCAGAGCCGATGCGCTTGGTTTGGGCTGGGTCTACATGGCGCCGAAGAATGGCCGACCGGGAATTATTCAAAAAACCGGCGGCGGCGGTGGTTTCATCACCTATATGGCGATGATCCCACAACAAAACGTCGGTGCGTTTATCGTGGTGACCCGTTCTCCGCTAACCCGTTTTACCAATATGAGTGACGGTATCAACGATCTGGTTGCAGAGTTGAGCGGGAACAAACCGCAGGTTATTCCCGCATCCTGAGTTAATACTCAAAAGGCAAACGGTTAATGCTCACCAGTTTGCCTTTATTCATTTCAATGTAACCACCTTTACGCAAAGCCGCGAGAACCTCAGCGACAACCGAGCGGGAAATTCGCGTGCGTTGGTGAATATAGTTCATGACGCCGATACGCGAACGCAGTACGTCGTCCCATTTCATCATGGATATCAGCGTCGCGCGAATCTGATCGTAGGAGTTATTGCCGATCAACTGCAGATCTCGCAATTCAAGCATGGAATTTTGCCATGCCAACCAACAAAAAGCTTCACGCCAAAGCTGGCACTCTTCAATTATATTAATTGTTTGTGAGGCAGGTAGATGGTATCCCGTACAATCGCTTTCCGTGATTAATCTGTATTGTATATCTGTTTTCATCACGCCATCTGAAAGCCCCATAATAAACGGTGCCTGTGCAATACCGACCAGCACATTCTCCCCTCGCCTCAGGGAAATTACACCATTTAAAATGATAAAGGTATCGTCACTGTTTATATCACTGGAATAAATTATTTCTTTATCGTTATCACACTCAAAGTGTTTGCCATATTTCGACAAACATTTATCAAGCTTACCAAATTCCACAAGCGGTTTATTTGCAGACAACATCTGGGCATTCCTTGCAATAAATGCCCGTCAAATCCGTGACGGGCATTTTTCTGAGTTAGATTATCTTTTCTTTAACAACGAGAGATGTCTTACCAGGTATATTTAACGCCAACATTTGCAGACCAGTCTTGATCTACATCACCACCACCGAGGTAGTTAGCATCGGTGTAGGCGCTGAAGTTTTTGGTAAAGCTGAACTGAGTACCCAGTCCAACACGTACCGCAGAACCTTCTACACCGTTGTCGATAGAATCGCCGTTTACGTCAGAATCGTTGTTAGAGTCGTCGTAAACGTAGGCCAGTTTGAAGTACGGGGTCAGCGCCTGATCTTCGCTGTAGGCGAAGGTATAACCTGCATCTACACCGAGTTCATAGCGCATGCTGTCATAAGACTGACCGTCAACTTTCATGTCGTTGCTCAGCTTATAATCATCACCAGACTGGAACAGACCGGATACGCTGCCGTATGGCGTTACGTAGCCTGCGTCACCCAGCTTCAGGTCATAACCCAGTTTCAAGCCAAAGCCCCAGGCATCAGAAGAGGTGCTGCCATCAACATACTGACCGTTGCTCATGTTGGCAGACAGATCGTTGTTGAAGTGGGAGTAGCTTAAGTTACCGTCAACAAAGATGTTGTTGTCAAAGCGAGCAGAAGAGTAGATGTAGGCAGTCTGGCTATCCTGATCCACCTGACCGGTACGGTCGCTCATATCACCTTTCGCGAAGCCTGCTGCAGCACCGACAATCCACTTAGCGTTGTTACCATCAATTTTGGAATCAACACCAACCATGATGCCGTTAACATCCTGATCGTAGTTAATGGTGCCGTTATCTGCATCGAAGCTACCACCGAAGTAGCTTACCCATGCACCACCGTTATCAACCAGACCATGACGTGCGTTAGTCAGACGAGTACCAACGGTGTCTTGTTCCAGGTTCCAGATATTGGTGTTAGCAGACGGGATGCTCAGCGCCATGTTCGCGTAGTCTGTCAGTTCCATCTGCTGCAGAACAACGGTGTTACCCTGCTGCTGTGCCTGATAGGTGTAAGCACCGAGGTCAGCTTTGTTGGCTGCAGAGAAGGTGGCAGTGGTATTCACATCGTTAACGTAGATCAGCTCTTTGCCTTTGTAATCAGCAACGGAGCCAGCGCCGGTCGCATTGTCGACACGCACTTTGTAGTTACCGGATGCCGCAACAACGTTGTCAACAGAGCTGTTATCCAGTTCGTCGCCATTGTTGATATCGCCGTTACCGTTAACGGTCAGGTGACCGTCAGAGTTCATTGCGATAGTACCGTAACCGTAGTTAGCCTGAGTGGTATCCCAGGTACGATCGTTCACCAGATCGGCATTCAGAACATAGTCGCTGCTGTGGATGTTGAATACACCAGAAACAACATGGTTGCTGTTATCAGCATAATTGCCGCTGGTCAGTTCCAGTTTATCGGTGTTGAATACTTCAGTATCAAATTGATCAACATTAACATCCAACACACCACCATTAGTTACAGTGATGGTATTGGCATACAAGTTAGAACCCGTCGCCCATCCAGTGGACTCGGTCAAATTCACAGTACTATAGCTGTTAATTGTCAGATGATCTGTATCAACTTGACCACCTTCACCAATATTCAATGAAGAGCTATTGGTTAAATCAATAGTATCTGAAGTCAGCATTGAATCAGAGACGTTAACCTGAGAACCATTGTTCACAGTCAGAGTATCAACTAATGAATCCCCAACGGTATCCCACTCAGAACCGTTGTTCAGCGCTACGTTGAACACACCGCTCTGGAAGACTTTATTATCAACAACACGTCCCCAACCATTGGCTTCAGCGGTTCCACCCGGAGTCAGGCTATTGGTTGCAACATCAAACATATTTGCTGGGTAGATAGTCTCAGCATCGAAAGTAGCCTGGCCAACCCACTTACTACCATTATCAAGAGTCAGGTTCAGTTCATCGACATTCAGGCTATCGTCAGCCCAACCAAGGTTGGTATCCGCCACACCGTCACCGTTGGAATCATGACCAATAGTGTCAAAATTGGCATTCCAGTTACTGGTAAATGCAACATCACCAATCAGCGTTGAATTGCTGAAGTACACATTGTTTTTCATTGCATAGTCTGAAGAAGAGCTATCGGTGAAAGACAATGCAACATCGCCCGGACCAGTGTAATCACTTGGCTCATTGGAATTACCAAAGAAGGCAGTATTCGATTCCAGAATGGAATCTGAACCAGAAGTTACAGTAGAGTTGTAGACGTTGATGTTGTTATCCCAGGTATGGGATTCCGTCGTATAGGTGTTGTTGTAAGTATTCCCTTGAGACAGAGCAATGCCAGCAACACGTGAGTTGTTGGAAATATTGATATTGCTTTCTACATCAAGATTAACCGCAACACCTTCGCTGGTATCAAACGTTTCATTGGTATATTTAGTCACATCAACAGATAAATAAGAATCGGTGAAATACAACGCTTCATAATCATCATCAATGGTGGAATTAGCAATATTCAGAGTGAAAATATCACCGTCATACCAGTTTCCGTCAACAACGGTAGTGTTGTTAAATTCATATCCACCAAAGCCATTGCCATCAACATCAAAACGATCGTAGTAACCGCTTGGCAACATAGATGTAATTGAACCATGAATAACAGAGTTACTGATATTCAGCTGATTCACTGCGCCATCAGTGTAGTCATGATTCAGATAATAAGTAGAAATCGTGCCGTTAACGGTATCGCCGTTAAAAGACTGATCAAAATCACCAGCCGCATTATTATAGTAAACAAAGCCACTATAATTCACGTAGTTACCATCTACAGTTCCGGCTGCATCCATATTGTCCCAGTTCAGGGCCGTAGTTGGATTGTCGTAGTAGGTCCAGGTATCGTAAGTAGAAGCATTCGCCTGAGAAGTGATTGCCAGAGTGCAGGCTAATGCTAATTGTGAGACTACGAGTTTCTTTTTCCAAGTGTGCATTTGTCATCCCTCCTCAGGGACGTAATATAGTTGATCCATCAATTATCAATGCAAAGAAAACATTTTATGTTTCGCAGGGACGATTATGCGGTTTCATTAAGGAAAGGTTCAATTATTCTTTGCCCGTTGTCCGAAACCGGACAACGTAATAAATTCAAGCCACGCCATTTAAGAAATATAAAAACCAATAGTTTCAATCAATTAAAAGAGAGCCAACATTCAAAGCATATAATTCACTAATGAATCAGAACGCAAACAAATAAATAGACAATAAATAAACACAATCTATACACCACGCTATAAAAGCAAACGCATAGATATTTAAAATAATAAAAAAACAATAAACAAAATAATGAATATGAATAAATTGCGCTAATGATTCATCCCTTCGTTACAGTAAATCCAGATATAACGCCAACTTTCGTAAACCACACGCCCTCAGGTTCGGGTATACTACGGCCTTCGATTCCACAAACATCAGGCATACCATGACAGACCTAATCCAACGCCCTCGCCGCCTGCGCAAATCTCCCGCGCTGCGCGCTATGTTTGAAGAGACAACACTCAGCTTAAATGACCTGGTGTTGCCGATCTTTGTTGAAGAAGAACTCGACGATTACAAAGCTATCGACGCCATGCCAGGCGTGATGCGTATTCCAGAGAAGCACCTGGCGCGCGAAATTGAACGCATTGCTAATGCTGGCATCCGCTCGGTGATGACTTTCGGCATTTCCCACCATACGGATGACACCGGTAGCGATGCCTGGAAAGAAGACGGCCTGGTGGCGCGCATGTCGCGTATCTGCAAACAGACCGTGCCGGAAATGATCGTCATGTCCGACACCTGCTTCTGCGAATACACCTCACACGGCCACTGCGGCGTGTTATGCGATCACGGCGTGGATAACGATTTAACCCTTACCAACCTCGGCAAGCAGGCGGTGGTTGCCGCCGCAGCGGGTGCGGACTTCATCGCGCCTTCCGCCGCAATGGATGGTCAGGTACAGGCGATTCGCCAGGCGCTGGACGCCGCGGGCTTCACCGATACCGCTATCATGTCCTACTCCACTAAGTTTGCCTCATCTTTTTACGGCCCATTCCGTGAAGCCGCGGGCACCGCGCTGAAAGGCGATCGTAAAACCTATCAGATGAACCCGATGAACCGTCGGGAAGCGATTCGCGAATCGCTTCTGGATGAAGCCCAGGGCGCAGACTGCCTGATGGTCAAACCGGCTGGCGCGTACCTCGATATTCTGCGTGATATCCGCGAGCGCACCGAGCTGCCGATTGGCGCTTATCAGGTCAGCGGTGAATACGCGATGATCAAATTCGCGGCGCTGGCGGGGGCTATAGATGAAGAGAAAGTGGTGCTGGAAAGTTTAGGGTCGATCAAACGCGCTGGCGCGGATCTGATCTTCAGCTACTTCGCACTGGATCTGGCTGAGAAAAAAATTCTGCGTTAATAACGCCTAACCGGGCCTACAGGTCGTAGGCCCGGCAAGTGAAGCGTCTCCGGTAATCATCACGCCCGATAAAACGGCTTATCTCCCAGAATCGTTGCCCGATGCATAATGCGCCGCTGCGGCAGATAATCCGCATTCGCATAATGCTGCGTCACGCGATTATCCCAAATCGCCACATCGTTGGGCTGCCAGCGCCAGCGCACCTGAAACTCCGGTTTGGTGATATGCGCGAACAAAAAGCTCAGTAACGCCTCGCTCTCTTTTTCCGTGACATCAACAATTCGTGTGGTAAATCCTTCATTCACGAACAGCGCCTGCTTCCCGCTCACCGGATGCGTGCGCACCACCGGATGCAGCAACGGTGGATGTTTAGCGACGGCCTCCAGCCAGCGCAGGTGCTCCTCTGGGGTCTTGCGATATTTATATTCCTGAAATGATTTACGGAAATCATGCTCTGCCCGCAGGCCACTCAGCAACTGACGGAACGGCTCAGACAATGCTTCATAAGCGGCAATCCCACTAGTCCACAAGGTGTCGCCCCCGGTTGATGGCAGCTCTTTCGCCGCTAAAATCGCCCCGGCAGGCGGCGTGTCGATAAAGGTGACATCGGTGTGCCAGTTGTCGTTATCCGGCGGATTATCGTTATGGGTATCCAGCACGATAATTTCTTCGACTCCTTCGGCATGCGGATAGACCGGGTGAATATGCAGATCGCCAAAACGCAGCGCCAGCGCCCGCTGTTGTTGCGGCGTAATCACCTGTTCGCGCAGAAACACCACCTGGTGGCGCAATACCGCGTGATAAAGCTGTTCAAACTGATTATCGCTCAGCGGACGCGCCAAATCCGCACCGGAAATTTGTGCGCCAATATACGGCCCCAGCGGGGTTATGCTCAGACGTTCACTCATTGTACTTCTCCATGCCAGGGCGTCAGACGGCGCTGAAGCGCGCGCAGACCCAGTTCTAAAATAAACGCGATAACGGCAATCACCGCGATCCCCGCCAGCACCACATCCGTTGCCAGAAACTCACCGGCAGACTGGACCATAAATCCTAAGCCTCGCGTGGCGGCAATCAGCTCTGCCGCCACCAGCGTCGACCAGCCCACCCCAAGTCCGATACGTAATCCGGTGAGGATCTCAGGTAATGCCCCCGGCAAAATAACAAACCACAGCACCTGCGCACGGCTGGCTCCCAGCGATTGCGCGGCGCGCACTCTCACCTGCTGCGCACTTTTCACTCCCGCCAGCGCCGACATCGCTACAGGGGCAAAAATCGCCAGATAGATAAGCAAGATCTTGGACGTTTCACCGATGCCAAACCAAATGACCATCAGCGGTAGATAGGCCAGGGGCGGAACCGGACGATACAGCTCAATGATCGGATCGAGAATGCCGCGCATCGTCGGACTCAGCCCCATAGCGATTCCAACCGGAACGCCCAGCAGCACCGCCGCCAGCAGCGCGATAACAATACGTGTCAGACTCGCCGCCAGATGCTGCCACAGCGTGGCGTCCATAAATCCCTGCGGACCGGCAATAACGATCAGCTTTTGTAAAACCTGTCCCGGTGGCGGTAAAAACAGCGGACTGACTAACTGCAGCGCCGCCACCGTCCACCACAACGCCAAAATGACGGCCAACGTACCAAGGCTTAAGGTAATCTGCCGCGAGAACGGCCAGCGCCAGTTGAGCGCGCGCTGGCGACGGGGTTTATCATTAATCACCACGCTCATGAAAATGCCTCCCGTTGTTCAAAGACTCGACCTAACACGTACTCGCGCATGGCGATAAACTGCGGATCGGACTTAATGCTGCGACTCGACTCTCCAGCCACAAAGCGACGGGCGAAATTCAGCGGCAGACGCTCCAGTACCCGGCCAGGGCCTGGCGACAGCAATACCAGCTCTGTCGCCATAAACACCGCTTCTTCAATATCGTGCGTAATCAACAGCACCTGTTTGCCAGTCTCATGCCACAGCTTCAGCAGCAGGGTTTGCATCTGCTCACGAGTAAAGGCGTCGAGCGCGCCAAAAGGTTCATCCAGCAACAACAACTGTGGATTGGCCGCCAGCGCCCGCGCAATTCCGACGCGCTGCCGCTGTCCACCGGAAAGCTGCCAGATAAAGCGTTTGCCCGCGTCCTCCAGCCCGACTTTCTGCAACATCTCCAGGGCAATACGCTGACGCTGTGGTTTATCCACCCCCGCCAGCTGCAGACCAAAAGCCACGTTGTCCTGCACGTTACGCCAGGGCAGCAGACCTTCATTCTGGAACACGACCCCGCGATCTGCCCCCGGACCATCAACCCTGTTACCCGCCAGCGTGATGCTGCCATGCTGATACGGCACAAATCCGGCAATCAGATTTAACAATGTGGTTTTCCCGCAACCGGAAGGTCCGAGTACCACCAGCAGCTCACCGCTATCGAGCGTCAGGTTGATATCCTCCAGCGCCGGTTTTCCACCGTAGCTGGCGGCAAGATGAGAGATTTGCAGCATCAGCGCCTCCTTATTTATTGCACGAAGCGATCGGTCACATACTGGCTGTAATCCGTCGCAACAGCGGGGACTTTGCCCTGCTCTTTGAGGAACTGCGCGGTGTCGATAATGGCTTTGTTCACCGGTCCGGTCAGTTCGGCAGTCTGCTGTTGCGGCGTCAGGTAAGTGTTACCTTTCACCAGTCCCGGCACATCCGCTTCCGGCACGCCGCTTAAACGCGACAATTTGCTGATATTCTCCGGCTGCTTCAGCCACTCATCGGGATTAGCGATATAAGGTTGCTGCGCATCGATAGCGCTTTTGGCAAAGGCTTTCACCACCTCAGGATGCTTCTCTGCAAAATCTTTGCGTACCACCCACACGTCCAGCGTCGGTGCGCCCCACTCACCAACCTGCGATGAGTCGGTTAACACCTTGCCGTCTTTTTCCAGCGCATTGACCGCAGGAGCCCAGACGTACGCGCCGTCAATATCCCCGCGCTGCCATGCGGCAATAATCGCAGGTGGTTGCAGGTTCACAATCTCCACCTGACCGGGTTTAATCCCCCAGTGTTTCAACGCCGCCAGCAGGCTGTAATGGGTGGTGGAGATAAACGGCACCGCAATGCGTTTGCCAATCAAATCTTCCGGTTTACTGATGTTTTTCTTCACCACTAGTGCCTCGGAGTTACCAAGCTTTGACGCCAGCAGAAAAACTTCAATGGGTACTTGCTGACTGGCGGCGACCGCCAGCGGGCTGGAGCCAAGATTACCGATCTGCACGTCGCCGGAGGCTAGCGCCCGGACGATGCTCGCGCCGCTGTCGAATTTGCGCCAGTCAACGGTAGCGCCGCTCTCTTTGGCAAAAGTATTATCCGCCTGCGCCACTTTGGCGGGTTCGGCGGAGGTCTGATAAGCGACGGTTACGTTCACCGCCTGCGCCTGAAATGCGATGAATGCCAGTGCACCGAGAAGTGCGTTACGCGATGAAATAGCCATGATTGTCTGCTCCCCTGTCTTGTTATGGAGGCAGTATTTCGTTGCGGCACAATTTGATAAAGGAATTAAAAATTCTGGCTAAGAACAAAGCGTTTTTAGAAAAAAAGCGGCAATAGTTAGCGATTTTGCTCATTACAGATGGAATTCGTAGGCCTGATAAGCGCAGCGCCATCAGGCACTGTTGCCGGATGGCGGCGCAAGCGCCTTATCCGGCCTACAACACCCGGCAAATTATTGCGATTTTGTTACATTCGTTACATAACTACACCTGGATGATTGCCAGCGCGGCGCTGACCGGCATCATAGACGCCATTATCAGGCAAGAGAGTAAAATCATGATTCATGTTGTGCTGGTGGATGACCATGTGGTGGTGCGTTCCGGCTTTGCGCAATTACTCAGTCTCGAAGACGATCTCAACGTTACCGGTCAGTACAGCAGCGCAGCGGAGGCCTGGCCTGCACTTCTGCATGATGACGTCAACGTTGCGGTGATGGATATCGCCATGCCGGATGAAAATGGTCTGAGCCTGTTAAAACGACTGCGGGCACAGAAGCCCGGTTTTCGCGCCATCATTCTCAGCATCTATGACTCACCCACGTTTGTGCAAAGTGCGCTGGATGCCGGCGCCAGTGGCTACCTGACCAAACGCTGCGGACCAGAGGAGCTGGTGCAGGCGGTACGATCGGTCGGTATGGGCGGGCATTACCTGTGCGCCGATGCGCTGCGGGCGCTACGCGGCGGCGAACAGCCCGCGCAGGTACTGGAAGTACTGACCCCACGCGAGCGCGAAGTGTTTGAGCTGTTGGTCAAAGGCGACAGCGTAAAAGAGATCGCCTTCAAGCTCGACCTCAGCCACAAGACGGTGCACGTTCATCGGGCGAACGTGCTGGGCAAACTGCAATGCCACAGCACCATCGATCTGGTGCATTTTGCCCTCGACCACCAGCTATTAACGGGGCATTAATGTCGCGTAGCCTTCGGCATTGGGTTATTTCTCTGTTTATTCTGCTGGCCTGGGGATCGGGCTGGTTGATGCTGTGGACGCTGGGGTTTTACCTGACCCACAACGGCCAGCAGGCGGCGCTGTTCCTGCCACACGGCGTCTATCTCGCGCTGCTCATCCTGCTTTCTCGCCGTTACTGGCCCGCGCTGGTATTGCCGCCGGTGCTGATGTTGTTCTGGCTGCACAGTGAGCAATTATTGAATGGCTATATCCTGCTGGCTGCGCCGTTAATTAGCCTGATTCCGGCGAGCATCGGCCAGTCATACTGGCACCGCTTCCCCCTTTACTGGCAGCGCTTAACGCTGCTGCTGGCCGCGGTGACGCTCACCTCATTGCTCAATACCGCCCTACTTTCACCGTTTATCCAAAGTCCGGCAACGTTAATTGGCCTGGCGTCGTTTACCGGCGGCGTGCTGCTGACGCCGTTTGTCTATCTGATCTATGAATTTTTGCGCCAGCAGCACCGCTATCATTTGCTCGGATTGGATACCACCAATCCCCCGCTGCGCACCTCGCTTATCATCTGGTGCAGCCTGTTTTTTATTATTGGCATCGGCACCCAGATGGTGTTGTCGCCGGAGATCGAGCGCCTGTTGCTGATCGTGGTGTTCTTACCGAATGTGGTGATGGCGTGGAAATTTGGCTGGCAGGGCGGCGTGTTGTCCGGATTACTCGGCAGTATGATGATCACCATCGCCCGGCAAATCGGCGTCGGGTTCAGTAATTTACTGGAGCTGGAGATTTTCCTCGCCACCCAGGCGCTGCTCGGCATAGGGCTGGGGATCGCCATCAGCCGCCAGCAGCATCTGGCGCAAAACCTGCACCATTATCGCCAGCGTCTGGAAACTGAACTGGCGGCGCGTCGCGCGCTGACCGAACAGCTGATCCGCACCGAAGAAAACACGCGCAAAAGCCTGGCGCGGGAACTGCACGACGAGATTGGTCAGAACATCACCGCCATTCAAATTCAATCACAACTGGTCAAACGCGCACCGGGTCGCGAGCAAACGCTTGAGGCGGCAAATCAGATCAACGACCTGGCCCGGCGTATTCACCACTCCACCCGCCAGCTGTTGCGCCAGCTGCGCCCACCCGCGCTCGATGAACTGTCTTTTAAAGATGCACTACATCATCTGGTGAATGAATTTGCTTTTGCTGAACGGGGTATTCGCTGTCGCTTTGATTATCAGCTAGAGAATACGCCAGAAAACGAAACGGTGCGCTTCACGCTGTATCGCCTGTTGCAGGAGTTACTCAATAACGTCTGTAAACATGCCGATGCCAGCGATGTGTCGATTACGCTGCGCCAGCAGGAACATAGCTTGTTTCTGGACGTCGCTGACAATGGCGTGGGTATTCTGCCGGAAAAAATTCCCGGTTTCGGTATCCAGGGAATGCGTGAGCGGGTGAGCGCCCTTGGCGGTGAACTGACGATCGAATCAAACAACGGCACACGGGTAATTGTTAACCTGCCCACAAATTTGCAACAAATCAGCCGCTAACCAGGAAAAAGTCTTAGCCACTCTGGACTTTCTCTCATCCCCTTTTGCTTTCACTTTCCTATAGTCAGCACAAACGGAGACTGCCATGCATACACGCTCAGCCAGCGAAACAGATCAACAATACCGGGCGCTACGCCCTCGGCTGCTGATGTGTATGGTCATTGGCTATGCCGCGTTTTATCTGACGCGTAAAAGTGTCAACTACGTCCTCCCGGCGCTACAAACGGACCTGGGTCTGGATAAAGGCGATATCGGCCTGCTGGGGTCGCTGTTTTACCTGACCTATGGCCTGTCGAAATTTACCGCCGGACTGTGGCACGACAGCCATGGACAACGCGCATTTATGGGCATTGGCCTTTTCGCCACCGGTGTTTTGAATGTGCTGTTCGCCTTTGGTGAATCGCTGACGCTACTGCTGGTGGTCTGGACGCTGAACGGATTTTTTCAGGGCTGGGGCTGGCCGCCCTGCGCCCGACTACTGACCCACTGGTACTCGCGCAACGAACGCGGATTCTGGTGGGGCTGCTGGAATATGTCGATCAACATTGGTGGGGCAGTTATCCCGCTGATTAGCGCCTTTGCCGCCCACTGGTGGGGCTGGCAGGCAGCGATGCTGGCACCGGGGATTATCAGCATGGCGTTAGGCATTTGGCTCACTCTGCAACTGAAAGGCACGCCCCGGGAAGAGGGATTACCGACGGTTGGGGAATGGCGGCATGACCCGCTGGAGCTGCGTCAGGAACAGCAAAGTCCGCCGATGGGGCTGTGGCAAATGTTACGTACCACCATGCTGAAAAACCCGATGATCTGGCTGCTCGGCGTGTCGTATGTATTGGTCTATTTGATCCGCATTGCGCTCAACGACTGGGGCAACATCTGGCTGACGGAAAGCCACGGCGTGAATCTGCTCAGCGCCAATGCCACGGTGATGCTGTTTGAAGTTGGCGGTTTGCTGGGGGCGCTGTTTGCCGGATGGGGCTCGGATCTGCTGTTCAGCGGTCAGCGTGCGCCGATGATTTTGCTGTTCACGCTGGGGCTGATGGTCTCCGTCGCCGCGCTGTG
Source organism: Citrobacter sp. KTE30 (assembly GCF_000398825.1). Lineage (NCBI taxonomy): Bacteria > Pseudomonadati > Pseudomonadota > Gammaproteobacteria > Enterobacterales > Enterobacteriaceae > Citrobacter > Citrobacter sp. KTE30. The sequence goes on along the minus strand of NZ_KB976055.1, from coordinate 868,350 downwards.
GCTGGCGCCGGTGCACCACTACGCGCTACTGGCAATGTGTTTCTTTACGGTGGGCTTTTTTGTGTTTGGCCCACAGATGCTAATTGGCCTCGCGGCAGTGGAGTGCGGACACAAAGCGGCAGCAGGTTCAATTACCGGTTTTCTCGGGCTGTTTGCCTATCTGGGGGCCGCGCTGGCGGGTTGGCCGCTGTCGCTGGTCATAGAACACTACGGCTGGTCGGGAATGTTCAGTTTGCTCTCGGTCGCCGCTGTCTTTATGGGTTTATTGCTGATGCCACTGCTCATTGCAGGCATTACCCCTTCTCTCAGTCAAAGGATAAAACAATGAAACTGACGCTTACCTCTACACTAATTGCCTCCGCTCTGACGCTGGCAGCCTTCAGCAACGCAGCTCAGGCGCAGGGCCGTCTGGTGGTGTATTGCAGCGCCACTAACGAGATGTGCGAAACCGAAACCAAAGCCTTCGGTGAAAAATATGATGTGAAAACCTCATTCATTCGCAACGGTTCGGGCAGTACGCTGGCGAAAGTGGATGCCGAGAAGAAAAATCCACAGGCGGATGTCTGGTACGGCGGTACGCTGGATCCGCAGTCCCAGGCCGGGGAAATGGGCCTGCTGCAGCCGTATAAATCACCCAATCTCGAACAGATCATGGAGAAATTCCGCGATCCCGCGAAGGTGAAAGGCAATCTCTCCTCGGCGGTTTACGTCGGTATTCTGGGCTTTGGCGTCAATACCCAGCGCCTGAAAGAGAAAAACCTGCCGGTGCCAAAATGCTGGAAGGATCTGACCAAACCGGAATACAAAGGTGAAATCCAGATTGCTGACCCGCAAAGCTCCGGTACCGCCTATACCGCGCTGGCGACTTTTGCCCAGTTGTGGGGTGAAGATCAGGCCTTTGACTACCTGAAACAGCTCAACGCCAACGTCTCTCAATACACTAAATCAGGCATTGCCCCAGCGCGTAACGCCGCCCGTGGCGAAACGGCGATTGGCATTGGCTTCCTGCACGACTACTCGCTGGAAAAAGAACAGGGCGCACCGCTGGAGCTAATTTCACCGTGCGAAGGTACTGGCTATGAGATCGGCGGCGTTAGCATTCTGAAAGGCGCGCGCAACCTCGATAACGCCAAACTGTTCGTTGACTGGGTACTGTCAAAAGATGCCCAGGAACTGGCGTGGAAGAAAGGTAAGTCCTATCAGATCCTGACCAACACCACCGCCGAGACGTCTCCTAACTCGCTGAAGCTCGACGACCTGAAACTTATCAATTACGACATGGATAAGTACGGCTCGACCGACGTGCGTAAAGCGTTGATCAATAAGTGGGTCAGCGAAGTGAAGATGGGTAAATAAGCCTACATCGGCGATCATTTGCCGGGTGCGGCGTAAATACCGCATCCGGCCTGGAATACCGGAACCGCTATGTCACACACACTTGCACTCCATCCCGTGAAAAAACGGGATGCGATATTTCTTTGGGTTTTGCTTGGCTGGCTGGCGTTTGCCCTGTTGCCAAGCTGGAGCCTGGACTACGGTCTGCTGGAGTCGACAGGCGAGGAAATACTCGCCGCCTACGGCTGGTCACAGTTCAATATCAGTTGGTTATGGTATCTGCTGCCGAGCCTGCTACTGGTGCGTCCGTTCCATGAGGCCAGGCGCGAACAGCGCTGCCGCCATTATCTTGATGCGGGCTGGGCTTTTTTCTGTATGGCGTTTATCGTCGCCAGCGCGACTCTTGAGGGGCGCGGCTTAGGCTATGCCACCATTGTGCTGTTTGTGGCACTTGGCGCGATCATGACCCTGGCGCTCACCCGTCTGGAATGGCTGGGCGGCGACCGTTTCGTCATCGGCTCGCTCACCGCGATTGTCGCCTTGATCGGTATTTTTATCGTCTGGCCAAGTATCGCTATTTTTATTCCGATGTTCACCAACGACGCCGGGGAATTTGCCCCGCTGGCGTTTATGAATGTGCTGTCGCAGGCACATATCATTCAGGTGATCCTCAACTCGATTATGCTGTCGATTGCCGTCGGCGTCGGCTGTACCTTCTTTGGTCTGGTACTGGCTATCTATACCACCCGTATCGCCAGACGCAGCGCTATTATCGGACGAATTTTCTCGATTCTGCCGATCGTCACCCCGCCGTTTGTCGTGGGTTTAGGCGTCACGCTGATGATGGGACGCTCCGGCTACATCACCGAATTTATGGTCGAATGGTTTGGCTTAACCAACACCAACTGGCTGTACGGTTTTACCGGCATCTGGCTGGCGCAGGTGCTGGCCTTCACTCCGATGGCGTTTATGATCCTCGACGGAGCAATCAAAACCATTCATCCATCGCTGGAAGAAGCGTCGTACACCCTGCGTGCCAGCCGCTGGCAGACCTTTAACGGCGTGTTTGTCCCGCTGCTGAAACCAGCGCTGGCGAACGCCTTTTTGATTGTGGTTGTGCAGTCGCTGGCTGACTTTAGTAACCCGCTGGTGCTCGGCGGTAACTTCGACGTGCTGGCAACGCAAATCTACTTCTACATCACCGGTTCGCAGCTCGACTACCAGGCCGCCAGTACGCTGGGTGCCTTCCTGCTGCTGTTCTCGCTGCTGGTGTTCTGCGTGCAATATATGTGGATTGGTAAACGCTCATACGTCACCGTTTCCGGTAAATCCTACCGGGGCGACGTGCAGCCGTTACCTGTGACGCTGGTATGGAGCGTGGTCGCGCTGCTGGCGGTGTGGATTGCCTTTAACGCCCTGCTGTACGGCAGCATTTTCTACGGCAGTTTCACCGTTAACTGGGGCGTGGACTACACCCTGACGTTAGCGAACTTTACCAAACTGTTCGGTCAGGGGATGAGCGACGGCGCATGGCCTTCACTGCTCGACACCCTGCTCTACGCCGGTATTGCCGCGCCGATCACCGCCATCTTCGGCCTGCTGATCGCCTGGGTAGTCGTGCGCCAACAGTTTAAGGGCAAGAAGACCATCGAGTTCACCACCATGCTGTGCTTTGCCGTCCCGGGCACCGTCGCGGGCGTATCGTACATTCTGGCCTTTAACAGCGCCCCGGTGTACCTCACTGGTACGGCGGCGATTGTCATTATCTCGATGGTAATGCGTAACGTCCCGGTCGGCATTCGCGCGGGTATCGCGGGCTTAGGCCAGATCGATAAATCACTGGATGAAGCCTCGCTCAGCCTGCGCGCCGGTTCGCTGCGTACCATTACGCATATCCTGCTGCCGCTGCTACGCCCGGCGATCCTTTCGGCGCTGATTTACAGCTTTGTGCGCGCCATTACCACCGTCAGCGCCATTGTGTTCCTCGTCACGCCGGATACCCGCGTGGCCACGGCCTACATCCTTAACCGCGTGGAAGACGGCGAATACGGTGTGGCGATTGCCTACGGTTCCATTCTGATCGTGGTGATGCTGGCGATTATTTTCATCTTTGACTGGCTGATCGGTGAATCACGTACCTCCCGTTCAAAAGCCAAAAACCAGGCGTAATGGAGCGCACTATGACTCAGAAAAATTTCGTTGAACTGCGCAACGTCACCAAACGATTTGGCAGTAATACGGTAATTGACAATATCAACCTCACCATCCCGCAGGGGCAAATGGTGACGCTGCTCGGCCCGTCCGGTTGCGGTAAAACCACCATTTTGCGCCTGGTCGCCGGGCTGGAAAAACCGAGCGAAGGGCAGATTTTCATTGATGGCGAAGACGTCACCCATCGCTCAATTCAGCAGCGTGATATCTGTATGGTGTTTCAGTCCTATGCCCTGTTCCCGCATATGTCGCTGGGAGAGAACGTTGGTTACGGCCTGAAGATGCTCGGCGTGTCCCGCGCTGAGGTGAAAACCCGTGTCAAAGAGGCACTGGCGATGGTCGATCTGGAAGGATTCGAAGAACGCTATGTTGATCAGATCTCCGGCGGTCAGCAGCAGCGCGTAGCGCTGGCCCGCGCGTTGATCCTCAAGCCGAAAGTGCTGCTGTTTGATGAGCCGTTGAGTAACCTCGACGCCAACCTGCGTCGCAGCATGCGCGACAAGATCCGCGAACTGCAAAAGCAGTTTGATATCACCTCGCTGTACGTCACCCACGATCAGAGCGAAGCCTTTGCGGTTTCCGATACCGTGCTGGTGATGAACAAGGGGCACATCATGCAGATCGGTTCACCGCAGGATCTTTACCGCCAGCCCGCCTCGCGCTTTATGGCAAGTTTTATGGGTGACGCCAACCTGTTCCCGGCCACCTTCGGTGACCAATACGTTGATATCTACGGCTACCACCTGCCGCGCCCGCTGCACTTTGATACGCAAGGCGAAGGCATAGTCGGCGTGCGCCCGGAAGCGATCACGCTTAGCGATCGCGGCGAAGAGAGTCAGCGCTGCGTGATCCGCCACGTGGCCTATATGGGCCCCCAGTATGAAGTCACGGTGGAATGGCACGGGCAGGAGATCTTATTGCAGGTCAACGCTACGCGTTTACAGCCGGACGTCGGCGAGCAGTATTATCTCGAAATCCATCCGTACGGCATGTTTGTTCTGGCGGATGCAGCATAACGTTTTGTGGCTTTGTAGGCCGGATAAGGCCTACATCTTTCAAAACTATTGACAATAATTCAATTGCGAATCCATCGTAATACTATGATTTTACGATGGATTTAACAGGTGTGAAATCTCAAATACGAGCATACAATTTTAAAGTAACAACATACCCTGCTGTTATGCAATTACGAAAAGCAACGAAATGCCTATAATGCAAAAATTTTGGAGTCTATTGTTTAATGCGTGATATAAAATGATCTTTTAAAACATTATCAGAGATTCTTCATTTTACTGAAAATGAGAAAGATATTGTTAATCAGCATATACATAAAAGTATAGGTGAAATATTATGATAGTTACGATTATATCGTTGAAAAAAGTGAGACAACAATAAAATGCAAGAAAGCAATCCAGATACTGCCATCAAATGATGGGTTACTGATATTCAATTGTCAATTAAAAAGAAACAAGAGTTTTAACACACAAGGCAAATGAATCACCTGAATGATATTTACGACCTGAATCTTTAATGTAAGAATTCAGGTTTTTTTTTGAAGTTTGAGATTGGTATCACAATAAAAGCAATAAAAATAGTCTGATATCAAAGTTTGACATTGCATGCGAGAACTTTAGTTATGAGATCTATTAATTGGCGTTCTGAAGGGTTTTTATTATCGCCAGGAGATCAAACAAGTTGTGGTGGATTTATAATAAGGAATAAGGAATGCCATATTGTCGAAGGAATGGAAATAGTATATGAAATGGATGAGTATGTATGTGGAGCAAATGGCAGAACATATAAAATAAAAGGTGGCGTACCGAAAGGTTCATGGATTGAAAGAGAGAAGGGTTTATTTCGTCGAACAAGCCTAAGTTCCTGGGATAGTGATATTGACTCGGAGGGTCGAAAAATAGAATCACCATCATCAAGGATAAAGCGACTCAAAGAAGAAACATCTTTGTACAGGCGTCAACCCGATTATCTTCGGGATTCTGAAAACATAAATGAACGTAGTAGATTTGTCGGAAGCGCGGGGGGAACGATAAATCTGAGAAAAAGAACAATCCTTAATAATGAAAAAGAAGATATTTTTTCACATAGAACATCTAATTTCCGATTCCGAACCAGAATAAGTAATGAATTATATAATCATTACTTAATAATAGGGCGTGATATGTCTCAATACGAGACAGAAATCATATGCCTGCTGGCAGGTTCAGCACATAGCAGAGGTACATGTCCTTGCCAATGTCGATTTATACCCCATTTGAATATTACATACAGATATGATGATTATATTTTAGCAAGCTATGAAGCAGCAAACAGGCCTCAAAATTCAACACCACCAGTTCGCGCAGCAAGACAAATTGCAGAGTCGAGACAATCAGTTGAACCGGGATTTTGTGTAGTACCAGAATTGACGACACCTAAATCATATGAATGTGAATTAATGGTTAGTCCACCATCAGGAGTAAAAGAGTTATATCATCAGTTGAATCCAGAAAAAAAGAAAAAGCCCGGTTCAATTTTAGTTGTTGCTGATCCACTATCCCAATCGCCTGAAAAAATTGCGCAAGTACAAACAGCAAGGGACAGAATTGATAAAGCACTTGAACCACTGACCACTGAGGAAGCCAAATTACTGTATGAAAACAGAACCCCAATAGATATATTTTCATCTAATATATACAGCGATGCTTTAGGACAAAGCGGGGATATTTTTGGTTATATAAAGGATGTGGGAGGTGGTTATTATGAAGAAATAAATAAAATACTAAACGAAATTCAGGAGCTTTATAAAAAAACATATAACCAAAATTCTGGACGCATTTCTGGAGAGGAGTTTTTTGGTCAGCGAGAAAGGTTATTTAAAAAGCTAGATGGTATTTTGAATAAATTTTCAAAAGAACAATTGAATTTAAAACAATACGAACAAATAAAAGACGCATTGGGTTTATCCACAAAATCCATTATGTATAAGTGGGATCAAACAGGTGTGAAAGATATTGAAGGTTATGCAAGCTACATAGAAAAATCTGCCAAACTTCTAAAAATAATGAAAACAACAGGCTATGTTGGTATTGGTCTTGATTTTGCCAGCTATACAACAAATGTGTATGACGCTTGCGCAAAGGGACGAGAGAGCGAATGTAGAAAAACAGCAATAACGGAGTATAGTAAATTTGGCTCTAAACAGATAGTGGGTATTGCTGCGGGAGGTGCCGCTGGACCAGCAGCAAGGGCAATCTGTATGTGGGCATTAGGACTTATCACAGCAGAAGCGGGGGCAATTGGTGCGGGACTGTGCCTGGCAACTGGAATCGGTACGGGAATTGTAGCTGGAAAAGTAGCAGAGAAAAAAGGTGAAGGATGGGGGGAGTATTGGGGAGAAACTATTAATAATGCGATAGATAATAATCCAGATAAGTTAACCCATTCACCCGACACGTTTAATGAAGAAGCAGGTATATTAATATATGAAAAACTTTTTGATAGAAAACTTCGATAATATAAAATTTTTATTTATTACGGCTATTTTATTTAGTTTTTTTGTATTAGTATTTGTTTCATATGTAATTAATAAAAATAGCTATGAGAAAATCGTGAAATTATATGAGGAAAAATTTGACCATTTACCTCTGACAGCACGTATGGCAAGGGGGGCAAGTTTGATCGGTACCCCGGCAGCATATCATGCAAAAATTGGTTTTATAATGGGTAGCCTAATATTTCCATATAATCGTGTTACGAATCATGATATGAGCATGGAAGGGTATAGATTTATTCGCAGTTTACCAAGTGGTCTGATTACCGGTTTTAGAGTAGAAGCGGCTGTGTGGTTTGTATTGATTATGCTAATATCTGGTTTGATTTGTATTGAAAATATAGTGTAAGTTGAAAGAAGGGACTTTATAAAAGTTCCTTCTTTCAACTTATTTCAATGCCCCATATATCTGATCAACAATCCATCCGTAAGTAGCAGCAGGTAATAACCCACTAAAAAAACATTTGGATTCACTTTAGGATCGGCTACTGGCGAATGTGGTCTGTTACCTAAAATAACAATAGCCATATGACTAACTGGATCGATAGAGGTCAGTGTTACGATCCAGCAATGCCTGATGCGCTTATCAGACCTACAGTGAACGATGCAGGCCCGATAAACTCTCAGCTTCGCGCTTTTAGCACGGCAATATCTTTCGGCGTGGTGCGACAGCACCCGCCAATCAACCGTGCGCCAGCGGCCTGCCACTGCGGCAGATAATCCGCCAGACGCGCACAATGCTCACCGTGATGATGCCAGGTTTTGCTCACGGCATCATACTGCTCGCCCGAGTTCGGATACACCACCAGCGGCAGCGCCGTTAAACCGTGTAAATGCTGCAACGCAGCGGTGGTGTTTTCCAGCGCAATGCAGTTAATACCTAGCGCCACCACCTGCGGATAACCCGCCGCCAGCAACGCAACCACGTCACGCAGCGGCGTACCGTCGCTCAGGTGCTCGCTGTCGCGCAGGGTAAATGAGAACCACGCCCGCGCACGCGGATATGCAGTCAATAACTCAGCCAGCGCGCTAATTTCGGCAAAATTTGGCAGGGTTTCACAGGCCAGAAGATCGGCCCCGGCATCCAGCAAGGCTTCCACGCGCGGGCGGTGAAACACCTGAAACTCTTCAGCGCTACGTTGGTAATCACCACGGTATTCAGAACCATCCGCCAGATACGCGCCGTAAGGCCCGACCGATCCTGCTACCAGCAGCGTACCCGCCTGCGGGTTCTCGGCCAGATACGCTTCACGGGCTTTACGCGCCAGCTCCACGCTTTTGCCAATCAGCGCTTTCGACTGCGCTTCATCCAGATCTCGCGCGGCAAAGCCCGCCGGCGTCGCCTGATAGCTAGCGGTGATCGCGCATTGCGCCCCCGCCCGGTAGTAATCGAGATGGACTTCGCGGATAAGCTCCGGATTTTCGACCAGCACTTTGGCTGACCACAGGCTATCGGCTAAATTACAGCCACGCGCTTCCAGCTCCGTCGCCATCGCACCATCGAGCAACAGGAAATCCTGTTTATCGAGGATGGCGCTTAACGGATTATTCTGCGACATGTTCGGACTCCTGTTTGGCTTTACGCGGTTGAGTAAGGAAATAAGCACCATAACACACTGCCACAAACGGTAACCCGCACCACAGCGCAATTCTCTGCGCTGGATCGAATGCCAGCCCGACACAAGCCACCAGACACAGCACAAATCCCAGTACCGGCACCAGCGGATACCACGGCGCGCGATAATGCAATTCACTCAATGCCTTACCCTGCTGCAGATGACGGCGGCGAAAGACGAAGTGTGAAGCACAAATGCTCAGCCACACCGCCACCACCGCAAATCCGGAGATTGCCGACAGCGCGACAAATACCGTATCCGGGGCCACCACGCTGGAAAACAGCGCCAGCACACCACCGAGCATACTGACCGACAGCGCCGTCAGCGGCACGCCATTTTTCGTTACTCGCGCAAAACAGGCCGGTAGCGTACGTTCATTTGACAGCGACCACAGCATGCGCCCGGAGGCATACAGCCCGGAGTTCGCCGCGGATAGAATAGCCGTCAGGATCACGAAGTTAAAAATATCGGCGGCGTAAGGAATCCCCACCTTCTCAAACACCAGCACAAACGGGCTTTTCTCCACGCCCGCCTGCTGCATCGGGATCAGCGCCGCCAGCACAAACACGGTGCCGATAAAGAAAATAATCAGTCGCGCGATAGTGGTACGAATCGCTACCGGAATGACCTTGCGCGGGTTTTCTGTTTCTCCGGCGGCAATACCGATAAGCTCGGTTCCCGAAAAAGCAAAATTCACCGCCACCATCGTCATCAGGATCGGTAAGCCACCGTGTGGGAACCAGCCTTCCGCCGTGATATTACTCAGTCCAGGCGCGGGCGAGCCATCCTGCATCGGGATAAAACCAAAAATCGCCGCCCCGCCGAGGATGATAAAGGCGATGATAGTGACCACTTTTACCAGCGAGAACCAGAACTCCCCTTCGGCAAAAAAGCGCGTGGAGATGACGTTCAGGCCAAAAATAATCGCGCAGAACACCACACACCAGACCCAAACCGGCACCTGTGGAAACCAGTACTGCATACAGAATCCGGCGGCGGTAAAACTCGAACCCAGCGCTACAGTCCAGGTCAGCCAGTAGAGCCAGGCCACGGTATATCCCGTTGCGGGGCCGAGATAACGCGCAGCATAGACGTGAAACGCCCCGGTCTCCGGCATCGCGACCGACAGCTCGCCCAAACACTGCATAACCAACCAGACCACCAGCGCGCCAATCAGATAAGCCAGCAGCGTTCCCGCCGCCCCGGTGGTGGAGATGATGTACCCGGTATTGAAGAATAACCCTGTCCCAATCACGCCGCCTAAGGAGAGCATTATCAGGTGACGCGTTTTCATTGTGCGCTTCAGTGGCGCATTTTGTTGTGTTGTTTGCATGTAACCTTCTAAACGTATGGACATCTAAACATCCAAAGAAGGTTTGTTATACCGCGTTTGTTAACAGAATGCAAAGTCAACCCTGCACCAGGCGCAGATGCCCGCGCCGGGCGCTTAATATCGGGTGGGGATTAATAATCAAATACAAAAAGGGCCGCCAGCTCATAACGCCTCCGTTGCCAGGCTTTATGTAAACTCTGGCAACGTCCTCACCGACTGGCGTTCACCCGGAAGTGGGAACCGTATCTCCCTGCTCATACTACCGAATGAGCGCTTAAGCACCGCTGGCAGGGATCGGCATCTGCGATTTGCGGCTCATCAGAATAAATACCGCCAGCCCTGCCAGCAATATCCCCGGCGCAGAAGCCGCCATCACCCCTACCGTTCCGGTGCCGAGCGCTAACATTTTTCCTGCCAGCAACGGACCACTCATCGCGCCCAGACGCCCGACGGCGACGGCGGTTCCCACGCCGGTGGCGCGGATCTGCGTGCTGTAAAACAACGGTGCCAGCGCATACAACACGCTTTGCCCACCGGTGGCAAACATCCCCGCCACAAATCCCGCCATCAGCATGCCGCTCAATGACGATACCGTGCCCAGCGCCAGCAGTGAAGCCAACATCCCGGTGTAGATCAGCAGCGACATGATCACCGGACGCAGTTTGTCCATCAACGCCCCGAGAATTAACGTCCCGCTGGCCGCGCCGATTTGCAGAGCAAACATCACTCCTGCTGCCTGCGAGGGCTGAAAGCCCTGCTCGACCAGCAGCATCGGCAGCCAGTTGATCAGCATATACACCACCAGCAGGGTGAAGAAATAGCACAGCCACAGCAGCAGCGTGGCTGTCGCGGTGGTTGGTGCAAACAGGGCGCGCAGCGGCGCGGCAGCCACCTGCGTTTGTTGGGTATACACCTGTGATTCCGGCAGCCAGCGCATTAACAGCGGAACCAGCAGCAGCGGGATCACCCCGCCAACCCAGAACACGGTTTGCCAGGCAGAGGCCAGACCGCTAAACCCGAGCGCGGCCGCCAGCGCCGCGCCAATCGGCACACCGCAGTACATCAGGCTCACCGCCGTACCACGAAAACGCGGGCCCGCCGCCTCAGAAGTCAGCGCGATCAGGTTCGGCAACGCCGCACCCAGCCCAACACCGGTCATCAGGCGAGCAAACACCAGCGATGAGAAATCCCAGGATATCGCCGTCGCCAGTGAGAACAGGCCGAACAGCGCCACGGAGGCAATAAGAATGCGTTTGCGACCATAGCGATCGGCCAGCATGCCACCCACCAGCGCGCCGGGCAGCAGCCCAAGAATGCCCGCGCTGAAGATCCAGCCCATCTGCATTTTATCCAATGCAAACGCATGGGCGATACCGACGGCAGCGATCCCGGCGGCCTGTAAATCCAGCCCTTCCATCAGGGCGACTAAAAAACACAGCCCGACGGTCAACGTCAGGCGGGATGAGGATGCGGGGGTACGGGTAGTCATAAGATGTACCTCTGAGGTCACGATGCAGGTGAATCGCGGCTGATACGTTGCCAGCCGCGTAATCATTTTTATTTTCTGTTACGCAGATCCAGCGCCACGTCGACGATCATATCTTCCTGGCCGCCCACCATCCGGCGTTTGCCCAGTTCCACCAGAATATCTACCGCGCTCAGGCCATAACGCGCCGCCGCCACTTCGCAGTGGCGCAGGAAGCTGGAGTACACGCCGGCATAGCCCAGCGCCAGCGTTTCGCGGTCCACCCGCACCGGGCGGTCCTGCAGCGGACGCACCAGATCGTCGGCGGCGTCCATCAGCGCATACAGATCGGTGCCGTGCTGCCAGCCAAGCTTATCCGCCGCGGCGATAAACACCTCCAGCGGCGCGTTGCCTGCGCCTGCGCCCATACCGGCCAGGCTGGCATCGATACGATCACAACCCTCTTCTACCGCAGCAATCGAGTTCGCCACGCCAAGGCTCAGGTTGTGGTGGGCGTGCATCCCGGTTTCTGTTTCCGGCTTCAGCACCGCTTTCAGGGCGCGGAAGCGGTCACGGATATCAGACATGTTCATCGCCCCGCCTGAATCGACCACATAGATACAGGTCGCACCGTAGTTTTCCATCAGTTTCGCCTGCTGTGCGAGGTTTTCCGGCGTGGTCATATGACTCATCATCAGAAAGCCGACGGTGTCCATGCCCAGTTCACGCGCATACTGAATATGCTGGGCCGACACGTCCGCTTCGGTGCAGTGGGTCGCCACGCGTACGACGCGCGCCCCAGCCTGATACGCATTTTTCAGGTCATGAATCGTGCCGATGCCCGGCAACAGCAGCGTGGCGATCTTGGCGTGCTTGACCACGTCCGCCGCCGCTTCAATCCACTCCAGGTCGCTGTGCGCGCCAAAGCCATAGTTAAAACTGGAACCCTGCAGACCGTCGCCGTGCGCCACTTCAATGGAATCCACCCTCGCGTCGTCCAGCGCTTTGGCAATCTGGCGCACGTTTTCCAGCGAATATTGATGACGAATGGCGTGCATGCCGTCGCGCAGGGTCACGTCAGAGATATAGAGTTTTTTACCGTTCATGCTGCTTCTCCTGCCTGACGAGTGAGTGACTGCGCCATTTTCTCAGCGGTCGCCAGCGCGCTGGAGGTCATAATGTCGAGGTTGCCCGCATAGGCAGGTAAATAGTGCGCCGCGCCTTCCACTTCCAGATACACCGCGGTTTTCAGCCCGGAGAACTGACCGATGCCCGGCAGATTGACCGGTTTATCCTGCGGGATGACTTCAAACTGGACACGCTGTTTCAGACGATAGCCCGGCACGTAAGCCTGCACCGCCGCCGCCATCTCATTAATCGATGCTTCAACTTCAACCTCAGAGGCCGCTTCGCTCAGCACATACACCGTGTCGCGCATCATCAGCGGCGGCTCGGCTGGATTAAGGACGATAATCGCTTTACCTTTTGCCGCGCCGCCAACCACTTCAATCGCCTTCGAGGTGGTTTCGGTAAACTCATCGATATTAGCGCGCGTGCCTGGACCCGCAGATTTACTGGCGATCGAGGCGATAATTTCGGCGTAATGGACTTTTGCCACGCGAGAAACTGCCGCCACCATCGGGATAGTCGCCTGCCCGCCGCAGGTCACCATATTAACGTTCTGCTGATCAACGTTGGCCTCCAGATTCACCACAGGCACGCAGTACGGGCCGATTGCCGCGGGCGTCAGGTCGATCAGGCGGATCGCTGGTTTAACGGCGCGCAGCGCGGCGTCGTTCTTCACATGCGCGCCTGCGCTGGTGGCATCAAAAACAATGTCGATGTCGGCGAATTCCGGCATGGCGATAAGCCCTGTCACCCCTTCATGGGTGGTGGCAACGCCCATGCGTCGGGCACGCGCCAGACCATCAGAATCTGGATCGATACCGACCATCACCGCCATTTCCAGATGCTTCCCGTGACGCAGAATTTTTATCATCAAATCGGTACCGATGTTGCCGGAGCCGATAATGGCGACTTTACGCTTACTCATGACTGACTTCCTTTTGTAACCGCCGCTGAAAAGGTGGCGGCAACTGAACCAATACCGTCGATATGGGCCTCGAAACGATCGCCCGCATTCACCGCCACCATCGGGCCTAACGCGCCGGTGAGAATGATATCTCCGGCACGTAGCGGCTCGCCGAGGCTGGCCATTTTGCGCGCCAGCCAGACGGCGGCGTTGATCGGATGTCCCAGGCATTCGCTGCCGCGTCCGCTGGAAACCTCTTCGTTGTTGCGCGTCATTTTCATCGCGCAGTTTTTCAGATCTAATCCTGCCGGACGCTGTGCCGGACCGCCGACCACATACACACCGCAGGAGGCGTTATCCGCCACGGTATCAACAAACTTGATTGACCAGTCACGGATACGGCTGCCGACCACTTCCAGCGCGGGCAGCACCCACTCGATGGCGTTATACAGCTCGTCAAAAGTAGTGTCGGCATTGGGCAGATCGCGGTTCAGCACCAGCGCGATTTCCGCTTCAATACGCGGTTGCAGCACGCGCTCAAACGCAATGGTGTCGTTATCGCCGTAGCACATGTCGGCAAACAGCGTACCGAAGTCCGGCTGATCGACGCCAAGCTGCTGCTGCACTTTCGGGTGTGTCAGCCCTACTTTGCGCCCGACCACGCGACGCCCGCGCGCCACTTCATACTGCACGTTGATGCGTTGAATGGCGTAGGCCGCTTCGCCGTTGTCCACACCAATCAATTCACGCAGTGGGGCGATAGCTTCCCCTTTTTCTTCAGCCTGACGTAAATCGGCGGCCAGCTGCTCAAGATTATGATTCGTCATGTCCGTTCCTTAAGGGCGTGCGAGGAAGTTCAGCACCAACTGGTTAAAGGCATCCGCATGCTCCCACTGCGCCCAGTGCCCGCAGTCGCGGTAGATATGCAGCTCAGAACCGGCAATTCCGGAGAGCAGGCGCAGACCGGCATCCATCGGCACAAAGCGGTCATTGCGTCCCCAGACAATCAGGGTCTGGGCTTTGATTTCACCCAGACGCGGGCTGAAATCCGGGAACTGTTTCGGGTTGGCCTCCAGACTCTGGACAAAGTTTTCCAGGTGATCGCGACGCGACAGCATGTTATTCAGGCGTGCCTCAAACAACGCCTCGGTCAGGTCGCTGGTGTCGAAGACAAAGATCTCCATCATCAGCTTCAGGTTCTCGATGGTCGGCTCGCGGTATAGCTGATTCAGGCGCTTGATACCTTCGGTCGGCATCGGGGTAAACAGACTCATGCCGCCCGTTCCGCCGCCCATTAGCACCAGTTTGCCCACGCGCTCCGGCCAGCTCAGGGTAAACGCCACAGCACTGTGACCGCCCATCGAGTTACCCAGCAGGTGGACTGTTTGAATATCCAATTGATCGACCACGCTTTTCAGGATGCGAGCGTTGAGATCAGATCGCGAACCGCGGTTAACGATCCCATCGCTTTTGCCCCAGCCAGGACAATCCAGCAGGATCACCCGGTATCCGGCCTGTACCAGCGGATCAATATTGCGGCTGAAGTTTGCCCAGCCCGTCGCGCCAGGACCGGAGCCGTGCAGCAGCACGACGGTCTCTTCGCCCTGTCCACAGTCATTGAAATGCACGCGTAGTGTTTCGCCTGCTTCCTGCACCTCCAGAAAACGACTGGTAGCGGCTTCGGTTTGCGGTTGGTAAGTCATGATGTTCTCCTGCATATTCAGTTCTGTTTCAGTTCTGTGTGGTAGCGCTCAGGGAGCCGAATCCGGCGATCCACTCCGGGATCGGGCGGTAATAACGGCCTTCACTACGCCAGCTACCAAAGGCAGAAATGGCGGCAAAGGCGGCAACCCAGGTTTTAACTTCGTGCGTTGATTTGCCCGCCATCACGGACAGCTCTTCGTTACTGACCGCGTCCAACTCCTGCAAACGCCCCTGCTCAAGCAGGCTCATAAAGCGGTTATCCCAGACAGGGTTCAGCGGATGCAGCGTGTTTTGATCGGCCACGAACTTCTCGGCGGCGCTGATCACCCGCTGCTGGCGCAGCTCGCGTTCGTTTTCAGGTAACTGTTTGCCGCTGCCGAGCAGGCGGTCACGCATATGGGCATCAGCCTTCGCCAGCTCCGGGACCGGCGGTTGATGCGATAGACCACCGGAGCCTAAAAAAAGCACGCGCTTATTCAGCGAGCTGGCGAAACGGCCAATCGCTTCCCCGAGCAAGCGGGTACGCTGAAAGCCCGGCAGCGGCGTGGCGACGCCGTTAATAAACACCGGCAGCACCGGCACCTTATCCAGACCGCCGAGCAAAAACTCCAGCGGCTGCGCGAAGCCGTGATCGACCTGCATGTTGTAGGACACGGCAAGATCGATGCCGCTTTTCATCACCGCGTGGGCGCAGGCTTCAGCGAGATCTGTCGGCACCGGCAGTTCCCCCGCCGCGCTGCCGAAATCGCCGATCGCCGTGGCTCCCACGCCTAAACAGAACGGCGGCATCACATCGTAAAAAAAACCGTTGTAGTGATCGGGGGCAAACAGAACTACAAGTTCCGGGTCGAACGCCGCAATACGCGCCCGGGCGCTGGCGATCACGCCGTTAACCTCGTCAAGCACAGCCTGAGCCGGGTCGACATAGCCCACCAGCGGCGAGTGGGAAAGACAGTGAAGATAAGCGTGCATATCAGGCAACCTTTTCAACAGGAATATCGGCAGTAGCGCGGATAAGTGTCATCACCGACGCCAGTTTATTCAGGGTGCTGCCCAGGGTTTGCGGAATGGCGATGGCGGCCACGAAGCGGTCCGGGCGCATTACCACCAGCGCGGCGTTGTGCTGGGCAAACCACGCGCGCAGGCGGTTTTGCGTATCACCAATGCGGGTAACGCCGTCGTGGTTATCCTGATCGGTATGTATCTGCGTATCCGGCACGACCTGGATAAAACGCGTCCCCAGCGCCTGCCACTGTTGGATCTGCGACTCGCTCATGCCCCATAGCGGGTTACAGCCCCAGCCAATCACCGCGAAATTCGGTCCAATAACGTTGTCGAGCAGCGTCACTTCGCCCGATTCCAGCGTCACCTTCGGCTGGATAAACATCTTGCCGACCGGTGACGTTTTCGCGTCGCCTTCACGTACCAGTGCCCCGACGTGGTACTGCGGCATCGGCTTAAAGCGCATTTCCAGGAAGTAACGTTTGACCGGCGGAATATAATTCAGCAGCCAGGAAACCCCGTCGCGTACCGCACCGTGCCAGCGTTTTGGCGGTGCAAGTACGTTGCCAGCGGTCACGGAGAGGTCGATCATCGCTTTGGCGTGGTCACGGCGTTCCTGCTGGTAGGTATCCAGCAGCGCATCACCGGCTTTACCCTTGATCACCAGCGCCAGTTTCCACGCCAGGTTGAAGGCATCACGCATGCCGCTGTTGTAACCCTGCCCCTGCCAGACCGGCATAATGTGCGCCGCATCGCCCGCCAGCAGCACGCGGTCAATGCGAAAACGTTCGGCCAGACGGGCGTTATGGGTATACACGCGCTGGCGGATCAGTTCGACGTTGTCCGGGTTCGGCAGCACTTTGCTCAAAAGCTGACGCATATTCTGCGGTTCACTGAGCTGCGCTTCGGTTTCCCCCGGCATCACCATAAATTCGAAACGGCGCACTGCATGCGGCAGCGCAGCGGAGACATACGGGCGCACCGGATCGCAGCACAGATACACATGCGGTGTGCTGAGCGGATCGTTGGCAATATCCACCACAATCCACTGATTCGGCGCGGTTTTGCCTTCAAACGGCACATTCAGCGAGCGTCTGACGTTGCTGCCGCCGCCGTCGCATGCCACCAGCCACTGGGCCTTCACCGTTTCGCGCTGGCCGTCCGGAGCTTTCAGATTCAGCGTTACTTCACCGTTCTGTTGGCTAAAGGCTTCCAGTTCGCGGGAGAACAGGCAGCGCACGTTGGGAAAACGCGACAGCCCTTCCAACATCACCGCATCCACCAGTGGTTGAATAAACGCATTGCGGCGCGACCAGCCAAATTCGTCGGTCATCGGCTGGATATCAGCAAAGCAGCGGCCTTTCGGCGTGAGAAAGCGCATCGCGTGCCACGGCGTGGTGTGCGGCAAAACGCGCTCGACCAGCCCCACAGACTGCATGGTGCGCAACGCTTCATCGTCAATGCCGATGGCTCGGGGATAGTCGATCAGCGTGTCGAGCTTCTCCACCACCAGCACGTCAATGCCCATCTGGCCAAGATAGTTGGCCATCATTAGCCCCACCGGGCCGGCACCAGCAATCGCGACCTGAACGGTGTGCTGCACAGCGGGTTGGATATCCGGGTTTTTTGTTGTCATTTCAGAACCTCACGACTCGGACAAAACGCAATTGCGGACCCTGGTGAGGCGCAATTTGTTTTGTTAAAAATATGTGAATAATTTTTTGTTGTGCGGTCAGTATAGGAGTGAGTTTTTGCGCTACAATCAAAACATGCCTGGATGTGCACTAAGTGCACAACGTTGTTTTACCTGTAGATTTGTCAATGAATATGAAAAATGACGAGAGCACTGAGTACAAAACCGTACGCGGATTAACGCGCGGATTAATGTTATTAAATATGTTAAACCGGCTCGATGGTGGGGCCAGTGTTGGCTTACTTGCTGAGTTAAGCGGCCTGCATCGCACCACGGTCAGACGGCTGCTGGAAACCCTGCAGGATGAGGGTTATGTTCGGCGCAGCCTGTCCGATGACAGCTTTCGCTTAACCATTAAAGTCCGCCAGCTCAGCGAGGGATTTCGTGACGAGCAGTGGATTTCCGCACTCGCCGCCCCGCTGCTGGGGGATTTGCTGCGCGAGGTCATCTGGCCGACCGACGTTTCCACGCTGGATGTGGACGCGATGGTGGTACGTGAAACAACCCACCGCTTCAGCCGCCTGTCGTTTCACCGGGCGATGGTCGGGCGTCGTTTGCCATTGCTGAAAACCGCATCCGGCCTGACCTGGCTGGCATTCTGTCCGGAGAATGAACGTCAGGAACTGATTGAAATGCTGGCCTCCCGACCAGGAGAAGAGTTCCAGCTTGCGCGCGAACCGCTGAAGCTCAATGCCATTTTAACCCGGGCGCGAAAAGACGGTTTTGGCCAGAACTTTCGCGGCTGGGATCAGGAGGAGAAAATCGCTTCTATCGCTGTCCCCATCCGTAGCGAACAGCGGGTGATCGGCTGCCTGAATCTGGTGTATATGGCCAGCGCCATGACCATCGAACAGGCCGCGGAAAAGCATCTTCCGGCCTTACAAAAGGTGGCGAAACAGATAGAGGACGGCGTCGAGTCGCAGGAGATTTTGGTGGCCGGGAGGTGAGATGGATCACAGTTATGCGGATCATCTGATTGATAGCTGGGATGACTCACTCACCTGCCGATATAACATTGTGGTGTCTTGCCCAAATGATATCTACATTACATAGTGTGCATTGTTTATTTGCCAGGAGGCTGCGTGTTAAAGGTCATTGCCGAAGATTTCATCAAACCTGAGTTTATTGAAACCGTTCTCCCGTTGTATCGTGAGCTAATATCGGCAACGAAGAAAGAACCGCATTGTATTGCTTACGACCTCTATATTGATGAAAAAGATCCGGGTCATTTTATTTTTATCGAAGAATGGCCAAACCACGCGGCTCTCGATGAACATTGTGCCAGTGAGCATTTCCGACGACTTGTACCGTTAATTGATCAATACACACGACAGGAAGCACGTTACATATTGATGGATGGCGTGGTAAATCCAACGGTCACATCATAATTAAGAAATAGGATAGGTAATGAAGAAAGTACTTGGTTTACTATTAATTATGTTTTTAACAGGATGCTCCACACCAGGCAAACCAGCCTTTTACTACCCCTGGACACAGTACAAAACGGGCATCGATATTCAGCTGCCAAAAGATCCTAAATATAATGATGCTTTCCATGGGACTTTACGCCTCGACGACGATGGCGATTATGCAATGATCGTTATTTATAACGGCGGTAATGTGGTTACCCAATTCGGCTATGTCACGAAAAGCAATCTTGAAAACTGGATCACACTTTATTCTGGCTTCTTAAAATGGGATCCAAATGATTCAGGTGTAACAACAACGTTCACCATTCCTGATACAGGCTCAACGTTTAACAAAGAATACGATGTTGAGTATCGTGTTGTTCAGAGCAAAAAGCTCTTTGTCATTAATAAACATAGCTCCGGTACCTGGTTTATCGACTTCTCAGAGATATCGATGGACGAGGCAAATGTGCAGAAAGCACTGGATGTCTATGAAGGATTACGAGGCAAGCTTAAGTAGCCAGATGCTGAACCTGGTCTCTTGTAAAGAGGCCAGGGCCATATCAATAAAGAGTGGCGTCAATAGTCTCTCCTTCTGCTTTTCATAATCGCAACATCAATTTTAATTTTTTAATATTTTCATCATCCGGAACCTGGTGTATGTCAACACAGTAGCTCTCTTCATACTCTTCAATTATTCTTTGGGCCTCTCCTCTACGGTTTCGGCCATTCATCCATAACTCATCTCTGGCATCCTGACCTATTCTCATCATGTCATAAGAGCTAATATGCGGTGGTGAGCGGCCAAATATGGCCGTGACACCGTTTTTTTCGTAATTTTCTTGTGCCAGGGAATTACCTATCTCATTAACTGCCAAACCACACTTTAGTAATTTTTTAACTTTCGTTTCCTGACTATCACAACCCTGCAAAACAAACAAACCCGCTATAATGATCACTATTTTATATATTTTCATCTTTCGCCCGAAAAATTCATATAAACTCATTACGAAGTGATCAATTCCGACAGACATTTATGTCCTCATAATGAGGTAAGCATCAGACCTCGGTTTAGTCACTTTCGGGATAACTGTATCATCTGGAATGCTTACAAAACAATTCAATATAATCAAAAGCATTCTTATGCTGCTGCAAGTGTGATTAGGGTTGTCAAAGAAAGCTATTCTTATTTCAACCCATTCACACAATACTAAACCGAAACCCGCTCTGAAAAGAGCAGTGTTTCGGCATTCATTCACTCTGAATGGGCTTCAGACCTTAAGCAGTTTCACCGTCTCGTCAATGTCGATTTCATCTTCAGAGAAAATCAGCGTCGTGCCCTGGAAGGTGGTGATAGCCAGCTTTTTCAGCGTGCGCATTTCACCAGGCTTCACGTCTGATTTTGGTCGGATGCTGTTCATCAGCACGCCGACAGACAACACTGCATTTTCTTTGTCGATACGGGTCTCGGCAGGGACTTCTTCGCTGTAGACCAGAAATGACTTGATCGAGGTGAGCTTCAGACGCTCGCCTGCGATATAGATGTACTTGCTGTCTGGTATGACTTTTACCGCGTAGGCAGACAAGCCTTTGTTATTGGTGGTGGGCTCAAAAGTCACCGCCGCGTCTTTCTTGATCAGCTCAGGATTAGCAACCTTAATCACATGAAAATAGCGATTGTCGCCGTTTTCATCTTTGATAAATCCAAAGCCTTTATCTTTAAACCACGTTGTGATTGTTCCGTTCATTGCTGTTTCCGCCTGATTAAACCTATTACTCGTAGAGTATACCTACTCAATTTGCGCGCAGTGTAAAACACAGGCCATACCTTTGGCTACTCGTTACCCCAACGATTGAGGAACTCCGCGATATCATCGATACGCTGAGCGTCGACACCGGCCACGGTTGCCATCTCCTGCTGCGCTTCTTCGCTGATCTCTTCGTTGTTCATCAAACGGGTAATCAACTGCTGGAAGTAGTGCGCCAGCGCGTCACGTTCTGTGTCGCTCACCGGCTTTGCGGCCTCGGTCGCGTACTCGTCGGCGATATCATAATATTTAAGCGGAATGTCGTTGTTCATCAGTTGCTCCGGGGGGATATGCGTGTGCCAGCAGTTGCCTGCCGCGTCTGATGTGAATGATAGCATTCTTATTTCATGGTTCGCGATCTGTTTTATTGGTCACTATGCATTACATATATCAATAATGTTTTCTGGCACCGCTTCGTATTTAATAAATTTTTCCGTATTTAAGTAACAGCACTCTTATTCATTTCGATATAATGGCAGCAAATTAAATAACGAGTCACAAAGGAAATATTAAATTACTTTAATTACATAATTGATATATGTAATCTGCTATTGGCCCAATCCCATCGCTAGTCGCCCATTTGCCCACATTCATCTTCTGGACAACACTCTACGATGACACCACTGATCCAACACGTGGAGCAAACATCATGAACATCACACAAATCCGTAACGCCACGCAGCACATCACCTTTGGCGGTAAAACTTTTCTGATTGATCCGATGCTGGCGGATAAAGGTACTTATCCGGGCTTTGCCGGAACGGCTCGCGCCGAGATCCGCAACCCGACCGTTGATCTGCCTGTCGATATCGACAGGCTGCTCAACGTTGATGCGCTGATCGTGACCCATCTGCATGAAGACCACTGGGATGAAGCAGCGGCTCGTGTCGTGCCGAAAGACAAACCGATTTATGTGCAAAACGATCGCGATGCGCAGGTACTGCGGGAACAAGGTTTCACGCAACTGACCGTACTGACGCAAAACACCGCGCTTGGTGATATCACCCTGCGTAAAACCGGCGGCCAGCACGGTTCGGATCGCGCTTACGCCATCCCGCAAATGGCTGAGCGTCTGGGTGATGCCTGCGGGGTTATCTTCCAGCATCCGGCGGAAAAAACGCTGTATCTGGTCGGGGACACCATTTGGCGCGACGAGGTGGAAACCAACATGCGGACTTTTCAACCAGGCGTGGTCATTCTGAACGCAGGCTTTGCCCACGTTATCGGGTTTGGCCCAATTATCATGGGCGCGGAAGATGTGCTAAAAACCCACTTCGTACTACCTGAGGCACAAATTGTGGCGACCCACATGGAGGCGATTAACCACTGTCTGCTGACCCGCGCGGCCTTGAAAGAGTACGCCCGCGACAACCAGATTGCGCAATTCATTAACGTGCCGGAAGATGGCGAAACCCTGACGTTTTAAACTCCACAGAGGAATCGTATGCAACCGCTTAACGTCGCCATTGTCGCCGTGGAAGATTTCAGCCCGTTTCACTTCTCAGTGCCGTGCATTATTTTCAGTGACAAAGTGGCGGCGAAAAAGCGCTTTGAGGTGCAACTGTGCGCCGAACAGCCGGGCATCGTTTCCTCGCAGGATGGCTTCGCCATTACCGCAGCCTACGGCTATGAAGCAGTGGAGGCCGCCGACATTGTAGTGATCCCCTGGTGGGGCACCACGACACATCGACCACCACAAAGCCTGCTTGATGCGCTCAACCGCGCACGACAAAACGGCGCGCAAATTGTTGGGTTATGTCTGGGCGCGTTTGTTCTCGGCTATGCCGGTCTGCTGGATGGCAAACGGGCAGCTACGCACTGGGAGTTCGAGCAGGATTTTCAGGCGCGCTTTCCGGCGGCCCGTCTGGATATCAACGCGCTATACGTGGATGACGACGGTATTATTACCTCGGCAGGGACCGCCGCCGCGCTGGATTGCTGCCTGTACGTCATCCGCCAGCGTTTTGGCAGCACGGTGGCGAATCAGATTGCCCGACGGATGATTGTGCCGCCACATCGCGAGGGCGGCCAGGCACAGTTTATCGAACAACCGGTAGCGAAAAATACCCAGGATCAGCGCATCAACGCCCTGCTCGACTATTTGCGCCAGCATCTCCACGAACCGCATAATCTCGACGAGCTGGCGCAGCGAGTGATGATGAGCCGTCGTACCCTCACTCGTCATTTTATGAAGGCCACCGGGTCAAGCGTAGCCGAATGGTTGATTGCCGAGCGCCTGCGCCGTAGCCAGACGTTGCTGGAGTCCAGCCAGTTACCCGTTGAACGCATTGCAGAACAGGTTGGTTTTCAGTCGCCTGTCACCTGGCGTCAGCATTTTAAATCCCACTTTGGTGTTAGCCCGGCTGAATGGCGTAAAACCTTTCGCGGCGATTAGCCTCTTTTTTGCGCCAGCCAGACAGTGTGCCCGGCGCAGTGCGGATCTTCCATCACCATCTCGACCACCGCAAAGCCATGCGCTGACAGCAATGCGCGGTATTCGTCCGGCGCGAGGCTGGCGTGAAACAGCGGCTCACCCTCAAATTGCCCCATCGCGATGCCATTGTCCGTACCGCTGGTAAACATCAGCGCGCTGCCGGGATGGCTGAGGCGGTCAAAAATCGGGAACATCTTTTGCTGGTCCTGCTGAGTTAAATGGAAAAAACTGTCCCAGGCGATCAGACCATCGAAAGTCTCATTGAGTGCCAGTTCGCGCATATCCTGCTCCAGCCAGCGCTGTGCGGGAAAAGTGTTTCGGGCCCGCGCCAGCATCGCCGGGGAACCATCAACGCCGGTAAGCCGCAAACCTTGCTGGATAAAATAACCGGCAATCGGCTGGCCGTTGCCGCAGCCAATATCCACAATGCTGCCCTGCCCGCCCATCACGGAAATGAATTTATCGAGCCAGCTTTTCTCGAACAAGGTGCGCGAGCGCTGGCTGGCAAAGGCATCCGCATGACGTCGGTAGATGGACAGAATATTATTTGCCGCAGAGTCGCTCACAATGTCCTCACTTTTTTCTTCTGTTAAGAAGAACGACGATAAATGCTCCAGCACACGATCCGCAACCCTGGAATGCGCCTCGCAGAACCTATGCGTAAATCCCCCAAAACCGTCCCGCTGTGGCATCATAGCGCGCAGATAACGTCATGACAGGGGTGATAAACGTGAAACCGGTAACGCTATACGATGTGGCAGACCATGCAGGTGTCTCTTACCAGACCGTCTCGCGCGTCGTTAATCAGGCCAGCCACGTTTCCGCAAAAACCCGACAAAAAGTTGAGGCCGCGATGGCGGAACTCAATTACATCCCTAACCGCGTCGCACAGCAGTTGGCTGGCAAACAGACGCCGCTGATTGGCGTTGTGACGGCGAACCTTGCCCTGCATGCCCCCTCACAAATCGTTGCCGCCATAAAATCCCGTGCCGACCAGTCCGGTGCCAGCGTGGTGATCGCCATGGTCGAGCGCAGCGGCGTTGAGGCATGTAAAGCCGCGGTCCACAACCTGCTTTCTCAGCGCGTAACCGGGCTTATCATCAACTATCCGCTGGATGAAGAAGACGCCATTGCCGTGGCCGCCGCCTGCGGTACGGTGCCGGTGCTGTTTCTCGATGTCTCTGACCTGACGCCAATTAACAGCGTGATTTTCTCGCATGACGACGGCGCGCGCCTCGGCGTTGAACATCTGGTGCAGTACGGACATCAGCGTATCGCCCTGCTGAGCGGACCGCACACTTCCGTTTCGGCAAGGCTTCGCCGTTCGGGCTGGCACAAGTATCTGGCACATTACCAGCTACAACCCGTTGTGGAGCTGGAAGGCGACTGGAGCGCGATGTCTGGTTTTCAGCAAACGATGCATATGCTGAATAACGGTAACCTCCCTACCGCCATGCTGGTCGCCAACGATCAAATGGCGCTGGGCGCGATGCGCGCAATCAGCGAGTTCGGTCTGCGGGTGGCGGTAGATATCTCGGTGATTGGCTACGATGATACCGAAGACAGCGCCTGCTACATTCCACCGCTGACCACCATCAGGCAGGATTTTCCGTTATTGGGTGAAACCAGCGTCGACAGGCTGCTGCAACTTCCCCGTGGCGAATCAACCGTGGGCAACCAACTGCTGCCCGTCACCCTGGTTAAGCGCAAAACGGTTCTGCCACCCAATACGCAAACTATCTCTCCCCAGGCGCTGGCCGATTCATTGATCCAGCTCGCGCGGCAAGTTTCTCAGCTCGCCCCCAAATTGTGAACGCACAACAATTGTGTGAGTGAGTTCACTCATTGAACGCCCCAGCCTTTACAGTTGGGATCGCTTATCCGTATTTTGATTGAAATTGTGAGCGAATAACAAATTCAAACAGGATACCGTTATGAACCTGAACACAGATTCACTCTCCGCTGTTCTGGCCCGCCGTGACTGGGAAAATCCCGGCGTCACGCAGCTCAACCGCCTGGAGGCGCATCCACCGTTCTGTAGCTGGCGTTCAGCAGATGACGCACGTACGAATCAGCGTTCAAGTCAGTTACGCTCGCTTAATGGCCAGTGGCAATTTGCCTGGTTTGCCGCGCCGGAGGCTGTGCCGGAAAGCTGGCTGACAAGCGATCTGCCACAAGCTGATACTGTCAACGTCCCCTCGAACTGGCAGATGGACGGTTACGATGCGCCAATTTATACCAACGTCACCTACCCAATCCCGGTTAACCCTCCGTACGTTCCGGCACAGAACCCGACGGGATGTTACTCGCTCACATTTCATATTGACGATGCCTGGTTAGATGAGGGTCAGACGCGCATTATTTTTGACGGCGTGAACTCCGCATTTCATTTGTGGTGCAACGGCCGCTGGGTCGGCTACGGACAGGACAGCCGCCTGCCATCTGAATTCGATCTTAGCGATTATCTGCAGCATGGCGAAAACCGTCTGGCGGTGATGGTGCTGCGCTGGAGCGATGGCAGCTATCTGGAAGACCAGGATATGTGGCGCATGAGCGGTATTTTTCGCGACGTATCTTTGCTGCATAAGCCCACAACGCAAATTCGCGACCTGCGCATTAATACCCGGTTTAACGACGACTTCAGCCGCGCCACGCTGGCAGTGGAAATCAGAGTAGCGGGCAACGCGAGCGAAGATTTACGCGTAGCCCTGCAATTGTGGGAGGGGGAAACGCTCACAGCCGAAACGAACTCCCCACTCGGCAGTGAGATTATTGATGAACGCGGTGCTTATCATGACCGGGTGACTCTGTGTCTGAACGTCGAAAAACCGGCTCTGTGGAGTGCCGAAACGCCCAATCTGTACCGCGCCGTTGTGCAGTTGCGCACCGCGGACGGAGCGCTGATAGAAGCGGAGGCCTGTGACGTCGGCTTTCGTCAGGTTTGCATTGAAAACGGACTACTGTTACTCAATGGTAAGCCGCTGTTGATTCGCGGTACCAACCGCCATGAGCACCATCCGATCAACGGCCAGGTGATGGATGAGGCGACGATGGTACAAGACATCATCCTGATGAAGCAGAATAACTTCAACGCCGTGCGCTGCTCCCATTACCCAAATCACCCGCTGTGGTACACCCTGTGCGATCGCTACGGCCTGTATGTCGTCGACGAAGCCAATATTGAAACCCACGGCATGGTGCCGATGAATCGCCTCACCGACGATCCCGCATGGTTGCCTGCCATGAGCCAGCGCGTCACGCGCATGGTGCAGCGCGATCGCAACCATCCGAGCATTATCATCTGGTCTCTGGGCAATGAATCCGGCCATGGCGTCAATCACGACGCGCTCTACCGCTGGATAAAATCAGAAGACCCGTCACGCCCGGTACAATATGAAGGCGGCGGTGCAAATACCGCAGCGACCGATATTATTTGCCCGATGTACGCCCGCGTCGATCAGGATCAACCCTTCCCCGCCGTCCCCAAATGGTCGATTAAAAAGTGGCTGTCGATGCCCGGCGAGCAGCGTCCGCTGATCCTTTGTGAATATGCCCACGCCATGGGCAACAGTTTCGGTGGCTTTGCCAAATACTGGCAAGCGTTCCGTCAGTATCCGCGCCTGCAGGGCGGATTTGTCTGGGACTGGGTGGATCAGTCTCTGACCAAATATGATGAGAACGGCAAAGCATGGTCAGCCTACGGTGGCGATTTTGGCGACACGCCTAACGATCGTCAGTTTTGCATGAACGGGCTGGTGTTCGCCGATCGCACCCCACACCCGGCGTTATACGAGGCCAAACATGAACAGCAGTTTTTCCAGTTCACGTTACTGCCGGGCACTGAACACCAGATTGAAGTGACCAGCGAATATCTGTTCCGCCGCAGCGATAACGAAGTTCTGCACTGGTCTATTGCCCAGGACGGCAACCCGCTGGCCGCCGGAGAAATCGTTCTGGATATCGCTCCACAGGGTCGCCAGGTGATTACCCTGCCAGATGTCCCGATGCCGGAAACCGCAGGTCAGCTGTGGCTGACGGTACGCGTAGAACAACCTCAGGCAACCGCGTGGTCAGACGCCGGGCACATCAGCGCCTGGCAGCAATGGAAGCTTCAAGAGAAGCTCAGCCTGACGCAACTGCCGTCTGCCCGCACCGCGCCACAGCTCAATGTGAGCGAAAATGTCTTTACCGTTGAGAACGACAACAAGCGCTGGCAATTCGACCGTCAGTCTGGCCTGCTGACACAGTACTGGATTGGCGATTCAGCCCAACTGTTAACTCCGCTTACTGACCAGTTCACCCGCGCCCCGCTGGACAACGACATCGGCGTGAGCGAGTCAACCCGCATCGACCCGAACGCCTGGGTCGAACGCTGGAAGGCCGCCGGTCACTATCAGGCTGAAGCAACGTTACTGCACTGTGCTGCCGACACGCTGAGCGATGCGGTACTGATCACCACTGAACATGCGTGGCAGTATCAGGGCGAAACGCTGTTCATTAGCCGAAAAAGCTACCGCATTGACGGCAAGGGTGAAATGCAGATAACGGTGGATGTCGACGTTGCCAGTGGTACGCCGCATCCGGCCCGCATCGGCCTGAGCTGCCAGTTAGTGCAGATCGCAGAGCGAGTGAACTGGTTAGGTCTCGGTCCACATGAGAACTACCCGGACCGTCTGGGCGCCGCCTGTTTTGATCGCTGGGATCTGTCGCTTGATGAGATGTACACCCCGTATGTTTTCCCAAGTGAAAACGGTCTGCGCTGCGGCACGCGCGAACTGCACTACGGCGCGCACCAGTGGCGTGGGGACTTCCTGTTCAACATCAGCCGCTTTAGCCAGCAGCAACTGATGGCAACCAGCCACCGCCATTTGCTGCAGCCTGAGGCGGGCACCTGGCTCAATATTGATGGCTTCCATATGGGCGTTGGCGGCGATGATTCGTGGAGCCCTTCCGTGTCGCCGGAATTTCTGCTGAGCGCCGGACGCTACCACTTCCAGTTCGTCTGGGGCCAAAAATAATAATATAAGTTGGGCAGGCCCAAACCTGCCCGCATTTATAGGAAGTCTGTTATGTATTATTTAAAAAACACTAACTTTTGGATGTTCGGCTTTTTCTTCTTCTTTTACTTTTTTATTATGGGTGCGTATTTCCCATTCTTCCCTATCTGGTTACACGAGGTAAACCATATCAGCAAAGGCGACACCGGCATCATCTTCGCCTGTATCTCACTGTTTTCTTTGTTATTCCAGCCAATTTTCGGACTACTATCCGACAAGCTTGGCCTGCGTAAACATCTACTGTGGGTAATTACCGGCATGCTGGTAATGTTTGCCCCGTTCTTTATTTACGTTTTTGGTCCGTTATTACAAGTTAATATTTTACTGGGTTCAATTGTCGGTGGGATTTACCTTGGCTTTATTTACAATGCCGGCGCTCCGGCGATTGAAGCCTATATTGAAAAAGCCAGCCGCCGAAGCAACTTTGAATTTGGTCGCGCGCGCATGTTTGGTTGCGTGGGCTGGGCGCTGTGCGCCTCGATTGCCGGCATTATGTTCACCATCAATAACCAATTTGTCTTTTGGTTAGGCTCCGGCTGCGCGGTCATTTTGGCATTGCTGCTGTTATTTTCAAAAACAGATGCCCCCTCTTCTGCAAAAGTCGCGGATGCGGTAGGCGCCAATAACTCGGCATTCAGCCTGAAGCTGGCGCTGGAGTTATTTAAACAACCAAAACTTTGGTTCCTTTCCCTGTACGTAGTTGGCGTTTCCTGTACTTACGATGTGTTTGACCAGCAGTTCGCCAACTTCTTTACCTCGTTCTTTGCCACCGGCGAACAGGGTACCCGCGTGTTTGGCTACGTCACGACGATGGGAGAATTACTCAACGCCTCAATCATGTTCTTTGCGCCGCTGATTGTGAATCGCATCGGCGGCAAGAACGCCCTGCTGCTGGCAGGTACGATCATGTCGGTAAGGATTATTGGCTCCTCATTCGCCACCACTGCGCTGGAAGTCGTTATTCTCAAAACGTTGCATATGTTTGAGATACCGTTCCTGATCGTCGGTTGCTTCAAATACATCACCAGTCAGTTTGAAGTGCGTTTCTCGGCGACGATTTATCTGGTGTGTTTCTGCTTCTTCAAACAGTTAGCAATGATTTTCATGTCAGTTCTGGCCGGAAAAATGTATGAAAGTATTGGTTTCCAGGGAGCTTATCTGGTGCTGGGGATCATTGCGCTGAGCTTCACGCTGATTTCCGTATTTACCCTAAGTGGGCCGGGGCCGTTTTCCCTGCTGCGTCGTCGCGAAAGCGTCGCGCTGTAAAAGCATCTTTGCCGGATGCCCCAATCACGTGGTTTATCCGGCCTACAACGCGTCATCTTCACACGACCATCCTGACCTGGAGGTTTAAGTTCTGCGGGCAACAAACCGCTTTTTTACCGTTATGGTAAAACGGGGTGAGAAGCCAGGTCATAGCATGAGCAGAAAGACAATTGCGGTAACGGCGCTCTTTATCAGCGCACTACTTTCAGGATGTGGCAGCATTGATGCACGCACGGCAGGCGAGAATTCAGATACCTATTACGTGGGTATGCATCATGATATTGATAAACTAAAAAACCCAGGCGCTTACGATTATAACTATTTCGATTTAGCGCTGTTGTTTGTTGATGTGCCGTTATCGTTCGTGGCCGATACGGTTTATGCGCCGTTTGATTACTATCACGGGCCGTATAAGAAAGTGGATTAGAACGTAGGCCCGGTAAGCATCGCGCCACCGGGCATCACACGATGTTACTCCTCGATCGCCTGACGGATTTGCTGCAGCGACGCGGGATCGTCAATGGTCGTCAGATCGCCGGGATCGCGGCCTTCGCAGATCGCCTGGATCGTCCGTCTGAGCATTTTACCGGAACGTGTTTTCGGCAACTGCGACACAAACCAGACGTGTGCCGGACGGCCAAAGTTGCCAATCTGGCTGTCCACCAGCGCCATAATCGCCTTCTCTTCCGAATGTGCGATGTCGCGATCTTCAAGGCTGTCGCTTTGTTTCGGAATAACAAACGCGACCGCTACCTGCCCCTTCAGCGCGTCCTTCACGCCGACTACCGCCACTTCCGCAACGTTCGGATAGCTGGAAATACTCTCCTCGATCTCTCGCGTCCCCAACCGGTGTCCTGCCACGTTTATCACGTCATCCGTACGGCCAAGTATGAAGTAATAGCCGTCAGCGTCACGAATGCCCCAGTCAAAGGTGGCGTACACCTGGCGAGAAAACAGCGACCAGTAGGTATTCACAAACCGCGCATCATCCCCCCAGATAGTCTGGATACAGCCCGGCGGCAGCGGCCCTTCAATCACCAGCATACCCTTCTCATTCGCCGCACAAGGTTCACCGGTCACCTCATTGAGCAGTTGTACGTTGTAGCCGTACATCGGCACGCCGGGACTGCCCAGACGCGACGGCCTGTCGTCCAGCCCGCGGGCAATTGCCATAATCGGCCAGCCGGATTCGGTCTGCCAGTAGTTATCGATAACCGGGACGCCCAGCGTTTCTGTTACCCAACTGGCGGTTGGTTCGTCCAGCGGTTCCCCCGCCAGATACAACACCTCCAGCGAGGAGAGATCGTGATTACGGATTTGCGCGGTCGGGAATTTCTTCAGCACGCGGATGGCGGTCGGGGCGGAGAACATCCGGCAGACCTGATATTTCTCAACAATTTTCCACCATACACCACAGTCCGGATACGTTGGCAGACCTTCGTAAACCACCGTCGCCATCCCCGCCAGCAGCGGGGCATACACGATATACGAATGCCCAACTACCCAGCCGATATCCGACGCGCAGAAGAACACGCCGCCCGCTTTACCGCCGAAAATGGTGTCCATCGAGGTCGCCAGCGCGACCGCATAGCCGCCAACGTCGCGCTGGACGCCTTTCGGTTTACCGGTTGTCCCGGAGGTATAGAGAATGCAGGATGTTTCGTTTGATTCCAGCCAGACAACTGGTACCCGCGCGCCGAGATGCTGTTGGCGCAGGGCGGCAAAGTCGAGGTCACGTCCCTCGACCCGCGCCATTTTCGCCAGACCACGATCGACCAGCACCACATGACGCGGTCGGTGCTGCGCCTGTTCGATCGCATCATCGAGCAGCTTTTTATACGGCAGGATCTTGCCCCCGCGCGCCCCGGCATCCGCCGAGACGATAACCACCGGTCTGGCGTCGTCGATGCGCGCCGCCACGCTGTGCGAGGCGAAACCACCGAACACCACCGAATGAATTGCCCCAATGCGTGCGCAGGCCAGCAGCGTAATGTGCGCCTCGGCGATCATCGGCATATACACCAGCACCCGATCGCCACGCTGTACGCCCAGCGACAATAGCATCGCCGCCGCGACGTTCACTTCGTCATACAGCTGACGAAAGGTAAAAGTGCGTTCTTCTTCGGTTTCTGATGACACAGCAATCAGCGCCAGCGCGTCAGGCTGTTTCTCCAGCCAGCGGTCGATGGCGTTATGGCACAGATTGGTCGTGCCGCCGCAAAACCAGCGGGCAAACGGCGGGTTGCTGTGGTCCAGTACCTGCGTATACGGCTGCTGCCAGTCAATACGCTGGGCCTGCTCGGCCCAGAACGACTCCGGTTGCGTTATAGAACGTTGATAAAACTCGCTATAAGACATAATGCTCTCCTGTTGAACTTACGCCTTGCTGCACGCTGGTTTAAATAATGAAGAGATCCATATACTCATTGACCGGCATCTGCTCCAGGCGAGTTCTGTCCAGGGAGACATCCAGGATGCGCTGCTGCTGACGGGTCGGGAACTGACGCGCCAGGTTGATTTTGAACTTCTCGACCAGCTTCGGCATGCCGTCAGTACGACGACGCGCATGGCCGATTGGGTATTCCACTACCACTTCTTCAAAGCGTGAGCCGTCGGTGAATTCCAGAGTGATGGCGTTGGCGATGGCGCGTTTTTCAGGGTCGTGGTAATCGGCGGTAAAGGCTGGATCTTCGAAGCAGTTGATCTTCTCGCGCAGTGCATCAATGCGTTTGTCCTGCGCCACGCCGTCTTCGTAATCTGCCGCCGTTAAGCGCCCGAACAGCAGCGGAATGGCCACCATATACTGGATACAGTGATCCCTGTCCGCCGGGTTATTCAGCGGGCCTTTTTTATCGATGATGCGGATACAGGCTTCGTGCGTACGAATGGTCACTTTTTCGATATCGGCAGCGGTCTTACCTGCGGCCTGTAACTGCTCGTACAGCGTCATGGCCGCTTCTACCGCGGTCTGCGAGTGGAACTCGGCCGGGAAGGAGATTTTAAACAGCACGTTTTCCATCACATAAGAGCCGTACGGGCGCTGGAAGCGGAAAGATTCGCCTTTGAAAGAGACGTCATAGAAGCCCCAGGTTTTCGCCGTCAGCGCAGACGGATACCCCATCTCACCGGTTTTAGCCATCAATGCCAGACGTACCGCGCGCGAGGTCGCATCGCCTGCGGCCCAGGATTTACGCGTGCCGGTATTTGGCGCATGGCGATAAGTACGCAGCGACTGGCCGTCGACCCACGCCAGCGACACGGCGTTGAGAATTTCATCCCGGTTCAGGCCAAGCATCTCAGCGACCACTGCCGTGGAGGCCACTTTTACCAGCAGGACGTGATCGAGACCAACACGGTTAAACGAGTTTTCCAGCGCGATACAGCCCTGAATCTCATGAGCTTTGATCATGCCGGTCAGCACCGTTTTCATGGTCAATGGCGCTTTCCCCACCGCCACCGCATTACGCGACAGCCAGTCAGCCGTGGCCAGAATACCGCCGAGGTTATCAGAAGGATGACCCCACTCAGCGGCAAGCCAGGTATCGTTGAAGTCCAGCCAGCGGATCATCGCACCGATGTTAAACGCCGCCTGCACCGGGTCGAGCTGGAACTGGGTGCCAGGTACGCGCACGCCGTTCGGTACCACTGTACCTGGGACGACCGGCCCCAGCAGTTTTTTACAGGCCGGATATTCCAGCGCTTCGAGGCCGCAGCCTAAGGTATCAAGCAGGCAATAATGCGCAGTGTCATACGCCACCTTCGAGGTGATCTCGTAGTTCATGACGTAATCAACGATATCAACGATTTCACGGTCAAATTCGGGGCGGACGTTCGAAATATGTGCGGACATAGGGTACATTTCCTGTTTTTTATCTTTATACCCGTCATACTTCAAGCTGCATGCGCGTTGGCTACGCTCGCTCCCCCCAGTCACATAGTTCGCTATGCTCCTGGGGATTCACTCACTTGCCGCCTTCATGCAACTCGAATTATTTAGGGTATGAGGTTTTGAATTAGCAACGTTTTTCAATCGGGACAAATTCGCGATCTTCCGGGCCGGTATAGTTGGCGGAAGGACGGATAATTTTATTGTCCTGGCGCTGTTCGATGATGTGCGCCGCCCAGCCGGTGACGCGGGCGATGACAAACAGCGGGGTGAACATTTCGGTGGGAACGCCCATCATGTTGTAAGAGACCGCCGAGAACCAGTCGAGGTTGGGGAACATCTTTTTTGTTTCCCACATTACGTCTTCCAGACGGTCAGCGATGTTGTACATTTTCAGCGAACCACCTTCCTGAGAAAGCTGTTTCGCCACGCGCTTGATCACCTGATGGCGCGGATCAGCGATGGTGTAAACCGGATGACCAAAGCCAATCACCACTTCTTTGTTTTCCACGCGTTTACGGATATCCGCTTCGGCTTCGTCCGGTGTTTCGTAGCGCTGTTGGATCTCCAGCGACACTTCATTCGCTCCGCCGTGTTTCGGTCCACGCAGTGCGCCAATCGCGCCGATAATCGCGGAATACATATCGGAACCGGTCCCGGCAATCACGCGGCCGGTAAAGGTGGAGGCGTTAAATTCGTGCTCGGCGTACAGCACCAGCGAAATATGCATCGCTTTTTCCCAGCTTCGCGACGGTTTTTCGCCATGCAGCAGGTGCAGGAAGTGACCGCCAATGGAATCATCGTCAGTTTCCGGCTGAATACGCTCGCCGTTATGGCTGTAGTGATACCAGTACAAAAGGATTGAACTGAGCGATGCCAGTAGCTTGTCGGCAATATCGCGCGCGCCGGAGACGGTATGACCTTCTTTTTCCGGCAGCGTACAGCCCAGCGCGGAGACGCCGGTGCGCATCACATCCATCGGATGCGAGGCAGCAGGCAGCGCTTCCAGCACGGTGCGTACGTTAGCAGGCAGTCCGCGCAGCGCTTTGAGTTTGCTTTTATAGGCGGTGAGTTCATCGCGGGTGGGTAATTTCCCGTGGATCAGCAGATGCGCGACTTCTTCAAATTCGCACTGCTGCGCCAGGTCGAGAATATCGTAGCCACGATAGTGCAGGTCGTTACCGCTTTTGCCTACGGTACACAGCGCGGTATTTCCGGCGGCAACGCCTGACAGCGCAACCGATTTTTTAGGTTTAATGACATGGGTACTATTTTGCAGGATCGTTGTGTCGCTCATGTTGTCCTCGTCATTTTTATAATATGTAGGGTACAAATTTATTGCCGGATGGCGGCTGTGCCTTATCCGGCCTACGACGGTTACTTTTTGCTATACAGCGCGTCGAGTTTCTCTTCGAACTGGTAATAATTGATGCTTTCGTACAGCTCGTTACGCGTCTGCATAATGTCGATCACGCTCTTTTGCGTTCCTTCCTGACGCAGCACGTTGTAAACCTTTTCCGCAGCACGGTTCATAGCGCGGAAAGCCGACAGCGGATACAGCGCCATCGCGACGTTAGCGCTGCGCAGTTCATCGGTGGTGAACAGCGGCGTAGCGCCAAATTCGGTAATGTTGGCGAGGATCGGCACCTGCACCGCGTCGGCAAACTGGCGGTACATCGCAAGCTCGGTGATGGCTTCCGGAAACAGCATGTCCGCGCCTGCTTCGACGTACGCCTGGGCACGATCGATGGCTGCCTCTAACCCTTCCACCGCCAGCGCATCGGTCCGCGCCATGATGACAAAGTTGGGATCGGTACGTGCATCCACCGCGGCGCGGATCCTGTCGACCATCTCTTCTTTAGAGACGATCGCTTTGTTCGGGCGATGGCCGCAGCGCTTAGCGCCGATCTGATCTTCAATATGCAGCGCTGCAGCACCCGCTTTGGAAATCGACTTCACGGTACGCGCCACGTTGAACGCTGACGATCCAAACCCGATATCCGCATCCACCAGCAATGGCAGCGGGCAAACATCCGTAATGCGACGAATATCAGTCAGCACATCATCAAGGGTTGAAATACCGAGATCCGGCAGCCCCAGCGACCCCGCAGCGACGCCGCCGCCGGAGAGATAAATCGCCTGATACCCGGCACGTTGGGCCAGCAGAGCGTGATTGGCGTTGATGGTGCCCACGATTTGTAATGGATTTTCTTTGCTGAGCGCGGCGCGAAACGCCAGCCCTGGGGAGTGTAGAGACATATCCCGTCCTCTTGTTATCAACTTGTTAGCATTCGTTGATTTACTTAAAGCAAGGGGTATGCCAAAGACCTTAATTTTTAATTAATTTATATATTTCCCTTAAAAAACAATATATTAATATAAGTTACTGTATCTTTATTGCACAAAAGCGTGTCAGCTATCGTTTCATGAAACGTTCCTTCATGTTTCATTGCAACATTTATGAAACACAACTAAACCCTAATACTCGGTTCCTTACTTTTTGGGTTAGTTATGGCTGATACGCATCTTCCACCGCGGGTGAACGACGACAAACCGGTTATCTGGACGGTTTCTGTCACGCGCCTGTTCGAACTGTTTCGCGACATCAGCCTGGAGTTCGACCACCTGGCGACCATCACCCCCATTCAGCTTGGTTTCGAAAAAGCGGTGGCGTATATCCGCAAAAAACTGGCTACCGAGCGTTGTGATGCCATTATTGCGGCTGGCTCCAACGGGGCGTATCTGAAAAGCCGTTTATCGATCCCGGTGATCCTGATTAAACCCAGCGGATTTGACGTGCTACAGGCGCTGGCAAAAGCAGGAAAGCTCACCTCGTCGATTGGCGTCATTACCTATCAGGAAACCATTCCTGCGCTTCTCGCCTTTCAAAAAACCTTTAATTTGCAGCTTGAACAGCGCAGCTATATCACCGAGGAAGATGCCCGCGGGCAAATCAACGAGCTGAAGGCTGGCGGCACGCAGGCGGTAGTTGGTGCGGGATTGATTACCGATCTGGCAGAAGAAGCAGGTATGACCGGCATCTTTATCTATTCGGCGGCCACCGTGCGCCAGGCCTTTGTCGATGCGCTTGATATGACCCGCCTGACGCTGCGTAGAAACGGTCAGTACGCTTCTGGCGATACGTTACGCACCCGCTACGCGCTCGGTGATATGCGCGGTCATTCTGCGCAGATGGAACAGGTGCGACACACCATTATGCTCTACGCCCGCTCGCGTGCGCCGGTGCTAATTCAGGGTGAAACCGGTACGGGCAAAGAGCTGGCGGCACAGGCCATTCACCGTGAGTTTTTCACTCGTCAGGAGAATCGGCGCGGTAAACCCTCGCCGCCGTTTGTTGCCGTCAACTGCGGAGCAATCACCGAATCATTGCTGGAAGCGGAGCTGTTCGGCTATGAAGATGGTGCCTTTACCGGCTCTCGTCGGGGAGGACGCGCGGGCCTGTTTGAAATTGCTCATGGCGGAACCCTTTTTCTTGATGAGATAGGCGAGATGCCGCTGCCGTTACAAACCCGGCTGCTGCGCGTACTGGAAGAAAAAGAGGTCACCCGAGTCGGTGGGCATCAGCCTATTCCGGTCGATGTCAGGGTGATTAGCGCCACACACTGTAATCTGGAGCAGGAGATGAAACAGGGGGAGTTTCGTACCGATCTGTTTTATCGCCTGAGCATTTTACGCCTCAAGCTGCCGCCGCTACGCGAGCGCTTGCCCGATATCCTGCCGCTGGCAGAAGGTTTTTTAAAACAGTCGCTGGCGGAACTGGATGTGCCGTTTTCTGAGCCAGTACGCAAGGGGCTGGGTTTAAGTCAGCCGACGTTACTGAATTATGGCTGGCCGGGGAATATCCGCGAACTGCGTAATATGATGGAGCGCCTGGCGCTATTTTTAAGCGTCGAGCCGCAGCCGGAGCTGAATGTTGATTTTTTACAACAGCTATTACCGGAACTGGCCATTGTTGCAGACTCACCACAATCATCGTCATTGCTGACGCCGCAGCAGGTGTTGGCACAATTCAATGGTGATAAAACCGCGGCTGCACGCTATCTCGGAATTAGCAGAACCACGTTCTGGCGCAGATTAAAAGAAAACCCGCCGGTACAATGACCGGCGGGAATAGTGATTTTTACAGCAGCGTATTATTTTTTCTTGTAGATATTGGCTGTGCCATGGATCTTATTATCCGTTTGACCGGAAGTTAATACCACAACATCGGCACCTTTCTCTTCGGCTTTCTTCAGCAGTTCTTCTTTGGCATCTGCGACAGAAACTTCATTACTCGTTGAGATATCACCGATTTTTGTGTACTGCGACTCAACCTTTTCAAACTCAAGCTTTGTCATAAACTCCGCGGCATATGCGTTGGTCACGACAAAAGCTAACGCACCAATAAGTACTTTAATTCCAGTTTTCATAGACCAGCTCCAGGTTTTGTTATGACGCCATCATCGATCCCTGAACATGAGATAACGCGATTCAAGGATGATTAATAACTAGTCCAGCCTGGATAAAAAATCCACACTCAGCAGAAATATATAGAAATTTTGCAGCGCAGAAAAACCGGCCGTCGAGTATCAGCACATCAACCAGATCAAAGTTTCAATAGCCAGTGTGAGTTGATCCTCAGAACAGCCAGCTCGCTGAAATTATAGTGTTAACTTTATGAATATTTGAGGAATGGTTGCCTATGGAACCGTTACACGCCGTCATACTCACTGTTAGCCTGTTTGTTTTAACCTTTTTTAACCCCGGCGCAAATCTGTTCGTAGTGGTACAAACTAGCCTGGCATCCGGACGACGCGCAGGTGTGATGACCGGTCTGGGGGTCGCCTTAGGTGATGCGTTTTACTCCGGCCTTGGGCTTTTTGGTATGGCAACGCTAATCACCCAGTGTGAAGAGATATTTTCATTGATTAAGATTGTCGGCGGCGTCTATCTGCTGTGGTTTGCCTGGAACAGCATCCGCCATCAGGCCACGCCGCAAATGCCCACGCTACAGCAGCCGATTTCCGCCCCCTGGTATGTATTTTTCCGCCGAGGATTACTAACGGATTTATCGAACCCGCAAACCGTACTGTTTTTTATTAGTATCTTCTCGGTCACCTTAAGCGCAGACACACCTACGTGGGCCAGACTGATGGCCTGGGCAGGTATTGTGTTGTCTTCCGTTATCTGGCGTATTTTTCTCAGCCAGGCATTTTCTTTGCCTGCAGTGCGACGGGCGTATGGTCGCATCCAATGCGTTGCCAGCCGAGTCATTGGCGCAATAATAGGTGTCTTCGCGCTCAGGCTTATTTATGAGGGTATTAGCCATCGATAAGAGAGTTTAACTTGACCATCGTGAGGTAATTGTCCGTAATACTGCCTGAATTTTTAATCGCATGTTGAGTGGCAGCGAGATGGAACAGATTGAACCGGTAAACGACACATTACTCCTTACAGAATGGCAGGCGCTGATACGACAAACATCGCCTGACGTTCACACGCTCCTCACATCGTTAAGCGATGAAGAGATCCACCATTTAGTGACCATTTTTTATGACTATATGCTCTCTCATGCCCAGAGTGCATTGTTCCTCAATACAGAACAGGTCAGTACCCGCCTCAGCGGCAGTATGTTTGACTGGTTACGCAGCGTGCTCGGCAGCGCGCACGAAGATCTCTCACAGTTGCTGGCCAAACAACGCAAAATTGGCGTAGTGCATGCCCGTATCGGTCTGCCCATCGATCTGGTGAACCGCGGCGCGCGTAAGCTCAAAGATGAGCTGTATCGGGTGTTGAAAACCAAAGCTGACGACTCGTCTTCCCTGCTGAGCAATGCTATCTGTTTCAGCAGTCTGGCAATGGATACTGCGCTGGAGGCCATGACCGTCTCCTATTCCCCAAGCTACCAAAACTCCCTGCATACACAAGAGCAGTATCGTCTGCAGACTATTTACGATGACGTTAACGTCGAGCGCGAGCGGCAAATCCGTTCGTTTACCGACTGGGAAAACCAGTTTATCTATAACATTGCTACCGGAATGCCTTTCGGTGAAATGGTGTTTCTGGCGAACTCTGATTTTGGTATGTGGTTCTCACATAAGGGAAAACATATTCTTGGCAACAGCAATTTGCTCAAAGAAATGGAATCACTGATTGCAGAGATCGACACCCGTCTGACGACAACCCTGTCACCTCAGCATCAGCCCACAGAACCCGAGCGGATGAGCTTATTACAGGATGTTCGCCAGCTGTCGGCAAAAATCCATTTCCTGCTCGCTTCAATGTTTGAGGCGCTGGTTAAGCAGGAAAATGGTAAAGATTCGCTGACCCAGTTGCTTAATCGCCGCTTTATTCCGACCATCATGCGACGTGAAATCTCGCTGGCGTTACATGCGCGTAAGCCTTTTAGCCTGGCGATGCTGGATATCGACTACTTCAAGCAAATTAACGATAACTTCGGGCATAATATCGGCGATCTGACGCTCAAAAATGTCGCAGCGGTCATTTATGAACATATCCGTAGCAGCGATTACGTGTTCCGCTACGGTGGTGAAGAATTTATGATTCTGCTCGTCGAGTCAGATGAATCGCAGGCCAGTATTATTCTGGAAACGCTGCGCATGAAAATTGCTGAGATGCGCATGGCAGCCTCTGCGACAGAAACGTTTTCTATTACCGTCAGTATCGGTATTGCCGAATATGATTATCATCCCGACTACAAACAGCTGGTTGATAAAGCCGATCGCGCACTTTATCTGGCAAAAAGTAATGGTCGCGACCGCGTTGAGGTTTATCAGGAATAACCATTGCCCTGCAGAGAAATAAATACCCCGTTCAGGGTATTTATCTGGCTTGCGATAAATATCGAGCTGTTATTTTTATTCAGGCATATTTGCATGATGAAAATAACAGCCACGTAATAAGATGCAAATCAAATACACCAAATCTAAATGGCGCTAGCATATCCCGGTGATAACGCCTTCTGAATGCAGAAGGGGAAATATGAGGGATAGTATAAAATCATGAATGGGAAGAAGAGAACGCGCTGGCAGCGCCGTCCTGGCACGATCGGAGGCAAACTGCCGTGGAATGACTGGCGCAATGCCAGCAGCTGGCGAAAAGCCACCCAGTTTCTCCTGCTGACTATTAATATTTATATTGGCGTAACGTTCTATTACTGGGTCCGCTATTTCGAAACCGCCGGCACCAGCGTCTATATTCCAAGGCCTGGTGGTATTGAGGGATGGCTACCGATCGCGGGTTTGATGAATATCCGCTATACGCTGGAAACTGGTTTTCTTCCTCCCATCCATGCCGCCTCCATGCTACTGTTAGTTGCGTTTATCCTGATTAGTCTGTTGTTAAAAAAAGCCTTCTGTTCGTGGTTATGTCCGGTGGGCACACTGTCCGAACTGCTCGGCAATCTGGGGAAAAAAGTCTTTGGTCGCAACTTCACGCTGCCGCGCTGGCTGGATATCCCGCTGCTCAGTCTGAAGTATCTGTTGCTGAGTTTCTTTTTGTATATCGCCCTGTCGATGCCTGCACAGGGGATTCAGTATTTTCTAATGTCGGCCTATGGCATGATTATCGACGTGAAGATGCTCGATTTCTTTCGCCATATTGGCCCCGCTACGCTCATCTTTGTTGTCGTTATCAGCGTCCTGAGCCTGTTTATTCGCAATGCCTGGTGCCGTTATCTGTGCCCTTATGGCGCGCTGCTCGGCCTGTTCTCGCTATTCTCGCCGTTTAAAATCCGCCGTAACGCAGACAGTTGCATCGACTGCGGAAAATGCGCGAAAAACTGCCCGTCGAATATCCCTGTCGACAGACTGATCCAGGTGCGTACCGTGGAATGCACTGGCTGCATGACCTGCGTTGAATCCTGCCCGGTAGCCTCAACGCTGAGCTTTTCACTGCAGACTCCGCCTGGCGCACAATCAGGGCATAGCGCAGCGCCGACACCATGGTGGCGACAAGGTAGGTTATCAGGGTGGACAATGACGCTACTGCTGCTCGGTATTCTGTTTGCCGCCGTAGGTTATGCGGTGTACGCCAACGTCTGGCAGACGCCGGTGCCGGATCATATGTATTTCCAGCTGATCCCGAAGGCCAGAATGATCGGCCATTAATGGTTTGAACTGTCTGCATTTATGCCGGGTGGCGACAACACCCTACCCGGCCTACACAGCGGATATCACCGGTTTATTTCTTCGCCCCGGATTTACCAATGCCCCGATACAGTTCGTTAATCCGCTTCACGGATTTAATTGATCGCTGCGGCGCAGTGGAAGCGACAGACAGCACAATCATTTCCAGACACACCAGCACCGTACCGTGGAGCGGCATTTTCCCATTCTCGCCGCCGCGCGGCACGTTAATCACCACATCCGCTTCTTTACTAAAACGGGAGTCCAGCGCGTTCGTCAGTAAAATAACCGGGACACCCAACCGCCTGGCCTCGCGAATGGTCGTCAGCCCTTCCCGGTGCGGAGATTTCTGCGCCATCATGATCAGCACATCTCCACGCTGCAATGCGATCAGTTGCTCCGCGAGGTTAATCCCGGTGCGATTAAATGCTACCGCAGGCAGGCCAATACGGCTGAGCAGACGAACGGTATAATCCGCCAATACGCCGGATGCGCCAATACCAAAAATTCCCACCTGACGGGCTTCTACCAGTAATGCCACCGCCTGGGCAATTGCATAGCGGTTTTGCGGTGTAGAAAGCGCTTCACAGGTACGCTGATGCCCCTGCAAGACAAAATCAATACTGGAATTAACATCGCAAGAGAGCGTATTCACCGTGGTGGTCATCTTCTCTTCTGAGGTCACGCCAGGGCCAAACCAGTGTTCAATGGTCTGCTTTAAATCGCGCAACCCGGCAAACCCCAGCGCCTGAATTGCCCTGACCACCGTCGCGTCAGATGTTTGCGTGGCGGCAGCGATTTCTATCGCTGTAAACTCCAGCACCACTTCGCGGTTTTCGTTGATATAACGCGCCACGGCCTGCATACGTGGCGAGAGTAAATGCGCCCGGGCGCGAAAACGGTCACCATAGACATCAATACGGTTTTTGGCTTTTTTCGCCGTCAGCATGGTTATTTAGCCTCCGGTAGCCATCGTCCGGCGATGTGCGTTTGCACCTGCGCCACCATCAGACTGAGCGAGGCATAGGAATTAGATATCGCCTCTTCACGGGAGAGTAAAACGTAATGTCCGCGCTGGCAGGCGGTCAGGAACTCACACCAGCCAGGCATCACCGCATCCATCGCCGCGATTTCATCCTGCGGTTTACCGCCGGTATCGCCACGCCAGGTCGCGAAGACAAAATCGGCATCCAGTTCAGGCAGACGTTCCGCACTGACATCAATGCGCCCACCCGGCGGAATACTGTCGATAATCTTCGGGAAAGTGAAACCAGCATCGCGTAAAACTCGCCCCAGGGAATGATAGGTGTGCAACGCATTGATTTTGCCCTGATTGGCCTGTATTACCGCCACAGAGATGTGCTGCGTATCGACCGTCCGCTTGAGCTGGGCTATTTCTTCACGGTAGCGCCGTTCCAGCAATGCCAGCCGGTTCTGCGTACCGGTAAGCTGCGCCAGCTTGCGGTAGATTTCCGGCGCACCGCCATCAAGATGATCGATGCTGACCGTCGGCGCTATTTTTTCCAGTTGCTCAATCGGCGTGTTACGGCTGGGTTCGGTGATAATTAAATCCGGTTTTGCCGCCACAATGGCTTCAATATCAATGTCTGCCGTACCGATATACGTCATGTTCGAATTATCAAAATCCACGCCGGTCAGCAGCACGCCGGAGCGTAAAAAATGGCTGCCATCCGGGCGCGTTCGGCCATGACTGGCCACCGGAGGCACGCCAAGTTCGATCAGCGGAATAGTGATGTCGAGATCGTGCAATGACACAATACGCTGCGGATGCAGCGGCACGTTCACCACTCGCCCGAGATCGTCAGTAAATGACTGAACAGGCTCCGCCGCCTGGACGGTGCAGCCGACCAGCAGCAGCAATGAAAAGATTAAACGCATATACCCTCTTAACAATTACAAACGATCCCGGCGACGCCAGAGCAACAGCAAAAAGAACGGTCCACCGACCAGGGCAATGACGATCCCGGCGGGGATTTGCAGTGGTGCAAACGCCAGACGACCCACGGTATCGGTGACCAGCACC
This sequence comes from Citrobacter sp. KTE30, assembly GCF_000398825.1. NCBI lineage: Bacteria > Pseudomonadati > Pseudomonadota > Gammaproteobacteria > Enterobacterales > Enterobacteriaceae > Citrobacter > Citrobacter sp. KTE30. The sequence continues at coordinate 824,361 of NZ_KB976055.1, read as the reverse complement.
AGCAACGCACCGATCAACGCACTTCCCCACAGCAGCGCTGTTTGTCCGCCACGCAGCCAGAATCGTGCCATGTGTGGCGCCATCAACCCGACAAAACCGAGGCTGCCCACGCAGGCAACACTGGCGGCGGTGAGTACAACCGGCGCGAGAAAACGCAACAACGCCAGTCGGGGTAAATGGACTCCTAGCCCCGTTGCCGTCGCATTGCCAAGTAGCGCCACATCCGAAGCGCGCGCCGTGGCAAATAAGATGATGGCCGCAGGCAACGTCCAGACCAGTGCCACCAGCAGCAGTGGCCAGGTGGCGGCATGAAGGCTCCCCGCCAGCCAGACCAGTGCAGTCTGTACGTCACGGACATCGGCGGTGGTCATAAATACGCCCATTCCCGCGGCAAAGAACCACGACACGCCAATGCCTATCAACACGAAGCGAGGCCGGGAGAAATCACGGGCCAGCAGCATCACCAGTGTGGCGACCAGTGCGCCGCCGGCCATTCCCGCCAGGGGCCGCCAAACCAGACTTGCGGACGGGAAAAACAGCACCAGGGCCAGTACCACCACGCAACTCCCTTCTTTGACACCGATAAGCCCGGGATCGGCCAACCCGTTGCGGGTGATAGATTGCATCGCCGCCCCTGCCAATCCGAGCATCGCCCCGCACAGAAGCGCCATCAGCAGTCGAGGCAGTCGTACATCCCAAACGACATACTGTTGCTGAACCGTCAACGCCTGAGGGTCAAACACCGCCCGTCCGATAGCGGAAGCCGGAACCGGGAGCGACCCCTGCATCACGCCAAACAGCAGTAATGCGATTGCCAGCACCGTCAGGCTGAGGCTGTACAGCACGGTTTTGGGACGAATGACACGAGAAAATCCACCCACCCGCCATGCACGAAGCCCTGCACGTTGCAGCATATCGTTCATTTCAAAAACCTCGACGCAATGAAAATAAACGCCGGTGCGCCCACCAGGGCGGTCATGATCCCTGTAGCCAGCTCCTGCGGAGCCAGCACCGTGCGGGCGGCAATATCCGCCAGCAGCAGCAGCGCCGCGCCCAGCAATGCCGACGTCGGTAGCATCTGACGAATATCTTTTGTTACCAGACGGCGGGTAACGTTAGGCACTAACAGGCCGATAAATCCCAGCGGCCCCACGACAGAAACTGCCGCACCGCACAACAGCGCAATGGCGATCATCGCCAGCAAGCGTATGCGCAGAATGTTCACCCCTAACCCACAGGCCATACGGTCGCCGAGAGCCAGAATATTCAGGCCCGGCGCGATAGCGATCGCCAGCACCATACCGGCAAGCGACGGGGGAACGGCACTTTTGACACTTTCCCAACGCAGACCCGCGAGATCACCCACCAGCCAGGTGCGCATTGCCAACAGGGTTTGTTCATCCAGAATCAGGATGGCCGCAGTAAGCGATGACACCATGGCCGACAGCGCCACGCCGCACAGCGTGACCTTCAGCGGCGTTAAGCCACCGCGCCCGGCAGATGCAAGCGCCATCACCAACGAAAAGAGTGCCGCAGCACCGCCTGCCGCCAGCAATGGCTGGCTTACCCCCGTCACGCCAAGCGCGGTGCACAACACAACGACAAACGCCGCACCGGCATTCAGCCCCAGAATATGCGGTTCTCCCAGCGGATTACGAATCAACGCCTGCAACAGAACCCCCGCAACACCTAACGCCGCGCCGACCAGCATCGCCGCCGTCATGCGCAGCAGACGTAAGGAGACAATAATCCGGTGGTCGAAATTTTTCGCGTCAAAGTGGAACAGCGCCTGCACGACGGTCTGCGGGCTGATAGTGCGTGCGCCCACACCCAGATGCACCACTGCCAGAACACACAACAGCAGCGTTAACACGGGGAACGCCAGCATAATCCGGCCACGGCGACGAGCCAGTGTGCTTGCCATGACCGTCATTGCTCTTGCCCGCCCGGCGCGCGGAACGGCATAAAGAACGGTTTGCCGGTGAGAGGATTCACCGACATCTGCACGTCGACGTCAAACACGTGCTTAATCAACTCGGGCGTGCAGTTTTCGCCATCATGCACGACGCCCTGCAACGTCCCCTGTTTGAGGAACACCAGCATGTCCCCGTAATTCACGGCAAAATTCAGGTCATGCAGGACCACAACCACAGTACGGCCATGATGGCGAGTCAGTGAATGCAACAGTTCGAGGATCTCCACCTGATAGCGCAGATCGAGAAACGTAGTCGGCTCATCCAACAAGATGACCGGCGTTTGCTGTGCCAGCGCCATCGCAATCCAGCAGCGCTGACGTTGCCCACCGGAAAGGCTCTCTACCGGCAAATGCGCAAAATCAGCAGTTCCGGTTAACTGGAGTGCCTGCTCCACGGCGCGTTCGTCATCGTCCGTCCATTGCGAAAGCATGTTCTGCCAGGGAAAACGCCCACGCGATACCAGTTCGAAAACGGTAAGTCCTTCGGGCACCAATGGGGATTGCGGCAGGATGCCGAGCTGGCGTGAAACCGCTTTGGTAGGCTGTTGATAAATGGCTTTGCCATCCAGCAATACGCTGCCGCCGTGCGGTTTCAACATACGGGCGATAGTGCTTAACAACGTTGATTTACCCGAGCCGTTCGCCCCCACCAGTACCGTCATTTTGCCTTGCGGAATAGTGAGACAGATATCGTGGACAATGGTGTTATGGCGATAACCCGCAGAAAGCTGTTGTAGTTCAATGCCCGTTCTGTGGGCGGTATTTTCCACATGCTGTGGCATGTTCACTCCTGCGCCGCCGCATGGCAAAGCCTGCATGCGTAACTCTTTAAATAAAAATAAAACTCATTCTCTTTGTGATCTTGCTGGCTTGCACTGTAGTAGTCAAGCAATTACACCCTGTAGTTACATCACCTGTCGCCAACAACTAAAGCACAAATAAAAAACGCTAAAAAATCAATAAAAACCATTCTTTTTCAATACATTGAAAATTAAATACCCTTAAAAAAACGACGGTTAAATTGCGTCAAATCGCTTGTAGTTTCTTTTTCATTTTTACGTTTACTACTACAAACACCCATGATTGAATGATTCTCAATTACACGTCTGACGCCAGTAACGCTGGCTTACAGATGGATAAATGCAGGGCTGGCAAGCCGGGCAATGAATTGAATCAACTTGTTTCCCTGCCCATTTTTGGCAGGGTCTTTTGCGGAATAAATAAAATAATGGCTGAGTTAACGACTTACTTTTCGGGGATGAAAGGGCGGGCATTGTGCTCTGCTCTCTTTCTGGGCATGACAACAACACCTGCGGTATTTGCAGCGGAGAAAGAGACGACTCCGCCTAAAGGGGAAGATACCATCACCGTTCGGGCAGATGCATCGTCTGCCGATCAGGCCGTAACATCGGGTTATCAACCGCTGAGTTCGTCCACCGCGACGCTGACATCCATGCCATTGTTGGATATCCCACAAGTGGTGAACACTGTCAGCGATAAAGTTCTGGAAGATCAGCATGTCACGACGCTGGACGAAGCGCTGTATAACGTTAGTAACGTCGTGCAAACCAACACATTAGGTGGCACACAGGATGCGTTTGTCCGCCGTGGCTTCGGCGCAAACCGTGACGGTTCGGTGATGACCAATGGTCTGAAAACCGTGTTGCCGCGCAGCTTTAACGCCGCCACCTCACGCGTGGAAGTGCTGAAAGGCCCGGCCTCAACCCTGTATGGGATTCTCGATCCCGGCGGCCTGATTAATGTCGTCACCAAACGTCCGGAAACACAGTTTGGCGGGTCGATTTCAGCAACCTCCAGCAGCTTTGGCGGCGGCACAGGGCAGTTTGACGTGACCGGGCCGATTGAAGGCACGCAGTTAGCCTATCGCCTGATTGGCGAATATCAGCATGAGGATTACTGGCGTAACTTCGGCACCAATCAGAGCAGCTTCATCTCCCCGTCCCTTACCTGGTTTGGCGACAAGGCCACCGTCAACGTGCTCTATTCACATCGCGACTATAAAGCCCCGTTCGATCGCGGCACCATTTTCGATCTCAACACCAAACACGCGGTGAATGTGGATCGCAAAACCCGTTTTGATGAGCCGTTTAATATCACCGATGGCGAATCGGATCTGGCGCAGCTGAATGCCGAATACCGTTTCAACAGCGAATGGACAGCGAAATTCGACTACAGCTTTAGTCAGGATAAATACAGCGATAATCAGGCTCGCGTGATGGCTTATGATTCTGCAAGCGGAAATCTTACCCGCCGTGTTGATGCCACTCAAGGCTCCACTCAGCGCATGCACGCCACACGTGCCGATTTACAGGGCAACGTCGATATCGCTGGCTTTTATAACGAGATTCTCACCGGCGTCTCTTATGAGAACTACGATCTGCTACGCACCGACATGATCCGCTGCAAGAACGTAAAAGGGTTCAATATTTATAATCCTGTCTACGGTACGTTGGATAAATGTACTAACGTTTCTGCCGCTGATAGCGATCAGACTATTCAACAAGAGAGCTATTCTGCGTATGTGCAGGACGCGCTGTACCTGACCGATAAATGGATCGCCGTCGCCGGGATGCGTTATCAGTACTACACCGAATACGCTGGCAAAGGCCGTCCGTTCAACGTCAACACCGACAGTACCGACCAACAGTGGGTGCCCAAATTCGGTATGGTGTACAAACTGACGCCGTCGGTATCGCTGTTCGGTAACGTGTCGCGATCCTTCATGCCGCAATATTCTATCGCCAGTTATATTGGCGAATTGCCACCTGAAACCTCAACGGCTTATGAAGTGGGGGCAAAATTCGATATCTTTGACGGTATCACCGCCAATATTGCCCTGTTTGATATTGATAAACGCAATGTGCTGTACAACGAAATGATCAATGGCGAAACTGTGGCGAAAACTGCGGGTCGCGTGCGTTCACAAGGTGTGGAAGTGGATGTCGCCGGTTCGTTAACCACCAACACCAATATCATCGCCAGTTACGGTTATACCGCCGCGAAAGTGACGGAAGATCCTGATTACAAAGGTAAGTCGCTGCCTAATGTACCGAAGCATACCGGCTCATTATTCCTCACCTACGATATTCAGAATGCCTTTATGGGCAATATCCTGACGATTGGCGGTGGGGGTCATGGGGTGAGCCGCCGTTCCGCAACCAATGGCGCAGACTATTATCTGCCGGGCTATTTTGTCGCCGATGCCTTTGCCGCTTATAAAATGAAGCTGCAGTATCCGGTCACATTGCAGCTCAATGTGAAAAACCTGTTTGATAAGACCTATTACACTTCATCCATTGCCACCAATAATCTGGGTAATCAGATTGGCGACCCACGAGAAGTGCAGTTCACGGTGAAAATGGAATTCTGATCCTCTTCATCCATTAACCCTGCCAATTCTGGCAGGGTTTCCCGTCTGTCCTGCCATTTTAAGACAATTGAACTTGTGCCATCGTGCTCTCGTTTATACAACCTTAAATATCATCCGTAATAATTTTTCTATTTTGTTATGGGCGACTGGGATCAAAATAATGAACGGGATAACATCATGACTAAAATAAAACTGGCACTGCTATTACCTTTGTTTCTGGCAGGTTGTACGATGAGTGACGGGGAATTAAGAAACGCTTACGCTCAGCATTATCAGCAACCTACCGCCTATGTAGATGCTTATAAACAGAAAATAGCCAGTATGGATATTCATGCGCTGGCCCAATATGCCGCCGCAGAAGATAAGAAAAAAATGCGTGGGCAGCCAAGACTGAAAATCGACGAATTTATTACCATTGAGAACGTGCAGGCGAAAGGAAATCGGGTGGTCTACGATTACTCACTGTCCGAAAACTGGCTGGCGCTTTCCGCAGATAAACAGCGCGAGAAGCAGACCAATATGAATAAAGACCTGATCTACCGTACCTGCTCGCTGGAAACGGTACGTCTGGCGCAGGCAAAAGGGCTGGAAGAAGAGCATAACTATTACAGTCAGTACCCAGACAAAGTCGCCTTTACTCTGAGAACCAGTGCGCAGATTTGTATGCAAAACGGTTTTACACAATAACCGCAATCCACTATGCCTGATGCGCTACGCTCATCAGGCATACAATTTGCACGCTGTACCAGGCCAGATAAGGCGCCAGCGCTGCATCCGGCTAAAACATCAGAATTTCCAGGACACACTGCCGACAATGCTGCGCTCGGCGCCGAAGTAGCAGTATGAGAGCGAGTTACAGGCCGCAACGTAGCGCTTGTCGGTCAGGTTGTTAACGTTCAACTGCGCACTCAACCCTTTAATACCGATATTCGTTAAGTCGTAACCAATCACCATATCCACCAGAGTGTAGGACGGCAGGGTGTGAGTATTCAGGCGATCGCTGGTAATACCGTTAACGTAGCGCACGCCTGAACCCAACGTCAGACCGTCCAGCGGACCACTTTTTACATCGTAGCTCAGCCAGGCACTGGCCTGGTTACGCGGGGCGTACACTGCGCGCTTGCCCTGCTCTTCCGGGCTGCTTTTCTTATAGCGAATGTCGGTATAGGTATACGCCGCCTGCAAACGGAAGCTATCCGTCAGTTGGCTAATTGCCTCCAGCTCCACCCCTTCAGATTCAATTTCCCCAATCGAGCGGTATGGATCGGTCGGCTCTTCTTTAGTGGCTATATTCGTCTGATTGATACGGAACACCGACGCGCTGAACTGACTGTTAAGACCTTCCGGCTCATATTTCAGCCCGGCTTCCCACTGCTTGCCTTTCATCGGATCCAGCAGATTGCCGTTCTCATCGGCAAAACTAGTGGGCGTAAAGGCAGTGGAGTAACTCACGTACGGCGCAAAGCCGTTATCGAACAAATAGAGCAACGCGGCGCGGGTGCTGAAGTTGTTTTTATCCAGATCGCTGCGAGTATCCTTGATCTTATCAATGTTAGAAACGCTGACCTGATCGTAGCGACCACCGAGCGTAATACGCCAGCGATCCCATGACATCTGATCCTGCAAATAGTAACCCGTCTGGCGCAGCTTGTGTTTCTCACGCGCATACATGTCGATGTAATCAGGCTTCGCGCCGTACACCGGATTAAAGGCGTCAATCGGCGGGAAAGCCCCGTAGTAGCCGGTGGTATTGTTGCTGCGATCCTGATAGTCGATCCCCACCAGCAGACGGTGGTTTACCTGCCAGGTATCAAAGCTGCCGTCGAGCTGGTTATCCAGCGTAATCGCCGACATTTTTTCATCGGAGCCGGAGTAGCCGCGATTAAGCTCGGTTTCATTCAACCAGCCCGCCGCATACACCTGGTTCAGCTCAACGTCGGTATGCAGATAGCGCAGCTTTTGCCGCACCGACCAACCGCTATCAAACATATGCTCAATGTTGTAGCCCACCATGTTCTCACGGCGATCGTATTTGTCATAATCATCCTCGCCTTCGTAAAAGGTATTGGAGATCTTTTGCCCGTAATGCGGAACCACGGTGCCGTCATACGGCAGACCGGAGTGGCTTCCGCCTTCCGGGTCACGGTGCAGATAGGCCATCAGATCCAGACGCATCTGGTCGGTGATACGCCAGGTCAGGCTGGGCATCAGCGCGTAACGTTCTTCCTTCAATGGACCAAACTGCGAGTCCGCGTAACGCGTCATCCCGCTCAATCGCGCCGCCACTCGATCGTTATCATCCAGCGCCCCGGTGACGTCAAACGCCGCGCCGCGCTGGTTATTGTTGCCGGCAAACAGCTTCACTTCACCGCCCGCATCAAACGACGGCTTACGTGAGGTCAGCGCCACAATACCGCCCGGGGAGGAACGGCCATACAGTACGGAAGCCGGGCCACGTACGACTTCGATATCTTCGAGGAACCACGGATCAACCACCAGCGAGCTGTGTGAGTTGGTGTCGCCCATCATCTTCAGACCATCGAGATAGACGTTATCCAGGCTACCGTCAGAAAAGCCACGCAGCACGATGTAGTCAAAGCGGTTGGAGGCGCCAATCTGATTGCTGTACACCCCCGGCGTATAGCTGACAGCCTGGCGCACGCTGGTTGCGCCTTGCTCTTCAAACTGTTCACGGGTAACGATCGATACCGACTGCGGCGTTTCAATATCCGGCGTGGCAAGCTTCGTGGCCCCGCTCTGCATCTGCGAGGTGACAACCACCGTATCGTTTTTTGTTGTTTCCTGCGCCAGCAGAGGAAAAGCCACGCAGCCGGTCACCCATCCCACCAGCAGCGCCAAGCGAGTCTTCGCGAACATGAATATCTCCAAAGGCATGTCTAATTGTAAGTGAGAATTATTACCTTTTTGCTGACGGAGATAGCTATGCCGGATGCCAGGTTGCCTATGCGCAGTGCCAAATTGTCAGGAAATCACGTGCGTAAAACGCAAATATGGATTAGCAAGGTTTGAGTAAATCGCCGGGCGAAAAGCCGTAACGGCGACGAAAAGCGGTAGAAAAGTTGGTGGCGTGCTGATAACCCGACATCCAGGCCGCCTGCTGTACGCTATATCCTTCCAGTAGATAGCCGCGCGCATGTTCCAGACGGCAATCGCGCAGGTAGTCGAATACCGAACAGCCATAGGCTGCACGGAACTTACTGCGCAGGCTGCTGGGGCTCATCGCCGCGCGTTGGGCCAGTTCATTAAGGGTGTAGTCATTTTCGGGACTCTCCTCCAGCAGTCGGCGAACGACCTCCAGCCGCTGCTGCTCACCGCTCGTCGCAAGACGTTTACCGCTCTCGACTTGACACATGCTGAGACCATGACCGAACAGTTGTAATATCAGCCCTTCCAGCATCAGCTGACGAGAAACATGGCTAATCGTACTCTGCTGCGCGTACTGCAGTCCGCTGAGTAAAAACCCCGGTACCTGCCAGATAAGCGTCGGCGTCTGGCATCTTTCCCACTCGCGCATCAACGATTCAAGCAACCCCGTGCGATACGCGCCGTCGGGATATAAACCGAGCGATAATGTACGGAGTTTACAATCAGCATGATGACGGGCACGCATCGTCTGGTGCTCACTCAGGCGTGAGCTAAACGCCATGCCGGAGCGCACCACATGCTCCTGTCCGTTAAGCGTCAGGATCACGCAGCCTTCCAGTACCACCAGCATATACAGAGGACTGTCGTGGCGAGAGGTGGTTTCGTAGGGTTGCAATACCTGTACGTCGGAGTGCGTCACGCACATCCCGCAGGGGAGAGTCATCTCCTCAATTTCACCTTGCAGAACAGGGCTGCCAGACGGCAAATCCGGTCTCTGTGCCAACAGGGGAAAGCGGTAATCGATCCCGTAGCGCTCACCAAAATCCATAAACTCGCTGACGGAGAAAGTGCGAGCGACACGTCCGGAGGCATTCAGGGCGGTGGTGTTGTTCATGCTGTCTTCTGCACAGGAAATGGGATTAACGGTTTATAACTGAAGCAACATTACCATTACCTGCACAATACGACAATAATAATGAGAACCATTATCAATATAGGTAATCAGCAAAATAAACAGCTTAATCCAGCCAGTTTAGATCTACCGAGGAAGCAGACGGCGCAGCCTCTTTTAACCAGCGATACAGCAGCTCAATATTTCTGAGCCGTGTTGAAGCCTTTGGCCAGACAAGGTAATACCCCTCGCCAGTCGCCACAGCATCTTTAAACGGTAACGCCAACATCCCTGCCTGAATGGCCGCCAGGCATAACAGCAGGTCGGCAACAGACACGCCATGACCACTCATCGCGGCAAGACTACCCTGCTCCAGGGTGTCGAACACTTTGCCTCGCGCAAGATTCAACGCCGGAAACTTCCCAGTGCGTTGCAGCCACCGACGCCAGTCGCGGCGATCCGCTGAGGGATGAATCAGTTCACAGGCAGAAAGATCGCGCTGCGCCTGCACCAGCAGTGCGGGTGAACACACCGGGATAAGCCACTCCTGAAACAGCAACCGGCTGTCGGTATCGTCACCAAAATGGCCATTCCCTAACAGGATCGCACAGTCATACGGTTCACGACTGAATGATACGGAATCGGTATCCATCCAGACGCTGGAAATTTCGATCACCGGAGTCGGATGCGCTTCACGGAAAAGACGCAGCACATCCAGAAGCCAGCGCATTGTCAACGTAGACGGCGCTTTCAGCCGCAGCTCATGACTGCTGCTGCGAAAGGCATGACACGCGTGTTCCAGACTCTGAAACCCAGCCGTCAACTGCTGCGCTAACCCTTGGCCAGAAGGTGTTATCTCGATACGCGGGCCGCTGCGGATAAATAACTCACAGCCAAACCATGCCTCCAGCGTGCGAATATGACGGCTTACCGCGCCCGGCGTCACGTTAAGTTGAATAGCGGCTTTGCTGAACGTTCCCAGACGGGCTGCGGCTTCAAAAGCCCTCAGGGCATACAACGGAGGTAGCGTCATCGTGAGTTTCTATGTTGAGTTTTACTCACAGTAGAGCGCAGTTTTATTCGTTTTTCAATGCGCTACGTAAACGGAATACTGGTGGAAAATATCATCAGGATAATCAGGTATGAATTTCACTTTACTGGCTGCCTATAGCCTCAGCGTAGTAACCCTGCTGTTAACACCGGGTCCTGTCGTGGCGCTGATTACCACCACCGCGGCGCAGCACGGCTATCGCCGGGCTTTTCTCACGCTGATTGGCACTAACGGCGCTTCTTTAGTACTGATTGCTCTGGCTGCACTGATGCTAGCTGGCGTGGTTTCAATCTCTGCGATATGGCTTGGCGTACTGGGTCTTGTGGGATCGTTGTATATCGGAGTGATGGCGATTAACGGCCTGCAGACCAGGGCCTCAAAACCCGGACTGGGTGCGCGAAAGCGCGATAACAGCGGGCTTATCCACGGATTTCTGACCGGGGTCGCCAACCCAAAGGACATTTTGTTTTTCGTAGCTTTTTTCCCCCAGTTCATTGCCATTACGCAAGATTTCACCACCAGCATTCTGACGCTAACGCTGGTGTGGGTTATTTTTGATGTTACGGTGTTGTCTTTTTACATCGTGGTTTTCAAACGCTGGATACCAGCGCGCTTTGCCAGATGCAGCGGTTTTATCTCCTCTCTTTTTCTGCTCGCGGTGGCGGTGTTTGGCATTATTTATAATGTACACGCACTACAAATGCTCTCACCCGTGATGTGATCCTCAACAAATTGTTCAGCCAGACATCTCATCTTGCACCGGGAAGGATAAAATAAGAACAAATCGACATTAATATTATTAATGGATTAATAAGCCCGGATTCAGAAAATATAGACGATAACATTTTCATGGCGTTCAACTGGCACCCTCACCCATGATAACGCATCAACGGCGATAGGTGCCATGTCATTTTCTAAACGAAGTAGAGGTGTATTGTCATCTGGCACAACTGTGCTTTCACCGATCTCAAGAACGCCCCGAAAAGAAATGGACATATTGTCTGACGTATCCGACAACCTTATCCATTCGGTTGTAATCACTAACTTTCGAGTAAACATTCGCTATCCTTTGCGCGTGGTATATATCCGATACTTTCACAAGTAGATCACTACTCTTTGAACAAACAGAAATTTTTCCTCTATATCAATTAAGCATTACTTAACAGAAAGAAAATTGAAATAATGAAACTCATTCGAAATGTGTTTCACAAATTCAACCGGCAGGTTATGTTTGATGAACGTTAACTTTGCAAACTCAACATCGCCGTACACTCGAATACAGAAAGGTTTGACAATCTCGCCCTGCACGCCAAAGCACTCCTGAAGCCGGGCATCATCCATAAAGATAAAGTCACCTTTTCTGACCTTAATACTTTCATGAAGTCCTTGCCACTTCTCTGGAGTGAGCAGAAAGCTCTCCCATCCATTATTGCTCAATACTTCAATCGTATGAGTAAATTTAAAATAGTCGTTTTGCATTGTCACGTCACCACTCGACGTGGCGTACAAATATTCTATTTTAAATTTAAGTTGTGCATTGATGCTTTTTTTCTTCCCCTCATCAATTAGCCACTGAAGCTCACTGACAATGCTCTTCGAAAATATTTTTCTTTTTTTGGCAATAGCCAGCCAATGCATAATGAATAGATGCTCTGACATTTTGGAGTAGATCTTATGATCCTTTATTGCGATACCAATTGCAACTAACGCACTCCAGGTAAATGTTTCCAGATCATCCTGATAATGATGTCGTAACGTACTAACTCTTCCAGAATCCCTTACCACTTAAACCTGCCCAAATAAATCGTCATTGTTATTCCACGTTATTCTTGTATTACTCTATTAAAAAATTACTACAACTAAAATCGCCAAAATATGATCCAGGTTAACTTATCCCTATGTAATAAACGTGCAAATACAATACATCATACTTATTAATCATTAATCCAGAATAGCTCAACAATGTCCAATAAGAATAATGCGATAAAGATAAAAGTTAATAATAATCACCAGTAATCAATATCATCTGCGGTGATGAGAGCTGTAATCAGAAAAAGCAAACTACCGGACATTTAGCAGGCCGGAAGTTTGCTTGTTACAAACGAAGTTAATAGAAAATACCGATGATCAGGGTATGAGTTACAAAGCCCACAATCAGCGGTACGGCGGTACGTTTAACCACATCAAATGGCGTTATTTTCGCCCCACTGGAAACGGCAATCACCACGCCGGAAACCGGTGAAATTGCCCGCCCCATATGTGATGCCTGCTGCATCGGCAGGATCATGGCAACAGCGTTAGCGCCCATACTTGCCGCGATTTGCGGGATCAGCTCAACGAAAGCAAGGAATGGCGCATTACCCGATCCCATAATAATTGCTGCCGCCAGCGTCACCAGCGCAAACACCACCGCCATAGCAAATGGGGGTAATCCCACGTGCTCCGCCATCAGGATTAATTGATCAATGGCACCAATAACTTTAATCCCGTGGGCAAAAACACCTGCCGCAACCAGCAGCCCAACTACCCCGGTAAAGGCAGTGCCCATGCCTTTAAGGAAATGGCTGAATCCTTCGCATACTGACTTTAAATCACGCACCCGCAGCCATTCAATCAACATACAGACAGCCATCGAAATGAGCACAATGGTGATAATATTCAGGTTAATACCACTGACAAACATTTCCGATGATCCCACCGCCATCAGTATCGGAAGCATCGGGAGCAGCGCATAAAAAGCCGGGGCTTTTCCTGAGTCAGTCACCTCAGCGCTACCGATTTCTCGTGGAAGCGTCCCCGCTTTACGGTCGCAATGCCGCTGCCAGAAGAAATGGCAGACGCCGACGACCAGCACGGTTGCCAGCGCTGCGGGTCCCTGGTGGTAAACAACGTATTCCACCACATCCATATTGACCGCTTTAGATCCCCTGATAGCATCGATGGCCGTCGGGGTATATGCCACACCAAGCGAGGTGGCAATAACCCCAGCGGCTGAGGCCGCAGAAAGCCCTAACCCCAGCATAATGGGGAACATCGTCCCCATCAGCAACACGGCTAGCCCGGTGGCGGATGGAATGGCCAACTGCAGGAGGCTGGCGAGCAGATAGGAGAAAAATAGAAGCACATAGGGCGAACGCAGCGCGCGCAAAGGTTTCGTCACAACCCGCACAACCGCTTCATTTGCCCCGATATGATCCATGTAATGCGCAAATCCCATGAGCGCCATGATCATCAGGCCGAGATCGGCGGCACGCGTACTAAAGAGATCGCGCATCACCTCGAAAGGATCGAGAAATGAAATCCCCGTACTGGCAACACCCTTCGGTAATACAGAACCCCATCCGGTTAACGCCGTACAAATCATCAACACCAGGCCAGCAATGAACAACACGGGTTCAGCGCGATAACCTTTCAGGATCAGACGCGCGACCACCACGATCACCAGTAGGGCAATTAACACCTGAATCATGACTGAGCTCTCCCCTGCGCGAACTCAGCAAAGGTTTCCTCAATGACCGCTACCACGACATCGCTGGCGGCCCGCAGTGAACGCACCGGCAGGTATTCATAAATCGAATGAAAGTTATGGGCACCGGTAAAAATATTCGGGCAAGGTAGTCCTTTCTGCGATAACACTGCGCCATCATATCCACCACGCATGGCGACAGGTTGCGGGGTAATGCCACACTTCTGATACGCGCGTAACGCAATATCAATCGGATAGTGAGCATCGCCCTGCAAGCTATTGAACACATTGGCATAGCGATCGGTTAAATGGCAGACCACGCTGTTTTCTCCCCACAGCGCGCAGGTGCTGACGGCCAGCTGGCGGATATATGCCATACGCGCCTTATACCCCTCTTCGGTAAAATCCCGGATATCCAGCTTAAGTACCGTACGGGCACTGTTACCCTGAAGTTGTTTTACCCAGTAATACCCTTCGCGTCCTTCCGTATACTCAGGCGCCTCTCCTCCGGGCAGCATCGCAATAAACTTATGCGCCATCAGCAGAGAGTTCTTCAGCTTACCTTTGGCCGACATAGGGTGTGCGGACTGGCCGGTAAAGATGATTTCCGCATCACCCGCGTTCCAGTTCTCATAGACAAATTCTCCAATGCCGCAGCAGTCCAGGGTATAGCCAAAATCAGCCCCAAACGCCGCAACATCAAATGCTTTTGCACCTCGTAATCCCTGCTCTTCATCAGGAACAAAACCGACCTTCACCGGCCCATGCTTAATCTCCGGATGTGCGACAAGGTACTCCAGGGCATTCATAATCGCGGCGATGGCGGCTTTATCATCTGCCCCCAACAGACTGGTACCATCCGTCACCAGCAGGTCATCACCGATATAATTTTTCAGTTCTGGAAATTCACTTTCGCGCAGATGAATTTTTAGCTCCTGGTTCAGACACAAATCCCCACCGCTGTAGTGAAGACGTTGTGCTTTTGTGTCCGCAGTCTGTTCCGCACTGGTATCGAGATGACCAAAAAAGGAAACGACAGGGATCGCGTCGTCCGTATTTGCAGGTAATGTCGCTGTCACAATAGCGGTATCCCTGACCTCAATGTTTTCCATTCCTAATGCTTCAAGTTCTACTGCCAGCAGTTTTGCCAGTTCCATTTGACCAGGTGAAGAAGGCATTATCCCATTAGCACCATTTTCCCTTGAGGTCGTGGTATTGATTTTCGTGTAGTTAATAAAGCGTTCAACAATATCCATTCCAGGAGATCCTTTAATGTATCATTTACGAGGTACTGCAAGAGAAGACCTGCATACAGCGTGGGTTGAATAATCTGAGAACAAAATAAAATCAGCACTCATCCCAGAATGCTGACTTTATGGGCATTACGACAACGATTTATAAAAAGGAAGATAAAAAGCCAGTAATTATGCCAGTGATTAAAAGCTCCGTTCTGATTGATAAAATCATATTCCCTGTCTGTTTTTACTGCATTTTCCATGGTGTTAAGCTAACAGAAGTCATAAACGGTATTCGTATATCTAAGAGATAATAAAAATCATTTAGATTCTTGCACCCAATACCGACACAAGATATACCATCGCTATATTTTTTAATGAACGAATGCTGTAACAGCAAAATGCAACCGTTTGCACCTCTCTACAAATAGCCACTTAACGCACTAAAATCCGTGAACAAAATCACAATTATTTCAAAAGCGAGAATTAACATAACGCTGAAAAACAGGCAGTTATAAGAAAAACTATATAATACCATTATAAATAAATACAAAATTACACTATTCACTATAAAATAGATTCATAGCGATACTATTTCAATAGTACCGTATGGTTCACAGAAAAAAATCTGTCGTCATCACTAATGTAAAGCAACAAGAACAATAATATTAAATTATCTATTTATGACGACTATCAAAATAATATACAGAAAAAAAAACCTCTCCCCTGAGAAGAGATACAGGGCAGAGGTAATACGGGTGTTAAGGACATTTTTATAGTTTTGATGATAACAGAAGAGCTTCTTGCAGGATTGAGTATACACACTTCATGACGTTAAGAAAATTCCTAAATAGAATTAAACACAAACACCATTAAAAATTCTTTTTATAATAAAGACCTGTTTATCAAATAAAACAAAATTAAGATAAGAAAAGATTAAATATCACTAATCTATAGTGTGACGCAAGTGAGACCAACTACACATCATTACGACCAATACCGCTACTGACGATGTCTGAAAATTCAATAAATTTAATATATTCATACACCGCTCAGCTAGCTGAGAGTTAAAAAATTATAAAATAAGCTAAACGCAATTTTTCGTCATAGATCACATTTTCCCGACAGGACGATTCCCCTACTCGTCCAGGCTGGTATGATTCAGCAGGTAAATATCTATCAACTCAACCCGAGGCTTTGATGCTGGAGAATGTAATCATCAGATAATCAGCTTACCGACCTTTTCAGGCCGGACTGGTTATCAATGCGCCGAAATCGAATGCGGACACCGCTGTGTGTTTGCACGTTTTGCACATGATGATTAAACAGGTTTTCCAGTATGAATTTATCCCGTCAGGAACAACGTACCTTACACGTACTCGCCAAAGGTGGCCGTATTGCTCACGTCCGTGATGCATCAGGCCGTGTCACTTCCGTCGAATGCTATAGCCGCGAAGGGTTACTGCTCTGCGACTGCACGCTCGATGTATTCAAAAAGCTCAGAACGAAAAAACTGATCAAATCCGTCAATGGTCAGCCCTACCGCATCAATACCACTGGGCTGAACAACGTTCGCGCCCAACTGGATAATCGCTAAGGAGAGAGAGATGGATATCCCGAAGATTTTTACAATCAGCGAAAGCGCACATCGCATTCATAATCCGTTCACCGCGCAGAAATATGCAACGTTAGGTCAGGTTTTACGGATGGCCCCAGGAACCCGCATCCTGGATCTCGGCAGCGGCTCTGGCGAGATGTTGTGCACCTGGGCACGCGATCATGGAATTTCCGGCGTTGGTATCGATATGAGCCAGTTATTCAGCGAGCAAGCCACCCTGCGGGCAAGTGAATTGGGCGTCGCTGAGCACGTGCGTTTTATTCATGCCGGTGCAACAGGTTATATCGCCGAAGAAAAATTCGATATTGCCGCCTGCATTGGTGCAACCTGGATTGCCGGCGGCGTGGCCGGAACGGTCAAACAGCTGGAACAAAGTCTCAAATCAGGCGGGATGCTGCTCATCGGCGAACCGTACTGGCGTCAGATACCCGCAACGGAGGAGATCGCTAAGTCTTGCGGCGCGACTTCAGTGACTGATTTCCTCTCTCTGCCAGAACGCGTTTCGTCTTTCGACCAGCTCGGTTATGACGTGGTTGAAATGGTACTGGCGGACCAGGAGGGTTGGGACAGATACGAGGCGGCAAAATGGTTGACGATGCGCCGGTGGCTGAAGGCAAATCCGGACGATGAGTTTGCCGTCGAAGTCAGAGAGCAACTGAGAAGTTCACCAGCACGCCACGTTACCTTCACCCGGGAATATATCGGGTGGGGCGTGTTCGCACTCATGCGGAGGTAATATCTCCTGTCGGTATAGCCAGGCTGGTTATACCGACTTTTTCATCTCATCGTCGCTTACTTCATTAATACTTCAACAAATTTAGCTAACCATTGCGGATGCGCGGGCCATGCTGGTGCCGTCACCAGATTGCCATCAACGTGGGCCTGATCAATGCCAATATCGGCATAATGTCCACCGCTCAGACGGACCTCAGGCGCACAGGCCGGATAAGCGCTACAGGTCCGGTTTTCTAACACTCCCGCCGCCGCTAATAGTTGGGGCCCATGACAAACCGCAGCGATAGGCTTATCGGCAGTGTTGAAATCTTGCACCAGCTTAATGACATCTGGATTCAGTCGAAGATATTCCGGAGCACGCCCGCCGGGGATCAACAGTGCGTCGTAATCGGCGGCCCGCGCCTCGGCAAAATTCGCATTCAACGTAAAGCGATGTCCCGGCTTTTCACTGTATGTCTGCGCCCCATCAAAATCGTGAATGGCGGTTTGAACGTAGTCACCCTGACTTTTATCCGGACAGACGGCATCCACACGATGCCCAAGCATTTGCAAAGCCTGAAAAGGCACCATCGTTTCATAATCTTCGACATAATCTCCGACCAGCATCAGTATCTTCTTCATTCACATCCCCCACTCACGGTTATTAATGATGAGAAATAACGGCCATCTTTACTATAGTCCACACGGTTCATGGCATTAATAAATACAACAGAACAATCGGCCTGATCACAATCCGCGGCAAGGCCCGTCAGACGGGGCTTCAGAGCCTACGACGTGACACATGTTCATGCTGATAAATATAAATTATATATAAATATATAGTTGATAATTTTTAATAGTAGTCAGCCTCACTCATAATATAAAAAGAAGAGATTGCAACGAATATCTCCTGTGCTATATTCCGCATGAAACTTATCCGCAATCAATTTATTTATTATTCAATATTTAAAATACGCAGAACATTAATTATCTATTATTATTTTATTCATCCAATATCAGATAAATATACGCAAAGGTTAATCCTATGATGACAAGACGTTCGTTCGTCTGGCAAGGTCTGGTGACTTCAACGAGTATGCTACTCGCCGGTATGACAGGCATCAGTTTTAGCCAATTTGCCCGCGCAACAGAGGACCGCCGCTGGCAAATGCCGGATGAAGGCGCACCGCATGCGGCAACCTGGATGGCGTTTGGTGCCAGTGCCGAGATCTGGGAGCCTCATCTGCTACCGGTGGTGCAGGAAAACCTGGCGCTAGTTGCTAAAACCATCGCCGCATTTGAACCCGTAAATATGTTGGTACGCGAAGAAGACAGCGAGCTCGCCGCGCGTCTGTGCGGACCGTCGGTCAATCTTCTGGTTCACCCGATAGACGATTTGTGGATCCGCGACACCGGGCCGGTGTTTGTGATAAGCGCCAGCGGTGCGCTCGGCGGTGTGGGATTTAATTTCAACGGCTGGGGCAATAAGCAAGAGCACGAACGTAATACCCATGCTATTTTGCAGGAGCAGTTTATCGATCGTGAAATTATACAACTGAATATTGATGGCATTGCAGCTGGCGGCGGCGGCATTCACTGCGCGACACAGCAGCAATCTCGTTAATGATTAACAATTGAGTGTATTGTGGGAAGGTGGGGAAACTCACTTTCCTGCCAATATCATAATAATTCCTTTAGAAGGATGCCTGCATAGGTTAATTTTTAATAAACAAAGTGCTCAATTAACATTTATGAAATAAACACCTTTAAAAAATAACATTTTAATAGATTTTATCGATCTTTCGTGGTATTTATGATCTGCCAAACCTATCGATAAAATCTATCAAAAGATTTATATTGATCGTTTTTATCGATCGTCTATTCTGTCTTAAATAATGGCTACTGACGGAATTTTTATTATCAGTACAGTCACAAAAATTGTTCTTCCCTGCGTTGTGAAACACACGGAAATTATCGAGGTTACCTTTAAAAAATTTACATAACATATTTTAGAATGGTTTTCAATTAGCGAAAACATCCAAAAATACACATTTCAAACCTCCAGTCTAACCTTTTTTAAGTAGATGACTTAAATCGAGAACGGTGATAACTCACTGAAAATTGCGAATGATGATATTGCTAAGAAAAACTGAAAATATAAATTTCATTAATACATTTAGAGGCTATTTTTGTGTAGGCATCGCGTTTTTTGCATTACAGCTGGTCGCTGGTCATCTCAGTAAGCAAGAGGATGTTGCGGGTATAACACTGCATTTTTACGATCTCACTTTACCTCTTATTTCTGCACTGCTGGTTTTATACCGGCAAAAGGCGCTGCCAATTTTGGGTGCCTTTTTCTTGTATGCCCTTTATTCTTACTCTTTATCTTCGGTGTTCACGCTAACGGCTCAACTGCTGGCTGCTCTCATTAGCCAGACACTCTACTTTTTCTCGACAGGTAAACGAGGCGCGGTTAGCTTTGGTCGTAGCCAGCTTACAACCCTGCGTATTGTCTGGCTCGTGTGTTGCAACGCCTTACTATTCATCTCGATTGATTACTGGCTCCAGTCGAACACTGCCTCAGCACCGATCACAAACCTTTTTACACTACAAACACTAATTAACTTACAGTGGTTGATGAACTCTTGCTTGACTGGCATCCCTTTTTGTTATCTGTTGCTTAGAAGCGTTCAAAACCCTGCATGGTGCATTTTATACATCAGACAAGTGAAGACGCTGATAAAATCCGGCCCTCCTATTCTGTATCAAGTATTATGGCTGGTGCTGTTACTCTGCATTATGTCCGCTTTGATCGTCATCAGAGAAGATATTCTTATATTTACAGACTATTCATTACTGTGGTTACTTCCAGTAATGCTGTGGGGAGTGATCTGCATTGGCCATGCTTTTATATCCCCTGTATGGGTAACAATGCTCATCCTGTTGGGATATTATATAAACAGTTATATTTCGCCGGATAACTATAATAATTATTTACATAGTCTCGTGATTTCCTCCACGATAGTGTTTGTCTTTTCTCTTACGATTGTTGTTACCGGTGTACTTGTGGTCCGTAACCGAAAATATCTCCGCCGCCTCAAACAACTTTTTAGATCAGAGCCTAATACCGGACTGCCTAACTTTCAGGCCCTGCAAATGGACATCCGTAAACACGCAACAGAGTGCTTGTGTTACATCCGTTGTACAGAGTTGAATACGCTGGAGCAAACCCATGGAATAGAATTCCGTTTTGAATTTGTAAAAGCGCTAAGCTCATATGTACGTAAATTGATTAAGGATACAGGTAACATTTATTACGCACCTGGTCATGGAATAATTCTTCGCCTTAATACTGCCCCTGACATTCCTACTCTTTACAAAGACCTAAACTCTTTTCGTTTTATCTGGAAGGATTACCAATTGGGACTATCTTGTGGTGTGGCATATACCACCGAGAAAAACCTGATTAAAAATTTATCACAAGCAATTAAACATCTTAATACCCAAAGCTACATCTCGTTAATGCAGGGGCAACCGTTGTTACTCAGCCCGCAGGTGCCAGGCGATAAAATTGTCAGTCAGGCAGTCATTCGTCATATGTTGCAAAAAGCAATTGACAGAAAATCGTTTGAGCTTATGGCTCAACCCATCGTATCAACGATGCTGGTTGTTCAGCCTATCGTTTCAACTACGGGACTGACACGTTATCACGAGATACTTATTCGGATAAAAATGGTTGATGGTAAGTTAATCTTTCCAGATACCATCCTACCCGTTGCTCGTGAGGCAGGATTACTTCCTGCACTGGATATCACTGTTATAGAGCAAACATTTCGTTTTATACAGTCACGGCAGAAATCTGACCCGAGCAGTCATTTCTCCATTAATCTGACACCTGACTCGCTTAATAAAATTGATTTTCTTGATAATGTTTTCACATTGTTTAGAAAATATTCCATCACACCTAAACGTATAATTTTTGAAATCATTGAATCAGATATCATTGACAATGCTAATGTCACTGATGTTCTGAGAGCATTACGTAAAGCCGGTTCTAAAATTGCTATTGATGATTTTGGCACAGGGGCGTCAAGCTATTCACGACTCAGAACATTAGACGCAGATATTCTGAAAATTGATGGCTCCTTCATCCGTAATATACTGACCGATGAATTTAGTCGATGCGCCGTCAGATCCTTCTGCGAAGTAGCAAAACTCAAAAATATGGAAGTGGTAGCTGAGTTTGTTGAAAATGAGGAAATTGAAAAGATTCTAATTACCATGGGTATTGGTTGGTTACAGGGATACCATATAGGGAAACCCGTTCCTATTGAGTTGGCTGAATTATAATAATAATTATATTCCTACATTGTTCCACTTACCGGCTCCCGTGCCGGTTTTTTATTCCCTTAACTAAAACTGCATATTAATTAAGCAAAACACTATACAACTTAACGTCATAACATCGTGTTGTTGCTACCTATCAGTCTACAGATATTGCCATACAGCCATGAGTTGTAGAGCCTCCCCCCTCCTAAAAATAAGGGTTTTTTTAGAGGATCTTTGAAATTTATATGGAGATTAATGCTCCTCCATATGGAGGTTTTGTATTGTGCAAAAAAAAACGGCGAGAAGGACTTTCCTGCATGATAGGCTGGTTTAGCCTTAAAAACGTGGTATTTCCCCGAAATTAATCCCTAATGAGAAACTGACCAAGAAGCTTTAAATCGGGTGGCAACCTGAAGATTTTGGCTACCTCAGTCATAGAGTTCATAATCAATATTAGTGATCGCTGCGCTAGTCTGCATTTAGCATTACGGCTAATATCATTTGCGTCAATTATCATAGTCATTTGATGATATATCACACAGCAGATTTAACGGTAAAAATGATGACACAACAAAATAATAATCTCGCTCAGAATATTAACGATGATGAATTTTCCTCCATCACACAGGTAGAATTGCAAGTTGTAGAGGAGATTAATGCTCCCGAGCAGACCGCATCCATTATTAGCTCTTTCGTAACCTCCTGCCAGGCTCGCGGCGATCAGCCATTGGGGCAATGGTTGGATGATGAATTTCGTAAATATCCACAGATCTGGAAAAACGAAGAAGAGTTACTAAACACTCGTCGGCAGATAATACGGTCTACGGAAGCCTTTAATCAGTCTCGCGACTCATTACAGCAGCATATGGATAAAGGTCGTAGCCGTGCCTCCTGGTTGGCTGGCGAGATAGAAAAAAATGCAGCAGTTTCCGGTTCGGTACACGTAGGCCAATACGCCAGCCTTATCGATAGCGCCTTGGTAGACGCTAACGAAAATGCGCGCAAAACAATCACCACGCTGGCCGGGAATATCAACCAAAACCCCAATCTAGATGGTCTTGTTGCGGAACAGCATCACGTCGATACATTTAATATCGATGCAACCACCAAAGGCAGTCCGTATCGTGCACGGGTTGTTGGTTCACAGGAGCTAAACTCCGTTGATATTGAGATTGTTGACGGCAACGGCAATGTGGTCTGCAAATATCAGTCGAAATATGGTGCTGACTCAAACGCCACAAATACACAGCTCAATCGGGGCGACTATAACGATCAACAAGCGCTAGTTCCCGAGGGGCAAGGCGCAGATGTGGTCAACAGCACAGAGGTTATTGAAGCTGACGGAGTGTCTTCTCAGCCACTTTCTAAAGAGAAAGCAAAAGAATTACAGAAAAAAGCTCAACAAGATGCCGAAGCGCGTCAGTACGACTGGAATGACACTAATCGTATTGATATTGCCAAGCAAATTGGTAAACAGGCTGTGCTCGGTGCCTGTATTGCGGTGGGTATGCAGGGAACCAGAATCCTTGCAAGGCGTGCCTGGAATCGCCTGAACGGTCGTGAAAATCCATCCACTAGTGAAGACCTCAACGATTTTTTCGAAAGCTCGCTGCGTACCGGTACGCAAACAGCTATACAGGTTACTGTTTCCGGAGCGGTCGTAGTCGCTGTCAAGAACGGCTTTCTTGGCGCAGCCTTACGCAGTACACCTGCGGGCCTAATTACCAATATCGTCTGCGTGGGCATACAGAATGCAAAGGTACTTTATAAACTGGGCAAAGGTGAACTGACTGGAGAGGAAGCGCTCGATGCCATCGGTAACACCACTATAACCACGACAATGGCTATTGCTGGTGCAACGGAGGGGGCCACGTTGGGCGCAGCGATTGGTACCGTATTTGGTCCAGTCGGTACAGCCGTTGGAGGGTTTGTTGGCGGTGTCGCAGGTGGTATAGCGGGTGGGCAAATTGGTGAAATCGTCTATAACGCGGGCAAGGTTGTTGCCAAAACAGCTGCCAAAGTCATTGCCAGTGTTACTGAAAATGCGAGTCATGTCATTAAGTCCTTTAGCCGGGGTATCAGTAACTTTGCCTCAAACCTTTTCTCATTCTGGTAAATACTGATGAATCTGCTCGAACTTAAGACCAAGATAAAATCCCATATCCTCGCTGGATATCCAGGGCTTTACATCCACTCCGGCGAAGAAAGCCGAGTTGATACGCTATTGCAGGAAATAAGTACAGAACTGACACTGTCTCCCAAAGAGTGGAACCTTGGATATGGCTGGGTTGATTTCCATAACAAGCAGCCTCGGAACACGCAGAGTCAGGCCACCGAACTAGCAGAAAGTTTACCTTCGCTGCTCGATGACGATTTGGACGGAAAACTCCTCATCATTAAAGATGCCCGCAGTGCACTGGAAAACCAGCCACTCGCCGTTGCACGGTTAAAGCAATTGCTCAACCGCATTCAGCGCCACCACCGGAGCAAAACGGCTGTAGTACTTGTTTCAGAAACTTTGCACATCCCAGTACAAATCGAGTCGCAAATCACCTTGCTCCCCCTGTCACTGCCCCAGGGTGAGGAAATTAACCAGCAGCTCAGCAGTTTTTGCCAGATGCTTGATCTGTTTGTCCCGGAAAATATGCATCAGCGTCTGCATACTGCGTGTTGCGGACTGAACCAGGAAGAGATCCGATCAGTATTAGCACTAGTTCGTCAACAGCATGAACAAATTAATGACGAGGCGTTGGCTCTTATCCAGCATGGGAAAGAGCAGATTATCGCAAAAAGTGGCGTGCTTGAGATGCTGCACGTAATCGAAAATGCAACTGACATCGGCGGTCTTGAGAACCTTAAAACCTGGCTCACTCGCCGCGCCCAGATTTTCCGCCGCCTGAGTGAAGCTCGCGATTCACGCGTACAGGCGCCTAAAGGTGTACTTATCGCCGGTATGCCCGGTTGTGGGAAGTCTCTTGCAGCCAAAGCAGCGTCCGGTTTATTCCAGTTGCCACTCCTACGTCTTGATATCGGCTCATTATTGGGTAAGTACGTCGGAGAAAGTGAACATAATATGCGTCGGGCGCTAACAATGGCAGAATCAATTAGCCCCTGTATTTTGTGGATCGACGAACTGGAAAAAGCCTTTGTCGGCATGAACAGTGGCAGTGGTTCGGAGGTTTCCTCACGACTTTTCGGCTATTTTTTGACCTGGATGCAAGAAAAAACCGGTGCGGTATTTGTCATTGCCACTGCTAACAATATTACCGTGCTCCCTCCAGAGTTGCTGCGTAAAGGACGGTTCGATGAGGTGTTTTACGTCGGATTCCCCAACGGCGTAGAGCGAGCAGCTATTCTGGACATCCATCTGAAAGGTGAGTCGCTTGAACTGACCCAGAATGAACGCAATAAGCTGGTAACACAGTGCCGTGATTATGCAGGTGCAGATATTCAGAATGCTATCAACGAAGCTCGAGAAATAGCATTCCTTGAAAACCGCCAGTTGGAGCTGAAAGATCTGGAAGCTGCTATCCAGCTTACAGTTCCGTTACGTGAGACCCTGCGTGAACAGGTTGCCCAATACGAAGAGTTGTTTGAGAAACTCAAGCTCAAACCAGCTTCCACCAGCGATGGTCTTAGCGTAGCGCAGATGATTCAGATGGCGGATAGTGCAAACTCGTTGCGCCGCGCAGAGGTCGCTAATAGCGAAGATTGTCCGGATGATTTACTGGAAAAACTGGCGGCAGATGCAGACCTGAACGTACGCAAAGCAGTATATCGTAACCCGAACTGTCCTGAGCAGGTACTCACCCAACGTATTAACATTGTTAATGACCAGCCTGAGTTTGACATCGATCTTTTACATCTGGCCTGTATACATGCAAATGCACCGCATGATCTGATGGCAACACAATTCGAACGGCTTCAGCTCACTATTCAACATCGACTCCAGCTCGCCAGCAACAGCACAGATAGTACATTGCTTCAACATTTAATGCGTGATCCAGAATTAGACGTTTGCGAGATGCTGATTACCAATAAAAATCTCAGTAAATTAATGCAATTACAACTTGCGAAGGATTCCAGGGTCTCTATTCGCCGACGTTTGGCGCGCAATAGCAATCTTCACCCTGAGGCGCAGGAAATACTGGCAAGGGACCACGATTTTACCGTGCGTGAAGATCTAGCAGATCTTGATGGGCTTAGCGAAAAGGTACAACAGATCCTGACGCTGGACAGCGATCAGGACGTGCGTGAAACACTGGCTAAACGCCGCCGTGAAGGATTACTCGCGGAAGCTGTACAACTAGAGTTAGCAAAAGATGAATGTACGGAAGTTAGGGAGTCATTAGCGTCTAACCCCAACCTGACTGCAACCGCACAGATACGGCTGACTCAGGATACGCGTGTCTCGGTTCGTCGCAAGCTTGCCGAACACCCTAATCTGTCCAATCCCGCATTAAACTCTTTGCTCCAGGACACAGATGAAGTTCTTAGAGAACTCGCCGGTAGCAAACACTTTGATAGCGCCCTGTTGCAAAACAATTTGAGCCAGCATCCGTCAGAAAAAATACGTATTGCCCTTGCCAGCAATTACGCTCTTCACCCTGAGGTTCAGGAACAACTGACCAAGGACAGCTGCACAGAAGTACGTGAGACATTAGCTGGCAATGCTAACATTGCGGACGACACGATCTGTACCTTAATGGATGATAGCGATGATGATGTTCGTGCACGCCTGGTACACTGGCGCAATTCGCTGCCAGAGAAAGCTATACATCATCTCGCGATGGATCAAAACCATCAGGTTCGAAAATCGTTGGCTTACACTGAAAATCTACCGAGTGAAGTACAGCAGCGACTAGCCAATGATATCTACGATGTTCAAAAAGAGCTGGCAAGTAACGCCACTATAAGTGCATTAACTCAACAGCAATTACTGGATAACGGTAACCAGGAAGTGCATTACGCGTTAGCAGGTAATCGCAACCTGACGGGTCCAATCATGGCGCAGCTCGCTGAAATGCATGATAGCGAAATCCGTGTTCAACTGGCCAGGAACAATGCCCTTACCGCTCCAATCATTGGTAAATTAATAAAGGATGAAGAGGAAGTACAACTGGCGCTTGCACTAAATCAGCATCTCAATGAAGAGTACTATACGCAGCTTTACGACTCGGGCTCAGCTGCGATACGCGAGAATCTAGCGGGCAATCCACAAATCGGCGAACCGTTAATGGAACGCATCTATAAAACAGAATTGGCGGTAAACAATCTGGCCACGGCGATGGAAAGCGTACAGTCGATTTTAGCCAGCATGAGGGCAAACTCAGGTTTACCATCAACGAAGAGTGTGACAAAAATCGCGCTAGCGCTGGCTGGTAATTCCGCGCTATCGGAAGCCCTACAGAATAAAATCCTGAATCTGGAGAACTGCAGCGTAGAGATACTCGAAGCGTTAGCCAGTAACCCGGCGTTGAGTAGGGATGGGCAAGAAGAGTTGGTTACGCACAAAGAGGCCAATGTGCGTCAGAAACTGGCGGCCAACCAAAATACGAATACTAAGATTCTCCACGAGCTGCTCCTTGATGATGAAGACAAGGTTCGCATCGCCCTGTTACGTGATTGGTGGACAGATCGCGAGATCGAATGGCAACTGGCGAACGATAAATCGGTCAAAGTACGCTGCGCAGTTGCGGCCTCACAAAGCCCAGGAAAAGCAGTTCAGGTGAAATTGGCAAACGATAGAGACCAAAGAGTACGTGCCCACCTGATACCAGAGGAGGAAAACTATCTCTTTACACTGAATCCTCTAACACAAACCCTTCTTGCCAGAGATAGCGATCTGTCAATTCGCCAGAAAATGGCCTCTTATCCTAAACTGCATCCGTCGGCACAACTCATACTGGTAGAAGATGATGCCATCTGTGTTAGGGAAGCACTGGCTAGAGGTTCGGAAGGACTCTTCAATTCGCCACTGAGTGAAGAAGTGCAGCATCGGTTGATAAAAGATAACGATCTCAGAATAAGGCTCGCATTGGCGAAAAATAAAAGGTTAACGCCAGAGGTCCAGATATTGTTAGCAAAGGATATAGATAACAGCGTTAAAAGAAAGTTGATTGAAGAATCAGATCGCATGAATCCGCTCTCTCTTCTGGTGCAAGAGCAACTGGCAAATGATCCTGATGTCACGATTCGAAGCGATTTGGCTCGGTGCCTGTTTAGTGGGCTCCTTGCTCCACGAAGCAGCCAGAAAATCCGACTGAGACTTGCTAACGATCCAAATGAAGCGGTTCGCGATATTATCATTAAGATGGGGTTATTTGAATTAACCTATTCAAGTGAACAATATAACGATGCCGTTCTGGACGGTTTGTTGGTAAGGGCAACCCACGAGCAAATGGAATTGATCAATCGCATCAGGGAAAAAAATCGACTTGCGGTTCAGTAAACAACACCGCTAAGCAGGTATGCCACGACTTTCCACAGTGGCATACCGTTTTCATTTGACTAGCCGAAAGCTACGGCCGACTTTCACATCCGATGGTGTAAATCTGGCCACTGCTAAATATTAATCGTCATTACCAGATCTCTGCCGATTCCGTTTCCATCACTCCCATGCGCGCTCAGATTTCGCGGCGTCAAACTGCGGCGGCGGTTTACGAAAGCGTCCGGTCAGGTACGCGAGATACACCAGCCCAACGCCGGCCCATACCAGTCCCAGCGTCAGCGATGTCACTTCCAGATTCACCCATAGTACGGCTACCGTGGCGGCACCGACCATTGGCAATACCAGATAGTGCAACTTTTCCTGCCAGGTATGCTTACGTCCTTCACGACGCCAGAAGTGGTTAAACACGGACAGATTAACGAAGGTAAAGGCCACCAACGCGCCAAAGTTAATCAGCGCCGTAGCGGTCACCAGATCAAAAAACAGGGCCGACAGCGCCACAATCCCGACCATGATGACGTTCAACGCGGGAGTACGCCATTTGGGATGGACATAACCAAAGTACTTCTCCGGGAAGACGTTATCGCGGCCCATCACATACAGCAGGCGAGAAACGCTGGCATGCGACGCCAGACCTGACGCCAGCGTATTCACAAAGGTGGTGCACAGAAAAATAGACTGGAACAACTTGCCGCCGACGTACAGCGCAATCTCCGGCAGCGCCGCATCCGGGTCTTTGAATCGGCTAATGTCCGGGAAGAACAGTTGCATAAAGAACGAAGCGGCAATGAAGATCAGTCCACCGTACAGCGCGGTAAGAAAAATGGCTTTTGGAATGGTGCGCGCAGCATCTGGCGTCTCTTCAGAGAGAGTCGTTACCGCGTCAAACCCGAGAAACGAGAAGCAGACAATGGTCGCCCCGGTGATAATCGGAATCAAATGCGCATTCTGACTAATAAACGGTTGCAACGACCAGACGGTCCCGACCCCTTCGCCTTTGTGCAGCCCCTGCACCACGAGGAAAATAAACACCACGATGATCGCCACCTGCACCAGGACAAACAGGGCATTGAAGTTCGCCACCAGGTTAACGCTTTTCAAATTGGCCGCGGTAAGGATCGCCACGAACAGCACCACCCAAATCCATGGCGCAACCCCCGGGAATAACGCGGAAAGGTAAATTTTCGCCAATAGTACGTTAATCATCGGCAGGAAAAGGTAGTCAAGCAGTGACGACCAGCCGACCATAAACCCCACATGCGGATTAATCGCTTTTTGCGCATAGGTATAGGCCGAACCGGCCTGCGGAAACTGGCGCACCAGCTTTCCGTAACTGATGGCGGTAAACAGTACGCCCGCCAGGGCCAGCAGGTAGGAGGCTGGAACATGGCCATTGCTGATACCCGAAACAATGCCAAAGGTGTCAAACACCGTCATCGGCGTGAGATAGGCCAGCCCCATCACCACTACCTGCCACAGCTTGAGAGATTTACGCAGCTGTGCTTTGCCCGGCTGGGCTGCAAGATCCACAGAAGAATTAGTCGACATAGCTTTCCTCCCCGCGACGAGCCCAGATCTGCGTTCGAAATGTGGGAACAGCAGACCTGGGTCGTATCGGGGTAGAAAGCCATAAGAAAGGCGTCAATGTTGCACGGCACAGATGCGGTCCGTACTTACTGCGGGAGCCATGGATGCTCACGCGGGGCTGGTTTTTAAACATTGGCATCATCACATTTCCTCGTCACAAACTCTGTCGGTTATCTGAAGACCCGTTGTCGCCCGCGCTCCATTACGCGACATCCGGGAAATGGCAGGTATTCCTGCAATTTTGACGGGCTGGCTCCGCTCAGCCCGCATGATGCGACTTCTTTTTAAATGACCTGTACGACTGTCAGGCGTTTTTCAACATCCACTCAATTTCAGTGTCGGTGATAAGACGTTCAAACTGGATTAATTCATCGTTTTTACAGGCGTGATACACGTGGCTAAAACGCTCACCCAATAATTCACGCAGACTGTCGTTTTGCATAAACTCCCACAGCGCATCGCTCTGGCGGATAGGAAACGGCAAACCTTCCTGCTCCAGTCCGTTGCCTTCCACCTCTTCCTGCAACGGTAGCTCGTTATCCAGACCGTGAAGGATCCCCGCCAGGATGGTCGACATCACCAGATATGGGTTGGCATCCGCCCCCGCCACGCGATATTCAACCCGATGGTTATCACGATCGCCGCAGGGAATACGCAGCGCCACCGTACGGTTGTTATGCCCCCAGGAAGCCTGAGTCGGCACATACATACCCGGCTGGAAGCGGCGATAAGAGTTCACATTCGGCGCCAGCAGCGCCATTGACGCGGGCATCAGATCAATCATCCCGGCAAGCGCACGCTTAAGTAACATGGAATCATCGCCATTCGCATCGGCCAGCACGTTCTCGCCTTTATTATTCATAATGCTGATGTGGATATGCATCCCGCTCCCTGCGTGTTCCTCATAAGGCTTTGCCATAAACGTGGCATGCATCTTATGTTTCTCCGCCACCAGCCGTACCAGACGTTTCAACGCCAGCGCGTCGTCGCAGGCGTCGAGCACGTTATCGGTATGGTAGAGGTTGATTTCAAACTGCCCAGGGGAGGCTTCAGCCACTGCGCCGTCAGCCGGGATCAGCTGTAAACGGGCCAGTTCATCGATATCGTTTAACACATCAGCAAAATGGTTCAGGTTATCAACCGAGTAAACCTGACTTTGGGTATTGCGATCGTCCGTACCCGGCGCGCACGGCGGCTGCAGATAACCTTCGGGATCGCGCTTACGATCGAGTAAATAGAACTCCAGCTCTACCGCTACGACGGGGAACAGACCGCGCTGGCGAAGTTTCTGCCAGAGTCGGTTCAGTACGTTCCGCGGCTCAACGTCAAAGGGAGCGCCATCTTCATCCAGCATCGTCAGCATCATCTGTGCAATAAATTCAGGATCGGCGGCCGAAGGGGTTAACGTGCCTGCCACCGGTACACAAGTCCGATCCGGTTCGCCAAGCTCCTGGCCTAATCCCGCCTCTTCAACCACATTGCCAAGAATATCCATCGCGAAAACGGATGCCGGGAAATAGCAGCCTTTCTCTAACTTATGCAATCCAGCAACCGGAAGGCGCTTACCGCGAAAACAGCCATTAAGGTCGGTTAACAGCACATCCACATACTGCGTATTAGGATAGCGTTCCAGATACTGTTTAACTTCGCGCGCAAACGCGCTACTTCGTCTCTCTTCAGAATGCTGAACAAAATTCTCAACTTCTACGATATTGGTTTCCATGATTCACCGCCGTTGGCCTGGTAAGCTGCTCTGTGATTTGACTGTTAAATATAATGTCCACCATTCGACTCTGGATGCAAACAAATTGTTTGTCAAATGTTAAATTAAGTTTGCTATAAGGTTATTCCGCTGCTAGATTGAGAAAATAATGAACGGAATTGCACAACAAGGAACCGTTTGGCAATAATTTATTCCAAAACGTGAGGTCGATCATGGGCAATATATTTAACAAGCCAGTTATTGGTGTAGTGATGTGTAGGAACAGGCTTAAGGGTCATGAGACCCAGACTCTGCAAGAAAAGTACCTGAATGCGGTATTAAATGCCGGTGGATTACCGATAGCGCTGCCCCATGCGCTCGCGGAACCCGAATTGCTGAACGCGCTGTTACCGAAACTGGATGGTATCTTCCTGCCAGGAAGCCCAAGCAATGTGCAGCCGCACCTCTATGGTGAAAATGGCGATGAGTCTGACGCCGATCCCGGGCGTGATCTTCTGAGCATGGCGCTAATTACCGCCGGGCTCGAAAGGCGCATTCCCATTTTCGCCATCTGCCGGGGCTTACAGGAATTAGTTGTCGCCACTGGCGGGACTCTGTATCGTCGCCTGTGCGATCACTCACAGTTCCTGGAACATCGTGAAGATGCGGAACTCCCGGTGGAGCAGCAATATGCGCCATCTCATGAAGTCCAGGTTCAACAGGGAGGATTGCTATCTCAGTTAATACCAGGTTGCAGCACGTTTTGGGTTAACTCCTTGCATGGTCAGGGAGCAAAAACCCTTGGCCCGCAGCTGCGCGTGGAAGCACGCTCGCAGGATGGATTAGTGGAAGCGGCCAGCGTCCATGACCATCCTTTCGCGCTCGGCGTGCAGTGGCACCCGGAATGGAACAGTAGCGAATACGCCCTGTCGCGTTTGTTACTTGAAGGTTTTATCACCGCTTGTCAGAACCACCTCGCTGAAAAACAGCGACTCTGACCACTACAGTTAAGGAAATGCAATTATGAGCGATGACGGCCTGGCGCCGGGTAAACGTTTGTCAGAGATCCGCCAGCAATTGGGTCTTTCGCAGCGTCGTGCCGCCGAACTGTCTGGGTTAACGCATAGCGCCATCAGCACCATAGAGCAGGATAAAGTCAGTCCTGCCATCAGTACGCTGCAAAAGCTATTGAAAGTATATGGGCTGTCGCTCTCCGAGTTCTTCGCGGAACCGGAAAAGCCTGACGAACCGCAGGTGGTTATCAATCAGGATGATTTGATTGAGATCGGGAGTCAGGGAGTATCCATGAAGCTGGTACACAACGGAAATCCGAATCGTACGCTGGCAATGATGTTTGAAACCTATCAGCCAGGCACGACAACCGGGGAGAGAATTAAACATCAGGGTGAAGAGATTGGCACAATACTGGAAGGTGAAGTGATACTGACCATCAACGGTCAAACGTATCCTCTTGTTGCAGGGCAAAGCTATGCCATTAACACCGGCATACCACACAGCTTCAGCAACACCTCGGCGGGGATCTGCCGCATCATCAGTGCCCACACTCCCACCACGTTCTAATCAGTAACGGCCTGAGTTTCTCAGGCCTTCTTAAATAACGCGCATTAACAGGGTACATCCCTGGGGTATCGTGCAGCCTGATTTTGCCTGAAAAAGATCAGCAACGAACTTTATCTTATTGATATAAAAGGAGTAGCTATGAACTTTCAGAATCTTAAATATTGGCGTGAGAAAGCCAGCCATTATTCACCGGAAACCCGTTTATTTATTAACGGCGAATATTGTGCCGCCGCCGATAACGAAACCTTTATTACCCAGGATCCGGCAGGACAACGCCCGCTCGCCAAAGTCGCCCGCGGCAAAAAAGCGGATGTTGACCGCGCGGTCACCGCAGCCCGCACCGTGTTTGAACGCGGGGACTGGTCGCAGGCATCACCCGCAGAGCGCAAAGCGGTGCTGCACAAACTCGCCGATTTAATGGAGCAGCATCACGAGGAGCTGGCGCTACTGGAAACGCTCGACACCGGTAAACCGATTCGCCATAGCCTGCGTGATGATATTCCCGGCGCGGCACGCGCCATCCGTTGGTACGCCGAGGCGATAGATAAAGTCTATGGTGAAGTTGCCACTACCTCGGTGAACGATTTAGCGCTGATTGTCCGCGAACCGGTGGGCGTGATTGCGGCCATCGTGCCGTGGAATTTTCCCCTGCTGCTGGCCTGCTGGAAACTCGGCCCGGCTCTGGCTGCGGGTAACAGCGTGATCCTCAAGCCTTCCGAAAAATCACCGCTGACCGCGATTCGCCTGGCCGCACTGGCTAAAAAAGCAGGTTTGCCCGATGGCGTGCTCAGCGTTGTGAGCGGGTACGGTCACGAGGCGGGCCAGGCACTGTCGCTGCATCCGGATGTTGATGTGATCACCTTTACCGGCTCGACCCGCACCGGCAAGCAACTGCTCAAAGATGCTGGCGACAGCAACATGAAACGCGTCTGGCTGGAGGCCGGCGGTAAAAGTGCCAACATCGTATTTGCCGACTGCCCGGATCTGCCGAAAGCCGCCGCTAATGCAGCGGCAGGTATTTTCTATAATCAGGGCCAGGTTTGTATCGCCGGTACACGTCTGCTGCTGGAAGAAAGTATTGCCGACGAGTTTATCGCGCTTTTAAAAGAGCAGGCGAAAAACTGGCAGCCGGGCAACCCGCTGGATCCGGAAACCACGATGGGCACGCTTATCGACAACACGCATGCCGACACCGTTCACAGTTTTATTCGCGACGGTGAAGCGCAAGGCACGCTGGCGCTGGATGGCCGCAGCCACGTACACCCGGCGGCCATCGGCCCGACTATTTTTGTCGACACCGCGCCGCAAGCCCACGTCAGCCGCGATGAGATTTTCGGCCCGGTACTGGTCATCACCCGTTTTAGCAGTGAAGCCGAAGCTCTGGCGCTGGCCAACGACAGCGACTACGGTCTGGGCGCCGCGGTCTGGACCCGCGATTTGTCGCGCGCGCACCGCATGAGTCGCCGCCTGAAGGCCGGTTCGGTCTTCGTGAATAACTACAACGACGGTGATATGACCGTGCCATTCGGCGGCTATAAGCAAAGTGGTAACGGACGCGATAAATCCCTGCATGCGCTGGAAAAATTTAGCGAATTAAAAACCATCTGGATCTCCCTGGAGTCTTAATCATGACTGAACATACCAGCAGTTATTACGCCGCAAGCGCCAATCAATACGAACCGTTCCCGACCCTTAGCGAATCGGTAAGCTGTGATGTTTGCGTCGTGGGCGGTGGTTATACCGGACTCTCCTCCGCCCTGCATTTATCAGAGATGGGTTACGACGTGGTGCTACTGGAATCCGCACGAATTGGCTTCGGAGCCAGCGGGCGCAACGGTGGCCAGTTGGTGAACTCCTACAGTCGCGATATCGACGTCATTGAACGCACCTACGGCCCGGACGCCGCTAAAATGCTTGGCAGTATGATGTTTGAAGGCGGCAATATCATTCGCGAACGTATCAAACGTTATCAGATCGACTGCGACTATCGTCCTGGCGGGCTGTTTGTGGCCCTGAACCACAAACAGATGGAAACGCTGGAGGAGCAGAAATCGAACTGGGAACGCTACGGCAATACGCAGCTTGAACTGTTGGATAGCAGCGAAATTCGCCGCGAAGTCAGCAGCGATCGTTATGTCGGCGCGCTACTCGACCACAGCGGTGGTCATATTCATCCGCTAAACCTGGCGATTGGCGAGGCTAACGCCATTCGTCTGAACGGCGGGCGCGTCTTCGAACAATCGCCTGTGACGCGTATTCAGCACACCACCCCGGCGGTGGTCAGCACCGAAAAAGGTCAGGTTACGGCACGTTTTGTGATTGTCGCGGGCAACGCCTACCTCGGCGACAAACTGGAACCTGCGCTGGCAAAAAGCAGCATGCCGTGCGGCACGCAGGTGTTAACCACCGAACCGCTGTCGGCGGAGATGGCGCGCTCGCTGATCCCGAAAAACTACTGCGTGGAAGATTGTAACTACCTGCTGGATTACTACCGTCTGACCGGCGATAACCGCCTGCTGTACGGCGGCGGTGTAGTCTACGGCGCTCGCGATCCGGACGATATTGAGCGTCTGGTAATGCCGAAACTGCTGAAGACCTTCCCGCAATTGCAGGGGGTAAAAATTGATTACCGCTGGACCGGTAATTTCCTGTTAACGCTGTCGCGCATGCCGCAGTTCGGCCGTCTTGATACCAACATTTACTATATGCAGGGCTACAGCGGCCACGGCGTGACTTGTACCCACCTGGCAGGACGGCTGATTTCGGAACTGCTGCGCGGGGATGCCGAGCGTTTTGACGCGTTCGCCAAACTGCCGCATTACCCGTTCCCGGGAGGCCGCAGCCTGCGCATTCCGTTTACCGCCATGGGCGCGGCCTATTACAGCTTACGCGATCGCCTTGGGGTTTAAGTTCTTCCGCGATAAACCCGACGCACAGGGCGGTCCCCCCTGTGCGTTTTTTATTGCCGAAAAGCGAAAAACAGATAACAGGCACGAAAATATCGCAATAGGACATAACCACACACTTTGCATTGTTTCTCCCCGCTAATCGGATAGGCTTTTTTAGATTATCGCTGGCGGCGTGCGCCAGAACTCAACGGGGGAAGAAACGCGTGTTATGAATACGAATAACGAGGAGACCTTTTATCAGGCGATGCGCCGCAAGGGCGTGAGCAGACGCAGTTTTCTTAAATATTGTAGCCTCGCGGCAACATCGCTAGGGTTGGGGGCTGGAATGACGCCCAGAATCGCCTGGGCGCTGGAAAACAAACCCCGGATCCCGGTCGTCTGGATCCACGGTCTGGAATGCACCTGCTGTACCGAATCATTTATCCGCTCCTCTCACCCACTCGCCAAAGACGTCATCCTCTCTCTGATTTCCCTTGATTACGACGACACTCTGATGGCCGCCGCCGGAACACAGGCCGAAGAGGTCTTTGAAGACATTCTAAGCCGCTACCACGGCCGATACATTCTGGCCGTCGAAGGTAATCCTCCGCTGGGAGAACAAGGGATGTTCTGCATTAGCGGCGGGCGACCGTTTATTGAAAAGCTTAAAAGAGCCGCCGCCGGTGCCAGCGCGATTATCGCCTGGGGCACCTGCGCATCCTGGGGCTGCGTGCAGGCTGCCCGGCCTAACCCAACTCAGGCAACACCGATCGATAAAGTGATTACCGATAAGCCGATCGTGAAAGTGCCCGGTTGCCCGCCGATTCCAGACGTCATGAGCGCCATCATTACCTACATGGTGACTTTTGACAGGCTGCCGGAACTCGATCGTCTGGGGCGTCCGCTGATGTTTTATGGTCAGCGTATTCATGACAAATGCTACCGCCGCGCCCACTTTGACGCCGGGGAGTTCGTTGAAAGTTGGGACGATGACGCTGCCCGCAAAGGCTATTGCCTGTACAAAATGGGCTGCAAGGGGCCAACCACCTATAACGCCTGTTCCACCACCCGCTGGAATGGTGGCGTTTCCTTCCCCATCCAGTCCGGCCACGGTTGTCTGGGATGTTCGGAGAACGGCTTCTGGGATCGCGGTTCGTTCTACAGCCGCGTGGTCGATATTCCACAGATGGGAACGCATTCTACCGCTGACACCGTGGGCCTCACCGCGCTCGGCGTAGTGGCGGCTGGTGTAGGCGTCCACGCAGTCGCCAGCGCCGTCAATCAACATAACCGCCACAAACAGCAGTTAACAGAAGCCGAACAACCGCAGCCGGACAAAGAGGATAACCAGGCATGAGCAACTCGTATCAAACCCAGGGATATACGTTAAACAATGCGGGTCGCCGCCTGGTTGTGGACCCCATAACCCGCATTGAAGGCCATATGCGTTGTGAAGTGAACATTGATGAACAGAACATCATCACCAACGCGGTTTCCTGCGGCACTATGTTCCGCGGACTGGAGATCATTCTACAAGGTCGCGACCCGCGCGATGCCTGGGCCTTTGTCGAACGGATTTGCGGAGTATGCACCGGCGTACATGCCCTGGCATCGGTGTATGCCATTGAAGATGCCATTGGCATCAAGGTGCCCGACAACGCCAACATCATTCGCAATATTATGCTGGCCACGCTGTGGTGCCACGACCATCTGGTGCACTTTTACCAGTTAGCCGGAATGGATTGGATTGACGTGTTGAATGCCCTGAAAGCAGATCCGCGCGCCACATCGCAGCTGGCGCAGAGCCTTTCTGCCTGGCCGAAGTCCTCCCCTGGCTACTTTTTTGACGTCCAAAATCGCCTGAAGAAATTTGTCGACGGCGGTCAACTGGGGATTTTCCGCAACGGTTATTGGGGTCATCCGCAGTACAAACTGTCGCCTGAGGCTAACCTGATGGGCTTTGCCCATTATCTGGAAGCACTCGATTTTCAGCGCGAGATCATCAAAATCCATACGGTGTTTGGCGGTAAGAACCCGCATCCTAACTGGATTGTCGGCGGTATGCCGTGCGCGATTAATATCGATCAGCGCGGCGCGGTTGGCGCAGTCGATATGGAACGCCTGAACCTGGTGCAGTCGATCATCACCCGCACCACTGATTTCATCAACAACGTCATGGTGCCTGACGCGCTGGCTATCGGCCAGTTCAATAAGTCCTGGAGCCAGATTGGCACCGGGCTTTCTGATAAGTGCGTCCTGAGCTACGGCGCGTTCCCGGATATCGCCAATGACTTCAGCGCGAAGAGCCTGTTGATGCCAGGCGGTGCGGTGATTAACGGTGATTTTAAAAACGTGCTGCCAGTGGATCTGGCCGATCCGCAACAAATTCAGGAGTTTGTCGATCATGCCTGGTACCGTTATCCGGACGATCAATTAGGTCGTCACCCGTTCGAAGGGATTACTGAACCCTGGTATAACCCGGGCAATGTCAAAGGCAGCGATATTGATATCAAACAGCTCAACGAACAGGAACGCTATTCGTGGATTAAAGCCCCGCGCTGGCGCGGACACGCCATGGAAGTTGGACCACTGGCGCGCACGCTGATTGCCTATCACAAAGGGGATGCCGCCACGATTGAATCCGTCGATCGCATGATGTCTGCCCTCAAGCTGCCGCTTTCGGGTATGCAGTCGACGCTGGGGCGTATTCTGTGCCGCGCGCACGAAGCCCAGTGGGCCGTGAGCAAACTGCAATATTTCTTCGACAAGCTAATGACCAACCTGAAAAACGGCAATCTGGCGACCGCAAACACCGAAAAATGGGAGCCTGAAAGCTGGCCGCAGCAGTGCCGCGGGATCGGCTTTACCGAAGCACCGCGCGGCGCGTTAGGTCACTGGGCATCGATTCGCGACGGGAAAATCGATCTCTATCAGTGTGTGGTGCCGACCACCTGGAATGCCAGCCCGCGCGATCCGAAGGGACAAATTGGCGCTTACGAGGCGGCGCTGATGGGCACCCAAATGGCGATACCGGATCAACCACTGGAGATCCTGCGCACCTTGCACAGCTTCGACCCCTGCCTGGCATGTTCAACCCACGTACTCGGCGACGACGGCAGCGAACTTATCGCCGTCCAGGTTCGCTAAGCGTTAAGGAACGGAACGATGACTGGAAAAACATCCCCACGCGTCGGGGAGGCGCGTGATACCGCTATCAGCCACTATGTGTTTGAAGCGCCTGTGCGCTTGTGGCACTGGCTGACGGTCGGCTGCATGTTGGTGTTGATGGTGACCGGATACTTCATTGGTCGACCGCTGCCGTCGGTCAGCGGTGAGGCCACTTATCTGTTCTATATGGGCGACATCCGGCTGATACATTTCTCCGCCGCCATGGTATTCACGGTGATCCTGCTGATGCGCATTTACTGGGCCTTTGTCGGTAACCGCTATTCACGCGAGTTGTTTATCGTGCCGGTCTGGCGGCGCAGCTGGTGGCGAGGCGCGTTTTCGGTGGTGCGCTGGTATCTGTTTCTGGAAAAAAAACCGGGAGATGATATCGGTCATAACCCCATCGCGCAGGCGGCGATGTGCGGTTATTTCCTGCTCTCCGTTTTTATGATCCTCACCGGTTTTGCCTTATACAGCGAACATAGCCAGTACGCCATTTTTACCCCTTTCCGCTATGTGACAGAGTTTTTCTACTGGACCGGTGGGAACTCTCTCGATATTCACAGCTGGCATCGGTTGGGGATGTGGTTCATCGCCGCCTTCATCGTAGGCCATGTGTATATGGCGATTCGTGAGGACATCATGTCTGACGATACCGTCATCTCCACCATGGTCAATGGCTACCGTAGCCACAAATTTCCCAAAGGTCAGCACGACAAGGAGGCGTCATGAGCGAACCACACGTCATCGTGATGGGTCTAGGCAACCTGCTGTGGGCAGATGAAGGCTTTGGCATTCGCGTCGCCGAACGCCTGTACGCCCATTATCACTGGCCGGAATACGTTGAGATCGTCGACGGCGGCACGCAGGGGCTGAATCTGCTGGGCTACGTTGAGCAGGCCAGTCATCTGCTGTTGCTGGACGCCATCGACTACGGTCTCGCGCCGGGCACCCTGCAAACCTACGCCGGTGAAAAAGTCCCCAGTTACCTCAGCGCCAAAAAAATGAGTCTGCATCAGAACAGTTTCTCCGAAGTGCTGGCGCTGGCGGACATTCGCGGCCATCTGCCCCCGCACATCGCCCTTGTAGGACTTCAACCGGTACAGCTGGACGACTATGGCGGCAGCCTGACCGACATCGCGCGTGCTCAGCTTCCGGCGGCGGAGCAGGCTGCACTTACGCAACTGGCTGCGTGGGGGATTGTGCCACAGACCAACGATGAAACGCGTTGCCTGAACTATGAATGCCTGTCGATGGAAAACTATGAAGGCGTGCATATTCGCCAGTATCGCGTAACGCTGGAGAGATAAGCAACATGTTGAATGACAACCCTTTTCCTGCTCTATGGCAACGTATGCTGGCACGAGGCTGGCAGCCGCTAACCGCGCCCGAACTGGATGACTGGATAACCCACGTTCGCGACGGTGTGGTGTTACTCAGTAGCGATCCCCGCCGTACACCGGAAGTCAGCGATAATCCGGTGATGATTGCCGAGTTGCTCCGCGAGTTTCCCCAGTTTGACTGGCACATCGCCATGGCGGATCTCGAGCATAGCGAGGCGATTGGCGATCGTTTTGGCGTATTCCGCTTCCCGGCCACACTGGTGTTTATCCACGGCGAACTGAGCGGCATTCTCAGCGGCATCCACCCGTGGGCCGATCTGCTCAACCTGATGCGCCCCTTAGTTGAACCACGCACGCCGCCGGAGTCTGAACGATGAGCGACACTTTTTTTCATCTGCTGGGGCCGGGAACGCAGCCGGACGATGACAGCTTCAGCATGAATCCCTTACCCCTCACCTGCCAGGTCAACAGCGACCCCAGCATGGCATCACTGGAAAACTGTCCGCACAGTCCGGCGGTGATGGCATTGTTAGCCGATGTGCGCCACCAGCTCAGGAGGCGCACTCCCGCCAAACAAGACGTGCTGGGATGGGATTTATCCGCGCTCAACGCAGACGATCTCACGTTTTTGAATACGCTGCTCGGTGAAGGCGAAGTTTCAGTGCGCATCCAGCATGCTGACGGCAGAGCGTGCGAGATCCAGGAGTCGATTTTCTGCGGTATCTGGCGGGTGCGTTGTCAGAATGACAACGGGCAGTGGGAGGAGCATCTGGAAGCAGGCAGTGCGCCGCGGGCGCTGTGGCTGGCAGCAACGTTCAATACACTGCCGGACGACAGCCTGTTGCCCCCGCCAGTGGACGGGCTAATGAATGGCCTGACGCTGGCTCAGGAACTGCTGGCGTACGTGCGCGATCCGGCCTTGCAACCCCATAGCATTAACCTCACCCAACTGCCGATTAGCGATGCGGATCGCCTGTTTCTTGCTCGGTTATGTGGCGAAGGACACATCCAGATCCGCACTATCGGCTATGGTGAGAGCCAAATCGACGCCACGGCGCTGCGCCATGTCTGGCATGTGCGCTGTCTGGATACCCTGAAAGGGCTTCTGCTCGAAAGTTATGAGATCTGTCCATTACCGGAACTGGTGCAGGCTGCGCCGGAAGATCTTCGCGACTCGCTCCAGCGTCTGGATGAAGTCTGCGGCTGGCTGGCATCCGGTCCACCGGCCTGACCCTCTCTCCCGGCCCGCATGCTTTTATGCTGCGGGTCTGGCGTTTTCTTCCTTATCTATTCACTCTCTAATGCCTGATGGAGTTCGCATGTGGGACGTCATTGACTTATCGCGTTGGCAGTTTGCGCTGACCGCGCTGTACCATTTTCTGTTTGTTCCCCTGACGCTGGGGCTAATTTTTATGCTGGCCATCATGGAAACCATTTATGTGGTGACGGGCAAAACAGTCTACCGCGACATGACGCGTTTCTGGGGCAAGTTATTCGGGATTAACTTTGCGCTCGGCGTGGCAACCGGCCTGACCATGGAGTTTCAGTTCGGTACTAACTGGTCGCTCTATTCTAACTATGTGGGCGATATTTTTGGCGCGCCTCTGGCAATGGAAGCCCTGCTGGCCTTCTTCCTCGAATCCACGTTCGTTGGCCTGTTCTTCTTCGGCTGGCAACGCTTAACCAAATACCAACACC
Source organism: Citrobacter sp. KTE30 (assembly GCF_000398825.1). Classification (NCBI taxonomy): domain Bacteria; kingdom Pseudomonadati; phylum Pseudomonadota; class Gammaproteobacteria; order Enterobacterales; family Enterobacteriaceae; genus Citrobacter; species Citrobacter sp. KTE30. Next base: position 782,167 of record NZ_KB976055.1, on the reverse strand, counting down.
TGATGGTCACCTGGCTGGTCGCGTTTGGTTCCAATATCTCGGCCCTGTGGATCCTCAACGCCAACGGCTGGATGCAATATCCAACCGGCGCTCACTTTAATATTGATACCTTGCGTATGGAGATGAGCAGCTTTAGCGAGCTGGTCTTTAACCCCATCAGCCAGGTGAAATTTGTGCATACCGTGATGTCCGGTTATGTCACCGGCGCCATGTTTGTGATGTCCATCAGCGCCTGGTATTTGCTGCGCGGTCGCAATCGCGAGTTCGCCCGGCGTTCCTTCGCGGTGGGTTCCGTTTTTGGCACGCTGGCTATCCTCGGCACCCTGCAACTGGGTGATAGCTCAGCCTATGAGGTTGCCCAACGCCAGCCGGTAAAGCTGGCGGCAATGGAAGGCGAATGGCAAACCGAACCGGCACCCGCGCCCTTTCATGTCATCGCCTGGCCGCAGCAGGAGCAAGAACGTAACGCCTTTGCTGTGAAGATACCGGCTCTGCTGGGCATCCTGGCCACGCACTCTTTAGACACGCCGGTTCCGGGGCTGAAAAATCTGATGGAGGATGCTCTTCCCCGCCTGCAACGAGGTCGGAAAGCGTGGCTGCTGATGCAGGAAATCGCCAAAGGTAACCGCACGCCTCAGGTACTGAACGCTTTTCACGCTGTGGAGAAAGATCTGGGTTACGGCATCCTGCTGGCGAACTACGCACCTGATATGAACCATGTCACTCCGGAGCAATATCAGGCCGCGCAACGCGGTGCGATCCCGCAAGTAGCACCGGTATTCTGGAGTTTTCGCATCATGATTGCATGCGGTTCACTTCTGCTGCTGGTGATGGCGATTGCCCTGATACAGACCTTACGCTGGCGTATCGACCAGCATCGCTGGGTACTGCACATGACGCTGTGGAGCTTGCCGCTACCGTGGATTGCCATTGAAGCGGGCTGGTTTATGACGGAGTTTGGCCGCCAGCCGTGGGCGATTCAGGATATTTTGCCGACCTGGTACGCCCACTCCGCGTTAAGCGCAGGCCAACTGGCCTTCTCCATGGGGCTAATTCTCACGCTTTACACCTTGTTTTTAATTGCCGAAGTCTACCTGATGCAGAAATACGCGCGCCTTGGCCCGGATGCAATGCATAACCAACAACCAGCGCAACAACAGGGATAAAGGAGATAATCATGTTGGATTATGAAACGTTGCGGCTCATCTGGTGGCTGCTGATTGGCATCATCCTGGTGGCATTTATGGTCACCGACGGGTTTGATATGGGGGTTGGCTGCCTGTTGCCGCTGATCGCGCGTAACGATGATGAGCGTCGGGTACTAATCAATAGCGTCGGAGCGCACTGGGAAGGTAACCAGGTGTGGCTCATTCTGGCGGGCGGTGCATTATTCGCGGCCTGGCCACGGGTCTATGCCGCGGCATTTTCAGGGTTTTATGTGGCGATGATTCTGGTGCTGTGCGCCCTTTTCTTTCGCCCGTTGGCCTTTGATTATCGTGGAAAAATAGCCAATGCACGCTGGCGCGCCATGTGGGACACCGGGTTGGTGATTGGCAGTCTGGTCCCTCCAGTTATCTTCGGCGTCGCGTTCGGCAACCTTTTTTTGGGCGTGCCTTTTATCTTCACTCCACAGCTTCATGTGCAATACCTGGGCACCTTCTGGCAGTTACTCTCACCCTTTGCCCTGCTGTGCGGCGCATTAAGCCTGATGCTGGTTATTCTGCAAGGGGGCGTGTGGCTCCAGTTGAAGACCGACGGCATTCTTCACCAACGTGCGCTGTCTGCTACCCGCCGCAGCGCGATGCTGGTCGTGCTCTGCTTTCTGTTAGCCGGTTACTGGCTATGGACGGGTATCGATGGCTATGTGTTGCTAAGCCAGGATCCTAATGGTCCTTCCAACCCGTTATTAAAAGCAGTAACTACCTCGCCGGGCGCGTGGATGGCGCACTATTATCAGTCACCACTGCTGTTAATTATTCCGCTGCTTGGCATGATTTTCCCGATGCTCGCGATCTATGCCTGCGGACAACGTCGGGCCGTATGGGGATTTTTGTTTGCTTCACTGGGCCAGGCCTGCGTGATCTTCACCGCTGGAATCACCCTGTTTCCGTTTGTGATGCCTTCAAGCGCGTATCCGCTCTCCAGCCTGACGGTGTGGGACAGCACCTCCAGCCAGATGACACTCAGTATCATGCTGGTTATTGTGCTGATTTTTCTACCGATCGTTCTGCTTTATACCGTGTGGAGTTATTACAAAATGCTCGGGCGCATCAATGTAGAAACGATCCGCCGCCACAACCACGAACTTTATTAAGGAGGACTGTACGATGTGGTATCTGTTTTGGTTTGTCGGCATTCTGCTGATGTGCGGACTCTCCACGCTGGCGCTGGTCTGGCTTGAGTCGCGGCAGAGATAATTCTACACGGGCGCTACGCTTTCTGGCTCCCCGGTTTATTCGGGGAGCTTTTTTATCCCCTTTCCATCAGCTCGCCAAGACGCCTAATCTGCCGTCCCTGATTATCGAAATTACGCTCATCGAGCCACATATCGTAGGCCGGCCGAAGTGACGGGTACTCACCGTCAATGATTGAGTACCATGCGGTATCTCGATTACGCCCCCGCGTGACGACAGCCTGACGAAATATGCCTTCAAAACTGAAGCCAAAGCGCTCCGCCGCCCCACGGGAAGGAGCATTGAGAGCATCGCATTTCCATTCAAAACGGCGATAGCCCAGATCCTCAAAAACGTACTTTAAAAGCAATGAGATGACTTCTGTTGAGATTCGCGAACGTTTCATGCGTACGGAGTAGGAAACATGGCCAACCTCGATCACGCCATTTGAGGTATCAATCCGCATCAGTGCAAACGTACCAACAGGTTTCATACTGGTTAAATCGATCACAGCAAAATGCATCGGATCGGTCTGTTCTTCCATCTTTTTTACATAATCCAGGAAGGTATCGAAGGTCTCAAAAGGCCCGACCGCCAGATATGTCCAGTCACGACAATCGTTTGCTTCGCAGTACGCTTCATACAACTCTTTTGCATGGCATTCGGCGTTAATACGTTCAAGCTTACAATAGCGACCTGTAATTTGCTGAGCCTGTGGAAAGGGGGCGCCTTTCCAGTCAGACAAAGTCATACCAACGGGTTGATGAAATTGATTAAAGATGCCCGACATATCCATACCTCTTACAAAACAGGGCTAAACCAGCGCAGAGTATGATCAAACTGGGCAGTCCAAAAGAACCACAATGCGTGTTTTTAACAGATCCACACTATTTAATTGTACAAAAAACAGGCGCAACATTTTTACACGTAGCAAAAGAAACGTATTTACTGCATTAATGCTAAGAGCTGAATAAATTATAAGTTAAATAACCTGAGCCAGACGGCGAATCCCATCAACAATTGCCTCTACCGGATGATTTGCAAAACCAATCAAAATCCCCTGTCGTGAGACATCGCTCTGGTAATAACGACTTAGTGATAGTATTCCCATCCCTAGTAATCTGGCTTTCTCTTCAACTTCACTCCCAGTCATCCCATTTTGCAACCAACATACGATATGAACGCCTGAGTCTGAAGGTTGAATAATCATTTTATCAGCAAGATAGTATTGAATAGCATTGACCAAAGCAGTTCTTCTTTCATAGCATGCTTTGCGAATTCGACGCACATGACTGGCATAGTGCCCCTCCTCAATAAAATTTGCCATCACTGCTTGTTCAAGATAGCTGGTGCCGAGATCGGAATAATATTTGGTCACCATAATCTGTTCTTGTAAACCCGGCGGAACAACTAAAAAACCTAAACGGAATTCCGGGTACATCATTTTAGAAAATGTTCCGGCATAGATTACGCGTTGATTCTGATCTAATCCTTGCAGAGCTTGTAAAGAACGGTCGGCATAACGGAACTCACTATTATAATCATCTTCAAATATCCATGCCTGATTCGACTTCGCCCATGCCAGCAACTCAAAACGCCGGGATAAACTCAACGTTCCACTTAATGGATATTGATCCGACGGGACGACATAGGCCAGCCTGGCGTCAGGAAAATGATCAATACCATAGCGGACGTTCATTCCTTCGCTATCTACCGGTACCGGCCTCACCATAGCACCAACAGACATGAAGGTTCCGCGGGCGCCTTTGTAACCAGGGTCGTCCAGCCAAACATCATTTCCTGCCGACAGCAATGCTCGTGCAGTAATGTTCAATGCCTGCTGAATACCATTTACGATGATTATTTGATCTTCGTTACAGTTCACTCCACGCGTTGTTTTAATGTAGCGGCAAACCGCTTTTCTCAAAGGAAGGTACCCGCAAGGATGAGTGTGGGCTCCCAGTTGATGCCGGGATTGTCTCCAGACTCGTTGCAGTAGCTTTCCCCATAACCCATGCGGGAAGAGATCCGTACACCCGACACCAACCGCAAATAGACGGTTCATGCCGCGCCCTTCATACTCATTTGACCATAAATCGCGAGCAGGATTATTTCGGCTGTGAACCTGCTCATCAGGCGATACGACGTCCACCAACGCCATCTCTGGATAGCTATTGCTGATACTCCGATCCGGAATATGATGTGAGACATACGTTCCAGACCCTTTACGAGTCAGGATATACCCTTCATCTAATAGCCGGTCATAACCGGCGATCGCTGAGTTTCGTGAAATTGACATCATTTCGGACAACGCCCTGGTTGACGGCATTTTTGTTCCTGGCGGCAATCGCCCTTCGAGGATGTGATCGCGGAGGATGTGGTAAACCTGCTCCTTAACCGCACCTTTTCCTAAAACAAATCCTTGAAATAAAGGCGCATTGTTTTTCTTCATTGTATTAACCTTTATACTAAAGTGGATCCTATCAATATATCGAAAGTGTCTCTTTACGAGAGTTTATAAAATTCTTAGTATCATCATACTAACACATTACTCGTATAAAATATCAGGATATATATGATTAACATGAATGCCGTTACTATTGAAAGTGCAGAACAAAAAGACTACGCCAGCTGGCTTCCTTTATGGATAAACTATCAAACATTTTACCGCACTATAATTTCAGATGAAGTAACAAAATTAACGTGGGAGCGTTTCTTTACCCCGAGCGAACCTGTTTATTGTGCTGTTGCAAAATATGATGGGAAAATAGTGGGGCTGGTTCATTATCTCTTTCACCGCTCAACCTGGGCAGAATCAAACTATTGCTATCTCGAAGATTTATTTGTTAGCGAAGATGTACGCGGCCAACACATCGGTAAACAACTTATCGAATATGTCCAACAACAAGCCAAAAAACATCACGCGTCAAGATTATACTGGCATACGCATGAAACCAATCTCCGTGGGCAACGTCTGTATGACTGGGTGGCCAAAAAGAGCGGGATGATCGAATATCGTATGTAAGTATAATAATACTCAGGATAGTATTGAATAATTAAATACTAAAAATAAGCCTCTGAGTAGATATACTCAGAGGATGTATCGGTGACAAATCCTCCCAACCTGAATAAGATAAGGAAAAAAACCAGCGATAAGCAAATTCTTAAGTATTAAAAAGGTAAAGAGCCAGCATGGCAACGATAAAAGATGTTGCAGAGTCAGCGGGAGTGTCCACCGCAACAGTTTCACGTGTTATTAATCAAACCGCATGGGTTGAACCCGTGACGCGTGAGCGTGTTGAAAAAGCCATGCGCGAACTGAACTATCATCGCAATGCTGCCGCTATTGCATTAGCGAAACGCAGCGGTGACATGCTCGGGTTATTGACCGGCAATCTTGCCGATCCCTTTTTTGCCAGGCTTGCACGAGGCGTGGAAGAAGTATCACGCCAGCAGCAATTTCGGCTGATGGTATGCAGCGGTGGCCACGATGAAGGAATGGAAAAATCAGGACTCGATTTCCTGATAAACCAGGGCTGCGAAGCTATTGTGGTCCATGCCAGTAGACTGTCTGAAAAGGAACTGTTGCGATATGCCGCTCATTTTCCTGCCATGGTGGTCGTAAATCGCTATATTGCCGGGATGGCCAATCGCTGCGTGTGGCTGGAAAATAGTCAAGCAGCTAAAACAGCCACGCTACATCTCCTGGAGCAAGGACACCGTTGTATTGCCTGCGTGACAAGTGACTTACCGATTATCGATCGCCGTGAGCGGCTGGAAGGTTATCGCCAGGCGCTGGCTGAATATGGTATTACGCCAGATAAAAATTGGGTGATTAGCGTACCCTTTAATGAAGAAGGTGGCGAACGCGCTGCACATCAGCTGCTTAATTGCGGCATTCCTTTCACCGCAGCGGTGACGTTTAATGATGTGATGGCCGCCGGGATTATGCGCATCCTCCATCAGCAGGGAATTACACTTCCTCAACAGCTTTCGATCGTTGGATTTGATGATGTGGTGATGGCCCGCTATCTCTACCCAGCACTCACAACAATGCATTATCCCGTTGAGCGCATGGCTCGCTGCGCTTCGCAGCTGGCGATACAGCTTTTTAAGGGCGCAACTCAGCGTCCCAGCGTGAATAGTTTCACTGCAGAGCTGGTGATCCGCGATTCTGTTCTTCCCCCCTCTCTCTGAAATCAATGCGTAAATCGTCAAGCCCCTGAGTTGTGATCAACTTCAAATTTAGCGCCCTCATGTAATCGCTTACATGAGGGCCAATGAACGATCACAGTCAGACAAAAGAGTGTTCTCTACTCTTGAGCGACCTTACAGACTGGAGATTCATGAATGAATGCCTCTCAAAATCAGAAAAAAGCACTCTCATTTGGACTGGCAGTGATCCCTATTTTAGCCATGCTACTGCTGTTAATTATTGGCTACGGCATCATGGGGCTACGTATTGAACCTTTATTGCTTTGTTCTGCTGCAGTCGCCGCTGGCATGGCCTGGTGGCAAGGGTATTGCTGGGAAGACATCATTAATTCGGTGGTGGATAAACTCGCCAAAGCAATGCCGGTTATCATGATTCTTATCTGTGTTGGCGGCCTGATTGGTACATGGATGTTCAGCGGCACCATCCCTTACATGGTGTACTGGGGACTTAAACTCATCAGCCCCGAATACATTCTCATCGCCGCGTTCTTTTTGACCAGCGTCGTATCGGTGTGTACCGGAACCTCCTGGGGTTCCGCCGGAACGGTTGGCGTAGCGCTGATGGGGGTTGCCGCCGGACTGGATGTCTCATTGGCAGCAGCGGCAGGTGCCGTTGTTTCTGGCGCTTACTTCGGTGACAAGATATCGCCGCTGTCAGACTCCACCAACTTTGCGGCCATTGTCGCAGATACCACCCTTTTCGAGCATATCCAGCACTTATTGTGGACCACTATTCCCAGCTTTCTGCTTGCCGCTGTGGTTTATCTTATTGCGGGCCACAGCAATATGCTCGGCGAGGTCGCCACGCCGCAACGGGTTACCGATATTGTCAACGCTCTGGAGTCGCTATACCACTTCAATATCATTCTGATTTTGCCACCGGTTATTGTGTTGTGGGGCGCGGTTCGTAAAAAGCCGGTCATTCCTTTAATGCTGAGCGCATGCGTATTAGCCCTGATTCTGGGCGTTGTCATGCAAGGACTCAGCATCAAGCAGGGGCTGGATGCCTTTATAGATGGGTTCAACATTACTATGTTCCCGCAAGGGAGTGAGGGCATTATTGCTGATGTTCCGCGCCTGCTGAACCGTGGCGGAATGTTCTCAATGATGAGCACTATTCTTCTGGTATTTTGCGCATTTTCTTTTGCCGGTGCCTTAACGTTAACGGGCGCACTCAACATTATCATTAACCGCTTACTGACGGTCATTCACAGCGTCGGTCAGTTAATTGCGGCAACCATTGGTACCACCCTTCTTGTTACCGGAGCGACAAGCGACGGCAAGCTGGCTCTTCTGGTTCCAGCTGAATTATTTAAAGACGCATACCGCCGCATGGGACTGGATACCAAAAATCTGTCCCGCACAATTGAAGACGCTGGCACCGTCATTGAGCCGTTGTTGCCATGGACCGCCGCCGGAGTTTATATGGCCACAACATTAGGAGTGAGCACACTGGATTTATTGCCATGGGCGATTCAGTGCTATGCCGCAATCTTCTTCGCCTTGATTTACGGCTTCACGGGAATCGGTATTGCGAAGGCGCCATCAGTGACAGAAACAGAAAAAAATATTACGGCAACAGAATAGGGAGAGCATGTAATGGATTTTAATAAGATTATCGATCGCCACGATACCGCCTCGCTGAAATGGGACTTTATGGCGCGATATTTCGGCGAGGATACACATCAACTGTTGCCAATGTGGGTGTCTGATTTTGACTTTACTTGCCCGCCCGCTGTTCAGGAGGCTTTAACTCACCGCGTCGGGCACGGTATTTTTGGTTACAGCGAACGGCCACAAAGCTACTTTGATTCATTAATCTCATGGCTCTCAACCCGGCATCAGCTGGAAATCAAGCAAGAATGGATCTGCAGTATTGAAGGTGTTGTTCCGGGATTATCGCTACTCGTACAAATGCTGAGCCAACCCGGTGAAGGCGTAGTCGTTCAGGGGCCTTATTATGGCTCATTCGCTAAAATTATCTCTTTGAACGGCAGACAGTTGCTGGAAAATCCGTTGTATGAGGACCCGGCTACCGGTTATCAAATGGATTTTGCTCACCTGGAAATGTTATTCCGGACTGAACGTCCACCGTTGATGATTTTATGTAATCCGCATAATCCAACCGGCCGTTGTTGGTCTGTACAGGAGCTGGAACAGCTACTTACGCTGTGCGAAACCTATGATGTGACGTTGCTGTCTGATGAAATATGGGCAGATTTATTGCTTCCTGGAGAACAATTTACTTCAGTTCTGCATCTGGGAGAACGCTGGCATTCGCGTGTAATTTCAGCCACTTCAGCCAGTAAAACGTTTGGTTTGTCGACATTGCGTATTGCTAATTTTCTGATACCGGCACCGGCATTGCGTGAACACTTTTTACACCGTCTGGATGCACATGGGCTGGATGTATTCAATGCGCTATCCGTCGAAGCGAGTACGGCAGCATGGCAACATGGTGCACCATGGTTAGACGAGTTACTTGGCTATCTGGCTGAAAATCGACGCTGGTTTATTCAACAAATTGATGAACATCTCCCGTGGGCTCGGGTTGTTCCTTCCCAGGCAACTTATCTACTGTGGATAGATTGCAAAGCGCTTGGACTGGATGATGAGCAGCTCAAATGGGTAATGCTTGATGTTACCGGTATTGCGCCTTCAATGGGAAATAGCTTTGGTCCTGCTGGAAAAGGTTTTATCCGCCTGAACATGGGATGTCCACGCGCCTACCTCGAAAAAGCGGTAGAGGGGTTGAAGCGTATTGCATTTACATCTTGCTAAATCTGCTCAGTAAACGAATCGGCCCTGGCGCAGGGCCGCTCGATATTATCAGCCATTTTAATGAAAAACCAAGTGATATAGTACCAGTTAGCCACCAACAGACAGGGGCGTCTAAGCGCGTTTTTGCTATTACAAGCTAAAACGAGGATTCAGGCACGATTATTTTCATTCACTATCTTCTTGTTTCATTTTTATTAAAAAATGCAACACATTAGGATTATTATCCACAATATTTGTGAATTTTCTCAATAACCTTGAAGCATCTTTTTTTCGATTGTGATTAACATACCAGGTATGGCATACACCGTATAACAATGCGCTTTTTAACTCAATGAATTCATCATCCATGCCAGGATGTTGATAAAGAAAATTATCCGTATAATCTTCTATTTCTTTAATTTCATGAATTTGTTTAACTGGTATATCAAGCAGTGAATTACTGGTTTTGATCATTTCTAACATTGAATAAAAAATCGTAGGCGATTGGTTTTGAAGAAAAACCTGATTTTTAAAGTCATCAATGATCTTTTCTTTTTCCTTAGTATCTTCGATAAAAGATGTCAACTGCGCCAGGTGGCTCAATAAAGTCACATCATTTTCAGCGTCATTAGTTAGTTTCCATTTATCATAACTATTTTTGACATAAGCGCGTTGAAAACTCTCCTTATCTGGATAAGGATAATAAGGATGAAAGCTGAGTGCCTGCACTAAAAACCCAGCAGCGACGTCATCAGATAGTTCTGCACTATAAACATCTACGAAAGAAGCTGTCAGACCAGCCATCAAAAAGTTGAGCTCATCGTCTATAAAAGGATATCTCCCTTTTAAATCAATGACCTCACTCCTTATCTTAACGACCAGGTTAGCCATACCAATAGCGTCCATTTCATCTTTTCGGGCACTTAGTGTACGGGCATTTATATCAATGAAGAGGATCTTAGCTATTATCTCTCGCTTTTGAGCATCAGTTAACTGTGATTGCGAAATAATTTTATCAAAAATCTGATTAAACCATCTACTCTCTAAATTAATGCTATGCGCATTGGGTGATAACAACTTCCCGTTCAAACCATAGTGGATTTTCTCTATTTTATTATCACGTGTAAACCCTACCAACGTTACGACTGAGCGAGAATTCGCTTCAGCCAAATTAATTATTTGCTGTTTAGAACGATGAGTCAAAAACAATGTCGGAAATTGCCAGTTCTCAACCGCAAACGGGGGCACAAATTGGAATGAAGGATTCTCTTTAGATGTGGCCCTTTTCCACGTCTCCTCCATCTGGTGAGTGATGTCATAAGCATTTTCATCTGTATTACTACTGTTCCACCCCCCATCTTTTTCATTATAGAAGCCAGAAATGCTTATCTGTGCAAATTCAGGGTATGGTTGGTAGAAAATCGCACAACCCATTGCAAAAAACAACACAAGCAATGAGAAACAACTCGACTTGTTGGGATAACGTCTTTTTTTTCGATGATAAATTAATGTAGTTATTAGAATGACAACAGAACCACATATGAAAGGAATCTTCCATTCATTCAGAAAAAACAAAAAAGAGGAAAATTTAAAAAAAATCAGTGCTGGCAATCCCAAAAAGGTGAGAATATTTCCGGAAAAAGTAGCAACGTCCTGGAATTTCATGAGAGGCCTATCTTCTGGTAGATATTGAAGATAGATTAAAAAATACAGCGCAAGATGACAAGGATTTCTGCCAAGAAGTTTATGTTAGTCGATTGTTTTTTCTAGGTAAATGTTCTTATTCATGTAAAATCACCCCATCCCTAAGTAAAATTGTGGTTTTCATGTAATTCAGAGCTAAAACCTCCGCTCACAGAATGGCGAGGACCTGCGATTGCACGTCTTACAAAACTCCCACGTTGCATTGTTCAACTCATTGAAACAAATATATTGATCATCAGTTGCCTCAATTTTGTCACATCCGCAACGCGCAAAATGCACATTAGTGCTGAACAAAGCAAAACACTGCAATAGTAACTTGATGATTTTACGAGAAAAGGTGGTGCGATAATAGGAGTCGATAAACAAGATCAATAAATTGATTTTATTGAATAAATTAATATCGAAGAATAAATCTATACACACACCTATACACATTGGCGAATGCGTTCATTTTTCATACACCCTCTTCAGGCCAAAATCTGGACACGAGTTCTACTCACTTCCACAATGATCAACCCCATTTATCAACATAAGCTGTTACGCCAAATCGATGCTATCAAGGTCGAAGCGTTAAACCTAAATCCCATGGAAAAACATTGATGTATGAGGTGCTTGAAACTGCAGCCCAGTTGATTTTTACATCTTGTGAGCTGCTCAGAAGAGTTTCACGATCACTATCCCATTCGAAATCACTCGGTAACAACTGCCCAGGGACATGAGGCGACAATGCCCCAAAGGCAACATAACTCCATGCTCCTGGCGGTCCTTCTCTTCCCGAAACGACAAGTTCTTGATGCCTTAAGGATTCCCTATACTCCAAAGTTAAGTGTTCCTCTTCCATAAGATCTTTTAGGGTTAATTTTCCCAACGGTGGGCAGCAAAGGTGCCAAGAAGGAAATTCGAAAGTTGTATCATGGTCAATCAATGCCACTGCGATGGTTTCGATAGAATCATTTGAGTCGAATGTCAGAGAAACCAGTGAGTCTGAAAACCTATATCCCCACCATTTATCGCCTTTGCGGTTAGGAACACCTAATTGCTGTTCAACCCAGCGAGATGGAGTACCAAGCTCTATCCCTGTGAATATATTTTCAGGTGTTCTACGTCGTTCGATACGAACATTAGGTCTTGCTAACTTTGCCCTTAAAAAACGAACGCCATGCTTACTCATTGCAAGCCAAATGAGTGCTACACCACCAACAAAACTTCCGACGGCATTAATCATAATATCCTTAACAGGTATATGAGCTAATAGCATCTGCAATTGCACAATCCAAGCATCCTGCGCCATTGTTAACCTCATTGAATGCGGACGATTTAACCGCCCTTAATATTTTAAACATTACTTTCAACAGAATACCGTGAACACGGTACAGAATTATATGGCAGTGAGCAGGCAGTAGAGGATGATAAAAAAGTTTTTTTAGGTTTTACTGTTCACACTGTTCACCTCTGGTTTTTTATCAATAATTTCATGGTGATACAGGGTGAATATACGGTGAAGGGTGAACAGTGGATTGTTCACCTTGTGGCAATGGCCAGAAAGGAAAAGACCGGCTGTTGCCGGTCTGAGTGAGGTTATGTTGCTGCGGGGTCGTCGCACTTCGGCAACCAGTCTCCGTAGCTTTCCTCTTTCAGCGACAGATTGGTTTGTATCCCCTGCTTGGTGTGCCGCTTCTCATAATTCAGGCCGTACTCTTTCAGCATCATGGGCAGCCCCAGCCCGAACATTTTCAGGCTGAGCACGTTCCTGTAGCCGTTAGCCTCCATATAGGCCAGATACGCGTGATAGAGATATTTACGATAATTACGCGGGATGATGCTGGCATTCCCCATAAACATCCCGTTGGTCTGCGGGAGCATTTCCAGATAGCCGCAAAAATCAAACGTCGGGTCTGCATCGCGCTTAATGCTGAGCGCCTCGTCGGAGTTCTGCTGCGACTGGAGCAGTGCGCGGGCGGTCATCGGGTCGCTGAATTTCTGCATAAGCTGGCGCACAATGACGGCCAGCTCGCGCGCAATTTTATCCCTGAGCTGCGGGTCGCGTTCCTCCGGGGCAATCTGCTCCGGGAAATGAATAATCACCCGGCGACGGGAGACGCCGCCGCTGCGGTCGGTGAAGCGCATCGGGTTATTGTTCACGGCCAGAATTACAGCCGGAATATGCGTTGAGTACGGATTCTGGTATTTCGGGTCAACCGAGACCGCATCGCCGCCGGTGATGGCCTTGAGTCCTGCGCCGTCACCGCTCCATTTTTCCTGGTCTGGCAGACGGATAAGCGAGAAGCCAATCAGGGAGGCACGCTTGCGCGGGTCTTCCAGTGTGTCGATATCGGCTGACGTGGCGTTATCTTCCCCGGCGAGCAGAGTCGCGATTTCGGCCAGAATACTTTTGCCGCTCCCGCCGGGACCGGTGACTTCGAGAAAGAGCTGCCAGTCGTAACGGTTCGCCAGCACCATAAACAGCGCAGCCAGAATCACGTCGCGTTTTTGTGGATTTTTACCGGCCGCATGGTCGAGCCAGCGCCAGAAGTTCGGCGCGTGAGTCTCCAGCGTTTCCCCTTCCACCGGCGGGGTAAAATCCACATCACACAGCGTGCGCAGCCAGTGCGATTTATGGTGCGGGCTGAATACGCCGCTTTGGGTATCGAGTACCCCGTTGCGAAAGCCAATCAGACGACGTGCCGGTGTATCCTGCTGCGGAATAATCAGTTTCAGGGTCTCCACCACCGAGGCAATTTTCCCGGACGAGAACGGGGCGCGCAGACGCTGGAATAAGTCAGCCACATTTCGTGAAAAAGTGGCGGCAGGGATATTTTTCCAGATGCCGTTTTCATAGCGGGACAGGAGCTGGCCGTTCGCATCCACCGCCAGCGCTTCGCCGTAATGCTCATGCACCCGCAGAGCCTTGTCGCTGGCGCTCATGGCGGTAAATTCCGCCTCGCTCATGGTATCAAACGGACTTTGCGCCGGTGGCCGGATGGCGTCATAAATGGCTTTCCGCGTGGCTTCCTCGCCGTGCTGCATAAACGCATCATTCCAGTCACCGAACACTGGCGGCAGGGCAACAACACCCTCACAGGCTTCTGCGGCCGCGGCGGCTTTTTTCTGGCCATCGCCGTTAAGGTCGCGGTCGGCTGCGAGGACAATCTGACAGGCCGGGTATTTGTGACGGGTAAGGCTCGCCAGAGAAAGGAGGTTTACGGAGGACAGCGCCACCATGACGGTTTCCCCGGTCAGATGATGCACGGTGAGCGCAGTTGCATAACCCTCCGCAATCCACAGGCGTTTTCCGGTCTGTTTCTGTCCTTCGATGATATGACATGCCCCTTTGACCTGACCGCCTTTCAGGGTGCGTTTGAGACCGTCAGCATTGATAAGCTGAAGGTTAACCAGTGCGCCGGTATCGTCATACAGCGGGACAACCACATCACCGGTGCGGAACGTCACGCCGCCGGTTTTATGCATGACGGTGAGCGTCAGACATTCCTGAGCGGGGAAACCCTTGCGGGTGAGGTAGGCGTTGCCGGTGGCCGGTCGGATTTTCTCCATGAGCCTGACCGCCAGCGCGGCCGCTGCCTTGCGGTCGGCATCGGTTTCAGCCTCTGCGGCCGCAATCACTTCCGGGGCAACCGGCGGCAGGTTGCCGGTCACGGCGTTCACCTTTCCGGCAGCTACTGACGGGGTCACGCCAAACACTTTCTCTACCAGCTTAAGCCCGTCACCTGCGCCACACTGATTGCAGTACCACGTGCCGCGCCCCTCTTTATCGTCAAAGCGAAAACGGTCAGAGCCGCCGCACACCGGACAGGCCTGATGGCGGTTTTTAATCACCTTCACACCCAGCGCCGGGAGAATGCGCGGCCAGTGGCCGCACGCCTGTTTTACCGTTTCTGTTACGTTCATTTTCATCGTTGTTTTCCCCCTCAGTGCAGTACTGGTGCGGTGATATGACGGGCGCAAAGCTCATCCATCACGGCCAGCCCGAGAAAAGACAGCGACGGCGCGGCTTTGAGTGGTCCGGCTTCCATTAAATCTTCCAGCAGTGCACAGGCAATCTGGCGGCCTTTTTCCTCGCCATGCTGGCGCAGGTAGAAGCCCTCCAGCTCGGCGGCAATGGCGCTTTCCAGCGCGTCGAGGGTGAGGTGTGGATAGCGGTGCTGACGTTCGCACAGGGTCAGCCATGCACAGGCCACGGCGCGACGATAGAGCGCGGCGCGTAATACGGGCGGTAATGGCTTTTTCATACGTTACCCTCCCCGGTCAGCCACTGCTGATTGCAGCGTTCGACCACGCCGTCGAGCTGGGCGGTCATGAGGTAAATCACGGAGGTGAGCTGTAACTGCTGCGCCGGGTCACGACGAACGGTGGCGCAGTCCTGCACCTGCATCAGGTCGCCGACGAGCTGGCCGACATTGCGCATATGCTCCAGACATTCGAGGTCACGGGCGGTAATGGTGGTGTGTCTCATGCGCGCACCTCCGCAACCGGCAGGCGGCCAGCAAACGAGAGGACGTAATTGCGAACGAGAGAAAGGCGTGCAGCGTGTTCATCACCGGCAACGGTGCGGAGCATACAGATACGGGGTTTACGGTCTGCGCGACGAACGGCGGCAAACACAAAGACAAACTGCGGGTGTGACGGGGTGAGGATCGTAGCCATAAGGGCAACCTCCAATGTTTGCATGTGGCTGCTACCACTGGAAACGCCAATTTCACTGGTGGTAGCCCAGACGGGGTTGGCGTAACCGGCAACATTGGAAACCGGCGCTTCGTGAGAAGCCCCCGCCTGAGCCACCATTACACGAAGGATCCATAGACAGATAAATCTCTGGATCAAAAATGGATGCGCTGAGGCATAGACACAAAAAAAGACGCAAGGCGCGTCCGGTGTCGCCAATGTTGTAAACGGGACGCCAATCCCGGCTGCCGATTTTGCGACAGCGGGAAAACTATACCTGGAAACGGCGAAAAGAAGCAAGCCAGAAAAAGGGGCTGTTTGCTGAACGATCATCATCATGCGTCATAGCCCCGGTTACGTTCGGCAATGCGATCCGCCATCCATGCAGTGATTTCAGACTGCGCCCACGCCACATTTTTTCCGCCGAGGGAGATTTGTTTCGGGAAGGCTTCCCGGCTGATGAGGTCGTAAATGGTCGAGCGGGACAGGCCGCACAGATGCATCACTTCGGGCAGACGGATAAAGCGTTCGTGAACGGTATCAGAAACCGGCATCAGTGGCGCGGCAGGGGCAGAAGACGGGGAAGAAAAAGCGGTGTGCATCGGGCTACCTCACAAAGTCCATACAGTGCCGGTCGTGTCCGTCCGGCTTCGGGTAGCTCACTATTTTGTGAATATTTTTACGCAGGGCAACAAGTCATTTTGCAGTGAAATCCCACACAACAAACCGTTAACAGGTGAATGGCAAACAGAGGCATACACTGGCAATCCTGTGGCAATCCATTGGCAATCCTTCTATTGCTTTTTCTTATATTAATTTGCTTTTTAATTACCAAAAGGTCTAAGTGAATAACTGGCTGAAAAAACAGGAGGGTGAACAGTGGTGAACAGACGGTGAACAGTCAGACCCTCAACTGTTCACCACTTATCTTACTGTATTACTTATCTTTTTCTTAAAGGTGAACAGTAGTGAATAGTTAATCGTAAAAAAACAAACAGAGTGAGGGGGGATTCCTGCGACCTTTCTCTGGCCAGCCGGGTTT
>NZ_KB976055.1:755531-758123 GCF_000398825.1 Citrobacter sp. KTE30 | reverse complement strand
TGCATGGGGTTAAGGTCATCACGACGCGCTGAGACGGTCTGAGGGGTGTTTTTATTATGCATGTGACACCTCCATAACCGGCAGACGGGCGGCAAGGGAAAGCACGTATTCCCGGACAAGGGTGCGGCGGGCGGCCAGCTCGTCACCGGCAACGGTGCGGAGCATACAGATACGGGGTTTACGGTCTGCGCGACGGACGGCGGCAAACATAAAGACAAACTGCGGGTGTGACGGGGTGAGGGTCGCAGCCATGATGGCAATCTCCATTGAGTAGCGGTTGCTGCTACCACCGGAAACGCCAATTTCACTGGTGGCAGCCCGAACGGGGTTGGCGTAACCGGCCTCAATGAATACCGGCCAGCCCGAAGGCTGCCCCGCCCGGACTACCATTATCTGACAGGAACCGTGGTGTACGCATAAACACCACAGCCCGGAAAATGGGTGTGTCTGAGCTACGACATAAAAAAAGACGCATAGCGCGTCTGTTGTCGCCATTGAGTTACACGGAACGCCAATTCCGGCTGTCGATTTTGCGACAGCGACGAAACTGTACCAGGAAACACACAACGGATGCAAGCCAGAAAAAGGGGCTTTGTGAAAACGGCTCTGATTCATGCGTCGTATTTCCGGTTGCGGTGCGCGACACGCTCTTCCATCCACGCCGTGATTTCAGACTGCAGCCAGGCGACATTTTTACCCCCGAGGGAAACCTGCGCCGGGAAAGCATTGCGGGCGATTAAATCGTAGAGCGTGGAGCGGGACAGGCCGCACTGATGAATGACTTCCGGGAGACGTAAAAAACGCTCCTGAGCCGGGGCTGAAACCGGCATCGGGTGCGCGGTGGTGGGGGAAGATGGTACTGATGAAACTGTGTGCATAACGCTACCTCGTTAATATCCGCAGAGATCCGGACGTGTCCGTCCGGTATCAGGTAGCGCTCTATTTTGTGAATATTTTTTCTCAATGCAACAGGGGGAAATTGTACAAAGCACGGAACAACGGGTGCTGTTTTTTTACTCAAGACCATTTAAAGGCACTGGAAGGAGTTATAAGGCACTGGAGATTTCAAAAGTGAAATGCAAATTGATTTAATCACCCTAACAGCATGAATTAATAGGATATACCGCATAAAATTTACATTCGGGATGTTCAGACCAGTGAACAGTAGTGAACAGTTGGTGAACACTTTCCTCTCAACTGTTCACTCTTTAATTTATTGTTTTACTTATATTTTTATACTGAGTGAACAGTAGTGAATAGTTATATGTAAAAAAACAAACAGAGAGAGGGGTTTACCTGCGACCTTTCTCTGGCCAGCCGGGTTTTTAAGTCCTGTTTGTGCCATGTCTGCGACAACGGCAATGAATCGAGTTGTTGTCTGAGGGACGGCAGAATGGCGTCAGGTTGAAAACACAGAGAGAACCCGACGATGAAACCAGATTTGTTTACCGCAGTAATGAAAACCATCGGCAGCACGCAGGATGAGAACATCCGCACGGCCATTGACAGCGCACTGGATACCCTTAACGAGAAAGCAAACCAGAACGCAGAGGCCACGATAAATAATGCGCTTGAGGCATTCAGCAAGGCCAAATCCGCGCACACGGAAAACATGCTGAAACTGAATGATATTGATGCGGCCATTACCCGCAGTGAGAAAGAACGTCAGAACGCCCTGAATGAAAGTGCCGAAGCGGAACAGAACTGGCGTACCCGTTTTCGCGAACTGCGCGGCATGATGACCCCGGAACTGAAAGCCGAACACAGTCAGCGAGTGGCCGGTCGGGAGCTGGCGGAGGAATTCACCGCCCTGATTGATGAACTCAACGATGATAAAGCCAGTACCATGCTGGACGCCTGTACATCAGGAAAAGAATACATCAGCGCCCATTCAAAGGCGCTTTCTGTCCATGCCCGGAATGAGTGGGCGGTGGTAATGAAGGAGATTCCCCCGGCGCTGATACGCGCTTTTGCGTTACGTCTGCGTGAGCTCGAAATTAAGGGAGAAGAACACCCTCACAACGTTCTCATTCAGGAGCTGGGTGAGAATGTACTGGCGCAAAGCAGGTACTACACATTCAACATGGAGCATGAGCCGGTAATTTCAAAAATTGGGCTTCACCGTCCGGCACTCACCGGCGTGGACATGAAGCTCTTTAAAAGCCCTGTTCTCAGAATGGCGCGGGCTAAAGAGCTGGCACAGAAGAAAAAATCGCGGGGGGTTAAGCCATGATGCGCTGTCCGTACTGCAAACAGGCTGCCCATGTCCGTACCAGTCGCTACCTGTCGGATAACGTCAAACAGAGCTACCTCCAGTGCGTGAATGTCTTTTGCTCCGCAACCTTTCGCACCACCGAGTCTATCGACGAGGTGATACGGCCACCGGCAGAAGAAAAGCCCGAACCGCCGCAGACAGTACCAGAAACACCGCCCCGAATTCTGGACTGCGCCCGCTCATCGCTGCGCCACTGATTCAGGAGAAAAGACAATGGCACGAGCACTACTGGAACAGGCCTTTGAAACCTGTCAGAAGAATAAATCGGACTGGATGAGCAGCAAGTCAGCACTGGCGCGGGCTGAAATGGCGCTGAA
>NZ_KB976055.1:400929-755521 GCF_000398825.1 Citrobacter sp. KTE30 | reverse complement strand
CTGCGCGGCATGATGACCCCGGAACTGAAAGCCGAACACAGTCAGCGAGTGGCCGGTCGGGAGCTGGCGGAGGAATTCACCGCCCTGATTGATGAGCTCAACGATGATAAAGCCAGTACCATGCTGGCCGCCTGTACATCAGGAGATAAGTACGTCGGCACGCATTTTACGGTGTTCTCTGCCTACTCCCGGAATGAGTGGGCGACCGTGATGAAAGACATCCCTCCCTCACTGGTGCGCGCATTTGCGTTACGTCTGCGTGAACTCGAAATGAAAGGAGAAGAACACCCTCACAACATTCTCATTCAGGAACTGGGGGAGAATGTACTGGCGCAAAGCAGGTACTACACATTCAACATGGCGCAGGAGCCGGTAATTTCAAAAATTGGGCTTCACCGTCCGGCACTCACCGGCGTGGACATGAAGCTCTTTAAAAGCCCTGTTCTCAGAATGGCGCGGGCTAAAGAGCTGGCACAGAAGAAAAAATCACAGGGGGTTAAGCCATGATGCGCTGCCCGTACTGCAAACAGGCTGCCCATGTCCGTACCAGTCGTTACCTGTCGGATAACGTCAAACAGAGCTACCTCCAGTGCGTGAATGTCTTTTGCTCCGCAACCTTTCGCACCACCGAGTCTATCGACGAGGTGATACGGCCACCGGCAGAAGAAAAGCCCGAACCGCCGCAGACAGTACCAGAAACACCGCCCCGAATTCTGGACTGCGCCCGCTCATCGCTGCGCCACTGATTCAGGAGAAAAGACAATGGCACGAGCACTACTGGAACAGGCCTTTGAAACCTGTCAGAAGAATAAATCGGACTGGATGAGCAGCAAGTCAGCACTGGCGCGGGCTGAAATGGCGCTGAAGGAGCTGGAGCTGACCTGCACCCGTTATGAACCGGAGGAAACACAGGCGCTGCGGGATGATATTGACCTGAAAAAATGGGCGGTAAATCAGTCGGCCGGGCAGTACATCCGGTCACATGAGGCCGTGCAGCGTATCAGTATCCGGCGTCAGCTCCACGCTTTTATGCAGGTAAGCGGCGACGCGCTGGCCGCTGCACTGGCACCGGAATTACTGCATCTCAGCGAACAACCTGACATTGTCAGAGAACGGGCTCTCGACCGGGCGGCCGCCAGTGTTCGCGAAGCGCTGTCCGTTCATGTAACCCGCGGAGGAAATATTGATTATGCAGAGGAAGATCGTGACATTCTGACAACCATAGGTTTCCGGCCTGACAGAGCATCGAGAGACGACAACCGGGCAAAATATACGCCTGAACAGAGTCAGATTTTCATGCGCAGACAGGCCGCGCAGACCCGCAAAAAATCCGCATAAAACGCCCCGAAAATACCCGTCTTTTTAATAAAAATAGCCATGCATGCCTACGCTGCATGGCTTTGCATGCAAAGCTCTGAATTTTCCACACCCCGCCGCACCAGCACTGGCGCGGCCTGAGCCCCTTCATGCACCTGCATTAAAAGCGCCCCGGGAAGCGGGCAGGCGTGGCGGGGAGAGCATTGCGCGCCAACATTAACATGTGTATTTAATTTACGGCCTGAGCGCGTCACTGCGTCGCGCGGCTTCAAGAGAGTGTCGGTGAGTGGTGGAGCTATGTTCGAGGGCTTGAAGGGCTTCTGAGGCAGCCTGATGAAGGCAAAGAAAAAGCCGCTCGGAAGCGGCAAGTAGACAAAAGGTATTTAGAGAACCCCTAATTAACAAATTTTGAAGTTATTTAAGCCAATGGTCTTTGACACCTGAAAAATCTACATTATGCCATTGCTGTTTCCAAACTTCCCAATATCTTATGTCATTTGAAGATGGTTGCTTATCCTCTGGACATAGATCAATAGAAACTATGGAAGGCAAAACAATTGACTCCCCAATAATTAAAGCTTCACCAGCCTTAAGGGAAGGTAAAGTATCAATGATAGCTCCAAGTGTATCAGGGAGCAGTCTCTTGACATAATTTTGATCTACAGGGTTAGTTAACCTCATCGCTATAAAATTATTACATTGAGAGAATATGGTCTCAGATATTTCGGATGGCCTTTGGCTGGCAAGAAGTAAGGTAACCCCATATTTCCGGCCTTCCTTAGCAATACGTTCAATTGACTTCTTAGAAGATCTATATCTAACAAGCTCACTATTTGGAACGTATTTATGAGCCTCTTCATAAACTAAAAGAATGGGAAAATCAGTATTTTCACCATTGGCCTCTTTCATTTTTTTATAGACATAACCATATTCAAAAATCAGCCTAGATATTAAAGAAACCGTAATACTCAAAACCTCAAAAGGTATTCCACTTAAATCTATGATAGTCACGTTCCTGTTATCACCCGGTGTTGTTTTTACTCCTAACAAACTCCTGATAACATCTTCAAATTTATTATTTCTAGATTTCTCAGAGAAAAGAAATGATAACCTATCCTGATTGATTTTTTCTGAGAATCGAGAAATAAATTTATCTAAAGTCCCATCAGCATAAAACCCTTTTGTTATATTCGAGTTTTTAGTGTTGTAGAAATTAAATTTTTTCTCAAAATATTTATCAATACGATCAGCGTCATTAAGTTGGCAACCACAATCTTGGGTTGTGGAACTATCCCCCTTTTTATCTGCTTCACCAGACTCACCAATGATCATATATCTATCATTTGCTTTTGAATTTTTGGTCTCATCTCGCAGGTTTTTTAAAGCATTTTCAACTTCATCTATATCAAAAAACACAGGGCTGTCATAAAAAACTTTCGATAAAGATGGATTGTGTTTTCTCTTATTTGCAGTTACCAACATTCTAAATACCGACGACTGATTATAGTTATCTCTTTCACCGGTATCTAACAGAATCTCTTCTAATTCCTCACTGTTTAGCAACCAATAGGGCAAACATAAATTATTGACATCTAAAAAATTAGCATCAGGAAATGCTGAGCGATACTCAGAGTGAATATCAAAAATAATAATATGCGAGTTATTTAAACTAAAATCTCCACTTTTGCCATTTATAGCCGTTTGTATTACTTTAGAGACAGTATGCGATTTACCAGAACCTGTCGATCCTATTATGGCAATATGTTTATTAAAAAACTTGTTACCATCTAATGGAATTCTAATATTGTCGTTATATGAAAGAGAGCAAAACTCAAATTGCTTATTTTTTTCTACAGAATCTTTGTAAATACTTCTAATATCATCATATGTTGCTGGCGCTGCCTCTTTAGGAGGTAATGCAATTGAATCACCACCACGCTCAAACTTCCCATTTTTGATGATACCTAATGGGTTAGCTTGTATAAGATACTTCCTCTCACCACTTTCTTTAGCTTCAATCGAGAAGTTTTCAATAATGCCAATAAGCATCATGGTCCCATCATCAGATGGAACCTTGATATATGAACCAACTTTTAAATTTTGGCCATCTTTAAAATCATTAAGATCGGTCACAAGAATTTTAATATTATTTGGATAAACAGATATAACCTCAGCATTAATATCATTCAAATCATGTTCAGTCATTTTAATATCCTCTTGCACATTTCCAATGATTTAACCTGTATTTTAACAACCTTATCTCGCTTGCTCTCATAATCATAAATAGGTTCATTTATATAGAATTGATAGATTTCTTTTCTTCTAGTTGACCTTGATAAAATATCATCTATAACATTTATATCATTTATAAATCTAAGTTTATAAAATGAGATATCATTAACATCTCTCATTAATGATTCACAATTAAAAATTGCTCCATGAAAATCATATCCATCCATCGGTGGATATCCTGACGCCCTTAATGCTAACTTCAACTCTAATAAATCAGAGGAAGACATCCCATGAATATAAATATATGGGCAAAATCTATCCCCTTCTTTTATTTTTATACTGATAGCAGACCATCTATTTAAAATAACAACTATTAACTCAACTACCTCATTAATTTTGTAGCCGTTATTCTCAATAATAAAAATACGATCAAAATTACTAGTATTCATTACCGATGGAAAATATTTCTCTCTTAACTCCTTACAATAAATAGCTTCTGACTTGAATATTGAGAACCATATATCGAATAAAATACTCTTATTATCTATCCGATTTCTAAACTCTAAAGGTAAGATCCTTCTGTTTTCCTCACCTTTCAATGTGGAATATTTTTTTATGAGTGAAATTGCGTTGTTATAATAATAAAATTCAGCCTCAAATACAGAGCATGAATAAATAATTTTAATGGCATCTAATACATCTTTTATTTGCTCATCATAGGAAGGCGCGTGTATATCAATAGTCAATAAATTGATAAAATCTGATAGGTGCTGATCTGTAAGACCTAAGTCCGTATGAACTTCAATTCTTTTCTTTATCCTTTTTTCATCACCTTTTTTATCATTATCTTTTTTTTCATATTCATGATATATCAAAAAATTATCTTTCAAATACTCAACTGTCAATGGAAGGGTTAGTTTATCATGCCCTTTAGAATAATATCCATACAATGTATATTTATACGACTCTCTATTGTTAAAAACTCTCTCTGCGAAATCCTTTAACATTAAGCGAATAGGTGGCGCTATGACAGATGAATTATATTCTGTACTCTCATAATATTTACATTGTATAGCTGTATTGTCATCGGCAGTTTTAAGATCAATATCTTCAACCCCCTCAATACAAATGACATCTTCATCGGAGCGTTTCAATAATTCAAGAATAGTTTTATCAAACTGATAGAAATAACCTTTGATTGCTCCTATAGCACTGCGTGGATTGTCCATAATTATCCTTTAACCAATATGTAATTTGAATACCATTGCATCATACCCCGACGTTTATCAATATATTGAGCGTGGTTATATGTGCCTCTGATATTATTCTTATCTATATGAGCAAGTTGTATTTCTATCCAAGCCGAATCATATCCTTTTTCATGTAGGATAGTGGATAAGGAATGTCGAAAACCATGACCAGTGACTTTCCCGCCATAACCAATACGCTTGATAACCTGATTAATACTCGCCTCACTCATAGGCTTGTTCGGATCGTTCCGCCCCGGAAAAACATAACGATAGTTCCCTGTCATGATCTTGAGTTCATTGAGTAAATCTAACGCCTGAACAGACAATGGCACAAGATGTGATCTGCGCATTTTCATCCTTTCAGCGGGAATTTCCCAAATAGCGTTATCTAGATCAAATTCTGACCATAAGGCTGCTCGTAATTCAATGGTTCTCACACCCGTAATCATCAGTAATTTCGTAGCTATCTGGACAAGCTTACTCCCGGTGTAACCCTCTAAGGCTCGTAGAAAATCAGGTATCTCATCAGCTTTTAAGAACGGGAAATGATTGGATTGATGTACTTCGAGAGCGCTGGAGAGATCCGCCGCAGGATTGTACTCCGCCCTACCCGTTGCAATTGCGTAGCGAAAAACTTCTGAACATCGCTGCCGCACTTTGCGCATTTTCTCCAACGCACCACGTTTCTCAATTTTACGCAGAACGTTCAGCAGCTCTAACGGTTTAATCTCTCCCACTGGCCTTGTTCCGACATAAGGAAAAATATCGTTCTTAAACGCTTCCATGATGTCTGATGCATATCCCACCGACCATTTGGCAGATTTCATTTGATGCCATTCTTTGGCTATCTTTTCGAAGGCGCTTTCAGACTCAGTTTGCAGAGCCAGCTTTTGCTCTTTTCGAACCTCACTAGGGTTCTTTCCTTCTGCCACAAGTTTTCGAGCTTCCTCACGACGGGAACGAGCATCGGCAAGGGTAATCGTTGGGTAAACGCCAAGCGAGATCATCTTGGGTTTACCGGCAAAGCGATAGCGGAACCGCCAGCTCTTGCTTCCATTAGGTTCTATAAGCAATGACAGCCCTTGCCCATCTCCAAGTGTATAGGCTTTAGTTTCAGGCTTAGCGCGGCGAATCTGCATATCGTTTAAAGGCATGTGTATAGGAATCCAAGACCGAACAGGAACATATACACAATCCTATACACATTCTGTATCGGATTCTACTGGATGGTTACGGACGATGATGGACTAAAAAGCAGTAAAATCTTTATAAATCAGGGTATTTATGGATGAATACGGACGTTTGAGGAAGTTGAGATGGTGCCGATAATAGGAGTCGAACCTACGACCTTCGCATTACGAATGCGCTGCTCTACCAACTGAGCTATATCGGCCCTGAAAAGGACATGTCCACGAATGTGAGCACGGGGTAGAAGGTTAAAACTAACCGGGCGACGCGTCAATGGCCTTGCGAATCAAACGCCTATTTTTGCATCATCCGGATTCAATTACGCACGAATCGTGTCGTCACAGGCATCCTGTACGCAGCAAGGGAACGCTATAACCAGCGGCGAACACGCTGCTCATAGTGTTTCCATTCCAGCCCGAAATGTTTTCGCAGTTGTTCCTCTTCAAAATCAATGTGCAATCTGGCAACCGCCAGCATAAACAGTGGTGCAACCAATATTCCAATCAGGCTACCGACGTAGAGAGCAAAAGCTAACTGGAGTCCACTCATTCCAAGATAGATTGGATTGCGGCTCCAGGCATAACATCCGCCAGTAACAAGCGTGGTCGATTTCTCTGCATGCAGTGGGTTTAGCGTCGTACGTTTCTTCCGCATCTGCCACGCGGTATGCAGTATCATCGCCAAACTGGCGCTAGCCAACAATGCACTTATTACAATAGTCGCCGCGCCAAATGTGAAACGCGGGATCGCCGTCAACGCATCCGCGATGAGGAATAATATTAAGATGAGTGGTGGTGGAAGCCAGACTCTTAATTTTGTCAGGAAATGACGCATGGCTATAGACTAACCTCGGAAGCGGTTTGATTAACGCTGATACCGCTATAAATACCCTGTAAAAGACACATAAACAAACAATGTTTCACTCAGAACAGGCTATCGTCTTCACCAGACAGGCAGGATCTGTAGTACTAACCTCGGCAAAAAAACCGGCATCAGAGGCATCCGCCCCTGATGTTCCCGACAAGTTTACGCTGAAAAAGTTGAATCCGACGCTGATTCAAACAGCCCTACAGACTGCTTGTAAAAACGCATAAAATCATCAAACATCACTGGCGGTAAAAATTGATAACCCTGCAGGTAATCCACATTATTTTTCCGCAACCATTGCTGCTGATAGCCATATTCAACGCCTTCCGCCACCATGCGTAACCCCAGGAGTCCGGAAAGATGAATGATTGACTCGAGCATAGGGATATGTTGCTCAACTTCTTTAATAGCCTTGATGAACGTTTTATCAATTTTGATTACATCCAGGTCTAACTCATTGAGATAGCAGAGATTAGCGTATCCCGTGCCAAAATCATCTAAAGCAAACAGCACCCCTCTGTTTCGCAACGATCGTATCAGCTCTTTGAGAGCTGGAGTGATAGTTAGAGTCTGATTTTCGGTTATTTCAATCATTAATTTTATCGGTAGTCTTTGCGTTATCTCCATAAAGTTAAGGCATTCCCAATAAAAAACAGGATTACTTAAACCTGATGGACTGACATTAAAGGAGACGAATAGCGTTTTATTAATATCCTCGCTTCCGTCGACCAGATTACGCGCGACGGTGGTCATTAAATAGCTCGTTAACTCATTCATTAAGCCACTTTTTTCAGCCAGAGGTATAAACTCACGCTGAGAAATCGCATAATTATGGCCCTGTGGCCACCGAGCTAAAACCTCAACACCACAAACGTCCCCATTGATATTTACGATGGGCTGAAAATAAGGAATGATTTCTTCATTCCTTATTGCCATACTCAGTCGGCCAGAATCTGAAACATCATATGCATCGCCATAAATTACATTCTCACCAGAATGACTGCTTGTCGGGTAGCCTTCATGCAATAAATTATTCCTGGTTAAAAAAATGATAGTTTCATTAAAATGAGAAAATCCCAGACGAGCGGTTATCCGCTCCCGATATCGATAAACTGACTTAGTTGTTAGTGAGTTAGCAATACAAAAGTCGTGCAATTTTTCTTTTGTGAATGATGAATACAACATTTCCTCTTCAAATTCAGTCAAATGAAAATTAAAAATCGTCGAACCTTTAGTGACCTCCACAACCTCATTGGGTGCCATTAAATTGGCTCTTAGCTGAGAAATCAATTGATCAGATAATTCTCGTCCATTAATGAAAGCATACTCCTCGTATCCTCGATTAACAGAACGAGTTTCATTCATCCGAAGAACAATACAGTTGATGTTGATAAACTGCGTGCTATTTCTCTGAAACCATTTCCTGACCAGTAGCAATGGTAACCGGTTATCGATCACCAGCAAACAGGACGGGTATCGTGGAATAACTGACTGTGTACCAGAAATAAATGATCGCGCATCAACCAGTACCAGATTTGGCAGCCACGCTTTTATCCCTGAGAAAAGAAAAATATCATAACTGAGCAGAAAAACCTTTTTCGTATTCATAGTTACCACCAACTTAAATTTATGGCATAGCAGGTCCCTCGTTATATACACGAGAGAATATACAACACCTTCAGCCTCCAGCAATTATAAGGCGGTTCGTGAATTAACTTTATCCATAAGCCATATCACGTAATTTCAGAGTTTATAATCACAATTATCCATATGCGTATTCCCATTAAATGGTAAATCCATTTTAAATATCAAAAAAGGAAAATTCCTAATTTTCATCAGTACAAATCCTTTTACTCATTTTCACTACAAGGCAAAACAAAAAACCACGAATGCAAGCAACGACAAAATATACAACCACAAAAATCAAAATACTAACACATTACCTTGATTTATGCTGCCCGACAAACCATGAGCGTACGTCGCAGATCTCTTATTGCATAGACATTTCCTGCGATACGGATGACCTTATAATAGAAAATATCCTGTTGAGACATAAGCAGTTCGGTAATGTCATCGGGAACATTGTCATTTTTATTTTTGACAATAGCCAAGCGACGAGTCTGCAGATATCCGTCACGGTCTTTGCCAATAAAATTCAGGACAACATTACGATCTACAGCATAGTGCTTACCCTGAATATTAAGGCTCCCTATCTGGGATACCCGCCCTTCGGTAGCGGAAGAAATACGAAAAACCAACAGAACTTCACCTTCAATTTTTACGCCCTGAGTTTGCGCCTCCAGATGCAGGTAATTCTTGGCAGAGCAGGTCAGCGTCTCAGGTTCTTGATGGCGATAAAAAAAGTATGCTGTTATCACCGCAAGAAAGATCGCCCCGCTAATAAAGATAATTTTCGCATTCACGGGCAGCCCCTCCTTTATCCAGCGTACAGATCCCCAAAAAATTCTCTTTAAGATCATTACCTGCCGATAAATTATTATCATCATAAAAAACAATTGTTTTCTTGCCATCATGACAAGTCGCATTTATTTTTCGCCACATATCAGAAGATAAAAACGCTTTCGTTTTATCAGCATTATTGTCATCGGCAGTATAAAGTTCACAATCACCTATTGCCCTGATATAGATAAAATTCGTGGCACCTGAATTAAGAGCTGGCAATATCAAAACAGAGCTCCCAAGAAAGGCAAACAATAAAATGAACAGAACAATATTTTTGCGTTTCGGTGTTGCGGGTGAGTTCACCGTTTCTGTTACCGAACGAACAGGTACATCTCCACTGAAAGATGACTGTTCATCATTGACCGAAGCATGGAACAAAAATCCCTGCCGGGGCAATGTTTCAATGGGATTATCGGCCCCCAACTCACTAAATGCTTTTCGCAATATACTGATACTTTTATTAAGGCTATGACCCGATGGGGCCATGCCATGCTTTTTCCATACTTCTTCAATGATAAACTCACGATGGAGTTGTTGATTTTTATGGGCAATGAATAGCTCAAGTAGTCTCGCTGTAGATGCCGAAAGGATTATTGTAGTATCGCGATGTTTCAGGCTTTTTCTGGTGGAATCGTACTCAACCTGATCATTAATTATACTTTTCATACTGCCTGACTCTTGAATACCGTGACATGGAGTACAAATGACCAAAGTTTCATCTGTGCTGAGCTGAATACTGCATTGTATAAAGATAGTTACAGTATAGGTTCGATATCTAACCATGACATATCGGATCAGACTCAATGCTTACTATTGATTGAGTTTGAAGCACCCCTGACCTACTGGGATGTATTTCTGCAACGCTACGATAAACTTTCGGTTTTTTGTTTTGAGCTCACTACTACGCCAGGTTTCACCCGGCAACACATAACGCATGGTGGCTTCATCATCGGTTGAATTGCACCCTTGGTGTACGATGATTTTAAAAAAAGTATTCCCAGTGTTTTTCAGTGTTCCGTTAGCCTCATCAATGGTGTAGGCCAGATTTATGTTTCTCGGGCGAACAACCAATATGGTGTCCATAGCGATCACCGGGAGAGCCTGCCCGCCTTTCCCTTGATTACGTTCGGTAAACAGCGTGATCGGCATTTCACGAAACAGAATTCGGTAATAGCGTTCTTTATCATCCTGCGGCCCGCGGTAGAAAATCTTAAAAAACTCACTCGCCTGCGGAGCCAGTGAAAAATTCAGCGGAGTAAACAGAAGTTCGCCTTCAGCAATAGCACTTCTGTTTTCACCTCCCGGTCCCGGCTTATCAATTTTTACTGCGCCGATACTGTATAAATTCTGTTTCTGGCTATCGTTATAGATTCGTTTACTGATAAATGCTTTATCCGATGGCATCTCATAAATGGTCGACTCCAGGTAGACTGCCTGTGTAGAGAATGCTGTCAGACCGGAAAGTAGAATAAATACCCATCTAAGCGCCAGACGACGGCGGTTCATGGCGTCACTCCCACCCAATTCGCCGTGACTTTTATCTCTCCACTGGCGCTGACGACACCTTCCCAGTCAGCGCCGGAAACGGTTAACATCGAACGTGAATCATTCATTGGGAAAAGCAATTTCAAATCAGTAGCATAATAGCTTCCATCGTCATTGTTATTTGCGTCCCAGGGCGTCTGTTGCCACTGCGCATCTCTCATACTGACTGCCGCTTCACTGCAGCTATTTCGTTTTTGCACCACGCCCCCCGACTGACTGTTGTACTGCAGAAAAGCGGGAATGGGGACGGACAGCCCGCCTTGCGCAGACGTAAACAGACAGTAAGGGACACTGTTTATCGTCGTACTTTCCCCAATAACTTGCGCGGTAATACTGTCTGCTTGACGGGGACCTGAGACGGTTACGGTGTACTCCATTTCTATAGGAGCGGCATCGCCAATCGTGCCACTACCGCTCGCAGAAGCTGTGTTGTCCGAAGAGACGATACTGATCCCATACTCCTTCGGCACAATATTGAGCTGTAGCGAAGGGGTAAACTGGTAGTGTCCTGACTCTGGTGTTAAGCCATTATAAAAGCCGAAGGTAAAGGGCTGACTGTTAGTAATGCTGATCCCTGAATCGACAAGATTCTTCAAAAATGCTTTTGACAGAAAAATATAAATGTATTCTCCGGAGGTCGTAAAAACGTTGTAATAAGCAGTTGAAGTACCATAGTTATACCAGTTTGAACCATTCCCGGAGTATCTCACGGTGGCCGCTCCGGGCGTAAAACCAAGCATCGCCGTATCGACAAAAGCGCGAAACGTCAAGGAGGCGGTCAGATTGGCCGTTTGTTGCAGGTTATAACTCACCATTTTGCAAATCACACCGTCAGTACCGCCTACCACGCCAAGTTCGCAATAACCAGAGTCTTTGGTGATGCTCGGCGTACCGTCGCTGGCAACCCAAAGCTCCTGAAATGCGTTAGTCGAGACAAGTGACAGATGACCGCGTTTAGTTAACGTGTAATTGACGTAATTCCATGATCCTGTCGATTGGTCTTTGCACCGTTGCCCGGAAGAATAATCATAATTTACAGAAGTATAACAGCGGTTGAACACGTAGGTTTCGCTGCTACCGGTAGGCACATTGCGAAAGTACTCATAAGCAGTATCGGTCAGGGAAGCGAATCCGTAGGCGCCACCAATAACGCCTGCGACAGAGCCGACCTGCGCATGATAAAAACCGTTTTTGTCAGTGCCCAATCCGGCAATAAACCCGGTTGATGGGCACTGGGTGCCACTATAACAACGGATTCCCCGGAAAGGCCCGTTAATCGGGGAGTTATCAATCCACATGTCCTGATAATAATTTCCAGGCGCAGTCCAGCCGACAAAACCTAAATACCCGAGACTCACCTGAGAGGTACCGTATTTTATCCACGTGTTTGACCCGCTGAAACGCGGATCAAGTGCCGATGGGGTAATAAAGTATTCACTATCAATGGCATTTTCGATAAACAAATAGTTATTGCTAACTGAGCCGGAAGAGATTGCATTCAACGCCAAAGCAGGCACAGGTGAAAAACTCCCTACGGCACAGATTACAGTAGCTAATTTAATTAATACTTTCATTTTATTACCTCTGCGCCATCGTGGTTTGCGTTGCACATTTCACATCGCCAACCCACGCTGCGCCGCGTGCTTTTTCCAAATCAAGATCGGCTTCGCATATGCTGCCATTGGCTGAAATTAACGTGATGACCGGATACTTTTTATCGATATCGATAGCAAACTCACCCTTTTCATCCGTACGCGTTTTACCGATGTGGTTATGGATATCGGTATTTGCAGCCAATTGTCCATCGGGATAACGAATGCGCCCGAATACAGTGACCATGCTTTTCACTTCAGGATTGATAACACCCACGTTACCCGGATATAGCGTCAGCTCCTGTTTGCGTCCTGAAACAATATCGAAGCTGTCCTCAGAGTTTTTATCATTGAGGATTTCCAGCTTGTACTGAGCATAGGGCGGCAGTGCAATGAAATTTGATTTACCGCTGAGAAGATAATTGCGGTTATTAATCTTCGCAGCCAGTTTCCCTTCACCGGTCAAATCTGTTTTCACAATGATGCCGGACCGCTGCCGCTCTTTACTCAGGCCGAAATCTTTACCTGCCCACGCCAGAGAACCCTGGGAAGAGAAGTTCATATTGGTGGAGTTGTCAGCAGAACGCGTTACCGATACGGTGCCGGCGTTATATTTCGTGTCATAACTCAAATTGCCGTTTACCGAATAATTATTGTCGTAATACTGTTCGCCACTCAGACGCGTTGATGCCGACAATCCGACCGATTTAATCGGGCCCTCAGCATACTGCTTACGCGCGCTGAGATTACCCTGAGTACTGCCATAACGATCCCGGGAGACGCCCATGCTCAACCAGGTCGCCAACGGCAATGATAAATCCAGACTGACATAACGTTCCTGTCGCCCATCGTCATTCCGATTGTTGTAGTAATAACGCTGAATACCTGCACGCAACCCAACCGTGGCATACCTGCCTGAATAAAGGGTCGTGCTGTAGTCCAGATTACGATATTTATTTCCCGAGTAGCGATTCTCCGTCTGACTCACGGTGAGCGAACCGCCATGAGGAATAAACTTTCCGAGGTTAAGAGTCCCGCCAATGGAATAATTATCACGCTCCTGTATAGGCAGACGATCGCCAATTTTACTGTCTTCACGAGATGCCCATAGGGAACCGTATCCCTCAGGGACATTAAGGTTGATGTTACTGATATTTCGCCATGACGAATCGTTCGCCACTAGCGTCTGATTGCCAATGCTTACGTATTCACTCACATTGAGCGTGACATCCGTTTCATTAACCGCATTGTTGTCAAAACCGTAGAGCGTGGATTTCAGGCCCAGCCCCGATAATATCGCCAGCGTCACCGATGCGGCCCCCCCGGCAATCCAGGTCTGCTCGTTGCCCAAATCTTGATAATGATTTCGCTTGTAACTCACACGGTCATAATCCAGTGAGCCACCAAACAGTTGCCACGAAAGCTGATCAATCCCGGCGGCTTGTTGGCGGGCAAAGATTTTATTAACCCTGCTAATACGACTATTAATTGTCCGGCCATTGACCACGATATCTACCGTGACGTCATAAACACCATACGGAAAGCGACTGGTATCAATTTCATAGCTGCCCATATTAAAGTTCTGCACGCTGAGCAAACGCCCATCACGGAAGACATGAACCTCGCCAGCGGCTGGCAAAAATACGGTAATCGGCGTGAGTGAAAGCGCGGTATTCTCAACAACCGTACTTCCTTTGTTTCCGTAGCTCACACCGTAAATTTTCCCACCATTCAACGCATTCAAACTAGCAATAGACTGCACGTTCCAGGTGTCGAGCATCCCGAGCGCCAGTCGATACCCGTCATAATCACGCTCATACATCGCACGATAGAGTTTACTGGTGCCGTTGCTGTCGCCGATGCCGTAAAACGAACCGTTAATATTGATATGGTGCTCACGAAGCGATGTTGTATTGTCCACCGTCAGATAGCTGCGGGTACTGCTGCCATTATGATAATCGTTGTAGTAGGTACCAAAGTTATAGTTCAGGACGTTAGAGAGAGACTCCACGCTGGAAGGTCCAAGCAGGCTACTGCGTGCGACAATCGCTTCAGTTAACGCATCTTTGCTGACTATCATCTCCAGGTGAAATGAAGAGACGTTGAGTTGCAGGCGTGCATTGTCCGATAGCTCGATATTGGTGTTATCGTGAAATTTCACATCACGAATTTTTTCTACCAACGCACGAGTTTTTCCAGATAACACGGCATTATTAGGCAATTCAGCAAGAGTCAGGGTTTTAACTGTAATATTGCCATCAACAAGCGAAATCATCGCATCGGCAATTTTTTGCTGACTTTTCTCGTCAGTCTCGTTGTAACGAATATATACCGGCACCGTCATTCCCTGCTCCAGTGAACGGGCGAAAGCGCTGGGAATAACGTAATTACCCACTTTTACTGGGGCTGCATGTGAAGTTCCTGGTGTCAGCGCAAGAAAAAGACAAATGCTACCGCCGACAATATATTTTGTTGTCATAT
This sequence comes from Citrobacter sp. KTE30, assembly GCF_000398825.1. Lineage (NCBI taxonomy): Bacteria > Pseudomonadati > Pseudomonadota > Gammaproteobacteria > Enterobacterales > Enterobacteriaceae > Citrobacter > Citrobacter sp. KTE30. Next base: position 740,586 of record NZ_KB976055.1, on the reverse strand, counting down.
GCATCCTTACAATCCGGTATTTTTATTTATCCCGTACAGATGGCTGCTATTGACCATCACTTCACTGTAATAAACTGCTTACCGTGCCAGATACCAATGCGTGAGCGGCTATTACTAATGTCGGTGAACTGCAGTTTTATTTTTGTACCTGGCATAATGTAATAGCGTTCGCGACAACCTCGTCCCTGATCGCGAGCCTTATCCTTACAGGCGCCATAGGCGATCACACGAAACGAAACATTGCCAGTATTGGTAATAACATCGCCATTTCGGCTATATTCAAAACGTTCTTTTCGCGGCGCGACCACCAGAATAGTGCCAATTTCTGCCGACGCTGTTGCTACCGCCATTTTATTCGCCCGGGTTTCCGCGCTCTCGGTGACCGGCTCATCTATCCATTGCAGACGATAATAACGTTCGAGATCATCTGCTGGTCCTTTATAAAAGAAGCGGAAAACATCCTTTGCTTGACCAGGAAGAATAAGATTGGCAGGTGTAGAAAGTAACTCTCCGGAATTGACAGGCTTTATTTCGACTCCCCCCGCCAAAGGTGATGACAATTGTTTTACCGAAACACTGACATAACGCGCCGCATCAGTTGTATTAGTAATTTCTTTCGATAATGAACTCTCAGCAGAAGTCATTATCGATGTGATTTCACCCACATTAATTGCCCATCCGGGAAAAGATGCTACTAACCCTACCAACATCACTGCCGGTAAATATTTTTTCATGACGCCATTCCTGATAAATTCGGGAGAAAAAATTCTCCCGAATTTTTATTACTTAGGCAGACGGAGTCGTCCAGGTTGCATTAAACTGTACTTTTACATCGCCAGTCCAATAGCCGTCTGGCAGAGCAGAGTAATCCGTTACTGCCTGGCTACCATCAGAAGTCGCTGACGCGATGGTGAATTTGAAGTTGGATTGATCGCTGACACGAGCAGCACCGTTATAAGCGCCATCAGCCATCAGGCTTTCAAGACCAGAAGTCGAGCTGGAGTTAACCAGGACAGTATCTGATGAGTTAGTCAGCGCGGTGCCATTCCATGCCACCCCTACGTTCAGGGTAGACGCATCGCCACTGGCGTTGGTCAGCGTGTTACTAATGATCTGAGCAGTCAGCTCAAAATCAGTTGCCGTTTCCTGACCCTGAATAGTCACATCAAAAGCACCGTCCTGAGAGTTGAAGGCTTTCAGTCCTTCAGCATACTGGAAAGTCAAAGAGTTCAGCGGGGTGACAACCAACATACTGGTGGTATCTTTTGTTGCCGTCGCGTCCCACGAGGCAGTTGCAGAAGCAGTAACGTCTGCCATTGCATTTGCTGCAACAAATACAGAAGCCAGAGAGGTTACTAATAATAATTTTTTCATTTTTATCTTCTCCTAAGAACAAACTCACCACCGAGTCTTATTTTTAAGTCACTCCAGCGGTTCCATTAATTGCGAGCCAGAATTGCCGCGCCAAAAAATTATCATTTGAATTAAGTAACATCTCAACAAACCCTGAAACGCAAAAATTACAAAAAACTAAGAATTTTCCCACAAAAAATTTTATCTAAGAAGTCTCCTAAGACAGAATTACTTGAAATGTGCCTTGTTTCAGAATTATCACCCACATAAATAAGCAATACCAAACAATTCATCTTTTTTATGTTTTTGATAAATATCAAAAAGATCATACAAATACCACCTAAGCAAAACCCTTACAAAACATAAAGATAATTAACGCCTCCATATTTTCTCTATAATGCTTATTATTTGTTGCAATTATGCTAATTTTTTAACTTCACAAGAAAATTCTCATGAAATATTCATATGAGGGGGAATATTCTTATAAAATAATCGCCAAGCTGGAGGATTAGTATTCGAATTGATAATTATTTCATATAAATAAAACCAGGAATTTTCCATATAAAAAGAATATTCCTGGAATATCAAGAGTTATATAACGCTCAACAGGAGAGATTTAGCTGAAACCTTTTAATCCCAAATAACTATTAAGTGTTACCGTTCGCACCCGATGTAGGGTAATCAAATTTTGTTGTTCGAGGGATTTAAATGACCGGCTAACGGTTTCAATTTTAAGGTCGAGATAACTGGCAATTTCCTCCCGGGAGAATGGCAAGTGAAGCGTCGTTTCTGGCCTGCCAATACGTAAATGCATCTCGTAAAACTCCACCAGAAAAGCAGCGATCCTGGCCTCAGCATGTTTATTCGCATAGCGCCGCAGTTTTTCAACAATGAATCCATTGTCCCTGCAGAGAAACTTGATGACTGCGGCAGCAACCGACGGATCCTTTTCTGCTACTTTGAACAACCGCGCAATATCGATATGACATACCTCCGCAGCCGTTGCCGCCTTAATCGTTGTCAGGTACTTCCCCCCTTCGACAGCATCCAGCGCCATGATATCTCCCGGAACATAAAAGCGACTGATAAAATCGTTATCACCGCATTCCACGCTGGACTTGCAGTATCCCTCGTGAATAACAAAAAGCATGTTTGCGGCTTCATCCTGCCGGGCGAGTATCTCCCCTGCTTTAAACCTTCTTCTTTTGTCTATTAATCGGTGTTGATTATCACGATCAATTGCCGCTCCCTTTGGACACAGCGAACAATGGCGGGGGGGAAACGGGTTGCCGAGCGGCACTACAGGAATGCGATGTTTGTGAATATCCGATTTCACGCAACAACTCCTCATAAAAATGAGACTGATTCTAATAGATCGGGCCATGGGAACAATACGTGAACTTAAGACCAGGAAAATTCATGCTGGCAGGGAAAATTCTGTGATACATCGCCTTTCTGGCACAGGGACGCATGGGTCATAACCAGACTGATGATGTTAAAACGCAGGATAGAAAAATGTGGCAGTGGAGTGAAGGTTAGAATTAACAGGGCGATGCCTTAATAGCCTTGAAAATCAGAGTGCTATTATGGAATCGCCCGTTTTCAATTACGCACGGATCGTGTCGTCGCCGAAGCCAACCCATTTGTATGTAGTCAGTGCTTCCAGCCCCATTGGACCACGCGCGTGCAGTTTTTGCGTACTTACCGCCACTTCCGCACCCAGTCCAAACTGGCCGCCATCGGTAAAACGCGTAGAAGCGTTAACGTACACAGCGGAAGAATCGACTTCATTCACAAAACGATCGGCGTTGCGTAGCGTACGCGTCAGGATCGCATCGGAATGCTGGGTACCATGCTCGCGGATGTGGGCGATGGCATCATCCAGACTGGTGACGATTTTCACGTTCAAATCCAGCGACAGAAACTCGTCGTCATACTCTTCAGCTTTCACCGCAACCACATTAGCAGGTCCTGCTTTCAATGTAGCCAGCGCCATTTCGTCTCCGTGCAGAGTTACGCCGCTTTGTGCCATCTGCTGGCTCAATGCTGGCAGAAAACGCGCGGCGATATCCTGATGCACCAGCAGAGTTTCTACGGTGTTGCAGGTACTCGGACGCTGGGTTTTGGCATTGACGATAATCTTCAGGGCCGGGGCGATCTCCGCGGTATCATCAACATAGATATGACATACGCCGATGCCGCCGGTGATGACCGGGATAGTCGACTGCTCACGACACAGCTTGTGCAGGCCCGCGCCACCGCGAGGGATCAGCATATCGATGTACTTATCCATCCGTAGCATCTCAGCGACCAGTGCGCGGTCCGGGTTATCAATCGACTGTACGGCAGCCGCGGGTAAACCGCAGGCTTCCAGCGCCTTTTGGATAACCGCCACGGTGGCGGCGTTCGTCCGGTAGGTCTCTTTCCCACCACGCAGGATCGCGGCATTGCCGGTTTTCAGGCACAGGGAGGCAACGTCAACGGTGACGTTTGGGCGCGCTTCATAAATTACGCCAATCACGCCCAGCGGGACGCGACGACGCTCCAGACGCAGACCGCTGTCCAGCAGCCCACCGTCAATCACCTGCCCGACCGGGTCGGCGAGATTACACACCTGGCGTACATCGTCAGCAATCGCTTTCAGACGCGCTGGCGTCAGGGCCAGGCGGTCGAGCATCGCATCGCTCAGGCCGTTGGCTCGCGCCTGCTCAACATCTTGTACGTTTGCGCTGAGGATGCTTTCGGTTTGCGCTTCCAGCTCATCAGCAATGGTTTCCAGTACGCGATTTTTTTCGCGACTGGAGAGCAGCGCCAGCTTATATGACGCGGCTTTGGCAGCAATGCCCATTTTTTCCAGCATATGCCTGTTCCTTAACGGGTGATCATGTCGTCACGATGGACAGCGACCGGGCCGTATTCGTAGCCCAGGATGGTGTCGATCTGTTGTGAGTGATGTCCGGCAATACGGCGCAGCGCATCGCTGTTATAGCGGGTGACGCCGTGGGCAATATCGCGCCCTTCGAGATTGCAGATGCGGATCACTTCACCACGAGAGAAGTTGCCTGTCACGCTTTTAATGCCTTTTGGCAATAATGAGCTGCCGCGTTCCAGAATCGCTGCGGTAGCGCCCTCATCAACGGTAATTTCTCCGGCAGGCGGCGCGCCGAAGATCCAGCGTTTACGGTTCTCCAGTGGAGATGCCTGAGCATGAAAACGCGTCCCAACGGAAACGCCTTCCATCACGTCGCCAATGACGCCCGGTTTGCTGCCTGCGGCAATTATGGTGTCGATCCCGGCGCGGCACGCGACATCGGCGGCCTGCAGTTTTGTTCCCATCCCGCCGGTTCCCAGACCCGAGACGCTGTCTCCGGCAATGGCGCGCAGCGCATCATCAATACCGTGCACGTCTTTGATCAGCTCCGCCTGCGGATTGGTGCGCGGATCGGCGGTGAACAGGCCCTGCTGATCGGTCAACAGCAGCAGCTTATCGGCTCCAGCCAGAATTGCCGCCAGCGCTGAGAGGTTGTCGTTATCACCCACTTTAATCTCGGCGGTCGCTACGGCGTCATTCTCATTAATGACAGGAACGATGTTGTTATCCAGCAGCGCGCGCAGGGTATCACGGGCATTGAGGAAGCGCTCTCTGTCTTCCATATCCGCACGCGTCAGCAGCATCTGCCCGATATGAATACCGTAAATCGAGAAAAGCTGTTCCCATAGTTGAATCAGTCGGCTCTGCCCTACCGCTGCCAACAGCTGTTTCGAGGCTATCGTTGCCGGGAGTTCAGGGTAACCAAGATGCTCACGTCCGGCGGCAATCGCGCCTGAGGTAACAATAACAATACGATGCCCTGCGGCATGGAGCTGCGCGCACTGGCGAACCAGTTCTACGATGTGGGCGCGGTTCAGGCGGCGGGATCCGCCCGTTAACACACTGGTGCCAAGTTTTACCACCAGCGTCTGGCTGTCACTCATGATTCTCTGCCATTCAAAATTGGGGAAAATGATATCAAACGAACGTTTTAGCAGGACTGGCCCCGGTTGCCAACAACCAGCGCACAAAGCATGAAATTTTATTGCGCAGGATCAGCAAGCGTAGCGGCAGATTTTGACGCATTTATTACAGAAACAAAAAAACATCCTTTTTTAAAAATATTCTTACTTTGTCATAAAACGTTCATTGCCAGACGTTAAAAACCCTCCTGTCTTTTAACGGGGATCACACCCAGTGAATATTAGCGCGTACTTTTAATCAGGAATGAAAATGAAAAAGAGCACTCTGGCATTAGTGGTGATGGGAATTGTTACGTCGGCATCCGTACAGGCAGCGGAAGTGTATAACAAGAACGGTAATAAGCTGGACTTATACGGCAAAGTAAAAGCCATGCATTACATGACGGATTATGACAGCAAAGATGGTGACCAAAGCTATATCCGTTTAGGTTTTAAAGGCGAAACGCAAATTAACGATCAACTGACCGGTTATGGTCGTTGGGAGGCTGAATTCGCCGGCAATAAAGCTGAAAGCGATTCTAACCAACAAAAAACACGTCTGGCCTTCGCCGGTGTGAAATTAAAAGATTTTGGCTCGTTTGATTATGGTCGTAACCTGGGTGCGCTGTATGACGTGGAAGCATGGACCGATATGTTCCCGGAATTCGGCGGCGACTCCTCCGCACAAACCGATAACTTTATGACCAAACGTGCCAGCGGCCTGGCAACTTACCGTAACACCGACTTCTTCGGCGTCGTGGATGGCCTGGATCTGACCCTGCAATATCAGGGTAAAAACCAGGACCGCGATGTGAAAAAACAGAACGGCGACGGTTTTGGTACTTCCGTTACCTATGACTTTGGCGGCAGCGACTTTGCGGTGAGCGGCGCTTATACCAACTCCGATCGTACTAACCAGCAGAATCTGCAAACTCGCGGTACAGGCGATAAAGCAGAAGCCTGGGCAACTGGCTTAAAATATGATGCTAACGATATTTATATTGCAACGTTCTATTCTGAAACGCGCAATATGACGCCAATTTCCGGTGGCTTTGCTAATAAAACACAGAACTTCGAAGCGGTAGTTCAGTACCAGTTTGACTTTGGTCTGCGTCCGTCACTGGGTTATGTGCTGTCTAAAGGGAAAGATATTGAAGGCGTCGGCAATGAAGATCTGGTGAATTATATTGATCTCGGCGCAACGTACTATTTCAACAAAAATATGTCCGCGTTTGTCGATTATAAAATCAACCAGCTCGATAGCGATAATAAGCTGGGCATCAACGATGATAATATCGTTGCCGTCGGTATGGTCTACCAGTTTTGATATAGCATAAAAAAAGCCGGATGGGGTTGCGCCGCCATCCGGCTTTTCACTGTTCATTATGCCGTTAACTTAACCGGTTCATCCTTAAAGTCGTCAGCAGGTTCCAGCGCCAGATTCAGCGTCGTTAACAAGCCAAGTAATTTTTCATGGAATTCACGTAAGGTGTATTCCAGTCGCTCTACCACTTCAGTCTCTTTCACCGGCACCGCAGTCCAGTTACCGTCTTTATCAAACAAACCAAACTGATAACTATACGTGAAGCGTTTTTCCTGCGCCTCCAGTTCCATCCACCAGCCCCAGAACTCGCGTTTCTCAGGGGCCGGTTTCACGTTGACGCAAACAGCCAGACAATCGAAAAAAAATCGATTATCTTCGCACTGCCCTTCCCGGATGTACGGGCCAAGCGCGGTGAATTTCTTGATCAATCTACTTTTCGGATGCCCACTCGGTAACGTCATTACGATCTCCTTAGGTGAAGCACCTGTTTTACCAAATCGATAAAATTTAGCAAACTTTTAACACAATCTCTGATTGATCCAACTGGTTATTTCCTGCAACCCTTTGTCAAAATTGCGATACACCGGATTGAAGGGGATCTCCAGTAGCTTACCGTCTGAAGATGAAGATGTGATTAAACGTGACTCTTCTTCCGGGCTAAATGGGTCGTTCTTCCAGAACCCCGAAAGCATTGGCGTCGGGCAGCGTCGCCCCAGCAGGCCCTGCACTTTTAATGAATAGCGATTAAGCTCAACGCGCAGCGCTTCATCGGAGGCGTCATGCATCCCCAGGCGGCTAGCCAGTACATCAAGATACATTTCCGGGACGCTCGCCTGACGCTGCGGGTCACTAAGCAGCGCATGAACCACTGGTCCCAGACAGGCCACCGCCTTCAGACGTGATGATTCCAGATATGCCAGACGTACCGCTACGTTAGCGCCAAAGCGGAAACCGAAGGCCGCCACGCGAGTGTGATCCACCCAGGGAACATTAGGCAGCGCTTTTAATACATGCTGATGCAGCAGGCTGGAATCCTGAGTCAGTTTCCATTTTGATGAGAACCCAACTGACGGCATATCCAGCGTCAGCATGGCAATGCCACGCGGAGCAAAGTAGCGCTCATACAGACTGTAATAATCCGTTTGCATGGAATCGAGGCCACCGCACATCAGCACCGTCGGGAACGGACCGTCGCCTTTTGGCATATGCAGGAATCCAGTGATTGGTGCGCCGCCGGTAACGGCAAATTCCATCTCGCGCAATGTCCCCGGCAGTCGCTGCGAGGCCTCTTCATAGGCGCGATTGGCCAAAGCCTGTGCCTGTTCTGCCAGCTCATCGCCTTTCAGGTGTGGGTAAGCGGCAATGTTGTACAACGTAGACGCATGCAGCCAGTGGCGTCCGCTCACCTGCGGATCCTCTTCCATAGACGCTTTCTGTTGCCAGTCCATCGCCTGCTTCGCCCACTCATAGATCCAGTTCCCGCCGCGATAGCCGATAACCGTATCGTAGAGTTCTTTATCCGTACGTTCGGCTTCACTCATCACGATACGTGCCTGCACCTCAAGGATTTCACGCGGGTCGACGCCACGCCAGATCCACATCAGACGATTCACCATGCGATACCAGTGGGGAATGGTTTTACCATCCAGGGCAGATTGTACGGACGGCTGCGCGCCGTGATTAAAACGACGAACCAGCGTTGACGTTTCAGGGTGTTTGAAGCGGGGTTTAAACAGGACTTCGCTGAGGTTAGCCTGTGACATGATTGCAGCCTCCATGAGTACTCACTAAGGCATAGTGTAACCTGACACTGCACAAAAAGAACAACGCCCGGCAGTTGCCAGGCGTTGAAAACTTTTTAGATTAGCGACCAGAGATCGGCGGGACGAACACCACGCCCATATCCCACGGCTGTTCAATCCAGGTATCCTGAGGGATATCAACAACATAATCATTCACCAGCGGGCGACCTGCCGGCTTAGCGAAGATAGTAACGAAATGCGCTTTAGGATACATTTCGCGGATCGCAACGGCGGTACCACCGGTGTCAACCAGATCATCGATTACGATGAAACCTTCACCGTCGCCTTCGGCACGTTTCAGCACTTTCAGTTCGCGCTGGTTGTCGTGATCGTAGCTGGAGATGCATACGGTATCGACATGACGAATACCCAATTCACGCGCCAGCAATGCGCCCGGTACCAGACCACCACGGCTAACGGCAATAATGCCTTTCCATTGTTCAGAAGGCATCAGGCGGCTTGCCAGTTTACGTGCATGGATCTGCAACATGTCCCAGGTGACGACGTATTTTTCGCTCATGTGAAGTGTCCCAGCCTGTTTATCTACGGCTTAAAAAGTGTTCGAGGGGGAAATAGGTTGCGCGAGATTATAGAGATCTGACGCACTAAAAACCAGTGTTTCGCGGAATCCGCGCCTCTTTTTGCATGCTTTATGCTAGCCGTCAGCGGAGAAAGTGGTATTCTCAATCGCATCGCGCAAGCCTGACTTGTGGTGTTTTTAATTCTGCTAACCCCGTGGCCTGCAAGCAAGTTTTGTAGGACATCGCCAAGGAGACTCAACGTGTCTGAACTGTCTCAATTATCCCCGCAACCGCTATGGGATATTTTTGCCAAAATCTGTTCTATTCCTCATCCGTCCTATCATGAAGAGCAGCTCGCTGAACACATTCTGAGCTGGGCCCAGGAAAAAGGTTTCCACGTCGAGCGCGATCAAGTCGGTAATATCCTGATTCGCAAACCCGCTACCGCAGGCATGGAAAACCGCAAACCGGTCGTTCTGCAGGCGCACCTGGATATGGTCCCGCAGAAAAACAACGACACCGTGCACGACTTCACCAAAGATCCTATCCAACCTTATATTGATGGCGAATGGGTAAAAGCCCGTGGCACCACGCTGGGTGCGGATAACGGTATCGGTATGGCGTCCGCGCTGGCCGTTCTGGCTGATGACAGCGTGGTACATGGTCCTCTGGAAGTGCTGCTGACCATGACCGAAGAAGCAGGTATGGATGGCGCGTTTGGTCTGCAGGCTAACTGGCTGCAGGCAGATATCCTGATCAACACCGACTCAGAAGAAGAAGGTGAGATCTACATGGGTTGCGCAGGCGGTATCGACTTTACCTCTAACCTGCCGCTGTCCCGTGAAGCAATCCCTGCTGGCTTCCAGAGCTTTAAGCTGACGTTAAAAGGCCTGAAAGGCGGCCACTCCGGCGGCGAAATCCACGTGGGTCTCGGTAACGCGAACAAGCTGCTGGTACGCTTCCTGGCGGGCCACGCTGAAGAGCTGGATCTGCGTCTGGTTGATTTCAACGGCGGTACGCTGCGTAACGCAATTCCGCGTGAAGCCTTTGCCACCCTGGCCGTGGCTGCAGATAAAGTTGATGCGTTAAAAGCGCTGGTCAACACCTATCAGGAAATCCTGAAAAACGAACTGGAAGCCAAAGAGAAGAACCTGGCTCTGCTGCTGGATGCCGTTACTCAAGACAAAGCCGCGCTGACCGCTGAGTCTCGTGACAGCTTTGTGCGTCTGCTGAACGCCACCCCGAACGGTGTTATCCGCAACTCCGACGTCGCCAAAGGCGTGGTAGAAACTTCCCTGAACGTCGGCGTTGTAACCATGACTGACGACAACGTTGAAATTCACTGCCTCATTCGTTCTCTGATCGACAGCGGTAAAGACTACGTGGTGAGCATGCTGGATTCACTGGGTAAACTGGCTGGCGCGAAAACCCAGGCAAAAGGCGGATACCCTGGCTGGCAGCCGGATGCCAACTCTCCGGTTATGCACCTGGTTCGTGAAACCTATCAGCGTCTGTTCAACAAAACGCCTAACATCCAAATCATCCACGCCGGTCTGGAATGTGGTCTGTTCAAGAAACCGTATCCAGATATGGACATGGTTTCCATCGGGCCAACCATCACCGGCCCGCACTCCCCGGATGAACAGGTTCATATCGAAAGCGTCGGCCATTACTGGACGCTGCTGACTGAACTGCTGAAGTCTATTCCGGCGAAGTAAGTCTGCGCTAAACGCCGGATGGCGCTGTGCTTATCCGGCCTACATGCTGATTTGTAGGCCGGATATAGTTTTTACGCAGCCATCCGGCAATACATCAACATCACAGCCCCAACAGTAGTTGCCTTTCCAGCTGTGGATCCAGCAGCGTGACGTGTAATCCCACCAGCCTTACGCCCCGCCCTCCCCGGCGTTCATTCCAGGTTTTGCGCGCCGTCGCAATTAAGTCATCTTTACTTAAGCGCGGCCAGACGTGCTCCTGCGTGGTTTGCTGAAAATCATTAAACTTGAGTTTTACTCCCTGCCGGGCGATCAACAGATCCGGTTTTACCTTGGCCAGACGTCGTTCCAGTTCGGGATATAGCCGCTCAATAATCTCCTCACATTCAGCCCACTCATGAATATCTTCTGCCAAAGTACGCTCGACGCCGACTGATTTGCGCAGTCTGTCATTGTTGACGTCGCGTTCATCAATGCCCTGGCTGCGTTCCCACAACACGCGACCAAACTTACCAAAACGTTTGAGCAACATGGCCAGATCGTATTTTTGAACATCCTCGCAGGTTCGCAACCCCATCGCTTCCAACTTAGCAGCAGAGACTTTGCCAACGCCGGGAATTTTGCCTAACGGTAATGTTCTGAGAAATTCAGGAACATCGGCAGGGGTAATCACATATTGCCCATTGGGTTTGTTGAGATCGGAGGCTATTTTTGCCAGAAATTTGACCGGCGCAATTCCGGCAGAGGCGGTTAACTGTAGCTCGGCAAAAATTGTCTGGCGGATCTCCTGAGCGATCAGCGTAGCTGAGCCATGGCAGTGAGTGCTGTCAGTCACATCCAGATAGGCTTCATCCAGCGAAAGCGGTTCTATCAGCGAGGTATAGCGGGAGAAAATAGCCTGAATCTGGCGGGAGGCTTCTTTATAGGCCTCGTAACGACCAGGTAATAACGTGAGATGCGGACACAGTTTTAACGCCATTCCGGTCGGCATTGCGCTACGCACACCAAATTTGCGCGCCGGGTAATTGGCCGTGCTGATGACTCCCCGACGTTCACGACTGCCGCCAATAGCAATGGGAATATCACGCAAGGCGGGGTTGTCGCGCATTTCCACCGCCGCGAAAAAGCAGTCCATATCGACATGTATGATTTTGCGCATGACTCACCTCTCACAACACTGTTTAAGTATACAGTATTTTTATGTTGTGAGAAGTCTGTTTATGCCTTACGCCGGACCATTCATGACGAAGCGTGCATCGCACAGGTAACGCACGATATCCGTGATCTTATGTTCTGCTGGATTACCCGCCGTACTGACAAAAAGTTTATTCACTTTGCGAATCTTTGCCCGCAGCAATTTTTCGATAGTCATCAGGCGAAATGCATCATTTTCCACGCAGAAAAGCTCATAGTCGCCCAGACGTTCTCCACAAATTTCACAATGATTCATCCAGTAACGTAGTCCGGTAGTTTTACTTTTATCCAGATAGTAATTGCTGGCTTTGATGTTCTTTTGTATCTCTTCAGGCAGAGAATTAATGTGGAACAGAAAGGTATTCCGTCGAATAGATTGCCAGCCTTTGCCATCCTGATCTTTTCTGATAAAGCGGGTAAACATCACCCCGTGAATATGGGTGAGCTGGTGGCAGCTCCAGCAGTGCATCTTCGAGGTAATCACCAGATAGTACGGCGCAACGATGTTAAAACTGTCGGTGTTGTAGACATAGTCACGAAGCCCCTCATTTAACACATGAGGTTCGGTGTACCAGATACCTGAAACCGGGTCGAAATGCGCTCCCTGACAAGCCCCATCAGTGACATTATCAGTATGAATATCCAATGGAATAATATGGGTTACATCTATCACATTACCTTCCTGAGGGATAATTTGCCCCCACGTTGCGTGGGGGGCGGAAAAGAGAATTAATGAGTGACGGGAACAGAGGGCTGACGTAAAGAAGTCACCTGCTTTTGTTTGTCCAGCTTATCAACCAGTGGCTGAACCACTTTCTCGCCGTGCTGACCAAAATATTGATACAGCGTATCGGAAGCACTTTGCGTTAACACCATGATCTCAATACGGCGGTTGCCTGCGCTTTCCGGGTTTTTGGCATCCAGCAGCATTTGGTCCGCCATGGCGCTAACCTGCATGACTTTATCCTGCGGCATGCCGGCATCTTCCAGCACGCGTCGTGCTGACAAAGCACGGTCGCCGGAGAGGTTCCAGTTGTTGTAAATGTTGCTCTTATAGCTCATCGCATCCGTATGTCCGGTAATGATGAGCTTGTTGTCCAGCGAGTCAAACACGGGGGTCAGCTCAACCAGCAGCGATTTAAAGAACGGCATAATTTTGGCGCTGCCGCGTTCAAACATATTCCGGTTCTGGTCATCTTTAATCAGTACGCGCAGCCCCTGAGGAACAATCTCCATCTCGAGGTTGGTTTCCATATGTGCATTGCGGGCAATGACGTTAATATCGGTCGCCAGCTCGCCCAATTCACGCGCTGATTTTTGCTTCAGCAACACCGCTTTTTCATTTACATCCAGCGCTTTTTTGGCGTTATCTTCTGTTATCCTCGCCGTCTCTTGCGGGGTAACCGTTTTATCCAGCTTGTTGCGCGTGACGTTTTTCTTCTGCGCACCCGGCGCTATCGGCTGCTTGCCCAGCTTGTTTAAAGGTGCCATACCGCCACCGTTAAAGATTGACTGGCCGTGCAGCGCCGCCACAATATTTTCTCGGTCAGCCTTGCTGACGCTGTTCACAATCCACAGCGTCATAAACAGCGCCATCATCGCCAGCGTAAAGTCAGCAAAGGCGACCTTCCACGCCCCGCCATGATGACCTGCATGATGCTTTTTAATTTGTCGGCGGATAATGGTGGTTTTCGCGCCGCGATCGCGACGATTTGGCCCCTTCCTCATGCTTATTCCTGCTCCAGCATCGCATTAACCCATGCATCCAGATTGGCGAAAGTGGGTTTAGAGGCCAGATGGAGAAGCTTACGGCCAGCATCGACCGCCAGTAGCGTCGGTTTACCGCCCGCTTGCGCCACCAGCACGGTACGTACGCATTCGAGCAGCGAATGCTCTGCCCGCGCCTGCTGTTCCATGGCGTTTGCCAGCGGGTCCATCAGACAATAACAGATAAATACCCCTAAGAATGTCCCCACCAACGCCGCCGCCACTTTCAAACCGATAAGCGCAATGGAGCCATCGATGGACTGCATGGTGATGATAATGCCCAATACCGCAGCACAAATGCCGAATCCAGGCATCGCCTCTGCGGTACGCTGCAAGGAGCGCGAAGGGGTTAACAAAGATTCTTCCGCGGTATCCAGTTCCTGATCGAGGATCCCTTCCAGTTCATGGGCATCGATTTTACCCATCGCCATTAGACGGAAGTTATCGGCGATAAATGTCACCAGTCGCTTCTGAGTCAGCACCAGCGGGTATTTCTGGAAAATGGTGCTTTCTTCCGGCTGCTCGATATGCTGATCCAGCATACGCAGACCGCCGTTTTGCACCATTTCCAGCAGCTCATACAGGCACATCAGTAGCTGACGCTGAAACTCCGGCCCCATTTTCTTTTTACTGATTACCCCTTTGATCTGGTGGACGATCTCTTTCAGTACATGTACCGGGTTACCAATAATCATCGCCCCCAGACCAGCACCGACGATAATAATAATTTCTGCTGGCTGCCAAATAGCAATTAACTGCCCACCAGCCTCAAAGTAGCCGCCAAATACGCAGCCCAAAACCACTAATAAACCAAAAATCTTTTGCATTACGTCCTCCGCATGTTGATTCGGAATTGTTAATCTGGATATAAACAATCACGAATCTTGTGCGTGATTTTTTTATTCATTTGACAAATTCGGGCTTCGGTCAGCCCTAATACCAGCGCGATCTCTTTTAAATTCATATCGTGTTGGTAATACATTGAGAGCACGAGGCTCTCTTTTTCGCTGAGTTGGCTCAGGGCGTAACTCAACATTTCCTGGGTGACGAATTGCTCCTCAAGCCCCCGCCCTTCGAGCGGTGCAATCGGCATATCGCCATTCAGTAATTCATCCAGACTGGCCAGCGTTTCTGCGCCTTCCAACTGTTGATATTCCTGATAATCCTCAGACGATAATCCCAGCCGGGACAACTCCTCCCATGAGGGTTCATGCCCAAGCTGTGTGCGCGCATCACGAATCAAATCTTTAATCTGATGGTATTTTTGCCGTAACTGGCGAGGCCGCCAGTCGAGACTGCGCAGCTCATCCAGAATTGCGCCACGTATGCGGTGAACAGCATAACCGGCAAAACCTTCGTCTGGCTGACCGTAGCGGCGAATCGCGTTCAGCAATCCCATCAGCGCCGTTTGTTCCATATCCTGCCTGTCCATAACGCAGGTACATTGCGGCGCAAGTTGACGCACCACTTTGCGCACCAAAGGTAGATAAGCCTGTAAATAATGGCTCTCTTGCTTTGGCGTGAGCACGGGCGTCGCATTAAAGTCTTCTGACTCGTAAGCATCCTGTATCATGTTATTTCCTGGCTTGTCGCTTATTGGAACACGACTTTTTTCACCAATATGTCCTTATAAGGTGTCGCCATTTTGCGTTTCGCTAATTCGACTTTCAGATTCTCAAATACTTTCTTTCTGATATCGGAGATCTTCAGCGCCCGAATATCTTCATATTTCATATTCGAAAGCTCATCTACGGTAATACTTTGATAGAGCGGTTCGTCCTTCTTAATTTTTTCAGCATCTTTCTCTGAATCAACGACCATTACCAGCTCAGCGACCATATAGCGATCGCTCCCTTCATCATCATGCAGCGTAACCACCGTTTCCGGCAGGGAGACAAAAATACTGCTGGATTCATCCTGGCTGTCTTCCGCTTCATGGGCAGGAACCTCTGCTGCAGCCGTAGTTCGCTTATTCATAGAATGATAAATGCCCCATCCTGCGCCCCCCGCAATACCCAGAGCCACAACGGAGCTGATCACACACGCGATAACAATTTTCTTCATTTTACTTTTACACTTTGATCAGAACGGATTCATTCCGTTGAAATTGAGGTTCATCATTGAGCACTAATGCCGACGTCACCTCATCCTGTTGATGACCTGACTGCTGTTTTTGCTGCTGCGATTGCCCCTCGGAAGAGACCTGAACATTGACTTCCATGAAGTTCTGCGCCGTCAGGTGCTGGCGTAGGTTCTCGCTAAATTGTTGCAATGAGCGGCAGACATCGCTCTGATTTGCGCCGATGTGAACCATCAGCTTGCCTGCATCCAGTTGCACGGCAATTTCAAGTTTGCCCAGCGAAGGGGGATCAAGACGAATGGTCGACACCTGCTGTTGCTGACCAATCTGGAACTGAATTCTGTCTTTAAGCAGCGCGGTGAGTTTCTCCCCGAGCTCCTCCGTTGACATCGTCACTGGCGAGGACGCTTGCGTCGACACGATGTTATGGTCAATCAGCGGATTCACCGGCTGATTTCCCTGCGCCGCGGTATTGAGCAAACTTTGCGTAGAGAGCGCCGGGTTAACCGTCACTCCAGCGTTTTTCCTCTCCACCACCGGACGAGGACTGGCGTTCTGGGTTGCTTTCACCCGAGCAGAAATTTGTTGGGTGGTCGAGAGTGACGCAGGCTCCGGCACAATCGCACGCAGATCCTGGGCGGAAAACGTCGCCAGCTTAGCCTGTTGATCCGGAGTTGCGGGCGGCAAATCCTCGCTGAGTGACGCCAATAACGTTTGCAGCTTAGGCGGCAGTGACTTTAAGTCAGTTGTATGCTGCTCAGCAGATGGCGTGGACGTTTTTTCCGGCTGGGCCATGGCGCTCGCCAGTTGGCGCAACAGTGATGACCCAGAATGGGTGGTTTGCACCTGCGCCAGCATTCTCAACATGTCGCCATCAGGCTGCTTTTGTAAATCGGCCGGGGCTGCCTGAGTCGGTTGCGCCAATAGCATCGCCAGCAATGCCTGCATGGCTGCCGGATTCGCGTCGTCTGGTTTATGTGCAGCCGCCGATGTCTGCTGATGGCTCAGTTTTGCTCCAATCAGCCGCTCAGCCGCGGCGTTAAGCCCCGACTGGGGTAAAGAAAATGTGCCGCTGCTTGCAGGGGCAGCCGACGCCGAAACAGTCGCCTTTTCCGGTGTGGCCTCTGCCGACGCACTGACCGAGGCCAGTAATACAGGATTCATGCCTTCTCCGAAATTAAATTAACCATTGAATACGCCAACATTCCTTCCTGGTTTTGCTGATGTTTATCCATTCGCGCTTTAAGTTCTTCCGCACGCTGAGTTCGTCGCGCAATCAGCGCTTCAAATGCCGAAAGCATGTTGTCTTTAACCTTGCGCAACGCGCTGACATCCGTTTCCCAGGCTTCATATTCATGAAAAACACGCATTACCTGCTGATGCAGGCTGGGTAGCCGCCGCCAACGCTTTTGATCGAGGGCGTCATTCATCTCTTTTACCAGGGCATAAAGCTGTTGTTGCTGGCGCTCTCTTTCCATCGCCTTACCCCAGTTTTGCCGACAGACCTTCCCAACCTGTGCGCAGATTCGTCAGGATCAGGATCACTTCATCAATTTTTTCTAACGACAATTCACCACTGGCTTCATACAGGCGATAGACGCAGTGGTCATAAAGTCGGGAGAGATTCACCACCAGCTCACCGCCGGTTTCAAACTCCAGCGAGCTGGTTAAGGCGTTGAGAATATCGATGCATTTATTAATGCTCTGCGCTTTACGCTCATAGCGTTTGTTCTCAATGTGGCTTTTGGCGCGTTCCAGTTCATCCATCAAACCGGAAAACAGCACCAGCACCAGTTCTAAAGGCGATGCAGCTGCCGTACGGGCAGCAAGATCCATCTCTTTGTATTGCGAATAACCATCCTGCGTGTCGTACATATTGACTCTCTATTCTTTTACTAAACCGGTCGCTTACATAAACGCGGCCATACTCACTTTCATGGTGTACGTTTCAATCAGCGTATTGGTGTACTCTTCCAGGTAGCGTTCGTAATTGGTGTTATAGGTTTCAGTAAGCTGATCGCTTTCGTCCTGGATTTTGCTCTGCTGATCCTCAATGTTGTCTTCACGCATAGTGATGATGCCGGTACTGGAGTCCAGATAGCTGTCCATCAGGTTATCCATTTGCGCGACCATGCTGTCATCACCGACAAAAATTGACGTCAGACCATCCGGGTTCGCTTCCATCGCTTCGTTAAACTTATCGGAGTCAATTTCTAAATGGCCGTCGGAATCGAGCGAGATGCCATAATCAACAATCGATACGCCGTCGTAGTAAGAGTGGGCGATATCGTCAAGTTGGTTGGTTAATGAACTGAGCCCGGCGTCACCCGCAAAAACACCAGGATTAGAACCATCACCGCCATTGCTGGTTAATGAATCTACTGTGTCGACAAGGGTGTTATAGGCATCAACAAAGGTTTGTACTTTTGCCTGTGAGGCGCTGGAGTCTTCTGCCACGGTAATCGTCGTGACATCGCTGGTATCGTCTGGATCGCTGACCTCCGTAAAGGTCATGGTCACACCGGGAATCACATCATCGAAGGTATTACTGCTGCTGGTGATGGCCGGCCCATCCTTACCTCCCAGATTAATTACAGCATCTTGTGGAGTCGTCATCGCAGTTTCCGGACTGGCAATGACCGTGCCATTAACTGTCGCCGTGAAACCACTTTGTGCGCCGGTAGTGTCAGACGTCAGCATAATGGTTGTCTGGCCATCTGTTTTCACCAGCGCAGCCGAAACACCCGGGTTGTCGTCACTACTATTGATAGCATCTACCAGCCCGGTGGCATCGATATAGCCATCACCGTCGCTATCGGCCGTAGAAAGATCGATCTCCATGCTGCTGCCATCTTCCATGGTCAGATCAAACGTACCGGTCGCCTCATAAAAATTGTCTGTCATCTGGAACGTAGACTGCTGACCCTGTGCCAACTTGCTGACATAAAATGAGTACGTTCCCGCCTGAGCTTCCGAGTTGGCAGAAACCGTCGCAGAGTCGTTATTCGATGTCGCCGAAAAGGTCAGTGGACCGTCTGTATCACTGTTCAAGGCATCAATAGCCGACTGGAAATCGGTTAATGCCGTGCTCAGCGAATCCAGCCCGCTGCTTTCAGCATTCAACTCTGCCTGCTGTTGTTGCAGGTTGGCGCTCTGCGTGGCGATATCGGCATAAGCTGCGGCTTTCGCCATAGTTCTTGGGTTGATCATGAATAACTCCGTGCGACGTTATCGTTGTTAAAGCAAAATGTATGCCAGTTTTTAATTTATTTGAAATCAATTAGTTACTAAGCACATGGAAATCGAATTTCCGTTGGACAGGAAACTTCCTGACTCCCCTTCTGCCGCTGAAAGCACAACACCGCCAGTCGGCGGTGTTGTGAATGGCGCAATTTCACCACAGAACAGAATTACTGCAGCAGGCTGGACACCATGCTGGACATGCTGTTGGACTGCTTCAGCATGGTGATGCCAGTTTGCATCAGCACCTGCTGTTGCGTCATGTTGGAGGCTTCCGTCGCGTAGTCGGTATCCATAATGTTACCGATCGCTACGTTAGTGTTGTCCTGCATGCTGGTCAGGTTGTTTGCGGTGTCGTTCAGACGGTTGATAGACGCGCCCAGTTTGGACTGGATCTTGGACACATCGTCCATTGCGGTCTGGATAGTGCTGATCATACCGTTAGCAGAACCAGAAGCGGTCAGCTCAGTACCACCAGAAACACCAGTACCAGCCTGATCAGAAGAGAAAGCATCACTGACAGCTGTCAGATCTGTCACCAGATCACCCAGCTGGCTGGAGATGTCCACGGTCATGGTGTCAGAAGACTCAGCACCCACCTGGAAGGTGACTGCGCTCTGGAACAGACCAGAAACACCGGTATTACTGCCAGATGCCGTACCGAACAGGTTAGTACCACCGTAGGTGGTGTTCTGCAGCATGTCAGACATCTGCTGGCCCAGTTCGTCGTATTCATCCTGCATCGCCTGCAGGTCGTCGCTGTTGTAGGTTCCGTTCGCTGCCTGCGTGGACAGGTCTTTCATGCGACCCAGCACGTCGGTCATTTCGTCAAACATGCTATCTGCGGTCTGCAGCATTGCGGTTGCGTCCTGAATGTTGCTCAGTGCAACGCCCATACCGTCGGATTGTGCGCTCAGGCGGCTGGCAATCTGTTTGCCTGCAGCATCGTCAGCAGAAGAGTTAATGCGGTTACCTGTCGCCAGACGTTCCATCGAAGTAGACAGGGATGCGCTGCTTTTGTTGATAGCGTTTACAGCTGCCATTGAGGCGGTATTAGTATTAATCGATAACATGGTACTGCTCCTTGGGAATAATCGTTTTCGTTTCGATACCCTGTAAAAACGACCACCCGTTCGGAAAACTTAAAGCACGGAGAAAAAATTTTTTCACTCGTTTAAAAAATCAGTTCAGGGGATATAAACAAACGCTAAGCGCTGCCTTTATTAGCATCCCGTGCTATTTTTCACCACACCTCACAACATAAGAATTAGCTCAATCAATTTTTAATTAAAAGATTATTAGAAATATCTAATAATGAAATGATCGCCGTCAAACATCGAACGTTAACGCCATGAAATTAATAAGATTATACCTAATCAAAAATAGTTTAACCTACATCACTCACGTCTATATTTACATTTAGTTGCAAATACAACGTACTTTTATATTGTGAGTCCAGGACACTTTCGTTACATTTTCAGTCCTTTTTCGGACAGAACAAAAAACACTCAACACCGATCAGGCTGCCACGTCTCATCCTGGCAGCCAGAAAAAGATATCTCAATTCCTTCAGAATTTTAATGCACTGATTTTTAACGGTGTGACATCAAGGATTTAAAAAATCTTGCACGGGTAGACAAAATCATGAGTATTGTAGTCAATAACTGGCGAATGGATTCTTCGCTTAATGCGTTAATCCATTGTGAGACTGGCGAAACGCGTCGGCTCGGCGAATACCATTTTATTCTGTTAGAGACATTAGCTAAAAATGCCGATGTCGTCTTATCGCGTTCGTTTTTAATGACCGCAGTCTGGAAGAATCGCATCGTCGGTGGAAATAGCCTGCCCACAGCCGTTCATGCCTTGCGCGTCGCGATCGATGATGATGGAAAACAACAGGAAATTATAAAAACGATCCCTAAAAAAGGGTATTTGTTTAATAAAAACTACCTGTCCGAAGATATTGACCACAATATTAATGTGGTTGATGGCATCGCCAGTGATGAAACCAAAGAGAGTGCTGTTTTATCTGCAAACAGCGTGCCTGAAGAAAGCGTGAGCACAAATCAGGGAGTGCCGAAAAAACTATCCACACCTTTATTAAACAATGAATTAGAGAAACCCGCGGATGCTAAAAGTCATCCTTACAGAGCCGTTCTTATCACCCTGCCCGTCATTATTATCGCGCTTTTGTTGTTTGTCCTGATGTCTGATTTTAAAACATCATCCGTCACGAAAACGGAAGAAACCCCACAGTTAGTAAAAGAAAATCTTGAGAGTGCCAGTCATGTTACGGTTTACCATCTTTACGACCCAGATGAAAAAAAAACATCGCCGTCTCTTTTCTCGCAACATATTCTCCCTGGAGTGCAACAAATCAATCAACTGTTGGTGACGCACAATGTCTCAATGGATTTGTATTACAGAGTGTCGCTGAACAAATTCGCACTTGATATTGTACTGAGCAATCAATGCAATGACAGTTGGCAGTTAGCATTGAATTTTAGTAGCTGGCTCAATAAAGATAATGAAATGAATAGTGTTTTAATTAAAGAAGTGGAGAAAATGTTAAATGAAATGCCAAAATGCAAATAGTTACTTCCTCTATCTTCTGGCTACTGTAACTTTATTTTTTACCTTCATGGCTCATGCACGCATTGAGAACACGGTCATTGCTAATTACGATCTTAATAGCGGCAAGAATGCGCATTACGCACTCATTATGAGCCCACAGGACAAAAACACTGCTCTGACGCTCGTCCCTCTGGACCAAAATAACAAAGCACCGTCAACATTTAAGATCTCAGCATGTATTAATCGTTACGCGGGATTGTCTAAACAGGGTGAGTTTCATTTTAGCGATGCGAAAGCCGATAAAAATGACTTTCGCTTATCAGATTTCAGTACCTTTATTGTTGAACACAATCTGCATGCCTGGTGGATTCATTTAAACCCACAGCAAAATTTGCTTTTTACTCAGGATGTTGGAGGCCTGTTAGTCACAGACCCCTCTGCATTTATATTCTCAACAACAGCATGCCAGCCAAACTAGAGCTAGCGTAATAGACTACGGACGGTCTGACTGGAAAGCCGGGCCTGTCCATTAACCGCTTGTGCTAATACCTGATAATTGTGATTAGCATGATCTAATACCCCACCGAGTGACTCTGAGGCTTTTACCGCACTTTCTGCCTGCGGAAAACGCGCCATACCGTCAATCAGTTGCCGGGCCTTCTCCTGCTGCGCGGCCATCTGCGCGCGCTGATCGCCAATAGCATCCAGCGCCTGTTGTAACCCATCCTGAGTGCGGGAACTGCCCTGCAATACGCTCTGCAGTAATTCGTCCGTACGGCAAGGATCGGCAAAAGTCGTCAGCTGCGTATACGCAGAAGACTTTGCGTCCATATCACGTACGCTCAGGGTTTGTTCAATCTGCGGCCACTCCTTTTCCGTAGTGGAGAAGGTCAGTGCGCCCTGTTGGTCATGCACCTGCACACCGACACGGCGCAGCGCGTTGCTCATCATCATTTTGTACTGACCGGGATCCAGATCTTCACCGACCACCACCGCAGAGTGCTGCGTTTGCCGTCCGTCAGAGACACTAAACATGCGCGAGCTTATGGCATTTTTTTGCAGCATCTGCGCCAGTTCAGGCGAGTGAAAGGTCACCCGCGCTTCGCCTTGCAATACCGGACGCAGCTGCCTGTCAACTGCGCCGCCGGATAATGCCGTGCGTTTATCCAGCCACTGGGTAAGCTCAGCGCCCTTTTGCTGCTGCGTCTGCCCGCCACGGCGCGAGGCATGGCGATAATCCAGCAAATGCTGTTCCAGTTGCCCCAGGTAGTGATCGGCCTGCTGCAGCGTGGTGAGCTGATCGTTGAGCTGCACACTGTAGCGCTGAGGCCGGGTGGTAATAAGCGGTGAGGCCGGGTAATCACTCGCCGTTGCGGGTAACTTTTGACGGACAGGGACATTCTGCGCAACGCTATGCTGTTGTACAGAAGGATTAAGCGCTCCGCTACCGGAGAGTGATGTTGTATTTAAACCGACCTGCATACTATTCCTGGGCTACTGCTCGCTGTTAAATCACACTGAAAAGGTTCAACTCACTCACTTTGGAGTAGGTTTTTAAAGTGGCTTCCATCGCCATTTCCAGACCGGTAAAGGTTATGGAAGCCGGGCCGTAATCCAGATCGCTCAGTTGACCAATCAGCTGATCGTTAGAGGTGGCGATATCCGTTTGCGCGCCGCTCAGCATACTCATCGTATTTTGCGTTTCACCGATGGTGGCAATAGAAGCATTGAGCGAGTCGGAAGCGTCATCCACCGTATTGATGGCATTTTCAATATCGCTTTGCACCTGCGGGTCGGCTGGGTCAACCGACGGATCCTGTAGCTCTTTCGACAGCGACGTCAGGGTGTTCAGCACGTCCAGGCTATCGCCGAAGAAATCACTGACCGCCACGTTGGTATCGACTTCCACGCCATTGGAAACCGTGGTCTGGCGATGATCGCCGTTCCCCTGGTAGGTATAGCTGTCGGTGACGCCATCACCGTCGTCGTCCACGGCGACAATCGGCGGCCGATCGTTGACCGTGCCGCCAAACACATAGTGCCCGTCTTCATCCTGGTAATTTAATGCCGAGACCATCGCTTCGGTCATCGACTGAATATCTTGCCCCAGGCTGGCTAACGAATCGGCGGTATTGGTGCCGTTCGCCGCTTCCAGCAGATCGTCGCGAATCGCCAACAGATCGTTATTCACGCCATCAAGGATCGACTCCTGCTGACTCATGCCCGCCGTCGCGGAGTCAATATTGCTCTGATACTGGTCGAGGGCCGATTGCTGGCGGTTAAGTTGCGTAATACGGGTCGCCGCGATTGGATCGTCAGACGGCAGCAGAATACTTTTCCCGGTCGCCATTTGCTCAACGACATGGGACAGATCGCTGGAGAGATCGTTAAAACTCTGCGTCATGGACACATAAGATTGCTGAGTAGACACACGCATATTCATTCCTCTCCAGGTTAGCTACACATTTCCAGCACAGAATCGAAAATATCTGCGCCCGTTGAGATAACTTTCAGGTTGGCCTCATAAATCTGCTGATAGGTAATGAGGTTCACCGCTTCTTCGTCCATGCTGACCCCGCTGACGCTGCTCTGCTGGGTCTGCGCTTCGGAGTAGACGTTGGCCGCCGCTTCGGCTTCCGTCTGGTTCTGCTGGCTGTAGATACCAATGTTGCTGATGATCGACGAACAGGCTTCGCCCACGGTCACGCTGCCCAACCCCTCTATATCCAACGGTTCGGTAGAAATATTGATCAGCGCCTGCAGGTTATCGCTGTTACCGCTTTCATCCGGCGAACTGGAAAACGCCAGCTCGTCGGCGGTGATATCGGGATTCACTTCCAGCGGGCCATCAGATGAATTTTCATCATAAATAAACAGCGGTTCGCCGGGATTTCCGTTCAGGTCATAGCCCTGCGCAAGCTGGGTGTTAACTGCATCGGCAAACTGCTCCGCCATGCTGTTAATCGTTCCCGTCAGCGGCGTCAGTACCTGATTTTGATAATCAAACAGCGCCCCCAGCGAGCCTCCGGTATCGGTATCCATGGACGATGTGGTCCCGGCAAAGGTCAGAGACATGCTCTGCGTACCGTCGGCGTTAGTCTCCAGTTCAATGGTGGAACTCTCCTGCCCGCTGACCAACGGCTGACCGTTTTGCAGCGTAACGTTGTAGTTACCTTCATCATCAATATTGACCTGCACGTCCATGATGCCGCTCAGTTGCTCCACCATCTGATCGCGAGCATCGTACAGCGCCGAGGCGTTATCGCCGTTGGCTTCAGCTTCCGCAATTTGCTGGTTATAACTGGCAATCCCGGTAGTCAGGGTGTTCACCTGCGCCACCATCGCCTGTTCCTGGCTGACGATCTCACTGCTTTGCGAGTCGATGTAGTCCAGCGTGTTATCCACACGCAGCGCCAGCGCACCGGACTCGCTGATCACCTGTTCACGCAGGGCGGAATCATCCGGGCTGGTGGTGGCTTCGTTTAGCGCGGCAAAAAAGTTGTCAAAACCGCCGCTCAGGCTACTGTTATCGTCGCTGAGAACGGTTTCCAGTTGCGTTAAATACTCCTGCTGGGTGTTGTAATAGCCGTAATCACTGGCGGCATACCACACCTGGTTCACCTGATACTGGTTAGAAACGCGGCGAATACTGTCCACCTGCACACCGTTACCCGCACTGTTGGCTGAACCGGAGCTGGCGCCAATGGTACTGGTGATGGCAACCTGCCGGGTATAACCGTCGGTCATGGCGTTAGCCGTGTTTTGCGCGGTTACATTAAGCTCCACCTGCGCCGTCGATGCGCCGCTGTAGCCAATATTAATCATGTCCATCAAAGAGTCCTCGCCGGTCAGTCACCCGGTCTGTCGTTAACAACCTTGCCGATTAAGAGCGGCGAAAAAACCACAGTTCTTAAGCCGCCGCGCAACCTTTATCCTTTGTGATGAGGGGAGAGTTGTTTGACGATCATCGCCGCAATGCCAATGCCGTGTTGTTGGGCAAGACTGTTGCACAGCTGATCGTCATAAAATCCCTGCATCATGCGTACCGAGTCGCTGTTAAACGGGTTGTCTTTTGAGTCGAAGATCTCATTGGTTTTACGCATCTCTTTCAGCATGTTGCGTAAGAAAATGGCTTCAAACTGATGAGCGGCTTTCTGTAAATCGTTATCTTTAATTTTCGGGCCCATTAACGCATCGCTGCCGTCAATGCCCCCGCTATGATTCACTTTGATGTCGGCCATTAAATCACCTCCAGATCGGCGTCCAGCGCTCCGGCTTCATGCAGGGCCTGCAAAATCGACATAATGTCGTCCGGCGTGGCGCCCAGGCTGTTAAGGGCGTTAACCAACGTTTTCAGACTGCTGGACTCTGGCAGACTGATCATTCCCGGGCGGGCATGATTCACCGAAATATTGCTCTGCGGCGTTACCGCCGTACGACCACCAGCAAACGCATTCGGCTGGCTGACGTTGCTGCTTTCATTGATGGACACCGTCAGGCTGCCATGCGATACCGCCGCCGCGTGCAGGGCAATGCCATCGCCCATCACCACTGTGCCGGTACGCGAGTTAAATACCACGCGGGCACGCACTTTTTCCGCCTGCACCTGGACGTCATCCAACTGAGACATAAAGGCGACGCGCGCCCCTGGACTGGTTGGCGCGCGGACGCTGACGTTGGTCGAGCTTTGCGCCGTCGCAATGCCGCCAAACGACGCGTTGATCGCCGCCGCAATATTGTTGGCATCTTTGAAAGAAGGACGTTTCAGATTAAGCGTGATGGTATCGCCCATCTGGAAATCACTGGGAATTTCCCGCTCCACGGATGCCCCATTCGGTATCAACCCGGCGGTGGGGGTATTCACAGTGACGCTGGAGCCGCTGGCCCCGGTGGCGTTCATCCCGCCGACCACCACGCTCCCTTGTGCAAGGGCGTAAACTTCTCCGTCAGCACCGTGTAATTGGGTGAGCAGTAATGTACCGCCGCGCAGGCTTTTGGCATCGCCGATCGACGAGACCGTGACGTCAATGGTTTGCCCACGCGAGTACATGGGCGGCAGCATCGCGCTGACCGCCACCGCCGCAACGTTCTTCACCTTCGGGTCGATTTTGCTCGGCAACTGAACGCCGAACTGACGCAGCATGTTGGTGATAGTCTGGTTGGTGAATTTAACCTGGTTTTTATCCCCGGTTCCGTCCAGACCGACCACCAGACTGTAGCCGACAAGTTGGTTTTCCCTGACGCCCTGGACGTTGACCAGCGACTCCAGAGATCGCGCCTGCGCCGCGCCAGGCAGCGCCAGACTCAGAGCAATAACGATGCCGTTTAACGCCTTCATCCAGCGCCCGCTTAAGTGTTGCATAGTAAAATCCTGCATTAGATCGGGAAGAGAGGATGGTTAAACAGACGCGTCAGCCAGCCCGCCGCATTGGCATCGCTCAATGCGCCACGACCCGCATAGGAGATACGCGCATCGGCAATACGCTGCGATGAGACGGAGTTGTCGTTCTGAATGTCATCGGCGCGCACCAGGCCGCTCAGGCGAATGTACTCATCGCCCTGGTTGAGGGTGAGCCATTTTTCACCGCGAATTTCCAGGATACCGTTCGACTGTACCGAGTGTACCGACACCGTAATTTCGCCACGTAAACTGTTTTGCTGCTGCGAGGTCGCCGTCCCGTTGAAGTCACGATTGGCGTCCACGGACGCGGAAAGGTTATCTTTGGTATGCCCAAAGAGGGTCGGCGCGCCAATATCCACGGTATTGTTCTTACCGAAATTGGTTTTCGCCTGTTTGCTCGACTGGGTAGATTCTTCCAGCATCACGGTCAGGATATCCCCCACCCGATAGGCGCGGCGATCCGCTGTCAGCGACCACTTGTAACCCGTTTCGAACACCCCTCCCGCGCGGCCATCCGCCGTTGGCGGTGCCTCGGTTTTGGGCGGAGCAAAGAATTCGTCATTTTTTTTGACCAGGAGAGCCTGCGATTCGCACCCGCTTAACAGGGGAAGCAGTACCATCAGCCAGAGATAATTTTTCACGTTCTGCCTATTTCTGCCGGATGGAGCTGTACCATCCGGCATTTCACATTCTTGAGTTACAGCGTCTGACTAATAAACTGCAGCATATCGTCTGCCGCAGAGACCATTTTGGCGTTCATCTCATAGGCGCGCTGCACGTTGATCATCGCCACCATTTCGTTGACGATATCCACGTTTGAGCCTTCCAGAGCGCTGTCCTGCAAAGTCCCCAGACCATCTTCCCCGGGAATACCTTCCGTCGGTTGACCACTGGCTGCGGTTTCCAGATACAGGTTGTCGCCTTCCGCTGAAAGCCCGGCCGGGTTAGCGAAGTTCACCAGCGTTAGTTGCCCCAGTTCGGTAGGGTCACTGTCGCCGGGCAGGATTGCCGTCACGGTGCCGTCTTCGCCAAAAGCCACATTAGTCGCGCCGGACGGAACGTCGATTTCCGGTTGCAGAGGTAAACCTTCGGAGTTAGTCAGCACGCCGTCGGCGTTAACCTGCATATTGCCGTCACGGGTATACGCAATATCCCCGTTCGCCTTTTGCACCTGCCAAAATCCCTGCCCCATGATGGCCACGTTCATCGTATTGTCGGTGGTTTCCACATTCCCTTCGGTGAAGGTTTTCTGCGTACCGACAATGCGTACACCGCTACCGAACTGCATTCCGGTCGGCATGATGTTGTTTTGATCGAGCATGGCGCCCGGCGCTTCCTGAGTCTGATAAAACAGATCCTGGAACATCACGCGGTCGCGCTTAAAGCCCGTGGTATTGACGTTAGCGATGTTGTTGGCAATCGCACTCATCTCAGCATCCTGCGCCGACAGGCCGGTTTTACTGATCCATAACGCTGCGTTCATAACACTTTATCCCTGATTAAAGACTACGGCTCAGGAGCCGCGTAGCAGCCTGTTGCCTGAGTCGCTGAGATCTTCAGCCGTTTTCATCATCTTGATTTGCGCTTCGAACTGACGGTTCATCGCAATGGACGACATCATTTCGCTCACCGCAGACACGTTACTGCCTTCCAGAAAGCCGCCGCTCACTTTGATGTTCTCATCGCGTTGTGCCGGTACGCCGTCCGCCGTCACCAGCATCCCCTCGCTATTTTTCGCCAGATTGGCGACCGGAATATCCACCAGCTTCAGGCGATCGATATCCATCGTGGCAGTGACATCGCCATCGTCAGGTGTGACGGAGAGCGTGCCGTCGCTACCGAAAGAGGCAATCGCATTCGGCGGTAAAATAATCGGGCCGTTATCCCCGAGAACAATGTTGCCGTCGATGGTCAGTTGACCCTGATCGTCCTGCTGGATATTGCCGTTGCGGGTATAAACTTCGTTTCCTGCTTTATCCTGCACGGCGATATAGCCGGTTCCCTGAATGGCGACATCGAGCGGACGCTCGGTTTTTTCCGCCACGCCGGTGCTGTCATTGACGCCGCTGGGACTCTCTTTCGCCATAAAACGCGTGTCGAAGCCACCGCCTTTGACTTTGTCATTACTCGCCATTGCCATATCCGCACGAAAACCATTGGTGTTGACGTTGGCGAGGTTGTTGGCGCTAATTTGCTGCTCCAGCAGCGTCTGGGTGGCGCCGCTTAGTGCGGTATAAATCAACCGATCCATTTCTTAGCCTTACATCGCCTGGAAGAGTGCCTGGTCCAACTGCGTACTGGTCGAAATCACCTTGGTGTTCGCCTGATAGTTACGCTGGGCGGTCATCAGGTTGACCAGTTCGTTGGTGATATCCACGTTGGAGCTTTCGAGCATGCCGGAGGAGAGCGTGCCACAAGAGCCGGAGCCAGGCGTGCCAATCAGCGGCGTACCGGATTCACCGGTCTGCACCCACGCGGTACCGCTTACCGCTTCCAGCCCGTTTTCGTCCGGGAAGGTGGCGAGTACAACCTGGCCCTGCAGCATACGTTCACCGTTGCTGTAGGTGGCGTACACTTTGCCGTCGTCATCCACCTGCACGCCGTTTTGCGTTGCGGAGGCATAACCGGTCGCGGAGTTGGTGGTCACCGAGAAATCAGAGCCGTACTGAGTACAGTCGGAGTAGTCGACGGTCATCGAGATCGGCGCGGCTTCATCGGTGGTAAAGGTGATGGTTTGCGGCGTGGTCGGAGAGGTCAGCTTGCCGGTATTCGGATCGAAGGTTAGCGTGGTTGGCGGTACACCAGTCTGCGCTTCACCATCAAAGGTGTACTGCACTTCCCAGGTGTTATCCGCGGTTTTGGTAAAATACTGGCTGACCGAGTGCTCGTTACCCAGAGAGTCATACACGGTGGTGGTGTAGCTGTCGGTATAGGTATCGCTGTTGTTGGCATCAAACTGCACGCTTGAGCGATCGATCGTTTCATCACTGGCGTCAAAGTTGGCCGTGAAGGTCATGCTGTCGGTCGCCTGCGCCGGAATGTTGCCGGTTTTAATCTGAATATCAGTCACGGTACCGGTTTGCAGCGTGCCGCTGTCATCCACCGGATAACCTTGCAGGTAATCGCCGGAGGCATTAACGATATAGCCGTTTTTGTCAGTCACAAAGGAGCCGGCCCGGGTATAGGAGATGTTCCCTGCGCTGTCGCACATGACAAAAAAACCATCGTCGTTGATCGCCAGATCCAGCGCATTGCCGGTAGAGACCATCGAGCCACCGGTGGAGATGCTTTGCGCGGAACCCGCCACGCTCACGCCCATCGCCTGCGTCCCGGCGTACATCGCGGAAAACTGAGTGGTCATTGATTTATAACCGACCGTCCCGGAGTTCGCGATGTTGTTACTGATTCCGTCCAGTTGTTCGTTAACGGCGTTTAGCCCCGTCGCTGCAATTTCATAACTCATTGTTTCTTCCTATAATGTAAACTAAATCAGAGCACTGTATTGCTGTCGGCGTTATCGCTGCCGTCGTCAGTGTCAGGCGGCGTGGTGTCATCGGTGCTGTCCGGTACGCCAAACTGGGTGATCATGGTGAATGGCACTTCGCCAACGCCGTCAACGTTGAGCACCGGCGTGCTGCCATCGAGCGGAATACGCACATCTTCCACTTTGCCCGTCACCTCAATCGGCACTTCTTCTTCCCCGGTATTGGTCACCACAGATACGCTGTAATCGCCCGGCGGGATGCCGTAATCCGCAGGATTGATGTCGAAATCCACCTGGCCGGGTCCGACGGAGGTTTCACCTTCCGGAATCAGCGACACGGTGTAGTCATCACCCGCTTCATCGGTGAAATGCAGATCCACATCGGTACAGCTGTCATCCAGCGTGACGCGTCCCTGAATGTCCTTGCTGTTATCTTCGATATCCAGCGAGGTGGTTTGCACCATAATGTCGTCGCCGACCATATTCCCCAGCGCCATCACCTGAATGTTGCTCATCAGCACGGCGTTGGTATTGGCCTGAACGCTCATCTCTTCCATCATCGCTACCTGCGCCATGGAAGAAAGCTGGTCGATATAGGCCGTTGGGTCGGTCGGATCGGTAGGATCCTGGTTTTCAATTTCGGCTACGAACAGCGTCAGAAACGTGTCGACCGCGGACGTTTCCGTGGACGTTGTCGTCGTCGGTGTGCCGCTGGTTCCACTGGTATCGGTGGTTGACGAGGTAGAGGAAGAGCTGCTATCCCCCAGGTTGTTGCTTTGCGCCGTGGCGCTCACAGTATTTTCAGCCACCGTCGTCTTCTCCTGAGAAGAAGCCAGCGCCTGAGATTGGGCATACAGAGCCAGGGTATTCATTACACTTCTCCCAGTTTGAGTAAGCTTTGCTGCATACTTTTGACGTTATTCAGCACATCAACATCAGTTTCAAAATCACGTGACGCGGACATCATGTCGGCCATTTGCTCGACCACGTTGACGTCCGGGTACCAGACAAAACCGTTCTGATCCGCCATTGGGTGATGCGGCTCATAACGCTTCACCGCCCCGCCACTTTGCATCACGTCCTGCACTTGCACGCTGGCGCCATCAATGCCGTGACGGTTGTTTGCGTCAATCAGGCTATTGTTGTAAACCGCAGCAAAAACCGGGCTGCGCGCTTTATAGGCCTGCGCCTCGCTGCTGGCAGGAGATTCCGCATTCGCCATGTTGCTGGCGACGGTATTCAGACGGATGGTTTGCGCCGTCATCGCCGAGCCGGAAATCTGGTAAATATCAGTAAACGACATGGTTATTTTCCTTCGATGGCTTCTTTGATTCCGCTAAGTTGCAGATTCAAAAAAGTCAGACTGCTTTGATAATCCATACTATTTTGTGAAAACCGGGCCTGCTCGGTATTCAGTTCTACGGTATTGCCATCCTCTGAGGGCTGCATCGGCACCCGGTATTTCACGTCAGCCTCAGGCAAAACATTTGTGTGACTTGCCCGTTGCATCTCAGCGGCAAAATCAATATCTTTGGCTTTGAAATTTGGTGTATCGACGTTTGCCAGATTCGCAGTCAGTAGCTCGGTCCTCTCAAGACGTAACTTCACTGCCTGCGGATGTACACCCAATGCCTGCTGAAAACTGATTCCCATTTCTTGCATCACTCCTGCGTAGATATCGCCATTACTAGCAATAACCATGCCAACTTTTAAGTGATTGATGAGAAATGACTTTATGAAACTACCCTCCTACGTAAGGAAGCCTTCTTTCCCCTTTGCCGCGGAGATAATGCTGGCTTTATGCTGCGTCTTACCCGTACATGCCGCCGTCCATCCCATTCAGCACAGCGCCCGGGAACAGATCAACGCACTGGTTCTGACTGCCGCCGGTCATGAAATCGACACACTGGCGCACAAACAGCAGTGGCAGGACTATCGCTACACGTTCAATATCTATATCCCCTCAGCCGTGAGTACCAGCGCGCTATGCGCGTCGGCGCCACAGATCACCTCCAGTGCCTCCCCAGAAATGGCCTTGTCACGAATGAACTTTATGGTGACCTGCCCAGGCAATGCGGGCTGGAAATATAACGTTGCAGTGCGCCCCGACGTGTCGGTGCCGGTAGTGATGCCAAAGTCGTTGATTGCCCGAGATGCGGTGATTACAGCCGACGACCTGCAGCTTAAAAAATTCAATATCAGCAACCAGCGGGAAGGGTTGATAACAAATATGGATGAAGCAATTGGCCTCACCAGCAAGCGTGCCCTGCAACCGGGTAAACCAATTACCCGTAGCGAGCTGGTTCAGCCCGTATTGGTTAAACGCGACCAGCCAGTGATGATCGTCTCCCATATGGCTGGCATTACCGCCTCAATGCCGGGCGTGGCGTTGAAGAATGGTCGTAAAGGGGATGTGATAAAAATTCGTAATAGCAGCAGCCAGCGGATCATCAGCGGTGTGGTGGACGATACCGGCGTGGTCACCACGTTAACGGCTGAGCAGTGAAGGGATTTTTTGTGATGGGATTAAAGTTTTCCTCTATTGCCGCCGCTTTTAGTCAATAACAGATAACCAACCCAACGGAATATGTACGAGGTTGCTATGAAAATTACCCCGAGTCTGCCTGGCAATCGCCCTGCATCGACAACCGAACAGGCACGTGCAGACAAGAGCAGCGTGCAGACGAGCACGTCCAGTTCCGCATCGCTTTCCGCCGATGATATTACTCAGGCGGGATTGCAAACGGCGCAGCAAACGCTGAACAGTGATACGCAAAGTGACGTTGATTACGACAAAGTGGCGCAAATGCAGGCCATGCTGGCCTCAGGCGATTTGCAGGTTGATACCGATCAACTGGCTGGGGACATGCTCAGCTTTTTCCAGAAATAAGAGGCTACAACAGTGAGCACCAGGCTACAGCAGGTGAAAACTCTGCTTCAGGGCATTCGTGAAGACGGAACGCGGTATGACGTGCTCAGACACCAGTTGGAACAACAACGTCTGTGTATGATCCGTCGCGACAGCGACAAGCTGCTGGCCATCAATGAACTTATTCAACAGCATTATGAGCAGTTGCAAAACAGCAGCCAACAGCGCCGTTCGATCCTGCAACTGCTGGGCGTAAGCGTCAATCGTGCAGGAATAGAGCAGGTCTTTAGTTGGTTGCCGGGCGTGCAGAAAAGTGCCGCAGAGGGCTGGTGGCAAAGCCTTGAGCTAAAAGCGAAACGCTGCAAGGCGTACAACGAAAAAAACGGCGATCTGCTGATCCGCCAGTATGAATTTATTCAGGCTTTTTTAGGTACCGAGCCGGATTTTATTTACCAGCGCTAAACGCCCTTCCCTGACGCGGAAACCTGCTTTCCGCGCTTCACCTAACTAATTGATATAAATGAATTAAAATTCAGGCATGGATATTGCAACGTCATAAACAGATTTTGAATATTGGGATTGCTGAGAACAGATTATGAGTATGATTGATTGTTATGAACCTGACTTTGTCCGGTTGTTTTTATCCCGCCATCCGGATTCCGCTTTACGGGTTAACCTGTGCTGGAAAACGGAAGTGCGTCAGAGTCTGGTCTTAACCGATCCGGCCAGCTGTCAGGCTGCATTAGGCGATCCCAATACCTTTGTCTTGCATCATTCAAAATGTGCGGCCAACCCGGACAGCCCGGCGCTATCCCCACGCGATCAGGTATTGAATCAATCCGCTCTGCATACCATCACGCTTCCAGGTTTATCGCTGGAGCTGCGCCTGTATGCGCTGGGGATCATGCTCTCTTTTTCCGAAAAATGCCCAGGCGATAGTGAAGCGGTGCTGGAAAAGCTGGCATCGTTGCCACAGATCCTCGCAGGCCATGTACAGGAAGGAAAACTGCAGGAGCAATTTGCGCAACTGCCCAGCCTGCCACAGCTACAGCGTGAATTAATTACCCGTATGGGCAGTTGTGAATTCAATTGGGATCTGCTGCCGGAAAGTACGCGTAAACTCACATTACCTCTGCAGGTCAGCCTGCTGATGCTGCAGGATGCGAACAGTGAAGCCATGCTTCAGCAGCAGTTACAGGATCAGTGGCTGCAGACCTGGGAGCGCCATTTCGCTCAAGAAGCATGGATTTTCAGCAACTATCTGATTTATCGCTTGTACCACGACACCTTCCCACAGCATGAGAGTGAAAGCACACTGCAGCGTTTCTTCTGGCTGGCGGCTGACGTCTTTATGATTCGCACTCTGTTTTGCCTGTGGACGATGGATGATTCTGCGCTAAACCATGACGAAATTTACGCCCTTTTCGCGTTGTTTGAAGCGTGGCGCAACGGCGAGAATGCCCATTCGTTACGTCAGCATATTCTGGACATGCTGCCGGGAGATCCACTGCTCTCGGCGTTCTCCCTGATAACACGTTAGTGCCTGTTGGCCGGGCGAATGCCCGGTCCTTTTTCGAACCGCGAATACACATCACCATGTCTGAATCCTCTAAAGCACGTTCCGCCCTGACTGGCATCGTTAAAACGCTCGACACTGGCCGCGAAAAACCGTTTGTCAGCGTTATCACGCCAACATGGAACCGCGGCGTTTTCTTACCCTATTTGCTGTATATGTTCCGTTATCAGGACTACCCTGCTGACCGGCGGGAACTGGTGATCCTGGATGATTCTCCGCAAAGCCATCAGTCGATCATTGACCGGCTAACGCAGAACCACCCAGAGAAATATAATATTCGCTATATCTACCACCCGGAAAAGCTCGATCTGGGTAAAAAGCGCAATATGCTCAATGCGCTGGCGGTAGGTGAATATATTCTGTGTATGGATGATGATGACTATTATCCAGCGGATAAAATCTCTTACACCATCGACATGATGCAGCGCCACCGGGCGTTGATTTCAGGTTCCGATCAAATCCCCATCTGGTACAGCCACATCAACCGGATATTCAAAACACGCAGCTTTGGCCCACAAAATATTCTCAACGGCACTTTCTGTTACCATCGTAATTACCTGAAGAACCACCGCTATGATGATGAGTGTAATTTAGGTGAAGAAAAGGGATTCACTAACCAGTTCACCGCGAACCCGCTGCAATTGCCGGGTGAACGTACCATTATTTGTATCTCACACAGCCAAAATACGTTCGACAAAGACTTTGTGTTGGGAAGCAGCGAGCCACTGGAAACCCCGCTGGCGCAGGCGATTACCGACCCGATGCTGAAAAACTGGTATCAAAGCCTGCATAACGCCACTCATCATCAACCGATCCAGTGGGATTATATCGATCAGGTGGTGATCGTAAACCTGGACTCACGCCCGGATCGTTTAGCGCACATCCAACAAGAGCTGGGGTTTCTCAATTTCCCAAAGGAAAAGATCACCCGCATTGCCGCGTCAGTTGCCACTAACGGCCAGATTGGTCGCCGCCAGTCCCATCTTCGGGCACTCAAGTTGGCACAACAAATGGGATGGAAAAATTACCTGCTGCTTGAAGATGACGCCGTTATTCTGAAACAAGAAAAACATATTCGGGTACTTAGCTCGCTGCTTAATGCCCTGCCTAAATTTCCGTGGGAGGTCATTCTTCTCGGCGGCGAAATTAAACGCGGAAGCATATTAAAAAGCCTGACTGGGATGATTCATGCCCGCGATTGCAATAAGGTGTGCGCCTATCTGGTTAACAACAGCTATTACCCGGTTCTGGCTCAGCAAATGGAATATGACCTTTCAGAGACCCTCGAAGGACAGTGGCAGCCGCTGCTACGTGACGGAAAATGGCTTTCCTGCTATCCGAGTATCTGCTATCAGCGCCCAGGTTATAGCGATATCGAGAAAAAAGAAACCGATAATATTGGCTACTACTTTAATAAAATCAATAAGAAAACCGATGCCGTCAACGCACTGACTGATGCCCCGCTCCCTTCTACTGCCCCCCGAACAGATGCTATTGGTTTCTATATGGAAACGTCGCTGCACTACGCGGTCTATCGCCCGATCATAACCGCGCTACAGGCGATGGGGCACACCTGCTCTCTATTGGTCAGCGACAAAATACACGCGTCGTTTCTGGATGAAATGACCGCAACAATTAAAACCATTAACGATCCCCTATTGGGCGGAACGCGTCTTTCTGTGGTGATTGAGAAACGTCAACGCTTCAAATGTCTTGTCAGCCCTTATTACACCCCGTTACTGAACGGGCTGGCGGATACCCATGTACGGACGATGTATGGACTGGCGAAAGAAGCATGGAATCATGCCTGGTGGAATGCCTTTTATCATCGCATTCTCTGCTACAGCCACTATAGCCAGCACGCGGTTGATATTGGCGGCAGCGCCAAAGTGGTGGGTAATCCCCGTTTCGATGAATGGCATAACCATACTTACGATACCGCACTGCCAAAAAGCGTGAAGCTAAATGCGAAAAAGCAGACCATCCTGTATGCGCCAACCTATGGCGCGCTAAGCTCGCTCCCCCATTGGGCACAACAGCTCAGCCGATTAAGCCATGAATACAACGTCGTCACCAAACTGCACCATGGCACTCTGCACAGGCCGGAAGAAAGTGCCTCGCTGGTGCTGGCGCAGCGCTACTTAAAAAACCGAATTGACGATCCGCAGCACCTGCTGGCGCTTATGGCGCAGGCAGATTACGTCCTGACGGACAGCAGCGGCTTTATTTTTGATGCCATTCATATGAATAAACGCGTCATTTTACTGAGCTGGCCAGAGATGACCTCGCTGCTGGATGGCCAACAAAGTTTCTCGACCCCAGACAGCGCCGATCAACGTATCCGCGACGTTCTCCCGGTAGCCCAGGATATACAGGCGTTGCGCAGTGCGCTGTCTGATGCATTTGACTGGACTGCGCTTGAAGCACCGTTAGCCGAAATTCGCCACCATTATTGTGATGCGTTTATGGATGGTCAGGCGGGCAAACGGGCGGCTCAGGAGATTGATAGTCTGGTAAAAGCGCCGCAGCCGCTAATAACTAATACGTTGCTGCACAGTTTGCAGAAAAAGCTGTTTAGTTGATCATCAATTAAAAGGTATCAAAGGGTATATGAATAATTCTCCCGCTGTAGATCATCGTCTCTACCAGGTATTGGCACAGACTTCGCGAAAAAAGACCAAAAATAAAAAAAGAATTCTGTTCTTTGATCGCGATGCCTTTGCTGATAATACTAAATACTTATATCTGCATATGGTGAAAAATCCGCAGCTAGAATGCATATGGTGTACATGGAATGAAGCAGTTTATGACATGTTGCAAAAGCATCATCTACCAGTGCATCTGTTAGGTAAAAACAATGATGAAACCATTAATTTATTATTAGAAGCCCAGATAGCTATTTTCTGCGTTAATCCGCATCATAGTCTACATAAAAACTGGTCATACTTTGCATGTCTGGAGGGGGCAAAACATATTCAGTTATGGCATGGTATTTCGGTTAAAAACTTGTTATTACAATTAACGCCCCATTTTAGCATGACCATTCCTGATTTTGGTACATCTTTAGCCTGGGCCTCCCGTGCTGATTACGTATTAAGTACCGCAGAGATTTTAAATCCTTATTGGCGAGAAGTATTTGGTTGCGATAATATTATCAACGCATCCTACCCACGGAATGAGGTATTACTGCGCAAGATCACACCATTAGAGTTACTCGGCGCAAAACTTGATGCCAGAACAATGAAAGGTCTTGCCAGCAAAAGGAAGAAGATTTTTATTGCTCCAACCTGGCAACGATTCGACAGTACCGATCTCTTAAGTCGAGAGATGCTTACGCAAATCCTTCAATATACCAGTAAAAACAATATAGACGTTTTTATAAAGACGCACCCATACCGGGCAGTGAATTTTGACAGTAACGCACTAAAGATTAACAATTTTTATTTTATTGATGCCGAGACGGATGTCTACCCATTTCTTAATAAATTTGATGCGTTGATAACAGATTATTCATCTATCATGTTTGATTTCCTGTTAACTAAAAAACCAGTGTTAACACTGGATATTGCACCAGGTGAACACGCCAATTTCGAACCTAATTATACATTATTGCCAATAAGCAGTAATTTTCGTTATAAATTTACTCGGGATAACATTATCAGTATGTTGCATCAAGCCCTATTTAAGGATGAGCAAGCAGTAGACAGGGAGCAAGCCGTAGCCAGTTTATACCCGTCTGATAATGTTAATGCCTGCCAGAAACTGGAATCCTTAATTATAGACATACTTAAAGACATCGCAAATTAAAATGTCAAATAGACAATACAACCACTATCAACTATGATTGAAGATTAACAACATGGATATTTTAAAAATATATCTTTCATCTGGTTCCGTGCCCGTCATCCCGCAAATGTTGAACTTTGCGGAGTGCGCATATGATCCTAAAACGCTTAAAATCATATGCTGGTACCGCAATGAAGTGACGCCATTTCAGTTAAAAGGAACAAATGCTTATTACATAAAACAGGCGTATGCGATCACACCAGACTTTATATCTAAAATAATCAATGCCATTCAAAAAACTCAGCCTAAAATGGTTGAGATTCACTCAAACATTGTATTTACCAATGTTGAGCTATATCCCATTATTGCCTCCATATCTAAGTTACTAAAAAAAGAACAAATAAAGATACACCTATACGATGACGGCATACGCAGTATCGGTGAGAGGCTACAACTTAGTGAAATGAGCAGCAATGTTTTTCCAGAAGTGAGTGCCGTTCATATTAAATATTTACAGGCTATCCTGCAAAATGAAACCAATGCCTTCTCTGGCTATCTAAGAGAATCCTGGCCATTATTGATGAATTACCTATGGCATAATTTTTTTGATGTCACCTATCATCTAATGGATCAGTACCAACAAAGATGGAATTCACCTTCACCTTTCCAGAGATCGATACAAAAAAACACGACAGCATTAGCAACTGCAGATATCAAAACGCTCAACCCCAAACAGCTTGCATTTTGCCTCTCACTGTTGAATTTAACAAACACCACCATCAACGAAATAAAGAAAGAAATCAAACAAGAAAATAGCTTATTGTACATGGGGGCTGGATATTTTAACCGCCAGAAAGATGATGCGATTACAGAAAAACAAATCATCAAGATTCAAAAGATGAGAGCAGCAGGGATCATCAAACCTGATGATAATATTATTTTCAAAGCCCATCCAATTAACTCTCCTGAGAATAGAGCAAAAATA
The DNA here is from genome assembly GCF_000398825.1 of Citrobacter sp. KTE30. Lineage (NCBI taxonomy): Bacteria > Pseudomonadati > Pseudomonadota > Gammaproteobacteria > Enterobacterales > Enterobacteriaceae > Citrobacter > Citrobacter sp. KTE30. Next base: position 700,922 of record NZ_KB976055.1, on the reverse strand, counting down.
GTTTCCGCATTTGCCAGCGATAATATCTACACCTTGCCTAACCATATTCCGTTTGAAATTTTACCGGTGATTGGTTTAGCGCCATCTGCAATCATCTGTACTTTCAGCACGCTACTATTCACGATGACACCAGACACATTTCGGCATATTATAGGAGATGCTGACACGACGTCTGAATCATTAAAGAATCCGATTATTGACAAACTAATTAGAGCGAATATTATTAAGAGAAATCTTGTTAGTGGTTGGCTTGATTAGCAATCAAATTATAACAACAGATTGCTAATCATTTTATCTTAGCCATGCACTAAGGCATTTTCTGTCTAACGATTAATATTTCTTTACCACCTCAATAATCGAAGTTGTCGATATTGACGGTGTTCTGGGGAAATACACTACTTCGCAAAGATAAGAGAGACTATCAAAGCGCCCAGCCCAGTCATCTCCCATTACCAACGTATCTGCACTATACTGCCGAATGTAATCTGCTTTTTTTTCCAATGACTCTTCAAGAAATACACTATCGACACATTTCAGCCCGGCAACAATATCCATCCGTTCATTTTGATTATAAACAGGCTTACGCCCTTTTTTCTGTATATTTAAAGCATCAGAGGAAATACCCACGATCAATCGCTCACCTAACTGCCTGGCACGCTGAAGAATACGTAAATGCCCAATATGAAAAACATCAAATGTGCCGAAGGTTATAATTACGTTCATTGACTAACCTCTATCACACGTCAAACGCGATAATAAGTGACTAAATACTACCAAGTCTTTTCATTCGGTTATTATGAACTCTTTCTTTCTCTAACATTGCTACTTTCATTAATGTTTCATCCGGTTCAATTTTTATATTCTGTTCCTTAACGACAAACCAGGTCGGATACTGGCAATATTTTTGAGATTCAACACTTCTGGTAACCGTTAGTTGCAACCCTGTTTTTTTAACAAAATCATTTACGGCCCACACGACTAATGGCCAATCAGCATGGTAATCATCGCCAGCAAGAACCCCACCAATTTTCAATTTGCAAAACCAGTCGGCAATTGATTTCCCGCCTTCTTCACCAGTGTGAGCAAAACCATCTATATAAATGAAATCAAAAAACTCATCATCAAATATATCAAGAGCATCATCAAAGGACATGCGAAGCAATTTGTAATTATTGCTAAGCCCGACGTATTTTAACGTTTCTTTATATTCGTTGATGTCATGGATATCACCATATAAATCAACACCATAGTATGATGAGAATTTACCGCTATCTATCATTCTCTTAGAAAAGATACCTTTAGCAACCCCCAACTCAATACCAACGCATGAAAGATCATCAGCGCCATTGACAATTTCATGTCGATACATGTTTTCAATATAATTTACTTTTATTGTTGGAGTAAGTTTCTTGCTTAGCTCAACAATCCAGTTCTCATTAAGCATTAATTTTCCTGATATATGAATGGCAAAATAAATAAGATTAATTACATTTTTGTCTTAACCAGCACTGCGCGGCTATCTCATCCACGGCTTTTTGCTCTTTTACCAACGCCTCGTTGTTCAGTTCATCGCGTTTATCATCGAGCGTCATGGCGACAATTTTCTCTTCGCAGGCCGCCGCGACGAGGTTTTTCTGAATACGCTGCTCTTTAATTTTTGCCAGCGTTTTCTCCTGCTCTTGCCAGGCAATAACCGTGCGTAACGTGCCTTTATATCCGGTCACATTTTTGAGCGACTCAACGGAAGGGACCTCTACGCCAGTGCCGGTTTTTTGAATCAGGTAGCCCAGTGCTTTGATGTTATTGTCAAAGCCGGTACAGACCTGCTGCTGTTTAGCCAGTTGGACCGTCATGTCTTTGACTGATTTATCCCGCAGGCGCTGCAATTGCGCCAGGGTATCGATAATTTGTCGCATGATTATTTACCCTCCGTTTTCTTTGCCTGGGGGAAAAGGGCCTGTAAGCGACTTTGCACCAGCTCAAGTGAGGCGGGTTCACTCACCTCCTGACGCAGAAAACGCTCGATAGCGGGGAACGCTTTGACAGCTTTATCAACGCCGGGATCGGCTCCGGCAACATAGCCCCCCAACGGAATCAGCGGCTTAATTTCCATATAGGCGGCGTAGTTTTGTTTTAGCAGACGAGCCGACTGTTGGTGTTCGTTGGGCGTAACCTGCGTCATGCATCGACTGATCGACTGCCCAATATCGATAGCTGGATAATGCCCGGCTTCCGCCAGCTTACGGGTAAGAACGATATGTCCATCCAGCACCGCGCGCGCGCAGTCAACGATCGGATCCTGCTGATCGTCTCCTTCCGCCAGCACCGTGTAAATGGCGGTCATTGAGCCTTCGCTTTCGCTGTTGCCGGCGCTTTCCACAAGCTTGGGGATCATGCCAAACGCCGACGGTGGATAGCCTTTCGTCGCCGGAGGTTCCCCCAGCGACAGCGCAATCTCGCGCTGCGCCATGGCATAACGGGTTAACGAATCCACCAGCAGTAAAACGTGATGTCCGCGATCGCGAAACCAGGCGGCGATAGAGTGGCACAGCTCGGTGGCTTTCAAACGCATCAATGGCGACTCATCCGCCGGAGCCGCGACAACGATAGATTTTGCCAACCCTTCCGCGCCCAGCGAGTGATCGATAAATTCCTTCACCTCACGGCCACGCTCACCAATTAACCCCACCACCACGATGTCGGCCTTGGTCTGGCGGGTGATCATCCCCAACAACACGCTTTTTCCCACGCCGCTGCCGGCCATCAAGCCCACGCGCTGGCCTTTGCCGATAGTTAACAACCCGTTGATTGCTTTTACACCTACATCCAGCGGTTGGTTCACCGACCGACGCGTGAGGGGATTGATAGACGGTGCCTGCGGCGGCAGCACATCATTGCCGGTCAGACGGCCTTTGGCATCCAGCGGCTCGCCCAGGCCATTGACCACCCGCCCCAGCCAGCTTTCGCTAATCAGGATCTCCTGAGCTTTTTCCTCGGGGAAAACGCGCGCGCCCGCCATCAGTCCGACGGGGTGTTTGAAGGGCATCAGGTAGGTGATATCACGATTAAATCCCACCGCCTGCGCGTCGATCAGCGTATGGTTGGCGCTTTCAACGCGGCATAACTGGCCCGTTACCAACGGGCAACCCACGCTCTCCAGCAAAATACCGTTCACGCGCACCAGTCGCCCGGCTACCCGAGCTAAAGGGATCGACTCAATGGAACGCAGCGCGTTGTCGAAGCTGGAAAGATCACTCACCCGTCGGCTCCGGCAGCAGCGACTCTTTGAGTGCCGACATACATTGCTCGAGTCGATGCTCGCAGCCAATATCCAGCTCGGATTTATCGGTAATCACCCGGCATTCGCCCGCCTGCAGATCGGGAGATGGCGTCAGTCCCCATGCAGCGACCTTCTCAGGAGCGGCATCTTTAATGCGGTTAAATTCTTCGTTACTCAGCAGCACCTGTAGCGACTCAGGCATCGCCGGAAAGGCCGAAATAGCCTCTTCGACCAGCGACAATAGCTGCGTCGGTTGCAGCGCCAGCTCACAACGAATCACCTGGCGGGTAACCTTTTCAACCAGCTGCAACAGGTCTTCCCGCTGTTTACGCTGAGCGTGCGCCAGATAGTCATTCACTTTGCCGGAGATAGCCTCCAGCGGCTGGGCGGCTCGTTCAAACTGCTTGCGCCCTTCCTGCTGACCCGCAAGGCTACCTTCGGTATATCCCTGCCGCGTCCCCTCCTCGTGGCCCTTTTGATGACCTTCCTGAAAGCCCTGCTCCTGGCCTTCGGTCATTCCCTGCTCAAAACCTTTTTGCAGCCCTTCCTGGAAACCGTCCATCAGTTGACGCTGATAATCCGCCGGTGTGATCCCCGGCGTAAGCTGTTCAGCCTGGAGATGGCGCTGGCGAGGGGGAAAACGATGCAGCCGGTAACGACCACGAATGGTTTCAATTGCCATGTGTTACTCCGCCGTCTGTTCAGCAAACAGCTGTAGCTGAATTTCACCCGCTTCCTCAAGCTCGCGGGCAATTCCCATGATTTCACGGCGTATCTGTTCAATACGACTCACCGGAACCGGCCCCAGACGCGACGTTATCGCCTCCAGCTGTTGTACCTGACGCTTAGGCATCACGGCATAAATCGAACGACGCAACAACGCTTCGGTACCTTTCAGCGCCACCGCCCAGTCTTCCATCGGCACTTCGTCGAGCAGACGACGGCGCACTTCGTCACTTTGGCGGCTCAGAATAAAGAAGTCGTACATTTCGTCCTGCAACTGTTCGAGAACATCTTCATCGCGTTCGCGCAGTTGATCGAGGATCACCTGTTGGTTCCCCTGGAAGCGGTTAACGATATCCGCGGCCTGCTTGATCCCTTTCACTTTCGAACCATGTTCGGAGAGCACCGACAGCCCACGCTCGATCAAACGATCCAACTCATCCACCACGTCGCGGTTTACATCGTTGAGTTTGGCAACCCGGTAGAGGATCTCGTTTTGTACTGACTCATTCATGTAAGACAGTACCGTAGCCGAGATCTCTGGCGTCAGGAAGGCAAGGAATACGGCCTGTAACTGCAAATGCTCTTCTGAGATCAGTATCGCCAGTTGGCGCGGTTCCACCCACTGTAAACGCGCCATCCGCGAACGGATCTCATCGCCATAAATGCCGTTGATCACGCTACTGGCGATTTCTGTGCCCAGCGCTTTATTAAGGATCCCTTGCAGCATGGAACGCGATGCGCCGTTGATACCACTCTGCTCACGGAATTCATCAAAAAAGTTATTGATCACTTTTTTGGCCATGCTGGTTTTTACCCCAGACAGACGCGCCATGTTTTCACTCAGGCGAACCACCTCTTCGCGGCTGAGTTTTTGCATCACCGTAGCTGCCGCCTCCTCGCCCAGACACAGCAATAAAATTGCGGCCTGTTCCAGGTAGCTGTTGTTGCTGCCGTTATTTATTGTCAATTCGCTCATTGCTGGTAATCCATTGTCTGAGAACTTCAGCTACGCGATCGGTGTCGCTCATCGCCAGTTTTTGCAGGAACTCCAGCTTCACTTCCAGACCGGAGCTCTGCGAAGGCAGGCTGTCGTCACCAGGGAAAGAAGGCAGTTCGATATTTTTGCGCTCATCTTCAGCGGCCGCAAAATGGGGTTTGTCCGCAGGAATCGCGATCGGTGCGGCGTCCAGCGCCAGCTCTGGCGTCGACGTCCGGCGACGTTCGGCGGTCAACCGTTTCATGACCGGACGAACAACAAACAGCAGCAACAGCAGAGCCAGCAGGCCGCAACCAATCAGACGCACCCAGGCCAGAATGTTGTCATCCTTCCATAAGGGGACCACCGGCTCGACGGGAATCGACTGCGGCACAAAATTAAGCAGCGATAAGGACAGATTGTCGCCACGCCTGGCATCAATCCCGGCGGCGTTATTTAACAGTGCCGTCAATTGCGTGGTTTGTTCCGGTTTCCAGTTCTTCAACGCAGGCGCGCTCTGGTTAAGTACCACGGCCACATTTAAACGTTTAATGTCGAAACCAGGATGCTGGATATGCTCAACGCTACGATCCCACGAGTAGTCGCGCTTGTTCTCACTGTGCTTTGACAGTGCGGCTGGCTGGTGAGACTCCTCTGGCGCGGTTCCATTGGCGCCATTCGCCACCTGATTTGCCGCCAACGGAGGACGGTTACTCAGCGAGCCAGGGATCCCCATAGCGATCTGGTTGGTATCGCTATCCAGCACCGTTTCTTCACGGTTCACCTTCGGTGTGTCACCGTAATGCTCCTGGGTTTCGTCGATATTGCTCAGATCGAGATCCGGCATCACGCTTACCCGGTAGTTACCGGTTCCGACCAGCGAGTCGAGAACATTTGCGAGACTGGCGCGGGTCTTATCCTGGATATCTTTGAGGATCTGGTCGCGCTTACGCGTCGCCGCAGAAACCGCTTCACCCGCGCCAATACCATCGGACAATAAATTCCCCGCCTGGTCGACAACGCTGACCTGCGCAGCTTTCAAATCAGGCACGCTGCCGGATACCAGGTGCACGATGGCATTCACCTGGTCGAGATCCAGCTTGCTGCCATAATGCAGACGCACCACCACCGAGGCGCTGTTTTGCGGCTCGTCGCTGACGACAAAGGAACTCTCTTCATTGAGCGCCAGATGCACTCGGGCGCTCTCTACAGCATCCAGCGTCATGATGCTTTGCGCCAGTTCGCCTTCCAGGCTCCGCTTATAGCGAATGTTCTGCACAAACTGGCTGGCGCCCAGCACTTCGTCTTTGTCCATCAGCTCATAGCCGCTGGGCAGCATGGCCTGAACGCCTTTCGCCGCCAGCGTCATTCGCGTTTTAGACAAAGTCTCTTCCGGAACCAGAATTTGTCCGCTTTGCGGATCGATGCGGTATTCCAGTTTTTCACCGTCCAGCACGGTGACTATCTGCGAAACCGGGATATTCTCCTGGCTACCGTAAAGCGAAACATAGCCGTGGTTGCCATTCCACAACACGCTGACAATAATGGCGGTGGCCGCAATAGCCGCTGCCGCCAGTAATGCCAGGCGTTTATTACCATCCAGCCTGAAAGAGAACGAGGGTAAAAACTGAGTTACTTTTTTTATTAGTTCATTCATAGCGTTAGACTGACATGCTCATCAGGTCGTTGAATCCGGAAGCGACTTTATTACGTACCTGCACCAGCGCGGAAAACGATAACGATGCCTGCTGACTGGCGATCATCGCCCCCGCCAGGTCATCGCTTTTCCCCATCTCGATGGCCGTTTGTTTTTGCTCTGCGACCTGCTGAAATTGATCAACATGGTTGAGCGCGCCCTGCATAACACGGTCAAACGAAACCGGAGATGATGCAGACTGCGCACCCACGGCGTTAATCTGCATCGGCGAAAGGACAGGGGCTTGTGCGACCGCTTTCATCTGCTGCATGTCCTGCATCATTTGCGTCTGCATCGTACTGGCTGGGGCTATCGTATTTATGCTCATGACTTACTCTTAAAATTAGAAAAGCGTTCTCGGTACCACAGACTGATTCAGGAAAAGATTTCTATTCCCTGTTTTCGCATTGATGCCAGACGATAACGAAGCGCACGTGGGGTAATTCCTAATAAATCAGCGATTTTGGTTTTATTACCCTGATATTTGCGCATCAGGTCAGCGATATATTGATATTGCGCGCTGCGACCATGCTGGCCCAGATTGTCGCTGGTGGTGATTTGCGCAGTGGGTTTTGGCTGCCATTGCGGCTCGCTCCAGGAATCGGACTCAATGGATGGCAGGCCTAACGTATCGGGATAAATGACGCCATCACGATTAAGGATCATTCCTCGTTGAATGGCGTTCTCCAGTTGGCGAACATTACCCGGCCACGCATAGCTCAGTAACGCCCGGCGTGACGATTCAGAAAGCTTGATGTTTTTTACCAGCACCGTGGAGTATTTTTTAATAAAGGATTCCGCCAGCGGAATAATGTCTTCCATACGCTCGCGCAAAGGCGGCATGGTCAACGGAATCACTGACATGCGATAATAGAGATCTTCTCTGAAGCGTCCTGCGGCCACCTCTTCTTCAAGATTCTTATTGGTGCAGGCGATTAAACGAAAATTTAATTTGATTAGACGGTTACTGCCTAAACGCTCAACCTGTTGTTCCTGTAATACACGCAGTATTTTGGCCTGTAGCGCCAAAGGCATGTCACCGATCTCATCCAGCAATAATGTACCATTATTGGCTAATTCCATCTTTCCCGGTACGGTGGCCACCGCCCCGGTAAACGCCCCTTTATCATAACCAAAGAGCGTTGCTTCAAGCATATTTTCAGGAATAGCGGCGCAGTTCACACCGATATAAGGCGCTGAAGCCTCCTGCGCAAATGCAATCGAGTGGATAAATTTGGCGATACATTCTTTACCCGTACCGGTTTCGCCATGGATAAGTACAGGAACATTAAAAGCAGCAATACGCCTTGCCATTGAAAAAACATTAATGCTTGAGGCTGCTTCGGCAATAAGTTCAAACATGATTATTTACACTTAGAAGTAAAGTTAACATCCGTTACGAGAAATATACAAATCATTCCAAAGCACAATCATCGAATAATAGATATCGCCCGTGCCATGTCTTAATCCCATCCTTGCTCATGTTTTACCACCCCATCAAAGGGCAGCCCTATTGAAGACTATTTTCAAATAGGGTTTTTCCTAAAAAAAATACTAACACCAGTACCATTAACAATCTCAAATTAAAAGATAATAAAAACATTATTCCTTTAAAAACAATACATTACGTTAGTGATAGCATAAAAAATAGACATAAGAGGGAAGCCTAATCTGCGACAAGCAGTAAGCGAGAAACATCACGTATATGTAATTAATTATTTTTTAATTACAACCTAACGCCATTAATAACTTGCAGAGGAGAGGGGTAAAATATCTAATATCCAGCCCTACTCCATAGACGTGAGTGGGTACGGTATTTCGTATCTAATGGACTTCAACACTATGAGAATAGCGTCAAGGATGAACAATAAATTAAACGAATTTGTATTTCTTTTGATAACCGCGGGATTTGATATCAATTCAACCGCCCCAGAAATTACAGCTGAGAAAGCGTACCATGCTGAAATATAGTCAAACGCCCGGAATCTTTAAACTTGAAGGAAACCGGCTTGGACGTCCATATCATCGTCTGCCGACTATGTTTACGGGAAGTTTTGATACAATTGAATCACATCTTGGAAACTACTTCCTGAAAAAACATCGCACAAATATAACACTTAAAAAAATACACTGCGAGATGGATGTTATCAATAAAAGTGCGGAATTATTAGTTTCTCAGGTTGGGCATCTGGCCTTTGATATCGACCGCGCATTATTGTTAATGCTATTAGGTAACTTTTATGGTTTGGCATCATCTCTCGCCGACGAGAAGTCACAGGATGATTTACCAACCAAAACAGAAATCCGGTTGCGAAGCAGACTGGCGCTGGATATTTGTAATATCATTTTTAATAAAAATATATCCGGTATTCCACTGACACTCAAACCCGACAGCAGCACCATACAAACCCACTGGGCTTATCAGCTTACATTTGTATTAGGTGATGATGAGAATTGCAGTTTCCGCATCTTACTGGACGATTCGCATACCGATTACATTCTGAATTTAATCCGCCATAGCGAGCACGGCGAGAAAAAAAAGCAGATTGATAAAGCCAGCGCCGAGACGCGTAAAAAAACGCTGATCAAAGAAATTATCCATACGCTGCCGCTGACCATGAACGTGAAGATTGCAGAAATTCCGCTGAATGTTGCCGACCTGACGACGATTAAACCCGGCGATATTTTACCGATTGCGATGCCTGATACTTTCCCTGTGTATATCGGGAAATCCGAATTATTTAATGCCCTGATCGTAGAGGATAAGGACAAATTGTTTTTGTCCGAATTAACGAGCAAGACGGAGAAATCCTATGAGTAAGCCAGAAGATATTTTAGAGCAAGGTTTCGAGTTAGCCCCCGAAGCGACTACGCCACCCGCACCGTCTGTTACAGAAAAGCTGGTGGCGCGTTTAGAAGACCGTTTTTCCGAGTCGATGTCATTACTCAAACGTATTCCGGTCACGCTAACGCTGGAAGTTTCGTCCGTGGAGGTGATGCTGGCCGACCTCCTGAACATTGATGACGACACCGTCATTGAGATGGATAAACTCGCCGGTGAACCGCTGGATATCAAGGTCAATAATATCCTGCTAGGTAAGGCTGAAGTGGTTGTGGTTAACGAAAAATATGGCCTGCGCGTCCTTGAATTCAACACGCATGAAATCAACGACCTTGCACCATGAAACGCGCGCCAACACTCACGCTCTTACTGGGTATCTCGTTACTCATCCTTTCTCCCTTTGCCTGCGCGCAAGGGGGAGATATCCCGTTGCTGAATGTGATTTCGCACGGAAATAGCCAGGAGTACAGCGTAAAAATCCAGGTCCTGATCCTGATGACCCTGGTGGGCATTCTGCCTACCCTGGTGCTGATGATGACCTGTTTTACCCGTTTTATTATTGTTCTTTCCCTGCTGCGTCAGGCGTTAGGGCTGCAACAAACGCCGCCGAACCGCATATTGATTGGCATTGCGCTGTCGTTAACCATGCTGGTGATGCGCCCAATTTGGATCAACATTTACGATCATGCCGTTGTCCCTTTTGAAAACGATCAAATCACGCTCCCCGACGCGCTAAGCACGGCCGCCTCGCCATTGAAGCGCTTTATGCTGGCGCAGACCAATAAAAAAGCGATTGCGCAGATCATGGAGATCGCCAACGCGAAAGGGAATGCAGTCGATCAGGATCTCTCCATTATCGTTCCCGCCTATGTGCTAAGCGAACTCAAAACCGCCTTCCAGATAGGTTTTATGATTTACATTCCGTTCCTGGTGATCGACCTGATCGTCGCCAGCGTACTGATGGCGATGGGGATGATGATGCTGTCACCGCTGATCGTTTCGCTGCCCTTTAAGCTGATGATGTTTGTGCTTATTGATGGCTGGGCGCTGACCGTTGGGACGCTGACCTCCAGCATTCGCGGTCTGGGACTGGGCTAACGGAGATCAGACATGCTAACCATTGATGTAGCCGCAGACATCGTTGCCAGCGGTATAAAAGTTGTGATCATTTTAGTCTGTGTGTTGGTCGTTCCCAGCCTGCTGGTCGGTATGTTGGTCAGCATTTTTCAGGCTGTGACGCAGATTAACGAACAAACACTTAGTTTTTTACCCAGACTAATCGTCACCCTCGCGGTATTGGGTATTTGCGGAAAATGGATGATCGTCCAGTTGAGCGATCTCTGCGTGCATCTGTTCACTCAGGCCGCCATTCTGGTGCACTGACATGCGCGAAACCGATATTACACAGTTAAGTAATCTGATACTGGGAATGTGGTTTCCCTTCGTACGCATTATGGCGTTTATTCACTACGCACCAGTACTGGATAATGCCGCGCTGACCATACGTATACGCATTATTTTGTCACTGGCGTTGGCCTTTATCATTACACCGCTTATCCCCCACCCGGTGCCCACCAGCCTGCTGTCGATGAACAGTATTATTTTGACCACGGAGCAGTTTCTGTGGGGAATGCTTTTCGGCCTGATGCTGCAGTTTTTATTTTTAGCGCTACAACTGGCGGGCCAAATCCTCTCTTTTAATATGGGGATGAGCATGGCGGTGATGAACGACCCCAGCAGCGGCGCGTCAACGACGGTACTGGCGGAAATGATCAACATCTACGCGGTGATACTGTTTTTTGCCATGGATGGGCATCTGCTGCTGGTGAGCATTTTATTCAAAGGCTTTACTTACTGGCCGATTGGCAATGCGTTGCATCCGCAATCTCTGCGCACGATTTCTCTGGCGCTGGGCTGGGTATTCGCTGCCGCCACGCTGCTGGCGCTGCCGACAACCTTTATCATGCTGATTGTTCAGGGCTGCTTTGGTCTGCTAAACCGTATTGCGCCACCGCTCAACCTGTACTCATTAGGTTTTCCCATTAACATGCTGGCGGGCCTGATCTGCTTTGCGACTCTGCTTTACAACCTGCCCGACCACTATTTGCACCTGGCGAATTTCGTCTTACAGCAGCTTGACGCGCTGAAGGGGCACTATGGCGGATAACAGTAGCGAAGAAAAAACAGAAAAACCCTCGGCGCAAAAACTTCGCAAGGCCAGACAAGAGGGACAAATACCGCGTTCAAAAGATATGGGGCTTGCCGCCAGTCTGTTTGCCGCGTTTATGGTGATCTCCAGCAGCTTTCCCTGGTACGAAGATTTCGTGCGTGAAAGCTTTATCAGCGTGCATCAGTACGCGCAGAACATTAATGACCCGGACATCATCGGTCAGTTCCTTGAACACCATCTGCTGATTCTGGGGAAATTCATCCTGACGCTGTTACCCATGCCGGTTGCCGCGCTGTTTGCCTCACTTGTTCCGGGAGGCTGGCTATTCCTGCCGAAGAAAATTTTGCCGGACTTTAGCAAATTAAGCCCGATAAAAGGGATTGGTCGCCTGTTTTCCACCGATCATCTGGTGGATACCGGCAAGATGACGCTCAAAGCGATAGTGCTGCTGGTGATGCTATGGATCAGCGTACGCAATAACGTTGCCGCGTTTCTCGGCTTACAAGAGCTTCATTTCAAACAGGCCATCAGCGATGGTCTGGCGCTGTACAGCAGCATCATGCGCAACTTTGTCATCCTGTTTGTTTTCTTTGCGGTGATCGATGTCCCTCTGGCGAAAAAAATGTTCACCAAAGGGCTGAAGATGACGAAACAGGAAGTGAAAGAAGAGTATAAAAATCAAGAAGGTAAACCCGAGGTTAAGGCCAGGATCCGTCGCCTGCAACGGCAAATGGCGATGGGGCAAATTCGCAAAGTTGTGCCAAAAGCCGATGTGGTGATCACCAACCCAACCCACTATGCCGTGGCGCTACAGTACGACCAGTCACGCGCCGCAGCGCCTTTCGTGGTTGCCAAAGGCACCGATGAAATCGCGCTGTATATCAGGCAGGTAGCGGCAGAAAGCAATATTGAAATCGTTGAGTTTCCTAAGCTGGCACGCTCCGTTTATTACACCACCCAGGTGAATCAACAGATCCCATTTCAACTGTATCGGGCGATTGCACACGTCCTGACCTATGTACTGCAAATGAAACACTGGCGTGATGGTTCCCAAACCCGCCCTTCTCTGAACAGACATATTTCCATTCCAAAAGAGGTTCTTAAACTGGATGCCGAAAACAACTAAACAATTCCTCGCGCTGCTGCGTAACGGTAACATCGGCATTCCGCTGGTCATACTGTGTATCCTGGCGATGGTGATCCTGCCGTTACCACCGGCCCTGCTGGATATTCTGTTCACCTTTAACATCGTGCTGGCGGTGATGGTGCTGCTGGTGGCCGTTTCCGCAAAACGCCCGCTCGAATTCAGTCTGTTCCCGACCATTTTGCTGATCACCACCTTAATGCGCTTGACCCTGAACGTGGCGTCAACACGCGTGGTGTTACTGCATGGGCATATGGGCGCAGGCGCTGCCGGTAAGGTGATTGAGTCTTTCGGTCAGGTGGTGATCGGCGGTAACTTTGTCGTCGGTTTTGTGGTGTTCATCATTCTGATGATCATTAACTTTATCGTGGTGACCAAAGGTGCGGAGCGTATCTCCGAAGTTTCTGCCCGCTTTACGCTGGACGCCATGCCCGGTAAGCAGATGGCGATCGACGCCGATCTGAACGCAGGACTGATTAATCAGGCGCAGGCGCAAGCGCGACGTAAAGACGTAGCGGGCGAAGCGGATTTCTATGGCGCGATGGATGGTGCGTCAAAGTTCGTGCGCGGCGATGCCATCGCCGGGATGATGATCCTGGCTATCAACCTGATCGGCGGCGTCTGTATCGGGATCTTTAAATACGATTTAAGCGCCGAAGCCGCCTTCCAGCAATACGTCCTGATGACCATCGGTGACGGCCTGGTCGCCCAGATCCCTTCTCTGCTGTTGTCGACAGCTGCAGCGATCATCGTCACCCGCGTAAGCGACAGCGGCGATATTGCCACGGACGTGCGTAGCCAACTGCTGGCCAGCCCCTCCGTGCTGTATACCGCCACCAGCATTATGTTTGTGCTGGCAGTGGTGCCGGGGATGCCGCATTTCCCCTTCCTGATTTTCAGCGCCCTGCTGGGATTCACCGCCTGGCGCATGAGCAAGCGACCGAAGGTGGCTGAGACCGAAGAGAAAAATCTCGAAACGCTGACCAAAACCATCGCTGAAACCACCGAGCAGCAGGTCAGTTGGGAAACTATCCCCTTAATAGAACCTATCAGCCTGAGCCTGGGATATAAGCTGGTGTCGTTGGTCGATAAATCCAAAGGGAATCCGCTCACTCAACGCATTCGCGGTGTGCGACAGGTGATCTCAGACACGAACGGCGTACTGCTGCCGGAAATTCGCATCCGCGAAAACTTCCGCCTTAAACCGACCCAGTACGCCATTTTTATCAATGGGATCAAGGCCGATGAGGCCGATATTCCCACAGATAAGCTGATGGCGCTGCCCTCCAGTGAAACCTATGGCGAGATCGACGGTGTTTTAGGCCACGATCCAGCCTATGGTATGCCGGTCACCTGGATTGTTCCGGCGCAAAAAGCTAAAGCGTTAAATATGGGGTACCAGGTTATTGATAGTGCCAGCGTCATTGCGACGCATGTGAATAAGATCATTCGTAACTATATTCCAGAGCTGTTTAATTACGATGACATTACGCAGTTGCATAACCGCCTCTCTTCTATGGCGCCACGTCTGGCGGAAGATTTGAGCGCAGCGCTGAATTACAGCCAGCTCTTGAAAGTGTACCGGGCGCTGCTTATCGAAGGTGTGTCATTGCGCGATATCGTCACCATAGCCACCGTACTTGTCGCCAGTAGCACCGTGACCAAAGATCATATTTTGTTAACGGCCGATGTGCGCCTGGCGCTCCGTCGCAGCATTACCCACCCGTTTGTGCGCAAAGATGAGCTGGCCGTATATACGCTGAACAGTGAACTGGAGAATCTGCTGGCGAATGTGGTGAATCAGGCTCAGCAAAGTGGAAAAGTGGTGCTGGATAGCGTGCCGGTCGATCCCAATATGCTGAATCAGTTTCAGACCAATATGCCGCAGATAAAAGAACAGATGAAAGCGGCGGGGAAAGAGCCTGTGCTGCTGGTCGCACCGCAGTTACGTCCTTTGCTCGCGCGCTATGCGCGCCTGTTTGCCCCGGGCCTACAGGTGTTGTCTTATAACGAAGTTCCGGATGAACTGGAATTAAAGATCATGGGGGCGTTAAGTTAACGCCTGCCGAGGCGGTGTCATTACACCGCCTTTTTGATTACAGAATCGTATTTTCCGTAAGAATACGACGAGCGCCTAGATAATGATCCTGCCAGAAGTCATCGGATAAATTGCTCACCCGAATTGTTTCTCCTGTCCGTGGTGATTCAATAAATTGTCCCTGCCCCAAATAGACGCCCATATGATCGGCAATATCCCGGCTGTGAATATGAAAGAACACTAAATCACCACGGCGAAGATCGCGGTTAGCGACAATAGTAGCCCGTCGATAGTGATACATTTCATTCGCTGTCCGGGGCAATTTTGCCGCCAGGATTTTGTTGTAGGCATAAAAAATCAGCCCGCTACAGTCAAACCCTTCATCCGGATCGGTACCGCCCCACAAATAGGGTTTACCGAGCTGTTGCTCAAGTCGGTGGATGGCCACTTCAGTGATATTGTGTAGATGATCGCTACTGAGAAAATGATCATTCTCAGCCAGTTCCTGCCAGCGATGGTCGCTGGCTTTTAGTGGGCCAGGGAACCACTCCGGGTGCTGTTTAATCAGCGCCCGGTTCTGCTGGCGCAGCGCGCTTTTACTTTCTGCGTTGCCTTCCACCACGTAGCTTGCCTGCTTTTTTACCTGCGCGTGATACTGCTTCAGCAGCCGGGCGCGGTTACGCATCCGCAAGTGCGCCGCATAGCTTACATGGGCGTCAGATAAGTGGGGCTGAACTTTGGCGACAGACGGTAAAGACAGCACAACACACAAAGACAGCAGACCCGGCAAGAAGCAACGGGGTGCAGAGACAAAAAACATGAAAAGAAGAATACCTGGTCAAACACGTTCGCCGCAGTCTACCGCTATTGCCCATCATTCCTTTTTAATATTCGATTATTAAATAATTAATTTTTTAAATTCAATAGAATAGACATTCTTCACTAATAAGACGAAATGCAGTGTGCTAACCAGCAAAACAAGCCAGTGTCTGACTGCCTTTAAGCACAATTATCCGTATAAAGAAAATCTAAAGTGTAAACGCAGCAAGAGAGACTTGCGAAAAACTCTCTGGGTGATAATGTGAGCGCTCCAGATCCAGATTTATCCGATTTGGGGACTCTTTTGCCGTCCTGGCGTGTGTGATCGTTTTATCAAGGAATAAGCAGTATGCGTAAAATCGCATTTTTTCTTGCGATGCTTTTATTGCCGTGCGTTTCATTTGCCGGTTTGCTGAGCAGCAGCAGCCCGACTACGCCTGTCAGCAAAGAATATAAGCAGCAATTAATGGGCTCCCCCGTTTATATCCAGATCTTCAAAGAAGAGCGAACGTTGGATCTGTACGTCAAGATGGGCGAACAGTATCAATTGCTCGACAGTTATAAGATCTGTAATTATTCCGGTGGCTTAGGGCCGAAACAGCGTCAGGGTGATTTCAAAAGTCCGGAAGGATTTTACAGCGTTCAGCGTGGACAGCTGAAACCGGATAGCCGCTTCTATAAAGCGATTAACATTGGTTTCCCTAATGCCTACGATCGCGCCCACGGTTATGAAGGTAAATACCTGATGATCCACGGCGCCTGTGTTTCCGTCGGCTGCTACGCAATGACCGACAACGGCATTGATGAGATTTTCCAGTTTGTGACCGGCGCTCTGGTGTTCGGACAATCCAGCGTACAGGTGAGCATTTACCCGTTCCGCATGACCGATGCCAACATGCAGCGCCATAAGTTCTCGTATTACAAAGAGTTCTGGTCGCAGCTAAAACCGGGATACGATTACTTTGAACAAACGCGTAAGCCACCGACCGTTTCCGTCGTCGATGGTCGTTACGTCGTCAGCAAGCCGTTGAGCCACGAAGTCGTTCAGCCGCAACTGGCATCAAACTACACGCTCCCCGAGACAAAATAATGCCCACTCGCCTGGCATAATCTTTTGCCAGGTTTCATTGCCGGTTAACGGTTGAGTGGCAATCACGGTGACCACATCATTGGGTGTGGTCTCTGAGCTAAAATCAATCTCCACATCCTGATCCAGCAATGTCGCCACGCCAAACGGCGCACGACGCGTGATCCAAAACAAATTGGTCGAGCAGAAGGCCATCACATAACGTCCGTCAGACAACAGCATGTTGAAGACGCCCTTCTCCCGCAGTTCTCCTGCCAGCATCGCGATATATTTAAACACCGCCGTCATATTGCCAGGCGTGCGCGGATAACGCTCCGTCAGCTTGTGGAGCAGCCAGCAGAAGGCTTTTTCGCTGTCGGTTTCACCGACCGGGCGGAAATTACCGGTCTCCAGTGATTTATAACCGCTGAGTTGCCCGTTATGGGCATACGTCCAGTTACGTCCCCATAGTTCACGGGTAAATGGATGGGTATTTTCCAGCGCTACTTCTCCACGATTCGCCTGACGAATATGGGCAATCACGGAACAGGATTTGATGGGATAGTCTTGTACCAATTTGGCGATAGGCGAATTAAAGCTGGGTTGCGGATCTTTAAACGTACGGCAGCCCTTACCTTCATAAAACGTAATACCCCAGCCGTCTTTGTGCGGCCCGGTACCTCCGCCGCGCTGGACCAGCCCGGTGAAGCTAAAGCAGATATCGGTTGGCACATTGGCGCTCATCCCGAGCAGTTCGCACATACATCACCTACCTTAAAACCGTGAACTGCCTGATGGCGCTGCGCTTATCAGGCCTACGTGGCGCTCATGTAGGCCGGATACGGCTTCAGCCACCATCCGGCAATCGTCTTCTTATGATTTAACCATCTCTTTTTCGATCAACTGGATCAGGATATGGATCACTTTGATATGAATTTCCTGAATACGATCAGCGTAGCCAAAGTGCGGCACGCGAATTTCGATATCCGCGCTGCCCGCCATTTTGCCGCCATCTTTACCGGTCAGGGTGATAACTTTCATCCCTTTCTCACGCGCTGCGGCAATCGCTTTAATTACGTTACCGGAATTACCCGAAGTCGAGATGCCTAACAGGACATCTCCCTCACGCCCCACGGCTTCTACGTAGCGAGAGAACACATAATCGTAACCGAAATCGTTGCTGACGCAGGAGATATGGCTGACGTCAGAGATAGCGATAGCAGGGTAACCAGGACGGTTTTCACGATAGCGTCCGGTCAGCTCTTCGGCAAAGTGCATCGCGTCGCAATGGGAACCGCCGTTACCGCAAGAGAGTACCTTACCGCCGGCTTTAAAGCTGTCTGCCAACAGGACCGCCGCGCGCTGAATGGCGTGAATATTGGCGTCATCTTTAAGAAAATTAGCCAGCGTTTCCGCCGCTTCGCTCAGTTCGTTACGAATAAGATCCTGGTACATGAGGATATCCTTCAGCATGAATGTAAATGACAAGGTGCAGTGTACCGGATAGCGCTACCAGCGAGAAGTACAAGCCACAGGAATGGTTACGGCTTTTGATTTTTTGTGCCGGTTAAAACAGCAACAATGTGAGCTTTGTTGTAATTATTTTGTAAACACATTGCTAAAAGAATTTACATCCACTACAACCATATCATCACAAGTGGTCAGACCTCCTACAAGCAAGGGAGCTTTTCGTTATGATGATTTTGAGTATTATCGCTACGGTTGTTCTGCTCAGCGTTCTGTTTTATCACCGCGTGAGCTTATTCCTCAGCAGCTTAATTTTGCTCGCCTGGACGGCCGCGCTTGGCGTGGCTGGCCTGTGGTCAGTCTGGCTGCTGGTTCCTCTGGCCATTATTCTCGTACCGTTTAACTTTACGCCGATGCGCAAATCTATGATCTCTGCACCGGTGTTCCGCGGTTTCCGTAAAGTCATGCCGCCGATGTCGCGTACTGAGAAAGAAGCGATTGATGCCGGTACGACCTGGTGGGAAGGTGACCTGTTCCAGGGCAAGCCTGACTGGAAAAAACTGCATAACTATCCTCAGCCGCATCTGACTGCTGAAGAGCAAGCGTTTATTGATGGTCCAGTGGAAGAAGCGTGCCGCATGGCGAACGACTTCCAGATCACTCACGAGCTCGCGGATCTGCCGCCGGAACTGTGGGCATATCTGAAAGAACACCGCTTCTTCGCGATGATCATTAAGAAAGAGTACGGCGGGCTGGAATTCTCAGCATATGCTCAGGCTCGCGTTCTACAGAAACTCTCCGGCGTTTCCGGGATCCTGGCAATCACCGTTGGCGTGCCTAACTCATTAGGCCCAGGCGAACTGCTGCAACATTACGGCACCGAAGAGCAGAAAAATCATTACCTGCCGCGTCTGGCTCGCGGTCAGGAGATCCCATGCTTTGCTCTGACCAGCCCGGAAGCCGGCTCCGACGCAGGCGCGATCCCTGATACCGGCGTAGTTTGTATGGGCGACTGGCAGGGCCAGCAGGTGCTGGGTATGCGCCTGACCTGGAACAAACGCTATATCACGCTGGCGCCTATCGCTACCGTGCTGGGTCTGGCATTTAAACTCTCCGACCCGGAAAAACTGCTGGGTGGCGAAGAAGATCTTGGCATTACCTGTGCGCTGATCCCAACCTCAACGCCAGGTGTACAAATTGGGCGTCGTCACTTCCCGCTAAACGTGCCGTTCCAGAACGGTCCGACACTGGGCAAAGATGTGTTTGTACCAATTGATTACATCATCGGTGGTCCGAAAATGGCCGGTCAGGGCTGGCGCATGCTGGTGGAATGCCTGTCTGTGGGACGTGGTATTACCCTGCCATCTAACTCGACGGGCGGCGTGAAATCGGTCGCGATGGCCACCGGCGCGTATGCGCACATTCGTCGCCAGTTCAAAATCTCTATCGGCAAGATGGAAGGTATTGAAGAGCCGTTGGCACGTATTGCCGGTAACGCCTACGTGATGGACGCTGCAGCATCACTGATTACCTACGGCATTATGCTAGGTGAAAAACCGGCGGTGTTGTCGGCCATCGTGAAATATCACTGCACCCACCGCGGACAGCAGTCAATCATCGATGCGATGGATATCACTGGCGGTAAAGGCATTATGCTTGGCGAAAGCAACTTCCTCGCCCGTGCTTATCAAGGTGCGCCAATCGCTATTACCGTTGAAGGTGCCAACATTCTGACCCGTAGCATGATGATCTTCGGTCAGGGTGCGATTCGCTGCCATCCGTATGTTCTGGAAGAGATGGCTGCGGCACAGAGTAACGATGTGAATGCGTTCGACAAGCTGCTGTTCAAACACATCGGTCACGTCGGCAGTAACAAAGTGCGTAGCTTCTGGCTTGGCCTGACGCGTGGTTTAACCAGCAGCACGCCAACTGGCGATGCGACCAAACGTTACTACCAGCACCTGAACCGTCTGAGCGCCAACCTGGCCCTGCTTTCAGATGTGTCGATGGCTGTACTGGGCGGTAGTCTGAAGCGTCGTGAACGTATCTCCGCACGTCTGGGCGATGTGTTAAGTCAGCTGTATCTGGCCTCCGCGGTGCTGAAGCGTTATGACGACGAAGGCCGTCATGAAGCGGACCTGCCGTTGGTTCACTGGGGCGTTCAGGATGCGTTGTACAAAGCGGAACAGGCGATGGACGATCTGCTGAAGAACTTCCCGAACCGTCTGGTCGCGGGCTTGCTGAATGTGGTTATCTTCCCTACCGGTCGCCACTACCATGCACCGTCTGACAAATTGGATCATAAAGTCGCGAAGATTTTGCAGGTTCCAAGCGCTACTCGTTCTCGTATTGGTCGCGGTCAATATCTGACGCCAAGCGAGCATAACCCGGTTGGTTTGCTGGAAGAGGCGCTGCTGGACGTGATTGCAGCCGACCCAATCCACCAGCGGATCTGTAAAGAGTTGGGTAAAAACCTGCCATTTACCCGTCTCGACGAACTGGCGCACAATGCGCTGGCGAAAGGGCTGATTGATAAAGATGAAGCCGCGATTCTGGTGAAAGCCGAAGCGAGCCGCCTGCGCAGTATCAACGTGGATGACTTTGAACCCGAGGAGCTGGCGACTCAGCCGGTAAAGCTGCCAGAGAAAGTGCGTAAAGTCGAAGCCGCATAACGACACTCGCACGACGTTTAGCCCCGCTTAATGCGGGGCTTTTTATTGCCACATTTTCATTAATGCTCATGCTACAGTGTCAAAATGTTGTTCAACGAGGAGCCTCGATCGTGCCTGGTTTGAAAATTACTCTGCTGCAACAACCATTGATCTGGATGGATGGCCCGGCCAACCTGCGCCATTTTGACCGACAACTGGAAACCGTCGCCGGACGTGATGTCATTGTATTGCCTGAGATGTTTACCAGCGGATTTGCCATGGAAGCGGCAAATAAATCGTTGTCGCAAGAAGAAGTTGTAAGCTGGATGCGTAGCAAAGCGCAGCAGACAAATGCCCTGATAGCAGGTAGCGCGGCGATACAGTCTGAACGGGGGCCGGTGAATCGTTTTTTGCTGGTTGAACCCGAAGGTAATGTGCATTTCTACGACAAGCGCCATCTGTTCCGCATGGCGGATGAGCACCAGCATTACCAGGCGGGTGACACGCGCGTTATTGTTGAATGGCGCGGCTGGCGCATTCTGCCGTTGGTCTGTTATGACCTGCGTTTTCCGGTATGGTCGCGCAATCGCAACGATTACGACCTTGCGTTGTATGTTGCCAATTGGCCTGCGCCGCGTTCGCTACACTGGCAGGTTTTGCTCGCCGCACGAGCGATTGAGAACCAGGCTTATGTAGCAGGATGTAACCGCGTGGGCACTGACGGTAACGGGCATCATTATCGCGGTGACAGCCGGGTGATTAATCCGCAGGGTGAGATTATCGCCACCGCCGAGCCGCATCAGGCCACACGCATTGACGCAGAACTGTCTCTCTCAGCGCTGCGTGAATATCGCGAGAAATTTCCCGCCTGGCAGGACGCCGACCCGTTCACGCTATAACTATCGCCTTAACTCCCGCTGCACAACGTTTTTCCGTGGCGGGATTGTTTCACTCCGTAACCAACCGCAAAACAAATTCGCGTGGCGACATGCGGTGGGCATCGTATCCTGCAAAAGATAATCACTCGTAACCAGCGAGTGACTGACAATGTTAATAATTCCCTTATCAGGATCTCGACATGAAGAACTTCTTACGCATGACTTTGCTGGCAGTTACCGTGGCTGGCGCTTCTTTTAGCACGCTTGCAGCAACCACATCTAATGTTCCGGCTCCAGCCCAGGATCCGATAGTACAACATCTTAAGTTGAGCACTGACCAGGTTGCGCAGATTAAAAAACTGCACCAGCAGCTTGAAACCAACGTAAGCCAGATTTCGGTGAAGGATGTTAAAGACGGCGCGTTGATTGACGTCATCAAGTCCGGGAAGTGGGATGAAGCAGCCGTCAAAAAACAGCTTTCGGCATTCAGCAACATCGAACAGCAGGCGCGTTATTATCGCGTGAAATACTATTTTGACCTGAACAAAGTGCTGACTCCAGAACAGCGCCAGCAGGTGCAAAAAGACATCGCACAGACGCTAAGCGAGTAATTGCCTACACACTGCTGAAGGAAGGACGAACAACACTATACATAGGAAAATATTATATATCCCACCCATGAATTCACCACATGAATTATTAGTGTGTTGTATGTGTGGCTGGCATCTTAAATTTGTCATGCTAATCCCAAAACAGGACATGCATCTCATTTATTTAAGATAATCCTGTGTAGGGTATACACATCAGTGAGTAATCTTGTAACTGTTAAATCAGGCAAGACAACGTTTGAAGTGATTATTACTTCTTACTTGTCTTGCCTTTTTTTTTGGAGCCATGAAATGATCATCGAAAAAGTCATGAACAATAATTGTGTGCTGGCATCGATGAATGGTCAGGAAGTCATCATTTCTGGCCCTGGCGTAGGTTACAACAGAAAAAATGGCATGTCTGTTCCACCACATCCTGCTAATCGATTTTTTTATGTCAGAAATGAAGAAAAAGGAAAATTATACAAACTGATAGAGAGAGTAGATATTGATTATATTTTTGTATCTGAAAACATAGTCCGTTATGCGGAGATAAATCTTGACAAAAAGTTGAACCCATCGCTTTTACTCATTCTTGCCGATCACATTTCGAATGCAGTCTCTCGATGCGCTGCTGGCATCCAAATCAATAATATATTCCTTGATGAGATAAAAGCATTATACAAGTCAGAGTATGCTATTAGTCGGGATGCTTTATCCATCGTCAATGAGCATTTTAACATCCGACTTCCGGATGATGAGATTGGTTTCATCGCTCTACATATTTTGAATAACTATGAAAACACCTCCAACTATGAATCTCTCAGGACTATAGAGTTCTCACAAAAAATCACAGATATTATTGAAAAAGTTTACGAGAAAAGAGTAGATCGTAACGCATTCAACTACTCACGTTTCATGACCCATTTAAAATATTTCTCCTGTCGGGTGCTATGCAACGAAAAGATAAAGAATAAAGACATCGGTGATATCTATGAACATTTTCTGGAGAAAGATTTAATCTTGCAACATTCTATTATAAAAATAGAAGAGTATTTAAAATCAGAGTTTAACTATGAACTGGCGATGGAAGAAAAGTTGTATCTTTCAATTCGCATTAAGGTATTGATGGACTGATTGTATTTCACCTTATCACGAGACAGTTAATATGAAACAGAAAAAAGCCTGGAGTTTTTTTCAGAGCCTGGGTAAGGCATTTATGTATCCAATCGCTCTGCTAAGCGTATGCGGCATGATGTTAGGCCTGGGAAGTGGATTAGCCAGCGAGGAAATGGCTAAATTAATTCCTGTATTAGGGTACCCTGTTGTTAAATCATTTTTAGATTTTATTGTTAGCCTGGGTTTATTCGCTTTTGTTAATTTACCGGTATTATTTGCAATCGCCATCCCACTGGGTCTGTTGAAAGAAAAAGAAGATAAAGCATATGGCGCATTTTCCGGCCTGGTCGGGTTTATGGCAATGCATTTGGGAACAAATTTTTATCTTAAAAGTAACGGTCTGCTCGTCCCCACAGATCAGATGTCCACACATGGACAAACTATTATTCTGGGAATTCAGTCATACAATACCAGCGTATTGGGGGGAATCGTTGCAGGGTTGATGGTATTCGCCATGTACAAACGGATCGTCAATCTGCGTATCCCAGAGTCGTTGGGATTCTATAGTGGCCCACGCCTTGTTCCTATCATTACGTTAGTTGTCATGAGTGTTTTCGGCATCATAATCCCTTTTGTCTGGCCTCCTTTCTTTAACATGTTTATGTTAATCGGCCATTGGATATCCACCTCTGGTCCGGTAGGTTACTTCTTCTATGCCGTTGCAGAGCGCGTAACGATTCCCTTCGGACTAAATCATTTAGTCACATCTGTATTCAGATTTACGCCGATTGGCGGATCAGCGATCATCAACGGCGAGGAGTACTACGGCACTCTCAATATGTTTATGGCCTACGTCAAAGAAAACGCCGTCATTCCCTTAGACCTTGCCGGAAAAATGGAACAAGGTAAGCTCATGATCCAGTATGGTTTAGCAGGTGCGGCTCTTGCTATGTATCAGACTGCTCATGTACAAAATCGCAAGGCTATTAAAGCATTATTAATCTCTGCGGTGCTGACTGTGATTATTGGCGGTGTTAGCGAACCGATTGAATTTTTATTCCTGTTTGTCAGTCCTGTCTTATTTGTATTCCATGCCTTTATGAATGGCTTCGCAAATATGTTTTTACCGTATCTCGGCGTGAAAATGGGATTCACCGGCGATTTGATTCAGTTTATAAGCTTTGGCGTATTACGGGGTGCAAGAACTGGATGGCCAGTGGCTGTTTGTGTAGAAATCGCCTACTTTTTCATTTATTACATGGTATTTAAATGGGCCATTCTAAAATACAACTTAATGACTGTTGGCAGAGAAGACAGTGACATGGTTCCATCTGCAACAACAGCTGATGTGATAACACCGACTGTCCAACCAGTGGCAAATAGAAATACAGACGCCAGCACCGCTGAGAATATGATTACGGCTCTCGGAGGAAAAGAAAACATTATCTCTCTGGATAACTGTGTTACACGTTTACGGCTAACAATCAAAGATATAGAAGCAATTGATGAAGCTGCCATTAAAAAGCAGGGAGGGATCGCAATTGTCAAACTCGATAAAAATACCTTACAGGTCATTATTGGTACAAAAGTCATCGCCTTGCGTAAAGATATGGATAAATGTATGGGGTTATGTTGATGGATATTTTTAACACGCCTATTTCGCGAAAAGGAACTTACTGCACGCAGTGGGACTTCTGCGAAGACAGATTTGGTGTACACGATATTATTCCTTTTTCCATATCTGATATGGATCTACCCATACCACAAGCAATTACCAAAGCGCTACAGAAAAGACTGGAACATCCTGTCCTCGGGTATAGTCGCTGGCAACATAGCGAATATCTCAACGCGATATGCCATTGGTATGGTCAGAAATATGATACGGTCATTGATGCTAACTGGATTACTTATAGTCCGAGTGTGATGTACTCAATCGCCAAAGCGCTAGAATTATTAACTGTACCTGAAGATAGCATTCTGACTTTCACTCCAGCATATAATGCATTCTTTGATGTTATCAAAAATAGTGGAAGAAAATTACTCACTTCAACATTGATTAAAAATGATGATGGCCGGTATGGCATAGACTGGAACGACTTCAATGCCAGAGCAAAACATGCAAAGGTAATTTTATTGTGCAATCCACATAATCCAACAGGAAAAGTATGGTCTGAGCATGAGTTAATTAAAATTTCAGAGATATGTATAAAAAATAACTGTTGGCTGTTATCCGATGAGATCCACAGTGATTTCGCTTTTAGCCATAAATTTACGTCTGCACTTAAATTGCACTACGATAAAACGGTTGTTTTTAACTCTATCTCAAAAACATTTAATGTCCCTGCTCTAACGGGCTCGTATCTTATCGCACCTGACATTATCTTTAATGAAAAATTCAGGGTGATAACTCGTTATCGGGATTTTGTGAATTCACCTTCGGTATTGAATATCATTGCCACTATCGTTGCCTACAATGAGTGTGATGTATGGTTACAACAGTTGAAGTCACACCTTCAGTCAAACATTGATTTTGCTGTTCATTATGTTCAAGAAAATCTTTCACCTCTGAAACTCAGAGAATCTGAAGGTTGCTATTTTGCATGGATAGACTGTTCACACATCAGTTGTTCATTCGAAAAATTCTACGCCATGTTAATTCATGAAGGAAAAGTGGGGATCATGGCAGGCAACGTATATGGACCAGGTGGGGAAAACTATTTACGGTTAAATCTGGCTTGCAGCAGGGAAAAACTATACCAGGGCTTATCTCGGGTGGCTTACGTTATTGATAAAATTAATCAGGAAAACAGACATGAATAATACTGAGGTCATCTCACTCATTAAAGGATTTATGCGAAATGAGCAAAAAGCAGTTGAGGAAATTATTAATGCACCGCTTTCAGAAACCGCAAATCTTGTAAAAATACTGCAATCCTGTAGCGGGAAAGTTGTCTTTATCGGCGTAGGAAAATCAGGAATTATTGCAAAAAAATTGGCAGCGACATTTGCCAGCACCGGTACCCCCTCTTTTTTTATTCATGGAACAGAGGCTGTTCATGGCGATCTGGGCATGGTTACCAGTGAAGATGTTGTTATTTTGATATCCAATAGTGGTGAGACAGCAGAACTGTTAGCTACGCTACCAAGTCTGAAAAAAATGAAAAATTTTCTGGTCTCATTTACCCGAAGCCACAATTCGTCGCTGGCTATCTGCTGTGATTTATCGATTGAAATACCCGTAAAAAGTGAAGCCGACACCTTAGGTCTTGCTCCATCCTGCTCTTCTACGGCTGTTCTTGTCGTGGGAGATGCGGTAGCCCTCACGCTGTCAGAACTCAAGCAGTTTACCCGAACCGATTTTGGTTTATTTCATCCAGGAGGTGCTCTCGGCGTTAAAGTAAATTCATAACTTGTGTCATTTTTATTGTAACCGGTCTACGCCATCACAACCTGATGGCGTTCTCAGGTACGAGGTAACAGATATGAAAAATGTATTAATCACCGTTTCCAGTTTTTCGGCTCGTTGTGTAACCGGTTGCAAATTATTGCGCGATAACCAATATAATCTCATTTTCAAGAACAGTGTGAATCATCTTATCGCATCAGAATCAGATGAGTTGAGGGCATCTATTGATGCTGTCATTGCCGGAACGGATTGCTATGACGCCAGTGTGTTTTCTCTTCTACCAAAACTGAAAATCATCTCAAGATTTGGTACCGGCGTTGATAATATAGATACTGACGCGGCAAAAAAATCAGGCATTGTGGTTAATAATGCACGAGGCATCAATGCCAACGCTGTCGCCGAATTTATCATTGGCCTTATCTTTTCTGGTCTGAGAAATATTCCCGGTAATCATATGGACATGCAAAACGGCTATTGGGGATACTCGCTGGGAAATGAATTAAATGGTAAACGGGTAGGATTATTAGGTTTTGGGAATATTGCCAAAACGTTGGTTAAGAGGTTGTCCGGCTTCGAGATTGAAATTCTCGCGTACGACAAAAACCCGGATCATGAGATAGCTGAAAAAATGGCTGTTAAGTTTGTGTCGGTTGACGACATCTTCATGCAGTCCAACGTCATTGTCGTGCTTCTCCCTTATACATCATCCTTAGAGAATTTTATCAGTCACAAATACCTTTCTATGATGAGAAATGGTGCCCTGCTCATCAATGCGGCTCGTGCGAAATTAATCGATGAACGCGCTTTGTTGCAGGTGATTGATGAAAGGAATGTGTTTTCCGCCCTCGACGTATTTCAGCATGAACCTTTGCCACAATTCAGCCCTCTGCTACATTCCAGAAATATTATCACGACCCCACACATCGCCGCTGCGACGGTTGAATCTTACCACCAGACAGGTATCCATACCGCGCGGTCAGTTATTGATTTTTTTGATGGTAAAACGATAGATAATATTTTGCAGTGATTAAAACGACGAAAGCCTGAATCATTTCTGATTCAGGCTTTCTGAATAGTGGCGGAATGGACGGGACTCGAACCCGCGACCCCCTGCGTGACAGGCAGGTATTCTAACCAACTGAACTACCACTCCGCGTTGTGTTCCGCTTGGGAACGAAGCGAATATTACGGATTGCCTCGCACCTCGTCAACGCTTTTTCTCACGTTTTTTAATCGTTTGCTGCAAAAATCACCCGAATGGCCATTTTCATACGGTAAATGTACAAACTATGCCCGCCAGAGGCAACTTCCGCCTTTCTTCTGCACCAGGTCAAGGCGTGACTCATGGGCCGCTAACTCTTCATCAGTGGCGAAAACAACACGTAGTTTGCTGGACTGGCGCACAATACGCTGGATCCCCGTGTCATTCCTCTGCTGGCTGTCGCCTTCCATTGAGAACGCCATCGTGGTCTGCCCGCCGGTCATCATCAGATAAACGTCGGCCAGAATCTGGGCATCAAGCAATGCGCCGTGCAGGGTTCGTTTACTGTTATCTATCTCATAGCGCGAGCACAACGCATCAAGGCTGTTTCGCTTGCCAGGAAACATTTTCCTCGCCAGCGCCAGGCTATCGGTTATTTTGCAGAATTCGTTCGTCTTCGGAATATCCCGCTTGAGCTTCGCGAATTCGTAATCCATAAAACCGATATCGAACGATGCGTTATGGATGACCAGCTCCGCGCCGCGAATGTAGTCGAGAAATTCGTCGGCTACATCAGCAAACGTGGGTTTATCAAGCAGGAATTCGTCTGCGATTCCGTGTACGCCGAACGCTTCCGGGTCCACCAGCCGATCCGGCTTCAGGTAAACATGGAAGTTATTGCCGGTCAGGCGGCGGTTCACCACTTCAACCGCACCGATCTCAATGATCTTGTGGCCTTCATAGTGGGCGCCAATCTGGTTCATACCGGTGGTTTCGGTATCGAGGACGATCTGTCGTGTAATTCCAGTGCTCATAACGGTCATTTATGTCAGACTTATCGTTTGATTTCGATTTGCTAAAACAGGAAGTCTACCAGAGATGCTTAAACAGGTAGAAATTTTCACCGATGGTTCTTGCCTGGGAAATCCAGGACCGGGTGGTTATGGGGCGATTTTACGCTATCGCGGGCGCGAAAAAACCTTTAGCGAAGGCTACAACCTTACAACTAATAATCGCATGGAGCTGATGGCAGCAATCGTTGCGCTGGAAGCCCTGAAAGAACAGTGTGAAGTGATACTCAGCACGGACAGCCAGTATGTGCGCCAGGGCATTACGCAGTGGATCCACAACTGGAAGAAGCGTGGCTGGAAAACAGCAGATAAAAAACCAGTGAAGAACGTCGATCTGTGGAAGCGTCTCGATGCCGCTTTGGGCCCTCATCAAATCAAATGGGAATGGGTTAAAGGCCATGCGGGCCATCCGGAAAACGAACGCTGCGATGAGCTTGCGCGCACCGCGGCCATGAGCCCGACTCAGGATGATATTGGGTATCAGACTGAGGCTTAAGCGTCCGGTTTACGGTATTGCCGGGTCGCGCCAACGGCATGACGGATAGGCGTTTTGCTTTTATTTTGTTTCATCGGGTTGAGTGTAAGCGGAATGGTTCGCTTGCGCGCAACCACCAACTGTAAACAGCCCAGCGCGGGGATATGGGTGCTTAACATTTTCCCGCCCTTCTTATTCCAGGGCAGAACATGAAAACGACTATAGTGCAGCACTTCAAAATTCAGTAATGATAGCCAGTCCAATTGACGCATGAGGGTAAACATCCGACTGTTATAGGGCGATGTCTTACGCAATACGGGCACCAGTTTACGCAAACCCATCAGGCTTACCGGGTTAAAGCCGCTCAAAATCAACCAACCGTCATCAATCAACACGCGATCGGCTTCACGCAGTAGGCGATGCGGATCGGAACACCACGGTAACGTATGGGCCAATAAACAGACATCCACGGACTTATCGGCAAAGGGAAGATGCAAAGGATCGGCCGTCACCTGCATGGGAGAACCCTGCAAAGAAACATTTACCTGATGAGAAACCGCGCACGCTTCGGAATCGATTTCTGCGCTTAAATTACCAACCTTAAGCAGATGAAAACCGTACATTTTTGCGAACCACGGGTTAAGCTGATACTCCAGCGCCTCACGATAGTGTTCGCCCCAGGGCAGATCATCCCAGCTAACGGGCGCTACGACAGTTTGAGGGATCCTTGCCGGTTTCATCACAACCTTCCGTTACGCATTGAGAGGTAATATATGAATCTTAACAGTATTCCTGCATTTCAGGACAATTACATCTGGGTCTTGTCAAATAATGACCAGCATTGTCTGATTGTGGACCCGGGTGAAGCGGCTCCTGTTCTGAAAGCCATTGCAGAGCATAACTGGGTGCCTGAAGCCATTCTGCTAACCCATCATCATCAGGATCACGTGGGCGGAGTGAAAGAACTTCTGCAGCATTTCCCACAAATAGTGGTATACGGACCGGCTGAAACGCAAGATAAGGGAACGACACACATAGTCGAAGATGGCGATATTGCACTCGTTTTGGGGCATGAATTTAGGGTAATTGCTACTCCGGGTCACACTTTAGGACATATCTGTTACTTTAGCCATCCTTACTTATTTTGTGGTGACACACTCTTTTCTGGCGGTTGCGGTCGACTTTTCGAAGGCACAGCGACCCAAATGTATCAATCACTTAAAAAAATAAACGCCCTTCCTGACGATACATTAATTTGTTGCGCACATGAGTACACATTAGCAAACATGAAGTTTGCCTTAAGCATTCTCCCGCACGATTCGTTCATAAATGAATATTATCGTAAAGTTAATGAGTTACGCGTAAAAAAACAAATGACACTACCCGTAATTCTGAAAAATGAGCGGCGAAATAATCTTTTTTTAAGAACGGAAGATATTGATTTAATTAATGAAATTAACAAAGAAACAATATTGCAACAACCTGAGGAGCGTTTTGCCTGGTTAAGGTCAAAGAAAGATACGTTCTGACAATTCCGGGTTGCCTTTTGAAAACTTCGCCGTTATGATCGGTCGTCTTTTAAGCAACTATTGACACACACATGAAGGCAAAAGCGATATTACTCGCCTCTGTCCTGCTTGTTGGGTGCCAGAATACTGGTAACGTCCAACAACACGCACAGAGCCTTTCTGCAGCTGGTCAAGGGGAAGCAGGAAAGTTTACAAGTCAGGCGCGATGGATGGACGACGGAACATCTATCGCTGCTGATCAAGATTTGTGGGCTTTCATTGGTGACGAGCTAAAGATGGGAATTCCGGAAAACAGCCGGATTCGCGAACAGAAACAGAAGTATTTACGCAATAAGAGCTATCTCCACGATGTAACTTTACGGGCAGAGCCGTATATGTACTGGATAGCCGGGCAGGTTAAGAAACGTAACATGCCTATGGAACTGGTACTACTACCCATAGTGGAGAGCGCTTTTGATCCTCACGCAACGTCTGGCGCCAATGCCGCAGGTATTTGGCAGATCATTCCGAGCACGGGGCGCAATTATGGTTTAAAACAGACCCGCAGTTATGATGCACGTCGCGACGTTGTGGCTTCCACCACCGCCGCGCTGGACATGATGCAGCGTCTGAACAAGATGTTTGATGGCGACTGGCTGCTGACCGTTGCTGCTTATAATAGCGGTGAAGGTCGTGTCATGAAGGCAATCAAAACGAACAAAGCTCGTGGTAAACCCACTGACTTTTGGTCGTTGCCATTGCCTCAGGAAACGAAGCTATACGTGCCCAAAATGCTGGCATTGAGCGATATACTCAAAAACAGCAAACGCTATGGCGTACGTCTGCCAACAACAGACGAAAGCCGCGCGTTGGCACGTGTTCGCCTGAGTAGCCCGGTTGAGATGGCTCAGGTTGCCGATATGGCGGGCATTTCCGTCAGCAAGCTGAAGACCTTCAATGCAGGCGTGAAAGGTTCCACGTTGGGTGCCAGCGGCCCGCAATATGTGATGGTGCCAAAGAAGCATGCAGAGAAGCTGCGTGAGTCTCTGGCTTCAGGCGAAATTGCAGCCGTGCAGTCAACGCTGGTCGCGGATAACACGCCGCTGAACAGCCGTAGCTACAAAGTTCGCTCTGGCGATACGCTTTCTGGCGTTGCTTCACGTCTTGGCGTGAGCATCAATGACCTTAAGCAGTGGAATAATCTGCGCGGGTCGTCGCTGAAAGTAGGCCAGAATCTGACGGTGGGCGCTGGTAGCAGCGCACAGCGACTGGCGAACAACAGCGATAGCATCACCTATCGTGTGCGTAAAGGCGACTCGCTCTCGAGTATTGCCAAACGCCACGGGGTTAACATCAAGGATGTGATGCGCTGGAACAGCGATACGAATAATCTACAGCCAGGCGATCAGCTAACGTTGTTTGTGAAAAACAACGACATGCCGGACTCCTGATAGCATTGTAGAAATGAAGGCACTGGTTTCCCCCCAGTGCCTTTTTTATTTATCCCGCTTTATGTGCCTCAACCATTATCGTGTCGCTGGTAAACGAGCCATCTTCCTGTAACGCAAAGTAGTCTTTCACTTGTGCAGAAGCACTTTGTTGGTAGGCACGAATCGCGTCGCTCAACGCTGCAGGCGTACGCATCCGCGCCACCCACGAACTGAATTCCAGCGCCAGACGATCGGTTAACAAGGTATCGGCAATCAGATTGGCGTCATTGATTAACGACAACCACTCTCCGCTGGAATAGTTGCGTACGTGTGAGGTATCGCGTAACGCCTCCACGGTTTGCAACCAGATATCACGTACTGGGTGGCCAGGCGACATCACATCCATCACAATCAGTACACCACCGGGCTTCAGAACGCGGTTCACTTCCCGCAGCGCGCGCCCGACATCATGCCAGTGATGCGCGGAATAGCGGCTAATCACCACATCAAATACGTTATCTTCAAATGGCAGGCTTTCAGCATACCCCTGCCGTGTAGCGATATTATCCAGACCTCGGTCTTTTGCCGCCTTAGCAACCACTTCAAGCATCTGCGACGATAAATCATAAGCCATGACCTGCTTTACGTGTTGCGCGGCCACAAAGCTGGCGTGCCCTGCTCCGCATCCCATATCCAATACGCGAGCCTGTGGAAATGCCGACAACCTTTCCCCCAGACGTTGCAAGTCACGGCCAGAGGCGTGCACCGTACTGGTTAAATAGGCATTAGCCTGAGAGCCAAACTGTTTTTCGACGTTGTCATGGTGAGAGCGTGTTGTCATGGTGTTGTCCTTCGGTTGTTGAGAAATATGAAGTGAAGGGCAACCATCACAGGCCTGCCCTATGGCAGACCTGACACACCGTTATTGTTCAGGTTTGCCGGGACTGAATTCAACGAGTAGCGGGTTGTGATCGGATGCGCGGGTGACCAGCACAGAGGCTTCACTCACGTTCAGACCGCGATAGAACACAAAATCGAGAGGGCGACCAAACGCACGGCGGCGCTGATCGTCAGTAAAGCGAACCTGGCGCAGCGACATTTCACGCGCAAAGCGGTACAGCGCATTCATCCGTCGACGGCTCCAGGCATTAAAATCGCCGGCCATGATCACCGGACCGCTGTGATGAGCAATCTGATCGCCAATGGGAAGTAACTGCTTACTATAGACATCAACGCCAAGACTAAAGTTAACCGCGTGGATATTCACCACCATTAACAGCCGAGTGTCAGGCAACGGGTACACCGTCACCAGCGCCGATTTCGCCAGCCGCAAAATAGGCTCACGCTCGCGCAATGGACAGCAGTAAACAGGATGAGCAGCAGAGAGCGTCATGACACCAGAGGGATGCTGAGGCAGCACAAAGGCCGGAACCTGATCGGCAGCAAGATAGTTAGCGGTCGCAAACTGCACCAGTTCTGGCGTGGTTTGTGCTTCCTGCAATAACACCAGATGTGCATCTTTGCCAAAATTCTTCAGCACCGACTGCCATTCTGCGCGCTGCTGTTTAAAAATATTCCATACCAGCACGCGAATGCGATCTTCACTGCTTAACGGAACGCCTGCGGGTAATGCCTGGCCAATATGCGCAAACGACCCCGGCGGTAAAATCCGCTCGGCGGGTTGTCCGGCAACATAACGCATGGCATAGGTGTTTTTTCGCACTTTAGACTTTCAAACCTCTGTAACGTCAACCAGTCCGCAGCCGGACTGGTTCTTCTGTTATAGGGATTTTAGCACTCACTTTCAACGAACAATTGCAGTTTGTTTTGTAAGTGGGCGCTTACATCAATGATTTACCCCAAAGCAACGCGCGCGGGCTTATCAAGACGACCGCTGAGTCCCATCAGCAGGAAAGCAACCAGGACAATAAGTGCGCCAATCCACGGCGTCTGCGCCAGACCATAATGCTCGACCGTTTGTCCACCAATCACTGAACCCAGTGCAATGCCAATGTTAAACGCCGCAATGTTCAACCCTGACGCCACATCTACAGCATTAGGCGTAAATTGTTCCGCTTTCTGTACCACGTAGACCTGCAACCCCGGTACGTTACCAAAGGCAAAGATCCCCATTACCAGGATGGTAGCCAGCGCGGCATACTGCGTAGAAGCCGTCAGTTGGAAAACCATCAGCAGAACAAACAGTGCGGCGAAAATGAATTTCAGCGCAGGAACGGCACCATGCTTATCCGCCAGCTTACCACCCCAGATATTACCGATAGCCACTGAAACACCGTAACCCAGTAAGATCCAGCTTACTGCTGCCGGAGAGAATCCCGCCAGATCCTGCATCATCGGTGCCAGGAAGGTGAATGCCGTGAATACACCGCCGTAGCCCAGTGCCGTAACGGCATAAATCAGCAGCAGACGGGGATGAGTCAGCACCTTCACCTGGTCGCGAATGCTGGCGGCTGCACGACCGGGAATGTTGGCGGGGATCAACAGCTGGCTACTGATCAGTGCAATCACGCCTAACATTGATACCGCAAGGAAAGTCTCGCGCCAGCCAAAGTGTTGACCAATAAACGTACCCAGCGGCACGCCGGTTACCAGCGCCACCGTTAAGCCACCAAACATAATAGCGATGGCGGAGGCCGCTTTCTCTTTTGGCACCAGACTTGTCGCGATGGTAGAACCAATCGAGAAGAATACGCCGTGTGCCAGCCCAGTCAGCAGACGAGCGACAATGAGTGTCATATACCCGGGAGCCTGCCATGCCAGCAAATTCCCCGCCGTAAACAGAACCATCAGCGCAACCAGTAACTGTTTACGTGGCAGGCGTCCGGTCAAAGCGGTCAGTACCGGTGCGCCAATCGCCACAC
The DNA here is from genome assembly GCF_000398825.1 of Citrobacter sp. KTE30. Taxonomy (NCBI): domain Bacteria; kingdom Pseudomonadati; phylum Pseudomonadota; class Gammaproteobacteria; order Enterobacterales; family Enterobacteriaceae; genus Citrobacter; species Citrobacter sp. KTE30. Next base: position 665,710 of record NZ_KB976055.1, on the reverse strand, counting down.
CCAGCGCATAGATGGAAACCAGCATCCCGGCGGAAGGTAACGAGATCGCCAGTTGTTGAGCGATGGTCGGCACCAGACCAACAATCACAAACTCAGTAGTGCCTATAGCGAAGGCACTAATTGTTAGTGCAAATAAAGCGAGAGGCATAAATAACTCCGTAACATAAGTAATCAGATGACACGCAGTATGCCTGGATGTTTTAATGACAAAAACATTCAAAATCTCAATATAATTTTGCATCAGGTGCAAAAATGAAAGCAACCTCTGAAGAACTTGCGATTTTTGTAGCGGTAGTGGAAAGCGGTAGCTTTAGCCGGGCGGCAGAACAGCTTGGACAAGCCAATTCCGCGGTCAGTCGGGCAGTAAAAAAGCTGGAGATGAAACTGGGCGTCAGTTTGCTTAATCGAACGACCCGACAGCTAAGTCTCACTGAGGAAGGAGAGCGCTACTTCAGGCGGGTGCAGCAGATACTGCAAGAGATGGCTGCAGCAGAAACGGAAATCATGGAGTCGCGTAATACTCCGCGCGGCCTGCTGCGCATCGACGCAGCAACACCGGTGATGTTGCATTTCCTGATGCCGCTAATCAAACCGTTCCGGGAGCGGTATCCCGAGATGACGTTGTCTCTCGTCTCCTCGGAAACATTCATCAATCTTATTGAACGAAAAGTGGATGTTGCTATACGAGCGGGTACACTGACTGACTCGAGTCTACGTGCGCGTCCGTTATTTACCAGCTATCGCAAGATTATTGCCTCACCGGAGTACATTGCCCGTTTTGGTAGACCAGAGACCGTCGAGGAGTTAAAACAGCATCTGTGTCTGGGGTTTTCCGAACCGGTTTCGCTCAATACCTGGCCAATTGCCTGTAGCGACGGACAGCTGCATGAGGTCGAGTGTGGAATTTCTTCCAACAGTGGGGAAACGCTAAAACAGCTTTGCCTGAACGGCAACGGCATCGCCTGTCTTTCAGATTATATGATAGATAAAGAGATCGCGCAGGGAGAGCTAGTGGAACTGCTGGCCGATAAACGTCTGCCGGTAAAAATGCCTTTCAGCGCCGTTTACTACAGCGATCGTGCGGTCAGTACACGTATTCGTGCATTTATAGACTTTTTAAGTGAATATATAAGAACAGCTCCCGAAGGAGCTGTAAAAGAGGGGTAAGGGATACACAGGCTCGGGCAATTAATCCCAGGCAGGAGCCAGACCTTCCGGGCTGACCAGACGATCGTTGCAGTCCAGTGCCGCGATCATTTTTTTATCTTCGGCATCCAGATGCAGTTCCAGCGCCAGCAGGTTGCTTGCCAGGTTTTCACGTTTGGTAGAAGAAGGAATTACGGAGTAACCTTCCCCCATTGCCCATGCCAGAATAACCTGCGCCGGGGTCGCGTTATGTTTAGCGGCAATGTGCGCAATCACTTCATCTTTCAGCGCGTTACCGTAAGCCAGCGTCATGTAAGAGGTGATGTGGATACCGTGTGCTTTCGCCCAGTCAACCACCTTACGGCTCTGAAGATACGGAGAAAGCTCAATCTGGTTGGTCGCAATATTGTCTGCGCCTACTGCGGCAATGGCTTTTTCCATCAGCGCAATGGTGAAGTTTGAGATACCAATTTCACGAGTCAGTCCCTGCTGTTTTGCTTCGAGCAGCGCCAGCATGAATTCCTCAACAGATACAGCATCTCCTGGAGATGGCCAGTGGATCAGCACCAAATCAACATAATCTGTACGCAGTTTCTTCAGGCTTTCTTTCAGACTTGGGATCAGTTTTTCTTTGCTGAGATTTTCAATCCAGATCTTGGTGGTGATGTACAGTTCGTTACGCGGTACGCCGGTTTCGGCAATCGCCTGACCAACAGCCGCTTCATTATCATAGATTTGCGCAGTGTCGACAGCACGGTAGCCTAGTTCAAGCGCCGTTTTAACAGAAGCGATAACCACGTCGTCTTTCAGGCGGAAAGTACCCAAACCGAATGCAGGGATAGCCATAGAATTCCTCTTTTTAATCACTATGTTCATCAACTAAGAGGATTATGACTTCCAGCTCTTTATAGAAAAAGAGTGATAAATGCAGAGGATTTTTGCGGATGTAGCAATAATTAAACTGCAGGCAAAGAAAAAGCCCTGAGCTAATGCTCAGGGCTCTTAATAAGTGGCGGAACGGACGGGACTCGAACCCGCGACCCCCTGCGTGACAGGCAGGTATTCTAACCAACTGAACTACCGCTCCACCGAATTTCTTTGTCACTACCCGGATTCTTCATCCCGGTTTACTGCAATTTGATGCCTGGCAGTTCCCTACTCTCGCATGGGGAGACCCCACACTACCATCGGCGCTACGGCGTTTCACTTCTGAGTTCGGCATGGGGTCAGGTGGGACCACCGCGCTACAGCCGCCAGGCAAATTCTGTTATTAACCCGCTTTTCGCCGGTTAATGTTATCTGTATCAAGCTGAATGTCGTCTCTTCGCCAAAACATCTTCGGCGTTGTAAGGTTAAGCCTCACGGTTCATTAGTATCGGTTAGCTCAACGTATCGCTACGCTTACACACCCGACCTATCAACGTCGTCGTCTTCAACGTTCCTTCAGGAGACTTAAAGTCTCAGGGAGAACTCATCTTGGGGCAAGTTTCGTGCTTAGATGCTTTCAGCACTTATCTCTTCCGCATTTAGCTACCGGGCAATGCCATTGGCATGACAACCCGAACACCAGTGATGCGTCCACTCCGGTCCTCTCGTACTAGGAGCAGCCCCCCTCAATTCTCCAGCGCCCACGGCAGATAGGGACCGAACTGTCTCACGACGTTCTAAACCCAGCTCGCGTACCACTTTAAATGGCGAACAGCCATACCCTTGGGACCTACTTCAGCCCCAGGATGTGATGAGCCGACATCGAGGTGCCAAACACCGCCGTCGATATGAACTCTTGGGCGGTATCAGCCTGTTATCCCCGGAGTACCTTTTATCCGTTGAGCGATGGCCCTTCCATTCAGAACCACCGGATCACTAAGACCTGCTTTCGCACCTGCTCGAGCCGTCACTCTCGCAGTCAAGCTAGCTTATGCCTTTGCACTAACCTCCTGATGTCCGACCAGGATTAGCTAACCTTCGTGCTCCTCCGTTACTCTTTAGGAGGAGACCGCCCCAGTCAAACTACCCACCAGACACTGTCCGCAACCCGGATTACGGGTCCACGTTAGAACACCAGCCATTAAAGGGTGGTATTTCAAGGATGGCTCCATGCAGACTGGCGTCCACACTTCAAAGCCTCCCACCTATCCTACACATCAAGGACCAGTGTTCAGTGTCAAGCTATAGTAAAGGTTCACGGGGTCTTTCCGTCTTGCCGCGGGTACACTGCATCTTCACAGCGAGTTCAATTTCACTGAGTCTCGGGTGGAGACAGCCTGGCCATCATTACGCCATTCGTGCAGGTCGGAACTTACCCGACAAGGAATTTCGCTACCTTAGGACCGTTATAGTTACGGCCGCCGTTTACCGGGGCTTCGATCAAGAGCTTCTCCTTACGGATAACCCCATCAATTAACCTTCCGGCACCGGGCAGGCGTCACACCGTATACGTCCACTTTCGTGTTTGCACAGTGCTGTGTTTTTAATAAACAGTTGCAGCCAGCTGGTATCTTCGACTGATTTCAGCTCCATGGGTAAACCACTTCACCTACATATCAGCGTGCCTTCTCCCGAAGTTACGGCACCATTTTGCCTAGTTCCTTCACCCGAGTTCTCTCAAGCGCCTTGGTATTCTCTACCTGACCACCTGTGTCGGTTTGGGGTACGATTTCGTGTTACCTGATGCTTAGAGGCTTTTCCTGGAAGCAGGGCATTTGTTACTTCAGCACCGTAGTGCCTCGTCATCACACCTCAGCGTTAAAAAGGTACCGGATTTACCTGGAACCTCCGCCTACATGCTTAAACCGGGACAACCGTCGCCCGGCTAACATAGCCTTCTCCGTCCCCCCTTCGCAGTAACACCAAGTACAGGAATATTAACCTGTTTCCCATCGACTACGCCTTTCGGCCTCGCCTTAGGGGTCGACTCACCCTGCCCCGATTAACGTTGGACAGGAACCCTTGGTCTTCCGGCGTGCGGGTTTTTCACCCGCATTATCGTTACTTATGTCAGCATTCGCACTTCTGATACCTCCAGCATACCTCACAGTACACCTTCAACGGCTTACAGAACGCTCCCCTACCCAACAACACATAGTGTCGCTGCCGCAGCTTCGGTGCATGGTTTAGCCCCGTTACATCTTCCGCGCAGGCCGACTCGACCAGTGAGCTATTACGCTTTCTTTAAATGATGGCTGCTTCTAAGCCAACATCCTGGCTGTCTGTGCCTTCCCACATCGTTTCCCACTTAACCATGACTTTGGGACCTTAGCTGGCGGTCTGGGTTGTTTCCCTCTTCACGACGGACGTTAGCACCCGCCGTGTGTCTCCCGTGATAACATTCTTCGGTATTCGCAGTTTGCATCGGGTTGGTAAGTCGGGATGACCCCCTAGCCGAAACAGTGCTCTACCCCCGAAGATGAGTTCACGAGGCGCTACCTAAATAGCTTTCGGGGAGAACCAGCTATCTCCCGGTTTGATTGGCCTTTCACCCCCAGCCACAAGTCATCCGCTAATTTTTCAACATTAGTCGGTTCGGTCCTCCAGTTAGTGTTACCCAACCTTCAACCTGCCCATGGCTAGATCACCGGGTTTCGGGTCTATACCCTGCAACTTAACGCCCAGTTAAGACTCGGTTTCCCTTCGGCTCCCCTATACGGTTAACCTTGCTACAGAATATAAGTCGCTGACCCATTATACAAAAGGTACGCAGTCACCCCATAAAGAGGCTCCCACTGCTTGTACGTACACGGTTTCAGGTTCTTTTTCACTCCCCTCGCCGGGGTTCTTTTCGCCTTTCCCTCACGGTACTGGTTCACTATCGGTCAGTCAGGAGTATTTAGCCTTGGAGGATGGTCCCCCCATATTCAGACAGGATACCACGTGTCCCGCCCTACTCTTCGAGTTCACAACCTGTGCATTTTGGTGTACGGGACTATCACCCTGTATCGTCGGACTTTCCAGACCGTTCCACTAACACACAAGCTGATTCAGACTCTGGGCTGCTCCCCGTTCGCTCGCCGCTACTGGGGGAATCTCGGTTGATTTCTTTTCCTCGGGGTACTTAGATGTTTCAGTTCCCCCGGTTCGCTTCATTACGCTATGTATTCACGTAATGATAGTGTGACGAATCACACTGGGTTTCCCCATTCGGAAATCGCCGGTTATAACGGTTCATATCACCTTACCGACGCTTATCGCAGATTAGCACGTCCTTCATCGCCTCTGACTGCCAGGGCATCCACCGTGTACGCTTAGTCGCTTAACCTCACAACCCGAAGATGTTTCACTTCTGATTGCGAAAATTTGAGAGACTCGAACACACCGCTTATCTGTTCTTATTTACGGAGAACAGACACAGTGTGTCGTTTCAATTTTCAGCTTGATCCAGATTTTTAAAGAGCAAATATCTCAAACGTCACCCGAAGGTAAGTTTTGAGATATTAAGGTCGGCGACTTTCACTCACACATACCAGCAAGTGGCGTCCCCTAGGGGATTCGAACCCCTGTTACCGCCGTGAAAGGGCGGTGTCCTGGGCCTCTAGACGAAGGGGACACTGAAGTCTCAATCGCAAGACGCCTTGCTATTTACTTTTCATCAGACAATCTGTGTGAGCACTACAAAGGCAGGTTCTTTAAGGTAAGGAGGTGATCCAACCGCAGGTTCCCCTACGGTTACCTTGTTACGACTTCACCCCAGTCATGAATCACAAAGTGGTAAGCGCCCTCCCGAAGGTTAAGCTACCTACTTCTTTTGCAACCCACTCCCATGGTGTGACGGGCGGTGTGTACAAGGCCCGGGAACGTATTCACCGTGGCATTCTGATCCACGATTACTAGCGATTCCGACTTCATGGAGTCGAGTTGCAGACTCCAATCCGGACTACGACATACTTTATGAGGTCCGCTTGCTCTCGCGAGGTCGCTTCTCTTTGTATATGCCATTGTAGCACGTGTGTAGCCCTACTCGTAAGGGCCATGATGACTTGACGTCATCCCCACCTTCCTCCAGTTTATCACTGGCAGTCTCCTTTGAGTTCCCGGCCGAACCGCTGGCAACAAAGGATAAGGGTTGCGCTCGTTGCGGGACTTAACCCAACATTTCACAACACGAGCTGACGACAGCCATGCAGCACCTGTCTCAGAGTTCCCGAAGGCACCAAAGCATCTCTGCTAAGTTCTCTGGATGTCAAGAGTAGGTAAGGTTCTTCGCGTTGCATCGAATTAAACCACATGCTCCACCGCTTGTGCGGGCCCCCGTCAATTCATTTGAGTTTTAACCTTGCGGCCGTACTCCCCAGGCGGTCGACTTAACGCGTTAGCTCCGGAAGCCACGCCTCAAGGGCACAACCTCCAAGTCGACATCGTTTACGGCGTGGACTACCAGGGTATCTAATCCTGTTTGCTCCCCACGCTTTCGCACCTGAGCGTCAGTCTTTGTCCAGGGGGCCGCCTTCGCCACCGGTATTCCTCCAGATCTCTACGCATTTCACCGCTACACCTGGAATTCTACCCCCCTCTACAAGACTCTAGCCTGCCAGTTTCGGATGCAGTTCCCAGGTTGAGCCCGGGGATTTCACATCCGACTTGACAGACCGCCTGCGTGCGCTTTACGCCCAGTAATTCCGATTAACGCTTGCACCCTCCGTATTACCGCGGCTGCTGGCACGGAGTTAGCCGGTGCTTCTTCTGCGAGTAACGTCAATCACTAAGGTTATTAACCTTAATGCCTTCCTCCTCGCTGAAAGTACTTTACAACCCGAAGGCCTTCTTCATACACGCGGCATGGCTGCATCAGGCTTGCGCCCATTGTGCAATATTCCCCACTGCTGCCTCCCGTAGGAGTCTGGACCGTGTCTCAGTTCCAGTGTGGCTGGTCATCCTCTCAGACCAGCTAGGGATCGTCGCCTAGGTGAGCCGTTACCCCACCTACTAGCTAATCCCATCTGGGCACATCCGATGGCAAGAGGCCCGAAGGTCCCCCTCTTTGGTCTTGCGACGTTATGCGGTATTAGCTACCGTTTCCAGTAGTTATCCCCCTCCATCGGGCAGTTTCCCAGACATTACTCACCCGTCCGCCACTCGTCACCCAAGGAGCAAGCTCCTCTGTGCTACCGTTCGACTTGCATGTGTTAGGCCTGCCGCCAGCGTTCAATCTGAGCCATGATCAAACTCTTCAATTTAAGTTTGATGCTCGTGAATTAAACTTCGTAATGAATTACGTATGTTCACTCAAGAGACTTGGTATTCATTTTTCGTCTTGCGACGTTAAGAATCCGTATCTTCGAGTGCCCACACAGATTGTCTGATAAATTGTTAAAGAGCAGTTGCGACGCGCTTTGGCGCTCTGTCGCGAGGTGGCGTATATTACGCTTTCCTCTTTCAGAGTCAACCCTCATTTTCAGGTTTTTCTCTTCAACCGAACCGGCTGTTTGTGTGAAGTGATTCACATCCGCCGTGTCGATGGAGGCGCATTATAGGGAGTCGACTCAGGAAGACAAGCGGAAAAATGCATTTTTGTTTCAACCGCTCACCTTTTACCCACAACGCTTACTTTTGCTGCTTTTTTATCGCCATTGGCAGGTCTGCTAGACTATTTATGACTAAATCTGCCGCATTTTCTGCTTCCGGCGTGACGGGTTTGCCTGTGCGCACCAATACCTTCGTGCCAACATTTGCAGCTGCCGCCGCCTGCATATCTTCAATTTTGTCGCCTACCATATAAGAAGCGGCCATATCGATGTGCAAGAAGTCTCGGGCGGAGATAAACATGCCAGGATGCGGTTTACGACAGTCGCAGACCTGACGATACTCTTCCACGGTGCCCTGTGGGTGATGCGGGCAGTAGTAGATGCCATCCAGCTCAACATCGCGATCGGCCAGCGACCAGTCCATCCATTCGGTCAACGTTTCAAACTGCGCCTCAGTAAATTTACCACGCGCGATACCAGACTGGTTCGTCACAATAATGAGCGCGTAACCCATCTTTTTAAGTTCACGCATGGCATCAATAACGCCGTCGATAAACTCAAACTCGTCGATCTCATGTACATAACCGTGGTCCACATTAATGGTACCGTCACGGTCGAGAAAAATTGCGGGTACAGACTTTGCCACCTTTTATAGCTCCTGAATAAGGCATGTGGCTCTAGTATCGCATGTTTCAGCGGGCAAGAAAGTGCTCATCGCGCAAAGCCTGATTGATTTAGACGTCTGGATGCCTTAACATCCATCTTGTTGACGGCTTCGACCGTACCTGACAGACGAAAATGCCACGGCTAACTTAATTACGATAATAAATAACCAATGATTAAACTTTCGAATATCACCAAAGTGTTCCAGCAGGGGACTCGCACCATTCAGGCGTTAAATAACGTCAGCCTGCATGTTCCTGCCGGGCAGATTTATGGCGTTATTGGCGCCTCCGGTGCCGGTAAAAGTACGCTCATCCGCTGCGTTAACTTACTTGAACGCCCAACCGAAGGCAGCGTTCAGGTCGGCGGTCAGGAACTCACGACGCTTTCTGAGTCAGAGCTGACCAAAGCTCGCCGTCAAATCGGCATGATTTTCCAACACTTTAACCTGCTCTCTTCCCGCACCGTGTTTGGCAACGTCGCGCTGCCGCTGGAACTGGATAACACGCCAAAAGAAGAGATCAAACGCCGTGTAACAGAACTGTTGGATTTGGTTGGTCTTGGTGACAAGCACGATAGCTACCCGGCCAATCTTTCCGGTGGACAAAAACAGCGTGTGGCAATCGCCCGTGCGCTGGCAAGCAATCCCAAAGTGTTGCTGTGCGATGAAGCCACCAGCGCACTCGATCCGGCAACGACCCGCTCGATTCTTGAATTATTGAAAGACATTAACCGTCGTCTGGGACTTACCATTCTGCTGATTACCCATGAGATGGACGTTGTAAAACGTATTTGTGACTGCGTGGCAGTCATCAGTAATGGTGAACTGATTGAGCAAGACACCGTCAGCGAAGTGTTCTCACACCCGAAAACGCCGTTGGCACAGAAATTTATCCAGTCCACGCTGCACCTGGATATCCCGGAAGATTATCTGGAACGGTTAAAAGCCGAGCCAGAAGCAGACAGTGTGCCAATGCTGCGCATGGAATTCACCGGTCATTCCGTTGATGCGCCATTGCTCTCTGAAACGGCCCGTCGCTTTAACGTGAATAACAACATTATTAGCGCGCAGATGGATTACGCCGGCGGTGTGAAATTCGGCATCATGCTGACTGAAATGCACGGCACACAGGAAGATACACAAGCAGCCATCAACTGGTTGCAGGAACACCATGTAAAAGTAGAGGTACTGGGTTATGTCTGAGCCGATGATGTGGCTGCTGGTTCGCGGCGTATGGGAAACGCTGGCAATGACCTTTGTGTCCGGTTTTTTTGGTTTTGTGATCGGTCTGCCAGTTGGCGTGTTGCTGTACGTAACGCGTCCGGGGCAAATCATTGAGAATGCGAAGCTCTACCGTACGCTCTCTGCGCTGGTGAACATTTTCCGTTCCATCCCGTTCATCATCTTATTGGTTTGGATGATTCCGTTTACCCGCATGATCGTAGGCACCTCTATCGGACTGCAGGCCGCTATCGTCCCGCTGACCGTCGGCGCCGCGCCGTTTATCGCCCGCATGGTGGAAAACGCGCTGCTCGAAATCCCGACCGGGCTGATAGAAGCCTCTCGTGCGATGGGCGCCACGCCGCTGCAAATCGTACGTAAGGTATTACTACCAGAAGCGCTGCCAGGACTGGTCAATGCGGCCACCATCACCCTTATCACGCTGGTTGGTTACTCCGCGATGGGTGGCGCCGTTGGTGCCGGTGGTCTTGGGCAGATTGGCTATCAGTACGGTTACATTGGCTACAACGCTACCGTAATGAATACAGTGCTGGTATTGCTCGTCGTTCTGGTTTATTTAATTCAGTTATCCGGCGATCGCATCGTCCGGGCTGTCACGCACAAATAACGTTGCACACAACACTAAAAACTCATTAAGAAAAGGAAATAAGCATGGCGTTCAAATTCAAAACCTTTGCGGCAGTTGGAGCCCTGATCGGTTCTCTGGCACTTGTGGGTTGCGGTCAGGATGAAAAAGATCCTAATCACATCAAAGTGGGCGTTATTGTTGGCGCAGAGCAGCAGGTTGCAGAAGTCGCGCAGAAAGTAGCTAAAGAAAAATATGGTCTGGACGTTGAGCTGGTCACGTTTAACGATTACGTTCTGCCTAACGAAGCGCTGAGCAAAGGCGATATCGATGCTAACGCCTTCCAGCACAAACCGTACCTGGATCAGCAGATCAAAGATCGCGGTTACAAGCTGGTTGCTGTAGGCAATACTTTTGTTTACCCGATTGCGGGCTATTCCAAAAAAATCAAATCACTGGATGAGCTGCAGGACGGTTCACAGGTCGCGATTCCAAACGACCCGACTAACCTTGGCCGTTCCTTGCTGCTGCTGCAAAAAGTGGGCTTAATCAAGCTGAAAGACGGTGTTGGCCTGCTGCCGACCGCGCTGGACGTGATTGAAAACCCGAAAAACCTGAAGCTGGTTGAACTGGAAGCGCCGCAGCTGCCGCGTTCTCTGGACGATGCTCAAATCGCACTGGCGGTCATCAACACCACCTACGCCAGCCAGATCGGCCTGACCCCGGCAAAAGACGGTATCTTTGTTGAAGATAAAGATTCTCCGTACGTAAACCTGATCGTGACGCGTGAAGACAACAAAGATGCTGAGAACGTGAAGAAATTCGTTCAGGCATATCAGTCTGATGAAGTGTACGAAGCAGCAAACAAAGTCTTCAACGGCGGTGCTGTTAAGGGCTGGTAATTTTAGGCTGTTTACAGAATATGTAATATCATCAGGACGGGCGCTTGCCCGTCTTGTCATTTATGCAAGCACCTGATTCAATATCTGACGTTTAGATCATTCATTGAGGAAATATTATGCGTGCTTTACCGATCTGTTTAGTAGCACTCTTGCTGAGCGGCTGTTCTATGTTAAGCAGATCCCCTGTTGAACCCGTTCAAAGCACCGCAACCCCGCCGAAAGCGGAGCCGGAAAAACCGAAAGCACCGCGCGCGACGCCGGTAAGAATCATTACTAACGCTGAAGATTTAGTAGGCAAGCCGTTCCGCGATCTTGGCGAAGTTAGCGGTGAATCCTGCCAGGCATCCAACCAGGATTCCCCTCCGAGCATTCCAACCGCGCGCAAACGCATGCAGATTAATGCATCAAAAATGAAAGCTAATGCGGTATTGCTGCACAGTTGCGAAGTGACCAGCGGAACGCCGGGTTGCTATCGTCAGGCGGTTTGCATCGGTTCTGCACTGAACATTTCGGCGAAATGAGCCATTTTCAGTTCGAGCAAATAGGCGTTATCCGCTCACCATATAAAGAAAAGTTCGCCGTTCCACGCCAGCCAGGTCTGGTGAAAAGCGCCTGCGGTGAACTGCATTTGCTCGCACCTTACAACCAGGCCGATGCTATTCGCGGCCTGGAAGCCTTCAGTCATTTGTGGGTGATTTTTGTTTTTCACCAGACAATGGAAGGTGGATGGCGTCCGACCGTGCGCCCTCCCCGTCTTGGTGGCAACGCCAGAATGGGTGTCTTTGCCACACGTTCAACGTTTCGTCCTAACCCTGTTGGCATGTCGTTGGTAGAGCTGCGGGGCATCCGCTGCCATAAAGAGCACGTAATCCTCGAACTCGGTGGACTGGACCTTGTTGACGGAACGCCAGTAGTGGATATTAAGCCGTATCTGCCGTTTGCCGAATCGCTGCCTGATGCTCGCGCCAGCTATGCCCAGGACGCACCTCAGGCCAGCGTCGAGGTGACGTTCAGTGAAGATCTCGCGGAGCAGCTATCAAAGCTCGAACAACGTTACCCGCGTCTTCGTCAGTTTATTACCGAAGTGCTGGCGCAGGATCCGCGTCCTGCCTACCGTAAAAATGAGGAAGAAGGCAAAACCTACGCCGTCTGGCTGCTGGACTTTAACGTCCGCTGGCGCGTCACACCGTCAGGATTTGAGGTCTTTGCTCTGGAAGCCCGCTAATTTGCGTCGCGTACTCTTTTGACATCCCTTTCTCGCTGGTAAACTAAACCACTTTTGTTTTGTGCCAGGCTCGTTTTGAGCCTGTTCGATCGTTCAACTGGAACCGTAACAACATGCGTACTAGCCAATATCTGCTCTCCACTCTGAAGGAGACACCTGCCGACGCCGAAGTCATCAGCCACCAGCTGATGCTGCGCGCCGGGATGATCCGCAAGCTGGCCTCCGGGTTATATACCTGGCTGCCGACCGGCGTGCGCGTCCTGAAAAAAGTCGAAAATATCGTGCGTGAAGAGATGAACAACGCCGGTGCGATCGAGGTGTTGATGCCGGTCGTTCAGCCTTCTGAACTGTGGGAAGAGAGCGGCCGTTGGGAACAATACGGCCCGGAACTGCTGCGTATTGCTGACCGTGGCGATCGTTCGTTCGTCCTCGGCCCAACGCATGAAGAAGTGATCACCGACCTGATCCGTAACGAGCTGAGCTCTTACAAACAGCTGCCGCTGAACTTCTATCAGATCCAGACCAAATTCCGTGACGAAGTCCGTCCGCGCTTCGGCGTGATGCGTTCCCGCGAATTCCTGATGAAAGATGCCTACTCTTTCCACACCTCTCAGGAATCCCTGCAGGAAACCTACGATGCGATGTACGCTGCGTACAGCAAAATTTTCAGCCGTATGGGGCTGGATTTCCGTGCAGTACAAGCAGATACCGGTTCTATTGGCGGCAGCGCCTCTCACGAATTCCAGGTGCTGGCACAGAGCGGCGAAGACGATGTGATCTTCTCCGACTCCTCCGATTATGCGGCGAACATCGAATTCGCCGAAGCCGTTGCGCCGAAAGAGCCGCGCGCAGCAGCAACTCAGGAAATGACGCTGGTTGATACTCCGAACGCCAAAACCATCGCCGAACTAGTTGAGCAGTTCAACCTGCCTATCGAAAAAACCGTGAAAACCCTGCTGGTGAAAGCGGTTGAAGGCAGCAGCTACCCGCTGGTCGCCCTGCTGGTTCGTGGCGATCACGAGCTGAACGAAGTCAAAGCGGAAAAACTGCCGCAGGTTGCCAGCCCGCTGACCTTTGCCACCGAAGAAGAAATTCGTGCGTTGGTAAAAGCAGGTCCTGGCTCGCTCGGTCCGGTGAATATGCCGATTCCGGTGGTTATCGACCGTACCGTTGCAGTAATGAGCGATTTCGCTGCCGGTGCCAACATCGACGGTAAACACTATTTCGGTATCAACTGGGATCGCGACGTAGTCACCCCGGAAGTTGCAGACATCCGTAACGTGGTCGCCGGCGACCCGAGCCCGGACGGCAAAGGTACGCTGATGATCAAACGCGGTATCGAAGTCGGCCACATCTTCCAGTTGGGTACCAAGTACTCTGAAGCGATGAAAGCCGCCGTACAGGGCGAAGATGGTCGTAACCAGATCCTGACCATGGGTTGCTACGGTATCGGGGTCACTCGCGTGGTTGCTGCTGCTATCGAACAGAACTATGACGATCGCGGCATCGTATGGCCAGACGCCATTGCTCCGTTCCAGGTCGCGATTCTGCCGATGAACATGCACAAGTCCTACCGCGTGCAGGAACTGGCTGAAAAACTGTACGCTGAGCTGCGCGCTCAGGGCATTGAAGTGCTGATGGACGACCGTAAAGAGCGTCCGGGCGTGATGTTTGCCGATATGGAACTGATCGGTATTCCGCACACTATCGTGCTGGGCGACCGTAACCTCGACAACGACGATATCGAATACAAATACCGTCGTAACGGCGAGAAAGAGCTGATTAAAACCGGCGACATCGTCGACTTCCTGGTCAAAGCCATTAAAGGCTAATACCAACAAAAAGGCCCTGATTATCAGGGCCTTTTTTCTATCGATTAATTACACGCTTTACCGGGGATAAATTTCGCGTCTTTATCCGCCATCAACGTTTTCACTTTCTCACCCGTATCCGGGTTTGACTCCAGCGTGAAATGCGCCTCAAGCGTCAGCAATACGGACTGTCCGTTTTCTGCACGCGCAGCTAAATAGTCACGTTCAAGCTGAGCATTATTCGCCACCGGCATCCGTTTACCCGTTGCGCAGTCGGTAAAGATTGCCGCGTCAGCCATATAGAAATACATGCCTCGCATCGGCATTGGCGTCACCGGTAAGCTGGCGGAAACTGGCTGGAGCGTGTAGTTAAACTGTGACTCAATCGGGTTACCTTCACGATCGAGCATTTCCAGCGCCTCGCCTTTAGCCCGGTAGTACGACTTTTCACCTTTGCTGTCGGTCAGCACCAGCTTGTCGGCAGTGCGCGCCCATGTGCCATAAGAGGCAAACGAAGACGGTTCATCCCGCACGCCCTGATAACGTTCGTTCATCACCCATGTACCGTCTTTCTCCAGAAACAGAGAGGTTTCAATCCCTTCACAGTCCGCGCAAGGTAAGATGCCACGCCAGCTTTGCTGCATCGGTTTTAATTCTGCCGCCCGCGTCGGCTGTAGTACTTCAACTTCAGTACGGTTATTACAGCCGATCAAGGAAAAAAGCGTGCATGCAGCGACTACGGACAATATTGCTGTTTTCACTATCAATTCCTTATAAATTTTTATTCCCGCTCGTCAGTCTTGCGTTCGACGAACTCTCCCACGCAGTGCTTTCACTGTGGATTTTTGCGCCTTCGATGACAACCTGCGCTCTTTCGAGGCGCGTGTAGGGCGAGTTGCCTGTCGGCTTTTTTGCACTGCGGTTAATTCTTTTATCACCGCTACCAGCCGGGAGATTGCCGCTTCCCGATTAAGTTCCTGGCTACGGTATTCCTGCGCCTTAATGATAATAACGCCATCACCGCTAATCAGATGATGGCTGGCGGCAAGCAAACGTTCCTTGTAATACTCTGGCAGGCCAGAGGCCCGAATGTCAAAGCGCAAATGGATAGCCGTCGAGGTCTTGTTAACGTGCTGACCGCCCGCGCCCTGCGCCCGAATCGCCGTGATTTCCAGCTCATTATCAGGGATAGAGACGTTTCGGGAGATAACAATCATGAACGCGGCTGCCACGCGGTCAGATGAATTTCCAGATTGTTCTGAGAGTCAGACAGCCAGATAGCACCGTCCTGGATAGTTGCCTGCAGCGCCATTGTACGACCTGCAAAATCACTCAGTTGCGCCAGTTGTTCATCATCCAGATACCACACGGTCAGATTTTTAAACTGCGCGCACTTGTTCTGATTTTGCTGCCACCAGATCTGAGCCGCACGGCTGTTGTAAGCAAACAGGGCAACCTCACCAGACTGGGTACAGGCTTTTTTAATACGGCGCTCATCCGGCAGACCCAGCTCAATCCAGAGATCGATACCCAGATGGTCGTTACGCAGCCATGCTTCAGGCTCGTCTTCCGCACTCAGGCCACGCGTGAACTGCAGGCGTTCATCGGCATATTTGATCCAGGCCAGCAGGCGCAACATCATGCGCTCCTGGGTTTCAGAGGGGTGACGCGCCAGCGTCAAGGCCGCGTCAAGGAACTGGTTGCGGTCAAGATCCGCTACGTTGACGACGGCTTTATAAATTGTCGCTTTAAGCGCCATGAGAGAACTCCTTTCGAATCAGGCGCACATTGTAGCGAAAACTGCGGCAAAAGGCTGCTAACTGCTCCTCTATCAAGGCGCTGATATTGCTTGAATGAGTATGGTATAGTCACCTTGCTAAACAGAGTTTATCTTCGTAGGCTTAGACTTGCATCCACGGTTAAGTCAGAGTGCTGACAGGAGGGCATGTGGAAAAATATTGTGAGTTAATACGCAAGCGGTACGCGGAAATCGCCAGCGGAGACTTAGGGTATATCCCGGATGCGCTGGGTTGCGTATTGAAGGTGCTTAATGAAGTGGCGGCAGACAGCGCCCTTCCAGAGTCGGTCAGGGAAAAAGCGGCGTATGCTGCCGCGAACTTACTGGTGAGCGATTATGTCAATGAATGAAACGTATCAACCCATCAACTGCGATGATTACGACAATCTTGAACTCGCCTGCCAGCACCATTTGTTACTGACGCTGGCGCTAAAAGATGGCGAAGTTTTGCAGGCGAAAGCGAACGACCTGGTTTCACGCAAAAACGTGGAGTATCTGGTCGCAGATGTCGCAGGTGAAACCCGGGAGCTTCGTCTCGACAAAATTGCCAGCTTCAGCCACCCGCAGATCGGTACCGTGGTGGTCAGCGAATCTTAACTTTTTTTCGCCTTATCCGGCCTACTTTCCATGTGAAACGTAGGCCTGATAAGCGCAGCACCATCAGGCATGCCATACCAGCCTCACGCCTTCTTCACCTTCCGCCGTCCCCTCACGCGTCACGAAAACATCCGCAGCCGCAATCAACGTTTCGCCGTAAAACAGCAGCGGTGTGGTATCTCGTCGCCAGGGCGGGATCCCCTGCTCCTGCCAGATTTTTTTTAATTTCCGTCCGCCGTTACGCCCGACAATATGCAATAACCCTGGCGCTTTAAAACGGATACTGACGACTTCGTCCGCTTGTGGCAAGCGCAAATCACCCGCAGAGATTAACTGAACCGAACCCAATCCGGCAGGCAGCGTCAACGGTGTTTTCCACTCTAACCACGGGATAACAGTTTCGCTTTGCCCATCGACTGACTTCACCCACCACAGCTGTGACTGATAACGACGGACCTCGAACTCCCCGAGGCGAAAACTTGGTGACGCATCTTCCCGCGCCAGCGCCACTTCCTGCCAGATACGTTCCAGCCCATCACGGGAAGGCATCGGCGCATTTAACCCCGCCAGCCAGCGACGAAGCAGCGCGGCACGACGCACGCCGCTCATCATCATTAATGGCGTCAGTAACAGTGTTCCGCGGGATGTGATGCAATCGGCTAAATCGCTGGCCAGCAGTTCATCCAATAAACTCTCCTGCTCAGCGCACAGCGCAGCGCTGCGAGCAACGGCTTGCGCGAAGTGCGGCCAGCGCTGTTGGAGCAATGGGGTAACGCGCAATCTGAGGAAATTGCGATCGTAGGTATCATCCTGATTGCTTTCATCTTCAATCCAGCATAATTCATGCTGCCGTGCCCATGCTTCAAGCGCCTCTCGCGTTTGCGCCAGCAGCGGTCGAATCAGTTGGGTTCCGGCAAACGGAGAGCTTTCCCCCATGGCGGAAAGTCCGGCAGGACCACTGCCGCGTTTAAGCGCCAGCAGAAAGGTTTCACACTGGTCATCGAGATGCTGTGCGGTCATCAGCACCTCGCCCGGTAGTAAGGTCTGCGCAAACGCCTGATAGCGCGCGCGTCGCGCCTGGGCTTCGATGCCCAGACCATCATCCTCAAGGTGTACCCGCTCAACCACCAGCGACACCTGCCACTGCGCGCATACCGACTCACAGTGCTGTACCCAACTGTCTGCGTGTGGGCTTAATCCGTGATGAATGTGGATTGCGCGTAAAGCAACATCAGGATGCAGCGCTCGCCACTGCACCAACTGATGCAGCAATACGGTGGAATCCAGCCCGCCGCTAAAGGCGACCAGAATCGATTGAGAATTCAGCAGCGAAGTGTTCAGCGTGAGTGTCGTCATGATGGTTACTTACAATGGCATTGCCCGGCACGTTACCGGGCTAACGCCACAATGACAAGCCTTACAGCTCGTACAGTTCGAGGGGTAATCCGTCCGGATCGTTAAAAAACGTAAAACGTTTGCCGGTAAACGGATCGATTCGTACCGGCTCGCATTTCACATCATGGCTTTCCAGATGAATTATCGCCTTTTCCACGTCATCTACGCTGAACGCCAGATGACGCAAACCACAGGCTTCCGGTCGGCTCGGACGGCAAGGTGGAAACGGGAAAGAAAAAAGCTCAATCACATACTGGCCGTTCAATGCCAGATCGCCTTTCCACGAGTCTCTCTCTTCCCGATAGGCTTCGCTCATCAGTGTAAAGCCAAGCACATCGCAGTAAAATGCCTTACTCGCCGCGTAGTCTGTCGCAATAATGGCAATATGGTGAACCTGTTTTAATCCCAGCATAGCGTCATCGCCTCTTTCATTTTTCTGTCAGAACGTTACTCGAACGTCTTGGGGTCAGGCAAGTCGTTATGCCATTTTTAAGACTCTCACGCGATACAGGCCATCCTCGCCCAGTTTAGCGCCATGGATATCGGTTTCAAATCCAGGGTAGCGCTGCCCTACCGAGCACAGCATCAGAAGAAAATCGAGGACAGCCCGGCTTTTGGCAGTGATCATTTCCCCGGGCATCAAAAGCGGCACACCGGGAGGATAAGGCAGGATCATATTGGCAGAAACGCGCCCCACCAGTTGATCAAGTGCTACCGTTTCGACCTCACCTTTGATCTGCCGCTGCCAGGCCTGGTGCGGCGTCATTTTCATTTCCGGCAAGGTATCAAATGCCCGCAGCATCAACCCGGAGAGATCATGCTGGCGGATCAACTGATGGATCCCTTGCGCCAGATCCTGAATACGCATATTGCGATAGAAATCGGGATCTTCAGCATATAGATCCGGCAGCATATTTTTCACACGTAAATTCAGATCGTACGAGCGCTTAAATTCCGTCAGGCCACGTAGCAGCCCCATCGCCCGGGTTTTATCAATACCAATGCTGAACAGGAACAACAGGTTATACGGTCCCGTCTTCTCGACTACGACGCCGCGTTCATCAAGGAATTTCGCCACCAGCGCCGCGGGGATCCCCTCTTCGCTCATATTTCCCTGTTCATCCATTCCCGGCGTCAAAATCGTGACCTTCACCGGGTCAAGGAACATGTGGTCGGCATCAGCATCAACAAATCCGTGCCAGTCTTCACCTGGCGCTACCGGCCAGCACTCTGCTTCATCTACCTTTTCCGGCTGCCAGATATCAAAGAACCAACCATCCGACTCTTCACGCAGACGTTGCACTTCTTTACGGAAATGCAGCGCCCGTTCCACCGAACGATTGATTAACCGCTTGCCTGAATTGCCACGCAGCATTGCCGCCGCCGTTTCTATCGACGCCACTATCGGATAGCTCGGAGACGTAGAGGTGTGCATCATAAAGGCTTCGTTGAACGTGTCTTCATCATAGTCGCCCTTAATGTGGATCAGCGAAGCCTGTGACAACGCCGCCAGCATCTTGTGGGTGGACTGAGTTTCAAAAATCACCTTTCCCGGTACCCGTTCGCCGCTCATCCCGCTTTTCCCCTGATAGATCGGATGAAAATGGGTATACGGCACCCAGGCTGAATCAAAATGGATGGAGGGCACATCCAGCGTTTGTTTGATCCAGTTGGTGTTATACAACAGGCCATCATAGGTGGAGTTGGTGATCACCGCGTGGACCGGCCATTGCGCCTGATTGGTTTCCTCAACTTTGCGTTCAATGCTTGCGTGGGTAAATTCCCGACGGGGTATACCGCCGAGGATCCCCAGCGCGTTACGCGTAGGCTTCAGCCAGATTGGCACCACATCGCTCATCATCAGCAAATGCGCCAGTGACTTATGGCAGTTGCGGTCAATCAGGAGCGTACTGCCTGCAGGTGCAGCATACATACCGACAATCTTGTTCGATGTCGAGGTGCCGTTGGTCACCATATAGCTCTGCTCGGCACCAAAAGTACGCGCGATATACTCCTCCGCTTCCAGGTGCGGACCGGTATGATCAAGCAATGAGCCCAGTTCGGTTACGGAAATGGACACGTCGGCTTTCAGCGTATTGCCGCCAAAGAAATCATAGAACAGGCAGCCGACCGGACTTTTCTGGTACGCCGTTCCCGCCATGTGCCCAGGCGTGCAGAAGGTATACTTCCCTTCCTTCACATAGGTAAACAGCGCTTTGGTAAAAGGAGGCGTGATGTTATCGAGGTATTCGCTGGTGTACTGGCGGATACGGGTGGCAATGTCTTCAGACTGACCCAGCGCATACTCAAAAAACCACAGCGCCATGCGCAGGTCGTGCGCACTGACATCCATCGTCGAATGGGTATTAATAAAGGCGTAGAGCGGGAGATACTCGTTGAGCTGGTTGATGTCGCTGCACAGTTCCAGACTGTATTTATCCCAGTCAAAAATGACGCCGCAAATTCGCGGGTTATGTTCGATAAACTTCAGCAGGTCGACGCTATTCTGCGGCCAGATAATCTGAAACCCCTGCTGCTGCAGCGCACGTTCAAGTTCCTTGATGGGCTCATCTTTATAAAAGACGCCATGCGGTCCCATGATGGCAATGATATTCATGCGTTCCTCCTGGAAAAACCTTAGTTAATCATAGCCTGGCCAAACCACAGGTAAAAAAAAGGGCCACAGCATTGTGGCCCTTTTCAGAATTAATGCAGTTTACGCGTAACCGTAGCTCATCAGACGCTGGTAACGACGGTTTTTCAGATCATCTTTGCTTAACACGTCAAGATCGGCGAGATCGGCCAGCAGCTGTGCTTTCAGGGACGCAGCCATTACTTCAGGGTTGCGGTGCGCGCCGCCCAGCGGTTCCGGGATGATAGAGTCAATCAGCTTCAGCTCTTTCAGACGCGGCGCGATAATTCCCATTGCTTCTGCGGCCAGCGGCGCTTTGTCGGCGCTTTTCCACAGAATGGAAGCACAACCTTCCGGGGAGATAACGGAATAGGTGCTATATTGCAGCATATTCACTTTATCGCCTACGCCGATCGCCAGCGCGCCGCCGGAACCACCTTCACCGATAACGGTGCAGATTACCGGTACGCTCAGACGCGACATTTCACGCAGGTTGCGCGCAATCGCTTCTGACTGACCACGTTCTTCTGCGCCCACGCCCGGGTAAGCCCCTGGGGTGTCGATGAAGGTAATGATCGGCATGTTGAAGCGCTCGGCCATTTCCATCAGGCGCAGCGCTTTGCGATAGCCTTCCGGCGCTGGCATGCCGAAATTACGGCGAATCTTTTCTTTGGTCTCACGGCCTTTCTGATGACCAATGATCATCACCGGACGGCCATCCAGACGCGCGATACCGCCGACAATAGCTTTATCATCCGCATAGGCTCGATCGCCCGCCAGCTCATCAAATTCATCAAACGCCAGGCGGACATAATCCAGGGTGTACGGACGCTGTGGATGGCGCGCCAGTTGGGCTACCTGCCATGCGCCAAGATCGGCGAAGATTTTACGCGTCAGTTCTACGCTTTTTTCACGCAGACGATGCACTTCTTCATCGATGTTAATATCCAGTTTCTCATCCTGACGGCTAACCGCAGTCAAAGAATCGATTTTTGCTTCCAGCTCTGCAATCGGCTGTTCAAAATCAAGGAAATTCAGACTCATAGTATTCCTGTATTAGTCAAACTCCAGTTCCACCTGCTCCGAACCAATAAGGCCACGGAGATCGTTTAGCAAACGATCGCTCGGAGAGACACGCCACGTCGCGCCAAAACGCAACCGCGCACGTGCATCCGCCCTCTGATAGTAGAGATGTACTGGAATTGTCCCCGAGCGGTGGGGTTCCAGAGACTGACGGAGTCGGTTTAAAAGCTGGTCATCAATTTGCCTGTCCGTCAGCGAGATAGCAAGCCCGCGAGCATATTTTTCCCGGGCTTCGTCAATATCCATGACTTCACGGGCCATCATTTTAAGCCCGCCACTGAAGTCATCAAAGCTGACCTGTCCGCTGACGATAAGTATGCGGTCTTTTTCCAGCAATTGCTGGTATTTATCCAGAGCATCGGTAAACAACATAACCTCCAGACGTCCGGAACGGTCATCCAGTGTACAGATGCCGATACGATTGCCGCGCTTGGTGACCATTACCCGCGCAGCAATGACGAGCCCCGCAGCCGTGGTGACTTTACCACGTTCTGTCGGATGCATGTCTTTCAGCCTGTAGCCTCCGACATAGCGCTCAATTTCTTTTAAATACTGGTTAATGGGGTGTCCCGTCAGATAAAGCCCCAACGTTTCACGCTCACCGTCTAATACCACCTGCTCCGGCCACGGTTGGCAGCTGGCATAGGATTGTTCAATTTGCTCCGGTTCTTCCGCCAGCACGCCAAACATATCGGCCTGACCAATAGCTTCGGCTTTTGCATGCTGATCGGCGGCTTTTAGTGCGTCGTTGAGCGAATTCATCAACGCTGCACGATGCGGGCCAAGGCGATCAAACGCCCCGGACATGATTAGCTTTTCCAGCACCCGGCGGTTAAGTTTTTTGATATCCGTGCGCGCGCAGAGATCAAACAGCTCACGGAAGTAGCCGCCTTCGTTACGCGCCTCAATAATAGCTTCAATTGGCCCTTCACCCACGCCTTTTATCGCGCCGATGCCATAAACAATCTCGCCATCATCATTCACGTGAAAATGGTAAAGCCCGGAGTTGATATCCGGCGGCAGGATTTTGAGCCCCATGCGCCAGCATTCATCCACCAGTCCGACGACTTTCTCGGTGTTATCCATATCGGCGGTCATTACCGCCGCCATAAACTCGGCAGGATAATGCGCCTTCAGCCACAGAGTCTGGTAAGAAACCAGCGCATAGGCAGCGGAGTGCGATTTGTTAAATCCGTAACCGGCGAATTTCTCCACCAGGTCAAAGATTTTCATCGCCAGTTCGCCGTCTACGCCGCGCTTTTTCGCCCCTTCTTCAAAGGTGCCGCGCTGCTTGGCCATTTCTTCCGGCTTTTTCTTACCCATCGCACGACGCAGCATATCCGCGCCGCCAAGGGTGTACCCGGACAACTCCTGGGCAATCTGCATAACCTGTTCCTGATACAGGATAATGCCGTAGGTCGGCTCCAGTACCGGTTTCAGACACTCATGCTGCCATTGTACATCCGGATAGGAAATCTCTTCGCGACCATGCTTACGGTCGATAAAGTTATCTACCATCCCCGACTGTAGCGGGCCAGGGCGGAACAGAGCCACCAGTGCGATCATATCTTCGAAGCAGTCAGGCTGCAGACGTTTGATCAGGTCTTTCATGCCGCGGGATTCAAGCTGGAATACCGCCGTGGTCTCCGAGCGTTGCAGCATATCGAAGCTTTTCTTGTCATCCAGCGGGATAGCCGCAATATCCAGCGGTGGCTCACCGTTCTTTTCACGGCGCGCGTTGATCATTTCCAGCGCCCAGTTGATGATGGTGAGCGTACGCAGGCCGAGGAAGTCGAACTTCACAAGACCGGCATATTCCACATCGTTCTTATCAAACTGAGTAACCGGGTGCAGCCCCTGTTCATCGCAGTACAGCGGAGCAAAATCAGTAATTTTGGTCGGTGCGATAACCACACCACCGGCGTGCTTACCGGCGTTACGCGTGACGCCTTCCAGCTTACGCGCCATATCGATCAGCGCTTTAACCTCTTCATCTGCCTCATAAATTTCCGGCAGTTGGGGTTCGGCTTCAAAGGCTTTTGCCAGCGTCATGCCCGGATCGGGCGGCACCAGCTTCGAAATACGGTCAACGAAGCCGTACGGATGCCCCAGTACGCGGCCCACGTCGCGGATAACCGCTTTTGCTGCCATCGTACCGAAGGTAATAATCTGCGAAACCGCATCACGACCGTACATTTCCGCCACGTGCTCGATGACCTGGTCGCGTTTCTCCATACAGAAGTCAACGTCGAAGTCGGGCATTGAGACACGTTCCGGGTTAAGGAAACGTTCGAACAGCAGGTCAAATTCCAGCGGGTCGAGATCGGTAATTTTCAGCGCATAGGCAACAAGTGAGCCAGCACCGGAACCACGTCCCGGGCCTACTGGTACGCCGTTATCTTTCGACCACTGGATAAATTCCATAACGATCAGGAAGTAGCCCGGGAATCCCATCTGGTTGATAACTTTAAGTTCAACTTCCAGACGTTCATCGTAAGGTGGGCGCTTCTGCGCACGAACTTCAGGGTCAGGGAACAAAAATTCGAGACGTTCTTCCAGCCCTTCGCGTGATTTCGCCACAAGGAAATCTTCGGTGGTCATATCGCCGGTCGGGAACTGCGGCAGGAAATACTCGCCCAGACGCACCGTCACGTTGCAGCGTTTAGCTATCTCGACGGTGTTTTGCAGTGCTTCCGGAATATCGGAGAACAGCTCGCACATCTCATCTTCGCTGCGCATGTACTGCTGCGGCGAATAGTTACGCGGGCGTTTCGGATCATCAAGGGTAAAGCCGTCGTGGATCGCTACGCGGATTTCATGCGCATCGAAATCTCCGGTTTCAAGGAAGCGGACATCGTTAGTCGCCACCACTGGTAGACCACGCGTTTCGGCCAGTGCTACGGCTGCGTGCAGATAATTTTCTTCATCTTGCCTGCCGGTGCGAATCAGTTCGAGGAAATAGCAATTGGGAAAATGTTCTTCGTAAAACGCCACGCACTCGTCAACCAGTGCGTTATTGCCGCGCAGCAGACTTCGTCCGACATCGCCCATGCGACCGCCGGAGAGCAAAATCAAACCTTCTTTTAGTTCGATCAGCCAGTCCCGGTCGATAACCGGTCCTTCTGCGCCATAGCCGCGCTGATAGGCTTTCGAAATCAACAACGTCAGGTTCTGATAGCCGGTATTATTTGCGGCCAGCACGGTAAGCTGCGTGAGTTCATCGCCCAACAGCTCACTGCGGACATGAAAATCTGCGCCAACTATCGGCTTGATACCCGCGCCATGGCCCGCTCCGTAAAACTTCACCAGACCACACAGGTTGGTAAAATCGGTGATCGCCAGCGCAGGCATGCCTAACGCGGCCGCCTTTTTTACCAGCGGTCCGGTTTTCGCCAGCCCATCGATCATGGAGTAGTCGCTGTGCACCCGTAGGTGGACGAAACGTGGTTCAGACATCTTCAGATTCCTTCGACACAAGAATCAGGACGAGAGTCCCAGTGCGCGTTTGACGGGGCCAAAGCTGCGGCGATGGTGCTCAGTCGCACCATGCAGTGCCAATTTTTCCAGATGAAATGCGGTTGGATAACCTTTGTGCTGTGCAAAACCATACTGTGGAAAAACCGTATCCAGCGCCGCCATTTCAGCGTCACGGGTCACTTTTGCCAGAATCGATGCGGCGCTAATCTCCGCCACGCGGCTATCACCTTTGACCACCGCCATCGACGGTACCGGTAATGCCGGGCAACGATTGCCGTCAATCAGCACGTATTCAGGCGCAATATGCAGACCCGCAACTGCACGCTGCATGGCCAGCATGGTAGCATGCAAAATGTTCAGTTCGTCGATTTCATGCGGTTCTGCCCGACCCAGGCTCCAGCTTAACGCCTTTTCTTTAATTTCATCAAACAGCGCCAGGCGACGTTTTTCTGACAGTTTTTTTGAGTCGTTAAGACCGATAATAGGGCGAGCCGGATCCAGAATGACGGCAGCAGTGACGACCGCGCCGACCAAAGGGCCGCGTCCGACTTCATCCACACCCGCCACTAAATGCGTATGCGGATACACAAATTCAATCATTGCGCTAACTCCAGGACCGCATCCGCTGCCTGCTCATCAGCATTGCAACGGATCTGCTGGTGCAGTTCACGGAATGTGTCGTGCATCGCATGGCTGGTTTTACCCTTCGCCAGCAACGGCAACAGCGCTTGCGACAGCGCCTGCGGTTCACACTCTTCCTGCAACAGCTCTTTAACCAGTTCTCTTCCCGCCAACAGGTTAGGTAGCGAAACGTAATCAGTCTTCACCAGACGCTTCGCCAGCCAGAAGGTGAAGGGTTTCATACGGTAGCCAACCACCATCGGGCATTTTGCCAGCATACATTCCAGCGCGGCGGTACCTGAAGCCAGCAGTGCGGCGTCGCTGGCCACCATTGCTTCACGTCCCATACCATTGAGCAGATGTACGGAAAGCTCCGGTGCAACTTCCGCTTTAATGCGTTCAAACTGCTCGCGACGTTTGGCATTCACCAACGGCACCACCACTTCGAGATCCGGATAATGCTGGCGTAATAGCTGCGCCGTTTTCAGAAAATCGGCGCTGAGCATCTCCACTTCTGCACCACGGCTTCCTGGCAGTAGCGCCAGGCAGTGAGCGTCATGAGGAATGCCCAGAATATCACGTGCCGCGTTTTTATCCGGGTCCAACGGCATGGCATCCGCCATGGTATGACCTATAAAGCGGCACGGGACGTTAAATTTGTCATAAAACGCTTTTTCGAAAGGCAGAAAGGCCAGCACCATGTTGGTGGATCTGCCTATTTTGAAAACGCGTTTCTGTCGCCACGCCCAGACGGACGGACTGACATAATGAATGGTTTTAATGCCCTGTTTTTTCAAGTTCCCTTCGAGGGTAATGTTGAAATCAGGTGCATCAATGCCAACGAAAACATCCGGCTTTAAGTCGGTGAATCGGCGAGTGAGGTCGGCACGAATATGCAGTAAACGGCGCAGACGTCCGAGCACTTCAACAATGCCCATGACCGCCAGCTCTTCCATTTCGTACCAGGCTTCACAGCCTTCGGCCTGCATCAGCGGACCCGCCACACCAACAAAACGCGCATTGGGAACGCGAGCCTTGAGTGCACGGATTAACCCTGCACCAAGAATATCGCCGGAGGTTTCTCCGGCGACGAGGGCAATCGTTAAAGGACGCTGTTCAGTCATTAACGAATCAGGCCACGCGTTGAGCGCTCAAAGAAGTCGCTGAAAGCCTGAACTTCGGGGTACTGTTTCGCCAGTTCCGCGATTTCTGGTTTCACTTCTTCCAGCGTTTTACCACTACGGTACAACGCTTTGTAGGCGTTACGAATCGCGGTAATCGCTTCGCGGGTGAATCCACGACGCTTCAGACCTTCGATATTGACGCCAAACGGCGTCGCGTGGTTGCCCTGGGCGATAACGTACGGAGGCACGTCCTGGGCTACACCAGAACAGCCACCAACCATCACATGAGCACCGATGATGCAGAACTGATGCACCGCAGTCATGCCGCCGATGATAACAAAATCATCCAGCGAAACATGTCCGGCAAGCGTGGCGTTATTCGCCAGAATACAGCGGTTTCCTACCGTACAATCATGCGCGACGTGCGCATTAATCATCAGTAAGTTATCGCTGCCCACCTTCGTCACTCCACCGCCCTGCACTGTGCCACGATGAATGGTGACGCTTTCGCGGATGCGGTTGCGATCGCCAATTTCCACACGGGTCGGTTCGCCAGCATATTTAAGATCCTGGTTAACTTCACCGATGGAGGCAAACTGATAGATCTCGTTATCGCGACCAATTTTTGTATGGCCATTCACGACAACGTGAGACTTCAGTACGGTACCCTCACCAATTTCAACATGGGGTCCAACAATACAAAATGGGCCAATGTGAGCATTGGCACCAATGCTGGCGCCCTCTTCTACAATGGCGGTCGGGTGAATAAAGGCGGATTTATCAATCACGTATCAGGCCTCCCGGCTACGGGCACACATCATCGTTGCTTCGCACACAACTTTACCGTCGACCAGCGCAACCCCTTTAAAACGGGTCAGGCCACGGCGCGTTTTCTCGAAAGTCACTTCCATGATCATCTGATCGCCAGGCACGACAGGACGCTTAAAGCGTGCTTCGTCAATACCCGCGAAATAATACAGTTCGCCTGGTTCCAGTTTTCCTACGCTTTTAAACGCAAGGATACCGGTAGCCTGTGCCATCGCTTCCAGAATCAATACGCCAGGGAAAATAGGTTTACCCGGGAAGTGGCCCTGAAAGAAAGGCTCGTTAACGGATACATTTTTCACTGCGCGCAGAAAACGACCTTCTTCAAAATCCAGCACGCGATCAACCAGCAGAAACGGAAAACGGTGCGGCAGAAGTTCTAAAATCTCTTCAATATGCAGAGTATGAGTGTTAGTAGTCAAAATACTCTTCCTGTCAAAATATACTAAAAGGCAATAATAACACGGCCTGTCGCAATCGTATGAATGGGACAGGCCGAAAAGTCAGACATGCAAAAACGGTGCTTTAGTCTTGTTGATTAACCTTGCGCTCAATCGCTTTGAGGCGCTTGCTCATATCATCAATATTCATCACCAGTGCAGCTGTTTTACGCCATACCTTATTGGGTTGTAGCGGAATGCCTGAGGAATAGACGCCAGGTTCGGTGATAGGACGCATCACCATACCCATGCCAGTCACCGTGACTTTGTCGCATATTTCCATATGCCCATTGATCACGCTGGCGCCGCCAATCATGCAGTAACGGCCAATCTTCAGGCTACCCGCCATAATGACGCCACCGGCTACTGCCGTATTGTCGCCAATCACAACGTTATGCGCAATCTGGCACTGGTTATCAATGATAACACCATTACCGATCACAGTATCGTCCAGAGCACCACGGTCAATGGTGGTACAAGCGCCGATCTCGACGCGATCGCCGATAATCACGCGACCAAGCTGCGGGATCTTTACCCAGTTACCGCGATCGTTCGCGTAACCAAATCCATCAGATCCAACGACAGTGCTTGACTGGATCAGGCAATTCTCACCGATCTGAATGTCGTGGTAAATCGTCACATTCGCCCACAAGCGTGAACCTGCACCGATTTTAGTATTTTTTCCGACGAAGCAGCCTGCGCCGATAACGACGTTATCACCCAGTTCTACGCCAGACTCAATGACCGCATTTGCGCCCACAGAGACATTACTACCCAGCTTCGCCGTTGCATCGATCACTGCACTCGGTGCAATGTTCTGTGCAGGCTGAGGCGTGGTATCTAAAATTTGCGCCATACGTGCATAGGTCAGGTAGGGATTCTTCACTACCAACGCGGCACTTTTAGCAAAAGGAAGATCGTCCTGCGTCATTACTACGGCAGAAGCCTGGCATACGCCTAAGTGTTCACGGTACTTAGGATTCACCATGAACGTGATATTGCCAGTTTGCGCAGATTGCATGGACGCTACGCCGGTGATGACGATATCGCCATCACCGTGTAATTCTGCATCCAACTGCTCTGCTAAATCAGCCAGTCGAATTGAAGGCATTACTTATTTAACCTGTTTCAGTACGTCAGCGGTGATGTCTTTTACATCGCTGCTGTTGTATGCAACGGTGTTTGCGTCAACGACCAGATCAATGCTCTGGCTGCTGGCAACAGATTTCACAGCAGTCTGGATACGAGTAACCAGTTTGCCACGTTCTTCGTTGGAGCGACGCGCACGATCCTGCTCAAAAGCCTGAGCTTTCTGAGAGAAAGTCTGGCGCTGAGCCATAACGTCTTTTTCCAGCTTGGTACGATCGCTACCTGCTTTCATTGATTGCAGACGCTGCATCTTAGATTGCAGATCGGATTCCATACGCTGCAGTTCGCTGGCACGGCCTTTGAACTCGTTTTCCAGCGTAGCAGAAACACCTGTCTTCTGTGCAACCTGTTGGAACAGGCTACCCATGTTGACGATTGCAATTTTGTCAGCCGCTTGTGCGGACGTTGCCATCGCTAAACCGAGACCTGCAGCTAATAACCACTTTTTCACAATTAACTCCTTACCATCCCATTTGCACCCGAAGGTGCAGTTCTTTGCGTGGCCAGGCGATCCCATGCAAGATCGCCTAAAGTCATCGCTACACTACCACTACATTCCTTTGCGAAGAACAATTACCAGGTTTTACCAATGTTAAACTGGAACTGTTCCGCTTTGTCTCCATCGTACTTCTTGAACGGCTGGGCGTAGGAGAAAACCAACGGCCCCAATGGGGACATCCATTGTAAAGCGATACCCGCTGACATACGGATATTACTTGGATCACTGTAGTCCGGCACACCTATAGCACGTGTTTGAGCGCTATCCTGCCAGTTAGTATCCCAAACGGTACCCATATCCCAGAAGAACGAGGTACGAACCGAGTTGGCATACTTGTCGCTAATGAACGGCGTTGGGGTAATAAACTCCAGGCTGGCGACAGCCATGGCGTTACCGCCCACTGCGTCATCCGATTTACAGTCCTTACCGTCCGCGTTGGAACACTCTTCGTAGTCACTATTATCAGAACCACTGGCGTAAGCACCGTTTTTGTAGACTGCTTTTGGACCGATAGTATTCGACTGGAAGCCACGCACGGTGCTGGAACCACCCGCATAGAAGTTCTCATAGAACGGCATTTCTTTGCTGCCAATGCCGTCGCCATAGCCTACCTTCGTACGTCCTAAAACCACCCACTTGTGATCGTCATCGATCGGCACATAGGTCGCGGTATCCATCGACACTTTGTAGTATTCGTTATCAGAACCCGGAATGGTCACTTTACCGTTCAGGTTGACGCGTGTACCGTCCGTTGGGAAATACCCACGGTCCAGTTTGTTGTACGTCCAACCGTAGTTAAAGGTGAAGTCATCAGCGGCAAAGCTGTTGGTATTGGTCTCGCCCATTGACTCAAGATAACGATCCATCGCAACCTGCGGCTGCATGTTGGACAGTTTGTTATGGACATAGCCCAGGCCAGCACGCAACGTGTTGTATTCGTTTACCGGGAAGCCAAGCGTGACATCTGTACCATAACTTTTGTTGGTATAGTCGGACAGATCCGCATCATTCGCTTCAAAATCGTTATAGAAGACACGGCCACCCAGGCTCACACCATCAACGGTGAAGTACGGGTTGGTCACTGACAACTCAGTATAGGTCTGGTAGTCGTTTTTGGTGCCGTTGATGCCGACAGAATAACCGGTACCTAACCAGTTATCTTGCTGAACGCCAGCCTGGAAGCTCACGCCGCTTTCAGTACCGTAACCGACGCCGAAGTTAAAGCTACCGGTGTTACGCTCTTTGACCTTGTAGACTACATCAACCTGATCCGGGCTGCCCGGGACACGCTGAGTATCGGTATCAACTGTTTCAAAGTAACCCAGACGGTTCAGACGCTCTTTACCCTGGTCGACCAGATCGCTGCCCAACCATGCACCTTCCATCTGACGCATTTCGCGACGCAGAACGGAATCTTTAGAGGTGTCGTTACCTTCAAAACGAATCTTACGCACATAGAAACGGTTACCCGCATCCACGTTTACGCGTAATTTAACGGTTTTGTCAGCGTCGTTGATTTCAGGCTGCGACTGTACGCGCGGATAGGCATAGCCATAGCGACCCAGGAGCTTCTTGATATCATCTTCCATTTTGGTCACTTTGGTGCCGTTATAGAGTTCACCTGGCTCGATCTTCGTCAGGGTCTCAATTTCGGCGGAGTGCCCGGCCAGGTTACCGCTCACCTGAACACCAGAAAGCTTGTACTGCTCGCCTTCTGTGATGTTAACGGTGATGTAGATACCTTTTTTATCCGGCGTCAGGCTGACCTGAGTGGAATCGATATTGAAGCGGGCATAACCGCGATCCAGATAGTAACTGCGCAGGGTTTCAAGGTCGCCCGCCAGTTTCTGTTTCTGGTATTTGCGATCGCCCACCACGTTCCACCACGGTACTTCATCACGCAACTGGAAGTGAGAGATAAGTTCGTCAGTCGTGAAGGCATGGTTGCCGACGATATTGATCTGTTGGATCTTCGCCGAAACACCTTCCTGGAAGACCAGCTTGAGGTCAACGCGGTTACGCGGCAACGGCGTCACCACCGCTTTCACACTGGCGCTGTACTTACCGACGCTATAGTAGAAATCTTCCAGGCCTTTTTCGATATCGGCAAGCGTGGTGCGATCCAGAGACTCGCCAACACGCACGCCAGACGCCTCGAGGTTTTGCTTGAGCATGTCATCTTTCACCGATTTATTACCGGAGAAAGTGATGCTGGCAATCGTCGGACGCTCTTTTACCTGAACCAGAAGGGTATCACCATCGCGCAGGACGCGGACATCCTCAAAGTTACCGGTGGCGAACAGAGCACGAATGGTATTACTGATGTCTTCATCATTAACCGTGTCGCCTGTGCGCACCGGCATACTGAGGAGAGCCGCACCAACGGCGACTCGCTGTAGGCCTTCGAAATGAATGTCCTTCACTACGAACCCTTCAGCACCGTATACGGTGGCGCTGCTAAACAGCAGCGACGCTATGAGCAACTTTTTCATCGCCATCGTTATTATGCGTTCTTCCTAACACTCTCTTACAACCGAGAGAAATCATTGAAAAGTGCAAGCCCCATTAACAACACCAGCAAGATAGAGCCAATGCGATAACTAAAGTCTTGAACCCGCTCGGATACCGGACCGCCCTTCAGCTTTTCAATCGCCAGGAACAGCAGATGCCCCCCGTCAAGAACGGGCAACGGAAACAGGTTGATTATCCCTAAGTTCACGCTGATAAGCGCAAGGAACATCAGGTAATAAATAACCCCGAATTCCGCTGACATCCCAGCCCCCTGGGCGATAGAAATCGGCCCACTGAGGTTGTTCAGTTTTACATCACCGGTAATCAATTTTCCCAGCATACTGACCGTCAGCTTCATCAACTGCCACGTTTTATCCGAGGCTTCGAGGACGGCGCTGAATGGCCCATACTGGCGTACAGTCTTATACTCATCAGGCAGAGGAATAACTTTAGGCACCACGCCCGCAAAACCTTCTGCCTTCCCGTTAACCTGTTTTGAATCTGGGGTTAACGTTAAAGACAAGGAACTTCCTTGTCTTTCAATATCTAGCGCTAACGGCTTATCCGGATTATCGCGCACCAGCGTCACAAACGTCATCCATTGCGTCAGCGGCTGACCATTGACTTTAACGATCCTGTCGCCTGCTTGCAAACCTGCCTTACTTGCAGCGGAGTTAACCTGCACTTCTGACAGCACCGGTTCAATCTGCGGACCGCGCGGACGAATCCCTAAACTGGAGACGGGATCCTCTTTGTCTGGCTCAAATGCCCACTGACGTAAATCCAGCGTTTTGTCCTGACGCTGGTTACTGCCAAACTGCGCTACGCTGAGAGTCGTATGCTCATCGCCAATTTTGGCTACCAGTTGCAATCTCACGGCATCCCAATCAGGGGTTTCGATACCATCAACCGCTTTTAGTTCCGTACCCGGCTGAATTTGCGCCTGCGCGGCAATCGAGTTGGGTGTTATTTCACCAACAACCGGACGAACGCCAGGGACACCGATGATAAACACCAGCCAGTAAGCGAAAATAGCAAAAAGGAAGTTTGCAATCGGACCTGCGGCGATGATGGCTGCGCGTTGTCCAACCGTTTTATTGTTGAAAGCGTAATGGCGCAGCTCCGGTGCGACTGGTTCAGCGCGCTCATCCAGCATTTTGACGTAACCGCCGAGGGGAATCAGGGCGATAACGTATTCCGTACCTAATTTATCGGTACGCCGCCAAAGCGCTTTTCCAAAACCAATGGAAAAGCGCTCGACGCGGACTCCGCAGCGCCGCGCAACCCAGAAATGACCAAATTCATGCACGGTGATAAGCACACCAAGTGCGACAATGAATGCAGCCAGATTCCAGAGAATACTCAGCATAAGACCATCCGTTAGAGCGTCCTGAATACCAGTAACAACAGGCAGGCAAAGACCGGTACCGCAGCCGTCAGGCTATCAATACGGTCCAGAATACCGCCGTGTCCTGGAATTAAGTGACCACTGTCCTTAATACCTGCTTCACGCTTAAACATACTCTCGGTCAGGTCACCCAGCACGGAGGCCAGGGCTGCAACGATGGAGCAAATGAGCAAGGTGACAGGCGCAACTTCAAGATTCGCCCACATGCCATAACCCCATGAGATTACGGCCGCAGTGGCGAGTCCGCCAATAAAACCCTGCCAGGTTTTACCAGGAGAAACCTTCGGTGCCAGCTTATGTTTGCCAAACAGCTTACCAAACATATACGCACCCGAGTCCGCTCCCCAAACGAGGATCATGACATACAGCAGCCATAGCGCGCCACTATAATGATTCTCATCATAGTGCCATGCACGTAGCGCCAGCATTCCCCAAAAGAACGGAACAATGGTTAACACGCCGAAAATTATGCGTAATGTTTTGGAATTACGCCAGACCGACGCAGAGCCGGGATAAAACAATACCAGCAACAGCGCCACGACCCACCAGCCCAGCGACGCCCACAGCGATACTTCAACCAGCGGCTGATGAATATTGCGATGGTATTCCGGCAGTAAGAACAGCATTAGCGCCAGCAATAGCCCGCACAAAACCGCCAGCCAGACTCGCTGTGTACGCGTGGTAAAACCGCTTAACTGTCCCCATTCCCAGGCGGCCAGCATACAAACGACCAGCGTGACAATGGCGAACCCCACCGGCGGCAGCAAAAACAGCGCCGCGATGACAACGGGTATTAAAACAAAAGCAGAAATCAGGCGATACTTCAGCAAAAGCGACCCCCATCAGGCTTTTTCATCACCGGGCTCGGTGCCGCCGAAACGACGCTCACGATTAGCAAAGGCATGCAGCGCACCTTCAAAGTCTTGTTCATCGAAATCGGGCCAGAGAACATCCGTAAAGTAAAGTTCGGCATAGGCAATTTGCCACAACAGAAAATTACTAATTCGATGCTCTCCCCCAGTCCTTATCACTAAATCCACAGGAGCCAGTTCATGCATACAAATTTGCTGCCCAAGCATCTCTTCATCGATTTGCTCTGGACGCAGCAGACCATCCTGCACCTGTTGTGCCAGTTGCCTGACTCCCTGGACTATATCCCACCGTCCACCGTAATTCGCTGCAATATTCAGCGTCAACCCGGTATTCTGGGCAGTAATCGCTTCTGATTTGCGAATCCGTTCTTGCAAACGAGAGTTAAATCGACTGATATCCCCGATAATACGCAGACGTACGTTATGGCGGTGCAGGTTTTTCACTTCACTATCAAGTGCCCACACAAACAGTTCCATTAACGCGCTCACTTCCTGCGCAGGTCGGTTCCAGTTCTCACTGCTAAAGGCATACAGCGTTAACGCATCAATACCGTTATTGGCAGCAAAAGAGACAGCCCGGCGGACGGATTTTGCTCCGGCCTTATGCCCAAAGGCGCGAATCTTCCCTTGCTTTTTCGCCCAGCGGCCATTGCCATCCATGATAATTGCGACATGGCGACAACCATGTGCTGGCAAATTTTCGCTTAATGGTTTAGTTGCAGACAACATAACGCGTTATTAGTCCCTGAAAGGATTTACGGTACTCAGGAATACTGAAGCCCATCCACAAAAAAGCCGTGTCAAACCACGGCTTACCCGACCGAAAAAAAGCAAATACCCGCGATCGGGTGGCGCAGACTATATCACTGAAGCCCAACGCTAACAAATAGCACGATTCTCCGTAGAGGGATTATCATCAGCTTGAGAGTCGCATCACTTCTTTTCTGGCGACGTCCCGCGCGATGGCATCAACCTTCAGCACGTCATCAACGCTCTGCGGCTCCTGCAAATCCATCTTATCCAGCACGGATAAATTCAGGTCAGCAATATCGGTAAATCGGATCTGCTGCGCCAAAAACGCGGCAACGGTAATTTCATTCGCGGCATTAAGTGCGGTCGTCGCCGCCTGCCCTTGCTCAAACGCGTCCATCGCCAGTTTCAGGCACGGATAACGCTGGTAATCAGGTGCTGAAAACGTCAGCGCACTGAGTTTGCAAAAATCGACAGGCTTAACACCGGACGTCACTCGTTCTGGCCATGCCATGGTATGGGCAATAGGTGTACGCATGTCCGGTTCACCCAACTGCGCCAGAACACTACCATCCTGATAACGGACCATCGAATGAATAACCGACTGCGGGTGAATCAGCACTTCCATCTGGCTTGCACTGGCATTAAATAGCCAACGCGCTTCAATGTATTCCAGACCTTTGTTCATCATGGTGGCGGAATCGACAGAGATTTTTCGTCCCATCGACCAATTCGGATGACGACATGCCTGATCGGGGGTCATAGAGACCAGATCGCGCAATGGCGTTTCACGGAATGGGCCACCAGACCCGGTAAGCAGAACTGACATAACGCCGTTTTGCTCAAGGTCAGCGTATCCCAGATTGTGTTGGATAGGTTGCGGTAAACTCTGAAAAATCGCGTTATGCTCGCTATCTACCGGCAAAAGCTGCGCTTTGTGGCGTTTCACGTCGTCCATAAACAGACGACCGCAGGTCACCAGAGACTCTTTGTTCGCCAGTAAAATACTTTTGCTCGCACGAATTGCCGCCAGCGTTGGCAGCAAGCCCGCTGCGCCGACAATTGCCGCCATGACCTGATCAACATCATCCAGCGCAGCCATATCACAGGCAGCCTGCTGACCGCTCATGACCTCAGTGCGACTGCCCTGCTCCAGCAGAGCTGCTTTTACCAACGCAGCGCTTTTTTCATCGTCCATTACCGCATAGCGAGGAGAAAACTCCAGGCATTGCTCTACCATGCGGGCGACATTTTTACCCGCCACCAACGCAGCAACACGAAATTTTTCCGGGTTATGGCGTACTACATCCAGCGTACTGCAACCAATGGAACCGGTTGATCCCAGGATGGTTAATTGCTTCATGAGACATCCAGAAGAATTTTACCCTTTAAGGTATATAGACAGAAAAAAGCAAAACGCCGCCATCCAGCCTTCTCAGGCCTTCTAAGCGGCGTTTTTAGCGTACAGGCGAATCAGAACTGCATCAGTTCCGCTTCTTTCTCTGCCAGCGCCGCATCAACTTTCTTGATTGCAGCGTCAGTCAGTTTCTGTACGTCGTCCTGAGAACGGCGATCGTCATCTTCGCTGATCTCTTTTTCTTTCAACAACGCTTTCACTTTGTCGTTTGCATCGCGGCGTACATTACGTACCGCAACACGCGCGCCTTCAGCTTCGCCACGCACGATCTTGGTCAGATCTTTACGACGTTCTTCGGTCAGCGGCGGCAGCGGAACGCGGATGTCGGAACCCGCAGAGCTTGGATTCAGACCGAGGTCGGAAGCCATGATGGCTTTCTCAACGGCTGGCCCCATAGAACGGTCAAACACGTTGATTTTCAGGGTACGGGAATCTTCAACCGTTACGCTTGCCAGTTGGCGCAGCGGAGTCGGTGTGCCGTAATATTCCACGACAATACCATCCAGCAGGCTAGGAGAAGCACGACCCGTGCGAATTTTGCTGATTTGGTTTTTGAACGCTTCGACGCATTTGTCCATGCGTACTTCAGCATCTTTTCTGATATCGTTGATCACGTTACGAATCCTTGAAAGCTTATTTCAGTCAGACCATACCCGCCGCGCAAGATGTGACAAGTATAGTCTTGATTAATTTTGAGGGACGTATCCCGCGACATTAAAGCGGAATATTACCTGCATTTAGCCGCAACGGGAATTATTCCGTGATTAACGTGCCTTCTTTTTCACCCATAACAACACGGCGCAGTGCACCTGGTTTGTTCATGTTAAAGACACGAATCGGTAATTTGTGGTCACGAGCCAGCGTGAACGCAGCCAGATCCATGACTTTCAGCTCTTTATCCAGTACTTCAGTGTAGGTCAACTGTTCGTACATGGTCGCCGTTGGATCTTTAGCCGGGTCGGCAGTAAATACGCCATCGACTTTAGTGGCTTTCAGTACCACATCCGCTTCAATTTCAATACCACGCAGGCAGGCTGCTGAATCGGTGGTGAAGAACGGATTACCGGTACCCGCAGACAAAATAACAACGCGGTTGTTACGCAGCAGGCTAATAGCTTCAGCCCAACTGTAGTTATCACACACGCCGTTCAGAGGAATTGCGGACATCAAGCGAGCGTTCACATAGGCGCGGTGAAGCGCATCGCGCATCGCCAGACCGTTCATTACGGTGGCTAACATGCCCATGTGGTCGCCCACAACGCGGTTCATCCCTGCTTTCGCCAGACCAGCGCCACGGAACAGGTTACCACCACCAATCACTACGCCAACCTGAATACCCAGCTCAACCAGCTCTTTGATTTCCTGAGCCATGCGGTCAAGGATGCTTGCATCAATACCGAAGCCTTCCGAACCTTGCAGAGCTTCGCCACTTAACTTAAGCAGAATACGTTTGTAGACGGGTTTTGCATTGGTAGCCATGTTTCTTTCCTGAGACTGTCAACGAATGAGATGAGTTAATTCCAGCGACATTGTATGTCGCTTTTCAGCAGGACCACTATAGCGGTTCGCTGAATTTACAAGCCAGACACAAAAAGAAGCCGCCCTCAGGCGGCTCCTTTCAAAATTAAGACTGCTTGGACATCGCAGCAACTTCTGCTGCAAAGTCAGTCTCAACTTTCTCGATGCCTTCACCCACTTCAAAGCGGATGAAGCCTGTTACGTCAGCGTTATGCTCTTTCAGCAGCTGACCAACAGATTTGCTCGGTTCCATGACGAAAGGCTGACCGGTCAGAGAAACTTCGCCGGTGAATTTCTTCATGCGGCCTTCAACCATTTTCTCTGCGATTTCTTTCGGCTTGCCAGACTGCATAGCGATGTCCAGCTGAACCTGGTATTCTTTTTCTACCACTTCAGCGGAAACGTCTTCCGGCTTAACGAATTCTGGTTTGCTTGCAGCAACGTGCATTGCCAGCTGTTTAACCAGTTCTTCGTCAGCGCCAGTTGCAGCAACCAGAACACCGATACGAGCACCATGCTGGTAGTTACCCAGAACTTCGCCTTCCAGGGAAGCAACGCGACGGATGTTGATGTTCTCACCGATTTTAGCAACCAGAGCAACACGTTCTTCTTCGAACTGTGCTTTCAGAACTTCAACGTCAGTGATTTTGCCAGCAACGGCAGCGTCCAGTACTTTGTCAGCAAATGCCTGGAAACCAGCATCTTTAGCAACGAAGTCAGTCTGGCAGTTAACTTCCAGAATGAAAGCGATGTTGCCGTCGATTTTGGTTTTGATTACGCCGTCAGCAGCAACGTTGCCTGCTTTTTTCGCCGCTTTGATTGCACCGGACTTACGCATGTTTTCGATTGCCAGCTCGATGTCGCCATTAGCTTCAGTCAGTGCTTTTTTGCAATCCATCATGCCTGCGCCAGTACGCTCACGCAGCTCTTTTACCAGGGATGCGGTAATTTCAGCCATTCTAAAATCCTCGGAAGATTTGATCTGCCCGGCATGAAACCGCACAGATTTAAAAGTGAAAAAGGGGGCCATATACAGGCCCCCTAACCAAACGTGATACTACCTGGTCTATAAGGGCTCTAACGAGCGTGCCTTATTATTCAGCTTCTACGAAGCTTTCTTCCGCCTGGGAAGCCAGATCCTGAGAACGGCCTTCACGAACGGTAGTAGCTACAGCGCCCAGGTACAGGGTCACAGCACGGATTGCGTCGTCGTTACCCGGGATAACGAAGTCAACACCGTCCGGATCAGAGTTGGTATCAACGATTGCAAATACTGGGATACCCAGGTTGTTTGCTTCTTTGATAGCAATGTGCTCGTGGTCAGCATCGATTACGAACAGAGCGTCCGGCAGACCGCCCATGTCTTTGATACCGCCCAGGCTGTTTTCCAGTTTCTCAAGCTCACGAGTACGCATCAGCGCTTCTTTCTTGGTCAGCTTTTCGAAAGTACCGTCCTGAGACTGAGTTTCCAGATCTTTCAGACGTTTGATGGACTGACGAACGGTTTTCCAGTTAGTCAGCATACCGCCCAGCCAGCGATGGTTCACGAAGAACTGGTCGCAGCTGTTAGCAGCTTCTTTCACCGCTTCGCTTGCAGCGCGTTTAGTACCAACGAAAAGGATTTTACCTTTACGAGCAGAGATCTTGTTCAGTTCAGCCAGAGCTTCGTTGAACATCGGTACAGTTTTCTCAAGGTTGATGATGTGAACTTTGTTACGCGCACCGAAGATGAACGGCTTCATTTTCGGGTTCCAGTAACGGGTCTGGTGACCGAAGTGAACACCAGCCTTGAGCATGTCGCGCATGGAAACAGTTGCCATGATTAAAACCTCTATATATAAAAGTTGGGGTTAAGCCTCCACGCATCCCATATTACCGACCCCAAAGGGCACCCCGGAATATGTGCCGATACGTGTGTGTTGTTACACAAAGTGAGATTTGTCGCTCCCGTCCATCGTGTGTAGTCTTCGAATGGATCGGAAGTCCGGCGCGCTTTATACCACAAATACGCCATAGACACCAATAATTGTTGGCACTGTGTGCTGTTAATGATTCTCAATTTGGCAGCACGTATGCGGGACTGATACCATTGGCAGCACTTAAACAATTATTGCCGATATCATCGGCACTGATGGACAGAATTCATGGCTATCTCAATCAAGACCCCTGAAGAAATCGAAAAAATGCGCGTCGCTGGTCGCCTGGCCGCTGATGTACTGGAAATGATCGAACCGTTTGTTAAACCGGGCGTCAGCACCGGCGAGCTGGATCGTATCTGTAATGACTATATCGTGAATGAGCAGCAGGCCATTTCCGCCTGCCTGGGTTACCACGGCTATCCGAAGTCCGTATGTATCTCTATTAATGAAGTGGTGTGCCACGGGATCCCGGACGACGCCAAACTTCTGAAAGACGGCGATATCGTCAACATCGATGTGACTGTGATTAAAGACGAGTACCACGGCGACACCTCGAAAATGTTTATCGTCGGCAAACCTACTATTCTGGGCGAGCGTCTGTGCCGCGTCACGCAGGAAAGCCTGTATCTGGCGCTGCGGATGGTGAAACCGGGCATTCGCCTGCGCACGCTGGGCGCTGCAATTCAGAAATACGCGGAAGGTGAAGGTTTCTCTGTCGTTCGTGAATACTGCGGTCACGGTATCGGTCGCGGCTTCCATGAAGAGCCGCAGGTTCTGCACTACGATGCAGACGACGGCGGTGTGGTACTGCAGCCGGGCATGACGTTCACCGTAGAACCGATGCTGAATGCCGGTGATTACCGCATCCGCACCATGAAAGACGGCTGGACGGTGAAAACCAAAGACCGAAGCTTGTCTGCACAGTACGAGCATACTATTGTAGTGACGGAAAACGGCTGTGAGATTCTGACGTTACGCAAGGATGACACCATCCCGGCGATCATCACACACGGCGAATAATGTTTTGCCTGATGGCGATGCATTCGCATCTTATCAGGCCTACAAATTGTACTACTTAGTAGGCCGGGTAAGGCGTTCACGCCATCATCCGGCTTTTTAATGGGTGGCGCATAATGAATACTCTTCCTGAACAGCACGCAAATACTGCCCTCCCCACCCTGCCTGGCCAGCCACAAAATCCTGGGACATGGCCACAGCACGACCTCAACTGCACCGGTATTAAAGCGCATATCGACACCTTCCAGAGCTGGTTAGGCGAAGCGTTTGACAGTGGAATTTCCGCAGAACAGCTCATTGAGGCCCGCACCGAATTTATTGATCAGTTGCTTCAGCGCCTGTGGATTGAAGCCGGTTTCGGTCAAATTGCCGACCTGGCGCTGGTTGCCGTTGGCGGCTACGGGCGCGGCGAACTGCATCCGCTCT
Source organism: Citrobacter sp. KTE30 (assembly GCF_000398825.1). Classification (NCBI taxonomy): domain Bacteria; kingdom Pseudomonadati; phylum Pseudomonadota; class Gammaproteobacteria; order Enterobacterales; family Enterobacteriaceae; genus Citrobacter; species Citrobacter sp. KTE30. The sequence continues at coordinate 624,219 of NZ_KB976055.1, read as the reverse complement.
CCGATATTGACCTGCTGATCCTCAGTCGTAAAAAGCTACCTGATTCGCAGGCAGAAAAAGTGGGTGAGCTGTTAACGCTGCTATGGGACGTGAGGCTGGAGGTTGGGCACAGCGTGCGTACGCTGGAAGAGTGTCTGCTGGAAGGATTGTCAGATTTAACCGTCGCCACTAACCTGATTGAAACACGCCTGCTTATCGGCGATGTGGCGCTATTTCTTGAGCTGCAAAAGCATATTTTTAGCGAAGGTTTCTGGCCGTCCGATAAATTTTACGCCGCCAAAGTGGAAGAGCAAAATCAGCGCCACCAGCGTTATCACGGCACCAGCTACAACCTGGAGCCGGATATCAAAAGCAGTCCCGGCGGCCTGCGCGATATCCATACTCTGCAATGGGTGGCCCGTCGCCATTTTGGCGCCACCTCGCTGGACGAAATGGTCGGCTTCGGCTTTTTGACGCTGGCAGAACGCGCCGAACTGAATGAATGTTTGCATATCCTGTGGCGGATTCGCTTCGCCCTGCATCTGGTCGTTAGTCGTTACGACAACCGCCTGCTGTTTGACCGCCAACTCAGCGTGGCGCAACGGCTAAACTACGGCGGCGAAGGCAATGAGCCTATCGAGCGGATGATGAAAGACTATTTCCGGGTCACGCGACGGGTCAGCGAACTGAACCATATGCTGTTGCAACTGTTCGACGAGGCGATCCTCGCCCTGCCAGCCGATGAAAAACCGCGCCCGATTGATGACGACTTTCAACTGCGCGGCACATTGATCGATCTGCGCAACGACGACCTGTTTATCCGTAAACCCGAAGCGATATTGCGGATGTTCTACATCATGGTACGTAACAGCGCGATCAGCGGGATTTACTCCGCCACGCTGCGCCATTTGCGTCATGCCCGCCGTCATTTAACCCAGCCACTATGCTACATTCCGGAAGCGCGTTCGCTGTTTCTCAGTATGTTGCGCCATCCGGGCGCGGTGAGTCGCGGCCTGCTGCCGATGCATCGGCACAGCGTTTTGTGGGCCTATATGCCGCAATGGTCGCACATTGTCGGCCAAATGCAGTTTGACCTGTTTCATGCCTATACGGTGGATGAGCACACTATCCGTGTGATGCTCAAGCTGGAGAGTTTTGCTAACGAAGAGACCCGTCCGCGCCATCCGCTGTGCGTGGATCTGTGGCCGCGCTTGCGACAGCCGGAGCTAATTCTGATTGCCGCGCTGTTCCACGATATCGCCAAAGGTCGCGGCGGCGATCACTCGGTTCTCGGCGCCCAGGACGTGCTCAAATTCGCCGAACTGCACGGTCTGAACTCACGTGAAACGCAGCTGATCGTCTGGCTGGTGCGTCAGCATTTGCTGATGTCGGTGACCGCTCAGCGCCGTGATATTCAGGATCCGGAAGTGATCAAGCAATTCGCTGAAGAAGTACAAACGGAACATCGTCTGCGCTTTTTAGTGTGCCTGACCGTCGCGGATATTTGCGCTACTAACGAAACGCTGTGGAATAGCTGGAAGCAAAGTCTGCTGCGCGAGCTGTACTTTGCGACGGAAAAACAACTACGTCGTGGGATGCAAAACACGCCAGATATGCGCGAACGCGTTCGCCATCATCAGCTTCAGGCACTGGCGCTACTGCGTATGGACAACATTGATGAAGAAGCGCTGCACCACATCTGGTCGCGCTGTCGCGCCAACTATTTCGTGCGCCACAGCCCAAATCAACTGGCCTGGCATGCGCGTCATCTGCTGCAGCACGATCTCAGTAAGCCGCTAATCCTGCTCAGCCCGCAGGCCACGCGCGGCGGAACGGAAATTTTTATCTGGAGCCCCGATCGCCCTTACCTGTTTGCCGCCGTCTGCGCCGAACTGGACAGGCGCAATCTAAGCGTCCACGATGCGCAGATTTTCACTACCCGCGATGGGATGGCGATGGATACGTTCATCGTGCTGGAACCGGACGGCAGCCCGCTGTCTTCAGACCGACACGAAGCGATCCGTTTTGGACTGGAACAGGCGATCACGCAGCGCAGCTGGCAGCCACCGCAACCACGTCGTCAGCCGGCAAAATTACGCCACTTTACCGTCGATACCGAGGTTACTTTCCTGCCGACCCACACCGACCGAAAATCATTCCTTGAGCTTATCGCTCTCGACCAGCCTGGACTGCTGGCGCGGGTCGGGCAGATTTTTGCCGATCTGGGAATTTCGCTGCATGGCGCCCGAATTACAACCATTGGCGAGCGAGTAGAAGATTTATTCATAATCGCCACCGCCGACCGGCGCGCCCTTAATAATGAGCTGCAGCAGGAAGTGCATCAACGGTTGACAGAGGCCCTCAATCCAAACGATAAAGGGTGATGTTTTTATTTATTATGGAAAGAGTTTAACAATGCAGCAGTTACAGAACGTTATTGAGTCCGCTTTCGAGCGCCGTGCCGACATTACTCCGGCAAATGTAGATACCGTAACCCGCGAAGCGGTGAATCAGGTTATTGCTTTACTGGATTCCGGTGCACTGCGCGTCGCAGAAAAGATTGAGGGTCAGTGGGTCACGCATCAGTGGCTGAAAAAGGCGGTCCTGCTCTCTTTCCGTATTAACGATAATCAGGTTATCGAGGGTGCAGAAAGCCGTTACTTCGATAAAGTGCCGATGAAATTCGCCAACTACGACGAAGCACGCTTCCAGAAAGAAGGTTTCCGCGTGGTTCCGCCAGCGGCCGTACGCCAGGGTGCGTTTATCGCCCGTAACACCGTGCTGATGCCGTCTTACGTGAACATCGGCGCTTATGTGGATGAAGGTACGATGGTTGATACCTGGGCGACCGTGGGTTCCTGCGCGCAAATTGGTAAAAACGTTCACCTGTCCGGCGGCGTTGGCATCGGTGGCGTACTGGAGCCGTTACAGGCTAACCCGACCATCATCGAAGACAACTGCTTCATCGGCGCACGTTCTGAAGTGGTTGAAGGCGTGATCGTCGAAGAAGGCTCTGTTATCTCTATGGGCGTGTACATTGGTCAGAGCACCCGTATTTACGATCGTGAAACCGGCGAAGTGCATTATGGCCGCGTTCCGGCGGGCTCTGTGGTTGTCTCCGGCAACTTGCCGTCGAAAGATGGCAAATACAGCCTGTACTGCGCGGTGATTGTGAAGAAAGTCGATGCCAAAACGCGTGGCAAAGTAGGAATCAACGAACTGTTACGCACCATCGACTAACAGTGATTTGAAAAAGCGGGCTTAGCCCGCTTTTTTTACATCTGCGAGTGGCATAAACAAGGCTTTTCGTTAATTATTCAATGGTTATGGTGAGCTTAAGGGTACCGCTATGTATGACAATCTGAAAAGTCTGGGCATTACTAATCCTGAAGAAATCGATCGTTACAGCCTGCGGCAAGAAGCCAACAACGATATCCTGAAAATCTATTTCCAGAAGGATAAAGGCGAGTTTTTTGCCAAGAGCGTGAAGTTCAAATATCCCCGTCAGCGTAAAACGGTTGTCGCCGATGGCGTCGGCCAGGGTTACAAAGAAGTGCAGGAGATCAGTCCCAACCTGCGCTATGTGATCGACGAACTGGATCAGATCTGCCAGCGCGATCGCAGCGAAGTCGATCTTAAACGCAAGATCCTTGATGATTTACGTCATCTGGAAAGCGTCGTGACCAACAAGATCAGCGAAATTGAAGCCGATCTGGAAAAACTAACGCGTAAATAACCGCGAGTGAATGTGTTCGTAGGCCGGGTAAGGCGAAGCCGCCCCCCGGCATTTTGCCTGATAAGCGTAGCGCCAACAGGCAAGGAATTAATGCTGCTCATCCAGTTGTAGCGCGACATACAGCAGCAATCGGTCGTCAAAATTCCCTAAATCCAGCCCGGTCAGCTCTGAAATTCGATTCAGGCGATATTCCAGCGTATTACGGTGGATAAATAACGCTTTTGAGGTCGCCAGCGGCTGAACGTTATGCCGAAACCACGCCGCTAATGTTCGACGCAGTAAGCCGTTGTTATCCATTGCTTTCAGCCGTACCAACGGACGCGCCAGCTCGTTGGCCTGCCAGCCGCCGCGCAGGCTGTCCAGCAGAACTGGCAGCATCAAATCCTGGTAGAAATAGCTACGACTTTCCGGCATCCGTTGCTTGCCGACCATCATGGTCGTGCGCGCCGTACGATACGAACGGGCAATACTGCCTGGCCCGGTAAAATAGTTGCCCAGCGACACGCGAAAACGCAGCTGTCCGTTCTCTTTCATGCGAGCAATGAGCTGCTCAACACGCTTGCGGTGATCTTCCGCGTCCCAGCGACCAAACTGATTGAGCGCCGGTTTCAGCACCACCATCTCGGTCAGGGAAACAATCGCAATCAGATTATTACGTTCAGGCGTAGTCAACGCGTTCTGCAATTGCTGTAGCTCCGCCATCGCGCTGTCAACGCCAAGCTGGCCACTATCAACCTCTACCACTGCCACCACACGCGGCTGGTTCAAATCAATGCCTAAACGTTGCGCCCACTCCATCAGCGCCGGGGTATTCTCTTCCGCCTGAATCAGATTCATCACCAGCTCTTCACGCAGGCGGCTATCCTGCGCTAACAGATGCATCAGGCGCGACTGCTCCAGCATCATTTCGGCTGTCATGCACACCAGCTCGCCGTATTTACGCAGATGTTCCGGTTCACCGGTAAGGCCGATAACGCCAACGATTTCGCCTTCCAGACGCAACGGCAGGTTTATCCCCTGACGCACGCCGTGCAAATGCCTCGCCACTGCATCGTCAATGTCCACCACCCGGCCCTGCGAAAGTACCAACAGCGCACCTTCGTGCAATTCACCAATGCGTTCGCGATCGCCACTGCCAATGATCCGCCCACGGGCATCCATTACGTTGATATTGGTATCAATGATGCGCATGGTTCGCGCCACGATATCCTGCGCCATTTTGGTATCAAGATGCCAGCCAGCCATAAACCCCTCCTGTGAGCAGAGCTCAAGCATAGGGAAGATAATAAGCGGCGACATTGTGCAAATGCACAAAGCGGAAGGGAGAAATATGGAGTTGTGGGAGGTATCACAAAAAGAACCCCTTCCTGTACAGGAAGGGGTTGAGGGAGATTACTGCATCAACAGATAGATGGAGCTGTCGCCACGCTGAATGTTCAGCGCCAGTACAGCGGGTTTGCTGTCGAGGATTTTGCGCAATTCGGCGATGTTTTTCACCGGCTGCTGATTCGCACCGATAATCACATCCCCTTTCTTCAGGCCGATCTGTGCAGCCGGAGAATTCGGTTTCACGTCGCTTACCACGACACCTTTATCCTGGCCTTTGTTGCTCATATCGGCACCTTCAATGCCTTTGAAGATAGAGCTGGAATCAACCTGAGTCTGGCTGCTCTGCTGCAATTCCAGGTTCACGGTGACCGGCTTACCGTCACGCAGCAGACCCAGGGTGATTTTGCTGCCGACCGGCATCGTCCCCACCTGCGCACGCAGAGCGGCGAAGCTGCTGATTGGTTTGCCGTTCAGGGAGGTAATCACATCCCCGGCTTTAATACCGGCTTTCGCTGCGGAAGAGTTCGGCATTACCTGGCTGACGAATGCGCCACGCTGAGCGTCAACTTTCATCGCTTTCGCCAGCTCAGAGCTCAGTTCGGTCCCCATAATACCCAGCTCACCACGTTTAACCTGACCAAACTCAACCATCTGCGAAGTCAGGTTTTTCACCATGTTGCTTGGGATTGCAAAACCGATACCGATGTTACCGCCGTCCGGCGCGAGGATCGCGGTGTTAATGCCGATCAGCTCACCGTTCAGATTGACCAGCGCGCCACCGGAGTTACCCCGGTTGATCGCAGCATCCGTCTGAATAAAGTTTTCATAGTTCTCCGCATTCAGGCCGCTACGGCCCAGAGCAGAAACGATGCCGGAGGTCACGGTCTCACCGAGGCCAAACGGGTTACCGATTGCTACGGTGTAATCACCCACGCGCAGCGCGTCGGAGTCTGCCAGCTTAATCGCCGTCAGGTTTTTCGGATCCTGAATTTGGATCAGCGCGATATCGGAGCGTGGATCTTTGCCCACGATCTTCGCGTCAAATTTACGGCCATCGCTCAACTGAACCTTAATTACCGTAGCGTTATCCACCACGTGGTTGTTGGTCACGACATACCCTTTCGCAGCATCAATAATTACGCCGGAACCCAGCGCCATAAATTTCTGCTGCTGGCCGCCGCCGTTACCAGCGCCCGGTGCGCCACCCTGGCAGAACGGTGAACTCTGGAACGGAGATCCGTCCTGGCAGAACGGTGAATTATCACCAAAGAACTGCTGGAAATTACGCGGCATACGCGGCGTATTCACCGTCGTGCTCCCCTCGACGTTAATACTTACCACCGATGGCATCACTTTTTCGAGCATCGGGGCCAGGCTTGGCATCTGTTGGGCGGTCATTGCTGAAGACGACGTCTCAGCCGCAGTTGCAGACAGGGGGGACAACGCCAAACCTAAACTCAGAGCCAGTGCACTCATTGCTAATGTGGTTTTTTTCATGTGTTTCGTTCTCGATTAACAGGTAACGCAAAATTGCTGTATACGTCAGAGTCGTTTTATAACGCTAAGTTCCAGAATTGAGTTTAAGGAAAAAGTAAAATTTTATTGGCCGTCTTTACAAATGAGTATTTATTGTTCTACGGCCATCAAGCGACGATATTCATCCCAAGCATACAAATCTGTCATCCCGCTGATATAATCCTGGATCAACCTGCAGCGATAATAATATTCCAGAACCGAATACTCAGCGCACTCCGTCGATATTTTACTAACCGCCTCAACATACGCAAGACGATGGCGGGTAGACAACTTCTGAAATAAACGGGACTCGATAGGAAAACGTTTTACTCTTTCATTGTCGACCAGTTCAGTAAAATCTGACTGAGACATTTTCAATAACGGTTGATAGATCTCCAGCAACCCGCTGATCACCCGATAGCCCTGTAATTCCAGTTGCTCAACATCCGGATGGCTAAACACATGTTTTACCGCCACATTCTTATAAACGCCCAGTAACTGGCTGAAGCTACTGGCATCTTCTAACAGCGCATGATTAAAGCTGCCTTCATAAATCTGCGGCAAATTATCAATAAACCGCTGGGCCGCATACGGAACCAGTTTATTCAGCGTATTGACGCGTAAATACATAAAGAACTGATCTTCGGTGCTGCGACTTAATGTATTTGAACGTGATTTTTCCCAGGCGTTCTCAACAACCTGACTAAACAGAGAGCCTTTTTCGTGATGCCCCCACGCTTCATGCAGATGATGGTAAAGTTGCTCGACGCTAAAGATTCTTTTCTCAACGGCATCTTCCAGGTCGGCCACGCAATATGAGATATCATCGGCAGCTTCCATAATCCAGGTTAATGGAAAACGACTGTAAGGTGCTAATGATAATTCTTTACGTAACCGCTCAATATACGGTTCCTCGGAAAGGTAATAACCAGGCTTCTTCATTAAATAGTTGTGCGTCTCGGGTGCACTGCCGCGCCACCATGCCGGACGGGTATATTTTAAAATACCGCCAACCTGCGCCCAGGTAAGGTTCATACGCATCAAAGTATGCACCAGACGAATACCCTGCGCATTGCCTTCAAAATGACACAAATCCTGGCGCACCTTGCGGCGAATATCATTCAGCGACTCTTCACCTTCACGCAAACGTAATGCCGTCACCTGGCAGCGGTCATCACTCAGGGGCTGACTTTCCGCGTCGGCGGGATACAACCGCTGGCGAAACCAGTCATTAATCGCCGCTTCGCCAAAATGACCAAACGGAGGATTACCAATGTCATGCATCAGGCACGACATTTCGACAATACTCTCAAACGGTCCCGTCAGTTCATCCAGACCATACTGCTCCAGCAGCTTTAGCTCTTTCAGCCGACTGAGGATCTCTTTCGCGATATAGCGCCCAACCTGCTGCACTTCCATCGAGTGCGTCAGGCGCGTACGCACCGCCGCGTTACGCTCCAGCGGAAAAACCTGGGTTTTTTGTTGCAGCCGGCGAATAGCCGGAGAATTGATAATACGTCCACGATCGCTTTCAAAAACTCGCAGGATCTCATGCTCCGTCTTCACGCCCTGCGGCGAACGGTAACGGCGATGCCAGTTTATTTTTTTTCGGAAATCGATCTGTACCATATCCTCTCCCGCCTGAGAAATGCGCTACCCCTTAAGCGCATGATAGACTATGCCCTCAAATCTGGCTTATCGCGAGTAAATCTATGAAAATCGGCATCATTGGTGCAATGGAAGAAGAAGTTACGCTGCTGCGTGACAAAATCGAAAACCGTCAGACCATCACGCTCGGCGGTTGTGAAATTTACACCGGCCAACTGAACGGTACTGAGGTTGCGCTTCTGAAATCAGGTATCGGTAAAGTGGCTGCGGCGCTCGGCGCTACGCTGCTGCTTGAACGCTGCAAGCCGGACGCCATCATTAATACCGGTTCCGCGGGCGGCCTGGCCTCTACGCTGAAAGTCGGCGATATCGTAGTTTCTGATGAAGCGCGCTATCACGACGCCGACGTCACTGCCTTTGGTTATGAATTTGGTCAGCTACCGGGTTGCCCGGCTGGTTTTAAAGCCGATCCTGCGTTGATTGCAGCCGCAGAATCTTGCATCGCCGAACTCAATCTGAACGCTGTTCGCGGACTTATCGTCAGCGGCGATGCATTCATTAATGGTTCCGTGGGGCTGGCTAAAATTAAGCATAACTTCCCGCAGGCGATTGCCGTTGAGATGGAAGCGACCGCAATTGCGCACGTTTGCCACAACTTTAAGGTGCCATTTGTCGTGGTTCGCGCTATCTCTGACGTTGCCGATCAGCAGTCCCATCTCAGCTTTGACGAATTCCTGGTGGTTGCCGCGAAGCAGTCAAGCCTGATGGTTGAAACGCTGGTGCAGAAACTGGCGCATGGCTAAATTATTCTCCAGGGCGCTGGTCGCCCTGCTTTTCACTCTCCCGGCGTTCCTTTACGCCGCACCGCGTGTTGTAACGCTTTCTCCTGCCAATACCGAACTCGCTTTTGCCGCAGGCATTACCCCAGTTGGCGTCAGCAGCTACTCAAACTACCCGCCAGAAGCCAAAAATATTGAAGAGGTCTCAACATGGCAAGGTATGAATCTTGAGCGTATTGTGGCGCTGAAGCCTGATTTGGTCATCGCCTGGCGCGGGGGAAATGCTGAGCGGCAGGTGAATCAACTGACCTCCCTGGGAATTAAGGTCATCTGGGTGGACGCCGTTACCATTGAACAGGTTGCCGATGCGCTACGCCAGTTGGCTGCGTGGAGCCCCAAGCCTGAACAAGCTAAACAGGCGGCGCAAACCATGCTTGATGACTATGCTTTACTTAAATCTCAGTATGCCAACAAACCGAAAAAACGCGTGTTTCTCCAGTTTGGTGCCAATCCTCTGTTTACCAGTGGAAAAGGTTCTATTCAGCACGAAGTTCTTGAGGTATGCGGCGGAGAAAACATCTTTGCCGGTAGTCGGGTTCCCTGGCCGCAGGTTAGCCGTGAGCAGGTCCTGGCACGAGCCCCCCAGGCTATTGTTGCAACCGGCGGTCCGGGCGAAACTCTGAAAATTGAGCAATACTGGGGAAACCAGCTAAAAATACCCGTTATTACACTTAATAGTGACTGGTTCGAACGCGCGAGCCCGCGTATTATCCTCGCCGCAAAACAACTCTGTAATGCGCTTTCACAGATAAATTAGCGCCTGCCCCCACCAGGTCTGTTGTGAGGATTTAAAAATGCTCGTCTATTGGCTTGATATTGTCGGCACCGCGGTATTTGCAATCTCTGGCGTATTACTGGCCGGAAAATTACGTATGGATCCGTTTGGCGTCCTGGTCCTCGGCGTGGTTACCGCCGTCGGAGGTGGCACGATCCGCGATATGGCGCTGGATAATGGACCGGTTTTTTGGGTTAAAGATCCAACCGATCTGGTCGTAGCGATGATCACCAGCATGCTGACGATCCTGTTGGTACGGCAGCCAAGACGCCTGCCGAAATGGATCCTTCCGGTGCTTGATGCCGTTGGCCTGGCGGTGTTCGTGGGTATTGGCGTCAACAAGGCCTTTCTCGCAGGAACAGGACCCTTGGTGGCGATTTGTATGGGGGTGATTACCGGCGTCGGCGGTGGGATCATTCGCGATGTATTAGCACGTGAAGTCCCGATGATTTTGCGTACCGAGATCTACGCCACAGCCTGTATTATCGGCGGGATCGTGCATGCGACGGCGTTTTATACCTTTGATGTTTCACTGGAAAACGCCAGTATGATGGGGATGATTGTCACCCTGCTGATTCGGCTTGCCGCCATTCGCTGGCATTTGAAATTACCGACGTTTGCGCTGGATGATAACGGACGTTGACATGATGATGCAGAATATGTAGGCCGGATAAGGCGTTTACGCCGCCATCCGGCACATTGCCCGGTGGCGCTACGCTTACCGGGCCTACACCATCAGACCACTGGTATTACAGACAGCAATCAGATGCTGAAAGAAGAACCACACCCGCAGGTGCTTTTCGCATTCGGGTTAGTCACAACGAAGCGGGAACCTTCCAGACCTTCGGTATAGTCAACCGCGCCGCCCACCAGATATTGCAGGCTCATCGGGTCAACCACCAGACCAACACCTTGTTTCTCAATGGTCATATCACCATCGTTCACCTGATCGTCAAAGGTGAAACCGTACTGGAAACCGCTGCAACCACCGCCGGTGATATACACACGTAATTTCAGATTCGGGTTATCTTCGTCAGCGATCAGGCTTTTTACTTTATTGGCTGCTGCTTCAGTAAATTGCAGTGGCAGCGCTACGTCATCACTCATATTTTGCTCCAAACGACATTGGCAATTGGGCAAATTATAACCCAATGGTTAAGGCCATTATCTAATACCCTGGTATTTCGTTCAAGTATTCTCGCCAGCGGCTGTACCCTGGCTTTTAGCCGCCTGCTCCGCTTCCTGTTTTGCCAGCGTACGGGCAAGGATAGTCGAGTATAGCGGCTTTCCGCCCATAAATTGGGCTAATAGTGTTGCGCCAAGACAGGTAATAATCATTGGCAAAATGAGCTGATAGTTATCGGTCATCTCCAGCACCAGCACAATACCGGTGAGCGGCGCCCTTACCGACGCCGCCAACAATGCTCCCATTCCGGCGATGGCGAAGGTCCCGGCCTCCAGATGATAATGCGGAAAAGAGGCCGCTGCCGCCATACCGAACGCGGTGCCAAGCAACGTGCCCAATGCCAGCATCGGGGCAAATATCCCGCCGGGCGCGCCGGACGAGAAGCACAGCAGCGTGGTAATGACGCGGGCAATAAAGATAAACAGCAGTAAACCAACGCTGAAATTCCCTGCCGCAGCGATAGGTATCAGGTTAAACCCGCCTCCAGCCGCTTCAGGTGTAATTAAGCCAAGAATCCCGCACAGACCGCCGATCGCACCGCCCATCAGCACCCATTTTTTGAGATCGCCGCCATGGAAACGCTGGAACATATCCTGAGTCCGCAACACCATAGTGTTGAAAAATGGCCCGACACAGCCAAAAATAATCCCCAGGACCATATACAACCACAGCGTGTTCACCGGCGCATTGGAGAGCTTCCCAACTTCAATAAGCGGTGCCTCGCCGTTGAAAACACGAAACACAATGCTCGACATGATGACGCCGGTAAACACGGCTTTGATCGAGACAAGGTTATAGCGAAACTGCGGGCGCATCTCTTCAATAATGAACAGGATCCCCGCCAGCGGAGCGTTAAACGCCGCCGAAAGGCCCGCTGCCGCACCGGTCGCCAATAAGGTATGCCGCGCTTCTGCGCTACGCATGCGGAAAATATCCAGCACCATGCGCCCGAGGTTACCACCGATCTGCACGGTCGGTCCTTCTCGCCCGAGCACCATACCGGCACCCAGCGTACCCATACCGCCGAAAAATTTCACCGGCAGTACGCGCCACCAGCGCACAGGCCGAAGTTCTTCCAGCGCGCCTTCAATCTCTGGGATCCCCGAACCACCGGCTTCCGGCGCAAACTTACGCACCAGGAAATAGCCGACCATCGCCAGCAACGCAGAGAGAATAAATGCCAGCGTCCACAGCAGAATGGCATGGTCCGCAACCTGAGCCAGCGCGCCAATGCGCTGATTCTGCACCCAGGTCACCGCTTTCTCAAATGCCACGCCAACAAACCCTGTCACTGTACCCACTACGGCAGCCATCAACAGGATCGCCAACGGCGTTTTGTCTCGTTCCAGGAGTCGACGGATTTGATCCCTGCGGCGTAAACGCACAATTTGTTGTGCTTCAAAAGAGGGAGTGTCTGTCTTCATCAGATGATCATTAATTGGTAATACAAATACGGAATCGGCATTCTACTCGCACATTTCACGAAAATCCCCTGCAAATCGTATTGTTTCAAATGCGTAAAACTTTCATAACCTTCTCTGAATAACTAGAATAGCGGGCATTTACTTTTTCTACGAACCAGGACCCCATCCATGAGTAAGTCTGAAAATCTCTACAGCGCAGCACGCGAACTTATCCCAGGCGGCGTTAACTCCCCCGTTCGCGCCTTTACTGGCGTGGGTGGTACTCCGCTGTTTATCGAAAAAGCCGACGGCGCGTATCTGTACGATGTCGATGGTAAAGCCTATGTTGACTACGTCGGTTCCTGGGGACCGATGGTGCTGGGCCATAATCACCCGGCAATCCGTAATGCGGTGATTGAAGCTGCGGAGCGCGGTTTAAGCTTTGGCGCACCGACCGAAATGGAAGTGAAAATGGCGGAGCTGGTCACTGAACTCGTGCCGACCATGGACATGGTGCGCATGGTGAACTCCGGCACGGAAGCGACTATGAGCGCAATCCGTCTGGCGCGCGGTTTCACCGGTCGCGATAAGATCATCAAATTTGAAGGCTGCTACCACGGTCATGCTGACTGTCTGCTGGTCAAAGCGGGTTCCGGCGCGTTAACGCTGGGTCAGCCGAACTCCCCGGGCGTTCCGGCTGATTTCGCGAAACACACCCTGACCTGCACCTATAACGATCTCGCTTCAGTACGTGCGGCATTTGAACAATATCCGCAGGAGATCGCCTGCATCATTGTTGAGCCGGTCGCAGGCAACATGAACTGCATCCCGCCGCTGCCGGAATTCCTGCCGGGCCTGCGTGCGCTATGCGATGAGTTTGGCGCACTGTTGATCATCGATGAAGTGATGACCGGTTTCCGCGTGGCGCTGGCCGGTGCACAGGATTATTACGGCGTCGTGCCGGATCTGACTTGTCTTGGCAAAATCATCGGTGGCGGAATGCCCGTTGGCGCATTCGGTGGCCGTCGCGATGTGATGGACGCACTAGCGCCGACTGGACCGGTTTACCAGGCGGGGACGCTTTCCGGTAACCCAATCGCGATGGCGGCAGGTTATGCCTGTCTGACCGAAGTCGCCCAGCCGGGTATTCATGAAACGCTGAACGAACTGACGACGCGTCTGGCGGAAGGTCTGCTGGAAGCTGCTGAAGAAGCGAATATTCCGCTGGTAGTTAATCATGTAGGCGGGATGTTCGGGATTTTCTTCACCGATGCAGAAACCGTAACCTGCTATCAGGATGTGATGGCATGCGACGTTGAACGCTTCAAGCGTTTCTTCCACATGATGCTGGATGAAGGAATTTATCTGGCGCCGTCCGCGTTCGAAGCAGGCTTTATGTCCGTGGCGCACAGTGAAGAAGATATCAATAACACCATCGACGCCGCGCGCCGGGTGTTTGCGAAACTGTAAAGGATGAATTGCCGGGTGGCGCTTACGCTTACCCGGCCTACATTCTACGCCGTAGGCCGGATGGCGGCATAACTTACCGGCTCTGCTTACGTAGCAGATAGATAAAGTACGGCGCGCCAATAAACGTCGACAGTAACCCCGCCGGGATCTGATACGGAAACAACACCATCCTGCCGCACCAGTCAGCAAAGACCAGCAACACGCCACCCGCCAGCGCCGAAATCAGCATATGCGGCATCGCCCGACGAAAACCCATCATCCGGGCAATATGCGGCGCCATCAGCCCGACAAAGCTCAACGGTCCAATGGTCATGGTGGCTGTCGCCGTCAGCCCTGCCGCCAGCAGCAGTAACCCCACGCGTGATGGCGTAATAGCCATACCGACAGCCCGCGCCGTATCGCCGCCAAGCGGTAAAATTGTCAGCCAACGGCGGCACAGCGGCGTCATCGCCAGCAGGATGACCATTACAATCCCGGTGCGCAGCACCTGTTCGCCACTCGCGTTATAGGTTGAGCCGGAGATCCAGGTTAGCACCCCCGCCATACGCGGATCGCCGCTGGCCTGCAGCATCATCAGCAGCATTGTAAACGCCGTGCTGAGCGCCATCCCTGCCAGCAACATGCGGTGCGGTGAAAAGCCCCCGCGCCCGGCGGCAATCATAATGATAAGCAAGGTGGCTGCCGCACCGAGGCTCCCGGCCGGCAGCAGCCAGCCAAAGGCATTGCCAGGGACCAGAAATAACATTAGCACCACGCCAAATGCCGCCCCGGAGCTAATTCCTAATACTTCCGGACTGGCCATTGGATTTCCGGTCAGACGCTGAATAATACAGCCAGCTACCGCTAACATTACCCCGGCAATCAGCGCTGCCAGAACACGCGGCCAGCGCCAGGGCATGAGCTCATCCAGCATCGCGCCGCTGGCCCATGTCCAGCCGTGCGCATCGCGGCCAAACGCGAGCGCCACAATAACGGTAAGCAGCAATATCGCCCCGCCCGCCAGGGCAAACATCAGTACATTCTGGCGCTCAGCAGCGATGCGGTTACTGGCATTCATATCCGGCGCGCTCATACTTCTAAGGCGCGGCAACAGCCACAGCAGCAATGGCGCGCCAATCAGCGCCGTCACCGAACCAGTGGAAACTTCCATCCATACGCGGGTCAGCCACAGAATGATTTGGTCGGAGAGCCAGAGGATCAACGCACCAATCAGAGGGGCCAGCATCAGACGCGCCAGCAGACGACGGGCGCCGAGCATTTTCGCCAGCAGCGGTGCAAACAGGCCAATAAAGCCGATAATCCCAACCGCGTTAACCAGTAAGGCGCTGATAACAATGGCCAGCGATAACGCCGCCAGACGTGCCAGCGACAGCGCCAGACCGAGGTTACGCGCCACGCCGTCATCCAGTCCCATCAGCGTCATTGGGCGTAATAACAACAGCGTCAGCATCACACCGCCCAGAAGTTGCGGCCACAGACGCTGTACGCCGCTCCAGTCGGTCTGCGTTAGCGTACCGCTGCTCCATAAAAACATGCTTTGCAGTTGATCGTGATGGAAGATAACCATCAACTGGTTAATTGCCCCGCAGTACAGGCTGACCACCAGCCCGGCAAGGATTAACGTCACCGGAGAAAGACGTTTGCCCCAGGCAACGCCAAACACCAGTGCCCCAACAACACATGCTCCCGCCAGCGCCGCAAATTGCGTGGTCAGCGCACCGGGAATAGCCCACAGCGTGGTAACCGTAATGCCCAACTGCGCCCCGGTTGCGACACCTAACGTAGTGGGTTCTGCCAGTGGGTTACGCAGCACCTGCTGAAACAAGACACCGACCAGCCCCAGCCCGGCACCGACCAACAGCGAAATCGCCAGCCTCGGCAGCAGACTGTAGTGGAAAACCATCTGCTCAATAGCATTGATATCCGGTGACCAGATAGCCTGTTGCCACTGACTGCGCGGTAGTGCAACAGAGAAGTTTACCCAGGTCAGCCAACAGGCAGCGACAAACAGAACCGCCAGAAGAAGGGTCGGGAATAGCGCAATTCGTTTACTCACGCTTTGCCTCCCAGCGCATTATCCAGAATGCGGGCAAAATGCATCGCCGAGAGCGTGGCGCCATAGAACCAGACGGCAGGCACACGCTGAAAACGTCCGCTGCGGGCAAACGGCATCGCCTGCCACAACGGCGTAGACATCAGCGCAGCCATCTCTTTATCGTTGCCGTGATCAAAACACAGCACATCGACATCCTTATAAGCAGCCAGACGGTCAATACTCACGGCAGTGCTGCCCCAAAAGTTTGTCTCGCCCTGCCAGGCGTTGGGGATCCCATAATCATCCAGCACGTCCTGAAACAGGCTGTTTGGGCCAAACACCAGCATATGTCGCGAATCAAGCAAGGAAGTGAGAAGTACAGGGCGTGCGCCGCGTTGAATGAAGCGCGGTTTCAGGCTGGCGATAAAACGATCGTACTCGGTCAGATGGCGTTCAGCAGAGGCTTGCAGATTGAACAATTGCGCCATTTCCTGCAGCGATTGTCGCGCAACGGCCAGCGGCTTTTTACCGTCACTGAAGTTAAATCCCCGGCCAGGTGCAATCCGCGCCAGCTTTTCAGGGGAAGGACCATAGCCTGCCGACCACAGCAAAAACGAGGGTTTCATTTCGGTCAACAGTTCGAGATTGGGCTCCGTACGTAGCCCGACATCAATCACAGAATCCGGCAACGGGGGCTCACTGACCCACAGCTTGTAGTTAGGGATATCGGCAATGCCATACGGCGTAATACCCAGCGCCAGCAATAGCTCTACCGGTAGCCATTCCAGCGCCACAATGCGCTGCGTATCAACCGCCGCAGCGTGCGCCGTATTCATCCGCCACAGCAGCGGCGACAGCGCCATCGCCGCAAGCAGCCGCCGACGGGTAATATGATGTAATTCAATCATTAATAGACAAAACTCACGGGTGCGGCACCGGCCGGATGCGGCAAAATGCCCATCGGGATACCGTAAATCTGTTCCAGAGTTTCACTGCGCATCAGTTCAGCAGGCGTCCCTTGTGCAATCATTTCACCACCGCGCAGCGCAACTAAGTAATCACAGTAGCGGGCCGCCATGTTGATATCATGCAGCACCGCAATCACCGTCAGCCCGCGCTGCTGACTTAAGCGATGCACCAGTGCCAGTACGTCAACCTGATGAGCGATATCCAGCGCGGAAGTCGGTTCATCAAGCAGCAGACAGCGGCTGTCCTGCGCTACCAGCATGGCAATCCACGCGCGCTGGCGTTCTCCGCCGGACAGACTATCAACCAAACGGTGCGCCAGCGGTTTTAAGCCAACCAGCGAAATCGCCTCTTCTACTTTCTCTCTGTCGGCAACGCCAAAACGTCCCAGCGCTCCGTGCCACGGATAGCGGCCAATCGCCACCAGTTCGCGCACCGTCATCCCTTCGGCCTGCGGCAACTGCTGCGGCAGATAGGCGACCTTGCGGGCAAACGCTTTACTGCTCCAGTTCTCCAGCGGCTGTTCGTCGAGCAGGATTTCACCTTCTGACGGCGGCTGATGACGTCCCAGCATTTTCAATAACGTCGATTTTCCGGAACCGTTGTGGCCGATAAGGCCGGTCACTTTACCCACAGGAAAAGTTAATGAGAGAGGATGCAAAAGCGTGCGGCCAGGCACACGAAAGGAGACATTACGCAACGCAAAAGTAGTGTCGGGATGGGATCTGTTTTCCTGCATAGCAGCCAACTTGTAAAACGGGCACGCAAAGCGTGCCCAATAGAAATTAGAAACGGAAGGTTGCGGTTGCAACGACCTGACGTTCTGCGCCCCAGAAGCAGCCATAGGTCTGGAAGCAGCTGGCGACGTATTCACGATCAAGCAAGTTATTAACGTTAACCGCAATACTGGAGCCAGCCATACCGAAACGCGCTAAATCGTATTTTACAACAGCATCCATGACTGCTGCGCTACCCACCTTAAAGGTATTTGCTGGATCGCCATAGCTTGAACCAATAAAGCGCCCACCGGTACCCAGCGTCAGGCCAGATAACGGACCTTCATAGAAGGTGTAATCACCCCACAGAGAAGCCATTTGTTCTGGCACCTGCTCAGGTGTATTTCCCTTAAGATTGGTGTCTTTCGTGTATTCCGCATCGGTATAGGTATAAGACGCAGTCATGTTGATATTCGCGGTAAGCGCCGCTTTAGCTTCCAGTTCAACACCACGAGCACGGATTTCACCGGCAGGAACCTGAGCCAGTGGATTCGTTGGATCAGCAGTCAGATTATTGGTTTTCGTCAACTGATAAACCGCACCGGTGACGACAATCGGCAGATCTTTCGGTACATACTTAATCCCGGCTTCATACTGCTCGCCTTTGGACGGCTCATAGGAAACGCGTGGCACGCTCCACAAGTCAAATGAACTCGGTTCAAACGACTGACTGTAGCTGATATACGGCGTAATCCCATTATCAAACAGGTAGTTTACACCACCACGCCAGGTGAACTGGTGATCATTACGCTCAATATATCCTTCCGTTGGCGTATAAGAGTTCTGGCGTATTGTTGTAGCTTGCTGAGACCAGTCGTAGCGACCGCCGACGGTAAACACCCACTTATTCCACTCAGCCTGATCCTGAACGTAGATACCAGTCTGTTTGGTTTCATTCATCTGATACGGTTCGGTATCACCAAATGCAAAATACTCAGGGTCATAGTTGCCGTTAAGATCAATGGGTGGCGCACTACCAAACGCAGCATTGATATCATTACGCATGCGCATGAAATCAACACCAGTTAACAAAGTATGTTCCACAGCACCGGTAGCAAATTTGCTTTCCAGTTGCGTATCGACGCTAAAGTTTTGCAGGCGCTCATCATCCACGACCGTTCCACGGTTCAATGTATGGCCATCGGAAGCGATCCCGGTGCCGTATACACTCTGCTGCGACGTCTTCATTTCAGTAAAGCGCAGGTTCTGGCGAACGGTAAATGTATCGTTAAAGCCATGCTCAAAGCTGTATCCCACCATTTTCTGATTGCGGGAATAAGTATTGTTTGAGGCACCTTCATTGAAATCGGTCGGCAAACGCTTGCCGTTTGGCAGCGGTTCAACGGTGCCTTCTTTTGGTAACCAACCGTAGTAACCTGTTTCCGGTTCGTTCTGGAAATAGGACAGGAACGTAAAGTTGGTTTTGTCATCAGGACGCCATGAGAAGGAAGGCGCGATCGTATAACGCTGTGATTCAGAACCCTGCTGCTGCTCATTTGTTGAGCGCGCCAGCCCGGTTAAACGGTAGGAAAATTCCCCGTTGTCATCCAGCGCATCACTAAAATCAAAACCGGTCTGGAACAAATTGTCCGACCCCATTTTGAACTGAATTTCTTTTAACGGCTCTGTGGTCGGGCGCTTGCTGACCATAGAGATGATGCCGCCAGGATTGCTCTTACCATAGAGTACAGACGTTGGGCCACGCATCAACTCAACACGTTCAAGCATGTAGGGATCAATAACCGCATCGTTATAGAAGTTACCCTGCAATTTCAGTCCATCCAGATAGTTATTCTGGCTCAGGCCGACGGAAGAGAAACCACGGATAATCACAAAATCATAGGTGTTAGATGCGCCACGACTGTTAACAGTCACACCAGGCGTATATCCCAGAGCCTCTTTCACCGACTGGAATTGATGCATTTGCATCTCTTCGTTGGTCACTACCGAAACAGACTGTGGTGTCTTTTCTATAGGCGTATCAGTCTTGGTCGCAGTAGCGGAACGCTTAGCAGCAATGGTCGGAGCTGGCCCCCATGCGCTTTCCTGCGGAGCAGGAGCTGCAGTTACGGTGATGGTTTCTTCTTTCGGGTCAACCGCCGCCTGTGCATAGACAGACATGCCGCTAACCGCTGTGGCTACCACTACTGCGATTTTACGCAGTGATGAACTTGGCTGAGCAGTTTTAAGACGCGCCATTGGTATTTCTCTGATGAAAGTGAATGATAACGTAAACGAGAATTATTATTATAACGGCAGCATAATATTCGAAACTCTGGCGAGATAGCAAGCAATACGCGCCCCTACTAAAACTGAGGGGTTAAGAAATAACCAGATGAAAAGAAAGGGTTAATAAATTAGGCTGGAATGTTAGAGCGCTGACAACCCGCCGCAGCGGGTCGCAAGGCGTTAGCGGTAAAAGACCTCAAAAGTCGCGACGGCGTCCACTTTCCCGGCTTTGACATTGCCGGTTTTGGCATAGCGTGCCTTCAGCGGAATTTCTGCCACTTCGTTAGCGCTGGTGCTGCTCACAGCGGTATAGGTTTGATCAAAACTCAGCACATTATTGTTCGTGTCCAGAATCTGGATACCGACACCGCTGGCAGAGCTGTCTCCACTGGCGATAGCCAAAATATTGCCATCCGTAACGCCTGTCGAACCAGCACTGTTGAACTTATAATCGATTTGGGTACCTGCCCGACAATCAGAAATCTCGATTTTGAAACTGTTATCGGTGAGTACTTCTGAAAATTGACTGTCAAAGTTATCGACATTAATCGTCTTCAGCGGCACGTTGATATTTTTATCCTCCAGGTTACAGGTATTAGTCTGGATATGAATGCTGGTGGGAGATACCAATATCTGAGCTATCACATCATTCCCCCACTTCTCTTGCGCTGTCAGCCGGGAGGTATCAAGATAACCATCCTCGACGTCGCCCGTCACAACCAACTGCATTGACGCATGGTACTTTGTATGAATACTGTTCCATCCGCTTGCTCCATAGCTATAAAAATGCATGGGTGTGACGATATCCTCAGAGGTAAAGGTAGGTGTTCGTTCTTCCGCTTCAGCCATGCGGATACCTATACCTGGAACGCTAGTCTGATAAACGCCTTCCAGCACTCCATTGCGGGCATCGGCATCCGTTAACACTGCGTAACCTTTGTATTTGTTGCCAGTATCCTGGCAATCCATATCGATTTGGCCGCTCTCAATGCTTCCCTCATAAATAACCGTACCAACTGATACGTCAGGCTCCACAGTGATGCTTGCCGGTAGCTGAAAGGTCATTGCGCCATTTTCCGGGTAATTTCCGGTACATGTGGCGGCATAAACAGGTGCCGCAGATCCAGCTAAAATCAATATGATCAACATAGCCCTGAAAATGTTTATGTTCCTTTTACTCATATCTGACAATTTCCGTATTCATAAGCCATCTTCCATTATTGGCAATTAACCGTAGCTGAGAGAATTCCCGTACCCATGTTCTCAGGCACGCTTACGCTACCCGTACATTTCGTCTGTGCGGTATTTCCCCATTGCACCTCAATGCGCTGTGTTCCTTTTAGCCCAGTGACATACACTTCACCGTCGTCACCCACGATCGATGTCGTACCGTCCATACTTAACAGAGCACCAAAAGGAACCACGCTCTGATCATGTTTTAAGGTAAGTAATGCACGCTTACCTGAACGCGCCGTGAAGTCAGCCTTCAGGACGGCCCCTTTTGTCGGAACCACATCCAGAGAAGCATCCTGAATATCAATATCATCACGTCCCTGAGTATTCACAGTAATAGTATTACGGCGATAATTGGTTAAAGTTGGCACAATGGCATTGCCCCAATAATCGGTGTAAACCCCCCGGGAATTTTGTATTTTTACATTATCGCCATCGGTAATGTGCACAATGGCAAAAGCATCCTGAATGGATTGTCCAAGCGTTATTCCCTGCGAATGCGCAACAACGGACCCCTGGGCGCCATAGCCCCACTGTTTACTGTCTTTTTGATAACTGTAATTGGCGCTGAACTCGCCAACCGATGTCCGATACCGGGAAGAGAGATAGGCACCATAACCGACATCGTTATCGGTGTAGGTTTGCTGAAGGTTATAATTTAAATTGTTATCTTCCAGTAGCGTTCCACTGACGCCAACCTGATGTGCACTATTACCATTTTTTGAACTTGTCAGAGTATATGTTCCCCAGGCATTCGCCAGCCAACGCGAAAGAGGGACATTCATTGAGATAGAAAACTGCTGATCGTTAGTGGTTGATGGCGTTTTTGTCATGCTGTAATTCAGCGACCAGTTAACGCCCTGCCAACTGCTGCTGTAACCGAGACTCACGCTTCGTTCATGGCCTTCCATTCCCCAGTAATCTTGCTGATAAGCGTTGGCGTATACAGATCCCCAGCTCTGTAACGACTGAGAAAGATTAAGTTGCAGGCGGCTGCGACGGTTATAGCTATCGCGATAGCTATAGATGCTGTCATCGTCGTAGCTGTTATTACGCTGATCGAGAGCCTCCTGAAAGGTATAAAACCCGGAGGTGGAATAACGATAGCTGGCCAGCGTGACCGTGGTATTGGTTAACGGAAAATCTTTTGCGTACTGCGCGCGCCACGACTGGCCATTCGCATCCGCGCGTTCGTCGTCAAACGCGGTTCTCGCCGCCGTCAGATCCATCGACAGCGAACCAAAATCGCGTAAATCAGCTCCGATGCCGACCAGTCCGGCACGATACATCGACGCGCCCTGCAGACCGCCGTAAGCGGTAATTCCGAAAGGTAAGCCATAAATTGCCGTAGCCTGGCTGAATTCCGGCTCCTCGCCGTTATCAACATCGCGATATTTCCCAGCCGCCAGGCTGTACTTCAGCGCGCCTTCACGTTGCATAATCGGCACCGAGGAGCTGGCCTGAATAAAGCTGCGCTCTGTACCGTCGGCCTCCGTCACGGTGACTTCCAGATCCGCTCCTGCCGTCACCTGCGTTAAATCACGAATTTCAAACGGGCCAGGCGAGACGTTGGTCTGGTAGATGGTGTAACCGTTTTGCTTAATGGTGACTTTGGCATCGCTATTAGCAATCCCACGAACGACCGGGGCAAAGCCCTGTAATCCACTGGGCTGCATACTGGTATCGGTCTCCAGCTTAACGCCCGTCATCTGCACGCTATCGAACAGTTCGCCGTTAGTGTAGGTTTGCCCTATCTGAAGCTGGCTACGCAATGCTTTGACATCGCGTCCAAGCGTCGTATTAATAGATTGCCAACCATTATCATTCCCCCAATTGCTGGTGTTACGCAAACGCCAGGGGCCGATATTCATCCCTGAATTCAAACTTGCCCAGTTCGAAGCATTATTTTGACCTCCGGATTGTTGGTGCGATCCCGAAATATAGTAACTGGTCCACAGAGCCGGAATGCCGTCATCCCAGAAAGTGGGATTGCTTTCGCCCGAAATTTTGCGGTCGCGGTAGATCTGCGGAATACGTAATTGCAGCACCTGTGTTTCCGGATTGAAGTCATAGCGTCCATCCGCGATATATTCGCTAATATCACCCAGCAACGTATCTTCGTTAACATTATTTAATGCCAGAACCGTATCAACTTTAACGCCCAGTTCGCGCAGCTCCGCTTTGGTAAATTGCGGAATCAGTTTGCTGTTATCTTTTGAAAGGAGGTAATTTAAATTTCGTTTATCAATGCGATCCTGATCCCAAACAATCGACGTTAAATAACGTCCGGGGGATAAACCATTATGCTGTAAAAAAGCTTCAAGCGCCCCGGTATTCTCAAGTGGGGTTCCCGTTTCAAGTACACTGAGATTGAAATAATCATCAGCACAAACGGAACCACTCGCAGTCAATATAGCGAATGTCAGCGTATTGAGAGCAAAAAGCCGGGCAGTACGATGTGAAGGCATAAATGTCACCCCATAACTCATCGATAGCTGATTTACAGCGACTGTTTACGCTGTTCGGTTTCTGAGCCAAAATCATTAATTGCGGTCCAGACAACGTTGCCTTTTACTGCCGATGGCAGCGGAAAACGCTGCTCACCAAATGGAGCGACCATCATCGTTAATGCCGTCGGAGAGGACTGGTTTATAGCCGGTTTAATCGCTTTTCCCGCCACAGAGATCTGTCCGAAGGTGACATAGAAGGGTGTGGGGTTTTTCACCACCAGTTGATTTTGATGGCGGCTAAATTGCAACGATTGCCAGGCCATTTTTGCCTCGTCTTCTGTCAATGAGGCCGGGCGATAAAACAGTTTTAATTTAGTTTTAATGGCAAATTGTAACGTGTTCTTGTCATGCAATTCTTCTGGGATCGCTGCAACAGATTTGATGTTCGCCATAAATAATGACTCACGATCCTGAGGTAGCGCCGATTTATTTCCGGTATAAACCACGTGTAGCAGCGTCTGGCGGTTTTCGTCCAATTTGTAAATTGGCGGTGTCATAATAAATGGCGCTTTGCTGTCATCAATATTACTGACCCAACTCTGCACCAGATAACGTTTATCATTATCTTTATTTTTTAAAGCAATCTGTACTTCAGATTGGTTAGCCGGATATATAATTCGTGTGCCACCCACTACTACGCCAGCTTGAACCGAATTTAATCCCGAGGTTAATATAAGTATTAATGCTGTGATAAGTCGTTTCATCTTTCCATTCCATTGAAATACTGGCCCTGCCTGGGCCAGGTTTATGATGATTAACGATAAAGCAGAGTATAGGTCGCTTGTGCGGTATAATCACCGGTAGTTGGTAAAGTGCTACCAACCTGGATAACCTCAGCTTTATAATTAAAAACCACGCTCTCGCCGTTAGTCTTATTCAGTGCCGCTTCAGGATCTGAGCCATCAAATTTCACGTAGTTGCTGCTCCCTTCAGGAAGCATACGTACCCCGAGGTTCTGCGCAGTCCCTGTCGCCTGCAAGACTTCATCGTCGTATCCGGCAATACGCGTCCCATCAAATTTGATATTGAGGTTGGCAACCGCAGCATCACATTCTGTCAGCGTAATCGCAAAAGATTGCGTGTCGCCGACTTTTTTATCTTCGCCAAACGCAGTTTGAGAAAGGTTGTTAAACGTCACAGTACCGTTTGTCGCTGTACCATTTACATCAACCACGCAACTATCGGGAAGAATTTTCCCATTAAACGTTACCGTCCCGGTATCAACGGCAAAAGCAGATGTTGCTACAGTTGCCATTGCACTACTGACAAGCAACGAGATGATAATTTTTTTGCACATAACGTATTCCTTACATATGTTCACAAAAATCAATGAAGAGAAAAGTTAACACAGAGGGGAAATAGACAATGGCTGGAGAAGTGCTGGAATATAAATCCAACAACATCATAGATATAATATATCTTTATCAACTCATTCAGTTTAAAACATTCCCTTGTGTCATCTATTCTACGTACCATAATGAATAAAAGCTAATCAACACATTCACCAAAACTAAAGAAACAACACACAACATCTTGTTTTAGCAGAACAATTTATGAAAATAATATTTTCTTAATGGTGATTTTAGCCAGCATGAATATATTCATAAAAACAATATTGCCCACATATGCATACGGGCAGATAATAAAAAAACGCAGAAAAAATAGAATAAAATCAACCAACCGATGATATATACAAAAAAATAATATATTGAATTTATGATTAAACGGAAAATATAGGCAGGAAACACCATCACTGTTCACCCTATCCTGAGCTTACTATACAGACCGAAATGCGAATACCACAAGAGGGAGAATTCCCCCACATCAGCAGGCACCGATGCGGGGGAGGACAGCTAAAAAATCAGTTACCGCCAAACATATCTTTTATCCAACCAGCCACGCCATCGCTGTCTTTCTTCTCTTGCTGCGGCGGTTGCTGCTGTTGAGGCTGCTGCTGCGGCTGTTGAGAAGATTGATCGAACGGATTCCCCGACTGCTGCAGCATTTCACCCTGCTGACACAGCGAATCAGGATCGGTGGTCCATACCGGAAGCGTGCGCATCCCGCCGCTACAAACGAAGTTACCGTCGTAGTCTACGCCCATATCCACCACATCCTCCGGTGGCGTCAGCACCAGCGGTGTTGGCGTCTGGTTAGCCAGATAACGCTGATAAATCGACATCGCGCCGCTGGCACCGTACAGCTTGGTTGGCTGGTTGTTATCGCGGCCCACCCAGGTGATGGTCACCTGGCTGCCGTCGATCCCGGCAAACCAGGTATCCACGTTGTTGTTGGTGGTCCCGGTTTTCCCTGCCAGATGCAAGCCAGGATATTTCGCGCCAAGCTGACGACCCGTACCACGCTGAACCACCTGCTGCATGGTCCACAGCGTCATATACGCCGCCTGCGCCGGAACGGCACGCTCAGCCTGCGGGAAGCTCTGGTACAGCACGGTACCATCTTCGGCAATCACCGAACGCAGCGCCGACAACGGCGCACGGTTCCCGCCGCTGGCGATAGTCTGGAACGCCTGTGCTACTTCGATTGGCGTCAGGTTCAACGCCCCCAGCAGCATGGCCGGAACCGGGTTAAGCTGATCTTTCGGCGCGCCCAGTTTCAACCAGGTATCGGTTACCGCAGGCAAGCCCAGCGCCATCCCCAGATTTACCGTCGGTACGTTCATGGAGCGGGTTAACGCATCCACCAGCATCACTCTTCCGCTTTCGCTATAGCGACGGTCATCGTTCTGCGGTGACCACACCTGGCCGTTCGGCTGGCGCAGCGCAATCGGCGCATCAGCAATCCAGGTATTCAGGCGGTAAAGCTTCGGCTGGCTGAGCGCAGTCAGATAGGTCGCCGGCTTCGCCAGAGAACCAATCGAACGACGCGCCTGCATCGCACGGTTATAGCCCGCGAACTGCGGCTCTGCCCCGCCAACCATGGCGCGAACTTCGCCACTGAATCGGTCAACCACCACAATCGCGGTTTCCAGATCGCTCAGCTTACGCTGTTTCTTCAGCACCGGAATGCCTTCCACCGCCGCTTTTTCCGCAGCGTCCTGCGCCACGGAATCAAAGGTGGTGAAAATTTTCACGCCGGAGAGATCTTTAACTTTATCGCCCAGCTTCGCCTGAAGCTCCTGACGCACCATCTGCATAAAGGCTGGCTGTGGCGAGATTACTCCACCACGCGGCTGTACGCCTAACGGACGCGCGCTCAGCATGTCATACAGATCCTGATCGATGATCTGCTGCTGTTGCAGCAAACGCAGCACGAGGTTACGACGCTCCAGCGCCAGCTTCGGGTTACGCCATGGGTTATAGATTGACGCCCCTTTAACCATCCCCACCAGCAACGCCTGCTGGTCGAGACTCAGTTCTTCCACCGGACGACCGAAATAATAGAGGCTCGCCAGCGGGAAGCCGCGAATTTCATTATCGCCGCTTTGACCGAGATAGACTTCGTTCATGTACAGCTCAAGAATGCGATCTTTGCTGTAACGCGCATCCATCAGCAGCGCCATGTAAGCTTCGTTGGCCTTACGCCAGTAAGAACGTTCGCTGGACAGGAACAGGTTCTTCACCAGTTGCTGAGTCAGCGTACTCGCCCCCTGCACCGTGCGACCGGCCGTCAGGTTGGCCAGCACCGCACGACCAATCGAGTAGAGGCTGACGCCATCATGCTCATAGAAGTGACGGTCTTCGGTTGCCAGCAGCGTATCTACCAGCAGATCCGGGAATCCACTGCGCGGGACAAACAGGCGCTGCTCGCCGTTAGGTGAAGAGAGCATGGTAATCAGACGCGGATCGAGACGGAAGAAACCGAACTGGCGGTTGTTATCCATATTCTCGATAGTGTCCAGATGATCGCCATCAAAGGTCAGACGTGCGCGCACCTGCCCTTCTTTACTGTCCGGGAAGTCAAACGGACGACGAATCATCTCAATGCTCTTCGCCTGTACGGTGAATTCGCCCGGACGCGTCATCTTCGAGACCTGACGATACTGCGTGGCCTCCAGCAGCTTCACCATCTCGTTCTTGCCGATGGGCATTTCTGGCTCAAGGTTAACCATGCGGCCATATACTGCCGCCGGAAGCTGCCAGACTTTGCCGTCGATACGGCTACGGATTTTTTGGTCCAGATAGACGCCGTAAATGGCGATCAGCACCAAAAAAACAATCGACAGTTTTACCAGCAGCCAGAACCAGCCGCGTTTACCACGAGGCTTACGCCCTTTGCCTTTACCCTTACGCGGCATCGGTTCTTCATCCTCATAGTCATCATCATCATAATCGTCGTCATACTCTTCATCTCTGAGTTGACGACGGCTCACCTTTTGTTTCACTGGACGCGAGGGTTTCCCTTTACGTCCAATTGGCTCGCGGTCATTCCCCGCCATGCTTTTTCTCCGCAACATTCAGGCGCAAAGGCCCGATTCTCTGTTCTTCCGTCCTGCGACAGAAGAAGAAATCTCTCAATTTTCAGCTGTATTCATGCCGGATGGCGGCGTAAAACGCCTTATCCGGCCTACGTTCGCCCTGATAAGCGCAGCGCCATCAGGCAACCACGCATACAGCTATGAATACTTTTTGGTGCGCCGCGTTGGCGCGGTATTCGCCGGATCGTCCGGCCAGACATGTTTGGGATAACGCCCTTTCATCTCTTTTTGCACCTCGCGGTACGATCCCTGCCAGAACGCGCTTAGATCGCTCGTCACCTGTAGCGGTCTTTGGGCCGGAGACAACAGCTCCAGTACCAGCGGCACGCGTCCCTGGGCGATAGTCGGGGTGTTTGCTTCACCAAACATTTCCTGCATCCGAACGGCCAATACAGGAGGATTATCCTCATGATAGCGAATGGCAATCCGGCTTCCCGTTGGCACAGTGTAATGCGCTGGCAGTTCACTATCCAGACGTTGCAGCATTGACCAGTCCAGCAAACCGCGCAATGCCTGACCCACATTGAGTGCTTTTAACGCGCGTAAAGAGTGCACACCGCTCATGTGCGGCAGCAGCCAGAGCTCCAGCGTATTCAGCAGAGAATCCTCATCTACCGCAGGCCAGTCGTACTCCGGTAACCAGTTTGCCGCACATTGCAAACGCAGCCGAAACTGCTCGGCCTCCGGCGTCCAGTTGAGCACACTTAGCCCTTTATCGCGAATACCATTCAGCATCGCCTGATGCAACTCTTCTTCCGAGGGCTTGGCTAGCGGCTGTACTTTTACCGTCAACTGGCCGATACGCGACCGACGCAGTGCTTTTAACGTTCCCTGGGCTTCATCCCATTCGATGGTGTCGGACTGTTGCAGCAGTTCAGGACACGTCTGCATCAACGCTTCAATATCCAGCGGCAACGCTAACAAAATACGCGCATCTGGCGATGCGCTACCCTGCAGTAACAGCGGCGCTATCAGCCACTCATGGCGCCCCAGGGCGTCATCGGCATCCAGCATCGCGCCCATGCCGTTGGCCAGTTGATAGCGCCCTTCTTGTCCACGTCGACGGGCGATCCGATCGGCAAACGCTTGCGATAGCAACAAAGGGAGCAACGCGCTGTCGGGCTGCCCGCTGCGTACGTTAAGCCGTTTCAATAATTGTTGACTGCGCTGCTGCCAGGCGGGCTGATTTCGTGAAAACGCCACAGCTAAATCGGTGCTGCCCCCGCGCGGCGGCTCTTCCAAAATTGCTGCCAGTTTTGCGGCCGATGCCGCTTCATCGTCATTTTTGGTGCTAACCAGCATAGCCGCTAAACGGGGATCATTACCCAAAGCCGCCATTTTCTGCCCACGGGCACTGAGCCTGTCGCCCTCAAGCGCCCCCAGCATCTGCAACAGCCGTTTTGCCGCCTGCAGGTTGATAGCGGGCGGCGTATCCAGCCAGTTCAGTTGCTCAGGATCGGTACATCCCCATTGCAGCAGCTCCATCAGTAGTCCGGACAGATCGCTCTGTAATATCTCAGGCTCTCCCTGCGCCGCCGCTCTTTCCGCCTGCTCTTTGGCAAGCAAATGTAGGCAGATACCTGGCTCCAGACGACCTGCACGCCCGGCTCGCTGTGTCATCGATGCCTGGCTAATGCGCTGGGTAATCAACCGCGTTAAACCGGTACGCGCGTCATAGCGCGCCAGGCGCTCCTGGGCGCAGTCCACCACCAGCCGGATACCTTCAATCGTTAAGCTGGTTTCGGCAATATTGGTCGCCAGCACCACTTTGCGCTTACCTTGTGGCGCGGGCAAAATCGCCTGACGCTGCTCAGCCAGCGTCAACGCGCCGTACAATGGACATAACACAACATCGCCGCCCACACGCGTTGCCAGTTGTTCCTGCACGCGCAGGATTTCCCCAACGCCCGGTAAAAACAGCAGCAGCGACCCGCTTTCATGGCGCAGTAGCTCCGCCGTCGCTATCGCCACCGCTTCGTCAAAACGCAGATGTGCCGCCAGCGGCTGATACCGTCGCGCGACCGGGAATGTGCGGCCTTCAGAGATAATCATGGGCGCATCGGGCAATAACTGCTGCAAGCGCCCGTTATCGAGCGTTGCGGACATGATCAATAGTTTCAGATCGTCACGCAGACCTTGCTGTACGTCCAGCAACAAAGCCAGCGCCAGGTCGGCCTGCAGGCTCCGTTCGTGAAATTCATCGAGGATCACTAACCCGACGCCAGTGAGTTCGGGATCGCGCTGGATCATGCGCGTCAGAACGCCTTCCGTCACCACTTCCAGCCGGGTCTGCGACCCCACGCAGCTTTGCGCGCGCATGCGATAACCCACGGTCTCACCGGGCTTTTCGTTCAGCAACTCCGCCAACCGCTGCGCCACGTTGCGTGCCGCCAGACGGCGCGGCTCCAGCAAAATAATCCGCCCCTTGATGCCACCATGTTCAAGCAGTCGCAACGGCAGCCAGGTCGATTTTCCGGCACCGGTCGGCGCGGTCAGCAGCACCTGAGTCGAGGCATCAAGGGCGGTAAGCAGTTCAGGCACTACGGCGGCAACGGGCAACGACGTCACAAATAGCTCCAGAGGGTTAACATTCTTCGCGCTGCATTGTAGCATCGCGTTAATTCATAACCGAGTATCCATAATGTCTGAGCCAAAAAGGCTGTTCTTTGCGATTGAATTGCCAGGCGGGGTTCGGGAACAGTTAATCCACTGGCGAGCCGCGCAGTTCCCTCCTGAAGCAGGCCGTCCCGTCGCCGCCGAGAATCTGCATCTGACGCTGGCCTTTTTAGGTGATGTCAGCGCAGAGAAACAACAGGCGTTGTCGCAACTAGCCGGACGCATTCGCCAGCCAGGTTTTACGCTCAAACTGGATGATGCCGGGCAATGGCTGCGTTCGCGGGTCGTGTGGCTGGGGATGCGTCAGCCACCGCGCGGACTGTTACAACTGGCGAATATGCTGCGGGCGCAGGCCGCACGCAGCGGATGTTATCAAAGCCCGCAGCCGTTTCACCCACATATCACGCTGCTGCGCGATGCCGGACACGCGGTTCCCATCCCCCCACCGGGCTTTGGCTGGTCATTTCCGGTCACGGAGTTCGCACTTTACTCCTCTTCATTCGCACGAGGACGCACGCGTTATACGCAGCTGCAACGCTGGACGCTGACTGAATAATTAAAGGGACTGTTTATGCAATTTTCTCCACCTTTACAACCTGCAACGCTCATCCAGCGCTACAAGCGTTTTTTAGCGGATGTGATCACACCGGATGGCTCAACGTTAACGTTACACTGCCCAAATACTGGCGCGATGACCGGATGCGCCACCCCGGGTGATACCGTCTGGTATTCGACATCAGAAAATACTAAACGGAAATATCCACATACCTGGGAATTAATGCAAACCCAATCCGGGGCATTTATTTGTGTTAACACGCTGTGGGCCAATAGATTAACGAAAGAGGCTATTCAGAATGAGCTTATTTCGGAAGTTTCAGGCTACAGTGCCTTGAAAAGTGAAGTAAAATACGGCGCAGAAGGGAGCCGTATCGACTTTTTGTTGCAGGCGGATTCCCGACCTGACTGCTATATTGAAGTGAAATCAGTCACGTTGGCGGAAAATGATCAGGGTTATTTTCCCGATGCCATCACTGAACGAGGTCAGAAGCATCTTCGGGAATTGATGAGCGTAGCGGCAGAAGGCAAGCGGGCGGTGATATTTTTCGCCGTGTTGCATTCAGCCATTACACGGTTTTCACCCGCGCACCATATCGATGCAAAATATGCGCAATTATTAGTTGAAGCACAGCTTAAGGGGGTAGAAATTCTGGTTTATAAAGCGGAACTTTCTGCCCATGGCATGACTCTTAAAGAGCCGTTGCCCATTACCTTGTAATGGTGTAAACATTTGGTTAATTAGTATTCTGGGCGCGTGGGCAAATACGCTTTTCCTCACAGGGTTGTCAAGTGTTACGTTTAGATAATTGCTATCCGGAAAAGCATCTGCTATTTATAGCGACCTGATTTTTCCCCCGAACATGGGGATCGATAGTGCGTGTTAAGGAGAAGCAACATGCAAGAAGGGCAAAACCGTAAAACATCGTCCCTGAGTATTCTCGCCATCGCTGGGGTGGAGCCGTACCAGGAGAAACCGGGCGAAGAGTATATGAACGAAGCCCAGCTGTCGCACTTCAGGCGTATTCTTGAGGCATGGCGTAATCAACTTAGGGATGAAGTTGATCGCACCGTATCTCATATGCAAGACGAAGCGGCTAACTTCCCTGATCCGGTGGACCGCGCCGCGCAGGAAGAAGAATTCAGCCTTGAGCTGCGTAACCGTGACCGTGAGCGCAAACTGATCAAAAAGATCGAGAAGACGCTGAAGAAAGTAGAAGACGAAGATTTCGGCTACTGCGAATCGTGCGGCGTAGAAATTGGTATTCGCCGTCTGGAAGCGCGTCCGACAGCCGATCTGTGTATCGACTGCAAAACGCTGGCAGAAATCCGCGAAAAACAGATGGCAGGTTAATTCCGGTCATTTTTACCACATTTACTACAGGCGGGAGTTTCTCCCGCCTTATTATTTGTCAGTCCGCAAAATGAGCGATTCACACTATATTGGCCGCTTCGCCCCTTCCCCCTCCGGCGAACTGCATTTCGGTTCACTGATTGCCGCCCTCGGCAGTTACCTGCAGGCTCGTGCCCGGCGCGGAATCTGGCGAGTACGCATTGAAGATATTGATCCCCCTCGTGAAGTTCCCGGTGCTGCAGATACGATCCTGCGTCAGCTGGAACATTACGGCCTGCACTGGGATGGCGATATTTTATGGCAATCCCAACGCCATGAAGCCTACCGCGAAGCGCTTACCTGGCTGCATCAGCAGGATCTGAGCTATTACTGCACCTGCACACGAGCGCGTATTCAAAGCGTCGGCGGTATTTACGACGGTCACTGCCGTGAGTTACGCCTCGGGCCAGAACAGGCGGCCGTCCGCATTAAACAACGCCATCCCGTGATGCAGTTTACTGACCGGCTACGCGGTGTGATTCAGGCTGACCCGCAACTTGCTGGTGAAGATTTTATCATCCACCGCCGCGACGGGCTGTTTGCCTATAACCTCGCCGTGGTAGTTGATGACCACTTTCAGGGCGTAACGGAGATTGTTCGCGGCGCCGATCTCATCGAACCCACGGTGCGGCAAATCTCTTTGTATCAGCAGTTTGGCTGGCAAGCGCCTGACTATATTCATCTTCCGCTGGCGCTCAACGAACAAGGCGCTAAACTTTCAAAACAAAATCATGCACCTGCGCTACCACAAGGCGATCCGCGCCCAGTGATTATTGCCGCGCTACGCTTTCTCGGCCAGCGTGCCGATATCCCGTGGCAGGAGATGCGTGTGGACCAGATCCTGGCGTTTGCCGTTGAGAACTGGCGTCTGACAACAGTGCCTGAATCAGTGATCTTAAATCCGGCATTCTCAAATGCGCCACGCTGAGCTATGATTAGCCGCTATTTTTACACAGCAACACTTGTTCTGATTGAAGTTTGACACTACCGAGGTGCACTATTTTTACCCGAGTCGCTAATTTTTGCCGCAAGGTGCTAAGCCGCGAGGAGCGCGAGGCTGAGCTCGCCGTCGCCCGTCCACATATGACGGTAATTCCGCGTGAGCAGCACTCTATCTCCCGCAAAGATATCAGTGAAAATGCCCTGAAGGTAATGTACAGGCTCAATAAGGCCGGATACGAGGCATGGCTGGTTGGCGGTGGTGTACGCGATCTTTTGCTGGGCAAAAAGCCGAAAGATTTTGATGTCACCACTAACGCAACGCCGGATCAGGTGCGCAAACTGTTTCGTAACTGTCGCCTGGTCGGTCGCCGTTTCCGTCTGGCTCATGTCATGTTCGGCCCAGAAATTATCGAAGTGGCGACATTCCGCGGCCATCATGAAGGCAGCGAAGCCGATCGCACCACGTCGCAACGCGGGCAAAACGGTATGTTGCTGCGCGACAACATCTTCGGCTCCATTGAGGAAGATGCCCAACGTCGCGATTTCACGATAAACAGCCTGTATTACAGCGTGGCCGATTTCACCGTGCGTGATTACGTCGGCGGTATGCAGGACCTCGAAGAGGGCATCATTCGCCTGATCGGTAATCCGGAAACGCGCTATCGCGAAGATCCCGTGCGTATGCTGCGCGCCGTGCGCTTTGCCGCCAAGCTCGACATGCGTATCAGCCCGGAAACCGCAGAGCCGATCCCACGTCTGGCAACGCTGCTGAACGACATTCCTCCCGCACGCCTGTTTGAAGAAGCACTTAAGCTGTTACAGGCGGGCTATGGGTATGAAACCTATAAAAAACTGCGTGAGTACAGCCTGTTCCAGCCGCTGTTCCCAACCATTACACGCTACTTCACCGAAGACGGTGACAGCCCGATGGAACGCATTATCGCTCAGGTGCTGAAGAATACCGATAACCGCATTAACAATGATATGCGCGTTAACCCGGCGTTCTTGTTCGCCGCGATGTTCTGGTATCCGTTACTGGAAGCCGCGCAGAAAATTGCGCAAGAAAGCGGTTTGGCTTACTACGACGCTTTCGCGCTGGCAATGAACGACGTGCTGGATGAAGCCTGCCGCTCGCTGGCGATCCCGAAACGTCTGACCTCGCTAACCCGCGATATCTGGCAGTTGCAATTACGTATGTCCCGTCGTCAGGGTAAACGCGCCTGGAAGCTGATGGAACATCCAAAGTTCCGCGCAGCTTACGACCTGTTAGCACTGCGTGCCGAAGTAGAACACAACGCTGAACTGCAACGACTGGCGAAATGGTGGGGTGAATTCCAGGTTTCCGCGCCGCCGGAACAAAAAGGCATGCTGAACGAACTGGATGAAGAGCCTGACGTACGCCGTCGCCATCGCCGCCCGCGTAAGCGTGCGCCGCGTCGCGAAGGTAGCGCGTGACCGTCGTTTATATCGCCATCGGCAGTAATTTAGCTTCTCCCCTGGAGCAGGTGAATGCTGCCGTGCAAGCGATCGGCGAAATCCCTGACAGCCGTATCGTTGCGGTTTCTTCGTTTTATCGCACCCCCCCGTTGGGTCCACAGGATCAGCCCGACTATCTGAACGCCGCCGTGGCGCTGGATACCGCTCTCGCCCCCGAAGCGTTGCTGGATCATACCCAGCGAATTGAACTGCAACAGGGCCGGGTGCGCAAAGCTGAACGTTGGGGACCGCGAACGCTGGACCTCGATATTATGCTGTTTGGCGATGAAGTGATTAACACCGAACGCCTGACCGTGCCGCACTACGACATGAAAAACCGTGGTTTTATGCTGTGGCCGTTATTCGAAATTGCGCCTGAGCTTATTTTTCCGGATGGTATCAGACTGCATCAGCACCTCACCCATCTTGGTATTGCAAAACCTGCACACTGGTAAAGTATCTCCTCCCCTTTAGCGTTTACTGCTTTAGCGCCAAACGATTGCTTAAAACAATTGCCCCCCTGAATGTGACTGTTAGAATGCCGATAAATATGACTTTCATCATCAGGAAATGTTATGAAACCCACTACCATTTCACTGCTGCAGAAATGCAAGCAAGAGAAAAAACGCTTCGCGACAATTACCGCCTACGACTACAGCTTTGCCAAACTATTTGCTGACGAGGGCATTAACGTGATGCTGGTTGGCGACTCGCTGGGCATGACGATCCAGGGGCATGACTCCACTCTGCCTGTCACCGTTGACGATATCGCCTACCACACTCGCGCTGTGCGTCGCGGCGCCCCTAACTGTCTACTGCTTTCCGATCTCCCATTTATGACGTACGCCACGCCGGAACAGGCGTTTGAAAACGCCGCGGTGGTTATGCGTGCGGGCGCCAACATGGTCAAAATTGAAGGCGGCGCGTGGCTGGTTGATACGGTGAAAATGCTCACCGAACGCGCCGTACCGGTTTGCGGCCATCTGGGGTTAACCCCGCAGTCGGTGAACGTGTTTGGCGGCTATAAAATTCAGGGCCGCGGCGATGCCGGACAAGTGCTGCTGGATGACGCGCTGGCCTTAGAAGCCGCTGGCGCTCAGCTGTTGGTGCTGGAGTGCGTGCCGGTTGAGTTGGCTAAGCGCGTCACTGAAGCACTTTCTATTCCGGTTATCGGTATTGGCGCAGGTAACGTCACCGACGGGCAAATTCTCGTCATGCACGATGCGTTTGGCATTACCGGTGGTCATATCCCGAAATTTGCGAAGAATTTCCTCAATGAAGCAGGCGACATGCGCGCCGCAGTGCGGCAGTATATGACTGAAGTGGAGTCCGGCGTTTACCCGGGCGAAGAACACAGCTTCCATTAATTTATCTGCCAGCACGCCATTACGCCGGATGGCGACGCTACGCGCCTTATCCGGCCTACAATTTCACGCGTAGGCCTGATAAGCGAAGCGCCATCAGGCATCGTATTTAAGGAGTCTTGTTGTGTTAATTATTGAAACCCTGCCGCTGCTGCGCCAGCATATTCGTCGTCTGCGTCAGGAAGGTAAACGCATCGCACTGGTTCCCACCATGGGAAATCTGCACGACGGCCATATGAAGCTGGTCGATGAGGCAAAAGCCCGGGCTGATGTGGTAATCGCCAGCATTTTCGTCAACCCGATGCAGTTTGACCGACCGGACGATCTGGTGCGTTATCCGCGCACACTGCAGGAAGATTGTGAAAAGCTGAACAAGCGCAAAGTCGATTATGTTTTTGCACCAGCCGTTGAGGAAATCTATCCACAGGGTCTGGAAGGCCAGACTTTCGTTGAGGTTCCCGGTCTCTCCACCATGCTGGAAGGCGCAAGCCGTCCGGGCCATTTCCGCGGCGTTTCCACTATCGTCAGCAAGCTGTTCAACCTTATCCAGCCTGACCTCGCCTGCTTCGGCGAGAAAGATTTCCAACAGTTGGCGCTGATCCGCAAAATGGTGGCGGATATGGGTTATGACATTGAGATCGTTGGCGTGCCGATTATTCGCGCCAAAGACGGTCTGGCGCTTAGCTCACGTAACGGTTATCTGACCGCAGAACAGCGTAAAATTGCGCCGGGTCTGCACAAAGTGATGACTAGCATCGCAGAAAAACTGATTGCGGGTAATCGTGAGTTGCAGGAGATTATTGCTATTGCCGAGCAGGAGCTGAATGAAAAAGGCTTCCGCGCCGACGATATTCAGATTCGCGATGCCGACACGCTGCTGGAGCTGACGGAAACCAGCAAACGCGCGGTGATTCTGGCTGCCGCCTGGCTGGGTCAGGCGCGTCTGATCGATAATCAAAGCGTTACATTAGCCCAGTAGACAGGGGTTAAAAATCGGGCAATACTGCCTGAGAATTTCTCAAAGCAGGCCAGTTTCGTCTGCTTAGCCAAGGTAAACGACAGGGTATAGAAGTTATGATTCGCACCATGCTGCAAGGCAAGCTCCACCGCGTAAAAGTCACGCAGGCGGACCTGCATTACGAAGGCTCCTGCGCCATCGACCAGGATTTTCTCGATGCCTCAGGTATTCTGGAAAACGAAGCTATTGATATCTGGAACGTAACCAACGGTAAACGTTTCTCAACCTATGCAATTGCGGCTGAACGCGGCTCCAGAATCATCTCGGTGAACGGAGCTGCGGCGCATTGCGCTGATGTTGGCGATATTGTAATTATCGCCAGCTTCGTCACCATGTCTGACGAAGAAGCCCGCACCTGGCGTCCGAAAGTGGCCTATTTTGAAGGCGACAACGAGATGAAGCGCACCGCGAAAGCTATTCCGGTACAGGTTGCCTGACAGTACTTACCCCTGCGGCTGATTGACTATCAGCCGCGACATCGTCTCCAGCGAATCCGTCCTTAAAATATAAAGCCTTTTCAATAAGAACCGATTATCTCCCGGCTTAACCTTCCCTCTCACCGTGGTGACCGCCATGTGGAATCCCGCGTCGCCTGCTGCTTTTACCGCCGTGGCGTTATAACCGCCAAACGGGTACGAAAGATACAGAACGTGAGGATTAAACTGGGACAATGCCCGGCGCGAACGGGCGAAATCGAACAGAATATTATGATAGCTGCGACTCAGTAGGATCGGCCGGCGATTCGCATCAACCCGATGCAAAAAATGGGTATGCGACTGGAAGTCGAACACGTCCCGGATCTCGTTCAGTTCAGAGAGACTCATAAACTGCAGCGATTTCGGATCCCACTTCTGCGGGTGGCGCTTGATGCGTGAGGAGATGATAAACGCCGTGGCCTTCATGCCGTGCTGCTTCAAAATGGGGTAAGCATAACGACTCACCGACTTGAGACCATCATCAAAGGTCAGCACCACCGCCCGCGCCGGGAGATTCATTTTATTCTGCACGTAGCCTTCCAGTTGATACATCGTCAACGTGGTGTAGCCGCGATCCTGGAGCCAGGCCATCTGGTTGCTGAAAGCGCGTACGGAGGTTGTAGTGGAGGTATGGCGAAAGCGGGTATTCTCTTCATCGCGCAAAATATGATGATAGGTTAACACCGGGATGCCGTTGTCTTCCTGCGCATCCAGCGCGCTAACATAGGCCAGTCGGCCACCAATGCGGATCTGGTACCAGGTCTGGTTGAGTCGGTCTTTAAGCTTGCTGATGACCGGATAACGCAGATTATCCGCCAGCACGCCAAACGGGGCGCTACCGACATCCGGAGCGTTATAAACTGGCGTATCTTTCCAGGTTACCAGGCTTTGGTTGCTGAGCGGTTTATTGAGATCGCCCAGACCATCATCGACTTTCTGCCGCCCCTGAACGGGCTCCAGGTGTCCCTTATCAATAAACCCGGTGCCAAAACCAAAGGAAAATTCGTAATAGTCTGCCGCAATAGGCTCAACAGCGAGGATCTGCCCGGCGCGAATATTCCCAACCGTCACCATCTTATTGCCAATCTGCGCCCATACGGCGGCGGCTTCGGTGGTTTGCATATAACGAGCAGGCAAAGCCGCAGCGACGCTGCCAGAAAACAGGAGCAATAAAACAAGCAGAACGCGCATAACCATATGAGATAACCGAGGCGAGAAACCTCGGCTATTGTAGCAAAAGCGCCATCAATACCAATGATTAATACTCATACAAATCATGCTTCAACACGAAGGGGGGATTTTTTTGTTGCTGATGCCAGAGACTGGAGACTTCGGGGCCGCCAAGTGCGACGATGCAATCGCGAAACGCTGAACTGCTCATAGATTCCCGAGACGAAATCATTCGCTCAAGTAATGGATAGCTGATGCCAGAAATCACTTCACACTGGGGATGTTTATGGCTCATTAACGAAGCCACGCGGTAAGGCGCGGCCCCGGCCATATCCGTCAGGAATATCACGCCCTCGCCTGAGTCTGTGGCATGCAGGGCGTGGCACATCATGCGGCTTAGCATATTCGAGCTGAGTCCACGCCAGAAACTTACCGCCTGACATTGGGCCAACGGGCCGTACTTTTTCTCCAGACGATGCAGCATATCCTGTGCCTTATCGTCATGACAGGTAATTACCCAACCTAACATTGCCTACCTCCTTAGCAGGCAAGTAGTTTATCAGTGTGATAAATCCGTAATGGTGACAAGCATCAAAAGTCTTCCTCTCCCAGGCAAGGAGAGGAAGAAAGAATTAGCTGCGCAGGCCGCGTCCGCGCTGAATCAGGTACCAGCACAGCAAATAAAACGCAGCGATAAACACCACCAGCACACCAAACGTGGTGACTAGCGGAACATCATGAATCCCCAGGAAGCCGTAGCGGAAACCGCTAATCATGTAGACAATCGGGTTCAGATGCGACAGCCCCTGCCAGAACGGTGGCAGCAGCGTTAGCGAATAGAACACGCCACCCAGATAGGTCAGTGGTGTCAGTACGAAGGTTGGGATCAGGCTGATATCGTCAAAGGTTTTAGCAAAGACTGCGTTCAGCAAACCGGCCAGCGAGAACAGTACCGCCGTTAACATCAGCGTAAGCGCCACAAAGACCCAAGAATGCACCTGGAAAGGCACGAAGAACAGTGAAATAGCCGTTACCAGAATGCCTACGCACAAGCCACGTGCCACGCCGCCGCCGACGAAACCGGCGATGATCACGTGCGTTGGTACCGGGGCGACCAGCAGCTCTTCAATATTGCGTTGAAACTTAGCGCTGAAGAATGACGATGCCACGTTCGCGTACGAGTTGGTGATCACCGCCATCATAATCAGCCCCGGCACGATAAACTGCATGTAGCTAAAACCATGCATTTCGCCGATACGCGAGCCGATCAGGTTACCAAAGATAATAAAATAGAGCGTCATGGTGATGACGGGGGGAACCAGTGTCTGGACCCAGATGCGCATAAAGCGGTGGATCTCTTTCGCCCAGATGCTTTTCAGCGCCACCCAATAAAGCTGCATCATGCGCGATCTCCTTGTTTTTCATGCACCAGAGAAACAAACAGTTCTTCCAGTCGGTTCGCTTTGTTTCGCATACTCAATACCTGAATGCCCTGGGCGCTCAGCTGTGAGAACACGCTGTTGACCCCTTGTTCACGCAGCACCTCCACTTCCAGCGTGGAGGTATCCACCAGCCGGTATTGGTAGCCTTCCAGTTTTGGCAGCGGGCTTTTCGGTGCCAGATCGAGAATAAAGGTCTCGGATTTCAACTTAGAGAGCAGGCTCTTCATTGAGGTGTTTTCCACCAGCTCACCGTGCTGGATAATGCCGATATTGCGACACAGCATTTCCGCTTCTTCAAGATAGTGAGTGGTCAGAATAATGGTGGTGCCTTTGTCGTTTAAATCTTTTAAAAAGCCCCACATTGAACGGCGCAGCTCAATATCCACGCCCGCCGTCGGTTCATCAAGGATGAGTAATTTTGGCTCATGCATCAGCGCACGGGCAATCATCAGACGGCGTTTCATCCCACCGGAAAGCATGCGCGCGCGTTCGTTGCGTTTTTCCCACAGATCGAGCTGTTTGAGGTAAATTTCGCTGCGTTTAACCGCTTCTTTATGCTCAACGCCGTAGTAACCGGCCTGGTTGACCACGATCTGCTGCACGGTTTCAAACGGGTTAAAGTTAAACTCCTGTGGGACCAGCCCAAGCTGGCGTTTGGCGTTAACTGTGTCTTTATCGAGATCGTAGCCGAAAACGCTAACCCGCCCGGAGGTTTTATTCACCAGCGAGCTGATTATTCCAATGGTGGTGGACTTTCCTGCGCCATTCGGCCCCAAAAGCGCATAAAAATCACCCGCTTCGACTTGCAAATCTATCCCGCGTAACGCTTGAACGCCACCGGGATAGGTTTTTTTAAGTTGTTGAAGTTCCAGAGCAATGGTCATGGTTTTTTACTTACCTTACGTTCTGACATTTTATATATAGTTTAATTAATGCTGGAGTTACCCTATATTAGCCCATCGAATTTATCTGGCTTCGGGTCGTACAACTCCATGAAAGACATAGATACACTCATCAGCAACAATGCACTATGGTCAAAGATGCTGGTAGAAGAGGATCCCGGATTTTTTGAAACGCTGACGCATGCACAGAATCCGCGTTTTCTATGGATTGGATGTTCCGATAGCCGCGTTCCCGCTGAACGATTAACCGGTCTTGAACCGGGCGAATTATTTGTTCACCGCAATGTTGCCAATCTGGTTATTCACACCGACCTGAACTGTCTATCAGTCGTTCAGTATGCGGTGGATGTGCTGGAAGTGGAACATATTATTATTTGCGGCCACTACGGATGCGGCGGCGTCCAGGCGGCGATTGAAAATAAAGAACAAGGGCTGATTGATAACTGGTTACTGCACATCCGCGATATCTGGTTCAAACACAGCTCACTGCTGGGCGAAATGCCGCAGGAACGTCGCATGGACACCCTATGCGAACTGAATGTCATGGAGCAGGTCTACAACCTCGGCCACTCAACCATTATGCGTTCAGCCTGGAAGCGCGGTCAGAAAGTTACCATTCACGGCTGGGCTTACGGTATTCATGACGGTCTATTGCGCGATCTCGACGTCACCGCCACCAGCCGCGAAACGCTGGAGCAGCGCTATCGCCAGGGGTTGTCTAACCTGAGTCAGAAACACAGCAACCATAAATAATGTGACATTGCCGGGAGGCGGAGACGCCTTACCCGGCCTACAAACCTACGCCGTAGGTCTGATAAGCGAAGCGCCATCAGGCGCTCCCGCCAATTACTCGTCCAGCAGCACCACTTTGCCAACATACGGCAGATGGCGATAACGCTGGGCATAGTCAATGCCGTAACCGACCACAAACTCATCTGGAATAGAGAATCCGATAAACTCGACCGGAACATTCACTTCACGACGAGAAGGTTTGTCCAGCAGCGTGCAGATAGCCAGGGATTTCGGCTCGCGCAGGCTCAGAATTTCACGCACCTTGGACAGCGTATTACCGGAGTCGATGATGTCTTCGACAATCAGCACGTCTTTGCCACGAATGTCTTCATCCAGGTCTTTCAGGATTTTAACATCACGCGTAGTAGACATTCCGCTGCCATAGCTGGATGCCGTCATGAAATCGACTTCGTGGGAGACATGCACTTCACGGCACAGATCCGCCATAAACATAAATGAGCCACGTAACAGACCAACCAGCACCATATCGCTGCCGCTGTCTTTGTAACGTTCGTTAATCTGGCGCCCCAGTTCAGCAATACGCGCTTTGATCTCCGCTTCCGGGATCATCACTTCAACAGTATGTTTCATAAACCCTATAACTCACTGATTTTTATCAGTTGACACATCATGCAGATCGAAAGAAAGCGCTTACGTTGATACACCGACTGACAGACGGCGACCCGCTCTAACCACAAAACTTGCGACAGCATACAAACAATTCAGTTGATGAAGTATACCAGTAAAGAGAGCGGGTTCCTCTGATAGTTCACAGGAGAACCCGTTTGCGTCGTTTTTTGTATGCTTATTAATCAAAACCAGGTTCGCACGACAGCATGTGGCTAAAACGTTTCCCAATGCGGGTCTTGTGTCGTACTCCCCGCAGAGGTTGCTTGCGGAGCATCCTTAGGCGGTTTCCGATGCTCACTGTTGGAGGTATCGCGTGTGATGCGAAATGCAGCCACGGCCAGGCGTAACTGTTCAGCTTGTTGTTCCAACGAAGCGGCGGCGGCGGCAGACTCTTCTACCAGCGCGGCGTTTTGTTGTGTGACACTGTCCATCTGCGAGACCGCGAGACTCACCTGCTCAATCCCCCGACTCTGTTCCTCTGAGGCTGAGGCGATTTCCCCCATGATGTCCGTCACGCGGGTGACCGCAGCGACAATCTCTTTCATCGTTTTACCCGCGTCCGACACCTGCTGAGATCCCATCCCCACGCTGTGAGTTGAGTTATCAATCAACGCTTTGATCTCTTTGGCTGCCTGAGCGCTACGGCTTGCCAGAGTACGGACTTCACCCGCTACAACAGCAAATCCTCGTCCCTGCTCTCCTGCTCTGGCTGCCTCAACCGCCGCGTTGAGCGCCAGGATATTGGTCTGGAAAGCAATACTGTCGATGACGCTGGTGATCTGCGCAATTTGCTGTGAACTACCGGCAATTTCACTCATCGTGTGCACGACAGTATCAACAACCCGTCCACCACGCGCGGCAGTATCAGACGCATTCTTAGCCAGTTGAGTCGCCTGTTTCGCATTGTCCGTATTTTGCTTCACGGTTGCAGTAAGCTGTTCCATGCTGGCGG
The DNA here is from genome assembly GCF_000398825.1 of Citrobacter sp. KTE30. Taxonomy (NCBI): domain Bacteria; kingdom Pseudomonadati; phylum Pseudomonadota; class Gammaproteobacteria; order Enterobacterales; family Enterobacteriaceae; genus Citrobacter; species Citrobacter sp. KTE30. The sequence goes on along the minus strand of NZ_KB976055.1, from coordinate 580,464 downwards.
CAGTCTCTTCAAGTGAAGCAGCCTGCTGCTCGGTACGCGAAGACAGATCGTTGTTACCTGACGAGATTTCCGCTGCACCGCTATGAATCGTTTCTGAGCTGTTACGCACCGACGTGACTGTCGAAATCAGCGACTGTCGCATTTCATCTAACCCCGTCGCCAAACGCCCCATTTCATTACGTCCCTGGACGTCGAGTTGATGGGTCAAATCACCACGGGTAATAATGCGGATATGCTCCATAATCTGCGCCAGGGGTTTAAGCAGCATATGCTGCAACCCACTCCAGATCATGCCCAGCACGATGAGCACAGCGACGACAATTGCCCCTAATGTCCATTGCATGCGGGTAAAGCTGTGCTGATTCTCCGCCGCCGCGTGCTGAAGCAACGCGTTATTTTCGTTACGCCACTGGTCATAGCTGGCTTCCATTTCATCTTGCGCCTTCTGAGCATCAAGATCGCCATAGGCCTGATAGTTATTCGCGCGCAGATACTCTATCGATAACGCCATCACGTCGTGCATCTGCCGATACTGTTTTTCCATTTCAGATGCAATTTGCGGATTCTGCCCCGACACCTGCGGCAATGACTGATAATGCGCGAAGTATCCTTCAGCCTTCTTCATCGACTCACTCGCCGTTTTTAGCAAAGTATCAATTGCCGCCAGTGAGGCCGGATCGCGTTGGTTCTTTAAGAAACGAATTGCTACGCGGGTTACCGTTACCCGGGTTTTAATCAGCGTATTGACGCTATCACTCAGATTTTCCTGTTGGGCATTCAGGGTGCCTGAGTTCTGGAAATTATGGCGATCATTGTTTACTGCAGAATAAAAAAAACTTCCTGTCACGGCCTGTAGCAAACAGAAAATGGCGAGAACCAGAAGAATGCCGGTAATAACGCGCACATTTTTAATCATAGTATTTCATCCATTGAACTCACATTGGGTACCCAATGATTATCGGCTCTAAAGGCGATTGCTTTATGTGCAATAGCAGAATTAGCAGGAGGAGGGAGTCGTGCGATGAAACGCTGTAAAGAGACTGTGTCTCATCCGGCTTACGAGAGATTTCTGTAGGCCGGATAAGCACAGCGCGATTTTTTTAGACGGTGAAGCCGAGCATCATCCCGGTATCTTCATGCTCTAACAGATGGCAGTGCGCCATATAGGCATGCTCTTTTGGCGCGTCATGGTCAAACTTAACCAATACCTCGCTCACGCCGCCTTCTACCCGTACCGTGTCCTTCCATCCCGCACGGTGTGCGGCAGGCGCTTTGCCATTCTCAGACAGAATGCGGAACTGCGTGCCGTGAATGTGGAACGGATGCAGCATCATGTCGCCCTGACCAGAAATCACCCAGCGTTCATGCTGCCCTTTTGCCGCGGCAAACATCGGTTTATTCATATCAAACGCCTGACCATTAATCCGGTTGGCATTATGGAAATCAAACGATCCGCCATGCTTCATGTTGCCATGCTGCATATTCCCCATCTCACCGTGGTTCATATTGCCATGATTCATATTGCCGTGGTCCATATTGTCATTATTCATATGGCCCATCATCTTTCCATGATCCATACCCGCCATGGCCTGACCGCCGAATTTCTTCATCAGCATTTGCATGCCCATCATATCGAGCATCGGATCCATCGACAGCTGCAGCTTGCGCACCGTCAGACCTTCCAGTGACGGCAGCGATGGCATGGATGTCAGCGTATCCAGCAGCGTGCCGGAAGCGGTAATCAGCAGCGGCTGAACGCGCATCACCGGGTGCGGCTTATCAAATGGCGCAATTGCCATCCCCATCTGGCTGACTGGCAGAGTTACCAGATCAAAAGCTTTGCCGTCACTGACATCCACCAGCACTTCAAAGCGCTCGCCCATCAGCATAGGAAGCTCGGTCACTTTTACCGGTTCCGCCAACAGTCCACCGTCGCTGGCAATGACGTACAAAGGACGATTGTCGCTGGCCGCAATGTTCAGCGAGCGCGCGTTACAACCATTCAACAGACGCAGGCGCAGCCAGCCGCGCGGTGCGGCATGCTGAGGATAAATCGCCCCGTTGGTCAGCAGCGTATCGCCAAACCAGCCGACTGCGGCGGTCATGATGTCCAGTTGATAATCAACCTGCCCATCAGCAGAGAACTGTTTGTCCTGAATAATTACCGGCACATCATCAATTCCCCACTGCTTAGGCAGCATCAGCTTGCGAATCTCTTCGTCTTCAATCAGCACCAGTCCGGCCAGCCCCATCGCTACCTGATGACCGGTCTTTCCATGCTGATGAGGGTGGAACCAGCAGGTTGCCGCGCGCTGATCCGGCGTGAAGGTCACTGAACGTTTCCCGCCCGCCGGGATTATGCCTTGCGGCCCACCGTCGACTTCACCGGGGATTTCCAGCCCGTGCCAGTGCAACGTCGTCTCTTCGGCAAGCTGGTTATGGATATCCACGTTCACCGATTGCCCTTTGTTCAGCTTGACCGCCGGTCCGAGCAGATTGCCGTTATATCCCCAGGTCGTGGCCGTCTTACCGGCAAAGTTTGACTGCCCGGCTTGCACGATCAGTTGGATGCGATTCGAAGCATCGGCGGTTAACAGATCAGGAATGGGTAAGGCGGGACGGTCGGCGGCAAATACGCTCCGGCTCCACAAAGGTAACGCTGACGCGACGCCCAGCGCCACGGAGTACTTTAAAAAGTCACGACGTTGCATAATCACTTCCTTATATTCAGCAGCTTAAGCAGGCTATCTTTTAAGCATAAGCCTTCCCCTTACGGGAAGGTCAAGTGAACGGCTAATAATAAAGGTCGTCGCTTCGCTCGCAGTATGCTAACGTTTAAATTCCGTGATGCAGTGGTAGAAGCAATGAAGACGTTTTTCAGAACAGTTTTGTTCGGTAGCCTGATGGCCGTATGCGCAAACAGCTACGCGCTCAGCGAGTCCGAAGCCGAAGATATGGCCGATTTAACGGCAGTTTTTGTTTTTCTGAAAAATGACTGTGGATACCAGAATTTGCCTAATGGGCAGATCCGTCGCGCACTGGTCTTTTTTGCCCAGCAAAACCAGTGGGACCTGAGTAATTACGACACCTTCAATATGAAAGCGCTGGGTGAAGACAGCTACCGCGATCTCAGCGGTATCGGCATCCCCACGGCAAAGAAATGCAAAGCACTGGCGCGTGATTCTTTAAGCCTGCTGGCGTACGTGAAGTAACAGACATAGCGGAGCCCGCTGGCTCCGCATGAATTAACGCTGTTGCACAAATTCGCGGTATGCCGCCACAACCTGAAGAAAGTCCTCTACACCACAAAGTGAAAAACTTTCTTCGTCGTAATAGCTCATCCCCTCTTCCATCTCATCTCCAGAGAACTCCAACTGATTAGCGCGAACCATCACTTCTTCGCCATCCAGCCAGAGCGTGTATTCATGCCCTGCTCGCTGCCAGGAGCGCTCACTGCCCTTAACCGCACGCGCCGCCTGTTCCACTTCATCAAGTAAGGCCAGGTTTTCTTTCACTTCTTCATTAAACCAGTGCCCCACCACCTCGTGGCCCATGGACATACGCACTTTTACCACCCCGGTAATATCGCGCAGAAATTCGTAATCCATAATGTCTTCCTCTACTCCCGGCAATGCGCCAATACCGCATCGCGCCTTGCTGTAATTATCGCAGCAGCGCGGCAGAAAAAAAGCGTAGTGGGTATAAGGAATAGAAATAAAAATGCCCGGAGAAGCAGACTTCTCCGGGCATTGATGTGTTTTTACACAAAACGCGTTAGCGCATTACACCGCGGTCTGGAAAATCACACCATCGGCTTTCTCCGTATACTGAGAGAGCTGGTCGAAGTTCAGATAACGGTAAGTATCCACGGCAGTTTTATCCACCTGCGCCACATAGGTCTGGTACTCTTCCGCCGTCGGCAGTTTGCCGATCAGCGCCGCAACCGCCGCCAGCTCCGCAGAAGCCAGGTAGACGTTTGCCCCGGTACCTAAACGGTTCGGGAAGTTACGAGTAGAGGTCGAGACCACCGTTGCGCCGTCGGCGACACGCGCCTGGTTACCCATGCACAGAGAGCAGCCTGGAATTTCGATACGCGCACCGCTCTTACCGAACACGCTGTAATAACCTTCCTCGGTCAGCTGTGCCGCATCCATACGGGTTGGCGGAGCCACCCACAGACGCGTCGGCAGTTGGCCTTTGTGCGCATCCAGCAGCTTACCTGCGGCACGGAAGTGGCCGATGTTAGTCATACAGGAGCCGATGAACACTTCGTCAATCTTCTCACCCTGTACGTCAGACAGCAGACGCGCGTCGTCCGGATCGTTCGGTGCACACAGGATTGGTTCTTTGATGTCAGCCAGGTCAATGTCGATCACCGCCGCGTATTCTGCGTCAGCGTCGGCTTCCAGCAACTGCGGATCCGCCAGCCATTTTTCCATGCCCTGCACACGACGTTCCAGCGTACGACGGTCGCCGTAGCCTTCCGCGATCATCCACTTCAGCAGAACGATGTTAGAGTTCAGATACTCAATGATCGGCTCTTTGTTCAGCTTGATGGTACAGCCCGCAGCAGAACGCTCTGCGGAAGCATCGGTCAGTTCGAACGCCTGCTCCACTTTGAGATCCGGCAGACCTTCGATTTCAAGGATGCGGCCAGAGAAGATGTTCTTCTTACCTTTCTTCTCAACGGTCAGTAGACCCTGTTTGATCGCGTACAGCGGAATGGCGTGAACCAGGTCACGCAGAGTGATACCCGGCTGCATTTTACCTTTGAAGCGCACTAGTACCGATTCCGGCATATCCAGCGGCATCACGCCGGTCGCTGCAGCAAACGCCACCAAACCAGAACCTGCCGGGAAGGAGATCCCGATAGGGAAACGGGTATGGGAGTCACCACCGGTACCTACGGTATCCGGCAGCAGCATACGGTTCAGCCAGGAGTGGATAACGCCGTCGCCCGGACGCAGGGAGACACCGCCACGGTTCATGATGAAGTCTGGCAGCGTATGGTGCGTATTGACATCCACCGGCTTCGGATAGGCAGCGGTGTGACAGAAGGACTGCATCACCAGGTCAGCTGAGAAGCCCAGGCACGCCAGGTCTTTCAGTTCGTCACGGGTCATTGGGCCGGTGGTATCCTGAGATCCCACGGAGGTCATCTTCGGTTCGCAGTACGCGCCCGGACGGATACCTTTCACGCCGCAGGCGCGGCCAACCATTTTCTGTGCCAGGGAGAAGCCACGGCTGCTTTCCGCCACGTCTTTCGCCTGACGGAAGACGTCTGAGTGCGGCAGACCCAGCGCTTCGCGCGCTTTGGTGGTCAGGCCACGACCGATGATCAGCGGAATACGACCACCAGCACGTACTTCGTCGATCAGGACTTCGGTTTTCAGCTCAAAGCTGGCCAGCAGTTCGCCTGTTTCGTGGTTGCGTACTTCGCCTTTGAACGGGTAAACGTCAATCACGTCGCCCATGTTCATGTTCGACACGTCCACTTCAATCGGCAGTGCGCCCGCATCTTCCATGGTGTTGAAGAAGATAGGTGCAATTTTGCCGCCGAGGCACAGGCCGCCGCCGCGCTTGTTCGGCACATGAGGAATGTCGTCACCCATGAACCACAGCACGGAGTTGGTCGCGGATTTACGCGAAGAACCGGTACCGACAACATCACCCACATAAGCCAGCGGGTAACCTTTTTTCTGCAATTCTTCGATCTGTTTGATCGGGCCAACTACGCCCGGCTGATCCGGTTCGATACCTTCACGGGCGTTTTTCAGCATCGCCAGCGCGTGCAGCGGGATATCTGGGCGGGACCATGCGTCCGGTGCCGGAGAGAGGTCATCGGTGTTGGTTTCACCGGTAACTTTAAAGACGGTAACGGTGATTTTTTCAGCCAGAGCCGGACGGTTCAGGAACCATTCGGCATCGGCCCAGGATTGCATTACCTGCTTCGCATATTCGTTGCCCGCTTTGGCTTTTTCTTCCACATCGTAGAAGTTATCGAACATCAGCAGCGTTGAAGAGAGCGCTTTGGCGGCAATCGGTGCCAGTTTGGCGTCATCCAGCGCGTCGATCAGCGGATGAATGTTGTAACCACCCTGCATGGTGCCCAGCAGTTCAATGGCTTTTTCTGGGGTAACCAGCGGGGAGGTGGTGTCGCCTTTCGCGACGGCAGCGAGAAAACCAGCTTTAACATAAGCGGCTTCATCTACGCCAGGAGGAACACGGTTGATCAACAGGTCTAACAGGAATTCTTCTTCGCCCACAGGCGGGGTCTTCAGCAGCTCGACAAGTGCGGCCATTTGGGTTGCGTCTAAAGGTTTTGGCACAATCCCCTGGGCAGCACGCTCAGCTACGTGCTTACGGTATTCTTCTAGCACGACGATATCTCCTCGCTCTCATTGTCATAATGCGGCGCTTTTGTAGATGGGCGATTCTCTTCACGCTCCTGTGAGACAGTAGTTAGTAGGGTAAATGCCCGGTACCGCATAAGGCACAATAACAGGATTTTCATTAAGTGTTAATCCGTTTACAAAAAAGCAACATAAAAAATTGGCTGAATCGTTAAGAATGGTGTAGCGGCAAGGAGGAACGCAATTCAGGCTACCTAAAACCACCCTGAAACGGTTGATTTTCAAGCGCGAGATGCTGGATTTTCCAGCGACTTTTCAACCATCAGATATAATTGTGTAATAAATCCTCACACTCTTTTTCCGGACCTACCGGGTGAATCCCCAATAAAAGTCAAAACTGTCTAACACGGGTGAATAATACTCGCGGCAACAGGAACGCCTCACGGCACAGCGCTTGTCTCGTTGGAGTCATTTTATGAAGTTGCCCCTTAAGCCACATCTGCTTGTCCTTTTGTGCAGTGTCGGGCTGTTTGCCGCCTCAGGCGTGATGTTCGTTAAAAGTCGTGCTACGGAGCCTGCAGCTCCGGCCCCCGTTGCACAGCAACCGTCAGCACCGGCTCCAGCGCCAATAGCGGCCCCTGCCCCGGCCGACCAAACAGCGCCCGTCGTGGCACCAACCTACTCGGCAGCACAAATCGATCAGTGGGTTGCACCTATCGCACTCTATCCAGACTCGCTGCTGTCGCAAATTTTGATGGCCTCAACCTATCCGGCTAACGTCATCCAGGCCGCACAGTGGTCAAAAGACAATCCCAAAATGCAGGGCGATGCCGCCATTCAGGCCGTTGCCAGCCAGCCCTGGGATCCCAGCGTGAAATCGCTGGTCGCCTTTCCCCAGTTGATGTCGCTGATGGGTGAAAATCCGCCGTGGGTACAAAGTCTGGGCGATGCTTTCCTTGCGCAGCCAAAAGATGTTATGGATTCCGTTCAACGCCTGCGTGCACTGGCGCAACAGACCGGTGCGTTGCAATCGACACCGCAGCAGACAGTCACCACGAGTGTGAAAAATGTGCCTCCTCCTCGTACCCAAACTCAAGAAGGAGTAACAGTTCAATCGACGGCCCCACCGGCTCCAACGGTAATCAAAATTGAATCCGCCGATCCGCAGGTGGTGTACGTTCCTACCTATAACCCGAATACGGTTTACGGTACCTGGCCGAACACCGCCTATCCGCCAACCTATCTGCCGCCAACGCCCGGTGAGCAGTTTGGTAACAGCTTCGTTAATGGTTTAGGCTTCAGCCTCGGTGTTGCAACAACCTATGCCATCTTCAGCAACATCGACTGGGATGACGACGACGATCACCATCATAATGATGACTGGGATAACCATGGCGGCTATAACCGTAATGGTGATAACAACATCAATATTAACGTTGATAACTTTAATAAAATCAGTGGGCAACGACTGACAGACGCCAACCGTACCTGGCAGCACAACCCGGCCTATCGTGAGGGTGTGCCATACCCAAATAACCAGCTCAATAACCGCTTTCACGCCACTAACACGGCTACAGGTTTAAGTTCAACCCAGCAAAGACCGGTCAACCGTGATAGCCAACGCCAGGCTGCGATGAGCCAAATGGAAAAATCAACGGGAAAAACATTCCCGCAGACGGCGCGTACGGGCACGAAAGACGCCCAGCGTCAGGCATCCAGCCAACAGCTGAAGCAAATTTCCCAACGTAATAACTACCGAGGTTACGATACCAAACCGCAAACAGCGAAACGGACAGGCACACAGCAACGTGAGAATCGTCAGGCAGTCGCCCAGCGACAGGAGAAACGGGTCACGCAACCGGCGCAGCAACGCAATGTGCAACAGCGCAATCTTCAACAACGGACCAGCCAGCCACGCGCCAATGCGCTGAGCGGGAACGACAGTCGCTCCGCCAACTGGCAGGCGCAGCAACAGCGAGGGGCACAGAGCCGGCAGGTCGCCCGTAATCAGCCATCGCGCCAGCCTTCTGGCGGGCGTGCTGAACACCGTGAATTCCGTCATCGTTAAGGAAACCGACATGAAAAATAAACTACTCAGTGGAATGGTGTTGTTCATGGTTTCGGCTGCCGCGATGGCACAACAATCCTTCAGCACACCAGACCAGGCGACCGATGCGCTAGCAAACGCGATTAGTGAGCAAAATGAAAGTGCAATGAGCAACCTGCTCGGGGAAAACTGGCGTGATTTTCTACCGCCAGAAGGCGTCGATCCTGATGCGGTTGATCGTTTCCTGCGCGACTGGAAGGTTCGCCATAATACCGTTGTCGACGGCAATACCGCGCATCTGGTGGTCGGGGATAGCGACTGGCAATTGCCAATCCCGGTCGTCAAAAACGCTTCAGGCTGGCAATTTGATATCAAGGAAGCGGCCGAAGAGATCCTGACCCGTGAGATTGGACGAAACGAACTCGCGGCTATCGAGGCGTTACACGCTTATGTAGATGCCCAGCAGAGCTATTTTGCGATGAACCAGAAATACGCGCAAAAGATTGTCAGTTCTGAAGGGAAAAAAGATGGTCTGTACTGGCCTGTTTCACCCGGCGAAGCGCCAAGCCCGCTCGGCCCGGCCTTTAGTCCACAGGAACCTGGCACGGGCTATCACGGCTATCATTTTCGTATCCTTCCCGACAAAACCAGCGGTTTTGCCATGGTGGCCTGGCCTGTTAGCTATGATCACACCGGCGTGATGAGTTTTATGATTAACGGTGATGATAAAGTCTATCAGGCCGATCTCGGCGTTGATTCTCAGCAAAAAGCACAGGCGTTAACCACATTCCATCCGGATAAAACCTGGCAGCCCGTAGCGCCCTGATACCAATTCGAAAGATTAGTTGGCCGGGTAAGGCGTAGCCGCCCCCCGGCAACCCACAGCAAATTACAGGATGTTAGCGACAGATTTCGCCAACTGAGCTTCCAGAACCGGCTTCGCTTCTTCGAACTTCAGATTCACTTTGTTAGCATTAGACACGACGCGAGTCTGATATTTTGCACGATCGCCTTGCGCGCTGCTGGTTTGCAACTTGATACCGGATGTCCCTTGACGCAACGCCGCAACGTTATCCGTTGTCACTTTCGCTTTGCTGCGTTCAGAGATCTGCAGGTCAGTGACCATGGTGTAGTTTACGTCTTCCACCATCGCATCCGCAGCCATGCCGATCAGCCCCGCCGCGATACCAACACCCAGCGCCGCACCAGAGGAGTTGCTATTATAGGCGGTAATCCCCGCACCCAACGCTGCGCCCATCGCGGCACCTTCATAACCCGTTTTCAGGAAGCCCTGAGCTTCACGCAGATCCATTTTGTCCGCTTTCAATACGTTCGCCTGTACCCAGTAATAAGCGCTGTCTGGTGAGCTGGTCACTTTATAACCTTTAGCGGACAGGTCATTTGCCAGCAGGGTTTGCAGGTTACTCATGTCTTTGTCAGAGGTATTTTTTACCTGAATGTAGACGGTCTTCTCGCTGGAAGGCTCCAGCCAGATGGTTTCACTCATCTGCGTTTTCACTTCAAGGTTACGTTTTTTAACGGCGGTGGTCATCGCGCCACAACCGGTCAGTGTCATTGTCGCGACAATCATGCCAACAACCGCGATTTTTTTTAAAGACATGTATTTTCCTTTTTTCGTGTAATAGAGAGTCCAGAGCCTCTTAACCGCGCGGCCAGTAGCCACACAATGGCGAAAAAAGTATCGGCAGTTGCGCAATTTTTTTTAGTGGAGATATCAATAAGATGACTACCAGAACTGGTAGCTTTCGGGAAAAAAAACGCCTCCGAAGAGGCGTTTTCACAAAAGCGGGAAGATTACTTTTTCTTCGCTTTCGGGTTCGGCAGGTCGGTGATGCTACCTTCGAACACTTCAGCTGCCAGACCAACAGACTCGTGCAGAGTCGGGTGAGCGTGGATGGTCAGCGCGATGTCTTCAGCGTCACAGCCCATTTCGATCGCCAGACCGATTTCACCCAGCAGCTCGCCGCCGTTGGTACCGACAATCGCACCACCGATCACACGGTGAGATTCTTTGTCGAAAATCAGTTTGGTCATACCGTCTGCGCAGTCAGAAGCGATAGCACGGCCAGAAGCAGCCCACGGGAAGGTGGCGGTTTCGTAGCTGATGCCTTTTTCTTTCGCTTCTTTCTCAGTCAGGCCAACCCATGCAACTTCTGGTTCAGTGTACGCGATGGATGGAATAACTTTCGGATCGAAGTAGTGTTTCTTACCGGCGATAACTTCAGCGGCAACGTGACCTTCGTGAACACCTTTGTGCGCCAGCATCGGCTGACCGACGATATCGCCGATAGCAAAGATGTGCGGCACGTTGGTGCGCAGCTGTTTGTCAACGCGGATGAAGCCACGGTCATCAACTTCAACGCCAGCTTTGCCCGCATCGAGGTTTTTACCGTTCGGTACACGACCGATAGCTACCAGCACAGCATCGTAACGCTGAGCTTCGGCAGGGGCTTTTTTGCCTTCCATGGAAACGTAGATACCGTCTTCTTTCGCTTCAACGGCGGTCACTTTGGTTTCCAGCATCAGGTTGAATTTCTTGCTGATGCGCTTGGTGAAGACTTTAACCACGTCTTTGTCGGCAGCTGGGATAACCTGGTCGAACATTTCAACCACGTCGATCTCTGAACCCAGTGCATGGTACACGGTACCCATTTCCAGACCGATAATACCGCCGCCCATAACCAGCAGGCGCTTAGGAACAGTTTTCAGTTCCAGCGCGTCAGTGGAGTCCCACACGCGCGGATCTTCGTGCGGAATGAACGGCAGTTCGATCGGACGGGAACCCGCCGCGATGATCGCGTTGTCGAAGTTGATTACGGTTTTGCCGTTTTCGCCTTCAACTTCCAGGGTGTTCGCCCCGGTAAATTTACCCAGACCGTTAACCACTTTCACTTTACGGCCTTTGGCCATACCAGCCAGACCGCCAGTCAGTTGAGTGATAACTTTTTCTTTCCAGGTACGAATCTTGTCGATATCGGTTTTCGGCTCGCCAAAAACGATACCGTGTTCAGCCAGCGCTTTGGCTTCTTCGATAACTTTTGCTACGTGCAGCAGCGCTTTAGAAGGGATACAGCCGACGTTCAGACAAACACCACCGAGGGTGCTGTAACGTTCTACGATGACGGTCTCCAGACCTAAATCTGCGCAACGGAAGGCAGCAGAGTAACCTGCAGGGCCTGCCCCAAGTACCACGACCTGAGTTTTGATTTCAGTGCTCATCATGACCTCTTAATTTATACCCGTCGTCCACCGGGTCGTTCTATCCGCCCGTATTTTACAAAATTGTTAACAATTTTGAAACAACAAACGGCAACCGATTTGTCTTTCGCACAATAACCTCACTGACTTCATGAGATTACCAGAAAAAAGCCGGCCGTCGGGCCGGCTTTTTCGCTTACATCACCAGGCGGCGAATGTCAGACAGCATGTTGTTGATGATGGTGATAAAGCGCGCACCATCCGCACCGTCAATTACACGGTGGTCGAAGGAGAGCGAAATCGGCATCATCAGACGCGGCATAAACTCTTTACCGTTCCACACTGGCTCCATAGAGGACTTGGAGACACCGAGGATAGCCACTTCCGGCGCGTTCACAATCGGCGCGAAGTGGGTAGTACCCAGGCCACCGATGCTGGAGATGGTGAAGCAACCGCCCTGCATTTCGCCAGCAGTCAGCTTGCCATCACGCGCTTTCTTGGAGATCACGGTCAGTTCACGAGACAGCTCGGTAATGCTCTTCTTGTTCACGTCTTTGAAGACCGGAACAACCAGACCATTCGGAGTATCAACCGCTACACCGATGTTGATGTATTTCTTCAGGGTCAGGCGCTGACCGTCTTCAGACAGGGAGCTGTTGAAGCGCGGCATCTGTTCCAGAGCAGCGGCAACGGCTTTCATGATGAAGACTACTGGGGTGAATTTCACATCCAGTTTACGTTTTTCAGCTTCGGCGTTCTGCTGTTTACGGAACGCTTCCAGATCGGTGATATCGGTCTTATCGAAGTGAGTAACGTGCGGGATCATCACCCAGTTACGGCTCAGGTTAGCACCAGAGATTTTCTGGATACGGCCCAGTTCCACTTCTTCGATTTCACCAAACTTGCTGAAGTCCACTTTCGGCCAAGGCAGCATGCCCGGGATACCGCCGCCTGCTGCTGCAGCCGGAGCCGCTTCAGCACGCTTGATAGCGTCTTTCACGTAAGCCTGAACGTCTTCACGCAGGATACGACCTTTACGGCCAGAACCTTTCACTTTCGCCAGGTTCACACCGAATTCGCGCGCCAGGCGACGAATCAGCGGTGTTGCATGAACGTAAGCGTCGTTTTCAGCAAACTCAGATTTGCCTTCCGCTTTCGCGGCCGGAGCTGCGGCTTGCGCAGGCGCTGGTGCTGCGGCCGGAGCCGGAGCAGCTGCTTGTGCTGGAGCGGCTGCAGGTGCTGCGCCTTCGACTTCGAAGACCATAATCAGAGAACCGGTTTTAACTTTGTCGCCGGTGCTGATTTTGATTTCTTTCACGGTGCCCGCGAACGGTGCCGGAACTTCCATTGACGCTTTATCGCCTTCAACGGTGATCAGTGATTGCTCAGCGGCAATTTTATCGCCCACTTTAACCATCACTTCAGTGACTTCGACTTCGTCACCGCCGATATCCGGTACGTTAACTTCTTTCGAGCCGGAAGCAGCCGGAGCCGCCGCTGCTGCTGGAGCAGCCGCCTGAGCCGGTGCAGCAGCAGGCGCTGCGCCCGCTACTTCGAAGACCATAATCAGGGAACCGGTAGACACTTTGTCGCCGGTGTTGATTTTGATCTCTTTAACGGTACCCGCGAACGGTGCCGGAACTTCCATTGACGCTTTGTCACCTTCAACGGTGATCAGAGACTGTTCAGCCGCAACGGTGTCGCCCACTTTAACCATGATCTCGGTAACTTCAACTTCGTCGCCGCCGATGTCCGGTACGTGTACGTCTTTCGCCGCCGCAGCAGCAGGTGCTGCTGCCGGAGCCGCTTCTTTCTTCTCTTCTGCCGGAGCAGGTGCAGCTGCTGCTGCACCGTCGGCGGAATCGAAAATCATGATCAGTTTGCCGGTCTCAGTTTTATCGCCAACAGAGACTTTGATCTCTTTAACGATACCAGCCTGAGGAGACGGAACTTCCATAGAGGCTTTGTCGCCTTCTACGGTGATCAGCGACTGTTCAGCTTCAACTTTGTCGCCCACTTTGACCAGGATCTCGGTGATTTCAACTTCATCAGCCCCGATGTCCGGTACATTGATTTCGATAGCCATTATTCTTTTACCTCTTACGCCAGACGCGGGTTAACTTTATCTGCATCGATGTTGAATTTGGTGATTGCGTCTGCAACCACTTTCTTATCGATTTCGCCACGTTTAGCCAGTTCGCCCAGGGCCGCTACAACCACGTAGGAAGCATCAACTTCGAAGTGGTGACGCAGGTTTTCACGGCTGTCAGAGCGACCGAAACCGTCAGTACCCAGTACGCGATAATCATCAGCCGGTACATAAGTACGAACCTGTTCGGCAAACAGTTTCATATAGTCAGTAGATGCTACTGCCGGAGCGTCGTTCATCACCTGAGCGATGTACGGAACGCGCGGAGTTTCCATCGGGTGCAGCATGTTCCAGCGCTCACAATCCTGGCCATCACGCGCCAGTTCAGTGAAGGAGGTTACGCTGTAAACGTCAGAACCTACACCGTAGTCGTTCGCCAGGATCTGTGCTGCTTCACGGACGTGACGCAGGATAGAACCGGAGCCCAGCAGCTGAACTTTACCTTTCTTACCTTCGAGGGTTTCGAGTTTGTAGATACCTTTACGGATACCTTCCTCGGCACCTGCTGGCATTGCCGGCATGTGGTAGTTTTCGTTCAGCGTGGTGATGTAGTAGTAAACGTTCTCTTGTTTCTCACCGTACATACGCTCCAGACCATCGTGCATGATGACCGCAACTTCGTACGCGTAAGACGGATCGTAAGAGATACAGTTCGGGATAGTCAGAGACTGAATATGGCTGTGACCATCTTCGTGCTGCAGACCTTCACCGTTCAGCGTGGTACGACCGGAAGTACCACCAATCAGGAAGCCACGAGCCTGTTGGTCGCCTGCCTGCCAGCACAGGTCACCGATACGCTGGAACCCGAACATGGAGTAGTAGATGTAGAACGGAATCATCGGCAGATCGTTGGTGCTGTAAGAGGTCGCAGCAGCCAGCCAGGATGCGCCAGCACCCAGTTCGTTGATACCTTCCTGCAGGATCTGACCTTTCTCGTCTTCTTTATAGTAAGCAACCTGCTCACGGTCCTGCGGGGTGTACTGCTGACCGTTCGGGCTGTAGATACCGATCTGACGGAACAGACCTTCCATACCGAAAGTACGTGCTTCATCAGCGATGATCGGAACCAGACGATCTTTGATCGACTTGTTCTTCAGCATCACGTTCAGGGCACGAACGAAAGCGATAGTGGTGGAGATTTCTTTGTTCTGCTCTTCCAGCAGCGCACCGAAGTCTTCCAGAGCCGGCAGTTCCAGCTTCTCAGTGAAGTTCGGCTGACGAGCTGGCAGGTAGCCATGCAGTTTCTGACGCTGAGCGTGCAGATAAGTGTGCTCTTCAGAACCTTCCGGGAAGGTGATGTAAGACAGGTTTTCAACCTGCTCATCGGTCACAGGAACGTTGAAACGGTCGCGGATATAACGCACGCCGTCCATGTTCATTTTCTTAACCTGGTGAGCGATGTTTTTACCTTCAGCGGTGTCACCCATGCCGTAACCTTTGATGGTATGGGCCAGGATTACAGTTGCTTTGCCTTTGGTTTCCTGCGCTTTTTTCAGTGCAGCGTAAACTTTCTTCGGATCGTGACCACCGCGGTTCAGAGACCAAATCTGCTCATCAGTCCAGTCAGCAACCAGTGCTGCGGTTTCCGGGTATTTACCGAAGAAGTGCTCACGTACATATGCGCCATCTTTGGATTTGAAGGTCTGGTAGTCGCCGTCAACGGTTTCGTTCATCAGCTGGATCAGTTTACCGCTGGTGTCTTTACGCAGCAGCTCATCCCAACGACCGCCCCACATGACTTTGATAACGTTCCAGCCAGCGCCCGCGAAGATGCCTTCCAGTTCGTTAACAATCTTGCCGTTACCGGTTACCGGGCCGTCAAGACGCTGCAGGTTACAGTTGATAACAAAGACCAGGTTGTCCAGTTTTTCACGGGTCGCGATGGTGATCGCACCTTTTGATTCTGGCTCATCCATCTCGCCGTCGCCCAGGAAGGCGTAAACGGTTTGTTTAGAGGTATCTTTCAGACCACGGTGTTCCAGATATTTCAGGAATTTAGCCTGGTAGATAGCACCGATTGGGCCCAGACCCATAGATACGGTCGGGAACTGCCAGAATTCTGGCATCAGTTTCGGGTGCGGGTAGGAAGACAGGCCTTTGCCATGTACTTCCTGACGGAAGTTGTTCATCTGCTCTTCAGTCAGACGACCTTCCAGGAATGCGCGTGCGTAGATGCCCGGAGAGATGTGACCCTGGAAGTACACCAGATCGCCGCCATCTTGCTCGTTGCGTGCACGGAAGAAGTGGTTGAAGCAAACATCATATACCGTTGCGGAGGACTGGAAGGATGCCATGTGGCCACCCAGCTCGAGGTCCTTTTTAGACGCGCGCAGTACGGTCATGATGGCGTTCCAACGGATAGCAGAACGAATACGACGTTCCAGCTCCAGATTGCCCGGGTATTCCGGTTCATCTTCAACGGCAATAGTGTTTACATAATTGCTGGCCCCTGCACCTGCCGCTACTTTCACGCCGCCTTTGCGGGCTTCTGAAAGCAGTTGGTCGATCAGATACTGAGCACGCTCAACACCTTCTTCACGGATGACCGATTCGATCGCCTGTAGCCAGTCGCGAGTTTCGATCGGATCCACGTCATTTGGGAAACGTTCTGACATGGGGGTATTCCTTATCTATCTAATACGTTGAGTTATCTGGAACCTGTCCCATTACGTTCTCGCCAGAGAGCGTAATAAGACAGGTTCTGCGTTTAGTTGCCGCGCACTTTATATGGCGCTTGATTTACAACATCTTCTGGTTAACGTTCTGCCAGAAAAATCACTAATTCTTTCGTTGCTCCAGACGGCGTAAGGCGCGTTCACGACGGCTTTCCTCACGGCTTCTGTCCAGCAGAATCTCTTCGATAAACGCCAAGTGACGGTGGGACGCTTCACGCGCCTCTTCCGGCTTCCCGGCAATAATTGCTTCAAAAATACGGGTACGGTGACTGCTAACCAGTGGCAGCATTTCACGACGCGCATACAGCAATTCGAAGTTTTGCCGAACGTTCTGGGCCAGCATCGGCTCCATACACCTTAGCAAATGGAGCAGCACCACATTATGTGCCGCTTCGGTGACAGCAATTTGATACTGGAGTACTGCATCAGATTCACCGTCAAGATCGCCGGACTGTTGAGCAAGCTCGATCGCATGGTGGAGTTCACGGATACGCGTTTTGTCTTCATCCGTGCTGCGCAGTGCAGCGTAATAAGCTGCAATACCTTCCAGCGCATGGCGCGTCTCAAGCAGGTCAAACTGGGATTCAGGATGGTCGGAGAGCAGCTCTACCAGTGGGTCGCTAAAGCTCTGCCACAGGCTGCTCTGAACAAAAGTGCCACCGCCCTGACGACGAAGCAGTAACCCCTTCGCTTCAAGGCGTTGGATCGCCTCGCGTAAGGAGGGGCGGGAGACGTCGAACTGTTTTGCCAGCTCGCGTTCCGGTGGGAGTTTTTCTCCGGGGCGAAGTGTCCCCTCAAGAATTAAAAACTCCAGCTGCTGCTCAATCACATCGGAGAGTTTTGGTTGGCGGATTTTGCTGTAGGCCATGATTTCCTGTCTTAAGCCATTTGCCCGGAGTCAATTGGTCTTACCAATTTCATGTTCTTGACGCTAAAGTAACAAAGTATTCACCTTCTGTCCATACAGGTTTTGATTGAAATCAGTAAAGGAGGCATATTTTAACAACATTACAGAAATAACGTTTCAAACATGTAACTATGCACAAATGTTAAATTTACCCACCTCGAGGTAGTTTTAACGGAATTGAAACGAAAAATTATCTCATCTGAACCGATTCACCTGCTTATTTATCGATACTTAAATCACTATTAATGAATAGAAATTCAAAATAGAAATTTTGTGGTAGATAAACTCGCATTTACAAATGGTTTCTTTTTATTCAACTCGTCATCTCCCCCGCATAAAGCAGGTGCATTCGCGCTCACATATCATTATTCTGATCAAGACAAAAGCATTAAGGCAACATTTCATTAAAAGCATCTGTAAACAAATTAATACAACAAACGGAATTGCAAACTTACACACGCATTGCTGCGTAGTTCAAAAAATAAGTACTCGAAATATGAAGAGTAAAACCACACACGAGGTTTCATGATGGAAAGTCAACAGCATGGCGATCAGCTCAAGCGCGGTCTTAAGAACCGCCATATACAGCTAATCGCACTGGGTGGCGCGATTGGTACCGGGTTATTCCTCGGTAGCGCATCCGTTATCCAGTCTGCAGGACCGGGGATTATTCTGGGTTACGCTATTGCCGGCTTTATCGCCTTTTTGATTATGCGTCAGTTAGGTGAAATGGTGGTTGAAGAGCCGGTAGCAGGCTCCTTTAGCCACTTTGCTTATAAATACTGGGGCAGTTTCGCGGGTTTCGCCTCTGGCTGGAACTACTGGGTACTGTACGTGCTGGTTGCCATGGCTGAGCTGACTGCAGTCGGTAAATATATCCAGTTCTGGTACCCGGAGATCCCAACCTGGGCCTCTGCTGCAGCCTTCTTCGTGATTATCAACGCCATTAACCTGACCAACGTGAAAGTGTTTGGTGAGATGGAGTTCTGGTTCGCCATTATTAAAGTCATTGCTGTCGTCGCGATGATCATCTTCGGCGGCTGGCTGCTGTTCAGCGGCAACGGCGGGCCGCAGGCCAGCGTCAGCAATCTGTGGAACCAGGGGGGCTTCCTGCCGCATGGCTTCAACGGTCTGGTGATGATGATGGCGATTATCATGTTCTCTTTCGGTGGACTGGAGCTGGTTGGGATCACCGCAGCAGAAGCGGATAACCCGGAGCAAAGCATTCCCAAAGCAACCAACCAGGTTATCTACCGTATCCTGATTTTCTATGTGGGTTCGCTGGCGGTTCTGCTTTCCCTGATGCCGTGGACGCGCGTTACGGCTGATACCAGCCCGTTTGTCCTTATTTTCCACGAACTGGGCGACACGTTTGTTGCTAATGCCCTGAACATCGTGGTGCTGACTGCTGCCCTTTCTGTCTATAACAGCTGTGTGTACTGCAACAGCCGTATGCTGTTCGGTCTGGCACAGCAGGGCAATGCGCCGAAAGCGCTGATGAACGTCGACAAACGCGGCGTGCCGGTGAACACCATTCTGGTTTCCGCACTGGTGACGGCTCTGTGCGTGCTGATCAACTACCTGGCGCCAGAATCTGCCTTTGGCCTGTTGATGGCGCTGGTAGTTTCCGCACTGGTGATCAACTGGGCAATGATTAGCCTTGCGCACATGAAGTTCCGCAAAGCCAAACAGCAGCAGGGTGTTACCACCCGCTTCCCGGCGCTGCTCTATCCGCTGGGTAACTGGGTGTGCCTGATTTTCATGGCTGCAGTACTGGTGATTATGCTGATGACGCCGGGCATGGCGATCTCGGTGTACTTAATCCCGGTATGGATTGCTATTCTTGGCATTGGTTACCTGTTCAAACAGAAAACGGCCGGCACGGTTAAAGCACATTAATTTTTCCTCCCCCACCTGCGCCAGGTGGGGGTTGTTACCTGCCTCACACTTTCCCACTCACGACTGTTTAGTCCATATCAGCGGCGTTATCCTGCAACGCAAAAACACCGGTACCAGACAATAATTCTCTCCATATTTCATTCATGGAGTGCAGTTGATGGAAACCAGTAAGCTCACGGTGAAAGAAAAGATTGGCTATGGAATGGGCGACGCCGGATGCAACATCATCTTTGGCGCCATCATGTTGTTTGTTAACTATTTTTACACAGACATTTTTGGTCTGGCGCCTGCTCTGGTCGGCGTATTACTGCTCTCAGTACGCGTTATTGATGCCGTTACTGATCCCATTATGGGCGCAATGGCCGACCGTACGCGCAGCAAATATGGTCGATTTCGTCCATGGCTTTTGTGGATGGCTTTCCCGTACGCATTATTCAGCGTACTGATGTTTACCACCCCAGAATGGACATATAACAGCAAAGTTATCTATGCTTTTGTCACTTACTTCCTGCTCTCTATCACCTATACGGCGATCAATATCCCCTATTGCTCTCTCGGCAGCGTCATCACCAACGATCCGCAAGAACGCGTCGCCTGCCAGTCATATCGCTTTGTATTGGTAGGCATTGCAACTCTGCTGCTGTCACTCACCCTGCTCCCCATGGCCGACTGGTTCGGCGGGGAAGACAAAGCCAAAGGGTATCAAATGGCGATGGCGGTACTGGCCTTCATCGGCATGTGTATGTTCCTGTTCTGCTTTGCAACCGTCCGTGAGCGTGTCCGTCCTGCCGTCCCGACCAATGACGATTTAAAAGCCGATCTAAACGATGTGTGGAAGAACGATCAGTGGGTAAAAATTCTGCTGTTAACCCTGTGCAACGTCTGTCCGGGTTTTATTCGCATGGCTGCCACCATGTACTACGTGACCTGGGTTATGCAGCAGAGTACACAATTTGCGACGTTGTTTATCAGCCTTGGCGTTGTAGGCATGATGATCGGCAGCATGTTGGCGAAGGTGTTAACCGATCGCTGGTGCAAACTGAAAGTGTTCTTCTGGACCAATATCATCCTGGCGATTTTCTCCGCCGCGTTTTACTTCTTCGATCCGAAAGCCACCATGATGATTATGGTGCTCTACTTCCTGCTCAACATCCTGCATCAGATCCCATCCCCGCTGCACTGGTCGCTGATGGCGGATGTCGATGACTATGGCGAGTGGAAAACCGGTAAACGTATCACCGGAATCAGCTTCTCCGGTAACCTGTTCTTCCTGAAACTGGGTCTGGCGATTGCCGGAGCGATGGTCGGCTTCCTGCTCTCCTGGTACGGCTACGACGCTGGGGCGAAAGCGCAAAGCGACTCCGCCATTAACGGTATTATGCTGCTGTTTACCATCATACCTGGCGCAGGCTACCTGATTACTGCAGGCGTGGTTCGTCTGCTGAAAGTTGACCGCGAGTTTATGCAGCAAATCCAGACAGATTTAGAAAAGCTCCGCGCCAACTACCGTGAACTGAATGAATACCACGATATAAAAACGACTGAAACCGTAAGGAAAGCCTAATGAATCAGTGGCCAAATCCCTTTATTGAACAGCGTGCCGATCCGTTTATCTTACGTGACGGTAGCCACTACTATTTCATTGCTTCAGTACCTGAATATGACCGGCTGGAGATACGCCGGGCCGACTCGCTGGAAGGGTTGCGCACCGCCGCCCCGGTTATCATCTGGCGCAAGCCAGAAAGCGGCCCCATGAGCCAACTCATCTGGGCGCCCGAAATCCATCATCTGGCAGGCAAGTGGTACATCTATTTTGCCGCCACCCACACACAGTCGCTCGACAAGCTGGGGATGTTCCAGCATCGCATGTTTGCGCTCGAATGTGCCGACGCCGATCCGCTGACCGGAAAGTGGACGGAGAAAGGTCAGATTAAAACGCAGTTTGATACCTTTGCGCTCGATGCCACCACCTTTAACCATCAGGGAAAACAGTGGTATCTATGGGCGCAGAAATCGCCCGATATCGCCGGAAACTCCAATATCTATCTCGCAGAACTGGAAAATCCATGGACGATTAAAGGCGAGCCGGTCATGCTAAGCCATCCTGAATATGACTGGGAATGCCGGGGTTTTTGGGTCAACGAAGGTCCTGCCGTCATGGTTCACGGCGACAAGTTGTTTATCAGCTATTCCGCCAGCGCTACTGATGAGAACTACTGTATGGGATTATTGTGGATTGACTTAGACGCAGATCCGCTCAACCCGCAGAACTGGCACAAATCACCGCGCCCGGTCTTTACCACCAGCTATGAAAACCGCCAGTTTGGGCCAGGACACAACAGCTTTACGCAAACGCCAGAAGGTGAAGATGTGCTGGTGTATCACGCGAGAAATTACACCGAAATCGAGGGCGATCCGCTGTACGACCCAAACCGCCACACTCGTCTGAAGCTCGTGCGTTGGGACGAAAACGGCATGCCAGATTTTGGCATCCCGCCTGCTGATACGAACTAAACCGTTGCACTGCCCGGTGGCGCTAACGCTTACCGGGCCTACACGTTTTTCAATTGTAGGCCGGATAAGCGTTAGCGCCATCCGGCACAACGCTATACTAATGCCCCATAAATGGTCAGCAACGCAATAATCACCACCACCACAAACGAGGTCTTCTTCGCCATCGAAACAGCCGCTTTTGGCGTTTCGACTTTATCGGTATGAGGTTCGCGCGCCAGCGAGAACTGCGCCAGACGCGTAAGCACCTGATATTGCGACGTGTGCAGATCAGCAAGCGACGCAAACCAGGCTGGCAACGCCTTCTCGCCGTGTCCCAGCAGCGAATAGACCACGCCCGCCAGACGCACCGGGATCCAGTCCAGCACATGCAGGATCGCATCAATACCCGATTGCAGACGCTGGTGCGGTGTCTGGTAACGCGCCAGCCAGGACTGCCAGGCACGTAAAAAGGCATAACCAACCAGCGTCACAGGTCCCCACGGGCCACCGACAATCAGCCAGAATAACGGCGCCAGGTAAAAGCGAAAGTTGTTCCATAACAGCGCGTTCTGCAGTTCACGCAGGAACTCACGCTCATCACAGTCCGGCGGAACACCATGGATAAGCGTCAGCTCGCTGGCCATCGCCTCACGAGCGTGAGCATCATCGCGAGCAGCCGCGTTCAGGTAAGCGTGATAGTGAAGGCGTGCCTTGCCTGCGCCGATGCACAGCAAGCCAATTAAGATCCACGCCACCAGCAACGGAACGTTAAACAGCAGCCCATGAAGTGCGCGCAGTAGCAGAAACGTCACTCCCATCGCAATAAGAGTCATGCCTACCGTACGCATCATCGAGAAATGCTTAATCCGGCGGAAAAAAGCTTCAACCCGGTGATCAAGCTGCCAGTGCTCACCCAGCTTAAACAGGCGTTCAACAATCAACACCAGTAATGTTGTAAACAGCGTCATGTCATCTCCTTGTGCGACGAGGGGGTGACCAGGGCGCGAAACCTTGCCCAGTCAAATGAGGGCCCGGGATCGGTCTTACGCTCGGGCGCAATATTGCAATGTCCTGTCATATTGTTAGCAATAGCCGGATAACGCGTAATCAGGGCATTGGTCACGGCTGCTAGTTGCTGGTACTGCGCGTCGGTATAGGCCAGCGTATCCGTCCCTTCCAGCTCAATACCAATTGAGAAATCATTACAGCGTTCACGGCCCTGATAGCTCGAGACGCCGGCATGCCAGGCGCGTTTATCAAAGGGGACATACTGCACGATTTCACCATCACGGCGAATTAAACAATGGGCCGAAACGCGCAAATGGGCGATTCCGGCAAAATAAGGATGGGCGTTGGGATCAATCGTGCCAGTGAACAGCGCGTCTATCCACGGGCCGCCAAACTCGCCGGGCGGCAGGCTGATATTATGCACCACCAGCAGAGAAGGGTTTTCGTCATCCGGGCGGCAATCGTAATGCGGAGAGGGAACGCGTCGCGCCTCTGCCAGCCAGCCCTCGTCTAACAACATGCAGAATCTCCTTATTGGTGGTGCTCATATCAGGTTCAGGGTAGCATGTTTCCACCTTATGATTCGTTAGCAATTTGGAGTTTTATCATGCCGCCTCGCCGCTATAACCCTGACTACCGACGTGACGCGCTGTTGGAACGCATAAATCTCGATATCCCTGCCGCTGTCGCTCAGGCGCTGCGTGAAGATTTAGGCGGAGAAGTTGATGCCAATAACGATATCACCGCACAGCTTTTACCCGAAGACATGCGCTCCCACGCTACCGTAATTACCCGCGAAGATGGCGTTTTTTGTGGGAAACGTTGGGTGGAAGAGGTCTTTATTCAACTGGCTGGCGATGATGTAAACATCACCTGGCATGTCGAAGATGGCGACAGCATTAAGGCTAATCAGCCACTGTTTGAACTGGACGGCCCTTCCCGCGTGTTACTGACCGGTGAACGTACCGCGCTTAATTTTGTGCAGACGCTTTCAGGTGTAGCAAGCGAGGTGCGTAAATACGTCGACCTGTTAGCGGGGACCAAGACCCAACTGCTGGATACGCGTAAAACCCTGCCAGGGCTGCGTACCGCGCTAAAATACGCCGTATTGTGCGGCGGCGGCGCGAATCATCGTTTGGGGCTGTCCGACGCTTTCCTGATTAAAGAAAACCACATTATTGCTTCCGGCTCGGTACGTCAGGCCGTAGAAAAAGCATTCTGGTTGCACCCGGATGTGCCGGTTGAAGTCGAAGTAGAAAGCCTGGATGAGCTGGACGACGCGCTGAAAGCCGGGGCCGACATCATCATGCTCGATAACTTCGAAACCGACCAAATGCGCGAAGCGGTAAAACGCACCAACGGCCAGGCGCGTCTGGAAGTCTCGGGCAATGTCACCCATGAAACGCTGCGCGAATTTGCCGAAACCGGCGTGGATTTCATCTCTGTTGGCGCGCTGACCAAACATGTTCGCGCTCTCGATCTCTCCATGCGTTTTCGCTAATTGCTGATTGTATTGCCCGATGATGCTTCGCTTATCGGGCCTCCTACACAGGTTTATTCTGTAAGCCGGATACGGCATTTACGCCGCCATCCGGCAGTTTCTTCGAGCCTCTTAGCAAATACATTGTCTGATTCTGTAATTTCGTAAAAGTCCTCGGAATCCGCCTTCCCATTCTGTTTTTTGTCTCTCGCCGTCCTCCCGTCGGTTTGCCAAAGTAGCGCCAGCAAACTCAAGGAGTGAACAATGAACAAGCAACGAGGCTTTACGCTTATCGAACTCATGGTGGTGATTGGCATTATTGCCATTCTTAGCGCCATCGGTATTCCGGCATATCAAAACTATCTGCGCAAGGCCGCGCTGACAGACATGCTGCAAACCTTTGTCCCCTATCGCACAGCGGTTGAGCTCTGTGCACTGGAACATGGAGGAACAGATACCTGCGATGCCGGAACGAATGGTATTCCCACTCCAACAACTACCCGTTACGTCTCAGCCATGAGCATTGAAAAAGGCGTTGTCAGTCTTAGTGGGCAGGAAAGCCTGAACGGGTTAAGCATCACCATGACGCCGGCTTGGGACAATGCCAACGGCATTACCGGTTGGAACCGTAACTGCATCATCCAGAACGACAGCGCATTGCAGCAGGCCTGTGAAGATGTTTTCCGCTTCGATACCCACTAAGGAACAGAGATGAATACCACCCAGCTTACAGCGCTATGCCAACGTTATCAGGGAATATTACTGGATGCAGACAATGAAGTGGTGCATATCGCCGTCGTAGACGCCCCATCACACGAACTGCTGGATGCACTGCATTTTGCCACCACCCGGCGCATCGACATTGTCTGCTGGACACGTCAGCAAATGGAAGGCCACACGCATACACCGCAGAAAATGCTCCCGGCAGTAGTCACGAAAAGTAGCGCCAGCGCAGCAGACTTGCTGAATCAGACGTTTCATTCCGCTCTGGAGCAACGGGCTTCTGATATTCATTTTGAGCCAGCGGAAAATCACTATCGGATCAGATTACGTGTGGATGGAGTACTCCACGCGTTACCGGAAATCACGACCGAGATGGGCATTGCCATCACCGCGAGGTTAAAAGTATTAGGCAGTCTGGATATTGCCGAGCATCGGCTTCCACAAGACGGACAATTTACCGTTGAGATTTCAGGAGAACCTATCTCGTTTCGCATCGCCACCCTGCCCTGTCGCTACGGCGAAAAAGTCGTGTTGCGGCTACTTCATCAGGTCGAGCAGTCACTGGAGATCGCCGCACTGGGAATGCAAGACGCGCAGCTGGCCGCATTTTCGCAAGCCTTGCAGCAGCCTCAGGGGCTGATTCTGGTTACCGGGCCTACCGGAAGCGGTAAAACGGTCACACTGTACAGTGCGCTGCAAACCCGAAACACGCCAGATGTTAATCTCTGTAGCGTGGAAGATCCGGTAGAGATCCCGATCACAGGCATCAACCAGACGCAAATTCACCCACGCGCCGGTTTGACTTTTCAGGGAGTCTTACGTGCTCTGTTGCGCCAGGATCCCGACATTATCATGGTGGGTGAAATCCGCGATGGAGAAACAGCAGAAATAGCCCTTAAAGCCGCACAAACCGGTCATCTGGTTCTTTCTACGCTGCATACCAATTCCACCAGTGAAACGCTGGTGCGTCTGCAACAAATGGGGGTTGCACGCTGGATGATCGCCTCCGCGCTGACGCTCGTCATTGCACAGCGATTGGTCAGAAAGTTGTGCCCCCATTGCCGACAACGTCAGAGTACGCCTATCACACTCCCGAAAGCTGTCTGGCCTACACCACTACCGAATTGGCAGGCCCCTGGCTGCAAACATTGTTATCACGGATTTTATGGTCGTACGGCATTGTTTGAAGTACTCCCTGTTACTCCGGCATTACGTCAGAGTATTGCCAGTGACGCCCCCGTAGACGGAGTGGAACCTGATGCTCAGCTATCAGGGAGAACGCTTTTCGAGAATGGCTGTCAGGCCGTCGAGCAAGGATTAACGACATTTGAAGAGCTGATTCGTGTACTGGGCATGCCTCATGTCCGCTAAACAGCTTTGGCGCTGGCAAGGCATTAACAACAAAGGTAAATCGCTGGAAGGTACACTATGGGCCGATACCCAACCGTCATTAATGCTGGCTCTTGAGAAACAACAGATTACGCCGCTACGCATTAAGCGTATGCGTGTCAAAACCTCGCACTGGAGCCGTACAAGAAGTGCCGAAACCATACACCAGTTGGCGACATTGCTAAAAGCAGGGTTAACGCTCTCAGCAGGGCTAGCTCTGCTTGCTGAACAGCATTCCAGCAGTCAATGGCAGGCGCTACTGCGTACGCTGGCTTACGATATGGAACAGGGCATCACCCTCTCCACCTCGCTATCACAATGGCAACACGTTTTTCCGCCCCTTTACCAGGCAATGATCCGCACCGGAGAGCTTACGGGTAAGCTGGACGACTGCTGTTTTGAACTCGCCTACCAGCAAAAGAAACAACAGCAACTTGCTGATAAAGTCAAAAAAGCCCTGCGCTATCCGATTATCATCATCACAATGGCGGTGTTGGTCGTATTTGCGATGTTGCAGTTTGTACTCCCTGAGTTTGCCGCCATCTACCAGACATTCAACACCCCGCTACCGGCCCTCACTCAGTGGATTATTACCATCGCACACTATAGCAGCCAATGGGGATGGCTGGCGGTAGCACTTGGCCTGGTAGCGGTTGCGGCACATCATTTGATAAATCAGAAACCGTACTGGCTCGTTCTGCGCCAGAAATTGCTGCTCAGCCTCCCGGTCATAGGGCCGATGGTGAGAGGGCAAAAGCTCACGCAGATCTTCACCGTTCTGGCGTTAACGCAAAATGCGGGCATTCCCTTTTTGCAGGGTCTTGAGAGCGTTACCGAAACGCTGGCTAACCCTTTCTGGTCGCAACGTTTAGCGCTGGTTCAGCACGACATTAGCGCCGGAAAGCCGGTCTGGTTAGCGCTTAAAAATAGCGGTGAATTCAGCCCATTGTGCATACAGCTGGTCCGAACAGGTGAAGCTTCCGGCTCGCTGGATGCAATGCTGCGCAATCTCGCGCATCACCATGGCGAGAAAACCCTGGCTCAAGCTGAGAATTTGGCTGCATTACTTGAGCCTGCGTTGCTGGTCATTACGGGGCTTATCATCGGTACGCTGGTTGTCGCGATGTATTTACCGATTTTCCATTTGGGAGATGCGATGAGCGGAGTGGGATAAATTCAAATGCCGGATAGCGACGTAACGCCATCCGGCATTTCACAGAACGACCTGTTTTACAGGCTATTGAATACGCGGTTCTCTTGTTCCTGTACACGAATAAACGTTGTACGTTTGGTCAGCTCTTTCAGACGGGATGCGCCTACGTAGGTGCAAGCAGAACGCAAACCGCCGAGAATATCGCGAGCGGTATTATCAACCGGGCCGCGCAGAGGCAGCTTAACGGTTTTACCTTCAGCGGCACGATACTGAGCAACACCACCAACATGGCGGGTCATAGCAGATTCTGAGCTCATACCGTAGAACAGCATGAATTTCTCACCGTTTTCTTCAACAATTTTGCCGCCGCTTTCTTCGTGACCGGCCAACATACCGCCGAGCATAACGAAGTCTGCGCCGCCGCCAAACGCTTTTGCAACGTCACCCGGCATTGTGCAGCCGCCGTCGCTGACAATCATGCCGCCCAGACCGTGGGCTGCATCCGCACATTCAATAACCGCAGAAAGCTGTGGATAGCCAACGCCGGTTTTTACACGCGTGGTACATACAGAACCCGGGCCAATACCTACTTTGACAATATCAGCACCTGAGAGCACCAGCTCTTCACACATTTCACCGGTGACTACATTGCCCGCACAAATCGTTTTTGTCGGCCATGCTTCACGCGCTTTCGACACAAACTGAACAAAATGCTCTGAGTAGCCATTTGCCACATCAATGCAGATAAAATTCAGCGCTGGGTTGAGCGCCAAAATCTGTTTGGTTTTTTCGAAGTCTGCGTCAGACGTGCCGGTTGAAACCATTACGTGTTTGAGTACATCGGCAGAAGTCTCTGCGATGAAGGCGGCCCAGTCTTCAACAGAATAGTGTTTGTGCACAGCGGTCAGGATGTCGAAGGATGCCAGCGCCGTTGCCATGGCAAACGTCCCGACAGTGTCCATGTTCGCGGCAATAATAGGTACGCCGGACCAGGTCTGACCTGAATGCTTAAAGGTAAATTGACGTTCCAGCTCAACATCGGAACGGCTTTTGAGAGTAGAACGCTTAGGGCGGATAAGAACGTCTTTGAAACCTAACTTCAGATCTTCTTCGATACGCATGTGCGGATTCCTGGGGTTAATGGCGAAAAATCGAAACTCACAACTCCAGTGACGCTATCATACGCACTAATCAATGCCGCGCAAGACTGCGAAATTCTCTTTTTTTACGCTACAATCCCATAAATTTACCTGGCGAATAGTAGGTTAATCCTGCAACAGCCTCGCCTTCGCACGCTTAACTTTTAACTGTTTGATAATCAAACTTAAACTCCAGGATCGGCATCTATGAGGTATACGGTAGCCTTAACCGGCGGCATTGGCAGTGGTAAAAGCACCGTTGCAAATGCGTTCGCTGACCTCGGAATAAACATCATTGATGCAGATATTATTGCGCGCCAGGTGGTTGAACCCGGCACACTTGCTCTTAAGGCGATCGAAGAACATTTTGGTTCCGAGGTTATCGCCGCAGACGGATCGTTGCAGCGGCGCATTTTACGCGAACGCATTTTTTCCGCTCCAGAGGAGAAAAGCTGGCTGAATGCCCTGCTCCATCCGCTTATTCAGCAGGAAACGCAGCGCCAGTTTCAGCAAGCGACCTCACCTTACCTGTTATGGGTTGTCCCTTTGCTGGTGGAAAATTCGCTGTATAAAAAAGCCGACCGCGTACTCGTGGTGGATGTCACGCCCGAAACCCAGCTCAGACGCACCATGCAGCGTGATGACGTCACACGTGAGCATGTTGAACAAATTCTTGCTGCCCAGGCAACGCGTGAAGCGCGGCTGGCCGTGGCAGACGATGTTATTGATAATAATGGCGCACCGGAAGCCATCGCCTCGGATGTCGCCCGCCTGCACGCGCTCTATTTGCAATGCGCGTCGCAGTTTGTCTCACAGGAAAAACCGTAATGCACACCCAGGTCCTTTTTGAACACCCTCTCAATGAGAAGATGCGTACATGGCTGCGCATTGAATTTTTAATCCAACAGCTCTCCGTTAATTTACCCATTGCTGACCATGCCGGCGCTCTGCATTTTTTCCGCAATATCGGAGATTTACTGGATGTATTTGAACGCGGCGAAGTCCGTACCGAACTCCTCAAAGAACTGGAGCGACAGCAGCGTAAACTCCAGGCCTGGGTCGAAGTTCCCGGCGTCGATCAAAGCAGAATCGACTCTTTGCGCCAGCAGTTAAAAAGTGCAGGCAGCATTCTGATTTCTGCCCCGCGTATTGGACAGACGCTGCGCGAAGATCGTCTGATTGGTCTCGTACGTCAGCGTTTAAGTATTCCTGGCGGGTGCTGCAGTTTCGATCTGCCGACTCTGCATATCTGGCTACACCTGGCGCAATCGTATCGTGACGCGCAGGTTGAAACCTGGCTTGCCAGCCTGAATCCGCTCAATCAAGCGCTGTCGCTGGTGCTGGATTTAATTCGCAACTCAGCGCCGTTTCGTAAGCAAACCAGCCTGAATGGTTTTTATCAGGACAACGGCGAAGATGCAGATCTGCTGCGCTTGCAACTGCCGCTTGATTCGCAGCTTTATCCGCAAATTTCTGGTCATAAGAGCCGTTTTGCCATCCGCTTTATGCCGCTGGATAGCGAAAATGGTCAGGTGCCTGAGCGCCTCGATTTTGAACTGGCGTGCTGTTAAGGAGTCAACATGTCTGAACAAACCATCGTCAACTGCCCAACCTGCGGCAAGCCTGTAGTATGGGCTGAAGTCAGTCCGTTTCGCCCATTCTGCAGCAAGCGCTGCCAGTTAATCGATCTGGGAGAGTGGGCTGCAGAAGAGAAACGCATCCCAAGCTCAGGCGATCTGTCGGAAAGCGACGACTGGAGTGAGGAGCAGAAGTAATTCTGCTAATACGTAGGGCGGGCAAGCGTAGCACCCCCGCCATAATTTGCCGGATGGCGGTGTTGCCTTATCCGGCCTACGAACACCATTATCCAGTAATCAGCTTTTCAATGACCGGTGCATTCGCCGGCGGGAAATCTTCCGCATTCAGAGCATATTGCGCTATCCACTGCGCCGGTTGCCCCTCTTTTCCCCACGGCTCGCCTTCCCAGCTTTCAACCAGCCAGAACCACAGAGTGATATGCCTGTCCGGAAACTGATACTCCAACTTTTCGAACAATGAACTTTGAGTCGGCGTGATCCCTACTTCTTCCTGTAGCTCGCGAATCAGCGCCTGCTCCGGCGTTTCGCCCGCTTCAATTTTCCCGCCGGGAAACTCCAGCTTATTGGCCATGTGGGCATCAGCCGCACGCTGGGTGATAAAAATTTCATTGTGCTGATTACGAATAATCCCGACGGCGATCTGCAATATTTTCATTTTCATCGTCCATAAAAAAGGCGCAGAAGTCTGCGCCTTTTCAATAAGTTATTTTCTTAGCTCAGACGGCCATGACACTGTTTGTATTTCTTGCCGGAACCGCAAGGACACGGATCGTTACGACCCACTTTACGATCGCCGGTTTGTGCCGCCAGCTCTTCTGCCGCAGCAGAATCATCACCTTTATGGCTCAACTGCTGCATCTGCGCTAAACGCTCAGCTTCTTCGCGACGCTGCTGCTCCATCGCTTCTACTTCTTCAGGCATACGCACCTGAACTTTGCTCAGAGTGCTGATCACTTCGTACTTCAGAGATTCCAGCATTGATGCAAACATAGAGAAGGATTCACGCTTGTATTCCTGCTTCGGATCTTTTTGCGCATAACCACGCAGGTGGATACCCTGACGCAGGTAATCCATCGCAGCCAGGTGCTCTTTCCACAAAGAGTCGAGCGTTTGCAGCATCACGCCTTTTTCGAAGTGACGCATCATCTCCGCGCCCACAACTTCTTCTTTGCGCTGATAAACTTCTACTGCGTTTGCCAGAATACGTTCGCGCAGCGTTTCTTCGTGCAGCTCAGGTTCTTTATCCAGCCACTCTGAAATCGGCATATCCAGATCGAAGTCGTTTTTCAGACGTTCCTGCAGACCCGGAATATCCCACATTTCTTCCAGAGACTGCGGCGGAATATAGGCATCAATCGTCGCTTTGAATACGTCTTCGCGAATGCTGTTAATGGTTTCGCTAACGTCAGTTACGTCCAGCAGTTCGTTACGCTGGGTGTAGATAGCACGACGCTGGTCGTTGGCAACATCATCATATTCCAGCAACTGCTTACGAATATCGAAGTTGCGGCTTTCCACCTTACGCTGCGCGTTAGCAATTGCTTTGGTCACCCATGGGTGTTCAATGGCTTCACCAGGCTTCATACCCAGTTTACGCATCATGCCGGACACGCGGTCAGAGGCAAAAATACGCATCAGCGCATCTTCCATCGACAAATAGAAACGAGAAGAACCCGCATCCCCCTGACGACCAGAACGACCACGCAGCTGGTTATCGATACGACGAGATTCGTGACGCTCAGTACCGATAATATGCAAACCACCAGCAGCTAATACCGCGTCATGGCGAACCTGCCACTCGGCTTTGATCTGCGCGATTTGTTCCGGAGTTGGGTTTTCCAGCTCGGCAACTTCCGCCTGCCAGCTACCGCCCAGCACGATATCGGTACCACGACCCGCCATGTTAGTAGCGATTGTCACGGCAGACGGGTAACCCGCCTGTGCGACGATATCCGCTTCGCTGGCATGGAACTTGGCGTTGAGGACGTTATGTTTGATGCCTGCCTTGGTCAGCTCGTTAGAGACCACTTCAGATTTTTCAATGGAGATAGTACCCACCAGCACCGGCTGGCCATTTGCGGTACGCTCTTTAATATCTTCAATGATCGCCTGAATTTTTTCCGCTTCGGTCATGTACACCAGATCCGGTAAATCCTTACGGATCATCGGACGGTTAGTTGGTACAACTACGGTATCCAGCTTGTAGATGGAGCTAAATTCAAAGGCTTCGGTATCTGCTGTACCGGTCATACCGGCCAGTTTTTCGTACAAACGGAAGTAGTTCTGGAAGGTAATAGATGCCAGCGTCTGGTTCTCGTTCTGGATCTCTACGCCTTCTTTAGCTTCAACAGCCTGGTGCAGACCATCAGACCAGCGACGCCCCTGCATGGTACGGCCGGTGTGTTCATCAACGATGATAACTTCGCCGTCTTTCACGATGTAGTCAACATCGCGGGTAAACAGCACGTGCGCACGCAGTGCGGCAGTCACGTGGTGCATCAGCATAATGTTGCCTGGAGAGTACAGAGACTCGCCCTCATCCATAATGCCTTCGTTAACCAACAACTCTTCAATCAGTACCAGACCACGTTCGGTCAGGTTAACCTGGCGCGCTTTCTCATCAACAGAGAAGTGGCCTTCCCCCTGGAACGTGTCGGAATCTTCCTTCTCCTGACGGATCAGGTGTGGGATGATTTTGTTCACTTTTTTATACATTTCCGAGCTGTCTTCAGCCGGGCCGGAAATGATCAGCGGCGTACGCGCTTCATCGATCAGGATGGAGTCAACTTCATCGACCAGCGCATAGTGCAGTTTACGTTGAACACGCTCTTCCGGACTAAACGCCATGTTGTCGCGCAGGTAGTCAAAGCCGTATTCGTTGTTGGTACCGTAAGTAATATCGGCATTGTAGGCTTCACGCTTGGCTGGCGCTGGCAGGCCAGACATGTTGATACCAACGGTCATGCCGAGGAATTCAAACAGCGGGCGGTTATTTTCGGCATCACGCTGAGCCAGGTAGTCGTTCACGGTAACCACGTGTACGCCCTTCCCGCTTAATGCGTTCAGGTAGGCTGGCAGCGTCGCGGTCAGGGTTTTACCTTCACCAGTACGCATTTCTGCGATGCAGCGATCGTTAAGCACCATACCGCCCAGCAGCTGAACGTCGAAGTGGCGCATACCGAACACGCGTTTACTCGCTTCACGCACCACTGCGAACGCTTCCGGGATCAGGCTCTCAACGCTGGCACCTTTTTCCAGACGGGCGCGGAATTCAGCGGTCTTCGCTTTCAGTTCATCATCGGAGAGTTTTTCCATCTCCGGTTCCATTGCGTTGATGACATTGACCACTTTACGCATACGACGCAGCGTACGCTCGTTACGGCTACCGAATACTTTGGTTAATAATTTGATTAGCATAATAAAATCTCAAACGCCCCGCGATGCGGAGTCAAAAATTATAAGTTGGAAGGTTCTTTTTTAGCTGAGGCGTTGAGGACCAGCGCGGATACCCTGCAGCTGGCTGATCCAGACCGGAACGCTAAATGCGGCCTGAGAAGTAAAGTGGGCGTATGTCACGCGACTTACTGTCGCGGGCGGAGTGCCTTCTTGCGTCAGCATCGCGCTGAGCGTATTCAGTAACGCAAGATGGTGCGCCTGGATTGGCAACGGCTCTTCGGCAACAGGCAACGCCTGAGGCGCCATGGCAAAAGAAAGATGGCGGATAACCGTACGAATGGCATGTTGATGCCAGTAATCGACGGTAAAATTTGGGCGGCGATTAGTCGCTTCCAGCAAAGCAAGCTGGCTAAAGTTAACTTTAGCGGATTGATCGTGATTGCTGGCGGTCGCCTTCGCGGGGGTATTGGGTTCAGCAGCATTACCGAGCGCGGGCAGGCCAAAACTCGCCGCGACCATCCCCAACAGGAGATGCGGCCAGAAGTACCGTCTGCCTAACTGTCGCCAACGCGTCAGTATTCCACTCACGTTTTTGCCACCTGATATACCCTGCGTTTGGGGTTACGAATGCAAAACATTTTTTTTGCGCACGAATCTTATCATTAAAGCGTACGCTCCACAGCAGTAATGACAACCGGCCATGGGTAAATATGCTCAAGAAAGCAGCGATCGCACACTATTTTAACTTAGTGGCAGGGAAATATTTGCGTTGGAAAAGGCTGCGCTAATGAGTACATAAAAAAACGACTGGCTCACCTGGCCGGAGAGAGTGCCAGATTTACCAGTCGAATTTATACGACAGCGTATGTCGTTATGCCAGTACGGTCGAAGGTGCTTTGAACGCCAGAGGCAGTTCTGCATCGTCCTGGAAGGTCACATATTCCCAGGCTTCCTGTTTTGCCAGGACCGCCTGCAACAGTTTGTTATTCAATGCATGACCGGATTTATACGCGGTGAATGCACCAATAATGTTGTGACCACACATGAACAAGTCACCAATCGCGTCGAGCATTTTGTGACGAACGAATTCGTCTTCAAAACGCAGACCGTCTTCGTTCAATACGCGATAATCGTCAACAACGATGGCACAATCGAAGCTGCCGCCCAAGGCCAGGCCACGGGACTGCAGATATTCGATATCACGCATGAAGCCGAAAGTACGCGCACGGCTGATCTGGCGCATGAACGCATCTGCAGAGAAGTTCATCGCGTAGCGCTGCGTGCTGGCATCAATCGCTGGATGGTTAAAGTCGATGGTAAAATCCAACGAGAAACCATTAAACGGTTTGAATTCAGCCCACTTATCGCCATCTTCGACACGAACGGTCTCTTTGATGCGAACAAATTTCTTAGCGCTGTTCAGTTCTTCAATACCCGCATCGAGCAGCAGGTATACGAATGGAGCAGCACTACCATCCATGATCGGGATTTCCGGGGCGTTAACCTCAATAACAATGTTATCGATACCTAAGCCCGCCAGAGCAGCATTCAGGTGCTCTACGGTTGAAATCCGCACATCATGCTCATTGACCAGACACGTACAGAGCATGGTATCACGCACAGATTTGGCATCGGCCGGGAAATCTACCGGAGGATTCAAGTCGGTGCGACGATAGATGACCCCGGTGTTGGCCGGCGCAGGGCGTAGCGTCAGCGTGACTTTTTTGCCGGTATGTAAACCGACGCCAGTCGCCTGAACGATACGTTTAAGTGTCCTTTGTTTGATCATCGTATAATCTCGCCAAATTAACTATCCAACCGAAGTGTACTATACATTCGGCGGGCCAGTTTAGCACAAAGAGCGCAGATTCCCAAATTCCAGCTAATTCTTAATCAGCTTGCTTACGCAGGAATGCAGGGATATCCAGATAATCCGGCTCTTTAGTGGTTTGCGGCGTATTGTCGTTAACCACTTTCGCTACCGGCTTCTGTTCTTGCGTCAACGGCGCCATGCCGTGTTGCTGGTAACGATCCATTACCGGCTGCTGTACCTGCTTGTTGGTTACCAGAGTGATTTCAGGACGCTTGTCCATACCAATTCCAGTCGCAACAACGGTCACACGCAGTTCGTCGTTCATATCCGGGTCCAGAGAGGTACCGATTACCACGGTCGCGTTATCCGATGCAAAGGCACGGATGGTGTTACCCACGGTTTCGAACTCATCCAGACGCAGGTCGAAGCCCGCAGTAATGTTGACCAGCACGCCGCGTGCGCCGGACAGATCGATGTCTTCCAGCAGCGGAGAAGAGATAGCCATTTCAGCCGCTTCTTCTGCACGGTCTTCACCGCTCGCCACGCCAGAACCCATCATCGCGTAGCCCATTTCGGACATCACGGTGCGTACGTCTGCAAAGTCGACGTTCATCAGGCCCGGACGAGTAATCAGTTCAGCGATACCCTGAACTGCACCTTTCAGTACGTCGTTCGCTGCGCCAAACGCATCCAGCAGGGAGATACCGCGGCCCAGTACTTTCAGCAGTTTGTCATTCGGAATAGTAATTAGAGAGTCCACATGTTTGGACAGCTCGGTGATACCCTGCTCCGCGAATGCCATACGCTTCTTGCCTTCAAAGTTGAAAGGCTTAGTCACGACAGCAACGGTCAGAATACCTAAATCTTTTGCTACTTCAGCAACCACTGGCGCTGCACCGGTACCGGTACCGCCGCCCATGCCTGCTGCGATAAACACCATGTCTGCCCCGTCAAGCGCTGCACGCAGAGCTTCACGATCTTCGTCTGCCGCATTACGGCCGACTTCCGGGTTCGCACCCGCGCCCAGACCTTTGGTGATGCCGCTACCAATCTGAATGGTCTGTCCAACCGCCGTTTTACGCAACGCCTGAGCGTCGGTATTCACCGCGAAGAATTCAACACCTTCGATGCGCTCGCGCACCATGTGTTCAACGGCATTACCGCCACCGCCGCCGACGCCGATGACTTTAATCACCGCGTCATTGGTAAGTTCCATAGGTTCAAACATAGTTTCTCTCTCCGTTGTGCCTGTCGCCTGAGACCGTTAATGTGCGTTGGTCTCTTTAAAAATTAAAACTCTTTTCGCAGCCAGCTATTGAGTCGTTTGATCCACGAGCCAACTGATGCCGTTACGCGTTTTTCTACTTCAGCCTCACCACTCAAATGGGATTCTTTTCCGTAGTGAAGCAGCCCCACTGCCGTTGAATAATACGGCTCCTGAGCATAATCCGTCAGACCAGTGATATTCAGCGGCGCGCCAATACGTACTTGCGTATGGAACACGCGCTGTGCGCAGGCCGCAAGACCTTCAATTTGCGCAGCACCACCGGTTAACACAATCCCCGCCGCCAGATGATGTTTCACACCCTGCTGGCGAAGCTGTTCTTGTAATTGCAAAATTTCTTCGTTGACCAGGTTGAGCAGCTCGGTATAACGCGGCTCAATGACTTCTGCCAGGGTCTGACGTTGCAGGCTACGCGGTGGACGACCACCTACGCTTGGCACTTCAACGCTTTCGTCTTTACCCACGATGGACCCCAGCGCACAGCCATGGCGCACTTTAATGGCTTCAGCATCGCTCGGCGGCGTACCAAAGGCATACGCGATATCACTGGTCACTACATTCCCTGCATAAGGGATAACTTTAGTGTGGCGCAACGCCCCGCCAGTATAAACGGCGATGTCCATTGTACCACCACCAATATCCACCACGCAGACACCCAGCTCACGTTCATCTTCCGTCAACACGGAATAACTGGCTGCCAACCCGGCAAAAATCAGTTGGTCAACTTTCAGACCACAACGTTCAACAGCTTTGACAATATTCTTCGCCATGTCGTTGTGGCAGGTAATAAGGTGGACTTTTGCCTGCATACGTACGCCGGAAAGACCTACCGGATTTTTAATGCCTTCCTGGTAGTCAATGGCGTATTCCTGCGGAATAACGTGCAGAACACGATGTTCATCGCGAACGCGTACGGATTTTGCCGTATGTACCACGTTTTCCACATCTTCCTGCGTCACTTCCTCTTCGGAAATGGGCACCATACCAATTTCATTTTGACAGCTAATATGTTTACCGGAAAGTGCCAGATACACCGAGGAAATCTGGCAATCTGCCATCAGTTCAGCCTGGTCAATGGCGCGCTGTACGCACTTCACCACTGACTCAAGGTCATTCACCCCGCCTTTATCCATACCTCGCGATGGGCAACTGCCCACGCCAATGATATTGACCATACCGTCGGGCAGAACTTCCCCTACTAAAGCGGCTACCTTCGCGGTGCCAATCTCCAGTCCAACTACCAGTTTTCTGTCCGTCGCCTTGATCATTGTTGTTCTGCCTGTGCCTGATTCTGTTGCTGATTAGATTCCTCAGGAGGCAAGGGAACCCAGCCTACTGCCGCTCCTGAGTCATAACGCAAATCAACGTAGCTAATCCGTTTGCCATCGGTTTGCGCCTGCTGCTGTAAAACCGGGTAGAGTTCCACAAAGCGAGCCAAACGTTTTATCGTATCGCCCCTGCCCAGATTGAGCTTAATATCGTTATTCAGCGTCAACTGCCAGGAACGACGAGCGGTCATCGCCGCTTCCTTCAGGGTGAATCTATCCTTAGCCAGCACCTGCCCCATATCACGGAACCCTTGCAACACTTCACTTGCGCTGCCTTCCGGTCCGTACAACATAGGTAATACCTGCTTATTGGCCCGACCGGTTGGGACGCTGAACGTATTGCCTTCGGCATCCACCATATGCTGGTCATTCCAACGCGCAATGGGCACATATTCAACCAGATGAATCTTCAATTCATCGGGCCATTGCTTTCTGACGCTCGCCTGTTTAATCCAGGGGAGACGTTCAATTTGACTCTGAATGATGTTCACATCCTGAGTCATAAAGGTTCCCGGAGCGCCCAGAGCCAGAATGGACTGACGAATATCGTCATTGCGCGTGTAATGCCGTTCGCCGGTTAACACCAGCTTTGACAATGGCAACCGCTGCGCATCTTCCATCCACCCCAACACTACCCAGCCGCTGACAAACACGGTGCACAGCACTGTCAGCAGGAACAGTATTCCTGCAAGACGCGTTCCATTATTGCGGCGTGAGGAGTTTACTTCTTCTTCATCACCGTTTCGCGTGTTCAGCGCAGCCTGCGACATATCAGTCCGCCAACTCCAGAATTCTTACCACCAACTGCGAGAAGCTCAGGCCAGCCTGACGTGCCGCCATCGGCACCAGGCTGTGGCTGGTCATACCCGGAGAGGTATTCGCTTCCAGCAGATAAAACTGGCCATCGCTGTCCAGCATGACGTCAATGCGACCCCAACCTTTACAGCCCAATGCGGTCCATGCTTTCAGGACTAATTCCTGCAAACGGGCCTCTTGTTCGGCTTCCAGACCTGCAGGGCAGAAATATTGTGTCTCATCAGAGAGATACTTCGCCTCATAATCATAGAAGGTTCCCGCGGGTTGGATACGTATTGACGGTAAAATTTCTTCACCAAGTATCGCAACTGTAAATTCCGGGCCACTGAGCCATTTTTCGATCAGTACTTCTTCATCATGCTGAAAAGCCAATGCTAATGCACCCTGCAAAGCATTTTCTTCTTCAACTTTTGACATCCCTACACTGGAGCCTTCACGGCTTGGCTTCACAATCAGCGGCAAACCTAACGCAGAAATTTTTGTAACCGATTCATTGCTAAGACCTTTTTCGAACTCAGAGCGGGTCAATGCAACCCAGGGCGCGACGGGTAAACCTGCGCCCTGCCACAGCAGCTTGCTGCGCAGTTTGTCCATCGAAATTGCGGACGCCATGACGCCGCTGCCGGTATATGGCAGGCCAATTTGCTCCAGCATGCCCTGCAACGTGCCATCTTCCCCGCCACGACCGTGCAGCGCAATAAACACCTTCTGAAAACCCATAGATTTCAGAAGAGTGACATCAATCTCTTTAGGGTCAACCGGATGGGCATCGACACCACCTTCACGTAACCCTGCCAGTACGGCCGCGCCGGAATTCAGCGAAACTTCACGCTCTGCGGAGGTTCCTCCTAACAGGACCGCGATTTTATCAGCCATGTTGTTCTTCCTCCGGGTTTTGCGGCTTCAGTTTGATTTCAGCTAAGGAACGCGCGATTTTGCCGATATTTCCAGCGCCCTGCACCAAAATCAGATCGTTGCCGGTTAATACCGGCGCCAGCATTTCTGCCACCTGAGCCGGATCGGATACCAGAATCGGGTCGATCTTACCGCGACCACGGATCGTACGGCACAGCGAGCGGCTGTCAGCCCCCGGAATCGCGGCTTCACCCGCGGCGTATACATCCAGCATCAACAGCGCATCGACCTGAGTCAGCACGTTGGCAAAGTCGTCATATAGATCGCGTGTACGCGTAAAGCGGTGCGGCTGGAACAGCATTACCAGATTTTTGTCCGGCCAGCCCGCGCGCGCAGCTTTAATCGTGGCATCCACTTCCGTTGGGTGATGGCCATAATCATCAACCAGCATCGCCGTCCCGGCTTTACCGTTTACCGGCTCAAGCGGAAATTCGCCGAGGAAGTCAAAACGGCGTCCGGTGCCCTGGAAACTTTCCAGCGCGCGCAGAATTGCGTCGTCTTCAATGCCTTCTTCTGTTGCAACAGCCACCGCCGCCGCCGCGTTCAGCGCATTGTGACGGCCCGGTGCGTTCAATGTCACACGTAAATCGGCCATCCCCTGACGCAGCAGCGTGAAGTGCCCTTGTGGACCAATCTGCTGGTAATCTTCAACGCGCACAT
Source organism: Citrobacter sp. KTE30 (assembly GCF_000398825.1). NCBI lineage: Bacteria > Pseudomonadati > Pseudomonadota > Gammaproteobacteria > Enterobacterales > Enterobacteriaceae > Citrobacter > Citrobacter sp. KTE30. Next base: position 540,019 of record NZ_KB976055.1, on the reverse strand, counting down.
CAGCATCATCGCTGAAACCATAGGTTGTGGTTTGACGACCGACGCGCGGCAACAACTCGCGGATCACCGGATCGTCAACGCACATCACCGCACGACCATAAAACGGTAAGTTATGCAGGAAATTAATAAACGTCTGCTTTAAATTTTCGAAGTCGCCATGGTAGGTATCCATATGATCGGCTTCGATATTGGTAACAATCGCCACCATCGGCTGCAAATGTAGGAACGACGCATCGCTCTCATCTGCCTCCGCAATTAAATAACGGCTATGACCCAGACGCGCATGGACGCCTGCAGCCTTCACCAGACCGCCGTTGACAAACGTCGGATCCAGCCCCGCTTCCGCGTAGATACTGGAGACCATCGCTGTGGTCGTGGTTTTACCGTGCGTCCCGGCAATGGCGATACCGTGACGAAAACGCATTAATTCAGCCAACATTTCAGCACGACGGATCACCGGAATACGTGCTTCATGCGCCGCAACAATTTCCGGGTTATCCGCAGAAATGGCGCTGGATACCACCACCACGCTCGCATCACGCACGTTTTCCGGGCGATGGTTGAAGAAAATCGTGGCGCCCAGATTCGTCAACTGCTGAGTCACCGGATTCGGCGCCAGGTCAGAACCGCTGATCTGATAACCTTCGTTGGCCAAAACTTCGGCAATACCGCCCATACCAGCACCACCGATGCCGACAAAGTGAATGTGCCGAACGCGACGCATTTCGGGCACTATGGAACGCAGTTTTGCCAGTTGTTGTGTATTCATTCTTTAGCCATTAACTTCTTAGTTCATGCGATGCAAAAGGCATCACCACAATTACGCCCGGGCAGCCCGGCTCACTTCATTAGCAACACGCTCTGTGGCATCCGGTATGGATGCGGCGCGCGCACGTTCTGCCATGGTTAATAAGGTTTCTCGCGACCACCCGGAAAGGGTGTTAGCGACGGCATCCACAGTAAACTGCGGCTGCTCAAGAATTTTGGCGGCGCCCGCTTTCTCCAGCGGCAGCGCATTCCAGTACTGCTGTCGGTCTTTGTGCTGGAAAGGCACAAACAGCGCAGGCAAACCTGCGGCAGCAATTTCACTTACCGTCAGCGCACCTGAGCGACAAACTACGACATCCGCCCACGCGTAGGCGGCTGCCATATCATCAATAAACTCAGTGACCTTGTGCTGCGGTTGTCCCGCGTCAGCATATGCCTGTTCAACGGTTTGCTGCGCACCTTTGCCGCTCTGATGCCAAATAGTCACCGCATCACCAAGCTCTGCGGCAACCTGCGGCATCGTCTGGTTCAATACGCGTGCACCCTGAGACCCCCCGACGACCAGCACGCGAACCGGGCCTTCACGCCCTGCCAGACGTACTTCGGGCGACGGCAGCGCCAGAACGTCGGTGCGTACCGGGTTACCCACCACTTCCGCATTCGGGAAAGCGCCAGGAAAAGCCTGCATCACCGTAGTGGCAATTTTCGCCAGCCACTTGTTGGTTAATCCCGCAATGCCATTCTGCTCATGCAGTACAACCGGAATGCCTAATGACCAGGCTGCCAGACCGCCAGGGCCGGACACGTAGCCGCCCATACCCAGCACCACATCAGGCTTAAACTGCTTCATGATGGCGCGCGCCTGACGCCAGGCATTAAAAATACGCACGGGGGCGGCAAGCAGAGCGTTGACACCTTTGCCACGCAAACCGGAGATGCGAATAAAGTCAATTTCAATGCCATGCTTCGGCACTAAGTCCGCTTCCATACGATCGGCGGTGCCCAGCCAACGAACTTGCCAGCCCTGAGCCATTAAATGATGCGCGACCGCCAGCCCCGGGAACACATGCCCGCCGGTACCGCCTGCCATCACCATTAACCGCTTCGGTTGACCACTCATCGTGCACCTCGTGTAAACGCCTGGGCTTTTTCCAGACGCGTTTCATAATCAATACGTAACAAAAACATGATGGCTGTCGACATAATCAACAAACTGGAACCACCATAACTGATCAGCGGTAACGTCAGACCTTTGGTTGGCAGCATACCAGCTGCCGCACCGACGTTTACCAGCGCCTGGAAGCTAAACCAAATCCCGATGGAGCAGGCTAAAAAACCTGAAAAACGGTGGTCAATTTCCAGCGCTTTGCGGCCAATCGACATCGCGCGAAAAGCTACGAAGAATACCATTAAAAGTGCCAATACCACACCGATATAACCCAGCTCTTCCCCAATGATGGCGAAGATGAAGTCGGTGTGCGCTTCCGGTAAATATTCCAGTTTTTGCACCGAATTACCTAACCCCTGTCCCCAAATCTCACCGCGACCAAAAGCCATCAGCGATTGCGTTAACTGGTAGCCGCTGCCAAACGGATCTTCCCATGGGTTCCAGAAGGAGGTTACGCGGCGAATACGATACGGTTCGGCAAGGATCAGCAGCACTACCGCCGAAATCCCCATACCGATAATGGCAATGAACTGCCACAGTTTCGCTCCAGCAAGAAACAGCATCGCCAGCGTCGTGACAAACAGCACCACTACCGTACCAAGGTCAGGCTGCGCCAGCAGCAAGATTGCCAGCACCAGAATCACACCCATCGGTTTTAAGAAGCCGCGCAGGTTGTTACGCACTTCATCGACTTTACGCACCAGGTAGTTGGCGAGATAACAGAACAGCGACAGCTTGGTGAATTCCGCAGGCTGAATACGCAGTGGACCCAGCGCGATCCAGCGCGATGCCCCGTTAACGGAGCTCCCCACCACCAGAACGATCAACAACATGATGATCGAGGCGATCAGCATCGTCGTGCTGTACTTTTGCCAGAACTCCATCGGCAGACGTAACGTCACCATCGCCAGACAGAACGCGAGGAAAATATACAGCGCGTCACGTTTAGCGAACAGGAAGGGATCGCCTGCCAGGCGTTGCCCTACGGGCATCGATGCCGATGTCACCATCACAAAACCGATCGCTGCCAGACCAAAAGTCAGCCACAGCAGCATGCGGTCATACATGATCAGGCTGTCCGCGTCTTTATCACGCGAAGCCATCACCCAGCCTTTAAGTGCCGCGAAGATCCACGCCAGGACACCCAGTCCCGGTACGCGCGGCATTTTCAGACGAGGGAGAGAGAAGCGCATCAACCCAACTCCTTCGCCAAACGGGTAAAGACGTCACCACGTTGCTCAAAGTTCTTGAACTGGTCAAGGCTGGCACAGGCTGGCGACAGCAGCACCATATCACCCGACTTCACACGCGGTGCGAGCAGACGCATTGCCTGCTCCATGGTTTCAGTGTGTTCCGCAACCTCAGGACGCAGAGCGGCAAGCTGTGCGCCATCGCGACCAAAGCAGTACAGACGAATGTTGTCGCCAGTCAGGTAACGTTGCAGCGGCATAAAGTCGGCGGATTTCCCGTCACCGCCCAGCAGCAGGTGCAGCGTACCCTCAACGTGCAGACCATTCAGTGCCGCTTCGGTGCTGCCGACGTTGGTGGCTTTTGAATCGTTGATCCAACGCACACCGTTATGATTCAGTACCAACTGGAAACGATGCGCCAGACCGGTAAAGGTAGTCAGCGCTTTCAGGCTGGACGCCCGCGGCAGACCCGCAGCATCCGCCAGCGCCAGCGCCGCCAGGGCGTTGGTATAGTTATGCTGGCCGGTAAGCGTCATCTCTTTCACGTTCAGGACTTTTTCACCCTTCACCCGCAGCCAGGTTTCACCCTGCTGACGATTGAGATGATAGTCACCCATATTGATGCCAAAGCTCACGCAGCGCTCATCCGCCCCGCGAATCGGCATGGTCAGCGCATCATCAGCATTGACCACACACACTTTCGCATTCTCATAGACACGCAGTTTGGCCGCACGGTACTGCTGCAAGCCAAACGGATATCTGTCCATATGATCTTCGGTGACGTTCAAAATGGTGGCGGCTACGGCCTGTAAGCTGGAGGTTGTCTCCAGCTGGAAGCTCGACAGCTCCAGTACATACAGCTCGCGTTCGTCATCCAGCAGCATCAACGCGGGCAGGCCAATATTTCCGCCAACCCCCACGTTCACGCCGGCTGCTTTCGCCATCTCGCCGACCAGCGTAGTGACGGTACTTTTCCCGTTGGAACCGGTGATCGCGACGATCGGTGCCTGTGCTTCGCGACAAAACAGCTCAATGTCGCCAACAATTTCAATCCCGGCATCAGCAGCAGCGCTCAACGAAGGATGCGCCAGGGCAATACCAGGGCTGGCGACGATGAGATCGGCGGCCAGCAACCAGTCATCATTCAGGCTGCCAACATGACGCTCAACTGCTTCCGGTAATTTATCCAGACCAGGCGGCGTCGCACGGGTATCCATCACGCGCGGCGTCACGCCACGCGCCAGAAAGAAATCCACGCAGGACAGCCCGGTCAATCCCAGACCGATAATGACGACTTTTTTACCCTGGTAATCAGCCATGATTAACGTACCTTCAGCGTTGCCAGGCCAATCAGCACCAGCATCAGCGAAATAATCCAGAAGCGCACAATGACGCGCGGTTCCGGCCAGCCTTTCAGTTCATAGTGATGGTGAATCGGCGCCATACGGAAGATGCGCTGTCCGCGCAGCTTAAAGGAGCCAACCTGCAGAATGACCGACAGCGTTTCCACAACAAATACGCCGCCCATGATTACCAGCAGGAACTCTTGACGCAGCAGCACGGCAATAATGCCCAGCGCGCCCCCCAGCGCCAGCGAACCGACGTCACCCATAAAGACCTGCGCCGGATAGGTGTTAAACCACAGGAAACCTAATCCCGCGCCGACAATCGCCGTACAGACGATCACCAGTTCGCCTGCATGGCGTAAGTAGGGAATGTGCAGATAGTTGGCAAAGTTCATGTTACCGGTAGCCCATGCCACCAGCGCAAAACCCGCTGCTACGAACACGGTCGGCATAATCGCCAGACCATCCAGGCCATCGGTGAGATTGACCGCGTTGCCGGTCCCCACAATCACGAAGTAGGCCAGCAGAACATAGAACAGACCCAGTTGCGGCATCACGTCTTTAAAGAACGGCACCACCAGCTCGGTAGCCGGGGTGTCTTTACCAGCGAGGTACAGCGCAAAGGCTACACCCAGCGCAATCACCGACATCCAGAAGTACTTCCAGCGGGCAATCAGGCCCTTGGTATCTTTGCGCACCACTTTGCGGTAGTCATCGACAAAGCCGATAATGCCGTAGCCAATCAATACCACCAGCACGCACCATACGTACGGGTTCGACGGATATGCCCACAGCAGTACGGAGATAACTATCGCGGTGAGGATCATGATCCCCCCCATGGTTGGCGTACCGCGTTTACTGAAGTGCGATTCCGGACCGTCGTTACGTACGACCTGTCCAAAGGACATTTTTTGTAAGCGGGCAATCATGCGCGGGCCCATCCACAACGAGATGAACAGCGCGGTCAGCAGGCTGACGATGGCGCGAAACGTCAGATAGGAAAAGACGTTAAAGCCGGAATAATATTTGACCAAATGTTCGGCCAGCCAAACTAACATGTCCCATTCTCCTGTAATGCGCGTACTACCTCTTCCATGGCGGCACTACGTGAACCCTTCACTAAAATCGTCATGACCTGATGTTCTGCAATCAATGCTTTAAGATGCGCGGCCAGCGCACTTTTATCCGCAAAATGTTCGCCAACGCCGCTGGCGTCGCTAATTGCCTGACTCAGTTTTCCTGTACTCAGCACACAGTCGATACCCGCCGCCTTCGCGGCGATACCCACCTGCACGTGACATGCTTCGCTTTCTGCGCCAAGCTCTGCCATATCGCCAACGACCAGTACGCGATAGCCCGGCATTTCAGACAGCACCTGCACCGCTGCGGTCATCGAACCGACGTTCGCGTTATAGGAGTCGTCCAGCAGCAGCTGATTTTCCGCGAGTTGAATCGGGAACAGACGCCCCGGTACCGCTTGCAGATCCTTCAACCCCGCTTTGATCGCCTCGTGCGTCGCGCCTACCGCCATAGAGAGCGCCGCCGCCGCAAGGGCGTTAGCGATATTATGGCGACCCGGTAACGGCAGCAGGACATCAATGCTTCCGGTCGGCGTTTGCAGAGAAAATTCCGTGCCATGCGAGGTCACATGAACGTTGGTCGCCGAAAAGTCGCTATTGGCTGCATTCGGGGAGAAACGCCAGACTTTGCGATCGCCGATGATGCTTTGCCAGTTCAGCCAGTCGTTGTTGTCGGCATTCATAATGGCGATACCGTTCGCTGACAGGCCGGTAAAAATCTCACCTTTTGCCTTCGCAACGCCCGCCAGAGAGCCGAAGCCTTCCAGGTGCGCGGCGGCCAGGTTGTTCACCAGCGCCGCTTCCGGACGCGTCAGGCCGACGGTCCAGGCGATTTCGCCCTGATGGTTGGCACCGAGCTCAATCACGGCATAGTCGTAATCGTTGTTTAAGCGCAGCAGCGTCATCGGTACACCGATGTCGTTATTCAGGTTGCCCGCAGTATATAGGGTATTACCACACTGGCTCAGAATGGCAGCCGTCATCTCTTTGACGGACGTTTTACCGGATGAGCCGGTCAGCGCGACAACGCGCGCCGGAACCTGGGCGCGAACCCACGCAGCCAGTTCACCAAACGCCAGACGCGTATCGTTAACAATCAGCTGCGGCAGGTTGGTGTCCAACGGGCGGCTGACCAACAGCGCACCGGCCCCGCTCTCTTGCGCTTTGTCTGCAAAATCATGGGCATCAAAGCGTTCGCCTTTCAGTGCCACAAACAGGCAGCCCGGCGTCACTTTACGCGTATCGGTTGTTACGGCATCAAGGGTCAGATCGGCCCCTTTCAATTCACCACGGAGGATCTCCGCCAGTTGGCTGAGCGTTACGCTAATCATGCGATAACCCCCAGCAGACGCGCTGCCGTGACGCGGTCAGAATAATCGAGGCGCTGTGAACCAACGATCTGGTAGTCTTCATGACCTTTACCGGCCACCAGCACCACATCAATTTCTTTCGCCTGCATAATGGCGTTTGTCACCGCTTCTGCGCGACCTTCCATCACCTTCGCCTGTCCGGCATCCAGCATCCCCGCCAGAATGTCGTTAATAATGGCGCGCGGCTCTTCGGTACGCGGGTTGTCATCGGTCACCACAACAACATCGGCAAACTGCTCGGCAATTGCGCCCATCAACGGACGTTTGCCTTTATCGCGATCGCCGCCGCAGCCAAAGACGCACCACAGTTTGCCAGTACAGTGCAGACGTGCCGCCTGTAGCGCTTTTTCCAGCGCATCTGGCGTATGGGCGTAATCAACCACCACGGTGGTTTTACCCGGCGCGCTGAACACTTCCATACGCCCGCAAACCGGCTGCAATTGTGTCGCCGTTTTCAGTAAATCAGCTAACGGATAGCCCAGTGCCAGCAGCGTTGCCAGCGCCAGCAGCAGATTGCTGACGTTAAACGCCCCCATCAGGCGGCTTTCAATTTCGCCGTCGCCCCATGAGGAGGTAAAACGAATCGTTGCCCCGCTGTCGTGATACTTCACGTCAACCGCTTTTAACCAACGACCGTGACAGTTCGGGTTGATGTGGTCTTCCATCGAAACGGCAACCGCATCCGGGAGTTTCGCCAACCAGCGACGACCGACTTCATCATCCGCATTGACGATGGCCTGACCGCAATGGTGCGTGGAATACAGCAGCCATTTCGCGGCTTCGTAATGTTCCATGTCGCCGTGGTAGTCGAGATGGTCACGGCTTAAGTTAGTAAATACTGATGCGGAAAACTTCAGCGCCGCCACGCGATGCTGAACCAGACCGTGTGAAGAGACTTCCATTGCGCCAACCGTTGCGCCCTGCGCAACCAGCCCCGCCAGCACATGCTGGACATCAACGGCTGAACCGGTGGTATTTTCCGTCGGGATCACTTTGCCCAGCAGGCCATTGCCTACTGTTCCCATCACCGCGCTGGTTTCGCCAAGCAGTTGGCTCCACTGTGCCAGCAGTTGGGTGGTGGTGGTTTTACCGTTAGTCCCGGTCACACCGACCAGACGCATTTTCTCAGAAGGCTCGTGGTAAAAACGGCCTGCCAGTGCAGATAAACGTTCGTTAAGCTGACTAAGATAGATGACCGGAACGCCGTGCATTTCACGGATTTCACCATCAGTAGCTTCATCTTTCGCTTCTGCAATAATGGCAGCCACACCTTGCGCTATCGCCTGCGGGATATACCGACGCCCGTCCGCCTGATGACCTAATACTGCGACAAAGAGATCGCCCGATGCAGCCACACGGCTGTCAAGCGTCATCTCCCGCAGTGCTCGCTCCGGTGCACCCGGCACCCATGGAGCAAGAAGGTCGCGCAAATTACGATCTGCCACCTGTTGCCTCGCCTTGATTATTCACAAATTCATTTTTATCGCCCGTTGTCAGCGCATCCGGCTCGATGTTCATGGTACGCAGTACGCCGCCCATGATGGCACCAAAGACCGGCGCGGAAACGGCGCCACCGTAGTATTTACCCGCCTGCGGATCGTTGATAACAACAACCAGCGCGAAGCGCGGCTGACTCGCAGGCGCAACACCTGCGGTATAAGCAATGTATTTGTTGATGTAGCGGCCATCCGGCCCTACTTTTTTCGCTGTACCGGTTTTAATGGCGATACGATAACCTTTAATCGCCGCCTTCACGCCGCCGCCGCCGGGCAGCGCCACGCTTTCCATCATGTGCACCACGGTACGTACGGTCGCTTCCGGGAAGATACGCTCGCCCGGAACTGGAGGGTCAACTTTAGTAATCGACAGTGGACGATAAACGCCGTAACTGCCGATCGTTGCATAGACTCGCGCTAACTGTAACGGAGTTACCATTAGCCCGTAGCCGAAAGAGAAGGTGGCCCTCTCTATGTCAGACCACCGTTGTTTTTGAGGATATAAGCCACTGCGTTCTCCGACCAACCCCAAATTGGTCGCTTTTCCCAGCCCAAAACGTGAGTAAGTATCTACTAACGCTGAGGACGGCATCGCTAACGCCAGCTTGGAAACACCGACGTTACTCGACTTCTGCAAAACCCCGGTGAGGGTTAATTCGCTATAACGTGCCACGTCTTTGATTTCGTGACCATTAATTCGGTAAGGGATAGTGTTGAGGACCGTATTTTCGCGTACCACACCGCGCTGCAGCGCGGTCATCACCACCATCGGTTTAACGGTAGAACCCGGTTCAAACACGTCGGTAATAGTGCGGTTACGCATCGCGTCTTTTGGCGTACCGGTGAGATTGTTCGGGTTGTAGGACGGACTGTTGGCCATTGCCAGCACTTCACCGGTGTTCACATCCACCAGTACCGCACTGCCTGACTCCGCCTTGTTGAACGCCACGGCGTTATTCAGTTCACGGTAGACCAGTGCCTGTAAACGCTCATCAATGCTCAACGCGAGGTTATGCGCCGCCTGGCTGTCGGTAGAGGAGATATCTTCAATGACGCGGCCATACCGGTCTTTACGTACAATACGCTCGCCCGGTTGTCCGGTGAGCCACTTGTCGAAGCTCTTCTCAACGCCTTCAATGCCCTGGCTGTCGACGTTCGTAAATCCGATGAGGTGAGCAGTCACTTCCCCGGAAGGGTAGTAACGGCGGGATTCTTCGCGCAGATGGATACCTGGCAGCTTCAGTTTTTTGATGTAATCAGCCATGTCAGGGTTTACCTGACGCGCCAGATAGATAAAGCGCCCTTTCGGATTCGCGTTAATGCGGGAAGCCAGTTGATCGAGCGGGAGATTCAGCGCGGTTGACAGCGCTCTCCAGCGTTCGCCAACGCTCACTCCGCCGGCATCATGTACTTCTTTCGGGTCGGCCCATATAGCTTTAACCGGAACACTCACCGCCAGCGGACGACCAGAGCGGTCGGTAATCATTCCGCGCGATGTAGACACTTCCTGGACGCGTAGAGAGCGCATATCACCCTGACGCACCAGCATGTCCGGCGCGATGATTTGCAGCCAGGCAACGCGACCCAGCAGAAAACCCAGTGCCAGCAAAATACAGCCGCACAGTAACGCAAAACGCCAACTGATAAAGTTGGCTTGTTCTTCCTGGCGTTTTGGTTTGTGCGTTTTTGCCGCTGCTTTCATGCGTCGCGTTTATCCTTATTTTTGTACTACGATATTTTCTTGTGAGGGATCGACATGCTGCATTTGCAGCTTTTCCGTTGCGATCCGTTCAACACGGCTATGGTCGCCGAGCGCGTTCTCCTCAAGGATCAAGTTACGCCATTCGATATCCAGCGCATCTCGCTCCAGGACCAGCTGCTCACGCTGCGCAGTCAGTAACCGCGTATGGTGCGCTGTTGTCACGACGGTAACCGCCGTCAAAATAATGCAAATGAACAGGCAGAGTGGCAGCTTCCCAAACCGCAAAAGATCGTCACCGATCACGCCAGGCAATGCATGGCGCTCGTTGCTTCCTATCGATCCTTTAACTTTGCTGAGGGCTTCTGTCACTCTGCTGATCATGCGTTCGTCCTCTCTGCAATACGCAGAACTGAACTACGGGCACGAGGATTCTCAGCGACCTCTTCTTCACCCGGCATCATCTTGCCTAGTGCTCTTAACTCACGGCCGCCCAGTTTTTTGATCTGCGCTTCGGTCATCGGTATTCCAGCCGGTACCTGAGGACCACGGCTTTGTTCACGCATAAAGCGTTTCACAATGCGGTCTTCAAGCGAATGGAAACTGATGATCGAAAGGCGACCACCTGGAGCCAGCACGCTGAGCGAGCTTTTTAGCGCCTGCTCTATCTCCTCCAGTTCACTGTTCACCCAAATGCGCACCGCCTGGAAGGTACGGGTCGCGGGATGTTTGAATTTGTCCTTCACCGGCATTGCCGCCGCAATAACTTCCGCCAGTTCTTTGGTGCGGGTCATCGGTTCGATGCGGTTACGCTCCACGATGGCTCGGGCAATGCGTTTGCCGAAGCGCTCTTCGCCAAAGGTTTTAATCACCCAGGCAATGTCTGCTTCATCGGCGGTTTGCAGCCATTCGGCCGCTGACTGACCGCGTGTTGGGTCCATACGCATATCTAACGGACCGTCACGCATAAACGAAAAACCGCGCTCTGCGTCATCGAGCTGCGGTGAAGAAACGCCCAGATCGAGAAGAATCCCGTCGATCTTACCGGTCAGTCCACGCTCGGAGACATAGTCAGCCAGCGCAGAGAAAGGTCCATGTACGATGGAGAAGCGAGGATCGGTAATCGTTTTAGCAACGGCAATAGCCTGCGGATCGCGATCGATTGCCAGTAAACGCCCCTCTTCGCCAAGCTGGGAGAGGATCAGACGTGAGTGACCACCGCGACCAAATGTCCCGTCAATGTAGATGCCGTCTGGACGAATATTCAGGCCGTTTACGGCTTCATCCAGCAACACCGTTGTATGTTTATAATTTTCCGTCATTTTATAGAGACAAATCCTGCAATCGTTCCGACAACGCGCCAGTAACAGACTGCTCAGCGTCGATATCTTCCTTGACCTGTTGATACCAGGTCGTTTCATCCCACAGCTCAAACTTATTGAACTGCCCAACCAGCATCACTTCTTTCGTTAGCCCTGCGTGTTGCCGCAGAATAGGCGCTATCAGTAATCGACCAGCGTTATCCATCTGACATTCGCTGGCATGACCCAACAATAAGCGCTGTACGCGACGCTCAACTGGATTCATGCTCGACAGACGCGATAGCTTCTGCTCGATTATTTCCCATTCAGGCAGGGGGTACAGCAGCAGGCACGGGTGATGGATGTCAATGGTGCAAACCATTTGACCGGTAGCGCTCTCAAGCAGTTGATCCCGATAACGGGTAGGCACGGATAAGCGCCCTTTACTGTCGAGATTAACTAACGTTGCTCCCCGGAACATGCCAGTCTCCCCCCCGATTACCACTTTATCCCACAAATTCCCACTTAAAGGAGTTTACGGAGCGGAGGAAAACCTTGTCAAGCAAGTCGCGGCGCTTAGCGGAGCAAAAAACCCATTGTTTACGGCTAATATCAGCGTTGAACAAAATCCGTACAGCAAACGAAGCAAATTAACGTCATGAATATTTGTAAGAAAAAAATCCAACAACTCATCATTGTTTAAAACAACTGAATATCATCAGAAGAAAATATAAAGTGTCAGTTTGCGACGCGAGCGGCATTTTAGGACAATATGCAGCGAGTTAACAGTACCAGTTAATCGGTCTGTACGCCGCGCAGGACCAAGGTAAGCACCAGATGGCCGCAATACGAGAGCAAAGTGTTTGTTAATTCGGCAAATCCACACATGCATGTAACAAAATAATACAACCGTAACGCGTCGTTACGTATCAATAACCCAAAAATGGATAGTTGCATTTTTAATTCGGGGTATTTCAAGAATACATTTCAGATAATTCTAAAGAATATTCTTAAATATAATGCGGTTATTTCTGAGAATAGAAAAACTGAAGACGTCAGAGGCTTATCCCGCCGACGTCATCAATTGAGGAAACTTAGTTACGGCTGAGAATACCGCGACGGTACAGATTACGCCGTATACGCGTTAAACCTGGTTTTGGTTTACGCGGTTCGTCCAGGCTTGCCAGTACAATCTCCAGCACGCGTTCCGCGACATCACGATGGCGCTGTGCCACTGCCAGTACAGGGCACTGCAGGAAGTCGAGCAGTTCATGATCACCAAAAGTCGCAATCGCTAAATCAGACGGCAACTGCCCATCACGACGCAGGGTCACATCCATCACCCCCTGCAACAGGGCAAACGACGTGGTAAACAACGCCTGAGGCATTGGGTGCGTTTCCAGCCATTTATCAAACAGCTGCGCTGCAGCTTCCCGCTCATAGCTGTTGGCGTACAGGAAATGGACTTCACGCGGATCGTCCTTCCACGCGGTACGAAAACCCTGTTCGCGCAGGAAACTGACAGATAATTCAGGAAGCGCGCCCAGATAGAGGACGGTTTCAGCAGGGAATTTGCGTAACTCTTCCGCCAGCATTTCCGCATCATCCTGATCTGCACCCACAACGCTGGTAAAATGTTCGCGATCCAGTGCACGATCCAGCGCCACAATCGGGAATGAACTGTTTGCCCAGCGTTGGTAGAACGGATGTTCAGGCGGCAAGGAAGTCGACACAATAATGGCATCGACCTGGCGCTGTAAAAGATGCTCAATACAGCGCATTTCGTTATCTGGCTGATCTTCAGAGCAGGCAATCAACAGCTGATACCCACGTTGACGCGCCTGGCGCTCCAGATAGTTTGCGATCCGGGTATAGCTCGTGTTCTCAAGATCCGGGATCACCAGCCCGATAGAACGTGTGCGTCCAGCACGCAGCCCGGCCGCCACGGCATTCGGGTGGTAATTATGCTCGCGCACCACCGCCATGACTTTTTCAACCGTTTTGTCGCTTACGCGATATTGCTTTGCTTTGCCATTAATAACGTAGCTTGCAGTCGTTCGCGAAACGCCGGCCAACCGAGCGATTTCATCCAGTTTCACAATTGCCCCTTGCGTAAAATGTACAAACCATAACCTTTGTGATGGCATGGGTTAAATTTATTAACATCTAAGCGCAGAATAATGACTCCGGCAACCGCTTTTGTCTCTGGTTACCGCTGATTTCGCAAAAAAAAGCCCAACCTGAGTCGTTGGGCTTGCGAATTAAGAACCCGATCATGATTAACGCATGATTTTATCGCCACGGGAAAGCCCCACCACGCCGGAGCGAGCAACTTCCACAATTTTAGCGACTTCACGCAACGTTGCCAGAAACGCATCCAGCTTATCGCTGGTGCCCGCCAGTTGTACGGTGTAGATAGACGGCGTGACATCGATGATTTGCCCGCGGAAAATCTCCGTGTTGCGTTTCACTTCTTCCCGGCCATAACCGCTGGCCTGGATTTTCACCAGCATGATTTCTCGTTCAACGTGAGCGCCCTGCCCCAGCTCGCTAACGCGCAGAACATCCACCAGTTTGTGGAGCTGCTTTTCGATCTGCTCAAGGACTTTCTCATCCCCTACCGTCTGAATCGTCATCCGCGATAAGGTCGGATCGTCGGTCGGCGCGACGGTCAGGCTTTCAATGTTGTAACCACGCTGGGCGAAGAGGCCAATCACACGCGATAATGCACCTGACTCGTTTTCAAGCAATACTGATAATATCCGGCGCATAATCAGGTCCTCTCCGTTTTGCTTAACCACATTTCATCCATCCCACCCCCACGAATCTGCATCGGGTAGACATGTTCACTACCGTCGACGGTGACATCGACAAACACCAGACGATGGTTACGCACATGTTCCAGCGCTTCGCCCAGCTTGCTCTCAAGTTCTTCAGGCCGATTAATCTGGATACCGATATGCCCATAAGCCTCAGCAAGGCGCACGAAATCGGGCAGCGACTGCATGTAAGACTGTGAGTGACGCCCGGAGTAGATCATGTCCTGCCACTGTTTGACCATGCCGAGATAACGGTTATTAAGGTTGAGTACCAGCACCGGCAGTTCATATTGCAGCGCCGTCGACAGCTCCTGGATATTCATCTGAATGCTGCCATCCCCGGTGACGCACACTACTGTTTCATCCGGCAAAGCCATTTTCACCCCTAACGCCGCAGGTAAACCGAATCCCATAGTGCCGAGGCCGCCTGAGTTAATCCAGCGACGCGGTTTATCGAACGGATAGTAAAGTGCGGCAAACATCTGATGCTGGCCAACGTCAGAGGTCACATACGCCTCCCCTTTCGTCAGACGCCAGATGGTTTCAATCACCGCCTGCGGCTTAATACTTTCGCTTTGCGTGTCGTATTTCAGACACTGACGGGCGCGCCAGTGCTCAATCTGTTGCCACCAGTCACGATTATCATCCAGCGGCTGCTGAGATTTCTCCTGCTCCAGCAGTTCGAGCATCTGATCCAGCACCAGGCGGGCATCCCCCACAATCGGAATATCCGCAGTAACGGTTTTGGAAATAGAGGTCGGATCGATATCGATATGCAGCACGGTCGCATTCGGACAATATTTTGCCAGGTTATTCGTCGTTCGATCGTCAAAGCGAACGCCGACAGCAAAGATCACATCGGAATGATGCATGGTCATATTGGCTTCGTAAGTACCGTGCATGCCCAACATGCCCAGCGCCTGACGATGCGTGGCCGGAAACGCGCCCAACCCCATAAGCGAGGAGACAACCGGCAGATTCAGCGCTTCAGCAATCTGAGCTAACTGCTCATGGCAAGCGGCATTGACCGCGCCACCGCCCACATAGACAACCGGTTTCTTCGCCGCGACCAGCGTCTGCAACGCCCGTTTTATCTGTCCTTTATGTCCCGTCGTCGTCGGATTATACGAGCGCATACTCACCGAGTCCGGCCAGCTATAAGGCAGTTTCTTCGCCGGATTCAGAATATCCTTCGGCAAATCCACCACCACTGGCCCCGGACGACCGCTTGCTGCCAGCCAGAAGGCTTTTTTCAGCACCTGCGGGATATCTTCCGTTTGTTTGACCAGGAAGCTATGTTTCACCACCGGGCGGGATATACCTACCATGTCGCACTCCTGGAAGGCATCGTAGCCAATCAGCGACGTTGCGACCTGTCCGGAGAGGATCACCAGCGGAATGGAATCCATGTAAGCCGTTGCGATCCCGGTAATCGCGTTGGTCGCCCCCGGCCCGGAGGTGACCAATACGACCCCCACTTCTCCCGTGGCACGCGCAAGGCCATCAGCCATATGTACCGCCGCTTGTTCATGGCGGACCAGCACATGATCAATACCGCCGACCGTATGCAGGGCATCATAAATATCGAGGACGGCCCCCCCGGGATAACCGAATACCTGCTTCACACCCTGATCGATGAGCGATCGGACGACCATCTCGGCTCCAGACAACATCTCCATGGCTTGCCTCACTCTTATAATGAATTGCGGTTTAACAACACATTAACCGCTGACGATGACGCATGGCAATTGACTCCGAAGGGGTGGCACTGGAGTAAATAAGAATAAAAAGGAGGAAAGACGCGAATAAACGGAGAATTAAACCAGCATAAGCAATCAGTATGATAAATAATCGCTTAAAAATGGGAACTTACAGCAATTACTCTATTTTTTGACACTTTTGGACAGACGTAAAAAATAGAGTTCAGCATAAAATTTCAGTTATAAAGTTAAAAGCAGAATAAACAGGATGCGCCGTCCGGTTTACTCTGCTAAATGCTACTGCTTACAAACGGAGACTAACAACTCTTCCATCCATTGATGTCCTTTATCCCGGCCTGCGGCTTCATGCCATGAAAGATAGCATGTGCGGCTGTTCAATTTTAACGGTAAAGGCAAGATCTGTAGTTCTAAAGAATCGGCAAATTCTTCTGCTAACCAACGTGGCGCAATAGAGACCAAATGCGTTTGCGACACAATATTAAGAACGCTAATTAATGCCATGCCCTGATAAGCCACTGAGGATTGTTTATCCGGTGTGTCATACCACGGTTGGCTGAATGATGCGAAGCGATCAAGTGACACCACCGCATGCTGTTCATTATAGACATTGCTTTCCAGTAAAGGACCACTAATGCGCGGATGCTTTTTACTTGCCACTAACACCATTTCGTCATTGAATAACGGAATACTGGTAAATTCAGGACGTCGGAACTCTTCATAGCTAATAACGAATTCAGTTTCCTGGTAACGTAATTGATGCTCTGTATTTTGATTGAGTGAAGATTTAAATACGACATGAATGTTTGGTGCAACTTGCTCAACCCTATTATAAATCAACGAGGTCAGAATATTATCCAATGGGCTGCATACGCAAAGATTGAATACGCGCTCGCTGCTGGCTGGCTCAAAACCCGATCCAGGCAGTTCATTCTGCACTAATTGCAATGCCTGGCGAACAGAACCAAATAGCTGGAAGGCTCTTGCTGTCGGCTGGATACCGCGTCCATAACGAACAAAAAGCTCATCATTAAACATAATTTTCAGGCGCGCGACCGCATTACTGACAGCAGGTTGCGACATCCCCAAAGTATGCGCGGCACGGGTGATGTTTTGTTCTTGCATCACCGCATCAAAGACGGTTAATAAATTAAGATCAACCATGCGAAGCTGTGGTTTCCCAATATCTATAATATTTG
The DNA here is from genome assembly GCF_000398825.1 of Citrobacter sp. KTE30. Lineage (NCBI taxonomy): Bacteria > Pseudomonadati > Pseudomonadota > Gammaproteobacteria > Enterobacterales > Enterobacteriaceae > Citrobacter > Citrobacter sp. KTE30. The sequence continues at coordinate 522,866 of NZ_KB976055.1, read as the reverse complement.
TTTTATCTGTTATTTTTACTTCTGGCATATTTAACTCCACTGTCACTCTAAACTCCCTTTTCCCAGACGGAGTGAAGAAATAATCTCCGTTAATATGATTTACCATACATATAAGATGAGAAAAAGAAAAAACATTAAAATTAGGAAAACATAAAGGCACAAACCTAAATGAACAAAAGACCAATGCAATCGCAGTGTGGCAGTGTGGCAGTGTCACTGCACGGTGATTCATATGTTTAAATTTCAAAAACAATATAACCATAAGCATGGCGAATATACAATCATACGTATAGTGAATGTGTATTTAAGTTTTAATTAAATGTTTATATTATTAATACATTAAAAGTTAACATTAATTTATCAATTTTGTGGTGTTACACCACCCATAGCCATTCATAATTACTATAAAAACAGATAAATCATCAAGATATGAAATTCCAAGAGCGATTTTTCCTTCAGTTCGCCGTTACAATAAATGCAAATAACTATGCTCAAATATGTCAAAACATGAAAATTATGTACAACCATCAACTGATTAATTTTATGTAGCCCGAAAAATTCAGCACAATTCGCTTAAGTTTTGCAGAAACTTCCCCCCTCTAACGAGGCATTTGCTGGAGTGAGGGTTGACATCAGTCTTCATATCCAGTACCACTAAAAGCATATCGCATTCGCCTGGAGCTTAATTGATGACTTACATTGCTCGTTTCAACGGTCTACTACTACTAAACGCATCTTCGTTGCGCGGTAGACTGGTGGACGACATTCAGCATTAAGTCAGCTCCAGTTAAGACAAAAAACCCGCGCCGTTGCGCGGGTTTTTTTATGCTCGAAGCAAGGCGCCCTAAGAAACCAAGGACCTAAACCATGAGCCAGCAAGTCATTATTTTCGATACCACCTTACGCGATGGTGAACAGGCGTTACAGGCAAGCCTGAGTGTGAAAGAAAAACTGCAGATTGCGCTGGCCCTTGAGCGTATGGGCGTTGACGTGATGGAAGTGGGTTTCCCCGTTTCTTCACCGGGCGACTTTGAGTCAGTTCAGACTATCGCTCGTCAGGTTAAAAACAGCCGCGTTTGTGCCTTAGCTCGCTGCGTAGAAAAAGATATCGACGTTGCCGCAGAATCTCTGAAAGTCGCTGAGGCTTTCCGTATTCATACGTTTATCGCCACCTCGCCGATGCACATCGCGACGAAATTACGCAGTACGCTGGATGAGGTCATTGAGCGCGCGGTCTACATGGTTAAGCGTGCGCGTAATTATACCGATGACGTGGAGTTCTCCTGCGAAGATGCAGGCCGTACCCCTATCGCCGATTTGGCTCGCGTGGTTGAAGCTGCCATTAACGCGGGAGCCAAAACCATTAACATCCCCGATACCGTCGGTTACACCATGCCTTTCGAATTTGGGGCAATCATTTCTGGCCTGTATGAACGCGTACCAAATATCGATAAAGCCATCATCTCCGTACACACCCATGATGATTTAGGTTTGGGCGTAGGCAACGCACTGGCAGCCGTTCACGCCGGAGCGCGTCAGGTGGAAGGCGCGATGAACGGTATCGGCGAACGCGCCGGTAACTGCTCACTGGAAGAAGTGATCATGGCGATCAAAGTGCGTAAAGATATCCTGAATGTACAGACCCGCATCAATCACCAGGAGATCTGGCGCACCAGTCAATTAGTCAGCCAAATCTGCAACATGCCTATTCCTGCTAACAAAGCCATTGTCGGTAGTGGTGCCTTTGCCCACTCTTCCGGCATCCATCAGGACGGCGTACTGAAAAATCGTGAAAACTACGAAATCATGACGCCTGAATCCATCGGCCTGAACCAGGTACAGCTGAACCTGACGTCCCGTTCCGGACGTGCCGCGGTGAAACACCGTATGGACGAGATGGGATATAAAGAAAATGAATACAGCCTGGACAACCTGTACGACGCATTCCTGAAACTGGCGGACAAAAAAGGTCAGGTATTTGATTACGACCTGGAAGCGCTGGCCTTCATTAATAAACAGCAGGAAGAACCGGAGCATTTCCGTCTGGATTACTTCAGCGTGCAGTCCGGCTCAAACGACATCGCCACCGCCTCCGTCAAGCTGGCCTGTGGTGAAGAAGTCAAAGCCGAAGCGGCGAACGGTAACGGTCCGGTCGATGCCATTTATCAGGCAATCAACCGTGTAACTGAGTACAACGTCGAACTGGTGAAATACAGCCTGACCGCCAAAGGGCACGGTAAAGATGCGCTGGGTCAGGTGGATATCGTTGCCAACTATAACGGTCGTCGTTTCCACGGCGTCGGTCTGGCGACAGATATCGTCGAATCTTCCGCTAAAGCAATGGTTCATGTGCTGAACAACATCTGGCGCGCCGAAGAAGTCGAAAAAGAATTGCAACGCAAAGCTCAGAACAACGAGAACAACAAGGAAACCGTGTGATGTCGAAGAATTATCATATTGCTGTTTTGCCGGGTGACGGTATTGGCCCGGAAGTGATGGCGCAAGCCCTGAAGGTACTGGACGCAATCCGCAACCGCTTTAACATGCGCATTACCACCAGCCACTACGACGTGGGTGGTGCCGCTATCGATAACCACGGTCAGCCGCTGCCGCCTGCAACGGTTGAAGGCTGTGAACAAGCTGACGCCATTCTGTTTGGCTCCGTTGGCGGCCCGAAATGGGAAAATCTGCCGCCAAACCAGCAGCCAGAGCGTGGCGCGCTGCTGCCATTGCGTAAGCACTTCAAATTATTCAGCAATCTGCGCCCAGCTAAGCTCTATCAGGGTCTGGAAGCGTTTTGCCCTCTGCGCGCAGATATTGCCGCGAACGGTTTCGACATCCTGTGCGTACGCGAACTGACTGGCGGAATTTACTTCGGTCAACCAAAAGGTCGCGAAGGCAGCGGACAACATGAAAAAGCCTTTGATACCGAGGTTTATCACCGTTTCGAGATCGAACGTATTGCGCGTATCGCGTTTGAATCCGCCCGTAAACGTCGCCGTAAAGTCACGTCGATTGATAAAGCTAACGTACTGCAAACGTCTATTCTGTGGCGCGAAATCGTCAATGAAATTGCTAATGAATACCCAGACGTTGAACTGGCGCATATGTACATCGACAACGCGACGATGCAATTGATCAAAGATCCTTCCCAGTTCGACGTGTTGCTGTGCTCTAACCTGTTTGGCGACATTCTGTCTGACGAGTGCGCCATGATCACCGGTTCAATGGGCATGTTACCGTCCGCCAGCCTGAATGATCAGGGCTTCGGTTTGTACGAGCCTGCTGGCGGCTCCGCTCCTGACATCGCCGGGAAAAACATTGCCAACCCTATCGCCCAAATCCTGTCGCTGGCGCTGCTGCTGCGCTACAGCCTGGATGCCAATGATGCGGCAACCGCAATTGAGAGCGCCATCAACCGCGCATTAGAAGAAGGCATCCGCACCGGTGACTTAGCCCGTGGCGCTGCCGCAGTCAGTACCGATGAAATGGGCGACATCATTGCCCGTTACGTCGCAGAAGGGGTGTAATCATGGCCAAAACGTTATACGAAAAATTGTTTGATGCGCACGTCGTCTTTGAAGCGCAAAACGAAACCCCGCTGTTGTACATCGACAGACATCTGGTGCATGAAGTGACCTCTCCGCAAGCGTTTGATGGCCTGCGCGCGCATGGCCGTCAGGTACGCCAGCCGGGTAAAACCTTTGCCACCATGGATCACAACGTCTCTACCCAGACCAAAGACATCAACGCGTCGGGTGAGATGGCACGCATCCAGATGCAAGAGCTGATTAAGAACTGTAACGAATTTGGCGTCGAGCTGTATGACCTGAACCATCCGTATCAGGGTATCGTTCACGTGATGGGGCCAGAACAAGGCGTGACGTTGCCGGGTATGACCATCGTCTGCGGCGATTCCCACACCGCTACACACGGCGCGTTCGGCGCGCTGGCGTTTGGTATTGGCACCTCTGAAGTTGAACACGTTCTGGCGACGCAGACCCTGAAACAGGGGCGCGCCAAAACCATGAAGATTGAAGTCAACGGTAAAGCAGCCCCTGGCATTACCGCCAAAGATATTGTGCTGGCGATTATCGGTAAAACCGGTAGTGCAGGCGGTACCGGACACGTAGTTGAGTTTTGTGGCGAAGCCATCCGCGCGCTGAGCATGGAAGGCCGCATGACCCTGTGCAACATGGCGATCGAATTGGGCGCGAAAGCGGGCTTGGTCGCGCCAGACCAGACCACCTTCAACTATGTCGAAGGCCGTCTGCATGCACCGAAAGGCAAAGACTTTGACGACGCGGTCGCCTACTGGAAAACCCTGCAAACGGATGAAGGCGCCACTTTCGACAGCGTCATCACCCTGCAAGCGGAAGAGATTGCGCCGCAGGTCACCTGGGGAACAAACCCGGGTCAGGTCATTTCGGTGAACGATAATATTCCCGACCCGGCATCCTTTGCCGATCCCGTTGAGCGCGCATCGGCTGAAAAAGCGCTGGCGTATATGGGGCTGAAGCCAGGTATTCCGTTAACGGAAGTGGCTATCGATAAAGTGTTCATCGGTTCCTGCACCAACTCGCGTATTGAAGATTTACGCGCCGCGGCGGAAATCGCCAAAGGACGTAAAGTTGCGCCAGGCGTACAGGCACTGGTGGTGCCGGGCTCTGGCCCGGTGAAAGCGCAGGCGGAAGCAGAAGGTCTGGACAAGATCTTTATCGAAGCAGGATTCGAATGGCGTTTACCAGGCTGTTCCATGTGTCTGGCCATGAACAATGACCGCCTGAATCCGGGCGAGCGCTGCGCATCCACCAGCAACCGTAATTTTGAAGGCCGTCAGGGCCGCGGTGGTCGCACGCATTTAGTCAGCCCGGCCATGGCCGCCGCTGCCGCCGTTACCGGTCATTTTGCCGACATTCGCAGCATCAAATAAGGAAACCACCATGGCAGAGAAATTTACCCAGCATACCGGCCTGGTTGTCCCACTGGATGCCGCCAACGTTGATACCGACGCAATCATTCCCAAACAGTTTTTGCAGAAGGTTACGCGTACCGGTTTTGGCGCTCATCTGTTTAACGACTGGCGTTTTCTGGACGAAAAAGGACAACAGCCAAATCCTGAGTTCGTTTTGAACTTCCCGGAATATAATGGGGCATCAATTCTGCTGGCGCGCGAAAACTTCGGCTGCGGTTCGTCACGTGAACATGCGCCTTGGGCGTTGACCGATTACGGTTTTAAAGTGGTGATTGCCCCAAGCTTCGCCGACATCTTCTACGGCAACAGTTTCAATAACCAACTGCTGCCGGTGACTCTGAGCGACGCGCAGGTAGATGAAATGTTTACCCTGGTGAAAGCCAATCCGGGCATTAAATTTGAAGTGGATCTGGAAGCGCAGGTGGTGAAAGCGGGCGATAAGTCCTACAGCTTTAAAATCGACGACTTCCGCCGCCACTGCATGCTGAACGGTCTGGACAGCATCGGGCTGACGCTGCAGCATGAAGCAGCCATCACCGAGTACGAAGACAAGCAGCCAGCATTTATGCAGTAATCTCTCCCGCTGGTCACCGCACGGTGGCCAGCCTCTACTCTTCGCCTACAGCGTATCGCCGTAATAGATTTGGTAGCCAAGATTAACGCTGCCCGGCGCATCCTTCCCGCCAAGACGTTTAATCAAAATATCCGCCGCCGTTTTGCCAATCTCAAAGCGTGGTGTAATCACGCTGGCGATTTTTTGCAGCCGCGCACGGCCAATTTCCAGCCCGTGGAAACCGGCAATCGCCATTTTTCCCGGCACATCGTACTGCTGTGCCTGACACTCCAGCAGCACGCCAACCGCCAGGTCATCGTTGGTACAGAAAATAGCGTCAATATCCGGCTTTTCCGCCATCGCCTGCTGGAACATTTTGCGCCCCAGCGCTACCGACGAAATCGTTTTTGGCGCCAGGTGATACGCCTCCAGCCCCTGCGCAGCCAGCGCATTCTCGGTACCGCGGTAACGACTCAAATCGCGAGGGTCGTCCATTGATCCAAAGAACGCAATGTGACGTTTTCCACTGTCGATAAACGCCAGGGTCATCTCGAAGGCCGCTTTTTCGTTATCGAAACCGACCTGTATATCCAGATACTGGCCGCTAATATCCATCAGTTCCGCCACAGGTACGCCGCTGGCGCGCACGTACTGGATCATCCGCTCGGTATGCAGCTTTCCGGTGAGGATCAAGCCGTCGATATTGTAAGAGAGCAGATTCAGAACCTCGCGTTCTTCACGCTCGGCGTCATATTCGTAGTTGGCGATCAGCGTCTGGTACTGGCAAGCCGAGGTGACGGATTCAATTCCCGCCAGCACGTCGGCAAAGATCTGATTACGAAACGAGGGGATCAGCACACCAATAGTTTTGCTACGTGCGTTGAGCAGAATTTCCGGAGCGCGGTTAGGAATGTAGTTGTTCTCTTCCATGATTTTCGAAATCAATTCACGGCTGCGTTGCGACACCTGATTCGGGTCACGCAGATAACGGCTGACCGTCATCTTATTCAGACCGGCCAGATTAGCGATATCCTGTAATGTCATCCGATTGTTTTTCATGAGGTTCTCTACGACCAACATCCCATTATGCTCGCAGAGAACCTTATCACAGCCGGTTAGCGACTGCACTCCTAGCTCAACCTTAACGCGTTACCATCTCAGCCGACGGCGACGTGGTTTCATTTTGCGCACGAACGCAGTACATCAGCACCACCGATGACAGCAGAGCAATCGCCATGAAGGTGTAGGAGACGCCCGGCCCGCCGGTCACGCCGTTGAGGTAACCCACCAGCCACGCGCCGAGGAATGCCCCTAACGCACCAAAACTGTTGATCATTCCCATCGACACGCCGGAGACGTTGCGCGGCAGCAGTTCGGGGATCAGCGCAAAGAACGGTCCGTAAGGCGCATACATACAGGCGGCGGCCACGACCAGCAGCGCGTAGGAGAGCCAGAAGGACTGGTTGCCCAACAGCCACGAGGCAAAGAAAGCGATGGCGGCAATCAGCAGCAGCGGCCAGATAAACAGCTTACGGTTCTGGTATTTATCGGATAGCCAGGAAACCGTCAGCATCAGGCAGATCGCCGCCAGATACGGCACTGCCGCCAGCCAGCCCACCGCCACAATATCCATCTGCGCCGCGTTTTTCAGAATCGACGGCATCCACATCATGAAGCCATACACCCCGATGCTCCACAGCGCATGCACCGCGCACAGCATAATGACGCTGCGTGAACGCATCGCTTCACCGTAGTTGCGCATCGGTTTGATGTCCCGCTGCTCGCGGTCCATCGCCTGCTGTAACGCCTGTTTCTCCTGCTCGCTCAACCAACCCGCATCCGCCGGTTTATCGCGCACCAGAATCACCCAGCAGAAAGCCCAGATCACCGCTGGAATGCCTTCGAAAATGAACATTTCGCGCCAGCCCCAGGCTTCAATCAGGTAGCCAGAGACAATCGACATCCACAGCACTGTGACCGGGTTACCGAGAATTAAAAAGGTGTTGGCGCGCGAGCGTTCAGTTTTGGTAAACCAGTTGCTGATATAAATCAGCATCGCGGGCATCACCGCCGCTTCGACGATGCCGAGAATAAAGCGGATCGCCATCAGCATCGGGATATTGCTGACAAAGCCGGTCGCCGCGGCACAAAGCCCCCAGAGGATCAGGCTGTAAAAAATCATTTTACGGACGCTATGTTTAACGGCATACATGGCGCCAGGCACCTGGAAAAAGAAATATCCCAGGAAAAAGAGCGCGCCAATCAGCGAGGCCGTGCCCTGGGTGATCCCTAAATCGTGTTCGATACCAGCGGCAGCGGCAAAGCCGTAATTGGCGCGATCGAGGTAGGCTAAGCTGTAGGTAATAAAAATAATCGGCATTAAATACCACCAGCGACGCGCTGGCAGTTTTGCGAGCATATTCATACTCACTCCTTGGATTATCATTAAAGGATGAGGTTGCTTCCCGCGGCCTCGTTAGCGATCAAACAGCGGCCAGCATGCCGCCATCGACAAACAGAAGATGCCCATTCACAAAGTCAGAGGCGGGCGCAGCGAGATAAACCGCCGCGCCGATCAACTCTTCCGGGTTACCCCAGCGAGCAGCGGGCGTGCGCTGGAACAGCCAGGCGGAGAATGCTTCATCGTTAACCAGCGCGGTGGTCATGTCGGTAGCGAAATAGCCGGGAGCAATACCGTTGACCTGAATATTGTATTCCGCCAGTTCCACGCACATGCCACGGGTTAACATTTTGACCGCGCCTTTTGACGCCGCGTAGGGGGTAATGGTTTTACGACCTAATTCGCTTTGCATTGAGCAGATATTAATAATCTTCCCGCGGCGGCGTTGCACCATGTAGCGGGAAACCTGCTGTGATACCAGAAAGACCGATTTCTGGTTTACATCAATCACTTTGTCCCATTCAGCCTCCGGGAATTCGGTGAAGGGATAACGACGCTGGATTCCGGCGTTGTTAATTAAAATATCAATGGCCCCAACGTCCTTTTCAATTTGCGCGATGGCGCACGCCACCTCTTCCCCGCTGGTAACATCAAATCCATAGCCAACAGCGCGATAGCCTTCGGCCACCAGTTTGTCCGCCGCCGCCTGCGCCCGCTGCTGGGTAATGTCGTTAATAACAATCTCAGCACCGTGCGCCGCCAGACCGCTGGCCAGCAGGTTACCAATGCCCTGAGCGGAACCGGTAATCAGCGCGCGTTTACCGGTCAGGTCGAATAGGTTTTTCATGAAAAAACTCCTTTTTTGATAACTGTTACGCGTAACTGTATACGCGTAACAGTAGAAAAAAGAAGATCAAGGAAGAGGAAAATGATCGTTATGTGATCAACGTTACATTTACGTGCAAGATAAAAAAAGAAGGATAGGCCTGATAAGCGTAACGCGTTCAGGCCGTAGGGACAGGTTGCCGGATGGCGGCGTAAACGCCTTATCCGGCCGACAAAAACGACAAAAACTAATGCAAAATATCGCCAGGCCGGGCACTACGACGCCAGGACTGCGCCGGACTAAACGTCCTTCACCCGCCCGGTCATCCACAGCGTAACCACCGAAATCACCGCAATCACCCAATAGACGGCATAGTGACCATAGCTTTGCGCAACTGCCCCCTGAATCACCCCTGCCAGAATGACTCCCGTTGAAATACTGTTGGTAAATAATGTGGTCGCTGACCCCGCACGTCCAGGCATCAGATCCTGAAACCACAGCATGCCTATCCCGGCGATAATACCGATAAATACCGCGTTAAACAGTTGCAGCACCAGCAGCGCCATACGGCTGTGAAAGAAGATCAAACCAATATAAAACAGCACGCCTGCCGCTACGGCCGCGATCATCATTCGCCGTTTACCAAAGCGCTTCACGTAATAGCCTGCCAGAATCATCGCCGGAATTTCCAGCCCAGCCGCCGTCCCCATCAGGATCCCGGCCAGCTTGTCCGGCAAGCCCAGTTCAAGACTTATCCACAGTGGCATATCAATGATGTACATGGTGTTGCAGGTCCACATCAGCGTGGAGGCAATAAACAACATACGCACATTTTTGTCCTGCCAACCGCCGGTCTGTTCCAGCGGCGCGTCTACAGGCTGCTCCACCCGCGCGACAGACGGCAGTATCAGCGCAATCAGCACCAGGCTAATGGCAAAAATCCCTGCGGCAATGGAAAACATCGCCGTAAAGCCGTAATTCAGCGCCAGCATGAATGCCAGTGGCGGTCCTATCACCCAGGCCAACGAAAGCTGCGCACGCATCACCGAGCTAAACATCACCACTTCACGCGCGGAGTTATCAGCATATTCTCGCGCCAGCGCAAACAGCTGCGGCATGGCGGTGTTCGCTAGCGAGGCCAGCAGCACACCGCAGGTGATCAGCGTGAGATAGTGGCGATTAAAGGCAAACAGCAGCGCATTGCCAATCGCCATCAGGCAGCAAAACATGATCAGCTTGCGCCGATCGCCCTGGCTGTCGGATCGTTTCGCGAGGCCAAGGCTGACGACGATCCCGACAATTGCATTGACGGTGTAAAACAGCCCGACCCAAAATGGCTGCGCCCCGACTTCACGGCTCAGGAACAGACTCAGGGTGGGTGCCTGCAATGCCCCCGCCACGCCCATCATAAAAGCGACCAGCATAAATGCCGCGTAAACGCCGTTGAGGCGCCGTCCCATGGTCATAATCCAGAGCATATCTTTCCTTTTAAGCGCAGCTGAAACGAAAAAAGCCAGCAGATAATACCTGCTGGCGGGTGAACGAGGCTGTATCCTGCCATTATATCTGGCATCGACGCTGGGTAAAAAACGCATAATCCAGGCGGAGGGCGCTGGGTATAGAAATCTATTCCCAAGCCTGACAACGCAGAGTATGCGTTTTTTACACGCGTCCCGGAGGGCTGGGGCCATTTTTTCACATAGCTGTGTTGCTCACACCTTATTTGGTTCACCAAATTTCACTGTTCGCGCCTTGCCATGTGAAAAAATAGCCACCAGCGATGCTCAGAGATAATGGCAGGATACAGCCTGCACCAATACTCAGTCACACATGATGTCTGCAATTTCCAATTCAGGAGTCAGATGTCATCTCCCACTGCATCAGCTCTTCGAGCATCTTTAAGCGCTGCGGTGCGCTCAGGCAAGCCAACCAGGACGATTTTTCCGTCGTGGTAAAGTACTTCAACCAGAACTGACGCATAGATGACCCCTTCGTTGTCTCATCGCTTCATCGGAATCTATTATTGGCTTAATATAGGGATTATAAAATTGCTGAGTTTTCCGCAGGAGTTCCCCTTTTATGTCTTCTGGTCGTTTGCAACAACAGTTCATCCGTCTGTGGCAATGCTGTGACGGCAAAGCGCAAGACACGACGCTCAACGAGCTGGCGGATCTGCTGAGCTGCTCGCGCCGCCATATGCGTACGCTGCTTAATACCATGCAGGATCGCGGCTGGTTAACGTGGGAAGCTGAAGTTGGACGAGGTAAACGCTCGCGCCTGACATTCCTCTATACCGGGCTGGCGCTCCAGCAGCAGCGCGCGGAAGACCTACTGGAACAGGATCGCATCGATCAACTGGTGCAACTGGTCGGTGACAAAACGGCCGTACGGCAAATGCTGGTCTCCCATCTGGGTCGCAGCTTTCGCCAGGGTCGGCATATCATGCGCGTTCTCTATTACCGCCCCATGCACAACCTGCTCCCCGGCACGGCATTACGACGCTCCGAAACCCATATCGCCCGGCAAATCTTCAGCGCCTTAATTCGGGTAAATGAGGAAAATGGGGAACTGGAAGCGGACATTGCCCATCACTGGCAGCAAATTTCACCTTTACACTGGCGATTCTTCCTGCGTCCGGGGATCCATTTTCATCATGGCCGCGAGCTGGAAATGGCAGATGTTATCGCCTCACTGATGCGCATTAACAGCCTGCCGCTGTACTCACACATCACGCAGATCGTCTCTCCCACGGCCTGGACGCTGGATATCCATCTGGCCCAGCCAGACCGCTGGCTTCCCTGGCTTTTGGGGCAGGTCCCCGCCATGATCCTGCCGCGAGAATGGGAAACGCTAAACAACTTCTCCAGTCACCCGATTGGTACCGGTCCGTATGCGGTAATACGAAACACCAATAACCAACTGAAAATTCATGCATTTGATGATTACTTTGGCTACAGGGCCCTGATCGACGAAGTTAACGTTTGGGTATTACCTGACATCGGAGAAGAGCCTGGCGGCGGGTTGACGCTAAAAGGTCCCACAGAGGATGAAAAGGCGATCGAAAGCCGCCTCGAAGAAGGTTGCTACTACCTGCTGTTTGATGCGCGTAGCCACCGTGGAGCTAACCAGGAGGTCCGCGAATGGGTAAGCCGCATTCTCTCGCCAACGAATTTAATCTGCCACGCCGACGAACAGTACCAGCGACTGTGGTTTCCCGCGTATGGTTTACTCCCCCGCTGGCATCACGCAAAACCCGGCCATGGTGAAAAACCCGCCGGGCTGGAAACGCTGACTATCACTTACTATCGCGATCACATCGAACACCGGATTATCGCGCAGATAATGAAGACATTGCTGGCTGCGCATCAGGTGCAGTTGAATATTCAGGAGATCGACTACGATCAATGGCATGCAGGTGAAATCGTCAGCGATATCTGGCTCAACAGCGCCAACTTTACCCTACCGCTCGACTTCTCACTGTTCGCCCATTTGTGCGAAGTCCCGTTGCTGCAAAACTGTATCTCGCGGGACTGGGAAAACGATGCGGCTCGCTGGCGAACGGGCGAAATGAGCCTGGCTGCATGGTGCCAACAGCTGCTCGCCACAAAGGCCATTGTGCCATTAATCCACCACTGGCTGATCATTCAGGGACAGCGCAGTATGCGCGGGCTGCGCATGAATACCCTCGGCTGGTTTGATTTTAAATCGGCGTGGTTTGCTCCGCCGGATCCTTAATTGCTGCTAAGCAACAAAATCATTACACTAACGCCGTTCTCAACGGGGTGCTAAATAAAAACATACACAAAATCATTCGATCTGCGTATGGGCTGAGAGATACCCGTCGAACCTGATCCGGATAATGCCGGCGAAGGGATTTGAGGCTTATCTCAAGTCCTTTGCCACCCAACTCTTGAGGTGCAAAGTGTTTAAAAAATGTCTTCCGCTTTTACTGCTGTGCGCAGCGCCTGTCTTCGCCAAACCTGTACTGACCGTCTATACCTACGACTCGTTCGCAGCTGACTGGGGCCCGGGCCCAACAATCAAAAAAGCCTTTGAAGCTGACTGCAATTGCGAGCTGAAACTGGTCGCGCTGGAAGATGGCGTCTCGCTGCTTAACCGCCTGCGCATGGAAGGAAAAAACAGCAAAGCCGACGTCGTGCTGGGTCTGGATAACAACCTTCTGGAAGCCGCCACACAAACCAAACTGTTTGCCAAAAGTGGTGTAGCAAACGACACCGTTAACGTACCCGGCGGCTGGAAAAACGATACCTTCGTGCCGTTTGACTACGGTTATTTCGCCTTCGTTTATGATAAGAACAAGCTGAAGAATCCGCCCAAAAGCCTGAAAGAACTGGTAGAGAGCGACCAAAAATGGCGCGTCATTTATCAGGATCCACGCACCAGCACGCCAGGTCTGGGTCTGCTGCTATGGATGCAGAAAGTCTATGGTGATAAAGCGCCAGAGGCGTGGCAGAAACTGGCAGCCAAAACCGTCACCGTCACCAAGGGCTGGAGCGAAGCCTACGGCCTGTTCCTGAAAGGTGAAAGCGATCTGGTGCTCAGCTACACCACCTCTCCGGCCTATCACATCATCGCCGAGAAAAAAGACAACTACGCCGCCGCTAATTTTAGTGAAGGCCACTATTTGCAGGTGGAAGTCGCCGCCCGCACAGCGGCCAGCAAGCAGCCGGAACTGGCCGAGAAATTCCTGAAGTTCATGGTGTCTCCGGCATTCCAGAATGCGATTCCGACCGGCAACTGGATGTATCCTGTGACGCAAGTCGCCCTGCCGTCAGGATTCGAGCACCTGAATAAACCGACCACCGCGTTGGAATTTACGCCGCAGCAGGTTGCAACTCAACGTCAGGCATGGATTAGCGAATGGCAACGCGCCGTCAGCCGTTAATCCCCGGCTGGCTGGTTCCAGGGCTTACCGCCGCCACGCTGATGGTGGCCGTTGCCCTGGCCGCGTTTCTGGCACTGTGGTTTAACGCCCCGCAGGGAGAGTGGTTCTCGCTGTGGCAAGATGACTACCTGTGGCACGTGGTGCGCTTTTCTTTCTGGCAGGCTTTTCTATCCGCTGTGCTGTCGGTTGTCCCGGCGATTTTCCTTGCCAGAGCGCTCTATCGTCGCCGTTTTCCAGGACGTCTGGCGCTGCTGCGCCTGTGCGCCATGACGTTAATCCTGCCGGTGCTGGTCGCGGTCTTCGGTATTCTTAGCGTCTATGGTCGTCAGGGCTGGCTGGCCTCACTCTGGCATGTCTTCGGGCTGGAATGGACCTTTTCGCCTTACGGTTTGCAGGGCATTCTGCTGGCGCACGTCTTTTTCAATCTGCCAATGGCCAGCCGTCTGCTGTTGCAGTCGCTGGAGAATATTCCCGGCGAACAGCGACAGTTAGCCGCTCAACTCGGGATGCGCGGCTGGCATTTCTTCCGTTTTGTTGAATGGCCGTGGCTGCGTCGTCAGATCCTGCCCGTCGCAGCACTCATCTTTATGCTGTGCTTCGCCAGCTTCGCCACCGTTCTGTCGCTGGGCGGCGGGCCACAGGCCACGACCATCGAGCTGGCTATCTATCAGGCGCTGAATTTTGATTACGATCCTGCCCGCGCAGCCATGCTGGCGTTGATCCAGATGGTTTGTTGTTTGGCGCTGGTGCTTCTCAGTCAACGTCTGAGCCGCGCGATTGCTCCCGGTGCTACCCTGGTACAAGGCTGGCGCGATCCTGACGATCGCCTGCACAGCCGACTGACTGACGCAATCCTGATTATTCTGGCCCTGTTGCTGTTGCTGCCGCCGCTGCTGGCGGTGATTGTCGATGGCTTAAACCGCCATGTTCTGGATGTACTGATGCAGCCAGTGCTGTGGCAGGCGCTGGGAACCTCGCTGCGCATCGCATTAGCAGCAGGAGCGTTATGCGTCATACTCACCATGATGCTGTTATGGAGCAGTCGTGAACTTCGTGCACGACAGCAGGTGCTGGCAGGTCAGATGCTGGAACTGAGCGGCATGATGATCCTCGCCATGCCGGGTATCGTGCTGGCAACCGGCTTCTTTCTGCTGCTCAATAACACTATTGGGCTTCCCGAATCTGCCGACGGCATTGTCATTTTTACCAATGCGCTGATGGCGATCCCTTATGCATTGAAGGTGCTGGAAAACCCAATGCGTGACGTCACTGCGCGCTATAGTATGTTGTGCCAATCGTTGGGCATTGAGGGATGGTCGCGCCTGAAAGTGGTTGAACTGCGCGCCCTGAAGCGCCCGCTGGCACAGGCGATGGCGTTTGCCTGCGTGCTGTCGATTGGCGATTTTGGCGTAGTGGCGTTATTTGGTAATGAGGATTTCCGCACCCTGCCGTTTTATTTATATCAGCAGATTGGCTCTTATCGCAGTCAGGATGGCTCAGTTACGGCGTTATTACTGCTGATCCTGTGCTTTACGCTGTTTACCGTTATTGAGAAATTGCCGGGTCGAAATGTTAAAACTGATTGATATCACATGGCTTTATCACCATCTGCCCATGCGCTTTACGCTGTCGGTCGCGCGCGGTGAGCAGATAGCGATACTCGGGCCCAGCGGCGCCGGGAAAAGTACGCTGCTGAATCTGATTGCCGGCTTTCTCACGCCTGCCAGCGGTAACATGGTGATTGACGGTGAAGATCACACCACGACACCACCCTCGCGCCGTCCTGTTTCTACGCTGTTTCAGGAAAACAACCTGTTCAGCCATCTGAGCGTACAGCAAAATATCGGCCTGGGCCTGAATCCTGGATTGAAGCTTAACGCATCGCAGCGGGAGAAAATACTCCACATCGCCCAGCAAATGGGGATCGACTCTCTGCTGGAACGCCTCCCCGGTGAGCTTTCCGGCGGACAGCGGCAGCGCGTGGCGCTGGCGCGTTGTCTGGTGCGGGAACAACCTATTTTACTGCTTGATGAACCGTTCTCTGCACTTGATCCCGCGCTGCGCCAGGAGATGCTAACGCTGGTGGCCGAAGTCTGTCGCGAGAAGCAGCTGACGTTACTGATGGTTTCCCACAGCGTAGAAGATGCGGCGCGAATTGCGCCCCGCTCGATTGTGGTCGCCGACGGGCGCATCGCCTGGCAGGGCGATACGGACGATCTGTTAAGCGGCAACGCTAGCGCCTCGGCGCTATTGGGCATTAAAGCATAATGCGTTGCCGGATAAGGCGAAGCCGCCATCCGGCAAAAGATTCGTCAGTAACCCACGACTTTACGCAGAATATCGATATACACCGGCATCAGTGGATGGCGCAGTAACGCCACCAACGCAACCACACCGATCCCGAGCGTCAACGGCGCCAGATACAGCAAACGGCTGCGGGGGAAATACGCCGTTAAGCGATCGACAGCCGCTTTGCCACTGCGCCATAGCCGCCAGCAAAACCAGCCGCCAACCCAGAGCAACACCGCCGTCGCCAGCAGCAACCATTTGAAATCCCCGCTCTGCATATCAGAAGGAATATCAATTGCCGCTCCCGCCAGGATCCCCGGCAGGAAGTAGAACGGTGGCCACAGCACGCAGCCGATAATATTCGGGACGATAAATTTAGCGACAGGCAGATCCAGCATGCCTGCTACCATCGGCACCAGCGGACGCGTCGGTCCGACAAAACGCCCCACCAAAATAGTAAACATGCTGTGCTGATGCAGGGCGTGCTCGGTTTTATCCAGCAACGCCTTGTTCTTTTTCATGAACGACCAACGGTGCAATGGCTTTTTAAAGCGCCAGCCCAGCCAAAAAGAGATCCAGTCCCCCAATAAGCAACCTATAATGCCCGCAAGCCAGGCATGCCAGAAGTTCAGTTCGCCGCTGCCAATCAGCGCACCCAGCCCCGCCATCATCACGGTCCCGGGTAGAATCAGGCCAACCAGCGCCAGCGACTCCAAAAAAGCCACCAGAAGTACGGCGATCAGAGAGTACAGGGCGGACTGGAGAATAAAGTGTTCCAGCAATGCTTGCATAATGTGTCCGTCAGATTTACGAAGCAGGGATTTTGATAACCCCTCTCAACTTCGTCAAGCCATCAATTGTCTGAATAGATTGCGAGTTATGACAACTTTCAAGATACATCATTCACTTTTTATTCACATCCAGCGCGAAACTCGCTCGGACTGGCGCCGGTACATTTTTTGAAAACACGAGAGAAATAGAGCTGGTCGTCAAAGCCAACATTGCGACCTACGGTGGCAATGGGCATACGTGTGGTACTCAGTAATAGCTTCGCCTGGCTGATGCGCTGGTCCTCGCGCCAGCTTAATACGCTGATACCTAACTGCTGACGGAACAGATGCGACAAACGGGAAGGCGACAGGCAGACGTGCTGCGCGACGCTGGCGATATCAAAATTGCTGTCCGCCAGGTGATCGCTGATGTACTGGCAGGCATCGCGGACGCGGTTGTCCATGGGCGGGTGTAGCGATTCATTGATGGCTTCCATACGTCGGAGCAACAACTGTTCCAGTAAATTAATCGCCAGTAGTTCGGAATAACGACCTTCTCCCTGCCCGGCGTTAATTATCTGCCCAAACAGCTCGTTAAAATGCGGCTGATGCGCTTCATCCGGGCGGAAAAAACCGGTCTGGGCAAAAATGGCTGGCCAGGTCAGCCACTCCTGCCAGTAGGCGCGCGGGCGAAAGTAAACCCACTGGTGATACCACTCGCTGGCGTCAGGGTGGCGTCCGTAGTGGTGAATTTCTCCTGGTGGAAACAACAGAATATCGCCAGGCCGACAGACAAACTGCTTGCCCTGATTATTGATAACCCCTTCGCCACGGATGGTGAGATTGAGGATATAACCCTTCATACCCAGCGGCCTGTCGATAAAAAAATCCAGGTATCCGTTCGCCTCAATGGGGGTTAATCCGGCCACCAAATGCGCGTTAAACGAATAACCTGGCAACAGGGGATCGTTTTGCGTTTCAGCCATAATTTCAATACTCCCTATGTCCTGCCAAGAAACAATTTGTCCATATTACGCCAGACATCATCGCTGTCGCCCCTGCGGGCCGCTGTATTTGCGGTAATGGACCACCAATCCCGCTTGTGAAAAGCTCTTTGTAAAAAACATGTACTACGCCAACGTCAAAATCGGCTAACAAAAGTGTCTATAACTACGGCAGAAATGTCCACATTGATTATTTGCACAGCGTCACACTTTGTGATGCCACAGCATTTTAATCCATAAGATTAGCGGATCCTGCCTGACGGTTTTTATCGCTACTCACTACTGTTTATCCATACCCGTATTTTTGGATGGAGTAAGACGATGGCGATTGCAATTGGCCTCGATTTTGGTAGTGATTCAGTACGCGCTTTGGCGGTGGAATGTGCCACCGGCGAAGAGATCGCCACCAGCGTTGAGTGGTATCCACGTTGGCAGGAAGGGCAGTATTGCGATGGCCCAAACAACCAGTTTCGCCATCATCCGCGCGACTACATTGAATCCATGGAAGCGGCGCTGAAAACCGTATTGGCCGAACTGAGCGCTGAACAGCGCGCGGAAGTGGTCGGGATAGGCGTTGACAGTACCGGCTCAACCCCGGCGCCCATCGATGCAGACGGTAACGTACTGGCACTGCGTCCGGAGTTCGCGGAAAACCCGAATGCAATGTTTGTCCTGTGGAAAGATCACACCTCAGTAGAAGAAGCCGAAGAAATCACCCGCCTGTGCCACACACCGGGCAAGATCGATTACTCCCGCTATATCGGCGGCATTTATTCCAGCGAATGGTTCTGGGCCAAAATCCTGCATGTAACTCGTCAGGACCATGCGGTAGCCGAAGCTGCGGTCTCGTGGATTGAGCTATGCGATTGGGTTCCGGCCCTGCTCTCCAACACCGTACGCCCACAGGATATTCGTCGCGGTCGCTGCAGCGCCGGACATAAATCCCTGTGGCATGAAAGCTGGGGTGGTCTGCCGCCAGCCAGTTTCTTTGACGAACTCGACCCCATCCTCAACCGCCATCTGCAATACCCAATGTTTACCGATACCTTCACCGCGGATCTGCCGGTTGGCACCCTGTGCGCTGAGTGGGCACAGCGCCTGGGGCTACCGGAAAGCGTGGTGATTGCAGGCGGTGCTTTTGACTGCCATATGGGCGCGGTTGGCGCAGGCGCACAGCCTAACACGCTGGTGAAAGTCATCGGCACGTCGACCTGCGACATTCTGATTGCCGACAAGCACAGCGTCGGCGAACGCGCGGTGAAAGGCATATGCGGCCAGGTTGATGGCAGCGTAGTACCTGATTTTATTGGCCTCGAAGCTGGCCAGTCTGCATTCGGTGATATCTATGCCTGGTTTAGCCGCGTGCTGAGCTGGCCTCTGGAACAGCTTGCCGCACAGCATCCGGAACTGCAGTCCCAGATTAAAGCCAGTCAAAAACAGCTGCTGCCTGCACTCACTGAAGCATGGGCGAAAAATCCATCGCTGGAGCATCTCCCGGTGGTGCTCGACTGGTTCAACGGTCGCCGTACGCCCAATGCCAACCAGCGTTTGAAAGGGGTAATTACCGATCTGAACCTGGCAACTGACGCGCCAGCGCTGTTCGGTGGGCTGATTGCCGCCACGGCCTTTGGCGCACGCGCCATAATGGAATGCTTCACCGAACAAGGCATTGCGGTTAACAACGTAATGGCGCTTGGCGGTATCGCGCGCAAGAACCCGGTCATCATGCAGGCCTGCTGTGACGTGCTGAACCGCCCGCTACAGATTGTCGCTTCAGACCAGTGCTGCGCACTCGGTGCGGCTATCTTCGCTGCCGTTGCCGCGAAAGTACACGTCGATATCCCAGCCGCTCAGCAGCAAATGGCAAGCGCCGTGGAAAACACGCTGCAACCTCGCCCAGAGCAGGCTCAACGTTTTGAACAACTCTACCGCCGCTATCAGCAGTGGGCGGTAAGCGCTGAACAACAATACCTTCCGACTGCCGCTCCGGCGCAACAAGCCCCGGTAGACCTGGCAACCCTGACACATTAAGGACACGACAATGACGATTTTTGATAACTATGAAGTGTGGTTTGTGATTGGTAGCCAGCATCTGTATGGCCCTGAAACCCTGCGTCAGGTAACCCAACATGCGGAGCACGTCGTTAACGCACTGAATACTGAAGCCAAACTGCCCTGTAAGCTGGTATTAAAACCGCTGGGCACTTCCCCTGACGAGATTACCGCTATCTGTCGTGACGCTAACTACGACGATCGCTGTGCAGGGATGGTGGTCTGGCTGCATACCTTCTCCCCGGCCAAAATGTGGATCAACGGCCTGACTATCCTTAATAAACCGCTACTTCAGTTCCACACCCAGTTCAACGCCGCCCTGCCGTGGGACAGCATTGATATGGACTTTATGAACCTGAACCAAACCGCGCACGGCGGTCGTGAGTTCGGCTTTATCGGCGCACGTATGCGTCAGCAGCACGCCGTGGTCACCGGTCACTGGCAGGACAAACAGGCACACGAACGCATCGGCTCCTGGATGCGCCAGGCCGTGTCTAAACAGGACACTCGCCATCTGAAAGTCTGCCGTTTTGGCGACAACATGCGCGAAGTTGCGGTCACAGATGGCGATAAAGTCGCTGCGCAGATCAAGTTCGGTTTCTCGGTAAACACCTGGGCCGTGGGCGATCTGGTGCAGGTCGTGAACGCAATTAGCGACGGCGAAATCAACGCGCTAATCGATGAGTATGAAAGCACTTACACCATGACGGCGGCGACGCAAGTCCACGGTGAAAAACGTCAGAACGTCCTGGAAGCTGCCCGTATTGAACTGGGGATGAAGCGCTTCCTGGAACAGGGTGGATTCCACGCCTTCACCACCACATTTGAAGATTTACACGGCCTGAAACAGCTTCCGGGTCTGGCCGTACAGCGTCTGATGCAGCAAGGCTATGGCTTTGCGGGTGAAGGCGACTGGAAAACCGCCGCTCTGCTTCGCATCATGAAGGTGATGTCAACCGGTCTGCAGGGCGGCACCTCATTTATGGAGGATTACACCTACCACTTCGAGAAAGGCAACGATCTGGTACTCGGTTCGCACATGCTGGAAGTTTGCCCGTCCATCGCGGTGGAAGAGAAACCGATCCTCGACGTACAGCACCTCGGCATTGGTGGTAAAGACGATCCCGCCCGTCTGATCTTCAACACCAAAGCCGGCCCGGCCGTGGTTGCCAGCCTGATCGATCTCGGCGATCGTTTTCGCCTGCTGGTTAACTGCATCGACACGGTACAAACACCGCACTCCCTGCCGAAACTGCCTGTAGCTAACGCGCTGTGGAAAGCTCAACCCGATCTGCCGACCGCATCTGAAGCCTGGATCCTGGCCGGCGGCGCGCACCACACCGTGTTCAGCCACGCGCTGGATCTGAACGATATGCGCCAGTTCGCTGAAATGCACGATATCGAGATCGCGGTGATCGATAACGATACCCGCCTGCCGGCCTTTAAGGACGCGCTGCGCTGGAACGAAGTGTATTACGGGTTCAAACGTTAATTGTCGAAACGGATTGCCCGGTGGCATTTCATTTACCGGGCCTACAAATCACCGTAGGCCGGATAAGCGAAGCGCCATCCGGCATTCAGGAGTTAACATGCTAGAAGATCTTAAACGTCAGGTACTGGAAGCCAATCTGGCGTTGCCTAAGCACAATCTGGTCACCCTGACCTGGGGGAACGTCAGCGCCGTCGATCGCGAGCGCGGCGTGTTTGTGATTAAACCTTCCGGGGTCGATTACAGCGTAATGACCGCAGACGATATGGTGGTAGTCAGTATCGCCACGGGTGAAGTAGTCGAAGGCCAGAAGAAGCCCTCTTCCGATACCCCAACGCACCGACTGCTGTATCAGGCATTCCCGACCATTGGCGGCATTGTTCACACCCATTCGCGTCATGCAACCATCTGGGCGCAGGCGGGTCAGTCGATTCCGGCCACGGGTACCACCCATGCGGACTATTTCTACGGTTCGATTCCCTGCACACGGAAAATGACCGACGAAGAAATCAACGGCGAATATGAATGGGAAACCGGCAATGTGATCGTTGAAACCTTTGAGAAACAAGGTATTGACGCCGCGCAGATGCCTGGCGTGCTAGTGCACTCTCACGGTCCGTTTGCCTGGGGAAAAAATGCCGAAGATGCAGTGCATAACGCCATCGTGCTGGAAGAAGTCGCCTACATGGGGATCTTCTGTCGCCAGCTCGCGCCGCAATTGCCAGATATGCAACAAACCCTGTTAGATAAGCATTACCTGCGTAAACACGGTGCTAAAGCCTACTACGGGCAATAGTCCCTGCTGACACATAACAACTGTATAAAATCACAGCCAATCTATCAGAACCAGGCTATAATAATGCCTGGTTTTTTAATGGATACACAGCGTGGCGCAGGCAGGCTTTATTCTAACCCGACACTGGCGGGACACTCCGCAGGGAACTGAGGTCTCATTCTGGCTGGCTACAGACGATGGGCCGCTGCAGGTCACGCTTGCGCCACAGGAGTCAGTCGCGTTTATTCCCACCAGTCAGGTTCCTCGCGTCAGGTCATTATTACGCACTGAAAACGGCTATCGCCTGACGCCTCTTCAGTTGCAAGACTTCCACCGCCAGCCCGTTTCCGGCCTGTATTGCCGCTCACATCGCCAGCTTATGCGGCTGGAAAAACTGCTGCGCGAAAACGCAGTCACCGTCTACGAATCCGACGTACGGCCGCCGGAGCGGTATCTGATGGAGCGCTTTATCACCTCCCCTGTTTGGGTCGAAGGCGACAGACATGACGACATGCTGGTTAATGCCCGCCTGAAGCCGAACCCTGACTATCGACCACCGCTAAAATGGGTATCGCTGGATATCGAAACCACGCGCCACGGCGAACTCTACTGCATCGGTCTTGAGGGCTGTGGGCAGCGTATTGTCTATATGCTCGGCCCGGCAAACGGTGACGCCTCTGCGCTGGATTTTGAACTTGAGTACGTTGCAAGCCGCCCGCAGTTGTTGGAAAAGCTCAATGACTGGATTGCCCGTCACGATCCTGATGTGATAATCGGCTGGAACGTCGTGCAATTCGATTTACGCGTCCTGCAAAAGCACGCCGAACGTTACTGCATTCCCCTGCGTTTTGGTCGTGACAATAGCGAGCTGGAGTGGCGCGAGCATGGCTTCAAAAACGGCGTGTTCTTCGCGCAGGCTAAAGGTCGCCTGATTATCGACGGCATTGAGGCGCTCAAATCCGCATTCTGGAATTTCTCGTCATTTTCGCTGGAGACGGTGTCGCAGGAGCTACTGGGCGAAGGGAAGTCAATTGATAATCCCTGGGACAGGATGGACGAAATCGATCGCCGGTTTGCCCAGGATAAGCCCGCGCTCGCCACCTACAATCTCAAAGACTGTGAGTTGGTCACGCGTATTTTTCATAAAACCGAGATCATGCCATTTCTGCTTGAGCGATCGACGGTCAACGGTCTGCCGGTCGACCGGCACGGTGGTTCAGTTGCCGCCTTCGGACATCTCTACCTGCCACGAATGCACCGGGCGGGTTATGTGGCACCGAACCTGGGTGAAGTCCCCGCGCACGCCAGCCCCGGTGGCTACGTGATGGACTCGCGCCCCGGCTTATACGACTCGGTACTGGTGCTGGATTACAAAAGCCTGTACCCCTCAATAATTCGTACTTTTTTAATCGATCCGGTGGGGCTTATCGAAGGAATGGCGCAGCCGGATCCGGAGCACAGCACCGAAGGGTTCCTTGACGCCTGGTTCTCACGTGAAAAGCACTGCCTGCCGGAAATCGTGACCCGGATCTGGCATGGTCGCGATGAAGCAAAACGCCGCGGCAATAAGCCGCTCTCGCAGGCGCTGAAAATCATCATGAACGCATTTTACGGCGTGCTGGGAACCACCGCCTGTCGCTTTTTCGACCCGAGACTGGCCTCGTCCATTACCATGCGCGGCCATGCGATCATGCGCCAGACCAAAGCGCTGATTGAAGCTCAGGGTTACGACGTTATCTATGGCGATACCGACTCGACCTTTGTCTGGCTGAAAAAGGCGCACTCAGAAGACGATGCCGCCCGGATTGGCCGTGAGCTGGTGAGCTATGTCAACGACTGGTGGGCGCAGTCGCTGAAACAACAAAAATTGACCAGCGCGCTGGAGCTGGAATTTGAAACCCATTTTTGTCGCTTTCTGATGCCGACCATTCGCGGTGCAGATACCGGCAGTAAAAAACGCTATGCAGGGATGATTCAGGACGGCGCTGAACAACGTATGGTGTTTAAGGGACTGGAAACGGTACGAACCGACTGGACGCCGCTGGCCCAACAGTTTCAGCAGGAGCTATACCTGCGAATTTTTCGTAACGAACCTTATCAGGAGTTTGTTCGCGAGACTATTGACCGTCTGATGGCCGGTGAAATGGATGAACAACTGGTGTACCGCAAGCGCCTGCGCCGCCCGTTAAGCGAATACCAGCGAAATGTTCCACCACACGTGCGTGCCGCGCGACTCGCCGATGAGCAGAATGTAAAGCTGGGGCGTCCACCGCAGTATCAAAATCGCGGAACCATAAAATATGTCTGGACGGTCAATGGCCCAGAACCTGTTGATTATCAGCTATCTGCGCTCGATTACGAGCATTATCTGACACGCCAGATCCAACCCGTTGCCGAGGGAATTCTTCCCTTTATTGACGATAATTTTGCTACACTACTCACAGGGCAACTGGGGTTATTTTGACGCGTGACGAAACCGTCGCCATCCAGTACCATAGCGCCCTTTCCATTCCTGGACCCCAATACACTTGCTGCCACTTTACTCTGGCAGAGGGTGAGTATTGCCTGCAACTAAAGATATAGAGCCGAACATATATGCCTTTTACACTTGGTCAACGCTGGATCAGCGATACAGAAAGCGAATTGGGACTTGGTACCGTTGTCGCCATGGATGCGCGAACCGTCACATTACTTTTCTCATCGACGGGCGAAAACCGTCTGTATGCGCGCAGTGATTCCCCCGTGACCCGCGTGATGTTCAATCCTGGCGATACGATAACAAGCCATGAAGGCTGGCAACTGCATGTCGATGAAGTAAAAGAAGAAAACGGCCTGCTTGCCTATATCGGAACCCGCCTGGATACCGAAGAAACCGGTGTCATGCTGCGTGAAGTACTACTCGACAGCAAACTGGTATTCAGCAAACCACAAGATCGCCTGTTTGCCGGCCAGATTGACCGCATGGATCGC
Source organism: Citrobacter sp. KTE30 (assembly GCF_000398825.1). Classification (NCBI taxonomy): domain Bacteria; kingdom Pseudomonadati; phylum Pseudomonadota; class Gammaproteobacteria; order Enterobacterales; family Enterobacteriaceae; genus Citrobacter; species Citrobacter sp. KTE30. Next base: position 497,856 of record NZ_KB976055.1, on the reverse strand, counting down.
TTTGCTCTGCGCTATCGCGCGCGTAAATTTCAGAGCGAACAATACCGTATGCCGTGGAGTGGTTTGCGTGGTCAACGTACCAGCCTGATTCCTCACCAGCTGAACATTGCCCATGATGTTGGCCGTCGTCATGCCCCTCGCGTTTTACTGGCAGACGAAGTGGGTTTAGGTAAAACCATTGAAGCCGGGATGATCCTGCATCAACAACTGCTGTCCGGCGCCGCAGAGCGCGTGCTGATCATCGTCCCGGAGACATTACAGCACCAGTGGCTGGTCGAAATGCTGCGTCGCTTCAACCTGCGTTTTGCACTGTTTGATGATGAGCGTTATGCAGAAGCGCAGCACGACGCCTACAACCCGTTTGAAACCGAACAACTGGTCATCTGCTCGCTGGACTTTGCCCGCCGCAGTAAACAGCGCCTGGAGCACCTGTGTGACGCCGAATGGGATCTGCTGATCGTCGATGAAGCCCACCACCTGGTGTGGAGCGAAGACGCGCCCAGCCGCGAATATATGGCCATTGAACAACTGGCAGAACGTGTGCCGGGTATCCTGCTGCTAACCGCTACACCTGAGCAGCTGGGCATGGAAAGTCACTTTGCGCGCCTGCGCCTGCTGGACCCTAGCCGTTTCCACGATTTCGCCCAGTTTGTTGAAGAACAGAAAAATTACCGTCCGGTCGCCGACGCCGTCGCTATGTTACTGGCAGGCAACAAGCTGAGTAACAATGAGCTGAACATGTTAGGCGACATGATTGGCGAGCAGGACATTGAGCCGCTATTGCAGGCGGCAAACAGCGACAGCGAAGATGCCCAGAGCGCGCGTCAGGAGCTGGTTTCGATGCTGATGGACCGCCATGGCACCAGCCGCGTGCTGTTCCGTAACACCCGTAATGGTGTGAAAGGCTTCCCAAAACGCGAGCTGCACACCATCAAGCTGCCGCTGCCGACCCAATACCAGACGGCGATTAAAGTCTCCGGCATTATGGGTGCGCGTAAAAGCGCGGAAGACCGGGCGCGCGATATGCTCTACCCGGAACAGATTTATCAGGAATTCGAAGGCGACACCGGCACCTGGTGGAACTTTGATCCGCGCGTGGAATGGCTGATGGGCTACCTGACCAGCCACCGCTCGCAAAAAGTACTGGTTATCTGTGCGAAAGCCACCACCGCGCTTCAGTTGGAGCAGGTTCTGCGCGAGCGCGAAGGTATCCGCGCAGCCGTGTTCCATGAAGGGATGTCGATCATTGAGCGTGACCGCGCCGCAGCCTGGTTTAGCGAAGAAGATAGCGGCGCCCAGGTAATGCTGTGTTCTGAAATCGGCTCCGAAGGGCGTAACTTCCAGTTCGCCAGCAATCTGGTGATGTTTGACCTGCCGTTCAACCCGGACCTGCTGGAACAGCGTATTGGCCGTCTGGACCGTATTGGTCAGGCACATGATATTCAGATCCACGTTCCGTACCTGGAAAAAACCGCGCAATCCGTGCTGGTGCGCTGGTACCACGAAGGTCTGGATGCGTTCGAACACACCTGCCCGACCGGCCGTACCATCTACGACACGGTCTATAACAATCTGATCGGCTACCTGGCTGAACCAGAAAATACCGATGGCTTTGACGATCTGATCAAAACCTGTCGCGAACAACATGACGCGCTGAAAGCACAGCTGGAACAAGGTCGCGATCGTCTGCTGGAGATCCACTCTAACGGCGGTGAAAAAGCGCTGGCGCTGGCTGAGAGTATTGAAGAACAGGACGATGATACCAGCCTGATCGCCTTCGCCATGAATCTGTTTGATATCGTTGGTATTAATCAGGATGACCGTGGTGACAATTTGATCGTGCTGACGCCGTCCGATCATATGCTGGTGCCAGATTTCCCGGGATTGCCGGAAGATGGCTGCACCATTACGTTCGAGCGCGATGTCGCCCTGTCGCGTGAAGACGCACAGTTTATTACCTGGGAGCATCCGTTAATCCGTAATGGTCTGGATCTGATCCTCTCTGGCGACACCGGCAGCAGCACCATTTCATTGTTGAAAAACAAAGCATTGCCGGTCGGAACGCTGTTGGTTGAGCTGGTGTATGTGGTTGAAGCGCAAGCGCCGAAACAGCTGCAGCTGAACCGCTTCCTGCCGCCAACGCCGGTACGTATGCTGCTGGATAAAAACGGCAATAACCTCGCTGCACAGGTTGAGTTCGAAACCTTTAACCGTCAGCTCAGCGCCGTTAACCGCCACACCGGCAGTAAACTGGTCAACGCCGTGCAGCAGGACGTACATGCTATTCTGCAACTCGGTGAAGCACAGGTGGAAAAATCAGCCCGCGCGCTGATCGACGCGGCGCGTAAAGAAGCGGACGAAAAACTGACTGCGGAACTCTCCCGTCTGGAAGCGCTGCGTGCCGTTAACCCGAACATCCGTGATGACGAACTCAGCGCAATTGAAAGCAACCGTCAGCAGGTGATGGAAAGCCTGGATCAGGCGGGCTGGCGTCTGGATGCCCTGCGCCTGATCGTCGTGACGCATCAGTAACGGAGCCATACATGGGGATGGAAAACTACAATCCGCCGCAGGAACCCTGGTTGGTCATCCTGTATCAGGATGAGCACATTATGGTGGTCAACAAGCCGAGCGGTTTGTTGTCTGTGCCGGGTCGTCTGGATGAGCACAAAGACAGCGTGATGACGCGTATTCAGCGCGATTATCCGCAGGCTGAATCCGTCCATCGTCTGGATATGGCCACCAGCGGCGTGATTGTAGTCGCGCTAACCAAAGCGGCAGAGCGCGAGCTAAAACGCCAGTTTCGCGAGCGCGAACCGAAAAAACAGTATGTTGCACGCGTCTGGGGGCATCCCGCTCCGGCCGAGGGTCTGGTTGATTTACCGCTGATTTGCGACTGGCCGAACAGGCCAAAACAAAAAGTGTGTTATGAGACCGGGAAATCAGCGCAGACAGAGTATGAGGTGGTGGAGTTCGCGGCGGATAACACCGCCCGGGTCGTGCTTAAACCGATTACCGGACGCTCCCACCAGTTGCGTGTGCATATGCTGGCGTTAGGGCATCCAATCCTCGGCGATCGCTTCTATGCTCCGCCTGAAGCGCTGGCGTTGGCACCCCGCCTGCTGCTGCACGCCGAGATGCTAACCATCACGCATCCCGAATACGGCAACAGTATGACGTTTAAAGTCCCGGCGGATTTTTAAATTCTGAGCCAATTTATGCCGGGGGCGCTTCGCTTGCCCGGCCTACATTCATTACCGTAGGCCGGATAAAGCGCTAGCCGCATCCGGCATAATTATTATTTAAAGCCTTTTTGTTCTTTGATTAACTCGTAAGCCTTCTGGATTTCCTGCGCTTTTTGCTTCGCCATTTCCATCATCTCTGGCGGCAGACCTTTCGCGACCAGTTTGTCCGGATGGTGCTCGCTCATCAGCTTACGGTAAGCGCGCTTTATGGTAGTCGCATCATCGGTCGTTTTCACACCCAGCACATTACAGGCGTCTTCCAGCGTCGGGCCGCGTTGCGCCTGCTGCCAGCTACCGCCGCCAGACTGCTGCTGATATCTGCCGCCAAACTGTGCACCGCCCTGCATCATGCGCAGGAACTGATCAAATTGGGTACGTGAGATCCCCAACTCTTCAGCAATCACATACAGCACTTCACGTTCGTTAGGATGTAACGACCCATCGGCAAATGCCGCCTGGATTTGAATTTCCAGAAACATGCGGATCAGATCGAATCGACCGAAACAGACGCTGCGAAACTGACGCATCTTTTCACGTAATGGATAATTATCCGATTTTCCTACCCGGAAGGCGTGTTGTGCAGCCGTTCGCGAATCACCGTGCAAATTCATCCGATCCATCAACTGGCTGGCGATATGAATATCGGCTTCCGTGACGCGACCTTTGGATTTGGTCAGATGTCCCATCACCTCAAAAGTGGTGGCAAAAAACAGCGCCTGGCGTTCACGTTGGTTGGCAAACCACGCCATTTTGCGCATGCGGGCTTTGTCGAACATGTGGCCAACTAACAGCCCCAGAACGACACCCCAGAAGCCGCCACCCATCATTAAGGCCACGGCTACACCAATTATCTTTCCCCAATACTGCATAGACTCCCCAAATCTTTATGCTCTCAGCCAGGCTATGTCCCACAATATAAGGTGCTTTTACCGATTTACGGCTGCGGTCAATTGTGGGACATCGCCTATAATTTGCATTATCATACCTGTCATTCAATGCCGTGCCTAACACCACGGATGCCTAAATGGGCAGGATTAACACTAGCGCAGTGAAGATGAGATAAGTTAGGCTGTGACCGTTTGTCACGCGCGACGCTACTGATGATGGAACAATAAATACAACGTATGAAAAAACGTATTCCCACTCTTCTGGCTACCATGATTGCCAGTGCCCTCTATAGCCATCAGGGCCTGGCAGCCGATCTCGCCTCACAGTGTATGCTGGGCGTGCCGAGCTATGACCGTCCTCTGGTACAGGGCGAGACTAATGAATTACCCGTCACCATCAATGCCGACAACGCTAAAGGGAATTATCCCGATGACGCGGTGTTTACCGGCAACGTGGACATCGCACAGGGTAACAGCCGCCTGCAGGCCGACGAAGTACAGCTTCATCAGAAGCAGGCTGAAGGCCAGCCGGAGCCAATACGTACCGTCGATGCGCTGGGCAATGTCCATTATGATGACAATCAGGTTATTCTGAAGGGGCCGAAGGGTTGGTCGAATCTGAATACCAAAGATACCAACATCTGGGAAGGTGATTACCAGATGGTGGGCCGTCAGGGACGCGGGAAAGCCGATCTGATGAAACAGCGTGGGGAAAACCGTTATACCATTCTGGAAAACGGTAGCTTTACCTCCTGTCTGCCAGGTTCCGATACCTGGAGCGTCGTCGGTAGCGAGGTGATCCACGACCGTGAAGAACAGGTCGCAGAGATCTGGAACGCCCGTTTTAAACTGGGTCCGGTTCCGGTCTTTTACAGTCCTTATTTACAGTTACCCGTCGGCGATAAGCGCCGTTCCGGTTTCCTGATCCCGAACGCAAAATATTCCACTAATAACTATTTTGAGTTCTACCTGCCGTATTACTGGAACATTGCGCCCAACATGGACGCCACCATCACGCCACATTATATGCACCGTCGTGGCGGGATCATGTGGGAAAACGAATTCCGCTACCTGACGCAAGCAGGTGCGGGCCTGATGGAGTTCGACTATCTGAACTCCGATAAAGTGTATGAGGACGAACATCCGAAGGATGACAATTCACGTCGCTGGCTGTTTTACTGGCAACACTCTGGGGTGATGGACCAGGTGTGGCGTTTCAACGTTGACTATACCAAGGTCAGCGACACCAGCTACTTTAATGATTTCGATAACAAATACGGTTCCAGTACCGACGGCTACGCCACGCAAAAATTCAGCGTCGGCTACGCGGTACAGAACTTTGATGCCACAGTTTCGACCAAGCAGTTCCAGGTCTTCGACGCGCAAAACAGTAACAGCTACTCTGCGCAGCCGCAGTTAGACGTCAACTACTACCAGAATGACGTTGGTCCGTTTGATACCCGTATTTATGGTCAGGCGGTGCACTTCGTTAACACCAACGACAACATGCCGGAAGCGACGCGTGTTCACCTTGAACCGACCATCAATCTGCCATTGTCGAACAACTGGGGAAGTATCAATACCGAAGCAAAACTGCTGGCAACGCACTATCAGCAGACTAATCTGGATTGGTACAACAGCAACCCGCAGAACACCAAGCTCGATGATTCAGCTAACCGCGTCATGCCGCAGTTTAAAGTTGACGGCAAGATGGTGTTTGAGCGTGACATGCAAATGCTGGCGCCGGGTTATACCCAGACGCTGGAGCCGCGCGCGCAGTACCTGTACGTACCGTATCGCGACCAAAGTCATATCTATAACTATGACTCGTCCCTGCTGCAATCCGACTATAGCGGCCTGTTCCGTGACCGTACCTATGGCGGTCTGGACCGCATTGCCTCCGCCAACCAGGTCACGACTGGGGTCACATCTCGCGTTTATGATGACGCAGCCGTTGAACGTTTTAATATATCCGTGGGTCAAATCTACTATTTCACCGAGTCTCGCACCGGCGATGACAACATTAAATGGGAGAATGACGACAAAACGGGCTCACTGGTATGGGCGGGTGACACCTACTGGCGCATCTCCGATCGCTGGGGTTTACGCAGTGGGATCCAGTACGACACGCGTCTGGACAGTGTTGCAACCAGTAGCAGCAGTATCGAATACCGCCGCGACGAAAACCGTATGCTGCAGTTGAACTACCGTTATGCCAGCTCGGAGTATATCCAGGCTACTCTGCCGTCTTACTACTCTACGGCAGAGCAGTATAAAAACGGGATCTCACAGGTGGGCGCAGTGGCAAGCTTCCCAATCGCCGACCGTTGGTCGATTGTTGGCGCTTACTACTTCGATACCAACGTGAACAAAGAAGCAGATTCAATGCTGGGGCTGCAGTACAACTCCTGCTGTTACGCCATTCGCTTCGGTTACGAACGTAAGCTGAACGGCTGGGATAACACCCAGAAACACGCGATTTATGACAACACGATCGGCTTTAATATCGAACTGCGCGGCCTGAGCTCCAACTACGGTCTCGGCACCAACCAAATGTTGCGTTCAAACATTTTGCCGTATCAAAGCTCTTTATGATCTGATTGATTTACAACGTAATCCGCATCGCGGTTAATTGAAATGGAAAAAGTATGAAGAACTGGAAAACGCTGCTTCTCGGTATCGCCATGATCGCGAATACCAGTTTCGCTGCCCCACAGGTAGTCGATAAAGTCGCAGCCGTCGTCAATAACGGCGTCGTTCTCGAAAGCGACGTCGATGGCTTAATGCAGTCAGTAAAACTTAATGCGGGTCAGGCTGGTCAGCAGTTACCGGACGACGCCACGCTGCGTCATCAGATCCTGGAACGTTTGATCATGGATCAAATCCTCCTGCAAATGGGTCAGAAGATGGGTGTTAAAATCTCTGACGAGCAGTTGGATCAGGCTATTGCCAACATCGCCAAGCAGAACAACATGACGTTGGATCAGATGCGCAGTCGTCTGGCACAGGATGGTTTAAGCTATTCGACCTATCGTAGCCAGATCCGTAAAGAGATGACCATCTCTGAAGTGCGTAACAACGAAGTTCGCCGTCGCGTCACTATCCTGCCTCAGGAAGTGGATGCCCTGGCGCAACAGGTAGGCAACCAAAACGATGCCAGCACCGAACTGAACCTGAGCCACATTCTGATCCCATTACCGGAAAACCCAACTTCCGACCAGGTTAACGCGGCTGAAAGCCAGGCGCGCTCTGTTGTTGATGAAGCGCGTAACGGTAGTGATTTCGGCAAACTGGCTATTACTTATTCCGCTGACCAGCAGGCGCTGAAAGGCGGCCAGATGGGTTGGGGACGTATTCAGGAGCTGCCGGGTATCTTCGCCCAGGCGTTAAGCACTGCGAAAAAAGGCGATATCATCGGCCCAATTCGTTCAGGTGTCGGCTTCCACATCCTGAAAGTCAATGATATGCGTGGCCAAAGCCAGAGCATCTCCGTGACTGAAGTTCACGCCCGCCATATTCTGCTTAAGCCGTCGCCGATCATGACCGATCAGCAGGCGCGTCTGAAGCTGGAACAAATCGCGGCAGATATTAAGAGCGGTAAAACTACCTTCGCAGCAGCCGCTAAAGAGTTTTCTCAGGATCCAGGCTCTGCCAACCAGGGCGGCGATCTGGGTTGGGCTGCAGCGGATATTTTCGACCCAGCTTTCCGCGATGCGCTGACCAAACTTCATAAAGGCCAGATGAGCGCCCCGGTGCACTCCTCTTTCGGTTGGCATCTGATCGAACTGCTGGACACGCGTAACGTTGATAAAACTGACGCGGCGCAGAAAGACAGAGCTTACCGTATGCTGATGAACCGTAAATTCTCGGAAGAAGCAGCAACCTGGATGCAGGAACAGCGCGCCAGCGCTTACGTTAAAGTTCTGAGCAACTAATGGCTCGTACTCAACGCGTTGTTATCACTCCCGGCGAACCCGCCGGGATTGGCCCGGACCTGGTGGTTCAGCTCGCCCAGCGCGATTGGCCTGTAGAACTCGTTGTCTGTGCGGATGCAGGACTTCTCAGTGACCGGGCAGCAATGCTCGGTTTACCGCTTTCACTCCTCCCCTACTCTCCAGATACCCCAGCCAGACCGCAATCAGCAGGCACATTGACGCTGTTACCGATTGCGCTGCGGGCACCTGCTGTCGCGGGTCAGTTGGCGGTAGAAAACGGGCAATATGTAGTGGATACGCTGGCTCGCGCCTGCGATGGTTGTCTGCAAGGTGAGTTTGCGGCGCTGATTACTGGTCCGGTTCACAAGGGCGTAATCAATGACGCAGGCGTTCCGTTTACCGGGCATACCGAGTTTTTTGAAGAGCGCTCACAGGCAAAGAAAGTTGTTATGATGCTGGCGACCGAAGAACTGCGCGTTGCCCTGGCAACCACGCATTTGCCGCTCAGAGCCGTTGCCGACGCCATTACGCCCGCCCTGCTTCAGGAAGTGATCGGCATTTTACATCATGATTTACGCACTAAGTTCGGCATTGCCGATCCACATATTCTGGTGTGCGGTCTTAACCCGCATGCTGGTGAAGGCGGTCATATGGGAACGGAAGAGATAGACACCCTCATTCCGGTACTCGATGAACTGCGTGCGCAGGGGATGAAATTAAACGGCCCGCTGCCCGCAGATACGCTTTTTCAACCCAAATATCTCGACCACGCGGATGCCGTGCTGGCAATGTACCACGATCAGGGTCTCCCCGTGCTAAAATACCAGGGATTTGGTCGCGGTGTGAATATCACGCTGGGCCTGCCCTTTATTCGCACATCCGTCGATCACGGCACCGCACTTGAACTCGCGGGCCATGGACAAGCAGATGTCGGCAGTTTTATTACGGCGCTTAATCTCGCCATCAAAATGATTGTTAATACCAATGAATAATCGAGTCCATCAGGGCCATTTAGCCCGTAAACGTTTCGGGCAGAACTTCCTCAACGATCAGTTTGTGATCGAAAGTATTGTCTCTGCTATCAACCCGCAGAAAGGTCAGGCTATGGTCGAAATCGGCCCAGGCCTGGCGGCATTGACCGAACCAGTAGGCGAACGTCTGGACAAGCTCACGGTCATTGAACTGGACCGCGATCTGGCAGCACGCTTACAGACACACCCGTTTTTAGGGCCTAAGCTGACGATTTATCAGCAAGATGCCATGACCATGAACTTCGGCGAACTGGCACAAACGATGGGTCAGCCGCTGCGCGTATTCGGCAACCTGCCGTACAACATCTCCACGCCACTCATGTTCCATCTTTTTTCCTATACTGATGCCATTGCCGACATGCATTTCATGTTGCAAAAAGAGGTGGTCAATCGTCTGGTTGCAGGGCCAAACAGTAAAGCGTATGGTCGATTAAGCGTCATGGCGCAGTATTACTGCAATGTGATCCCGGTACTTGAAGTACCGCCTTCCGCATTTACGCCAGCGCCTAAAGTTGATTCAGCTGTTGTGCGTCTGGTCCCTCACGCGACGATGCCGTACCCGGTTAAAGATGTTCGTGTGCTGAGCCGTATTACCACCGAAGCGTTTAATCAGCGCCGTAAAACGGTACGTAACAGTCTCGGCAACCTATTTAGCGTTGAAGTACTGACAGAGCTGGGCGTTGATCCGGCGATGCGAGCGGAAAATATCTCTGTCGCGCAATACTGCCGGATGGCTAACTATCTGTCAGAAAACGCGCCATCGAAGGAGAGTTAAACATGATCAATTCGCCCCGAGTGTGCATTCAGGTACAAAGCGTCTACATTGAGGCGCAATCCTCACCTGATGATGAACGTTACGTTTTTGCTTACACCGTAACTATCCGCAATTTGGGGCGAGCGCCTGTGCAGCTGTTGGGGCGTTATTGGTTAATCACTAATGGTCATGGCCGCGAAACAGAAGTCCAGGGTGAAGGCGTGGTTGGCGTCCAGCCCCATATCGAACCCGGCGAAGAGTACCAGTATACCAGCGGTGCGGTGATTGAAACACCGCTGGGCACCATGCAGGGTCACTACGAAATGATCGATGAACAAGGCATCGCCTTTACCATCGACATTCCCGTATTCCGACTCGCCGTTCCAACACTCATTCATTAAAACAATAACTATGGCGACATACCTTATTGGCGACGTTCACGGTTGTTACGATGAACTGGTAGCCTTGCTGCATCAGGTAGACTTTAATTCCCAAAAAGACACCCTATGGCTCACTGGCGATCTGGTCGCTCGTGGGCCGGGCTCGCTGGACGTTTTGCGCTACGTGAAATCACTGGGCGACAGCGTGCGGTTAGTATTGGGTAATCACGATTTACACCTGCTGGCCGTATTTGCTGGTATCAGTCGTAATAAACCTAAAGACAGGGTCACATCTCTGCTCGAAGCACCGGATGCCGACGAATTACTTAACTGGCTCCGCCGTCAACCGCTGTTGCAGGTAGACGAAGAGAAGAAGCTGGTGATGGCACATGCCGGTATCACCCCACAGTGGGACCTGCAGACGGCAAAAGACTGTGCTCGCGATGTTGAAGCCGTGTTGTCGAGTGACTCATATCCCTTCTTCCTTGATGCGATGTACGGCGACATGCCCAATAACTGGACCCCGGAACTGACCGGGCTGGCGCGCCTGCGTTTTATTACCAACGCCTTTACCCGCATGCGTTACTGCTTCCCCAACGGTCAACTGGATATGTATAGCAAAGAGTCACCAGAAGACGCACCTGCCCCGCTGAAGCCGTGGTTTGCCATTCCTGGACCTGTCAGTGAAGCGTACAGCATTGCATTCGGGCACTGGGCATCGCTGGAAGGCAAAGGCACACCAGAAGGTATTTACGCGCTGGATACGGGGTGTTGCTGGGGAGGCGATCTCACCTGTCTGCGCTGGGAAGACAAACAGTACTTTGTGCAGCCATCAAATCGCCATCTGAATCTGGATCCTGGCGAAGCGGTCAACGCCTGAGAGATTTATGCCTGATGGCGCTACGCTTATCAGGCCTACATCTGGCACAAGAGTAGGCCGGATAAGACTTTTCGCCGCCATCCGGCACTTACAGGATTAACGACGCTCCAGAATCTCGAAGCAGTAGCTGTGAGAGTTTTGCGCGTCGGCATCGTGGAATTCACTGAACACCGACTCCCAGTCATCCGGTTCGTAGTCCGGGAAATGCGTATCCCCTTCGACTTCAGCATCAATGTGCGTCAGATACAGCTTCTGCGCTTTTGGCAGGAACTGCTCATACACGCGCCCACCGCCAATCACCATAATCTCTGGTTCATCACCGCAGGCCGCAATGGCTTCATCAACAGACTTCACCCACTGCACACGATCGTCAGTGCCAGGCTTGCTGCTGATGACGATATTTTTACGCCCAGGTAACGGTCGCCCGATGGATTCCCAGGTGTGGCGTCCCATGACAACCGGCTTGTTTAAGGTATTACGTTTAAACCAGGCGAGATCGGCAGGGAGGTTCCACGGCATGGCGTTCTCCATACCGATGACGCGATCTACCGCTAACGCCGCAATCAGACTGATCATTGAATATTTCCCGGATACAAAAAAATTGTCGCCACTATACGGAAAGCGCAATCTTTCGTCGACTGGCGGAAAGAGGATGAACAGGAAAATTTTCCGTTCTGCTGGCGAACCGACCTATTTAAGGTGGTACGCCAGCATTACAGTAGTTCAAAAACAGCCAATTAGCAGTAAAGTTTGCAGAACATCACATTTTTTACCCTATGCTGACGGTTTCACTTCCGGCTCATCGGCGACGTCGCCCGTATGCTTACCTTCATCCGTGCCTTGCCAGCCATGGCGTTGAATTAACGATAAGTGCTGACGATCTTCCGCAATAATTTCACTCAGCATTGCGCTGGTGCGTTTATAAACGGCCGCGCGGGAAGTCGCGTCATTTTCCCCTTTCACCATCTCCTCTACCATCATGGTATTGAATCGGCGGAATACGTCCGCCCGCTCACGTGCCTCATAGCGCCCAAGCCCGAGACCCTCCAACGCCAGACGTCCGGTCTTCAGTGCACCTTCAAAGGTTTCGCGTTCCGGCATATCCACGCCCGCGTGGCGCAGGCGGATGTAATGATCCACATCGCGCGCACGAGCAATAATTTGCAGATGCGGGAAATGCTCTTTCACCATTTCGGTTAACTGCAGGCTGGTTTGCGGATCGTCAATGGCATTAATAATGACTTCAGCTTTCGCCGCCCCGGCAGACTCCAGCAGATCCATCCGGGTCGCATCGCCATAGAAAACCTTCATCCCGAATTTACGCAGCGTTTCGATATGGTCCGGGTCATGATCAAGAACCACCATTTTGACCCCACTCGACAACAACAGACGACCGGTTATCTGGCCAAATCGCCCAAATCCAGCGATGATCACCCGCGGTTGCTCCTCATCAATTTCATCGGCTTCCCGCTCTTCCGAAGTCGCCGATTTTTCCAGACGCGTCAAAATCACCAGCAAAATCGGCGTAGCCGCCATCGACAACGCCACCGCCAGCGTCAGCGATTTCGCCCAGTCAGGATCGAGCACATTTGCCATTTGCGCCGCGCCAAACACCACAAAGGCAAACTCACTGCCCTGCCCTAACAATACGGCAAACCAGCGACGCTGCTTGTTCGGCACCTGCAACGGTTTCGCTATCAACCACAGCATGACGGTTTTGATAACCAGGAAACCGACCAGCAAAATGATAATGCGCAAGGGATTATCAATCAGCGTACCAAAGTCGATAGACATCCCCACGCCAATGAAAAACAGTCCCAGCAGCAATCCTTTAAATGGCTCAATGTCGCTTTCCAGCGCGTGGCGATACTCAGAGCTCGCCAGCAGCACCCCGGCCAGGAAGGCCCCCATCGCCATCGACAGGCCAACCTCTTCCAGGAGCAGACCGAAGCCAAACACGAGGAACAGCGCAACGGCACTGAATACTTCCCGCAGGCCCGAACGCGCAACAAAACGCAAGGCCGGACGTGTGACATAACGCCCCAATACCACCACCAATACCAGTGCGCCCGCTACCTTCAGGGCTGACAATGCAAACGCCCCAAGCGTAGTCGATGCGCCGCTCGCCGCCAGTAACGGGATCATCGCCACCAATGGAATAGCGGCGATATCCTGGAACAGCAGCACGGCAAACGCGCTGCGGCCCATTTGCGAAACCATCAGGTTGCGTTCATTCATTGCCTGCATAGCGATAGCCGTTGAGGAAAGCGCCAGCGTCATGCCGATCAGTTCCGCTACCTGCCAGCGCAGGCCAAGGAACATACAGAACAAACCAATTAAGCCGCCGCAAACCACCATCTGTAGCGCACCGCCGCCGAACACCGATGCCCGCAATTTCCACAAACGTTGCGGATCCAGCTCCAGACCGATGACAAACAGCATCAGTACCACACCGATCTCCGCAAAATGCAGGATGGATTCGGCGTCCGTCACCAGCCTCAGCCCCCAGGGTCCGATAATGCATCCGGCGATGAGATACCCCAGTACCGACCCTAATCCCAGCCGTACGGCGATGGGTACAATCAGCGCCGCCGATCCGAGATAAATCAGCGCCTGTATCAGCGTATGGCTATCCATGGTGTGCCTCCTGCCATTCCATCAGACGCTGTTTGTAGTGACGCGCCTGCGCTTGCAGCGTTTCATCATCACAGATAAACGTACAGTGCATCGCAAACGGCGGCAGCCATTTGAGGCCGCAATAGAGCGCTGTTGCCTGTAAAGGCTGAGAAAGCACATCAAATCCGGGATGGGAGCCAATATCGAAGTGGTTTTCACCGCCGCCGGTCGTCACCGCCCACAGCAGTTGTTTACCGTGCAGCGCAGTACCGCCATGGCCATACGCCCAGCCGTGCGAAAGGACTTTATCCATCCACAGCTTGAGTAATGGAGGTGTGCTGTACCACTGCATCGGATGCTGCCAGATGATCAAATCAGCGCGCGCCAGCGCATCCTGTTCAGCGGCAATATCGATATTGAAGTCGGGGTAGAGCTGGTAGAGCGAGCGTATCTCCACGCCCTCCAGCGTCCTTGCCTGTTCAAGCATCCGCTTATTCGCATGCGAATGCTGCGGATAGGGATGCGCATAAATGATGAGAATCATGATTAGCCTGTGTCACTGCATTATTGTAATAACAGTGAGTTTAGTCACTTAATCCACAGGCTAACAGTCAATATTATTGAGTGGCTGAATGGAGAAAACTGAACTAGTTGTCCAGTTCGCTCATATCCTTAACCTGATCGCGGTTAATCTGTTCCGTCTTACCCGTCTGGGCATTTTTGTACGACACCAGACCAGTATCATCATCAACCTGCGGTTTGCCGTCAGTGACGATTGTTTTGCCATCGGTGGTTTTAACCGCCTGGTTTGAGGAACAACCGACCACGGTAAACAGTGCTGCTGCGGTAAAAATTGAGGTGATCAGGATATGTTTTTGCATGGTGTTCTCCCTGCTTTTCAGTTGTTTTCAGTGATATACCCAGTTAACTGTAGGCTAACTGACTGAGTTGCAGGGAAAATACAGAACACTCCTAATAGCCTGCCCTGGTCACGGGCTTACTGCGAATCGTCATTTGACTGGTTTGCGCCAGCGTCAGACCTCGCGTTTCCGGGGCGAAAGCGATGGACACAAGCAGGCCAATCAGCGAAATTCCTGCGCCCATCAGCATGACATTGCTGATACCGTATTTGGTGATGAATACCGGCAGCGCCCAGGTTGAAACAATAGTACCGATGCGGCTTAAGGACATAATCACCCCGACGGCAGACGCGCGAATGTCGGTAGGGAACAGCTCGTTTGGGTATAGCCACTGCAGGTTTCCCGGTCCCCCCGAGAAAAACGCGTACACGGCAAACGCCAGCACTACCAGCCACGCCCCCATATCAGGAATTAACCCCAGCACAGCCAACGCCAGCGTCATCATAATAAAGCTGCCAATCAATAGCGGTCGGCGACCTGCGCTATTGAGCCAGAACATGGGCGGAATGCACCCCAGCATAAAGCACAGGCTTATCACCACATTGCCCAACGCGGCGCTTTTCCCGGCACCAAGCCCCAACAGTCCAACAATCTGCGGACCAAAGGTATAAATGGCGAACATCGGGATTACCTGACAGGTCCAGATAGCGGCAACAAACAGGACAAACGGGAAATGACGGCGGTTAAACAGCTGGAGAAAACGCGTCTCCTGCGGCGCCTCTTCGTCGAACACCACCGGTTCGCCGAACAGTTTGATCATCATCGCTTCACACTCTTTCACCCGACCTTTACGCAGCAGCCAGCGCGGCGATTCAGGAAGATCGAAGCGCCCAATCAGGATCAAAATACAGGGGATCACCGCGCTGCCCAGCATCCAGCGCCATCCTCCCTCAACATCATAAAGCCAGTAACCGACCAGATCGGCACAGGTGGCGCCGACATACCACATCGCGGCGATAAAACCGATGGAGAAAGCGCGCTGGCGGGTATTGGAGAACTCGGTAATCATCGAGGTAGCAATCGGATAATCGGCACCAATCACAATGCCGATCAGCACGCGCATCACCAACAGCTCAACGGGCGAGGAAACAAACATAGTTGCTGCCGATATCACGCCAATGGCGATAATATCGATGATGAACATTTTGCGCCGCCCGACCTTATCGGAAATGTAGCCAAACAGCGACGTCCCCACAAACAGACCAGCGAGCGTGCCGGCGCCCAGCAGACCAATCCACTGTGCGTCCAGTTTCAATGCTGGCGTGAGCTGTTCCAGCGCCACGCCAATCATCACCAGCACATAACCATCCAGAAATGGCCCACCGCTTCCCCACAGCATTATCCGGCGGTGAATAGAGGTAAATTTGATGTCATCAAAGTTCCTGGGCTGCTGCATAGCGACTTCCTGTTTCAACACGGGCAAAGCGTCATCTATAGGCCGGATAAGGCGTTTACGCCCCCATCCGGCACTGGCGTCACATGATTGCCGGATGGCGACGCTAGCGCGTCTTATCCGGCCTACGGGTGCACAACCTCGTACTTATTAACCGTAGCGAAACTCCACGCCAAATGTCCCACGCGGGTATTCCCACTTTTCCAGCGCTGTATCGAGTCCGAGAATGCGGCACGTTCCGCACTCCAGACATCCGGCATAATCAAACCGTACGCTGCCGTCGTCCTGCTTTTTATACAGCCCCGCTGGACAGGCCTTAATCAGCACTTCCAGCGCCTGTTTATCAGGATCGGTTTTGAGAATGATATGTGGGCTGTCTTCATCGACATTGAACTTATTGACGCTCAGTTTGACGTCCACATTGACGGGAGATGTCATAATACGGTCACTCCTTTCAGGCCATCTTTCATCAGGTTGATGAAGCCCACTTTCTTCGCATGGCGCAGGATTTTTTTACGCATTGGCACTGGGGCGGAACCATCTACGGTGAACAGGTCGCGTGCGATACTGACCGCCATTTCGGGATAGGCGGTAAACATGCGCGGGTTATCAAGAAAAGCAGGAAGCTTCTGGTACATACGCATATCGCGCATCGGGCCATCGTCCAGATGCTGACGGTATTCACCCAGCGACTGCTTGCTAAAGTCGTCGCGCTTCATCGCTGAAAGCACCGTTTTCGCCGCCGCTTCGCCTGCGGAAATGGCGAGATCCATACCGCGAATGGTAAAGCCGAGGTTCATACACATTCCGGCAGCGTCACCGGCGATCAGCACACCGTCCCCCACCAGTTCTGGCTGCATATTCATACCGGCTTCAGGTACGACGTGCGCGGCATATTCCACCAGCTTGCCACCGGCGATCAGTGGGGCAACCGCCGGATGCTGTTTGAAATCTTCCAGCATTTGCGGGACCGATTTTTTCGCGTCTTTCAGGTGATGAAGGCCGCAGACCAGCCCCAGAGAAAGGGTCGTTTCATTCGTATAGAGAAAGCCACCACCCATCAATCCATCAGTTGGCGAACCGGCAAACAGGCAAGCTGCACCTTCGTTCCCCTGTAACTGGAAACGATCTTCAATTACCGATTTTGGCAGTTCGATCAGCTCTTTTACGCCGACGGCAACATGCGATGCCTCGACGCGCTTTGCCATACCCAGCTTTTCAGCCAGCAGAGAATTCACCCCGTCGGCGAGGATCACCACTTTGGCTTCCAGAATATCGCCGTCGGCTTCCACGCCCACGACTTTACCCTCGCGCTGCACAACATTATCCACACGAATACCGGTGATGAGCTGGGCGCCCGCCTCCTCGGCCTGCTCCATCAGCCAGGCGTCAAATTTGCTACGTAAGACGGAATAAGAAACCTGCGACGATGCGGCCTCTTCACCATTGCAATAGTCGATGGTCATCGCCCCTTTGTCGGTCATAAAGGCGAGTTTTTCGTGGGTGATTATGCGTTCAATGGGGGCCTGCTCAGCAAAACCGGGAATAATGCGCTCCAGGCTATGCGCATACATGCGCCCACCAGTGACATTCTTCGCGCCAGCAGAATTGCCGCGCTCGATAACCAGCACCTGTGCTCCTTCCCGAGCCAGCACCAGCGCCGCAACCGAACCAGCCAGACCTGCACCCACGATGATGGCATCAAAGATATCTTCGGACATACGTACTCCTGTCAGCGGCAGGATACCTTCGCATCCTGCCCGAATGGTTTAACGCGCTAAGGCAGCCGTCAGCGCAGGCAGGATCTTCAGCGCATCGCCAACGATGCCATAATCTGCATACTGGAAAATCGGCGCATTTTTGTCTTTGTTGATGGCGAAAATCGTCTGTGCGCCGTTGGCGCCGACCATATGTTGGATCTGCCCGGAGATCCCCACGGCCAGATACAGTTCAGGCTTAAGCATCAGGTTGGAGATGCCGACGTAGCGTTCATGCTCCATCCACTTCTCGTTTTCCGCCACCGGACGGGAACAGGCCAACTCAGCGCCAATCGTTTGGCACAGCGCTTCTGCCAGCGAGATATTTTCTTTGCTACCAATACCGCGTCCCACGCTGACCACCAGACGGGCTTTGTCGAGATCGACGCTGTTGCTCTGACGCGCCTGAGTTGCCGTACGGGTCACGACAATGGCCGGAGCCTGCCACTGGACGGTGTGCACCTCACCGCTGCGAGCGGTATCCGGTTGCTGCGCGTCAAACGTTCCGCTACTGAGAGTGATCACGGCAAACGGTGAAGCGATTGTTTCTGCTCCCATCGCCAGGCCGCCGTAGACCATATGTTTGACCGCCGCTTTTCCATCCTGCACCGCGACTGCGCTGGCGTCATTTGAGACTGCAGCCGACAAGCGAAAGCCCAGCTTTGCCGCTAACAGCTTGCCCCGACGTGTATTCGGCAGCAGCACCGCGCCGCCCTCGCTGTGCTGACGAATGATTTCGGCCATCGCATCGGCGTAGTCTTCAACCATACGGTCTTCTGGTTTGCCGCTGAGCAGCCAGACATGATCCGCGCCTAAATGACATGCCGTTGCACTGTCCGCATCGCTGAGCACAAACGTGTTAACTTTTTCGCCTAAAGCCTGCGCACCTTTCATCAGTTCCGGCAGACGAGAAGGGGTATCGCTGAATACCCAGATACTGGAAAATTTGTTCATAACATCCCCTGATAATTAAATGATTTTGCGAAGATTCTCGACAAACGCGGCAATCTGTTCTTCACCGTCACCTTCAATGACAACGCGCTGACGCTCGCGCTGTTTCGGCGCAGCAACCTGCTGTGCGGAATACGCCTGCACGCTGTTCAGCCCAATGTCTGCAGGTGACCAAACCTGAACCGGTTTTTTCGCCGCACCAAGAATGGCTTTCATGGAAGGGATTTGAGGGGTGTTGATGTCAGTAGAGACCGCGATAACCGCCGGAAGCGGGATACTCAGGGTTTCAACTTCATCTTCCAGTTCACGCTCTACCGTCAGAGTGCTGTCGGTAAGAGAGAGGATTTTGCTCACGCCGTTTATCGCCGGCACGTCCAGCATTTCGCCCACCAGCAGACCAACCTGCTGAGCATAAAGATCGGAAGAACCGTCGCCGCAAATAAGCAGATCAAAACCGGATTTTTGCACGGCGGCAGCCAGCGCAGTGGCAGTTTGTTGCGGCAGCGCCTGTTCAAATTGATCGTCAATGACAACAATCAGTTCATCAGGGCCACGGGAAAGCACATCTTTGCGCCCTTTTGCATTGGTCAGCGCTTTGCCTCCGACGCTCATGGCCACAACCTGAGCCTCTCCCACCTGCTGTTTTAACTGGCAAGCCGCTTCGATCGCATTCAGATCATATTGGCTGATTTTGCCATCTGCTTTGCTGAAATCGAGTGTTCCATCAGCATTATTAATCGCAATATCCTGCTCATCAGGTACGCATTTGTAGCAAGTAATTATCTTCATTGCATCTCCAGAAATCATGAAGGAAACGTATTTATATCGGCGGTGTTAAATACAGATATCACGCTCTTTAATTCGGAAATAAAACCTTAATCACCAATATTGAAAATGTCACACATTGAAATTCGTAACTTTCAATAGTGTTACATGCCTCACCAATATTGAAAGAATCACGTCAAATATGAAAATTTTCAATATTGTCTGCGGGTTCAACAATATTGAACGCCAGTCACTTAAAAAAGTTAAAAAACCAATATCAAGATTTTGATTAATAAGGAAATTATCTAGATTTCCAGACAAAATAATCAGCATAGAAAAGTGTGATACAGATAACAGAATAGCCGGAAATGAATACCCATTATGAGTTACTCACTGAGGCGCCCCAGAGGTTAAAAAGTCATCAACAAATCATTAATAATAAATAAACAAACGATCACATACGGGCACGCTAAATAAATTTCGTTTTCACACTGGAATTCACTTATGAAAAATGAAAAGAGAAAGTCGGGAATTGAACCGAAGGTTTTTTTTCCGCCATTAATAATTGTTGGGATACTTTGTTGGCTAACAGTAAGAGATCTTGATGCCGCTAACGTCGTTATTAATGCGGTATTCAGTTATGTCACCAACGTCTGGGGTTGGGCATTCGAATGGTATATGGTCGTCATGCTCTTCGGATGGTTCTGGTTAGTCTTTGGCCCGTATGCCAAAAAGAAATTAGGCGACGAAAAACCCGAGTTTAGTACCGCCAGCTGGATTTTTATGATGTTCGCCTCCTGTACATCCGCCGCGGTGCTGTTCTGGGGTTCCATCGAGATCTACTACTATATCTCTACCCCGCCGTTCGCTTTGGAGCCCAATTCCACGGGTGCGAAAGAGATCGGTCTGGCGTACAGCCTGTTCCACTGGGGGCCGTTGCCGTGGGCAACCTACAGCTTCCTTTCTGTGGCCTTTGCCTATTTCTTCTTTGTGCGCAAGATGGACGTCATCCGTCCCAGCTCCACGCTGGTACCGTTAGTGGGCGAAAAGCATGCGAAAGGGCTGTTCGGCACCATCGTTGATAACTTCTACCTGGTGGCGCTGATCTTCGCGATGGGTACCAGCCTCGGTCTGGCGACGCCGCTGGTAACCGAGTGTATGCAATGGCTGTTCGGTATTCCGCATACGCTGCAATTAGATGCCATCATCATTACCTGCTGGATCATTCTGAACGCCATTTGCGTAGCCTGTGGCCTGCAAAAAGGAGTCAGAATCGCCAGCGACGTGCGTAGCTACCTGAGCTTCCTGATGCTGGGCTGGGTGTTTATCGTCAGCGGCGCCAGCTTCATCATGAACTACTTCACCGACTCGGTCGGCATGCTGCTGATGTATCTGCCGCGCATGCTGTTCTATACCGATGCCATCGGCAAAGGCGGATTCCCGCAGGGCTGGACTGTTTTCTACTGGGCGTGGTGGGTCATTTACGCCATCCAGATGAGTATCTTCCTGGCGCGTATTTCTCGTGGCCGTACCGTGCGTGAACTGTGCTTTGGGATGGTGCTGGGCCTGACCGCTTCCACCTGGATCCTGTGGACAGTCCTTGGCAGCAACACGCTGCTGCTGATGGATAAAAACATTCTCAACATCCCGCAGCTGATTGAACAACACGGCGTGGCGCGCGCCATTATCGAAACCTGGGCCGCCTTGCCATTCAGCACCGCCACCATGTGGGGCTTCTTTATCCTCTGCTTTATTGCCACCGTCACGCTAATTAACGCCTGCTCCTACACCCTGGCGATGTCCACCTGTCGCGAAGTTCGTGATGGTGAAGAACCGCCGCTGTTGGTGCGTATCGGTTGGTCCGTTCTGGTCGGCGTCA
Organism: Citrobacter sp. KTE30; assembly: GCF_000398825.1. Lineage (NCBI taxonomy): Bacteria > Pseudomonadati > Pseudomonadota > Gammaproteobacteria > Enterobacterales > Enterobacteriaceae > Citrobacter > Citrobacter sp. KTE30. The sequence goes on along the minus strand of NZ_KB976055.1, from coordinate 476,463 downwards.
TCGGCATCGTTCTACTGGCGCTGGGCGGGCTGAAGCCGATACAGACCGCGATTATCGCCGGAGGATGCCCGCTGTTCTTCGTCAACATCATGGTGACGCTGTCCTTTATTAAAGACGCCAAAGTGCACTGGAAAGACAAGTAATTCTTATTAACCCAATTGATCAAGAGGCTGAAAGATGGATTTCAACTTAAATGACGAGCAGGAACTGTTTGTCGCCGGTATTCGTGAACTGATGGCCAGTGAGAACTGGGAAGCTTATTTTGCCGAGTGCGATCGCGACAGCGTCTACCCTGAGCGTTTTGTAAAAGCACTGGCAGATATGGGCATCGATAGCCTGTTGATCCCGGAAGAACACGGCGGGCTGGAAGCCGGTTTTGTCACCGTTGCCGCCGTCTGGATGGAACTCGGCCGCCTGGGCGCGCCAACCTATGTGCTGTACCAGTTACCGGGGGGTTTTAACACCTTCCTGCGTGAAGGGACTCAGGAACAAATCGATAAAATCATGGCGTTCCAGGGAACAGGTAAGCAGATGTGGAACTCTGCAATTACCGAACCGGGAGCGGGATCGGATGTTGGCAGTCTGAAAACCACTTATACACGCAAAAATGGTAAGGTTTATCTTAATGGCAGTAAGTGCTTTATCACCAGTAGCGCCTATACCCCGTACATCGTAGTGATGGCGAGAGATGGTGCATCGCCGGATAAACCTGTTTATACCGAGTGGTTTGTTGACATGAGCAAGGCGGGTATCAAGGTCAACAAACTGGAGAAACTCGGTCTGCGTATGGATAGCTGCTGTGAAATCACCTTTGATGACGTTGAACTGGACGAGAAAGACATGTTCGGTCGGGAAGGTAATGGCTTCAACCGCGTGAAAGAAGAGTTTGACCATGAACGCTTCCTCGTCGCACTGACCAACTACGGTACGGCAATGTGCGCTTTTGAAGACGCAGCGCGTTATGCCAACCAACGCGTACAGTTTGGCGAAACGATCGGCCGTTTCCAGCTGATTCAGGAGAAGTTCGCGCACATGGCGATCAAACTGAACTCCATGAAAAACATGCTGCTGGAAGCCGCATGGAAAGCAGATAACGGCACTATTACCTCGGGCGACGCGGCCATGTGCAAGTACTTCTGCGCCAACGCGGCATTTGAAGTGGTAGACACCGCCATGCAGGTGCTGGGTGGCGTGGGTATCGCGGGTAACCATCGCATCACGCGCTTCTGGCGCGACCTGCGCGTTGACCGTGTTTCTGGTGGTTCTGACGAAATGCAGATCCTGACGTTGGGTCGTGCGGTATTGAAGCAATACCGTTGATTCGTTCGTTTCGTAGGCCGGATAAGGCGTTTACGCCACCATCCGGCAATATGCCCGGTGGCGCTGCGCTTACCGGGCCTACAAAAAAAATGCCAGGAGAAAAATGATGAATCATTTACCAATGCCAGCCTTCGGCCCGCTTTCCGGGGTACGCGTTGTCTTTTCAGGGATCGAAATTGCCGGTCCGTTCGCCGGACAGATGTTCGCCGAATGGGGTGCTGAGGTTATCTGGATTGAAAACGTCGCATGGGCCGATACCATCCGCGTGCAACCTAACTATCCGCAGCTCTCACGCCGTAATCTGCATGCCCTGTCGCTGAATATTTTCAAAGATGAAGGCCGGGAAGCGTTTCTGAAGCTGATGGAAACCACCGATATTTTCATTGAAGCCAGTAAAGGCCCGGCCTTTGCCCGCCGCGGTATTACCGATGAAGTGCTGTGGGAACATAACCCGAAACTGGTTATCGCCCACCTTTCCGGCTTCGGCCAGTTTGGTACCGAGGAGTACACCAATCTTCCGGCGTATAACACCATCGCACAGGCGTTCAGTGGCTATCTGATCCAAAACGGTGACGTGGATCAGCCAATGCCAGCCTTTCCGTACACCGCCGATTACTTCTCCGGGATGACCGCAACGACAGCGGCGCTGGCGGCTCTGCACAAAGTCCGCGAAACGGGTAAAGGTGAAAGCATCGATATCGCCATGTACGAGGTGATGCTGCGCATGGGTCAGTATTTCATGATGGATTACTTCAACGGCGGCGAAATTTGCCCACGCATGACCAAAGGCAAAGACCCGTATTACGCTGGCTGCGGCCTGTATAAATGCGCCGATGGCTATATCGTCATGGAGCTGGTCGGCATCACGCAAATCAACGAGTGCTTCAAAGATATTGGCCTCGCCCACATTCTTGGCACACCGGAAGTTCCGGAAGGTACCCAGCTTATCCATCGCGTGGAATGCCCTTACGGCCCGCTCGTGGAAGAGAAACTGGACGCGTGGCTGGCAACACACACCATCGCCGAAGTCCAGGCGCGTTTTGCTGAGCTGAATATCGCCTGCGCGAAGGTGCTGACCATTCCGGAACTGGAAGGCAACCCGCAGTACGTTGCCCGTGAATCCATTACTCAGTGGCAAACAATGGATGGCCGCACCTGCAAAGGGCCAAACATCATGCCGAAATTTAAAAACAACCCGGGGAAAATCTGGCGTGGCATGCCGTCACATGGCATGGATACTGCCGCCATTCTGAAAAACATTGGTTATAGCGAAGCAGACATAAATGAGCTGGTCGGCAAAGGCCTGGCCAGAGTTGAGGAATAAACGCGACGCGCTGACCGCTCATTGGTTAGCGCTCACGCCTGATTTCAGTGGATAAAGCAATATGGATATCGTTGGCGGACAAAACTTACGTCAGATGTGGGACGACCTGGCCGGGGTGTACGGAGATAAAACGGCGTTAATTTTCGAATCCTGCGAAGGAGTCGTTCGGCAATTTAGCTATGCCTCGCTCAATGAAGAGATTAACCGCACGGCAAACCTGTTCCATTCCTTAGGGATCCGCAAGGGCGATAAGGTCGCATTGCATCTGGATAACTGTCCGGAATTCATTTTTTGCTGGTTTGGGCTGGCAAAAATTGGCGCCATTATGGTACCGATTAATGCCCGCTTACTGGGCGAAGAAAGTGCTTGGATCCTGCAAAACAGCCAGGTAAGCCTGCTGGTCACCAGCGCCCAGTTTTATCCTATGTACCGCCAGATACGGCTGGAAAATACCACACCGCTTAATCATATCTGTCTGATTGGCGAACAGCTTCCGGTTGACGACGGCGTGAGCCACTTTACCCAACTGCAATCCCGCCAGTCGACTACGCTGTGTTATACGCCCGCGTTATCCACTGACGATACGGCGGAAATTCTGTTTACCTCAGGCACCACTTCACGGCCTAAAGGGGTGGTGATTACCCACTACAACCTGCGTTTTGCAGGCTACTACACTTCCTGGCAAATCGCTCTGCGCGATGATGACGTCTACATGACGGTGATGCCCGCTTTTCATATCGACTGTCAGTGTACCGCCGCAATGCCCGCATTCTCCGCTGGCAGCACCTTTGTGCTGCTAGAGAAGTACAGTGCCAGGGCGTTCTGGAATCAGGTGCATAGATATAAGGCGACGGTTACCGAATGCATTCCGATGATGATCAGAACGCTGATGGTACAACCTGCCGCGCCAACCGACAGACAGCATCACCTGCGCGAAGTAATGTTCTATCTCAATTTATCCGCACAGGAAAAAGACGCCTTTACCGAACGCTTTGGCGTCAGGCTGCTGACCTCCTACGGTATGACTGAAACCATCGTCGGTATTATCGGCGACCGTCCCGGTGACAAACGACGCTGGCCCTCCATTGGCCGCGTGGGATTTAGCTATGAAGCCGAAATCCGTGACGATCACAATCGTCCCCTGCCCGCCGGAGAAATTGGCGAAATCTGTATTAAAGGCGTGCCGGGCAAAACAATCTTCAAAGAGTACTATGCCCAGCCGGAGGCTACCGCCAAAGCGCTGGAACCTGAAGGCTGGTTACATACCGGAGATTCGGGCTATCAGGATGCGGATGGCTATTTTTATTTCGTCGACAGACGCTGCAACATGATTAAACGCGGCGGAGAAAATGTCTCCTGCGTCGAGCTGGAAAATATTATTTCTGCGCATCCGAAAATTCAGGACATTGTGGTTGTCGGTATTAAAGATTCAATCCGTGATGAAGCCATTAAAGCGTTTATCGTCCTTAATGAAGGTGAAACATTAAGCGAAGCCGAGTTCTTCAGCTTCTGCGAAAACAATATGGCGAAATTCAAGGTTCCCTCGTTTATGGAGATAAGAACCGACCTGCCGCGCAATTGTTCAGGAAAAATAATCAAAAAAAATCTGAAATAACCCTCCCTGTAGGAATTCCTCCTGCCGGGAAATCTATTTATCTGGAGATGAACTATGAGTGAATCATTACATCTGACCCGTAACGGCCCGATTCTGGAAATTACCCTCGACCGGCCTAAAGCCAATGCCATTGATGCCAAAACCAGCTTTGCCATGGGTGAAGCGTTTCTTAATTTTCGTGATGACCCGGAATTACGCGTAGCGATAATCACCGGCGGCGGTGAGAAATTCTTTTCTGCGGGCTGGGACTTAAAAGCGGCAGCTGAAGGTGAAGCGCCGGATGCCGATTTTGGCCCAGGCGGCTTTGCCGGTTTAACCGAAATTTTCGACCTCAATAAACCGGTCATCGCTGCGGTAAACGGCTATGCGTTTGGCGGTGGTTTTGAATTGGCGCTGGCGGCGGATTTTATCGTCTGCGCGGAAAATGCCAGCTTCGCGCTACCGGAAGCCAAGCTCGGGATCGTGCCTGACAGCGGCGGCGTTCTCCGTCTGCCTAAACTGCTGCCACCGGCTATCGTCAACGAAATGGTGATGACCGGCAGACGAATGAGTGCCGAAGAAGCGCTGCGTTGGGGTATCGTCAACCGCGTTGTCAGCCAGAGCGAACTGATGGATAGTGCGCGCGAACTGGCGCAGCAGCTGGTGAATAGCGCCCCACTGGCGATCGCCGCGCTGAAAGAGATTTATCGTGCGACCAGCGAAATGCCGGTAGAAGAAGGCTACCGCTACATCCGCAGCGGCGTGCTGAAGCACTATCCGTCAGTGTTGCACTCCGAAGATGCGCTCGAAGGACCGCAGGCGTTTGCGGAAAAACGCGATCCGGTGTGGAAAGGACGCTGATAACAGATGAGCTATTACGCCTTTGAAGGCCTGATTCCGGTAGTGCATCCAGAGGCGTATGTTCATCCCAGCGCTGTGTTGATTGGTGATGTGATCGTGGGGGCTGGCGTCTACGTCGGCCCGCATGCCTCACTGCGCGGTGACTATGGTCGCCTGATTCTGGAGGCAGGTTCTAACTTGCAGGATGGCTGCATCATGCACGGTTATTGCGACACTGACACCATCGTGCATGAGAATGGGCATATCGGCCATGGCGCAATCCTGCACGGTTGCATGGTGGGCAGAGATGCGCTGATCGGCATGAACAGCGTCATTATGGACGGCGCAGTGATTGGTGAAGAGAGCATTGTCGCCGCCATGAGCTTTGTCAAAGCCGGATTTCAGGGGGAGGCAAGGCAGATGCTGGTGGGCTCACCCGCTCGCGTATTGCGTGAAGTCACGGACCAGGAACTGCACTGGAAACGGTTAAACACCAAAGAGTATCAGGATCTTGCGGTCCGCTGCCGGGCAGGTTTACGCGAAACGCAGCCATTAACGCAAGTCGAAGAACACCGGCCGCGCCTGAAAGGCACGACGGACGTAAAACCCAAATCAGCACAGTAATTGATGCCGGATTCGCTCACGCTTATCCGGCCTACGCGTCAACCACCGTTTATACCGCCATCAGGCAACTGACAATTAGCGACGCATACTCTTGGAGAGCATCATCTGCCATTTCTGCTCACGGTTGAGCTCTGTTGGGGGAACGGCAGACAGCCGCGGCGTTTTCGCCACACTCACCTTTTTTTCCTGCAAATTGTGGCTCAATCGGTTGTAGAGGTGAGAATCAATACTGATGACTTTTACCAGACGCTGGCACTGGCAGCCCCGGCCTGCAATCTGATTAGGGATCATCTTAACTTCACAAACAATTTCTCCCACTTCCGACAGAATATAAGAGAGCGTATTAATTGCTTTGCAGTGTTCAATATCAAAATGGCGGGAAATTTCTTTTGCGGTGATCCAACGATCTTCAGCCATCATCCAGTCAGCAATTAACAAATAAAGCGGTCTTTCAACATATTTTTCACACATAAGCACACCATTTCACAAATTAAAAATCTGGCTACGGCCTGTCCAAATTAATAAAAACTAAGCCATATTAAAATTGTGGATATAAAAGATAGTATGCGACTTGAATGTTGATTAGTGTGAGCAATATCGTGCTTATTACATTGAAAATGTGGTTATGAAACTGCATTTGGCCAGGAATGACCTTACGAGAGATAAAAAAAGGGTTTCTTTACAGAAACCCTTTCAAGATTATATTGCAGGTCCGGTTAACGCAATTATCACCGGACTCTTTGTTTATGACTTTTTGATCTGCGCGTGCATTTCCTGCACCGAGGTCACCTTCTCAGTGGCATCGGCATTCAGCGCCATCGCCGTCGCGAAACCTCCGTTCAGGGTAGTGTCATAATGCACTTTGTACTGCAGGGCGCTACGGCGAATCAGCTTGGAATCCTCAATCGCCTGACGACCTTCGGTGGTGTTGATGATGTAAGTGTACTCGCCATTCTTGATACGGTCCTGAATGTGCGGACGCCCTTCATGCACCTTGTTCACCAGACGTGGATTGATACCCGCTTCGCCCAGCACAATCGCCGTGCCGTGCGTTGCATCCAGCTCAAAACCAAACTTCAGCAGTTTCGCCGCCAGGTCAACCACACGCTCTTTATCGCCTTCGCGAACGGAGAGCAGCGCACGCCCCTGTTTTTTCATGGTGGAGCTGCTGCCCAGCTGTGCCTTGGCGAACGCTTCCGCGAAGGTACGACCTACGCCCATCACTTCCCCGGTAGAGCGCATTTCTGGCCCTAACAGCGGGTCAACGCCCGGGAATTTGTTGAACGGCAGCACCACTTCTTTTACTGAGTAGTACGGCGGGATAACTTCTTTGGTTACGCCCTGCTGTGCCAGTGTTTTCCCGGCCATCACGCGCGCCGCAACTTTCGCCAGCGGTACGCCAGTTGCCTTGGAGACGAACGGAACGGTACGCGCCGCACGCGGGTTCACTTCAATCAGGTAAACTTCGTTATTCTTCACCGCAAACTGAACGTTCATCAGACCGCGAACCTGCAGTTCGAAGGCCAGTTTCTGCACCTGCTGACGCATCACATCCTGAATTTCCTGGCTCAGGGTGTACGCAGGCAGAGAACATGCGGAGTCACCGGAGTGTACGCCCGCTTGTTCGATGTGCTCCATGATGCCGCCAATCAGCACCATTTCGCCGTCGCAGATAGCGTCCACGTCCACTTCAACCGCATCGTCAAGGAAACGGTCCAGCAGTACCGGCGCATCGTTAGAAACGCTGACCGCAGTCTGGAAGTAGCGACGCAGGTCGGCTTCGTCGTAGACAATTTCCATCGCGCGGCCGCCGAGAACATACGACGGACGCACCACCAGCGGGTAGCCAATCTCTTTCGCCTTCTCAACAGCCTGTTCGATAGCCGTTACGGTAGCGTTCGCCGGTTGCTTCAGCTTCAGACGGTCAACCGCCTGCTGGAAACGCTCACGGTCTTCCGCGCGGTCGATGGCATCCGGGCTGGTGCCGATTACCGGTACACCTGCCGCTTCCAGCGCACGCGCCAGCTTCAGCGGGGTCTGGCCGCCGTACTGTACGATGACGCCTTTCGGCTTCTCAATACGCACGATTTCCAGTACGTCTTCCAGCGTGACCGGCTCGAAGTACAGGCGGTCGGAAGTGTCGTAATCAGTAGAGACGGTTTCCGGGTTACAGTTGACCATAATGGTCTCGTAACCGTCTTCGCGCAGCGCCAGAGAGGCGTGTACGCAGCAGTAGTCGAACTCAATGCCCTGACCGATACGGTTTGGACCACCGCCCAGCACCATTATTTTATCGCGGTCGACGGACGGATTCGCTTCACACTCATCTTCATAAGTGGAGTACATGTAAGCGGTGTCGGTGGCGAATTCTGCCGCACAGGTATCCACGCGCTTGTAGACCGGGTGCAGGTTATATTGGTCACGCAGTTTGCGGATTTCCGCTTCGCGAACGCCGGCCAGTTTTGCCAGACGCGCATCAGCGAAGCCTTTGCGCTTGAGTACGCGCAGGAAGTCAGCGTCGAGGCCGTTGATGCCAAGGTCAATGACTTTTTCTTCCAGACGCACCAGCTCTTCAATCTGCACCAGGAACCAGCGGTCGATGTTGGTCAGGTTGAACACACCATCGACGGACAGGCCAGCACGGAAGGCATCGGCGATGTACCAGATACGCTCAGCGCCAGCGTCTTTCAGTTCGCGACGGATTTTGGTCAGCGCTTCAGGGTCGTCCAGGCTGACTTTCGGGTCGAAGCCGGTCGCGCCCACTTCCAGACCGCGCAGCGCTTTCTGCAGCGATTCCTGCTGGGTGCGGCCAATCGCCATCACTTCACCAACAGATTTCATCTGCGTGGTCAGACGGTCATTAGCACCAACGAATTTCTCGAAGTTGAAGCGTGGAATTTTCGTCACAACGTAGTCGATGGACGGCTCAAACGAGGCCGGAGTACGGCCGCCGGTGATGTCGTTCATCAGTTCGTCGAGGGTGTAACCTACGGCCAGCTTGGCGGCGACTTTCGCAATCGGGAAGCCGGTAGCTTTGGACGCCAGCGCCGAGGAGCGGGATACGCGCGGGTTCATCTCGATGACAATCAGGCGACCGTTTTTCGGGTTTACCGCAAACTGGACGTTAGAACCGCCGGTTTCCACGCCGATTTCACGCAGTACCGCCATCGAGGCGTTACGCATGATTTGATATTCTTTGTCGGTCAGCGTCTGGGCAGGTGCTACGGTGATGGAGTCACCGGTATGGATGCCCATCGCGTCGAAGTTTTCGATGGAGCAGACGATGATGCAGTTGTCGTTTTTATCACGCACCACTTCCATCTCGTACTCTTTCCAGCCAATCAGCGATTCATCAATCAGCAGCTCGTTGGTTGGGGAAAGGTCCAGACCACGTTCGCAAATCTCTTCGAACTCTTCACGGTTATAAGCGATACCGCCGCCGGTGCCGCCCATGGTGAAGCTCGGTCGGATGATGCACGGGAAGCCCACGTCAGCAGCAACCGCCAGCGCTTCTTCCATGGTATGGGCGATGCCAGAGCGCGCGGTGTCGAGACCAATTTTCTTCATCGCGATATCAAAGCGACGACGGTCTTCTGCTTTATCAATCGCATCAGCCGTGGCACCAATCATGGTCACGCCGAACTCAGCCAGCACGCCCTGACGCTCCAGTTCCAGCGCACAGTTCAGCGCCGTCTGACCGCCCATGGTTGGCAGCACCGCATCCGGGCGCTCTTTCTCAATGATTTTGCGTACCACTTCCCAGTGAATCGGCTCGATGTAGGTGGCATCGGCCATTTCCGGGTCGGTCATGATGGTTGCCGGGTTGGAGTTCACCAGAATAACGCGGTAACCCTCTTCACGCAGGGCTTTACACGCCTGTGCGCCGGAATAGTCAAACTCACACGCCTGACCGATAACAATCGGACCCGCGCCCAGAATCAGGATACTTTTTATGTCTGTACGTTTTGGCATGGCTCTTTTACTCCTGATTATTTCGCGGACTGACGGTATTGCTCAATTAACTCGATAAAGTGGTCGAACAGCGGTGCAGCGTCGTGCGGACCCGGACTCGCTTCAGGGTGCCCCTGGAAGCTGAATGCCGGTTTGTCGGTACGATGAATCCCCTGCAAGGTGCCGTCGAACAGTGACTTGTGGGTCACGCGCAGGTTGGCAGGCATGGAGGCTTCATCTACAGCAAAACCGTGGTTCTGCGCGGTGATCATCACGGTGTTGTTATCAATATCTTTTACCGGATGGTTGCCGCCGTGGTGGCCAAACTTCATCTTAATGGTCTTCGCACCGCTCGCCAGCGCCAACAGCTGATGGCCGAGGCAGATGCCAAATACCGGAATATCGGTTTCGAGGAATTTCTGAATCGCGGTAATCGCATAGTCGCACGGCGCCGGGTCGCCAGGGCCGTTGGACAGGAAGATACCGTCCGGATTCATCTTCAGAACGTCTTCTGCTGAGGTTTTCGCCGGTACAACCGTCAGGCGGCAACCGCGGTCCGCTAACATACGCAGAATGTTACGTTTAGCGCCGAAATCGTAAGCCACAACGTGGAACGGCAGTTCATCGGCAGATTTTGCTTCCGGCAGGTCACCCGCCAGCGTCCAGCTCCCCTGCGTCCAGCTATAAGGCTCCGCGGTGGTCACTTCTTTCGCCAGATCCATACCGTTCAGGCCAGGGAAAGCTTTTGCCTTCTCCAGTGCCAGCGCCGCATCCGGGTTATCGCCCGCGATGATGCAGCCGTTCTGTGCGCCCTTTTCACGCAGCAAACGCGTCAGCTTACGGGTATCGATATCAGCAATCGCCACAATGTTATGGCGCTTCAGGTAAGAAGAGAGGTCTTCGGTATCGCGGAAGTTGCTGGCAATCAGCGGCAGGTCGCGGATGACCAGGCCTTGCGCATGTACCTGTGAAGATTCTGCATCGGCTTCATTGGTGCCGACATTACCGATATGAGGATAAGTAAGAGTGACGATTTGGCGGGAATAGGAAGGATCAGTGAGGATTTCTTGATAACCGGTCATTGAAGTATTGAAAACGACTTCCCCAACCGCCGAACCTGTTGCCCCTATGGCCCGACCGTGAAACTGGGTTCCGTCTTCCAGAACCAATAGCGCTGACTTAATCAAAACACCCTCCAGAGAATATTCACTCACTTTATTTGCATATTAATTCATTAACACCTCATGAATCAATGCAAATTTGCTTACCTATGGATTTCTGGCAAACGGCGGCATTCTAGAGATAGCCCACGTAAAAGTCTACCCAAAAGGGTAATTTTTATTATTATTTTGCGCCACTGGGATAAATCACACGATTTAACAGGCAAAAAGATCAGCTAACTTGTGGTGGAAAACGCTTGCGGTAGGCAAAGAGTGTAAAAACAGAATGCGGGAGAGAAAAAAGTGGACCATTTGGTCAAAATTTACATTGAGGTAACATAAAAACCCAACAAAACATATACAAACACTCATTTAAAAGAAAAAATATATTCAAAAGATAAAAATTAAAGGGCAATAAAATATTGCCCCATGCAATCAAATAATTATGATTACAATAACCACATCACGAAGGGTAGTAAAAGCTATAAATTACGTAAATCAAGCACATCTTTCATATCAAAAAGACCATTTGACTTTGATTTTAGCCAAATTGCCGATCTCACCGCGCCGTTCGCAAAAGTCATGCGGCTGGACGCTTTATGCGTGATCTCAATACGCTCGCCAATATCAGCAAACATCGCGGTATGCTCACCAACGATATCCCCCGCCCGCACCGTGGCAAAGCCGATCGTGCCCGGTACGCGCTCGCCGGTGTAACCTTCACGCGAATAGACTGCGCAGTCTTTCAGATCTTTATCCAGCGCCCCGGCAATCGCCTCGCCCATCGCCAGCGCAGTGCCTGACGGCGCATCAACTTTATGGCGGTGGTGGGCTTCAATAATCTCAATATCGGTGTAATCGCCCATCACTTTCGCCGCTTTCTCCAGCAGCTTAAGCATAACGTTCACGCCGACGCTAAAGTTCGCGGCGAAAACGATAGCAATCTCCTGCGCGGCATCACGAATAGCCTGTTTACCCGCGTCATCAAAGCCGGTGGTGCCAATCACCATTCCTTTACCGTACTGGCGGCAAAACGCCAGATGCGTCAGCGTGCCTTCCGGGCGGGTAAAATCGATGAAAACATCAAAATCATCTTTCACCGCTTCAAGGCTACTTTGTACGGTAACGCCCGTTTTCCCGGCTCCCGCTAACTCTCCGGCATCGCTTCCTAATAAGGAGGAACCTTCGCGCTCCAGCGCCGCGCCCAGCTGTACGCCTTCCATGCCGAGAGTGGCCTGAATCAACTGACGCCCCATGCGTCCTCCGGCTCCCGCGATGGCAACGCGGATTTGTGCATCATGCATAGCTATTCTCTTTTGTTAATTTTACGTAAATCGTTTTCAGATTAACCAGCGCAACGCTGCGCCGCCAGCCGAAAACGTCGATAATTAGAATTTAATGATAAACAGGCAGAGATATCAGTAAAAGGCATGACGCCACGGAATAAGCAGCGTCATCGGGTTATAAAGCGTGGAGATCAAGGGGCCAGCGCCAGTACCTCTGCCACCCACTGCTGGAAACCTTCAACGTTCAGGCCCAACGCAACCTGCGCATTTGCTGGATGCCCCAGACGTCCTTCGATGTCCACCACCGTCGTACCCGAGGTATATTCGCCCTGGGTTTCAACCGCCACGAAACACGACTGCAGGGTAAACAGTTCCGGACGCACCAGCCAGGCAATGGCACACAGATCGTGCATTCGCAGCCCCGTATTCATACTGCCGCTACGGTAATGGCTAAACAGCGCGTGCAGCATTTTTCCCGTCTGGTTAAGCTGGGGGAGCGTCGCCAGATAGTCCGGGGCGAGCATGGCCTGGTTAGTAACATCCAGCCCACACATCACAATATCCAGCCCGCTCTGGAAGACTTTCGCGGCGGCCTCGGGATCGATAGCAATATTAAACTCGGCGTTGGGTGTGAAGTTCCCGCGCCCGGCAGAGCCGCCCATAATCACCAGACGGTGAATGTTGAATACGCATTCAGGATAATGGGTCAGCAGCAGCGCAATGTTGGTCAGCGGGCCAATTGCCACCAGCGTCACGGGCTGCGGGGCATGCATCAGCGCATCGCGAATCGCCTGGAAGGCGGGTTTTGCCATCGCCTGGCGATCATGTTCAACAAATTCATACCCTTCCATACCGGACTCGCCGTGCACGGAAGCGGCATCACGCAGTGGCCGCACCAGCGGCATCGATGCTCCCTGCGCCAGTGGAACATCCGCATTCCAGAAGTGCAGCAGTTGCAACGCATTACGGGTGGTTTTTTCCACCGACACATTGCCTGCTACCGTGGTCATCAGTTGCAGATCCAGCTCAGGGGCAAACAGCGCGGCGGCAATGGCGGCGGCATCATCAATGCCGGGATCGGTATCAAGAATGATCGGTAAGCGCATGGTTTCTCCATAAAAAAATGCCAGACGTTAAGTCTGGCATCTTCTCATAATTGTAACCGGAAAGACTTACTCTACTTCACGAACATCCACACGCAGCTCTTTCGGCACTTCGAAAACGATGTTCTCTTCGCGGCCTTCCAGCGGAATAGCTTCCCCACCGCCAAGCTCCTGCAGGCGAGCAATCACATTTTGCACCAGGATATCCGGCGCCGAGGCTCCGGCCGTCACACCTACGCACTTCGCCTCTTTCACCCACGCTTCCTGGATGTCGGTCGCATCGTCAATCAAATACGCCGCTTTCCCCATTCGCTGTGCCAGTTCAGCCAGACGGTTGGAGTTAGAGGAGTTCTTCGAGCCGACCACCAGCACAACATCAGCCTGTTCCGCCAGCGCGCGAACCGCTTCCTGACGGTTGGTGGTGGCATAACAGATATCGTCTTTGCGCGGTCCGACAATTTTCGGGAAGCGTTGACGCAGAGCATCAATAACGTCAGAAGTATCGTCAACGGAGAGCGTGGTCTGCGTCATGAAGGATAATTTGCCTTCATTTTTCACATTCAGTTTCAGCACATCATCTGGTGATTCAACCAGATACATTCCGCCTTGCGGGTTGCTGTACTGGCCCATCGTGCCTTCAACTTCCGGGTGTCCGGCGTGACCAATCAGAATGGATTCTTCGCCACGACGGCTGGCGCGGGCAACTTCCATATGCACTTTCGTGACTAGCGGACAGGTTGCATCAAAAACCGTGAGGTCGCGGCCTTTGGCTTCGTTACGCACCGCCTGAGACACGCCATGAGCGGAGAAAATCAGGATCGCGCCATCCGGCACTTCGCTGATTTGCTCGATAAAAATAGCGCCGCGCTCGCGCAGGCTATCCACCACATAACGGTTATGTACCACTTCATGACGGACATAAATCGGCGCGCCGTAAATAGCCAACGCGTTTTCGACAATGCTGATAGCGCGGTCTACGCCAGCGCAAAAACCGCGCGGGTTGGCCAACAGGATCTGCATTTTACGCCTCCAGTGCCGGTTCGACTTCCAGCACTTCAATATCAAAATGAACGGTATGCCCAGCCAGCGGATGGTTGAAATCAACCGTGATCGAGTCACCGTTGATTTCACGGATCACGCCAGGCATCTCACTGCCGTCCATTGCGGTAAAGAGCATGATAGCGCCAATTTCTGGCTCGCCCGCGTCCATAAATTCCCGACGCGAGAAATACTGAATTAAGTCCGGACTTGATACGCCAAAGGCGGCATCCGGCTCCAGAGCAAAGGTGGTTTTATCGCCTTCTTTTAGCCCCAGCAGGTGTTGCTCCAGTCCTTCAGACAGAGAACCGTCGCCCAGGCGAAACAGCGCAGGCTTGCCGTTATTGCGGGTTGACTCTGCGGTGGAGCCATCGTCGAGCTTAAGGGTGAAGTGCACCAGCACCGCACTGTTACTCTGTACTGATTTAGACATGCAGGTTGCTCTTTAAAATTGCTGCCGCCTGTCTGCCCGGTGGCGCTACGCTTACCGGGCCTACAAGGATCGCAGTAAATTGTAGGCCGGATTAGCATAGCGCCATCCGGCATTTTTTTATGCGGCTTTTTTCTCTTTCGACGGCAGGAAGCCTTCGAGAACAATCAATGCCGCCCCGATACAGATAGCTGTATCGGCCAGATTGAAGGTCGCGAAATGCCAGTCGCCGACGTAAAAGTCAATCATATCAACCACGAAGCCGTGCCACAGGCGGTCAAACAAGTTGCCCAGCGCACCGCCAATGATTAACGCATACGCGATGTTGTTCAGCTTCTGCGTCGCCTTCGAGCGATACATCATCACCATCAGGATGACGCAAATACCGATAGCGATACCGGCAAAGAACCAACGTTGCCAGCCGCCGCTGTCAGCTAAGAAGCTAAACGCCGCACCATAGTTACGCGCGTAGTGCAGATTAAGCGACGGAAACAGCGACACCGTATTCCCCAGAGCAAAGTTCTGGAGGATCAGGTACTTGCTGCCTAAATCGATAATCAGCACGACTACCACCAGCCACAGCCAGCGTAGTCCTGTTGAACAAAGAGGCTTACTCATCAGGCAAACTTACGTTGTTCGCCATCACCGGCGATGTTGCTGACACAGCGTCCGCAGATATCTGCATGTTCCGCCACCTGGCCGACGTCGGTAGTGTAATGCCAGCAGCGCGGGCATTTCTCACCTTCGGCTTTGCTCAGTACGATTTTCAGACCTTTGAGCAGTTCGCTCTGCTGAGCATCAGCAGGAGCAGCCGCATAATCCGCAACCGTCGCACCTGAGGTCAGCAGTACAAAACGCAACTCTTCACCCAGCGCGGTCAGTTTCGCCGCCAGCTCAGGTTCAGCGTACAGGGTCACTGCCGCTTCCAGAGAACCGCCGACTTTCTTATCCGCACGCGCCTGCTCGATAACCTTGTTCACTTCGCCGCGCACTTTCAGCAGCTCGTCCCAGTAGGCATCGTTCATCGCTTCGGTTTCGCCTAAGCCAAACAGACCTTCGTACCATTCACCGGTAAAGACGTACTTCTCACGATCGCCCGGCAGGTAGCCCCAGATTTCATCGGCGGTGAAGGACATGATCGGCGCCATCCAACGAACCAGCGCTTCTGCAATATGGAACAGCGCAGTCTGGCAGCTACGACGCGCCACGCTGTCCGCTTTCGCGGTGTACTGACGGTCTTTGATGATGTCGAGGTAGAACGAACCCATTTCTACGGAGCAGAAGCGCATCAGGCGCTGTACCACTTCGTGGAAGTCATAGGCTTCATAGGCTTTCAGGATTTCGTCCTGCGCCGCTTGCGCACAACCTACCGCCCAACGATCCAGCACCACCATCTCTTCCGGTTTCACCATGTCTTTAACCGGATCGAACCCGTTCAGGTTCGCCAGCAGGAAGCGCGCGGTGTTACGGATACGACGATAGCTGTCGGCAGCACGTTTCAGGATTTCGTCAGAAACGGCCATTTCACCGGTGTAATCGGTAGAAGCAACCCACAGACGCAGAATATCCGCGCCCAGTTTGTTCATCACGTCCTGCGGAGAAACGGTGTTACCGATAGATTTGGACATCTTACGGCCCTGACCATCAACGGTGAAACCGTGGGTCAGTACCTGGCGATAAGGTGCTTTGCCTTTCATGGCGGTGGAGATCATCAAGGAAGACATGAACCAGCCACGGTGCTGGTCAGAACCTTCCAGATACATATCTGCCGCATGGCCCGCAAACTCAGGACGCACATCCACGACGGATGAGTGGGTTGAACCGGAGTCGAACCACACGTCCAGCGTATCCGGGACTTTGACATACTGGTCAGCTTCGTCGCCGAGGATATCTTTCGGATCGAGATCCCACCACGCCTGGATACCGTCAACTTCAACGCGTTTAGCCACTTCTTCCATCAGTTCGATAGCGCGCGGATGCAGCTCTTCGGTGTCTTTGTGAACAAACAGAGACATCGGCACACCCCACGTACGCTGACGGGAGATACACCAGTCAGGACGGTTGGCAACCATCGATTCAATACGCGCCTGGCCCCAGTCCGGGATCCACTGTACGCCTTTGATCTCTTTCAGCGACTGCGCGCGCAGGCCTTTCTGATCCATGCTGACGAACCACTGCGGGGTCGCACGGAAGATGATCGGTGACTTGTGACGCCAGCAGCATGGGTAGCTGTGCTGCATCTTCTCAACGTGCAGCAGCGCGCCTTTTTCGCTCAGCAGCGCAACGATTTTGTCGTTGGCTTTAAAGACGTTCACACCGTCCAGATCCGGATAGGTACCCGCCAGGTATGCGCCGTCCGGGCCAACCGGGTTAGCGATTTCCAGACCGTATTTCTGGCTGATGACGTAGTCATCCGGACCGTGACCGCCAGCGGTATGGACCGCGCCGGTACCCGCGTCCAGCGTAACGTGATCGCCAAGGATAGCCGGCACGTCAAAGCCCATAAACGGATGGGTAAAGCGCAGCAGTTCCAGCTCAGCGCCTTTCACTGTGCCGAGAATGGTGTATTCAGCCGCGCCAATACGCTGCATGACGCTTTCAACCAGATCTTTCGCCAGAATCACAGCCTGGCCGTCAATCTGCACCAGCGCATAGTCAAAATCAGGTGCCAGAGAGATTGCGCGGTTCGCCGGTAACGTCCACGGGGTAGTGGTCCAGATAACCAGAGAGATCGGGCCGTTGACGTCAGAAACGCCAAACTTCGCTTTCACCGCATCCTGATCGGCAGCGTGGAACGCCACGTCGATGGACGGGGAGGTTTTGTCATAATACTCAACTTCCGCTTCCGCCAGCGCGGAACGGCAGTCAACGCACCAGTGCACCGGCTTCGCACCTTTGTGCAGGTGACCGTTGCCGATGATTTTACCCAGCGCGCGAATGATATTGGCTTCGGTTTTGAAGTCCATGGTCAGGTACGGATGCGACCAGTCGCCCAGTACGCCAAGACGGATAAAGTCTTTACGCTGACCGTCAACCTGCGTAGCAGCGTATTCACGGCATTTAGCGCGGAACTCAGCGGCGGTGAACTTCTCGCCCGGCTTGCCGTATTCCTGCTCTACTTTCAGCTCGATCGGCAGACCGTGGCAGTCCCAGCCCGGAACGTAAGGCGAGTCATAGCCCGTGAGTCCTTTGGACTTCACGATAATGTCTTTCAGAATCTTGTTAACCGAGTGACCAATATGAATGCTGCCATTCGCATAAGGAGGGCCATCATGCAGAATGAAGGTTTTTTTGCCTTTTTTGGCCGCACGAATGATGCCGTACAGGTCATCATCAGTCCAACGCGCCAGCATTCCCGGTTCGCGCTTGGCGAGATCGCCGCGCATCGGGAACCCTGTTTCCGGCAAATTCAGGGTTGATTTATAGTCACTCATCAGATTCTCGGTTCCGTATTTAAAACTCGTATAGGCATTAAGCCGGTTTTGTTAGCCCAAAAAATTCACGGGCAGTCAACTCATCACGCGCAATCTGCGCTTTTAGTTCATCCAGCGAGGCAAATCGCTGTTCGCTGCGTATTTTTTTACGCAGTACTACATCTATATGGCGACCATACAGGTCCATTACAACGTCCAATAGATGCACTTCCAACTGCTGGCGTACGCCTGCTACCGTCGGGCGGGTGCCGATGTTGGCGACGCCGGGCAACGGTTTGTCACCCAGTCCCATCACTTCAACCGCATAAACACCTTTCACCGGAGAAACCTGACGACGAAGCGGTAAGTTTGCCGTCGGAAAACCGATGGTACGCCCTAACTCATCACCGTGAACGACGCGTCCTGAGATAGTAAAAGGATGCCCAAGCAGGCTTTCGGCCTGTTGCAGGTTATCTTCGGCCAGCGCCTGACGTACTGCGGTGCTGCTGATACGCACACCGCCTTCACAGAAGGTTTGGGTGCTGGTGATATCAAAACCATACTCAGCGCCCGCTTCCTGTAATAACAAGAAATCGCCCGCACGGCTAGCGCCAAAGCGGAAATCATCGCCAACGGCAAGAAATTGTACACCAAGGCGCTTCACCAGCAGGTCGCTAATGAAGGTCTGCGCCGTTAATGCGGCGAAACGCCTGTCAAAACGCACACACAGCACGTAGTCCACACCGCATTCGGCCAGATAACGCAGTTTTTCCCGCAGGCGGGTAAGGCGCGCAGGTGACTTGTCCGTCGCAAACAGTTCCAGCGGTTGTGGCTCGAAAATCATTACCACCACCGGTAAATTGCGTTTGCGCCCTTCTTCCCGTAAGCCTTGCAGCAACGCACGGTGGCCACGGTGCACACCGTCGAAATTACCAATAGTCAGCACACACCCATGCGGGGCCTGGCTGAGATTATGTATGCCTCGTATCAGCTTCATGTCTGGCTCAAAACAGTGAAAATCGTGAAAGTATACCCTGTACCGCGGTCAAGGTTAACCGGCGATTGTTTCTACGAAACAGAAAGAGGATGGTTTTCATTGTTATGAAACAAATTGACGCCCTTCACGGGTACGCCAATGCAATTTTTCTCGTCGAAAAGCTGTATTCACGCCACGCAAGCTGGTAGAATCCTGCGCCATCACTACGCAACGAGTGCTGGAATTTAAACGGCGCTTATTTGCACAAATCCATTGACAAAAGAAGGCTAAAAGGGCATATTCCTCGGCCTTTGAATTGTCCATATAGAACACATTTGGGAGTTGGACCTTGGCTAATATCAAATCAGCTAAGAAGCGCGCCGTTCAGTCTGAAAAGGCCCGCAAGCACAACGCTAGCCGTCGCTCTATGATGCGTACTTTCATCAAGAAAGTATACGCAGCTATCGAAGCTGGCGACAAAGCTACTGCACTGAAAGCATTTAACGAAATGCAACCAATCGTGGACCGTCAGGCTGCTAAAGGTCTGATCCACAAAAACAAAGCTGCACGTCATAAAGCAAACCTGACTGCACAGATCAACAAACTGGCTTAATCGCCTGCTTGTTGACGCTTTGTGAAAAAACCCGCGAAAGCGGGTTTTTTTATGCCTGCTATCTGGCGTTTTTCTCTTCAACCACTGATGTTGTTCTCACTCGCCCACGCTCTTCCTGACCAGCCTGTTTTTTCAGCTATCCCTCCCTTAGTTAGTCGCGTCGCGTAATACTTGAAAGTTATTTTCTTTCACTGTTTTCCTTTTTTTATTTCATTATTAAAAAAACTGTGACCACCTTAGCAAATAGAAACATCGCTCATTCAAAAACGAATAAACGCAATCCTGATGTAAGATTTGATAATTGATTGCTGCGGTAGGGTCAACTACTTTCCATGTACACCTTACTCACTCATTTTAATCTGAGGTTAAATTCAGTAACGACATAAAAAATAATATTTAAAACTTGCTTGGAAAGTAAAAGTTGTTTTTCTGGGCGTATCGCACCAATATCGGAGTTATTATTATGAGTTCTGTTATTGAGGATACCCAGTCTTGCGGGTCAGCATCATTATCTTTACTACAGCGTATTAGCTACGGCTCTTTGGATGTGGCAGGTAATCTACTGTACTGTTTCGGCTCAACCTACATCTTATATTTCTACACTGACGTTGCGGGTATTAGTCTCGCCGTAGCAGGTGTCATCCTGCTGTTGGCGCGTATCGTAGATGGTATAGATGCCCCAATCTGGGGGATCATTATCGATAAAACACGTTCACGTTACGGTAAATGTCGTCCCTGGTTCTTATGGCTGCCGCTGCCTTTTGGTGTATTCAGCGCGCTGTCATTTTGGTCTCCAGATATCAGCATGACAGGAAAAGCCATATATGCAGCAATATCCTACATGATTGCCAGCATTTTATTTACCGGACTCAATACACCGCTCAGCGCAATATTACCTCTAATGACTCTGTCCCCTAAGGAACGGCTGGTATTAAATTCCTGGAGAATGACCGGGGGACAAATTGGGGTTTTATTAATGAATGCCACAGCATTACCCCTGGTTGCATTTTTAGGTAACGGAAATGATCATGCCGGATTTATTTACACGGCAATTCTGTTTGCTGCGATATCCTGTTCGCTAACGCTTTTCGCCTTTAAAAATATCCGCGAAATGGATGCGGATAAAATACAGCAAGAACCCAAACTGCCGATGAAAAAAAGTTTCACGGCAATGAAAGGTAACTGGCCATGGATCCTGATGGTGCTGGCCAATCTGATCTTCTGGATTGCCCTGCAACAGCGGTCCACAACCATTGTTTATTATCTGACCTACAACCTCGATCGCAAAGACCTGGTTCCGCTGATTAACAGTCTGGCGACGATTCAGATCCTGTTCATCATCGCCATCCCTTTCTTTAGCAAATTCCTGGCTAAAACCTGGATATGGGTAGGAGGCTTGCTGGTCGCCACGTTCGGCGGCGTCTTGATGTGGCTGGCGGCGGACAACATACCTTTCCTCATCGCGGCCTGGGTGCTCGGCAATATCGGTAGCGGAATCGCCTGCTCAATGCCGTTTGCCATGTTGGGCTTTGCCGTCGACTTCGGTGCCTGGAAAACGGGCATCAAGGCCACGGGCATTCTTATCGCCTTCGGCAGTACTTTCTGCATCAAGATGGGCAGTGGTCTGGGTACCGCTTTCGCCGCCTGGATCATGAACAGTTTTGGCTATGTCCCGAACCATGCCCAAAGCGCTGCGGGCCTGGAAGGCATTACCTGGGCCTTTATCTGGGCGCCCGCCCTACTCTTCGCACTCGCGGCGATCCCGCTACTTTTCTTCCGTAAGTACGAAGCAATGGAAGAGACGATTCGCCACGATCTGGAAACCATCACCCAATAACTTTCTTAATCTTTACCCTCAAAATATGGGAGGCACCACCATGCCATTTGTGCAACATGACCCGCGTCGTCTGGTCTGGCAGCAAAACGATCGCTATTTGTGGATTGAACCCTGGGGCGAGAACAGCCTGCGCGTACGCAGTGGTCGTCATCTGCCGGTAATGAGAAATGAAGACTGGGCATTGATTGAGCCAGTCGCAGAAAGCCACTGCCACATCGATTATGAGCACCACCAGGCGACAATGACCAACGGCAAAATTATCGCTATCGTCAATCAAAAAGGACAAGTTACCTTTTACCGTCATCCACACAAACCCCTGTTGCAGGAGTTCTGGCGCCTGCGGGGCGAAATTGGCGAGGATGAATCTTCTCACGGCCAGTACGTCAGCGCACTCAACCTTGAGGGACGCGAATTCCGCCCTATTCAGGGTGGGAAATATTCACTTAAAGCCCGCTTCGAAGCCACCGAAGGGGAAAAAATTTACGGCATGGGCCAATATCAGCAGGCTAATCTGGATCTCAAAGGATGCGTGCTCGAACTGGCCCAGCGCAACTCTCAGGCCTCGGTGCCCTTTATGCTCTCAAGCCTGGGCTACGGATTTTTATGGAACAATCCGGCGGTCGGCCGCGTGACATTCGCCCACAACGTGACCGAGTGGGAAGCTCAAATCAGCGAGCAACTGGACTACTGGATCACCGCTGGCGATACCCCGGCAGAAATTAGCCGGGCGTATGCGCTCGCCACGGGCACGCCGCCGATGATGCCGGATTACGCCATGGGCTTCTGGCAGTGCAAGTTACGTTATCGCACTCAGGAGGAGTTGCTCGCCGTCGCCCGCGAGTACAAACGGCGCAATCTCCCCATCTCGGTAATCGTGATCGATTTCTTCCACTGGCCAAATCAGGGGGACTGGATGTTCGACTCGCGGGACTGGCCCGATCCCGATGCCATGATCGCCGAGCTAAAATCGCTGGGTATTGAGCTAATGGTCTCCGTCTGGCCAACTGTGGATAGCCGAACCGAGAGCTATCGGGAGATGCGCGAAAACGGCTGGCTGGTGCAAACAGAGCGCGGATTGCCGATTAATATGGATTTCCTCGGCAATACCACTTTCTTTGATGCCACCCATCCCGACGCTCGCGACTACGTCTGGGGTAAAGCAAAACGCAACTATTACGATAAAGGCGTGAAGCTCTTCTGGCTAGACGAAGCCGAGCCGGAGTTCAGCGTTTACGACTACGATAATTATCGCTACCACGCCGGACCGGTGCTGGAAGTGGGCAATATCTACCCGCGAATGTACGCCAAAACCTTTTTTGACGGCATGAAAGCCGATGGCGAAGACCAGGTGATCAACCTGCTGCGCTGCGCCTGGGCCGGAAGTCAGAAATACGGCGCGCTGGTCTGGTCAGGTGATATCCACTCATCGTTTCGTTCTCTGCGCAATCAGTTTGCCGCCGGGATGAACATGGGTATTGCAGGTATCCCGTGGTGGACAACAGATATTGGCGGCTTTCATGGCGGCAATATTCACGACCCACACTTTCATGAGTTGCTGATTCGCTGGTTCCAGTGGGGCGTGTTTAGCCCAGTGATGCGCCTGCACGGCAACCGCGATCCGCAGATTTTACCAGAACATCCTTACCGTGACGGTATTGCCCAGTGTCCGACCGGTGCTGCAAACGAAGTGTGGAGCTATGGTGAAGAGGTGTGCGAAGTGTTGACCGGCTGTCTGACGTTGCGAGAAAAGTTAAAGCCGTACATCAAAGCGGTGATGGCGGAAACACACGAACGCAATGCCCCGGTTATGCGCACCCTGTTTTTTGAATTCCCAGAACAGACAAGGAGTTGGGAGATTACCGACCAGTACTGTTTTGGCCCCGACCTGCTGGTTGCGCCCGTCATGCTTGAAGGTATGCGCGAGCGTGACGTTTGGCTACCGGAAGGTGAAACATGGACGGATCTTGCAACCGGCGAGAGCTATCAGGGAGGACAAACGCTACGCTATGACGCTCCCCTGAACAGAATTCCGGTATTTATCCGCGAAGGCGGGCAGTATCGTAATATGTTGAAACTGTAGTCACAGTCCGGCTGCGGTTAGTACACCGCAGCCGGCAACATGAAGGCGTTTAGACCTGTGGCGACTTGAACAGTGCTGAGTAGTCCGTATTGCAAATACGCTGCACCGCCGGATGCTGGATCATCCTTTCAGCAAATATGGCGTGATACTCCTCCATCACATTCTCTACGCGTCCAATTTCAACAATAGAATCATCGGCATAGAAATTGTGTGAATACAGCGTAGGTGCAACGAAAATGGCATTATGCGTTGCGCCAAACGCTTTCATCAGCGCAGCGTCATCAAACTCGCCGAGGATTTCGACATTCAATCCTTGTGAGTTGATCCAATTCAGCAGCTTACGACCGAGCATTGAACGACGTCCAGGGATCAGTAATCGACGCTCCTCAAGGCAGGCCGGGAAGGGTTTTTCAGGCAACGGTTTGGTGCACCAAAAACTCACGCTGCATTCGCCTATCCGCACTGAGAACAGCCCTTCCTGCTGCGTAGAGTCGATCGGGCAGTCGGAGATAATCATATCCAGCTTATGCTGACTGAGTTGATCCAACAGCATCTCATGTGTTGACTCAAAACAACGCAGATGGATTTGTTCATCTTCAACCACAGCGGCATCCAGCACGCTACTGACCAACTGCTTCGATAGCGCATCCGCCACGCCGACATCAAACAGTAAATTAGACTCTTTGCGGTAGTTCACGATATCCAGCATTTCCTGGCTTAAGGTGAACATCTTATCCGCATAACGAAAAACTAATTCGCCTAACTCACTAGGCTCCAGTCCACGCCCCTTGCGCTTGAACAGCTTTCCCTGCAAACGTTCCTCAAGCGCTTTAATCTGTCCGGTAATGGTTTGCGGCGTCAGATAAAGCGCTTCTGCAGCGCCAACCACCGAACCTTCTTTATAGACATGCCAAAAGTAGTACAGGTGGTTGTAGTTTATATGAGACATACTCACTCCCTGAAAATTGTCACAAAAGGGTTATCCCGTCAGGCTGACGCGTTCAACCGGGTGCGTAACCAGCAGTAACCTATTACCGCCGACAGCAAGGAACCGATCAGGATCCCCAGTTTCGCCCAGTTAATCAGCTCAGGATCGACGTTCCCAAACGCCAGGCTGGCGATAAAAATCGACATCGTAAAGCCAATGCCGCATAGAATGCCGACCGCCATAATCTGCTGGAAATTCGTTCCCTCTGGCAATCGCGCCACCTTGAGGCGTAACGCCAGCCAGCAAAACAGACTGATACCCAACGGTTTACCGATCAACAAACCAGCAATGATCCCCAGCGGTAACACCGAGGTCAGTCCATCAATAGTAACGCCCTGCAGTGAAACGCCCGCGTTGGCGAAGGCAAACAGTGGCAGGATCAGGTATGCCACCCATGGATGCAGAACATGCTCCAGTCGCTTCGCCGGTGAACGCCCGTGTTTTTCCTTTAACGGAATGAAGAAACCGACGATCACGCCAGCCAGCGTCGCATGCACGCCGGACTTCAGTACCGCAGTCCACAGCACCACGCCAACCAGAATATAAATCCCGGTACGTCTCACTCCGCACAGATTCAATGCCGCCAGAACGAGGATCGCGCACGCGGCAACCCCCAGCGACAACAGCGAGAGATCGCTGGTATAGAACAGCGCGATAATTACGATAGCACCGAGGTCATCGATAATCGCCAGCGCCATCAGGAATATTTTCAACGCCAGCGGTACACGGCTGCCCAACAGCGCCAGCACGCCTAATGCAAAAGCGATATCCGTTGCCGCCGGGATCGCCCACCCTTCACGGGTGATGGGATCGGCATAGTTGAATGCCAGGTACAGCAGCGCCGGGACAATCATGCCCCCGATAGCGGCAATGATCGGAAACGCTGCCTGACGCAGGCTGGCCAGCGAGCCTTGCATCAACTCGCGCTTCACCTCCAGACCAATCAACAGGAAGAACACCGCCATCAAAGCGTCGTTGATCCACAGCAGCATATTTTTGTTGATCTCAAGCGCGCCAACCCGCAGTTGAACGGGCGTTTCCAAAAAGGCGTGGTACCATCCACTGGTTACCCCGATGTTTGCCATCAGCATAGCGACCACGGCAGCGATGATCAGAATGATGCCCCCCGAGGCGTCACTACTAAAAAAACGATGCAGATGTTTCACTTTTATTCTCTCTATTGGGTGAATACTTCGTAAATACTATCTTACACCCTCAAAAAGCTCGTTAAAATTAGATTATTTGTGATTGATAGATCGGTTTTTACGATGTATCCAAATAAAGTCGATAAAGATTTTCCGAGCGGAAAACAGAAATAAAAAAGCCTGAGGCTTTTCAGTCCCAGGCTTTTTATTCGAGATAAAACGGCGAATTAGCGAGTCAGATCGTCAAAGAACTTCTTCACACCGTCGAAGAAACTTTTGGAGCGCGGACTGTTTTGTTCACCCGTCGGGCCGCCAAAGCTGTCCTGCAAATCTTTCAGCAGTTGCTTCTGCTTGTCGTTCAGGCCAACCGGGGTTTCCACTACCACGCGGCACAGCAGGTCTCCCTGAGCGCCACCGCGTACAGACTTGACGCCCTTTCCACGCATGCGGAAAAGTTTGCCAGTTTGCGTTTCGCCCGGAATTTTTAGCTTCACGCGACCGTCCAGCGTCGGGACTTCAATCTCGCCGCCCAGAGCAGCCATCGCAAAGTTAATCGGCACTTCGCAGTAGAGGTTATTGCCTTCACGTTCGAAAATTGGGTGTTGTTTTACCTGCACCTGAACGTACAAATCACCTGCTGGCGCGCCATGCTCACCGGCTTCGCCTTCACCAGACAAACGGATACGGTCGCCGGTATCAACCCCAGCCGGGATTTTAACAGACAGCGTTTTGCTCTTCTCAACGCGACCATGCCCGTGGCATTTGTTGCACGGATCTTTGATCAGCGTACCGCGGCCCTGACAGTGTGGACAGGTCTGCTGTACGGCAAAAAAGCCCTGACGCATCTGCACCTGACCGGAACCGTGACAGGTTGGACAGGTTTGCGGCTGAGTGCCCGCCTTCGCGCCGCTACCGTGGCAGACGTCACACTCTTCCAGAGTCGGAATACGGATCTCTTTGGTGACGCCACGCACGGCTTCTTCCAGAGTGAGATCCATGTTGTAACGTAAATCAGCACCACGTGAGGCGCGCTGACGACCACGACCGCCGCCAAAGATATCGCCAAACACGTCACCAAAGATATCGCTGAAGTCAGCCCCGCCGCCAAAACCGCCGCCGCCGCCCATACCGCCTTGCTCAAACGCAGCATGACCGTACTGATCGTAGGCCGCACGTTTTTGCGCATCGGTCAGGATCTCGTACGCTTCTTTGATCTCTTTAAACTTGGCTTCGGCCTCTTTATCACCCTGGTTGCGATCCGGGTGATATTTCATGGCCAGGCGCTTGTAGGCCTTTTTGATTTCACGCTCTTCCGCTGATTTGGAAACGCCTAAAATCTCGTAATAGTCTTGCTTAGCCATCTCTTTTTATCTGCCCCTAACATGCGTGCACGGGCGGAGAGGAAACCTCTTCGCCCGTGCCAGTAATTACCCGTTCAAAGGGCGATTATTTTTTGTCTTTCACTTCTTCAAACTCGGCGTCGACAACGTCGTCATCTTTCGCGTTATTTGCAGAAGCATCAGCGCCTGCTGCACCAGCCTGTTGCTGTGCGTGCTGCTGCTGAGCGATTTCCATCAGTTTCTGGGAAACCTGTGCCAGCGCCTGCATTTTCGCTTCGATATCCGCTTTGTCTTCACCTTTCAGAGAAGTTTCCAGCGCGGTCAGTGCAGACTCGAT
Source organism: Citrobacter sp. KTE30 (assembly GCF_000398825.1). NCBI lineage: Bacteria > Pseudomonadati > Pseudomonadota > Gammaproteobacteria > Enterobacterales > Enterobacteriaceae > Citrobacter > Citrobacter sp. KTE30. The sequence continues at coordinate 449,064 of NZ_KB976055.1, read as the reverse complement.
GGCAGTTTTGTCGTCAGCCGGCAGTTTGTCGCCTGCTTCTTCAACCTGCTTGCGAGTGCTGTGCAGCAGATGGTCACCCTGGTTACGGGTCTGAACCAGCTCTTCAAACTTACGGTCAGATTCTGCGTTCGCTTCTGCTTCGCGAACCATTTTCTGAATTTCTTCTTCGTTCAGACCAGAAGAAGCCTTGATGGTGATCTTCTGCTCTTTACCGCTGTTTTTGTCTTTCGCGGAAACGTGCAGGATACCGTCGGCATCGATGTCAAAAGTAACTTCGATCTGCGGCATACCGCGCGGAGCCGGGCTGATACCATCCAGGTTAAACTGACCCAGATCTTTGTTATCAGCAGCACGTTTACGTTCACCCTGCAGCACATGGATGGTTACCGCAGACTGGTTGTCTTCAGCGGTAGAGAACACCTGGCTGTGCTTGGTCGGGATAGTGGTGTTTTTCGCGATCAGCGGAGTCATTACGCCACCCATGGTTTCGATACCCAGAGACAGCGGGGTAACGTCCAGCAGCAGCACGTCTTTAACATCACCGGTCAATACACCACCCTGAACAGCAGCACCGATTGCTACGGCTTCGTCCGGGTTAACGTCTTTACGCGGTTCTTTACCGAAGAACTCAGCGACTTTCTTCTGCACCATCGGCATACGCGTCTGACCACCAACGAGGATAACGTCGTTGATATCAGATACGGACAGGCCAGCATCCTGCAGAGCAACTTTCAGCGGCTCGATAGAACGGTTAACCAGGTCTTCAACCAGGCTTTCCAGTTTCGCACGGGTCACTTTGATGTTCATGTGTTTCGGACCGGTCGCGTCTGCAGTGATGTACGGCAGGTTCACGTCGGTCTGCTGAGCGGAAGACAGCTCGATCTTCGCTTTCTCAGCGGCTTCTTTCAGACGCTGCATCGCCAGCGGGTCATTACGCAGGTCGATACCCTGATCTTTCTTAAACTCGTCAACCAGGTAGTTGATCATACGGCTGTCGAAGTCTTCACCACCCAGGTGGGTATCACCGTTGGTTGCCAGAACTTCGAAGGTTTTTTCGCCGTCAACTTCGTCGATTTCGATAATAGAGATATCGAAAGTACCACCACCGAGGTCATATACCGCGATAGTACGGTTGCCGACTTCTTTATCCAGACCGTAAGCCAGCGCAGCTGCGGTTGGTTCGTTGATGATACGTTTTACTTCCAGACCTGCGATACGACCGGCGTCTTTAGTTGCCTGACGCTGAGCATCGTTAAAGTATGCAGGTACGGTGATAACTGCTTCAGTTACCGGCTCACCCAAGTAATCTTCAGCCGTTTTCTTCATTTTTTTCAGCACTTCAGCAGAAATCTGCGGCGGTGCCAGTTTCTGACCTTTTACGTCAATCCATGCATCACCGTTGTCAGCACCGATGATTTTGTACGGCATGATGGCTTCATCACGCTGTACTTCTTCGTCCTGGAAGCGGCGGCCAATCAGGCGTTTAATCGCAAACAGGGTGTTTTGCGGGTTTGTCACTGCCTGACGTTTAGCCGGCTGACCAACCAGAGTTTCACCATCCTGGGTATAAGCAATGATAGAAGGCGTGGTGCGATCGCCCTCGGCGTTCTCCAGCACACGTGCAGTAGTGCCATCCATAATCGCTACACAAGAGTTGGTAGTACCCAGGTCGATACCAATAATTTTACCCATCTAAACGTCTCCACTAAAAATTCGGTCATCATGTGGTTGTGAATCTGTAATAAGGGCGAAACGTGCGGTTTCAACTACCCTGAATCGTTTTTTTTCAGACTCACCACTGCGGTTGCTTACAAGATGGGGTCGTAACCCACGTCATCAAGGGGGGCATGAAAATTTTTTTTAGCCTTGTGGCAATAAAATCGCAGAAAAAAGGCTAAAAGATTAAAAAATGAATAGTCTCAAATCAAAATTAATTCATAAAACAGATAAATTCAGCACAACCATTCACATAAAAATTGTAATAAAAAGAAAAGATTACAAGCATGAATCATGATTCTGACAGCGGTAAGATGGTCTGAAACGACACACTTTTACAGCCGTCAAAGAGAAATTCCATGAAATCCGTATTAACCCTTTCCGCCAGCCTGCTTATGGGCCTGCTGCTAAGCAGCGCCGCACACGCTAACGATCATAAAGTCCTCGGCGTGATCGCCATGCCTCGTAATGAAACCAACGATCTAACGCTGAAACTTCCCGTTTGCCGCGTGGTGAAACGCATTCAACTTACGGCCGATCATGGTGATTTACAGCTCAGTGGTGCATCGGTTTATTTCAAAGCTGCCCGCATGTCCAGCCAGAGTCTGAACGTGCCTTCCTCCATCAAAGAAGGGCAAACGACCAATTGGATCAACATCAATAGCGACAACGACAATAAGCGCTGCGTGAAAAAAATTACCTTCTCCGGCCATACGGTGAACTCTTCTGATATGGCGACGCTGAAAATCATCGGCGACGACTAATTCCCCATTCTTTTATTCAAAAGCCATAGAAACATGAATGTCACCTATTTGAATGACGACGATCTCGATTTTCTTCAGCATTGCAGTGAGGAGCAGCTCGCCAATATTACCCGCCTGCTTACACATAATGAAAAGGGGAAAGCCCGTCTGTCGAGCGTTCTCAACCACAACGATTTATTTAAATCGATGGAAGGACATCCGGAACAGCACCGCCGCAACTGGCAACTGATTGCTGGCGAACTGCAGCATTATGGGGGCGACAGCATTGCCAATAAACTCCGTGGACATGGAAAACTGTATCGGGCGATTTTGCTGGACGTTTCGAAGCGTCTGAAGATTAAAGCTGATAAAGAGATGTCCACGTTCGAAATTGAACAGTCTCTGCTGGAGCACTTTTTACGCAATGCCTGGCAAAAAATGGATGCCGGACAAAAGCAGGAATTTCTGCAGGCTGTCGATGCAAAAGTTTCTGAACTGGAAGAACTGCTACCGTTATTATTGAAGGATCGTCACCTGGCAAAAGGCGTCTCTCACCTGCTCTCCGGCCAGTTAACCAAAATTCTGCGAACCCACGCCGCCGTCAGCGTAATCGGGCACGGATTACTGCGCGGAGCCGGACTTGGCGGCCCGGTAGGTGCGGCTTTAAACGGGGTTAAAGCGGTGAGCGGCAGCGCTTATCGGGTGACGATCCCAGCTGTACTCCACATTGCCTGCCTGCGCAGAATGTTCAACCACGCACAAGCGTGATGCCCATCACAGGGAAAATAATTCGTTTTCCCTTCGTTAGATCATAGACAGTGCCCTCTCCCCTGATTATTATGCCGCGCCCCGAAGACAGTGATCGTTATTTGGGGAAACTATTTCACCATTCAATCAATGATGATTTTGAGGAATTATGGGCAACACTAAGTTGGCTAATCCGGCACCGCTGGGCCTGATGGGCTTTGGCATGACCACCATTCTGCTTAACCTGCATAACGCGGGTTTCTTCGCTTTAGACGTTATTATTCTGGCGATGGGCATTTTCTACGGCGGTATCGCGCAAATTTTTGCCGGTCTTCTGGAATATAAAAAAGGCAACACCTTCGGTTTAACCGCCTTTACCTCCTACGGTTCGTTCTGGCTGACGCTGGTTGCGATTCTGCTGATGCCGAAAATGGGCCTTGCGGATGCAACCAATGGTCAGTTCCTGGGCGCTTACCTGGGTCTGTGGGGCGTGTTCACTCTGTTCATGTTCTTCGGTACGCTGAAAGCCGCGCGCATGCTGCAGTTCGTGTTCCTGAGCCTGACAGTGCTGTTCGCCCTGCTGGCCGTTGGCAACATTGCAGGTAACGAAGCAATCATTCACGTAGCGGGTTGGGTTGGCTTAGTGTGTGGTGCAAGCGCCATTTACCTGGCGATGGGTGAAGTGCTGAACGAACAGTTTGGCCGTACCATCCTGCCGATTGGTGAAGCGCACTAATCTGACAATATCCCCCCTGAAGGGGGGATATTCCTTACAAACGCTGTAACTCTCCCTGTACGCTCGTATCGCGATGATAAATATCCTGTCGCAGCCAAATCCCCAGACCTAACCCCACCAGCGATAACGCCAGCACATACCAGGCCGGAGCCATTGGCGACACGCTCATTAACATCGTCACGGCGATTGGCGTCAGACCACCAAAAATGGCATATGAGACGTTATAGGAAAAGGAAATGCCGGTAAAACGGACTTCCGCCGGAAACGCCCGCACCATGACATAAGGCACTGCGCCGACCACGCCAACGCATAATCCCACCAGCCCGTATAACAGGAACAAGTGCTGAGGATGGCTGCCGGTCAGGTGATAGAAAAACCAGCTCGAACAGGCCAGCAGCAGGCTGCCGACAATAAAGGTTTTGCTGGCGCCGACCCGGTCGACAATAAATCCGGCCAGCAGACAGCCGACGCACAGCATAATGGTAGCGACACTGTTGGCCTGTAACGTTAGCGCGGGTGCAAAGCCATACTGCTTCTGCAGCCAGACTGGTGACATCAGGATCACCACCACAATCCCGGCCGATAACAGCCAGGTCAGCAGCATTGAAATAACCACCGCTTTTTTATGCTTACTCACCACCGACTTCACCGGTAGCTCTTGCGCAAGTGCTTTACGCTGCTGCATTTCGAGGAAGATGGGCGTTTCCTGCAACCAGCGACGCAGGTACATCGCCACCAGCCCAAAAACGCCCCCCAGCAGGAACGGGATACGCCAGCCGTAGTCATGCACCGCCTGTTGCGTCAGGTTGGTATTCACCAGCGTAGCAACCACCGATCCCAACAAAATCCCCACAGTCAGCCCGGCGGTCAGCGTGCCACAGGCAATGCCGATGCGGCGCTCCGGTACGTGCTCCGCCACGAACACCCACGCGCCCGGCACTTCTCCGCCGATGGCAGCGCCTTGCAAAATGCGCATCAGCAGTAACAGCAGCGGTGCGAGGATCCCCATTGAGGCGTAGGTAGGCAAAAGACCAATCGCCAGCGTCGGTATCGCCATCAGCAAAATGCTCAGGGTGAACATTTTCTTACGCCCGACCAGATCGCCAAAGTGCGCCATGATGATGCCACCCAGCGGACGCGCCAGATATCCGGCGGCAAAAATGCCGAAGGTTTGCACCTGACGTAGCCACTCAGGAATGTCTGCCGGAAAGAACAGTTCACCAACAACAGCGGCAAAGAAGACGAAGATAATGAAATCATAAAACTCAAGCGCACCGCCGAGGGCAGCAAGCGTAAGAGTTTTATAATCCTGGCGATTAAGCGGTCGAGTGTGTTGTGACATAGCAAACCATCAGTCAGTGGAGTTATTGAATCTGTCTGTCGATACATGTAAAGCAAAAATTACTATATCGTAAACAATTCAATACTCCACTATGATTGGCACTTATGTCACGATCGGGCTACTTTCAGGCGTTTGTATCGCGAATTGCGCTTTTAGGACGAAAAGATGCTACAACAGCCGGTGCGGTTTCCACATACGGCCCATCCAGCAACTGTATACAATACGGTACACTTGCAAAAATACCCGGTACGATAACCTTACCGTCGGCATCTTTCACGCCTTCCAGCGTTTCTTTGATCGATTTCGGCTGCCCAGGCAGATTCAGGATCAACGCCTGTTTGCGAATCACACCAACCTGGCGGGAGAGAATAGCCGTTGGCACAAAGTGCAGACTTATCTGGCGCATCTGTTCGCCAAAGCCTGGCATCTGGCGGTCAGCGACGGCAAGCGTAGCATCGGGGGTCACGTCGCGACGTGCCGGACCCGTTCCGCCGGTAGTCAGCACCAGATGACAGCTCATTTCATCAACCAGCTCGCATAAGGTCTGTTCGATGATCGCCTGTTCATCCGGGATCAGTCGCGTTTGCAGCTCAAAAGGGGTGGTAAGGGCAGATGCCAGCCACTCTTCAAGGGCCGGGATACCTTTATCCTGGTAAACGCCGCTGGAAGCACGGTCAGAAATGGAAACCAGGCCAATGCGTAAAGTATTCATGATTATTCCGTTTAAACAGTCTCGTTAAACAGAATGATACACTGCGAAAGGAAGGACAGACAGGTTTCAGAAGAGGTAGCGTGACCCATATCAGGGTCACGCTTAAATGATTACAGCAGATCGCCGATCATTTTTTCCAGTTTACCCTGGTCTACAGCAAACTTACGGATACCGTCCGCCAGTTTATCTACAGCCATCGGATCCTGGTTGTGCTGCCACAGGAACTCAGCTTCGGTGATGCGTGCAGGACGCGCTTTCACTTCGCCGGAGAAGGACAGTTTACGTTCGATAGCGCCTTCGCTTTCCGCCAGCTCTTTCAGCAGTGCCGGAGCAATCGTCAGACGATCGCAGCCTGCCAGCTCAATGATTTCGCCGATGTTACGGAAGCTCGCACCCATCACCACGGTTTCGTAACCGTGCTGTTTGTAGTACTCGTAGATTTCCGTTACGGAAACCACACCCGGATCTTCTGCCGGTGCATACTCTTTCTTGTCGGTGTTGGCTTTGTACCAGTCAAGAATACGACCAACGAACGGAGAAATCAGGTATACGCCAGCTTCTGCACATGCACGTGCCTGCGCGAAGGAGAACAGCAGAGTCAGGTTACAGTTGATGCCTTCTTTTTCCAGCTGCTCAGCGGCACGGATGCCCTGCCAGGTTGAAGCCAGTTTAATCAGAATGCGATCGTTGCTGATGCCAGCGTCGTTGTACATCTTGATCAGACGTTTTGCTTTCGCGATGGACGCGTCGGTGTCGTAAGACAGACGAGCGTCAACTTCAGTAGAGATACGACCCGGGACCAGTTTCAGGATCTCCAGACCGATATTTACTGCCAGTTTGTCGGTCGCGTCGACGATCTGCTGTGCGCGGTCGTTGCTCTGCTGCTTAGCCCAGGCTACAGCGTCATCAATCAGCTTGCGGTATTCTGGGATCTGCGCTGCGTTAAGAATGAGAGAAGGGTTAGTTGTGGCATCCTGAGGCTGATACAGCTTCATTGCCGCGATGTCTCCGGTGTCGGCCACTACTGTGGTGAACTGACGAAGGGAGGTCAATTTGTCCGTCATGATAGCGATTCTCTTTAAACAGCTTGTTAGGGGGATGTAACCGATCTTCCCTGATGATAGCACGACGCACTCTCAGCGCAACCGCCTGGATTGTCCGACCCGCCGCTCAGCCCTGATTACGCATCTCAAAGCCTGTGATGCGCAATTGCGGGATATAACGATTGTTATGATAAACTCCCGCAATCACTCTCATGACAAGGTATATACTGGTCGATTATTGGTAGCGCTTACACGGAAATCTTCGCGCTTACCGGCATCAACAAGAGGGATGTTAATGCCTGATTTTTTCTCATTTATTAATGAAATACTCTGGGGATCGGTGATGATCTACCTCCTGCTTGGCGCAGGATGTTGGTTCACCTGGCGTACAGGGTTCGTGCAGTTCCGCTACATTCGCCAGTTTGGCACAAGTCTTAAAAACAGCATTAGCCCGCAGCCGGGCGGTTTAACTTCCTTTCAGGCTCTGTGCACCAGCCTTGCCGCGCGTATCGGTAGCGGGAACCTGGCCGGCGTAGCGTTGGCGATCGCCGCTGGCGGCCCTGGAGCCATTTTCTGGATGTGGGTCTCAGCGGTCATTGGTATGGCAACGTCATTCGCCGAGTGCTCACTTGCCCAACTGTATAAAGAACGCGATAGCAAAGGACAGTTCCGCGGTGGCCCTGCGTGGTATATGGCACGTGGTCTGGGCATGCGCTGGATGGGCGTCCTTTTTGCCATCTTTTTACTGATTGCCTATGGACTGATTTTTAACAGCGTTCAGGCGAACTCGGTCTCTCGTGCGTTGACCTTTGCTTTTGACATCCCTCCCCTCTACTCCGGTATCGCACTGGCAATAGTGTCATTACTGGTCATCGTCGGCGGTATTAAAGGCGTCGCACGCCTGATGCAATGGTTCGTTCCGATGATGGCACTGCTGTGGGTTGGAAGTAGCATCATCATCTGTCTGTGGCATATCGGGCAGCTTCCCGACATTATCGTCACCATTATAAAAAGCGCCTTTGGCTGGCAGGAAGCAGCAGCGGGTGCGGCCGGATATACGCTAAGCCAGGCTATTGCCAACGGTTTTCAGCGCGGCATGTTTTCTAACGAAGCCGGAATGGGATCTACGCCGAATGCAGCCGCATCGGCCGCCTCCTGGCCACCGCATCCTGCGGCACAAGGCATTGTGCAAATGATTGGGGTATTAGGCGACACTCTCGTGGTCTGTACGGCTAGCGCGATGATTATTCTGTTGGCAGGCAATGGCACCAGCTATGTGCCAATGGAAGGCATCCAGTTACTTCAAAAAGCAATGGTAACGCTGACGGGAGAATGGGGAGCCGGATTCGTGGCTTTTATTGTGATTCTGTTTGCCTTTAGCTCGATCGTCGCCAACTACATCTATGCGGAGAACAATCTCGTCTTTCTGAAACTGGACAATATGCGCATCATCTGGCTATTGCGAATCGCTACCATTAGCACCATTATCGGCGGAACGTTTGTCAGCTTCCCGCTGGTCTGGCAGTTGGCCGATATCATTATGGCTTGTATGGCCATTACTAACCTGACAGCGATTCTGCTGCTTTCTCCGGTTGTCCATACCATCGCCAGCGATTATCTGCGCCAGCGTAAACTCGGGGTGCGCCCGGAATTCGATCCGCGCCGTTATCCTGATATCAGACAACAGCTTGCCCCCGAAAGCTGGGATGAAACGCCGCGCGGATAGCGCGGCAATCACAACCATCGATCAAATCTGTCGTTTTTTTTGCTAAAGTCGCAGTAAATTTCCTGCAAGGACTGGATATGCTGATTCTGATTTCACCTGCAAAAACGCTCGACTACCAAAGTCCGCTGGCAACAACACGCCATACGCTACCCGAACTGCTGGATCACTCTCAGCAGCTTATCCATGTGGCGCGCCAGCTCTCTGCGCCGCAGATTGGCAAGCTGATGGGAATTAGCGACAAACTGGCGGATTTGAATGCCACGCGTTTCCATGACTGGCAGCCTGACTTCACGCCGGACAATGCGCGCCAGGCCATTCTGGCATTTAAGGGCGACGTGTATACCGGGCTGCAGGCTGAAACCTTCAGCGAGGCGGATTTCGACTTCGCTCAGCAGCATTTAAGGATGTTGTCCGGACTGTACGGCGTTCTACGTCCGCTGGATTTGATGCAGCCTTATCGTCTGGAGATGGGCATTCGTTTGGCCAATGCGAAGGGTAAAGATCTCTACCAGTTCTGGGGAGATATCATCACCGATAAACTTAATGAAGCACTTGAAGCACAAGGCGACAGCGTGGTGATTAATCTCGCTTCGGATGAGTATTTTAAATCCGTGAAGCCGAAAAAGCTCAATGCCGAGCTGATTAAACCAGTCTTCCTAGACGAGAAAAACGGCAAGTTCAAAGTCATCAGCTTTTATGCCAAGAAAGCGCGCGGCCTGATGAGCCGCTACATCATTGAGAACCGCTTAACGCAGCCGGAACAGCTGACCGCATTTAACAGCGAAGGCTATTTCTTTGATGAAGAAGCGTCAGGAAACGGCGAACTGGTGTTTAAACGCCACGAGCAATAATTTACATGCCGGATGACGGCTAACGCCTTATCCGGCCTACAGGTTTTGTAGGCCCGCTAAGCAAAGCGCCAGCGGGCACAACCATTACCCGCGGGTCATCATCAGCTTACGCAGTTGCGCAAAATCAGCAGGCAGGTGATGAGAAAGCAGCGGCAAGTCCGCGCGTTCCGCCAGCTCTTTTGGCAACGCCAGCGTCAGATCAAGAATCTCTTCAACGCTTTCTTTAAACTTCGCCGGATGCGCAGTACCAAGGAACAGGCCGTACTCGCCAGGGTTCAGTTGGTCACGCAGCGCACGGTAAGCCACCGCCGCATGCGGTTCTGAGGTGTAGCCTATCTCATGTAACTCACGCATGGTGTCCTGAGTCGTGGCATCATCAACGGCGGCATAACCCAGCTCATTCAGACGCCAGATTTTACGGCGGAACAGTTCTTCCACGCGCGGCCAGTTGTTCGGCTGGCTGACATCCATCGCATTCGATAACGTCGCCTGAGTCGCTTTCGGCGCCCACTCACCTTCAGCAAGGAAACGCGGAACCGTATCGTTAACGTTAGTCGCCGCGATAAAACGCTTCACCGGCAAGCCCAGTGATTTCGCCAGCAGCCCGGCGGTCAGATCGCCAAAGTTACCGCTGGGAACAGAAATCACCAGCTGATTCCGCGCCTCTTGCGGTAGCTGAGCCACAGCCTCAAAGTAGTAACAGATTTGCGCCAGCAGACGGCTGATGTTAATTGAATTAGCCGAGTTCAGTCCCAGAGCCACCTTCAGCTCTTCGTCATCAAACGCCTGTTTCACCAGCGCCTGGCAGGCATCAAAATCGCCATCAATCGCTACAGTTTCAATGTTACCGCCCAGCGTACAGAACAGTTTTTCCTGTAATGGGCTGATCTTGCCGTTCGGGTAGAGGATCACCACGCGCACATTTTTCAGGCCATAAAAGGCATGTGCAACCGCCGCGCCGGTATCACCTGAGGTCGCCGTCAGAATGGTTACCGGCTTGTCGCCGCTGATGTGCGTCAGCATTTGCGCCATAAAGCGCCCGCCAAAGTCTTTAAATGCAAGCGTAGGGCCGTGGAACAGTTCCAGACAGCCGACATCTGCGGCAACCTGAGCAACCGGTGCCGGAAAAGCAAATGCAGCACGCACGCGTTTTTCCAGAATTTCCTGAGGGATCTCATCACCAATAAATGCGGACAGGATCTTCGCGCTGCGGCTAACGAAGTCCTGGTTCAGCATCTCATCCACTTCTGTCAGATTGAATTCCGGTAGATCGTGCGGAAAAAACAATCCCTGATTCTTGCCAAGCCCTTGCGTGACGGCCTGCGCAAAGCTGACCTGCTCGTTATGATCTTTCAGATTATACAGTTTCATTGATTATCCCAGTACCCGTGCGCCCGCCGTGTCCAGCCGGCAAATATGAACAAAGCCTTCCTGATTTTGCAGGTAATTTTTACTCAGCCAATCTGCTACGCGCTGCGCCGTATCCGGCTTATCGCACAAGGCGAACAGCGTCGGCCCTGACCCGGAGATCCCGCTGGCCAGCGCGCCAATTTCTGTTACCGCCTGACGCGCCTGACTAAAGCCTGGTAGCAAGCGGGTACGATACGGCTCAGCAATGACGTCCTTCATCAGCTTCGCGGCAAGCCCAGGCTGACGGGAATAGCAGGCATGGATAAATCCAGCCAGATGTCGCCCGTGGGCGATACAGTCCTGACGGCGATACTGCGCAGGTAGAATCGCCCGCGCTTCTGCCGTCGACACTTTAATCCCCGGATACGCCAGTACCCATAGCCACTCATCAAAGCCTGGCACCTGCTGGCTGATAATGCCGTTTTCTTCGATCATTAACTGCATGCCGCCCAAAAAGCACGGGGCAACGTTATCGTAATGAATACTGCCGGAGATACGCCCTTCCAGCTCGCCCATTATCGCCAACAGGCGCGTATCGTTGAGCGGCTTACCGCAGTGTTCGTTCATAGCGACTAACGCCGCCACGACGGAACAGGCGCTGGAGCCTAACCCGGAGCCAATCGGCATATTTTTTTCCAGCGTCATCGCCACCGGAACCGTTTTACCCAGCTCCTGGCAGAATCGCTCCCAACACTGATAGACAATATTTTCGCGCGGCTCTGACGGCAGCTTGTTGGCAAAGCGCCCAAGGTTGTTCAGGCTGAACTGATCAGCCGCCTCAACGGACACCACATCGCCCAACAGCGAACCGTCCACCGGAGTTACTGCCGCACCAAGCACATCAAACCCGACGCTCATATTGGCACTGGAAGCCGGGGCATAAACTCTCACCATGTCAGACTCCTAACTTCCATGAAAGGGTGCGTAGCAGGTCAGCAAAGACGCCCGCTGCCGTCACGTCGTTACCCGCGCCATATCCGCGCAGAACCAACGGTAACGGCTGATAGTAGTGGCTATAGAATGCCAGCGCGTTCTCACCGTTTTTCACTTTAAACAGCGGATCGTTGCCGTCTACTGCATCAATTTTCACGCGACAAACGCCGTCCTCTTCGATATTGCCAACATAACGCAATACTTTTCCCTCATCACGGGCTTTCGCCACGCGCGCGGCAAAGACGTCATCCAACTGTGGCAATTTCGCCATAAACGCGGATACATCACCAGAATCATCAAACTCGTTTGGCAGAACTGGCTCAATGACCACGTCTGAAAGCTCCAGCTCACGACCGGTCTCACGGGCGAGGATCAGCAGCTTACGTGCCACATCCATGCCGGAAAGATCGTCACGCGGATCGGGCTCGGTATAGCCCATCTCACGTGCCATGGTGGTGGCTTGCGAGAAGCTCATGCCTTCATCCAGCTTGCCGAAAATAAACGACAGCGAGCCGGAAAGAATACCGGAGAAACGCTGCAATTCATCACCTGCGCTGAGCAGGTTTTGCAGGTTTTCAATTACCGGCAAGCCTGCGCCCACGTTGGTGTCGTAGAGGAATTTACGCCGGGACTTCGCGGCGGCAAAACGCAGCTGATGGTAGTAATCCATCGACGAGGTGTTGGCCTTTTTGTTCGGCGTAACCACATGGAAGCCTTCGCGCAGGAAATCAGCATACTGATCCGCCACCGCCTGGCTTGACGTACAGTCGACAATCACCGGATTAAGCAGATGATATTCTTTCACCAGGCGAATTAAGCGCCCAAGGTTGAATGGCTCTTTCGCGCTTTCCAGCTCCGCCTGCCAGTTTTCCAGATTCAAACCATGGACGTTGGTCAGCAGAGCCTTCGAATTCGCCACGCCGCACACGCGCAGATCGATATGCTTCTTTTTGAGCCAGGTTTGCTGACGTTTAAGCTGCTCCAGTAGCGCACCGCCCACCCCGCCTACGCCAATCACAAACACTTCAATCACCTGGTCGGTGTTGAACAGCATTTGATGGGTCACGCGAACGCCGGTAGTCGCGTCGTCGTTGTTCACCACCACTGAAATAGAACGCTCAGACGAACCCTGGGCGATCGCCACGATATTGATGTTCGCACGAGCCAGCGCGGCAAAGAATTTCGCCGAAATGCCACGCAGAGTACGCATACCATCGCCAACAACAGAGATGATAGCCAGACGCTCAGTCACCGCCAGCGGCTCCAGCAGGCCTTCTTTCAGTTCGAGGTAGAATTCATCCTGCATCGCGCGTTGCGCACGCGCGCAGTCGCCCTGCGGGACGCAGAAGCTGATGCTGTATTCGGAAGAGGATTGGGTGATCAGCACTACCGAAATGCCCGCACGCGACATTGCGGCAAAAACGCGTGCCGCCATACCCACCATGCCTTTCATTCCTGGGCCGGAAACGCTAAACATAGCCATGTTATTGAGATTAGAAATACCTTTTACCGGCAAATCGTCGTCATCACTGCTGGCGCCAATCAACGTGCCAGGCGCTTGTGGATTGCCGGTATTTTTAATCAGGCAAGGGATCTGGAACTGGGCAATAGGGGTAATGGTGCGCGGGTGCAGCACTTTGGCGCCGAAGTAAGAAAGCTCCATCGCTTCCTGATAAGACATCGACTTCAGCAGTCGGGCGTCGGGTACCTGACGCGGATCGCAAGTATATACGCCGTCAACATCGGTCCAGATCTCACAACAATCCGCGCGCAAACAGGCGGCCAGTACGGCGGCAGAGTAGTCGGAGCCATTACGCCCCAGCACTACTAACTCACCTTTCTCATTCCCGGCGGTAAATCCGGCCATCAAAATCATGTGGTCCGCAGGAATACGGCTGGCGGCAATGCGGCGCGTAGATTCGGCGATATCAACGGTAGATTCGAGGTAATGGCCGACTGCCAGCAATTTCTCCACCGGGTCGATGACCGTCACGTTGTGCCCGCGCGCTTCCAGCAGGCCAGCCATGATGGCGATCGACATTTTTTCGCCGCGGCAGATAAGCGCGGCATTGATGCTGTCCGGGCACTGTCCCAACAGGCTGATGCCATGCAAGACGTGTTTAATCTGGGCAAACTCTTGTTCAACAAAGGCTTTGAGCGGAGCCAGCGGAAAACCCGGCTGCGCAGCGGCCAAACCCACCAACAGCTCAGAGAAAATACGTTCGGCGTCGCTGATATTGGCTAAAGCATCCTGACCACCGATGGTCTTCTCAATCATCGCCACCAGATGGTTGGTAATTTTTGCGGGGGCAGAGAGCACGGTCGCGACCTGCCCCTGTCTGGCATTGCTTTCCAGAATATCGGCAACCCGCAGAAAGCGCTCTGCATTTGCCACTGATGTACCGCCGAACTTCAACACTCGCATGGTTTACCTCATTGCCTTTGGTCGAAAAAAAAGCCCGCACTGTTTAGGTGCGGGCTTTTTCTTGTGTTTCCTGTACGCGTCAGCCCGCACCGTTACCTGTGGTAATGGTGATGGTTGTGGTAATAGTGATGCTGATGCGTTTCATGATGTTGTGTGCTCTGTAATTATTATCTGTCTGTCTTGTATTCTTTTAGGGTTAAAGTATCTGCTGACCTAAGTCAATAAATTTTTAAATTGATCACATTCCGAAACTTGTTCATGAGCGACTGCTTGCCCTTTTACTTTCAACCAATACAGCATGTCTCGCCCACTTGAAACCAGAGTAAAACACTGCACAACAAACATTGATCAACACTTTATTTTGTTAGATTTTTTTCTATATCATGTAAAAAACGGTGCAACATTGCCGTGTCTCGCTGCTCTAACAGACCCATTCGCTGTTGCAGCCAGTCCGTCAACTTAATGTCGTCAGAAACGTTCAGCGTGGCTAATAAACGCAAAACACGTTCGCGCAATGCCTGTAGCTGATGCTCATCCGTCATCTCAATGTTTCTGGCCGGTTGTTGTATTAAACCTGCTAATTGATAGCAATACACCATCACCGCCTGCCCCAAATTGAGTGATGGATAGTCAGCCACCATCGGTACCCCGGTGAGGACATCCGCCAGAGCCAATTCTTCGTTGGTCAGCCCCGAATCTTCACGACCAAAAACCAGCGCGGCGTGATCCATCCACGTTGATTTTTCCTGCAACAGGGGAACCAGTTCGACCGGCGTAGCGTAATAATGAAACTTCGCGCGGCTGCGCGCCGTGGTCGCGACGGTAAAATCCACGTCGTGAAGCGCCTCGGCTAACGTTGGAAAAACGTTAATATTATCAATAATATCACCCGAGCCATGCGCAACCCATCGCGTGGCAGGTTCCAGGTGGGCCTCGCTGTCAACGATCCGCAACTGGGTGAATCCCATGGTCTTCATCGCACGGGCTGCCGCACCAATATTTTCCGCTCTGGCGGGGGCAACCAGAATAATTGTTAAACGCATTTCGATACTCTTTTAGCCTATGTGCAGGTAATAATGTGACGTGCATCAACATATTACGCAGCGCGAATTTACATATTTTTAACAGAAATCACTGAAAAAGCATTTCGCATCCGGTAAAAAATGCTAAACTATTTCCAGACTGAACTATTGCCCTTTATGTTAACAAAAGTTGCATATCCTTCTGTTTATCCATGATAATTTAATTTAAAATGGATCGCATTGGTTGGATTCATTACATTTATTAATTAGCGCGTGCAACTAGTTGTAATATTGCAATTTTGTGATGAAAGCAAACATTTGGATACGTTGATTTCATCAAACTGTTAACGTGCTACAATTGAACTTGATATATGTCAACGAAGCGTAGTTTTATTGGGTGTCCGGCATGTCTTAGCCTGTTATGTTGCTGTTAAAATGGTTAGGATGACAGCCGTTTTTGACACTGTCGGGTCCAGAGGGAAACTACCCACGACCAAGCTAATGATGTTGTTGACGTTGATGGAAAGTGCATCAAGAACGCAATTACGTACTTTAGTCATGTTACGCCGATCATGTTAATTTACGGCATGCATCAGGCAGGTCAGGGACTTTTGTACTTCCTGTTTCGATTTAGTTGGCAATTTAGGTAGCAAACATGCAGACCCCGCACATTCTTATCGTTGAAGACGAGTTAGTAACACGCAACACGTTGAAAAGCATTTTCGAAGCAGAAGGCTATGATGTATTCGAAGCGACAGATGGCGCGGAAATGCATCAGATTCTCTCTGAATATGACATCAACCTTGTGATTATGGATATCAATCTGCCTGGGAAAAATGGCCTCCTGTTAGCGCGCGAACTCCGCGAACAAGCTAACGTTGCGCTGATGTTCCTGACGGGCCGTGATAACGAAGTCGATAAAATTCTCGGCCTCGAAATCGGCGCAGACGATTACATCACCAAGCCGTTTAACCCGCGCGAACTGACTATCCGTGCTCGTAACCTGCTGTCGCGTACCATGAACCTGGGTACCGTCAGCGAAGAACGCCGTAGCGTCGAGAGCTACAAGTTCAATGGCTGGGAGCTGGACATCAACAGCCGCTCTCTGATTGGTCCTGATGGCGAGCAGTATAAACTGCCACGCAGCGAATTCCGCGCCATGCTTCACTTCTGTGAGAATCCGGGCAAAATCCAGTCTCGCGCAGAACTGCTGAAAAAAATGACCGGTCGCGAACTGAAGCCGCATGACCGTACCGTTGACGTGACTATCCGCCGCATTCGTAAACATTTCGAATCAACGCCGGATACGCCAGAAATCATCGCCACCATTCACGGGGAAGGCTACCGTTTCTGCGGCGACCTGCAGGATTAATTCGATCCTCACAGGTAAAAAAAACGGCGCAATATGCGCCGTTTTTCATTTCACCACAGCCCTATTTCCATAAGCGAAACTCGTCACTCTGCGCAGGCTGAGACTCCGGAATTTCTGTCGGCTTTGGTTTTGGCTGTGCCAGCGAGTGCCAGTCAAGATGACGCGTCAGGAACATCACGCCACACAACGCGACCAACAGCACGCCGGTTCCCAGCAGTAAAGAGCTGTCCTGTGAACGGAGCAACACCCACATCACACCATCCAGCCCCAGCAGCGCTACGGTGAACAAAATACTCTTAAGCCAACCCTGTAATATCGCCTGCAGATACACACCGTTCATCAACGCCCCCACCAGACTCGCCGTAATCCACGCGGCGGTAAAACCAATATGTTCTGACAACGCCAGCAGCAACAGATAAAACATCACCAGCGATAATCCCACCAGCAGGTACTGCATCGGGTGCAGTCGAAGGCTGGTCATGCTTTCAAGAACAAAGAAAGACATAAAGGTCAGCACAATCAGCAAAATGGCATATTTTGTCGCCCTGTCCGTCAGTTGGTATTGATCCGCAGGCGTGGCGACAGCGACGCTAAATGCAGGCATTCCCTCCCAGCCAATCTTTTCGCCATCAAAGCGTTCGCCGAGGTTATTGGCAAACCAACTGCTTTGCCACTGTGCATTGAATCCAGACTCACTGATTTCGCGCTTAGCCGGAAGAAAATCCCCAAGAAAGTTGGGATGCGACCAATTGCTGGTTAAGGTCATTTCACTGTTACGGCCAACCGGAACAACGGAGAAATCTCCTGTTCCGCTCAAATTCAGCGACAGCGTCATGCTCAGGTTTTGCTCCGCCCAGCTCGCGTCGGGTAACGGAATGTGGATCCCCTGCGCACGTCCATCCAACCCCGTCCCCGGCTCAACCGCCAGCGACGTTCCATTGACCTGCGGCGCTTGCACCACACCAATCCCGCGCGCATCCCCCACTCCAACCACGATAAATGGTTTGCCGACGCTGACGTTGGGATGGTTTAAATCACGCAAACGTTCAGCGTTAAACTCGGCCTTCACCGAGAGGTCATTGTGCCAGACCTGGCCCTCATAAATACCGATTTTACGCGCTTCAACGTTCTGACTCCCCTCAACCACCAACGACTCCGGCAGCCAGAAATGGATATAGCTTCGCTTACGCTGGATCTCTTTGCCATCCTCCAGCGAGGTATAAAGCTCTGTCACCGGAATGGCTATCAACGGGCCGACCATCTTTTGCGGTCCGCTGGTGCTCTGGCGGATTGCATCTTCAACGTCATTGCGATAATCCGATCGCTCTACGATTATCTGCCTGACCATTGTCAGGGGAATTAACAACAGCAGCATGGCGCCACCCAGAGTGACGATTTTCCAGAACAGGGGTGATTTCAACATAGCGTTCTCCTTTGCAATATCAGCAAGGTAGAACAGCTATGTGCGGAGAATTTGAAGTTATGTGAAGTGACGGTGAAGCGTAAACGAAGCTTGTGCACCGCCTTCTGGTCGGTTAGATAATGTCACCGCGCCTTCATGCAGTCGTGCAACTTCACTGACAAACGCCAGCCCCAAACCGCTGCTCTTGTGTCCATTCTCGCGGGGCAGCGAGTAGAAGCGCTCAAAAATACGCGGCAACGCAAAGTCAGGGATCCCGCTACCGCTGTCGGTAACCTGCAACGTGACCCGATCCTCGTGCTGATGTGCACTCAGAACAATCGTCCCGTCCTGTGGCGTAAAGTCGATAGCGTTGTCGAGTAAATTCCCCAATGCCTGCTCCAGTAACGCGGGATCGGCTGCGACGCTAAGCGATGAAGGCAGAATGGTCAGCGTGATGTTTTTTGCCGCCAGCTGCACGCTACGCGCCTCTTTAAGCTGAGCAAACAGCGCATCTACCGCCACTGGCGTCAACGTAATGTCCTGCCGATTCTCCAGTCGCGCCTGACGTAACAAGGTTTCAACCAGCGCCTGCATGCGCGCATTTTGCGTCAGAATATTATCGGTAAAGCGCGCTACCACGTTTGGCGGCGGACCTTCGCGCAGTATCTCCGCCGCGCCACGAATGGCCGCCAGCGGGCTTTTCAGCTCATGGGTTAACGCGTAGACATACTGCTCAATGTAGTTCTTGCCTTCGAGCTTCAGACGCATACTTTCCAGCGCCTGCGCCAGTTTGCGTAACTCGCTACTGCCTAAATCAGGCAGTGGGACGGGGCGATTCTCAGTAACGGAATCGGCATAACGCGCCAGCCGGGCAATGGAGCGGTTTATCCACCATACCATCCCGAAGCCAATCACCAGGGCAATACCCAGCAATACGGCGCTGGCCCACAGCATTCGCCGTTCACTGCGTTTAATCACCGGCGCCATCGCTGCATTTGGTTTGCCGACACTGAGCACACCGATAATACGACCACCGTCTACAATCGGCGCGGCAACGTACATCACCGAGCTTTCCGGGTCGTCCGGATTTTGCGGCGTACTACGAGCGCCATACTGCCCACGTAATGTTAACCACACGTCGTTCCAGCGGGAGTAGTCCTGACCGACGGCCTGATTAGCTGAATCAAACACCACCTTGCCCTGTGCGTCCGTCATGTAGACATGGTATTCATTACGTACTTTGTTAATGCCGCTGATATTGGCGCGGAATGGGCGGTTATGCAGTTGCGAAAAGGCCTGCGCCAGCTTGCCGTTGGCGGGGGTATCAGAGAGTAAGTCATCACGCGCCAGCACAGCCAGCAGCGTGGCGGTATCAATCAATGTGCCCTCAGTCGCTCGACGGACGCCTGGCTTAATTTCCTGCACAAAGATAGACAGAACGAACCAGGCAGCGACGGCAACAATCAGAAAATAGCCGAGCAGCAAACGCATGCCAATGCGCATCAGACGCTCCTCAGGCTGTATCCCATACCACGATGCGTATTGATGGGGGAAAGCTCGGGGTTGATGGCCCGCAGCTTGGCGCGCAGCGTTTTGATGTGGGTATCGACCGTTCTATCAAAGGTATCCTGCGCATCGGCCCAGACTAAATCCATCAGTTGTTGGCGGGAGTAAATACGTCCCGGCGACATCAGGAATGTTTTCAGCAGCAGGAATTCATAGCGCGTCAGGTTCAACGGCATGCCGAACCAAGTAATCTGCGCGGCCAGCTCATTAAGTTCAAAATCCCCACAGCGCGTTGTCAATGAAGGCGTGGAGAATTTTTGCACCCGCCGCAGCAGCGTACGCACACGCGCGCACACTTCACGCGGCGAGAAAGGCTTGGCAACATAGTCATCCGCGCCAATTTCCAGCCCCAACAGGCGATCCACTTCATCGCTGCGTGCGGTCAGAAACAGGATCGGCAACGCCGGGTGGCGTTCAAGTAAACGTCGGCACAGTTCAAAACCGCTTATATCCGGTAGCCCGACATCCAGAATGATGGCATCAGGGCATTGCTGGCGAGACTTCTCCAGCACGGGAAATCCGCGCTCAAACGCCTCTACGCTAAACCCCTCTTGCTGCAGCATGTAGATAAGCGTATCAGCGATTCCCTGCTCATCCTCAACCAACCAGATCAACGGCTGTTGCATTGTGCTTCCTTGTTATTGCCGCCACGGCATGATGGGTACCGCACTAATGGCATTTTTGGGCGATCCATCGACGACTTTATCTGAATAAGCCAGATAGGCCAGCGCATTACGTTTCGCATCGTAAAAACGCACGACCTGTAAAGATTTAAACACCAGCGAGGTACGTTTTTTAAATACCACTTCGCCCTGAGCTTTACCGTTCTTGATTCTGTCGCTCAGTTCTACCGGCCCAACCTGCTGGCAGGAAATGGCGGCATCGGAGGTATCTTCCGCCAGCCCCAGACCACCTTTGATGCCGCCAGTCTTCGCCCGACTCACGTAGCAGGTCACGTTGGTAACATCCGGATCGTCAAACGCTTCGACCACAATTTTATGATCCGGGCCGAACATTTTGAACACCGTATCGACAGATCCAATCTGCTCCGCATGGGCAACCTGCGCCAACATCAGCAGAATTGAGGAAATGACTAAGCTCTTATATTTCATATTGTTACCATTTTTAAAAGTTACTCTGTGCAATTATTCGACATTCTAAGATAAAACGTATACAGATCACAGGATTACAATAATCACGCTTTCGTATGTCCGAAAAAAGCATTTATGAGCAAAAAAAACACTGAATGCTAAAACAGCAAAAAATGCTATTATCCTCATACCTGACGTCAGGTACTCGTTGTTGAAAGGATGAGGATATTTTATGGATCAGGCTGGCATTATTCGCGACCTATTAATCTGGCTGGAAGGTCATCTGGATCAGCCTTTGTCGCTTGACAATGTGGCGGCAAAAGCGGGCTATTCCAAGTGGCACCTGCAGAGAATGTTTAAGGACGTGACGGGCCATGCTATTGGCGCCTATATCCGCGCCCGTCGTTTATCGAAATCTGCAGTGGCGCTGCGCCTGACTGCGCGCCCAATTTTGGATATTGCGCTGCAATATCGCTTCGACTCTCAACAAACCTTTACTCGCGCGTTCAAGAAACAGTTTTCCCAAACGCCTGCGCTGTATCGTCGCTCCCCGGAATGGAGTGCGTTTGGTATTCGCCCGCCAATGCGCCTGGGTGAATTTGCGATGCCTGCGCACGAGTTTGTCACCCTGGAAGATACGCAACTACTCGGCACCACGCAAAGCTATTCCTGCTCGCTGGAACAGATTTCAGATTTCCGTCATGAAATGCGTATTCAGTTCTGGCGCGACTTCCTCAGTCAGGCTCCTGCGATCCCGCCAGTCCTGTACGGGCTTAACGAAACGCGTCCGAGCATTGAAAAAGATGACGAGCAGGAAGTGTTTTACACCACTGCACTGACGCCGGAACAGGCCAATGGCTATGTGCCGTCGGCGCAGCCTATCCTGTTACAGGGTGGCGAGTACGTGATGTTTACCTACGAAGGGCTGGGAACCGGCGTGCAAGAGTTTATCCTGACGGTTTACGGCACATGCATGCCAATGCTGAACCTGACGCGCCGTAAAGGACAGGATATCGAGCGATATTACCCGGCAGAAGATGCCAAAGCGGGAGATCGCCCGATCAACCTGCGCTGCGAATTCCTGATTCCGATTCGCCGCTAGCGCTGTAGTTCATCCAACGCAGGGGCGTCCAGATGTGAGATGTCCCCTGCCGTTTCAACGACCCATCCCGGCGCCAGCCATAAGCTTTCCTGGTAATCAACGCGAGAAATAGAACAGTTGCGCAGACGCAAGCGACGTTCAGCCCATGCCGGTAATCCAAGAATTGTACTCACCAGGCAACCCAGCGCGATACCGTGACTGACCAGCAGCGGACGACTTCCCGGCGGCAATTCCAGACAGGATGCCAGCGCTGCGTTGACGCGATCGCTCAATTCCTGCATCGATTCCCCTTCAGGGATACGCCCATCCACCGTACCGTTCACCAACTGGCGACGCCAGCCCTCTTCCTCCGGCGTCAGCGTATCGATGTGACGTTTTTCCAGCACACCCATATTTAGCTCGCGCAGACGGGAGTCATAGGTGATATCACAGCCACAGGCCTGGGCGATGATTTCTGCGGTGCGTCGTGTACGACCAAGATCGCTACTGATGACATGCGTAATACCAAACGAGCGAGCGCGTTCACCCACCTGCATGGCTTGCTGTTCACCTTTAGCGGTTAGTGGGCTGTCTGACTGGCCTTGAATACGTCGCTCGGCGTTCCACTGCGTTTCGCCATGGCGAACAAGGTATACCTGTAACATGCTTTTTTTCCGTTATACTGCGATGCGATGAATTTTCAAACTGAGCTTAATTATGCACAAGGTTATCTCTGCGACCACCAATCCTGCCAAAATTCAGGCAATTCTGCGGGCATTTGAAGAGATTTTCGGGGAAGGATCCTGCCATATAGAACCCGTCGCCGTCGAGAGTGGCGTGCCGGAACAACCTTTCGGAAACCAGGAAACGCGCACTGGCGCACGAAATCGCGTTGATAACGCTCGCCGCCAGCACCCGCAGGCTGATTTCTGGGTCGCCATTGAAGCAGGAATTGACGACGATGCCACCTTCAGTTGGGTGGTGATTGATAACGGCCACCGGCGCGGTGAAGCCCGTTCAGCCACGCTGCCATTGCCTACTGTCATTCTCGACAGAGTCCGCAAAGGTGAAGCACTCGGCCCGGTGATGTCGGACTATACAGGTATTGATGAGATTGGCCGTAAAGAGGGCGCAATCGGCGTCTTTACCGCGGGTAAGCTGACGCGCTCGAGCGTCTACCATCAGGCGGTGATTCTGGCGCTCAGCCCGTTTCATAACGCGGTGTATTTATAGCATTGTGCCGGATGTTCAATCGTAGGCCGGATAAGGCAAAGCCACATCCGGCGGATCAATTTTTCCCGAGCAACACCTGTTCCAGCCACTGACGCAGATCCACCGGCGCGGATTTGAGGCTGTTCGATCCTCGCGTAATAGTAGCAATCCCCGCCCCGAGCTCGTTTTTAAGCTCACGCTGGCTCATCTCACCGCGCAGCAGCTCTTCAATGATACGCACACGCGTGCCCAACGCTTCACGCTCATCCGGCGTTAACATCAAATTGAGCAGTGGCAGGTGTAAATCTTGTTCGTAGGCGTGTTTAAGCAGATCGACAAAACGTAACCACTCCTGGTGACGTTGTTCTGCCATCTCTGCTGAATAGGGTGATTGCTGAGTCATAAGATATCGCCATCGTTGCGGGGGAAGCGTGCTTGCCTCCCCCTTTTGTACTCTTTAACGAGTACGATAGCATAACACAATCGACACAATCAGTAACGACGTTGCCATTCTGCGTCGCTCATCAACTCCGGTTTATCGCCGAGGAAATAGCGATAGTACGCATCGTAAGCCAGCACGTTCTTCACATAACCACGCGTCTCTGAGAATGGAATGCTCTCGACAAACGCGACGGCATCAATGCGGCCAGCGCTATTGCCAAGCCAGGTGCGAACGCGTCCCGGACCGGCGTTATAGGCTGCTGACGCAAAGATGCGGTTATTGCCAAATTGCTGATACACGTACTGCAAATAGCTGGTTCCGATGTTGATGTTGGTATCAGGATCCAATAGCTGGCTCGGACTGCTGTAACCTGGAATCGAGAACATTTTCACCGTATGCGTCGCCGTACCCGGCATAATCTGCATCAGCCCGCTTGCGCCAACCGGTGATTTCACTTTCGGGTTCCAGGCGCTTTCCTGACGCGCTATCGCCATCGCATAGCTTGGCTGAATATCCTTGCCGCTGGTGTAACGGGTAAAAAGATCTTTATAGGCCAATGGGAAGCGCTCTTCCAGATGATCCCACAGCTTTCCGGCGATCGTCGCCTGAACGCTTAGATCCCACCAGTGATTGTTGAACGCGTAACGCGCCAACTGAGCCTGCTCGGACTTGGTACGGCTGGAGACCAGATTAGCCCATTCACTGCGCGCAGTATTATCCATGTTCCAGTACATTAGCTCGCGGACGCGTGCCATTTCCGAGCCCTGAGTCAGCGCAGAATCAACGTTCGCTGGTGCTTTATCCACTTTCAGCTCGTACTCTTCGCCCAGGCGCTGCGCCGCCACCATCGGATAGAAACCGCGCTGCTGCATGAGTTGGTGCAGGATCTCTTTGGCTTCCGCATCGCGTCCGCGCTCCAGCAGCAGATCCGCTTGCCAGTAGCGCCACTCATCTTTTTCTTTGGCTTCCATTGGCAGACGCGCCAGCCAGGTATTCAGGCCACGACGATCGCCGGTTCCCAGCGCCATGCGCACCCGGCGCTCCACAAGCGAGGTGGAGTTGGAGCGCATAATCGCATCATCACGCCATTTGGCCTGCTCGTCGGTAACGTCATTGCCCATCAGACGCCAGGCGACAATGTCGCGCAGCTCCTGGGTTTGCTCGTCATTCAACTGTTGCGCCTGCACCAGGGAAGGGATCATCAGGCGGGCATTCTCCACATCCTGACGCGCCACGCTGGCAAAGGCGACCGCCGCCATCTGTCGGGTGAAATCCGTTGCGCCGGTGGTGCGAGCAAAGGTCATTACCGAATTCGGATCGTTGGCCAGCGCGATGATCGCTGAAGCAATGGTTTGGTATTGCGCGGGCATCTGTCCGGCCAACGCCGTGACCAGTCCGGTATTCCCGGCTTTCATCGCCAGACGAATACGTTCCAGATACGCCAGCGGATCCTGAGTGCCTGAGGCACGCCATACGCCGAATAATTTGTCACAGGCGTTCGGCTGACTTTTTCCGCTCAGCCACAGTTCTTTCGCCCCCTGCCAGGCTTCTTCAGTTTGCCCGGTACTCCATTTCGCGAAGTAATAGTTACATTGCGCTTCGGTGGTGCCCGGTTTTTCCGGACTGAACGCCAGCAGCCCACGCCAGTCTTCGCGGCGCGCCAGTTCATTCACGAAACGAGATTGCAGAGTACGCGCCGGGGGCAGCGTCGGGTTGGCGCGCACAAAATTGGTGACGGTAATGGTGGGCTGATTCATCAGATCGTCAGTGATCTGGCGATATTCCAGATAAGGATACAGAGGATAGTTCTTCAGGCCAGGCATCATCTGCTCTACGACATCCATCTGTCGGTTATCCCAGGCCTGCTTAATTTGCGCATAGCGATTGCGCTGCTCATCCAGGGAATCCGCTCGCGCTACTTGACTGACCGTCAGCAGACATACGCTGGCAGCCAGCAGGCGCCAGGTAAATTGTTTGGCTTTGTCCACAAGCTCTTCCTCTTCTCATGTTACGTCTGTGCAGCATCATGCCGCTTAATTCATTCATGCTAACCAGACATTGCAGAATGCGCCACGTCACGGACACTTTTTTACTTTTGTTGCGAGTGGGATCTGCTGGCTGGGATTGGACAATGAAAAAGGCTACACTTCGCCTTTGATAACTATTTACCAATAATTAGCCCTAAATAATTCAAGTTGCAGCAAGGCGGCGAGGAAGTGAATCCCCTGAGCGTACAAAAGTACGTGACTGGGGTGAACGACACAGCCAACGCATCTGCGGCTTGAAGTATGACGGGATAAACATAGAGGCGAGTCCAACGTGGCCCAATTCGTTTATACCATGCATCGTGTCGGCAAGGTCGTTCCGCCGAAACGTCATATTCTTAAAAACATCTCACTGAGCTTCTTCCCTGGCGCCAAAATCGGTGTTCTCGGTCTGAACGGCGCGGGTAAATCTACCCTGCTGCGCATCATGGCTGGCATTGATACCGAAATTGAAGGTGAAGCTCGCCCGCAGCCAGGCATTAAAATCGGTTACCTGCCGCAGGAACCAAAACTGAACCCGGAACATACCGTTCGTGAATCCGTGGAAGAAGCGGTTGCCGAAGTGGTTAACGCGCTGAAAGGTCTGGATGAAGTGTACGCCAAGTACGCCGAACCGGACGCTGACTTCGATAAGCTGGCCGCGCAACAGGGCAAGTTTGAAGAGATCATTCAGGCGCACGACGGTCATAACCTGAACGTGCAGCTTGAGCGTGCCGCTGACGCTCTGCGTCTGCCGGACTGGGATGCCAAAATTGAAAATCTTTCCGGTGGTGAACGCCGCCGCGTCGCGCTGTGCCGCCTGCTGCTGGAAAAACCAGACATGCTGCTGCTCGACGAACCGACTAACCACCTGGACGCCGAATCCGTCGCGTGGCTGGAACGCTTCCTGCACGACTTCGAAGGTACCGTAGTGGCAATTACCCACGACCGTTACTTCCTCGACAACGTTGCCGGCTGGATCCTGGAGCTGGACCGTGGTGAAGGTATTCCGTGGGAAGGTAACTACTCTTCCTGGCTGGAGCAGAAAGATCAGCGTCTGGCCCAGGAAGCCTCTCAGGAAGCCGCTCGCCGTAAATCCATTGAGAAAGAGCTGGAGTGGGTTCGTCAGGGCGCGAAAGGCCGTCAGTCTAAGGGCAAAGCCCGTCTGGCACGCTTTGAAGAACTGAACAACACTGAATACCAGAAACGTAACGAAACCAACGAACTGTTTATCCCACCTGGACCACGTCTCGGCGATAAAGTCGTTGAAGTCACTAATCTGCGTAAATCTTACGGCGATCGCGTGCTGATCGACGATCTGAGCTTCTCGGTACCGAAAGGCGCTATCGTCGGCATCATCGGTCCGAACGGTGCGGGTAAATCAACCCTGTTCCGTATGATGTCCGGCCAGGAACAGCCTGACAGCGGTACCATCACGCTGGGTGAAACCGTCAAACTGGCCTCCGTTGACCAGTTCCGTGACGCCATGGACAACAGCAAAACCGTGTGGGAAGAAGTGTCCGGCGGGCTGGATATCATGAAGATCGGCAACACCGAAATGCCAAGCCGTGCCTACGTGGGCCGCTTCAACTTCAAAGGTGTGGATCAGGGTAAACGTGTCGGCGAGCTGTCCGGCGGTGAGCGTGGTCGTCTGCACCTGGCGAAGCTGCTGCAGGTTGGCGGCAACATGCTGCTGCTCGATGAACCAACCAACGACCTGGATATCGAAACCCTGCGCGCGCTGGAAAACGCCCTGCTGGAGTTCCCGGGTTGCGCGATGGTTATCTCGCACGACCGTTGGTTCCTTGACCGTATCGCGACCCACATCCTGGATTATCAGGATGAGGGTAAGGTTGAGTTCTTCGAAGGTAACTTTACCGAATACGAAGAGTACAAGAAACGCACGCTGGGCGCCGATGCGCTGGAGCCGAAGCGTATTAAGTACAAGCGTATTTCTAAGTAATTAGCGTTAAGTGCCGGATGGCGGCCTCATGCCACATCCGGCCTACGAGGTTAGTGCGACTTGTAGGCCGGATAAGCGCAGCGCATCCGGCATTAAAACCTACCTCTGCTCGCCCATCAACTCTTTCACCAGCTCCACGCAGCGCAGGAAGCGGCCGTCGTAGTCAGGCTCCTGAACGTGCACAAAATTGATATTGTTTTCCTGCAACATCTCGACCAGCAGCGTCTGAAACGCTTTTCTGTCAACCGAACTTCCAAGGCTGCGCAAGCCATCCGCTACCCACGGGGTGTTGTTTTCCAGCAGGATAACCAGGTCGAAGCGATACTCGTCAATCAGCGCTTGCACAAACGGGTGTTCACGCCCTTCATACTTTTTGCAGAAAGCCTGAGTGGTCACGAAATCGGTGTCGATGAACGCCACTTTATTGGCGTACTTAACAGCAAAATCAATGTATTGCGCTTGTCCCAGTGCGATTTTATCGTAATCAGAATACTGTAACGCCATCTCATCGCCGCCCAAATGGGAGAAGACGTAATCACGCCCATATTCCCACGCACTGGTGGTGTTAAAGATGTTGGCGAGCTTGTTCACCAGCGTCGATTTACCGCTCGACTCCCCGCCGAGGATCGCCACGGTGCGCACGAAAAATGGCTTCACTTCGGTCGGAATATACTCCCAGTAGCGAAACGGGTTTTCACGGATTTGCCCGCCGCTGATGCTCATAAACGTCCGCTTGGGATCCACCAGCACGGTTTCGATCCCCAGATGTTCGAGATACTGCGGGGCATCTGATTCTTCAGAGGTGTAAATCCAGTTTGGCTGGATCCCTTTCTCCTGCATAAACGTTTTGATCCCGTTGCTCCACACGTCCCAACCGTGTGGATACGGCTCCATGCCCTCTTCGTTGAAGGCATGAATACGGATATTTTTCTGATACTTAAAGGTTTGCAGCAGCCAGCGTAGACGATCGGGCACCGTAGGCTGTTGCGACATGGCACTGTCTTCAAACAGACTGCGATCGCGCGTGTCGTCATAGCCCATGATGATATGCAGTTCATCAACCTGACTACAGGCGCGCTGGATAAGGTAGATATGGCCGGTATGCAGCGGATAAAACTTACCAAATACCACACCGATATTTTTCTGCTGGCGCGGAAACTCCAGTCCGAGAAAACGGTGCAACGCCTCCAGCTTTTGCGCGCTGGGGCTTTTAATTTTGGCATTCAGAAGCTGGCTTAGATATCCCTTGGTCATGCCACTGGCATCTGCCACCTGTTGCAGGGTACAACCCTTTTTCTTAATGGCGGTTTTCAGATAATCAAATGACACAAGAGCCTCCTGCTGGAAAAATCGCGTAACACTGCCTGATGGCGCATCGCTTATCAGGCCTACAAATTCAGTACGTACGGGTATTTGATTATAGGTCGTCAAACACGCTTAACGCATCCGCAAGCTTCTTAACGCCAAAGACCTGCATCCCTTCCGGTACTTTTTTCGGTACGTTAGCGGCAGGAACAATCGCCCGGCGAAAACCGTGTTTCGCCGCTTCCGAAATACGCTCCTGCCCGCTGGGTACCGGACGGATTTCGCCTGCCAACCCCACTTCGCCAAAGACCACTACGTCCTGTGGCAGTGGCCTGTCGCGCAAGCTGGAGACCATTGCCAGCAGCAACGCCAGGTCGGCGCTGGTTTCGGTGACTTTTACGCCGCCGACTACGTTAACGAACACGTCCTGATCCGCCATCTGCAAGCCACCGTGACGATGCAGCACCGCCAGTAGAATCGCCAGACGGTTCTGTTCCAGACCGACCGCCACGCGACGCGGGTTCGCCATCATTGAGTGATCGACCAGCGCCTGAATCTCGACCAGCAGCGGGCGCGTGCCTTCCCAGACTACCATCACCGAACTACCGGAAGTGACTTCATCGCCACGGCTTAAGAAAATAGCAGAAGGGTTGCTAACTTCGCGCAGACCCTGTTCCGTCATGGCAAAGACGCCCAGCTCATTCACCGCGCCAAAGCGGTTTTTATGGCTACGCAGTGTACGGAAGCGGGAATCGGCGTCGCCGTCGAGCAACACCGAGCAGTCAATACAGTGCTCCAGTACCTTCGGCCCGGCCAGCGAGCCATCTTTGGTGACGTGGCCGACCATCACAATCGCCACGCCGCGCGTTTTAGCAAAGCGCGTCAGGTAAGCAGCGGTTTCACGCACCTGCGCCACGCTGCCCGGCGAAGACTGAATATCCGCCATGTGCATCACCTGAATGGAGTCGATCACCATCAGCTTCGGCTGTTCTTCTTCAGCAATCAGGCAAATTTGTTCGATACTGGTTTCCGACAGCATGTTCAGGTTCGCCGTCGGCAGGCCAAGCCGATGCGCGCGCATCGCCACCTGTTGCAGCGACTCTTCGCCGGTGACGTACAGGGTTTTCATCTGCTCGGCGAGCCTGCACAGCGTTTGCAACAGCAGCGTTGATTTGCCCGCGCCAGGGTTACCGCCAATCAGTATGGCGCTGCCGGGCACCACACCACCGCCGAGCACGCGGTCAAACTCTTTAAATCCGGTAGAAAAACGCGGCAGTTCCTCAAGGCTGATGTCAGAGAGCTTCTGCACTTTTGCAACGCCCGCATTTCCGGCGTAGCCGCTGAGTCGCTCGTTGCGCGCCACCGTTGGCGATGCGGCAAGGCGCACCTCGGTAATGGTATTCCAGGCCTGACAGGCGCTGCATTGCCCCTGCCAGCGCGGGTAATCGGCCCCGCATTCATTACAAACAAAGGCGCGTTTAGGAGCTTTTGCCACGTTTTACCTCATTATTTCTGATTCATACTGCCAGAGAGAATGCAGAACACGCCCATCAGGTCAGCGTGACGGATAGTAATCTCCGTCTTTTCATTCACTTTGGGTTTCGCATGATACGCAATCCCCAGCCCGGCCGTTTTGATCATCGGCAGATCGTTGGCACCGTCGCCGATCGCCACCGTCTGCGCCATCGGGATCTCATATTCTTGCGCCAGGCGGGTCAGAGTACTGGCTTTGTACTGAGCATCGACGATATCGCCGATCACGTTGCCAGTAAATTTACCGTCCATGATCTCCAGCTCATTCGCCACAGCTGCCGTCAGGCGCAGCTTGTTGCGCAGATAATCGGCAAAGAAAGTAAACCCGCCGGAAGCGATAGCCACTTTCCAGCCAAGCGTTTCCAGTTTTAACACCAACTGAGTCAGGCCTGGCATTAGCGGCAATGTTTCGCGCACCTGGTGCAGAATATTGGCATCAGCGCCCTTCAGCGTCGCCACGCGGCTGCGCAGGCTGGCGGTAAAGTCCAGCTCGCCGCGCATTGCGCGTTCG
The DNA here is from genome assembly GCF_000398825.1 of Citrobacter sp. KTE30. Taxonomy (NCBI): domain Bacteria; kingdom Pseudomonadati; phylum Pseudomonadota; class Gammaproteobacteria; order Enterobacterales; family Enterobacteriaceae; genus Citrobacter; species Citrobacter sp. KTE30. Next base: position 418,156 of record NZ_KB976055.1, on the reverse strand, counting down.
GTGACTTCGGCAACCATCTCGCCGGTTCCGGCCAGTTTAGCAATTTCATCAATGCATTCGATCTGGATAGCCGTTGAATCCATGTCCATCACCAGTAAACCCGGCGTGCGCAGATGCGGAATTTTACCCAGCGGCGCAACATCCAGTTTGGCGTCATGCGCCAGTTTTGCCGCACGCGGCGTTAACGAGCCCGCCAGACGAATTACCTGATAATCCTCAACGCACCACGCCGCCACGATCACCATCGCCGCGCCCAGTTTACTCTGGTATTGCGTTAACCGTTGTTTATCCAGCCCACGACCGTACAGCAGCCAGCCACTGCGGCCCGCGTGGTAATCCAGCGGCATCACTTCATCACCGCTTAAAGAGAGGGGCAGACCTGGCCACAGAGAGACATCTTCAGGTAGATCGCACCAGGTAATGTTAGGCATTAAAGCTCCTGTAAAATCGTTCGGGTCGGAATCATCAGGGGAAAATAACGCATGAGGCTACCCTGTAACCAGCGCTTCTGGCAACATTAAGTCTCAAATTTTCAGCAGGTGGAATATGGCTCGCACAAAACTGAAATTCCGACTTCATCGTGCAGTGATTGTATTGTCCTGCCTTGCGCTGCTCGTCGCGCTGATGCAGGGGGCTTCCTGGTTTAGTCAAAGCCACCAGCAGCAGCGTAATCCGCAGCTCGAAGAGCTGGCCCGCACGCTGGCCCGTCAGGTCGCGCTGAACGTCGCCCCGCTGATGCGTACCGAAACGCCGGATGAAAAGCGTATTAAGGCTGTGCTCACACAGTTGACGGAGAGTAGCCGTATTCTGGACGCAGGCGTGTACGACGAACAGGGAGACCTGATTACGCGCACCGGTGAGAGCGTCAATGTTCGTGATCGTCTGGCGCTCGACGGCAAAAAAGCCGGGGGCTATTTTAACCAGCAGATCGTCGAACCCATTCAGGGAAAAAATGGTCCGCTGGGCTATCTGCGCCTGACGCTGGATACCCACACTCTTGCCACTGAAGCCAAGCAGGTGGATAACACCACCAACATCTTACGCCTGATGCTGCTACTGTCACTGGCAATCGGTGTAGTGCTGACCCGTACCTTATTGCAAGGTAAGCGTACCCGCTGGCAGCAATCTCCTTTCCTTCTCACTGCCAACAAACCGGTGCAGGAAGAAGACAACGAGAAGATAGAGTAAAGCTGTAAAAACTGTAAAACAGAAGGGAAATCAACCATGACAACACTACGCCTGCTTATCTCAGACTCTTACGATCCGTGGTTTAACCTTGCGGTCGAAGAGTGCATTTTTCGCCAGATGCCCGCCACGCAGCGCGTTCTGTTCTTGTGGCGTAACGCCGATACGGTGGTAATTGGCCGGGCGCAAAACCCGTGGAAAGAGTGTAATACACGCCGCATGGAAGAAGACAACGTGCGGCTCGCCAGGCGCAGCAGCGGTGGCGGCGCGGTGTTCCATGACTTAGGCAATACCTGCTTTACCTTTATGGCTGGTAAACCGGAATACGACAAAACCATCTCCACCGCGATCGTCCTCAATGCGCTGAATTCGCTGGGCGTAGAAGCTGATGCCTCCGGGCGTAACGATCTGGTGGTGAAAACCCCGGACGGCGATCGCAAAGTTTCCGGCTCTGCTTATCGGGAAACGAAAGATCGCGGATTCCACCACGGCACGCTGCTGTTGAATGCCGATCTCAGCCGCCTGGCAAACTATCTCAATCCCGATAAAAAGAAACTTGCCGCCAAAGGCATCACTTCGGTTCGCTCGCGCGTAGCGAATTTGACCGAGCTGTTACCGGGCATCACTCATCAACAGGTCTGTCAGGCCATCACGGAAGCCTTTTTTGCCCACTACGGCGAACGCGTAGAAGCCGAGATCATCTCCCCAGACAAAGCGCCGGATCTGCCGAACTTCGCCGAAACCTTTGCCCGCCAGAGCAGTTGGGAGTGGAATTTTGGTCAGGCGCCTGCTTTTTCACATTTACTGGACGAACGTTTCACCTGGGGCGGCGTAGAGCTTCATTTTGACGTCGAAAAAGGCGTGATTACCCGCACCCAAGTCTACACCGATAGCCTCAATCCTGCGCCGCTGGAAGTACTGGCAGAACGACTACAGGGCTGCCAGTATCGCGCCGATATTTTACAGCAGACTTGTGAAGCGCTGCTTGCGGAGTATCCAGATCAGGAAAGCGAGTTGCGTGAGCTGGCTGCTTGGGTAGCGAAGGCCGTGCGCTAAGCGATTAGTGGCGAATTACCGGATGGCGGCTGCGCCTTATCCGGCCGACAAGACCGCTCCCGTAGGCCTGATAAGCGAAGCGCCATCAGGCATTAATAGCGGCATTCCCGTAGGCCCGGTAAGCGCAGCGCCTCCGGGCCACAACAAAACTTACTCTTTATCGCCCAGCAGAACGGATTCCAGCGCGATTTTGATCATGTCGTTGAAGGTCGTCTGACGCTCAGCGGCAGTGGTCTGCTCGTGGGTACGGATATGGTCGGATACGGTGCAGATGGTCAGCGCTTTCGCACCGAATTCCGCCGCCACGCCGTAGATACCCGCCGCTTCCATTTCCACGCCCAGAACGCCGTATTTTTCCATCACGTCGAACATTTCACCGTCCGGAGAGTAGAACAGGTCAGCGGAGAACAGGTTGCCCACACGAGCGTCTACACCCAGCGCTTTTGCCGCATCAACTGCGTTACGCACCATGTCGAAGTCAGCGATAGCTGCAAAGTCATGATCTTTAAAACGGATACGGTTAACTTTGGAGTCGGTGCAAGCGCCCATACCGATAACCACGTCACGCAGTTTAACGTCCATACGCACAGCGCCGCAGGAGCCTACGCGAATGATTTTCTTCACGCCGAAGTCGGTGATCAGCTCTTTGGTGTAGATGGAGCAGGACGGGATACCCATACCGTGGCCCATTACGGAAATCTTACGGCCTTTGTAAGTACCGGTGAAGCCTAACATGCCGCGAACGTTGTTCACTTCACGAACATCTTCGAGGAAAGTTTCAGCAATATGCTTTGCACGCAGCGGGTCGCCCGGCATCAATACGACGTCAGCGAAATCACCCATTTCTGCATTAATATGTGGAGTTGCCATCTTCAGTTCCTTTTATATTGTTGTTTTTGCCGAGTGGCGGCTGCGCCTTACCCGGCCTACAAAACCGTAGGCCCGGTAAGCGAAGCGCCACCGGGCAATTGCATCAGAGCATATTTTTACCGTAGTCCATCGGCGACGTACCAAAGTAGCTCGCCAGCGTCTGACCGATATCCGCGAAGGTTTCACGGTGACCTAAAGAACCAGGTTTCACTTTCGGGCCGTAAACCAGTACCGGAATGTGTTCACGGGTATGGTCAGTGCCGGTCCAGCTTGGGTCGCAGCCGTGGTCAGCGGTCAGGATCAGAATGTCATCTTCACCCACCAGCTCCATCAGCTCAGGCAGACGGCGGTCGAACAGTTCCAGGCCCGCAGCATAACCGGCGATATCGCGACGATGTCCCCAGGAAGAGTCGAAATCAACGAAGTTGGTGAAGACGATGGTCTTATCACCGGCTTCTTTCATCTCTTTGATGGTGGCGTCAAACAGCGCGTCCAGACCGGTGGCTTTCACTTTTTTGGTGATACCGCAGTTAGCGTAGATATCCGCGATTTTACCGACGGAAACCACGTGACCATCTTTTTCGTCGACCAGTTTCTGCAGCACGGTCGGTGCTGGCGGCTCAACGGCCAGGTCGTGGCGGTTACCGGTACGCTGGAAGTTACCGGCTTTATCACCGATAAACGGACGGGCGATAACACGACCGATGTTGTAACCACCTTCGGTCAGCTCTTCACGGGCGATTTCGCACAGCTCATAGAGCTTATCCAGGCCAAAAGTCTCTTCGTGGCAGGCAATCTGGAACACGGAGTCAGCGGAGGTATAGAAAATCGGCTTGCCGGTTTTCATATGCTCTTCACCCAGTTGATCCAGGATCACGGTACCGGAAGAGTGGCAGTTGCCGAGGTAGCCCGGCAGGTTGGCACGTTTTACCAGTTTATCCAGCAGTTCTTGCGGGAAGCTGTTTTCATGATCGGAGAAATATCCCCAGTCAAACAGAACCGGAACACCCGCGATTTCCCAGTGGCCAGACGGCGTGTCTTTCCCGGAAGAAAGTTCATGCGCCCATGCGTAGGCACCAATCACTTCCGCGTTGCCGTCCATGCCAGCAGCAATTTTACCAGTAGAACCTTCGTGAGCTTTCACCAGGCCCAGACGGGTCAGGTTAGGCAGATTCAGTGGTCCTTTGCGACCATTGTCAGCTTCACCTTTCGCACAGGCTTCTGCAATGTGTCCCATAGTGTCTGAACCTACGTCGCCAAAGCGATCCGCATCTTCAGTCGCACCAATACCAAAGGAGTCCAGCACCATAATAAATGCACGTTTCATCTTGTTCTCCATACATCTGCGCCGCAAAAAAGCGATCAGATCAGTATACAGTTATTCGGTAATACGACGATAGACTGTCGGTGTAATTTCTGGCGCTTTATCGTCAAGGCTAATTGCCGCTTTGACCGCTTTCGCCGCTTCCTGCCAGCTGGCTTCGTCTTTGGCGTGGATCACCGCCAGTGGGCGCTGTCCGTCTACGCTGTCGCCCAGACGCGCCATATCGCTAAAGCCAACGCTGTAATCAATGGTGTCCGATGCCTGACGACGACCGCCCCCCATGGAAACAACCGCCATTCCCAGCGCACGGGTATCCATCGCGCTGACAAAGCCTTCGGTATCAGCATATACCGCTTTGCTGAGCATTGCCGTCGGCAGGTACTTCGCATAATTTTCTACGAAATCGGTCGGGCCTTTTTGCGCCGCCACCATGCGACCAAAAATCTCTGCTGCTTTGCCGTTATCCAGCACCGTCTGCAATTTCGCACGGGCTTCGGCGTCATCTTTCGCCAGGTTGCCGGAGATCAGCATTTCCACGCACAGCGCCATGGTGACGTCTAACAGACGTGGATTGCGGTATTCACCGGTCAGGAACTGCACCGCTTCGCGGACTTCGACCGCGTTACCTGCGCTGGAGGCCAACACCTGGTTCATATCAGTTAACAGCGCGGTGGTACGTACACCCGCACCGTTTGCCACGCCGACAATCGCTTCAGCAAGGGCTTCAGAAAGCTCGTAGGTCGGCATAAAGGCACCGCTGCCCACTTTCACATCCATCACCAGCGCATCCAGCCCTTCCGCCAGTTTTTTCGCCAGAATGGAACCGGTAATCAGCGGGATGGAATCCACCGTCGCGGTAATATCGCGGGTGGCATAAAAACGTTTATCCGCCGGTGCGAGCGAGCTGGTTTGCCCAATAATCGCCACACCCACGTCTTTAATAATTTCACGGAAACGCGCGTCGTCCGGGAAGATGTCAAATCCAGGAATCGCTTCCAGTTTATCGAGCGTACCGCCGGTATGCCCCAGGCCACGCCCGGAGATCATCGGAATATAGCCGCCGCACGCAGCAACCATCGGGCCTAACATCAGTGACGTTACGTCACCTACGCCGCCGGTAGAGTGTTTATCCACAATCGGGCCGTTCAACTGCAGGCTTTTCCAGTCCAGCACGGTTCCTGAATCACGCATTGCCATGGTCAGCGAAACACGCTCAGGCATTGTCATATCGTGGAAAAAAATGGTCATCGCCAGGGCGGCGATTTGCCCTTCAGAGATGGTATTGTCGCGAATGCCATTGATAAAAAAACGAATTTCTTCATCGCTCAGCGCATGACCATCACGTTTTTTACGAATAATTTCTTGTGCGAGAAACACGGTAACCCCCAGGGGAAAAGAGTAGAAGGCCGTTGTAAGCCGGGTAAGCAACGCGCCACCCGGCAGTCGTCTTAATGCCGGATGGCGGCTGCGCCTTATCCGGCCTACGGGCTTAGTAGCTGCTTGCGCTCTTGCCGTCGCCGTGACCCAGCGCTTTCAGCAAGCTAGCCAGCAGGCTGGATGCGCCAAAACGGTAGTGACGAGAATCAGCCCAGTCAGCGCCAAACAGTTCATCGGCAATCGCCAGGAACTGCTGTGCATCTTCTGCAGTACGCACGCCGCCAGCCGGTTTGAAACCTACAGTTTTAGAAACACCCATGTCACGGATCACTTCCATCATGATGCGTGCGCTTTCCGGCGTCGCATTGACCGGCACTTTACCGGTAGACGTTTTGATGAAATCAGCACCGGCTTTGATGGAGATTTCAGACGCTTTGCGAATCAGTGCTTCTTCTTTCAGCTCACCGGTTTCGATGATCACTTTCAGCAGCACGTTTGCCGCCGCACACGCGTCTTTGCAAGCTTTAACCAGATCAAAACCAATCTGCTCGTTACCGGCGATCAGCGCACGGTACGGGAACACCACGTCAACTTCATCGGCACCGTAGGCGATCGCCGCGCGGGTTTCCGCCAGCGCAATCTCGATGTCGTCGTTGCCGTGCGGGAAGTTGGTGACGGTTGCAATGCGGATGTCCGGCGTACCCTGCTCTTTCAGAGTCTTACGCGCAATAGGGATGAAACGCGGATAGATACAGATTGCGGCAGTGTTGCCAACCGGGGTCTTCGCCTGATGACACAGCGCGATCACTTTTTCATTGGTGTCGTCGTCATTCAGGGTGGTCAGGTCCATCAGTTTCAGTGCACGCAGGCTGCTTGCTGTTAAATCGGTCATAACATTCTCCAACGGCATCGCCGTATAAAATTTCACCTTGCGAGTTTGTTAGTATTCTAACATCCGCTCGCTATTACACTTCGATATACATCACAGTTAATGAAAACCACATACAGATTTGCATTACTCTAATGAGATCTACTTCAAATAAATTACCTTTTCTAAAGGGATGCGGTGGCATCAGGCGCATCCGGATCAAAGGTTGTGGCGGCGTTGCTTTCTACAATGGCGTTACACCTTCGGGACAAAAAGGAATCAACGATGCCCACTTCAAGCGAACTCGCGCTGCAACAGCGTTGCCAACAAATCGTGACCAGCCCGGTGCTCAGCCCTGAGCAGAAACGCCACTTTCTGGCGCTGGAAGCTGAAAACGCGCTGCCTTATCCGCAACTACCTGCACAGGCACGTCAGGCGCTGGATGATAGGGTAATCTGCGATATGTACGAAGGTCATGCCCCGTTCAAACCGCGCTACGTTTTACCCGATTACGCGCGTTTTCTGGCCAATGGTTCATCGTGGCTGGAGCTGGAAGGCGCCAGCGATCTTGATGATGCGTTATCCTTACTCACCATCCTGTACCACCACGTTCCGTCAGTGACGTCGATGCCGGTTTATCTCGGCCAGCTCGATGCGCTGCTGCAACCGTATGTTAGAATTCTAACACAAGAAGAGATCGATATTCGAATAAAACGTTTCTGGCGTTATCTCGACAGAACCCTGCCAGACGCGTTTATGCATGCCAATATCGGCCCCGCCGATACTCCAGTTACCCGTGCAATTTTACGCGCAGATGCAGAGTTAAAGCAGGTTTCACCTAATCTGACATTCATTTATGACCCGCAAATCACACCTGACGATCTGCTGCTCAGCGTGGCGAAAAATATCTGCGAGTGCAGTAAGCCACATATTTCCAATGGCCCTGAAAATGATAAAATTTTCACAAAAGGTCAGTATGGCGTCGTCAGCTGTTACAACTCTTTGCCGCTCGCCGGGGGTGGTAGCACGCTGGTCAGGCTTAATCTGAAAGCCATCGCAGAGCGCAGCGCCTCTGTCGATGACTTCTTTACGCGCACTCTACCGCACTATTGCCAACAGCAAATCGCCATCATTGATTCACGATGTGAATTCCTCTATGAAAAATCACATTTCTTTGAGAATAGCTTCCTCGTGCAGGAAAGGTTGATTGATCCCGAACGTTTTGTGCCTATGTTCGGCATGTATGGCCTGGCGGAGGCGGTGAATCTACTGTGCAATAAGGCGGGACAAAATGCGCGCTACGGAAAAGATGAGTTCGCCAATCAGCTTGGCTATCGCATCAGCGCCCAATTGGCGGAGTTTGTCGAAAGCACCCCGGTGAAATATGGCTGGAAGCAGCGCGCGATGCTGCATGCACAGTCGGGGATCAGTTCTGACATCGGCACCACACCGGGTGCACGCCTGCCTTACGGCGATGAACCAGACCCGATCACTCATCTGCAAACCGTCGCGCCACATCACGCGTTTTATCACGCCGGGATCAGCGACATTCTCACGCTGGATGAAACCATCAAGCGCAATCCTCAGGCGCTGGTGCAGCTGTGCCTCGGCGCATTTAAAGCCGGGATGCGTGAGTTTACCGCCAACGTGAGCGGCAACGATCTGGTTCGCGTTACGGGTTACATGGTGCGTCTGTCGGATCTGGAAAAATATCGCGCCGAAGGTTCTCGCACCAACACCACCTGGCTTGGCGAAGAAGCCGCGCGTAATACGCGCATTCTGGAACGACAACCTCGCGTGATTAGCCATGAACAGCAGATGCGCTTCGGTAAGTAAGATTATCCCTTTCTCCTGCGTCGACGGGCCGGGCAGTCGCCTGGCTCTGTTTCTGCAGGGATGTAATCTGCGCTGTAAAAATTGCCACAATCCGTGGACGATGGGACGCTGCAACGACTGCGGGGAGTGTGTGCTGCATTGCCCGCATGAGGCGCTGAGCCTGAGCGCGGGGAAAGTGTGGTGGCAGTCCGATTTGTGTCAGCAGTGTGACACCTGCCTTCATATGTGCCCCCAGCAGGCCACGCCGATGGCGCAGACCATGAGTGTTGATGAGGTGCTGCAACATATTCGCAAGGCAGCACTGTTTATTGAGGGAATTACGGTCAGCGGCGGCGAAGCGACAACCCAGCTACCGTTTATTGTGGCGCTGTTTCGTGCGATCAAAACCGATCCGCAACTGCAACACCTGACCTGTATGGTCGACAGCAATGGCATTCTGAGCGAAACCGGCTGGCAGAAGCTGCTGCCGGTGTGCGACGGCGTAATGCTGGATTTAAAAGCCTGGGACAGCACATGTCATCGTCAGTTGACCGGTCGCGATAACACGCTGATTAAACAAAGCATTACCTTTCTGTCCGGGCAAGGGAAACTTGCGGAACTGCGCCTGCTGGTTATCCCTGGCCAGGTGGATTATCTACAGCATATTGATGCGCTGGCGGCGTTTATCAGAGGTTCAGGTGACGTGCCGGTACGGCTGAATGCCTTTCATGCGCACGGGGTGTATGGCGAAGCGAAGGACTGGCCGAGCGCCACGCCGGAGGATGTGGAACACCTGGCGCAAAGATTGCGCGAACGCGGGGTGGATAATTTGATTTTCCCGGCGCTGTACCTGTGATGGCCGGATGCGATGCAATAGCGCCGCATCCGGAATTCAAAAATCAAACAACGCCGTGGTATTACGATACAGCGCGTCAGCGATCTCGTCCGCAGGTTCCGGGCGCAGTTCGCATAAGACGTCAAAGACTCTGGCTACCTGCTCCGGGCGATTAGGCTGCCCCTGAAAGCCGTTGAGCGGCATATCCGGCGCGTCGGTTTCCAGCAACAGCGACTCCAGCGGCAGCTGCGCCATTACTTCGCGGGTTTTACTGGCGCGCGGATAGGTAATGGTGCCGCCCACGCCAATTTTGTATCCCAGTTGCACAAAGCGTTCGGCCTGCTGCACGCTCCCGGAAAACCCATGCACCACGCCTGTTCGTGGCAAAGCATGGCGTTTAAGGTACATCGCCAGCTTGTCATGCGTGCGTCGCGAATGCAGGATCACCGGCAGTTCGTACCGCTTCGCCAGCTTAAGTTGCGCTTCCAGCACCCGCTCTTGCTTGTCGAATTGCGGAACGTCGCGATACAGATCCAATCCAATCTCACCTACCGCCACCAGCTTTTGTGGGCGCTTATCCAGCACCTGTTGCAACTGGTCCAGGCAGTCATCACTATGTTGTTCAATAACAATGGGATGTAGACCAAGCGCGGCAAATAATGGAGGATAATTTTCCGCTAACGCCAGTACACGGGAAAAATTCGCCGCCTGGGTGGCCGGAACGATAATGCTCTGTACACCAACCTCCGCCGCGCGCTGAATGCTGACAGGTTCATCGCCGGTAAACGGCGGGAAATCAAAGTGACAGTGCGTATCGATAAAACGATAACTCACGCCAAATCCTCATTATTAAACGTTGTATCGTTGGCCTGAGGCGCATTGGCCACCACCGGCGCGTGGGCATCGTTGGCCACCGGCGCGGGAGGAACCACCACCGGTCCCGGCACCACAATCTTCGGCGTCTGACGAGACAGCGGCACGTTTTTCCCCAGCAGTTTGCCGACGGTAGCGAGGAAGTAACGACCGCACAGGCGTCCGGTTTTGTAGTCTTCCCGCAAGGCCGGAATACGGCTTCCCAACGCCATGCTATGGAGCGGTTTGGGAGGGTAGATCTCAAAGATACGCAGCTTGCCCGGCGGTTTCTCAATAAAGCTCTGAATCGCGCGATAGGTGGCTTCATGGTGCTGCACCAGATTCAACAGTGGTTGCAGGCTGCTTTCGCCCAGCCAGCGTTCCATACGCTTGAACCACTGCGGGGTGTAATACATTTGCGAAGGCACAGTGCGGATAACCACCAGCGTTTTCGCCCCCTGCTTCGCCGCTTCCTGCACGGGAATGGCGTCGCTGACGCCCCCATCCAGGTAATTCACGCCGTCCAGCACAACCCCTGTGCGGTAGAACCCGGGAATCGCGCTGGAGGCACGAATAAGATCGAGCCAGTTTTGCCGGTTCGGCGAAAAATAGCCCGGCGTGTAGTCATCACCCCGACAGGCGCACATATAAAACGCTTTCCCCGCGGCAAACAAGCGCTCAGCGTTGTCCATCGCCAGCGGCATTTGGGACGAGGTCGAATCCACCAGCCAGTCGAGATCGATTAAGTTTCCCCCGCGCACAAAGCGCACCGGGTCAAAAAACTCACGTCGGGTAGTGTAACGCATGATGACTTTACGACCGTAACCGGGCTGGTTACAGAGATAAGCTGAAAGGTTTTGCGCACCAGCGGACGTCCCGTAGAAGAGATCAAAGGGATTGAACTGCGCGCGCATGAATTCATCCAGTACGCCTGCGGTGAAGATGCCTCTTTGTCCCCCGCCCTCGCACACCAGCGCCATACTGCCTGGTTGAAACGGACGTAACGATAACGGCGCGATATTACCGAGCGTGACGGGTATTCTCTGCCCCACCTCTGCCTTCCTGTTGTTTTTGTAATAGGACAACAAAGTAACGCAAATTGCCTGCAGCTAAAACCGTAAAAGCCAGTCCGCTGGACTGGCTCAGTAGCAAGTTATCTTTACGGTTTACGTACTAGGGTCGTTTACGCCCGGTGAACAGGCTGACCAGAAACAGAATGATACCCACCACAAAAACAATTTTCGCTGCGCCTGCAGCGGTACCCGCCAGTCCACCAAAACCCAGTGCAGCGGCAATTAACGCGATAACCAGAAATATGATGCCCCATCGAAACATATGCTTCTCCTTTACCATAGTTAATTTCACCGCTTGATATGAGCGCTCAGGCTACCCATCGGCGATATTTTCAGTGTGGTGCACAATACGCCTCCCGACAAACGTCAGGAGGGCGAATTAAGTCTAATTAGTGAGTTTTGAGATCGTTTTTGACGCTTTTCACGCCATCAATCGCTTTGGCGATGCTCTCAGCGCGATCGCTTTGAGCTTGTGAATCGACAGAGCCTGAAAGTTGCACAACGCCATCGGTGGTCTCAACTTTCACCTTGCGTGAAGGGACAATATCATCGGCCAGCAGCTTGGCTTTTACTTCACTGGTGATTGCCGTATCGCCCGCATAGCCTTTAACGGAGGTTTCTTTACTATCACGCACGTGCAGTTTGTCGCTAACGGAGGTCACACCCTCAACGCCTTTCGCCACTTTCACCGCTTCTTCAGCCTGCGCCTGGCTTTCAACAAAGCCGCTTAGCGTTACTACTTTCTGATCGGTCTTGACGGAAATATCGGTGCTCTTAATGCTATCGTGGTCCACCAGCGCGGCTTTTACTTTCGCGGTGATGGTGCTGTCATCCATGAAATTACCGACTTTGTTCATAGAGCTATCGACTTTCTGCCCCGCACTTTCGACGCCGGATTGCGCTTTATCCGTCGTGGCGTTTTCTGCATAAGCAGAACCCGTTGCAACAGCGGAGGTCAGCATCACGGCCAGCAGCGTTTTAGAAATCTTAAGTCCTGTCATTGTCATCGATGTATTCCTGTATGTTTTGCTAAAAGCCAGGCTCTGCCGTTACACGGCCTGAACCAGCAACTAATTTTGTAAGTGGAATAAATATCAGCAATAGAAGCTGCAACAGGCAGCCTAAAAAGCATTTAACGCCGATATTTATGTCATCACATTGTTAAATATAGTTCAGGATTTCGTGATCGCTGCCCGAGTTGACTAAAAAACAGGCAAACAAAAGAAAAACGCGAGGTTTTAAGAACATTCCGCAAGGGATTTAAAAGACAGGAAAAGTTGCAGGGCACGGCGGATACCGTGCCCTGGAAGGTCGATTAGTGTTCGCGTGTTTTACGGAACTGAACGTCCGGGTAACGTTCCTGGGTGAGATTCAGGTTAACCATGGTTGGCGCGATATAGGTGAGGTTATCGCCGCCATCCAGCGCCAGCTGAATTTCGTTCTTACGCTTAAATTCTTCGAATTTCTTCACGTCAGAACATTCTACCCAGCGCGCAGTCGCCACGTTGACGGATTCATAAATCGCTTCAACGTTGTACTCACTCTTCAGACGTGAAACCACCACGTCAAACTGCAGCACACCCACCGCACCGACGATCAGATCGTTGTTGGCGATCGGACGGAATACCTGCACTGCACCCTCTTCTGACAGCTGAACCAGCCCTTTCAGCAGCTGTTTCTGCTTCAATGGATCCTTCAGGCGAATACGACGGAACAGCTCCGGCGCGAAGTTCGGAATACCGGTGAACTTCATCATTTCGCCCTGGGTAAAGGTATCGCCGATCTGGATAGTGCCGTGGTTATGCAGGCCGAGAATATCGCCCGGATACGCTTCTTCCACATGAGAACGGTCACCGGCCATAAAGGTGAGTGCGTCGGAGATCACCACGTCTTTACCAATGCGCACCTGGCGCATTTTCATGCCTTTCTCATACTTGCCGGATACCACACGCATGAACGCCACACGGTCACGGTGTTTCGGGTCCATGTTGGCCTGAATTTTAAACACGAAACCGGTGAACTTCTCTTCTGAGGCTTCGACGACGCGGGTGTCGGTTTTACGCGGCATCGGCGCAGGCGCCCACTCCACTAAGCCATCCAGCATATGGTCAACGCCGAAGTTACCCAACGCGGTACCGAAGAAGACCGGGGTGATTTCGCCCGCAAGGAACAACTCATGGTCGAACTCGTTGGACGCGCCCTGCACCAGCTCCAGCTCGTCGCGCAGCTGCTGCGCCAGGTCTTCACCCACGGCAGTATCAAGTTCCGGGTTGTTAAGACCTTTAACAACACGCACTTCCTGAATGGTGTGGCCTTTACCGGTCTGATACAGGTAAGTTTCATCTTTATAAAGGTGATAGACACCTTTGAACAACTTACCGCAGCCAATCGGCCAGGTGATCGGCGCACAGCCGATTTTCAGTTCGTTCTCAACTTCATCCAGCAACTCCATCGGATCGCGGATGTCACGGTCGAGTTTGTTCATAAAGGTCAGGATCGGCGTATCGCGCAGACGGGTAACTTCCATCAGCTTACGGGTACGATCTTCAACGCCTTTTGCAGCATCGATAACCATCAGGCAACAGTCCACCGCCGTCAGAGTACGATAGGTATCTTCGGAGAAGTCTTCGTGCCCCGGGGTGTCCAGCAGGTTCACCAGGCAGTCATGATACGGAAACTGCATCACAGAGGTGGTAATGGAGATACCACGTTGCTTTTCCATTTCCATCCAGTCAGATTTTGCATGCTGGCTGGAGCCACGGCCTTTTACCGTACCGGCGGTCTGAATGGCCTGTCCGAATAACAGTACCTTTTCAGTAATTGTCGTTTTACCGGCATCCGGGTGAGAAATAATGGCAAAAGTGCGGCGTTTGGCCACCTCTTGCAAATAAGGAGACAACGTCATAGTCAAATCTTCTTAGGTAAGCACGGCAACGGGCCGGGCAAGTTGAATACGAAAAATTGCGGCTATTTTACCCATCAACGGGGGGGAGGCAATCAGTGTTTACACAGGAGCTGCTCCAGTTCGCTTAATGACGCTACGGTCCAGGTCGGCTGAATGCCCGCTGGCTGCTCGCGGTGGTGCGTATTTAGCCAGCAGGTGGATAGCCCGGCGTTAATGCCGCCAAGAATATCGGACTCTGCGGTGTCACCCACCATTAGCACGCGAGAACGGTCAGGATTGCCCGCCTGCTCCAGCGCATGGTCAAAAATACGGGAATCAGGTTTTGCCACCCCAACCTGCTCAGAAATCACCAGCAGGTCGAAATAATCGCGCAGCCCCGTCCGCTCAAGGCGGATTTGCTGCAACGCGGTAAAGCCGTTAGTAATGATGCCGATTTTCGCTTTATCACGAATCGCATTGAGCAGAGAAACCGCCCCCGGCAACGGCGAGCAGATCTCCGCCATCGCATTGATGAATGCATCATTAAGCTGGCCCGGTTCAACCTTCAGGCGTTCGGCCCAGCTCTGAAAACGGGCATGCTGCAGTTGTAATGAGGTAATCGCGCCGTTTTGGTAATCCACCCACAGCGGTTTATTCACGGCCTGGTAGTCCTGAAAATCTTCAGCGGTAAAGGTAATGCTATAGTCGAGAAACATCCGCTGTAAGCCGGTAAACGAGTCAAATGTAAACAGCGTTTCGTCGGCATCAAAGAAAATCCAGTCCCACTTCTTCATCATTACACCTTGTCTTACATGCTGATTGGCAACGCCATGATGATGGCGTCTTCGTGACCATCGGCCGTTGGATAGTAATTGCGACGGATTGTCGCCTCGTTAAAGCCTAAGCTTTCGTACAGCGCGATAGCGGCCGCATTCGAGGCGCGCACTTCAAGCCACAGCGTCAAAATGCCACGCTTTTCCAGCTCATCGATCAAATGCTCCAACAGCTCACGCCCCAGCCCACGGCGCTGAAAGTCAGGATCGACGGCAATATTGAACAGCGTAGCTTCATCCAGCACGACCTGCGTAATCGCAAAAGCCGCCATCACGTCATCAACCCTCAACTGAAAATTGAGGTAGCGATCGCCCTGGTTGCTGGCAAATGTTTTTTCACTCCACGGAAAAGCGTGGGCGCGTTTTTCAATATGAAATGCTGCGGGTAAATCAGTCGGTTCGAGGGAAGAAATCGTGTTCATATGCGCAGATTTGTTGCCATAACGCGGCGCGTGCCGCTGGGTTTTCCCGTAATTCATTAAACGCAGGACTCTCGACCTGAGCGCCCTCCAGCAGCAGCGGCTCTTCGGTTCCTAGCCGCCAGCTATTACAGCGACTGCCTTGCGGCAGCATGGCGACACGGTCAGGCGTCAGTTGTAAAACCTGATCCGGGCTGACGGTTAATGCGCGTAAAATATCGCTCATCAATGGTTCGGTTAGCGCGGGTAACTGTGCAGCAACCATCACCAAACGGACATGCGCAGGAATGGAAATCGCGATCTCGCCCTGCAGTGCGCCAGGACGACGCAACGACCACTGCGTAATGCCCAGTTGCTGTAACTGCCAGTCTCGTCGGGATGTCATAGCGAAACACTCCTGTCTATCAGGGGCGCAAATATAGCAAATTTGTCGAATCCGTGCCATCAAACAACTATAATCCCCCGCTGTACAATTTAAGGAGCATTCCATGTCTGCTTTTACCCCGGCAAGTGAAGTCTTGCTGCGCCACAGTGATGATTTCGAACAAAGCCGTATTCTGTTTGCCGGTGATTTGCAGGATGACCTGCCTGCCCATTTTGAAAGCGCCGCCAGCCGAGCGCACACTCAGCAACTTCACCACTGGCAGGTGCTTAACCGCCAGATGGGCGACAACGTTCGCTTCAGCCTCATCGCGCAGGCCGATGACGTTGCCGATAGCGATACGCTGATCTACTACTGGCCGAAGAATAAGCCGGAAGCCCAGTTCCAGTTGATGAACATTCTGTCGCTGTTACCGGTTGGCACCGATATTTTTGTTGTCGGTGAGAATCGCAGCGGCGTACGTAGCGCAGAGCAGATGCTGGCCGAATACGCACCGTTAAACAAAGTCGACAGCGCACGTCGCTGTGGCCTGTACCACGGTCGTCTGGAAAAACAGCCGGTCTTTGATGCAGAAAAATACTGGGATGAATACCAGACAGAAAATCTGACCATCAAAACGCTGCCGGGCGTCTTCAGCCGTGACGGCCTGGATGTTGGCAGCCAACTGCTGCTCTCCACGCTGACGCCGCACACCAAAGGCAAAGTGCTGGATGTCGGCTGTGGCGCAGGCGTTCTCTCCGTCGCCTTGGCCAGCCACTCGCCGAAAGTGCGCTTAACCCTGTGCGATGTTAGCGCCGCCGCCGTTGAAGCAAGCCGCGCAACGCTTGCAGCCAATGGCATTGAAGGTGACGTCATCGCCAGTAACGTCTTTTCTGACGTAACGGGCCGATTTGATATGATCATCTCCAACCCACCGTTCCACGACGGAATGCAGACCAGCCTTGATGCCGCGCAAACGCTGATTCGCGGCGCCGTGCGTCATCTGAACAGTGGCGGTGAACTGCGTATCGTGGCAAACGCCTTCCTGCCTTATCCGAAGGTTCTGGATGAAGTGTTTGGCTTCCACGAAGTTATCGCGCAGACCGGGCGCTTCAAGGTCTATCGCACCATCATGACGCGCCAGGCGAAAAAAGCCTAACCGCTGTAGGCCAGATAAGGCGTTTACGCCGCCATCTGGCGTGACACCGAGCAACGCCGGATGGCGCTATCGCTTATCCGGCCTGCATAAAACGCCAAAGCCGAAGAAACGCCTTTTTTTTCGGCAATCACGTTAAGTTCGATAATTAACAGTTGACGCCCTGCATAAAATCTCTAGAATTCGCCTCCGTGGTAACGATACTTTTTGAGTGTCGATGGTATGCGAAGGTGGCGGAATTGGTAGACGCGCTAGCTTCAGGTGTTAGTGTCCTTTCGGACGTGGGGGTTCAAGTCCCCCCCCTCGCACCATAATCCAC
>NZ_KB976055.1:160569-400834 GCF_000398825.1 Citrobacter sp. KTE30 | reverse complement strand
ATGACTGTGCGAAGGTGGCGGAATTGGTAGACGCGCTAGCTTCAGGTGTTAGTGTCCTTAGGATGTGGGGGTTCGAGTCCCCCCCCTCGCACCAATTATCTTATTTCCCTCTCGATTTCCTTCTCTAGTTTTGTTCATCCCTGATTCCAGTTCATTATTACCAGAACAATGCCACCAATCAGCGCCGCGCATGAAGGTAACAAAACAAAGTGCCGTAAACGCTTGTGGTACAACATGAGCGAAGTCAGTAGTAATCCTAATACAATCATCACCTTCCATACGTAGACCGACAGGTCGCTATATGCCATCCCGGCAATCAGCATTCCCGGCAGCAGAACACCCCATCCACTGCCCAGCGTACGTTGCAACATGATTCCACCTATGACACTGATAATGATAACCAATATCATATGATAAAATTTCTCATTTGTCAGCCGTGAAGCACTATCAATTATATGAGTTTTACTTAACGATTGATGACATGAATAACCCAAGGTGATAAATTGCTCACCGGTTAGCTCTTCAACTAAAAACAATAAAAACCTCTGCGAATGATACCCCGTTCGTTATTTGTTTTATTTACCAACACACCTTCGTACATTGCAGATAACTAACAATATTTACCTATGACAGTACAATCCTGGCGAACTCTGCGCACCAAAAAATACCAACTCTCTTTACGACTGTTTCTGCTGCTCAACGCAGTCTCCGCGCTGTTTACGCTTTTTTTCCCACTGTTTGCGGTCAAAGCCTTATCAGTATCGGCGTTGCTGATACTGGTGATGAGTACACTGCTGCTGGTATGGCATGGGAAATACGCAGATAAAAGAATTAATCTCCCTTTTATTTCAATCGTTTTTGGCTTGTTATGGGCGTTACACATATTATTGAAATATAATGCTTTAGGTCAGAATGATTATTATTTCCTGTTAATAGCGCTTCTCAGCGTACTGTTTATTGGCTCTATCGCTTTTGCCAATAATATCATCGCGTTTACGCTCCACTCACTCCCCTCCGTCGCCGTTTGTTTATGGCTTAACGGCAGCGAGCATGGTTTGCGGATTTTCTATTTTATGGCGCTGCCTATGGCCGGTATCGCCATCCAGCATGTGATACAAAAGCGCTACGATGGGTTCGCTCAGCAACTGATGTACAAACTGCTGGAAGAACGAGAAACCCTGAACGGGCTCAGCATGCTCGACCCGCTAACCGGTTTGTATAATCGCCGGGGGCTGCAACACCGGCTCGATACGCTGTTGGCCCTAAGTAATTCGAGACACTTCGTTCTGTTGCTGGATATCGACCATTTCAAATCCTATAACGATCATTACGGACATATGATGGGCGACCAGGCGTTGATCCGTGTTTCTGCCGCCATCCGAGACTCCGTCCGCTCCAGGGATGTGGTGGCACGTTTTGGCGGTGAAGAGTTTATGATTTTGCTGACCGCAGTCGATCCACAGCAGGCCCAGGCTGCCGCCGAACGTATCCGCCAGAAAGTATACGACCTTAAAATCCCTCACATGTTTAATGAGAGCGTGGCAACCAACGTAACCGTCAGTATCGGCATTGCACCTCTGGTCGAACAGGATATTGATGCTGCTATTGCCAAAGCGGATAAAGCCCTTTACGAGGCGAAGAATCTTGGGCGTAACAATACTCTGGTCAGCGATGAGCTACGGGTAAACTGCCCTTCTATCTGAGCTTTCTGTGCGGTGCCACCCGAGATGGCGACAAAGATCTTGCTATCGCTTAACACCAATTATAGGATTAGCAATCATTATCATTAAGATTAACATCCTTATATCGACATGGCTTATCGTTCCGCACCGATCGTTGAAGATGTCATCTGGCGTAGCCATCTCCCCTCAGAGATGCCCTCGCTGGCTGCTGCCGTACGCGCAACGATAGCCAAAACTCGCGAGCACTTGCTGGACTTCATTCGTCTTGACGAAACGCCTGTGCCAGGTGCAATGACGCTGCATGAATGGACGCAACCGACGACGCTAAGTTCATTGCTCGCTGTTTATTCAGACCATATCTATCGCAACCAGCCCACGCTGCCCCGCGAAAATAAGCCCCTGATATCTCTTTGGGCGCAATGGTATATTGGCCTGATGATGCCTCCGTTAATGGTGGCCCTGCTGACGCAAAAAGAGGCTATAGACGTCTCTCCTGAACACATGCACGTAGAATTCCACGAAACGGGCCGAGCAGCCTGCTTCTGGATCGATGTCCATCAGGATCATCTGGCTACAGCCCTGTCTCCTCAACAACGCATGGAAACGCTGATTCTCTCAGCGCTAACGCCGGTTGTGCAGGCGCTGGAAGCAACGGGTGAGATCAACGCAAAGCTTATCTGGAGCAACACCGGATACTTAATTCACTGGTATTTAACGGAAATGAAGCCGTTGTTAGGTGAAGAACTGCTGACCACGCTGCGCCAGACCTGCTTTTTTGAGAAACAACTTTCCTGCGGTCAGGATAATCCTCTATGGCGTACCGTTGTTCCGCGTGAAGGGCTGTTAGTGCGCAGAACCTGCTGCCAACGCTATCGCCTGCCTGACGTTCAGCAATGCGGAGACTGCACGCTGAAGTAAGCGAGGAGCCGTAGCCCCTCGCCAGATATTTATGCAACCTGCTGGTTTTCCTCTTCCATACGCTGCGCTTCTTCTTTTTCCTGCGCTAATAACTGCTTTTCGTAGACCTTAAAGAACGGGAAGTAGATAACGGCCGATACCAGCGCCAACAGCACCACCAGGATAGCCGCACGATAATCCCAACCTAACGCCCATGCGGCGCCAACCGGTGCCGGGGCCGTCCATGGAACCACTGAAATTACCCGCCCAATTAAATCCAGTTTCATCGCCGCCCACGCCAGTACCGCATTCACCATCGGAGCCAGCAGGAAGGGGATAAAAAACACCGGGTTCATGACAATCGGCGTACCGAATATCACCGGTTCGTTAATATTAAAAATGCTGGGGACCACGCTCAGACGCCCAATCGAGCGTAGATGAGCGGAACGACTCCGCAGATAGCAAATCACCAACCCCATCGTCGCGCCGGAACCACCAACCACAATGAAGAACGTCCAGAACGCTTCCATAAAGATATGCGGCAATGGCGCACCCTGCGCCAGCGACGACTGGTTCATCCCGAGATTGGTGAGCCAGAACATTTGCAGCATTCCCGATACAATAGCCGCGCCGTGAATACCGGCAAACCACAGCAGATGGCCGATCAATACCGCCAGCAGGATCGCCGGGAGAGAATCTGCAGCCGACACCAGTGGTTTGAAAATGGCCATAATGGCCTGCGGGATCAGCATGTCAAACTGCGACTGTATCACCAGGCTTAGCGGGTACAGCGTCAGCACCACCACCAGCACCGGGATCAGCAGATCGAAAGAGTTTTTGATCATCGGCGGCACCTGATCGGGTAAACGGATGCCAATGTTGTGCGCCTTCAGGAAGCGCATCATTTCAACGCAGTAAATGGCTACCAGGATGGCGGTGAAAATCCCCGTTCCTCCCAGACTATCAACCGGCATCGTGCCTTTGGTTTTTGGCGCGGCAATCAGCAAAAAAGCCATGATTGATAGCATCGCACACATAAACGGATCTAACTGATGCGACTTCACATAGTGCTTGCCCAGGTTATAAGCAATAGCCGCACATATGTAGACCGACATGATCCCCATCGTCATATCAAACGGTGTGAGGATTTGGCCTTCAAACTGTTTTGCCAAATCCAGCCACGCACGGGCGAATCCCCAGGTGGTATCCGGAGAAAACGGCGGATAGGCAAAAACCAGCAGAAAAGAGCCTACAATCATAAAAGGCATCGCCGAAATAAAACCGTCACGAATAGCCATGACATGACGTTGTGAAGAGATGCGCCCGGCAACAGGGCTAACATAGTTTTCAACAAAGCGGAAAATCACGTTAAACACAGCATGGTTAGTAGACATAGCCGTTCTCCCGTTGTGCAAAACCTTGCAACCGTGTTGGCATCAACACCACCACGTAAATCCCATTACCACTTTTCGCAACCGTGCCGGGGGGAACACCAGCACTACCGCTATTCGAGTTAAGTTTCATAGATGGCTCTTATTATGTGATACAGAGGAAGTGACAACTTCAGTATTAATCGTCATTTCAGCATTCTGCAACCGGTTACTGTAACCGGTTTCTTTGATTGTGAAGACGATCGAAAAACTGCTAATGTTGCTATATTGTTACAATAAAATATTTACAGTGCGGTTGCCCCTATGACAAATTACATCCTGCATGTTTTCTGCTGTGCAGGGTTATCTGTAAGCGATAGGGAGAGAAGAATGAGTTTGCAATCAGTACGTCAATTCCTGGCGCAACATGCACCAGATATTGAGATTATCGAATTAGATCAGAGCACAGCAACCGTTGATCTGGCAGCAAAAGCCCATAACGTTGAACCTGGCCAGATAGCGAAAACACTTTCGCTAAAGGTGAAGAACGACATCATCCTGGTCGTGGCAAAAGGTGATGCCCGACTGGATAATAAAAAGCTAAAGAGTACGTTCGGTGCCAAAGCCCGTATGTTGAGTAGCGATGAGGTCGTGAGCGCGACGGGGCATCCCGTTGGCGGCGTTTGCCCCTTCGGATTAGAAACACCGATTTCAGTGTACTGTGATGTTTCTCTGAAGCACTACGCTGAAGTGTTGCCTGCCGCAGGTGCCATCCACAGCGCGGTTCGCATCACGCCTGAGAGGATGGCTGAACTGACTTCTGCCACCTGGGTTGACGTGTGTCAGTAATGCTTCACGCGCCAAATCGGCGACCAAACCCGGCACAAAGCACGTCAACGTTGCCTGTCACGAAGCCGCCTGCATAAAAGGCGCTGGCTCGCCAGCTCGCAGGTACAGCAGGATATCGGCAGCATCCAGTAACCCGGCATCTGAGCTTACTCCCAGTTTGGACATCACATTAAATTTGTGTGCCCGAATGGTTTTAATGTTCCGTTCAAGCTGAGCGGCAATCTGCGGCATCGAATAGCCATTTGACATAAAGCGCAGTATTTCTCGTTCTGTCGGACTGAGCATGCGGCTTTGATTAATATACCAATGGTTTTTCGTGCTTTCGGTTCCTCGGCTTGGGCTGCTTAACGCCGTAAATAAAGCGTCCTGTAGCACCGTTAACGAAGAAGCTTTACTCACAACGCCATCCAGCGGCAAGGGGGACAAGGAGCCAATTAAACGCGCTTCAGCGTCATCATCGGCAATCACCACACGGCGAATCCGTGGAAAATTTATCGCCAGTTCCGTTAAATAGGCCAACCCAGCTCTGCGATCGCTTCTGATTGCAGAGAGAGAAAAAATAACTGCCGAAAACGACATCTTTAACATTGCCTGACTAAAAGTGGGCTGGCTAGAAAAGAGATGAAGTTTATATTGGTCATCTGGCATGGTATTAAATAAACTATTAATACCTACACTGCTCATTGTACACTTTTCTACCAGTGCAACGTTTCTTTTGATGATTCTGCTTTCCATTCCGTGGTTTCTCCATAAACTGAAGGTAAATTAAGTTCTCGCGATCCTTGAGAACTATTTATCCAGGCATACATTTCTGCATTGCTATTTATCGACAAGCGACGCATAGCGCTATTCTTTTGGGCACTGATTGTTTTATTGCTTTTCTTCAGCAACATCGCAATCTGATTAATTCCCCAGCCTTTCCCAAGGAGGCGCAGCACTTTCCTTTCAGAGAGAGTGAGGACTATTGAGCGCGCGCTATGATCTAACAATTGCGGCATGGCAGGTGGAGAAAGTAGTGTCTTACTTATTCTTTCTGCTCGCGCATTTCCTGCGTGAATGACGCTCACTAAACTTTCTATCGGCTCTGCATCAGAGAGCAGCGAACTGACAGGACACATCAGTAGCTCAATAGCCAAAGGATAAAAAATACGAGAGACGAGAAAGACCCAGTGAATATCACGGTATTGAGATAATAAAGAATAATATTGTTCGCAGAGTGAACGAGGATAATTGCAGTCTCCAGTTAAATCAGCAATCACCAAATCAGCGTACCGTAGTTGTAATAATGTTAGTTCTTCAACAGAACAACAGTATGTAAGTTCGTAATCGGCAAACTGCGCCTGTATTATACCTTTAAGCCCGGTCTGTATAATCGGTGATTTACTAATAATAATTGCGTTTTTGCAGCGTCCTTGCAACATATCCCCTCCACACTCACCAGTCCGTAATCGTACTTAATTCAGTTCTCCCGAATAAATTAATAGCCATTAATTCACGGGAAAATACTCCGAACAATAAACGGGGTGAATTGCTTATCCTTGGCGTTTATTAAAATAAAAGTATTGGCACTACAATCCAGATAAAGCCAAACTGTCAAGCTATTATTACATGATTACGCATAAATACGTTATTTGTAAAATTAAAATAACTACAATAGATCGTTAGCATGGCTTATGTATTTGCCATCCGGGTAAATAACGCTACATTACAGTCATGCGCCCTCTCATACCTCGGCGAGTGGGAAGTGTTAATATGCCATAACCGTATCGTCGGTGTCTTTTTTCGACACAAAGATTGATCTTAGCCAGAGCCAGCGGGCTCATGCTTCATGATAAAAGTAAACATTCGTCACTCAAAGAGATCCTTTTCAGTCAGAGCGAACCATGCAAACAGAGCAGTCGTCACAGCGAACGGTTACACGGTTATGTATTCAATGCGGTCTTTTTTTACTTCAGCATGGGGCAGAAAGCGCGCTGGTTGACGAGCTATCCACCCGCCTCGGGCTGGCGCTTGGCATGGATAGTGTAGAAAGCGCTATCTCCTCTAACGCTATCGTCCTGACCACCATTAAAGACGGGCAATGCCTGACATCAACGCGAAAAAATCAGGATCGCGGCATTAATATGCACGTCGTGACGGAAGTGCAGCACATTGTCATTTTGGCGGAACATAAACTGCTGGATGTTAAAGGCGTAGAGAAACGCTTTAGCCAGATTAAACCACTGCGCTATCCAAGATGGCTGGTCGCCCTGATGGTCGGTTTATCCTGCGCCTGTTTTTGTAAACTCAATAACGGCGGATGGGATGGTGCGGTGATCACCTTTTTCGCCAGCATGGTGGCGATGTATATCCGCCAGATACTGGCATCCCGGCATTTGCATCCGCAAATCAATTTTTGCATCACCGCCTTTGTGGCGACCACCATTTCAGGTTTGCTGCTGACGTTGCCGACCTTTAGCAATACTCCGACTATCGCTATGGCCGCCAGCGTGCTACTGCTGGTTCCGGGCTTTCCGTTGATCAACTCCGTCGCGGATATGTTTAAGGGACACATTAATACCGGACTCGCTCGCTGGGCTATTGCCAGTCTGCTTACGTTGGCGACCTGTATTGGCGTGATCGTGTCGATGACCTTATGGGGGCTGCGCGGATGGGCGTGATCGATTTCATACTGGCGCTGATGCAGGATATGATCCTGTCGGCGATCCCGGCGCTTGGCTTTGCCATGGTATTCAATGTCCCCCATCGGGCGCTCCCATGGTGCGCATTACTCGGCGCACTCGGTCACGGCTCACGAATGGTGATGATGACCGCAGGGTTTAATATTGAATGGTCAACATTTATGGCGTCGCTGCTGGTCGGCTGCATTGGGATCCAGTGGTCGCGCTGGTATCTGGCGCATCCGAAAGTCTTCACCGTCGCGGCAGTGATCCCCATGTTTCCAGGGATCTCCGCCTACACCGCCATGATCTCAGCAGTAAAAATCGGCCATTTCGGTTACAGCGAAGTGCTGATGATTACCCTGCTGACCAACTTCCTGAAAGCCTCATCGATTGTCGGTGCGCTCTCCATCGGTCTGTCCGTGCCAGGATTATGGCTGTATCGCAAACGTCCACGCGTTTAACGGTGCACTTTCTTTATTACCGTGCAGAGAGGGGAATCTCCCCTCACCTGCTGCTCTCCTTCTTCTCTGTGTTACTATAAAAGCAGTCCCCTTCTCGGTTGTTGTTCAGTATTGAGAAACATTATGCCCTGCAAAATTTTGACGCCAGACGTCACAAGCATTGACGCCTTATTACACGATCACCACGCTGTGCTGGCCAAGTCTGCGGGTGGCGCCGTAGCCGTATTCGCTAACAATGCACCAGCGTTTTACGCGGTGACGCCTGCGAGACTGGCTGAGCTGTTGGCGCTTGAGGAGAAACTGTCACGCCCGGGAAGCGATGTGACATTGGATGATCAATTTTATGAAGAGCCGCAAACCGCTCCCGTTGCCGTGCCAATGGGGAAATTTGCGATGTACGCTGCCTGGCAGCCTGATGCCGACTTTCAGCGTCAGGCCGCTTTATGGGGTGTAGCGTTGCGAGAGCCGGTTACTGCTGAAGAACTGGCCTCATTTGTTGCCTACTGGCAGGCTGAAGGCAAAGTCTTTCACCATATTCAGTGGCAGCAAAAACTGGCGCGCAGCATTCAGATTGGACGGGCCAGCAATGGCGGAATGCCAAAGCGCGATGTGAACAGCGTCAGTGAACCTGACAGCCACATTCCACCGGGTTTTAGAGGATAACGATGAAAAACGTTGGCGACCTGATGAAACGTCTGCAAAAAATGATGCCACCTAATGTCGAGCCCGCCTTTAAAACGGGCGAGGAGCTGCTGGCATGGCAAAAAGAGCAAGGTGAAATTCGTGCCGCAGCGCTGGCCCGCGAAAACCGGGCCATGAAAATGCAGCGCACATTCAACCGTTCCGGTATCCGTCCGCTGCATCAGAACTGTTCGTTCGAAAACTATCGGGTAGAGTGCGAAGGTCAGATGAACGCCCTGAGCAAAGCCCGCCAATACGTTGAAGAGTTTGACGGCAACATCGCCAGCTTTATCTTCTCCGGCAAACCCGGCACCGGCAAAAACCATCTGGCCGCCGCCATCTGCAACGAACTGCTATTGCGCGGCAAGTCGGTACTGATCATTACCGTGGCCGATATCATGTCGGCGATGAAAGAAACGTTCAGCAATCGTGAAACCAGCGAAGAACAGCTGCTCAACGATCTGAGCAATGTGGATCTGCTGGTGATCGACGAGATCGGCATGCAGACCGAATCCCGCTATGAAAAAGTGATTATTAATCAGATTGTCGATCGCCGTTCATCCTCAAAACGTCCGACCGGCATGTTAACTAACAGCAATATGGATGAAATGAACAAGCTGCTGGGCGAGCGCGTGATGGATCGTATGCGCCTTGGCAACAGCCTGTGGGTCATTTTTAACTGGGAAAGCTACCGTAGTCGGGTCACCGGTAAAGAGTATTAACGTATTAGGACCACTCCTAAGACTGCCAGCGCTATACTGCGCTGAAAAGGCATAACACGAGTTGCATATAATGATGAAAACTACCAAACGTCTGCTGTGCTGTGCGCTTGCCGCCAGCACGCTCATCTCCACCAGCGTTTTCGCTGCCTCCTGGCAGGACTCGCTCTCCAGCGCGGCCAGTGAGCTGAGCAAACAAAGCTCCGGCTCGCAAAGCAGCTCGTCGCTCTCTTCCCTGACCAGCCTGCTGAATGGCAGTAATCAGTCGTTGACCTCCAGCAGCATGAATAACGCCGCCGGGATCCTGGAATATTGCGCGAAACAGAAGCTGGCCTCGGTCACCGACACGCAAAACGTCAAAAACCAGGTGCTGGATAAACTGGGGCTCAGTGCTCCTGAGCAGAAGCAAGACACCAACTATATGGACGGGATTCAAGGTCTGCTCAACGCCAAAGATGGTCAACAGCTGGACCTGAACACGATTGGCAACAGCTCGCTGGCGAAGCAGGTTAAAACCAAGGCCTGCGATCTGGTGTTAAAACAGGGCATGAACTTCATTTCCTGACGCACGACATGCCGCGTATAACCTGCGCGGCATCTATTTTTTACCCCATTACATTCACACGTTAAATAACTAGTAAATCCCCTGCAAAAAACACACATATCTAAACCAATTCTGAATAACAACGTAATTTAATGTCACTACAATTGCAGCAATATAACATCGCTATTACATTGTGCTTTCCCCTAATGATTAGCCTGCCAGGCATGTGCCCGGTTTATTGAGGATCGACCGTTGTCAGAATTAATCTCCATCACTCTGTTTCTCGCTTCAGTGCTGATTTACGCCTGGAAAGCGGGTCGCAACACCTGGTGGTTTGCCGCCACGTTAACGGTGCTGGGGATTTTTATTGTCCTGAATATCACGCTGTACGCCAGTGACTATTTCACCGGCGACGGGATCAATGACGCGGTACTCTACACGCTGACCAACAGCCTGACCGGCGCGGGGATTGGAAAATATATTTTGCCGGGGGTCGGCATCGCGCTGGCGCTGACGACGGTTTTTGTCGCGCTCGGCTGGATCCTGCGCCGCCGTCGCCATCACCCGCATCATGTGGGTTATAGTCTGCTGGCCCTGCTGCTGGCGCTGGCCTCCGTTGACGCCAGCCCGGCGTTTCACCAGATAACCGAACTGGTGAAGTCGCAGTCGCGCGATGGCGATCCGGATTTCACGACGTATTATAAAGAGCCGTCGAAAACCATTCCCAACCCGAAGCTGAACCTGGTGTATATCTACGGTGAGAGCCTCGAGCGCACCTATTTTAATAACGACGCGTTCCCGGATCTGACCCCGGAACTCGGCGCGTTAAAAAATGAAGGTCTGGATTTCAGCAATACCATGCAACTACCGGGTACTGATTACACCATCGCTGGCATGGTCGCCTCCCAGTGCGGTATTCCGCTGTTTGCGCCATTTGAAGGCAACGCCTCGGCGTCGGTCTCAAGTTTCTTCCCTAACAATATCTGTCTGGGCGATATCCTGAAAAACTCCGGCTATCAGAACTACTTTGTGCAGGGTGCCAACCTGCGCTTTGCCGGCAAAGACGTGTTCCTGAAATCTCACGGCTTTGACCATCTGTACGGTGCGGAAGAGTTAAAAAGCGTGGTGGCGGACCCGGCCTATCGTAACGACTGGGGCTTCTACGACGATACCGTGCTGGACGAAGCATGGAAAAAATTCGAAGAGCTTTCGCGCTCGGGCCAGCGTTTTTCACTGTTTACCCTGACCGTGGACACCCATCATCCGGATGGATTTATCTCACGTAGCTGCAACCGTAAACGTTATGACATCGACGGGAAGGCCAACCAGTCGTTCAGCGCGGTCGGCTGCAGCCAGGAAAACATTGCCGAATTTATCAATAAAATCAAAGCATCGCCGTGGTTTAAAGATACCGTTATCGTTGTTTCTTCCGATCATCTGGCGATGAACAACACCGCATGGAAGTATCTGAACAAGCAGGATCGTAACAACCTGTTCTTCGTGCTGCGCGGCGACCAACCGCAACAGGACACGCTGGCGGTAAAACGTAATACGATGGATAACGGCGCAACGGTACTGGATATTCTCGGCGGCGATAACTTTATCGGTCTTGGCCGTAGCAGCTTGTCTAGCGAATCCGTGTCGGAAGTATTCCTGAACATTAAAGAAAAAATGCTGGCGTGGAAGCCCGATATCATTCGTCTGTGGAATTTCCCGAAAGAGATGAAAGAGTTCACCGTCGACCAGGACAAAAATATGATCTCCTTCTCCGGCAGCCATTTCCGCCTGCCATTGCTGCTGCGTGTATCGGACAAACGCGTAGAGCCGCTGCCGGAAAGCGAATACTCGGCCCCGCTGCGCTTCCAGCTGGCGGATTTCGCCCCGCGCGATAACTTTGTCTGGGTCGATCGCTGCTACAAAATGGCGCAACTGTGGGCGCCGGAGCTGGCGCTTTCTACCGACTGGTGCGTTTCACAGGGTCAGTTAGGCGGGCAGCAAATTGTGCAGCACGTCGACAAAGCCAAATGGAAAAGTAAAACCGTATTTAAAGATACGGTGATCGACATGGAGCGCTACAAAGGTAACGTCGATACGCTGAAAATTGTCGATAACGACATTCGCTACAAAGCAGATAGCTTCGTTTTCAACGTGGCGGGCGCGCCGGAAGAGGTGAAACAATTTAGCGGTATTTCACGCCCCGAATCCTGGGGACGCTGGTCCAATGCGCAGCTCAGCGAAGAAGTAACGATTGAGTACAAAGCCCCGCTACCGAAGAAATTCGATCTGGTCATTACCGCGAAAGCCTTCGGTGACAATGCCAATCGTCCGATCCCCGTGCGCGTTGGCAACGAGGAACAGACGCTGGTGTTAGGCCATGACGTCAGCACCACTACCTTACATTTTGATAACCCGGCGAATGCCGATACGCTGGTTATTGTTCCACCCGATCCGGTCGCCACCAACGAGGGCAATATTCTCGGTCACTCACCGCGTAAGCTGGGGATCGGGATGGTTGAAATCAAAATAGTGGCTGCTCAGGGATAAAAAAACAGCGCCCAACACCACACCGGGCGCTGCATGGCAACCTTATTCCAGACTGTTCACCGCCTGGCGCATACCCTGCACCAGAATCATCTCCAGGTTGGCCGTCACCTGCCCGGCAAGCCCAGGTAACAACGTCAAATCCTCTCCCCAGTGCGCCGCATCGCCAAGCACTGAATCCACCAGTTCACGCAGCGTTAAATCATTGCCAACTCGCGGCCACAGGCTGGCATAGAGGCTTACCCACTGCTCATCATCCTGTATCGGATAGCGTTCCCCGTTACGCTCTGCGCGATAAAACGCCAGCAGCGCAGCGAGGGCAAACGTTAACCGCACTGGCCAGCGCCCATTTTGCTCACCCGCCAGCAGTTGCGGCAAAATTCGGGTGCGGAATTTAGTCATCCCGTTAAGCGCAATGGAAAGCAACTGGTGGCGAATGTAGGGGTTCTGAAAACGCCCGCTCACCGCGTCGGCAAATTCTCGCAGTTCGTCCGCCGGGAGATCCAACACCGGAATAATCTCCTCACTAATCGCCCGCTCGACAAAGCGGCGGATATCAGCATCCTGCATCGCCTCGCCAACGGTCTCCAACCCGCACAGCCACGCCACCGGCACCAGCGCCGTATGCGCGCCATTGAGAATAGCGACTTTGCGCTCTTTGTACGGTTTGATATCGCTCACTACACGGATATTCAGCGGACACTGCGCCAGCTTCAGCTCCTCTGCCAGCCACTGCGGCCCCTGGATCACAAACAGGTAAAAATGCTCCGCGGTATCGAGAAACGCATCGTGATAGCCAAGTGTAGCCTCCAGCGCAGCGGCTTCTTCGCGCGGGTAGCCGGTGACAATACGGTCAACCAGCGTGGAACAGAACGTGTTTGCCGTCTCCACCCAGTCGGCAAATGCCGGAGGAAGCTGCCACTCCTGCGCATACCGCAGCACCAGGGATTTGAGCGCCTCACCGTTATAGTCGATAAGCTCGCACGGAATAATTACCCAGCCCTTATCCACCGCGCCCTCAAAGTGGTTAAAGCGCTCCATCAGCAGGCGCGTCAGTTTGGCCGGAAAGCTCACCGGCGGCGCATCATCCACACAGTCTGCCGCGTGATAGCTAATTCCGGCTTCGGTAGTATTTGAAAACACAAAACGGATATCCGCATTGTGCGCCAGCGCCAGATACGCCGCGAAATCCTGGTACGGGTTGATTTCGTTATTCACCGACCGGATAAGCCGCGCCTCACTCACCGCCTCACCCTGCTCGTTTAGCCCGCGAATAAGCGTGGTATACAGCCCATCCTGGGTATTCAGCGACGGAGGAAAATCGGTATTAATTGGCCGAACGATGGTCACGCCAGCGTTCAGATCGGTATGCTCGTTGAGGATATCCAGTTGCCAGTCGACAAACGCCCGCAGAAAGTTACCTTCTCCAAACTGGATCACACGCGTTGGGTAGCTGGCTCCCGGAAAATCACGTCGATTCAATGTTTTCATCCTGTTTTCCCTCTCAGAACGTGATCACGCCTTTAATCAGTTCACGGTTGTTGATCACATCCCGCTCGTAGATTTCAGCCAGTGTGGCAAACGCGTAACGGTGCGTAAGCATCATGTCGGCGGTCAATTTGCCTTCCGACATCAGGCGGCCCACTTTGGCGAAATCTTCCGGCGTGGCGTTGCGACTGCCCATCATGGTGGTCTCTTTCTTGTGGAACTCAGGGTCAGAGAACTGCAAATCGCCTTTAAACAACCCAACGAAAACGATGCTGCCGCCATGACGAATCAAATTCACCGTGTTATTCATCGCATGTTGATTCCCCGTGGCATCAATGACCTTTTGCGCCAGCGAACCGCCAAACTGAGCGCGCAGCTGCGCATCAAAATCTTCAGCGGATGGGTCGATAACCGGAAGTCCCAGGCGGGAAACCACATGGTCTCGGCGTGCGGGACTGGTATCGGCGACCACCACCTGTGCGCCATCGGCTTTGGCAATCGCTGCAGCCCCCAGGCCAATCGGACCAGCGCCGACCACCAGCACCTGCTCACCCGGCGCCACCGCCGCCCGGCGTACCGCATGCGCGCTGATGGCATAAGGCTCAATCAGCGCCGCCGCCTGCGGGTCAATCCCCTGCGCATCCAGCAGGTTGGTCACCGGAACGGACAAATATTCACTGAAACCGCCATCCTGGTGCACGCCAATTACTGAAATCTTCTCGCAGCAGTTGGTGCGCCCGCTCAGGCATGCCGGACACTGCTGGCAGGCCACGTAAGGAATAACCGCCACCTGCTGGCCATTTTTCAGATTCTGTATATTCTTACCCAGCCCGACAATTTCCCCACATATTTCATGCCCTAATACACGTGGGTAGCTGAAAAAAGGTTGATTGCCACCCCAGGCATGAATATCGGTACCACAAATCCCTACCGATTTAATTTTTATTAATGCTTCACTCTCACCCGGAATAGGTATTTCGCGTTCTTTCCAGACTAATTTTTTAGGTTCCTGGCAAATCAACGTATTCATCGTAGACATGATTCTGCTCTCCTGTTTTTTGTTGCCTCAGATATCAACGAAAATAAAAAAGACGGAGAAAGCAGAAACACAATCTGTGAATCCCAGCGCATAAAAATGTTTTAAATCGGGTTTTAATAGGTAAAAAGGAGAAGCCATGAGCCGTTCGCAGAACTTACGCCACAATGTGATTAACCAGATTATCGATGATATGGCGCGTGGTCATATCCCTTCCCCTCTCCCGTCGCAAAGCGCATTAGCGGAGATGTACAACATCAGCCGCACCACCGTGCGTCATATGCTGAGCCACTTAGGCAAGTGCGGCGTTCTGACCCAGGTCGGCAGCCACTATGTTATCGTGCGTAAACCCGACCATGACGACGGTTTTGCCTGCACCACCGCCTCCATGACCGAGCAAAACCGGATTTTTGAGCAGGCTTTTTTCACTATGATCAACCAGCGCCAGCTGCGTGCAGGCGAGAGCTTCTCCGAACTGCAGCTTGCCAGAGCCGCGGGCGTCAGTCCGGTAGTCGTACGGGAATATCTTTTAAAATTCGAAC
This sequence comes from Citrobacter sp. KTE30, assembly GCF_000398825.1. Taxonomy (NCBI): domain Bacteria; kingdom Pseudomonadati; phylum Pseudomonadota; class Gammaproteobacteria; order Enterobacterales; family Enterobacteriaceae; genus Citrobacter; species Citrobacter sp. KTE30. Next base: position 385,361 of record NZ_KB976055.1, on the reverse strand, counting down.
GTTACAACCTGATCAAAAACGAAAAACGCGGTCAGTGGAGCATGAAGCAGTTCGATCAGGCCTATGCGGAGCAGCTGTTTGAACTCAGAGAAATGCTGGAAACCCATTCCCTGCAACATTTTCTCAATCTGCCCGACGATGACCCACGCTGGCTGCAAGCGAAAACGCTGCTGGAACGCCACCGGATCCTGCGCGACAGCATCGGCAGCAGCTTTCGTATGTTCTCGCAGTTAGACCGTGAGTTTCATGCCTTGCTGCTCTCTGCTGCCGATAATATATTTTTCAATCAATCACTTGAAATCATCTCCGTGATTTTCCACTTCCACTATCAGTGGGATGAGAGCGACCTCAAACAACGCAACATCATTGCCATCGATGAGCATATGACCATCCTCAGCGCGCTGATCTGCCGCAGCGACCTGGATGCCACCCTGGCGCTTTGTAACCATTTGAATTCAGCCAAACAATCAATGATTCGTTCCATCAACCAGAGTCATAGCGCCGCCCATTAAGTACCGATAAAAAACAGCAAATCATTACCGGGAGCACGATTTTATAAAAATAAAAACGCCTGAAAAATACCTCTTGCCTATGCTCACGCTAAGTCGACTGCATTAAAAACTTTTGTGAGCGGTGATGAGCAAATTGATTCATCACCGGTATTTTTTCAATACTGCACAGTCCTGCTGTGTGAAAAATAAATTATTGAGGTTCAGGAGTCCGGCGTGGAAAAAAATAATATTACCCTCGACCCGAGTTCTTCGTTTGGCACGTCATCATCTGCGGATATTAATGTTCCGCCTGAGGGCATGGTGCAACGCAGTAGCCGAATAAAACGTATTCAAACCACGGCAATGATTTTATTATTTTTTGCTGCGGTTATTAATTACCTCGACCGCAGTTCTCTGTCGGTCGCCAACTTAACGATTCGTGAAGAACTGGGGCTGAGCGCCACGCAAATCGGCGTGCTGCTGTCGGTATTTTCTCTCGCTTATGGTATTGCGCAATTGCCCTGCGGCCCGCTGCTGGATCGCAAAGGTCCGCGCATTATGCTGGGGCTGGGGATGTTCTTCTGGTCGCTGTTTCAGGCGATGTCCGGCATGGTGCACAGCTTCACCCAGTTTGTGTTGGTGCGTATCGGGATGGGGATCGGCGAAGCGCCAATGAACCCGTGCGGCGTAAAGGTCATCAACGACTGGTTTAACATCAAAGAGCGCGGCCGCCCGATGGGATTATTCAACGCCGCCTCCACCATCGGGGTTGCCATTAGCCCGCCGATTCTGGCTGCCATGATGCTGGTAATGGGCTGGCGCTGGATGTTCATCACCATTGGCGTGCTGGGTATTTTCCTCGCCATCGGCTGGTACATGCTGTATCGCAACCGCGAGCAAATTGAGCTGAGCGCCACGGAACAAGCGTACCTGAACGCTGGTAGCGTCAATGCCCGCCGCGATCCGCTGAGCTTTGCCGAATGGCGCAGCCTGTTTCGCAACCGTACCATGTGGGGCATGATGCTGGGCTTTAGCGGCATCAACTATACCGCATGGTTATACCTGGCCTGGCTGCCGGGCTACCTGCAAACCTCCTACAACCTGGATTTAAAAAGCACCGGATTAATGGCGGCGATCCCGTTCCTGTTTGGCGCAGCCGGCATGTTGATTAACGGTTTTGTCACCGACTGGCTGGTGAAGGGCGGTATGGCGCCGATTAAGAGCCGTAAGATTTGTATAATCGCCGGGATGTTCTGCTCTGCAGCCTTCACCTTCGTTGTGCCGCAGGCCACAACGTCAATGGCCGCCGTGTTACTGATCGGTATGGCGCTGTTCTGTATCCACTTCGCCGGTACCTCGTGCTGGGGCCTGATCCACGTCGCCGTCGCCTCACGCATGACCGCTTCCGTGGGCAGTATCCAGAACTTTGCCAGCTTTATCTGCGCGTCGTTTGCGCCGATCGTCACCGGATTTATTGTTGATACCACCAACTCTTTCCGCCTGGCGCTGATCATCTGCGGCTGCGTCACCATGGTGGGGGCCCTTGCCTACATCTTCCTGGTTCGCCAGCCCATTAGCGATCCACGTAAAGATTAATCCTCCAGATGCCCGATAACACCGTGCTTATCGGGCATGTTATGCTCCTCGTATGAACATCACCTTACGCGCTACTACTCTGGCAGACGCAGCCGCTCTTCCCGCCATCGAACGATCTGCGGGGCAACGTTTTTTACAGATCCCAGAACTGGCGTGGATTGCTGATGACCAGATTATATCGTCTGCTCAGCATCAGGCATTTGCCGCCACTGGCTTGAGCTGGCTGGCGCAGGCCGATGAGCATCCGGTCGGCTTTTTAGTCGCCGAAACGCTGGATTCATCGCTGTTTATTGCGGAACTGTCGCTGCATCAGGAGTGGCAGGGAAAGGGAATTGGCCGCCGATTAATTTGCTATGTTGCCGAACAGGCGGGCGAGAAAGGTTACACATCGCTCACGCTGACCACCTTCCGCGATGTGCCGTGGAATGCGCCATGGTACGCGCGTCTGGGATTTGAAATGTTGGCTGAAGAGACGCTGCCTGCAAAGTTGCGCCAGAAAAGAGAAGAGGAAGCGGCGCATGGACTGGCGTATGAATCACGCTGCGCCATGCGCCTGATGCTTACTTAGAACGTTTCCCAGTTATCCCCGGCATCCGCTACCGCGGCTTTACGCGGCTGGACTGTTGAAACCGGTTTAGCGGCCGCAACGTCACGCGCGCGCTGTTGGTCATGCTGAATACGGAACACGGCAACGGCCTGAGTCAGGCGGCTGGCCTGCTCTTCCAGCGCGGCAGCGGCAGCGGCGGATTCTTCCACCAGCGAGGCGTTCTGCTGCGTCACACGATCCATCTCGGCAACGGCCAGACCAACCTGATCAATACCGCGGCTCTGTTCATCAGAAGCAGAGGCGATTTCACCCATGATATCGGTCACGCGGGTTACCGCATTGACGATCTCATCCATGGTTTCACCGGCGCTTTCAACCAGCGTTGAACCAACATCCACACGGCTGACCGAGTCTTCAATCAGGCTCTTAATCTCGCGCGCGGCCTGCGCACTACGCTGGGCCAGGTTACGCACTTCACCCGCAACCACCGCAAATCCACGGCCCTGCTCGCCCGCACGTGCGGCTTCTACCGCGGCGTTGAGTGCCAGAATATTGGTCTGGAAGGCAATGCCGTCGATGACGCTAATAATGTCGGCGATCTTCTGCGAACTGGAAGCGATATCGCGCATGGTTTGCACCACGTTGTCCACCACTTTGCCGCCTTTCTGCGCGGTTTCCGACGCACTCAGCGCCAGATGGCTGGCCTGACGCGCGTTTTCGGCGTTCTGCTTCACGGTTGCCGTCAGCTGTTCCATGCTGGCTGCGGTTTCTTCCAGAGAGGCCGCCTGCTGTTCGGTACGGGAGGAGAGATCGTTATTGCCCATCGCAATCTCGCTGGCCCCGCTGTAAATCGCGTTGGCGCCGTTACGCACGTCACCCACGGTATTCATCAGCTCACCCTGCATGTGACGCAGGCTTTCCGCCAGTTGCCCAATCTCGTTGGAACCTTCCACCTCAATACGCTTCACCAAATCGCCGCTGGCGATATGACGAATGCTGTCAATCAGACGGTTCATTGGGGAGATAAGGGTCAGTTTGATACCAAACCAGACCGCAATAATCGCCGCCAGTACGGTAATCAGCACGCAGATCAGCACCCACATCGCCTGGCTGTAAGAACTGTTGTTATCTTCCACCGCGATGTCATACAGGCGATCGTTCTGCTGCATGTAACTCATATACTGCTTCTCAAAGCCATCCTGATAGCTCTGCGTTGGTTGATCAAAGAACGCGTTGATCTTCCCGTCACCCAGTAACTGGATCAGCTCCGCCAGCGCACCGTGATAGATGTCATAGGTGCGGTTGATCTCCTGGAAAGCGGCTTCGCTTTGGCGCGGATCGCGCGGGAGCGACTCGTAAATCGCCCAGTTTTTTTCCGTCAGCTTCAGCGCCGTGCTGGCTACCTGCATCAGTTCGGCAACGGTCGCGCCGCTGCCGATATTGCTCTGATCCATCATGTAGCGAATGCCCGCCCGGTTCAGGGTGTTACGCGTTTGCAGCAGCTCAACCCAGGTAGCGTTCAGCGCAGACTGTTGCTGGCGAATGGTTTGCAGAACGGTAAAGTTCTCTTTGTCATTCTTAAGTGAGTTAAAAAACAAGCCGCCCGAGGCGAGCTGTAAAAGGCCAAATAGCGCCAATACCAGCAGTAAGCTGGTAACAATCTTCATACGTTTTAACATGTTTTCTCTTTCCGCTAGACAGATGTCAGAATTTTCGGCCTGGAAAGGGAAAACTTTATGGATATCGTTCGAAAAGCCGGTGTTCTGGCAATATCTCTCGCTGAAAAAAGCAGCAAACACACTCGGCACATACCACGCAAAAGTTGCCGTAGTGGCTTCCCCACCTTTTCAGAGGGCTTTTCATTTATACGCACTTCGATTACCAATGGAAGTCCTGTCACCCGCCTCTAAAACAAGGAAGTCCTTCTGTGAAAAAGAAATTTTTCGATTTATTATCTAATGCTGCTCCCTTCTTACTGCTGGGAGGCATTTTAGGATTAATGACCCCCATAGTGCCAAAGCTCCTTATCCCGGAGATTTCAGGCATCTTAATGGAGAGCATCGCACCTAAAAGCATCATGTTTCTGCTCATTATAGATGCGTTATTTACGGTAATTTTACTCAGGCTATGTGGTGTATTCGATTCAAAAAAAGAAAAATCTGCTTTTATCTATGAAAGATTTTTATTTAAATTCAATGAATTGGGCAAATCCATTACCGCAGCCACGTTTGGTACACTTTTCGGGCTTACGCTGGCAATGCTTCCCTATAGCGAATTTCGCATGGCGGGAGTCGGCCTATATTTTTCTGCGATGTTGATCGTGATATGGGCCCTATTTGACTTCCTGAGCCACATGAGTAAAAACGCGGTTGGCAAAACTGAACGATGTACCTTTTATACCGTGGTTATCGCCATTTTCGCCTACTACCTCTACCTTATAGCCACTCAAATACAGGCGTACACTCCCGTCGCGTGAACCTCATACCGGTAATTGTGTGATTTTAATCACATAATTACCGGTCTACCCTCCATATTAAAACCGCTCGCTGACACTTGGGACCGCTTAAGCTGACATACAACCGCTCACTTATTTACCTTACTTTACGCGCGTAATTCTCTGGCAAGATCCCCCCAACATAGCAGTCAAATAACCTCCTCAAACACAAGATCAAACCCACGCGGCTTCGGCCAATTATTAATTAGATACCAGGTTTTACTATGGATACGAAAAAGATATTCAAGCACATACCCTGGGTGATTCTCGGAATCATCGGTGCATTCTGCCTCTCGGTAGTGGCATTACGTCGGGGTGAGCACATCAGTGCCCTGTGGATCGTGGTCGCCTCAGTTTCTGTTTATCTGGTGGCTTATCGTTACTACAGTTTGTACATCGCCCAAAAGGTGATGAAACTTGACCCGACGCGCGCCACGCCGGCGGTCATCAACAATGATGGTCTGAACTACGTTCCAACCAACCGTAACGTGTTGTTTGGTCACCACTTTGCCGCTATCGCAGGTGCAGGTCCGCTGGTTGGGCCGGTACTGGCCGCGCAGATGGGCTACCTGCCTGGTACGCTGTGGCTGCTGGCGGGCGTAGTGTTGGCCGGTGCGGTACAGGACTTCATGGTGCTGTTTATCTCTTCTCGCCGTAACGGCGCATCTCTGGGTGAGATGATCAAAGAAGAGATGGGCCCGGTGCCGGGAACCATTGCGCTGTTCGGCTGCTTCTTAATCATGATCATCATCCTCGCGGTACTGGCGTTGATCGTGGTGAAAGCACTGGCTGAAAGCCCGTGGGGTGTGTTCACCGTCTGCTCAACCGTACCTATCGCGCTGTTCATGGGGATCTACATGCGATTCCTGCGCCCAGGACGCGTGGGCGAAGTGTCGGTGATTGGTATTGTGTTGCTGGTTGCCTCCATCTACTTCGGCGGCGTGATTGCGCACGACCCGTACTGGGGCCCGGCGCTGACCTTTAAAGACACCACCATTACCTTCACCCTGATCGGTTACGCGTTTATCTCCGCGCTGCTGCCGGTATGGCTGATCCTTGCCCCGCGCGACTATCTGGCTACCTTCCTGAAAATCGGCGTTATCGTCGGTCTGGCGGTGGGGATTGTTATTCTCAACCCGGAACTGAAAATGCCGGCGATGACCCAGTACGTTGATGGTACTGGCCCGCTGTGGAAAGGCGCTCTGTTCCCGTTCCTGTTCATCACCATCGCGTGTGGTGCGGTATCTGGCTTCCACGCGCTGATCGCTTCCGGTACTACACCGAAGCTGCTGGCTTGTGAAACCGACGCGCGTTTCATTGGTTACGGCGCGATGCTGATGGAATCCTTCGTGGCGATTATGGCGCTGGTTGCTGCGTCCATCATCGAACCGGGTCTGTACTTCGCAATGAACACCCCGCCTGCGGGCCTTGGCATCACCATGCCGAACCTGCATGAAATGAGCGGTGAGAACGCCCCGCTGATTATGGCGCAGTTGAAAGACGTTACCGCACACGCAGCGGCAACCGTCAGCTCCTGGGGCTTTGTGATTTCGCCTGAGCAGATCCTGCAAACCGCGAAAGACATCGGCGAGCCGTCCGTTCTGAACCGCGCAGGTGGCGCACCGACGCTGGCCGTAGGTATCGCCCACGTGTTCCACAAAGTGCTGCCGATGGCTGACATGGGCTTCTGGTACCACTTCGGTATCCTGTTCGAAGCACTGTTCATCCTGACCGCACTGGACGCCGGTACCCGTTCTGGCCGCTTTATGCTGCAAGATTTACTGGGTAACTTCGTTCCGTTCCTGAAGAAAACCGACTCTCTGGTTGCGGGTATCATTGGTACTGCGGGCTGCGTAGGCCTGTGGGGTTACCTGCTGTATCAAGGTGTTGTTGACCCGCTGGGCGGCGTTAAGAGCCTGTGGCCGCTGTTCGGTATCTCTAACCAGATGCTGGCTGCCGTGGCGCTGGTTCTCGGCACCGTGGTGCTGGTTAAAATGCAACGCACCAAATACATCTGGGTTACCGTGGTTCCGGCAGTATGGCTGCTTATCTGCACCACCTGGGCGCTGGGTCTGAAACTGTTCAGCACCAACCCGCAGATGGAAGGCTTCTTCTTCATGGCGAATCAGTACAAAGAGAAGATTGCTAACGGCGGCGAACTGACCGCACAGCAGATTGCCAATATGAACCATATCGTCATCAACAACTACACCAACGCAGGCCTGAGTATTCTGTTCCTGGTGGTGGTGTACAGCATCATTTTCTACGGGTTCCGTACCTGGCAGAAAGCCCGTACCATCAACGGTCGCTCTGATAAAGAGACACCGTATGTACCGGTGCCGGAAGGCGGCGTGAAAACCTCTTCACATCATTAAGCCGTAATTGCCGGATGGCGCTGCGCTCATCCGGCCTACAAAATGTGCAGTATGTAGGCCGGATAAGGCGCAAGCCGCCATCCGGCTTTATTCATTAACAGGACGGCAGAATGTTTGGTACTTTAGGTCAGGCAAAAAAATATCTCGGTCAGGCGGCAAAGATGCTGATTGGCATTCCGGACTACGACAACTACGTCGAGCACATGAAGACCAACCATCCCGATAAGCCGTACATGACCTACGAAGAATTCTTCCGCGAGCGCCAGGAAGCCCGCTACGGTAGCGGCGGAAGCAGTTGCTGTTAGAAGGAGAAGTAAATGACCCCGATTGCAGTCACCCTACTCACCGGCTTTCTTGGCGCGGGTAAAACCACCCTGCTGCGCCATATTCTCAACGAGCAGCACGGTTACAAGATTGCCGTTATCGAAAACGAATTCGGCGAAGTCTCGGTGGACGATCAGCTGATTGGCGATCGCGCAACACAGATCAAAACCCTGACCAACGGCTGCATCTGCTGCACCCGTTCGAGCGAACTGGAAGACGCGTTGCTCGATCTGCTCGACAACCTCGACAAAGGCACCATCAATTTCGACCGTCTGGTGATCGAATGCACCGGCATGGCCGATCCCGGCCCGATTATTCAGACCTTTTTCTCCCATGAAGTAATTTGCGAACGCTACCTGCTGGACGGCGTGATTGCGCTGGTTGACGCGGTGCATGCCGACGAGCAGATGAACCAGTTCACCATTGCCCAGTCTCAGGTGGGCTACGCCGACCGCATCCTGCTGACCAAAACCGACGTAGCAGGTGAAAGCGAAAAACTGCGTGAGCGCCTGGCGCGCATCAACGCCCGCGCCCCGGTGTATACCGTCACGCATGGCGATATCGACCTCTCTCTGCTGTTCGACACCAACGGTTTCATGCTGGAAGAAAACGTGGTCAGCGCCAAACCGCGCTTCCACTTTATCGCCGACAAGCAAAACGATATCTCCTCGATCGTCGTCAAGCTGGATTACCCGGTGAACATCAGCGACGTGTCCCGAGTGATGGAAAATCTGCTGCTGGAATCCGCTGAGAAGCTGCTGCGCTACAAAGGTATGCTGTGGATTGAAGGCGAGCCAAATCGCCTACTGTTCCAGGGCGTCCAGCGCCTGTACAGCGCCGACTGGGACCGCCCGTGGGGCGACGAACAACCGTACAGCCAACTGGTGTTTATCGGTATTAATCTGCCGGAAGACGAGATCAGAGCCGCGTTTGCGGGGTTGAAGAAGTAGATTTTTTGTAGGCCGGATAAGGCGCAGCCGCCATCCGGCACAGGCAGTTTTCATTCCGATAAGTGATTCATCCCATGGAATTTTTCACCTGGTGTGGCAAGCTATTGCCATTGCACTCGTTAAGGGACCAACGTGAAAAATTACAAAGTGATTACCCCGCTTTTTCCGACCTACGCCCAGGTAAAAGCGATGATGAAAGCCGTTTCAGGCTATTCCCTGAAAGCCGTGCGCGATATGATTACTGCCATTCACGAGCAAACAGGAACACCGCAACAACCCGTTGACTGGTCCGAACCGGATCTGTGGATCAGCGAGCGCTTGTCAGGTGAAGATGCCGAAATCGCCCGCCGCATCTGGGATACCGATAACCATATTCTGAACCCTCGCCACAGCTACGGCTGCTACTTATTCCTTAACTATCCTCAGTTTGACCTGATGAAAAGCACGCCAGATGATGCCTGGCAACCCACTCCCCGTGGGCAACAATTTCTGCATGATGATGAAAAGACATTGCGCTCATTAGACGATCAGGAAGGCATCCTGCAGCTTCTGGAGCTACTGGCAGGCCGGGAAATGTCGCGTCGCGCGGATTTACTTCCCGAATGGCAGGCCTTTTTGCACCAGCACTCCAAATTCGCCTCTGCCAGTTCAGTAAAAAGCACACTCTACTCTCGCCTGTATAACCTGATCGACCGTGAGATGGTGAACCGCGAAGGCATGAGCTATCGCATCACCGATGCCGGACGCGTCTGGCTTGGAAAAGCGCTACCGGCACGAAAAAGCGATCCGCGTAAAGAGCTTTTGGACGCCGTGAAGCGCTACAACGAGCAGCAAAAAGAGCTGCTGCGCGAACAAATCAGCACCATGAATCCGTACAAGTTTGAGCATCTTGTTGGGCAATTGCTGGAAGCCATGGGCTACGAACAGGTTGAAGTGACCAAAGCCTCCGGCGATAAAGGCGTGGACGTGATTGGTCAGGTACAGGTGGGCATTACCACCATCACCGAAGTGGTGCAGGTAAAACGGATGCAGAACACCATCACGCGTCCGTATATCGATCAGCTACGCGGCGCACTGCCTTACCACAAAGCCATTCGCGGCACGCTGATCACTACTGGCAAATTTGCCGCCAAATGCGCGGAAGCAGCGCTGTTTCCGGGGGCCGCCCCTATCACGCTGATTGACGGCGATCGCCTGCTGGAAATGTTGATTGAATATAACGTCGGGATTCGACGCAGCAATGCGGTGGAGCTGCTGGACGTGGATTTACAGCTGTTTGATGAGCTGGAGATTGAGTAACGTGCAAAACGCGGTAGCAAAGCCATTTCTGTTCATGGCTTGCATAACAATATTGTGTAAAATCAGAGCAATCCCATTATCGGTAGAGAACGGACATGGCTGACCTGAACCTAAGTACCCTGACGGAAGCAGACATCATCACCAAATGCGTTATGCCCGCCATCCTTGATGCTGGCTGGAACGACACAACGCAAATCAGACAAGAGGTCAAACTCCGGGACGGTAAGGTCATCGTGCGTGGCAAAGTCGCAGCGCGTAGAACGGTGAAATCCGCCGATATCGTGCTGTATTACAAACCGGGTATTCCTCTGGCGGTCATTGAAGCCAAAGCCAATAAGCATGAAATCGGCAAAGGGATGCAGCAGGGGATCGAGTACGCACGTCTGCTGGACGTTCCTTTTGTCTTTGCCACCAACGGCGATGGCTTTATCTTCCGCGATGCCACGGTTGCTGACGGCGAACTAATGGAAAAGCCGATTACCCTCGGCGAATTCCCTTCTCCCTCGGAACTGTGGCAAAAATTGTGCTTATCAAAAGGCTACACCGAAGCTCAACTTCCGGTGATTACTCAGGACTACTACGACGACGGCAGCGGCAAAGCACCGCGTTATTACCAGCTACAGGCCATCAACAAAACCATTGAAGCCGTCTCCGCCGGGCAGAACCGCGTTCTGCTGGTGATGGCGACCGGAACGGGAAAAACCTATACCGCCTTCCAGATTATCTGGCGCTTATGGAAAGCGAAAAGTAAGAAGCGGATCCTGTTCCTCGCCGATCGCAACATTCTGGTCGATCAGACCAAAAATAACGACTTCCTGCCATTTGGCACGGCAATGACCAAGGTCACCGGGCGCACCATCGACCCGGCATTTGAAATCCACCTCGCGTTGTACCAGGCCATCACCGGCCCGGAAGAAGATCAAAAAGCCTTTAAACAGGTAGCGCCGGATTTCTTTGACCTGATTGTGATTGACGAATGCCATCGCGGCAGCGCTTCGGAAGACAGCGCGTGGCGCGAAATCCTCGACTACTTCAGCGCCGCCACGCAGATTGGCTTAACCGCCACGCCGAAAGAGACCCATGAAGTCTCCAGCACCGATTACTTCGGCGACCCGGTGTATATCTACTCGCTGAAAGAAGGTATCGAAGACGGCTTCCTTGCCCCATACAAAGTAGTGCGCGTCGACATCGACGTCGATCTCCAGGGCTGGCGCCCGACCAAAGGCCAGACGGATAAAAACGGCGAGCTGATCGACGACCGCATCTACAACCAGAAAGATTTTGACCGCACGATGGTGATTGATGAGCGCACCGAACTGGTAGCGAAAACCATTACCGATTACCTCAAGCGCACCAACCCGATGGATAAAACCATCATCTTCTGTAACGACATCGATCACGCGGAGCGGATGCGCCGCGCGCTGGTCAATCTCAACCCGGAACAGGTCAAAAAGAACGACAAGTACGTGATGAAAATCACCGGTGATGACGACATCGGCAAAGCCCAACTGGATAACTTTATTAACCCTAAAAAGGCCTATCCGGTTATCGCCACCACCTCCGAGCTGATGACCACCGGCGTCGACGCCAAAACCTGCAAACTGGTGGTGCTGGATCAAAACATTCAGTCGATGACTAAATTCAAGCAGATCATCGGTCGCGGCACCCGCATCGATGAACGCTACGGCAAGCTGTGGTTCACCATCCTCGACTTCAAAAAGGCCACCGAACTGTTCGCCGACGAACGCTTCGACGGTATCCCGGAAAAGGTGATGGACACCACGCCGGAAGATATCGCCGACCCGGACTCCGATTTTGAAGAGCAGTTCGACGAACACGAAGAAGAGACCGAAGATGACATCACCGGGGCCGATGAAGATCCCGCGCCTTATACCGTCACCGGTCCAGACGATGTCGGCCCGCTGCCGGAAGATGACGAAAACAAAGTGCGCAAGTTTCACGTCAACGGCGTCGCCGTCGGCGTGATCGCCCAGCGTGTGCAGTATTACGACGCCGACGGCAAGCTGGTCACCGAATCCTTCAAAGACTACACCCGCAAAACGCTGCTCAAAGAGTACGCCTCGCTGGATGATTTCACCCGCAAGTGGCAGGACGCCGAGCGCAAAGAAGCCATCATCAAGGAACTGGAGCAGCAGGGGATTATCTGGGAAGTGCTGGCGGAAGAGGTCGGTAAAGATCTCGACCCGTTCGACATGCTGTGCCACGTGGTGTATGGTCAGCCGCCGTTAACCCGCAAAGAGCGGGCGGAGAACGTGCGCAAGCGCAACTACTTCACCAAATACTCCGACGCCGCGCAGGCGGTGCTGAATACGCTGCTGGATAAATACGCCGACGCGGGCGTGCAGGAAATAGAGAGTATTCAGGTGCTGAAGCTCAAGCCGTTCGACAGCATGGGTACGCTGCCGGAGATCATTAAAAGCGGATTCGGCGACCGTAACGGGTATAATCAGGCCATCAGCGAGCTGGAGAGCGAAATCTACCACTTACCGCCCCGCTCCGCGTAACCACTCCCCTTTTGCGCCTTCTGCTGCCATCGCGTAGCAGAAGGCCTTATTGTTAATGAAACATGGAACACATCATGTCAATCAGCTCAGTTATCAAGTCATTACAGGACATTATGCGCAAAGACGCCGGCGTGGACGGCGATGCGCAGCGCCTCGGCCAGCTCTCCTGGCTGCTGTTTCTGAAAATCTTTGACGCCCAGGAAGAGGCGCTGGAACTGGAGCAGGATAACTACCAGTACCCTATTCCGCAGCGCTACCTGTGGCGCACCTGGGCGGCGAACGCCGAAGGCATTACCGGTGATTCCCTGCTGGAGTTCGTCAACGACGACCTGTTCCCGGCGCTGAAAAACCTCACCGCGCCTATCGATAAGAACCCGCGCGGCTTTGTGGTCAGACAGGCGTTCAGCGATGCCTATAACTACATGAAAAACGGCACCCTGCTGCGTCAGGTGATCAACAAGCTCAACGAAATCGACTTCACCAGCGCCAGCGAACGCCACCTGTTCGGCGACATTTATGAACAGATCCTCAAAGATCTGCAATCGGCGGGCAATGCCGGTGAATTCTATACCCCGCGCGCCGTCACCCGCTTTATGGTCGATCGCGTCGATCCGAAACTCGGCGAGTCGATTATGGACCCGGCCTGCGGCACCGGCGGCTTCCTCGCCTGCGCGTTCGATCACGTAAAAAACAAATACGTGCAGAGTGTGGCCGATCACCAGACGCTGCAACAGCAGATCCACGGCGTGGAGAAAAAGCAGCTCCCGCACCTGCTGGCGACCACCAATATGCTGCTGCACGGCATTGAAGTGCCGGTGCAAATTCGTCACGACAACACCCTCAACAAGCCGCTGTCGTCGTGGGATGAACAGCTGGATGTGATCGTTACCAACCCGCCGTTCGGCGGCACCGAAGAAGACGGCATCGAGAAGAACTTCCCGGCAGAAATGCAGACCCGCGAAACGGCGGACTTGTTCCTGCAACTGATTATTGAAGTGCTGGCGAAAAACGGCCGCGCGGCGGTGGTGCTGCCGGACGGCACGCTGTTTGGCGAAGGCGTGAAAACCAAGATTAAAAAGCTGCTCACCGAGGAGTGCAACCTGCACACCATCGTGCGTCTGCCGAACGGCGTGTTTAACCCGTACACCGGGATCAAAACCAACCTGCTGTTCTTTACCAAAGGCCAGCCGACCCAAGACATCTGGTTCTACGAGCACCCGTACCCGGCGGGCGTGAAGAACTACAGCAAAACCAAGCCGATGAAGTTTGAAGAATTTCAGGCCGAGATCGACTGGTGGGGCAACGAGGCCGACGGCTTCGCCAGCCGCGTCGAGAACGAACAGGCGTGGAAGGTCAGCATCGACGAGGTGATTGCCCGCAATTTTAACCTCGATATCAAGAACCCGCACCAGGCGGAAACCGTCAGCCACGACCCGGACGAACTGCTGGCGCAATATGCCAAACAGCAGGAAGAAATCCAGAGTCTGCGCCACCAGCTGCGCGATATCCTCGGCGCGGCGCTCTCCGGTAAGGAGGCCAACTGATGGCGGTGGAAAAACTGATTGTCGACCATATCGATACCTGGACCACGGCGCAGCAAACCCGATCCACGGCCGGGCGCGGCAGCTCGGGTAAGATCGACCTGTACGGTATTAAGAAGCTGCGCGAGCTGATTCTGGAACTGGCGGTGCGCGGCAAGCTGGTGCCGCAGGATCCGAACGATGAACCGGCGTCAGAGTTACTGAAGCGCATTGCGGCGGAAAAGGCCGAGCTGGTGAAGCAGGGGAAGATTAAAAAGCCCAAGCCGCTGCCGGAGATTAGCGAGGAGGAGAAACCATTTGAGCTACCGGAGGGGTGGGAGTGGGTACAGATTAGTGAAATTGGTCATGATTGGGGACAAAAAACACCTGATGAAGATTTCACTTACATTGATGTCGGCTCAATAAATAAAGAGTATGGCATTATTGAAGAGCCATCTATTCTTTCAGCGAAAGATGCACCATCCCGAGCAAGAAAAATCGTTCAAAAAGGAACCGTTATATATTCAACTGTCCGCCCATATTTATTGAATATAGCGATCATTGAGAACGTCTTCTCCCCAGAGCCGATCGCTAGCACAGCCTTTGCCATTATTCATCCTTACACCGCGATGAATGCTAATTTCATATACTATTATCTACGTTCTCCTGTATTTATTAATTATGTTGAAAGTTGTCAGACAGGAGTTGCCTATCCGGCAATCAATGACAAGCAGTTCTTTTCTGGGATAATCGCAGTTCCTCCGTCATCCGAACAGGTCCGCATAACTAAAAAAATCAAAGAACTCATGTCCCTCTGTGACCAGTTGGAACAGCACTCCCTGACCAGCCTGGACGCCCATCAACAGCTGGTTGACACCCTGCTAACCACGCTAACCGGCAGCCAGAACGCCGATGAACTGGCCGAAAACTGGGCGCGTATCAGCGAGCATTTCGACGCGCTGTTTACCACCGAAGCCAGTATTGACGCCTTAAAACAGACCATTCTGCAACTGGCGGTGATGGGCAAACTGGTGCCGCAGGATCCGAACGATGAACCTGTAGAAAAATTGCTCTCCCGTGCAAAATCTCATCAACAAAAACGTATCGAAAATAAAGAGATTCAAAAAAATAAAAAAATTGATGGAGTTCCTTATCCTGATATACAAATTCCAAAAACCTCATCATTCATCTTGTTAAATGAGCTGGCATTCATTACTAAGTTGGCAGGGTTTGAATATACTAACTACTTTTCTCTAGAAGATGCTGGCGAGGTTCCCGTTGTGAGGGCCCAGAATGTAAAAGCATTCAACCTGAAAAAAGACAATATTAAATTCATATCATATGATGTGTCAAAAAAATTAAATAGAAGTGCATTGTCAACCGAATGTCTTTTAATGACTTTTATTGGAGCAGGGATAGGTGACACTTGCATTTTTGAAGAAAACAAAAGATGGCATCTTGCTCCGAACGTAGCAAAAATAGAACCTTTCTCCGATATCGACAGCCATTATTTAAACATATATCTAAATAGTTTAACTGGCCGTAATGAGATATTTAAATCGTTAAAAGCTACCGCGCAACCAAGTTTATCAATGAGTACTATCCGTGAAATAATGGTTATACTTCCACCATTGCAAGAACAGAAAAGAATAGTAAAAAAAACAAATGAGTTATTAGCCCTATGCGATAAAGTAAATCATTATATCCAATCCGCCCAACAAACCCAGCTCCACCTGGCCGACGCCCTCACCGACGCCGCCATAAATTAACCCGCCCCTATAAACCAATAAAGCGGCTAAATAGCCGCTTTATTCCCATCACCAGAAATAATCCATCCCCGCATCCACACCCTTATTTTCATTCATTTTCAGCTGGACTTTCCTTCTATTCCCTGATGATATGTACAGGTATTTAACGCAAGACGCCCGTGCTGCAACACGAGCGCCTCGCTAATCACAATCACTATTCTCGGAGAATAGCCATCATGACTACCCCGCATTCTATTGCAGAATTCACCGATCCAGAAGTCTCCCCGGCAAATAACCGCGCCGCCACCGTCAGTTATGCGAGTCGTTATCCGGATTACACGCATGTTCCGGCAATTATTATGAAAGGCCAGTGGCTGGAAGCTGCCGGTTTTACCACCGGAACCCCATTCGATGTCAGAGTGATGCCAGGCTGCATTGTACTGACGGCAAAACTGCCGGAGCCGGAAGAACCGGCGTTATTGCAGTCGCTGCGTCGGGTGTGCAAGCTGTCCGCGCGTAAGCAACAGCAGGTACAGGAGTTTATCGACGTGATTTCGGCGAAGTCGCTCAGGCAGAAATAACCGCCCTGATGCCCGGTGGCGCTACGCTTACCGGGCCTGGAAATTCCGCTTCCCGTAGGCCGGATAAGGCGCAGCCGCCATCCGGCACTCACCTTCCACTCACTCGGTGATCACAAATCGTGTCGCCGCAAAGCAGTTCAAAACGCGGTGCACCAGAAATACCATCGTTAACGTGGCCAGCAGCGCGACGGTAACGGAGGTGATGCGGTAGAGATCGCTGAACACCAGGTCCTGATCCGGATGCAGGTTCTGGCCGAACATAATGCCGATGGTGGTGATACTGGCAAAACCCACGCCCGCACCGACTTTTTCCATCACGTGCAGGCGGGCGCTGAACGCCAGTCCAAGGCCAATCAGCGGCATCATCAGCAGCATATGATTGCTGAAATCATACACCAGCAGTTGCACCAGCAGAATGTACAGACAAGCCAGCACCACACCGACCACGCGCCAGAGAGAGCTCAACACCGCGCCGCGATAATGCATCGGAAACAGGATCAAAATCCCCGCCATCAGCGCCGACAGCGAATCGCTCAAGTCACAAATCTGAAAGACCACAAAAATCATTGTCGCCACCGAACCGGAGAGCAGCGACTCGTGGCGCACCCGGGCGTCATCTTTCTCAATGCGCGGCGGCGGCTGGCGGGGTTCCACGTCCGGGATCAGATAATGCAGCAACGCGCTTAGCGCCACCGCCATGACGCAGGCTTCCATATTGGAGAACATCAGCGTATGCCAGTTGGTGGTGGGATAGCTCATAAAGTTGAGCATCGTGCTCTGGCACACCACGCCCATTGAGCCGAACAGAAACAGCGGTCCTTTGCTCATCAAACGAAAACGCACCACGTACAGGCCAAATACCACCAGCGTCATAATCAGCGGCCATTGTGAGAGATAGCCGACAATCAGTACCATTTCGACGCAGTTCACTGCCGCGCTGAACACAAACTGTTTGGCCACATGGCGGTTGAACACCGGTACCAGCGACAGCAGCATCAGCGGATAAACCACAAAGAACACGCCGTACTGCACGTTATAAAAGGTCGAGATACTCAGCGCGATTGTCCCGGCAACCGAGATACGCAGGGTCTGGCGAAAATCATTGGCGGTGTAGACAATATTCCCGTGCGGCGTAAAGACGTGAGCCAGGGTGTTAATAGACATAATGCAGCCAGCTAACGAGATGGATCTGCGCTCCGGCAAAGGTGCGGGCGAACATCCCTTCGCTGTTATACAACTGCACTGTGGCGCGTGCCCCGGTCGGCAACGGCGTGTCGAGCGGTTCGTTCAGCGCGACGTGAATACGCATACGCTGGGCGTCGCGCACCCAGCGGGTAGACTGTTCCGGTTGCGACAACTGGCCATTAACCTGCTCCTGACCCGCCAGAATACCGGCATCGCTGCTGGTGACGCGGGCAGAGAAAACCTTGCCCGGCATGGCGTCGAACACTACGGCGGCATCGGTATCCACCCGAGTGTGGCGCAGGCTTTTCTCGCGAAAGTCGGCCACGATATCGGTCTGGTGGCTGACCAGCGCCAGTAGCGGCGTGGCGGCGGTGGCATAAAGTCCGGGACTAAGCTGGAGATTGCTCACCGTACCGTCGGTCTGGGCATATACTTTGCTCCAGCCGAGGTTCAGTTGCGCCTCTTCCAGCGCGTTACGGTATTTTTGCAGCGTCACGTTGCGGTTTTCATCGCGCTCGCCGCGTTGGATCAGCAGGTTCTGAATACTGGCATTGAGCGCCGACACCGACTGCTCGCTGGTTTGCCAGGCGGTGCGCACCTTGTCGAGATCGGCTTGCGACACGTTCTGCATGGCGCTCAGGCGCTGATAGCGTTCAAAGGTGGTCTTGTCGTTCCGGGCGTTAAATTGCGCGGTGCGCAGGTTGGCACGCACAGAGGCGATCTGCGCATCCAGCTGTTGGTTGCTCAGCTTTGCCTGCTCAAGGGCGATTTGCGTAGCCTCGACCTTATTGATAAATGGCGTCGGATCCAGTTCGTACAGCAAGTCGCCCTTTTTCACCTGGCTATTGTTATGTACATGCACCTGCGAGACGTAGCCGGATACGCGTGAGGAAACAGGCGTTACTACACGCATCACCGTGGAGTCCGGTGTTAGCGGGATCCAGATATCGGCAACGATAAACCAGGCGAATATTACCAGGAAAGCGGCAATACTCACCCTTACCCAACGGGCAAATTTTTGTTCTGGGGTCATCATAGTTTTTTAGTGTTGATTGTCTTCTTCGCGGATTGTCCGCAAATTGCAGGCAAGTTGATTTAAGGTCGAGCTGAAGGCGGCAAGCTCCGCTTCGGGGATGGTACACGTGACGCGATATTGGTAGTTCTCAATCACCCGGTTTAGTTCTTCCAGCCTTGCGCGGCCTTGCTCGGTCAGCGTGAGCAGGCGAATGCGTTTGTCATAAGGCGATGTGGAACGCAACAGATAGCCGTGCTTTTCCAGCTGTGAGAGAGTGCGCATCAGCGGCGGCAGTTCAATACCCTGCACCTCCGCCAGTTCACTGACCGAGACGTTGTCTCCCAGTTGATACAGCTGCATCAGTACCGTCCAGCTTGACTGCGTCAGGCCAGTGTCGGTAATGGCTGCATCAATAATGGCCCGCCACTGGCGCACCACCATTGCCATGCGCATCCCCATCGGACGGCGGGCAAACAGTTCATCTTCAGTCATGTATCCTTCCCCTCATCGCTGAGAAGAAAATAATACTTATCAGGGTAAGTATCAAGAAACACTGCATTCAGAAGCATGAATTGATAAATCTCATGAATACAAAAGAGGCCGGGCGATAACCCCAGCCTCTGTCGATGAAAGAAAATCACTCCACCTGATCGCGTCGCAGTCCGACGTCCCGCAGCCGCTCGTCGCTCATCTGTTGCAATAGGCGCCGCGTTTGCGCTCGCAGCCGCCACGCCTTGTATGCCCGCCAGATCAGTACAAACCCAATAAACGGCTGTTTTGCTTTATTCTCGTGAAATTCCATACCTTGCCTCCCCGCCTTGCCAGAGGCTTTATCTTCACGGATTTGGCCCAAAACAATACAGACTCACAAAGTACTTTTATTTAACATACAGATTGGTTAAAAAGAGTTCTGCATCGCTTTTTTCACGCCAATCTGTACCGGTTTGTTAATCTGTATGGTACCCATGAGGGATACAGCATGACGCGTTACCAACATCTGGCCAATCTGCTGGCCGAACGCATTGAGCAAGGTCTGTATCGCCATGGCGAAAAACTGCCTTCGGTACGCAGCCTGAGCCAGGAGCACGGGGTCAGCATCAGCACCGTCCAGCAGGCATATCAGACGCTGGAACAACTACGGCTGATCACGCCGCAGCCGCGTTCCGGTTATTTTGTCGCACCACAAAAAGCACAGCCGCCGGTGCCGCTGATGTCGCGCCCGGTCCAACGTCCAGTCGAGATAACCCAGTGGGATCAGGTGCTGGACATGCTTGCAGGTCATGCAGACAAATCGATAATCCCTTTTAGCAGTGGCGTGCCCGATATCAATCAACCCAGCCTGAAGCCGCTCTGGCGCGAGCTAAGTCGCGTGGCGCAGCATAATCTCAAGGCGGTTCTGGGCTACGATGAATTACCAGGCTGTCGCGAATTGCGTCAACAGATTGCCCGGCTCATGCTGGACGGAGGTTCGGTCATCAATGCGGATGATATTGTGATCACCAGCGGGAGTCAGAGCGGGATGTCACTGGCGCTGCTGGCAGTCTGCCAGCCAGGAGATATCGTCGCCGTAGAATCGCCCGCCTATTACGGCACGATGCAGTTGCTACGCGGATTAGGGATCAAAGTTATAGAGATCCCAACCGATCCGGATACAGGGATCAGCATTGAAGCGCTGGAACTGGCGCTGGATCAGTGGCCGATTAAAGGGGTGATTCTGGTTCCTAACTGCAATAATCCCCTCGGATTTATTATGCCGGATGCACGTAAGCGGGCGGTCCTCGCCCTCGCCCAGCAGCACGATATTGTTATTTTTGAAGATGATGTGTACGGAGAGCTTGCCACGGAATATCCCCGTCCGCGCACAATACACTCCTGGGACAGCGATGGTCGGGTGCTACTGTGCAGTTCATTTACCAAATCCGTGGCGCCGGGGCTGCGCGTCGGTTGGGTTATTCCCGGTCGTTATCACGATAAATTTCTGCATATGAAATATGCCGTCATCGGCACTAACGTTCCTGTTACGCAGCTGGCGGCCGCCGCTTTCGTGCGTGAGGGGCATTATCATCGGCATGTTCGCCGTATGCGTCAGATCTACCAGCGGAATATGGAGATCTACACCTGTTGGGTACGGGAATACTTCCCCTGCGGGATCTGCGTCACCCGACCGAAAGGCGGCTTTATGCTGTGGGTCGAGCTGCCGCACCAGGTCGATATGGTCTGTGTCGCTAAGCAGCTCTGTCGCCTCAAAATCCAGGTTGCGCCGGGTTCGCTGTTCTCCGCATCAGGAAAGTATCGCAACTGCGTACGCATCAACTGCGCGTTGCCGCCAAACGAGAAGCATCGGGAAGTGATGCAAAAACTCGGGGAAGCGGTAAAGGTGGCGATAGAGTAAATCAGACCACTCGGTGCTACCGGGCTGGCGATTGCACGGTTTAGGTCATTTCTAATGGCTTACGCCCTGAATATCTTCAACGGAAAGTCGGGTAATTTTTTGCACCGTGCTGAGATCAGTACCGTCGACCAGCATGGTGCGGGCAATGCGCAACGCCTCAGTACGTCGCCCCTCGATTAGACCTTCTTGTTTACCTTCCTGCTTACCTTCCTGCTTACCTTTTTGCTGGCCCTCTTGCAGACCCTCAAGCCACCCTTTTTGAAATCCAGCCTCATGCAATCTGTCTGCGATCGTCATTAAATGCTCCTTATGCTGCGGTGAACGTTCAGCAACCCCACGAATAAACTCACTGAAGCGAGGTGCATCGCCAGTTTGCAAAATATAATTAAACAGCGTCTTTATCTGGCTGTCATTAGTCACTCCAGTAAGTAGCAAGGAAACAATTTGCTCAACAAGCCCCATAAGATCGCGCTGACGGATATGTTTTTGGATTAACTCCAACAGCGCCATGCGTCGATGCTGCACAATTTCGTCATCTGGAATAACCGTAATATCCACCAGCGGAAACGCCGCAGCATACACCTGGCGTGCCAGCTTCGGGTTGGCAAACTCGTCCAGCCAACATAGCGAATAAGGGTACGGACTTTTAGCGCCGTGATAGAACAGCATCGGCACCACCAGCGGCAACTGCTGATGTCCGGCATCCAGATGTTTCTGCATGGCCGCAACTGCATAGCGCATCAGTCTGAATGCCATATGCGCATCCGGCGTGCTTTGGTGTTCAATCACCACATAAATATATCCATTCCCTTCTGTCGTATTCACCGACCACAGCACATCGGAATAGTACGCACGTAAATTCTCTTCGATAAAACTGTCTGACTCGAGTTTCAGCGTCTGAAGATCGCAAAGTTCGCGTAGCGAGGCAGGAAGATGTATTTGCAGAAAATCCCGTGCAGTCTCAGGGTGACGTAAAAATGTTTTAAAAACCGCATCATGCGGTGTGGAAGTCGGCGCTTTGTTCATGGCGATCCGTCACCTGGAAATAAGATGCCATGACTGTAGCGCCGCAAAGCCACACCCTCACCTGCAACTTTCTCTGTTTGCGAGACGATTTCCGGGATAAAAACGTCCCTATGTAACGTCTGCATTTGTCTGGAACCCGTCACGCAGAATCGCTATCTCAATGCACATACCCACTTTTTCACCACTCGGCCTGTGCTATAACGAATCATTACTTTCAGGGAGGACGCGATGTGACGCACACCCGGGATATTCCACAATCGTTCTGGCGTGATGAACAGCTCCCGTGGCTGGAACTGCGCAGCACCTGGCAAAGCCTGCAGGCCTATAAGCGGCATCACCACTCTCAGCTCTCGATTGGGGCAATTCTCGAGGGGGAAACGTGCTGCCTGTGCGATGGCAAGGAATACCATCTGCAGGTGGGCGATCTGATTGTGATCCCGCCGCTGGCACCTCACAGCTGTAATCCTGTTAACGGACAGTTTCGCAGCTATCACATGCTTTATCTTGATGCCCGGTGGTGCCTTGCCCATCTGCCTGCGCAGAACAACAATCAGCGGCTTTGCACGCGCGATCGTGTTATCCGCGATCGGCAATTGTTCCAGCACTATGTAAACCTCGTGGCACTTATGCAGCAACGGCAAACGACGCGGGTAACGGATGCCGCACAAGCATTGCTACGTTCGCTGCCATTGCAATCGGTAGCACCGGAAAACCTAAGCGCCGCCAGCCAGTATCTGCGCGAACGGTTGCAGTCCAACCTGCAGGCTCCGCCCTCACTCGATGAGCTGGCACATGAGTGTCACATGCGTAAAGAAACGCTGATCCGTACCTTTAAGCAGGACACCGGGCTGACGCCAGGAAGTTATCTGAACATCATACGGATTGACTATGCCCGCCAGCGGCTGCGGGCCGGGGACGAAATTGCCGATGTCGGCTATCAGAGCGGGTTTGCCGACCAGAGCCATTTCCATCGCACCTTTGTTCGCTACACCGCCGCCACACCGCGCCAGTACGCGTTGGGGCGATCAATATCAGACAATAATTAGCGCTGCGTCAGGCGTACGGTGATCTCAGATTCATTGTCTGAGGTCGCTATGTCGCTGCTTTCTGTACTTTTTCCGTCTGCTTTTCCCGCGCTGGCGCTGGCACATTTTGTCGCACTACTCAGCCCCGGTCCGGACTTCTTTTTACTGGTCGGTTATGCCGTACGATACCGGATGCGCGGCAGCACCGGGCTGTGCGTGGGTATCGCCGTCGGCAACGGGCTGTATATCCTGCTGGCAATTATCGGTTGGGGGATCCTGCGCCAGCTTCCCCTGCTGTTTACCATTATTGAGCTGCTGGGCGCGCTCTATTTATTGTGGATAGGCAGCCTGCTAATACGCAGTCGCCCGCAAACTCTGACCGGAGCAGATGCCCGGTCTACCTGTCCAGGATTTGGTAAACAGCTGCTGCTGGGATTGGGTTCGTCACTGCTTAACCCAAAAAATGCACTGTTCTATCTGGCGCTAATGACCGCCCTGCTCGGCCCGTCGGTGACGCTGCTACAACAAACCATGAGCGGGATCTGGATGACCAGCGTGGTGCTGTGCTGGGATCTGCTGATCGTGATGTTCATCGGTTTACCGCAGATCCAGAGGCGGTTAACCAGAGGGATCCTGTGGGTAGAGCGTATCGCTGGCGGTGTATTGATTATCTTCGGCTGTGCTATCGCGCTGCGGTTTTTGCAGAGCATCGTAGTCTGATTTGCGGTGCGATTTTCTACACATAAACAGGATAAACTCGTTTAATTAATATCCAATCCGCATTACACTGCGGATGGTTATTACCCGTTCAACTTACTCTTCCTGAGGTGCGATGTGCTGATTGTTACCTGTAATCGTTACGTTTTCTGACCCCGCGTTAGTGAGCGTTTCTCCTGTTTGCGCTTCACGCAGGCAGCGTTTTTGATTACATGAAATTCAGTACATTTGCAGTCTGCTTTTATTCTGTCATCGGCCTGACGTCTCAAAGACGGTATTGAATTTCGCTATTCCCGTTGAGGGTTTTCTCCCGACAAGGAGCTGTTTTATGCAACGGATTCTCGCGTTTTTCTCCCAACGCGCTACGACGCTATTTTTTCCTATTGCGTTGATTTTGTATGATTTCGCCGCCTATCTGTCGACGGACTTGATTCAGCCCGGCATCATTAATGTCGTACGCGATTTCAACGCCGACGTCAGCCTGGCGCCCGCTGCGGTGAGCCTCTATCTGGCAGGCGGCATGGCGCTGCAATGGCTGCTGGGGCCGCTTTCCGACCGGATTGGCCGTCGACCCGTGCTGATTGCGGGGGCGTTAATCTTTACCCTCGCCTGCGCTGCCACGCTGTTTACTACTTCAATGACGCAATTTCTGATCGCCCGATTTGTGCAGGGCACCAGCATTTGCTTTATCGCGACCGTTGGCTAT
The DNA here is from genome assembly GCF_000398825.1 of Citrobacter sp. KTE30. Classification (NCBI taxonomy): domain Bacteria; kingdom Pseudomonadati; phylum Pseudomonadota; class Gammaproteobacteria; order Enterobacterales; family Enterobacteriaceae; genus Citrobacter; species Citrobacter sp. KTE30. Next base: position 360,845 of record NZ_KB976055.1, on the reverse strand, counting down.
GTCACGGTACAGGAGGCGTTTGGGCAAACGAAGGCCATTAAGTTAATGGCGATAATCACTTCCATTGTGTTGGTTGCACCGGTTATCGGCCCGCTCTCCGGAGCGGCGCTAATGCACTTTGTGCACTGGAAGTTTCTGTTTGCTATTATCGCCGTCATGGGGCTTATCGCCCTGATTGGGCTAGCGTTAGCCATGCCAGAAACCGTCCAGCGCGGCACGGTGCCGTTTAGCGCGCGTGGCGTACTGCGCGATTTTCGCGACGTTTTCCGCAACCGGGTATTCCTGTTTGGCGCAGCCACGCTATCGCTAAGCTATATCCCGATGATGAGCTGGGTGGCGGTCTCGCCGGTGATCCTGATTGATGCGGGCGGCATGACCACATCACAGTTTGCCTGGGCACAGGCCCCGGTGTTTGGCGCAGTGATCGTCGCCAATATGGTGGTGGTTCGTTTCGTGAAAGATCCGACCCGACCACGCTTTATCTGGCGGGCCGCACCTATACAGCTGAGCGGGCTGGCGGTGCTGATTGTCGGCAATTTACTGTGGCCACACGTCTGGCTGTGGTCGGTGCTGGGGACCAGCCTGTATGCGTTTGGCATTGGGATGATCTTCCCAACGTTATTCCGCTTTACGCTGTTTTCCAACAACTTACCGAAGGGTACGGTTTCCGCATCGTTAAATATGGTGATCCTGACGGTGATGGCGGTTTCTGTCGAAATTGGACGCTGGCTATGGTTTAACGGTGGCAGGATTTCGTTTCATCTGCTGGCGGTTGCGGCGGGGCTCGCTGTCGTGTTCACGCTGGCAGGCTTACTCAAACGGGTACGCCAACATGAGGCAACGACGTTAGTCACTGAAAACTAACCTGCCCGCTTATCCGGCCTACGACAACTATGTAGGCCGGATAAGGCGCTTGCGCCGCATCCGGCTACGCTCACATCACCTTACGCAATGCGTGCAAATCCCGCTTCGAGATCGGCAATCAGGTCGCCAATATCCTCCAGGCCAATATGCACCCTGACCAGCGTGCCGCTGAAATCCACCTCTCCAGCCGGGCGGATGCTGTTCAGCTCTTCCGGCTGGTTCGCCAGAATGAGCGACTCAAATCCACCCCACGAATAGGCCATATGGAACAGCGAGAAATTATCGAGGAAATTCGCCATCTGTTCGTCGGTCAGTCTCTTTTTCAGCACAAATGAGAACAGGCCTGAGCTTCCGGTAAAATCACGCTGAAAATACTCATGGCCCGGACATTCCGGTAACGCCGGATGGTTCACCCGCGCCACTTCCGGTCTTGCCGACAGCCAGCGAGCAATATGGATACTGCTCTCCTGATGCTGCTTAAGGCGTACCGCCAGGGTACGCAATCCGCGGCTGCCGTTGTAGGCGGTATCGGCATCCAGCGTTTGCCCCATCAGATAGGAGTTCTCGCGCAGACGATCCCAACAACGGGCGTTAGACACCGCCGTGCCCAGCATGCCGTCCGAATGACCGATGGTGTACTTCGTTCCCGCCTGAATGGAAATATCCACGCCATAATCCAGCGCTTTGAACAGCACGCCCGCCGCCCAGGTGTTGTCGATCATAATGACAATCTCCGGATTCACCGCGCGGATAGCCTTCACCATCCCCGGCACATCCTGGACTTCCATGGTGATAGAACTTGGTGACTCAAGGAATACAACCTTCGTTTCCGGACGCAGAAGATCGACGATACCTGCACCAATCAGCGGATCGTAATACGTTGTTTCCACATTGAATTTACTCAGGATCTTATTGCAAAAATCCTGGGTTGGCTCGTAGGCCGCGCCGGTCATCAGGATATGATCGCCACCCTGAACAAACGCCAGAATCGCGTTGGTCACCGCCGCAGCACCACATGGGTACAGCGCGCAGCCAACGCCACCTTCCAGTTCGCTCATTGCCTTCTGGAAGGCAAAGTGGGTATAGGTTCCGCGACGACCGTAAAACAGCTCACCGTTTGCGCGATTGGCGGTGGCAAATTTCTTGTCCTTCACGGTATCAAATACCAGTGAAGAGGCACGTTGGATAACCGGATTCACCGCTCCCTGGGTGTAGCGTTTGTCACGACCAGCAACAACCAGTTGCGTCTCAAGCTTCATTGCGTCTTTCATAACATCTCCTGTTCTTAATCCGTGTGAAACCTATACCACCGCAGCAGTAGAGTTTATTTCAGTGTTGGTCTGCTTTTTTCCAGCGAACCGTTCAACAATCTGCGCCGCATTCAAATCATGGATAACGTTAATCAGTGTGGCCGGCGCATCGGTAATGGTGCCCAGCACCACCAGCATCGGGATTGCTTCCATCGGCAGGCCCAGCGTGGTAACGATAAAGATTTCACCGAGGAACGCCCCGCCCGGCACGCCACCAACGATAATGGCGGAGAGCACCGCAATCAGCATCGTCAGGAAGAAGGTTTCGGTGGTGAATTCCATACCCAGCACGGAATAGATAAAGACGATTTTCAGCGCGGCAATCATCGCCACACCGCCTTTGTTCAGGTTAACCAGCAGTGGAATGGAAACATCAACGATTTCCGGGTTAATCCCCATCGCCTTACCGGCACGCAGCGTCACCGGGAGCGTCCCCAGCGAAGAGCAGGTCCCCAGCGCAGTTGCAGACGGTTCAATCGCGTTACGCCAGAAGGCTTTGACCGCCGGAATACCGCCGCCAATATACGAATAGAGAATCGAGCCAAAAACAAAATAGACCAGCGTGGCAACCATAAACAGGCCAATGGCGCGGGCAAAGGTTAACAGTAGTGCAGAGTCCTGACTGGCCATGGTGGCGGCGAAGTAGCAGCCCAGACCAATCGGCGCGACCTTCATAATGATCGAAACGATCTTCATGATCACGGTATTGGCGTCTTCCAGCAGCGACGCAATGCGTTTACCGGCCTGATCCGACTGGCCAATCGCCACACCGGCGATGATCGCCATTACGATCAGTGCCAGAATATTGGACTTAGAGAACAGCCCAATAAAGTCGCTGGTGGTGATCATGCTGACAAAATCCATCTTGCCGCTGCCCGCCTGCACCGACTGCGAGAGATCGATAGTGACGCCCTGCGCCGGGTTATACCAGAGCGCCAGCGCGACGATCCCTGCCGCCGGAATAAAGGCCATCGCGATCGAAACAATAAAGATAATCGCCATAATACGCCCCAACCTTTTTAGGTCGGTCATACTGGCGATCGAAGACATGACGCTGATCCCCACCAGCGGCACAATAATCATAAATAACAGGTTTAAGAATATCTGACCTATTGGCTGGAGTTTACTTGCAAACGATGGGGCATAAATACCTAATAAGCCGCCAATCACCAGAGCAACTAATAAAATAATCGACGATCTGTAGGGTTCGAGTCGTGACCACATAATCGGTACCTTTAGAATAATAATTAATGAGATTAAATTCACAATGTGATGAGTTTCCGTTTCGCCTCCTTTTAATTTGTGACGTAACTCACCTAAGTTGTTATTTTTTCATTTTGCCAGCAAGTTGTTTCCTGTGATTCAATAGTTGCATGTTTAAAAGGCGAATGTAACGGCCTATTCGTACCATTTTTGCAAATCACTTGTGAATTAAAGGAAATTATGAGTACGCCGATTTCACTCAAGCATCTGGAGTTTTTTACTAAAATCGTCGACTGCGGAGGATTGTCAGAAGCCGCGGCGCAGCTCAACGTCTCGCCGTCTGCGGTCAGCAAAAGCCTGGCAGCGATGGAAGATACGTTAGGCACGACATTAATTAAACGCACCACCCGCAGTATTACCCTGACCGACGCCGGGCAATATCTCTTCAACCGCGCTAATAAGCTGTTAAAAGAGTTCGATGAAACGCTGAATACCACCTCCGGTTATTACCACAGCCCGCAGGGTGAATTACGCATAACCTGCTCAATTGCGTTTGGTTATTCCCGGCTGGTGAACCTGGTGGATAAATACCGCTCCCAGTTCCCGGATGTGAATCTGTATATCGATCTCAACGATAACTTCGTCAATCTGAACGAAACGGATTTCGACATTGCCCTGCGAATTTCCACCGCGCCGCCGCAAAACTATGCGATGCGCAAGCTGGTGCCCGTTCGCTGGGCGTACTGTGCCTCACCCGGCTACCTCGCCAAAAAAGGCATGCCCCAGCGTCGCAGCGATCTGGTAGATCATGATTGCCTGGTTTACCCGGGCCTCACGCCGGTACTGAAGGTGGCAGATGAACAGGATCGACTGCATCAGTTGAAACTACATATGCCGATCCAGGCCAACAGCAGCCTGGTGCTGTTGAAGTCGGTGTTAGAAGATCAGGGGGTGGCATATTTGCCCACTTATTTGATTGGCGATCATATTCAAAAAGAGGAGATCACGCCGCTGATGCTCGACGGCACCATCACCTGTGAAACTCATGCCCTGTATGCGCTGTACTTTCCCAGCAAGTACAGCAATCCGAAGGTGCGATCGTTTATCGATTTTCTGGTCGCAGAACTTGGTCCCTTACCGGCGTGGGATAACTGGATCCCGGAGTAAACCCAGCCCACCTGAAAATGGGAGGCGCACCACATTTTTTGCGCGATCCCCCCGTCTGGCTCTATCCTTAAGCCTATGAATAAAATTGCTGAACTCAAACGTGCCAAGCGACTGGCGCTCTCTCTGCTGCTGATCGCTGCCGCGACCTTCGTCATCACGCTATTTCTGCCACCTAACTTCTGGGTACTCGGGATCAAAGCGATTGCCGAAGCGGCGATGGTCGGCGCGCTGGCGGACTGGTTTGCCGTGGTGGCGCTTTTTCGCCGGGTACCGATCCCGTTTATCTCGCAACACACGGCTATTATCCCGCGCAATAAGGATCGGATCGGCGAAAATCTTGGTCAGTTTGTACAAGAGAAATTCCTCGATACCCAGTCGCTGATAGCCCTGATCCGCCGCCATGAACCGGCGTTGTTGATCGGCAACTGGTTCAGCCAGCCGGAAAACGCCCAGCGCATCGGCCAGCATCTGTTGCAGATCATGAGCGGTTTTCTCGAACTGACCGACGACTCGCGCATTCAGCGGCTGATCAAGCGGGCGGTGCACAAGGCTATCGACAAGGTCGATCTCTCCGGAACCAGCGCGCTGATGCTGGAAAGCATGACCAAAAACAATCGCCATCAGGTGCTGCTCGATACGCTGATCGCCCAACTGATCACCCTGCTCCAGCGCGACAGCTCGCGAGCGTTTATCGCCAGACAAGTAGTGCACTGGCTGGAAACCGAACATCCGCTGAAAGCAAAGATCCTGCCAACCGAATGGCTGGGCGAGCACAGCGCCGAGCTGGTGTCTGATGCCGTTAACTCCTTGCTGGATGACATCAGCCACGATCGCGCGCATCAGATCCGCCATGCCTTCGATCGCGCTACATTTAAGCTCATCGATAAGCTCAAACACGATCCGGAGATGGCCGCGCGGGCCGAAAGCATGAAAAGCTATCTGAAGGAAGATGAAGCCTTCAACCGTTATCTTGGCGAGCTGTGGGCAGACCTGCGTCAGTGGGTGAAAACTGACATTAACGCAGATGATTCCCGCGTGAAGCAGCGCATCGCCAGCGCCGGCCAGTGGTTCGGCGAAACGCTGGTAGCCGACAGCGCCCTGCGTGCCTCACTAAATGGGCATCTGGAGCAGGCCGCGCATAAGGTAGCGCCAGAGTTCGCCACCTTCCTGACGCGCCATATTAGCGACACGGTGAAAAGTTGGGATGCACGCGATATGTCGCAGCAAATTGAGTTAAACATCGGTAAAGATTTGCAGTTTATTCGCGTCAACGGCACGTTGGTTGGCGGTTCAATCGGGCTGGTGTTATATCTGTTGTCGCAAATTCCGTCCCTGCTGACGCTGGCGAATTTTTAAGGAGAAAGATTCAATGACGATGAACATCCGCATTTTTTCCCTGCGCGAAACACCTGAAAAGCTGCACGAGATCACCGCTTACTTTCAGCAGCAATGGGCCTCAGAAGACTCCATGGCGGTATACGAGGATGCATTGCGCCGTTGTATTGGCGCAAAGAATCCGCTACCGCAGTGGTACTGGCTACAGGATGGTGGCAGCATTGTTGGCTGTGCTGGATTGATCACCAATGATTTTATTAGTCGCGGCGAACTGTGGCCGTGGCTATGCGCGCTCTATATCGATCCTCGCTATCGTGGTCACGGTTTGGCGTTTCGCCTGATCGAACATATTGCACAGCAGGCCAGACAGCTGGGTTTTACGCAGCTCCATCTGTGTACTGACCTGGAAGGTTTATACGAGAAAGCAGGGTTTTACTTTAACGGGCCGGGCTATCATCCGTGGGGGGAAGTCTCGCGGGTCTACAGCCGAAACCTTTGATGGCATTCAGCGTTACGCGGTTTTATTTTTACTTTTCATTATCATTTACGCATGTAATATAACAATCATCAACTAACAGCGCGAAATGAGAGTCCGTATGTCCCAGGGAAGCCCAGATTCAAATCGCCACGCCATCAGTGTCGCGCTCTTTGGCATGCTGGTCTTAACGCTGGGCATGGGGATTGGACGCTTTCTGTATACGCCAATGCTGCCGGTGCTGCTGTCGGAAGGTCAATTTACGTTTGACCAACTCTCGTGGATTGCCAGCGCCAACTACGCCGGGTATCTGGCGGGAAGCCTGCTCTTCTCCTTTGGGCTCTTTCATCTCCCCTCACGCTTACGTCCGATGTTGCTAACGTCCGCGCTCGCTACCGCAGGGCTGATTCTGGCGATGGCCAGCTTAACGCAGCCCGCGCTGGTGATGCTGATCCGCTTTCTGGCGGGCGTCGCCAGTGCCGGTATGATGATCTTTGGCTCGATGATCGTTCTGCATCATACCCGGCATCCCTTTGTGATCGCGGCGTTGTTCTCCGGCGTTGGCGCAGGCATTTTGCTGGGCAATGAATATGTCATTAGCGGTCTGCATTTTGCGCTGTCCTCGCACACGCTCTGGCTGGGCGCGGCGGCAGCCTCGGCTCTATTCTTTGTGCTACTGGTTATACTCCTGCCATCTCGCGACCACGTGCTCCCCGCCGCGGCCCCGGTAAAAACAGAGCATCAGCCTATGTCCTGGTGGCTGCTGGCGCTGCTGTACGGGCTGGCCGGATTTGGCTACATCATTGTCGCCACCTACCTGCCGCTAATGGCGAAAAGTGCCGGCTCGCCGCTGTTGACTGCCCATCTCTGGTCGCTGGTCGGCATATCGATAATTCCGGGGTGTTTCGCCTGGCTGTGGGCCGCCCGACGCTGGGGAGTATTGCAATGCCTGACGGCGAATTTGCTGATTCAAAGCGCCTGCGTGCTCATGACGCTCGCCAGCGGCTCTTTGCCGCTGCTGGTGATAAGCAGCATGGGTTTTGGCGCAACGTTTATGGGAACCACTTCACTGGTGATGCCGCTTGCCCGACAACTTAGCGTACCGCGCAATATTAATCTGCTGGGCCTGGTCACTCTGACTTACGGCATTGGGCAAATACTTGGTCCGCTATTAACCAGCCTGCTGGGAAGCGGCGCACTGGCGATCGTTAACGCCACGGTGTGCGGCGCCGTCGCGTTGTTTATTGCGGCACTTATCAGCCTCACGCAATTATACAAACAGCGTTTCGCCTCGCCAAAAAGGGTATAACCGGCAACCTTCTAAAGAAGGTATATTCGGATTAGTCCGCAATTAAATGTCAACATTTAATAAACCGCAAATAATCGGTAATTACCCACCAGACAATTTATAATTCCCGTCCGTTCATTTATAAACTCAATTTAAAATGCGTAAAAATGGACATATTAATTCAACATCAACACTATCTTCGGGAAAATACATGTCGTGCTTTAAAAGAATATTACTGGGGTTGTTTATTATCTTCCTGTTATCAACAACATTTTTATGGCAATGGGCATCTGACAATGGCTGTTTAGCGGTGTACAACAGGAAGAGAGTCAGCCGGTTTAAACGCCGGCAGATATAAAAAAAGGCGTCTTAACCAGGACGCCTTTTTCATACCAGAACAAAAAGTTAGAACTGATAGGTCAGACCCGCAGCAACCTGGTTATCGCTGTCTTTACCATCGAGCAGGTTAATTTTATAACCTACATCAGCCACGATGTTTTTGTTGAAGTAGTAGTCTGTACCCAGCGCGACGTATTCGGTCAGGTCATTATTGTTGTTATCACGCGCGTGGACGTAAGCCACGTTTGGACGCAGACCAAAATCAAACACATACGCGGCCATCGCTTCAAAGTGCTCAGCTTTGTCCGCATCCTGAATCAGGTTGTGGGACTCTCCGTACATAGTCGCTACATAGATAGCATTAGCATCATATTTCAGACCCGCGCCCCAGAACTCTGCGTTTTCGCCATTCCAACCTTTTTGTTTCTGCTGAGCAGTCACAGAACTGTTGGTATAGGCCGCAATTGCAGATATGCCAGAATCCGCAATGTTGTCATAACCCAGGGAGAAGCCGTAGCCATTGCCGTGTTGTTTCGTCGGATCCTTATTGGTATCGTCCTGACCCTGATATTGCGCGCCAACATTCAGACCATCAACGGCACCGAACAGATTTTTGGTGCGAAGTGTTGCAACGCCAGAAGTGCGTGTAGTAAGGAAGCGGTCAGTATTTTCAAAGGAGTCACCGCCGAACTCTGAGAGAGTATCAGTATAAGCTCCCACATCGTAAGCGATACCATAGTTACGACCATAGTCAAAACTGACGTCATGACCATAATCCAGGCCAGCAAACGCCAGACGTGTATTAACGCCATTCTGCGAACCTTCTGCTTTAGCGGCATCAAACTGACTTTCAAATTGCCCGTAACCGGTCAGTTGATCGTTGATTTGCGTCTCACCGCGAAAACCCAGACGTGCGTAGGTTTCATCAGCATTAGTACCATCAGTCCAGGAATGGGCTGCTTTTACTTTGCCGTAGAGATCCAGCTTGTTGCCATCTTTATTATAAATTTCCGCTGCATGAACGGAGGTTACCCCTAATGCCATTACAGCTAATGCCACTACTGACTTTTTCATGTTATTACTCACTTTTAATTGTGAATTTGGCTATCAACTTTGTTATGCAGGCAGAATACCTGCATAAAAAAGTCCCCTATGGATTAAGGGGCAATACCAATAACACACCAAAAAAATACCAATGAAGGTAATAATGAAGTGGCAAGACATAATTCATTTTTGGATTTTCAATCAAAACCGGACAGCGATAATTACTCGAGACTTTCACTCTCATTAACTGAGCGATGCAACATTAATGCTTCAGCAATAATATCTTGTTTACTTTTACGGGTTTCAAATGCCAGCGTTCGCACATATTCCCACAAAGAGGTATCGACACGGGCACTTAAAAGAACCATATCTTTTGATCGGGTCCCTCTGGGTTTTCGAATATCGGGATAGTCTCGAGATGGCATTTTCAACTCCTGAACGTAATAACACGCTTATGGCGATGAAATATGCAGTTAGTGTAAAAACATGTCAACGGTAAAATACCGTCATAATAGTAATGAAAGTGTTAATAAACCAATGAAGAATGGAACGATATTTCAAATGAAAGATAACTTGTTTATGGAATAATGTGTAATGTTAACTTTACGCATATTGGCTTTTATTCATTTGATTAAAAAAACATGAGGAATTTACATTAGACATATCACAACTCAAAACATCATTATGACCAATAAGTTACGCACCGTTATTAATGTCTACATTTACGCGAACCGCTTGTTTTTATGTGTAGTTATGCCGGTATACCTTATCCTGATTACTGCAGAGATCGCGTTGATTCTCACTTAACCCAGACCCATTTTGTCTAAAAATAAGCACGGAAAGGTAAAAATAAGGTAAACGACACATTTTTTCGCATGCGAAAATAAGTTGTTTTTAATTGATTTAAATCAATTTGCACCGCACAAAGGGGACGAAAAAATGTTCATCCGAGGCGATGGAAACAATTTTTTACGTGACTTTCAGAACGTGAAAAGCGGCCCTGCCGGGCAATGAATGAGGATGCGGAAAACGCGGTGCGGGCCGCAATAGCCCGCGTATGAGAGGAAGGGAAATCAGGCGTTAACTTTATCCAGCGGCCAGGAATCAAACAGATAACCATCAAAATCAATGTCATCGACATTTGAAAACTCCAGCAGACGCTGTTTGACGTTTTCCAGATGCTGCCACATGGCCAGCTTGGCTGCGCGGGCATCTTTTTTGATTAATGCAGCCAGGATCTGTTTATGGTCGCCCATCCACTCTTTCCGGTAGTGGGTATCGTCGAGGTGGCTATGGAGCTGGATCCACATCGGGTTGTTCTCACGCCACTGCCATGACTGGCGAAACAGCTCCACCAGCATGCTGTTATGCGTGGCTTCAGCTATGGCGAGATGGAACTGCATGTCGCCGCTTTCAGAACCGTTCGGCTCGCTGGAAGCCAGCTCCCGCTCTTCCAGTTGCAACGCCTGGCGCATTTTGACGATATCTTCGCGGGTAGCCTGCAGCGCGGCAAATTCGGCAATGTTGCTTTCCAGCAGCTGTCGCGCCTGCAACAGTTCAAACGGGCCCGCATCATTGCAATGATTTGCATCCGTACTGTCGATAGTCTGCGCATCCGCATTGTCGAGCACGTAGATCCCGGCCCCGCGGCGCACGTCCACCAGGCCTTTAATTTCCAGCATGATTAACGCTTCGCGAACCACCGTGCGAGTGACATTGAGCATCTCGGCAATTTCACGCTCTGGCGGCAAGCGTTCACCGGGCTGGTACGGCGTCTGGACAATCAGATCGCGGATCATGGCACCCACTTCCTGGTAGGGTCTTTGCTGAGAAGTGTTCGATTTCATCGTGTTATGTCCGTCAGATGCGTGTAATCAGATACGGGGAATAGGTATCGAACTATAGCATTTGCGGGAAGGCAAAAACAGAAAACGGGTCAACCAAACCAATATTTTGATTGACCCGTCATAGTTCGGAGGTTATGCGTCAGCGCTTAATGCCGCAACGCACTCACGTGCGCCGTGTTCACATAGCTGTTGATACGTCGCGATAATGGTCTCCACAAAGCCAGCGTTTTCCGCCAGGTCATGACCAAAAATGCCAGACAGCCCCAGCAGCGCCGTCACGCGCTCGGCGCCCTGGTACTGTTGGTTAATGTGCTGGAATTCAGCCAGCATAGGGTCGACAACATCAATGGCCTGCCCTTGCTCATCCACACCGTGGGTGTAGCGCATCCAGCCCGCCACGCCCAGCGCCAGGTGACGCCAGCCGCTGGCATTTTGCAGGTGCAGACGCACCGGATCCAGCAGGCGCTGCGGCAGTTTCTGGCTGCCGTCCATCGCAATCTGCCAGGTACGGTGGCGCAGAGACGGGTTGCTGAAACGCTCGATCAGCAGTGTCGCGTAGGCGTTGAGATCGGTGCCTTCCGGCATCGAGAGCGTCGGCGCCTGCTCCTGCATCATCAGCGCAAACGCTGCTTTACGGTACGCCGGATTGGTCATGGTATCGGCGATGGTTTCATAGCCGCCGAGATAGCCCAGATACGCAAGGAAAGAGTGGCTGCCGTTGAGCATGCGCAGTTTCATCATTTCAAACGGCACCACGTCGGCCACGAACTGTGCGCCAACCTTGTCCCAGTCAGGACGACCGTTGACAAAATTGTCTTCAATTACCCACTGACGGAACGGTTCACAGGCGATAGCACACGGATCGTAAACACCCAACTGGTCGGCAATCTCCTGCAACGTTTCCGGTGTCGCCGCCGGAACAATGCGGTCGACCATAGTGCACGGGAAAGTCGCATTAGCTTCAATCCACTGCGCCAGCTGCGGGTCGCGCGCCTGCGCCAGCCCCAGTACTGCGACTTTCGCCACATGCCCATTTTCACGCACGTTATCGCAGGACATCACGGTAAAAGCCGCCAGCCCCTGCTCACGGCGCAGGTACAGCGCTTGTACGATGTAACCAATCGCCGATTTCGGCGCGGTCGGATTCGCCAGATCGTGTTTAATCAGCGGGTTATTAAGATCTAACTGACCGCTGGCCGCATCGGTGCAGTAGCCTTTTTCGGTGACCGTCAGCGAAACAATTGCCGTCTGCGGGCGCGCCATCGCCTGTAAAATACCGTCACAGCCGTCAAGATCCGGGTGCAGCGCTTCTTTCATTGACCCGATCACTTTCAGCACGGTGTTGTCCGCGCCTTTTTCCGCCACGGTATACAGCAGTTGCTGCTTGCGCAGATTTTCAATCAGTACGCAGTCGTTACCCGGCATCAGGTTAACTTCACAGATCCCCCAGTCGCTGTCAGTGGTTTCCAGCAAATGATGGGTGTACAGCGCCTGATGTGCGCGGTGAAAAGCGCCACATCCCAGGTGAACAATGCGGGATTGCAGGCGCGAGCGGTCCCATGCAGGGCGCGCAACCGGCAGGTCGCTATTGGCAATTGTCGTTGTCATCGTGAACTCCAGAACCCGTTGAAAGGCCAACGGATGAGAAAAGAAAAAGCCGGCCAGACAGGTGGCCGGCAACTCGCTTTAGCGGCTAAAGAAAGCGCGCTGGATAGCCATCTCAACGCCGCGCACTTCCGCCAGCCCTTTCAGGCGACCAATCGCGGAGTAGCCTGGGTTGGTTTTCTTTTTCAGATCGTCCAGCATCTGGTGGCCATGGTCCGGACGCATCGGGATCAGATCCTCTTTACCCTCGGCTTTACGGCGTTGTTCTTCTTCAACGATCGCTTTCACCACCTCGTACATGTCGACATCGCCATTAAAATGCGCCGCCTCATGGAAGGTTTTCGGGTTATCTTCACGCAGCGTGGAGCGCAGATGGGTGAAGTAAATGCGTGGGCCAAACTGTTTGATCATGTCGACCAGATCGTTGTCCGCCCGCACGCCATAGGAGCCGGTGCACATGGTGAAACCGTTCGCCATGCTGTTGACCGTATCGACCATCCACTGCATGTCTTCCACCGTGGAAACAATGCGCGGCAGGCCAAGGATCGGGCGCGGCGGATCGTCCGGGTGTACCGCCATGCGTACGCCAGCTTCTTCCGCCACCGGAATAATCGCCTTCAGGAAGACGGCAAAATTCTCACGCAGCGCGGCTTTGTCGATATCTTTATAGCGCGCCAGATGCTGGCGAAACTGGTCAAGCGTGTAGCCCTCTTCCGCACCCGGCAGACCGGCGATGATGTTGCGGGTCAGACGCGCTTTGTCTTCATCGCTCATGTTGGCGAAGCGTTCATTTGCCTGAGCAATCTCTTCGGCGGTGTAGTCCGCTTCCGCGCCCGGACGCTGGAGGATATGCAGCTCAAAGGCGGCAAACTCAATCTGGTCAAAACGCAGCGCTTTGGAGCCGTCCGGCAGAACGTATTCCAGGTCGGTACGGGTCCAGTCGAGAACCGGCATGAAGTTGTAGCACACGGTACGAATACCGCACTGAGCCAGGTTACGCAGGCTTTGCTGGTAGTTGGCGATCCACTGCAGATAGTTGCCGGAACGGGTTTTAATGTCTTCGTGGATCGGCACGCTTTCGACGACCGACCAGACCAGGCCCGCCTGCTCAATAATGGCTTTGCGTTTTAGGATCTCATCAACCGTCCACACTTCCCCGTTCGGGATATGGTGCAAGGCGGTGACAACGCCTGTGGCACCCGCCTGACGTACATCCGCTAAGGTGACCGGATCGTTAGGACCATACCAGCGCCATGTCTGTTCCATGTTTTATTCCTCGTTACGTTATGGACTCGACGATATGGCACATAAATTCCTCCTTTTGGTATGACATGTCAACCTGAAGCTTAAAATTGGTTAACCAAATCACGATTTATTCTATTGAGATCGCCATTTTACGGCCCTGTTGCTCAGTAATAATGTAAACATGTAACGCAATGTGACATTCATCGCATCAATGGTTAACCAATATATGTAACATCTCAACCAAAATCATAATAGTTCAACCAATAAAGGTAGACGTTATATGCACGTTCTCAATATTCTGTGGGTCGTATTCGGCATCGGTCTGATGCTGGTGCTCAATCTAAGATTCAAAATAAACTCGATGGTCGCCCTGCTGCTGGCGGCGCTCTCGGTCGGTATGCTGGCGGGTATGGATTTAATGGAGCTGCTGCACACCATGAAATCCGGCTTTGGCAGCACGCTGGGTGAACTGGCGATTATCGTGGTATTCGGGGCGGTCATCGGTAAGCTGATGGTTGATTCCGGGGCGGCGCATCAGATTGCCCATACGCTGCTGGCGCGCCTCGGCCTGCGCTATGTGCAGCTGTCGGTAATCATTATTGGTCTGATCTTCGGCCTGGCGATGTTCTATGAAGTGGCATTTATTATGCTGGCGCCGCTGGTGATCGTCATTGCAGCAGAAGCGAAGATCCCGTTCCTCAAGCTGGCGATTCCTGCCGTTGCCGCCGCCACCACCGCCCACTCGCTGTTCCCACCACAGCCGGGTCCGGTGGCGCTGGTTAACGCCTACGGTGCGGACATGGGCATGGTTTACATCTACGGTATTCTGGTGACCATTCCGAGCGTGATCTGCGCCGGGCTTATCCTGCCGAAATTCCTCGGCAACCTCGATCGCCCAACGCCGTCATTCATGAAGGCCGACGTACCGGTTGACCAGAATAACCTGCCATCCTTCGGTGTTTCTATCCTGGTGCCGCTGATCCCGGCAATCATCATGATCTCCACCACCATCGCCAACATCTGGCTGGTGAAAGGGACGCAGGCGTGGGAAGTGGTCAACTTCTTAGGCTCTTCACCGATTGCAATGTTTATCGCTATGGTTGTCGCCTTCGTGCTGTTTGGTACCGCGCGTGGTCACGACATGCAATGGGTGATGAATGCCTTTGAAAACGCGGTGAAAAGCATCGCCATGGTGATCCTGATCATCGGCGCGGGCGGTGTACTGAAGCAGACCATTATTGATACCGGCATTGGCGATACCATCGGTATGCTGATGTCGCACGGCAATATTTCTCCGTACATCATGGCGTGGTTGATAACCGTGCTGATTCGTCTGGCAACGGGTCAGGGCGTAGTCTCAGCCATGACGGCTGCAGGGATTATTAGCGCCGCCATTCTCGACCCGGCAACCGGTCAACTGGTAGGCGTCGATCCGGCGTTACTGGTACTGGCAACGGCGGCGGGCTCCAACACCCTGACCCATATCAACGATGCCTCGTTCTGGCTGTTCAAAGGCTACTTTGACCTGTCGGTGAAGGATACGCTGAAAACCTGGGGTCTGCTGGAGCTGGTGAACTCCGTGGTTGGCCTGATTATCGTATTGATCATCAGCATGATTGCATAACGTCGATACCGCTCTGGCCCGCAGCGCCAGAGCGGTTATCCATACTGCCTCAACAATCCTCAATAATCAGATACACCGCCTTCACCGGGCCATGCACCCCAACCACCTTGATAAGCTCAATATCCGCCGTCGAGCTGGGCCCACTAATGATGTTAATGCACGATGGCATACGCTCACCGGCCTGCGCCTTCTGATGCAGTTTTTCTGCCAGTTGCGCCACGCGCGGCAGGATAGTGCTTTTACGCAGCACGAAAATTGAGGATTCCGGCAACAGGCTCAGGGAACGCCCGCGCTCCGGCGCGGAAAACAGCACCACGCCGCCGGACTCGGTCAGGCCATACTCGGCATACACCACGCCCACTTTCGCCTTTTCGGCCTGGGTAATATTTTCGCTGCCACGCGCCGGATCCCAGACCACGGCGTTGCATTCCTGTTGCAAGCGTTCGGTAATGCCCAGCGCCGCCAGCCGGCTGTCGCCGCTCAGCACCACCGGCTGCTGGCCCAATTCTTCGCACAGACGGAGCGCCGCATCTGCGGCCTGGTCTTCGCGAGTCAGCTCACAGCGAGCCAGCATCACTTCACTGGCAAACTGGACAAATGCATCGCAGCGCTGCTGCGGGCTAAGTTCGGTCAGGCGCTCGTTAGCATAGTTGTTAACCGGTGCGACATCCGCTTGCGGTTCGAAGCGCAGCGGGCGACCCAGCGCCTGGGCGATGGTATTTAAAAACGCGGTACGGTTATCCATTCTTTTTCTCCTGCGCCTGATGTTTCTTAAACCAGCTACGGAAGCTCTCGCCGTCGGCATCAGGCAGATCGCGCGCCTCCATCCAGTCACCAATCGCGCCAACCTTGAGCGGCGTTTTGCCGCCATTGATAAACCAGCTCGCCGCATGTGCGCCCGCCATCATCCCGACTTTCCACAGCCCCGGATGGCTATTGGCGTAGGCGAACATTTTGATCGCCCGTCGCTCGGCTTTCGGCGTAATGCCCTCCTCGGCCATCACCCGGCGATGACGCAGGATCAGTTTTGACAGCGGAATCTTAACCGGACAAACGCTGTCACAGGCCGTGCATAATGAACAGGCGTATGGCAGATCTTTAAAATCTTTATAGCCGCCGAGCAGCGGAGAGATCACAGCGCCGATAGGGCCGGGATAGATAGAACCATAGCCGTGTCCGCCAATGTGGCGGTACGCCGGGCAGGTGTTCATACAAGCCCCGCAGCGGATGCAGCGCAGCACATCGCGAAACTCTGAGCCCAGCACCTGCGAGCGGCCGTTATCGACAATCACCAGATGGAACTCTTCCGGGCCGTCGACGTTATCCGCCTCGCGTGGGCCGGTCAGCCAGGTGTTGTAGCCCGTCAGGCGTGCGCCCACGGCGCTGCGCGCCAGCATGGTGATCAACACATCCACCTCGGCAAAGGTCGGCGCGATACGCTCCATGCCCATCACCGCAATGTGCGTTTTCGGCAGCGTGGTACACATGCGCGCGTTACCTTCGTTGGTCACCAGGCAAACAGAGCCGGTTTCCGCCACGGCAAAGTTACAGCCGGTAATACCGATTTCGGCACTGAGGAAATCCTCGCGGATCTTCTGGCGAATGAACAAGGTCATGGCTTCCGGGGTTTCCGGGCCGTCATACCCCAGACGCTCATGCAGCACGCGGCGGATCTGATAGCGATCTTTATGAATAGCCGGGACCACAACGTGCGAAGGCGGATCCTGATCCAACTGCAGGATATATTCGCCGAGATCGGTTTCGATCACCTGAATTCCGGCATCCTGCAGCACATGGTTGACACCGATCTCTTCGGTCACCATCGACTTGGACTTCACCACCTTCTTCGCATTTTTACTCTGCGCAACCTGCAGAATATAGCGGGTGGCGTCTTCTTTGGTTTTGGCGAAATAGACGTGGCCGCCGTTTTCCGTCACTTTCTCGGAAAGTTGATACAGGTAAGCATCGAGGTTGCTCAGAACGTGGTCGCGGATCTGGCTGGCACGATCGCGCCAGTCTTCCCAGTGGCCTAGCTCATCAACCATTTTCTGCCGATTCGCACCAATACGCTCCTGCGCGTTGGCCACGGCTTTGCGCATGATCGGATCTTCGATCTGCTGACGAATGCGCAGTTTAAATTCTACATCGCTGGTTTTTATCGACATCTCTTTCCCCTCAGCGGCTCATCAGCACTTCAGCAATATGCATCACTTTGACCGGCTGGCCTTCGCGTTGCAGTCGGCCGCCAATATTCAGCAGGCAGCTGACGTCAGCGCCGATCAAAAACTCCGGCTTCGCATCCATCAGATGTAAAACTTTCTCTTTCACCATCTCGCCGGAGATCTCGGCCATCTTGACCGAGAACGTCCCGCCAAAGCCGCAGCAGGTGTCCTGATCGGCAAACGTCAACAACTCCAGTCCGCGCACGTTTTTCAGCAGCGTGAGCGGCTCTTCCTTCACCCCCAGTTTGCGGGTCAGGCTACAGGAAGGGTGATACACAGCGCGGCCCTGTAGGCTGGCACCCACGTCCACCACGCCCAGTTTGTTGACGATAAAAGAGGTGAGATCCTGCATACGTCCGGCAACCTTCTCGGCGCGCAGCGCCCATTCAGGCTCATCCGCCAGATACGTCGGGTAGCTTTTTACCGCGTAGGTGCAGGAGCCTGCCGGGGAGATAATCGGATCGTCGTTGTCTTCCAGGGCGGCGATCAGGTTTTTCATCCCGGGGATCGCCTCTTTGATGTAACCGCTGTTGATGGCTGGCTGACCGCAACACCCTTGCTTCTCGGGGAAATTAACGCGACAACCCAGTTTTTCCAGCAGCAATACGGAGTCTCGTGCCATCCGTGATTTCAGTGCGTCACCAATACAGGTAACAAAGAAATTTACATTCACAATAACTACTCCATTGCTTCATTTCTGTTTATTGCGCTTGATATCGCGATATCAAACAAATGTTCATTCGTATTCCATGCCCAGTTTTTCTGTTTGCTGGTTTTACCAATACCTGGGTTCATGGTGATGCTCTGATCGTTTTCCTTTGATGACGACTCTCCTCTTCTTATATCAGGACAATCGCAAATGTCTGTATTTTCATTTGTATGACAAAACCAAATAATCCCCTAATCGACTCGCACATGCAATACCCTGGTTTATTTATTTCGGCCTCGCTCACATTTTTACATTGGAAACCACAGCGTTATTAACACCTTAGAAAACAGTTTCAAGTGATTACCACTGTTGTCACTACCATTATTAAAAAGTTTATTAAATAACTACTTATAGGTATTCAATCGGCACTTAAGTATATTTACCCGGCATTGGATTTTAATTAAAAGATTACAATAGTTACAAAACTACAAATCATAATTACTTTATTCACTGAAGCGATTCAGTTTGCATACTTTATTAGAACAGCAATGTAGCCTCCCCACCATAAATATAAGTCAGGTTTAATGAACCAATTGGGAATAGCAATGAACGAATATTTTATGTTTGCCCTGGCACTCTCTCCGTTACTACTGATGGTATTTTTAATATTGAAATTGAAAATGCCCATCCATTATTCAGTACTGATCTCTTTGGTATTCACCGCTGCACTATCGGCAATATTCTGGGAAATGCCCGTACAAAATCTAAAAGCCGCGATAGGCTATGGCGCGCTGAAGGGATTATGGCCGATTGTGATTGTGATCCTCGGCGCTATCTTCAGTTATAACGTCATGCAGGCGACCAAAGCGCTGGATATTCTGCGCGATATTCTCGCCAGTATTAGCGAAGATAAGCGTATTCAGGTGCTGCTGATTTCATGGTGCTTTGGTGGATTTCTTGAAGCCGCGGCGGGTTATGGTACAGCGGTCGCCATTCCGATCGGCATTCTTATCGCACTGGGTTTCAATCCACTGAAGGCGGCGATTGCCTCTCTGGTGGCAAATACCGTTCCCACTGCATTCGGCGCGGTCGGGATCCCGGTTTCTATTCTGGCGGAACAGGTTAACCTGCCGGTTTATACCTTAGGCGGAACAATTATTCTGCAGCTCGCGCTGTTTAATATCCTGCTGCCGTTTGTGATTGTCTGCATTATTGGCGGCGGCCTGAAAGCCATTCGCGGCGTATTTCTGATCACGTTGATTTGCGGTATTACCACGCTGGTTCCGCAGTATTTTGTCGCTATTCATCTCGGTGCTGAATTACCCGCCTTTGCCGGTAGCCTGGTCAGCCTCTTTGCCGTGGCGATGGTTAGCCGCCTGCGCAAAGGGAAAACCGATCCCGAGTGGCGAATTGAAGTCAGCCATACCCGCGAAACCACGCCGCGCTCGGCAAAAGTGTTGTTCCGAGTTGGCTCTATTTATCTGTTTATTTTTGTGTTTATCCTGATGTGTTCGCCGCTGTTCCCGACGATAAAAGGCGCAGCCTCACAACTGGCCTCGGTGCTACATTTCACGTTGGCTGACGGCAAAACGATGGCGTTGAAAGTTGAATGGGTGACCACGCCAGGGATGCTGATCATCTTTGCGACCATTATCGGTGGTTTTATTCAGGGAGCGTCCGCACGCGGGATGCTGGAAGTATTTATCAAAACGATTTTCCAGCTTAAAAACTCTATCGTTGCAATTATGGCGATCGTCGCGCTGGCCACGGTGATGGATCTCAGCGGGATTATCTCCACGCTGGCGCAGTCGATTGTCGATCTGACCGGCAGCTCGTACGTCTTCCTCGCCCCGGTGATTGGCGCGCTGGGCACGTTCGTTACCGGCAGCGATACCAACTCGAACATTTTGTTCGGAAAACTGCAAACCATTGCCGCCAGCAAACTGCATATCGATCCCAACTGGCTGGCAGCGGCCAATACCTCTGGCGCAACGGGCGGGAAAATGATTTCGCCGCAAAGCATCGCCATCGCGGTATCCGCCACAAAAATGGACGGTCAGGCCAACCAGATCATGTCTGGCACCATGAAATACTGCTGCGCCTATATCGTGATCCTCGGCTTAAAGGTTGGCCTCTTTTATTACTGGTTTATGGCGTAAGCCATTGTCAACCCCGTCAAATTTGCGGCAACCGTATTTGACGACGCGGTGACCAAAAAGGTTTACACCTCCCCGGGAACGGAACGAGGCGACAGACTTTACGATTTGTCGGCGCTGACTAAAATAGCGCCGATGTTTCAAATCGAGGATTGTTGTTATGTTGTTCTGGAAAAAGATGGTGAAGAAGTTCGACGCCTTTTCCGCGTTGATTCCACCACGCTACTTCCGCGTGTAATACTGGGCACTTATGCCTGATGGCGCTTCGCTTATCAGGCCTACGTTTCGCATTCATTTGTAGGCCTGCGTTTCACGCTCATTTGTAGGCCGGATAAGGCGCTAGCCGCATCCGGCAGCAGCGTAAAATGTTCACCCCTTTCTCTTACGCAGTCCGCACGCTCTTAACATCACAACCCAAATACGAAGCCATGCAAAACGGTAGACCAGCGGATGCTGAAACCTCAGCAATGTCAGAAACACAGAGCCCCCTTGCGGCGTCAGATCACTGTTGCCTGATAGCGAACCTGTGGGTCCATAATCTGGTGGCGCGCGTCTATCAGCCGCAGTTCATACGAATCATGCTCTTTCGTCAGCCGCATTACCGCGTCAACAACACTGGTGGTCCGCTCCAGCGCCAGCTTGTCCTCATAACCATTGAGTAGTGAGGCCAGCATCACGCTGCAAATCAGATCCCCAACGCCCACCGGCATTTTGGTAAAGGTATACAGCGGCCGGGCAATGTGTAACGTCTGTTCCGGCGTCACCAGCAGCATTTCAAACGCCTGTTTGTTCCGCGAACAGTCGCCGAGATGCTTCACCAGCACCTTCTTTACGCCCCACGACACCAGCTGCCGCGCCGCTTCCACCACCTCGTCAAAACTACGCAGTTGTCTGCCCGTCAGCACGCCCAGCTCATAGAGATTTGGTCCCATCATGTCGGCCAGTTGAATGGCGTCATCGACAAAAAATGACTCCACGCCCTGCGCGACAATGCAGCCTTTTTGCGGGTCGCCCATTACCGGATCGCAAAAATAGAGCGCCTGCGGATTACTCTGACGAATGGTGGTGACCGCGTGCTTCACCTCTTCACAATGGCGTTTATCTCCAAGATACCCAGACAATACGGCATCGCATTGCGCCAGCTTTTGCAGGTCATCCAACCCGCTGATGATCGCGCTCAGCTCGCCGTGCGGCATCGCCATGCCCTGCCACATCCCATATTGGGTGTGGTTGGAAAACTGTACGGTGTAAAACGGCCAGACATCGATCCCCGAGAGCTGCATCGGCAACACAGCGGCTTTATTTCCGGCATAGCCATAAACGACCGACGACTGAACAGACAACACGTTTTTCATTTTGACTCCGTCTAACGAAACGTTGGCAGCAGACCAAATACGTCCAGAACAACCGTCAGATAGACAACCGCTCCGCAGACAATCACCAGGTTAAGCACGGTGTTATTACAGGGCGCGGTATAGCTGGCGGTTGGGAAACGTTTCCGCGCGGCTTTCACCAGGAACGGCGGCAGGATCACGCTCCAGATGGTAAAGGCCAGACCGGCGTAACCAATCGCGTGCACAAAACCGTTCGGGAAGAAGAAGCACACGGCGGCTGGCGGGAAGTAGGTCACCAGCGCGGTTTTCAGGCGGCCCATGCCGTCGTCCGGGAAGTGAAACAGGTCGGCGATGTAATCGAACAGGCCAAGCGTCGCCGCCAGCAGGGAACTGGCTACCGCGAAGTTGCCGAAAAAGGTGAGGATCAGATCCATATACCGGCTGGTGAACAGCCCGCTGATGGCCTCGACAAACACATCGATATTGCCGCCTTTGGCGATAATCGGCGGGAATGAGGAACGGCTGATGTTACCCATCGTCACGCCCAGCCAGAAAATATACAGCAGCAGAGCAAACAGCGTACCGATGATAATCGAACGCGTAATATTCGAGACTCCGCTTGTGCCATACAGTTTGACCAGGCTCGGCACGTTACCGTGAAAACCAAACGAGATAATACAGAACGGCAGCGTCATCAGGATGTACGGCAGATACTGCGAATTGGGCAACGCCACCGCCACGCTGTCGATGAGTTTTGCCACTTCGATATGGCCAATCAGCCCGGAGAACGTGGCAAAGAACGCCACAAACTTACCGATAATCAGCACGGTAGTGATGCGTCCGACCAGTAAGGAACTATACCAGGCAATCGCGCCGACCAGCATACTGACGATCACCACCGAGATATTCGCCGGAAAGCGCACGCCGCTGTATTTGAACACGGTTTGCGCCATCACCGCCGACGAACCGGAGATATAGGCATAGGTCAGAATATACAGCACAAAGCCGAAAGCGATACCAACCACGATATTCCACTTCCGGCCTAATAAATCCTGAGTAAAGGTATTAAAACTGGCACCGGCGCCATAATGCAGGTTAACTTCGACCAGCATCAGACCGGTTAATAACATCATGATGGCGATAAACAGAAGAATAACAGAGGCACCGGGGAACCATACGCCGGCCATCGCAATCGGCAGGGAGAACATCCCACCACCCACTACGGTCGCGATAACCAACATGGTTCCGCTAATCAGTCCGGGGGTACTACTCTGTCGCTCAATGGCATTAATATCCATGATAAATGTTCCTGTAGACTATTCGTTATAATTACAGCTGTCATTTGTACATCATGCGGATAATAAAAATGTCGGAGTCAGGGTTTACTTTTTTTTAGTTATGTCACGGTAACGGGCACCGCAAAGGTTTCCTGTTCATGGAAAAGGAATACAAAAAAGCCCCATCACGTGATGGGGCCATAACTATTTTTTAGATGTAATCAAAGCGTGCAGTAAAGAAACGCAACTGCTTCGGCTCGTAAATAAACTTCAGCCCGCGAATATCTTCTTTGTGCTGGTAAAGTTTAATAATACCGTCAGCCACAACATCCATATGTGCGTAGGTATAAACACGACGTGGAATAGTCAGACGCACGGTTTCCAGTTTCGGTCTGTGGTGTTCACCGGTCACGTTATTACGGCCCGCAGAGATAATTCCGCGCTCCATACTGCGCACGCCGGTTTCCACATAGATGCTGGCAGCCAGACTTTGTGCCGGGAACTCATCTTGCGTCAGATGCTCGCAGAAGCGACGCGCATCGAGGAATACCGCGTGACCGCCTACCGGTTCAACAATCGGTACGCCAGCGGCTTTCAGTTTGTCGCCCAGATAGCGAACCTGCTTCACGCGGTGCTCAATATATTCGTACTGCATGGCTTCGCGCAGGCCAATCGCCATGGCTTCCATATCACGTCCTGCCAGGCCGCCATAAGATGGCATCCCTTCGTAGACCACGACTAACTCTTTGGCAGAAGAGAACATTTCGTCATCGTTCATGCACAGGAAGCCGCCGATGTTCACCAGACAGTCTTTTTTACCGCTCATAGTACAACCGTCGGCGTAGCTGAACATCTCATGCACGATCTCGGCGATGCTCTTGTTCTCAAAGCCCTGCTCTTGCTCTTTGATAAAGTAGGCGTTTTCTACGCAGCGGGTAGCGTCGTAGAACACTTTAATGCCATGCGCTTCTGTCAGTTCACGCACCGCACGCATGTTAGCCATCGAGACCGGTTGGCCGCCCGCGAGGTTAACCGTCACCGCCAGGCAGATATACGCAATATTCTCTGCGCCTTTTTCATCAATCAGCTTTTGTAATTTTTTAAGATCGATATCACCTTTAAACGCAATATTCAGACCGGCATCGTGCGCTTCGTCACGAACGATATCGACAAACACCGCACCATTTTTTTCCTGGTGATAACGGGTGGTAGTGAAATACATATTCCCGGCAACATATTGCCCAGGTTTAATAGCCAGCTGCGATAACAGGTTTTCTGCGCCACGCCCCTGGTGAGTCGGAACAATATGTTTAAAGCCAAACAGTTCCTGCACGGTTCTTTCCAGATGATAGAAGTTTTCGCTGCCCGCGTACGCTTCATCACCCATCATCATTCCGGCCCACTGCTTGTCGCTCATTGCGTTAGTGCCACTGTCTGTCAGCAGGTCAATATAAATATCTTTCGAATTTAACAGGAAAGTATTGTAACCCGCTTCCTGCATTTTCTTGAGGCGTTCATCACGCGGGATCATAGATACAGTTTCAACGCTTTTAATACGGAAGGGTTCTGCCGGATAATTCATTTTGTTTCTCCAGTAACAGTGGTCATGTACGTATTAATGTGAAGTAAATCATACCTGGTTCATCAACAAATCCTGATGAAATATAACTATTCGCCTCCTGATTCAGGGGGAGAAATAATGTGGAGGCACTATGCAAGATTTGATTGATTATGGAAATAGCCCGGTCAACATTAATCACTGGCAATAATTTAAAAAGCTGTAAATGTGAGTGATGCAAATCACACGTCATTTTTTTACCCGTTAATATTCAACAAGTTTTTTTTTGCTTTTCGATTTGCCATTCGTCGTAGTGTGTCTGCGGAGAGTGGAAATACTGAAAACATAACTTTCCAGGCTGGGCGCATAATGTATTGGTGAATGAGTACACCTCATTTTGTGAGAGTCGGATCACTTCACAGAGTGATATTTGTGATTCACATCACTAAAAGTGTAAAGCAAAGTGTACAAAACGGTGTTGTTTCAGAGTTTGCTATTTGCTTCAGTGAGTCAGATCGCATTTTTGGCCAGATGCCGACAGGCGTTGTTTTCTGGAACGTGGGGATATTCAGGCGTGTGAAAGGTAATGAATAAATACGATGAATAATACCGAATCTATTGTGATGAGTGGGTTTTCTATTTATTCCGAAAGCGTGCAATTCGCGCTTATTTCATCTTATTTACATCTGGACTTCCCCCAGGATACTGGCGTAATTTACAGGGGTTTTATTAGCGCGATGCGAAGGTGCGCCAACACCTGCACATCGCTAATCACAGTAACTATTTCACGAGAATAGCCATCATGACTGATACGCATTGTATTGCAGTTTCATTTGATCCAGAAGTCCACGCCGCAGATAACCGTCGCCTGAAGGTAGGTTATGCGAGCCGTTATCCTGATTACAGCCGTATTCCGGTGAAGTACGTTCGGTTTCCGTCCATTGTGATGAAGGGCCAGTGGCTGAAAGCCGCCGGATTCGACACCGGCACCGACGTTGATGTGCGGGTAATGCAAGGCTGCATCGTGCTTACCGCCCGCGCTGCCGAACCCGAAGAGTCAGAACTGATGAAATCCCTGCGCGCCTTGGAAAAGCTCTCCGCGCGTAAGCAAAAGCAGGTGCTGGAGTTTATCGGGGTAATTGCGGGGAAAGCGTCGAAGGGGTGAGTGTGTGATTGTGATTGTCATTGAGGCGCCTGCGGGGCGCCTTTATTGGGAGTGACGATTAATCCCGAGAAAGCACAGTATTATCCAAATGGGTATCTACTCTGTATTTAGTTTTTCTTATCAATTGATTGAATCATACCAAACTTTATCAATGATATTTCAATCTCTGTAATCCAGTGTTCAGGGCACGGCTTAACACGCTGATTAGGATTTCTACGATTATGGGCCTGTCGTTTAGTAAGTCCATGCATATCCTTTACATGAGCAATCCAACAAGGATGATGTATTGTTTTTCCAGTTCTTTCTCGAATATCAGCAGTAATCTCTTTATACGTTGCCATTTAAATAAATTCCCCCAAAAAAACTAAAGCACTGTCGCAACAATGCTTCCACAATCATTCAATAGAAGTGGAAAGAAGAAGATTAAGCGCGCCTTTCCTCCTCACAGCATCAGCGCTATACCAATTTCTTATCATTGAGGCCAAATCATCATCATCGGCATAAAAATAGGCTAAAGGTAACTCCAACACATCAGCAAGTTGTTGAACTATTTCAATATTTGCCTGATGAACCCCTTTCTCATACCGATTGATACGTGGACTTGCGACAAATTCATCGATCCCGGCAAGAATACCAAGCTGTTTTTGTGACAAACCCTTAGCAAGCCGTGCTTCTTTAAGACGCTTACTGAAGGTTCGATTGTGCATTGTAGAATCATTCATAACTACGATAATCGTAGCTATTGAGTTTTTCAGATACTACGAAATACGTAGCATAAGATTACGTTATCTTTTACATACCAATTTCAGCAAAGTTAGATCCTCTTTCCAAAACTACGAAAAACGTAATTTTACCCCTCGAAAAATACTACGAATTACGTAGCATACGTAATGTTACTTAAACAGAGATGAAAGTGAAATGAACACAAATTGGCACAAGGCCGACATCATTGCGGCATTGCATAAAAAAGGAATGTCACTGGCAGCACTGTCCAGAGAGGCAGGATTGAGTTCGTCCACACTGGGCAATGCTCTGGAGAGACCATGGCCTAAAGGTGAAATCATCATTGCTAAGGCAATTGGCATCCCACCAAAGGTTATCTGGCCAGAAAGATACTACAAGGGAGGAGAGTTTATAAATCGTGGTGATTTGATACGTAAGTTCCGTACCCAGATGTAGTTACGTAAAAAAAGACGTAATACAACTAAAAAATGTTCAGACACTTTGTCAGATTATGCTTTAAGAAGAGAAAGCATTTATAAATAGAATGCTTTTACGTAAAATAACACGTAAGAGCTCTAACCGAACAACAGGGAATCCGCCATGGCGAACTTCGACGCTGATTACTGCTATTCTTTCCCCGCTGTACGCGGAGTACAAGCAGGCAGGCCATTTTACATTGCAACCTGCCCTATGCGCATCATACCCAAAATTTTTAGCTTTGATGAAACCGATGTTCCACCAGAGCTGCGTGCTCAACGCATCCTGAACAAATCCAGAATACCTGAGATGGTCAGATATCTACTTGAGAATCCGAAAGATTATGTCTTCTCTGCATTGACAGCGTCTATTGCTGTTGACGTTCAGTTTGATGAGTACGAAAACTCAAATAACCTAGGAACGCTTCGAGTTCCGATGGATGCCCAGATCCTCATTAATGATGGTCAACATCGCCGTAAAGCGATTGAAGATGCTTTAGCCGAGCGTCCAGAACTCGGCCAGGACAACATCCCTGTGCTGTTTTTTGTCGATGAAGGGTTAAGACGTAGTCAGCAGATGTTTGCTGACTTAAATAAATACGCGATTCGCCCTAGCCCATCGCTTTCAGCTCTTTACGATCACCGTGATGTAAGTTCAAATCTGGCACGATATCTGGCAATGACGATAGAGCCGTTTATCGGCCTTACTGAGCTTGAAAAGTCCAGCATCAGTATGCTTTCCAATAAGTTATTTACACTGAGTAGCATTAAACAGGCAACTCGAGCGCTTTTAGGTAAAGACCCGAAAGTAGGGAGCATTGAAGACAACACGGCTATTGCCACACAATATTGGCAAGCTATTTACAAAGTAATGCCTGATTGGCAGCTTGCCGCACGGAAAGAAGTTTCCCCCGCTCAGCTACGCCAGGACTATGTGCATGCGCACGGTATCGGCCTGCAAGCGCTGGGGTTGTTGGGGCGCTCACTTATCATTGAAGAGCCAGAACAATGGCAACAGATAATATTGAAACTTAAATCGTTCGACTGGCGTAAAAGTAATCCCGAAATGGTTAAACGTGCAATGCAACATGGCAAGCTGAGTAAGACGGGAACCGCTATTCAGCTCACCTGTAATGCACTTAAACTTGCACTGTCGATTCCCCTCACTCCTGAAGAACAGGAGCTTGAAGCTCAAATGGTTGTCTCATGAGTAAATTAACTCAGGCCTACGATCTGGCCGACTATGAAGAATTCATCAATCAAGAACAGTTTGCTGGACATCCGCTGGCGGAATATGTCGCAGAGGTACAACGAGTATACTGTGCAGATAAACGTCCATGGGTCATTGGCTATAGCGGTGGTAAAGACTCTTCAGCAGTGATCACTCTGGTTTACCTGGCTTTGCTGGGTCTTCCGCCAGAAATGCGTACCAAAGATATATTTGTGGTGTCATCCGATACACTGGTAGAAACCCCCGTTGTTGTCGATTTAATCAAAAAGACAATGCAGTTAATTGAGGCCGGTGCAAAACGTGATGGGCTACCAATCACTCAACACGCCGTTATGCCAAAAACTCATGAAACCTTCTGGGTGAACTTACTGGGTAAAGGCTATCCAGCTCCCACCCGTAGTTTCCGCTGGTGTACAGAACGCATGAAGATCAACCCGGTCAGCGACTTTATTAAAGATAAAGTCAGCCAGTTTGAAGAGGTGATTGTGGTTCTGGGCTCGCGCAGCAGTGAAAGCGCTTCCCGTGCACAGGTAATCGCAAAGCACAAAATTGATGGTTCACGCCTGGCCCGACACACCACACTGCCTAATGCCTTTATTTACACACCTATAGACACATGGGATGTCGAAGATGTGTGGAAACTTCTGCGTGGCGCATTCCGTTATGCTCCGGAAGATATCGATGAGTGGGAAAATCCATGGGGTGGAAATAACCGCCCACTTTGGACACTCTATATGGATTCCTCAGCACAAGGCGAGTGCCCATTGGTCATCGATGACAGTACTCCTTCGTGCGGTAATTCCCGCTTTGGCTGCTGGACTTGTACTGTCGTGACTAAAGATAAAGCTATGGAAAGCCTTATTCAGAATGGTGAGGAATGGATGTCCCCACTACTGAAATATCGCGATCTGCTGGCTTTCACAACTGACCCGGCAAATAAAGATACTTTCCGTAACTACAAGCGTCGGACAGGCAAAGTAAGTTACCAATATGCTAAAGACGGCGAAGAAATCAGTGCCGAACGTAAGCACGTTCCAGGCCCATACTGGTTAAAATACAGACAACAATGGTTAAAGAAATTACTGGAAATTGAGCGTGATATGAATGCTCAAGGTCATAAAATTACGCTGATTACACAACCAGAGCTACATGCAATCCGTCAGGAATGGTTGAAAGATCCCAACGAACCGGATTGGTATGACTCATTACCGGGTATTTACCGCGAGGTATATCAAAAGGATCTGGATTGGGTCATTGACGATCAATCTCGCTTTGATGCCAGTGATGCAGATTTGCTTGTACAGATTGCCCAGGGATTTGACGTTGAACCTGAGATGGTTATGAAGTTAATCGAACTGGAAGTCTCGATGGAAGGCCTGAGCAGACGTCAGGGAGTATTTGATAAGCTTGGTACAATTCTCAAACAAGACTGGGGAAGCCTAGAAGAAATTAAACAGCAACAAGAAACATTGCAGAAACGCAACGAGCGAGATATTCATCAAGAGGAAGTCGCCAAGCTGGAAGCGGAGCTTCAGGTTTTACAGCGCAGAATTATAGATGCGAGTGAATCATACTTGCTGACCAGTAAGGAAAACGAACATGCTAATTAAACAACTGGTACTGCGTAACTTTCGTGTTTTCAATGGGACACATATCATCGATTTAGCGCCCAGAAAACGCCCTAATGATGACAACCCGCGCCCTATCGTACTGTTCGGTGGGTTAAATGGTGCGGGTAAAACATCCATTCTCTCTGCCATTCGTTTAGCACTATATGGTCGGCTGGCATTCGGCTTATCAACACAAAACCAGGACTATATTAATGAGCTCAGCTCATTAATTCATAATGGAATAAATTCCAGTGAGCAACCAAGTGAGGCTGCAATAGAGTTGACCTTTACCTATAACAAAGGTGGCCAGGAAGCAGAGTTCACGGTAGCCCGAACCTGGAGGAAAGGAAAAAAAGACCAACTGTCGCTTTTACAAGATGGCATTCCTTTGGAAGAACTGGATTATGATCAATGCCAGGGTTTTCTCAATGAACTCATCCCTCATGGTATTGCTGATTTATTCTTCTTTGATGGCGAGAAAATTGCCGAACTTGCAGAGGACGAGTCAGGTAATATTTTGAAAACCGCAGTTCGCCGTCTGTTAGGGCTAGATCTAATTGCCAAGTTACGTAATGACTTAATGATTTTTATTAAGCGTCAGCAATCTAGCCAACTTGCAGCTACACAGCAACAGCAGCTTGCTGCACTGGAAAAGCAAATAAAAGAGTACGCATTCCAGACTGAACAACTGCTTGAGAAGGCGGATTTTTCAAAGATACGAATCGATCTGTTGTCCAAAGAGATTATTCGCTATGAAGGCCTACTCAATGCTCAAGGTGGAGCGTTTGCTCAAACCAAAGCTCAGGAAAAGCAAAAAGTCGAAACGCTGTTGAAAGAAAAAGATCGTCTTGAAAAAGCGTTACGTCATGAATGTGATGGTTCATTACCTTATGCATTGGCTCCAAAAACGTTAACACGTTTGCTTGAGCAGATCTCAATTGAAACACAAATCAAGCAAGCCAGGAACTTTGAAAATGAACTTGGTCAATTCCTAACCCAGCTTAAAAACGATATAGCGTTCCGTTCTAGCACTTCTGGGAAAATAGCGGCTGAAGCAATTGAGGATAATTTAAAAGGTTATCTTGCAACCAAACCAAAGGGTGAACTGCTTTTCGACATATCAGAACGTGAAGCAGGCATGCTTCAACAAGCTATCGAGCAAGACAGTAAAAAAGCCTGGCAGCGTTTTGATCTTTATCGTAATCAATTAGTTGAAATTGAAGAACAGCTGGAGCAGGCTGCAGCCAATATTGCTCGAGCACCAGAGGATGATCAGCTTCTTGATATATTTGAGAAAATTCGTGAGCTTGATAAACAACGTGAACTGAAGAAGCAAGAATATCGCGCTTTACTTGAAGATGCGAAGCGGACCAAACAGCAACAGTTAGATTGCGTGCGTCAGGTGCAAAAAGCACATGATACTGCTCGTAATCAGCACAGTTTTAACAGCGCATTTAATAATGCTCAAGAAACGATTAACTTACTCGATCGCTACAGTGAAGTTTTAACTCAAGCACGTGTAAAAACACTATCGACGAATTTCGAAGTAGCTTATCGAAAACTGGCTCGTAAAGAAGATTTACAGCTCAATGCGCATATTAATCCAGAAACATTTGATGTCGAACTCATTGATGAAAAAGGTAATGTGATAAATCGCAAGCTGCTTTCAGCAGGAGAGAAACAAATTTATGCTATTGCAATTCTAGAAGCATTAGCCAAAACCTCTGGCCGTGATTTACCAGTGATTATTGACACACCATTGGGACGATTAGACTCCCAGCACAGAGATAAGTTAATTAATCACTATTTTCCATTTGCCAGCCATCAGGTTGTACTACTGTCAACTGATACTGAAGTAGACGAACGATACTTTGTGGACCAGTTGCGTGATGACATCTCTCATGCCTATGAGATTGTGTTTAATGCGCATACCAAATCATCAGCATTGAAGCCAGGATATTTCTGGCAACTAACTAAGGAGGCAATTTAATGCTCCCGAATCGAATGCAGCTTACTCGCCAGACTGAAGAACAGCTCAAAAGGCTAAAAGGATTTACAGGAGTTACTCCAAACGTAGCTGCTCGTATTGCATTTTTCCGGTCTGTAGAAAGTGAGTTTCGTTTTTTACCAGAGAAAGATAACAGGAAGTTAGACGGCCAGCTTGTGCTTGATAAAATAACCTGGCTGGGTGAAACCATGCATACAACAGAACTCGTGCTGAAGATGCTTTATCCCCAACTCGATCAAAAAGATTTAATCAAAGCATGGGCCGCACATGTTGAAGATGGAATTGCGGCATTAAGGAACTATAGAAATTTAAAAGACTTCGTAACTGTTTTATAAAAAAATAAATAGCCCTCTGCCGAGGGCTATTTATTTAATAAGTTATATTAATAATAAGAAAGTGGCCATATAAATGGTGCTTTTCTTGCAATATCTTTGCCTCTTTGCTCTATGATTTCAACATTCCAGTAGTTTCCATTTTCAGATAGCTCAAATATATTTTTTGTTTCAGGAAATATGGAATCTTCATAATGCTTACATTTGTCTGAAAAAATCTTGTTTTTTATGCTTTGGTTAATTTGCTTATGAAGCAATGTTAAATTCCCTATATTATATACATAATCTTTTGCAAATGTTCCCTTAGGCAAAATAAAGCACTCATCTTTCTCCCATAGAATAGTAGATTGAGGAAGAACATGCTCTAAATGAACTTCATTATAATTAGGTATACTTTGCATTTTATTATCATATAAATAGCATTTTGAGAGTATATATTTTGCAATTTGATTATCTTGCGCTTTAAACTGTCTCATTGCGACTATAAAAGCATCATCACCTATTTTCTCATGCTGGCTGAAAAATGGCTGTATCGCTTCTTCATTACTATATCCAGCAATCAACCGGCGAATGACCTCGTCAAATACTTTCTTCGCTCCGCCAACCGAATAATCGCAAATTGTGATCCATCTAAAGAGAAAGGATAAACTCAGCCTTGCCATTACATCCATAAAGTCAGATCTGAATCGATATGTATACATTAGTAATGGCAAGCATGTTGTATATTTTAGCGTGTTTATTTCACCACAAAATGAAAGGTACTTTTCCTTTCCAGAATAATTTGCACATGTTGGAAAATATAATTCAGAAGAAGCATAACTGGAAAAATCAGCAGCAGTTTCCTTGAGATCTTTTGAAAAAGAAACTATATCTTCTGATAAATCAATATGTGCCCCAATATGTTTATAAAGTTCTTTCTTCGTAATATTAGATCCTTGGATTGCCTCCCAATAAACACGCAAAAAGTCAACGGGGGAAAGCCTGCTCGATTCAATTGATGAAATCATTGACTCCCAATTATTTAGTAGCAGCTCACTTTGCTCCTCATTCCCATTGGCTTTCATTAATATTTTATTCTTTAGAAGATCAGCGACACTGAGATCCATTCCTTTTGAGTTCAATGACTCAAATAACAGAAAAGCATCATAATCAGTCTCAACTTCAATTGTTATAAATTTCAATTTTTTAACAACGTGTACTAACGTAGTATAAATATCTTTAAGAGCATTCTCGCCAGTAAACTCATCAATAATTTTTTTTATGAAGGTTTTTTTAGTCTTTAGAAGGCGATTATCATTCTTATTGATCTTATAAGCAGCATCATCTACAGAAAAAGAGTCTTTTTTCTCATTCCTAATAATATAGTCAAAAAGCTCATTATCTTTTTTATTCAAGCGCAAATAATAATTATCCGGTTCACTTGGTTCCCTTAGCCTTGCTCTCGCGATCTTAGCAATTTTATTAGACAGGTCCATTGATGCAGGGTTTCTCTCAACTTGCCTGAGAATATCAGGGTTTGAAGAAAAAGACTCTCCCAAACTAGCAAGAACATAGAATAACATCGAAAAGGTAGCTAAACGCTGCTGACCATCGACTATATCAAAAGTATCGGTTTCTTTCTGATGCTTTTTTAAGACTATTGTCCCCATAAAGTATTCAGATTGCTGCTCATGAGATATAACAATATCCGTCCATAATGTTTCCACCTCATTTACTGACCAAGAATAATCTCTCTGATAGTCAGGAACAATATATTTAGTTTCTAATCCTGTTAAGATCTTCTCTAGACTTTTACTTTCCGGAATAATATTCATTTCATTAAGCCACTATTAATTAAATTTGTATTATGGACTCAATCTAAAGTTAAAAATTGAGTCCATGAAAAACAAGCTATACACTTAAACTAAATAATGACAACTATTTAGCTAACTCCCAAAATGCTTTATCACGCATTTTCTTAACTATCTTATTGCCATCAATATATAGACTAAAATGTTTATCTAGCTGCCTAATAATCCCCATAAGAGATTCTTGCTCACCTTTATCATCAATATTGAAAACGGCTTTGATATCTGCATTCTTAATTTCTGACACCCGGTGAATAACCCACGTCAAAATATATGAGGCATAATTGTTTTCACCAGTTTTGAAGTGAGTGATTTCCTGTGTTGAGAGAATAGCACCAACACCATATTCACGTCCTTCTTTAAGAATTTTTCTCAAGCTTGAAAAATCTTGTCTCATAAAATTATCAGCTTCATCTACCAATATCATTTTGGTAAGTTGTCGATAATCACCTTTAACTGTAGGCTTTCCACGTTTCTGCATTTGTGCGTAAAAAAGATCCAGTGTTAGTGCGACGACAAGATTTTGTATCTCCGTTGGATAACCAGCTAACTCAATAACAGTGACGCCGTCAACTAAATCATACAAACTGGTCATTTTTGTAGGATCTGTCTCGAAGATTTGGAATCCAGCCAGATTATAAAGTGCCGCATACAATGAATCTTCGTCAACTTTTTCCTGAGCCAAATATTGCTGCCAAACATCTTCAATAGTTGGAGCAATACGATTCCAAGTTGAACGATCATGTGGGACTATACCTGCTAGTTCATAGCATTCCATTATTATTCCCACCAGTTTCATCCGCTGTTTTACGCCAAGGTTATAGGCTTTCCCCATCGTTTCAGCAAAAGCCATTGCTGTATGTCTTGGCAGCATAGGCATATCACCAAATAAAGACAGAGGATTATATGGTAACAATGAAAGCTGGTATTTTTTAGCCCCAGTCGCGTTTATAAATGCATCATCCACATAGTCCGATTTGTAATCAAAGATTAACAACCCAATCTGTTTACCATCAACATTATTCGACTGATTTTGCATTAACTGCGTCACAAGAGACTTTGTAAATTGAGTTTTACCTGTCCCCATTGTTCCAATAATACCTGTATTAGTATTCATAAACTTAGCGGTATTGGTTGGTTCCCAATACAACGGAGTCCGCAGTACTGCGTCATGTCCGAACAAGACTTGTAATGGCTCATCATTAGTTCCGGATGTAATTGCCTCAGGTTGTAGTACCGAAATCTCAGATACAGATTTTTCCGCACCTTCGGGCGCTTTAATTGCTGGGACTACGGCTATGGATTGTAAGATATTTACATCCTGATTTGGCTTAAGTATATATTTAGACGGGACGTGATAGCGATCCGTTAGCGATGATTCTCCGTTTGGGTTCGCAATAAGCGATGGTAGCAGTGAATAAGGGATTTCGATCTGTAATATACCCTGTTGAGTTTCCTTATAAGAGATATCGAAACAAGTACCGCTATCAACATGTGCGACAACAAAACCATTCGGGTAATCAGCTAATTCACCTAACTGATACTCACCTGTTAACCACCATTCTCGATTTTCCAATAAAGGTGCTAGCTTGCCACTTTCCAGTACGCCGTACAAACGCAGCTTTTCTACCTGCATTAATACTTGGCGAACAAAAAGCGCCCGATACAAATTCGAGGCCAACGTTTGAGGCTCCAGGATATCCTCTTTTAAGTAACGTTTAAGCTCACAAGCCTGTTGACCAGCATAATTGTAATCTGGTCGAACCCCTGTTTTTACCTCAAGTGGTAAAAGATAGAGTTTATTTTCCTTAAATCCGACAAAGAGCACATCATCTGAAATTGCACCTTTACGATAACCCTGCAAATTCCTCGACAAATCGCTCTCTTTCATTTTCAGTCCGACGTTACCAGATACTCGAATCATTTCAGCAACTGAGAGCGGAATCCAACAAATATCGGATTGGTTCAACATGGACTGGACAAACTTGTATGCACCGATAATGCCATGCTTTTCTTTGCGTTCCTTTTCACTAGAACGCAGCATTTTAAGCAACCATTCGCCATTAAAAGCATTAAATTCAGCAAGCAGATGCTTACTATCTAACGTACGTTGACCTGGTAAATTTTCTGTCTGGAGTAGTCGTAAGAAAAGGTCAACCTGCTTTGTGACGGTAACTGCATCATAACCTGCACAACTAGTGTATTGATCCGAATAGTGAATCAGTACCACATCTTTCTGACTGGTAAAGAAATCGAGAGTGACTTTAGGGTCAATAATGGTAGTCCAAAGTGCACTGTTATATGAATAATTTAGCAGTTGTTTAAAATCACCACTTACTGCCAAACCAATACCTTGGCCATGATACTGGCTGTTGCTCTGGCGCGCAGGCTGCCACAAACATCCGACTAATCGTGCGAGGCGCAAGGCACAGTAAGGTTCAATATCAACATCACGCAGGCCAAATGCTGTAAAGTAAGCATCCCCTTGTGTTTCAGCTCCCTCTCCAGCAATCAACCCATGGCACAACACTCCGCTGGAAGCATCCTCAATACGAATCTGACGGCAATCTACTGGTGCAGTGTTAGTAAAAAATGCCAAGTGAGAATAGGCCAGTTTTTCACTTTCCGACGGCAACATGAACTTACTAAATGTTAACCGACTGCGTAGCAAATCGATCAGCAGATCAGCTTCTGCTCTCCACACGCCGCTGTTAAGCCCTAAATCATTTTTAAGTTCTTCATAGCTACCGCATTCAGCAAAGTGATCAAACATATTGGGCAATAGGCGTGCGTCATAACAGTTCACATGTACAGAGATAGATTGTTCTTTTTCCTGTTTAAAATATTCGACCAATCCGAGAAACAACTCTTTAGCGGTACCTTGATTAATAGCATTGATAATGAGCGCATTATTTTTGCCGCTCAGGAATAACCTTGAGTAAGCATCCGTAAACTCATTTAATTTATCTTTTACAAGACGCTTGACATATTCATGGCTCACCTGCCGCTGAGGAACAACATCGATCCAGAAACGATTCTCTTCCACAGGTTTTAATTGTGCGTATTCATGCTCACTATGATAAACAAATGGCATTAAACCAGAAACGACTAAACGATCAAGTGTAATTGAAGGCAATACTGCGAATGATGCAGAGCTAAATTCTTCTTGTTCTTTAACAATGGTTTCCGCCAGCTGTAAATGGTAGACAAGCACCAAAGGATGTAGTGGGGATAAACGTTCATATGTATCGACATGGCAAATGCCTAAATAGAGGAGCTGTTTTTCTTGCACGGTTAAAGCTCTACTAAGACTAATTTGCTTCAATGCCTGCTCAAACGTCGCAACTATATGGCTGATTAATCTACGATATTCAGCTGACCACGATACCAAACTTGGCAAAGTACTGCGGGATTGATAATAAGAAAATAGCTGATTATAAGCATTATGGAGTTCAGGATAGCTAATCAGAAGTTCATCAAGCTCAAACACTCTCTCATCACCATATGTGCCAAGCAGGCGTTTCTCGACCAATAAAGCCTCGAGAGCAAGTAGCTGCTGACGCACGCCAACAACTTTGTGTTCGGTATTGTCCTGGATAATACGTCCTTTCAATCGATTGAAAGTCGCATTCCCCTCTTCTTTGAAGAGCTTGTTGTACCGGCTCTGGTCAAACAGGAGAGGTAAAGTTAGGCCTTCCTCTGCTCCTGGACCTTCAATATTAAGCAGCAGCCGTGAATCACCTGAGACGAGTGTAAATTGAACTAGATCACTTTGGTTTGCCAGAGTCTCAAAATTAACGAGCGCATACTGCTGACAATTAACATCCTCGCTTCCTTCATTTAGAACGTAGATCTGTTCACCCGAATCGGAAATACGTAGCTCGTTATCCTCCAGCTGTAAAGTCAAATGTCCCTTACTAGGCTCAACACGGAAACAGTGCTGAATATCATTCAGCCAGAATCGTCCCTGTTCCACTAACAATAGACGAAATTTATATTCTTCTGCAGAATTATCACGGTTGGTTAATTCAAGGCTAAAAAAACAAGGATTTCCATCAAATGGAACTGATGCCATTATACGAGAGGTTTTACCTCCAGCTCTACTGGTCCGCCAAAAACTCTCTTTTTTCAATTGGCGATGATGGGCAATCTTGATTTGATTATCCTGCAGATCATTGCCTTGAAAACTGAACTCTAAAGCAACATTCGATTGACCTGGTAGCACCTGTATTAATAAACTAATATCGCGCTTTCCTGCCTTACTGGTACTTTTTGCTCGTTGCCAAATATCTCCGTTCTCAACAGAGATATTTTCGAAAACAAGTTTCTGTTCACTGTTTAGCTCTTTCTCTTTCCGATATTCAGAAAAATCAAGTTCACGCCAATCATCTTTATCAACAAAGTGGGCCTGAATAAATTTCGAACTGAACTCTGTTAAGATATTTTCCAGCTGACCACTATAACGTTCAACACTATCTTCTATTTGCCGGTACAACTTGCGGTTTTCGTTAAGCCTGGTACGTAACTGCTTCTGACTGAAATTTAACAACTCATCATCTTTAAAAAGATGTAGCTCTGAAAAATCCAAATTCCCGTCATCCAGCAGGCGATAGAGCGATGAGAAACCGAATACGGTTGCCCCTTCGTCTAATACCGTCGCTAGCTGATCTTCCAATAAACAACGAGATAACTCAGAGCCTTTACTATCTGAATCAATTAGTTTTTCTAATTGATGGCTGAATGTTTCTGGAAACCAAATTGAACCTGGGGCAGCGACATCCTTCGTACTGTTGATTAGCGTATCAAGCATACTATTGTGAATAATCAATAGTGCCGTTTGAGCAAAAACACCGCTTCGCCCTGCAACTTTATCTCGCAAGTGAGAAATGTAGTTTTCTGTAAATGCAGGGGTATCTGTGCCATGTAGTACAGGGATAAGCTGTACACCATTACAAGTAAGGCAGGAAATAAGTTGATCTGGAGCTATCTCCAGCTTTTTGTCATCAGCTAGGGATACAAAAGCTTGCCAAAGTTTTAAGGCATTATCAGGATCAGGAGATTTGAATTGGTAACGTTCACCAGGTTGAATGATGCCACTAACCCATTCAATAAAAGTTTCCGCTAGATAGGTTTCATACTGTTTTACGGACATACACGGCATCTCCACTGTCACTCATTCTTTCCACATTGCCCATGCGTTCATAAAACGTCACAAGCATTTGTGCAGATTGATTATCCAAATAAAAACCTCGTTGCTCAAAACCAGCCAATAGCTCATGCAAACGTAGTTTGGCATTTTTACCAATGGTTAGATTGGTCAATAGCAACAAACGATCCTGATTCAACACTAATACTTTCCCTGCGCGTCCGCGCATCTGGATAAAATCGTTACAAATCTGACTTTCTAATTCATTGATATACTTACGATTAACTGTCGCTCGATCTGTTTTCTTCCCTTGGAACTGTTCAATAGACACCGATATTAGCTGTCTAAATGCTTCTTCCAAGTTTTCTGCTTTTTCACGAGCAGGAAGATCACGTTCTTCCTTAC
Source organism: Citrobacter sp. KTE30 (assembly GCF_000398825.1). Taxonomy (NCBI): domain Bacteria; kingdom Pseudomonadati; phylum Pseudomonadota; class Gammaproteobacteria; order Enterobacterales; family Enterobacteriaceae; genus Citrobacter; species Citrobacter sp. KTE30. The sequence continues at coordinate 321,360 of NZ_KB976055.1, read as the reverse complement.
TGATAAACCTCTGGATGTATTCATTAAGATCATCCAATACTTGATTCGGTTCTTCCGAATAATTTAAGCAATCTTGGTACACTTGCCATAAAGGGCGTTTTTTCTTCTCTTTTTTCCATTGTAAAACCTCCAATGCAGACAGCATCGGAAAAAGTTTCTCGCATTGGCTAGCGAACAATTTATAGCCAAAACGCTTTATTTTTTCTCGTTCAGAGCTCGCTTTCTCGCTATCAAGAATAAAAAATAATGATTTACTTGTCGGCTCTCCGTCCTGCCAGTTATCCAAATTGAGTGCAAGCTGAGCGCACCAACTAAAAGCATACAACCGCAAAGTATTGGTTAATTCTTGCAAGAGATATTGTGGATGTTCCGCGAGAAATGCCAAATCATCTTGGAAGCACTTAACCATATAAGGAAGGTACGGTTGTTCTTCGGTGAATGGGCCTTTCCCTAATACTTTTAACTTTTCATTTCGAGTAAGAGTTTCCAACATTTTCTGCTCAATAAAATTGAGTTTATCTGGTATCGGATAATTAAGACTTGCATCGCCAATAAGATTAGCAAATAATGTTCCAAGACGCTTGTCAGCCGGAGTCCCTTTAATTATTTTATCTCCCTCAAACTGAGCATGAAAAAGTAAGAATAGTGGCGAAATACGGAAAACATCTTGATTTAAAAAATACATGCGTTCCAATACAGACCAGAATTCTGTATTGCTAAGATATCCTTGTAAATATTTTTTACAGTCCTCACAGAATTGTGTAGGTTCATAGGATTCAATTTTACGCTTAAGTGCATAACTTAGTGTCAGCCCAGTAACAATCTGCCAGTCAATTTCATTATTTTTATTACGCACTGGAAGATAGCTATCCAGCTGATTGTTACCAACTTTTAACGGTTTCTCTATAGGGTACATTAGGTTAACCTTCCATGCCGCTGATGGTGATCATGTCATCATATGACTTAGCACGATATACATTACTTCTCCCATCATAAAATTTTAACTCTTTGCTCGATTTAGCTTGTTCAGCAATTAATTCAACAATCTCATCCAGTAAAACTATTGCATTTTTGTCGTATTTATTTGGTCGATACCCATTATTTAATTTGTTTAATAACTCAAACAAATTTAATCCAACACGAATAGGATGCAACGATTTATCGCCAACCTTTAAATAAACATCAAAGCCGGTAGGATGGGCCGTAAATTTATTTCTAATGGCGTCGAGATCAGGAATCAATTCAACTGGAGCTGTAATTTTGACACCGCCAAACTCTCCCAGAAAAAACTCTTCTCTTTGCATAGTCAGCTCAGGAGCCTTACGATTTGCGTAACGCTGGATGCCAGCAATCAGCTCAAAGGCATAAAAGCGATTAAGGATTCTACGCTGCTCTACATCACCTGTATAATTTTTATGCATGTGCCAAATTTCAGAATAATGTTCAAATAATGATTCATTAAAGAAATCAGAAAATTTTCGATGATAGTTATTCCCTAGTGACTCATATTGCAGCAACCAAAAAAATCTGATTAAAGATGCTGCCTCACCAGGAGTAGTACTTTGTCGGTTAAAATTAATATGCAACGGTTCAAGAACGTCCAAAAACTCATCTAACTCATTATCAGTTAAACCAAGCTCATAGCGCAAGATTAACTGGTCAAGTTCATAAGAATGCAATCTGGCAGGATCAAAATCTAAAACTTTACTAACAAGGTCATTTTCATTTCCGGTGAACAGATTATCAAATATATAACCTGGTCCAGTAAGTAAATGATGTAAAAAATCCAATAATGTTCTGGTTGTAACAAACTGATCCTTAATCAATCGGATTTTAAACAGCTGAGTTATTAACAAATCCTGAACACCAGGCATACAAAGAATTTTAAAATTCGCAATAATACGAACATCTACACCTTTTAATTCTTCATTCTTTAATATAGCGTAGAAAAGGTTACTTTCGTCATTACTTGTCAAATTACATAGTAATTTTTTTATAAATGATGAATATTGTTTACATTCATCAAAATTAAATTTTGGATAATGTTCAAAATCAAAAAATGAGATATTTTGATCGTGGTAAGGTCCATTTCCTTTTGACTGACTCGAAAGGTATAAATCTATAGCATTTCTGATGGTTCGGTGACATTCATCACCTTCCCTTGCAAAGTTAGCAAGCATACCTGTATTGATGCCAACAAGCAGAGGATATGAGTCTGAATGATGATTACTGAATAATTCATTTAAGGCATCAATCGCAGATTGTTGCGGATTGAAACTATGTGTGGCATCCAAATGAAAATTAAAGCGCCTCTGATAACGTGGGTCAGACTGGCAACGTGTCAAAATCTCAGATTTACCATCTCCGCTGCTACCACACAAAAAAATGATCTCGCCAGGCTTAGCGACATCTAAATAGCGCTGTAACTCAGTCTCAATATCTTGTTGAACAAAAAGCTGCTCTTTTAATTGGTCGAACACATCTCTTTGTCTATGAGTCACTGTAGTGACTGAAAAAGAAGATGACTTCGCAAGTACACCCAACGCTTTACGTAATGTGATTGCATTCATAACATCATGTTCTCAAATGTAAGAATACGCCTATTTTATACAAGCTACCCCTTGATCTCCATAGGCCTTTTGACATGGTTTTTTATAATGACACTGAAGTTTGGTAGGTATGGTGCTATTTACAAGAGCCGAAAATAAAAAAAGCCACCCGAAGGTAGCTTAATCTTGCATATTTGGTGCCGAAGGCCGGACTCGAACCGGCACGTATTTCTACGGTTGATTTTGAATCAACTGCGTCTACCGATTTCGCCACTCCGGCACGGAAGGGATGCGGAAAACGTTGTGGATTATACCTGTCGTGCGCCACCATGCAAGCGCCAGCGTGTGTCTGGCTCGCTAAGTGTTGAAAATTTCAGCATTACCTTTCCCACCTGTAACCCTCATCACAGTTTATTCCCCGCAACAACCACCCTAATCCCCCCTTCTGCGAAGCGTCCCGTTTCCCCATGCTCTACACTTCCAGTTCAACACCACACTGAGGGAAACACGATGTCGATGATAAAAAGCTACGCCGCAAAAGCGGCGGGCAGCGAACTCGAACTCTATGAATATGATGCGGGCGAGCTCAAGCCGGAAGATGTCGAAGTCCAGGTCGATTACTGCGGTATCTGCCATTCTGATTTGTCGATGATCGACAACGAATGGGGATTCTCTCAGTATCCGCTGGTTGCCGGGCATGAGGTGATTGGTCGCGTGGCGGCGCTCGGCAGCGCGGCGCAAGATAAGGGTCTGAAGGTTGGTCAGCGCGTCGGCATTGGCTGGACGGCGCGCAGTTGCGGGCACTGCGATGCCTGTATCAGCGGTAATCAGATCAACTGCCTGGAAGGTTCCGTTCCCACTATTCTCAATCGCGGCGGCTTTGCCGAGAAGCTGCGGGCCGACTGGCAGTGGGTGATCCCGCTGCCGGAGAGTATCGATCTGGCGGCAGCTGGCCCATTATTGTGCGGCGGCATTACGGTGTTCAAACCGCTGCTGATGCACCATATCACCGCCACCAGCCGCGTCGGGGTGATCGGCATCGGTGGCCTGGGACATATCGCCATTAAGCTGTTACACGCGATGGGCTGCGAAGTGACCGCATTCAGTTCCAATCCGGCGAAAGAGCAGGAAGTGCTGGCGATGGGGGCGGATAAAGTGGTCAACAGCCGCGATCCAGATGCGCTAAAAGCACTGGCGGGCCAGTTCGATCTCATCATTAACACGGTTAACGTCGATCTCGACTGGCAGCCCTATTTTGAAGCGCTGGCCTACGGCGGTAACTTCCATACCGTCGGTGCAGTGCTGAAGCCGCTGCCGGTACCGGCGTTCACCTTAATTGCCGGGGATCGCAGCATCTCCGGTTCGGCGACCGGGACGCCATTCGAGCTGCGCAAGCTGATGAAGTTTGCCGGGCGCAGCAAGGTGTCGCCTACCACCGAGTTGTACCCGATGTCGCAAATTAACGAAGCAATCCAGCATGTGCGTGACGGCAAGGCCCGCTACCGCGTGGTGCTGAAAGCCGACTTCTGATCGTCTTTGCCGGGAGGCGTAAGCTTCCCGGCTATTCTCCCCGCTATTCCAGGCAGGTAAAATTCTCCTCACAATCTCCGCAATTTAGCGGTGAAGAGTGCGTCACGGTTGCCTATACTCCAGGCAGGATAAATGGAGGAAATCTCAATGAGCGCACCCCTGCTAATTGCCCGCACGCCGGACACCGAACTGTTTTTACTGCCAGGCATGGCCAACCGTCACGGGCTGATTACCGGCGCCACCGGGACTGGTAAAACCGTCACACTACAAAAGCTGGCCGAATCGTTGTCCGAGATTGGCGTACCGGTATTTATGGCCGATGTGAAAGGTGATTTAACCGGCGTGGCCGAGGAAGGACAAGCCTCTGAAAAGCTGCTCGCCCGCCTGAAAAACATCGGTATTACCGACTGGCAACCGCATGGTAATCCGGTCACGGTGTGGGATATCTTCGGCGAAAAGGGTCACCCGGTGCGAGCCACGGTATCTGACCTCGGGCCGCTGCTGCTGGCTCGTCTGTTGAATCTCAACGACGTTCAGTCCGGCGTGCTGGATATTATCTTCCGCATTGCCGATGACCAGGGCCTGCTGCTGCTCGATTTCAAAGACCTGCGGGCCATCACTCAGTACATCGGCGATAACGCTAAATCCTTCCAGAATCAGTACGGCAATATCAGCAGCGCTTCGGTCGGGGCTATCCAGCGCGGACTGCTGTCGCTGGAGCAGCAGGGAGCGGCACACTTCTTTGGCGAACCGATGCTGGACATCAAAGACTGGATGCGTACCGACGCCAGCGGCAAAGGGATGATTAATATCCTCAGCGCCGAGAAGCTCTACCAGATGCCCAAACTGTACGCCGCCAGCCTGCTGTGGATGCTCTCTGAACTGTACGAACAGTTGCCGGAAGCGGGCGATCTGGAGAAACCAAAACTGGTGTTCTTCTTTGATGAAGCGCATCTGCTGTTCAACGATGCCCCGCAGGTGCTGCTGGATAAAATCGAACAGGTGATCCGTCTGATCCGCTCGAAAGGGGTCGGCGTGTGGTTCGTCTCGCAAAACCCGTCGGATATTCCGGACAACGTGCTTGGTCAGTTGGGGAACCGCGTGCAGCACGCCCTGCGCGCGTTCACGCCGAAAGATCAGAAAGCGGTGAAAACCGCGGCACAAACCATGCGCGCCAACCCGGCATTTGATACCGAAAAAGCCATTCAGGAGCTGGGAACCGGCGAGGCGCTGGTGTCGTTTCTGGACGCCAAAGGCAGCCCGTCGGTGGTTGAACGGGCGATGGTGATTGCGCCGTGCTCACGGATGGGACCGGTGACGGACGACGAGCGCAACGGGCTGATTAATCACTCTTCGCTGTACGGCAAATATGAAGAAGATATCGACCGAGAGTCCGCCTATGAACGTTTACAGCAGGGCGTGCAGGCCAGTACCGAGCAGCAAAATACGCCTCCCGCCAACGGTAAAGCGGTCGAGGTGGACGGCGGTATTCTCGGTGGATTGAAGGATATTTTATTTGGCAGCACAGGGCCGCGCGGCGGCAAGCGCGATGGCGTGGTACAGAGCGTGGCGAAAAGCGCGGCGCGACAGGTTACTAATCAGATAATCCGCGGCATGTTGGGGAGTTTGATGGGCGGGAGAAAACGCTAGCCCGTATTACGTTGCCGGATGGCGGCTTAACGCCTTATCCGGCCTACGGGTCCGGAGTAGGCCTGAAAAGCGCAACGCCATCAGGCCTACGATTACTGTGATTACGATTTACGCAGCATCAGCCACAGGCTTATCAGGAAGAAGCTGGCGCTTGGCAGCAGCGCACCGATAATCGGCGGAATGCCGTACACCAGCGTCAGCGGGCCAAAGATTTGGTCCAGCACATAGAACACAAAACCGAAGCTAATCCCCGTCACCACACGCACCCCCATCGGGACGCTACGCAGCGGACCAAAGATAAACGACAGCGCCATCAGCATCATGACCGCCACTGACAGCGGCTGGAAGACTTTGCTCCACATATTGAGCTGGTAGCGTCCGGCATCCTGGCCGCTCGACTTCAGGTACTTCACGTAGTTATGCAGACCGCTAATCGACAGCGCGTCAGGATCCAACGCCACGACGCCGAGCTTGTCGGGCGTCAGGTTGGTTTTCCAGGTGCCGCTCACCGTTTGCGAACCGGTGATTTGTTTCGGATCGGTCAGGTTGGATTCATCCACCTGCGACAAACGCCAGACCTTCTGCTCCGGGTCAAACGTCGCGCTCGCAGCATAGCGTACAGACTGCAGACGGCGCTTGTCGTTAAACGAGTAGATGCTAATCCCACCCAGCTCGGCCTCGCCTTTCACCCGCTCGATGTAGACAAAGCTGTCACCGTCTTTCGCCCACAAACCCTGCTGGGTAGAGAGCAGCGAGCCGCCGTACATCTGCTGCGCACGGTAGTTACGCGCCATCTGTTCACCCTGCGGTGCGACCCATTCGCCAATGGCCATCGTCAGCAGCACCAGCGGAATCGCGGTTTTCATCACCGACAACGCCACCTGCATACGGGTAAAGCCAGAAGCCTGCATCACCACCAGTTCACTGCGCTGGGCCAGCATGCCCAGCCCCAGCAATGCCCCCAGCAGCGCCGCCATCGGGAAGAAGATCTGGATATCTTTCGGCGCACTGAGCAGGGTATACAGCCCAGCACCCATCGCATCGTAGCTCCCCTGCCCGGCTTTTTTCAGCTGGTCAACGAACTTGATGATCCCGGAGAGCGATACCAGCATGAACAGCGTCATCATGATGGTGGTGAAAATGGTTTTACCGATATAGCGGTCAAGTACACCAAAAGGCTGCATTATACCGCTCCTTTACGCATAAAACGGGCACGCAAGCGGCGCATCGGCACCGTATCCCAGAGGTTAAGCACAATCGCCAGCGCCAGATAAGCCAGGTTAACCACCCACATCCAGAACACCGGATCCAGCTTACCTTTACCACCGTTCGACTTCAGCGATGTCTGAACCAGGAAGAACAGCAAATAGAGCAGCATTGCTGGCAGCATCGACAACACGCGACCCTGACGCGGGTTTACCACGCTCAGCGGTACAACCATCAGTGCCATCATAAATACGGTGAATACTAACGTGATACGCCAGGTCAGCTCCGCGCGGGCACGATCGGTGTCGGTCGCCAGCAGCGTACGCATGGTCATCTGTTCGGTATCGTTTGGATCCAGCGCCACGGCCTGATGGCCGATAATCGCCTGATAATCCTGGAAGTCGGTAATGCGGAAATCGCGCAGCAGCGCGGTACCTTCAAAGCGCGTCCCCTGGTTTAGCGTCACAACCTGAGAGCCATCGCGCAATTGGGTAAGATGTCCGGAATCGGCTACGACGACCGAAGGACGAGCGTTGCCTTTCGGGCGGATTTGCGCGAGGAACACGTCTTTGAAGTTGCTGCCGTCAACGCTTTCGATAAACAGCACCGAACTGCCGTTGGTCGCCTGCTGGAATTGCCCCTGAGCAAGCGCCGCCATACCGGGGTTCGCTTTCGCCTCCGCCAGGACTTCGTCCTGATGTCTGGAGGACCACGGTCCGGCCCACATCACGTTGACCGCCGCAATAATACTGGTAAACAACGCCAGCACCATCGCCGCTTTAACAAGCACAGCCTTGCTCAGCCCACAGGCATGCATGACCGTAATTTCACTTTCGGTATACAGTTTGCCCAGCGTCATCAGCAGCCCGAGGAACAGGCTTAAGGGCAAGATAAGTTGCGCCATTTCTGGCACGCCCAGCCCCAGCAGCGAGAGCACCAGATTTGCCGGGATATCACCGTCAACAGCCGCACCAAGGATCCTGACCAACTTTTGACAAAAGAAGATCAAAAGCAGGATGAATAGGATCGCAAGTTGGCTTTTGAGCGTTTCCCGAACCAGATATCTTATGATTATCACTTTAAATACGCCCGTAAAAACCCGTCTTTTGCCGGAATTTAGCTTGTTTCATGGCTTAAACGTCATTTATTCTCTTGAGTCGTCGAAATCGTCGCTAAGATCATTATACTCAACGGATCCACCTCTCAGAAATTGTTCTGACGTGCCAATGCCGTAATAACGTTAAGATTAACACGAAGTCACCGCAACAGCGGGTATGAGTTACGAAAGCTTGCAATTCTATCCGTAGCCACCGCCGTTGTCTTTAAGATTCAGGAGCGTAGTGCATGGAGTTCAGTGTAAAAAGCGGTAGCCCGGAGAAACAGCGGAGTGCGTGCATCGTCGTGGGTGTCTTTGAACCACGCCGCCTCTCTCCGATTGCAGAGCAGCTCGACAAGATCAGCGACGGGTACATCAGCGCACTGCTGCGTCGTGGCGAACTGGAAGGCAAACCGGGTCAAACCCTGTTGCTGCACCATGTTCCTAACGTTCTGTCTGAGCGAATTCTCCTTATTGGTTGTGGCAAAGAGCGCGAACTTGACGAGCGCCAGTACAAGCAGGTCATTCAGAAAACCATCAATACGCTGAATGATACTGGCTCAATGGAAGCCGTCTGCTTTCTGACTGAGCTGCACGTCAAAGGGCGCAATAACTACTGGAAAGTGCGCCAGGCCGTTGAGACGGCACAGGAAACGCTGTACAGCTTTGACCAGTTGAAGACCAACAAAAGCGAGCCGCGTCGCCCGCTGCGTAAAATGGTCTTCAACGTGCCGACCCGCCGCGAGCTGACCAGCGGTGAGCGTGCGATCCAACACGGTCTGGCAATCGCCGCTGGCATTAAAGCGGCGAAAGATCTCGGCAACATGCCGCCAAATATTTGTAACGCTGCCTATCTGGCTTCTCAGGCGCGTCAGCTGGCAGACAGCTACAGCAAAAATGTTGTAACCCGCGTGATCGGCGAGCAGCAGATGAAAGAGCTGGGTATGCACTCTTATCTCGCCGTCGGTCACGGTTCGCAGAACGAGTCGCTGATGTCAGTCATCGAGTACAAAGGCAATCCGTCCGAAGACGCGCGTCCGATTGTGCTGGTCGGTAAAGGGTTAACCTTCGACTCCGGCGGTATCTCCATCAAACCTGCCGAAGGCATGGATGAGATGAAGTACGACATGTGCGGCGCAGCAGCAGTGTACGGCGTAATGCGCATGGTGGCCGAGCTTCAGTTGCCCATCAACGTCGTCGGCGTACTGGCGGGCTGCGAAAATATGCCGGGTGGCCGCGCGTATCGCCCAGGCGACGTGCTGACCACTATGTCTGGTCAGACCGTTGAAGTGCTCAATACCGACGCCGAAGGCCGTCTGGTGCTGTGCGACGTGTTAACCTACGTCGAGCGCTTTGAGCCGGAGGCGGTGATTGACGTTGCGACCCTGACCGGCGCGTGCGTGATTGCTCTGGGCCATCACATCACCGGCCTGATGTCGAACCACAACCCGCTGGCGCATGAGCTGATCGGTGCGTCCGAGCAGGCTGGCGACCGCGCGTGGCGTTTGCCGCTGGGTGATGAATACCAGGAGCAGTTAGAGTCTAACTTTGCGGATATGGCGAACATCGGCGGACGCCCTGGCGGCGCCATTACCGCGGGCTGCTTCCTGTCACGCTTTACCCGTAAGTACAACTGGGCGCACCTGGATATCGCCGGTACCGCATGGCGCTCCGGTAAAGCCAAAGGTGCAACCGGTCGTCCGGTCGCCTTACTGTCGCAGTTCCTGCTCAATCGCGCGGGTTTTAACGGCGAAGAGTAAGTTTAAGATTGCCCCGTAGGCCGGATAAGCGTAGTGCCATCCGGCAAAACGCCTGATGGCGGCGCTAATACGCCTTATCAGGCCTACGGTGTGCATCATGGCAACGCATTTAAATCCACCACAAGAAGCCCCATATATGAAGAATGCGACGTTCTATCTTCTGGACAACGACACACAACAAGATGGTTTAAGCGCCGTCGAGCAACTGGTGTGTGAAATTGCCGCAGAACGTTGGCGGGCTGGCAAGCGCGTGCTTATCGCCTGTGAAAACGAAAAGCAGGCTCTTCGACTGGATGAAGCCCTGTGGGCAAGACCGGCAGAAAGCTTTGTTCCGCATAATCTGGCGGGCGAAGGCCCCAGAGGCGGCGCGCCGGTAGAGATTGCCTGGCCGGAGAAACGCAATAGCAGCCCGCGCGACCTGCTCATCAGTTTGCGCGTTGGCTTTGCAGATTTTGCCACCGCTTTCACAGAAGTGATAGACTTCGTTCCTTACGAAGATTCTTTGAAACAATCGGCACGCGATCGCTACAAAGCTTACCGCGTGGCTGGTTTTAACCTGAATACGGCAACCTGGAAATAATGGAAAAGACATACAACCCACAAGATATCGAACAGCCGCTTTACGAGCACTGGGAAAAGCAGGGCTATTTCAAACCTAACGGCGATGAAAGCAAAGAGTCCTTCTGCATCATGATCCCGCCGCCGAACGTCACCGGCAGTTTGCATATGGGTCATGCTTTCCAGCAAACCATCATGGATACCATGATTCGCTACCAGCGCATGCAGGGTAAAAACACCCTGTGGCAGGCTGGTACCGACCACGCGGGTATCGCTACCCAGATGGTGGTTGAGCGTAAGATTGCCGCTGAAGAAGGTAAAACCCGTCACGACTACGGTCGCGAAGCGTTTATCGATAAAATTTGGCAGTGGAAAGCGGAATCCGGCGGCACCATTACCCGTCAGATGCGCCGTCTCGGCAACTCCGTTGACTGGGAGCGCGAGCGTTTCACTATGGACGAAGGTCTTTCCAATGCCGTGAAAGAAGTCTTTGTTCGCCTGTACAAAGAAGATCTGATTTACCGTGGCAAGCGCCTGGTCAACTGGGACCCGAAACTGCGCACCGCTATTTCTGACCTGGAAGTGGAAAACCGCGAGTCTAAAGGCTCGATGTGGCACATCCGCTATCCGCTGGCCGACGGCGCGAAAACCGCTGACGGTAAAGATTACCTGGTCGTGGCGACCACCCGTCCGGAAACCATTCTGGGCGACACCGGCGTGGCCGTGAACCCGGAAGATCCACGCTATAAAGATCTGATCGGCAAATTCGTTATCCTGCCGCTGGTTAACCGCCGTATTCCGATCGTCGGCGACGAACACGCCGATATGGAAAAAGGCACCGGCTGCGTGAAGATCACCCCGGCACACGACTTTAACGACTACGAAGTCGGGAAACGTCACGCCCTGCCAATGATCAACATTCTGACCTTTGACGGTGACATCCGTGAAACCGCGGAAGTGTACGACACCAAAGGTGAAGAGTCCGACGTTTACTCCAACGCTATCCCGGCTGAATTCCAGAAGCTGGAACGCTTTGCCGCGCGTAAAGCGATCGTCGCTGCCATCGATGCGATGGGCCTGCTGGAAGAGATCAAACCTCACGATCTGACCGTTCCTTACGGCGACCGTGGCGGTGTGGTTATCGAACCGATGCTGACCGACCAGTGGTACGTCCGTGCCGACGTGCTGGCAAAACCGGCGGTTGAAGCGGTTGAAAACGGCGACATCCAGTTCGTACCGAAGCAGTACGAAAACATGTACTTCTCCTGGATGCGCGATATTCAGGACTGGTGTATTTCCCGTCAGCTGTGGTGGGGTCACCGTATCCCGGCATGGTATGACAACGACGGCAACGTATATGTTGGCCGTACCGAAGACGAAGTGCGTCAGGAAAACAACCTCGGCGCCGACGTTGCGCTGCGTCAGGACGAAGACGTTCTCGACACCTGGTTCTCCTCCGCGCTGTGGACCTTCTCTACGCTCGGCTGGCCGGAAAACACCGACGCGCTGCGTCAGTTCCACCCAACCAGCGTTATGGTTTCCGGCTTCGACATTATCTTCTTCTGGATTGCCCGCATGATCATGATGACCATGCACTTCATCAAAGATGAAAACGGCAAGCCGCAGGTTCCGTTCCATACCGTCTACATGACCGGTCTGATTCGCGACGACGAAGGCCAGAAGATGTCCAAATCCAAGGGCAACGTTATCGACCCGCTGGATATGGTCGACGGTATCTCACTGCCGGAGCTGCTGGAGAAACGCACCGGCAACATGATGCAGCCGCAGCTGGCTGAGAAGATTGCCAAACGTACCGAGAAGCAGTTCCCGAACGGCATCGAGCCGCACGGCACCGACGCCCTGCGTTTCACCCTGGCGGCGCTGGCCTCTACTGGCCGCGACATCAACTGGGATATGAAGCGTCTGGAAGGTTACCGTAACTTCTGTAACAAGCTGTGGAACGCCAGCCGCTTCGTGCTGATGAACACCGAAGATCAGGATTGCGGCTTCAACGGCGGCGAAATGACCCTGTCTCTGGCCGACCGCTGGATCCTCGCTGAATTCAACCAGACCATCAAAGCGTACCGCGAAGCGCTGGATAACTTCCGCTTCGATATCGCCGCGGGCATTCTGTACGAGTTCACCTGGAACCAGTTCTGCGACTGGTATCTGGAGCTGACCAAGCCGGTAATGACCGGAGGAACTGATGCTGAACTGCGCGGCACCCGTAATACGCTGGTCACCGTGCTGGAAGGCCTGCTGCGCCTGGCGCACCCGATCATCCCGTTCATCACCGAGACCATCTGGCAGCGCGTGAAAGTGATTTGTGGCAACACCGCAGATACCATCATGCTGCAGCCGTTCCCGGAATATAACGCGGCTCAGGTAGATGAAGCGGCGCTGGCCGATACCGAATGGCTGAAGCAGGCGATCGTTGCCGTACGTAACATCCGCGCGGAAATGAACATTGCCCCGGGTAAACCACTGGAGCTGTTGCTGCGTGGTTGCAGCGCGGATGCGATGCGTCGTGTGAACGACAACAAGAGCTTCCTGCTGAACCTGGCGCGTCTGGAAAGCATCACCGTGCTACCTGCCGATGACAAAGGTCCGGTCTCCGTGACCAAAATCATCGACGGCGCCGAGCTGCTGATCCCGATGGCTGGCCTCATCAACAAAGAAGATGAGCTGGCGCGTCTGGCGAAAGAAGTGGCTAAAATCGAAGGTGAGATTGCCCGTATCGAAGGCAAGCTCTCCAACGAAGGTTTCGTTGCCCGCGCACCGGAAGCGGTCATCGCCAAAGAGCGTGAGAAGCTGGACGGTTACGCAGAAGCCAAAGCGAAGCTGATTGAACAGCAGGCGGTCATCGCCGCGCTGTAATCATCGTGCCTGTACGTTTGCCGGATGGCGCTTACGCTTATCCGGCCTACGGGCACCGTCAACGTAGGTCGGATAAGCGTAGCGCATCCGACGCCGCAGACAATAAAAGCCTCTGACGCATATGCTCAGAGGCTTTTTATTGAATTATCCTCGCTTGCGCTTCCCCTCACCGCAGTGGTATTAACTGCATATGTCTCACTTTTATGTCATGAGTTCGCTATGAGTGCCATTACCTCCGTCGCGGCAACGCTGCGCCGAATTTCTGCCGATGATAACGCCGCAATTGCCCGCGTTATCCGCAAAGTTTCCGCTGAATACGGCCTTACCGCCGATAAAGGCTACACCGTTGCCGACCCTGATCTGGACGAATTGTTCCAGGTTTACAGCCAGCCGGGCGCGGCCTACTGGGTGGTTGAGCAAAACGGTGAAGTCGTGGGCGGCGGCGGTGTTGCACCGTTAGGATGTAGTGAACCAGACATTTGCGAGCTGCAAAAGATGTACTTCCTGTCGAGCGCGCGCGGTCAGGGGCTGGCGAAAAAACTGGCGCTGATGGCGCTTGAACATGCCCGTGAGCAAGGTTTTAAGCAGTGCTATCTTGAGACCACGGCTTTTCTGACTGAGGCAATCCGCCTGTATGAGCATTTAGGCTTTGAGCATATCAGCGAAGCGCTGGGCTGTACCGGGCACGTAGATTGTGAAGTGCGAATGTTAAAGCCCCTCTGACCTTACGCCGAGAGGCTTTAACCGCGTTACTGCATCTCGGCTGAGAGCATCAGTCGAATAACGCCAGCCGCGCGAGCGGTTGGCAGCTTCAGCACCTGTGACCATAAATCTTGCACCATTTCACAGGCGACTTTCTCTTTGCCCACGCCTTTACTCGGATCGGCCATGATTTGGATATCCGGTCCAAAGCGTTGTACCAGCCCCGGACTGATGGATTGCAGATCCTGAAGCGCCAACTGTTTTTCTTCCGCCGTAACCGTATGTTTGTTCGGGCCATAGGCCGCGTGCATCATACTCATGTCGCTGGCCATACGACGGTTCATGAGCTCGCGCGGAATAATACGCACCGGGTTAATCCCGCCTTTCACTGCCGGGAACAAAAAGCGAAAACATTCGTCATTGCCCACTTTTGCCACCGCGGCAATCTGCTCGAGATTAATCTTCATATACTCGATCACGTTGGCATCAGGCGCCTGCTGCAAACGCGCCATCTGTACCTGTAGGATCTGCGGCTGAATAGCGTCGATAATCTGTTGCTCGCTTTTCCCCGCCTCTTTCAGCTGCGTTGCCTGGGTGAGGATGTTCTGCCACAGCGCTGGCTCCTGCTCCTTAAGCACCTGATAAACGGGCATGGACAGCATCGCGTTTTCAAATTTCTGCGCATCCGTCAGACCATAATCCGGGCTTTCGCGTGGGATCAGGTAGTGCACATCAAACAGATTCCACGCGATAATCGCCACCACAAAGACCACCGCGCCGGAGACCTTGCCCAACCAGCCTTTTTTGCGAAACATGCCGACGACGATAGCAATCACCGCCCCGATGTAACCTGCCAACAAAACGTGTGCCCAGTTCATTAACCATCCTTATGCCAAATCGTCTCTGTTACAGGGATATATTTCCCCTTCGATGTTTTGATTATTACGGCAGCAGCGAGCTATTTCCAGCCACCAGATTTTGCTAACAGAAAAAGGAAGGATTAAACCGCGCGGCGATGGGCACGCGCGTCAAAGAAAGGAACTAAGCTGGCACACCGCTGTGAAAGCGGAATTCATCGTCAGGAGAGTTGATCAACGCGGCTTCTACTTCGCCAAAAAACTGCACCCGGCTACTGATATCATCGGTTGAAACCTGCTGCGCCAGCGCCAGGTAATCCTGATAGTGCCGCGCCTCGGATCGCAGCAGCGACAGATAAAACGCCTGCAAATCGTCATCCAGATACGGTGCGAGCGCGGCGAACCGTTCACAGGAACGCGCCTCAATGTAAGCCCCGCAAATCAGTTTATCGATTAACGTCAGCGGCTCGTGGGTGCGCACCTCTTTGAGCATGCCTTTGGCGTAACGGCTGGCGGTAATCTTAATATAGGGAATGTTGCGACTCATCATCGCCTCACGCACCTGCCAGAAATGATGCAGTTCTTCTTTGATCAGCAAAACCATGCTGTCGATAAGCTTGCGTCCCCACGGGTCGTCGGTTTGCGGCATCACGCTTTTGCTTATCTGTTTATTCAGCGCGATAAAATCCGGCTCATCCCCTTCTCTGAAAGCAAACGCTTCATAGGGTTTCAGCCAGTCCAGCAGCGCCTGAGATCCCTGTTTATCTGCGACATACTTACGCACCAGCAGCATCGCCGTTTGCGCCGCTTTCAGCTCACAGACGAGGTGGTCGGTCAATAACAGAGGCAGATTAGCCGGGTCTCGCGCTTTATCAAGCCAGGCCTGAGGCGTTTTACAGTGCAGGAAATTGTGGATCGGGGAGAGTATTTGCAGATAATCCATACATTGTCCTTGGCCTGCGGCAGCCTGGGCTACCGCAGGTCAGTAGATGACTTAGTGACGCACGCCGTCATCATCTTCGTCGACGAGATCTTCATCGTCGCCGTCTTCACCTTCTTCGCCGTTCGGGTCTTCAAAATAGGTGCCCCAACCGTCGTATTCCACATCATATTTTTCAGCCAGGTTCATCAGCTGCTCAACCTGAGCATCGATCAACTCCGCATTCAGTGCACATTCGCTCAAAATGTCACAGCAAATAACCGTGTCGCCTTCTTCCACTTCCAGCTCTTCCGGCTCGGTCACTTCATAACCCAGCTTGAAGGCTTCTACTGCCGCTTTTTCCAGGGTTTCGAAGTCATCCGCGGAAAGGTGATGCTCAATGGTGTACAGCGCGTCTGGATCGCTGCCATCTTCGAGTAACTCTTCAATAATCAAGCGCGTTTCTTCACGCTGTTCTTCCAGTAGTTCCGGGTTTGCCATGGCTCGTTCCTCATAATGTCCTGCCGATACTCTTATTGTCACATACCGCTGTCATTGCCTCCACCTTTCCAGGAAAGATTTGTTAAACAGGGTTGCAAATGAATAAACATCCATATAAATTGAATTTTAATTCAATAAATAGCCTAAGCCATGTGAGGGAACCATGTCTGCGTTTTATCATAAACATTTTTTGAAACTGCTTGATTTCACCTCTGCTGAACTCACGTCACTGCTCCTGCTCGCCGCGCAGCTAAAGGCAGATAAGAAAAACGGCACTGAAGTCGCAAAGCTCACCGGTAAAAACATCGCGCTCATCTTCGAAAAAGACTCAACCCGCACCCGTTGCTCTTTCGAAGTTGCCGCATACGACCAGGGCGCTCGCGTGACGTATCTCGGGCCAAGCGGCAGCCAGATTGGCCATAAAGAGTCGATCAAAGACACCGCCCGCGTGCTCGGCCGCATGTACGACGGTATTCAGTATCGGGGACACGGCCAGGAGATTGTCGAGACGCTGGCGGAATATGCCGGAGTTCCGGTGTGGAACGGATTAACCAACGAGTTTCATCCCACCCAGCTGCTGGCGGATCTGTTAACTATGCAGGAACACCTGCCGGGTAAAGCGTTTAATGAGATGACGCTGGTCTACACCGGTGATGCCCGCAACAATATGGGCAATTCCATGCTGGAAGCCGCTGCGTTAACCGGGCTGGATCTGCGCCTGGTCGCACCGCAGGCCTGCTGGCCAGAGGAAAGTCTGGTTGCAGAGTGCAAAGCGCTGGCGCAGAAAAACGGCGGCAATATTACGCTGACTGAAGATGTCGCCGCGGGCGTGAAAGGTGCGGACTTTATCTATACCGACGTCTGGGTATCAATGGGCGAAGCAAAAGAGAAGTGGGCCGAACGTATTGCGCTGCTGCGTAAGTACCAGGTTAATAGCACGATGATGGCGTTGACCGGCAATCCACAGGTGAAATTCCTGCACTGCCTGCCCGCGTTTCATGACGATCAAACCACGCTTGGCAAACAAATGGCACAGGAATATGGTCTGCACGGCGGTATGGAAGTGACCGATGAGGTCTTTGAATCACCCGCCAGCATCGTATTTGATCAGGCGGAAAACCGGATGCACACCATCAAAGCGGTGATGGTGGCGACGCTGGCGAAGTGAGGGCATGGATGAAAAGAATGCCGGATGGCGATGCTAAGCATCTTATCCGGCCTACAACCGCGCTCTCGTAGGCCGGGCAAGGCGAAGCCGCCCCGGCAAATACGCTTATGCCACTTGCATTTTCACTACGGCTTTGCGTACCAGCGCTGGAGCACCGACCGCGCACAGCGGTTTATGCACTTCACCCGGATAGAACACCACGAAATCACCTTCGTTCAGCACCACCGTTTTCTCCTGTACCCCTTCCGGCAGGAAGGCGATATCTTTATCCGCCAGCCAGTCAGTTTCCGGCGCGCCCGCAGGCTGCGTGCTGAAGGTCATTCCTTCCTGGCCTTTGAGCAGGATCTGAATATCCAGATAGCGAGCGTGATATTCGGCGCGGCGCTGTGCAAACGGCTCCGTCATATCTTCGGCAATCAGATAAAACAGGCGATCGCCGTCAATGTCGTGCTTACCTTTTTCCGTCGCATCCGTCACATGCGCTTTAATGTGTTCAATTGCCTGACGCAGCTCTTCCGGCAGCCAGGCATCCAGGTTGTGAATATTGCCAACAATCATCTCAAACCCCTTAATTAAAACATCGTTTCATTTTAGTTGTTATACGAAAAAACGGCCTGCCATACTACTGCTATTTGCCGATATTTTGCGTCAACGCATGTTTATCGCTGATGGTGTTAAATAATTGCTAACTCTCAGCAACAGGTTATGCATAAACTTTGCATAACTTTCGGCTACCCTTTTTCAATCTGATCAGTAACATACTGTTATTAAAAGTTTTATTAGAAAAACCAGCTATCGATCACAGTTCACCTCTCCTTCGCTATCCTTCTTCATCGTCATATTTATTTTGAAATAAACTTTACCGCGCAAATAATAAAATAATATATTCGCATAATAATTCACCACGCAGAAAAAAGCACAAATAAATCAATGCATTACTTATATTACAGCACACTAAAAGTGTACATAAAATTAACACCGATAAATAACAAGACATATTCCCGCGTAGTAATTCAATTATTCATGTTTTTATTTTATTAATTCTCCGAGCCATATCATAAATTAAACATCAAAAGTCAAATATCGACCTGGTTGTGAAATAAATCACGTTTCCTCATCAAATAAGATCTAAATATAGATTCCGAAATCAGCTGAAAAGTCATGACTGCAATAAATATTATTTGCAGGCACATCCTCTTTATTTTTTAAAATAGTATTAAAGGAATAATGATGGAAAAGCATTATGTCGGGTCTGAAATCGGTCAATTACGTAGCGTAATGCTACATCGCCCTAATCTCAGCTTAAAAAGGCTGACACCATCAAATTGCCAGGAACTACTTTTTGATGATGTTCTTTCGGTAGAACGTGCAGGAGAAGAGCATGACATTTTCGCCAACACGTTACGTCAGCAAGGGATTGAGGTTCTGTTACTCACTGATTTATTGACACAAACCTTAGATGTCCAAGATGCCAAAGGCTGGTTGCTGGAGACACAAATCTCTGATTATCGCCTTGGCCCCGCTTTCGCCACGGATATTCGCGCCTGGCTTGCAGATATGCAGCACCGGGAACTGGCCCGGCATTTAAGCGGCGGGCTAACCTACGGAGAAATTCCTGCCTCAATCAAAAATATGGTGGTCGATACTCACGATATTAATGACTTTATTATGAAGCCATTACCAAACCACTTATTTACTCGCGATACCTCCTGCTGGATATATAACGGTGTGTCAATTAACCCAATGGCAAAAACCGCGCGGCAAAGAGAAACCAATAACCTGCGGGCGATCTACCGTTGGCACCCTCAATTTGCTGATGGTGAATTTATTAAATATTTCGGCGATGAAAATATTAATTACGACCACGCCACATTAGAAGGTGGAGATGTGCTGGTCATTGGTCGCGGCGCGGTACTCATCGGTATGTCGGAACGCACCACGCCGCAGGGCATTGAATTCCTTGCCCAGTCGCTGTTTAAGCATCGCCAGGCTGAACGCGTCATCGCGGTTGAACTGCCGAAACATCGCTCTTGTATGCACCTCGATACCGTCATGACCCACATTGATATCGATACCTTCTCCGTCTACCCGGAAGTGGTACGCCCGGATGTCCAGTGCTGGACCCTGACGCCAGACGGGCGCGGCGGCTTGAAACGCACCCAGGAAAGTACTCTGGTACATGCCCTCGAAAAAGCGCTGGGCCTCGACCAAATCACGCTGATAACCACCGGGGGCGACGCCTTCGAAGCTGAACGCGAACAGTGGAATGACGCCAACAACGTCCTGACGCTACGCCCCGGTGTGGTCGTGGGCTACGAGCGCAACATCTGGACCAACGAGAAATACGACAAAGCAGGCATCACCGTTTTACCCATTCCTGGCGACGAACTTGGACGTGGACGCGGCGGCGCACGCTGCATGAGCTGCCCACTGGAACGCGACGGTATTTAAGGAAAAGTCATGGAAAACAAACCTACTCTGGTTGTGGCGTTGGGCGGCAATGCGCTGCTCAAACGCGGCGAGCCGCTGGAAGCTGACATCCAGCGCAAGAACATTGAGCTGGCGGCAAAAACTATCGCTCAGCTCACACAGCAATGGCGCGTGATTCTGGTGCACGGCAATGGCCCGCAGGTTGGACTTTTGGCGTTGCAAAACAGTGCGTATGCCAGCGTCACCCCCTATCCGCTCGACATTCTCGGCGCGGAAAGTCAGGGAATGATTGGCTATATGCTGCAACAGGCGCTGAAAAACCAGCTTCCACAGCGTGAAATTAGTGTGCTGCTGACTCAGGTTGAAGTCGATGCCCGCGATCCAGCCTTCAGCAATCCGACCAAATATATCGGACCGATTTACGACGACGCTCAGGCTAAAACGCTACACGCGGAAAAGGGCTGGATTTTCAAAGCCGATGGCAAAGCGTTCCGCCGCGTTGTGCCCTCTCCACAACCCAAACGTATCGTTGAAAGTGATGCCATTCGTACATTGATCGCCCGCGATCATCTGGTGATTTGCAACGGCGGAGGCGGCGTACCGGTGGTGGAAAAAGCCGATGGCTACCACGGCATTGAAGCGGTGATCGACAAGGATCTCTCCGCCGCCCTACTCGCCCGCCAACTCCATGCCGATGCGTTGCTGATCCTCACCGATGCTGATGCCGTGTACCTCGACTGGGGCAAACCTACCCAGCGCCCGCTGTCCCAGGTCACCCCGGAACTGCTCGGTGAAATGCAATTCGACGCCGGTTCAATGGGCCCCAAAGTCACCGCCTGCGCGGAATTCGTCTCTCACTGTCGGGGAATTGCTGGCATCGGTTCACTGGCCGACGGCTCGGCCATTCTCGCCGGCGACAAAGGCACGCTAATTCGTCTCGAAACCACCGACGCTAACGCGTAGGACTTTTTTTTGCCGGATGACGGCTTCGCCTTATCCGGCCTACATAAGGACATTTTCATGACTGTTAACCTGAAAAATCGCAATTTTCTCAAACTGCTGGACTACACCCCGACGGAAATCCAGTACCTGATCGATCTGGCTATCGAGTTAAAAACGGCAAAAAAGGCCGGGCGCGAAAGACAGACGCTGGTCGGTAAAAATATCGCGCTGATCTTCGAAAAAACCTCAACCCGTACCCGCTGTGCCTTTGAAGTCGGCGCTTTCGATCAAGGCGCGCAGGTGACCTATCTCGGCCCAAGCGGATCGCAGATCGGCCATAAAGAATCAATGAAAGATACTGCCCGCGTGCTAGGCCGCATGTACGACGGCATTGAATATCGCGGATACGGCCAGGACATTGTGGAGGAACTGGGGCAATTTGCCGGAGTTCCTGTTTGGAATGGACTGACAAATGAATTTCACCCCACCCAGATCCTCGCGGATCTGATGACCATGCTGGAACACGCGCCGGGTAAAACCTTGCCGGAACTGAGTTTCGCTTATCTCGGTGACGCCCGCAATAACATGGGTAATTCGCTGATGGTTGGCGCAGCGAAAATGGGGATGGATATCCGTCTGGTCGCACCTAAATCCTTCTGGCCTGACGAGGCACTGGTTGCCGAATGCCGTGAAATTGCCAGCGTGACTGGCGCACGCATTACGCTCACAGAGGATGTTGAGGAAGGCGTATACGACGTCGATTTCCTCTACACCGATGTCTGGGTCTCTATGGGCGAACCCAAAGAAGCCTGGGCAGAACGCGTTAGCCTGATGACGCCCTATCAAATTAACCAGCGGGTCATCAACGCAACCGGTAACCCCAATGTGAAATTTATGCACTGTCTGCCCGCCTTCCATAACGAGCACACAAAGGTTGGACGTGAAATCGAAATGGCCTACGGCCTGAAAGGGCTTGAAGTCACGGAAGAGGTTTTTGAGTCAGCTCATTCCATCGTCTTCGACGAAGCAGAGAACCGGATGCATACCATTAAAGCGGTAATGGTAGCGACCCTCGGCGACTAACCCCAGCGGGCGTATGTCGCCTGACGGCATATGCCCAAGCTATCCGGAGAACATCATGGGCAAATTCAAATTTCCCAGCGCATATACAATCCTGTTTATTCTCATTGCACTCGTCGCGGTTATGACTTGGATAGTCCCGGCAGGGAAATACCAGATGGCGATGAATGCTACTCTGGGCAAAGAAGTGCCAGTTGCCGGTACTTATGCCCCCACAGAGGCGCACCCGCAAGGTTTTACCGCTGTACTGCTGGCCCCGATTGACGGTCTTTACAACCACGAAACCTATACCGCAGGCGCAATTGATGTGGCGTTGTTTGTCCTGATTATTGGTGGGTTTCTCGGCGTAGTAAATAAAACAGGCGCCATCGACGCAGGTATCGAGCGCGTGACGGTCAGGTTGAACGGTAAAGAGGAGTGGATGATCCCCATTCTGATGGGACTTTTCGCCGCCGGAGGTACGATTTACGGGATGGCGGAGGAATCACTCCCTTTTTACACATTGCTGGTTCCGGTCATGATGGCCGCACGCTTTGATCCGTTGGTTGCCGCCGCCACCGTTCTGCTCGGCGCGGGCATTGGCACACTCGGCTCGACAATCAACCCTTTCGCAACGGTTATCGCGGCTAACGCCGCCGGGATCCCCTTCACCCAGGGAATGCTGATGCGCATTCTGCTGCTGGTCGTCGGCTATGTTATCTGTGTGGTGTGGGTCATGCGTTATGCGCGCAAAGTCCGCAATCACCCGGAGTTGTCGATTGTGGCGGATAAAATGGAGGAAAACCGTGCGCATTTTCTCGGCAATCGCGGCAATACCAATCTTGAATTCACAGCCACGCGTAAGTGGATCCTGCTGATATTCGCCGCCGCCTTTGCGGTAATGATTTATGGCGTCGCGGTACTCGGATGGTGGATGGCAGAAATATCCGCAGTCTTTCTGGCTTCTGCCATTATCGTCGGCGTGATTGCCCGCATGAGTGAAGAAGCCTTCACCAGTACCTTCATTGACGGTGCGCGGGATCTGCTTGGCGTGGCGCTAATTATCGGCATTGCACGCGGTATCGTCGTGGTGATGGACAACGGCATGATCACCCACACTATTTTGCACAGCGCCGAAAATTTAGTCTCCGGTCTGTCCACCACCATTTTCATCAATGTAACCTACTGGCTGGAAGTATTGCTCTCCTTCCTGGTCCCTTCCTCGTCTGGCCTGGCGGTGCTCACGATGCCCATTATGGCCCCGCTGGCCGACTTCGCGCATGTCCCCAGGGATCTGGTCGTCACCGCGTATCAATCCGCTTCCGGCATTGTGAATCTGATTACACCCACCTCAGCCGTCGTGATGGGTGGGTTAGCCATCGCCCGTGTTCCTTACGTGCGCTACCTGAGATGGGTCGCCCCGCTCCTGCTCATTTTGACGTTACTGAACATGGCCGTCCTGAGTATCGGCGCGATGTTTTAGCCCTTTTAGCCGTCGGATCCCGACGGCTTTTTTGAGCGCACTCTCGTTTTTCTGCGCAACCGCCCGTTTGAGCCGTTATTGATACTGCAAATGTGGTGAATTTCGCCATCACATTGATACAAATGATAAACTTAGGGTGTATTTATGAAGGAATTCGATGATTACTCGACCAAAGAGCAGAAACAATTGGCGATTTGTCAGCGCCTGATTAGCGAAAAAAGCTACCTTTCTCAGGAAGCGCTTCGCCGCGATCTCCAGCACCATGGTTTTACCGGAATTAGCCAGTCAACGGTATCCCGTCTGCTGAAACTGCTCGGGGCTATAAAAATAAGAAATACAAAAGGGCAAAAAATTTATTCTGTAAATCCGCAGTCGCGCCCCGCTCCTGATGCTGCCCGATCGATTGCTGAAATGGTGGTCAGCGTTGAGCACAATAGCGAATTTATCCTCATCCACACGGCGGCAGGTTATGGCCGTGCCGTTGCCAGAATCCTCGATTACCACGCGTTACCAGAGATTCTGGGTGTCATCGCTGGCAGCAGTATTGTCTGGGTTGCGCCGCGAGTTGTGCAGCGAACGGGGCTGGTGCACAAGCAGATTAACTATCTATTTAAAATGAATTAAAATTCATAAGAACCGTTTGCGGTGAATAAATTGTGCATTTTCCGCTTGATCCCATAACGGAGCTGAGTATAATCGCGGACAATTTGCCGGGAGGATGTATGGTTCAGTGTGTACGACATTTTGTCTTACCGCGTCTGAAAAAGGACGCTGGCCTGCCGTTTTTCTTTCCGTTGATCACCCATTCCGAGCCCCTCAATTGAGGGGCTTTTTTTTTGCCCAGGCGTCAGGAGATAAACATGGCTAACCCGCTCTATCAAAAACACATCATTTCCATAAACGACCTCAGCCGCGATGACCTCAATCTGGTCCTCGCGACGGCGGCGAAATTAAAAGCTAACCCACAGCCGGAGCTGTTAAAGCATAAGGTTATCGCCAGTTGCTTCTTTGAAGCGTCAACCCGCACCCGTTTATCCTTTGAAACCTCCATGCACCGCCTGGGCGCCAGCGTGGTGGGTTTTTCCGACAGCAGCAACACGTCGCTGGGCAAAAAAGGCGAAACCCTGGCCGATACCATTTCCGTCATCAGCACCTATGTCGACGCCATCGTCATGCGTCATCCGCAGGAAGGCGCCGCGCGTCTGGCTACGGAGTTCTCCGGTAACGTTCCGGTACTGAACGCAGGCGACGGCTCCAACCAACATCCCACCCAAACGCTGCTGGACCTGTTTACCATTCAGGAAACGCAGGGTCGCCTAGACAATCTGCACATCGCCATGGTGGGTGACCTGAAATATGGCCGTACCGTCCACTCCCTGACCCAGGCGCTGGCGAAGTTCGAAGGTAACCGTTTCTACTTCATCGCCCCGGACGCACTGGCCATGCCGCAATACATTCTGGATATGTTGAACGAAAAAGGTATCGCCTGGAGCCTGCACGGCACTATCGAAGAGGTGATGGCGGAGGTCGATATCCTCTACATGACCCGCGTACAAAAAGAGCGTCTGGACCCGTCCGAATACGCCAACGTGAAAGCACAGTTTGTTCTGCGCGCCAGCGATTTGAACGGTGCCAGAGCAAACATGAAGGTGCTGCATCCGCTGCCGCGCATCGATGAAATCACCACCGACGTCGATAAGACGCCGCACGCCTGGTATTTCCAGCAGGCTGGCAACGGCATCTTCGCCCGCCAGGCGTTACTGGCACTGGTACTGAATAGCGAACTGGCACTGTAAGGGAGAAAAAGAGATGACACACGATAACAAACTGCAGGTTGAAGCCATCAAACGTGGCACCGTGATTGACCATATTCCCGCACAGGTTGGTTTTAAGCTGCTGACGCTGTTCAAACTGACGGAAACCGACCAACGTATCACCATCGGTCTGAACCTGCCGTCTGGCGAGATGGGCCGTAAGGATCTGATTAAAATCGAAAACACGTTCCTGACCGACGAGCAGGTAAACCAGCTCTCCCTGTACGCCCCGCAGGCAACGGTAAACCGCATTGACGATTACGACGTGGTGGGTAAATCACGTCCGAGCCTACCTGAGCGTATCGATAACGTGCTGGTTTGCCCGAACAGCAACTGCATCAGTCATGCTGAGCCGGTTTCTTCCAGTTTTGCAGTGAAAAAACGCGCTGATGACATCGCACTCAAATGCAAATACTGTGAAAAAGAGTTTTCGCATTATGTGGTGCTGGCCAACTAATTGGGGGTTGGTTATGAGATCCCGGCTCCCGTTACACATAAGCATTCGCAATGCATCGAGGCGGCAAGTCCGATTATCACTGGGAGCATAGTAAACTATGTGACCAGGGTAAGAGGACGTAGCCAACGAAGAGGCAGTGTGAAGGATGACGTGTATAATGGGCGGGAACATTCTACTACCGCTGTAAATTCAGGAGAAATCATGAGCAAGACTATCGCGACGGAAAATGCACCAGCAGCAATCGGCCCATACGTTCAGGGCGTTGACCTGGGTAGCATGGTAATCACTTCCGGTCAGATCCCGGTCGATCCGAAAACCGGTGCCGTAGCGGAAGACGTATCCGCTCAGGCACGTCAGTCGCTGGAAAACGTAAAAGCTATCGTTGAAGCAGCAGGCCTGAAAGTGGGCGACATCGTAAAAACGACCGTTTTCGTTAAAGACCTGAACGATTTCGCCACCGTAAACGCGACCTACGAAGCATTCTTCACCGAGCACAACGCGACCTTCCCGGCACGTTCTTGCGTAGAAGTTGCCCGTCTGCCGAAAGACGTGAAAATCGAGATTGAAGCGATCGCCGTTCGTCGCTAAGTCTCCTTGTGCCGGATGGCGGCTTCGCCTTATCCGGCCTACGCAAGCGTAGTTTGTAGGCCCGGTAAGCGTGAGCGCCACCGGGCATTTATCACATCACGCCAAACAATTTCGGCAGGAACAGTGAAATCGCCGGAATGTATGTCACGAGCATCAGCACCAGGAATAGCACGAGGTAGAACGGCAGCATCGCCTTTACCACCTGTTCTATTTTCTGCTTACTCACCGCACTGGCCACAAACAGCACCGACCCTACCGGTGGCGTAATAAGGCCGATCCCTAAGTTCACCAGCATGATCATGCCAAAATGGACCGGATCAATGCCGAGCGCGTTGGTCACTGGAAGCAGAACCGGCGTCAAAATCAGGATCAGCGGCGCCATATCCATCAGCGTACCGATCAGCAGCAGCATGATGTTAATGCACATCAGAATGACGTATTTGTTGTCCGAGATGCTGGTGAAAGCTTCAGTGATACGCATCGGCAACTGCATATAGGTCATAACGGCGCCGAACGCAGCGGCAAAGCCTATCAGGATCATGACGATCGTGACCGTTTTCACCGTGCGGAACATCAGCTTTGGCAGCTCAGACCATTTATAGTCACGATAGATAAACATGGTGACAAAGAAGGCCCAAAGGCAGGCAATCGCCGCAGACTCCGTCGCGGTAAAGATACCTGACAGGATGCCGCCCATGATGATCACAACCGTCATCAGGCCCCACAGCGTATCGACGAAAATCTTCAGCGCCTGGCGAAACGGTACGCGTTCCCCTTTTGGATAACCGCGCTTGTGCGCAAAAGCCACGCACATTACCATCAGACTGAAACTTAACAGCAGGCCCGGCAGGATCCCGGCGATGAACAGTGCGGCAATCGACACCGTTCCGCCTGTAGCCAGCGAGTAAATAACCGAGTTATGGCTGGGCGGCGTAAGAATCGCCTGCACCGAACCACTGGCCGTTACCGCCGCGGCAAAGTCGCGCGGATAACCTTTTTTATCCATTTCCGGGATCATTACCGAACCAATGGATGCGGTATCCGCTACAGACGATCCAGAAATAGCGCCAAAAAAGGTTGATGCCACAATGTTTACCAGCGACAGTCCGCCGCGAATAAAGCCAACAAAAATATAGGCAAAGTTCACCAGTCGCCGCGCAATTCCCCCTTCGGCCATAATAGCCCCGGCCAGAATAAAGAACGGGATCGCCAGCAGGGAGAACTTATTCACCCCGCTGGTCAGTTGGATCATCACCGCTTCCAGCGGAATATCAATGTACCAGGCGCCAATGATGGCGCTAATGCCAACCGCATACGCTACCGGTACCCCAATTGCCAGCATAATGCCGAGCGTAAAGACGAGAATAAATGCATCCATCTGCTTTCCTTTCTGAAATGGGGGCGGTAACTAGCTGGTCGATCCCAACATGACAACGGGACGTTGGTACTGCGGACCACGGAAAATCTTTTCTGCGATAAACAGCAGCGTTATGGCAGAGCCAATCGGCAATGGAAGGTAGTTTTGCCCGGCGCTTAAAAGCGGGAATTCGGCCACGGGCTGTCCCCACAGCTCAAGACAGAGATTGGTTCCGTACCAGAGGATAAAAAGGCTTATCGCCACTAACATAACGTCAGCGATTACAGAGCAATAACGGCGGGAAGCATCACCCAGACGGTCAATCACCATACTTACCGCGATATGCGAGCCTGCACGATAGCTCACCGCCGCGCCAATAAAGGTGAATGTCACCATACACAGAATAGCGACGGGTTCAGGCCATGACAGGGCGTTATTCAGAACATAACGCGCGAATATACCAATGGGGATAATGGCGACCATGACTAATAATGCGATACCGGCAATCCACATTGACACCCGATAAAGAAAATCCATTACCGATGAATAGCATTCACCCATAATCATCACCTCGAATTAATCAAAAGATTCAGGCGGAGGGTTGATATCCTCCACCTGATGAATTACTTCACATCCTGAATTCGTTTGATCAAATCCTGGTGGTCTTTACCGTAATTATCCCGCACTGACTGCGTGGCTTTATAGAAATAGTCCGTATCAATATCGTGGAACTGAACGCCGTTGGCTTTCATGGTCTCCAGCGATTTTGCATTATAATCCTGCCAAAGTTTTCGTTGCTCTACCTGTGCTTCTTTGGCGAGTTTAATAATGAGGTCCTGGTCTTCTTTTTTTAACTTATCCCATTTGGCTTTCGAGAACAGAAAAAGCTCAG
This sequence comes from Citrobacter sp. KTE30, assembly GCF_000398825.1. Lineage (NCBI taxonomy): Bacteria > Pseudomonadati > Pseudomonadota > Gammaproteobacteria > Enterobacterales > Enterobacteriaceae > Citrobacter > Citrobacter sp. KTE30. Next base: position 292,965 of record NZ_KB976055.1, on the reverse strand, counting down.
GAATAATAAAGTGTTTGCTCCAGGTATAGTTTTTCACGACCGGCAAATAGTTATGCGCAACAAACGTTGGCGGGTTATTTTCCGTGCCATCAATAACGCCGGTCTGCATACCGCTAAATACTTCACTGACGCCCATGACAACGGAGTTAGCGCCCATCGCTTTCAGGGTATCCAGCGCTATCGGACTCCCTTGAACACGGATTTTCATACCGTGTAAATCTTCCGGTTTCACCACTGGATTTTTGGTGATCAGGTTGCGCGTTCCGGCATCCATCCAGCCGAGGAACACCAGCCGCGATTTGGCGTTGGCCGTCAGGCGGTCGCCAATCTCCTGACCAATCATGCCGTCGAGAACCTTATGCAGATGGTCTTCATCACGGAAAATATATGGCAGGGTAAACACGTTAATTTCAGGGAGAATAGCGGCGACTGGCGTCATTGAGACACGAATAATATCGATAGCGCCTAATTGTGCCTGCTCAATCATCTGTTTTTCGTCGCCTAACACACCACCGGGAAAGGTTTTAATCTCCAGACGACCTTCGGTGGCGGCGCTAAGTTTTTCCCCCATATGTTTCACGGCAACAACGTTCGGGTAATCAGCCGGATGCACATCTGCGGCGCGAAAGGTTTGTGCCAGCGTTGCATGACTCGCCAGTAATACAGACGCGCCAATACACAGACTTAACAGGTTTTTTGTCAGTTTCATTTGTCCTTCTCCAGAAGTTCATAATATCCATTAACAGGAATAGCTTGCAGAGCAAATGACTGCCGGAATTAAAAACGGGCAGCGAGAAACTTTCTTAACGACGTTACCTGCGCAGACTAACTGGTGTAACAATTTATTTCGATGACCACGTTCACAAAAAATCGCAGATAGTTAAAATTTTTAGCACGCTGTTTCATTTTTGCAATACGGATCGTTTTATTGATAAAAAAACAACGCAAGAAAGGCGATTTGATACTAACAACCCGCGTTAGCATTTCAATAAAAATAAAACACCAATATTTCGGGAGAATATCTTTCGAATGAAAAAGAGAAATGCAGGATGGTATTAACACCATCCTGCAGAAGAGAAGTTGAGGATTACTGCCAGCCGTAGCGGCGGCTATAAAAACCTTTCACAAGCTGGGTTAATGTCATGTAACCCGCCAGAATTGCAATCAGCCACGGGAAGTAGCTCAGCGGCAGCGCCTGCAATTGCAGATAGCTGGCCAGCGGCGAGAACGGTAATGCAATGCCCACCACCATTACCACCAGCGTCATCAGCATCAGCGGCCATGCGGCGCGGCTTTGGATAAACGGCACGCGACGGGTACGGATCATATGCACAATAAGCGTTTGCGACAGCAGGCCCACCACAAACCAGCCAGACTGGAACAATGTCTGATGTTCAGGTGTATTGGCATGGAAGACGAACCACATCAGGCAGAAAGTCAGAATGTCAAAGATAGAGCTGATCGGTCCAAAGAAGATCATAAAGCGGCCCAACTCGGCGGGATTCCAGCGCTGCGGCTTTTTGATCTGCTCTTCATCAACGTTATCAAACGGAATCGCCACCTGGGATACATCATACAGCAGGTTCTGAATCAGTAAGTGCAACGGCAACATCGGCAGGAACGGTAAGAAGGCGCTCGCCACCAGCACGCTAAACACATTACCGAAGTTAGAACTGGCCGTCATTTTGATGTACTTCAGCATGTTAGAGAAGGTACGGCGTCCTTCGATTACCCCTTCTTCCAGCACCATCAGGCTCTTTTCCAGCAGGATGATATCAGCCGCTTCACGGGCAATATCAACCGCGCCGTCAACGGAGATACCAATGTCCGCCGCGCGCAGCGCCGGGGCGTCGTTAATGCCATCCCCCATAAAGCCGACCACATGACCTTCGCGCTTGAGCAGCGTGACAATACGCTCCTTGTGCATTGGTGTCAGGCGGGCAAACAGCGTGGTGCGCTGGGCAAGTTGGGCCAGCTCGTCGTCACTTAACCCCTCAATGCTGCTACCGATAACCACATCGCCCGCATCCAGCCCCACTTCATGACACACTTTCGCCGCCACCAGCTCGCTATCGCCGGTGAGGATTTTCACCGTAATACCGCTGGCTTTCAGCGCTTTAAGCGCCGGTGCGGTGGTCTCTTTCGGCGGATCGAGGAACGCGATATAGCCTTCGAGGATCAGATCGGATTCATCAATACGCTGGTAATCACCTTCACGCGCTGGCAGGTATTTCGTCGCCACCGCCACCACGCGCAGCCCCTGGCGGTTCAGCGTGTCCGTGACGCGTTTCACCCGACGCAGCATGTTGTCATCTAACGGAACAATCTCACCATTGTGGCGCACCTGGGTACACACGCTGAGGATCTCCTGTAGTGCCCCTTTACAGACCAACTGGTGCACATCGGTTTCTTCTGCCACCACCACCGACATACGGCGACGTTCGAAATCAAACGGGATCTCATCGATTTTTTGCCAGCGGGTAGAGAGCCGACGGGCGGATTCTTCGTCCACGCCTTCCAGCACTGCCGTATCCAGCAGATTCTTCAGCCCGGTCTGGTAGTGGCTGTTCAGCCACGCAGAATGCAGGACGTGTTCGCTGGGCTTTCCAGATATATCAGTATGATTCTCCAGCACTATTTTATCTTGTGTCAGAGTGCCGGTTTTATCGGTGCACAGAATATCCATCGCGCCAAAGTTCTGGATAGCGTCGAGGTGTTTAACGATAACCTTTTGTTTTGACAGCTTCACCGCCCCACGCGCCAGCGTCGAGGTGACGATCATCGGCAGCATTTCTGGAGTCAGCCCCACCGCCACAGACAGCGCAAACAGCGCCGCTTCCCACCAGTCACCTTTGGTATAACCGTTGATGATCAGCACAATCGGCGCCATCACCAGCATAAAGCGGATCAGCAGCATGCTGACGCGGCTGATCCCTTTCTGGAAGGCATTCTGCTCGCTTTCCTGCTCGCTGACGCGGCCCGCCAGTTGCCCGAACCAGGTATTGGCCCCGGTCGCAATCACGATGGCCTGTGCCGTGCCGCTCACCACATTGGTGCCCATAAAGCACAGGGTATCGCATTCCAGCGGGTTGCTTTGCTGCGGGTCGCGGCTGGTTGCAACTTTCTCTACCGGCAGCGATTCACCGGTCAGCGAAGCCTGAGCCACAAACAGGTCACGAGCCTGTACCACGCGCAGATCGGCCGGGATCATATCCCCTGCCGCCAGTTTGATAATATCGCCAGGAACCAACTGATCGATCGGCAGTTCAACCCAACCGTTCTCCCCTTTCTCGTTGATAACGCGCAGCACCGTGGCGGTGTTGCTGACCATCGCTTTCAACGCATCCGCCGCTTTGGTGGAACGTGCCTCCTGCACAAAATTCAGCAGCGTCGAGATGGCGACCATCAGCGCGATGACGCCGGCAGCGAACAGATCCTCAGTGGCATAGGAAATCGCACCAAGGATGGTCAGCAGAATATTAAACGGGTTGCGGTAGCAGACCCACAGATGCACCCACCAGGGCGACGGCTTCTGCGCCGGCAACTGGTTTTCGCCATGGATTTCGCGAGCTTTCTCGACTTCTGCGGCGTTCAACCCTTCTGGGTGCGCGCCGAACGTTTTCCACAGCGCTGCTTCGTCCATCAGCGCCATTTTCAGGCAATGTTCGCTCAGCGAGGGTGGGATCGGCGTGCTGGCAACGGTCTGCGCATTGGGTAGCGGATCGCGATGCACCAGACGATGCGGTAGATGGCGGTTTAGCCGGGCAAATAGCTGGCGAGTAATATTTTTGAACATAGGCAGTCCCCCTGCGCCAGTCTTAACAGGCGCAGTAAATCCTTCAGGCGTGGCAAAGCCTTGCCTGATGGCAATCTCAAAATCGTAACAGGGACGTCAGAACGTCACTGTCTTACGCATCCGGTAAGACAGTGAAAGACAGGCTTACCGGAAAGGGTTGTTTCTCCGTCTCGGGAGAGGGGTGGGATCGGGATCCATATAGCCTCCGGTAAGTGAAAGATTTGCGCTGCGGATTATACGCAGAAAACCATAAGGTTTGTGGCAATTATGGCGGTATGATACAGCACGGAAACTAAACCAAATGTATACCAGACTTTGCCCATTGCACTGCGCTTGAGTAAAGTTATTCTCTATTTGGCATAACTTCACACGCAACATGGGAAAACAGGATGCAAAATCGGCTGACCATTAAAGACATCGCCCGCTTAAGCGGTGTGGGAAAATCAACCGTTTCCCGTGTGCTCAACAATGAAAGCGGCGTGAGTGAACGCACCCGCGAGCGCGTTGAAGCGGTGATGAATCAGCACGGTTTTTCCCCTTCTCGCTCCGCACGCGCCATGCGTGGGCAAAGCGACAAGGTAGTGGCGATTATCGTCACGCGTCTGGACTCACTTTCGGAAAATCTCGCCGTGCAGACCATGCTGCCCGCCTTTTATGAGCAGGGTTACGACCCGATCATGATGGAAAGCCAGTTCTCTCCTGAGCTGGTTGAAGAACATCTCGGCATGCTCCGACGCCGCAACATTGACGGCGTGGTGCTGTTTGGTTTTACCGGCATTACTGAATCCATGCTCACCACCTGGCAGGATTCGCTGGTGCTGCTGGCACGCGATGCCAAAGGCTTTGCCTCGGTCTGCTATGACGATGAGGGTGCCATTCGCACCCTGATGCAGCGTTTATATGAACGCGAGCATCGCCATATTAGCTTTCTTGGCGTTCCTCATAGCGACGTGACCACCGGTAAGCGCCGCCATGAAGCTTATCTGGCATTCTGTAAGAAACACAAACTGCATCCGGTTGCCGCGCTGCCGGGTCTGGCCATGAAGCAGGGCTATGAGCAGGCCGCCAGTGTCATCACCCCGGAAACCACCGCACTAGTCTGCGCGACGGACACCCTCGCCCTTGGGGTCAGCAAATACCTGCAGGAGCAGCGAATTGAGAACCTGCAGTTGGCGAGCGTGGGCAGCACGCCGCTGATGAAATTCCTCCATCCGGAAATTATCACCGTCGACCCAGGATACGCCGAAGCCGGGCGACAAGCGGCCTCGCAGCTGATCGAGCAGATCAACGGCCGCAGTGAACCACGACAAATCGTTATTCCTTCCACCCTCTCCTGACCGCTTTCTGAGCGTTAATTTGTGATCTTCGCTGCGTTTCGGGAACGTTCCCATTTTTAAATATTCATCGACGATATACTCTGGCGCCAACAACGCGAGAGTTGCCGGATGGCGACCTAACGCGTCTTATCCGGCCTACGGGGAACACACGTCATCATGAGCAAAATAAAACAAGCAGACATCGACCGGCTGATTGAGCTGGTAGGCGGGCGCGACAATATCGCCACGGTAAGTCACTGCATTACTCGCCTGCGTTTTGTGCTGAATCAGCCTGCGAACGCCAGGCCGAAAGAGATCGAACAGTTGCCGATGGTCAAAGGCTGCTTCACCAACGCCGGGCAATTTCAGGTGGTGATTGGCACCGAGGTAGGTGATTACTACAAAGCGCTGCTGGCGACGACCGGACAAGCCAGCGCCGACAAAGAGCAGGCGAAAAAAGCGGCGCGGCAGAATATGAAATGGCATGAACAGCTGATTTCTCATTTTGCGGAGATCTTCTTCCCGCTGCTGCCCGCGCTGATTAGCGGCGGCTTGATCTTAGGTTTCCGTAACGTGATCGGCGATCTGCCGATGAGCAATGGCCAGACGCTGGCGCAGATGCATCCTTCGCTGAAAACCCTTTACGACTTCCTGTGGCTGATTGGCGAGGCGATCTTCTTCTATTTGCCGGTCGGAATCTGCTGGTCGGCGGTGAAGAAAATGGGCGGTACGCCGATCCTCGGTATTGTGCTGGGCGTAACCCTGGTTTCACCGCAGTTAATGAACGCTTATTTGCTCGGTCAGCAGGTACCGGAAGTGTGGAACTTCGGCCTGTTCAGCATTGAGAAAGTAGGCTACCAGGCGCAGGTCATTCCGGCATTGTTGGCCGGGCTGGCGCTCGGGTTTATTGAAACACGCATGAAGCGCATCGTGCCGGATTACCTGTATCTGGTGATCGTCCCGGTGTGTTCGCTGATCCTTGCGGTATTCCTTGCGCATGCCTTTATCGGTCCGTTTGGCCGCATGATCGGCGACGGTGTCGCGTTTGCGGTCCGCCATCTGCTGACCGGCAGTTTTGCTCCGATTGGCGCGGCCCTGTTCGGCTTCCTGTACGCCCCGCTGGTGATCACCGGTGTGCATCAGACCACGCTGGCTATCGACATGCAGATGATTCAGAGCATGGGCGGCACGCCGGTATGGCCACTGATCGCACTGTCGAATATCGCTCAGGCTTCTGCGGTGGTCGGGATCATTATCTCCAGTCGCAAGCACAACGAACGTGAAATCTCCGTTCCTGCCGCGATCTCTGCTTATCTTGGAGTAACTGAACCAGCAATGTACGGGATCAACCTGAAATACCGCTTCCCGATGCTGTGCGCGATGATCGGCTCCGGTCTCGCCGGACTGCTGTGCGGCCTGAACGGTGTGCTGGCAAACGGGATTGGCGTCGGCGGTTTGCCGGGCATCCTCTCCATCCAGCCGACTTATTGGCAGGTATTTGGTATGGCGATGGTCATTGCGATTGTTATCCCAATGATACTGACCTCATTTGTTTACCAGCGTAAATACCGTCTGGGCACATTACAAATTATCTAACTTTTCTTCGGGGCGCAGTTGCGCCCCAGCGTATTTCCAGGAAACAACCATGAATATTCCCCACTGGTGGCAAAACGGCGTTATCTATCAGGTTTACCCCAAGAGTTTTCAGGACACTACCGGCAGCGGCACCGGCGATTTACGCGGCGTGACGCAGCGTCTCGACTATCTGCAAAAACTGGGCGTTGATGCCATCTGGCTGACGCCGTTCTATATTTCGCCGCAGGTTGATAACGGCTACGACGTCGCGGATTACCTGTCTGTCGATCCGGCCTACGGTACGCTGGAAGATTTTGACGAACTGGTGGCGCAGGCGAAAGCGCGCGGCATCCGTATTATTCTCGATATGGTGTTTAACCACACCTCAACCCAGCACGCCTGGTTTCGTGAAGCGCTGGATAAAGACAGCCCGTATCGTCAGTTTTATCTCTGGCGCGACGGCACGCCAGACAGCCCGCCGAATAACTGGCGTTCCAAATTTGGCGGTAACGCCTGGGGCTGGCACGCCGAAAGCGAGCAGTACTATCTGCACCTCTTTGCTCCGGAGCAGGCCGATCTGAACTGGGAAAATCCGGCGGTACGCGCCGAGCTAAAAAAAGTCTGTGAGTTCTGGGCCGATCGCGGCGTGGACGGATTACGCCTCGACGTGGTGAATCTTATCTCTAAAGATCAGGACTTCCCGCACGATCCCGACGGCGATGGGCGGCGTTTTTATACCGACGGCCCGCGCGCGCATGCGTTTTTACGCGAGATGAACCGCGACGTCTTCACGCCACGCGGCCTGATGACGGTGGGCGAGATGTCTTCCACCACACTGGAAAATTGCCAGCAGTACGCCGCGCTCGATGGCAGCGAACTGTCGATGACCTTTAACTTTCACCACCTGAAAGTGGATTACCCCAACGGTGAGAAGTGGACGTTAGCCAAACCCGATTATGTCGCGCTGAAAACCCTGTTCCGTCACTGGCAGCAAGGCATGCACAATCAGGCCTGGAACGCGCTGTTCTGGTGTAACCACGATCAGCCGCGCATCGTGTCGCGTTTTGGCGATGAAGGTAAATACCGCATTCCGTCGGCCAAAATGCTGGCGATGGTGCTGCATGGCATGCAGGGCACGCCCTATATCTACCAGGGTGAAGAGATCGGCATGACCAACCCGCACTTCAGCCAGATTACCGATTATCGCGATGTGGAAAGCCATAACATGTTTGCCGAACTGAACGGTCAGGGGCGGGATGCCGACGAACTGCTGGCGATCCTCGCCAGTAAATCCCGCGATAACAGCCGCACGCCGATGCAGTGGGATGCCAGCCAACACGCGGGCTTTACCGAGGGCGAGCCATGGATCAATCTGTGTGACAACGCGGCGGAGATCAACGTGGTTGCAGCACTGAACGATACCGACTCGGTGTTCTACACCTATCAGAAACTGATCGCATTGCGCAAAGCGGAGCCAGTTATTACCTGGGGCAACTATCAGGATCTGTTACCGGACAGCCCACATCTGTGGTGTTACCAACGCGAGTGGCAAGGGCAGCGGCTGCTGGTCATTGCTAATCTGAGCGATACCTTCCAGAACTGGCAGCCAGTCCAGGCCGATGGAAACTGGCAGGTGCTGATGCACAACTATGCCGAGGTCGCCAGCCAACCTGGGGACATGACACTGCGTCCTTTTGAGGCCGTCTGGTGGGTACAAAAATAGCTTGCAATTGGCGTCAGGCCCGGTTCGTGTAGTATTGCCGGGCTTCACTGCTGACACTGCATTTACCTTCCTGTTTTTGTTGAATAATTAATCAGAATTTTCTGCCCATAATTTACAATCGCTGTACTGCCCGTCATCTGTACGCTCCGATTTTTACTTTGCGCTACATCAAATAAACCGTAAACATCCTTGATGCAAATCACTACATATAGAACTTAAAATGCACGCCGACCCAATATGTTGTATTAATCGACTACAATTGCTACAACTACAGTGCACCGCTTTACGGTGAAATTGTGGATAAAGTGGGTCAGGATTGCGGGAAGTCATTGGCAATAGAGATGAATAAAGCCATGGCCGCTTCCCCAACCTCTGTGGATAACCTGTTCTTATAAATATGGAGTGATCATGACACCGCATGTGATGAAACGAGATGGCTGTAAAGTGCCGTTTAAATCAGAGCGCATCAAAGAAGCCATTCTGCGTGCAGCTAAAGCAGCGGGAGTCGATGACGCAGATTACTGTGCCACCGTCGCAGAAGTCGTTAGTAGCCAGATGAATGAGCGCAGCCAGGTCGATATCAACGAGATCCAGACAGCGGTAGAAAACCAGCTGATGTCTGGTCCGTACAAACAACTCGCCCGTGCGTACATCGAATATCGCCACGACCGTGATATACAGCGTGAAAAGCGTGGCCGTCTGAACCAGGAAATTCGTGGTCTGGTTGAGCAAACCAACTCTGCTCTGCTGAACGAAAACGCCAACAAAGACAGCAAAGTGATCCCGACCCAGCGTGACCTGCTGGCCGGTATCGTCGCCAAACACTATGCGCGTCAGCACCTGCTGCCGCGTGATGTCGTCCAGGCGCACGAGCGTGGTGATATTCACTATCACGATCTCGACTACTCTCCGTTCTTCCCAATGTTTAACTGCATGCTGATCGACCTGAAAGGCATGCTGACGCAGGGCTTTAAGATGGGTAACGCGGAGATTGAGCCGCCAAAATCCATCTCCACCGCTACGGCCGTCACCGCGCAAATTATCGCGCAGGTTGCCAGCCATATTTATGGCGGTACCACCATTAACCGTATTGACGAAGTTCTCGCACCATTCGTGACCGAGAGCTTTAACAAGCATCGCAAAACCGCTGAAGAGTGGCAGATCCCGGATGCCGACGGTTATGCGCATTCCCGTACCGAGAAAGAGTGCTACGACGCATTCCAGTCCCTCGAGTATGAAGTGAATACCCTGCATACCGCTAACGGCCAGACGCCGTTCGTCACCTTCGGTTTTGGCCTGGGAACCAGTTGGGAATCGCGTTTGATCCAGCAGTCCATTCTGCGTAACCGCATTGCGGGTCTCGGTAAAAATCGTAAAACCGCCGTGTTCCCGAAACTGGTGTTCGCCATTCGCGACGGCCTGAACCACAAGTTTGGCGATCCGAACTACGACATCAAACAGCTGGCGTTGGAGTGCGCAAGCAAGCGTATGTATCCGGACATCCTGAACTACGATCAGGTAGTGAAAGTGACCGGTTCGTTCAAAACGCCGATGGGCTGTCGCAGCTTCCTCGGCGTGTGGGAAAACGAGAACGGCGAACAGATTCACGACGGGCGTAACAACCTCGGCGTTATCAGCCTCAACCTGCCGCGTATCGCGCTGGAAGCCCACGGCGATGAAGCCACCTTCTGGAAACTGCTCGACGATCGACTGGTGCTGGCACGTAAAGCGCTGATGACCCGCATTGCGCGTCTGGAAGGCGTGAAAGCCCGCGTGGCGCCAATCCTGTATATGGAAGGTGCCTGCGGCGTGCGTCTGAAAGCGGACGATGACGTGTCAGAAATATTTAAAAATGGCCGCGCGTCTATCTCGCTGGGTTACATCGGCATTCACGAAACCATTAACGCGCTGTTTGGTGACAAACATCTGTACGACAGCGAGCAGCTTCGCGCCAAAGCTATCGCCATTGTCGAACGCCTGCGTCAGGCAGTCGATCAGTGGAAAGACGAGACCGGCTACGGCTTCAGCCTGTACAGCACGCCAAGCGAAAACCTGTGCGATCGTTTCTGTCGTCTGGATACCGCCGAGTTTGGTGTGGTGCCAGGCGTGACCGATAAAGGTTACTACACCAACAGCTTCCACCTCGACGTGGAGAAAAAGGTTAACCCGTACGACAAGATCGATTTCGAAGCGCCATACCCGCCGCTGGCGAGTGGAGGCTTCATTTGCTACGGCGAATACCCGAATATTCAGCACAACCTGAAAGCACTGGAAGACGTCTGGGATTACAGCTATCAGCACGTGCCGTATTACGGGACCAACACGCCAATTGATGAATGCTACGAGTGCGGCTTTACCGGTGAGTTCGAGTGCACCAGCAAAGGCTTTACCTGCCCGAAATGTGGTAACCACGACGCCGCGCGCGTGTCGGTCACCCGCCGCGTCTGCGGTTATTTAGGCAGCCCGGACGCCCGTCCGTTTAACGCCGGTAAGCAGGAAGAAGTGAAACGCCGCGTTAAGCATTTGGGTAACGGGCAGATAGGTTAATCCGCTGTTACGTTAATGCCCGGTGGCGCTGCGCTTACCGGGCCTACGGACCGCACTCTTATTGTAGGCCGGGTAAGCGCAGCGCCACCCGGCATGGTTACAAGCTATGAACTTTCACCAATATTATCCCGTCGACATCGTTAACGGCCCCGGCACCCGCTGCACGCTGTTTGTGTCCGGGTGCGTGCATGAATGCCCCGGCTGCTATAACAAAAGCACCTGGCGGCTCAATTCCGGCGAGCCATTTACCAAAGAGATGGAAGACAAGATCATTGCCGATCTGAACGATACGCGAATCAAGCGTCAGGGGATCTCGCTCTCCGGTGGCGATCCGCTGCATCCGCAAAACGTGCCGGATATCCTGAAACTGGTGCAGCGCGTTCGCGCTGAGTGCCCCGGCAAAGATATCTGGGTGTGGACCGGCTACAAGCTCGATGAACTCAACGCCGCGCAAATGCAGGTGGTCGATCTCATCAACGTACTGGTCGATGGCAAATACGTGCAGGATCTTAAAGACCCGGCGCTAATCTGGCGCGGCAGCAGCAACCAGGTCGTACATCATTTGCGTTGATCGCTAAAGCCGTTTGTTTGCATCGAGATAAACGGCCGAATGTTCTCGCTTGCCGACCGCGACAACAAACACGATCACAACCTCATCCCGAACCTGGTACACCAGACGATAGCCGGACGATTTAAGCTTAATTTTATAGCAATCTGGAAGACCGTTTAAACGGGCAGAGTCAATTCTGGGGTTCAACAACACGTCGGCCAACTTCTTCTTAAACTGAGCCTTCACCGTATCACCCAGTTTATGCCACTCTTTTAAGGCTCTCGGGTCGAATTCCAATTCATAAGTCATCCAGACTAACCTTGATTCCTTTTTGCGGGCTGGCCAGCCTCTCCCGGACTGTCTGAATCAGTGCATCTTCGCTGTCGCTAACGGTGACGGTTTTCACTGGCATGCGCCCCGTTTCCGCGACGTACTGAAACAGTAATCGCACAGCTTCCGTTGGAGTAATGTTCAGTTTTTCCAGCACGGCATAAGCCTCATTTTTGAGTTTGTCATCCAGACGGACGTTCAGCGTGGCCATTATGCCTCCAATAAAATTGAATGTGTAATGCAGTTTAGCATTACATACGCATTACATCGAATTCTGGATAACGCCTCTCAAAAACGACTGACACACTCCATGGCGACCGTTTTGAACTCGGTGAAATTCCGGCATGCGCAGAGCCGCGTCATGGCGCGTTCACGCAGGAAGGTGACGAAAATATCGTAGATCGCCATCGCTTCTTCGTACTCGCTTTTACTGATGGCGAGCAGGAAGATCACGTGCGCGGTTTCATCGCCCCAGGCGATACCCTGCGGGGCGAGTATGGTGTAGACCACTGTTTTCTTGGCCAGCAGACCGAGGGCGTGCGGCAAGGCAATGCTGTCACCCAGCATGGTGCTGACGATGGCCTCACGCTCAACCACTGAATCAAGGAACTCTGCGTCGACAAAACCTTCATCCTGCAACTGACGGCATAAGGTTTTGAACAACGTTTGTTGATCCATTGGCTCGTCAATTACACGAAAATGGGCGGCATCGAAGAATTTGTTCAACATCCACGGGCGGGTTCTGTCCACCAGCACCAGTTTGCCAATTTGCTCGAGTTGATAATCGGTCGGAAACGGCGCAATCATCGCTACGGGCTTATCTTTTTCACCGATCCGCGCGGTAGAGATAACAAAATCTTCGCTAATGCTTTCCCGCTGTTCGTAGTCACGCAGCGTCACGGTATCGACGATCTCTATCTGCGGATACTTACGCGCCAGCACCGCTTCAATCATCCGCGCCATCGCATTTCCGGCATCGCATACCAGCAGAACCTTCGGCTGTCTCTGGTAACCGATGTTGTAACTACGCTCCAGCCCGACGCCAATATGCAGCACGAGGAAGCCGATCTCATTTTCACTGATGGTGTACGGCGTATATTTTCCCCATCCCGAGACGGCGGCCAGCGTCATGTCCCACGCCATGGGATAGTGCTGTTTAATATTTTCCAGCAGCGGATTGGGGATCATTATCTGGTAACGCACGCGGGTGATCATCGTCTTAATATGCGTCAGCAGGTCAGCATGTAACTGTTTGTCATTCAACAGGTTGTAGTTGTACTGGGTGTTGATAAAACGCAGGATGTAATTGACCAACGCTTCGTCATCATCCGCATTGATAGCACTGGGCGCGATCTCTTGTACCTGGCGGGCAGCAATATGCACCTGTAGCCAGTTTTCTTCGGAAACGGAAAGCGGTTTGTCTGCCAGGCGGTGCAGTACCGCCGCGATTTCCCGCGTGGCCAGGCACACCGATTGATCGGCCTCTTCTGCGGCAAAATCCGGGAGTGGATACCCTTCGCTAATCCGCCGTACCGCCACCGCGCAGTACAAGCGTAAAAACAGCTCGCCCTCATCGGTCAGACGAATATGAAAACGAGCGAAAATATCCTGTAAAACGGGCTGTAGCTGCTCAGGGATCCCGGCATTAAGCGCCTCCTGCATCACTAATGGGTGCTGCGGATCCTGCTGTGCCAGCGTCCACAGCAGATCGGTCAAACAGGCGCGAATCGCCATTTCGCTGCCGAACAGTTTCATGCCGTGACGGGGACGCGTTTCCAGCGTCAGATGATAACGTTGCAGATGCTCGCGCACCTCAGCCATATCGTTTTGCAGCGTCGCGCGGCTGATAAACCATTCATCAGCCAAATCTTCCAGCTTTAGCGAGAAAGCCGACGTCAGAAAACGCACCACCAGCCAGTGTATCCGTTCCTGGCTGGTTCGAGGGATGCGTAGCAACGCGTTGGGCTGCTGCGTTTGCAGGGTGTTATAACTTGCCGGGTCGTCAATTTTGAGCTGATAACCGTTACCCCGGCTGAGGACAAACTGTGCGCCGTACTGGGTGAGCAGTGCGTTTAGCGCAGTGATATCCGCCCGTACGGTGCGTGTGGAAACCGACAACCGCTGCGCCAGCTCGTCCTGTGGAAGCGCTTCGTTTTGCAACATGTCAAACAGCTGTGCTAAACGTTGGTTGGGGAATCGCACGTCAGTTTCCTCATCAGTCAGTTAGCCTACGCAGGCCCGGGTCATCGCCATCAGCTGGCGTACGTCATCCGGACGAGTGTTACCACTCACCTTATCAATAATCGAACTATAGATGTGAGGAATGATTTTACTCACTCCGGCATCGAGGGCAATCTGCAGGATTTCAGTGAAATTATCCAGGTCGATACCGCCGGTTGGCTCCAGCCAGAAGTCATGACGGGCGCAGGCCTGCGCTACGGCAATGTACTCTTCACGGCATTTCAGGCCGCCCATCGGGAAGTATTTAATCGAGCTACCGCCCATATCTTTGAGCAGCGCAATCGCGGTTTCTACCGGCACAATACCGTCCGGCGTCTGGCTGCTCAGCGGACCTGTGGAGATTTTCACCCTGCCCGGCATGCCGGTTGGCGAGACCAGACCGTTGACTACTGTATCCTGCTGGCCCAGCAGCGCGCGACTGGTGGCCACGCCGGTAAAGACCTGATTAACATGCTGCGGCTGTACCTGACGGGAAATTTCACTGACCATCGCCGACTGGTTTGGGTCGCCTGCCCCCAATCCCACGGAGAGCGCATTGTCGATAAGCGCTGCGTATTCACGCATATCCGCTACTGCGCTTGCGACATCCGGGTAATTTTTTGACAACACACCAACCAGCACGTGTCCTTCCGCCGCCGCGTAAATATCCCGCGCATTTTCTTTGGAGCCTGCCAGCACGTTCAGGCAGACGCGGTCGCGATAAAAGTTAGGGGTCAGTTTCATACTTCTTTCTCCTGCGAAATCACTTCACCAATTCGACGGGCCACAATCTCCAGCTGCGCACGATCGACGCTGCGCACATCGGCTTCGATAATGCCTTCGTTAGCTTTGTAACCACGGAAGTAAATCGCGTACTCGCCTTGTTTCAGGGCTTCAACCAGTTCGCCCGTGGCGATCCCGGTTACCGCTTCATCAAACTTAATTTCCGTGCGTGCGATGTCGCGCCCTGCGCTATCCCACACCACGCGGGCGCTCACGCCGTTAAGCTGGTTCAACGCATTAATGAACGGCGTCATTTTCTCGACCATCTCCGCGCCACTCTCTTTCTGCGCGTTCAGATACAGTTCGATGGCGCAGGTTAGGCCAAGAATTCCCTCTTTCCCCACCTTCATCGCCCGGCCAATTCCCGCCGTCTGGCGTTTCACCCACTCAACGTACTGGGTTTTACCTATCACCAGACCGCTGGTTGGTCCTTCAATCGCCTTCGCGCCACTATAAATAACCAGATCTGCGCCAACCCGGTAGTAGCATTGCAAATCTTCTTCCGCCGCCGCGTCCACGATCAGCGGCAGGTTATGCGTACGCGCCACCACCGCAGCCTGCTCCACGCTGAGCATACTTTTCTGGACGCAGTGGTGAGATTTGATATACAGAATGGCCGCCGTACGCGGTGTAATGGCCGCAGCCAGCTGCGCCGCGGAACATTCGTTGGCATAACCAGCCTCCACTAACTTACCGCCGCCAAGCGCCACCATGGTACCCACCGGAGCACCAAAGTTGACGTTGTGGCCTCTGGGCAGCACGATTTCGTTGTTCTCGATGGGCGTGACGTGCAGGTTCTCCAGCAGCCAGTCGCTGTCTTTAACCAATACGCCAGCCACCGACAGGGCGATCCCCGCCGAGGCGCAAGAGACAACGGTTGCCCCTTCCACTTCCAGCAATTTCGCGATGTAGTCGCCGGTTTTATTGACCAGATCTTTCATCTCGAAATAGTGGTTCATCCCCGCCATCGCCGCTTCAACCACTTCTGGTCGCGGCGTGGAAACGCCAAGCGCCGTCATGCGGCCGGAGGTATTAATCACCTGTTTTAAATCGTATTTCTCAAAAATCGAAGGCATGTTCCGCGCTCCCTTGTTCGGTCATATAGCCCTTGCCCGCACGTATTGCGGCAAGCGGCACCAGCAGTTGTTCAGCCTGCAGGCTGTCGTTTTCTGCATCTACCAGCACGGTTGGCTGGCGCTTAAGCGTAAAGAGGGTTAAATCAGCATCCAGACCGACCTGCAGTCGCCCCTTCTGTTTCAGGCGCAGGCCGTCGGCAGCATTGGCGGTAACGCACTCAATGACCTGCGGAAGCGACATCCCAATGGCGAGAAATTTCGACATCACATTCGCCAGAGAATGCACCGGGCCGCTGATACGGTTGCGACAGTAAATATCGGAACTGATGGTGTGTGGCAAAATCCCCAGTTCAATAGCGCGTTTTGCCACCGCAAAGCTCAGGCTGGCGGTGCCATGCCCAACGTCGAGACGCACGCCGCGTGAAATCGCCCGCGTCACTGACGCCCGCAGCTCGCCTTGCGGCGTCAGAATGCGGTTCGGCTTACCGTTGTAGCAGTGGGTAATGATGTCACCCGCGCTCAGGCGCTCGGCGATCTCATCCAGGTCCGGCGGGTTGTTGCCGATGTGCACCATCAGCGGCAGGTCGCCGTTCTCTTTTTGCATCGCTTTGGCGCGATCCAGCGGCGTGATGCCATTTTCACCGACTACGCTGCTGCTCATACGTGCCTTCAGACCGACGATAAAATCAGGGTGGCGTTTCACCGCCTCTCGCACCGCATCAGCGTCAATATTGGCCATGTTGGCCAGCTCGTTCTGGGCGATAAGCCCAACGCGGGAGATATTCAGCAACGCATACACCTCGGTGGCAGCTTCCCGGGTCAGGGTGTAAAAATCGTCGATGTCATCCGCCCCGGTACTGCCCGCATCCACCACGGTAGTGACGCCGGTCGCAATACCGACGCTATCCGGCTGGTCGTGGTAAATCGGGGATTTCGGGTAGCAATGAACGTGGGAGTCAATCCAGCCTGCGCTGACGTAGCACTCGCCGCCCAGCTCAATGGTTTTCAGCGCCGGGCCATCAACGTCGCCCAACGCCGCGATCTTGCCGTCTTTGAGCGCAATATCGCTCACCGTATCGTCAACGAGGCGCGCACGGCGCAGGAGTAAATCAAACATCGCTCTCTCCTATGCCGGATGGCAGCGTAACCGCCTTATCCGGCCTGCAAATCAACAGTTAGCTAATGGCAATCGGGAAGATGGACCCGAGGATCATTGCCCCAAGGATCGCCCCGCCGGTAATCGGTTTTTGCCACAGATAAAACAGCAGCGCACCCGCCAGAGAACCGATTCCGATAGGAATAGAAGCCGTCATCGCGCTGAGGATAATCAACGGTCCGAGGAAGCGGCCGGAGGCGTTACCGGCCCCCATCATGACGTCCGCACCGTAGGTTGAGTCGCTCTGGTTGATGGTGAACTTACGCGCCAGAATGATGATGTAGCCAATCGCCAAACCAATCACCAGACCAGTGACCAGCGAGGCGGCAAAGTTGGCGACCGGGAAGATAATGCCCGCGCCCAGCAGCAGCGCCGGAACACCTAACCCAACCCCGGTCTGAATCGCCCCGCCGATATCCAGAATACCCACCAGCGAACCTTCAATGATGCGGGCAAACAGGAAACTTGCGCCAAATGCCGCCACCGCCCCGTAGGAGCCGGTATCCATTCCAGCTTTCAGCATCGCCACAAAAGCCACTTCGTTAAATGCGCCAATACCGTACAGGTAGTACATGTGCGTTCCGGCAAATACGCCGGATGAGAGCAGGCCCACGAAGATCGGGAACGACCAGTCAGCGAACCAAAAACCTTTATTCTGTTCCATGATGACCTCCGTTATTTGCCGCTGAGCGAGTTGTGGATAAGTTCGAGCCAGTTAGGCACGGTCAGATGGAAGGATTCGATCATCTTCATATCGAAACCGCGGAAGAAGCCGCTCAGAACAAACAGCGCGACGATAGCTACCATCATCACTTTCGTGACGTGGTTCCAGCCGCTTTCTTCAACACCTTTGCCGATCAGAATGCCGAGCACCAGCCCCGGAACGGCGTTGCCCATGATCAGCTGCGCCGCGCCGCCAAAAACGGTGGCCCAGAAGCCGGATTTCTTACCGGCGTCGATCGCCGCCAGCCAGAAGATCACCGGCATCACGGTGTTAACCAGCAGGTTAGCCGCGGGCACCAGTACCTTGACGGCGGTAACCTGCAGCGCTTCCGGTACGGATGACGCAGTGAGGTTCAGAAAGGTCACCACGATCATCCCGATAACGCCGCAGGCAATTGCCATGCGCTTAGGATCGTGCAGCGTTTCACCGACGTTGCGATTTTTAATCATCAGCGCGGCGGCGCCCCAGTTGGGGATGATGCGATGGTCGACGTCCTGAGTGAACGCCCCCGCCGCAACGGAGGAAGCCCAGGCGTTAAAGAAGAAGCCCAGGCCGAACGAGAAGTGAGAAGCCGGATCCCCTTCGCAGGAATTCAGTTCTCCAAGAGTACGAAACGCGCCCATCCCTTGAGTGGTAGGCGCATGAAACATGCGTGCAGCCCCAGCGCCGACACCAACGCCAACCAACGCGCCGATGATGAGCGATTTTATTAATATTATCAGGAACATAATTATGCCTTTTAATAGAAAATCAGCGTTGCGTAACGAAATCCACCTTGTCGAGATTGATGGCAGTCACGTTGACGGTCACGTCCAGCTCCACGCTGAAAGTGCGTCTTTCCCGGCGCAAAAAGAGGAATAAAAACGCCTCTTTACGCACCGATTCACGCGCTTGAACAACCTGCACATCCTGTGGCTCAATACGCAGTAAGATATGCGGCGACGCTTTCATCACCGCAGCCTGAACGTGGTTCAGGGCATCGGCAAAGGCGCGAGCTTTGGTCTCGCCCTTACCCGTGACTCTCACCGTGGTGGTGAATTGCTCTTTCATGCTTAAGCGCCGTGTTTCTTTTGCCAGGCCTGCACCAGGCGCTCGCCGAGCTCTTCTTTGTCCATAAAGCCGAATCCCAGTACGTTGCACCCTTCGTTGATGGCGGTTACCCCTTCATCGACCGAACGCATGCCGTATTTCGCCTTGTAGCCGTATTTGGTCTGCGCAGTAATCGCACCCGCACCACCGCTGCCGCAAAACGAGATACCAAAGGTGGCGTTTTCCGCCTTCATCACGTCACCCAGCTTCATATCTGCTGCAACGCCCGGCACCACAACGGCACGGCCACCCGCTTTCTCTACGCCTGCCGCCACTTTCTGGCCTTTACCCAGACGATCGCCAATCACTACGGTAATCTGTTCCATCTTTTTCTCCTTAAAGGTTGTCTTTCGCGACTTCAAAGTGCACCGACAGCAGCCAGGCCTCTTCCTCAGGAAGATTGCCAAACTCGGCGACCACGTCGCGGGCAAGCGCCATTGACTCGGCAGATATTTCATCAAACAAGCTGGCATCGACTTCTGGTAAGGGTTCACCCGTTGCCGAGCGGTGCGCCATGGCGCGAACATGCGACGTCAGCATCTGTTCCTGTACGGCGTTGGGAATAATGTTGCGTTCACGCAGCAAGGCATACACCTGCGCCAGCATGCGGTCGGCCAGTTCCACCGATTCCCCCATGTCATTCATTACAGCTCCGTTATTCACTCGTCTTACCCCGTTAATGTCTCTGAGGGTAAATTAGCGACGGAGGTTATAAGTTTGTAGCGAGTTGTTTTCCACTTCGAAGTGGAAAGGTGTGCAGCGATAGTGATCTGTGCCGCAAAAAGGGCTGGAACCACGATTTATCACCGGAAGAATGTGATTGAGATCGCAAGAGTGGGCAGCAAAATGGAAGGAAGTGCGAACAATGAATGGACGATAAAAATGAAAAAATGTGATGGGGATAGCGTTTACTTATGGGGCGTGCAGTAGCGGGGGATTTTATCCGGCCTACGGGTATGCAGGCCGGATAGCGCAGATTAGCGGAACTTCTTGTGGTTTTCGTTGCGCGTGGTTTTCAGCTCTTCCGCAACGGCTTTCGCCTCTTTAACTTTACCTTCGTTCGCCAGCTTCAGCGCGCCGTCAATCTGGCCGATCAGCGTGTCAAAGCCGTGGCGGAAATCTTTCATCTCCGGGCTGTCCGGGGATTTGTTTTCCAGCTTCGGCGGCGTACCTTTTTGCGCGTCCAGCGCGGCTGCACGCATTTTGGTTAACGCGTCTTTCAGTTCAGTCGCATTATCCGTTTTTTCGACAATTTTCAGGTTGTCGTTGAGGATCCCCATGTCATCTTCGAGATCGGCTGCAAACGCAGAAAAACCAAGAACCAGCGTTGAAGCCGCGACGATCGCTAACAGGTGTTTACGCATTGCTCACTTCCTTTTTTATTATTAAAAATTAACGCCTTAACGAGTATTACTGCCCGGCGATTTTCATCTCCGGTAACAATACCGAACCACATTGGATATTACTGCGCGTTTCAATATCGTTCCCCACGGTCACAATATTGCGCCACATCTCTTTTAAGTTACCGGCGATGGTAATTTCACTCACCGGATACTGAATTTCACCATTTTCGACCCAGAAGCCCGCCGCGCCGCGCGAGTAATCGCCGGTAATGCCGCTTACGCCCTGTCCCATCAGCTCAGTAACCACAAGACCTGTGCCCATCTCTTTGAGCAACTGCTCGAAGCTTAGACCTTGTCCCGGAATTCGCCAGTTGTGGATCCCGCCTGCATGACCAGTGCTCTTCAGCCCCAGCTTACGTGCGGAATAGTTGGTCAGCAGCCACTGAGTCAGCACGCCGTCTTTAATAATGTCGCGGCGTTCGGTCCGTACGCCTTCGCTGTCGAACGGTGAAGACGCCAACCCTTTCAGCAGGTGCGGATGTTCTTCAATAGTCAGCCATTCCGGCAGAATTTGTTTGCCCAGCGAATCCAGCAGGAAGGTGGATTTGCGGTACACCGAACCGCCGGCGATCGCGCCGACCAGGTGTCCGAACAGTCCGGTCGCCACTTCGTTGGCGAAAATCACCGGCGCTTTCATGGTGGACAGCTTACGCGGAGACAGGCGTGATAAGGTACGGCGAGCACAGTCAGCCCCCACCCACTCCGGCGTTTGCAGATCGCCCATCGCCCGGCCAATGGTGTAGGCGTAATCACGCTCCATATCACCATTTTCTTCCGCGATCACGCAGCTGGAAAGGGAATGACGCGTGGAGCAGTAGCCCTGCAGCATGCCGTGGCTGTTACCAAACACTTTGATGCCATAGTGGCTGTTAAAGCTGCCGCCTTCGGTATTGGTGATACGCTTATCAGCCTGCAGCGCCGCCTGTTCAGCACGAGCGGCCAGTTCGATGGCTTCATCAGGGGAAACTTCCGCCGGGTGGAACAGGTCCAGATCGGGCGCATCAAAGGCCAGCAGGTCTTTATCTGCCACGCCTGCGCACGGATCCGGCGAAGTGTAACGTGCAATGTCCAGCGCAGCCTGCACGGTGCGTGCAATCGCCTGCGGGCTTAAATCGGTGGACGATGCGCTGCCCTTACGGTTCTGGTGATAAACCGTAATCCCCAGTGCACCATCGCTATTGAATTCGACGTTCTCCACTTCACCATAACGGGTGCTGACGCTAATACCCGTGGTCTTGCTCAAAGCGACTTCCGCGCCATCCGACTTACCTGACGCTAATTCCAGTGCCGTCGAGACTGCTTCTTCCAGAATCTTACGCTGCGCTTCAACTTGTGAGATTACTTTCATCGCAAATGCCATAATGTAGAGAGAGTTTCTCTGAAGTCTAACAGAGAACCGTTTTTCAGTGCGCATCTTAACTGGTAACATTAGCCTCTTTTTTTAAGGAGCCTGAAATGACAAAGCAGCCCGAAGACTGGCTCGACGACGTTCCCGGTGATGACATCGAAGACGAAGACGATGAAATTATCTGGGTCAGTAAAAGTGAAATTAAACGCGATGCCGAGGAGTTAAAACGCCTGGGTGCGGAACTGGTTGATCTGGGGAAAAACGCGCTGGATAAGATCCCGCTTGATGCGGATTTACGTGCCGCCATTGAGCTGGCCCAGCGTATTAAGATGGAAGGACGCCGCCGCCAGCTGCAGTTGATTGGCAAAATGTTGCGCCAGCGCGATGTTGATCCTATTCGTCAGGCGCTGGACAAGCTGAAAAATCGTCACAACCAGCAGGTCGTTGTCTTCCATAAGCTGGAGCAACTGCGTGACCGAATGGTTGACGGTAGCGATGAAGCCATCGAAGAAGTGATGAATCTGTGGCCTGACGCCGACCGCCAGCAACTGCGTTCGCTGGTGCGTAACGCCAGGAAAGAAAAAGCGGGCAACAAGCCGCCAAAATCTTCCCGCCAGATCTTCCAGTATCTGCGTGAACTGGCGGAAAACGAGGCCTAACCTCTTTGTCCGCCGAAAGTGCCGGATGGCGGTGCAATCACCTTATCCGGCCTACAATCCGTGAATTCGTTGTAGGCCCGGTAAGCGTAGCGCCACCGGGCATTTTTTTACTCTTCCGCTTCCGCCTGAGCTTTCTTCGCCAGGCCATCCAGCAGTTTTTGATGAATACCACCAAATCCGCCGTTGCTCATCACCAGAATGTGATCGCCTGGCTGCGCGGTTTTCACCACCATATCTGCCAGGGCATCCACATCGCCACTCCAGTGTGCCGGCTGAACGCAGGCTTCAGCGACTTCGGCTACCTGCCACGGAATATGCGGAGGTTGCAGCAGGAACACTTCGTCCGCACGGCCTAACGACGGCGCCAGATCGTCTTTGCACAGGCCCATTTTCATGGTGTTCGAGCGAGGTTCCAGCACTGCGATGATGCGCGCCGTACCGCCTACTTTACCGCGCAACGCCGCAAGCGTTGCCAGAATGGCCGTCGGGTGATGGGCAAAATCGTCATACACCGTCACGCCATTGGCTTCACCGCGCAGCTCAAGACGACGACGGGCGTTAATGAATGAACCGAGCGCATTAGCTGCATCTGCAGGTACGACGCCCACATGGCGCGCGGCCGCAATCGCCATCAGACCGTTATGCATATTGTGCTCGCCCACCAGGCCCCACTTCACTTCGCCGACTTTTTCACCGTCCAGCCACACTTCCCACTCAGAAGCATCGGTGGTCAGTTTTTTCGCCTGCCAGTGACCTTGTTCGCCCACCAGCTCTTGTTCGCTCCAGCAGCCCATCGCCATCGTTTGTTTCAGATTGATGTCGTTTTCCGGGTAGATGATGCGTCCCTGGCCCGGCACGATACGCACCAGGTGATGGAACTGTTTCTGGATCGCTTTCAAATCGTCAAAGATGTCCGCGTGATCGAACTCAAGGTTGTTGAGGATCAGCGTACGCGGGCAGTAATGCACGAATTTAGAACGCTTGTCGAAGAACGCGCAGTCGTACTCATCCGCTTCAATCACGAAGAAGTCGCTTTCGCCCAGACGCGCAGAAACCTCGAAGTTACCCGGTACGCCGCCGATCACAAAGCCAGGCTTATAGCCGCAGGCTTCGAGGATCCAGGTCGCCATTCCGGCGGTGGTGGTTTTGCCGTGCGTACCCGCAACCGCCAGTACCCAGCGGTCGCGCAATACAAAGTCATGCAGCCACTGCGGGCCAGACATGTACGGAATGTTCTTCTCGAGAACCGCTTCCACGCACGGATTACCACGGGTCATGGCATTGCCGATGATCACTAAGTCCGGCTGCGGGTCGAGCTGGCTGGCATCGTAACCCTGAATCAGATCAATGCCTTGCTTCTCAAGTAAGGTACTCATCGGCGGATACACATTGGCGTCCGAACCGGTTACTTCATGACCGAGCGAGCGCGCCAGCATCGCCAGACCGCCCATGAAAGTGCCACAAATTCCCAAAATATGAATGCGCATACGTCACTATCCTTTTTTAATCTGGGGGCCATTTTACGCACATGTCCGGCAAGTGAGAAACGCATTTCAGGATATTCCGCAGTTTGCTGGCGCGATTCACCTAAGCGCAACAATGGAAATATTTGTTAATATTGTTGCGGTCGCTTTACTCCACATAAATTGCAGGGAAAGTGTTATGAAAACGTTAGGTGAATTTATTGTCGAAAAGCAGCACGAGTTTTCTCATGCTACCGGTGAACTCACTGCTTTGTTGTCGGCAATAAAGCTGGGCGCCAAGATCATCCACCGCGATATCAACAAGGCCGGTCTGGTCGATATCCTGGGTGCCAGCGGTGCTGAGAACGTGCAGGGAGAGGTTCAGCAAAAACTCGATCTGTTCGCGAACGAAAAACTGAAAGCTGCACTGAAGGCGCGCGACATTGTGGCGGGCATTGCCTCGGAAGAAGAAGATGAAATCGTCGTCTTTGAAGGCTGTGAACACGCTAAATACGTTGTGCTAATGGATCCGCTGGATGGCTCATCCAACATCGATGTTAACGTCTCTGTCGGTACGATTTTCTCTATTTACCGCCGCGTAACCCCAGTCGGTACTCCGGTCACGGAAGAGGATTTCCTGCAACCGGGCAACAAGCAGGTTGCTGCAGGTTACGTGGTTTATGGTTCTTCCACCATGCTGGTGTACACCACCGGCTGTGGCGTGCACGCCTTCACCTACGATCCTTCTCTGGGCGTATTCTGCCTCAGCCAGGAACGTATGCGCTTCCCGGCGAAAGGCAGCACGTACTCCATTAACGAAGGTAACTACATCAAATTCCCGAACGGCGTGAAGAAGTACATTAAATTCTGCCAGGAAGAAGATAAGTCAACCCAGCGCCCGTACACCTCGCGCTACATTGGCTCTCTGGTTGCGGACTTCCATCGCAATCTGCTGAAAGGCGGGATCTACCTGTACCCAAGCACCGCCAGCCACCCGGAAGGGAAACTGCGTCTGCTGTATGAATGCAACCCAATGGCCCTGCTGGCCGAGCAAGCGGGCGGCAAGGCGAGCGACGGTAAAAATCGTATTCTGGATATCATCCCGGAAAGCCTGCACCAGCGCCGCTCCTTCTTCGTGGGTAACGACCATATGGTTGAAGATGTAGAACGCTTTATCCGCGAGTTCCCGGACGCGTAAGCGCAACATCCGGCCTACAGCACGTTGCAGGCCGGATAAGCGAAGTGCCATCCGGCACAATACGGTGATATTGCCGGATGGCGGCGTAAACGCCTTTATCCGGCCTACGCACGGTTAGGCTGTCTGTAGCTTAAATACGGCCATTGCTTCGATTAGCGCTGAAGACTGTTCTTCCAGCGAGCGGGTAGCCGCTGACGACTGCTGTACCAGCGCCGCATTTTGCTGCGCCGTTTCATCCATCTGAATCACCGCAATATTCACCTGCTCTATGCCGCGACTCTGTTCCTGGGACGCACTGGCAATTTCACGCATTAGTTTGGTCATGCGCATGACTTCATTGGCAATCTCATCCATGGTTTCGCCCGCCTGCTGCGCCAGCTCACTACCTTCCCCTACGTGGGTGTGTGAATCACTGATTAACGTGCGGATCTCTTTGGCCGCCTCGGCGCTGCGGCTGGCCAGATTACGTACTTCACCTGCAACAACCGCAAAGCCCCGCCCCTGCTCACCGGCGCGCGCCGCTTCAACGGAAGCGTTGAGCGCCAGGATATTGGTCTGGAAAGCAATACCGTCGATTACGCTGAGGATGTCGGCGATTCGGCTGGAGCTGCCGGAAATATCGCGCATTTTCTCGATCACATAGCACACCATTTCGCTACCGCGATCGGCGGTATCCGACACCGATTTCGCCAGTTGGTGAGCCTGTTCCGCGTTCTGCGCATTCTGTTTCACCGTCGCCGTGAGTTCTTCCATGCTGGCGGCGGTCTGCTCCAGTGAAGTGGCTGTCGATTCAGTGCGTTGCGCCAGATGCTGGTTCCCGGCCGTCAGTTCACGACTGCCAATATCAATTTGCGAACTGGCATCGCGTACGCGTTGTACCGAGTCGCCCAGCGCATGGCGCATGTCATCCATTGCCGCGTTCAGGCGGTTGAATTCAGCGCTGGCCGACAGCGTGGTAACCGGTGATAAATCCCCCGTCGCCAGACGTTCCAGTTGCTCAACCATATTATCCAGCGGTTTGAGAAACTTATTTCGCAGCATAAACCAAATAACCGCCAGCAATGCGATAGCAGTCAACATCGCAGCACTCATAATACCGTGATAAATCAATGAGGTAATGACACGCGTAGAGGCATATAGCCCCATACCACCGGTCAGTAACAGAAGGAAAGTCAGCAAAGACAATAACACCAACAAACTTGATCGAATTGAAAGGGATTTTGGCATCGTTATATTTCCGGTTGTAGGGTTAAAACAGACCTGTACAGAACCTATCGACTACAACCGGAAAAAGTTTAGGTATTTAAATGTTTTGTGCAAAATCAGGATGTTACTTTGGTGTTGCCGCCGTACCCACTCGGGTAACCGGCGAGCTTTGACGATTTTCCCAAAGCACCGTCAGACCGCGTTGTAACGCTATAAAAATAAACAATAAAATGCCAATCGCGATCTTCGTCCACCAGGAACTTAATGTGCCATCAAAATTAATGTAGGTCTGGATCAACCCCTGAATGGCAACGCCAAACAACGTCCCTAACACCGTACCGACCCCACCACTTAGCAGCGTTCCGCCAATCACCACTGAGGCAATCGCATCCAGCTCAACGCCAACGCCCGCCAGCGCATAACCCGCCTGGGTGTAAATGGAAAACACAATGCCGGCAAGCGTCGCCAGCCCGGTAGACAGCATATAAATGCGGATCGTTGTGCTGCGAGTAGAAATGCCCATCAGGTTAGCAGAGGTGGCGTTGCCGCCAATGGCGTAAACCTGATTACCAAAGCGCGTACGGTGCGCAAGGAAGATGCCAATCACCACCACGCCCAGCATTAACAACCCCATCGCGCTCAGGCGACCGCCGCCAGGAATTTTCCATGCCAGACTTGAGAGCGTGTCATAAATCGGATGGTTAATTGGGATCGACTCTTCAGAGACCAGATAGCTGACGCCGCGCAGGAAAAACATTCCCGCCAGCGTAATAATGAATGCTGGGATCTTCAGCGCATCAATCAGTAACCCCATAAACGCGCCAAACGCACAGCCCATCAGCAAAATCAGGGGGAACGCCAGCAGCGGGGAAATACCCCAATAGCCAATGGCCTTCGCCAAAAATACGCCGGTAAACGCGATCACCGAGCCAACGGAAAGGTCGATCCCGCCAGAGAGGATCACGAAGGTCATGCCCACGGCGATAATCCCTAAAAAAGCGTTATCGGTCAGGATATTGCAAATCACCCGGGTGGAAGCAAAAGCTGGAAACTGCGTCAGGCAGTAAAGGTAGCCCAGCACAAACACGCCGAGGGTGATCATCAGCGGTAAATTACGTTTTATCATGACCACGCACTCCTTTTATCAGGCTGATAAAGCGTTGTGACTGCACGACCAGCACACACAACACCACCACGGCTTTGACCACCTGATTCAGTTCCGGCTGGAAGCCCGACAGCAAAATCCCGGTGTTCATGCCCTGAATAATCAACGCGCCTACCACCGACAGCAGCAGGTTAAAGCGCCCGCCCATTAGCGAGCCACCACCGATGACTACCGCCAGGATGGCATCCAGTTCCAGCCATAATCCGGCGTTATTGGCATCTGCCCCACGAATATCCGCCGTGACGATAATGCCAGCGATAGCCGCGCACAGGCCGCTCAACACATAGGTGAGCATCACGATAATGCGGGTGTTCACCCCAGCGTTTTTTGCCGCACGAATGTTGATACCCACCGCTTCGATAAACATACCCAGCGCCGTTTTCCGCGTCAGCAGCCAGAACACCACCAGCGTGAGCAGTGCAATAATTACCGGCGTAGGGAACAGTAAGAGCGAGCCGCTACCAAACCACGACAGCTCGGGCGAGTTGAAAGTGACGATTTGCCCGGAAGTGATAAGCTGCGCCACTCCACGCCCGGCCACCATCAGGATTAGCGTGGCGACAAACGGTTGGATCTTGAGTATGGCCACCAGAATCCCATTCCACAGCCCAGCCAGAATGCCGGAGCCTAAGGCGGCAAGCAGCACCACCGGTAGACTGTGCCCGGCCACCGTCATCGCCGCAGTAGTGGCGCCAGCAATAGCCATGACGGCCCCCACGGAAAGGTCGATGCCGCCGGTGGCAATCACCAGCGTCATACCAATCGCCAACAGCGCCACGGGAGCGGCGCGGTTGAGAATATCAATCGGGCTACCAAACAGCCGACCATCCTGCAAAATCACCTGGTAGAAGTGCGGGGCGACCAGGCTATCCACCAGCAGCACCAGCAGTAGCGCCACCAGTTGTGGCATCCCCTTTGGCCAACGGAACCGCCGTTTAGGCGGATTGGATTGAGGGAGGGATTGAGGCATCACCATAGTCTCCTTAGGCCGCAATGGCGTTCATGATCGCCGGTACGGACAGTTCAGCCAGTGGGATCTCGGCCACTTGTTTGCGATCGCGCATAATAATGACCCGATCGGCATAGCCCACTAACTCTTCCAGTTCGGATGAGATGACCAGCAGCGCCAGACCATCCGCGCACAGCGTTTCGATCAGTCGGATAATCTCCGCATGCGCGCCGACGTCGATCCCACGCGTGGGTTCATCGAGGATCAGGAACTGCGGTTTGGTCAGTAACCAGCGCGAGAGCAATACTTTTTGCTGATTGCCGCCGGAGAGAAACTCGATCGGCTGTTCAGCGTTGGGGGTGCGAATTCCGAGCTGGCGGATAAAACGCTCGGCAATCTCGTTTTGTTCTTTCCGTGGGATAGGCCGCAGCCAGCCGCGCTGCGCCTGCAATGCCAGAATGATGTTTTCCCGCACCGAAGCGGCGGCAATAATGCCATCCGTTTTGCGATCCTCCGGACAGAAACCGATTCCCAGACACGAAGCCTGATGCGGCGATCGCAAGGTCTGCGGTTTGCCTTTGATCAGCGCACTTCCGCTGTCGGCGGGTTTAATACCGAAGATCACCTCTGCCGTTTCCGTTCGCCCGGATCCCAGCAGTCCTGCGAGACCGACGATCTCACCGGGACGCACCTGTAGATCAAACGGCGCGATGGTGCCTTTTTTGCCAAAGTCGCTAAAGGCCGCCACCGGCTTATCGCTAAGCAATGTGCGTCCCGCACGCTGTAGCGCATGGGTATCCAGTTCGCGACCCAGCATCATTTTGACCAGTTCAATTTGCGGTAATTCCCGGGTTTCACGGCAGCCAACGAAGCCGCCGTTACGCAGAACGGTGATGCGATCGCTGACCTGATAAACCTGATCGAGGAAATGAGTGACGAAGATCAGGCTGACGCCCCGATCGCGCAGATGACGCATCAGGCCGAACAGCATTTCAACTTCCTGGGTATCGAGGCTGGCGGTCGGCTCATCGAGGATCAGCACTTTCGCGGAGAGATCGATCGCCCGACAGATGGCGACGATTTGTTGCATCGCCACGGAAAAGCGGTTCAGCGGCTCACGCACGTCAAGGGAAAAACCGTATGACGCCATCAGCTCCGTCGCGCGTTTTTCCATCTGCTTGCGCTGAAGCAGGCCAAAACGCCGCGGCTCACGGCCAATAAATAAGTTATCGGCAACCGACATATTGGGCAGCAGGTTCACTTCCTGGTACACGGTGCCAATCCCCAGTTGCTGGGCATGGGCGGTGTTTTTGGGGGAGATCGGTTGGCCTTCGAGCCAGATAGTGCCGCGATCTGCATGGTAAACGCCGGTCAGCGCTTTGATGAGCGTCGATTTGCCGGCTCCGTTTTCCCCCAGCAGCGCCATAATTTCACCGCGACGCAAGCTGAAATCTACGTTATCCAACGCTTTGACGCCGGGAAAGAATTTGCTTAATCCTTCGGTGCGGAGGATTTCCTGATGTTGGTCGGTGGTCATGATTCCTCCTGCATCACGCCGGATGGCGCTACGCTTATCCGGCCTACAAAAGAGCGTAATGTAGGCCGGGCAAGCGCAGCCCCCCGGCATTTTCATGAAGGCTTAGTAGCCCATGTTTTTCTTCTTCTCTAACTCTTCTTTCGCCGTATCCGGCAGATAGAGGATCGACTTGGTAATGGTCAGCTTCTCAGGCATCGTGCCGTCTTTTTTGAATTTCTCCAGCGCGTCGAATGCCGGCCCCGCCATATTCGGCGTCAGTTCAACGCTGGCGTTGGCTTCACCGTCAATCATCGCTTTGTAGATATCCGGTACGCCGTCGATAGAACCGGTGAGAATATCTTTGCCGGGTTTCAGACCCGCTTCTTTGATCGCCTGGATAGCACCGATCACCATGTCATCGTTGTGGGCGTAAACCATGCAGATGTTCTTGCCGTTGTTTTCTGCTTTGATAAAGCTCTCCATCACTTCTTTCCCTTTACTGCGGGTGAAGTCACCGGACTGAGAACGGATAATTTTGATGTTTGGCGCACTGGCGATGGCTTCAGCAAAGCCTTTTTTACGATCGATCGCCACGCTGGCCCCGACGGTCCCTTGCAGCTCAACGACGTTACACGGCTTGCCGTCCACTTGTTTAATCAGCCAGTCGCCGATCAATTTGCCTTCCAGCACGTTGTCGGCGGTGACGGTGGTCATATAGAGAGATTTGTCTTTTACATCGATGGAACGATCAAGCAAAAAGACCGGAATGTCGGCATCTTTCGCTTCTTTTAAAACCGGCTCCCAACCTGTTGCCACGACCGGCGCAATAAAGATGGCGTCGACGCCCTGCGCAACAAATGAGCGAACTGCTTTAATCTGGTTTTCCTGCTTTTGTTGGCCATCAGCGATTTTCAGCGTAATTCCCCGCTTTTCGGCCTCGCTTTTCGCGACGTTGGTTTCTGCTGCGCGCCAGCCCGATTCAGAGCCAACCTGCGAAAATCCTACGGTTAAAGGGGCTGCCATTGCCATAGACGACATGGCTGCCGAAACTGCTGTGACTAAAAGTAAGCGCTTCCACATAAGTGCGTCCTCGTAGGGTGATTATTGTTGGTTAATTAACCGTTGCGAAAAAACTATAGACAATTGAGCATGTAACGGATTGCGTTACATCACACTTCAAAAAAGTAAATAAAACGTTAATCACAACTTTGTAATCGCTTTCATCTCGCTATGAAAAATGCGGCTGAAGATATGGACTTTTCTGTCACGAGAGAGAGGTGAAAAGAAGAAAATGCACGCAGAGAAAGCGAAAACAAGCGGAGACATTCCGCGCGAGTTGGCTATAATACCCGCCACTTGTTTGCCATAGCTTATTTAAAGGAAACAGACATGAGCTTACTCAACGTCCCTGCCGGTAAAGACCTGCCGGAAGATATCTACGTTGTTATCGAGATCCCTGCTAACGCAGATCCGATCAAATACGAAGTTGACAAAGAGAGCGGCGCCCTGTTCGTTGACCGCTTCATGTCCACCGCGATGTTCTATCCGTGCAACTACGGTTACATCAACCACACCCTGTCTCTGGATGGTGACCCGGTAGACGTTCTGGTCCCGACTCCGTACCCGCTGGAGCCAGGTTCAGTGATTCGTTGCCGCCCGGTTGGCGTACTGAAAATGACCGACGAATCCGGTGAAGATGCGAAACTGGTTGCGGTACCGCACACCAAGCTGAGCAAAGAATACGATCACATCAAAGATGTGACCGACCTGCCGGAACTGCTGAAAGCGCAGATCACCCACTTCTTCGAGCACTACAAAGACCTCGAAGCTGGCAAATGGGTAAAAGTTGACGGTTGGGACAACGCTGAAGCTGCTAAAGCTGAAATCGTTGCTTCCTTCGAGCGCGCGAAGAAGTAAGTTGGCTTTCTAAGATCAGCATAACTTATTGAAGCCCCTCACTTTATGAGGGGCTTTTATTGAGATCAATCTAAACAATTAGTTTCAGTTCAGGCTTCGTTTCAAAGAAACGTTCTTGTTCTTGAAAATCTATTAACCTACTAGCCCCTTCAGGTATTTTGGTTCTCGAAATTTTCACTCCAGATTTACAGGTTTCGCACCAAATAACCTTCCAGCCAATATCACCATTATCGAAACCAAAGTATTGATAAGAAAGTCCTTTTTTACCACATGCTGGGCATTCACATGAACTGTAACTACCATCATCTTTTGGTAAGTGCTTCATCCATTCAAGATAGGTCAAAGAGTTCATCTATTTGTACTCCTCTAGCTTTCCGGTCTTATTATTCAGGTAAAATTGCCAAAAGTTATCTTCAATACTATGGGCGGCTTTTTCATTCAATATCAATTCTTTATTCATCTTGATTGCATCATCAGCATATGTATTTGGATGCTTAAAGAGATAGATTTGCATAGTATGTGTTCTTTCATGTCCTAACGTTTTTATTAATTGCTCAATATCCGCAAAAGCATCCGGGTACAAATCAATATCACCACTAGGGTGAGTATAACCATAGATATTCTTACCTTTCAGGTCAGAATCCCTGATAATTCTCACTTTAACTCCCCCCAAGCCTATCCCACCTTCACGTGCAGCCTGTTCAACATAGCGCATCTGCATAGGCACTTTTAGATCTGAAAACACTTCAGTATTGCTAGTCCGACGATATAAATTTTCAGTGGTGTTACTACGCCCTAATGATATGCTCTTGGTTTCAATCCGCCCCAGCTTTTCAAGACTTCTTATCGTCGAACTTAACTCCATCCTCCCAAGCCCATAACCAGCGGCAATAGAGGCAGCCGTAATGGCGACGCCGACCGTTTTCTCATTAAGAATCTGATCGTAGCCTTTGACGGCATCACCACCCAGTTTTTCTGCAGTGTCCCTGAACCCTTCGATGTTACCGTTATAAATCCCTCCAGCCGCCAGCAATCGGCCCACACCTGCACTGTTAAGAGTTTGAGTCTGGGGTTTCGGAATCGGAACAAAAAGCTTATTGTAGTCTGCAGGTAAAGCCAGATAGCTACACTCGGTATTGCTTATCAGGTGCTTACAAAGGATATAATCATAATTTACTGATATTATTTCTGTATCTATCTGGTCTTTTATAACCCTCATCTGAATACTTGATATCGATGCACCTCTGAGCTGAATATAATAATACTTCTCCCATTGACCATATCTATTTATGTGATAAAACCAAAACTCAAGAAACAGGTTTTCATTGTTATTAATCGCATTCATTAATAGTGGTGAGCTTTTATCTATTTGCTTACTGAATGTTAAGTTCTTTAGATTCGTACCTTTACCTGTACTCGCTACTCCTGCAACCAGAGAAAAAACAAATATTTCATTCACATGATTCTGTTGCCACCGATTACCAACTGAATCAATTGTGCCACATCCATCAGAAATATCGCCTTGTTGTTCACCAATGAGCTTGAGATAAACAATATTACTCATTCCATTACTATCCTTACCTGGATAATTATTTTTACAGAATGAGAGTGCAACTAAAATAAAATTATTTCTGCTAACGTGATCATATTGCCTTACAATAATCCACGGTGATGTTTTGAGTAAAATAATAAATTATATTAATTAACGCTTTATTGAACAGGTATTTTTATGTGATGAAAAAAAAGAGAAATGCTTCCTGATAGCCCAAGATTACAGCGACCATCGTATAAAACAACGCCACCCGAGGGTGGCGTGTTATACCTGTCGTCTTTCAAACTGCCTCTGCGTTGGCTTTACTCGGCCTTTGGCCTCGCCCCTTCGGGGCCAGCGTAAGCGCTGTTCAAACTGGCTGTGCCAGTTTGTCCTCGCTCACCCCAGTCACGTACTGAAGTACGCTCCTGGGGATTCTCTGCGTCGCCGCCTTGATGCAACTCGAAATCCATCAGGTATATGTTAGTACTGGTCTCTGTCTAACCAGTTACCGCTTTCAATCAGCGTTAAGCCATCAACCGGACGTTGGTACACGTACATCCATGCACTTCCGTACGGCGTTTGAATTAACTGGCGTGCGTATTCACCGCCGCGGGTACGCAGAGCGTCAAGCTCTGCCAGCGTGGCGTTATCAATACGATAAACTTCCCCGTGTACTGTTCCATTCCCCGGAACGGCGCCTGGATAGTGGCCCAGGCTGTACAACTGGTAGTTATCGATACTGAAATTTCCCAGCAACAGGGCATTGGTCATCCAGTGGCTGTTGCCTTGTTTGGTTCGTAAACTGCCGTAGACAAATATTCGCATTGCTAAAACTCGAACTGATAGAGCAAATCAAGTGCCTGATCTACGCCAGACACTGCTTCCAGATATAGCTTAGGCATCAGACGATAACGTAGCGTGAGTGTCGCTAAGGAGTCAAATATACCCACACCATATTTCACCTGCAGACCTGGCAGTACGTATCCGCTGACAACCACCTGAGATGAGTCGCCCACCCCTTGCGTGTCCAGTGCCAGATTGCTTACGCCAAATGTCTCCCCGATTTTACCCACAACCTGACCACTTTGTGCAACCCCCAGACCAATAAGCATTGAGGTCATCGCTGCGCTATCGCTCTGCTCGCTATCCAGCCCTTGTCCGCGTAGCAGGTAGGAAAGCGCCATTTGCTGCGACATTGCCGGGTCAGAGAAGATCTCCGCCTTCGGTTCATCGGCGGTACCAGTGACGCGAACGCCAGCGATCACGTCGTCTTCGGTGGCATCAGGGTTACGAATCGCTTCGATGTTAAGCAACGGCTGATCCGGCGGACCGGAGAACAACAGCTCGCCCTTACGCACAATCAGATCCTGACCATAGGCATGGAAGCGACCGCTCGGAATATTAATTTGTCCGTTCAGCCCCAGCCCCTGCTTATCCTGCACCACTTTCAGATCGCCCGTCAGACGCGCTTTCAGACCAAAGGCGTCAAGACGCACGTTGTTACCGACGTGGATGTTCAGGTTGCTGTTGATCGGAATGCCGGCGGTCTGCGGTTTCTCGGGCTGCAGATTGTTGTTAAGCATGACCATATCGCTGGAAACCCCAACCGCGCTTTCCGGCAGGTCATGTACCACGATA
The DNA here is from genome assembly GCF_000398825.1 of Citrobacter sp. KTE30. Lineage (NCBI taxonomy): Bacteria > Pseudomonadati > Pseudomonadota > Gammaproteobacteria > Enterobacterales > Enterobacteriaceae > Citrobacter > Citrobacter sp. KTE30. Next base: position 258,084 of record NZ_KB976055.1, on the reverse strand, counting down.
CGCGCCCACGGCACATCCACGTTGCCATCAAGGGTGAACAGGCTTGGCGTGGCTTCAAAGACCACGTCCGGCGAGACATCCAGGCGGACCATTGGCGGTACGGTAATACGTACCCTACTGCCTTTAGCCGCGACGCGCGCCCGCCAGTTGTCTATTTGACTCCAGTCGGCATCGCCGCTCAGGTTAATTTCTCCCTGCTGCGTACGCACCACGCCCGCCAGCGTTGAGCGTGTTCCGGTGAAGTTAACAGCTAACTGGCTTGGCTGCATGTCAAACGGCATAAAGTTACCGTCTATATCAAGACCGCTCAGTTGCAGCTGTCCGAGCAACTGCGGGCTTTGCACATCGCCGCCCAGCCGCAGGTTGGCGTTGATCATCCCTGCCGCTTTTTCACCGCGCGAGAAGATGGGGTTCACCATCGCCAGATTGAAGTTGCGAATATTGACGTTACCGCCCAGATTACGGCGCCCTTGCGGGTCTGTTACCTGCACCTGTCCGTCAAACTGTCCGTTGTTGGTCAGACGAATCAGCCAGCCCAGCTCGGCACGGTTATTGTGCAGGTCGGCGGTGAGATTCAACGTTTCAAACGCCACGGGGAGCGGTGCATCATTCACGCTTTGCGTGACCTTCACGTTACGTCCGCTCAGGGTGACCTGCCCCTGTGGCAGACCCTCTTTGGTGGTGTCCCAACTCACATCGGCTTTACCGGTGAACACACCGCTGGCCTGGGTTGTCTCCGGCATAAACGGTTTTAGCATCGCCAGGTCGAAGCGGTTTAGATTCACCACCGCGCGCCCTTCCGCACCCGCATCAATCGTCTGTGGTACGCACAGCTCCGCATTCGGGTTGTTCCAGCAGTGCGGTCCGATACTAATTTTTTGTTCCTGATTACGGTAATCCAGCGCGATAGCCCGGTTGAGCGACCACGGACCGACCGGCGTCTGGAAGCGAGTATTGCTTAACTCTCCTTTCCAGCGCTGTTCTTTGCGATCAAAGCTCCCGGCAAGATCCAGTTGCCCGGAAACCGGTTCCCCCTGAATGCGCAACTGCAGCTCGTGCTGCTTTTCACTGCCTTTGGCGTTGAGCGTCACCAGGCCAATATTCACGTCAGGTTGTACAATCCGCTCTACGCGAACATTAAGATTACCGGCGATTTGCTCGGCCGATTTAACATCCCCTTCAACACGTACCTGAGCAACGGAAAGTTCCTGCCAGCGCAGACCACGGGCGGTAATATCCGCCAGCAGCTGTGGTGCTTCAACCGTACCGCGAACTTTTACCAGCCCTTTCGCCGTACCACCCAGCCCCGGCAGCGCGTTATCCAGGCTTGGGGCATCAATCGTCGCGTCGAGGTTGAGGTCTTTAACCCCCAGTTCACCTTTTACGTCCGCACTGTTGCGTCCCAGTTCCAGATGCAGGCCCGGGATCGTCCACTGCAGGTAGCTGTTCCCCTTCAGCGAACCGTTCACATTGACCTTATTCTGCTTCACGTTGCCGGTCAGCTTCAGCTCGGGAACCTCCATCTGCCAGCTTCCGCCGTACAGACTGCCGCGAGTTTTCACCAGGCCATTCAGTTTTGACGGCCAGTCCGGGATCGCTTTTGCGGTGTTGATACCATCCAGCGTTAGCTCCCCGCGCCAGCTGATCGCCTGCTGCCAGTCCACCAGCGCTTTCAGCTCGGTTTTCCCTTCCAGCGCCGCAACGCTGAGTTTGTCGAGATTGATCTGCTGCTCGTTGCCTTTGGCGTCCAGCGTGATGGTAGCCGGTGGAATATCCTGACCTTTCACGGCGGTACGCATCGACAGCGTATAGTCGGTCATCTTACCGGTCAGTTTGAGTTTGATGTCATCGGCCTGGAACTGTTTCTCACCGGTAAACGGCCAGTAAACCTGCTTACTCACCACCTCAATGTTGAGCGGTAATCCGGCTTCAGCCAGACGCGTCTGTGCACGCAGGTCCATATCCACCGGACCAGACAGATTGACGCCGACTTCCAGCTGCTCGCGCAGCGCGCCGCCGACCTTCAGCTTCACCTTTTCGCCTTTTAATGGGTCGATGTTTAGCGTGCTGTTTAACGTAATATCAACCGGCCACGTGTCGGTCAGTTGCGCCGTGCCGCTGGCTTTTACCGTTCCCTGATTCGAGTCGATGTCCAGCGCGTCGAGCTTCATGTTGCCGTCAATGCTGCTCACTTTTAGCAGCATGCTATGGACCGTTAAATCCGTATCTCCGGTCACGCGCAGCTGCTCGCCGCGAAACTCTTCAATATTGAGATTGAGCGGCAGATGGACATCGGTCATTTCCGGCAGCACCGGCTGTGAGAACAGATCTTTTAGCGTTTCGCCGAGCGGCTTTTCATCCGGCTGCGGGTTTTGAATCTTCGGTTCGACAACCTCTTCCTGCGCCACTTCCGCCACTTTGGGCAGAGCAATCAGCAGCCCCTGTAATGACGTTGGCTTCAACGTCAGCGTTTTTTCCTGCCAGTTCAGGCCGGAGGTAAAATCCAGCACCGAAACCGTGGTGTCATCGATTTTGATATTGATGTTGTTAAGCGCCACGCGTGAAAGCGTGATGGGGTAAGGCGTGGAAAGGTTAAGCGGACCGCTCTCTTCTTCCTCAACCGGCGCAGATGGCGGCATCTTTTTGCTGTCGATCGCCACATTGATGTTTTTCAGTGCCAGATCGTTGACGCACAGACTGCTGTCCCACAGGCAGTTAAGCCCCACAGCCAGATGCACTTCGCCGGCATTCACCGCCACGCCAGGCTGGTCATAACGAATATTTTTCAGTGATAAATCCCGCCAGCCGCCGGTGACCTGACCAATCTCCAGCCCCGGAACCCAACGATTAGCTGCTTTGAAGATCAGATGCAGGCCCGAGGTGGTACCGACGAGGAACGCCACCGTGCCTAACAACAGCAGGATAAAAATCAGCACACCGAGGCTTATCTTCTTCCATAAACTCATAATTCAGGCCCCAGACCGATGTAAAACTGTAAACCATGTTCATCTTTGTCGCCGACCGGGACGGCAAAGTCGAGCTTGATAGGCCCCACTGGTGATTGCCAGCGTACGCCGACCCCGGCACCGGTTTTGAAATCGCTTCGGCGAATATCGCTGACCGCTTCACCGCTATCGACAAACATCGCGCCCCACCATTTACCGGTCACGTTGTACTGGTATTCCAGCGAGCCAGTTGCCAGCTTGGAGGCCCCTTTCAGCTTGCCGTCGCTACCTTCCGGCGAAATAGATTTGTATTTATAGCCGCGAATACTGCGATCGCCCCCGGCGAAGAAACGCAGATCCGGCGGTACTTTGTCGAAGTCTCCGGTCTCAATCCAGCCGAGATTACCGCGCATCACAAAACGATGGCGATCGTACAGCGTGCGGATCCAGACGTTTTGCGCCTGGAAAACGGAGAAATCAACATCTGACCCCCAGGCGGTGTTGGAGTAATCAATAGAATAACGCTGAGAGTCGCCCCAGACTGGCATCAAGCCGCCGCGTGAGCGCGTCCGGCTGATCATCACGCCCGGATAGAGCAGCATAGTGGTGTTGGTGACGTTACCCTGGGTAAAGTGGTCGAGGCTCCAGCGCAGGTTAATCGCGCGCTGCCAGCCGCTGGAGAGGTCCCAGTAGCGGGAAACCGCAAGCGTTGTGGAATCCTGCTCGGTATCGTTTAAATCGGTTCGCTTAAAGCCGCCCTGTACCAGGTAATACTGTTCCAGCGGGTTCTTTAACAGCGGCATTTTATAGCTGAAATCAAGCACCTGCTCTGGCGCCGAGATACTGGCGCTGGTTGTCAGGCTGTGGCCGTAGGAGTTCATCCACGGCTTTTTCCACGAGGTCTTCACCCGTGGTCCGACATCAGTTGAATAACCAACCCCGGTTTCGATGGTGTTTTCGGTGCGCGGTGAGACCACGCCTTTCAGCGGCAGCACTTTGGTTTTGCGGGCTTTATCAAACTCCGGCGCGACGACCACGGAGTTAAACCATCCGGTCGCCGACAGACGACGGTTTAGTTCGCCCAGATCTTTCGACTCGTACTCTTCACCTTCTTTAAAGGGCACCAGATTTTGCAGATACTCATCGCGAATTTGCGAGCCTTCAAAGGTGACATGCCCAAAGCGATAGCGTTCACCGCTGTTGTAATCGATATCCCAGAACGCCTGGCGGCGCTCAAGCGCTATTCCAAGCTGGCTTTTATTAAATTCACTGTCGAAATAACCTTTGCGCAGCGCCACGCTGGTGAGTGACTTTTTGAAGTTGTCATAGTCCCCCTGATTCAGCACGGTGCCGATTGCCGGGCGCGTTTTCAACAGATCCAGATAATCTTTATCCGTACGCGCGCCACCACGCAAAATCACCTCGGTGCCACCAATCAGCACCGGCTCGCCGGGGGTCACTTTGGCGATCAGCACCTGGCGGCCTTTCGCCGGCGGTGGACGTAGTTCAAAATCAATGGTCGGCTCAAAGTAGCCCAGCGCTTTTAGCCCTTCGCGGATGGCATCATCAACGCGCGCACGAAAGCGTCGGTCTGGAGTGACTTCATCACTTTGAATCGTGGACAGCTGCGCACGGACGTTTTTCTCCAGCGGTCCTGATAATCCTTCGACCTGTAAGCGAACATTCGCGGCGGCGGCGGAGCCACTTAAGCACAGTAATCCCACCCAACATAACTGACGGATATGTGGCACATTTTCTCCTGAATATCCTTTTTTCCCACCCCTGGAAAAAATACTATGCCGTTCCTCGGCTTAACAAAAAATCAACAATAAGAGTTGAAAAACAGACGGCAACCCAAATATTTCTTATGTTTAACTCTAGACGTATTCACGCCGTTTATTGTGGGCAAAGACGCGTCTCGTTACAACCTTAACCCAAATGACTGATTTCGGGAGAACGGCCATGAGTTTATTTGATAGAAAGCATCTTGTTACTCAAGCAGATGCGCTACCTGGACGCAACACCCCGATGCCAGTGGCAACGCTGCATGCGGTTAACCAACATTCGATGACCAACGTGCCCGACGGTATGGAGACCGCTTATTTCGCCATGGGATGTTTCTGGGGCGTTGAGCGTTTATTCTGGTCATTACCCGGGGTATACAGCACGGCGGCCGGATACACCGGCGGCTACACCCCAAACCCAACCTATCGGGAAGTGTGTTCTGGCGACACCGGGCATGCCGAAGCGGTACGCATCGTCTATGACCCGCATGTTATCAGCTACGAACAACTGCTGCAGGTGTTCTGGGAAAATCACGATCCGGCGCAGGGCATGCGTCAGGGGAACGACCAGGGTACGCAGTATCGCTCCGCCATTTACCCGTTAACGCCGGAACAAACCGCCGCCGCACAGGCCAGCCTTGAGCGTTTTCAGGCAGCAATGACCGCCGCAGGCGACGAGCGCACCATTACCACAGAAATCACTACGGCAACGCCTTTCTACTATGCCGAGGACGATCACCAGCAATATCTGCATAAAAATCCTTATGGATATTGTGGCATTGGCGGAATTGGCGTTTGCCTGCCGCCAGAGCGTTAATCCGCGATTAACGCGCTACCGTCACCCGCGCGGCATGGCGCGTTGCGTGGGTAACGGTACCTCGATCCGTCACCTTTCCTTTCAGCAACAGGTTAAAAACCGGCGCAGAGGGGCGATTAAGACGGTTCTGCAGCAAATGCACCGCTTCCACGCCCAACGCCCGACAAGGAATCGTGATACTGGTCACCGCAGCAACGATATGCGCGTCCAGTTCCTGAACATCCGTCGTCATCAGCGACAACTCACCGGGTATCTCCACGCCAATCTTTTCCAGCACCCGCTGGATGCCCGTCGACATTGACGCCCCGGCGCAGAAAATAACTTCCGGCCACGCTTCACGCGGCGTCTCATGTAGCCAGTTGCCCATCGCCCGCTCTGATTCGTCCTCAGAAAAGCCCTCCGTTACCAGCAGATCGCGCCCGGTATCAAACGGTATTTGATACTGTCGGTAGACTTCCTTGATGCCCTCCAGACGCCAGTACATCGTTTCCCGACGCAGGCTGGTGACATGGAGAATACGCCGGTGCCCCTGATCAAAAAGATATTGCACAGCACGGTTGCCAATCGCCCGATGATCGGGGGATACCGCATCCAGCAACCCTTCCTGGTCCTGCGAATTAATCAACACGCAGGGTTTATCCAACAGTTGCGCCAGTTTATGCACGGTCGGGTCATCAATGCCGATAAGAATAATCGCATTAATATTCTTATTGTTGGCCTTTTCCTGAAAGACCTTGATGTCCGCACGTTGCTCATCCAGTCCGCAGTAACTCAGATAGACATCATGCGGCGCTATCGCCTCGGCAATGCCGCGTGTCACTTCGAGGTAAAATGCATCACCACGGGCGGTAAAGGTGCGCAACGGGGCGAAAACAGCAATGCCGTTGATCAACAACCGCCCGCTGGACAACGAATCCAGAACCCCCAGCCTGCGCGCGCAACTGACAATCGCCTCACGTGCTTTATCGCTGGTGTATGACTTTCCGCTAAGCACCCTCGACACCGTACTCACCGAGTAGCCCGTCAGAGCAGCAATTTCGTCCATTTTTAGCTTGCCAGACATTCTGTGACCTCACTCGCAATCAATCTTTGCAATTTTTTGCAAACGCAGTTCATTGACTCTAAAACACTTTTTCAATGACTGGACCAACTTCTTTTTCATCCTGCAACCGTTCTCACAAAATCACATTGTCGATATTCCAGGCGTTTCTTATGTTCCGCATATCCCTTATTTCTGACGAAAAAGGCACGACATGAAAAAAATACGCTTTGGCATTATTGGGGTTGGCAACATTGGTACCGTCCACGCACGCTACCTGCTGGCCGGAACGGTACAAGAAGCAGTGCTCGCCGCAGTGTGCGATAACAATCCGGATAAACATCCGGCGATCCGCCGGCTGGTCGGCGAAGAGGTGAGATTGTTCAGCGATGCGCGAGAGATGCTGGAAAGTGGGCCGATCGATGCCGTCATCGTCGCCACGCCGCATTATGACCATCCGGGTTTATCGATGATGGCCATGCGTCTTGGTATTCATACGCTATGTGAGAAGCCTGCAGGGGTCTACACCGCGCAGGTACAAGAGATGAACGCCTGCGCGCGCGAATGCGATGTGGTGTTCAGCATGATGTACAACCAGCGCCCCAATCCGCTGTATCAGAAAGTAAAAGATCTGATCGACAGCGGCGAACTCGGCGAGCTACGTCGATCTAACTGGATCATTACCAACTGGTATCGTTCGCAAAGCTATTACAACTCCGGCGGCTGGCGCGCGACCTGGAAAGGTGAAGGCGGCGGCGTGCTGCTGAATCAGGATCCGCACCAACTCGATTTATGGCAATGGCTGGTCGGCATGCCGGTACGCTTGCGCGCTTTTTGCCAGTTTGGCAAGCATCGTCAGATTGAGGTCGAAGATGACGTCACGGCCTACGCAGAATACGCCAACGGCGCAACCGGGGTGTTCATAACCACCGTCGCCGAAACGCCTGGCACCAACCGCCTCGAAATTGTCGGCAGCAGGGGAAAAGTGGTGGTAGAAGAAGGTCGCCTGCGCTTCTGGCGACTGCGTGAATCCGAAACCGAGTTCAACGCCCGCTGGCAAAACGGTTTTGGTGAGCCGGAATGCTGGGAGGTCACCATCCCTACCGAACCGGAATGCAGCGAGCACTATGTCATTACCCGCAATTTTACCGCCGCGATCCTGCACGGCGAGCCGCTGATCGCCCCTGGCCTGGAAGGCATTCGCGGCCTGACGCTTTCCAATGCGATGCACCTCTCTACCTGGACGGATGACTGGGTAGAGCTGCCGCTTGACGAGCAACGCTACTTCCAGCTGTTACAGGAACGTATCGCCTCTTCAGTGGAAAAAAATACGGCCAGCCGCACGCTGGACGCTTCCGGTAGCTGGTAACGCGCAGGAGAAAATCATGCTGAACATTGCGATTGTCGGTACCGGGAATATCTCCCACAACCACATTCAGGGCTATTTACAGTTCGCGGATCGTTGTCGGATTGTTGCGCTGGTCGATATCTACCCGGAGAAAGCAGAGGAGAAGAAATCACGCTATGGCCTGAGCGAAGCGCAAGTCTTCCGCAGCCATCAGGCGATGCTTAACGCAGGCATTGAGGTCGATGTGGTCGATGTCTGCACGCCGCCGTACGTACACGCAGGCATCAGTATTGATGCGCTGCACGCCGGAAAACATGTGCTGTGCGAAAAGCCGATGGCCGCCTCGCTCGAAGAGTGCGATGCGATGATCACCGCGCAAAAGGCCAGCGGGAAAATCTTATCGGTCATCGCCCAAAACCGCTTTACCGATGCCTTCTGGCGTTTGAAAACCGTGGTTGATTCCGGGCTGGCGGGCAAGATTTGCCATGCGCAGGTGGATTCGTTCTGGTGGCGCGGACACTGTTATTACGATTTGTGGTGGCGCGGCACGTGGCAGAAGGAAGGCGGCGGCTGCACGCTGAATCACGCGGTGCACCACATCGACGCCATTCAGTGGATGCTCGGTTTCCCAACGGAAGTGGTGGCGATGATGACCAACGTCGCCCACGACAACGCCGAAGTCGAAGATCTTAGCGCGGCTATTTTCAAATACCCACACGGGGCGCTGACGCAACTGACCGCCTCGGTGGTGCATCACGGTGAAGACCAGAAAATTGTTATTCAGGGCGAAAAAGCGCGAATTTCTGCGCCGTGGCAAGTCCATGCCAGCCAGTCGGCGGACAACGGCTTTCCGCAAACGGAAAATAACGGTGAGCTGGAACAAGGTCTGGACGCGCTTTTTCACGCTACGCCAGCGCTGCAATGGACGCTGCATACCGGGCAAATCGACAACCTGCTTAGCGCCATCGAACGACAAACCCGTCCGCTGGTCGATGGCGAACAGGGCAAACGCTCGCTGGAGCTGATCACCGCTATCTATAAATCCGCCATCACCCGCACGGTGGTGACGCTGCCCATCCACCACAGCGATGCGTTTTATCGCACCGGCGGCCTGATTGAAATCGCCCCGCATTTCTATGAGAAATCCGCTTCCGTGAGCAATTTTGCGGAAGTAGGCGCCATCCCTCTGGGTAAAGACTTAGATTCAGGAGTTAAATCATGAACAAGCAAGACGGAATGAACTACGCCCCTACCGGGAAGCCTCAGCCGGTCGTGAAGCCTGGCGAGTTTGTCATTGCCGCCGCCACGCTCGACCACGGCCATATCTACGGCATGTGCAACGGGTTGATTGAGGCAGGCGCCACGCTGAAATGGGTTTACGATCCCGATCCGCACAAAATCGATCAATTTCTGCAGCAGTATCCGCAGGCGCAGGTGGCCGATTCGCTCGAGACAATCCTCAACGATCGTGAGGTACAACTGGTTGCCGGGGCGGCTATTCCGTCTGAACGCTGCCCGCTGGGGCTAAAGGTAATGGCGGCAGGGAAAGACTACTTCACCGACAAGGCTCCGTTAACCACCCTTGCACAACTGGAAGACGCCAAAGCGATGGTGGCGAAAACCGGACGTAAATACGCAGTCTATTACAGCGAGCGTCTGCACGTTGAAAGCGCTGTCTTTGCTGGTCAGCTCATTCAGCAAGGGGCGATTGGTCGCGTGATGCAAACCCTGGGCACAGGGCCGCACCGTGAAGGCAATGGGCGCCCGGACTGGTTTTATGACAAATGCTACTTTGGCGGCATTCTGTGCGACATCGGTAGCCATCAAATCGAACAATTCCTGTTTTATACCGGCAACCGCGAGGCACACGTCGTCGCCAGCCAGGTACGTAACGTCAATCATCCGCAGTACCCGCAGTTCGAAGACTTTGGCGATGCCATGCTGGCGGGCGACAACGGCGCAACGGGTTATTTCCGCTGTGACTGGTTCACGCCGCAGGGGCTCAGTAGCTGGGGGGATGGACGCCTGACGTTGCTGGGTACCGAAGGTTACATTGAGATCCGCAAGTATGTGGATATCACCCGAGGCGAACAGGACGTGGTGTATCTGGTGAATAAAGAAGGAGAGTTTCGTTTCCCGGTCGCAGGAAAAGTCGGTTTCCCGTTCTTCGGTGAATTCATTCTCGATTGTCTGAATCGCACGGAAAACGCCATGACTCAGGCCCACGCCTTTAAAGCCGCAGAGCTATGCGTGAAAGCGCAAATGCTGGCGAATGCCCGCACATAACCGGAGGTGACATGACAACACTCAATGCCGCCATCATCGGCGCGGGGGCGATTCACCGCAGCCACGTTAACGCCCTCCGGCTTTTGCCGGGGGTCACGCTGCGCGCGCTGGTCGATATTGATAGCGCCAACGGTTTGCAACAGGCCATGGCGTATAACTGCCGCTTTTACCAGAATTACCGTGAAATGCTGCTGGATAATGACATCGACGTCGTCCATATCTGTACACCTCATTTCGAGCACAAAAACATGATTACCGCCGCGCTTGCCGCCGGGAAACATGTGTTTTGTGAAAAGCCGGTGGGGTTGAATTGCACAGAAGTCGCAGACATCGCTAACGCAGCAGCGTCCGCCCAGGGCTTGCTGGGCGTGTGTTATCAAAACCGGCTTAATCCAACCAGCTTACGTATCCGCGACGAACTGGCGAAAAATACGCTGGGTAGAATGTTGAGTATTAAAGCGGTTTTGACCTGGTCACGCTCTAAAGCGTATTACAGCGAAAGCCCGTGGCGTGGGCGTTTTGCCAGCGAAGGCGGCAGTTTACTGATTAACCAGGCCATTCACACTCTCGATCTGATGCAGTGGTTCGCCGGCGGTGTAACGCGTTTGAAAGGCGTGGTGGACAGCGGCGAGCTGGCAGACGTTACCGAAGCTGAAGACTGCGCGATGGCGACCCTGCACTTTACCAACGGTGCCCGCGGTCTGTTTTATGCCAGCAACTGCAATACCCTCGATTCACCGCTGCTGCTGGAGATCCATTGCGAACACGGCATGCTGCAGCTCACGGATAACACCCTGTGGCGCGTTACAACGGATCGGCGCCTGAAGCTGGATTGCGACGGTTCACCGGACGGCCACAGTAAAAGTTACTGGGGCCTGGGCCACCAGCAGGCCATTCGTCAGTTTTATCATGCTATTACTCATGGAGGTCAAACAGAATATATCAATATTAATGATGCCCGCAAATCACTGGCGATGGTCGATGCTATTTATCATTCGTCTAAAACCCGACAATGGATAACCATTAATAATTAAAAATTAACCTGGCACTACAGAATTAATAAACATCAGCCGGATAATACCGGAGTACAAATACCCTACATACTGGAAAATATTATGGTCAAACCAACTGAACGCAGAGTCAGTTATGGTGTAGCGATCGGCTATGGCATTACTGATTTATTTGGCGGCGGTGCTTTCGCCATTATCGGAACCTGGCTTTTATTTTTTTATACCACCTACTGCGGTTTAAGCGTACTGGAAGCAGGCTCAATATTTGCTATTGCCCGCGTGATTGATGCGGTACTCAGCCCAATTATGGGTTACATCACTGATAACTTTGGCAACACGTGGCTGGGTCGACGATTTGGCCGCCGTCGCTTCTTTTTATTACTCAGTTCTCCTTTAATGTTTCTCTATGCTCTACTGTGGCTGACCGACATGGGTTACTGGTATTACCTGGGAACCTATCTGTCAATTGAGCTACTGTCAGCGATGGTGCTGGTGCCGTGGGAAACCCTCGCCGCAGAGATGACCAATCGCTACGAAGAACGCAGTCGCCTCTCCGGCGTGCGCATGATCTGCTCGCAGTTGGGCGGATTCCTTGCCGTCTCGGTACCCGGTATCCTGATGCAGTTCACCGGCAAAGATAATCCCTTTACCTATACGCTAACCGGACTGATTTTTTCCGTCGTGTTCTGTCTTGCCGTATTTATAACCTGGCGCTGTACATGGGAAGCCAAAGACGTTCAGGAAGAGACATTTCAGGCTGACTTACAACGAAATAGCGGGTTACTGAATCACCTTAAATATTTAATACTTGATCTGTTTTCGTCATTCCGTATCCGGGCATTTCGCTTGCATATCATTATTTATATTTTCTCATTTACCGCCATGGATGTATTCGGCTCGGTTTTCACCTATTACGTGGTGTATTGTTTAAGCCAGGATGCCGCCTCCGTTTCGGGCTGGTTAAGTATTGCCGCCTTTGCTTCAGTATTTGGCACCTATGGATTTATGCTACTACTGAACAAACTCAATATCACCCCGTCAGCGGCACTACGTCTTTCTTACACCTGTATATTTAGTGTATTACTCTTTTTATTTATTATTTATTACACTGAAACCCAGGTATCCAACATTCTGTTCTCGGCGGTATTTATTCTACTCGGTATGGCGCGTTCCGGCCTTTACTATATCCCATGGAATATCTACAGCTTTATTCCTGATATCGACGAAATGGTTACCCAACAGCGCCGTGAAGGGATTTTTGCAGGCGTTATGGTACTAACCCGCAAAAGTACCGTGGCAATCGCTATTTTGCTTATCGGCATGGTGCTGGAAGAGTCTGGCTTTATAAAAGGCAGCGGCGCACAGCCGGAAAGCGCGATCCACGCTATTATCGGATTGATGATCTTTGCCACCGCGGCGTTGCTGGCGGTGAGTTTCTACGCGACCTACAAATTCAAACTCACTCGCGAAACCCACAAAGTTCTGCTTAAAGAGATCGCTCGCCGCAAGCTGGGTGGCAACTATCGCGACTGCGATGAAGAAACTCGGGTGGTGATCAAGCAACTTACTGGCTACGAGTACGATGAAGTTTGGGGTGGCAGCGCCACGCAGCGTGCGACGGGACGCGTCAGTCTCTCAGATGCAGAATAAGGAGCGCATCATGTATAACCCATGGAACAAAGCACGGGCGCAAAGCTGGTATCAACAGCAACCCTGGGGCTGCGGATTTAACTACTTGCCGCGCACCGCGGTTAACTGGCTCGAAATGTGGCAGGCAGAGAGTTTCGATAGCAGTACTATCGATCAGGAACTCGGCTGGGCCAGCCAGTATGGCTATAACCAGCTGCGAACAAATTTACCGTTTACCGTCTGGCAGTATGACCGTGACGGGCTTCTCGAGCGCATAAATCTCTTCCTGAGCATTGCCCATAGCCACCGTATGAAAGTGATGTTGACGCTGCTCGACGACTGCGCTTTTTCCGGTGATGAGCCCGTTATCGGTCAGCAAAAACCGCCGGTTCCCGGCATTCACAACAGCCAGGCGGCGGGTAGCCCTGGGCGCGCCTGCGTGCTGGATCGACGCTGTTGGCCGCACATTGAAGCCTACGTCAGAGATATCATCCGTTACTTTCGCCATGACTCGCGCATCAGCGTCTGGGATTTATATAATGAGCCAGGCAACGGCGGGATTTTTTGTCATACTGGCGAATTTGCCCGCTATGATGACAGGCTGGAAATCTACGCCTTAACCCTGATGGCCCATCTGTTTAACTGGGCCCGACAGGAGTCACCCTCTCAACCGTTGACCGTAGCAGCCTGGCATATTGACGATCGCGCGGCGTGCGGGAATGCGTTTACGCATCCTGTTGATATAGCGGCTCTGCGACTTTCCGATGTGATTAGCTACCATGCCTATGTCGACACCCCTGGCCAGCTGTCTCTTCTGTCACAGTTGGCCGAATTTGGCAGGCCGCTTTTTTGTACCGAGTGGCTGGCACGCCATGTCGATAGCCGAATAGAAGAACAGCTGCCGCTATTTCGCGCCCAGCGCGTTTCCAGCTTCCACTGGGGGCTGGTACAGGGGAAAACGCAAACCTGGTTGCCGTGGCCGGATATTCCGCGGAACGAGACGACGGCGCAGCTATGGTTCCACGATGTGCTGAAGTCGGATGGTTCGCCTTATAGCGAAAAAGAGATGCAGATGGTGCGAAGGCTTAACGCCGCAGGATAAGGCCAAAAAAGCTCCTCTGGCGACTTTACAGTACCTTACGCTATACTAGCTTCTGAAATTACCGGTCCACTCCCTTCGGGCCGGTTTTCATTGAATATTCCATTGGATTTATACTCTATGGATTTCGAGTTGCAGGCCGGCGGCAAACTCGTGAATCCCCAGGAGCATAGATAACTATGTGACTGGGGTGAATGAGTGCAGCTAACGCACCTGCAGCTTGAAAGACGACGAGTATCAACTTCTCCCTTCCGAGGATCTGACCTGAACGGTCAGATAAGATATGTTAAACAGTATTTTAGTCATTCTCTGCCTGATCGCCGTGAGTGCGTTTTTCTCGATATCTGAGATCTCGCTTGCTGCATCACGCAAAATAAAACTTAAACTGCTTGCCGATGAAGGCAACGTAAACGCACAACGTGTTTTGAAGATGCAGGAAAACCCCGGCATGTTTTTTACCGTCGTGCAAATTGGCCTTAACGCGGTCGCCATTCTCGGCGGTATCGTCGGTGATGCAGCATTCTCCCCGGCGTTTTACAGCCTTTTCTCGAAGTACTTCGCTCCAGAGCTGTCCGAACAGTTAAGCTTTATTCTGTCATTCTCGCTGGTTACTGGCCTGTTCATCCTGTTCGCGGATTTAACCCCGAAACGCATCGGTATGATTGCGCCAGAAGCTGTGGCTTTGCGTATCATCAACCCGATGCGCTTCTGCCTGCTGGTCTTCCGCCCGCTGGTGTGGTTCTTTAACGGTCTGGCAAACAACATTTTCCGTCTGTTTAAGATCCCAATGGTGCGAAAAGACGACATCACCTCAGACGACATTTACGCCGTGGTCGAAGCCGGTGCGCTGGCGGGTGTTCTGCGCAAACAGGAGCATGAGCTGATTGAAAATGTGTTCGAACTGGAATCGCGTACCGTCCCGTCTTCAATGACCTCGCGCGAGAATATTATCTGGTTCGATCTCCATGAAGATGAGCAAAGCCTGAAGAACAAAGTGGCGGAACATCCGCACTCCAAATTCCTGGTGTGTAACGAAGATATCGACCACATCATTGGTTATGTCGATTCAAAGGATCTCCTCAACCGCGTACTGGCGAACCAAAGCATGGCGCTGAACAGCGGCGTACAGATCCGCAATACGCTGATCGTCCCGGACACGCTGACGCTCTCTGAAGCACTGGAAAGCTTCAAAACCGCAGGCGAAGACTTTGCCGTCATCATGAACGAGTATGCGCTGGTGGTGGGAATTATCACGCTTAACGACGTGATGACCACGCTGATGGGTGATTTAGTTGGCCAGGGTCTGGAAGAGCAGATTGTGGCGCGTGATGAGAACTCATGGTTGGTTGATGGCGGTACGCCGATTGATGACGTTATGCGCGTGCTGGATATCGACGAGTTCCCGCAGTCCGGCAACTATGAAACCATCGGCGGCTTTATGATGTTCATGCTGCGTAAAATCCCGAAACGCACCGACTCGGTGAAGTATTCTGGCTACAAATTTGAAGTGGTGGATATCGATAACTACAAGATCGATCAGCTGCTGGTGACGCGTCTGGACAGCAAACCTACAGTTCTGGTACCAAAACTGCCAGATGCAAAAGAAGAGGCAAAGGCGTCGTAACGCCTTACAGAAACATCAACGGCTCCTGTCCAGGAGCCGTTTTTTTAACTACTGCATAGCACTTGATCAAGCCATCTCAGTTTGCAGACGCAAGACCTGACGGTTAACTTCGGACATCACGGAAAAATGCAGCTTGTCCTTCACTTTTGGGATAAGAATCTTACCCTTATCAAATTCAAAAGCGCCTACATCCTTGATATATAACCGTCCACGAAACAGGATCTTCACGTACTTCGCCACCTGCAGCGGGTTGTATCGTTGGAAAATTTTCATTGTTGTCTCCTGCTGAGCATTACGCCTTTGCGGTACCACAATCGGTCCGACAATCCTCAGGCGCAAATTTTAATGCCCTATGACTATAGACTATCTCGTTGATGTTTCCAGCGTGTATAAGTTTATTTACCTTCAGGTTACAATTATTCAGAATTATCTTTTCAACGCTTCGCTGTCTTCAGTATAAGCCTTCATTTTTCGCAGGATTTGTGCGCCCGTCCGCAAACTGGCATCGCGCTTGCGGGAAAAAGCATCAATCGCACATATGATTAAATTCCAGACCCAAGTGGTCGGATCACCTGCAAAATAAAAGAAAGAAGGAAAACCTATGACCTTACGAAAACTGTTGGCGCTGTCGTTTCTGCTGCTGCCGATGATTGCCTCCGCACATAAGTTTGAGACTGACCAACGCGTACCACCGGTGGGGATCGCCGATCGCGGCGAACTGATTCTCGATAACGATAAGTTTAGCTACAAAAGCTGGAATAGCGCGCAGTTGCCTGGGAAAGTGCGAATAGTGCAACACATTGCCGGACGCACCTCCGCCAAAGAGAAAAATGCGACACTGATCGAGGCAATCAAAGCCGCCAACCTGCCGCACGACAAATATCAGACCACCACTATCGTCAACACAGATGACGCCATCCCCGGCTCCGGTATGTTTGTGCGCAGCAGTCTGGAGAGCAATAAGAAGCTCTACCCGTGGTCGCAATTCATTGTCGACAGCAATGGCATTGCGCGTAAAGCCTGGCAACTGGATGAAGAGAGCTCCGCTATCGTCGTACTCGACAAGGACGGACGCGTGCAGTGGGCAAAAGATGGCGCATTAACGCAGGAAGAGGTGCAGCAGGTGATTGCCCTGCTGCACAAATTGCTCAGTAAATAGAAACGCGGAAGCCGGGGTTGAGGAACGATTCACGTGGGGTGTAATCCAGAGGTTTCCCCTGCCAGTCGTGAACGTGCGCTCCGGCTGCGGCGGCAACAGCGTGGCCCGCGGCGGTGTCCCATACGTTAGTAGGCCCAAAACGCGGATACAGCTGTGCGTGCCCTTCCGCCACCAGACAGAACTTCAACGATGAGCCAATCGACGTGGTCTGGTGCTCGCCCAACTGTTGCAGATACTCTTTTAACTCATTATCGGCATGCGAGCGGCTAATGACCACCAGCGGCGGACGCGCGTCACGAACCTGAATTTGTTTACGTACGCCGCACTCTTCTTTCCACGCTTTACCTTCTGCTGCGCTGTACATCACTTTCATTACCGGCGCGTAAACCACGCCCAGAACCGGCTTTCCCTTTTCGATCAGCGCAATATTGACCGTAAATTCACCGTTACGCTTAATGAACTCTTTGGTCCCGTCCAGCGGGTCCACCAGCCAGTAGCGCTGCCAGTGCTGGCGAACATCCCAGCCAGGAGGCGCCTCTTCAGACAGAACCGGAATATCCGGCGTCAGCGCCAGTAATCCCTCGAGGATAACCTTGTGCGCGGCGATATCCGCCGCCGTGACCGGAGAATCATCCTGCTTGCTGGTAATCTCCATCGGTTTGATTCCATCGTAGACCTGCATAATGGCATCGCCCGCGTTCCGTGCAAGCTGGCATACATGTTCTAGCATTCTCCACCTCGTTTCTGTCAGTGGTGTTAACTCGTTGTTTTACTTATACCCGATCGTCAGGGGATCCGCCAACTGTGATAGCGTCTGCGGTTTTAAACGCTATATTCATGTCATGATTCACAGTTCTGTAAGCAAGAAGATTTATATACATTTTCTTTTGTGGCTTAGATCTTAAAAGGATGCCCCTGATGATTAAGTTTAGTGCAACGCTTCTGGCAACGCTGATTGCAGCCAGCGTCAATGCCGCGACCGTCGATCTGCGTATAATGGAAACCACTGATTTGCATAGCAATATGATGGATTTCGATTATTACAAAGATACACCGACTGAAAAATTCGGTCTGGTACGTACGGCAAGTCTTATCAACGCTGCGCGTGGAGAAGTCAAAAACAGCGTGCTGGTTGATAATGGCGATCTGATTCAGGGCAGCCCGCTCGGGGATTACATGGCGGCCAAAGGGCTGAAAGCGGGCGAAACTCACCCGGTATATAAGGCGCTGAATACCCTGGATTACGCGGTGGGTAACCTCGGCAACCATGAATTCAACTACGGTCTTGAGTATCTGCACAACGCGCTGGCAGGGGCGAAGTTCCCTTACGTTAATGCCAATATCATCGACGTTAAGACCAAAAAGCCGCTATTTACGCCTTATCTGATCAAAGACACTGAGGTTGTCGACAAAGAAGGGAACAAGCAGACGCTGAAGATTGGCTATATCGGTTTTGTGCCACCCCAGATTATGACCTGGGATAAAGCCAACCTCAGCGGTAAAGTGACGGTGAACGACATTACGGAAACTGCACGCAAATACGTTCCCGAAATGCGAGAAAAAGGTGCCGATGTCGTGGTGGTAGTTGCTCACTCCGGGCTTTCTGCCGACCCGTATCAAACCATGGCGGAAAACTCCGTTTATTACCTCAGTGAAGTCCCGGGCGTGGATGCCATTATGTTTGGTCACGCTCACGCCGTTTTCCCCGGTAAAGACTTTGCCAACATCAAAGGTGCAGATATCACAAAAGGTACGCTCAATGGCGTTCCTGCGGTGATGCCGGGCATGTGGGGCGATCATCTGGGGGTCGTGGATTTAGTGCTGAATAACGACAGCGGTAAATGGCAGGTCACCCAAGCGAAAGCCGAAGCACGTCCGATTTATGACGCGGCAGCGAAAAAATCACTGGCAGCAGAAGACAAAAAAATCGTTGAGATCCTGAAAGCCGATCACGACGCCACGCGTGAGTTTGTCAGCAAACCGATCGGTAAATCCGCCGACAATATGTACAGCTATCTGGCGCTGGTACAGGATGATCCGACCGTACAGGTGGTGAACAACGCGCAGAAAGCCTATGTGGAACACTTTATTCAGGGCGATCCGGATCTGGCAAAACTACCGGTACTTTCCGCCGCCGCGCCGTTTAAGGTCGGTGGGCGTAAGAACGATCCGGCAAGCTTTGTAGAAGTCGAAAAAGGCCAGTTAACCTTCCGTAACGCCGCTGATTTGTATCTCTATCCCAACACTCTGGTGGTGGTGAAAGCCAGCGGTAAAGAGGTGAAAGAGTGGCTGGAATGTTCCGCCGGGCAGTTCAATCAGATTGATATCCACAGCAGCAAACCACAGTCGTTGATTAACTGGGACGGCTTCCGTACCTATAATTTCGACGTGATTGATGGCGTGAATTATCAGATTGATGTTTCACAACCCGCCCGCTACGACGGGGAATGTCAGACCATTAATCCGAAAGCGGAACGTATTAAAAATCTGACCTTTAACGGCAAACCAATCGATCCGAATGCTACCTTCCTCGTCGCGACCAACAACTACCGCGCCTACGGCGGTAAGTTTGCCGGAACCGGCGACAACCACATCGCGTTTGCTTCTCCGGATGAAAACCGCTCGGTGCTGGCCGCGTGGATTGGTGCACAGACGAAGCGTGCCGGTGAAATTCATCCGGCGGCAGATAACAACTGGCGTCTGGCGCCAATTCACAGCGATACGCCACTGGATATTCGCTTTGAAACATCACCGTCTGATAAAGCCGCGGCGTTTATTAAAGAGAAAGGCCAGTATCCGCTGAAAAAAGTCGCGACCGATGACATCGGTTTCGCCATTTACCAGTTGGATTTAAGTAAGTAATTTTCGTGCCGGATGCGACGCAATAGCGTCTTATCCGGCCTACGAGTCGAAGTAATCTGTAGGCCGGATAAGGCGTTAGCCGCCATCCGGCAATACTTTACGCCGCCCGCTCTTCCCGCTGCGCTAAAACCTGCGGCAAATTCAGTTCTATCCAGTCCGCCAGCGCGGCGACTTTATCGCTCACCTGCTCACCCAACTGCGTCAGGCTATACTCCACGTGCGGCGGTACTACCGGATATGACACCCGATTGATAAACCCGTCCTGCTCTAACGCTTGCAGGGATTGCGCCAGCATCTTTTCACTGACCCCGCCCATCTTACGGCGCAAATCGCTGAAACGGTGCGTACCGTCGCGCAGCGCTACCAGAATCAACACGCCCCAGCGGCTGGTGACGTGTTTTAACACCTCGCGGGAGGGACACTGTTCGGCAAACAAGTTGCCATCGCGTAACTGCTGGGAGAGCGTCGAAGCTGTCATTTTTATACTAACCTTTTTGTACGTACTTACTAAAAGTAAGTTTAGGTGTTAGCGTGATTAAACACAAGACCAATACCAAGGAGTCACCCCATGATCGCGATTACCGGCGCCACCGGCCAACTGGGCCAACACGTTATTGAATCTCTGCTGAAAACCGTTCCTGCCAGCCAGATTGTGGCAATCGTGCGTAATCCCGCTAAAGCGACGGCGCTTAGTCAGCAGGGCATTACCGTTCGTCAGGCGGATTACAGCGATGAAGCCGCCTTTACAACTGCCTTACAGGGTATCGACAAGCTACTGCTGATCTCCTCCAGCGAAGTGGGACAACGTGCCCCGCAGCATCGCAACGTGATTAATGCAGCGAAAGCCGCTCACGTGAAATTTATCGCCTACACCAGCCTGCTGCACGCTGACACCTCCCCGCTGGGGCTGGCTGATGAGCATGTGGCAACCGAGCAGATGCTGGCTGAATCCGGTATCGCCTACGCGCTACTGCGTAACGGTTGGTACACCGAAAACTATCTCGCCAGCGCGCCGGCTGCTCTGGAACATGGCGTGTTTATCGGGGCTGCAGATGAAGGCAAAATTGCCTCAGCGACCCGCGCCGACTATGCCGCTGCCGCCGCGCGCGTCATCAGTGAAGACGGTCACGCCGGTAAAACCTATGAGCTGGCGGGCGACGCAGGCTGGACCCTGAGCCAGTTGGCTGCCGAGCTGGCAAAACAGAGTGGTAAAAAAGTGGTGTATCAGAACCTGAGCGAAGCTGATTTTGCCGCCGCGCTAAAAGGTGTAGGTCTGCCTGCCGGACTGGCGGACATGCTGGCTGACTCAGACACTGGCGCCTCCAAAGGCGGTCTGTTCGACGACAGCCATACGCTGAGCAAACTGATTGGTCGCCCGACCACCTCGCTGGCTGACAGCGTCAAAGGCATCTTGTAAGTGTTAAAAATTAGTTAATTGTGGTGGCATCCCCGCGCATCCTCTCTGATAATGACAGGATGATGCGTGGGGAGAGAAAACGTGCAAGGTGTACCTGAGCAGTTTATTGATGAGAAAGACAGCGCCCGCTTTCGCCATCTGGCGCAGGTGCCGGGCGTAGAGCTGTATCATGCGCACATCTCACGTTACGCCTTTGAGCCGCACACACATGAAGCATTCGGCATTGGCGCGATAGAAGCCGGAGCCGAACGTTTTCGTTATCGCGGCACGCAGTACGTGGCCCCCGCCCATTCCGTCGTAACCATGAATCCCGATGAGCTGCACACCGGCGAGGCCGAAACCGCCGATGGCTGGCGCTATCGGATGATTTATCTTGAGCCCGATCTTCTGGAAGAGGTCACTGGGATCCGCCACTGGTGGTTTCATGACGTAACGCGTCACGATCCGCTGCGCTCGCGCCAGATCTGCTCGCTGATCCACGGCCTGTGGAACACAGAAGATCCGTTGGCGCAAAAAGGACTATTGCTCGATCTGATCGACACGTTCCAGCCGCTGGCCCGCCATGCACCGGTATTGCCGGAGGGGGCGCATCGCTTTGAACGAGTACGCGAGTATCTGCACGATAATTATATGCATCCGGTCACGCTCGACGAGCTGGCGCAGGTTGCATCGCTGAGTCCCTGGCATTTTCAGCGCCAGTTTAAATCTCATTTCCACGTCACGCCGCACCAGATGTTGATGGCGATCCGCCTGTGGCGAGCCAAAGGTTTTCTCACTTGCGGTATGCCCGCCGCAGAGGTCGCCGCCGCAACCGGCCTCACCGACCAGTCGCATCTCACCCGCGCGTTTACCCATCGCTACGGCATTACGCCAGTGCGATATCAGAAACAAGTCGTCCGGCGTTGATCAGCAATCTCATACAATACGGCAGCATTTTTCCTGCCTACACTCGACGTATTGTTAAGCGATGTGGATATCAAAAATGATTAGCGGTGTGTTGTATGCCCTGCTGGCCGGGCTGATGTGGGGATTAATTTTTGTTGGACCGCTGATCGTACCGGAATACCCGGCGGTATTGCAGTCGATGGGGCGCTATCTGGCGCTGGGGCTGATCGCATTGCCGATTGCCTGGCTGGGACGTGTGCGCCTGCGTCAACTCGGGCGGAAAGACTGGTTAACTGCGCTGACGCTAACAATGATGGGGAATCTGATTTATTACGTTTGCCTGGCAAGCGCTATCCAGCGCACCGGCGCACCGGTCTCCACGATGATTATTGGTACATTGCCGGTGGTGATCCCGGTCTTCGCTAACCTGCTCTACAGCCAGCGTGACGGCAAATTATCATGGTGGCGTTTGTCGCCTGCGCTGGTGTTGATTGGTATAGGCCTGCTGTGCGTGAATATCTCGGAGCTGAATCAGGGACTCCCTGACTTTAGCGGATGGCGATATGGCTCTGGCATCGCACTGGCGCTGATTTCGGTGGTGTGTTGGGCGTGGTATGCGCTGCGTAATGCCCGCTGGCTGCGCGAGAATCCGGATAAGCACCCGATGATGTGGGCGACGGCCCAGGCACTGGTGACGCTGCCTGTTTCTCTGCTCGGCTATATTGCCGCCTGCCTGTGGTTGAACGGGCAAACGCCGGACTTTGCTCTGCCCTTCGGTCCGCGTCCAGCCGTGTTTATCGGCCTGATGATAGCCATTGCGGTATTGTGTTCTTGGGTTGGCGCACTGTGCTGGAACGTCGCCAGCCAGAAGCTGCCGACGGTGATCCTCGGCCCGTTGATTGTCTTCGAAACGCTGGCTGGTTTGCTGTACACCTTTATACTGCGCCAGGAATTTCCGCCGCTGCTGACGGTAAGCGGTATTACGCTGCTGATGGTTGGGGTAGTGATAGCCGTCAGAGCCAAGCCGCAGAAACCGAGCGTCATGGTGGTTTCACAATCATAATGTGCCGGATGGTGCTCCGCTTATCCGGCCTACTGGATAATATCTTGTAGGCCGGAGCAGACGTTAAACTTTAAACACCGCCACCGTCTGGTTCAACCGTGCGGCCTGCTCTTCGAGCGCGGCTGCGGCGGAAGCGGATTCCTCCACCAGCGAGGCGTTTTGCTGCGTGACGCGATCCATCTCAGCCACCGCCTGACCGACCTGATCGATACCCCGACTCTGTTCATCAGAGGCCGACGCAATTTCTCCCATAATATCGGTAACCTGGGTGACGGCACTGACAATTTCCGCCATCGTCTCACCCGCCTCATGCACCAGCGCCGTACCGGCATTGACCCGATTCCCTGAGTCATCAATCAACGCCTTAATTTCTTTTGCCGCCTGAGCGCTACGCTGCGCCAGCGTGCGCACCTCGCCTGCGACTACAGCAAAGCCACGCCCCTGTTCGCCCGCTCGCGCCGCTTCTACCGCCGCGTTCAGCGCCAGGATGTTGGTCTGGAAAGCAATACCGTCGATAACAGTAGTAATTTGCGCAATTTTGCTGGAACTGGTGGCGATTTCATCCATCGTACGCACCACGCCATCAACCACGGTTCCGCCTTTCTGCGCCGTCTGCGAAGCATTTTTTGCCAGGCTGGTCGCCTGACGCGCGTTATCTGCGTTCTGTCTCACGGTTGCAGTAAGTTGTTCCATGCTGGCTGCGGTCTCCTCCAGAGAGGCGGCCTGCTGTTCGGTACGTGAAGAGAGATCGTTACTGCCAGCGGCAATTTCACCCGCGCCGGTATAGATGGTGTCAGCCCCGTCACGCACCACGCTGACCGTGTTCGCCAGCGCCTGCTGCATGTCGCGGACGTTGCCTGCCAGCAGCGCCATTTCATTACTGCCATCGGCGTTGATGCGGTGAGTCAAATCACCTGCGGCAATATGGCGAATATGTCCCATCACCTCGTGGAGCGGCTTGAGCAGCACTCGCTGCATCGCCAGCCAACTGGCGATAATTACGGTGACGACAATCAGCATCACCGCGGACAGTAGCCAGATTATCTTCTGGTAGTCACTCTCATTGTCCTGTACCCCGGCAGTGGCCAGCGCCGTTTGCGCGCTACGCCATTCCCGATAAACTTCCTGCATGGCCGTTTGCTTTTGCTCGGCGTTCTGCTTGAACATCTCTTCCAGCTTTCCTTCAGCCAGCAGCGCGTTCATTTTTGCCAGCGTCGCAGAATAGATGCCGTACTGTTCTTCCAGTCGATCGGCCAGATGCTCATCCAACCCCGGCGTTTCCGGTAGAGCGTAGTATTTATCGTAATGCTCTTTCGATTCGGCCAACAGGCGATTTGCTGTGTTCACCAGCTCCTTCAACTGACCGCCGTTAATCTCGCTGGCCATCGTTCCCTGTAAACGCAGCATGCCCCGGTTGAGCGTGACGCGAGCCTGGTTCAGGCTAATCCACGCATCGGTAAACTCGGCCACATTCTGGCTGGAAAGTTGAGACACGTTAAAGTTCTGCTTATCGTTATTGAGCGCGCCAATAAAGACGCCCGCAGAGATGAGCTGCATTGCGCCCAGGGCGAGTAACACGGTGATAAGTAAGGTTATCACTTTGATTCGTTTGAACATCTGTAGCCTTTTTATTATGCAGGTATTGTCTGAGGTCTAACTATCGGCAGCGGCGTGCGCTTATTTAATCCTGTCGAGCCGCTTTTTTCGCCGCCCCTCACCTTTCCAATAAGATTCAGCACCTTAACGAAATAAGAAATTTTCGTGACGTTCATCACAAAACACCCCACCCCGAAAGGGTTATATCCTTCGCCATAAGTTGTATTTAAAATACATCTTATATTATTGAGAATGAGGTAACGGCAATGTCTTATCGCGATCAACCTTTAGGTGAACTGGCGCTCTCTATTCCTCGCGCTTCGGCCCTGTTTCGTAAATACGATATGGATTACTGCTGCGGCGGTAAGCAAACGCTGGCACGCGCTGCCGCGCGTAAAGAGCTGGATTTAGACGTTATTGAGGCGCAGCTTGCGCAGCTGGCTGAACAGCCGCTGGAGAAAGACTGGCGTACCGTGGCTCTGGCTGAAATCATCGACCATATCATCGTGCGTTATCACGACAGACACCGCGAACAGCTGCCGGAGCTGATCCTGCAGGCCACAAAAGTTGAACGCGTTCACGCAGACAAACCGAACGTACCGCGCGGTCTGGCGAAAAACCTGACCATGCTGCATGAAGAGCTGTCCAGCCACATGATGAAAGAAGAGCAGATCCTGTTCCCGATGATCAAACAGGGCATGGGTAGCCAGGCGATGGGGCCAATCAGCGTGATGGAAAGCGAACATGACGATGCGGGTGAACTGGTGGAAGTGATCAAACACATCACCCACAACGTGACGCCGCCGCCAGAAGCCTGCACCACCTGGAAAGCCATGTATAACGGCATTAACGAAATGATCGATGACCTGATGGAACACATCAGCCTGGAAAACAATGTGTTGTTCCCGCGTGCCCTCGCAGGTGAATAAAAAAAGGCGCCCGAGAGCGCCTTCCTGAAGTCCGAATTCGGCCACTGCTTATGTGGCCTTTTTTGTGTCCGATATGACAACGCTTAACGCATACCCGCCATACGTTTCTTACCGATAAACAACCAGCCCAGACCCAGCGCGATGAACCACAGCGGCGTCACCATCAACGCCTGACGGGTATCATCTTCCAGCGTCAGCAGTACCAGTACGAAGACGAAGAACGCCATACATACCCAGCACATCAGCTTGCCTAACGGCATCTTGTAAATTGATTTTTCATGCAGGTGAGGACGTTGCTTGCGGTACACCAGGTACGAGCAAAGAATGATGGTCCAGACGAACATGAACAGAATCGCCGACACGGTGGTGATCATGGTGAACGCGCCAATCACGCTCGGGTTCACGTACAGCATCACCACGCCGCCCAACAGACAGATACAGGAGAAGGTTAACCCCTTCGCCGGAACTGCGCGTTTAGACAGCTTGGCAAATGCTTTAGGCGCAACGCCTTCCTGCGCCAGGCCGAACAGCATACGGCTGGTAGAGAACACGCCGCTGTTTGCGGAAGAGGCAGCTGAAGTCAGAACCACAAAGTTGATCAGGCTCGCCGCAGCAGGCAGACCAACCAGCACAAACAGTTCAACGAATGGGCTCTTGGTTGGTACTACCGAGCTCCACGGCGTTACGGACATAATCACGATCAGCGCGAACACGTAGAACATGATAATACGGATTGGAATCGAGTTAATGGCGCGCGGCAGAGATTTCTCAGGATCCTTGGTTTCCGCGGCGGTCGTTCCCACCAGCTCAATACCCACAAACGCGAATACCGCTATCTGGAAGCCGGCAAAGAAGCCGCTCAGACCTTTCGGGAACCAGCCACCGTCATTCCACAGATGCGTGAACGATGCCTGAACGCCGGTTGGCGACTGGAAGTGCGTCAGCACCATCACCAGACCGACGACAATCAGGCCGATGATGGCGACGATTTTGATCATCGCAAACCAGAACTCCATCTCACCGAACATTTTTACGGTGGCGAGGTTGAGGCTCAGCAGCAGCACAATCACCGCCAGCGAGGCGACCCAATCTGACAGTTCGGGGAACCAGAATTGCGCATACGCGGTAATCGCGACAACGTCTGCCATCCCAGTAACGACCCAGCAGAACCAGTAGGTCCAGCCGGTAAAATACCCGGCCCATGGCCCGAGCAGGTCGGAGGCGAAATCACTAAACGATTTGTACTCCAGATTCGAGAGCAGCAATTCACCCATTGCCCGCATCACGAAAAACAGCATAAAACCGATGATCATATATACAAAGATGATCGACGGTCCGGCGAGACTGATGGTTTTACCGGAGCCCATAAACAGGCCAGTACCGATAGCACCACCAATAGCAATAAGTTGAATATGACGGTTTGTGAGATTGCGCCGTAGCGACTGTTCAGACGACGCCTCTTCAGCGGTGTCGACTTTTACCTGATCTACCATGTTTTTTCTTCCTGTACCTGTCTGTGTTGTTCAGGCTCTACGGCCTTTAGTGTGTCTATGATACGACGATCCTGTTATCAGGACTCATCGATATTAGGTAAGAATTGGCGGGATGAATACTAAGATTTAGATATAATGTTAATTTAATGTTTAAAGTGAGTGTCATATCACTCTGATAGCGCGAATCAGCTCACAAAAATACACGCTGATGCGGCATTTGCAAGATAAAATATCGACAACGACGTAACTATAGCTTTTCACGCTATTTATTTGTTCCCCCCGGCCTCGGGGGGAACAGAAGTCACTGCTTACAGGATCTCAAGCAGCTCAACGTCGAACACCAGCGTGCTGAACGGAGGAATGGACGCGCCAGCACCACGCTCGCCGTAAGCCAGTTCCTGAGGAATAGTCAGTTCCCATTTCGAACCTACCGGCATCAGGGTCAGTGCTTCAATCCAGCCAGGGATTACGCCGTTAACTGGGAATTCAGCCGGTTCGCCACGTGCGACAGAGCTGTCAAACACGGTACCGTCGATCAGTTTACCGGTATAATGCACGCGAACGCGGTCAGTACGCGCCGGAATAGCCCCTTCGCCCTGAGTCAGAACACGGAACTGCAAACCGGATTCAGTGCTGTTCACACCCTCTTTCTCACGGTTTTCTTCCAGATATTTGACGCCATCAGCCGCCATAGCCTGGAAGCGTTCGCGACGTACTGCATCAGCGCGTTCATGGATTTCACGCAGCGCGCGATGCACAACATCAACCGGCACTGCCGGGTGCTTACCTTCCAGCGCGTCAGCGATACCCGCTACCAGCGCTTCAGGCAACAGTCCTTCCAGTCCGGATTCGCTCAGCTGTTGTCCTACCTGCAAACCAATGCCATAGCTTGCTTGCGCTTCGATAGTGTCAAAAGTCGGGTTAGCCATCATATTTCCTTTCATCGGATGTAAAGTAGCGGGCAGCATATCAGCCATGCCGCATCCGGTAAAACTTTGTCTCGGGAACAGATGACAAATCGCGAGGAAACATAAACAATAGGAATATCCCGCGTTGACGTCACGAAAGCGGGTAATATGACGAACATCATAGCGTTAGCCATCTATACTCTATGATCGAGGAACGAGACGCGGAGCAGGAGGAAAGCCATGCCCGGGCGCTTTGAATTAAAACCAACCCTGGCGAAAATCTGGCATGCACCGGACAATTTTCGCATTATGGATCCGCTACCGCCTATACACCGCCGCGGCATTATTATTGCTGCTCTCGTGCTGGTGATAGGTTTCCTGCTTCCTTCCAGTGACACCAGCGATGCCCCTGTGGTGACGCGTACTGCCCAGCTGGATTTACAGTCACAGTCGCAGCCACCAACCGAGGCTCAGCTACAGGCACAGTTAGTCGCCCCGCAAAACGATCCCGGCCAGGTCGCTCCGGTTGCTCCAGAGCCAATCCAGGAAGGAGAACCTGATGCGCAGCCGCAGGCTCAGCAATCTCAGCCGCAGACGCAACCTTTCCAACAGGATAGCGGAATTGAGCAACAGTGGCGCTCTTATCGCGTAGACTCGGGCAAAACGCTGGCCCAGGTCTTCC
The DNA here is from genome assembly GCF_000398825.1 of Citrobacter sp. KTE30. Taxonomy (NCBI): domain Bacteria; kingdom Pseudomonadati; phylum Pseudomonadota; class Gammaproteobacteria; order Enterobacterales; family Enterobacteriaceae; genus Citrobacter; species Citrobacter sp. KTE30. The sequence continues at coordinate 229,509 of NZ_KB976055.1, read as the reverse complement.
GTGACCATAACCTCCCGCCAACCGATGTGTATGCAATGGCGCAGGTTGAAGGCGCGGGAAAACCGCTAAGCAACCTGAAAGACGGTCAGATGGTGCAGATCAGGCAGAATGCCAATGGCGTGGTGACGGGATTAACCATTGATACCGGGAATGGCCAGCAGGTTCTGTTCACCCGCCAGCCTAACGGCAGTTTTATTCGCGCCCGTTAAGCGGCGCCATCAGGCATCAAGGTGAAGCGTCAGCGCTTCACCTTATTCACCCACCAGATCCCCGAACAGACCAGCACCAGCGCCAGTGCGTATTTCCATTCGAGAATGTTTTCGCCGAGGAATATCGCCGACAGAACCGCCCCCGAAACCGGGATCAGGAAGTTAAACGGCGCAATCATCCCCACACGATTATGCTTGAGCAGAATACTCCACAAGGCAAAGGCGACCGAAGAGAGTAACGTCAGGTAGCCCAGAATTGCTACCGAAGACGCACCGTGTACGGTCAGCGTGCCGCCAAAAGCGTAGCCACCGATAACCAACGCCAGACCGCCACCGCCCAACTGGTACCCTGTCATTACCGTCGGGTCTACCGTCTGAGAAATACGTTTTCCATATAGCGTGGCAGCAGAAAGAATAAAGGCCGCCATCACTACTGAGCCGTCTCCTAACAGGCTAAAACTAAAATCCATTCCGCTGCTAAAGTTCACTACCATCACCCCAGCAAAGCCGAGGATACAGCCCAGCGCTTTGTTGTAGCTCAGTTTGTCATTATGGTAGATAAAATGGGCCAGTAGCACGCTGAAGAAGGTCCCGGTCGCATTCATGATGGACCCTTTCACCCCCGTCGTGAAAGCCAGGCCAATATAGAAGAAGATGTATTGCAGCGAGGTTTGCGTCAGCCCCAACAGCGTGAGTTGGCCGTACTGACGCGGGCTTAACCGACCAATCGGTTTTCGCTGCGCCATCGCCAGCATTAGCAGCAATATTCCCGCAAACAGAAAGCGATATCCGGCAAAGACAATCTTTGAGGGAATGTCATCCGTGGCAATCTGGAAGATCTCATATCCGCTCTTGATCGCCGGATAGGCGCTCCCCCACAGCAGGCAGCAGAACGCCGCGCTCAGATAGACAACATTTTTACGCGCAAACAGAGGTTGGTGCGTTGGTTCCATTCCATCACCACTTTGAAATAATGTTTTATTTTTGTGATTATCCCGAAAAGGATAAAGAATAGCCAGAGAGAAAAGCGGGGGAACAGAAAAGCAAAACGCCGGCACAGGGCCGGCGCTTTTACGCGGTCATCAGAATAAAAACTTATTCTGCAACTACGTTTACAGTCAGCTTAGCAAACACTTCGCTGTGAACCTGGAAGCTCACTTCGTGCTCACCAGTGGTACGCAGAACGCCGTTCGGCAGACGAACTTCGCTCTTAGCTACTTCAACGCCAGCTGCAGTTACAGCGTCAGCGATGTCGCGAGTACCGATGGAACCGAACAGTTTACCTTCGTCGCCAGCTTTAGACGCGATGGTTACGGTTTCCAGTGCGTTGATTTTCTCAGCACGAGCTTCAGCAGCGGACAGAACGTCAGCCAGTTTAGCTTCCAGCTCAGCGCGACGCGCTTCGAAAAATTCAACGTTTTTCTTGGTAGCAGGAACAGCTTTACCCTGTGGTACCAGGAAGTTACGAGCATAGCCCGCTTTAACGTTAACCTGATCACCCAGGCTACCCAGGTTTGCTACTTTATCAAGCAGAATAACTTGCATTACCTTATCCTCTCAAAGTCGTATTAATGGACCGTGACCGATTACTGATGACGATCAGTGTACGGCAGCAGGGACAGGTAGCGAGCGCGTTTGATAGCGCGAGCCAGCTGACGCTGGTATTTTGCACGGGTACCGGTGATACGGCTTGGGACAATCTTACCGCTTTCGGTGATGTAGTTTTTCAGCGTAGCGATATCTTTATAGTCGATCTCTTGAACGCCTTCCGCGGTGAAACGGCAGAACTTGCGACGACGGAAATAACGTGCCATATGGCTAGTCTCCAGAATCTATCAATTCAATCTGCTCGGCATGCAGAACCATTTTGCTCAGGCCGTTCTTTGCCTTGTGGCAAGAGATGAACCCCTGAACGGTCACTGCGCTACCGACCGTTATACTGTGAGTAATGGCCTGGTTTTCGTGTCCGCTAATAATAACGGGCATTTGGCACCACGCCTGCCGGTGAAACCCGGCTTCCTCCTGCACAGAACGATGCTCAAGCACGAACTGGCAATGAGGAATTCCTGATGGACTGACCTTTCGAAGGGGAGCCCTGCACACGGTGCCGGACAACGCCAGACGGTTGGTCATCAGAAATTACTCTTCAGAATCCCCAGCTTCAGCATCATCTGCGGTTTCGTTAGCGAAATCATCGCGACGCTCACGGCGCTCGTCTTTCGCTTTAACCATCGGAGATGCTTCGGTAACAGCGTGTTTAGTACGCATAACCATGCTGCGGATAACGGCATCGTTGAAGCGGAAGGTAGTTTCCAGCTCATCGATCACTTCCTGCGGCGCTTCAACGTTCATCAGAACGTAGTGAGCTTTGTGCAGTTTGTTGATCGGGTAAGCCAGCTGACGGCGGCCCCAGTCTTCCAGACGGTGGATCGTGCCTTCTGCACCAGTGATGGCAGCAGTGTAGCGTTCGATCATACCCGGAACCTGTTCGCTCTGGTCAGGATGGACCATAAAAACGATTTCGTAATGACGCATCGAATTGCTCCTTACGGATTATTCAGCCTCCTGTCTGGGTCAGCCGAGGCCCATGGAGGCAAGGAACGTGTTAAAGGTCGGCTGAAAAATGACGCGTCATAATACTGGGGTCAGCAGTTAAACTCAAGGTGCTTGTACGATTATTTATCATGTCGCCATTAATACATATCCAGCAGCATTTTGACGCTGATACAAATAGAGACGATGACAATCATGGGTCGGATGACTTTCTTGCCGCGCGTCAGTACGACTGTCGCACCCAGACGTGCGCCAAGGGATTGCCCGACAAACATCACCAGCCCCAGCGACCAGATCATTTTACCGCCGAAAATGAAGAACAGAATCGAGGCAATGTTCGACGCCAGGTTGATAAAATTCGAGTGGATTTGCGCTTTATCGATACTGTACCCCCACAGCAGGATATAGCAGAGCGTATAAAAGGAGCCGGCCCCGGCACCGAGAAAACCATCATAAAACCCAATACCTCCCCCGCAGATCAACGAGAAGAGAAACAGGGATACATGCTGCTTCCTTTTCGGTTCGCTAAGATTAGGCGCAGAAATAAAGTAGATAGCGACCGCGATAATCAGGATCGGCAGCAGTTTCTTCAACACGTCCGGTTCAATAAACTGGATAAGCGTTGTGCCCATCGCAGAACCGATAAAGGCAGATAAAAAGACATATTTGTGCTCCTGCACATTAATATGTCCCCGGCGTAAAAAGTAAATTCCGGAGGTTAGCGAGCTACCCAGTGCCTGAATTTTATTGGTTGCCAGCGCATTAGCCGGGGGTAAACCAGAAATTAAGAGAGCGCCAATAGAGAGAAAACCACCGCCGCCCGACACCACGTTAATAAAGCCAGCCACCAGCGCGACCATAAACATAATCACGAAATAGCTGAAATCCATGAATGAAGTATCCATAAGTTTTTGCCTAATTATCATAAAGTTATATTAATTATCTAGCTCACTATAAACGGCGTACTCACCCGATTAAATTGACTATTTGGTAAGAGCTTATGCGCGTAAGGCAGGTATTTTTAACCGTAGCGGAAGGCATCAGCTGATTGTTAATTAAAGAAAAGATGGCTTTGCGGTAATTTTTTGAACAACTGCATCAGAAATGGTCGCTATCGACTGCGCCGGCAGCGGTTAAAATTAAATCAGAAGTTATCCACTCACAGGAGAGAGCTAACCAGAGACCGCAGTCGAGGAGGTACATATGCGAGCCCGTGTTTTGACCCTTCTGGCTGTACTTTTGCTCAGTGCAAATGCAACGGCAGCCATCAAAATTGACAATCATCAGGCCAGGAATATGGATGATGTGCAGAGCTTAGGCGTTATTTACATAAATCATAACTTCGCCACTGAAAGTGAAGCCACTCAGGCCCTGAATGAAGAAACCGATGCGCAAGGCGCAACCTACTATCACGTGATCCTCACCAGGGAACCCGGTAGTAACGGAAATATGCACGCCAGTGCAGATATTTATCGCTAGCACCAGAAACAACCAACGAGAACATTGCCACAGTTTGACTTGCCCCCTTCACTGGGGGCTTTTTTTTGCAAAACAATCCCGAAGCCAGACCGATCTCATCCCCATGAAGAGTTGGCTCCGGAACGTTTTTTCTTACTTCTGGCCGTAATAGGCATTTGGGCCGTGCTTACGCATGAAGTGCTTATTCATCAGGTAACTGTCGATGGGGCTGAGCGCCGGATTAATGCCACGCGCAATCCATGCCATTTTTGCCACCTCTTCCATCACCACAGCGTTATGTACCGCGTCGTGAGCATCTTTGCCCCAGGCAAACGGGCCATGTTGGTACACCACTACGCCAGGCGTATGTAAAGGTTCCACCTCCCCGAGCGTTTCAATAATCACCCTACCGGTATTAAGTTCATACTCCTCCTGAACTTCAGCTTCAGTTAAAGCCCGGGTACAGGGAATATCGCCAAAGAAGTAGTCAGCATGCGTCGTGCCGAGCGCAGGAATTGCCAGACCTGCCTGCGCCCATGCCGTCGCGTGGGTTGAGTGGGTATGCACCACGCCGCCGAGAGAGGAATAACGGCGATACAGCGCCAGATGGGTGGCGGTGTCGGAAGAAGGACGATAGCGTCCCTCCACCACATTACCGTGCAGATCCACAACCACCATGTCATCCACTGTCATTGTTTGGTAGTCGACGCCGCTGGGCTTGCTCACCACCAGCCCGCGTTCGCGGTCGATGGCGCTGACGTTACCCCAGGTAAACGTCACCAGCCCGTAGCGCGGCAGATCCATGTTGGCCTCAAAAACCTGCTGTTTACGTTTTTGCATTACACAGCCTCCACCAGGCCCGCGTTGGCCATACGCGCTTTCACCCAGTCGCGCGCCTTCGCCACTTCACGTGCTGGGTCGTCCGACGTTTCGCTCCACATCTCAATCAGGTATGGCCCGCAATACCCACTCTGTTTGAGCGTCGCAAAACAACGTTCGAAATCGACAACCCCTTCACCAAACGGCACATTTTTGAATACGCCGGGTTTGGTATCTTTCACGTGTACGGCAACTATATGGCCCATTCCCGCCTGCAGCTCCATCTGCACGTCGTTATCCCACGCCGATAAATTGCCAATATCGGGATACAGCTGGAACCACGGATTGTTGAGATAGTGGGCGTATCCCAGTGCCTTACTGATCGAATTCATCAGTGGATAATCCATGATTTCCATCGCCAGCGTCACCTGTGCACGGCTCGCCATCTCTACGCTCTCTTTCAGCCCATCGCGAAACCGACGACGCGTTTCGTTATTGGCCTGCTGGTAATAAACGTCGTAACCCGCCAGCTGAATCACACGGATGCCGATATCCTGGGCGAACTGGATGGCTTTACGCATGATCTCCAGCCCCTGTTCGCGTACCGCATCATCTTCACTACCAAGCGGAAAACGACGATGAGCGCTCAGGCACATGGACGGTACCCGTATCCCGGTGTCGGCGATAGCGGCCACCAGCGCCAGTCGCTGCTCGCGGTTCCAGTCAAGACGCGCCAGGCGAGCGTCGGTTTCATCAACCGACATTTCGACAAAGTCAAAGCCCAGTTCCTTCGCTAGTTGCAAGCGTTCCAGCCAGCACTCCCCGCCGGGGAGTGCTTTTTCATAAATACCGAGCGGGACCTGTTTCGACAACATAGTCGCTCCTTATCCCCACAGTTGGGCGATAGAACGTTTGAACTGACGGGCCGCTTCCACCGGAGAGGCGGCATCGCGAATACTGCGGCCGGCAATAAAGACGTGAATCGGAATTCCCTGGAACAGCGGCAGATCTTCCAGCGCCAGACCGCCGGTGACGGTGACTTTAAAGCCCATCTCGGACAGACGCTTGATCGCGCTGATATCCGCTTCTCCCCACGCCACGCCCGCCGCCTGCGCATCACGACTGCGGTGATATACAACTTGCCCAATCCCTGCGTCACGCCACTCTTGCGCCTGCTCCCAGGTCCAGTAACCAGTCAGTTCAATCTGTACATCACCGTTAAATTCTTTCGCCACCTCCAGCGCCCCCTTGGTGGTGTTGATATCGGCACAGCAGATGACGGTGACCCAGTCAGCGTTGGCTTCGAAACACATGCGGGAGAGGATTTTTCCCGCATCGGCAATTTTGGCGTCCGCCAGTACAATTTTATGTGGGTAAAGCGCTTTCAGATCGCGAACGGCGCGCACGCCCTCTGCCACGCAAAGAATAGTGCCCACTTCAATGATATCGACCTCTTCGGCAATCAGACGCGTCGTTTCATACGCGGAAGACATTGATTGGTTATCCAGCGCAACCTGCAACATAGGTAATGACATTTTGGTATCCTTTTAAACAGCCGCCGCAGTGGCGTTATCAATTAAATCCAACACTTCCTGCGCGGTGCGGCAGGCGCGTAAACGGTCGAAATTGGCTTCGTCATCAAAGAGATTCACGATCTGCATGATGCCCACTTCCTGATGCGTGTTGGCGTCAACTGCCGCCATCGTGATCAGAATGTCGACCGGGTCGTTATCTTCGTGGTTAAACACCAGCGGCGTTTTCAGCGTCACCAGCGCAAAACCGGTTTTCTTGACCCCTTCCTCCGGACGGCCGTGCGGCATCGCCAGGCCTGGCGCAATCACAAAGTACGGGCCAAACTGCTCAACGCCATCAAGGATGGCTTGGTAGTAGCGTGGTTCAACCACATCAGCCTTAACCAGCAGATCCACGCCAAGCTTTACCGCTTCCTGCCAGGTACTGGCCTCGGCTTGCAAAAGGATGGAACTATTGTCTGCCAGCGAGTCACGTAATTTCATATGCCGCCCCTTACTTCACGTCCTGCGGAAAATGCGCTTTGATCACTTCCAGCAGTTTTGGTCCAAAATCGGCAGGAGACAGCATGTTGCGTACGCCAACGACATATTTATTGCCAGAAACGGTAATCTCACCGGCGATATGCGTAGAGGCGATGATAATATCCGCTCCGCTCAGTTCACTTTTGTATTCACCCACGGCGCAGCTGTTTACCGTATGGTCAATATTTGACTGGGTTAAAAACTGGTCCACCTTCATTTTCATGATCATGGAACTGCCCTGCCCATTGCCACACACAGCCAGAATACGTACGGTCATAATCGGAACTCCTTATTAAGCAGAGTGTTCTGCCAGTTGTTTTTCTGCGTCTTCCTCAGCACGCAACGTGCGTCCTGCGAAAAACATATAAGCCAGTGCAATCAGAATAATGACGGCCATAAACACGATGCCGATGGAGGCAAAGCCTTGCATCATCGGCGGTGCCAGAATTGACCAGTCCGCCATGCCCATCCAGGCGCTCATACCGGTGAGCTTCACCGCCCAGACGCAGCCGAAGATTTCGATCATCCCCATCACCAGGCAAATCTTGAGCGCTGCGCGCCAACCGCCAAAGTGGTTAGCAAATACGCCGATAGTGGCGTTCGAGAAGAACATCGGGATAAAGCCTGGGATAATCAGAATGGAAGAGCCGCAGGCCACAAGGATGCCCACCGCAATCAGTTGGCCGATGGTCCCCCACATAAAGCCCCAGACCACCGCGTTAGGAGCAAAGCTATAAATCGCCGCGCAGTCGATGGCCAGTACCGCGCCCGGGATCAGGCGTTGAGAGATACCGTTGAACGCTTCTGAAAGTTCAGCAACGAACATACGTACGCCCTGGGTGATGATGAAGATAGCGACAGCAAACGAAAAACCGGTTTGCAGGATATACACCGTCCAGTGGGTTTTACCCGCCATCGCCTGAACCACATCAATGCCGAAAGAGAGCAGGATCGCCCCGAAGAAGATGGTCATCACAATCGCGGTAGAAACGATGTTGTCATGGAAGATATTCAGCCAGCCTGGCAGCTTGAGATCTTCTACGCTCTCCTCTTTCTTACCCAGATACGGCGCGACTTTGTAAGCAATCCAGGAGGCGAACTGCTGCTGGTGACCGATGGAAAAACCACAGCCGTCGGTCACTTCCTGGGTCGGCTTGTACATCATATTGGAGGTAATGCCCCAGTAGAGCGACACCAGCACCGCGGTACAGATGATGGTGGTCCACATGGAATAGCCAAAGATGTAGAAAGAGACGGCGATCAGGCCCGCCTGCTGGAACATGATGTGCCCGGTCAGCATGATGGTACGAATACCGGTAATCCGCCGTAGCAGCACGTAACAAATGTTTAGCGCCAGCGCCAACAGTACCGCGTACCCTACCCAGCTATAGGCATCCCCCATACGTTCGATGGTTGCCATCATGGAGGCATAGGTATCGGAAATCGCACCGTTGATACCGTAAACCTCGGACATCTTCGCCACTACCGGTTTAAACGTGCTGGTCAGAATGCCCGACCCTGCCTGCAATAACATAAAACCGATAATCGTTTTGATCGTGCCTTTGATAATAACGCTGACACTTTTACGCAACAGGATGTAGCCGAGGCAGGTCACAATACCCAACAGCAACGGTGCATTGGTCATGACCTGATTAAAAAAGACGGTAAAGATGTTGTAGAGGATCTCCATAACGATCTCCAGTAGACGAAGTTGCTGAACATTCATTACAGATGCCCAGGATGTTGTGCCCTCACTCTAATTTTCAAAAGTAATCACAACAAGATTGAATTTGATTAAATGTGATGCAGTACGCAAATAATTCTCTTACTTGCAGAGTGGATTTACTCCTAATTCATTCGCTTCAAAATAAAACCAATCAAAACAATAAAATACAAAAATACATTTCATATAAACCATCTTGTCACGTTGTAATTTGTTAACAATTTTTCATTCAACACCAAAAATCAACGCATTGCCTTCTTGAGAAAATGATGTCAGTATCAATCAAAACAAATCACAATTTGATTCAACTTGAACAAACATGAAGGTAATTGCGATGAGTAAAGTAAAAAGCATCACGCGTGAATCATGGATCCTGAGCACATTCCCGGAGTGGGGAAGCTGGCTGAATGAAGAGATCGAGCAGGAACAGGTCGCACCAGGTACTTTCGCGATGTGGTGGCTCGGCTGTACCGGAATTTGGCTGAAGTCGGAAGGCGGGACTAACGTCTGCGTCGATTTCTGGTGCGGCACGGGCAAACAGAGTCACGGTAACCCGCTGATGAAAACCGGTCACCAGATGCAACGCATGGCAGGGGTGAAGAAGCTGCAGCCAAACCTGCGCACCACGCCGTTTGTTCTTGATCCGTTTGCCATTCGTCAGATCGATGCGGTGCTGGCCACGCACGATCATAACGATCACATCGACGTAAATGTTGCGGCAGCCGTCATGCAGAACTGTGCCGACGACGTGCCGTTTATTGGACCGCAGACTTGTGTGGATCTGTGGATCGGTTGGGGTGTACCAAAAGAGCGCTGCATCGTGGTAAAACCAGGCGATGTGGTAAAAGTGAAAGATATTGAAATTCATGCGCTTGATGCGTTCGATCGTACTGCGTTAATCACCCTGCCCGCCGATCAGAAAGCCGCTGGCGTACTGCCGGATGGTATGGATGCCCGCGCAGTAAACTATCTGTTCAAAACGCCGGGCGGTACGCTTTATCATAGCGGCGACTCACACTACTCCAACTACTATGCAAAGCATGGCAACGAGCACCAGATCGACGTCGCACTCGGATCCTACGGCGAGAACCCACGGGGTATTACGGACAAAATGACCAGTTCTGACATGCTGCGTATGGCGGAGGCCCTGAATACAAAAGTGGTGATCCCTTTCCATCATGATATCTGGTCAAACTTTCAGGCCGATCCGCAGGAGATCCGCGTACTGTGGGAGATGAAAAAAGATCGCCTTAAGTATGGCTTTAAGCCATTCATCTGGCAGGTAGGTGGCAAGTTCACCTGGCCGCTGGACAAAGATAACTTTGAATATCACTATCCGCGCGGCTTTGATGACTGCTTCACCATTGAACCGGATTTACCGTTTAAATCGTTCTTGTGATCCACACAAAATGCCGGGCCATCCCGGCATTTTTTTCCCATTTACTTTAGTATTTCCAGGCTATTTCAAATATCATCTTTTCAAATCAATTTGTATCGGAATAGCTCATGACTGAAGCACAAAGACATCAAATATTGCTGGATATGCTGGCGCAGTTGGGCTTTGTTACCGTTGAGAACGTAGTTGAGCGTCTGGGGATTTCACCCGCCACTGCGCGCCGGGACATCAACAAGCTCGACGAAAGCGGCAAACTCAAGAAAGTACGCAACGGCGCAGAAGCTATTACCCAGCAGCGGCCGCGCTGGACGCCAATGAATCTTCACCAGGCGCAGAACCACGATGAAAAAGTTCGCATTGCCAAGGCCGCATCCCAGCTTGTGAATGCGGGTGAAAGCGTAGTGATCAACTGCGGATCGACCGCTTTCCTGCTGGGTCGCGAAATGTGCGGCAAGCCGGTGCAGATCATCACCAATTATTTGCCCCTGGCGAACTATCTGATCGACCAGGAGCATGACAGCGTGATCATCATGGGAGGGCAATATAACAAAAGCCAATCCATCACGCTTAGCCCGCAAGGCAGTGAAAATAGCCTGTATGCCGGACACTGGATGTTTACCAGCGGCAAAGGGTTGACCGCGGACGGACTGTATAAAACCGATATGCTGACCGCGATGGCCGAGCAGAAGATGCTTAACGTGGTGGGTAAACTGGTGGTGCTGGTCGATAGCAGTAAAGTCGGTGAACGTGCGGGAATGCTGTTCAGTCGCGCCGATCAAATCGATATGCTCATTACCGGCAAAAATGCAAACCCTGAGATTCTGCAACAGCTTGAAGCTCAGGGCGTGAGCATTATGCGCGTTTAAAGGTGCTGGCGGAAAAACGTCACTGTTGCGGCCAACGCTTCTGGCGTGATGCGATGTCGTACACCCGCTTCCCACAGGCAGGTCAGATTGTTGTCCAAACCTGCCTGAATCAGCGCTTGCTGTAAGCGGAAGGTTTCAACAGCCGGTACAACATCATCATCCTGTCCATGCCACAGCAGCAACGGCCTGTCGGCAAGGCGTGGCAACTGATGCGTAACATCCCATTCGGCAAGCGGGGCGATAACGGCATCAAACTCCGCCTGTTGCTCTGGGGTCTGAACCTGTAAAGGAGGAAAAAGCGTCTGCGCAAGCCGGGTAAAATAGCCTGAGCCCATCAGGCTGGCTACACATTTAACCTCAGGATGGCGCGCCATTATGCCCAATGCAGTCATTCCCCCCATCGATGCCCCACCGACGGCAAGCCGCTCATCTGAAAGCCAATTTTCTGCCACCAGAGCCGCACGTAACGTCGTAAACTCCTGCATGTTTTGCTGCAATATATGCCAGAAGCGGAACATTCGCTCCTGAGCATTACCTTTAAAGCGGGCGCCATGTTCGGGCGCATCTGGCATGACGACGCGAAATCCGGCCTGAGCCAGCGCAACAGCAAAATAACTGTAGACCAAACTTGAAGATGTAAACCCGTGATAAAAGAGAATACAAGGGAGTGAACATTCGCGTTTACCAGCCGGAACGGCGTGCAGGACAGGGATACCAGCTAACTGTCGTGTCTCAATTTCTATCATTTGTTGCCCCTTTTTTTCTGGTATGCCATGCAGCGATACTTAACGCAAGCGAATGTGTTCGGCAATGATTCATAATGTTGAGAACTGGGTTACGCTTTCGCAACATTTTCATTCGAAAATCGCGTGAGAGATAACAATTCGGGAACATTCCCCTAAAGGGAAATTAATAAGGCACTACACTATGGCTATCAGGAAACGAGATAGAGTTATGCGTCGGTTTGCCTCTTTGTTGCTGGTTATGTTTTTAAGCGCCTGTAGCGTGCTACAGGGAACGCCGCAACCCGCACCGCCCGTTGCCGACCACCCGCAGGAGATCCGCCGTGACCAGAGTAATGGGTTACAGCGATTAGGGACGGTTAGCGCGCTGGTAAGAGGCTCTCCGGATGATGCGCTGGCAGAGATCCGTGCCAAAGCCGTCGCGGCTAAAGCTGATTACTACGTGGTTTTATTAGTAGATGAAACCATCGTGACAGGCCAATGGTATTCACAGGCAATTTTGTATCGTAAATAACATTGGGTTGAAATTTAGTCAGCTTTACATTGCTTTGCGCCTCTATGCGTTTACCTGTGCACAATAAACCAACAGCAGGAAGCTTGAGGTTTATTATCGCGATGGAATGCCCTGCCGTGTGTAGGGGTACGAATAATGGAGCTGACGATGAAACAATCTCTTGCCTTATCCTCACTGCTGCTTTCTGCCGGACTGGCAGGCACTACGGCGCAGTCTGCCGAATTCGCCAGTGCTGACTGCGTTACTGGCCTGAACGAAATTGGCCTGATCTCTGTCAGTAACATTGCAGGGAATCCGCAGGATGTAGAACGTGTAATCGCGTTAAAAGCGGATGAACAAGGTGCCTCATGGTATCGGATCATTCAGATGTACGAAGACCAGCAGCCCGACAACTGGCGCGTACAGGCCATACTTTATGCGTAACAGATTGCCGGATGGCGTAAACTTATCTGACCTGGACTGAGCGTAGGCATGATAAGACGCACCCGCGTCGCCATCAGGCAAGTTATTACCGTAACCCCCCCGTTGCCCGCAGGAGCAAATCGTTCAGCACCTGTTCAGACAATCGTAGTCCACCCCGCGTATCAAGCATCATTTGGCACCAGGCCTGCGCCACTGGCGGAGAAGAATAACGCAACATCTGCGCCCCGCAACCGAGCAGGAAAAGCTGCTGCGTAATCTCCCGTCCCAATGCCTCACTGGGTTTACGTAAACGCTGCTGCAACTGACGCACCATTCGATCGTAATGCCGATCCTGCCCCTTTACCTCCGCAAAGGCTTCGCTGAGCATATCGTAGATGCCGGGTTGTTTTGTCAGTACCCGCAATACATCAAGGCACATAATGTTGCCGGAGCCTTCCCAGATACTGTTTACCGGCATCTCACGATACAGGCGCGGCAGCTCACTCTCCTCGCAATAGCCAATCCCGCCCAGCACTTCCATCGCCTCAGCCACAAACGGCATACCGACCTTGCAAACGGAGAATTTCGCTGCTGGCGTGAACAACCTGGCCCACAGCGCTTCTTTGGCATCAGCACGACGGTCCCAGGCCCGCGCCAGTCGAAACAGTAGCGCCGTTTGCCCTTCCAGTTGGAGCGCCATCCGGCCTAATACCTGACGCATCATCGGCTGTTCAATCAATGGCTTGCCAAAAACCTGTCGCTGGTGCGCATGATAAATCGCGACGGAAAAAGCACGTCGCATCATGCCGTGACTGCCGAGCGCGCAGTCAAAACGCGTCATCCCGCCCATCTTCAGGATATGGCGGATACCCTCCCCTTCTTCGCCCAATAGCCAGCCAATCGCATCGTGGAATTCAACCTCGCAGCTGGCGTTGGAGCGGTTGCCTAATTTATCTTTCAGTCGTTCAAGACGGATGGCATTACGCTGCCCGTCAGGTAAAAATCGCGGTACAAAAAAGCAGGATAAGCCGCCCTTTGCCTGGGCCAGCACCAAATGGGCATCGCTTTGCGGTACGGAGAAAAACCACTTATGTCCCACCAGCCGATACGAGCCGTCGACAAGACGTTCTGCCTGAGTGGTATTGCTCAGCACATCTGAACCACCCTGTTTTTCGGTCATACCCATACCAATCAGTAGCCCGCGCTTTTGCCCTCCGGGCAGTAAATGCGAGTCATAACGATCGCTTAGCAGCGGCGTCAGCCAGTCGTTAAAGGGGGCGGGTAACATTTGAAGTAACAGCGGCGTGGCGGCAAACGTCATGGTCACCGGACACAAAGTGCCTGCTTCAACCTGCGCATGCAGCATGAAACGCGCCGCCCGGGCAACAAATGTTCCCTGCCTCGCGTCTTCTTCCCAAGCCAGATTATGTACGCGGTTGGCGCACAATCCCTGCATCAGCAAATGCCAGGCAGGATGAAAACGCACATCATCCAGCCGCTGCCCCTGCGGGTCGTAGCGCAATAGTTCAGGTGGAAAAGCATTGGCCAGACGACCCAGTTCGAGCGACTCGGCAGTCCCTAGCTGCTGACCAATACTGGCGAGAAGATCGCTATCCCAGCCAGCGCCTTCACGGATAACCGCTTCGCACAGCGCGCCGTCGGACAAATATAAGTTACTGTTATTGAGCGGTACAGGTTGGTTAAAAACGGTGTGCGTTTGCCAGTGCATTGTGTCTCCCTCCGTCAATGGCCGTCGCTTTAAGTATGGTCAGGCAGCAGAGAGAACGCATGGGACAACGGTCACAAAAAAGCCATCCCGAAAGATGGCTTGAGAGAAGAGAGAAATAAGGGAGATAGTTTAGCTGCGCTGGCGGACTGCTTCAAACAGGCAGATGCCCGTCGCAACTGAAACGTTCAGCGACGAAACGCTACCTGCCATCGGGATGCTGATGAGTTCGTCACAGTGTTCACGGGTCAGACGGCGCATACCCTCACCTTCTGCGCCCATCACCAGCGCCAGACGCCCGGTCATTTTACTCTGGTAGAGAGTATGGTCGGCTTCGCCAGCGGTTCCGACGATCCAGATATTCTCTTCCTGCAGCATACGCATGGTGCGCGCCAGGTTGGTCACGCGGATCAGCGGTACGCTTTCTGCCGCACCGCAGGCCACTTTTTTCGCCGTAGCATTCAACTGAGCGGAACGATCCTTCGGTACGATTACAGCATGTACGCCAGCAGCATCGGCGCTACGCAGGCATGCCCCCAGGTTATGCGGGTCGGTGACGCCATCGAGGATCAAAAAGAACGGCTGATCGAGCGTAGCAATCAGATCCGGCAGATCGTTTTCCTGATACTGACGGCCCGGCTTCACGCGAGCAATAATCCCCTGATGTACCGCACCCTCGCTTTTCTCATCCAGAAACTGACGGTTAGCCAGTTGAATGACAACACCCTGTGCTTCCAGTGCGTGGATCAGCGGCAGCAGGCGTTTATCTTCACGACCTTTGAGAATAAAGACGTCCTGGAAGCGCTCAGGCGCACGTTCCAGCAGAGCCTGCACCGCATGGATGCCGTAAATCATTTCACTCATGAATGTACTCGTTAATAGTTTATGCATAACGCGGGCAACACGAGATTGCCCGACTTACTGTTTATGGCAGTTATTGTGCGACTTTCTTTTTCGCCGCACGTTTAGCTTTGGTGGCGGCAGCAATTTTAAGCGTTTTTGCCGATGGCTTTTTCGCTTTTTTGTCGCCTTTCTTCTCAGCCGCATTCTTTTCCGCCTGAGGTTTGGCTCTGCCTTTTTTCTCGCCGCGGAAAGCGCTGTCCGGCTCGAAATTCACCTTTTTGCCCATCTGACGACGTTTACCGGTATTTTTACCCGCATCGCTTTTTTTGGCTTTTTCGCGCGCAGTTTTACCTTCATTACGCGGCGCACGTTCGCTGGAGATCAAGCTAAAGTCGATTTTACGCTCGTCCATGTTGACTGCTTCCACGCGAACTTCCACGCGATCGCCCAGGCGATACATCTGACCGCTGGATTCCCCCGTCAGGCGCTGCCCAACCTGGTCGAAACGATAGTAGTCGTTATCCAGGGAGGAGACATGCACCAGACCGTCGATAAACAGCTCATCAAGACGGACAAAGAAACCAAATCCGGTGACGCTGGCAATCACGCCTTTGAAGACATTCCCCACCTGATCCAGCATGAAGTCGCACTTCAGCCAGTCAGAGACATCGCGTGTGGCTTCGTCAGCACGGCGCTCGGCCATCGAACAATGCTGACCCAGTTGCAGCATCTCTTCCATCGAATAATGGTAGCCACCCGTTTCCGTGGTGTTGCCTTTATGACCCTGCTCCTGCGCCAGCAGGTACTTAATCGCCCGGTGCAAGGAGAGGTCCGGGTAACGACGGATCGGTGAAGTAAAGTGTGCATAAGATTGCAGCGCCAGGCCGAAGTGACCACGGTTTTCCGGATCGTAAATCGCCTGCTTCATCGAACGCAGCAGCATGGTTTGCAGCATTTCTGCGTCAGGACGGTCAGCAATCGACTCCAGCAGTTCAGCGTAATCGCGCGGCTCAGGTTTGTTGCCACCTGGCAGCTCCAGTCCCAGCTCTGCCAGGACGGAACGGAACGAGTTAATCGCTTCGGTCGTCGGCTTATCGTGAATACGGAACAGCGCTGGCTCTTTGGCTTTCTCAACGAATCGCGCCGCTGAGATGTTCGCCATGATCATGCACTCTTCAATCAGCTTGTGCGCGTCGTTACGCTGCGTCTGCTCAATACGCTCAATACGGCGTTCAGCATTGAAGATAAACTTCGCCTCTTCACTTTCAAACGAGATACCGCCGCGCTCTTCGCGGGCTTTATCCAGCACTTTGTAGAGGTTATGCAGCTCTTCAATGTGTTTGACCAGCGGTGCGTACTGCTCACGCAGCTCCTGGTCGCCCTGCAGCATGTGCCAGACCTTGGTGTAGGTCAGACGTGCATGGGAACTCATGACCGCTTCGTAGAATTTAAAGCCGGTTAAACGGCCTTTCGACGAAATGGTCATTTCACAGACCATACACAACCTGTCCACCTGCGGGTTGAGCGAACACAATCCATTAGAAAGCACTTCCGGCAGCATCGGGACAACCTGCGACGGGAAGTAAACGGATGTGCCACGGCTGCGGGCTTCCTGGTCCAGCGGAGTCGGCGGGCGAACGTAATAGCTTACGTCGGCAATCGCCACCCATAAACGCCAGCCGCCGCCGCGTTTCTTCTCGCAGTAAACCGCATCGTCGAAGTCACGCGCATCTTCGCCATCGATAGTCACCAGCGGCAGGTCGCGCAGATCGACACGTCCTATTTTCGCCTCTTCCGGCACTTCTTCTTTCAGTCCGGCGACCTGTTTCTCAACAGCCTGCGGCCAGATATATGGGATTTCATGAGTACGCAGGGCCATATCAACGGCCATGCTGGTTCCCATGTTGTCACCCAGCACTTCAACAATTTTACCCACCGCTTTGGTGCGGCGAGTAGGACGTTGGGTCAGTTCAACGACGACCACAAAGCCCATACGAGCGCCCATCACCTCTTCCGGCGGGATCAGGATATCGAAACTCAGACGGCTGTCGTCAGGGACGACAAACCCAACGCCAGCATCGGTGAAGTAGCGACCAACAATTTGGCTGGTTTTTGGCACCAGTACGCGCACAATACGCGCTTCGCGACGACCTTTACGGTCCGCGCCCAGCGGCTGCGCCAGCACCTGATCGCCATGAATGCAGGTTTTCATCTGCTCGCTGGACAGGTACAGGTCATCTTTGCGGCCTTCAACGCGCAGAAAGCCGTAGCCATCACGGTGGCCAATAACGGTACCTTTCAGCAGGTCGAGACGCTCCGGCAGCGCATAGCACTGACGACGGGTGAAGACCAGTTGTCCGTCACGCTCCATCGCGCGCAGACGGCGGCGCAGTGCTTCCTGCTGCTCTTCACCTTCAATGTTGAGTTCAGCGGCCAGCTCATCGCGGTTGGCCGGTTTTTCACGTTTAGTTAAATGTTCGAGGATAAATTCCCGGCTTGGGATAGGATTCGCGTATTTTTCAGCTTCGCGTTCCTGGAAAGGATCTTGTGACATTGAGGTTCCTCCATTGTCAGCTCTGATGGAATTCCTTCGTCTTTCACGACGCCTCTTTGTTGGCTGCCTTTGCTCCCACCAGTAACTTACTTTTGTAAGCTCCTGGCGACTCGCTCAGTTGCCGCCGCGATGCGACGCGAAATACTTTGGACTTCATTATTCCACCAGCAATAATTTATAAAGCGGTTGATTCTCTTCAACCAAATCAGCAAGTGTGTAGTTGTCCAGCTCCGTGAGAAAACTTTGCACTGCCTTAGAAAGCGCCTGTTTGAGTCGACAGGCTGGGGTAATGTGGCAAAACTCGCTGCTACAATTGACCAACGATAAGGGTTCCAGCTCGCGAACCACATCACCAATACCAATATCCTTAGCGGGTTTACCCAAGCGGATACCGCCATTTTTTCCTCGAATAGCAGTAACAAAGCCCGCCCGGCTAAGTTGATTGATTATTTTGACCATATGATTACGGGACACGCCGTAGACTTCTGTCACCTCAGAAATACTGGTCATACGTCCTTCGGGAAGTGACGCCATGTAGATTAGCGCACGTAATCCGTAATCGGTGAAACTTGTTAACTGCACATCAACCTCAGGAAAAGGGATAAAACGGATAAACCTGGTGGTATTAATTATATTGATGATAAACCAGCCACCAGCCAGGTCGCTAATTTATTTCAGTTCGGGAAGGAAAAAAGCGAGGAACTTACGTGATTTTAAGCCGGATTCTGATGCAAAGCACCTTATCCGGCTTGAGATATTGCAAGCGCAGCGCCATTCGACGCCACGCTATAACCAGAATTATGCGTCGAACGGGTCGCGCAGGATCATGGTTTCAGTACGGTCTGGGCCAGTTGAGATAATATCAATCGGCACACCGGTCAGTTCTTCAATACGCTTGATGTAGTTCAGTGCAGCCTGCGGCAGACCGCTACGTTCCTTCACGCCGAAGGTAGATTCAGACCAGCCCGGCATGGTTTCGTAAATCGGCTCGATACCTTTCCAGTCGTCTGCTGCCAGCGGAGTAGTCGTTACTTCACGGCCATCCGGCATACGGTAAGCGACACAGATTTTCACTTCTTTCAAACCGTCCAGTACGTCCAGTTTGGTCAGGCAGAAGCCAGACAGGGAGTTAATCTGTACTGCACGGCGTACAGCAACGGAGTCCAGCCAGCCGGTACGACGACGACGACCGGTGGTCGCGCCATACTCGTTACCTTGTTTGCACAGGAACTCGCCAACGTCATCAAACAGTTCAGTCGGGAACGGACCCGCACCTACACGAGTAGAGTAAGCTTTGATGATACCCAGAACGTAGTCCACATAACGTGGGCCCAGGCCAGAGCCGGTTGCCACGCCACCTGCGGTGGTGTTGGAGGACGTTACGTACGGATAGGTGCCGTGGTCGATATCCAGCAGCGTACCCTGCGCACCTTCAAACATGACGAAATCGCCACGCTTACGCGCCTGGTCCAGCAGATCGGAAACATCAACAACCATCGAGGTCAGGATGTCGGCGATAGCCATCACATCATCCAGCACTTTCTGGTAGTCAACTGCTTCAACTTTATAGAAATTCACCAGCTGGAAGTTGTGATATTCCATCACTTCTTTCAGTTTTTCAGCGAAGGTTGCTTTATCAAACAGATCGCCAACACGCAGACCGCGACGAGCTACTTTGTCTTCATAAGCCGGACCGATACCACGACCGGTAGTACCGATCGCTTTCTCGCCACGCGCTTTCTCACGAGCGTTATCCAACGCAACGTGATAATCAAGGATCAGCGGACAAGCTTCAGACAGCAGCAGGCGCTCGCGAACCGGGATACCACGATCTTCCAGTCCTTTCATTTCTTTCATCAGCGCGGACGGAGACAGAACAACACCGTTACCGATGATGCTGATGACATTCTCGCGAAGAATACCTGATGGAATAAGATGGAGGACGGTTTTTTCACCGTTGATTACGAGAGTATGGCCTGCGTTGTGACCACCCTGGTAGCGCACAACATATTTAGCCCGTTCAGTCAGAAGATCGACGATCTTCCCTTTACCTTCGTCACCCCATTGGGTGCCCAGTACGACGACGTTGTTACCCATTTTTCAAAATCACCGTTTGCTTAAAAATGGATTCTACCACCGCTTTTTCAGATATACAGCACTTTTTGCATGCGAAAATCCGCAAATTAGTCTACTAATTAATCAGCCAATCGTTTTCCTCAACATGTAGTAGACCACAACGCCCGCAACCACAAGACCGCCACCAAAACGACGCAAAATATTTTCGGGAAGTTGCGCCATTGCAGAGATCATTTTCTTCCATGCGCTGGGATAAAGCATCGGACCCAGCCCTTCCAGCACCAAAACCAGCGCGAGCGCCAGCAAAATTGTTGAATTCATCCATCGCCCTTATATAAAAAGAAAACCACCGCATCCCTGGAGATGCCGGTGGTTTTGCTGCTTTAAAACCGCTGGAACGCGATTAGCGTGTCGCGGAACTCGGTGTCTTCATGTAGCGGAAGAAATCGCTGTCCGGACTCATGACCATCACGTCCTGGTTGCCTTCGAAGCTCTTCTCGTAAGCACGCAGGCTACGGATGAAGGCGTAGAAGTCAGGATCCTGACTAAACGCATCGGCAAACAGCTTAGCGGCTTCTGCATCGCCTTCACCGCGCATGATACGGCCCTGACGCTCAGATTCTGCCAGCGTTTTAGTGACTTCATAGTCCGCCGTTGCACGCAGTTTTTCCGCCTCTTCCTGGCCTTGTGAACGATGGCGACGTGCTACCGCTTCACGCTCAGCGCGCATACGGTTGTAGATAGCCTCGGACACTTCAGCAGGCAGGTTGATTTGCTTAATACGCACGTCAACCACTTCGATGCCCAATGCCGCCATACTGTTCGGGTTGATGACCGGTACTTTACCGTTCGTTTCAGCCTGAACACGTTCAGCCGCTTCGGCAATCGCGCTATCTGCTGCCGGAGTCGCCACTTCATCTTCCGTGCCAGCAGAACCGGAGTTCAGCGCGTCACGAACTTCCAGGGTCAGACGACCGCGGGAATCGGTAACGATGTCCTTCACGTCCAGACGACCAATTTCAGAACGCAGACGGTCAGAGAACTTGCGTTTCAGCAGGACTTCCGCCTGAGAAACATCGCCACCGCCCGTTGCCAGGTAGTAACGGCTAAAGTCACTGATGCGCCACTTGATGTAGGAGTCAACAATCAGGTCTTTCTTCTCTTTGGTAACAAAGCGATCGGCCTGGTTGTCCATGGTCTGAATACGCGCATCGAGCATCTTCACAGATTCAATAAACGGAATCTTGAAGTGCAGGCCTGGTGCAACGACCAGCGGCTTGTTTTCATCGTCACGCAGAACTTTACCAAAGCGCAGAGTAATGCCGCGCTCGCCTTCTTTGACCACAAAGACAGACATGAACAGAACTACCAGAACGATGATGATAATCGCAATAACTGACTTACGCATCGTTATTCCCCCTGACGCTGGTAGTCGTTACGCTGCGCATTCGCGCGGCGTTGGTCCATAATATCGCCCTGACTGGTGGACGATGTATTGCTTGCTCCAGTGCTGGAAGTCGTTGCTGGCGGCAGACGCAACAGGTTTGAACTGCTGTCAGTCTTTGCTGCTGGCGCACTACCACCTTTCAGCATTTGATCCAGCGGCAGAACCATCAGATTGCTGCCTTTATCGTTAACCAGGACTTTGCGGGTATTGCTCAGCACTTTTTCCATGGTTTCGATATACAGACGCTCGCGGGTAATTTGCGGTGCGGCTTTATATTCCGGCAGAATTTTTGCGAAGCGAGCCACTTCACCCTGTGCTTCCAGGATGGTCTGAGTCTTATACGCACGCGCTTCTTCCAGAATACGCTGAGCCTGACCGTTTGCACGCGGCTGAACTTCGTTGGTGTACGCTTCTGCTTCACGAATGTACTGCTGTTCGTTTTCACGTGCTGCGATAGCATCGTCAAACGCGGCTTTTACTTCTTCCGGCGGACGTGCTGCCTGGAAGTTGACGTCCAGCAAGGTGATACCCATGTTGTACGGACGGATTGTTTCTTCCAGTTCCCGCTGGGTATCGCTACGAATAACGGTACGCCCTTCGGTCAGGATACGGTCCATGGTGTATTTACCGATAACCCCACGCAGGGCGCTGTCAGTTGCCTGACGCAGACTGTCATCCGCACTGGTTACGCTAAACAGGTAACGCTGCGGATCGGTCACGCGGTACTGTACGTTCATTTCGACGCGTACGACGTTTTCGTCAGAGGTCAGCATAACGCCGGATGCGGCAAGTTCACGCACGGCTTCAACGTTGACCGGTGTCACTTCATCGATAAAGGTCGGTTTCCAGTTCAGACCCGGTTCAACCAAATGGCTGAATTTACCGAAGCGTGTCACCACGCCACGTTCCGCTTCTTTAATGGTATAGAAACCGCTAGCCGCCCAGATAATGACGATGGCGGCCGCTGCGATAGTAAAGACTCGCCCGCCCAGTTGCGGACGCGGGCCTTGCGATGAACTACCGCCGCCAGAACCAGTACCTTTACCGCCACCCAGACCACCGAGCTTTTTACTCAGTTTGCGGAAGATATCGTCCAGATCGGGAGGTCCCTGCTCGCGACCACCTTTGTTTCCATTTCCCTCAGGGTTGCCGCCAGGTTTGCTGCTTCCCCAGGGGTCGCGGTCTTGTCCGTTATTACCGGGCTGATTCCACGCCATTTTTGTGCTCCATATTTGTTATGCGATGCTATACCTGCGTCTTTTGCGCTGCCGATGCGTTGGCTGCGTCCCTCAACTCCAGTCACATAGTTGACTATGCTCCTGGAGATTTCAGGACTTGCCGCCTTCCTGCCGCACAAAATCCACAAGGTATAGAGGCGAAAAAATCTTCAGGCCATATCCGTCAGATCAGACAACATAGTCTTCCAGTGCCGGTTCTTGTTTACAGAGGCGACGCCAGTCTACGATCGGCATACGAACCTGCAGACCTACGCTGCCGTCTTCCTCCATCCACTCTTTTTCTATTGCCTGAAGTTGATAAAACCGGCTTCTCAAACGCCCTTCCTGCGGCGGCAAACGCAACGTATGCTGCGCCACCTCACCGGAAAGTCGCTCAGTCAAAGCCTGAAAAAGTTGTGGTATACCAATCCCCGTTTGCGCTGATACCCAAACGCGAATGGGTTTATTCTCTTCATCTCTATCGATACGCGGCTCAAAGTCATCCAACATATCGATTTTATTCATCACCAGCAGGGTCGGGATCTCATGCGCATCGATCTCTTCGAGCACCGTGTCGACTGCCTCGATGTTTTCCTGCACACGAAAATCTGCAGCATCAATAACGTGCAGCAGCAATGTCGCCTGACGTGTTTCCTGCAAGGTGGCTTTAAATGCCGCCACCAGGTCGTGCGGCAAATGGCGGATAAACCCTACGGTATCCGCCAGCACGGTCTCCCCCACGTCCGCCACGTCTATGCGGCGCAGCGTTGGGTCCAGGGTCGCAAACAGCTGGTCCGCTGCATAAACCCGGGCTTCGGTGATCTGGTTGAACAGGGTGGATTTTCCGGCGTTGGTATATCCCACCAGTGATACGGTTGGGACATCCGCTTTCTTGCGCGACTGCCGCCCCTGCTCACGTTGCTTTTCAACTTTTTCCAGGCGCGACTGTATTTGCAAAATGCGATTACGCAGCAAACGACGGTCGGTTTCGAGCTGGGTTTCACCCGGACCACGCAAACCAATCCCGCCCTTTTGCCTTTCAAGGTGGGTCCAGCCACGGACCAGACGCGTAGCCATATGGCGCAACTGCGCCAGCTCAACCTGCAACTTACCCTCATGGGTGCGCGCACGCTGGGCAAAAATATCTAAAATAAGACCGGTCCTGTCGATTACAAGACACTGGCACAACTGTTCCAGGTTACGTTCCTGGGCGGGGCTCAGAGCATGATCAAAAATCACCACCGCAGCGCCAGTCGCTTTTACGGCTTCGGCAATTTCGATTGCCTTACCTTCACCAACAAAATACTTCGGGTGCGGTGCTTTACGGCTCCCGGTAATCACCTGCATTGCTTCGACACCGGCGGAAGAAACCAGAGATTCAAACTCCTGGAGGTCTTCCATATCTTTGTCTTGCGAAAAATAGATGTGTACCAGTACCGCCTGCTCACCGGCATCATAACGGTCAAACAAGCGTCAACCCCTTAATATAAATCAACGGGGAACGCAGGATCGCTGGCTCCCCGTATGTAAAACAGCTAATAACCTTATTCGGTTTCTTCGCTGTCCTGTTGCGCAGATGAACCTTGCGCGTTGCTACCGTGATGGTAGTTGCTGCCAGTGCCGCCGGTGGCATTATTGCTGTGATGAGAAACCGGACGAGACGGGACAACAGTAGAAATCGCGTGCTTATAAACCATCTGGCTGACCGTGTTTTTCAACAGGATCACGAACTGATCAAAAGACTCGATTTGACCTTGCAGCTTAATACCATTCACCAAATAAATAGAAACTGGAACACGTTCCCGACGCAGTGCGTTCAGGAACGGATCTTGTAAAGATTGCCCCTTAGCCATTCTCTCTTTTCCTTATATGCTTATTTGTACTTTGAACCTTTCGATTCTGAAAAATTGCGCACGATACGTTTCAATTGTACACATTCAGTTCGCGATAGCACCAACAACCTGTAATACTTCGTTTCGCGCCAGGTCAGGCTTTTCACTGTCAAGCCAGTGCACCCCTTCCCAACCACGCAACCAGGTTACCTGTCGCTTCGCCAACTGCCTCGTGGCGCAAACACCTCTATAAACCATTTCATCGTATGAAATTTCACCTTCAATGTATGACCACATCTGGCGATACCCTACACAACGAATGGAAGGCAAATCCGTATGCAAATCTCCACGGGCAAAAAGCGCCCGGACTTCTGCTTCAAAACCTGAAGCTAACATCTGATGAAAACGCTGCTCAATTCGCTGATGGAGCAGTTCACGGCTCGCCGGGGCGATTGCAAACTGATGCACCTGATACGGCAAAGCATCTCCTGACGTTTGCGTCAGCTCCGTTAAAGTTTTACCCGAAATGAAAAAAACTTCCAGTGCCCGGGAAAGTCTTTGCGGATCATTTGGATGAATACGCGCCGCAGCCACCGGATCGATGTCCTGAAGCTGTCGGTGTAACGCGTCCCAACCCTGCTCTGCCGCCTGCTGCTCAATTCTGGCCCTGACTTCCGGGTCCGCCGACGGTAACGGCGAC
Source organism: Citrobacter sp. KTE30 (assembly GCF_000398825.1). Lineage (NCBI taxonomy): Bacteria > Pseudomonadati > Pseudomonadota > Gammaproteobacteria > Enterobacterales > Enterobacteriaceae > Citrobacter > Citrobacter sp. KTE30. Next base: position 204,377 of record NZ_KB976055.1, on the reverse strand, counting down.
AGCCCTTCAAGCAAGGCTTTGAAATATAACATTGTGCCGCCCACCAGCAACGGGATACGCCCCGCGGCGGTGATGTCGGCCATCTCGGCTAACGCATCGCGACGAAAATCCGCAGCGGAGTACGCTTGCGACGGATCGCGAATATCCAGTAATCGGTGCGGCGCGGCCTGTAATTCATCTGCATCGGGCTTGGCTGTACCGATATCCATCCCCTTGTAAATAAGGGCGGAATCAACGCTTATCAACTCTATGGGCAAAACTTTACGCAATTCAATTGCGAGTGCCGTTTTACCGGAGGCCGTTGGCCCCATCAAAAAAATCGCCTTTGGCAGGCTCGCCTTACGGGTATCACTCATGTTTCAGGGCATTCATTACCGAATGTAAATCAACAGGTTGTAACAGACCGCCCGGCGGTGCCTTCACGAGTTGTGGGCAGAGCCGCTCAACATCCGCTAACAGCGTAATCGCCTGTGCCATACTCCACTGTGGATGCTCGCTAATCAGGTTACGTGCGATCCACTGCGCAATATTGCCCGGCTCGAATACGGATTGCTGCGCCAGGTAGCCTATCAGTTCAGGAATCAAGATTTGTAAATTTTGTTGGCGTAAGGGTAAAGGCACCGCCCGGATGGTCACATGCTGCGCATCCAGTTGAAATTCAATGCCCAGCTCAGCCAGTTGGCTCTGTCCTTTTTGCAGCGCCGCTTTTTCATCGGCGTTGACTTTTAAACGTAAAGGGATCAGCAACGGCTGGGCGCAAACGGTCCCCTGGTCCGGCGTTAATTGCGCCTGACGCAGCCAACGCTCAGCCACCGGTAATGCCAGCAACCGAATATGGCCATCGCACTCGAGTAACGCGCAGTCTGCACCGACAATCGTTAGCACCCGGCCAAAGCCCTGACTACTGCCACTCAGAGGTACCGATGATGTTTCAGAGACCGGCGTTTTACGCGTTGGAGCCGGCGTCTGCATCAGTTTCTGATAAATTTCGCCCTGCTGCTTTTGGTATCCGGGTTGGGCATGAGGCCAACTGGCCCCCGCCTGACGGCCTGCGCCACTACTGCCGTTTCCAGCGACAGCTGAGTACTGCGGTGTCGCAGGTTCACGCGCGGGAGCCGGCTCGGCAAAATGGTTACGTCCGGCAGCAACGCGGTTTTCCGGAATGTGCCTTGGAGCGGGTTCGTCGTCATCAGCCAACGGCAGCGGCGTTTCAAGCTGCTGTTGCAGGACGCTCAACACGCCCTGGTAAATAAAATCGTGCACCAGGCGGGATTGATGGAAACGGACCTCATGTTTAGCTGGGTGTACGTTGACATCCACTTGATGCGGATCGATTTCCAGATACAGCACAAAAGCGGGTTGTTGATCGGCTCCCAGCTTATCTTCACAGGCCTGGCGGATAGCATGGTTGATCAGCCGATCTCGCATCATCCGACCATTCACATAACAGTACTGTATTTCTGCCAGTGCCGCCGTTGTGTGGTTAGGATCGGCCACCCAGCCGCGCAGCGTCAAATCACCATGCTGCCATTCAATCGCCAGCGCATGCTCCAGAAACGGCGTGCCGCAAATCGCGCCCAGCCGGCGCTCTTTCTGCCCATCCGCGGCCACTGCCCGGTACTGACGCACCACTTTGCCGTTGTGAGACAAATTAATCGTCACATCAAAACGCGCCAGCGCAATGCGGCGAATAATCTCGTCGATATGATTAAATTCAGTTTTCTCGGTGCGCATAAATTTGCGCCGCGCCGGGGTGTTGTAGAACAGATCTAACACCTCCAGTGTGGTTCCCACTGGATGCGCAGCAGGTTTTACCGTCACATCCATGTCGCGCCCTTCAGCATAGGCTTGCCAGGCCTCAGGCTGCTCTTGTGTGCGCGACGTCAGGGTTAAACGAGACACGGAGCTGATACTTGCCAGCGCTTCGCCACGAAATCCGAGGCTAACGATGGCCTCAAGATCGTCAAGCGAGGCTATTTTACTGGTGGCATGACGCGCCAGCGCCAGCGCCAGCTCGTCTTTTTTAATCCCGCAGCCGTTGTCACGAATACGGATAAGCTTCGCGCCGCCGCGCTCAATATCGATATCAATGCGCGTCGCACCGGCATCGATGCTGTTTTCCACCAGCTCTTTCACCACTGACGCAGGCCGTTCTACCACCTCGCCTGCGGCAATCTGGTTCGCCAGCTGTGGCGGTAGAACCTGAATCGGCATGGCTAATCCTTAATTTGTTAACGTGTTACCCGGCGATATGGCGCTGGCGGTTTGCGCCGGCGCGCCCTGCGGTCCGGTTTGCATCGGGTGCGCCTGGAAATAGTTACGCAATCCTTTGTATATCGCCTCAGCCAGTTGCTGCTGGTAATCATCGCTCGCCAACAGACGTTCTTCGCTGTTGTTACTGATAAAGCCGGTTTCAACCAGCACAGACGGGATATCAGGCGAACGCAGTACGCCAAGACTGGCGTGTTCCGGACGGCGCTTATGCATCGAACCAATACGTTCTAACTGGCCGATCATGCTGGTCGCCACATCATACCCGACGCGCTGCGAATGACCGAACTGCAGATCCAGTACGGCCTGGCTGAGATAAGGATCGGACTGGCTGTTTGCCAGCACATCGCCCGCGCCGCCCAACAGCTCCGATTGTTTTTCATGCTGTTCCAGCCAGCCGGCCATCTCACTGTTCGCCCGACGGTTCGACAACACCCAAACGGAAGCACCTGTGGCATCACGGTTTGGCGCGGCATCCGCGTGAATAGAAACCAGGAAATTGGCGTTTTGTTTACGTGCGACGTCTGAACGCCCCATCACCGAGATAAAGTAATCGCCATCACGGGTGAGTACGCCTTTAAACATTGGGTCATCATTGAGCAAGCTGCGCAGTTTACGCGCCACGGCAATCGTGACGTTTTTCTCACGCGTGCCGCCAGGGCCAATCGCCCCCGGATCCTGCCCGCCGTGTCCGGCATCAATGGCAATAACCACTTTTTCACCGCTGCCGGTGCTGGCGCGCGCCGCAGGTCGTGTGGAGGTATTACTGTTGGTCACCATCGTGGTGCGATCGTTCTCTGCTTTAAACGGGTTACGCGCAGGCTCGGCAGGACGAGGGGCGACAACCGGCGTTTCAACACGCTTAACAACCACTGGAGGTGGAGGCGGCGGCGGTGGCGCATCCGCTTTGATGGTAAACACAACGGTATAATTGCCGCCGTTCTGGCGTTTAACGGCTTCGGCCTTGCCGTTCTCGGTTAAATCCACCACCAGACGCAAGGACTGCGCATCTTTTGGCGTGCCGGAGCGGATAGATTTCACCAGATTATTGCCGCTAAACAGCAGCGGTAATCCCTGAATCACTCCGGTTTGTTTTATATCCAGCGCGACGGTGCGTTTCCCGTCCTGGCTCACGGCGTATTCAGGCTCGCCAATAAAGCTCAGCGTAATCCGCGCCTGTTGATTGCCATTGGAAACCTGAAGATCGGAGAGGCTGGCGGCCCCTGCCTGCGCGCACAGCAGGACCAGGGTTGCCATCAGCCAGTTTCTGATGCGATAAATCATCCCGCCACCCTTAAGGTTATTCGGCTAAACGCGCCAGCAATAATTCACCCGATGAGGAGACTGCGCTTACGCGCGCCTCTCGACCTTGCGCCTGATATTCAATGTGTATTTCGACGTCCGGGTCTGGCAGTACACCTTTACCTTGTTGCGGCCATTCCACCAGGCAGATGGCATCATTGGCAAAATAATCGCGGATCCCCATAAATTCCAGCTCCTCCGGGTCCGCAAGTCGGTATAAATCGAAGTGATATACCATCAAGTTATCGAGTGAATAGGGTTCAACCAGCGTGTAGGTGGGGCTTTTTACATTACCTTTATGACCTAACGCCTGCAGAAATCCCCGGCTGAAAGTGGTTTTACCCGCCCCCAGGTCGCCGTACAAATATATAACCGTCGCGCCGTCACAGGCTTTGGCTACCCGCAGTCCCAGGTCTAAAGTTGCCTGCTCATCAGGTAGTGGAATTACTCGATTCATCATGATAAACGTCAATCACATCAGGGTTAACAATACGCTGTAGCGTGGTAAAGAGATCTGTCGCCAGCATGCCGCGCGTACCAAAACGCGCCGCCAGCACATCCGCCGCCGCTCCGTGCGCAACACATCCCGCACATGCTGCATCATACGGGGTAAGCTTCTGTCCGAGCAATGCGCCAATAATACCGGAAAGCACATCCCCCATTCCGCCGCTGGCCATCCCTGCATTGCCAGTATCAATAATACCTAACTCAGCTTGTTCAGCAGCAACAACCGTACCCGCGCCTTTCAGCACTACCACACCTCCGTACCGTTTTACCAGACGTTGTGCACAAAGTAAGCGATCGTCTTCAATTTCTGCAATGGAACAGCCCAGCAGTCGCGCGGCTTCACCTGGATGCGGCGTGATCACGCGATTGTGACGTTTATCGGGGTTGATTGCCAGCAGGTTCAGCGCATCCGCATCCCAGAGCATCGGTTTGCGAAAATTCTCCACTTTTTGCAGCGCTTTTTTGCCCCACTCCTGCTGACCAAGCCCTGGTCCTATCACCACAACATCCGCCCATGCCAGGCTCTCTTCCAGAGTCTGCGGCGTCAGCGCATCGACCATCAGTTCTGGTCTGGCAGTCAGAACAGGTGCAATGTTCTCACTGCGCGTCAATACTTTGACCAGCCCGGCTCCCGCACGCAACGCCGCTTCACCGGCCATACGTATTGCACCTGCCGTGCCGTGGTCGCCGCCGATAATCACCAGCCGACCGTGGGAGCCTTTGTGTGAGGTGGGCCGACGCGGCGTTAGCCAGTGCGCAAGCTGTTGAGCATCAAAACGTTGCAGCGGCGCGTTCTGCCCCGCCAGCCAGTCGTCCAGCCCGAGTGCGTTAACATGCAGACGTCCGGTGACATCGCGTGCTTTACCGGTGAGCAGACCTGGCTTGAGCGCAATAAAGGTAACGGTATGCGCAGCGTTGATGACTGCCCCCGGCGTCGCCCCCGTCTGCGCAAGCAGGCCAGAGGGAATGTCGATTGCAATTGTAGGGGCTGGGTGGCTATTGGCACGTTCGATCAACGCCGGGAGAGGTTCACGCGGCGCGTTTTTTAAGCCAGTACCTGACAGCGCGTCGATAATGACGTCCACGCTGTCTGGCCAGTTAATATCAGCAGCATGAATAACGCCACCGGCGTTAAGCCAGGCGTCGTGCGCCTGCTGCGCTTCCTCGGGGAGCGGTTTATCACTCTCGTGCGCCAGCAACGTAACATTAAAACCCTGCGCTTTGGCAAGTCTTGCCACCACATAACCATCACCGCCGTTGTTGCCGTGACCACATAGCACCAGCCAGTGTTGGGCGTTCGGGTAAGCCTCACGGGTGACCTGAAACGCCGCCTCTCCCGCCCGTTGCATCAGCTCATACAACGTCAGCCCTAAACTGTCTGCCGCCTCTCGCTCCATCCGCCTGATATCATCGGCGTGCCAGATGGAGTGTGGTATACTTGCGGGGTTTTTCTTCATTGTATGGTCCGTCATGTCAGAGCCCCTCGATCTCAATCAGTTAGCGCAAAATATTAAGCAGTGGGGGCTGGAGCTTGGCTTTCAGCAGGTCGGTATTGCCGATACCGACCTCAGCGAAGCAGAGCCCAAACTGCAGGCCTGGCTGGATAAACAATACCACGGCGAGATGGACTGGATGGCCCGTCACGGCATGATGCGCGCCCGCCCCCACGAATTATTGCCCGGTACGCTACGTGTCATCAGCGTACGTATGAACTATCTTCCTGCCAAAGCGGCCTTTGCCAGCACGTTGAAGAACCCTTCTCTGGGTTACGTCAGCCGTTACGCGCTTGGCCGCGACTACCATAAGCTGCTACGTAACCGCTTAAAAAAGCTGGGAGAGATGATTCAACAGCACTGCGTTTCGCTGAATTTTAGACCTTTTATCGATTCTGCGCCCATTCTTGAGCGTCCTTTGGCGGAAAAAGCCGGGCTTGGCTGGACAGGTAAGCACTCACTAATCCTCAATCGCGAAGCCGGTTCATTTTTCTTCCTCGGGGAATTACTGATCGATTTACCCTTGCCGGTCGACCAACCAGCAGAAGAAGGATGCGGGAAATGCGTCGCCTGCATGACAATCTGTCCCACCGGGGCCATCGTTGAACCCTACACCGTAGATGCGCGCCGCTGTATCTCTTATCTCACTATCGAACTGGAAGGCCCGATACCGGAAGAGTTTCGTCCATTGTTGGGGAATCGAATTTACGGCTGCGATGATTGCCAGCTCATTTGCCCGTGGAACCGCTATTCACAGTTGACGACAGAGGATGACTTCAACCCGCGCAAGCAGCTTCATGCTCCGGAGTTAATAGAGCTGTTTAGCTGGAGCGAAGCGTGGTTTTTAAAAGTCACGGAGGGGTCTGCCATTCGTCGTATTGGCCACCTGCGCTGGCTGCGAAATATCGCCGTTGCGTTGGGTAATGCTCCCTGGAATGACGCTGTTATTCTCGCGCTGGAAAGTCGCAGAGGTGAGCACCCACTTCTCGACGAACACATAGACTGGGCGGTTGCTCAGCAAATCGAGAAGCGAAATGCCTGCGTAGTTGAGGTGCAGCTACCGAAGAAACAACGTTTGGTCAGGGTCATTGAGAAGGGTCTGCCGCGCGACGCTTAAGTCATCCACAGCTTGTGTATAAAAATAAAAACACATTGATATTCAAGAAGGAAAAAATCGTCAAGTGATCGCATTAACAATTTGAAATGATAATTAAGTCAATAATTTCAATTAGTTAAAATGATACTATTTACCCGGCGAAGCTTTTTGCATTCCAGGAATAATACCCGAACCTGTGGATAAGTCTGTTTACAAGAGTATGTCAATGACGAAACAAAACGTCCCCAACGCGATTATTCGTTGTGGATATTTTTATTGAGGTAAGAATTTGGAGCGGGAAACGAGACTCGAACTCGCGACCCCGACCTTGGCAAGGTCGTGCTCTACCAACTGAGCTATTCCCGCATAATCTTCGTCTTTCGAACCGCTACTGCGTTGGCTGCCTTCATTCGCCTGAGTCACTTACTTCAGTAAGCTCCTAAGGACTCATTCAGTTGCCGCCTTGTCGCAATTCGAAATCCTGCGATTGGTGGTCTGTGCTTATAAGCACTTTCAAATTTTGGAGCGGGAAACGAGACTCGAACTCGCGACCCCGACCTTGGCAAGGTCGTGCTCTACCAACTGAGCTATTCCCGCTTGGGTGCGTCTGTGCTTAATAAGCACTTTCAAATTTTGGAGCGGGAAACGAGACTCGAACTCGCGACCCCGACCTTGGCAAGGTCGTGCTCTACCAACTGAGCTATTCCCGCAAATTTGTTGCTGTCGTAATTCGCATTTCTGCGTCGTTACGGGAGGCGCATTATACGAGAAATCCGTTTAGCTGCAACCCCCTTGAATACGTTTTTTTCGAAAATTCGTTCAAGTGATTACTTTGCAATCAAGCTGAACAATTTAGCGTCAAAAAGCCGGTGACGCAAGCCACCGGAGAACAAAATCAAAGCTTAATAAAATGTTCGCGATAGTAAGCAAGCTCAGCAACAGATTCACGAATGTCGTCCATCGCCTGATGCGTTCCCTGCTTGGTGAAGCCAGCCAGGATTTCCGGCTTCCAACGACGCGCCAGTTCTTTGAGCGTGCTGACGTCCAGATAGCGATAATGGAAATACGCCTCCAGCTCCGGCATGTATTTAAACAGGAAACGACGATCCTGGCCGATGCTGTTGCCACAGATAGGTGATTTCCCTTCCGGAACCCACTCTTTCAAAAAAGCCAGCGTGGCCAGTTCTGCTTCACGATCGCCCATGGTGCTCGCCTTCACACGTTCCACCAGCCCGCTACCGGTGTGCGTACGTACGTTCCAGTCATCCATTAATGCCAGTTGTTCGTCGGACTGGTGCACCGCAATTGTCGGTCCTTCTGCCAGAATATTCAGGTTGGCATCCGTCACCAGCGTGGCGATCTCAATAATGCGATCGCGCTCGGGATCCAGACCTGTCATCTCCAGATCGATCCAAATCAGGTTGTTTTCATTGGCACTCATGCTATTTTCCACCCTTCAGCGTCACATTCAGTGTGACTACATTGATCTAAAATTGTGTGTATCATAAATGTTTTGCCCATCATGGGCGACCAGGAGCCAGTCCGATTGAGTAAGAATAAACTCTCCAAAGGCCAACAGCGCCGTGTGAACGCCAATCACCAGCGTCGTCTTAAAACGTCCACGGAGAAGCCCGACTACGACGACAACCTCTTTGGCGAAACCGCTGAAGGCATCGTTATCAGCCGTTTTGGCATGCATGCCGACGTAGAGTCTGCTGACGGTGAAATTCACCGCTGCAACATCCGCCGTACAATTCGCTCGCTGGTTACTGGCGATCGCGTAGTCTGGCGCCCGGGTAAAGCGGCGGCTGAAGGCGTGAATGTCAAAGGTATCGTTGAAGCGGTACACGATCGTACCTCGGTACTGACACGTCCCGACTTTTACGACGGGGTAAAACCTATTGCCGCCAACATCGACCAGATCGTTATTGTCTCAGCCATCTTACCCGAGCTGTCACTCAATATTATCGACCGATATCTGGTAGCCTGCGAAACGCTACATGTTGAACCAATTATCGTACTGAATAAGATCGATCTGCTTGATGATGAAGGCATGGCCTTCGTTAACGAACAGATGGATATCTATCGCGACATTGGCTATCGGGTGTTGATGGTATCCAGCCGTACTAAAGACGGCCTGAAACCACTTGAAGAAGCATTAACCGATCGCATCAGCATTTTTGCCGGTCAGTCGGGCGTAGGTAAATCCAGCCTGCTCAATAATCTTCTCGGCCTGCAGGAAGAGATCCTGACCAACGATGTCTCCGACAACTCCGGTCTTGGACAGCACACTACCACGGCCTCTCGCCTGTATCACTTCCCGCACGGCGGCGACGTTATCGACTCCCCTGGCGTACGTGAGTTCGGACTGTGGCATCTGGAGCCGGAACAAATCACGCATGGCTTTGTCGAATTTCATGACTACCTGGGCCATTGCAAATACCGCGACTGCAAGCATGATACCGATCCAGGCTGCGCTATCCGTGAGGCTGTAGAAAAAGGGGCCATAGCCGAAACCCGGTTTGAAAATTATCACCGCATCCTGGAAAGCATGGCGCAGGTAAAAACGCGTAAAAACTTTTCTGATACAGACAACTGACAACTAAGCTAAGCATCGCTAGAATCGTCCCCCTTTTTTCAGGATCCGGTCCACATGCCGGATCGGGAACAAATTATGGCCTGGAGGCTACCTTGTTAAACTCATTTAAGCTTTCGCTACAATACATTCTGCCGAAACTATGGCTCACTCGCCTGGCGGGTTGGGGTGCGAGCAAACGAGCGGGATGGCTGACCAAATTGGTTATCGATCTGTTCGTGAAATATTACAAGGTCGATATGAAAGAGGCGCAAAAGCCGGACACCGCCAGCTATCGCACCTTTAACGACTTCTTTGTTCGCCCGCTGCGCGACGATGCTCGCCCAATTAATACCGATCCAAACGTACTGGTCATGCCCGCTGACGGCGTGATCAACCAGTTAGGCAACATTGAAGAAGACAAATTGCTGCAGGCTAAAGGGCACAGCTATACCCTTGAAGCACTGTTGGCTGGCAACTATCAGATGGCGGACAAATTCCGCAACGGTACGTTTGTAACCACTTACTTGTCTCCACGCGATTACCACCGTGTACACATGCCGTGTAACGGTATCCTGCGTGAAATGATGTATGTGCCGGGCGATCTCTTCTCTGTAAACATCCTGACTGCGCAAAACGTACCGAACCTGTTTGCCCGCAACGAACGCGTAATCTGTTTGTTTGATACCGAATTTGGTCCGATGGTGCAGATTCTGGTCGGCGCGACTATCGTCGGCAGCATTGAAACCACATGGGCTGGCACCATTACTCCACCGCGTGAAGGCGTCATCAAGCGCTGGACCTGGCCGGAAGGCGAAAGCGAAGGGTCGGTAGCGCTGTTGAAAGGTCAGGAAATGGGTCGCTTTAAGCTCGGTTCCACCGTCATCAACCTGTTCGCACCTGGCAAAGTTAACCTGGTTGAGCAGTTGCAGGATCTTTCCGTGACCAAAATCGGCCAACCAATGGCCATCTCGACCGAGACTTTCGTGACGCCAGAGGCAGAACCGACCCCGCTGACGAAAGAAGAGATCGAAGCAGAACACGACGCCAGCCCGCTGGTTGACGACAAAAAAGACGAAAGTTAAACATAGGAATCGCTGCTGTGCGCCTGATTATCACTTTTCTGATGGCCTGGTGCCTCAGCCTGGGGGCGTACGCTGCGACGGCCCCCGATGCCAAACAACTCACCCAGGAACTGGAGCAGGCAAAAGCGGCAAAACCCGCTCAGCCAGAAACCGTCGAGGCGCTCCAGTCCGCGCTGAATGCCCTTGAGGAGCGGAAAGGCTCTCTCGAGCGCGCACAGCAATATCAGCAGGTTATTGATAACTTCCCCAAGCTGTCCGCAACGTTACGCGCACAGCTTAGTAACCTGCGCGATGAACCGCGCAATGTACCAACCGGGCTCTCTACCGATGCATTAAACCAGGAGATCCTCCAGGTTAGCAGCCAACTGTTGGAAAAGAGTCGTCAGGCCCAGCAGGAGCAGGATCGCGCCCGGGAAATCGCCGACTCGTTAAGCCAGCTTCCTCAACAGCAAACCGATGCCCGCCGCCAGCTCAATGAGCTTGAGCGCCGCATTGGTACCGCCAACGGCAATTCCGCGCAGAATCAGGCGATGCAAGCTGAATCCGCCAAACTTAAAGCCCTGGTCGATGAACTGGAGCTGGCACAGCTTTCCGCCAATAACCGTCAGGAACTGGCGCGTATGCGCTCCGAACTGGCAGAAAAGCAGAGTCAACAACTCGACACTTACCTGCAGGCTTTGCGCAATCAACTCAACAGTCAGCGTCAGCGCGAAGCAGAGCGAGCGCTGGAAAGTACCGAACTGCTGGCGGAAAACAGCGCGGGACTGCCGGAAGGTATTGTCGATCAGTTCAAGGTTAACCGCGAGCTGTCTCAGGCCTTGAACCAACAGGCGCAACGTATGGACCTGGTCGCCTCGCAGCAGCGTCAGGCTGCCAGCCAAACGCTGCAGGTCCGCCAGGCCTTGAATACGCTGCGAGAGCAGTCTCAGTGGCTTGGGGTTTCAAATATGCTGGGAGAAGCGCTGCGCGCGCAGGTATCCCGTCTGCCGGAAATGCCCAAGCCCCAGCAGTTGGATACCGAAATGGCGCAGCTTCGCGTGCACCGTATGCGCTATGAGGATCTCCTCAACAAACAGCCGCAGCTGCGTCAAATTCATCAGGCCGATGGACAACCGCTGACCGCTGAACAGAGCAGTATTCTCAACGCCCAGCTACGCACCCAGCGCGAGCTGCTGAACTCATTGTTACAGGGCGGCGATACGCTGATCCTTGAGCTGACCAAGCTCAAAGTCTCCAACAGCCAACTGGAAGATGCGCTAAAAGAGGTCAACGAAGCAACGCACCGCTATCTGTTCTGGACGTCAGACGTCAGTCCCATCTCGCTCTCTTGGCCTGTCGACATCGTTCAGGATCTGCGGCGTTTGATCTCATTAGATACGTTTAATCAGTTGGGTAAAGCCAGCGTCATGATGCTGACCAGCAAAGAAACACTATTGCCGCTGTTCGCGGCGTTGGTGCTGGTTGGCTTTAGCCTCTCTTCGCGCAAGCACTTCACCCGTTTCCTTGAACGCTCGTCCGCGCGAGTCGGGAAAGTCACCCAGGACCATTTCTGGCTGACAATACGCACGGTATTCTGGTCAATACTCGTCGCTTCTCCGTTGCCGGTGTTATGGGCAACGCTCGGTTACGGGTTGCAGGAAGCCTGGCCTTACCCGCTGGCTGTTGCTATCGGCGATGGCGTTACCGCCACGGTGCCTATGCTATGGGCGGTAATGATTTGCGCCACCTTTGCGCGTCCCAACGGTCTGTTCATTGCCCACTTTGGCTGGCCACGTAACCGCGTCGCGAAAGCCATGCACTACTACCTGATGAGCATCGGACTGATTGTCCCGCTGATCATGGCGGTGATTATGTTTGATAATCTCAATGACCGGGAATTCTCCGCCTCACTGGGACGTCTGTGCTTTATTCTGATTTGCGGTGCGCTGGCGGTCGTGACCCTGAGCCTGAAACGCGCCGGGATACCGCTGTACCTCGATAAAGAGGGCAACAGCGATAACATGGTCAATAGTATGCTGTGGAATATGCTGATGGGCGCGCCGCTGATTGCCATTCTCGCTGCGGCAGTGGGTTATCTCGCCACATCGCAAGCCCTGCTGGCACGCCTGGAAACATCTGTGGCGATTTGGTTCTTATTACTGGTGGTGTATCACGTCATCCGCCGCTGGATGCTAATTCAGCGCCGCCGCCTTGCGTTTGACCGCGCCAAACATCGACGCGCCGAAATGCTGGCGCAACGTGCGCGGGGCGAAGAGGAACCACCTCATTCAACCAGCCTTGAAGGTACGATCGATGTAGATGAAAGCGAAGTGGATCTGGATGCAATCAGCGCGCAATCGCTGCGCCTGGTACGTTCTATTCTGATGCTTATCGCCCTGCTCTCGGTCATTGTGCTGTGGTCAGAAATTCATTCCGCTTTCGGCTTCCTGGAAAACATCTCGTTGTGGGATGTCACCTCCACGGTGCAGGGCGTGGAAAGCTTAGAACCGATAACGCTGGGCGCGGTGCTCATTGCTATTCTGGTGTTTATCATCACCACCCAGCTAGTGCGCAACCTACCCGCGTTGCTGGAGCTGGCGCTACTGCAACATCTGGATTTAACCCCCGGCACCGGTTACGCCATCACCACTATCACTAAGTATCTTCTGATGCTGATTGGCGGCCTGGTGGGCTTCTCGATGATCGGTATTGAGTGGTCCAAACTGCAATGGCTGGTGGCGGCTCTCGGTGTCGGTCTGGGCTTTGGTTTGCAGGAGATCTTCGCCAACTTTATTTCCGGCCTGATTATCCTGTTTGAAAAGCCAATCCGCATTGGCGACACGGTTACAATTCGCGATCTCACCGGTAGCGTGACGAAAATTAATACCCGTGCCACCACTATCAGCGACTGGGACCGCAAAGAGATCATCGTACCCAACAAAGCCTTTATCACCGAACAGTTTATCAACTGGTCGCTATCCGATTCGGTTACCCGTGTGGTGTTAACCATCCCGGCACCGTCGGAGGCTAACAGCGAGGAGGTTACGCAGATCCTGCTGACTGCCGCACATCGTTGCTCGCTGGTTATCGATAACCCGGCGCCAGAAGTCTTCCTGGTTGACCTGCAACAAGGAATTCAAATCTTCGAACTGCGTATTTATGCCGCTGAAATGGGGCATCGCATGCCGCTGCGCCATGAAATCCACCAGCTGATTCTGGCAGGCTTCCGCGAGCATGGTATTGATATGCCATTCCCACCGTTCCAGATGCGTCTGGAGAGCCTCGGCGGTAAGCAAACAGGGAGAACATTAAGTTCTGCAGGAAGAGGCAGCCGTCCGGCGGGAAGCCTATAAACCGGAAAGTGCATTCTACATCGGCCACTTTTTGTGGCTGATTTCTTCCCGAAACTATCAGAAGCAAATCTGATATCGGATAAAAAAACGCCATAGCCAGTAGAAGACCATTGTAGCAATAACAGAATATTGCCAAAGAGAGCGCTGCCTCTTCCGAATAACAGCATAAATATATGGAATGAATAATGGTAAGGTCATTATAACACCAACTGGGCGAATATCATCATTTTCAAGGTATGTCATCACATCACAAATATTATTAATTCCTCTACCATCGATAAACCACTCTTTGTCTTGAACAGATAACATATCTATCCAAAATATGCTTATAACAAACCAGATAAAGTTAAGAACAAATGATTTCCAGCTCATTATAGACCTTTCATTATTTTCATTAAGGCGATTTTCTTTTCAAGAATACGCCGACCATATTCACTGTATTCTCTCTGATGAGATCCAATAGGTGCTGTAATGGAATCAATGATGTCTTGCTTATTTCTTTCGGTGCCGCGGTTGTATCTGGATCCTACAACAATTATCTGCTCATCGGTTAAGTTTGTGGTATCACCTATGTCAGGATAATCATAATGTATAAGGTCTCGTAAATGAAAGGCTACCACTCTAACGTTGAAACGGTCGTTTAGTAAGCACTGGGAAAGTTGGAACTGCTCAAAGGATGATAAAAGATCTGGTCGGATTCCCATAGTTCTGGCGGCAACCCCTAATTGTATAGCGACAGAACCTACTGAAGTAGAGTTTGAGTAGGTATTGCCTCCTCTCTTTGAAACAGCCTCCAGGATTTTTTTAATTTGTAGCACCACTGGTTTAAATCTTTCTGGCATTCCGCCAACCTCAGCAGCCGCAACACCGGCAAGTAACAATAAAGGTATTTGAGCCTCTCTGGCATATTGCCGAAGCATATCGCGATGGTAAATCAACCAAGATGTTTTATATAACCATAAATGTGCCGTCCCCGTACTGAACGTCCAGTTAGAAGGAAGATAATGCCATCTAAAATAATCAACACCATTCCATTTAGGAAAACCTAATTCATCAACCTGGCAAAATATAAGGTTACTCATTCTCCCCTCACTTAAATCAGCGCTTGAATTTAGACACAATACTATCAGCAAATAAAACAATTTGTGATGGAGCAAACAAAAAAATAATCACCAAAGAACACAATGATTTTATATAAAAATACAAAGCATACAAAACATAAATGCTTATTATAAATAAAAATGTTAATCCGGCTTACAGAGTAGACTGAGAGCCGGATTAAATATAAATTTGATTACTCCGTCGCCAACTGCGGCAGTTTCGCCATACGACGGCTGTAGTTCTGATAAATCGCCATCGCCAGCAGCGAGAAGAAGATCGGGCCGCCGGTCATCCACAAGGCACTGTTCCAGTCCCCGGCTTCAATTACCGGCTGGATGATGGTGAACACGTTGGCAAACGTCACCACCAGAACGACCACACCCGTTGCCAGCAGCGTCGCCG
Organism: Citrobacter sp. KTE30; assembly: GCF_000398825.1. NCBI lineage: Bacteria > Pseudomonadati > Pseudomonadota > Gammaproteobacteria > Enterobacterales > Enterobacteriaceae > Citrobacter > Citrobacter sp. KTE30. The sequence goes on along the minus strand of NZ_KB976055.1, from coordinate 189,213 downwards.
CTCGGGTTTTAAAGACAACAAACGGTCTTTCCAGACCCGGACGGGCTTTAAAGAACGGAAACGCCAGCGCCAGGAACAGATACGGCAGCGTCATGGATACGTTCGCCATCAGCGTCAGTTTGTTATAGAACGCTGAAGCCGTATCGCCACCAAATGAAACCAACAGGATAAACAGGCTCACCAGCAGGCACTGTAACCACATTGCCGTCGTCGGCATCCCTACGGCATTCAGTTTGGTCATCGGCGCGGGCCACAACGCTTTCGGCGTGCCCTGAATAATCGCTTTCAGCGGTGAGTAGCTGAGGGTGAAAAAAGCGCCGGTATAGGCAAGGAACATGGAAAGCCCGGTAATACGTGCAAACCATACGCCCATCACCATCGCGGTCTCAGGGGAAAGATGCAGCGCATTACCCAACGTCATCCCGAGGCTCTTCATCAGGATATAAGTAATATTGCCGAGGTTGACCGAGCTATTGCTTAATACCTGCTGCCAGTTGGTGCTAACGCCCCATAAAAAGATGGCCAGTGAATAACCAACAGAAATGACAATAGCGGCAAAAACAATGCCTTTAGCAAAGTTCTTTTCTGGTTTTTCTGTTTTATCAACCAGTCCCCCTACAGCTTCAATTCCGCCATAAGCAAAAATGGCAAACACAACAAATGACAACATTGCCAGCCCGGACTGATATCCGGGATTAGGTGAGGAGATAAAATTAATATCCTGTGCAAAGTGGCCACCAGTTAATAACAAAATAGCGACACTCACTAACAACAGAACTAAATTAAGACACATTACAGCAATTCCGCCTACTGCCGTAATACGCGCAATCTTATTAATACCCCGGGATGCCACGCAGGTCACCAGAATCATCCAGCCGACGGCGAGCAACCCGACAACCTGCGTAGGCTCAAGCCCTGCAATACGCCAGTGCTGCGTCATGTCTGCGCCAAACAAGAAGGTTGAAAAAGGTACCCAGACTTTCGCCGCAGTACTTACCATCCATATCACATAAGAAGAAAACCACATAAACGTGCCGATAAAGGCATAGCGCGGTCCAACGCTATTATTCATCCACGAATAGATTCCACCCTCTTCTTTCCGATAGGCAGAACCCATTTCCGCCATCATTAAAGCAAATGGAATAAAGAATAATAATGCAGAAAATATATACCACGGTATTGCACTATACCCCATTAAATAGAATGCGGAGGGGCTATTAGCAAAACCGAAAACTGACGTAAATATCATGAGAATGAGACCTGGCAGGCTCATCTTTTTTATTGTTTGGGTCATTAAACCATCCCTTACTCTGGCAAGCGTTTAGCAAACGCCGCTCACCGGTTGGCACTGCTCTCTTTGCAGAGTTCAGCGATAAAAAAATCAACACAGAATTGATACCTAAACGATATCAAATATCCAGATGTAAATTGTGGCTATTAGAGGGGAAATGAAAAAATATGCTACAAAGTGGCGATTAAGCCGCCACTTTGTATTGCGGAAGGGTAAGTTATGCGCGATCGACGGTAAATGCGATAACCTCAGCCAGGCTTTCTGCGCCCAGCGCCAGCATCACCAGACGGTCAACACCCAGCGCCACGCCTGAGCAATCCGGCATGCCTACTTTCAGCGCTTCCAGCAGGTTGGTATCGATAGGTTGCTGCGGTAAGCCTCGTGTGGCACGTTTGCGGTTATCCTGTTCAAACCGCTGCTGTTGTTCACGCGCGTCGGTCAATTCATGGAAACCATTTGCCAGCTCAATACCTTTGTAATAAACCTCGAAACGTTCAGCCACGCGGTGATCTTCGGTACTGATTTGCGCCAGTGATGCCTGGCTGGCCGGGAAATGATACACAAACGTCGGTTTGTCTTTACCAATATGCGGCTCAACGCCCATCGTAAACAGCAGTTGCAGTAAGGTGTCCCGGTCTTCTTCGGTATCGGCAATATTGCTGAGATCCAATTTCGCCGCCACTTCCCGCAGTTGGGTTTTATCCGCAGACAGCGGGTCTATCTCCAGATGACGCTGGAAGGCTTGCTGGTAAGAGAGGCTTTCCGCAGGCGAACAGTCCAGCACCTGCTGAAGCAAATCATCCACCTCATTCATCAGGCGATACATATCGTAGTGCGGACGATACCACTCAAGCATGGTGAATTCAGGGTTATGATGGCGCCCCATCTCTTCATTACGGAAGCTGCGGCACAGTTGATACACCGGGCCGCACCCTGCCACCAGCAGGCGCTTCATATGGTATTCAGGGCTGGTCATTAAATAGAGATTCATCCCCTGGGAGTGTCCAGGGCCAACGAAACGCGTTTCGAACGGGAACAGATGGATGTCCGTTACCGTTGCCTGACTCATACAAGGGGTCTCAACCTCAAGCACGCCACGATCGGCAAAAAAGCGGCGAATCTCCGCTATAATTGCTGCACGTTTTAACAGATTGGGGATGGACGCGCTCGGCTGCCAGGTTGCCGTTTCGCTCATGGTTGTTTCTCCGATTTATGACAAGGGCACGAAGTCTACTCGTATCGCGCTAACGAGACAAATTTCAGGCAGCAGTAATCAGCACCGGCAATTGGATAAAAAAAGCGACATAGGGTGGTTTAGTAATTAAATTAATCAAATTCAATGATAATTCCCCCCTGTGACACGCTAAAAAAATCGAACACGTCAAATTTCCCGCACATCCCTAAGACTATACTATTGTACCTATAAAGGAGCAGTGGAAACGCGTTCATAACCTGTTTGAAGCCGATGAAGCATCTGATTTCAGGCGGGGATGAAATAACAACAATCTGGAGGAATGTCGTGCAAACCTTTCAAGCCGATCTTGCCATTATAGGCGCCGGTGGCGCGGGATTACGTGCTGCAATTGCTGCCGCACAAGCAAATCCCAACGCTAAAATCGCACTGATCTCAAAAGTGTACCCAATGCGCAGCCATACCGTTGCTGCCGAAGGCGGCTCTGCTGCTGTCGCGCAGGATCATGACAGCTTTGACTACCATTTTCACGATACGGTAGCAGGCGGAGACTGGCTATGTGAGCAGGATGTCGTGGATTACTTTGTCCACCACTGCCCAACTGAAATGACGCAACTGGAACAATGGGGCTGCCCATGGAGCCGTCGTGAAGACGGTAGCGTCAACGTACGTCGCTTCGGCGGCATGAAAATCGAGCGTACCTGGTTTGCCGCAGATAAAACCGGCTTCCACATGTTGCATACGCTGTTCCAAACATCTTTGCAGTTCCCGCAGATTCAGCGCTTTGACGAACACTTCGTTCTGGATATCCTGGTGGACGAGGGTCATGCCCGCGGCCTGGTTGCCATGAATATGATGGAAGGCACGCTGGTGCAGATCCGTGCTAACGCAGTCGTAATGGCAACGGGCGGCGCTGGTCGTGTTTACCGTTACAATACCAACGGCGGCATCGTAACTGGCGACGGTATGGGCATGGCGCTGAGCCACGGCGTTCCGCTGCGTGATATGGAGTTCGTTCAATATCACCCGACGGGTCTGCCAGGCTCCGGTATCCTGATGACAGAAGGTTGCCGTGGTGAAGGCGGTATCCTAGTCAACAAAAACGGCTACCGTTATCTGCAAGACTACGGCATGGGTCCGGAAACCCCGCTGGGCGAGCCGAAAAACAAATACATGGAACTCGGTCCGCGCGACAAAGTTTCTCAGGCTTTCTGGCACGAATGGCGCAAAGGCAACACCATTTCCACTCCGCGTGGCGATGTGGTTCACCTCGACCTGCGTCACCTCGGCGAGAAAAAACTGCTCGAACGTTTACCGTTCATCTGCGAACTGGCGAAAGCTTACGTGGGTGTCGATCCGGTTAAAGAACCGATCCCGGTACGTCCGACCGCGCACTACACCATGGGCGGTATTGAAACCGATCAGCACTGTGAAACCCGCATTAAAGGTCTGTTCGCTGTCGGCGAATGTTCCTCTGTTGGTCTGCATGGCGCTAACCGTCTGGGCTCTAACTCCCTGGCGGAACTGGTGGTCTTCGGTCGTATGGCCGGTGAACAAGCTGCGGAACGCGCTGCAACGGCTGGCGCTGCAAACAGTGCCGCTCTGGATGCACAGGTTGCTGGCGTTGAAAAACGTCTGAAAGATCTGGTTAACCAGGAAGGTAACGAAAACTGGTCTAAGATCCGTGATGAAATGGGTATCTCCATGGAAGAAGGTTGCGGTATCTACCGTACGCCGGAACTGATGCAGAAAACCGTTGATAAGCTGGCTGAACTGCAGGAACGCTTCAAGCGCGTACGTATCACTGATACCTCCAGCGTCTTCAACACCGACCTGCTGTATACCATCGAACTGGGTCACGGTCTGAACGTTGCTGAATGTATGGCGCACTCCGCGCTGGCGCGTAAAGAATCCCGCGGCGCGCATCAGCGTCTGGATGAAGGCTGTACCGAGCGTGACGACGTGAACTTCCTCAAACACACCCTCGCCTTCCGCGATGCTGACGGCACGACTCGCCTGGAATACAGCGACGTGAAAATCACCACTCTGCCACCGGCTAAACGTGTTTACGGTGGCGAAGCGGAAGCAGCCGATAAGAAGGAGAAGGCGAATGGCTGAGATGAAAAACCTGAAAGTTGAGGTGGTGCGCTATAACCCGGAAACCGATACCGCGCCGCACAGTGCTTTCTACGAAGTTCCTTATGATGAAACCACGTCACTGCTGGATGCGCTGGGCTACATCAAGGATAACCTGGCACCGGACCTGAGCTACCGCTGGTCCTGCCGTATGGCAATCTGCGGCTCCTGCGGCATGATGGTCAACAATGTACCGAAACTGGCGTGCAAAACCTTCCTGCGTGATTACACAAACGGCATGAAGGTTGAAGCGCTGGGCAACTTCCCGATTGAGCGCGATCTGGTCGTCGACATGACGCACTTTATCGAAAGCCTGGAAGCGATCAAACCGTACATCATCGGTAACCCGCGTACACCGGATCAGGGTCCAAACACCCAGACTCCGGCGCAGATGGCGAAGTATCATCAGTTCTCCGGTTGCATCAACTGTGGTCTGTGCTACGCCGCGTGCCCGCAGTTCGGCCTGAACCCTGAGTTCATTGGACCGGCTGCGATTACGCTGGCGCATCGTTACAACGAAGATAGCCGCGACCACGGTAAGAAGGAGCGTATGGCTCAATTGAACAGCCCGAACGGCGTCTGGACCTGTACTTTCGTGGGCTACTGCTCCGAAGTCTGCCCGAAACACGTCGATCCGGCTGCGGCCATTCAGCAGGGTAAAGTTGAAAGTTCAAAAGACTTTCTTATCGCTACCCTGAAACCACGCTAAGGAGTGCACGATGACGACTAAACGTAAAGCCTATGTGCGGCCAATGACGTCCACCTGGTGGAAAAAGCTGCCATTTTATCGTTTTTACATGCTGCGTGAAGGCACGGCAGTCCCGGCAGTCTGGTTCAGCATTGAACTGATTATCGGCCTGTTTGCACTCAAGCATGGTGCAGAGTCCTGGATGGGCTTTGTCGCCTTTTTACAAAACCCGGTGGTGGTAATCCTTAACATTATCGCCCTGGCAGCAGCGCTGCTGCATACCAAAACCTGGTTTGAGCTGGCACCAAAAGCAGCCAACATCATCGTAAAAGACGAAAAAATGGGGCCAGAGCCGATCATCAAAGGTCTCTGGGCAGTCACTGTGGTTGCTACAGTAGTCATACTGTTTGTTGCCCTGTTCTGGTAAGGAGTCCGGAATGATTAATCCAAATCCAAAACGCTCTGACGAACCCGTATTCTGGGGCCTGTTTGGTGCAGGCGGTATGTGGAGCGCAATCATTGCGCCGGTAATGATCCTGCTGGTAGGCATTATGCTGCCGCTGGGCTTTGTTCCTGATGCTTTCAGCTATGAACGCGTACTGGCATTCGCTCAGAGCTTCATCGGACGTGCGTTTCTGTTCCTGATGATCGTTCTGCCGCTGTGGTGTGGTTTACACCGTATGCACCACGCGATGCATGACCTGAAAATCCACGTGCCGGCTGGCAAATGGGTATTCTACGGACTGGCAGCTATCCTGACCGTTGTAACGGCGATTGGTATTCTGACCATCTAAGTACATGCGTTAATTATCAGGCCCGCTATTGGCGGGCCTTTTTTATTTGTGCAGCACCCCGGTCAACCAACGGGAAAATTCACGCATCGCGGGCGTCTCCGGGCGAGATTGCAAACGCGTTATCCAGTAGCTTCCCAAATCAATCTGCGTTAAAAACGGCTGAACGATACGTTCACTGCTGAGTAAATGCGTGAACATTCTGACTGGCGCAATTGCCACACCCATTCCCGCCTGTGCAGCTTCCAACATGGTGACTGACGAATCAAACACCATCACATTGTGCGTCGGTGACGGAGGCGCCTCTCCGGCCGCCTGCATCCAAAGCGCCCATTCATCCCGCCGATACGATCGTAATAACGGAAATTTCAGGATATCCGCAGGCGTTTGAATCTGCGAAGCCAATGTTGGCGAACACAGTGGAGACATCAGCGCGCTACATAAATATTGCGCATCGGTATCGTGCCAGGCTCCCCCACCGTAGCGAATGGTATAATCCAGCCCTTCGGCGGCGGGATCCACGCGATTGTTATGGGTAGAAATATGCAAATCAATATGTGGGTAACTGCGCTTAAAATCGCTCAACAGCGGGAAAAGACAGCCGATAGCAAAGGTTCCCACTACGCCAATTTTAAGTTTTTCCTGGGTCTGTTTAGTGGCAAAACGATCCAACATCCCCGCCATACGATCGAAGGAGTCATTAAGTACAGGTAACAGACTTTCCCCTTCAGTCGTCAACATTAATCCACGAGAACCGCGCACAAAAAGCTGACAATTCAGCTGCTGCTCCAGCGATTTTACATGCTGGCTGATGGCAGAATGCGTCACGTTGAGCTCAATCGCAGCGCGGGTAAAGCTGAGATGTCTGGCCGCGGCTTCAAAAGCCCGCAGCGAGTTAAGAGGGATATAGCTACGCGTCATCATTAAGCCTGTTAGAAAAACTTATATCTGCTGCTAAATTTAACCGTTTGTCAACACGGTGCAAATCAAACACACTGATTGCGTCTGACGGGCCCGGACACCCTTTTGCTTTTAATTACGGAACTGATTTCATGATGAAAAAATCGATATGCTGCGCGCTGCTGCTGACAGCCTCTTTCTCCACGTTTGCTGCCGCAAAAACAGAACAACAAATTGCCGATATCGTTAACCGCACCATCACACCACTGATGCAGGAGCAGGCTATTCCGGGTATGGCCGTGGCGATTATCTACGAGGAGAAACCTTATTACTTTACCTGGGGTAAAGCCGATATCGCCAATAACCACCCAGTCACGCAGCAAACGCTGTTTGAATTAGGGTCGGTCAGTAAGACGTTTAACGGCGTGTTGGGCGGCGACGCTATCGCCCGCGGCGAAATTAAGCTCAGCGATCCGGTCACGAAATACTGGCCAGAACTGACAGGCAAACAGTGGCGGGGTATCAGCCTGCTGCACTTAGCCACCTATACAGCGGGTGGCCTGCCGCTGCAGATCCCCGATGACGTTACGGATAAAGCCGCATTACTGCGCTTTTATCAAAACTGGCAACCACAATGGACTCCGGGCGCTAAGCGTCTTTACGCTAACTCCAGCATTGGTCTGTTTGGTGCGCTGGCGGTGAAACCTTCAGGTATGAGCTACGAAGAGGCAATGACCAGACGCGTCCTGCAACCATTAAAACTGGCGCATACCTGGATTACGGTTCCGCAAAGCGAACAAAAAAATTATGCCTGGGGCTATCGCGAAGGGAAGCCTGTACACGTTTCTCCGGGACAACTTGACGCCGAAGCCTATGGCGTGAAATCCAGCGTTATCGATATGGCCCGCTGGGTTCAGGCCAACATGGACGCCAGCCACGTTCAGGAGAAAACGCTCCAGCAGGGCATTGAGCTTGCGCAGTCTCGTTACTGGCGTATTGGTGATATGTACCAGGGATTAGGCTGGGAGATGCTGAACTGGCCGCTGAAAGCTGATTCGATCATCAACGGCAGCGACAGCAAAGTGGCATTGGCAGCGCTTCCCGCCGTTGAGGTAAACCCGCCAGCACCTGCCGTGAAAGCCTCATGGGTGCATAAAACGGGATCCACAGGTGGATTTGGCAGCTACGTTGCCTTCGTTCCAGAAAAAAACCTTGGCATAGTGATGCTGGCAAACAAAAGCTATCCTAACCCTGTCCGCGTCGAGGCGGCCTGGCGCATTCTTGAAAAACTGCAATAACTGACAGAGGGGTCCGGTAAATCGGACCTCCTTTCTTGCTCTTTTTTTCCTGCTGTCATCTACACTTAACAAAAAACAGTAAGGAAAACACTATGCGCATTCTGCCCGTCGTTGCTGCAGTTACGGCTGCATTCCTGGTTGTCGCTTGCAGCTCCCCAACACCGCCGAAAGGCGTTACCGTGGTGAATAACTTTGATGCCAAACGCTATCTGGGAACATGGTATGAAATTGCGCGCTTCGACCATCGTTTCGAACGCGGGTTGGATAAAGTGACCGCAACGTACAGCTTGCGCGACGACGGCGGCATCAACGTTATTAACAAGGGCTATAATCCTGACAGGGAGATGTGGCAGAAAACGGAAGGGAAAGCCTATTTCACCGGCGACCCAAGCACGGCCGCGCTTAAAGTATCATTCTTCGGCCCCTTCTATGGTGGGTATAACGTAATTGCACTCGACCGGGAATATCGTCACGCGCTGGTTTGCGGTCCGGATCGCGACTACCTGTGGATCCTTTCACGGACCCCAACTATTTCAGATGAAATGAAACAGCAAATGTTAGCCATCGCGACCCGGGAAGGGTTTGAGGTGAATAAGCTGATTTGGGTGAAACAGCCTGGCGCTTAGTGAGTGCTCAGCTTCAGACCAATAATGCCAGCAACGATCAGCCCAAGGCTCAGCAAACGCGCCGGGCTGGCAGATTCACCCAGCAGCAAAATCCCTGTAATGGCCGCCCCGACGGCGCCAATGCCGGTCCAGACCGCATAAGCGGTTCCTACAGGTAATGTGCGCATTGCCCAGGAGAGCATGGCAATACTGACGATCATCGCCGCAATAGTGATAATGCTTGGCGTAAGACGCGTAAAACCGTGGGTATATTTCAGGCCAATCGCCCAGACGACTTCGAGCAAACCTGCAATTAATAAAACGATCCAGGACATATCAGGCTCCAGAACAATGGGGCCGTCCCCGGTGAAAGAAGCGTTTGCAGGTCGTCCTACAAAGCTGATGTGTGAAATGGCATTTTTGCCCGGAAGAAAATGAATTTCAACCTTTTTATTCACTGCCAGCTAAAAGCAAGAATTAAGCATAATTAGCGGCGTAGTTCCCGCATTTGGCACTCATCGGAGTTCTCTATGATGAAGGGCTTTCTGAAACCGGAAAGTCGATTGCCCCTCTTCTGAATGCGAAACGTTTATGCTTAAAATTTTAGTGATTGACCGGTGCCACTTTACCCGCACAGGGATAGAGGCCTTGCTTAATCATTCTGGCAGGTTCAGCTCTTCATTTCTGGTATCAGGAATCAATAATCTCCTGTTAGCAAAAGAGCATATTTTGCAATGGAAACCGCATCTGGTGATCGCGGATTTATACAGTTTTATTAGCGAGACGCACTCCAGTCCGCCAATTAACCCTTTTTTTATGAGTTGTGGCGTCATCCCACTGATTTTACTGCAATCAGCAGATAGACAGCATGCCCCCATCGCACCCTCTCAATTCGTCGCCCATTCGGTCTTGACCAAGCACACCACGCTGAACACACTCTCCCACACAATTCAGGAAGCACTTCAGGTTCGCCCCGCATTAGAAATACCCAAAAACGCCACGCCTTTGCTTACGCCGCAGGAGGAGAAAGTATTATCAATGTGGATGGATGGTGTGAGTAACAATGCCATTGCCGCCGCACTCAGCATACATGGCAAAACGGTCTACACCTATAAGCGGAATATCCGTATGAAACTGCACCTGGGGAACCGCTTCTCGCCGTTTCTGTCACTCCCAAGGAAGGGAGATTAACGGTACGACACGACGTCGTACCGTTCTTCATTATTGCTGAGCTTTTGTCGCTGCACCAGAAATGGCGCTACCGCCTTCAGAAATATCCTGTCCTACGCCTCGTGTGGTATTACACGCGGTTAAAACGGAAGAAAGTACCAACACAGAAAAGATCGCAGCAATTGTCTTCTTAACCATAACGTCTTCCTTTTCTAGCCAATATTGTTTGTGTATAGCTACTTAATAATAGACAAGATCTGGGAGTGTGATGGATAAACAATCGTTTTTAAGACTATATGAAATGATTAGCTGGCAGCGTGAGAGATTGAATTGCCAAGATGTTTGATGTCTTCACCGAAGCCGCGCGCGGTATTGCATCCCGTCAGGAGGGTGCTGGTGAAAAGGAGTAGCATTACAAGACCGAGAAGACGTTTCATCATTCCTGCCCTGGAAAAAATATGGCGCAGCAACCTGCGCCATAAGATCAAATGGAAGACTTATTTTACGCGAGAAACGTATTCGCCGGAGCGGGTATCCACTTTGATCACTTCGCCGATCTGTACGAACAGCGGAACTTTAACGACTGCGCCGGTAGACAGGGTAGCCGGTTTGCCGCCAGTACCAGCGGTATCGCCTTTCAGACCTGGGTCGGTTTCAACAACTTCCAGCTCAACGAAGTTCGGCGGAGTTACAGAGATCGGCTGACCGTTCCACAGGGTCACGATGCATTCAGCCTGGTCCAGCAGCCATTTAGCGTTATCGCCTACCGCTTTCTCGTCAGCAGCCAGCTGTTCGAAAGTGGTGTTATTCATAAAGTGCCAGAACTCACCGTCGCTATACAGGAAAGTCAGGTTCATGTCGGCTACGTCTGCGCCTTCAGCGGAGTCAGTAGACTTGAAGGTTTTCTCTACGCGAGTACCGGTCAGCAGGCGACGCAGCTTAACGCGCGCAAACGCCTGGCCTTTACCTGGTTTAACGAATTCGCTGGCTTCAACCGCATAAGGTTCGCCGTCCAACATGATTTTAAGACCAGCACGAAAATCGTTGCTATAGTACGTTGCCATAAGGCCCTCTGAAAATTGTTAACTGGTAGCTAAGCCACAAAATGGCGCATATTGTAACCCTAAATACCCCATCCAGAGAAGATTGGTTATCGCAACTTGCCGATGTTGTGACCGATCCCGATGAACTTCTGCATCTTTTGAATATAGACGCAGATGAAAAACTGTTGGCCGGACGCGATGCGAGACGGCTTTTCGCCCTGCGCGTGCCGCGCGCGTTTATTGCCCGCATGGAGAAAGGTAACCCGGACGATCCGCTTTTGCGTCAGGTACTTACCTCCCAGGAAGAGTTTGTTGCCGCGCCAGGCTACTCAACCGATCCGCTGGAAGAACAGCACAGTGTGGTTCCCGGTCTGCTGCATAAATATCGCAATCGGGCACTGTTGCTGGTCAAAGGCGGTTGTGCGGTGAATTGTCGCTATTGCTTCCGTCGACACTTCCCATATGCCGAAAACCAAGGCAATAAACGCAACTGGCAGGTCGCTCTCGACTACATTACCGCGCATCCTGAGCTGGATGAAATCATCTTCTCTGGTGGCGATCCGTTAATGGCCAAAGACCACGAACTGGACTGGTTGCTCACGCAACTGGAAGCCATTCCGCACATTAAACGCCTGCGTATTCACAGCCGTTTGCCGATAGTGATCCCTGCGCGCATTACCGAAGGACTGGTCGAACGTTTTGCGCGCTCCACGCTGCAGATTCTACTGGTCAATCACATTAACCATGCCAATGAAGTTGATGAGACGTTTCGCCAGGCGATGAGTAGTCTGCGCGCCGCGGGCGTTACGCTACTCAACCAAAGCGTATTGCTGCGTGGCGTGAACGATAACGCACAAACCCTGGCTAACCTTAGCAACGCACTATTTGATGCCGGTGTGATGCCCTATTACCTGCACGTGCTGGATAAAGTACAGGGTGCCGCCCACTTTATGGTCAGCGATGATGAAGCGCGTCACATTATGCGTGAACTGCTGACACTGGTTTCCGGTTACATGGTCCCCAAACTGGCGCGTGAAATTGGCGGAGAGCCAAGTAAAACGCCGTTGGACCTGCAGTTACGCCAACAATAACCATTATTGAGTGTCCGATTCCGGACACTCGCTATCGATCACGATTATTTAATATCCCTGCAGGTGGAGCCGCACTTTTAATATGTGCTATTTTAACTCGCAGCGCGCAATTAGTTATTTGCAAAACATATAAATCAAGTCAAATCTAGATTTTCAATAAATATATGGTTAGGGAGAACCTTTGATGGCTATCAGTATTAAAGGTATTAATACCGGTGTTATTCGTCAGAAGAATGAATTTGTTGCCTTGGCATTGAAGATTAAAGAACAAAGAAATAAAGAGTCGCTGTTTTTTCTCTCTCCGCTTGGGCTAAGAGATCTGCTTATCGCGCTCGAGAGCAGGCTCTATATGAAGCAACAGCTAAGCGAAGACGCACGTTTGCAATATGAAAAAGAACGTGACAAAGCCAGCAAAAAGATGCACGAAAACATTCCGTTAATTCAGGAAGATGAGCTAAAAAATGCGGATATTAACCGTCGCATAGATTCACTGACGTTAGTGGATGATAAAGGGGAAAACTTAGCATTTTCTCTGACGCTGCATGACGGGAAAACAGATGAATTACTGGTTAATGAATTACAGATTCAGGTGTTGGCGCATGCAATTATTCATGCAATAAATAATGCTGGCATGCGGGATTTAGCGCTACGAATTACATCGCTGCTGGATTTCCTGCCGCTGTACGATGTGGATTGCCAGCAAAACGACAATCTGGAATACGACTCTTATACACAACCCGAATGGAAACATAACCTGTTTAATCATTATCTGGCGATTATTTACCGCTATACGGATGATAAAGGAAAAGCCCATTTCTGTGGTTCGGTAGTAAAAACTCGCGCCGCTTCCGGCAGCAAAGAGGCCGAAGCCATTACTCGCCGCCTGCTCGATTTCAGCCCACGGCTGAAAAAACTTGCCGGTGTACCGTGCCAGGTATTTATCAGAACGTTGACGGGTGATAAGACGCAAAAGCTCAATCAGGATCAGTGCCTGCGAGCACTGCATCATTTACGCGTTCAGTCTGCACATAAGACTCAGAATGCCTGATGGCGCTGCGCTTATCAGGCCTACGATTGCATGAGTCTGTCCAGGCCACTTTATTACACAAAATCATTCAATCTGCATCGCGGCGGCAAGTGAAGAAAATCCCCAGGAGCATAGATAACTATGTGACTGGGGTTTCACAGCGCAGCCAACAAAGAGGCTGGTTGAAGGATGAAGTGTAATCAGTTAGGGCACTTATAAACCTGTCCAATCATCTCACTGGCGGTAGGAACAAAGCTGGACAGCATTCCCTGCGATGGGCTGCTGACACCATAAATCACGTTACCGCCCATTGCCGCAGCCTGGTTACGCAGATCGTTTGCTGCGCCACGCATTGAGCCGCCCTCTTCGCCGTGCTGGCCAGAAAGCCAGTTGCTTTGCTTACCGGTTGCCGTGCCTATCAGTTGGCACTCTGCGCCAGGCTTGTCTTCGACAAAGCGTACGCTTTGCCCGGCTGAACTCAGTTCGTTGCTGGAGCTACAACCCGCCATCAGTAGCGCGGCACCAACGATCCCTGCTAAATATTTCACGTGCATGTCATTCCCCATGATCAATTAGTTGGACGTTATGTCCGTAGCTGAATCATATACTAAAAAGATGACCAAAAGAAAAACCCCCGGACATTTCTGCCCAGGGGTTTCTCAATTCTGAGAGGTTCAGAACAACATGATTACATCATGCCGCCCATTCCACCCATGCCGCCCATACCACCAGCAGCACCTAAGTCAGGTGCATCGCCTTTCGGCAGGTCGGTAACCATGCACTCGGTGGTGATCATCAGACCCGCAACAGAAGCCGCGTACTGCAGAGCAGAACGAGTTACTTTGGTTGGATCCAGGATACCCATGTCGATCATGTTGCCGTATTCTTCAGTTGCAGCGTTGTAACCGTAGTTACCGTCACCGGCTTTCACGGTGTTAGCCACTACAGACGGCTCTTCGCCGCAGTTCAGTACGATTTGACGCAGTGGAGATTCCATTGCGCGCAGCGCAACTTTGATACCTACGTTCTGGTCTTCGTTCTGACCTTTCAGGCCGGCAATTTTAGACGCTACGCGAATCAGCGCAACGCCACCACCAGCAACCACGCCTTCTTCTACCGCAGCACGGGTAGCGTGCAGGGCATCTTCAACGCGGGCTTTCTTCTCTTTCATTTCAACTTCAGTCGCAGCACCAACTTTGATAACCGCAACGCCGCCTGCCAGTTTCGCTACGCGCTCCTGCAGTTTTTCACGGTCATAGTCGGAAGTTGCTTCTTCGATCTGCTGACGAATCTGAGTCACGCGACCCTGGATTGCAGCTTCGTCGCCCACGCCATCGATGATGGTGGTGGTATCTTTGTTGATAACAACGCGTTTCGCCTGGCCCAGATCTTCCAGAGTTGCTTTTTCCAGCTCCATACCGATCTCTTCAGAGATAACGGTACCACCGGTCAGGGTAGCGATATCCTGCAGCATTGCTTTACGACGATCGCCGAAGCCAGGTGCTTTAACCGCAGCGACTTTCACGATACCGCGCATGGTGTTAACAACCAGAGTTGCCAGCGCTTCACCTTCAACATCTTCAGCGATGATCAGCAGCGGTTTGCCTGCTTTCGCTACAGCTTCCAGAACCGGCAGCATTTCGCGGATGTTGGAGATTTTCTTGTCAGCCAGCAGGATGAACGGGCTTTCCAGTTCTACTGCGCCAGTTTCCGGCTTGTTGATGAAGTAAGGAGACAGGTAGCCACGGTCGAACTGCATACCTTCAACCACGTCCAGTTCGTCCTGCAGACCGGTACCGTCTTCAACGGTGATCACACCTTCTTTACCGACTTTGTCCATCGCTTCAGCGATCAGTTTACCTACGGTTTCGTCGGAGTTAGCGGAGATGGTACCAACCTGAGCAATAGCTTTAGAGTCGGAGCACGGTACGGACAGTGCTTTCAGTTCTTCAACAGCAGCAGCGACAGCTTTGTCGATACCACGTTTCAGATCCATCGGGTTCATGCCCGCAGCAACGGCTTTCAGACCTTCAGTGATGATGGACTGAGCCAGTACGGTTGCGGTGGTGGTACCGTCACCTGCAGCGTCGTTCGCTTTAGAGGCAACTTCTTTCACCATCTGCGCACCCATGTTTTCGAACTTGTCTTCCAGTTCGATTTCACGTGCTACGGAAACACCATCTTTAGTGATGGTCGGTGCACCGAAAGATTTATCCAGAACTACGTTACGGCCTTTTGGGCCGAGGGTAACTTTCACTGCATCTGCCAGTACGTTTACGCCGCGCAGCATTTTCACACGAGCGTCGTTACCGAATTTTACGTCTTTAGCTGCCATTTTCTCTTTCCCTTAAATTCGTATGTTCAGTGTCGTTCGCGGATTAGGCTTCAACAATTGCCAGGATGTCGCTTTCAGACATGATCAACACTTCTTCATTGTCGATCTTCTCAGATTTAACACCGTAGCCATCGTTGAAAATAACGATATCGCCGACTTTCACGTCCAGCGGCTGTACGGTACCGTTGTCCAGGATGCGACCCTTACCGACAGCGATGATTTCGCCACGAGTTGATTTACCTGCTGCAGAACCAGTCAGTACGATGCCGCCAGCAGATTTGGATTCAACTTCTTTACGTTTGACGATCACACGATCATGTAACGGACGAATACTCATTGATAGCTCTCCTTTGAGAAAGTCTTTATCAGTTATGGGTGACGCCGGCCCGTAAACGGTTTCCCGGCTAGTGACCAGAGAGATGGGGATGGGGTTTTGTGCCTTCAAGGGGGCAAGCGAAAAAAATTTTTTATCAGCAGAAAATCCCGTCAAAACGCCGACACACCTCACATTTCATAACGATTTCAGTCACGTCGTCATAAGCAAATCCGATTGTGATACCATCAAAAATCTGCGTTGTAGCCCGGTCAATGGGCATAATCGGATAACCACTTATGAGCGGACTGAAACAAGAGCTGGGACTGGCTCAGGGCGTTGGCCTGTTGTCGACATCATTGTTAGGTACAGGCGTTTTCGCCGTCCCCGCGCTGGCTGCGCTGGTGGCTGGCAATAACAGCCTGTGGGCCTGGCCGGTGCTGATTGTTTTGGTCTTTCCGGTGGCGATTGTCTTCGCCGTACTGGGTCGTCATTTCCCCAGCGCAGGCGGTGTGGCGCATTTTGTCGGCATGGCCTTTGGTTCACGACTGGAGCGCGTCACCGGATGGCTATTTTTGTCGGTCATTCCTGTCGGCTTGCCTGCGGCATTGCACATCGCCGCCGGATTCGGTCAGGCGATGTTTGGCTGGCATGACGAGCAGCTTCTGCTGGCTGAGCTGGGTACGCTGGCATTGGTTTGGTACATCGGCTCCCGCGGCGCAAGCTCAAGCGCTAATCTGCAAACGGTCATTGCCGGACTGATTGTTGCCCTCGTTGTTGCTATCTGGTGGGCGGGCGATCTGAAACCAGGCGAAATACCCTTCCCTGCAATTAGCGATATTGAACTCCCCGGTCTGTTCGCCGCGCTGTCGGTGATGTTCTGGTGTTTTGTTGGCCTCGAAGCGTTTGCTCACCTGGCGTCTGAATTCAAAAATCCGGAACGAGACTTCCCACGCGCGCTGATGATTGGCCTGCTGCTGGCTGGATCTGTTTATTGGGCATGCACCGTCGTCGTTCTCCATTTTGGTGCCTACGGCGAGCAAATGGCCGCCGCAGCATCGCTGCCAGAAATCGTCGTGCAACTGTTTGGTGTACAGGCACTGTGGGTCGCCTGCATCATTGGTTATTTGGCCTGTTTTGCCAGCCTCAACATTTATATTCAAAGTTTCGCTCGACTGGTCTGGTCGCAAGCGCAGTATAAGCCTGAGAGTTATCTGGCTCGTCTGTCCCCCCGCCACCTTCCGCGCAATGCGCTAAACGCCGTATTGGGCTGCTGCGTAGTCAGTACTCTGTGCATCTATATGCTGCAAATCAATCTCGATGCGTTAATCGTCTACGCCAACGGCATCTTTATTATGATTTATTTGCTGTGCATGTTGGCGGGTTGTCGATTACTGAAAGGGCATTACCGCGCACTGGCGGTCATTGGTGGTCTGCTGTGCCTACTACTACTGGCAATGGTCGGCTGGAAGAGTTTGTACGCGTTGATTATGCTGGCAGGGCTGTGGCTGTTTTTACCCCGCAGGCCGGATAAAGCAACGTTGACGCCATCATCCGGCCTATAAACACTTTTGCCGGATGGCGCTAACGCTTATCCGGCCTACATACTGAGCCTTAATCCCGACGATCGTCTTTATGTTCGATGCTGTCGCGCTTGTCATCCTTGCGCTGAAATTCACCATCAAAAGTCTCACCGCCACCGGTTCCGGCGCTAAAACCACCGCCAGGCATACGCGAAAAACGTAAATGTGGCAGCAGTTTCATCGTTAGATGTTTTTGCACCGGGGGTAATAAAAGAAGAAGACCGAGGAAATCGGTGAAAAAACCAGGCAGTACCAACAGCAGACCGGCGATAATCAGCGATACGCTTTTGATCATTTCTGCAGCCGGACTTTCACCAGCCGCCATTTTTTGTTGCATCAGTAAAAAGTTCTTAAATCCCTGATTACGAACCAGAGACATACCGATAACCGACGTAAAAATAACCAAAATCAGCGTCATCAGGACGCCCATCACATGGGCAACCTGAATAAAAATAGATATCTCTATGTAAACATAGAGAAAAATGGCAAGTAATGGTATCCAGCGCAAAGGGATCTCCTGTTAATAACAGCCGTTTTGTTCAACTTCTGTTCGAAAAATTATGTTAATCGCATCGATTTGATATTGTGGTGGTTAGCAAAATTTCAAGTGGCTTGTACACTAATATTTAGGGTTAATCACAAAGGGGTGATCCATTTCACAGAATAATAAATAAGGGGTAAATTCCACGCTTTAAGTGATCCAGATTACGGTAGAAATCCTTAACCAGCATATGATCTCGGGTATCAGACCGATGCAGGGGATAATCGTCGGTCGAGAAACAATCGAAATCACATATATCCTGTGTGTTTAGTCAAATCATTGGCAGCTTGAAAAAGAAGGTTCACATGTTAAACAACATTCGTATCGAAGAAGACTTGTTGGGTACCAGGGAAGTTCCAGCGGACGCCTACTACGGTGTCCACACTCTGAGAGCGATTGAAAACTTCTACATTAGCAACAGCAAAATCAGCGATATTCCTGAATTTGTTCGCGGTATGGTAATGGTTAAAAAGGCAGCGGCAATGGCCAACAAAGAGCTGCAAACCATTCCTAAGAGTGTGGCAAATGCCATCATCGCGGCGTGTGATGAAGTCCTGAATAACGGAAAATGCATGGATCAGTTCCCGGTAGACGTTTACCAGGGTGGTGCGGGTACCTCCGTCAACATGAACACCAACGAAGTTCTGGCCAATATCGGTCTGGAACTGATGGGTCACCAGAAAGGTGAATATCAGTACCTGAACCCGAACGACCACGTTAACAAATGTCAGTCTACCAACGATGCATACCCAACTGGCTTCCGTATCGCTGTATACGCATCCATCATCAAACTGATTGATGCACTGAACCAGCTGCGTGAAGGCTTTGAGAAAAAAGCCGATGAATTCCAGGACATCCTGAAAATGGGTCGTACCCAGCTGCAGGATGCTGTACCGATGACTCTCGGTCAGGAATTCCGTGCTTTCAGCGTACTGCTGAAAGAAGAAGTGAAAAACATTGGGCGTACCGCTGAGCTGCTGCTGGAAGTTAACCTCGGCGCAACAGCAATCGGTACTGGTCTGAACACGCCGAAAGAGTACTCTCCGCTGGCAGTACAGAAACTGGCTGAAGTCACTGGCTTCGCCTGTGTTCCGGCAGAAGACCTGATTGAAGCAACTTCTGACTGTGGCGCATACGTTATGGTGCACGGCGCACTGAAACGTCTGGCTGTGAAGATGTCCAAAATCTGTAACGACCTGCGTTTGCTCTCCTCTGGTCCGCGTGCGGGTCTGAACGAGATCAACTTGCCGGAACTGCAGGCTGGGTCTTCTATCATGCCAGCTAAAGTGAACCCGGTTGTTCCGGAAGTCGTAAACCAGGTTTGCTTCAAAGTCATCGGTAACGACATCACTGTCACCATGGCATCTGAAGCTGGTCAGCTGCAGCTGAACGTAATGGAGCCGGTCATTGGTCAGGCAATGTTTGAATCCATTCACATTCTGAGCAACGCTTGCTACAACCTGCTGGAAAAATGCGTTAGTGGTATCACTGCTAACAAAGAAGTCTGTGAAGCGTTTGTATTCAACTCCATCGGCATCGTTACTTACCTCAACCCGTTCATCGGTCACCACAACGGCGACATCGTCGGTAAAATTTGTGCCGAAACTGGTAAGAGCGTACGTGAAGTTGTCCTGGAACGCGGTCTGTTGACCGAGTCTGAACTGGACGATATCTTCTCTGCACAGAACCTGATGCACCCTGCTTATAAAGCAAAACGTTATACTGATGAAAGCGAACAGTAATCGTGTAGGGTAGTACCGGAGAAGGCACGTCATGATGACGTGCCTTTTTTCTTACTCGAAGTTACTTAAAAACAACAATTTAATATCAACTTGTTAAACAACAAGGAAGGCTAATATGATAGTTTTAGAACTTATCATCGTTTTGCTGGCAATCTTTTTAGGTGCCAGACTTGGGGGTATCGGTATTGGATTTGCAGGTGGGCTGGGTGTTCTGGTTCTTGCCGCTATCGGCGTAAAACCCGGTAATATCCCGTTCGATGTTATTTCCATCATCATGGCGGTTATCGCTGCCATTTCAGCTATGCAGATTGCAGGTGGTCTGGACTATCTGGTTCATCAAACTGAAAAACTGCTGCGTAAGAACCCGAAATACATCACGATCCTTGCACCTATCGTGACCTATTTCCTGACTATCTTTGCCGGTACTGGCAACATCTCTCTGGCAACGCTGCCGGTTATCGCTGAAGTTGCGAAGGAACAAGGTATCAAGCCTTGCCGTCCGCTCTCTACCGCAGTGGTTTCTGCACAGATTGCGATTACGGCTTCTCCAATCTCCGCAGCCGTGGTTTACATGTCTTCCGTCATGGAAGGTCATGGCATCAGCTACATTCACCTGCTGTCCGTGGTCATTCCGTCCACCCTGCTGGCCGTTCTGGTGATGTCCTTCCTGATCACCGCACTGTTCAACTCCAAACTGTCTGACGACCCGATTTATCGTAAGCGTCTGGAAGAAGGCCTGGTTGAACTGCGCGGTGAAAGACAAGTTGAAATCAAAGCTGGCGCGAAAACCTCCGTTTGGCTGTTCCTGCTGGGCGTGGTTTGCGTAGTTGTATACGCCATCATCAACAGCCCAAGCCTTGGCCTGGTCGCTAAACCGCTGATGAACACCACCAACGCAATCCTGATCATCATGCTGAGCGTCGCGACGCTGACCACGATCGTCTGCCGCGTTGAAACTGACTCCATCCTGAACTCCAGCACCTTCAAAGCCGGTATGAGCGCCTGTATTTGTATCCTGGGTGTTGCATGGCTGGGTGATACCTTCGTATCTCACAACATTGACTGGATCAAAGATACTGCAGGTAGCGTAATTCAGGGTCATCCGTGGCTGCTGGCGGTCATCTTCTTCTTTGCTTCCGCGCTGCTGTACTCTCAGGCTGCAACCGCTAAAGCACTGATGCCGATGGCTCTGGCTCTGAACGTTTCCCCACTGACGGCTGTTGCATCTTTCGCCGCTGTTTCTGGTCTGTTCATTCTGCCAACCTACCCAACTCTGGTTGCGGCGGTTCAGATGGATGACACCGGTACAACTCGCATCGGTAAATTCGTCTTTAACCATCCGTTCTTCATCCCAGGTACTCTGGGTGTGGTTCTGGCTGTCTGCTTCGGCTTCTTGCTGGGCAGCTTCATGCTGTAAGACTTTACTGCAGGGTGCCTTCGCGCCCTGCAGTTCCTCCTCCCCACCCCGCTTTAGCTAACATCCTTCCCTCGTCCGTTGTATAGTGACCATTCTTTTGCTGGTTACTCTGTTCTTTCGAGGTGTTTATGCTTGATGTAAAGAGTCAGGATATTTCCATCCCCGATACCGTTGTGGTGCTCTGTACCGCCCCGGATGAAGCAACCGCCCAGGATCTCGCCGCCAAAGTGCTGGCGGAAAAGCTGGCTGCCTGCGTGACCCTGCTACCCGGTGCGACCTCCCTCTACTATTGGGAAGGCAAACTGGAACAGGAATATGAAGTGCAGATGATTTTAAAAACCACCGTCACACACCAGCAAGCCCTTCTCGATTGCCTGAAGTCACATCATCCGTATCAAACGCCTGAACTTCTGGTTTTACCCGTCACTCACGGAGACTTTGATTACCGCTCATGGCTCAACGCATCCTTACGCTGATCCTGCTGCTGTGCAGCACATCTACCTTTGCTGGATTATTTGACGCGCCTGGCCGCTCGCAGTTTGTACCTGCCGATCGGGCGTTTGTTTTTGATTTTCAGCAAAACCAACACGATCTGAACCTCACATGGCAGGTTAAAGATGGCTATTATCTGTATCGCAAACAGATAAGCATTACGCCATCTCAGGCCGATATTGCCGAGATAAAACTGCCGCCAGGCGTCTGGCATGAAGATGAGTTTTACGGCAAAAGTGAGATTTACCGTAAACAGCTGACTATCCCGATCACGGTCAATCAGGCTAAGTCTGGCGCAACATTAACGATCACATACCAGGGCTGCGCCGACGCCGGATTTTGCTATCCACCAGAAACAAAAACGGTGCCATTAAGTGAAGTGTCTACCGGTGCCGCGGCCTCCCCTGCGCCAGCCCCAGCCACTACAGATCCGCAAGAGAAACCGCAGCCCACGGCCCAACTTCCCTTTTCCGCACTATGGGCATTGCTGATTGGAATTGGTATCGCGTTTACGCCTTGCGTACTGCCGATGTATCCGCTGATTTCCGGAATCGTACTGGGCGGCAAGCAACGCTTATCAACCGGACGGGCACTGCTGCTGACGTTTATCTACGTTCAAGGGATGGCGCTCACCTATACCGCGCTGGGTTTGGTTGTTGCAGCCGCCGGTTTACAGTTCCAGGCTGCGCTTCAGCATCCCTACGTCCTGATTGGCCTTACCGTCATCTTTACGCTGCTGGCGTTGTCGATGTTTGGTTTGTTCACGCTGCAACTGCCTTCATCGCTGCAAACGCGCCTCACGCTAATGAGTAACCGCCAGCAAGGCGGAGCTACCGGCAGCGTCTTTGCGATGGGGGCGATTGCTGGCCTCATCTGTTCTCCTTGCACAACGGCCCCGCTAAGCGCGATTTTGCTGTATATCGCTCAGAGCGGGAACATGTGGCTGGGAGGCGGCACGCTGTATCTGTACGCGCTGGGGATGGGATTACCTCTGATGCTGATTACCGTATTTGGCAATCGCCTGTTGCCTAAAAGCGGCCCATGGATGGAACATGTCAAAACCGCTTTTGGCTTTGTCATTCTGGCGCTTCCCGTCTTCTTACTCGAACGTATCGTTGGTGACGAGTGGGGCGTTCGCTTATGGTCACTGTTAGGCGTCGCGTTCTTTGGCTGGGCGTTCATTACCAGCCTGCAGGCAAAGCACGCCTGGATGCGTATCGTGCAGATTGTCCTGTTAGCCGCAGCACTGGTATGCGTGCGTCCACTGCAAGACTGGGCGTTCGGCGCGCCGCATACTCAAACCCAGGCACACCTTAACTTCACGCCGGTGGCATCGGTAGATGCGTTAAATCAAGCGCTGGAGCAAGCTAAAGGCAGGCCAGTCATGCTGGATCTGTATGCCGACTGGTGTGTAGCCTGTAAGGAATTTGAAAAGTACACGTTCAGTAATCCGCAGGTTCAGCAAGCGCTAGGCAACACGGTGCTGTTGCAAGCGGATGTGACAGCAAACAATGCCCAGGATGTCGCTCTGCTGAAACATCTACAGGTTTTAGGTTTGCCGACTATCTTGTTCTTTGATGCCGAGGGAAAAGAGCATCCGGAGGCCCGGGTAACGGGTTTTATGGATGCCGCTACCTTCAGCGCACATTTGCGCGATCGCCAACCGTGAGCGACACTTGCAACAGGAAATACGGAGGAGAATACCGTGCAACGTGAAGATGTCCTGGGAGAAGCCCTGAAATTACTTGAGGTGCAAGGGATAGCCAATACCACGCTGGAAATGGTGGCCGAACGTATCGATTATCCTCTGGATGAACTGCAGCGCTTTTGGCCCGATAAAGAGGCCATTCTGTACGATGCGCTACGTTACCTCAGCCAGCGGGTGGATATCTGGCGGCGTCAGCTTTTGCTGGATGACACCCTGAGCGCTGAGCAGAAATTACTGGCGCGCTACACCGCACTGTCCGAATGCGTGAGCAATAATCGCTATCCCGGCTGTCTGTTCATCGCCGCCTGTACGTTTTACCCCGATCCCGGGCATCCGATCCATCAGTTAGCCGATCAGCAAAAAAAGGCAGCACATGACTTCACCCATGAACTGCTCACGACGCTGGAAGTTGACGACCCGGCAATGGTCGCCAAACAGATGGAACTTGTGCTGGAAGGCTGCCTGAGCCGCATGCTGGTTAATCGTAGTCATGCTGATGTCGAAACGGCACACCACCTGGCTGAAGATATCCTACGCTTTGCCCAGTGCCGAATGGGCGGTGCGCTGACCTAAGCGAGCATTATCTGTTTTAGCCGCATCTGTCGGGGAGATTTGTGCAAACTTCAGGCATAACCATGCAGATTGCCGCAATATTAAGCGGTTGAACAATGTTTCCAGAAATTTGATTGACTGACAGACGTGAATACGGTTTAATGCGCCCCGTTGCCCGGATAGCTCAGTCGGTAGAGCAGGGGATTGAAAATCCCCGTGTCCTTGGTTCGATTCCGAGTCCGGGCACCACTATTCAGAAGAACCCGCCTATGGCGGGTTTTTTGCTTTCAGGGTTCTGCTAGATTTCTGATCGTTCTGTCCACAGCGACTCCTACCTACCCTACCTCATCACGCCAGTTAAACCTTTCAGTGAGACCACGATGGTACTGCAAAAAATATAGCGGTATCAGGCACACCTCCTTTTCTGACGTGCTTAACCGTAGGCCAGATTTGAGTAATTTATCTGAACAGCCTTGGGCACTGAACCAGCGGGTGAAGGAACTGGGCATAGAGTAGCCAGGATTCTGCAGGTAGCGAATAACCCGATCGCGTTGCAAGGTACGCACATTCATCCCCAGGGGCTGGAACTGGTCGCCGCCTCGATATCTGAAGCAAACGCCAGGGAGTAAAGGCCAACCTTAATCTACAATTGCCATCATACCGAGCAAATAGTGAGTCAACGAGGAATCTGGATGGTGAAAACAAAAATCATACAGCCAGCGCAGGGGGCTCATGCCTATCCGTTGCTGATCAAGAGCCTACTGCTGTCGGGTGGGCGTTCTCATCCCGAGCGAGAAATCGTCTACGCCGATAAGCTCCGTTACGACTATCGTACCCTCAAACAGCGCATTCATCGCCTGGCAAACATGCTGACAGCGGCCGGTGTCATGCCTGGAGACACCGTCGCCCTGCTAGATTGGGACAGCCATCGCGCCCTCGAGTGCTTCTTCGCGGTACCCATGATTGGGGCCGTGCTGCACACGGTGAACGTCCGCTTCTCGGCGGACCAAATCGCTTACACCATGAATCATGCCGAGGACAACCTGGTACTGGTGCACGACGACTTCTTGCCGGTTGTCGAGTCACTGGCAGAGACACTGACCACTGTCCGGGGATACATCCAGCTTAGTGACGAAGAATCGAAGGCGACCAGCCTGTCGGTGCTCGGGGAATATGAGACCCTGCTGGCCGCAGCGGGAGAACTCTTTGACTTCCCCGACTTCGATGAAAACTCGATAGCTACCTTGTTCTATACCACTGGAACCACGGGCAATCCCAAGGGAGTCTACTTTAGCCATCGCCAACTGGTCCTGCACACGCTCAATGAGCTGGGTCTCCTGGCTGCCCACGAGGGACAGTCGCTGCTACGATCGAACGATGTCTACATGCCGATCACCCCTATGTTCCACGTGCATGCCTGGGGCGCTCCTTATGTCGCAACAATGCTGGGTGTGAAGCAGGTATACCCCGGTCGTTACGACCCCAACAAACTGGTGCGGTTTTATCACGATGAGGGTGTGACCTTCTCGCATTGTGTGCCAACCATTTTGCAGATGATCCTTGAGTGCGAAGAAGCCACGCAGACTGATCTGTCAGGATGGAAGATGTTACTCGGTGGCAGTTCACTGTCCCTTGGACTGGCGACACAGGCCCACCATAGGGGCATACGCATTCACGCCGGCTATGGCATGTCTGAGACCTGTCCCCTGCTCTGTATGACTCACTTAAGCGATGCCGAGCTGGCCCTTCCCATGGATGAACAGTTACCCCTGCGGATTCGGACCGGCCTGCCTGTCCCGTTGGTGGATCTGCGTATCGTCGATGGCGAAGGTCGGGAGGTGGTGCACGACGGAGAAGCCCTGGGCGAAATAGTGGTACGAGCCCCTTGGTTGACTCAGGGCTACCTGAAGGAACCCGAGAAAGGAGCTGAGCTATGGAATGGCAGTTGGCTGCACACCGGCGACATAGCCTCTATCGATCCCCATGGAATAGTGGAAATCAAGGATCGCATCAAAGACGTAATCAAGACGGGCGGTGAGTGGATAAGCACGCTGGAGCTTGAGAGCCTCATCAGCTCACACGCGGCGGTCAGGTCGGTAGCCGTCGTCGGGATACCTGATGAGCAGTGGGGCGAACGCCCCCTTGCTCTGGTGGTTTGCAAGGAAGGGGAGGACCTGGAGCCGCAAGCCATAGCGACATATCTACAAGGATTCGTCGACCGCGGCCACATCACTAAATGGGCGATCCCACGACAGATAAGGATAGTCCCGGATATTCCCAAAACCAGCGTTGGCAAGATCAACAAGCGCCTGATTCGGGAGCTCGAAGCCAGCAATGGGAAGGATATCATTTAAGCGATCTGTCGCATTCACAGCGTAAGGTTAACAACAGTCACACTGCTTATATTTCAGGTAGCTTGCCGATATCAATGCTCTGCCGGGGAACTCACCGTCCCCGGGCGGATGCTGATCCCCCCTTTAGCAACATGGGGTTCTGGTCGATGTCAGGTCCTGCTGGACGAAAAACCCGTCCTCAGCGCCTTCCATTCAGCCTGATCATTTACCTAAATCTGCTTTATTCAACAACGCCAGATTCACCCTCACTCATGCTTTCTTTGCTTTGAATAAACCGCAGCGCCAAATAAAGGTCTGGTGCCAGAATCATGTCGTCGTCTTTCATTGTCGGTCGACTCTCTTTAAACCAGCGTGTTAACTCCGTTTTCCGGCCCGCAAGAATTAACTTAATCTGCCGCCCCTTCAGGTCCCGTTTTAACTCATTAATGGTTGCCAGGACGCTGATATCTGAATAGGTAAAGCAAGAAACGGCGTCAATGACCACCCATTTAGGTTGTAGTACTGCACCATCGACTAAATTCAAAACGCGGCGCTTAAAATAGGCCACATTAAAATAGGTCAGCGGTGAGTTAAATCGGTACATCAACACGCCAGGGATCATTTTCACATCAGTTGAATTACCTAATGAGTGAATCATCCCATTTTCGTCAATTCCTAATAAGTGTTCAGTAGGACGAAAAACTGTGCGCAGGAACTGCAACAGACCCAGCAATACCGCAAGGCCGATCCCCTGAATAACACCAATAATCAGAACACAGCCAAAGGTGAAGAACGCCAGGCGAAATGCGGGTTTATTTCTTCGCCTCAGATTCCAGAGTCCGCGTAAATCAATCAATGACCACGATGCATAAATTAGAACAATGCCTAATGCAGATACCGGAATAAATGGTAATGGCTGCGTGAAAAATACCACGACAATTCCGATGATTAAGGCTGCAACAACGGAAACCAGCTGACTTTTCCCTCCGGTGGAGTCATTTACCGCAGTCCGGGAATCGGCTCCGCTAATCGCAAACCCCTGAGATAAGCCAGACATCAGATTCGCAACACCCAAAGCCCTGAACTCAGCATCAGCATTTATTTCGTATCCATTTTTCGCGGCAAAACTGCGAGCGGTTAGCATCAGGCTAACAAAACTGACTAATGCCAGGTTCAGCGCAGGGATCAATAAATCACGTGCCAGACCAGGCTGAAATGAGCCCCAGTGAACAACAGGCAAACCAGACTGGAAGCCCGATCCCCCAATAGTGGCAATACCATACTGCTGTGCAGATGTGATCCATACCAGCGCCGTTGTTATCACAATTGCAATCAACGGTGCTGGCCATTGGCTACGAAACGTTTTGATAGCTATTAAAATCGCTAACGTTAGGATGGAGATCCCTAAGGTTAATAAATGAATTTCCGAGAGTCGGCCTGGCAGGGCAATAATCTTCTCTATCACTTGCTCTTCATCAAGCGTAATCCCCAGCACCTTACCGAGTTGCCCGACAATAATCGTCACGGCAACGCCGTTAAGCAGCCCCGTTAGAATGGGATGAGAAAGCAGATCAGCAAGCGCACCCAGGCGAAACTTACTGGCAAGTAGACACCATCCTCCCATCATCACGGTCATGACGATTGTTAACTGCCAGTGGAGTTCTGGATTTCCGGCAGAAAGAGGAACCACAACTGCCGCAATTACCGCGCAGGTCGTGGCATCAGGGCCAACAATCAATTGGCGGGAAGAACCAAACAGTGCATAAGCTAGCATTGGCAAAACGCAGGAATATAACCCGACGATAGCCCCGACTCCCGCCAACTCAGCGTAAGCAATCGCAACCGGTAGTGCTACGGCAGCAACGGATAACCCGGCTTTAACATCATGTTTTAGCCAGCTTTTATCGTACGCTAATAAATTTTTTAGTCCCGGCATGTAGTTTAATACTATTTTTCCGAACACTTTATTCTCCGGATTGCCCCTTACTAATAGATAAAGGTACACGTAACTGCCGCAGGAGATCCTGATATTTTCGGGAGGTAATACAGATAATTCAGATTGGGTGTTTATCGCGTATGCCGCAGAATGGCTTGTGTTATGCAGGCTCAGGATATTGCTTTGCACCCGATGGTGCGGCGATGTGCCTGATGCGCTGCGCTTATCAGGCCTGCACAATACGTTCAGCCCGGCGGTTTTTACCCCACACACACGCAAAAAAGCCCATCCGTCAGGATGGGCTTCTTCACTTTATTTGATGCCTGGCAGTTCCCTACTCTCGCATGGGGAGACCCCACACTACCATCGGCGCTACGGCGTTTCACTTCTGAGTTCGGCATGGGGTCAGGTGGGACCACCGCGCTACAGCCGCCAGGCAAATTCTGTTATTAACCCGCTT
>NZ_KB976055.1:0-158104 GCF_000398825.1 Citrobacter sp. KTE30 | reverse complement strand
TTCGTCTTGCGACGTTAAGAATCCGTATCTTCGAGTGCCCACACAGATTGTCTGATAAATTGTTAAAGAGCAGTTGCGACGCGCTTTAGCGCTCTGTCGCGAGGTGGCGTATATTACGCTTTCCTCTTTCAGAGTCAACCCTCATTTTCAGGTTTTTCTCTTCAACCGAACCGGCTGTTTGTGTGAAGTGATTCACATCCGCCGTGTCGATGGAGGCGCATTATAGGGAGTTTCCTGTGGCCCGCAACCCTTAAATTGCAGAAAAATGACTGACTGCTGCATTCCACAGCAAAACCCCGCCTTATACCAATTTACGCACAGAGTTATCCACAATCGTAAGCAAATTATCTGTCAGCGTCCCTGAAAAGGGAGAGAATCGGTATGAAAACCTCTATATAGAAAGAAATTCACTCTACGCTATATAAAGAAGAAAAGCTGACAACTTAAGCTCCATAATCCCTACCACCTTTGAATTACGCCCCCCATCAGGCGATAATACCCGCACAAACCGTGATTCCAGGACCGTGATGAGACACTCACTGCAACGTACTGCTATACGCAAACGCCCGATGAAGCTTGGCACCACCGTGATCCTCATGGTTAGTGCAGTTCTCTTCTCCGTGCTGCTTGTCGTTCATCTGATTTATTTCTCGCAAATTAGCAACATGACGCGCGATGCGTTAGCGAGTAAAGCGCTTGCCGTCGCGCGAACGTTGGCCAACTCTCCGGAGATCCGCCAGGGACTAATGAAAAAGCCCGAGGAAAGCGGTATTCAGGCGATTGCCCAGGCGGTGAATAAGAGCAACGATTTTTTGTTCATCGTCGTCACCGATATGCACAGCATTCGTTACTCCCATCCCGAAGCACAGCGAATCGGCCAGCCATTTAAAGGCGATGACATTTTGCTGGCCCTGCAAGGTAAAGAGAATGTCGCCATTAATCGCGGGTTTCTGGCTAAAGCCCTGCGGGTATTCACCCCTATATACGACGAACATCACCAGCAAATTGGCGTGGTGGCGATCGGTCTTGAGCTAAGCAGAGTTGCTGAACAGATCAATAACAGCCGCGGCAGCATCATCTGGTCAATCTTATTTGGCGTGCTGGTTGGGCTGCTCGGTACATGGATATTCGTTAAGGTCCTCAAGCGCATTCTGTTTGGTCTGGAACCTTATGAAATCTCCAATCTGTTCGAACAACGCCAGGCGATGCTGCACTCTATAAAGGAAGGAGTCATTGCCGTTGACGAGTGCGGTGAAGTGACGTTGATTAACCAAGCTGCGCAGGAGCTGCTGGATTATCACAAATCACAAGATGATGCCCAGCTCTCCACGCTCAGCCATGCGTGGTCACAAGTGGTCGATTTTTCACAGGTACTACATGACGGAACGCCGCGCCGCGATGAAGAGATCATGGTGAAGGATCGGCTACTCTTAATTAACACGGTCCCGGTACTCAGCAACGGTAAAATCATCGGCGCCATTTCAACCTTCAGAGATAAGACTGAAGTCCGAAAGTTAATGCAACGCCTGGACGGTATGGTCAACTATGCCGATGCACTTCGTGAACGATCCCACGAATTCATGAATAAATTGCACGTGATTCTGGGATTATTGCATCTGAAAAGTTATAAGCAGCTTGAAAATTACATCCTCAAGACCGCGAACAATTATCAGGAAGAAATTGGCTCACTGTTAGGAAAAATAAAATCTCCGGTGATCGCAGGATTTTTACTCAGTAAGATTAATCGCACATCTGATTTAGGCCATAGCCTGGTCATCAGCAATGAAAGCCAGCTACCGGAGAATAACAACGAAGATCAGGTGGCGGTGCTGATTACCGTTCTGGGGAATCTGATTGAAAACGCCCTGGAAGCGCTAGGTCAAGAACCTGGTGGTGAGATCAGCGTATCCTTGCATTATCGACACGGCTGGTTGCATTGCGAAGTGAATGACGATGGTCCGGGGATCGCCCCCGAAAACATTGAGCACATCTTTGAGAAGGGCGTTTCGTCAAAAGGAACCGAACGGGGCGTAGGTTTAGCGCTTGTTAAACAACAGGTTGAAAACGTTGGCGGCAATATATCCGTCGAGTCTGAACCTGGGATCTTCACCCAATTTTTTGTACAGTTACCGTGGAATGGTGAGAGGGCCAGCAGATGATCAATGTCTTAATTGTCGATGACGATGCAATGGTAGCGGAATTAAACCGTCGTTATGTCGCGCAACTCTCCGGTTTTCACTGCTGCGGCACAGCCTCCACGCTGGAGAAAGCAAAAGAGATAATCTTTCATAGCGGTCATCATATCGATCTGATTTTGCTAGATATTTATATGCAAAAAGAAAACGGCCTGGACCTGCTACCGGTTCTGCACAGTGAAGGTTGCAAGTGCGATGTCATCGTCATCTCTTCTGCAGCCGATGCCACCACCATTAAAGATTCACTTCACTACGGCGTCGTTGACTACTTGATCAAACCTTTCCAGGCGTCCCGGTTTGAAGAGGCGCTCACCGGCTGGCTACAGAAAAAAACTGAGATGGAAAAGCATCAGTACTATGAACAGTCTGAGCTTGACCAGTTGATTCACGGCAGCTCCTCCAATGAACAAGAAACGCGGCGCTTACCCAAAGGATTAACGCCACAAACGTTGCGCACGTTGTGCCAGTGGATTGATGAGCACCAGGATCAGGAGTTCTCCACGGATGAGCTGGCTAACGAGGTCAATATCTCGCGCGTCTCTTGCCGTAAATACCTTATCTGGCTCGTCAATTGTCACATCTTATTTACCAGCATCCATTATGGCGTGACCGGCAGACCTGTTTATCGTTATCGCGTGCAGGCTGAACACTACTCATTGCTTAAACAATATTGCCAATAAATACACTTGGGATTATTTGTTATTTGAAAGTAACAATTATTAAAATAATGAAAAATCCCTATTTCACCAGCTGACACTGCAAAATTATAAATTTGCGTTAGATCAAATATATTTGTATCCGGCATGTTAAATGTATTATTTTAATATTGACAAACATCACACTGTTTTTAATTTCAAAATCGCTAACAAAAGTTAATTAAGTATTATCTAACTCGCAGAGTGTGTATTTTTACCCATAAAGGATTAGTCTGAAATTAACCAGACATATAAAATCTAGACTGGTAGCAATGGAGACCATGCTACGTACTATGGACACCGTACATTTTTGTGAGCAAATAAAAGTATCCGCACGCCGACTTCATCACATCATGAAATGGCGTGACCGTGATCACATAAATAACCCACTCACTCATTCTGTCGGTGGTTCATGTAATAGCGGAAAACGCAAAATAGATAAATTACAGCGTCAACCGCGGCTCTCCATGTTCAGCTCTGCTTCCCATCGCCTGAGGATTCTCTCCTCTGATCAAAGCCACAGAAAAAACCAAATATCGCCATAACTTTAAAAAAAAATTCTAGCAAGACATTTGAACATTAATCGCAAATACGGACATATCGAATACTGACCATTTTTTGATGCTTATTCTGGCAAAAAAGAATGTGGCACAGATCCATTTTTCAAAAAATTGACTGGGTTTTTCGCGAGGGTAAATAAAATGTTATTTAGTATACAACTTCTCATAATATTAATATGTTTGTTTTATGGTGCCAGAAAGGGCGGTATCGCGCTGGGTTTATTAGGCGGTATCGGCCTGGTCATTCTGGTTTTCGTTTTCCATCTCCAGCCGGGTAAACCACCTGTAGATGTCATGCTGGTTATTATTGCCGTGGTGGCCGCATCGGCAACCTTACAAGCCTCCGGCGGTCTTGACGTTATGCTGCAAATCGCTGAAAAGCTGCTGCGCCGTAACCCAAAATATGTTTCCATCGTCGCACCTTTCGTTACCTGCACCCTGACGATTCTCTGCGGTACAGGGCACGTGGTATACACCATCCTGCCAATCATTTATGACGTTGCCATTAAGAACAATATTCGCCCGGAACGTCCGATGGCGGCGAGTTCCATCGGTGCGCAGATGGGTATTATCGCCAGCCCGGTTTCTGTAGCCGTTGTGTCACTGGTGGCAATGCTGGGTAACGTAACGTTTGAAGGCAAGCATCTCGAATTCCTCGACCTGCTCAGCATCACCATCCCGTCTACCCTGTTGGGTATCCTGGCGATCGGTATCTTCAGTTGGTTCCGTGGTAAAGATCTGGATAAAGATGAAGAGTTCCAGAAGTTCATTTCTGTACCTGAAAACCACAACTATGTGTATGGCGATACCGCCACGCTGTTAGACAAAAAGCTGCCGAAAAGCAACTGGCTGGCCATGTGGATCTTCCTTGCCGCTATCGCCGTTGTTGCCGTACTCGGCGCGTTCTCTGAGCTGCGCCCTACCTTTAGCGGCAAACCACTGTCAATGGTGCTGGTTATCCAGATGTTCATGCTGCTGACCGGTGCGCTGATTATTATCCTGACGAAGACCAATCCCGCTTCAATATCTAAAAACGAAGTCTTCCGTTCCGGTATGATCGCGATTGTGGCGGTGTACGGTATTGCCTGGATGGCCGAAACAATGTTCGGCGCGCACATGACAGAAATCGAAGGTGTGCTGGGCAATATGGTGAAAGAGTATCCGTGGGCCTATGCAATTGTTCTGCTGCTGGTATCCAAATTTGTAAACTCCCAGGCAGCAGCGCTGGCAGCGATTGTTCCGGTCGCACTGGCAATCGGGGTTGATCCAGCGTACATCGTGGCTTCCGCTCCGGCATGTTACGGTTACTACATTCTGCCGACCTACCCGAGCGACCTGGCGGCTATTCAGTTTGACCGCTCTGGCACCACCCACATCGGCCGCTTCGTTATCAACCACAGCTTCATTCTGCCTGGTTTGATCGGCGTAAGCGTATCCTGTGTCTTTGGTTGGATCTTCGCCGCAATGTACGGTTTCCTGTAATCACAGTTCGCGTGCCGTCCGCGTTGGTACGGCACGCCACCATTAAGACACAGAGAATTTTAAAATTCCTGAGAAAAATGAAAAGGCTGGAAGCAAATGTCAAAAGTTGAATTCACTTACCAGGCGGCTTTCCCACTGGGGGAAGACAAAACTGAGTACTACCTGCTGACATCCGATCACGTCAGTGTCGGCGAGTTTGAAGGCGAAACAATCCTGAAAGTAGCTCCTGAAGCACTTACGCTACTGGCCCAACAAGCCTTCCACGATGCCTCCTTCATGCTCCGCCCAGAACACCAGCAGCAAGTCGCCTCAATTCTCCATGATCCCGAAGCCAGCGAGAACGATAAGTACGTAGCGCTGCAGTTCCTGAGAAACTCCGAAATCGCCGCCAAAGGCGTGTTGCCAACCTGCCAGGACACCGGTACGGCAATTATCATGGGTAAAAAAGGTCAGCGCGTTTGGACCGGCGGCGGCGATGAAACGGCCCTCTCCAAAGGCGTATTTAATACCTATATTGAAGATAACCTGCGCTACTCGCAAAACGCGGCGCTGGATATGTACAAAGAAGTGAATACTGGCACCAACCTGCCCGCACAAATCGATCTGTACAGCGTGGACGGTGACGAATACAAATTCCTGTGCGTGGCCAAAGGCGGCGGCTCAGCCAACAAAACCTATCTGTATCAGGAAACCAAAGCGCTGCTGACTCCCGGCAAACTGAAAAACTTCCTGGTTGAGAAAATGCGCACGCTGGGTACTGCAGCTTGCCCGCCGTACCACATCGCATTCGTCATTGGCGGGACGTCAGCGGAAAGTACCCTTAAAACGGTGAAATTGGCCAGCACACACTACTATGACGCGCTGCCGACTGAAGGTAATGCTCACGGCCAGGCGTTCCGCGATCTCCAACTGGAACAGGAACTGCTGATCGAGGCACAGAAACTCGGCCTTGGCGCTCAGTTTGGCGGGAAATACTTCGCACATGATATCCGCGTGATCCGCCTGCCTCGCCACGGCGCATCCTGCCCGGTTGGTATGGGCGTTTCTTGCTCCGCAGACCGTAATATTAAAGCCAAGATTAACCGCGAAGGGATCTGGATTGAAAAACTGGAACATAACCCAGGTCAGTACATTCCGGAATCTCTGCGCCAGGCGGGTGAAGGTGAAGTGGTTAAAGTTGACCTTAACCGCCCGATGAAAGAGATCCTCGCTCAGCTCTCTCAGTACCCGGTTTCTACTCGTCTGTCACTGAGCGGTACTATCATTGTCGGTCGTGACATTGCCCACGCGAAGTTAAAAGAACGTATTGAGTCCGGCGAAGGTTTACCGCAGTACGTGAAAGATCATCCGATCTACTACGCGGGTCCGGCCAAAACGCCTGCAGGCTATCCGTCCGGTTCTTTAGGCCCAACCACCGCGGGTCGTATGGACTCCTACGTTGACCTGTTGCAGTCTCACGGCGGCAGCATGATCATGTTGGCGAAAGGTAACCGTAGCCAGCAGGTGACTGACGCCTGCCACAAACACGGCGGCTTCTACTTAGGCAGCATCGGTGGTCCGGCAGCGGTACTGGCGCAGCAGAGCATTAAGCATCTGGAATGCGTGGAATACCCGGAGCTGGGAATGGAAGCTATCTGGAAAATCGAAGTAGAAGATTTCCCTGCTTTCATCCTGGTCGATGACAAAGGCAACGATTTCTTCCAGCAAATCGTCAGCAAACAATGCGCTAACTGCGCGAAGTAACCCATTCGGCCCGGCACTGGACTGGCACTAAATTTTTGGCGTCAGTCCAGCGATCCCCCCGGGCCAACTTTATCCCCCCATTTACTGGTATTGAATTTTTGCCGTTCACAGGGAATAGTGACCTTTTCCATTACGTGTGAATTCACAATGCTCCGCACTCTGAACCCCACAATCTTGCACACTGGCGCAGTGTTCCTGGCGCTGATCCTTATCTACACCGGTATCTCTGCCTCGGAGAAAATCACCTGGCTGATGGAAGTCACGCCGGTCATTATTGTCGTCCCGCTGTTGCTGGCTACCATGAAGCAGTACCCATTGACGCCGCTGCTTTATACGTTGATTTTCTTGCACGCCATCATTCTGATGGTAGGCGGGATGTATACCTACGCCAAAGTTCCCGTCGGTTTTCAGGTTCAGGAATGGCTGGATCTCAGTCGTAACCCCTATGACAAGTTGGGTCACTTCTTCCAGGGGCTGGTACCAGCCCTGACGGCAAGAGAGATTTTAGTGCGCGGCAATATTGTCCGTGGTCGTAAGATGCTGGCATTTTTAGTCTGCTGCGTAGCACTGGCGATTAGCGCAATGTATGAACTGATCGAGTGGTGGGCAGCGCTGGCAATGGGACAAGGTGCGGAAGACTTCCTTGGCACGCAGGGTGACCCGTGGGATACCCAGTCGGACATGTTCTGCGCCCTGCTCGGTGCGTTAACAACGATCCTCGCGTTGGCGGGCTGGCACAATCGGCAGTTGAAAACGGCCGGAGAGCGCTAACGCTTCTCCGGCAATCTGCGCTACCTACTGCGATACTTGATAACCAGAATCGGCAAGGCGAACAACAGTGTCAGAAAGTTCGCCATGCTGACAGCGGTATCTTCAATCAATAACCCATAAGCCAGCCACAACACCAGCCCGCACACAAACATCACATACATTAAACCGGAGATACCCTGGGTGTTGCGGGTGGTAATAACCTTAATCGCCTGCGGCAAAAAAGAGAGCGTCGTCAGCGTTGCCGCCAGATAGCCAATCCAGGAATGCCACTCCATAGCTAGGCCTTCACATCGCTGGCCACTACCACCGGAATCTCCGGAGTATTCGACTGTTTGACGGGCGACGGCACTTTTCGGTACTTATCCAGCAGGTGGATCTGAATCTTACGCAGCATATCGCCATTCAACCGGTAGTAACGGAAATAGAGCACCAGTGTCACAACGAAAAAAAGCGTGGGCAGCGCGATCATGATGAACTGCATGCCGAGGATGGTCTCAGCAGATTGCGTCGCATTCGGAACATAACCAATCAATCCCAGCACCACCGCAATAAAGAAAGCGGAAAACGCCGAGCCACCTTTGACCACCATTGTCTGCACGGCATAGGCAATACTCTCGCAGCGGACGTTAAACTTGTATTCACCGTAATCTACGGTGTCCGCCACCATAATCACCTGCAGTACCCAGAACAGCGCCGTACCAATGTTCAGAAGGATCCCTGCGGTAACAATCAGGAAAGTATTGTGGAATGCCCCCAGAGCCATAATCAGCAATACGCCTGCGCTGAGAACTGGCATAACCGAAGCGCCAGCCCACAGTACCCGGCGAGAAAGCGCCTTTGACAGACGGGGAAAGAGAATCAATGTCAGCAAGTTCGCTGCTCCGGCATAGGAGAGGTAGTATGGGAAAAGGTCAGCATCACCCACCACGTAGGTGAAGTAGTAAATCGCAAAACCTGTAATGATATTGGACGCCACGTTGTAAGCCAGCGCCATCCCCAGCAGGCAGGAAAGCTGATCGTTTTTGTAGATAAGCGCAAGGATTGATTTCAGCGTCAGCCGGGTGCTGTCTGCGGTAGCTTTGCTGTCAGAGGAATACACTTCATGCACATTGCGCAAGGTTACGAGGGTAGAAACAATAAAAAATGCGATCAGCACCAGCGTAAACATCTGAAAACCGAACCCGCGATCCGCGCCGCCAACATAGTTTACAAAGGGTAGCGTCACGCCCGCGGTGACAAACCCTGCAAGGCTGGCAAAAAAACGAGGGAACGGCACCAGTTGTTCACGTTCGCGTTTATCCAGCGTAATCGTGGGGACCAGCGACCAGAATGGAATATCCATAATGGTGTAGGTCATCCCCCACAATATGTACGTCACACAAACAAAAACGATTTGCGCCGTCCCCTCAAACAGATGTGCGCTAAAGAGCAAAAACAGCACCAACGAGTTCGCCAGCGTACCGAGTAAGATCCAGGGTTTAAATTTTCCCCAACGCGACCGGGTGGCATTCACTATCCACCCCATCACCGGATCGTTAAACGCGTTCCATATTTTTGCCACCAGGAACAAGGTTCCGACGACGCCCACCGATAATCCCACCACGTCGGTGTAGTAATACATCAGGTACATGTACACGATACCGATAGCGAAATCCTTACCGAACGCTCCAAATCCGTAACTGAGTTTTGTTGTCAGAGAGATGCTCATAGGGTATCGGGTCGCTGTTACCAGCGCCCGCCTTCTGTAAGAGGAAACGTCAGAGGTTAAACGCCGGATGCTCTGCCCGGCGTGATTGTGTATTAACGGTGCAGCCAGGCCGGCAGCCAGTCGCCGTGAGACGCGATCAGGTCGTCCACCAGCGCATAAATCTCTTCAATCCCCAGTACCGCGGCGGTATGCGGATCCATCATCGCCGCGTGATAAACACGATCGCGGTTCTCCGTCAGGATGGCTTCCGTTAGCAGAGTCTGAACATTGATATTGGTTTGCATCATCGCCGCCAAATGTGACGGGAGAGCACCGACTTTCGTTGGCTGAATACCATTCGCATCAACCAGACAAGCGACTTCAACACAGCAACCTTGCGGCAGGTTATCGATCAGACTGTCATTGCGAACATTGCCATACACGACGCTCGGTTCACCGGTCCAGATAGCGTTCATGATAGTGCTGGCATATTCGCGCGACGGTTTAATGTCGATCCGCTCAGCCGTTTTGTACTCTTCCAGCTCTTTTTTCCAGTTCGCCAACTGTTCCACACAACGTTTCGGATATTCATCCAATGGCACCTTATAGCGTTCAATCAGATCTTCACGCCCCGGTTTGATAAACCACGGCGTATATTCGGCGAAGTGCTCCGACGATTCGGTGACGAAGTACCCCAGTTTTTTGAACATTTCATAGCGCACAATGTTCTGGCAACGGGTATTTCCGTGAATATTCGGTTTCGGCGCCTGACCGGATTCATAGGCCGCCAGCAGCTCCGGGTAGAGATTCACATAGGCGCCGTCCGCCGTTTTGCGCTCCAGCTCCAGATAAAACGCCATATGGTTGATCCCGGCACTGCGATAGCGCAAAGAGGCAGGGTCAATGTTCAGATCGCGGGCCAACTCCTCCGCCGTCCCCTGCACCGAATGACACAGCCCAACCTGCTTAATATGCGGATAGCGCGCATACATTGCCCAGGTGTTCATCGCCATCGGGTTAACGTAGTTAAGCATTGTGGCCTGCGGACAGACTTCGGTCATATCCTCACAAATCTGCCATAAATGCGGAATGGTGCGCAGCGCGCGCATAATGCCGCCCGGCCCCAGCGTGTCGGCAATCGTCTGCTCCAGACCATGGCGTTTACACACCGTAAAATCGGTGACGGTACAGGGTTCATAGCCGCCGATCTGGAAAGCGACCACCACAAAATCAGCATCCTGTAATGCTGCTTTTTGATCGGTATAGCAGGTGATTCGTCCAGACGCGCCCGCAGAATCCATCAACTTGCGCACAACAACGTGTGACTCTTCCAGACGCGTAGGATCGAGATCCATCAAGGCGATATGCGCAGATTTAAGCGCATCGCGGTGAAAGACGTCCCCAAGAATATTTTTGACGAAAATCGTGGAACCGGCGCCGATAAAGGTAATTTTGGGTGCAGACATCATGACTCTCCAGAACATTAGTAAACACAGTCATGGTGGCACAGCGTATAGCTGAAAACTTCCGACTTCTCTGCTGAGCATTCCCATAAACTCAGATCATCACTCTGCACCCTATTGGATCTGAGTTTATGGGACAAAATTACCCAAAAAGCAGAGTATGTGGCCGCAAAATGTCGCTATGCTCAATGGTAACGGTCCAATTTGTGTCCTGATTCTCAGCCTTAATACGTGTTAAATGACATGATTCTGATAATTCAGGAAATGGAGCAACCATGAGTACATTACCGACATCGCCTCTTCCTCCCGATCCGCACATGTGCAGTAGCGATGAAGAACAAACCCGCAGCCCACTATCGCTGTACTCAGAATATCAACGGATGGATATCGAGTTGCGCTCACCGCATGCTATGCCAGCCAGCCACTGGCATGGGCAGGTGGAGATCAATGTGCCGTTTGATGGTGACGTCGAGTACCTGATCAACAACGAAGTCGTACAGATAAAACAGGGACACATCACGCTATTCTGGGCCTGCACACCGCATCAACTCACGCGTCCGGGCAGTTGCCAAAGTATGGCTATCTTCAATTTACCGATGCACCTTTTCCTCTCCTGGCCGCTGGATCGCGAGTTGATCAACCATGTTACCCATGGAATGGTCATCAAATCGCTGGCGTCGCAGCAGTTGAGCACCTTTGAAGTTCAGCGCTGGCAACAGGAACTGAACAACCCGAACGAACAAATTCGCCAGCTCGCCATTGATGAAATTGGTCTGATGCTCAAGCGGTTTAGCCTTTCCGGCTGGCAGCCTATACTCGTCAATAAAACCTCGCGGACCCACAAAAACAGCGTGTCGCGGCACGCCCAGTTTTACGTCAGCCAAATGCTGAGCTTTATTGCCGATAACTACGATCAGGCGCTCACCATCAACGACGTCGCGGAACACGTGAAGCTCAACGCCAACTACGCGATGGGGATTTTCCAACGCGTAATGCAACTCACCCTGAAGCAGTACATCACGGCAATGCGGATCAATCACGTCCGCGCATTGCTAAGCGATACCGATAAAACCATTCTCGACGTTGCGTTGACCGCCGGATTCCGTTCCAGCAGCCGTTTTTATGACACCTTCAGCAAGTTTGTCGGCATGTCGCCGCAGCAGTACCGCAAACTAAGCCAGCAGCATCGGCAAACAATGGCTGGTTGATATCATTCGGCCATATCAGTATCAGCCAAAAAAATAATCCCCCTGTCGATAAACGGTGGTGAAAAACCGCCAATAAGCAAACGTAACCATATGTTTAAAAACAAATTAAACATAAATCAGACTATTTTTCACCCGCTTTACAGCCCGTTTTGACAGGATAATACTTGCCTGCGTCACATTCATACGGTGTGTCTGCAATTCATAGATTGCAACCTTTCCACAACCGGGTAAAAGATGATGAAAGTATTAATTGTTGAAAGTGAGTTTCTGCATCAGGACACCTGGGTCGGTAGCGCTGTCGAACGTCTGGCTGACGCATTAAGCCGCCAAAATGTTACCGTCATTAAGTCCACCTCATTCGACGATGGCTACGCAATCCTCGCCGCCAATGAAGCCATTGATTGCCTGATGTTCAGCTATCAAATGGAACAACAAGACGAACATCTGAACGTCAGGCAATTGATCGGCAAGCTCCACGAGCGCCAGCAAAACGTTCCCGTATTCCTGCTGGGCGATCGCGAAAAAGCCACCGCATCGCTGGATCGCGACCTGCTGGAGCTTGTCGATGAATTCGCCTGGATTCTGGAGGACAGCGCTGACTTTATCGCTGGCCGTGCCATCGCAGCGATGACTCGCTATCGTCAGCAGTTGTTACCACCGCTGTTCAACGCCCTGATGAAATACAGCAATGTCCATGAGTATTCCTGGGCTGCACCGGGTCACCAGGGCGGTGTCGGTTTCACCAAAACACCTGCCGGTCGACTGTACCATGACTACTACGGTGAGAATCTCTTCCGTACCGACATGGGGATTGAACGTACCAATCTCGGTTCTTTACTCGACCATACAGGCGCATTTGGGGAAAGTGAAAAAAATGCTGCCCGCGTGTTCGGTGCCGACCGTTCCTGGTCCGTAGTGGTCGGGACTTCCGGCTCTAACCGCACCATCATGCAGGCCTGTATGACCGACAACGACGTCGTGGTGCTGGATCGTAACTGCCATAAATCCATCGAACAGGGGCTGATCCTCACCGGGGCAAAACCGGTGTACATGGTGCCAAGCCGCAACCGGTACGGCATTATCGGGCCTATCTACCCGCAAGAAATGCAGCCTGAAACTTTACAGAAAAAAATCAGCGAAAGCCCGCTGACCAAAGGCAAAGCTGGGCAAAAACCGTCTTACAGCGTTGTGACCAACTGTACCTACGACGGTGTTTGCTACAACGCCAAAGAGGCGCAGGATCTGCTCGCACAAACCAGCGATCGCATCCACTTCGATGAAGCCTGGTACGGCTATGCTCGCTTCAACCCAATTTATGCCGATCACTACGCCATGCGTGGCGCGCCGGGCGATCATAACGGTCCTACCGTTTTTGCCACCCACTCGACCCACAAACTGCTGAATGCGCTCTCTCAGGCATCTTACATTCACGTTCGTGAAGGGCGTGGGGCCGTGAACTTCTCCCGCTTTAACCAGGCGTACATGATGCACGCCACCACCTCTCCGCTGTATGCTATCTGCGCCTCAAACGACGTGGCGGTCTCCATGATGGACGGTAACAGCGGCCTGTCGCTCACTCAGGAAGTGATCGACGAAGCAGTCGATTTCCGTCAGGCCATGGCACGGTTGTACAAAGAGTTCACCGCCGAAGGCGACTGGTTCTTCAAACCGTGGAACAAAGAAGTGGTAACCGATCCGCAGACCGGTAAAACCTATGACTTTGCCGACGCGCCAGCCACATTGCTGGCAACCGATCAGAACTGCTGGGTGATGCGTCCGGGTGAATCCTGGCACGGCTTTAAAGACCTGCCGGATAACTGGAGCATGCTGGACCCGATCAAAGTCAGCATTCTGGCACCGGGGATGGGCGACGATGGCGAACTGGAAGAGAACGGCGTACCGGCCGCACTGGTTACCGCCTGGCTTGGCCGCCACGGCATCGTGCCGACCCGAACCACCGATTTCCAGATTATGTTCCTGTTCTCCATGGGGATTACCCGCGGGAAATGGGGCACACTGATCAACACGCTGTGCT
This sequence comes from Citrobacter sp. KTE30, assembly GCF_000398825.1. NCBI lineage: Bacteria > Pseudomonadati > Pseudomonadota > Gammaproteobacteria > Enterobacterales > Enterobacteriaceae > Citrobacter > Citrobacter sp. KTE30. Next base: position 144,265 of record NZ_KB976055.1, on the reverse strand, counting down.
CTTTCAAACACCACTACGATGCCAATACCCCGCTGGCACAGGTGATGCCAGAACTGGTTGAGGAACATCCTGACACTTATGCCAACATGGGTATTCACGATCTGGGCGACACCATGTTCGCCTGGCTGAAAGAGAACAACCCAGGCAGCCGTCTCAATGCAGCCTACTCCGGTCTGCCGGATGCGGATATTACTCCGCGTGACGCTTACAACGCGATAGTCAGTGACAACGTTGAGATGGTGGCGATTGAAAATCTGGCGGGACGTATTGCGGCAAACTCCGTGATCCCTTACCCACCGGGAATTCCGATGCTGCTGTCCGGTGAAAACTTTGGCGATGCCAACAGCCCGCAAATTGGGTACCTGCGTTCGTTGCAGTCCTGGGACCACCACTTCCCTGGATTTGAACATGAAACCGAAGGAACGGAAATTATTGACGGTGTTTATCACGTTATGTGCGTGAAAGCATAAGGTCTCTTTTTAGATAGTCCGATGTTTAAGGTAGACATGTCATTCTTGAGTAATTCCTGAGTATTGCTGCAAAACAATAACACTGTCATACCTTTTTGCGCGGGACCACCCCGCGCTTTTTTTATACGCAAATAGCATCTTTCCACTTGCGTAAAAAAATGTGTACATAAGAAAAATCCCACCAAACATTGTAATTAATTTCAGACACGTTATTTTATTGCGGTCCTGGTTTCATCATACAATTTCAATTTAGCCGATTTGGCTCATCTGATGTTGAGCTACGGTGTTTTTTCATATTCCTGGAGTTGGGTATGAAGCTTTGCAGCAAAGAAGCTTGTGTTGTTGTATTAACGGAGAAGGATGTTTGGTTAAGGATTAACGGTAAAGACGCCATCAGTTTAAAAGCTAATCATATGGCACTGGTGGCATGCGATAATAATATTATCGATTTTTCATCACTTAATAACGCATTGGTTGTACATATTAGCCGCGATATCATTAAAGACTATCTGCGCTTTTTAAATAAAGACCTTTCACAGATCCCACTCTGGCAACGCAGTGCCAGCCCAGTAATGATCTCAGCGTGTCTGACGCCGGATGTCTTCAGGGTGGCTGCCCAACATAGCGTAATGGACACAGTGAACGAAGCTGAAAGAGAGCGTACGCGCTCGCTACTGTTCACGGTGTTATCACGCTTTCTCGACAGCAAAAAGTTTATCTCTTTGCTCATGTATATGCTGCGCAACTGTATCAGCGACAGCGTTTATCACATTATTGAGAGCGATATACATAAAGACTGGAATTTAAGCATGGTTGCCAGTTGCTTATGCCTGAGCCCCAGTTTGTTAAAGAAAAAGCTCAAAAGTGAAAATACAAGTTACAGCCAAATAATTACCACCTGTCGCATGCGATATGCCGTCAATCAATTACTGATGGACGGCAAAAACATTTCCCAGGTCTCTCAACTGTGTGGATATAACAGTACCTCATACTTTATCTCCGTATTCAAAGAGTTCTATGGGATGACACCTCTGCATTATGTTAGTCAACATAGGGAGCCATCCGCCGCCTGATTTTTAATCAGTTAGCGATAAGCCATAATAATATCAGCATTAGCGATACCCCAGCTCCGTCATCATTAAACAGACTTTTGACGAGGTATGATAAGGCGTCATTTATCCTTATCAGGAGTTAGAAAATATGTCGACGGATGCTGATGCTCACAAAGTGGGCTTAATCCCCGTCACCCTTATGGTGTCGGGGAATATTATGGGTTCCGGTGTATTCCTGCTACCCGCAAACCTTGCGTCAACTGGCGGGATTGCAATCTACGGATGGTTGGTCACGATTATCGGTGCTCTGGCACTGTCGATGGTGTACGCCAAAATGTCGTCCTTAGACTCCAGTCCCGGTGGTTCTTATGCTTACGCCCGCCGCTGCTTCGGTCCTTTTTTGGGCTACCAGACCAACGTGCTGTACTGGCTGGCCTGCTGGATTGGTAACATCGCCATGGTGGTCATTGGCGTCGGTTACCTGAGCTACTTCTTCCCCATCTTAAAAGATCCGCTGGTCCTGACGCTGACCTGTGTCGTAGTGCTGTGGATCTTCGTATTACTGAACATTGTCGGACCGAAAATGATCACCCGCGTGCAGGCCGTCGCAACGGTACTGGCGCTGGTACCAATTGTCGGGATTGCCGTCTTCGGCTGGTTCTGGTTCCGCGGTGAAACCTATATGGCGGCCTGGAACGTCAGCGGCATGAACACCTTCGGCGCGATTCAAAGCACTCTGAATGTTACCTTATGGTCATTTATCGGGGTAGAAAGCGCCTCCGTCGCGGCTGGCGTGGTTAAAAACCCCAAACGTAACGTACCTATCGCCACCATGGGCGGCGTGCTGATTGCCGCTGTTTGCTACGTGCTCTCCACCACCGCGATCATGGGTATGATCCCTAACGCGGCGCTACGTGTTTCAGCCTCTCCGTTCGGTGATGCCGCACGCATGGCGCTGGGTGACACCGCAGGGGCAATTGTCTCCTTCTGTGCTGCGGCCGGGTGTCTTGGTTCTCTGGGCGGCTGGACGCTGCTTGCCGGGCAAACCGCCAAAGCCGCAGCCGATGACGGCCTGTTCCCACCGATTTTTGCCCGCGTGAACAAAGCCGGTACGCCAGTGGCCGGGTTAATTATCGTCGGCATTCTGATGACCATCTTCCAGTTCAGCAGCATGTCGCCGAACGCAGCGAAAGAGTTTGGTCTGGTCTCTTCGGTCTCCGTTATCTTCACCCTGGTGCCGTATCTGTACACCTGCGCCGCGCTGCTGCTGCTCGGCCATGGTCACTTTGGTAAAGCACGCCCGATGTACTTACTGGTGACCTTTATCGCCTTTGTCTACTGCATCTGGGCGGTTGTCGGTTCCGGAGCCAAAGAAGTGATGTGGTCGTTCGTCACGTTGATGATCATCACCGCGCTGTACGCACTGAACTACAACCGGATCCATAAAAACCCGTATCCACTGGATGCCCCGGTAAACAATAACTAACACCAACAATCGTCGTGGCCCGATGGCGTAAGTTCATCGGGCCAACGTTCTCCCACCGCTCTTCGAAACATCAACATTAAGAACTTAAGGTTGGCTTAATTTTACTTTGAGAGGATTTGCGCCACATAGTCGATGGAACCCCCTTAATGTTAAAGCTCTTGTTTAAAAGGCCCACTCTCGGGCTAATCAGCTGGCTTCTGCTGATCTCATTTTATCTTGCGACCTTCCTGAACATTGCGTTCTATAAACAAGTGCTGCAAGACCTGCCTCTGGACTCTGTGCGTAACGTGCTGGTGTTTTTATCAATGCCGGTGGTCGCGTTCAGCGTCATGAACATTGTGCTGACACTGGCCTCATTCCTGTGGCTTAATCGCCTGGTGGCGTGCATTTTCATTCTGGTTGGCGCATCGGCCCAATATTTCATCATGACCTACGGCATCATCATCGACCGCTCAATGATCGCCAATATGATGGACACCACCCCCGCCGAAACCTTTGCTTTGCTGACGCCACAACTGCTCATCACGCTCGGAGTGAGCGGCATTCTGGCCGCACTTATTGCCTGCTGGGTAAAAATCAAACCGATCACGTCTGTCATGCGCAGCATACTGTTCCGTGGCGCGAACATTCTGATCTCCGCACTGCTGATCGTGCTGGTCGCTGCGTTCTTCTATAAAGATTACGCTTCACTGTTTCGCAACAACAAAGAACTGGTGAAATCCCTCAGTCCATCCAACAGCATTGTGGCGACGTCATCCTGGTATTCACACCAGAGGCTGGCCCACCTGCCGCTGGTACGCATTGGCGAAGATGCACACCGCAATCCGTTGATGGTGAAAGAAAAGCGTAAGAACCTGACGATTGTGGTTCTCGGCGAGACTTCACGTGGCGATAACTTCTCGCTGTCAGGCTATTCGCGCCAGACCAACCCGCTGCTGGAAAAAGATAATGTGGTCTATTTCCCCCGCACAACGTCCTGCGGAACGGCAACGGCAGTATCAGTACCCTGCATGTTCTCGGATATGCCACGCGCGCACTACGACGAAGAACTGGCGCAGCATCAGGAAGGCGTGCTCGACATTATTCAACGGGCGGGAATTAACGTTCTGTGGAACGATAACGACGGCGGCTGCAAAGGGGCTTGTGACCGGGTTCCACACCAGAATATGACTAAGCTGAACCTGCCGGGGCAGTGTATTGACGGTGAATGCTACGATGAAGTCCTGTTCCACGGGCTGGAAGAGTACATTAATAACCTGAAAGGCGACGGCGTGATTGTGTTGCATACCATCGGCAGCCACGGTCCGACCTATTACAACCGCTATCCTGCGCAGTTTAAGAAATTTACGCCAACCTGCGATACCAACGAAATCCAGACCTGTTCACAGCAACAGTTGGTCAATACTTACGACAACACTATTCTTTACGTTGACTATATTGTTGATAAAGCAATCAATATACTGAAAGAGCACCAGGATAATTTCACCACCAGCCTGGTCTATCTTTCCGATCACGGCGAATCCTTAGGGGAAAATGGCGTCTATTTGCACGGCCTGCCGTATTCGATTGCACCTGATACGCAAAAACATGTGCCGATGCTGCTGTGGCTCTCCGAGGATTATCAGCAACGCTATCAGGTCTCTCAGACATGTTTGCAAAAACGGGCAAGCTCAGAAGATTTCTCACAGGATAATCTCTTCTCAACCCTGCTGGGATTAACGGGCGTACAAACACAGAAATATCAGGCGGCGGATGATATTCTGCAGCCCTGCCGGGGAGGCTAAACGAATGAAAATCCTGATTGTTGAAGATGATACGTTGTTATTACAGGGACTGATACTCGCCGCGCAAACAGAAGGCTACGCCTGCGACGGCGTATCCACGGCCCGTGCAGCGGAGCAGTGTCTGGAGAGCGGACATTACAGTCTGGTTGTTCTGGACCTGGGTTTACCGGATGAAGACGGCCTGCACTTTCTGAACAGAATCAGACAGAAAAAATACACCGTGCCGGTACTTATCCTCACCGCCCGCGACACGGTGAAAGACCGTGTCAGCGGACTGGACGTGGGTGCTGATGACTATCTGGTCAAACCGTTCGCACTGGAAGAACTGCATGCCCGCATCCGGGCGCTGCTGCGTCGGCATAACAATCAGGGTGAAAGTGAACTCATTGTCAGCAACCTGACGCTTAATATCGGTCGGCGCCAGGTGTGGATGGACGGGCAAGAGGTTATCTTAACGCCGAAAGAATACGCACTCCTGTCACGCCTTATGCTCAAAGCGGGCAGCCCAGTACACCGGGAAATTTTGTATAACGACATCTACAGCTGGGATAACGAACCGTCGACCAATACGCTGGAAGTGCACATTCACAATCTGCGCGACAAAGTCGGAAAATCTCGCATCCGCACGGTCAGGGGATTTGGCTATATGCTGGTTGCCACTGAGGAAAGCTAAGTGAAGCTGCTGCAATATCTAAAACAACCGCTCCCGCTTCGTCATCGCCTGATGCTGACGATTGGTCTTATTCTGCTGGTCTTTCAGCTGATTAGCACTTTCTGGTTGTGGCATGAAAGTACCGAGCAAATACAGTTATTCGAACAGGCATTGCGCGAAAATCGCAACAACGATCGCCACATCATGCATGAGATCCGCGAGGCCATCGCCAGTCTGATCGTCCCCGGCATCTTTATGGTCAGCCTGGCGCTGCTGATTTGCTACCAGGCAGTGCGACGTATTACTCGTCCGCTGGCAGATCTGCAAAAAGAGCTGGAGGCGCGGGCAGCCGATAACCTGACCCCGATTGAAATTCACAGCTCAACCATTGAGATCCAGGCGGTTGTCTCCGCGCTCAACGACCTGGTAACGCGGCTAACCAGCACGATTGAAAACGAACGCTTATTTACCGCCGATGTCGCTCACGAACTGCGCACACCGCTGTCAGGCGTGCGCCTGCATCTGGAATTATTATCCAAAACCCATAAGGTCGACGTTTCGCCGCTAATTGCCCGGCTAGATCAAATGATGGACAGCGTATCGCAACTGCTGCAACTCGCCCGCGTCGGACAGTCGTTTTCGGCCGGGAGCTACCAGCATGTCAAGCTGCTGGAGGATGTTATTCTGCCCTCCTACGATGAACTCAGCACCATGCTGGACCAACGTAAACAGACGCTGCTCCTGCCACAAAGCGCGGCGGACGTTGTCGTGCCTGGTGATGTTACGCTGTTGCGGATGCTACTACGAAATCTGGTGGAAAACGCGCATCGTTACAGCCCGGAAGGCACCCATATTACGATTAGCCTGAACACAGAGCATGATGCCGTCCTTGCCGTTGAAGATGAAGGGCCGGGCATTGATGAAAGTAAATGCGGGGAGTTGAGTAAAGCGTTTGTGCGTATGGACAGCCGCTTTGGCGGAATTGGACTGGGGCTGAGCATTGTCAGTCGCATCACCCAGTTACATCAAGGGCATTTCTATTTGCAAAATCGCCAGGGAGCCAACGGCACTCGCGCATGGGTGGAATTGGCGAAAATTCAGTAAGAGCTCACCCATACATACAAAAAGCTGCTGACGATCAGCAAACTGCACACGGTGGTCAAACTTTCATAAATACGGGTTTTCATGACACTCTCCTCCGAAACTATGGAGGAGAGTTTGCCTGAAGGATATTAAGCCAACCTTAAGGCCACGCGCCGGATGGCGGCTGACGCCTTACCCGGCCTACAAAGTACAATGCTACCCGTAGGCCTAAAAGCTGCGTGCCATCAGGCAATGACACGATTACTCATCAATACGCGGATGCTGCTGCACCAGACGCGTGCGCTTAACCTGTAGCTCAGCAATTTCCTGATCGATATCTTCGATTTTCTGTTCAATGTTATCGTAGTGTTCGCCGAGGATCTCTTTCGCTTCCTGAATATCCGAAGCGGCAGGCGTGGCCCCTTTCAGCGGCTGATTGGCGGTCTCTTTCATGGTCACGCCGGTAATTAAACCAACCACCGCAATCACCATCAGATAATAAGCAGGCATCATCAGATTCTGCGAGCTTTCCACCAGCCATGCGGCCAATGTCGGAGTCAAACCAGCAATCAATACCGAGATATTAAACGCGGCGGCCAGTGCACTGTAGCGAATATGCGTCGGGAACATCGCCGGTAACGTTGACGCCATCACCCCGGTAAAGCAGTTGAGGATCACCGCCAACATCAGCAACCCGGCGAAAATCAGACCGATAACATTACTGTTAATCAGGATAAATGCCGGAATCGCCAGCACAAACAGCGCAATACTGCCCATGATCACAAACGGACGGCGCCCGAAGCGGTCGCTGAGCAACCCCATAATCGGCTGCACAAACAGCATACCAATCATGATGGCGATAATAATCAACACACCGTGGTCTTCGGAGTAATGCAGGTTATGCGACAGGTAGCTCGGCATATAGGTGAGCAGCATGTAGTAGGTGACGTTGGTAGCAATCACCAGACCAACACATGCCAACAAGCTGCGCCAGTGCTTAGTCGCAATCTCTTTAAACGAAACCTTCGGACCTTCCTGTAGACCCTGACGATCGCCCTGCTCCAGTTTATCCACGTGCTGCTGGAACGCCGGCGTCTCTTCCAGCGCATGACGCAGGTACAGACCAATCAGCCCTAATGGTAGCGCCAGGAAGAACGGAATACGCCAGCCCCACTCAAGGAAATTTTCCTCGCCGACGACGGTTGAAATCAGAACCACCACGCCCGCACCCAGCACAAACCCGGCAATCGAGCCGAAGTCCAGCCAACTGCCCATAAATCCACGCTTACGGTCCGGCGAATATTCCGCGACAAAAATCGACGCCCCGGTGTACTCTCCGCCGACCGAGAATCCCTGTGCCATCTTACACAGCAGCAGCAGAATCGGCGCCCAAATACCAATTGAGGCATACGAGGGAATAAGACCGATACAGAAGGTACTTATCGACATAATCACAATGGTGATAGCCAGTATCTTCTGACGACCGTATTTATCGCCGAGCATACCGAAGAACAATCCGCCAAGCGGTCGAATCAGAAAGGGAACAGAGAAGGTGGCGAGTGCAGCAACCATCTGCACGCTGGGGTCAGCCCCCGGGAAGAACACTTTACCTAATGCGTAAGCAACAAATCCATAAACACCAAAATCGAACCATTCCATCGCATTACCTAACGACGCTGCGGTAATGGCTTTTCGCAATTTACCGTCATCAATGATGGTAACGTCACGCAGCGTTATCGGTTTTATTTTTTTCCTTTTTAGCATACTCGTCCTCATAGACTTAGCCCTGTCACGCTCCAGTTCGAATCCCCCAACGCCCATGCGTCAAGGTCATCACCGAGCGGGGAACGCACAGGCGCATTCCCTGTAACAAGCGTAGCAGGTTTACTTACACTGACGAGAAACGCACAGTACAACCGAACCTGTTGACGCCTGATTGGGCGGTTAATGACCTCTTTACCCTAACAGCGTTTAAATTTGTGATCAACTTCACATATAGTTTTTCATTTCGTCAACATGCGTAAATTAGGTCATTCTTAGTCATCTTTTTTACATGTAACGCTTGTGATTTACTGACAATTAAATACAAGAATAAATCGCTTTATTGCACCAACAATCACAGCGGTCATTATTATTCTGCTAGCAAAAAAAACACCTAATCCCTTCACAAAAAGATCACAGCTTTTTTAATAATCAGAGCGACCGGGAACTTTTGCTCGGAATATGTGATGAAGATAACTAAAACATCGTTTTATTTTGATTGAATCAACGTTCCCATGAATGCAAACTAATTCCAGACGCAATATCCCTGGGAGCAGCAACACGCTCAACGTATGCCGCGTTAGATTTTATAAAACAAAGAGATAGCGATTTTCTTTGTTAAGAGAAACCAGTAACCATTTGAATTTATTAATTTTTACCCTCTTGCGCTAGTATTAGCGGCGACAAGACATGAGGACGTTTATGAAAATTAAAGCCACGATTGAACGCATCCCCGGCGGAATGATGTTGATTCCTCTGTTATTAGGCGCAGTGTTAAATACGTTAGCTCCGGATACCGGTGCGTATTTCGGTTCGTTTACCAAAGGAATGATCAGCGGAACGGTACCGATTCTGGCAGTGTGGTTTTTTTGTATCGGCGCATCTATTGATTTACGGGCAACCGGCACGGTATTACGCAAGTCCGGTACGCTGGTAATAACCAAAATAGCCGTGGCGTGGGTAGTGGCAATGATTGCGGCTTCATTCATTCCTGATACCGGTATTCAAACCGGGTTCTTTGCAGGCCTCTCAGTTTTGGCAATTGTCTCCGCAATGGACATGACCAACGGTGGTTTGTACGCCAGCCTGATGAACCAGTACGGCACCAAAGAAGAGTCCGGCGCATTTGTGTTGATGTCTCTGGAATCCGGCCCGTTAATGACCATGGTCATCCTCGGCTCCGCGGGTCTGGCCTCCTTCGAGCCACACCATTTCATCGGCGCGGTATTACCGTTCCTGATTGGCTTTACATTAGGCAACCTGGATCATGACCTGCGTTCTTTCTTCAGCAAAGCCACACCGGTGCTGATCCCGTTCTTCGGCTTCGCATTGGGTAACACCATTAACCTGAGCGTAATCGTTGATACCGGTCTGCTGGGTATCTTGCTGGGTGTCGCGGTTATCGTCATCACCGGTATCCCGCTGATTATTGCAGACCGTGTTATTGGTGGCGGGAACGGTACGGCAGGCGTGGCAGCCTCTTCAGCAGCAGGCGCTGCGGTGGCAAACCCGGTGATTATCGCCCAGATTAACCCGGCGTTCGAACCGGTTGCCGCATCCGCTACGGCGCTGGTTGCCGCCAGCGTAATTGTCACCGCCATTCTGGTGCCGATTATCACCGCGCTGTACGCCAAACGTTTTAATAAAAACCTGGTCGCCAACGAGACGGTGTCCACCCCGGCAGACTCTCTGCACCATTAACTCTGTCTTAGCCCCACTGACTGTCCCTGCTCAATTGATGAGTAGGGACGGTGCAAAAATCTCCTCAACCATCGCATCAGCCAGTCGTTTCGCCGAACACAATCGCGGCATTCCTAACGCCACATTTTGCCAACGCTGCGTCACCGACCAGCTCACCGGATGACGCTGCGCATCGCACCAGTCGCCTAACCAGCTCAGCATATCGTTATACTCGCCCGATCCCCCGACAACTGGCGTGCTGAGCCAATGATGATAGTAATGACGCGTAGCAGGCGCCGCATTCACGCTGTCCGCCAACGCCTGAGCGGCCATGGTTCGCAGGTTGTCTTTTAGCATTAACACCACATCGGCATTCGCTAACCGGCAGGCGTCACCGAAGGCTCCCCAGCGCAACTCCTCCAGCGCAACAAAACAGCGTCCAGGTAACGACCAACCGTCATATGCGCCAGCCCGCCAGCGGGTAAAAATTTGTTCGCTGTGTTCGCCCGCCTGAACCGTCAGGCCACGCTGGGTCAGCGCCTTCTCTTTATACGCAGCGCGTTGGGTAAACCAGTCAGTCAGTGAATTTATTTGTTGTAAAAGACCGGGGGTTGAAAGCCCACGCGGGTGTTCGGTTTGTTGTAAAAACCTCAGCCCTTCGGCAATACGCACCAGCGCCAGATGGCCTGGGTCGATCATGCCCGCCAACTTCTCTACCAGCTTAAGACGCATCACCAGATGCTCGCTGGATACTCCCGCCATCACCCACGCCCGTAGTTGTGTCTGAGATAACACCTCCTGCGTCAGACGCGCGCGAAGCCGCTGCTGCTGTTGCAGAAAACCGCCGGAACGTTTGGTTTCATCTCCCTGAACCAGATCGACCATAAACTTCGGGTAGACACACTCCAGCGTCCTCCCGGGGCCTTCCAGTAAAACGTTAGTCATGTGTGCTCGGTTGCAAAAAGGGTATTGATATCGTCACGCAGCAAACGGGAATCTTCATAAAGCCATGCCGCAATCGTAATGCGCTGCTGCAATTGCTCATTCATTGCATTCACCGCGGATTCATTTTGTTGGCGTAGCGTCAGACTCTCACTCAGGCTCGCCTGCAATTGCGCCAGACACAGTGAAAAATCTGCAAAAAACGTGGCCATGCCTGCCGTAACGGAAATATCGACCTGAGCAACTAAAGCTTTACGAATTTGTTGGCAAAACTGGGAGACATACTGCACAAGGTTCTTATGCAAAGCGCCCATATCAATGAGATAACGCGTTTTTGTTTCGACGTAATCATTCCATCCCCAGTTGGGTTGATTTAGCCAACGAGAGAAAGTGTCACGTACCGCACCACCAGTAGACGGCGCATTTTCTGCCGGAATATCCTGCTCAATGGCCTCGTTAAACAATTGGCGGGTATTGAAATTAAACATCGCTGTATGGAACGCTGGAAAACGGATCCGCGCACGAAAACCAGCGTGGTTTAGCTCCTCTTTCACCCTTTGCTCAATTGGCCGCATCGCGTCATTTAGCGCCCGGGAGAGTGTCGACTCAAGCTGTTCAAAACGCAGGGCTAAGTCACGGCTGATGCTTTCCTGCGCCGCCAGCAATACCCCCTCACAGGACGAGCGAATTTTATCTAACACAATTTTCGCCTGGCCTTCATCGTGCAGCACCAGCATTTCTCCGGCCATTTCTGCCGAGGAGACGCCAGTTCCCAGACTATGTTGTGACATCATCAGGACGTTTTCTTTGACAAAGAACGTGTTGATACCGCAAAGAATCTCGGTTTGTTGCTCTCTGAGATAGGCTGCAGCAGCTTCCAGCGCCAGTTCTACTTCATGGCTGACTTCATCGCTCACCCGCCCCTGGCTCACTTCTAACTGCTGCATATCCTCTTCAATATGCGTGATGTTCAGCCGTAGTTCGTCATAGGCGACCGTTAACCCGTGGGCACGAAACTCCAGATATTCGTGCACGCTTTGCGCATAGTTCAATAACTTATGTGACGCTGAGCGTAGCGCATACAGCGATGCATTGGCGTAAGCGGCGTGAATCACTTTCTGGATAGGCTGTTCAAACAGCGAGTCTTCCCACAACAGGTCGGCGGCATGACGGATATGCTCCGTATCTTCAAGATCGGTGGTGCGCCAGCGTCTGCCAAGCGCCGCTTCGGCAAAATCCTGCACCCAACGTTGCACCTGATGATCCGGCAGTCGCCCACGGGCCGTCAGCTCATGACGCGCCCTGTTTGCCAGATAGCCCCACATTGAGGAAACCGGATAGATTCTTTCAGGGGCAATGCCACCTTGCATCAACGTGCCAGAAATCAACGCCCGCACCTGCTCTTCATCGTCACTGTTGCGGTCTTTCTGATCGAACTTGTTCACCAGCGCATACAGCGGTACTGACTTGCCAACCGCCATAATCGCCTGACGCACTTCCTCATCAGAAATAGATTTCAATTGGGTGTAATCCAACACTGCCAGCACCGCAGAGGCCCGTACCAGCTGTTCATTAAGCATTTTTTGTAAGTGCGGTTGTCCCGCCTCGTTCGGCCCCGGCGTATCCAGCAACGTTAATTGCCCTGGGTAGCTTGCTTGTCCGGCCAAATGGACAAACTCAACCTCAATAACCGGAATATGCTCAATCGCGGCATAGGCAGCAAAAGGAAAATCAACATCCAATGCTTTTGACAGGCGCACCAGGTCGTTCAGGCTTTTAAGGCAATGGAAAATAGGCTGTGCGCCAAGATAATACCGTTCAAATGCCACGCCGGTTTCAATATGCTGCAGCAGGACATTCATATCCTTGTCAATTTCCAGGGTCTGCGTAAGACGCTGGCGATCGCACTCGCGCACACGCTGCTGTAAAACCTTCATTAAGGCATCAATCGGCGCGACATGTGAAAAATGCAGGACCGGCTCTTTCTGCCCCGGCGTATGACGAATTAGCGTTGGTAACGCCGTCATGGGGCGATTACGATTAGGTAAAACTTCTGTCCCTACAATCGCGTTAATCGTCGTCGATTTTCCCGCTTTCATCGTGCCAACAATCGCCAGCACCATTTCCAGACGCGTAATCTTGCGCAACTCATTATTGAGCGTTGCTTGCTGGACATCCATGCCACGCGCGCTGAAGTGCAGGGGCTGAACAACCTGACTGCCATGCTCTCCTTGTTTTAGCGCGACATCATCCAACGACGTTATGGGCAATTTTTGCAATTGCCTGAGATGTTCAAGCGAGAGCATCAGCAAGCGTTCCGCTTCCTGACTTAATTCATATATTGTCTGTGTGTGCATGGAAAATCTTTCCTTAACGCAAATAGCATTGCTTTTATTTAGCCCAATCGTTTTATTTATAGATTTTTTGGCTTTTATAATTACGTGTGGAAATAATTAAAATCAAAACAACCAATTGATATTATTAAAATAAGTTTGGCGTACAACCGCTGGCCTGAAACCTCTCACTTATGTAATAAGTAAGAAAGATAAACAGCGTAGTTCAGTTTTAAAAAATGCCAGCTTAATCCCCCTACTAAAATTAAGGGGGATTGAGATATTCAATCACAATGACTTAGACATCCGCAGGCGATGTTACCTATGAATATCAGATATTTCGCCTCACCTTATCTTAAATAACCTGACGTAGCAATTTCCCTTAAAAAATATTACCCCATACTTTCATTGAGGTAAAAGCAAAGGGTCTTTACAGCAGATCATTTGCGTAATCACGCAGTAGTCCCGACAAAAGCAGGGATTTTATGTATAATTGCGGCCTTTTTCGGCAATCTGCCATTTTTTGGGCGCATTTGCCCCTGCTGACTTTTGAGGAAATCCACATGTCATTACCACACTGCCCACAATGCAACTCCGAATACACTTACGAAGATAACGGCATGTTCATCTGCCCGGAATGCGCGCACGAATGGAACGATGCTGAACCGGCACAGGACAGCGACGAACTGATCGTTAAAGATGCCAACGGCAACCTGCTGGCCGACGGCGACAGCGTTACCGTCGTGAAAGACCTGAAGGTAAAAGGTAGCTCTTCCATGCTGAAGATCGGTACCAAAGTGAAAAACATTCGCCTGGTTGAAGGTGACCACAACATCGATTGCAAAATCGATGGCTTTGGCCCAATGAAGCTGAAATCTGAGTTTGTGAAAAAGAACTGATGCAAATTGCCTGATGGCACTACGCTCATCAGGTCTACACCAGCTCATCTGCCAGGCGGGAAGCTCATACTTCCCGCCTGGTTTATTTATGCAGACGATAACTACACTTAACTGGTTTCTTTTACCTGAGGTAAAGATTATGCCGTTAAGTCCCTATATCTCCTTTGCAGGCAACTGCGCTGACGCTATCGCCTACTATCAAAAAACGTTAGGCGCTGAACTGCTCTACAAAATCAACTTCGGTGAAATGCCCAAATCGGCGCAGGATAGTGAAGATGGTTGCCCTTCAGGCATGAAATTCCCCGACACCGCCATCGCCCACGCCAACCTGCGCGTTGCGGGCAGCGACATCATGATGAGCGATAGCGCCCCGGACGGAAATGCTCACTACTCTGGCTTTACGCTGGTGCTCGACACGCAAAACGTCGATGAAGGCAAACGCTGGTTTGATAACCTGGCAGCAAACGGAAAAATCGAAATGGACTGGCAGGAAACCTTCTGGGCCCACGGTTTCGGTAAAGTGAGCGACCAGTATGGCGTGCCGTGGATGATCAACGTCGTCAAACAACAGCAACCCCCTACAGAGTAATCCAACGGGAGGCCAGCCCTCCCGTACTGTCATCAAATAGCGCTCAACTCTTCATCATCGAGTAACTATCCCTTAACGAAAACGTCACATTGATCCGCCACGATGGGGCCACTTTTTTAGGGAGGCCGCAGCATGCAAACGATTATTCGCGTCGAAAAACTCTCCAAGTCCTTCAATCAACATCAGGCGCTCAATGCGGTTGATCTGAATATCTGTTCCGGTGAGATGGTGGCTCTGCTTGGGCCGTCCGGCTCCGGCAAATCCACCCTTTTACGTCATTTAAGCGGTTTGATCGTCGGTGATAAATCACCCGGTAGCCGCGTCGAGCTGCTGGGCCGCACCGTTCAACATGAAGGCCGCCTGGCGCGCGATATCCGCAAAAGCCGCGCCCACACCGGCTACATCTTCCAGCAGTTCAATCTGGTGAACCGCCTGACAGTGCTGGAGAACGTCCTGATTGGCGCGCTCGGCAGCACGCCGTTCTGGCGCACCTGTTTTAGCTGGTTTACCGCTGAGCAGAAACAGCGTGCATTACAAGCGTTAACCCGCGTTGGCATGGCGCACTTTGCATACCAGCGTGTTTCCACGCTTTCGGGCGGACAACAGCAGCGCGTCGCAATCGCCCGCGCGCTGATGCAGCAGGCCAAAGTGATCCTTGCCGATGAGCCGATTGCCTCACTGGACCCGGAATCCGCACGCATCGTGATGGACACCCTACGCGACATAAACCAGACCGACGGCATCACCGTGGTCGTCACGCTGCATCAGGTGGATTACGCCCTGCGCTACTGCGAACGCATCGTCGCGCTGCGCCAGGGCAACGTCTTCTTTGATGGCAGCAGCCAGCATTTTGATAACGATCGTTTTGACCATCTTTACCGCAGCATGAACCGCGTCGAACAGAACGCGCAGGCTGCATAGTTCTAAAAAACCAGGCGTTATTGGCGCAGCCAGGCTGGAGACGGCCAGCGCGGAAAAACCGGAGCGTACACGCAGTACGTGAGGATTTTGAGCACTGCCCGGATTCAGGCTGGCAAGTGAAATAGCCTGGAACAATGACTAATTAAGGAAACGACATGAGCTATAAGACAGTTGCCGCGCTGGCCTTCACCAGCATGTTTAGCGTCAGTACCTTGTTAAGCCCGGCGCATGCCGAAGAGCAAGAAAAAGCGCTGAACTTTGGCATTATTTCGACCGAGTCACAGCAAAACCTGAAGCCGCAGTGGGAACCGTTCCTGAAGGACATGGAAAAATCGCTGGGCGTGAAAGTGAACGCCTTCTTCGCCCCGGACTACGCCGGGATCATCCAGGGCATGCGCTTTAACAAAGTGGATATCGCCTGGTACGGCAACCTCTCGGCAATGGAAGCGGTGGATCGCGCTAACGGGCAAGTGTTTGCCCAGACCGTCGCCGCCGACGGATCCCCGGGTTACTGGAGCGTGTTGATCGTTAACAAAGACAGTCCGATCAATAACCTGAACGATCTGATCGCCAAACGTAAGGATCTGACCTTCGGCAACGGCGATCCCAACTCAACGTCAGGCTTCCTTGTTCCCGGCTACTACGTCTTTGCCAAAAACAACATCTCCGCGAGCGATTTCAAACGCACCGTTAACGCCGGACACGAAACCAACGCCCTGGCAGTCGCCAACAAGCAGGTCGATGTCGCCACCAACAACACCGAAAACCTCGACAAGCTGAAAACTTCCGCGCCGGAAAAGCTGAAAGAGTTAAAGGTGATCTGGAAGTCACCGCTGATCCCGGGCGATCCGATCGTCTGGCGTAAAAACCTCTCCGAAACCACCAAGGACAAGGTGTACGACTTCTTTATGAATTACGGCAAAACGCCGGAACAGAAAACCGTACTGGAACGCCTTGGATGGGCACCGTTCCGCGCCTCCAGCGATCTGCAACTGGTGCCGATTCGCCAGCTGGCACTGTTTAAAGAGATGCAGGGTGTGAAGGACAACAAAGGGCTGAACGAGGAAGAGAAAACCAGCAAAACCTCGGCGTTGAAAGCGCAGCTCGATGACCTTGACCGTCTGACCGCCGCACTGGGCGCTATGACCAGCGTCACCAAAGCGGTGCAGTAACCCTGGTGCCCGGTGGCGCTTCGCTTACCGGGCCTACGATGTTTTGTAGGCCGGATAAGGCCCCTGCGCCGCCATCCGGCAATAACCTATGCACGGAGCTAAACATGCAAACCATCACCGTCGCCCCGCCCAAACGTAGCTGGTTCTCGCTGCTGAGCTGGGCCATTCTGCTCGCCGTACTGGTGGTCTCGTGGAAAGGTGCCGAAATGGCTCCGCTCACGCTGATCGAAGATTCCGGCAATATGGCAACCTTCGCCGCCGACTTCTTCCCACCGGACTTCAGCCAGTGGCAGGACTATCTCGGTGAAATGGCCGTCACCCTGCAAATTGCCGTCTGGGGAACTGCCCTCGCCGTGGTGCTATCGATTCCCTTCGGCCTGATGTGCGCCGATAACCTGGTGCCGTGGTGGATTTACCAGCCGATGCGCCGCCTGATGGACGCCTGCCGCGCCATCAATGAAATGGTCTTCGCGATGCTATTCGTGGTCGCCGTCGGGTTAGGGCCATTCGCCGGGGTGATGGCACTGTTTATCCACACTACCGGGGTACTCTCCAAGCTGCTTTCCGAAGCGGTAGAAGCCATTGAGCCGGGTCCGGTAGAAGGTATTCGCGCCACCGGAGCCAACAAAATTGAAGAGATTCTGTACGGCGTTCTGCCACAGGTCATGCCGCTGCTTATCTCCTACTCGCTGTATCGCTTTGAATCCAATGTTCGCTCAGCCACGGTAGTCGGCATGGTGGGCGCAGGTGGTATTGGCGTGACCTTATGGGAAGCGATTCGCGGCTTCCAGTTCCAGCAAACCTGCGCCCTGATGGTGTTAATCATCGTCACCGTCAGCCTGCTGGATTTCCTTTCCCAGCGTTTGCGTAAGCACTTTATCTGATTAGCGAGGCATTGATTGCTATGCACTTGTCTACACATCCGACCAGTTATCCAACGCGTTATCAGGAAATTGCCGCGAGACTTGAGCAGGAGCTACGTCAACATTATCGCTGCGGTGACTATCTGCCCGCCGAGCATCAGCTTGCCGCGCGCTTCGAGGTAAACCGCCACACCCTGCGCCGCGCCATTGACCAGTTGGTTGAACGCGGTTGGGTTCAGCGTCGCCAGGGAGTCGGCGTACTGGTGCTGATGCGCCCGTTCGATTACCCGCTTAATGCCCAGGCACGCTTTAGTCAGAACCTGCTGGACCAGGGCAGCCACCCCACCAGCGAAAAACTGCTGGCGGTGCTGCGTCCGGCCTCCAGCCACATTGCCGATGCGCTCAGCATAAACGAGGGCGATAACGTGATTCACCTGCGCACCCTGCGTCGGGTTAACGGGATCGCACTGTGCCAGATCGACCACTATTTTTCCGACCTCACGCTGTGGCCGCTGCTGCAAGGCTTCAACAGCGGCTCACTGCACGACTATCTGCGTCAACAATCCGGTCTGACGCTGCTGCGCACGCAAACGCGCATCAGCGCCCGCCGCGCGCAGGCCAAAGAGAGCAAGGTGCTGGAAATCCCCAATATGGCGCCGCTGCTGTGCGTGCGCACCCTGAACCACCGTGAAGGCGAAAAACACGCGGCGGAATACTCCGTCAGCCTGACCCGCGCCGACATGATCGAATTCACTATGGAGCACTGAATGCATTTCGATACCGCCACCCGCCAGCGCTGGATGCGCGCCCTGGCTTACAGCAATGCCGATGCCCTGAAAGCCCGTATCAACGCGCTCAAACTGACGCCGGACTATGAACTTATCCGCGCACCGGAAAGCGGACTGATGCAGATCCAGGCCCGTATGGGCGGTACCGGTAACCGCTTCTTTGCCGGTGACACCACGCTTACCCGCGCAGTGGTACGCCTGAAGAGCGGCACGCTGGGTTACAGCTACCTGCTGGGACGCAATAAACAACATGCCGAGCAGTGCGCGGTAATTGACGCGCTACTGCAGGAACAAACGCATTTCCAGAACCTAATGGAAACCTTAATTGCCCCGCTGGAAGCGGAACGCGATGCGTTGATTAACGCACGCTGTGCCGAAGTCAACGCCAGCCGGGTCGACTTCTTCACGCTGGTACGCGGAGATAACGCATGACCTTACAGACCGCATTTAATTTACCCGTTCAGGATGCTCAGCAGAGCTTTCGTCGCCTGCTGAAAGCCATGAGCGAACCGGGCGTAATCGTCGCCCTGCATCAGCTGAAACACGGCTGGCAGCCGCTGGGTCTGGCGACCACCAGCGTGCTGCTGACCCTGGTCGATGGCGACACGCCGGTCTGGCTGGCGCCGTCGATGGATAACGATATCGTCCGGCAGAACCTGCGTTTTCACACCAACGCGCCGCTGGTGGATCAACCACAGTTGGCGGCCTTTGCCGTCGCCGACGAACGTATCAGCAGCGAACAGCTTAACGCCCTCTCCGCCGGTTCAGCCGTCGCACCAGAAACCAGCGCCACGCTGATTGTGCAAGTCTCAGGCTTAAGCGGTGGACGCATGCTGCGTCTGACCGGCGCGGGCATCGCCGAAGAGCGCATGATCGCGCCACAGCTGCCGGAATGCCTGATTCACGAACTCACCGAACGCCCGCACCCATTCCCACTGGGGGTCGATCTGATCCTCACCTGTGGCGAACGCCTGCTGGCTATTCCGCGAACCACCCATGTGGAGGTGTGCTGATGTACGTCGCCGTCAAAGGGGGCGAAAAGGCGATAGCCAACGCCCACGCCCTGCAGGAAAACCGACGCCGGGGCGATGAGACCATTGCTGAACTGAGCGTGGCGCAAATCGAACAGCAGATGAACCTGGCCGTTGATCGGGTGATAACCGAAGGTGGCATCGCTGACCGCGAACTGGCTGCGCTGGCGCTCAAACAGGCCAGCGGCGATAACGTCGAGGCCATCTTTTTGCTCCGCGCCTACCGCACTACGCTGGCAAAGGTAGCTGTCAGCGAACCGGTTAACAGCGCAGAAATGCGTCTTGAGCGCAGAATCTCCGCGGTCTACAAGGATATTCCCGGCGGGCAGCTGTTGGGTCCAACCTATGACTATACCCATCGCCTGCTGGATTTTACCTTACTGGCCAATGGCGAAACCCCGCCTCTGCGCAGCGCAGACGGCGCGCAGGATGCCTCCCCGCACGTCTTTTCCCTGCTGGCGAACCAGGGCCTGGCAAAACGTGAAGAGGATGATGGCGCGACACCCGACGACATCACCCGCACGCCGCCGGTTTACCCCTGCTCACGCGCTTCACGTCTGCAACAGTTGATGCGCGGTGACGAGGGATATTTGCTGGCGCTGGCCTACTCCACCCAGCGCGGCTACGGGCGCAACCACCCGTTTGCCGCCGAAATCCGTAGCGGCTATGTGGCACTGGAAACCGTACCGGAAGAGCTGGGATTTGCGGTGAACGTCGGCGAACTGCTGATGACGGAATGTGAAATGGTCAACGGATTTGTCGCGCCAGAAAATGAATCCCCCCATTTTACCCGCGGCTACGGGCTGGTGTTCGGTATGAGCGAACGTAAAGCGATGGCGATGGCGCTGGTGGACCGCGCCCTACAGGCAGCCGAATACGATGAAACGGCCACAGGACCGGCGCAGGACGAAGAGTTCGTGCTGGCGCATGCGGATAACGTCGAGGCGGCGGGTTTTGTTTCGCACCTCAAACTTCCCCATTACGTCGATTTCCAGGCCGAACTGGAACTGCTCAAACGCCTGCAACAGGAGGCCACCTGTGACCACTAACCTCTCCGGCTACAACTTTGCCTATCTTGATGAGCAGACCAAACGCATGATCCGCCGCGCAATTCTGAAAGCGGTAGCGATCCCCGGTTACCAGGTACCGTTTGGCGGCCGTGAAATGCCGATGCCATACGGATGGGGAACCGGCGGCATTCAACTTACCGCCAGCGTGATTGGCGAGCCGGACGTGCTGAAAGTGATTGACCAGGGCGCGGACGACACCACTAACGCCGTATCGATTCGTAATTTCTTCAAGCGTGTGACCGGAGTGAATACCACTGAGCGTACGGAAGATGCGACGCTGATCCAGACCCGCCACCGCATCCCGGAGACGCCGCTGGTGGAAGATCAAATAATCATCTTCCAGGTACCGATCCCCGAGCCGCTACGCTTTATCGAACCGCGAGAAACGGAAACTCGCACGATGCACGCGCTGGAAGAGTACGGCATCATGCAGGTGAAACTGTATGAAGATATCGCCCGCTTCGGTCATATCGCCACCACTTACGCCTATCCGGTGAAGGTCAACGACCGCTACGTCATGGACCCGTCGCCCATCCCGAAATTCGACAATCCGAAGATGGACATGATGCCGGCCCTGCAACTGTTTGGCGCAGGCCGCGAAAAACGCATCTATGCCGTTCCACCTTACACCCGCGTGGAAAGTCTCGATTTCGACGATCACCCGTTTACCGTGCAGAGCTGGGATGAACCTTGTGCCATCTGCGGCTCAACCCACAGCTATCTCGATGAAGTGGTGCTCGATGACAGCGGCAAACGCATGTTTGTCTGCTCCGACACCGATTACTGCCGCCAACAGAGCGAGGCCCTCAGCAAATGACGCAACCGCTGCTTTCAGTCAACAACCTGACCCATCTCTACGCGCCGGGCAAGGGCTTCAGCGATGTCTCTTTTGACCTGTGGCCAGGCGAAGTGCTGGGTATCGTCGGCGAGTCCGGTTCTGGCAAAACCACGCTGCTGAAATCGATCTCTTCACGGCTGACGCCGCAGAGCGGTGAGATTTTGTATCAAAACCGTTCGCTGTACGGCATGAACGAAGCCGACCGTCGCCGTCTGCTGCGCACCGAATGGGGCGTGGTGCATCAGCATCCGCTGGATGGCCTGCGCCGTCAGGTCTCCGCCGGCGGCAATATCGGCGAACGCCTGATGGCCACTGGCGCGCGTCACTACGGCGACATCCGCGC
Source organism: Citrobacter sp. KTE30 (assembly GCF_000398825.1). Lineage (NCBI taxonomy): Bacteria > Pseudomonadati > Pseudomonadota > Gammaproteobacteria > Enterobacterales > Enterobacteriaceae > Citrobacter > Citrobacter sp. KTE30. The sequence continues at coordinate 122,508 of NZ_KB976055.1, read as the reverse complement.
CACCGCGCAGCGCTGGCTGGAGGAGGTGGAGATCCCTGCCTCGCGTATCGACGACCTGCCAACCACCTTTTCCGGCGGTATGCAACAGCGCCTGCAGATCGCCCGCAACCTCGTCACCCATCCCAAACTGGTGTTTATGGACGAACCCACCGGCGGGCTGGACGTTTCGGTACAGGCCAAACTGCTGGACCTGCTGCGCGGCCTGGTGGTGGAACTGGATCTTGCAGTGGTCATTGTCACCCACGATTTGGGTGTGGCGCGTCTGCTGGCAGACCGTTTGCTGGTGATGAAGCAGGGTCAGGTGGTGGAAAGTGGGTTAACCGACCGCGTGCTCGACGACCCGCACCATCCGTACACCCAGTTGTTGGTGTCGTCCGTTTTGCAAAATTAAACATCGGATGCCGGATGGCAGCTTACGGGGCGCTTTTTGTAGGCCGGATAAGCACAGCACCATCCGGCAATAAGAACCATGAGGCTCAAATGATCCGCGTTGAAAATGTCAGTAAAACCTTTGTCCTGCATCAGCAAAACGGCGTGCGTCTGCCGGTGCTGCAAAACGCCACGCTGGAAGTGAAAAACGGCGAATGCGTGGTGCTGCACGGTCACTCGGGTAGCGGCAAATCCACGCTGCTGCGATCGCTGTACGCCAACTATCTGCCGGATGAAGGACACATCCACATTCGCCACAGCGATGAGTGGGTCGATCTGGTGCAGGCCCCGGCGCGCAAAGTGTTGGAAGTTCGCCGTTCAACCATCGGCTGGGTGAGCCAGTTCCTGCGCGTAATCCCGAGGATTTCCGCGCTGGATGTGGTGATGCAACCGCTGCTGGATCTGGGTGTCTCCCGTGAGGAGTGTGCAGCCAAAGCGGCTAACCTACTTACCCGCCTGAACGTGCCGGAGCGGCTGTGGCACCTGGCACCGTCGACCTTCTCCGGTGGCGAACAGCAGCGCGTCAACATCGCCCGCGGGTTTATCGTCGATTACCCGATTCTGCTGCTCGATGAACCCACCGCCTCGCTGGACGCCAAAAATAGCGCCGCCGTCGTCGCATTGATTGAAGAAGCAAAAGCCCGCGGCGCAGCAATTGTCGGTATTTTTCACGATCAAACCGTGCGCGACCGCGTAGCGGATCGTCTGCATCTGATGGGAACAACAGCATGATTATCAATAATGTAAAGCTGGTACTGGAAGATGACGTGGTGCAAGGATCGCTGGAAATCGAGGGCGGGGTCATTCGCGCCTTTGCTGAAAGTCCGAGCAGCCTACCTGAGGCGCTGGACGGCGAAGGCGGCTGGCTGCTGCCAGGGCTTATCGAGCTGCATACCGATAATCTCGACAAATTTTTTACCCCGCGCCCGAAGGTAGATTGGCCTGCCCACTCGGCGATGAGCAGCCACGACGCGCTAATGGTCGCCAGCGGCATTACCACCGTGCTGGACGCAGTGGCGATTGGCGATGTGCGCGACGGTGGTGACCGTCTGGAAAATCTGGAGAAGATGATCAACGCGGTGGAAGAGACGCAAAAGCGTGGGGTCAATCGCGCCGAGCACCGCCTGCACCTGCGCTGCGAGCTGCCGCATCACACTACCCTGCCGCTGTTTGAAAAACTGGTCGGTCGTGAGCCGGTGACGCTGGTGTCGCTGATGGATCATTCCCCCGGCCAGCGTCAGTTCGCCAATCGTGAGAAGTACCGCGAGTATTATCAGGGCAAGTATTCGCTCACCGACGAGCAGATGGCCCGTTATGAAGAAGAACAGTTAGCGCTGGCTGCGCGTTGGTCACAGCCCAACCGCACGGCGATTGCCCAGATGTGCCGTGAGCGCCAGATTGCGCTGGCGAGCCATGACGATGCCACCTGCGATCATGTGCTCGAATCGCATCAACTTGGCAGCGTGATCGCCGAATTTCCCACAACTTTCGAAGCCGCCGATGCCTCACGCCAGCATGGCATGAACGTGCTGATGGGCGCACCTAACATCGTGCGCGGCGGCTCTCACTCCGGCAACGTGGCGGCACATAGGCTGGCTGAGCTGGGGCTGCTGGATATTCTCTCCTCCGACTACTACCCCGCCAGCCTGCTCGATGCGGCATTTCGCGTAGCAGATGACGACGCTAACCGCTTTACGCTGTCGCAGGCTATTCGTCTGGTGACACGCAATCCGGCGCGGGCCTTAAATCTCGACGATCGCGGCGTTATTGCCGAAGGTAAACGCGCGGATCTGGTGCTGGCGCATCGCAAAGGCGGCAACATCCATATCGACCACGTCTGGCGTCAGGGCAAAAGGGTATTCTGACTATGGGTAAACTGATCTGGCTGATGGGGCCGTCCGGCTCCGGTAAGGACAGCCTGCTGGCAGAATTGCGCCAGCAGGAACCGGCGCAACTGCTGGTGGCGCATCGTTACATCACCCGCGCCGCCAACGCCGGGAATGAAAATCATATTGCGCTAAGTGAACCAGAGTTTTTTACCCGCGCCGGGCAGAACCTGCTGGCGCTGAGCTGGCATGCCAACGGCTTCTACTACGGCGTCGGCGTGGAGATAGACCTCTGGCTGCACGCTGGTTTTGATGTGGTGGTCAACGGCTCGCGTGCGCATCTGCCCCAGGCGCAGGCCCGTTATGGCGCTTCTTTGCTTCCCATTTGCTTACAGGTTTCTCCGGCAATTCTCCGCCAGCGCCTGCAGGCGCGTGGGCGGGAGAGCGAAACGGAAATCGCCGCCCGTCTTGAACGCGCATCCCGCTACGCCCCGTATGACTGCCACGTCCTGAATAACGATGGTAGTTTGCTACAGTCTGTCGATACACTGCTCGCACTGATGGGACGCAAGGAGAAGAAACATGTCTGTCTGTGAATTACGCCGCGCCACGCTCTACGATACCGATGCGGTTTACGCGCTCATCTGCGAGTTGAAGCAGGGTCAATTTGACCTGCAGGCTTTTAGCGCTGGTTACGCCGCTAATCTGCAAGATGCCAATATGCACTACCAACTGGCACTGATCGACGGACAGGTCGTAGGCTTGATCGGTCTACACCTGCAGTTTCATCTGCACCACGCCAACTGGATTGGCGAAATCCAGGAACTGGTGGTGATGCCGCAGGCGCGAGGGTTAAGGGTTGGCAGCCAGCTACTGGCCTGGGCCGAAGCCGCCGCACGCGAAGCGGGCGCAGAAGTCACCGAGCTTTCCACCAGCACCCAACGCCTTGACGCACACCGTTTTTACCAGCGCGAAGGCTATACCATGAGCCATTTTCGCTTCACCAAACCGCTGTAGGGGGAGCCATGAGTCTGACCATTACGCTAACGGGAACGGGCGGCGCACAGCTGGTGCCGACATTTGGCTGCGACTGTGCGGCCTGCCAACGAGCACGCTTACAGGCGCAATATCGTCGACGCCCTTGTAGCGGGGTGGTCAAATTCAACAATGCGGTGACGCTGCTGGACGCGGGGATCCCGCATCTAATGGACGACTGGCCAGCGGGCAGCTTCCAGCAGTTTCTGCTGACCCACTATCATATGGATCACGTGCAGGGGCTGTTTCCGCTGCGCTGGGGCGTGGGGGCGACTATCCCGGTGTACGGACCGCCGGATGAACAGGGTTGCGACGATCTGTTTAAGCATCCCGGCATCCTCGATTTTAGCCATACCGTCGCGCCATTCGTAGTGTTTGACCTGCAAGGATTGCAGGTCACGCCGCTACCGCTCAACCATTCAAAGCTGACGTTTGGTTATCTGCTGGAGACCGCACATAGCCGCGTGGCGTGGCTCTCCGATACCGCCGGACTTCCCGACAAGACGCTGAAGTTTCTCCACAATAACCAACCCCAGGTGATTATCATCGACTGCAGCCATGCCCCGCGCTCCGAGCCACCGCGCAATCACTGTGATTTAAATACCGTTATCGCGTTGAACGACATTATCCGCTGTCCACGGGTGATCCTGACGCATATCAGCCATCAGTTCGACCTGTGGATGATGGAAAACCAGCTTCCCGCAGGGTTTGAGGCAGGATATGACGGTATGGAGATTATGCTGGAGTAAGGAAATTTGCCGGATGCGATGAAAACATCTTATCCGGCCGACAAGACGACAGTCAGGCGACTTTTCCATAAGCATAGAGAGATTGCAATGCATACATGCACTGTGCTCAAGTGCATGCATTAACATAAAATGGCGAGATGTTGAGCTGACAGCGAAATCCCTTACAGGGGATAAAATATTCTTACATTTAGATAGTTACAGTTAACGATCGTAATCTTCTTCCATTCTGCGTTCTTCGTCTTCTAACTGACGCCGTTCTTGATCAAGCTGGCGCTGACGGTCATCCAGTTGGCGACGTCGATCTTCAAACTGGCGGCGGCGATTATCATATTGCCTGCGCCGGTCGTCACTCATCTGGCGCTGCCAGCTTTCATCACGGGAATCATCATAATCCCGCCCGTTGTCCGGTTTGTATGCGTCGTTTATCGCCTGCTGAATATTACCAATGGCGTCATCGATAATATCCGCCTGCGCCGATACGGTGGTCAGCATCAGTAAACTAAAAAGAAGGAATGTCGCGGAGCGTTGCATAAAACCAGCCTCATCAAGAAACTCGCCCCACGGTAACCAAAGCGTATTTGCGCGGGTAGCGGAGGAATCTCAATTACGCGAATGCCGCAGCGCCTGCGCCAGCTCTCCCCGGGTAAAAGGCTTACGCAATAGTGCCACATCCGGCAGCGCCGGGTTATGCGCCGGGCGTAAATCCTGACCGCTCATCAGCAAGATGGACACCTGCGGATAATGTGCCTGGGCATGGTTAACCACATCCACGCCGCTTAAACCACCTGGCAGCATTAAGTCGCTGATAAAAATATCAATCTCGGATGAAGCCGCCAGCATATGCATCGCCTGTTCGCCGTTGGCGGCCTCTAACGTCAGGTAGCCCAGCAGGTGTAATTGCTCGCACAACGTCTGGCGTACATCGTCCTCATCCTCGAGCACCAACACCAGTTTTTCATCGTTGGTCGTTGTGTGTTGCGCTACCGCTTCCACTTGAGCCTGCACCGGAACAACGGCGCGAGGCAGTTGCAGCCGGACAGTCGTTCCCTGCCCGGGGGCGCTTTCAATCTCCACCCGGCCACCGGACTGGCGCACAAAACCGTAAACCATCGACAGCCCAAGCCCACTGCCGCTGCCGGTCTGTTTGGTGGTGAAAAATGGCTCGAAGACCTGCGCTTTCACTTCCTGCGACATCCCACTTCCCTGGTCGGCTACCTCCAGCATCACCATGTCCTGCTTACGCCCATCGCTGCGCGTAACCCGTTGATTCCAGGTACGGATTTTTATCGTGCCCGACTGCCCGTCCATGGCGTCACGGGCGTTCATCACCAGATTGATAATGGCGTTTTCCAGTTGGCTGACGTCAATCCACGCGGGCCAGGCAGGCGACTGGGCTTCAATCTCCAGCGTCAACGTGGCCGGAAGAGAGTGGCGCATCAGTTCGCCCAGGTTTTCCAGCAGCGTTTTCAGCTCCACCGCATGAGGGTGCAATGACTGTTTGCGCGAAAAGGCCAGCAGCCGTTGGGTAAGCAGCGCCCCGCGCTCGGCGGCTTTTAGCGCCCGATTGACCCGTGGCGCATCGGGCGACTCCGGATTCACCAAATCCAGACTGCCAATAATCACTGCCAGCAGGTTATTGAAATCATGCGCTAATCCACCCGTCAGTTGCCCCACCGCCTTCAGCTTTTGGCTGTGCAACAGCGCTTCTTCCAGCCCCTGACGCTCGGTGCGATCGATTTCCATCTGGCTGGTTTTTTCTTTTAGCAGTCGGGTAGTGTGCTCCAGCGATGCCGTATTGCGGGCAAAGACGCTAAAGGCGCGGGCCAGCTCGCCCAGCTCATCGCGCCGCTGCAGGGCCGGGACACTGACGTCTGATTCACCGTGCGCCAGCCGGGTCATCGCCCGCGAAATGGCCGTTAGGTTGGAGCCGAGATTACGGTAGATATACCACCCGGCAAAACCGGTGATCACCACCGCCAGCAGCGCAAACACTAAAATAAACAACGCGCCGGATTGCAGTTCCTGATGGCTTTGCGCCACCCGTTGCTCTGAGATCAGCGCCACCTGCGAGGCATACTGGTTGATATCGCTGTTGAGGATCGCCACCAACGCTTTGATGTGGAACATATACCAATTGATGGCCAAATCGCTTTGCTCCAGCGCGGAAGAGAGCGGCTCCAGCTTATGCAGTTCCTGGTTGAAGTCGTTGAGGATACCGCTAATCAGCGGATTGGCATGCTGCAAGGGAAGAGCGGGCATCACCGCATCCAGTTGTTTCACCACCGAACGCGGCGTGGGCGTGTCGATGGCGGCAACAATTAAGCGGTCCATCTGCCCCAGCAGCACATCGTCCTGCGCGCCGGTGAGCTTTTGCAGATGACGTAAATAGCTTTGATTCTGATACAGCGAACTGAGCAGCGCGTTACGTTCCAGGTGCCGCCGCTGACCGCGCTGCAACATACCTTCTACGCTGCTTTGTAACTCCTGGCTGCGCTGGATAATTCGCTCGACCAGCACCGGCTCCTGCTGCGCCAGCGGTGCGGTAGCCAGTTGTTCCAGCGACTGCTTCAGCGCCCTTTGCGTCTCCTGCAACCGCTCCGCTTCGCCTTTGTATTCCAGCGCCCCGACTACCTGCGACAGCCGCACCGCCGCTGTCGCCACATTCGCCGTATCCCGTGCCAGGTTCATGCTGCCGGTCATGTCGTCAACGGTTTGCTGCTGCACCTGCTCCTGGATCTGGCTTGCGTGCTGAAACCCCAGCACCGCCACGCCGCTCACCATCAGCGTGACCGCCACCACCAGCAGATTGAAGAACAGCAATCGTCCACGCGCACTGGCGAAAAAGTGACGTCCCGGTTGCGGCATATCACGCTCCGTGAAGAAAAATCGCAATATGACAAATATGAACGGCTTCTGACATTTTGCATTTACATTCCTGTGATGGACTGCTGATATCGGCCACCCCACAGGAGATCCTCTATGAGCAGGACACCGGTTCTGGAGATGCGCAACATTGCTAAAGCGTTTGGCAAATTTTACGCGCTGAAAGGGGTCGATTTAACGGTCTGGCCGGGCGAGATTCATGCCCTGATGGGCGAGAACGGTGCGGGGAAAAGCACCCTGATGAAGATCCTCGCGGGCGCCTATACCGCCACCAGCGGTGAAATCCTGATTGGCGGTCAGCCGTTTCACATTCGCGGTCCCAAAGATGCACTCAGCGCAGGCATCACGCTGATTTATCAGGAGATGCAGCTCGCGCCGAACCTGACGGTGGCAGAAAATATCTTTCTTGGCAGCGAGCTGTCGCGCGGCGGTCTGGTCCAGCGTAAAGAGATGGTCATGCAGTCACAGAAAGTCATCGATCGACTCGGCGCCCAGTTTAAGGCCAGCGACCGTGTGATGACGTTGACCATCGCCGAACAGCAGCAGGTTGAAATTGCCCGTGCCCTGCACCGTAACAGCCGCATTCTGGTGATGGATGAACCCACCGCCGCCCTCTCCTCACGTGAAACCCACCGCCTGTTTGAACTGATCATGCGCCTGCGCGATGAGGGGATGGCGATTATCTACATCAGCCACCGCATGGCGGAAGTGTACGAACTCTCCGATCGCGTCAGCGTCCTGCGCGACGGGCAATATGTTGGCAGCCTGACCCGCGACAAGCTCAACGCCTCGGAGCTGGTGCGCATGATGGTGGGCCGTCCGTTGAGCGATCTGTTCAACAAAGAGCGCGATATTCCCTTAGGTAAAGCACGCCTCAACGTCCATCACCTTACCGACGGCCATAAAGTCCAGCCGTGCAGCTTGCTGGTGCGCTCCGGGGAGATCGTCGGCCTGGCCGGGTTAGTTGGCGCCGGGCGTTCTGAACTGGCGCAGCTGATTTTTGGCGTGCGCAAAGCCATCGGCGGCATGATTGAAGTGGACGGTGAACCGGTGGTGATCCACTCCCCGCGCGAAGCAATTGACCACGGCATTGGCTTTCTGACGGAAAACCGCAAAGAGCAGGGATTATTTTTAGAGCTGGCAGCGGCAGAAAACATCACCATGGCAACGCTGGAACGTGACGCGAACTGGGGCATGCTCGATCGCAAAAAGGCGCAGGCGATTTCTGATGACGCCATCAAATTGCTCAATATTCGCGTCCCGCATGCCCAGGTCCGCGCAGGCGGCTTGTCCGGCGGCAACCAGCAAAAGCTGCTGATTTCGCGCTGGGTGGCGATCGGGCCACGCATTTTGATCCTCGATGAACCGACGCGCGGCGTGGACGTCGGCGCCAAAAGCGAGATCTACCGGATCATGAACGATATGGCGCGCAAAGGCGTGGCGATCCTGATGATCTCCAGCGAACTACCGGAAGTGGTCGGGATGAGCGACCGCGTGTACGTCATGCGCGAAGGCAGTATTGCCGGCGAGCTGAACGGACAAAGTATTACCCAGGAAAATATTATGACGCTGGCAACCGGCGTGAACGACTCCCATCATCAGGCGGTGCCCCATGAATAATCCAACCACTCCCCAGCAGGTGGCGAAATCCGCCTCCGCAAAAAAAATGCTGATGAGCGATCTGATGCAAACGGTCGGTATCTTACCGATTCTCATCCTGATAGTGGCGGTGTTTGGCTTTATCGCGCCTAACTTTTTTACCGAAAGCAACCTGCTGAATATTACCCGCCAGGCGTCGATCAACATCGTGCTGGCCGCTGGCATGACCTTCATTATTTTAACCGGCGGCATCGATCTTTCGGTTGGTTCGATTCTCGGCACCACCGCCGTCGCAGCCATGGTGGTTTCTCTCATTCCTGAGTTTGCCATGCTGTCAGTCCCTGCTGCACTGTTGCTCGGCATGGTGCTGGGGTTGTTTAACGGCGCGCTGGTCGCTTTTGCCGGCCTGCCGCCGTTTATCGTCACGCTTGGAACCTATACGGCGCTGCGCGGCGCGGCCTATCTGCTGGCGGACGGCACCACGGTGATTAACTCCAACATCAGCTTTGAGTGGATCGGCAACAACTATCTCGGTCCGGTTCCGTGGCTGGTGGTCATTGCGCTGGCGGTGGTGGTGGTGTGCTGGTTCATTCTTAGGCGCACAACGCTCGGCGTTCATATCTATGCGGTTGGCGGCAATATGCAGGCCGCGCGCTTAACCGGGATCAAAGTGTGGCTGGTGCTGCTGTTCGTCTACGGCATGAGCGGTTTGCTCTCAGGTCTTGGCGGGGTGATGAGCGCCTCGCGACTGTACAGCGCCAATGGCAACTTAGGTATGGGTTACGAACTGGACGCCATCGCGGCGGTGATCCTCGGCGGCACCAGCTTTGTTGGCGGGATCGGCACCATCACCGGCACGCTGGTGGGGGCGTTGATCATTGCCACGCTCAATAACGGCATGACGCTGATGGGCGTCTCCTATTTCTGGCAATTGGTGATCAAAGGGGCGGTGATCATCATAGCGGTGCTGATCGACAAATACCGTACCCGACACCATCAAAGTGTATAGACAAGCTTACTGGCCTACTCATTCGTAGGCCTGATAAGCGCAGCGCCATCAGGCGTATAACAACAATACCCTACGTGAGGAAACGAGTATGCGTTTGAAGCCATTAGTGACCGCGCTCTGTGCTGGCGCCCTACTTGCTGCAGCTCCATTTGTGCAGGCAAAAGAACTGAAATCCATCGGCGTTACGGTGGGCGATCTGGCCAACCCGTTCTTCGTGCAGATCACCAAAGGCGCGGAGCTGGAAGCACGCAAACTGGCAGGTGATAGCGTTAAAGTCACGCTGGTTTCCAGCGGCTACGATCTGGGGCAACAGGTGTCGCAAATCGACAACTTTATTGCCGCCAAAGTCGACATGATTATCCTTAACGCAGCCGACTCCAAAGGCATCGGCCCGGCGGTTAAACGCGCGAAAGACGCCGGGATTGTGGTGGTCGCCGTTGACGTGGCGGCGGAAGGCGCAGACGCCACCATCACCTCCGATAACACCCAGGCGGGAGAAATGGCCTGTAAATATATTACCGACCGTCTGAAAGGCAAAGGCAACGTGGTCATTATCAACGGGCCACCGGTATCTGCCGTCCAGAACCGTGTGGAAGGCTGCCAGACCGAGTTTAAACGCCACCCTGACATCAAGGTGCTGTCATATAACCAAAATGCCAAAGGCAGTCGCGAAGGCGGGCTGGAGATCATGACCGCGTTGCTGGCGGCGAATCCGAAGATCGACGGCGTATTCGCCATTAACGATCCCACGGCGATCGGTGCCGATCTGGCGGCAAAGCAGGCGCAACGTAGCGAATTCTTTATTGTCGGCGTAGACGGCAGCCCGGACGGCGAAGAAGCCCTGAAGCGCGAAAACTCACTATTTGTGGCGACGCCAGCACAAGATCCGCAGGTGATGGCTGCCAAAGCGGTCGAAATCGGTTATGACATATTACAGGGGAAACCCGCCCCGAAAGAACCCGTGCTGATCCCAGTGACGATGATCGATAAAAACAACGTCGGCAGTTATAAGGGTTGGACGGTGAAATAGCCCGCCACAACAACGCCGGCTGGCGGCAAAGATGCCTTATCCGGTCTACAAGATCGCTATGAATTTGTAGGCCGGATAAGCGCGGCACCATCCGGCATTATATTAAGGAGGATTCAGCCGATGAAACGCTCCGCAATAAACGAGATCCTTGGCCACACGCGCCAGTTTTTCTCTCAGCACGACGTGCATCTCCCCCCTTTTGCCAGCTTCCCCCCGACCCAATGGCGCAAGCTTGATGCCGCTGCCTGGAGCGAAGTGTTCGACCTTAAGCTCGGTTGGGATGTCACCGCGTTTGGCGGCAACAATTTCGCCGCGCAAGGATTAACGCTGTTCACCCTGCGTAATGGTTCGCCGAAAGGCATGCCTTACGAGAAATGCTACGCCGAGAAAATCATGCATGTTCGCGATGCACAGGTCACGCCGATGCATTTTCACTGGCGCAAACGCGAAGACATTATCAATCGCGGCGGAGGCAATCTCATTGTAGAACTGTGGAATGCAGGGATCCGCGAGCAAACGGAAGACAGCGACGTTAGCGTGGTAATTGACGGCTGTCGGCAAACCCATGCCGCAGGCAGTCAACTGCGCCTGACGCCGGGTGAAAGCATCTGCCTGCCGCCGGGCCTGTATCACAGCTTCTGGGCGGAAGAAGGTTTTGGCGACGTGCTGGTTGGCGAGGTCTCTTCTGTTAATGACGACGACCACGACAACCATTTTCTGCAACCGATTTCCCGCTACAACGACATTGAAGAAGACGAACCGGCGCTGCTGGTGCTGTGTAACGAATATCGCCTGTTCCGCTAACCAAGGAGCACATTATGCCGTTGATCTCACTCGCTGATGGCCTTGCCCATGCCCGCGAGCACCGCTATGCCTTAGGGGCGTTTAACGTTCTGGATTCACATTTCCTGCGCGCGTTGTTTGCCGCAGCAAAGCAAGAACGTTCGCCGTTTATTATCAACATTGCCGAGGTGCATTTTAAATATATCTCGCTAGATTCTCTGGTCGAAGCGGTCAAATTCGAAGCCGCGCGGCATGACATTCCGGTAGTGCTGAATCTTGACCACGGCCTGCACTTTGAGTCGGTGGTGCGAGCGTTACGCTTAGGTTTCAGCTCAGTGATGTTCGATGGCTCCACGCTGGAGTACGAAGAAAATATCCGTCAGACCCGTGAAGTGGTGAAGATGTGCCATGCCGTCGGCGTGTCGGTGGAAGCTGAGTTGGGCGCAGTCGGTGGCGATGAAGGCGGTGCGCTGTACGGTCATGCCGACGAATCACTGTTTACCGACCCAATGCTGGCGCGTGATTTCGTTGACAGAACCGGGATTGACGCGCTGGCGGTCGCCATTGGCAACGCCCACGGCAAATATAAAGGCGAACCGCTGCTCGACTTCCCGCGTCTGGACACCATTCGCCAGCAGGCGGCAATCCCGCTGGTACTGCACGGTGGCTCCGGCATCAGCGACGACGATTTCAAGCGCGCTATTGAACTCGGCATTCACAAAATCAACTTCTATACCGGCATGTCGCAGGCGGCGCTGTCGGCAGTGGAGACGCGGATGGCGAATCGTCAGCCCTTATATGACGAATTCGCCGAACTGCTGCTCGGCATTGAGGAAGCCATTACCGATACCGTTTCAGAACAGATGCGCATTTTTGGCAGCGCGGGGCGGGTCTGATGGAACGCAAAGGCGTTATCGCCGCAGGCAACATGCTGGTCGATCATGTGCATCAAATTGTGCAGTGGCCGGAACGCGGCTGGTTGGCGGAAATCACCCGTAGCGAACGCGCCACGGGTGGTGCGCCGCTTAATGTGCTGCTGACGCTGGCAAAAATGCACACTGGGCTGCCGTTGCAGGCGGTGGGGTTAATCGGTCAGGATAGCGATGGCGACTACATCATGGCGATGCTGGAGCAGTATCACGTTAATCGCCAACACGTGCAGCGCACGACATTCGCGCCCACGTCAATGTCGCAGGTGATGACCGATCCCAGCGGTCAGCGCACCTTTTTCCACTCGCCGGGCGCCAACAGACTGCTGGATTTGCCCGCTTTTGAGCAACTGGATACCTCGATGAAAATCTTCCATCTGGGATATCTGCTGCTGCTCGACAGTCTGGACATGCCGGATGAGGAGTACGGGACGCGTAGCGCAAGGCTGCTGGCACAAATGCGCGACAACGGCTTTGAAACGTCGTTGGATCTGGTCTCACGCAAGGGCGACCCGCGCTACCAACCACTGGTGATGCCAGCCTTGCGCCATCTCGACTATCTGGTAATTAACGAGCTGGAAGCCGGAGAATTTAGCGGGCTGGAGATCCGCCAGCCCAACGGCGAGCTGCATATCCCGCATATCGCTACCGCCGCGCGCGAATTATTGGATGCAGGGGTACGCCAGCGGGTGGTTATTCACTGTCCGGAAGGTGCCTGGGGTGAAGCGCCGGATCTGCCGGGCGTCTGGATCCCGTCGCAGTACCTGGCGCAGGAAGAGATCGTTGGCAGCGTCGGGGCGGGTGATGCGTTTTGCGCCGGATTCTTGTATGGCTGTCATGAGCGCTGGTCGCTGACGGACAGCGTCAGGTTGGCACACGCCTGTGCGCGGGCAAGCTTGCTGTGCGCCAATGCGATAGACGGCGCGAAGACGCTGGCAGAGTTAAAAGCGACTATGGCTGATGCCTGATGCGCTACGCTTATCAGGCCTACGGGGTCGTTATCGCTTTTGTAGGCCGGATCAGGCGTTTACGCCGCATCCGGCAAGTGCACACGATCACGCCGCCTTATCGTGATGCTGCACGTCGGCGGCAAACACATAACCCAACCCGCGCAGGGTTTTGATCAACATCGGTTGATGCGGGTTAATCTCTATTTTTCGCCGCAAGCGCATGATTAACACGTCAATAGTGCGGTCAAACACCTCAACGCTGTCGCTGCGCGTCAGCTCCAGCAGTTGTTCCCGACTCAGCACCCGGCGGGCATTTTGGGCCAGCGCCAACAGCAGGCTGTATTCCCCCTGCGTCAGGTCCACCTTCAATTGCTGAGGATTACGAAGCTGGCAACCGGCGGTATCGAGATGCCAGCCATTGAAAGAAAGCCCCGTGGTCTGTGGGCCGCCGCTTTCTGCCGTTAACACGCCAACGCGTCTGAGCACCGCCTTTACCCGAGCCACCAGCACCCGCGCATTGAACGGTTTACCGATATAGTCGTCAGCGCCCATTTCCAGCCCGACCACCACATCCGACTCGCTACCAAGCCCGGTCAGCATTACCACCGGTAATCCGGGCCTCATCTTTTGCACCTGCTGCAGCACCATCAGACCGTTGATGTCGGGCAACATCATATCCAGCAATACCAGCGCGATCTCCGGCTGAGTCTCAATGCTGCGCAACGCCTCCTGCCCGGTGTGACAAGCGGTCACCGCAAAGACGTGTTCGTTCAGCACATCCTGTAAAAGCGAGCAGACTGCCACGTCATCATCCACAACCAGAACAACGGGTTTCATCATTCGACTCCGTCCACTTCGTTATCATCTTATTGTGAGTAATATCAGGCGAAGTGAAAGAGCACACATGATCTATCTGATAAAAATATAATCCTTGTCACACTATTCAGTAAACATAATAGGTTTTCCTCTGCTCAGCACTTTGGGCACAAATACCTAATAAGAATAACTACGCAGATCACACTTCCTTTCTTTAAAATAAAACATTCGAACTTATGATAATGACAAAATTAAAGCAGCGATATTTACTATTTTAATAAATTCACAGTACATATGATAAATGGAGATTCATATGAATAAATCTCAGCCGTTCCGCCTGAGCAGGATTTTTATTGCATTGGTCGCGACTACCGGAATATTAGTTAATCCTGTACTTGCCAGTGAGTTATCCCAACCAGCGTCAAAATATACAAAGCAACAGAATCAACATTATTTAACATCATTACCTTTTGCCGATCGCCAGGATTTTGACGATGCGCAGCGTGGTTTTATCGCACCACTGCCTAACCAAGGTATTCTTAAAAATGCCGACGGAAAACCCTTTTATCGCGCAGAAGATTATAAGTTTGATATCAATGCCCCTGCACCAGAAACAGTAAACCCCAGCTTATGGCGACAGTCGCAGATCAACGGTATTTCGGGCTTGTTTAAAGTCACTGAACGGATGTATCAGGTACGCGGCCAGGATATTTCCAATATCACTTTTATCGAAGGTGATACAGGTATTATCGTTATCGACCCATTAGTTACCGCTGGGGCAGCAAAAGCCAGCCTGGACCTCTACTATCAACATCGTCCGCAAAAACCGATTGTTGCCGTTATTTATACCCATAGCCATACCGATCACTATGGCGGTGTGAAAGGCATTGTCTCTGAAAATGACGTGATATCTGGCAAAGTGCAGATTCTCGCCCCGGCAGGCTTTATGGAAGAAGCCATCAGCGAAAACGTATTGCTGGGCAATATTATGAGTCGCCGTGCTCTGTTCTCCTACGGCCTGCTTCTGCCTCGTAACCCACAAGGAAATATCGGCAACGGTCTGGGCGTCACGCTGACAACAGGTCTACCGACCATCATTGCCCCAACCCAATCAATCATCAAAACCGGTGAGAAAAAAGTCATCGACGGCCTGGAGTTCGATTTCCTGATGGCGCCAGGCAGCGAGGCGCCTTCCGAAATGCACTTATATATTCCGGCGCTCAAAGCGCTCTGTACGGCAGAAAATACGACGCACACGCTGCATAACTTCTATACGCTACGCGGTGCAAAAACACGCGATACCAGCAAATGGACCGAGTATCTGAACGAAACACTTGATATGTGGGGCAGCCAGGCAGAAGTGTTGTTTATGCCGCATACCTGGCCCGTCTGGGGTAATCAGCATATTAACGACTATATCGGTAAATATCGCGACACCATCAAGTATATCCACGATCAAACTCTGAATATGGCTAACCAAGGCTATACGATGAATGAGATTGGCAACATGATTCAACTACCACCAACGCTCGCCAATAACTGGGCCAGTCGTGGCTACTACGGTTCGGTCAGCCATGACGCGCGTGCGGTCTACAACTTCTACCTCGGCTACTTCGACGGCAACCCGGCAAATCTGGATCCTTACGGACAGACAGATATGGGTAAACGCTACGTCAAAGCGTTGGGTGGTGCAAAACAGACCATTGAGCTGGCTCAGGAAGCCTATGACAAGGGTGATTATCGCTGGACGTCAGAACTGCTCAAGCACGTGATTTCCGCTGAACCAGACAACCAGGCGGCTAAGAATCTGCAAGCGAATGCGTTTGAACAGCTGGGCTATCAGGCCGAGTCCGCCACCTGGCGCGGTTTCTACCTCACCGGCGCGAAAGAACTGCGTGAAGGCGTGCGTAAATTTACACACGGCACCACCAATTCCCCGGACACCATCAACGGCATGAGCGTAGAAATGCTGCTCGATTACATGGCCGTTCGTCTGGACAGTGAGAAAGCATCAGGTAAACACATCAGCCTGAACTTCAACCTGGACAAAGGCGAGAACCTGAATCTGACGCTCAACAACAGCGTGCTCAATCATCGTCAGACCCTGCAACCAGATGCCGACACCTCATTCTATATCAGCCGTACAGATCTGCACGACGTGCTGACAGGCCAGGTGAAAATGAGCGATCTGGTACACGCGAAGAAAGTCAAAGTGATTGGCAAAGCCGCGAAGTTGGATGAAGTGATAGCGATGCTGGATCAATTTGATTTGTGGGTTAATGTCGTTACACCCAATTAATAACAAGCCGCTTCCAGAGATATTTTCAATCTCTGGAAGCATATTTATTCACACAACAATGTGCAATCGCAAAAACAATAGAATAAATAAATGAATTATGAACTCGGTGGGCATGCAAAGATATTTTATCTCGTTAAAAAATTGCCATACTGCTGACGCTTTATATTTTTATATTCACTCATGATATTGTTCGCGATAAACAGGATGTATTTTGTTATGCAAACGGTTAACTCCAGCATTGTGATACCGCTGAGAATAATAGGCTGGTTTCTCTCGCTGCCATTATTAACAGGATGCAACTTCTCTCCCGCCATTCCGGTCATCGGTGCTTACTATCCCGACTGGCTGTTCTGCCTTATTGGCGGTGTCATCCTGACACTCATAACCCGAAAATTCATTCTGCATAAATATAGCGGATTGGCCTTTATCGGGATTATTTATACCGCCCTTTTTGCCCTCTACTCCATGCTGTTCTGGCTGGTATTTTTCTAACTTATTTTGAGACGCCCCTATGGAAAGCTCGTCGAAAAAAGCTCCGCGTAACAAACTTCCCGCGCTGATGCTGTTGGTACTTGCGCTGGTTATTTTGGCCTTCGTCATCTGGAAACTGGATAGCTCACCCGCGACCAATGACGCCTACGCCTCAGCCGACACCATCGATGTCGTGCCAGAAGTCAGTGGTCGCATTGTCGAACTGGCTGTTTCCGATAACCAGCAGGTCAAGCAAGGTGATGTGCTGTTTCGTATCGATCCCCGTATCTATGAAGCGAATCTGGCAAAAGCACAAGCGTCGCTCGCCGCTCTGGATAAACAGATCATGCTGACCCAGCGCAGCGTAGATGCACAACAATATGGTGCTGACTCCGTACGGGCTACGGTAGAAAAAGCGCGAGCAGCCGCTAAGCAAGCCAGCGATACTCTGCGCCGTACCGAACCACTACTGACGGAAGGTTTTGTCTCCGCGGAAGATGTTGATCGCGCCAGAACGGCACAACGCGCCTCAGCGGCAGATCTTAATGCGGTGTTATTACAGGCGCAGCAGGCTGCCAGCGCGGTGAGTGGCGTTGATGCCCTGGTAGCTCAGCGCATCGCCGTAGAAGCCGATATCGCCCTGACCAAACTGCATCTTGAAATGGCAACAGTACGCGCACCCTTCAATGGCCGCGTGGTGGCATTAAAAACCTCCGTCGGGCAGTTTGCTTCCGCCATGCGACCCATTTTTACCCTGATTGACACCCGTCACTGGTACGTAATCGCCAATTTTCGCGAAACAGAGCTGAAAAACATCCATGCAGGCACACCAGCCAATGTTCGCCTGATGAGCGACAGCGGCAAAGTGTTTGTCGGTAAAGTGGATTCAATCGGCTACGGTGTATTACCTGATGATGGCGGTATGGTGCTGGGCGGTTTGCCGCGTGTTTCCCGCTCTATCAACTGGGTTCGCGTTGCCCAACGCTTCCCGGTAAAAATCGTGGTAGATAAACCGGATGAAGAGATGTTTCGCATCGGCGCATCGGCGGTTGCTACCCTTGAGCCACAGAAATGAAAGCACTTAACTGTTTGCCTCTGCCACTGGTCAGGCTATTGGCGTTTTTTCACGAAGAATTAAGCGAACAACGTCCCGGAAGACTCCCACAAATCATGCAGCTCTGGGCGGGTTGCCTGCTGGTGGTACTGATCTCGATGACCTATGAGATCCCCTTCCTGGCGCTTTCGCTTGCCGTACTCTTTTATGGTATCCAGTCCAATGCTTTCTATACCAAATTCGTGGCGATTCTCTTCGTCGTCGCCACAGCATTAGAGATAGGTAGTTTATTTCTGATCTACAAATGGTCTTATAGCTACCCTCTGGTCCGTCTGATCATTGCCAGCCTGATCGTTCTGGCCTGCATGTTCCTGATGCGAACCCATCGTCTGGGGCTGGTTTTCTTTGCCGTGTCGATTGTTGCAATATACGGGCAATCTTTCCCCGGCATGCTCGACTACCCCGAGGTCGTCGTTCGCCTGACGTTATGGTGCATCGTCGTTGGTCTGTACCCCACGCTACTGATGACGCTGATCGCCGTTTTGTGGTTTCCCAGCCGCGCTGTCAACCAAATGCGCGAAGCCCTGCGTGCCAGGCTGGGTGATGCCCTCAATCGCCTGACGGCACCGACAACACCGCTTGCGGAAAAATACATCGAACGAGAAGTGCTGGCGCTGCAAAAGCTGAACATCTTTTGTCTGGCAGATGACGCAGACTGGCGAGAAAAAAGTGCCTGGTGGCAGGCTTGCGTTGCCACAACCACCTATCTGTACACTACGCTCAATCGCTACAATTTCACGGCACATAACCCGGCAACCCGCGATCTCCAGCAGAAACTGTGCCGTGAAATAACCGCACTGCAAGATGCGGTTGCTCGAGGTATGCCCTGGCAAAGTGAATGGGAACTCAGTCAGGCAGAAGCCACAACGGCCCGCGAATGCGGCCTGGAGCCCCTGTGCCAAACCCTGCTACAGCTTGGTCACATGAACCCTAATACGCCGCCAGCTCCTGTCGCTAAACCGCCCTCAATGGTATCTGACGCGTTCACCAACCCAGGCTATATTCGCTACGCGTTAAAAACACTGCTGGCATGTCTGATTTGCTATGTCTTTTACTCCGGTACCGACTGGGAAGGCATTCACACCTGTATGCTGACCTGCATTATTGTCGCGAACCCCAGTATCGGCTCGTCATACCAGAAGATGGCACTGCGCTTCGGCGGCGCATTTTTCGGCGCAATTCTGGCCCTGCTGATGACGATTTTTGTCATGCCCTGGCTGGACAATATCGTCGAACTTCTCCTGGTGCTGGCGCCACTTTTTCTGATGGGTGCCTGGATTGCCACCGGCTCAGAACGTTCCTCTTATATCGGAACCCAAATGGTCGTCACCTTCGCGCTGGCAACACTTGAAAACGTCTTTGGCCCAACCTACGACCTGGTGGAAATCCGCGATCGCGCCTTCGGCATTTTGATCGGCACTCTTGTTTCCGCGGTGATCTACACCTTTGTCTGGCCGGAAAGCGAAGCCAAAGCGCTGCCACAAAAACTGGCAAGCTCGCTGGGACTGCTCAGCAAATTACTGCGGATCCCACGTCAGCAGGATGCTGTTCTCATGCGCACTTATCTTCAGATGCGTATTGGTCTCCATGCGACGTTTAACGCCTGTGATGAAATGTGCGAGAGGGTCGCGCTGGAACGCCAACTCCCCGGCGATGAACGCATAGCGCTTATTCAACGTAGTCAGCGCGTTATTCACCTGGGCCGTGACATTCTCTATACCTGGGATGCCACCCGAAATGACGCCCCGACGCTGGATAACGCGGTATTGCTGGAGAGCGCAACACACCTGGCCGATGCGCTGGAAAAATACGCAGCCGACCTGGCGACAGCATCCAGCCTTCCGCCGTCGATTGAAAACCTGTCCCCATCTCAAGACATTTTACCAACGTTATCCAAACAGGAGCGCTGCATCATACAGCAGATAACCTGTTTACCCGACTGGACTCACCCGACGCTAATACCAGCAAGCGAGCAGGAGCAAGGAACCTCCCAATAATGAACCGATATCTCCCTCGATTACTCCTCTGCGGCATACTCAGCGGCGCAACGGTCCTTTCCGGCTGTGCACTGATCCGCAAAGATTCTGCACCACATCCGCAATTACAGCCTGAGCAGATCTCACTGGCTAAAGACATTCATCTGGCAAGCTCAGGATGGCCACAAGCACAGTGGTGGCGGCAGTTTAACGACCCACAGCTAAACTCGCTTATTGAAGCAACGCTGTCTGGCTCCCATAACCTCGCCGAAGTGAAGCTGCGTGAAGAGAAAGCGCAGTCGCAGACTGAACTGCTGGAAGGGCGTTCTCAGCTCCAGATGGCAGCGCTGGGCATGATTAACCGCCAGCAAGCGTCTGCCAACGGCTTCCTCGGCCCCTACGCGCTGGATGCGCCACGATTAGGGATGGACGGCCCCTACTACACTGAAGCGACGATTGGTCTGGTCGCCGGACTGGATCTCGACCTGTGGGGCGAGCATCGTTCCGCTGTCGCGGCAGCTATTGGCGCACAAAATGCCGTGATTGCCGAAACCGCAGCAGTGGAACTCTCCCTGACGACCGGCGTCGCGCAGCTGTATTACAGTATGCAAGCCAGCTACCAGATGCTTGATTTGTTGCAGCAGACCCACGATGTTATTGATTATGCCGTGAAGGCCCACCAGAGTAAGGTCGCTCACGGGCTGGAAGCAAAAGTACCGTACCATGGCGCACGTGCGCAATTGCTGGCAGTGGACAAGCAAATCGTCGCGGTTGAAGGACAAATCAAAGAAACTCGGGAATCACTCCGGGCGCTGATCGGTGCCGGCGCAAAAGATCTGCCTGAAATCAAACCGGTCGCACTGCCAACTGTCGATACAGGAATACCCGCAACGCTCTCCTACGACCTGCTTGCCAGGCGTCCGGACTTGCAGGCTATGCGCTGGTATGTGCAGGCTTCGCTGAACCAGGTCGAGGCCGCTCGCGCCCTGTTTTATCCGAGCTTTGATATCAAAGTCTTCTTCGGTTTAGACGCTATCCATATCGATCAACTGTTCAAAAGCACCAGCAGGCAGATCAACTTCATCCCCGGCCTGCGTTTACCGCTGTTTGACGGAGGTCGTCTGAATGCCAATCTGGAAGGCGCCCGCGCAACCAGCAATATGATGATAGAGCGCTACAACCAGTCGGTGCTCAATGCAGTGCGCGATGTCGCGATTAACGGAACACGTCTGCAAACGCTCAATGAACAACGGGTAATGCAGATGGAACGCGTAGATGCCACGCATTACACGCAAGCAGCAGCAGACGCGGCTTACCAGCGAGGCCTGAGCAGTCGCCTGCTGGCAACAGAGGCCAAATTACCCGTGATCGCAGAAGATATGTCGCTCCTGGTCATAGATACCCAACGACTCATGCAGAATATTCAACTCATCAAAGCGCTTGGCGGAGGTTATCAAGCCCCTGCTAACAAGAAGTAGCGTTCTCCGACCTCGCCGCGTGATATCCGTCACGCGGCATTTTCTTTCGTCACGTCAAATATGACGACAGCCTGTTTTTCGTCAGGGTTTTGCGCAAAATTCGCCCGTAATATCGATGAATGCCCCTGATAAAAACATGGCATAAAAGATGCATAACTAAAGCGACAGCGCGTATGCGCGATTTGATTAACTGGAGCGAGACCGATGAAAAAAGTCGTCACGGTTTGCCCATATTGCGCATCAGGTTGCAAAATCAACCTGGTGGTCGATAACGGCAAAATCGTCCGGGCTGAAGCGGCGCAGGGGAAAACCAACCAGGGTACTCTGTGTCTGAAGGGCTACTATGGCTGGGATTTTATCAACGATACCCAGATCCTGACCCCTCGTCTGAAAACCCCAATGATCCGTCGCCAGCGTGGCGGCAAACTGGAATCTGTTTCCTGGGATGAAGCGCTTGATTACGTCGCCACTCGTCTGAGCGCCATCAAAGCGAAGTATGGCCCGGACGCTATTCAGACGACCGGTTCATCTCGCGGTACGGGTAACGAAACCAACTATGTAATGCAAAAATTCGCGCGCGCCGTTATTGGTACCAATAACGTTGACTGCTGCGCTCGCGTCTGACACGGCCCATCGGTTGCAGGTCTGCACCAATCGGTCGGTAACGGCGCAATGAGTAATGCTATCAATGAAATTGATAACACAGATTTAGTGTTCATCTTCGGGTATAACCCGGCGGATTCCCACCCGATCGTGGCGAATCACGTGATTAACGCTAAACGTAACGGGGCGAAAATCATCGTCTGCGATCCGCGCAAAATTGAAACCGCGCGTATTGCCGACATGCACATCGCGTTGAAAAACGGCTCGAACATCGCGCTGCTCAACGCCATGGGTCATGTCATCATCGAAGAAAAACTGTACGACCAGGCGTTCGTCGCCTCCCGTACGGAAGGGTTCGAAGAGTACAGCAAGATTGTCGAAGGTTACACGCCGGAGTCCGTCGAAGATATCACTGGCGTTAGCGCGCAGGATATTCGTCAGGCTGCACGTATGTATGCCACGGCAAAAAGCGCGGCTATCCTGTGGGGTATGGGTGTTACCCAGTTCTATCAGGGCGTGGAAACCGTGCGTTCACTGACCAGCCTCGCAATGCTGACCGGCAACCTCGGTAAGCCAAGCGTGGGCGTTAACCCGGTTCGTGGTCAGAACAACGTTCAGGGCGCATGCGATATGGGCGCGCTGCCGGATACCTATCCGGGCTATCAGTACGTTAAGTTCCCGGAAAACCGCGAGAAATTCGCTAAAGCCTGGGGCGTGGAAAGTCTTCCTGCACATACCGGTTATCGCATCAGCGAACTGCCGCACCGTGCTGCGCATGGCGAAGTCCGCGCGGCGTACATCATGGGTGAAGATCCATTACAGACCGATGCTGAACTCTCCGCAGTGCGCAAAGGCTTTGAGGATCTGGAACTGGTCATCGTGCAGGATATCTTCATGACCAAAACCGCCGCTGCCGCAGACGTTATTTTACCGTCTACGTCATGGGGTGAGCATGAAGGCGTATTCTCCGCGGCTGACCGTGGCTTCCAGCGCTTCTTTAAAGCCGTTGAGCCGAAGTGGGATCTGAAAACGGACTGGCAGATTATCAGTGAAATCGCCACCCGTATGGGCTATCCGATGCACTACAACAACACCCAGGAAATCTGGGACGAGTTGCGTCATCTGTGCCCGGATTTCTACGGTGCCACTTACGAGAAAATGGGCGAACTGGGTTATATCCAGTGGCCTTGCCGCGACACCTCAGAAGCCGATCAAGGGACGTCTTATCTCTTCAAAGAGAAGTTCGACACCCCGAACGGCCTGGCGCAGTTCTTCACCTGCGACTGGGTAGCGCCAATCGACAAACTCACCCCAGAGTACCCAATGGTACTGTCTACGGTGCGTGAAGTCGGCCACTACTCTTGCCGTTCGATGACCGGTAACTGTGCGGCGCTGGCCGCTCTGGCGGATGAACCGGGCTATGCCCAAATCAACACCGCCGACGCAGAACGCCTGGGCATCCAGGACGAAGAACTGGTGTGGGTTAACTCGCGTAAAGGTCGGGTCATTACCCGTGCGGCAGTCAGCGATCGTCCAAACAAAGGCGCGATTTACATGACCTACCAGTGGTGGATTGGCGCATGTAATGAGCTGGTAACCGAGAACTTAAGCCCGATTACCAAAACGCCAGAGTATAAGTACTGTGCCGTTAACGTTGAACGCATTGCCGATCAGCGCGCTGCCGAGCAGTATGTTATTGATGAGTACAACAAGCTGAAAGCCAGTCTGCGCGAAAGCGCGATGGGTTAGTCCGTTTACGTACCTGTTCTGCAACAGCCTCCGCCCGGAGGCTGTTTTTTTATCCATACGATCTCTTTATACTGTTCATTCCGTATCCTAAATAAAACTCAAAATGAAACAACTCATTGCATTGATGTTCTTTATGACATTCTTTGCCCATGCCAGTGATACTGAGCCAGGAAGCCAGTACTTACAGGCCGCTGAGGCAGGGGACCGTCGCGCACAGTACTTTCTTGCCGATACCTGGTTCAGTTCGGGCGATTTGAGCAAAGCCGAGTATTGGGCGCAAAAAGCCGCCGACAATGGCGATGCCGACGCCTGCGCGCTCCTGGCGCAAATCAAAATTACGAATCCGGTCAGTCTGGATTACCCCCAGGCCAAAACACTGGCGGAAAAGGCAGCCAAAGCGGGCAGTAAAGCAGGAGAACTCACCCTGGCGCGGATTCTGGTCAACACCCAGGCAGGACACACAGATTACCCCAAAGCCATTACCTTGCTGCAAAACGCCTCTGAAGATCTGGAAAATGACTCAGCCGTCGACGCGCAAATGCTGCTCGGGCTGATTTACGCCAACGGCGTGGGGATCCCCGCAGACGATGAAAAAGCGACATGGTATTTCAAACGCAGCTCCGCCATCTCCCGCACCGGTTATTCCGAGTACTGGGCCGGAATGATGTTCTTAAACGGCGAGCAGGGTTTTATCGTGAAGAATAAACAGAAGGCGCTGCACTGGCTGAATCTGAGCTGTATGGAAGGGTTCGATACCGGCTGCGAAGAGTTTGAAAAGTTAACAAACGGGTAATGGTTTGCATTGCCGGATGGCGGCATAAACGCCTTATCCGGCCTACAGTTCACCGTCTTCCGTAGGCCGGATAAGCGCAGCGCCATCCGGCAATCTTTCATTAATTAATGATTAGCGGTCTTATCAAATTTACCCAGCATCTCGCGCTCGTAAGCCAGCGCCTTCTTGCGGTCAAATTTGTGCTCCCACTTGGCGATAACCAGCACCGCCAGCGCATTCCCCACCACATTCAGCGCGGTACGCGCCATGTCGAGGATACGGTCAACACCGGCAATAAACGCCAGGCCTTCCAGCGGGATCCCCACGCTGCCAAGCGTAGCCAGCAGTACCACGAAGGAGACGCCCGGCACGCCCGCAATCCCTTTCGAGGTCACCATCAACGTCAACACCAGCACGATTTCCTGCCACAGCGACAGGTCGATACCATACAGCTGCGCAATAAAGATCGCGGCAATACTCTGGTACAGCGTTGAACCATCAAGGTTGAATGAGTAGCCGGTCGGCACCACAAAGCTGGTGATTGAAGCCGGTGCGCCATAGGCTTCCATCTTCTCGATAATACGCGGCAGTACGCTCTCGGAGCTGGCGGTAGAGTAAGCCAGAATCAGCTCATCTTTCAAAATGCGGATCAGGATCCAGATGCTCAAACCGCAGATACGCGCCACAATCCCCAGCACCACCAGCGCGAAGAACAGGATGGCGAAATGCACCAACAGCACCAGTTTCGCCAGCGGCCACAGGGAGGCAAAACCGAAGTTCGCGACGGTCACAGCAATCAGCGCAAAAACACCGACTGGCGCATAACGCATCACCATGTGGGTCACTTTAAACATGGTTTCTGAAATCGAGCGGAACACAGTCACCAGCGGCTCGCGGTGGGTTGCTGGTAGTGAAGACAAGCCTAAACCAAACAGCACCGAGAAGAAGATAATCGGCAACATATCGCCTTTCGCCATCGACGCGACGATATTAGTCGGCACCAGCGACACAATCGTGCCCATCAGGCCATGCGCGTGGCTCTGCACTTCTGCGGTGGTATTTTGATATTTCGAAATATCCACGGTCGCCAGTTGCGACATATCAATCCCGGAACCCGGCTGGAAAACATTCGCCAGCGTGATGCCAAGAATAATCGCTACGGTGGTGATCACTTCGAAATAGAGAATGGTTTTGGCGCCAATACGGCCCAGCTGTTTTGCATCACCCACCCCGGCAATACCAACCACCAGCGTGGAGATAACAATCGGCACGACGATCATTTTGATCAGATGGATAAAGATATCGCCCGCCGGAGACAGCAGGTTGACCACCAGCCATTCGCGGCTGTCGCTATGGTAATGCAGGTAACTCCCTAGCAGAATGCCCAGCACCATGGCGATTAGAATCTGCCATGCCAGGCTGACTTTCAAATTTTTCATAACAACGGACTTCCTCGATGGAGCGCTATTCCACATGCGGTGTGTGGGAATAGTACATACTGAAAGGGTATGAATTGTGTTGCGTTCGTTTATGGAGTTTTTTAACGCTTATTATCATTATCATCTGCATGGCATTCCGCGCAACCCTCTAAGAACAGGGCTTTTGGCTGAATTTATGCATAAAAATGCAATTTTATCGCGGTATTGATGAATAACTTTTTGTTATAAAAGAATTTTAATATGTTCAAAAATGAAGAAGTCATAGCGTGAGTTTTTTTCGCTCACCTGTTCGTTTGCCTGTTTTTTAAACAGGCAAAATGATACAAATCACAAATAAAACAAATTTATTTTTGCCGATTCTGCAACAACTTCGCCATATTAATAGAGTCAACGAGCTGTGCCCGGTTCACCCTCGGCGAGTTTAAATCCATAACTTTTTGCCAAACTGAAATAGCCTGGGCGTAGTCTGCCTGCATAAACGCATCTGAGGCTAACAACATCAGCGCGGTGACCTCTGCCGGGTCCAGCGCCAAGGCCTTATCAATCATCTCGCGAGTGGGCGGCGCCATATGTTGTCCGGCCTGGTAATACAATACCGTTGCCATCGCTGAATAGATCTCAGCATTTTCACCGCCGACACGCAGCGCCTGCTCGTAGGCCAGCAGCGCATTATGATACGCGTTTTGCCAAAGATAGTACTCCCCGAGTTGCGCCCATTTCACGCCGTCCCGTGGATTGGCTCGAATCTGCGATTGCAGAAAAAGCAACTGTTTTTCCTGAATATTTTCATCAGAGAAAGCATGTAAAGGGTCCGCCAGTCGCGTCTGCTCCTGACGAACCGCCTGCCATTTTGGCGTCAACAGGTAACCTCCAATGCAGGCCACAACCATCAGTACCACCGCAGCGGTCAGCCGCTTCACGGGCATTGGGCGTAACAGCGGCTCGCACTGGCTCATTATTCACCTTCCTCCGTATGCTGACGTCTTCTCACTCGCCAGACCACGACACCTACCAGCAACAACAACAGGCACGGCAACGCCCACAGCAGCAGCGTTTGTTCATTCAGCGGCGGATTATAACGAACGAAGTCACCGTAACGCTCGGTCATCCAGGTGGTTATCTCAGCTTCACTTTTCCCTTCCGCCACCATGCTATAAACCTGATGGCGCATACTGACCGCTACCGGCGCATTGGATTCCAGCAAATTTTGGTTTTGGCACTGTGGACAACGCAGTTGGCTGGCAATAGACAGCGCTTGTTCCTGCTGCTGCGGGTTGGCAAACGTCCATGTGTCCACAACCTGGGCATGCGTAGCGAAAGTAATGAAAAACAGGACGAGCGTTAAGAGTAATAACTTTCTGCCGGATGGCGCTGCGCTTATCCGGCCTACGGTTTGCGCACCTTGTAGGCCGGATAAGGCGTTTACGCCGCCATCCGGCAACGCTGTGATTAATTTACGCATCGCGTTTCCTTCCTCGCCATCCGCTCAGCAGCGCGCCAAAGACCATTAATAGTCCCCCACCCCAAATCCAGCGCACGCCGGTCTGCACGTACAAGCGCATGGCATAACAGTCTGGTCCGGTTTTTTCACCCATTACCGCATACCAGTCATGCATCAGGTTCCAGCGGATCCCCGGCTCCATCATCTGTTGACGACGCGCGGCATAGAAGCGCCTTTCAGGTTGCAGGCTGCCAATGCGTTTTTCATTGTGCCACAGCGTGATCTGCGCTTTTTCACTGGTGTAGTTACCTTTGGCTTCCAGGTCGAGACGCTCAAAACGGAAAATGTAACCCGCCAGTTCAACCTGCTGCCCAGGGCTCAGGTTCAGGCTTATCTCCTGACGGCTACCGCTGGAAAAGACGATCCCCGCCGCAAACACCAGCACTCCGGCATGCGCCAGCAGTGCCGGAAGTTGGATGCGGAAAGACACTTTGCGGCTTCTGACCATTGCCAGCACAATAACCAGCAGCATCAGTAGGCCAAAGGGCAGCGTAGCGCGGTTAAAGTACGGTGCGCCCACGGAAAGCCGCCCCCAGCCGAACAGCCCGTAAATCATCGGGTAGAGCGTGCCAATCAGCACAATCAGCAGCACCGCACTAAAGAGCAGCAGCGCAACCAGAATCAGCATCTCGCGTGACCAACCGCCAAAACGAGCATTCTGCCGGACTTGCTGGCCCCGCCAGGCGTACAGCCCGAGCGACGCCAGACTCAACACGGTAAACAGCGCAAACAGCGGCGCGGCACGAACGTTATCCAGCGCGAAAGCATGCACCGAAACGAGAATGCCGGAACGCACAATCAGCGTCCCCAGCAGCGATAAAATCAGCGTGACGATCGCCAGCAGCAGCGACCAGTGGCGGAAGATCCCGCGCTGGCGCGTGATATACAGGCTATGTAGCAGCGCGCTGGCGGAAAGCCAGGGTAATAAGGAAGCATTTTCTACCGGGTCCCAGAACCACCAGCCGCCCCAGCCCAGCTCGCAGTAGGCCCACCAGGAGCCGAGGATAATCCCCAGTGTCAGCGCGCACCAGCCGGGCAAGGCCCAGCGCCAGCACACCCAGGCGCTCTGCGCATTAAAGTCACTACGTAGCAGCGAGGCCAGCGCCACGCCTGCCGCCACCATCAAACCACCGTAACCCAGGTACAGCAGCGGTGGATGGAGGATTAACCCGAGATGTTGCAGCATCGGGTTAAGGTCGCGCCCTTCAATGGCTGGCGGAAAGATACGCACGAACGGCTCGGACCATACCACCACAAACAGCAGCAGCAGGGCCGTTATCATTGAAAGGACACTGAGCGTCAGCGGAAACAGCGCGTTGGTATTACGCCGATAGCGAAGAGCAAATAGCGCGCTCCAGGCGGAAAGAAACAGCACCCACAGCAGCAGCGATCCTTCATGACCGCCCCACACCGCCGCCAGTTTTAATCCCCACGGCAGCAGGCTGTAGCTGTGCTGGGCAACGTAGACCACCGAAAAATCGCTGGTCAAAAAGCAGAATACCAGAATGGTAAAGGCCAGTAGCAGCAGGGCAAATTGCGTCCACACGCCCACGCTTGCCAGACGCATCACCCCCTGCCAACGCTGGCGGACACCTACCAACACGGCAAGCGGGGTCAACACGTTGACCCCGAGGCTTAATAACAGCGCCAGAAAACCGGCTTCAGGAAGGAGAACGTCCAGATATCACCTTACGCAACGGTTAGCTGACCCGCATAGAGGATAAAAAAGCGCAGCAGCAGTACGCCGGTCAGGCTAGCGCCGCACACTGCCAGCACGCCATGAAACGTCGAACTGCGGTTGGCCCAGGGTTTTAGCAGCATCGGCAGTATCAACCCAAGCCCAGCCACGCCAAGCCAGAACCACCAGGTCCAGAATCCGCCGCCCAGTGCCGCCGCCAGCGCACGCATTTTGCCGTCATCGCCCAGCGCCAGGCCGACGAAGAACGCCGCCAGCAGGAAGATCTCCAGCCATACGACCGGGACTTCCATGCGATGCACAAAGTGCGCTTCCGTACTGTGCGGGTTGCTACGATGGCGTAACGCCATGGCGATCAGCGCCACTGCCGCGCCGGAGGAGATCCCGGAGAACAGAAACAGCACCGGCAGGATCGGGTTATTCAGGAACGGATAGGATTTCAGCGCCGACAGCAGGAACCCGGTATACGCCCCGAGCAGAACCGCCAGCACCAGCATCAGCGTCTCAAGCGCGCGATGGAACGGCGTGATTAGCGTCAGGAGTTTTGACACAATCGTCAGTCGCGGCACGAACCGCTGTTGCAGGGCAATCACCTCTTTTTCAAAGATTTTTGCCAGCCACAGCACTAACACCACCATGTACAACTGGAACAGCATGACCCCCATCGACATCACCGAGGTGAAGCTGTAGTGGAACATCAGTTTCCAGAAAGTCCATGGACGCGTCAGGTGGAACACCAGAATCAGCAAACCGAGGATAATTGCCCCCGGCCCTAACACCAGCGTGGTGCGCAGCAGCGTGCTGTCTGAACCGCCCGCCTCCGGATGGAAGCGACGCAGCAGAATCGCCAACGTGACCAGTCCGGCAGAGATACCTATCAGGAACAGATAGATGGCAATGGGCCAGTCCCACACCAGTGATTCAAAATGAAATGCAGAAGCGGATGTCATTGGCTCACCTCCCCAAATTTAAAGGGAACGCGGTAGACCTTCGGTTTTGTACCCAACGCCAGTTTGTAACGGTAGGTAGTTTTCTGCTGCAACAAACGGGATATATCGCTGTTGGGATCGTCCAGATTACCAAACGTCAGCGCCTTCGTCGGGCATGACTCAACGCAGGCGGGCTGTTTGCCCGCTTTCAGGTTGGTTTTCCGGCAGAAATCACATTTATCCGCCGTTTTGCTCACCGGATGGATAAAGCGCACGCGATAAGGACACGCGGCGATACAGTACTGGCAGCCAACGCAAAGGTCCGGGTTCACATCCACAATGCCGCTGGCGGCATCGCGATACGATGCCCCCGTCGGGCAGACGTCAACGCAGGGAGCGTGGTCGCAATGCTGGCACGAGTGACGGAAGAAGCGATACTTCACATCAGGAAATGTCCCTTGCGGCTCACTGCGGATAATCGTCAGACGCGATACGCCTTCCGGCACGTTGTTAACTTCCCGACAAGCATCCATGCAGGCCGTACAGCCAATGCATAAAGACTCATCATGAACCATACCGTAACGCACACCGTTGATGTTCAGCGTCTTCGCCACAACGCGCCCCGCCGTCCCGCTCACTGCCACCAGCGCGCCGACGCCGGTGATAAACTGGCGACGAGAGCAACTCATGGATGCTCCTTAAGCAACGGAACCGACGCCGGGTTAAAGTTCGGATTGTTACGTTGATCGCTGTGGCAATCGACGCAAATCTTGATCCGTCCTTTATCGCTCAGCGTCTGCATCGTGTCTTGCTTCGGATGCAGTGAGTGACAGCTGGCACACGCCACTTTGGTTACGTGGACATCGTGCGGCCAGAACGCTTTTTGCAACTGCTCAGGCAGGTGACAGGACATACAGACACTGTTCTGCTGCTCCACGTTGTACATCGGCTCATTAAAGCGCATCACATCTTTCACCCCTTCGCGGTGGTTCGGTGACGGCTGGCCGTGACAATTGGTGCAGGTGACAGGCAGTTTGTTATTCGGGTTGATGGCTTCCGCATGCTTACCATGCATGCCTTCGGTATCCGGCTTGTGACAGTCCAGACAGGCGGCATCCGGATTACGCTGTTGGGTAACCGTCCAGCGTTGATCCGACTCCTGCGGCGTTGGCGTGGCAGTGATTCCACTCAGGCTCCATAACAAGCCTGACGCC
Source organism: Citrobacter sp. KTE30 (assembly GCF_000398825.1). NCBI lineage: Bacteria > Pseudomonadati > Pseudomonadota > Gammaproteobacteria > Enterobacterales > Enterobacteriaceae > Citrobacter > Citrobacter sp. KTE30. The sequence continues at coordinate 91,229 of NZ_KB976055.1, read as the reverse complement.
AGCACCCCAGCAGTTAATAACGAACGTAATACGCTCATATTCACTCCGTTGAGTTATCCGCCCCTTGCGGGGCGAAATGGGGTTATTGGCTTAACAGACCGTTTTTACGCGCCTGTTCTTCCCACTGCGGAATCACCGTTTTGATGAAGTCCTGCTTCTCAGCATTGATTTGCTGCATGTTCAGACCAATCGCCGCCTGGGCTTTCTCTTTGGTAGAGATATCCGGTAACGGGATTTCATGCGTGATGCCTTTGGTCGCCAGCAGACGGACCAGTTTGGTACGTGCGTCAGCGGCTTTATCCATTGCGCTACCCAGCATCCGCAGACCTTCTTCCGGGGCATGCATGTGAATACCGTGTGAGGCGATAGACAGGTCCCAACGCCATTGCGCGTGACGGATATCTTCCAGAATCGGCTTCATTTCCGCTTCGGTCGCACCCGCATCCCATGCAGCTTTCGCTTCGAAGTGCGCACGAACAAGCTGGTCTTCAACTTTGATTTTCAGGTCATGAATGGCCTGTTTACGCTCGGCGACCACTTTTTGCAGGGACGCTTTGTCCTGGGTGTGGCAGTTCGCACAGGTCTGAGCGAAATTATCAAACGGATTACCAATCTTATGGTCGGTGTAAATCTTGCCTTCCGCGTTCTGCACTTTCGGCATGTGGCAGTCGATACAGGTCACATTGTTCTTGCCGTGAATGCCTGCGCTCCAGGTTTCATACTCCGGGTGCTGCGCTTTCAGCATCGGGGTTTTAGACAGGGAGTTGGTCCAGTCAGAGAAGGCGATGGTGTCGTAGTACTTCTCCATGTTCTCGACTTTCATGCCGTCGTCCCACGGGAACTTAACGGCTTTGTTTTTACCGTCGAAGTAGTATTCCACGTGGCACTGGCCGCAGACCATGGATTGCTGGTCAAATCGACCGGCTTTCTCAAACGGTTTGCCGATTGTTTCCATCGCGCGTTCAGCATAAGGACGCGACAGCGTCAGTTCTGGCTTGCCTTTGGCAAAGTCTGGTGACGCGGTGTTATGGCAATCGCCACAGCCAAGATTATTAACAATTTCAGGACCGCCGCGCGCCCATTTACCGTGGAAGTAGCCATCTTCACCGTCTTTCTGGATCAGACGCGCCACATCCGGGCTTTTACAGCTCCAGCAGGCCATCGGCAACGGACCATCTTCTGCCGTTTTGGGTGCGCCGGTACGTAAGGTTTCACGAACATCGGTCACTGCATACGCGTGCCCGCGCGGTTTGTTGTAATCGCGCGAGAAGGGATATCCCGCCCACAGGATCACCAGACGAGGATCTTCTGCCAGCGCATCTTCACGGGCTGATTGCTCAGACGTGGCTTTCCAGGAGAGATATTGATCGGGATGCTGAGGGGCGAAGACTTCATTCTTCGCTTCAACGGTGACGGTTTTTGCGGGTACGGGGGTTTGTTCAGCGTGAACTGCAGAGATAAATAATAAAGGTACTAACAGGCTGAAGAAACGGCGTACGCGTGATTTTATCCTTGCCATAGGGGTCTCATCCAGATGACGCCATTATCTGCAATGGCGGTTCTTTTATTGTTTTCCATAACAGCAACCACACGAATACTGTCATGACATTGCTCCACCCTATTTGTAACAAGAAACCACACTGAAAATGTTGTCTTTAATCAATTGTAAGTGTATGTAAAATACCACTTTAGAGTTAGTAACTCCCTTTGATTGCACCCTCTTTTGTCTAATTCAGAGACAGATCACCTTTTCAACAATCCTTTAGATAACCACATGTTATCGCAAGATTTAGTCAATTTTGCTAGCTCCCTTCAAAATTCAGTTTGTCGCTAATTTGCACAATTCGTTTATTGCGTGATCTGCCGCGCAAATACTAAACAAAACTCTCAAAGCCCCTACATTTAACGTTTATGAGACATATTATTAACATCCTACAAGGAGAACAAAAGCCATGAGCCAAATACATAAACACGCTATTCCCGCAAACATTGCGGATCGTTGCCTGATAAATCCGGAGCAGTACGCAGAGAAATACCAGCAATCCGTTAACGAACCCGACACATTTTGGGGCGAACAGGGAAAAATTCTTGATTGGATCAAGCCGTACAGCCAGGTGAAGAACACTTCCTTCGCACCAGGCAACGTGTCGATTAAATGGTACGAAGACGGCACCCTGAATCTGGCCGCAAACTGTCTTGACCGCCACCTGCAGGCAAACGGCGATCGTACCGCCATCATCTGGGAAGGCGATGACGCAACCCAAAGCAAAAACATTACCTATCGCGAGTTGCATCGCGATGTCTGCCGTTTCGCCAATACGCTACTGGATTTAGGCATTAAAAAAGGTGACGTGGTGGCCATTTATATGCCGATGGTGCCGGAAGCTGCGGTCGCCATGCTGGCCTGCGCCCGTATTGGCGCGGTGCATTCAGTCATCTTCGGTGGTTTCTCACCGGAAGCCGTCGCCGGACGTATTATCGACTCCAATTCACGCCTGGTGATCACCGCCGACGAAGGCGTACGCGCCGGGCGCGCTATCCCACTGAAAAAGAACGTCGATGATGCGCTGAAAAATCCAAATGTGAAAACCGTTGAACATGTGATCGTTCTCAAACGTACCGGTGGAAAAACGGAATGGCAGGAAGGTCGCGACCTGTGGTGGTCCGATCTTATCGAGAAGGCCAGCTCAGAACACCAGCCGGAAGAGATGAATGCGGAAGATCCGCTGTTTATCCTGTATACCTCCGGCTCAACCGGCAAGCCGAAAGGCGTGCTGCACACTACCGGCGGGTATCTGGTCTACGCTGCAACCACCTTTAAGTATGTGTTTGATTACCATCAGGGCGATATCTATTGGTGTACCGCTGACGTAGGCTGGGTAACCGGGCATAGCTACCTGCTGTACGGTCCGTTGGCCTGTGGCGCAACTACGCTGATGTTCGAAGGCGTGCCAAACTGGCCTACCCCGGCGCGTATGTCGCAGGTTGTGGACAAGCATCAGGTCAATATTCTGTATACCGCACCGACCGCCATTCGCGCCCTGATGGCGGAAGGCGATAAAGCGATTGAAGGCACTGACCGTTCGTCGCTGCGTATCCTGGGTTCAGTTGGCGAGCCGATCAACCCGGAAGCATGGGAGTGGTACTGGAAGAAGATCGGCAACGAAAAATGCCCGGTCGTCGATACCTGGTGGCAGACTGAAACCGGTGGATTCATGATCACCCCGCTGCCGGGCGCCACCGAACTGAAAGCCGGTTCTGCAACCCGTCCATTCTTTGGCGTACAGCCTGCGATTGTCGATAACGAAGGTAATCCGCTGGAAGGCGCGACCGAAGGCAATCTGGTGATTACCGACTCGTGGCCGGGCCAGGCGAGAACGCTGTTTGGCGATCACGAACGCTTTGAGCAAACCTACTTCTCTACCTTCAAGAATATGTACTTCAGCGGCGACGGCGCGCGCCGTGACGAAGATGGCTATTACTGGATCACCGGACGTGTGGACGATGTGCTGAACGTCTCCGGCCACCGTCTGGGAACAGCTGAAATCGAATCGGCGCTGGTGTCGCATCCGAAGATTGCCGAAGCCGCGGTGGTAGGGATTCCGCATAATATTAAAGGCCAGGCGATCTACGCTTACGTCACGCTGAATCACGGTGAAGAGCCGTCACCTGAGTTGTACGCCGAGGTTCGCAACTGGGTGCGTAAAGAAATTGGCCCGCTGGCAACGCCAGACGTGCTGCACTGGACCGACTCACTGCCGAAAACCCGCTCCGGCAAAATCATGCGCCGTATTCTGCGTAAAATCGCGGCGGGCGATACCAGCAATCTGGGCGATACCTCGACTCTCGCCGATCCTGGCGTCGTGGAGAAACTGCTCGAAGAGAAGCAGGCCATCGCGATGCCATCATAACCATAACTGTGAAATGCCCGATGGCGCGCAGCTTATCGGGTCTACAAATCCTATCCCTACCCCTCCCCTGACCGGGAGGGAAATATAAAAACCCTCCCCCAAAGGATTTCGCGTTGCAGGAAGGCGGCAAGCGAGCACATCCCCAGGAGCATAGTTCACTATGTGACTGGGGTGGGCGAGTGCGGCCAACGCACCTGCGGCGTGAAAGACGAAGGGGGTATCTCTGGAGACTCTGTGATGAATGACCAAATTTATCAGCGGATAGAAGACAGTGCGCGTTTCAGGGAGTTAGTAGAAAAACGGCAACGGTTTGCCACCATTCTGTCCATCATCATGCTGGCAGTTTATATCAGCTTTATTTTACTGATTGCCTTTGCGCCTGGCTGGCTGGGTACGCCGCTCCACGCGGGAACCAGCGTCACCCGGGGTATTCCGATTGGGGTCGGAGTGATCCTCATCTCCTTCATTCTGACCGGGATTTATATCTGGCGGGCAAACGGTGAATTTGATCGCCTGAACAATGCGGTTCTGCACGAGGTTAAAGCATCATGAAGAGAGTCCTGACGGCGCTTGCCGCCACGCTGCCCTTCGCCGCAAACGCGGCGGATGCTATTAGCGGTGCAGTTCAACGCCAGCCAACCAACTGGCAGGCGATTGTTATGTTCCTGATTTTCGTCATCTTTACGCTCGGCATTACCTACTGGGCGTCTAAACGCGTACGTTCGCGTAATGACTACTACACCGCCGGCGGTAACATCACCGGTTTCCAGAACGGGCTGGCGATTGCGGGCGACTATATGTCGGCGGCATCGTTCCTTGGAATTTCCGCGCTGGTATTTACCTCCGGTTATGACGGGCTGATTTACTCACTCGGCTTCCTGGTCGGCTGGCCAATTATCCTGTTCCTGATTGCTGAGCGTTTGCGTAACCTCGGTCGTTACACCTTTGCTGACGTTGCTTCTTATCGTCTGAAACAGGGTCCAATCCGTATTCTGTCGGCCTGTGGTTCCCTGGTGGTGGTCGCTCTGTATCTGATCGCCCAGATGGTCGGCGCAGGTAAACTGATTGAGCTGCTGTTTGGTCTGAACTATCACATCGCCGTCGTACTGGTTGGCGTACTGATGATGATGTACGTTCTGTTTGGCGGCATGCTGGCAACCACCTGGGTACAGATCATTAAAGCTGTTCTGCTGCTGTTCGGCGCCAGCTTTATGGCCTTCATGGTAATGAAGCACGTCGGCTTCAGCTTCAACAACCTGTTCACCGAAGCGATGGCAGTACACCCGAAAGGCTCCGCGATTATGAGCCCGGGCGGTCTGGTAAAAGATCCGATATCCGCCCTGTCGTTAGGTCTTGGATTGATGTTCGGTACAGCAGGTTTGCCGCATATTCTGATGCGTTTCTTCACGGTCAGCGATGCCCGCGAAGCGCGTAAGAGCGTATTCTATGCCACCGGTTTTATGGGTTATTTCTACATCCTGACCTTTATCATCGGCTTTGGCGCGATCATGCTGGTAGGTGCTAATCCAGAGTACAAAGATGCTGCAGGCGCACTGATCGGTGGTAACAACATGGCGGCGGTTCACCTGGCGAATGCGGTGGGCGGTAACCTGTTCCTCGGCTTCATCTCTGCAGTGGCGTTTGCCACCATCCTGGCGGTGGTTGCCGGGCTGACGCTGGCGGGCGCTTCGGCAGTTTCTCACGACCTGTACGCCAACGTATTCCGCAAAGGCGCAACCGAACGTGAAGAGCTGAAGGTGTCAAAAATCACCGTACTGGTACTGGGTGTGATAGCCATCCTGCTCGGCGTGCTGTTTGAGAACCAGAACATCGCCTTCATGGTGGGTCTGGCGTTCGCCATCGCGGCCAGCTGCAACTTCCCGATCATCCTGCTTTCCATGTACTGGTCGCGTCTGACCACCCGTGGCGCAATGCTGGGTGGCTGGTTAGGTCTGTTAACAGCGGTAGTATTGATGATTCTCGGCCCAACCATTTGGGTCCAGATCCTCGGTCACGAAAAAGCCATTTTCCCGTATGAATATCCAGCGCTGTTCTCCATCAGCATAGCGTTCCTCGGGATCTGGTTCTTCTCTGCTACCGACAACTCAGAAGAAGGCAACCGCGAACGCGAGCAGTTCCGTGCTCAATTCATCCGCTCCCAGACCGGGTACGGCGTAGAACAAGGTCGCGCGCACTAACCTCCCCTCTCCTCCGGCTTTCGGGCCGGAGGATTACATCCTTTCTTAGAACATCAGCCTCGCGACCAGCGGCGCCACCAATACCATCACCACACCGGAAAGCATCATTACCAGGCTGGCCACCACGCCCTCCTGCTGACCAAGCTCATAAGAGCGCGCCGTACCTGCGCCATGCGATGCGGCGCCAAATCCTGCGCCTTTCGCCATTCCTTCACGAATGGAAAGGCGTAAAAACAGCACATCGCCGACCGCCATGCCGAATACGCCGGTCACCACCACGAACAAGGCCACCAGGTCCGGCTGCCCGCCCAATGGCTCTGCCGCTGCCAGCGCAAATGGCGTGGTGACGGAACGAACCGCCAGACTGCGTTGGATCTCATCAGGCAACATAAACAGGCGCGCCAGCCACACGGAACTGGTGACGGCCACCAGCGTTGCCGTTACCACGCCCGCCGTCAGCGACATCCAGTGACGCTTAATCACCGCAAGGTTGTCATACACCGGAACGGCAAAGGCGATGGTCGCCGGTCCTAACAGCCACAGCAACCAGTGCGATTCACCAATATAGTTTTGCCAGGAGATATGGCCGAAGACTAGCATCAGCACCAGCAGGGCTGGGGTGAGAACTAATGGCATCAGCGGTAATTTACGAAAACGGCGATACAAACGCTTATTAGCAAAGTAGATACCCAGCGTAATCACCAGACACAGCACGCTTAGCTGAAAATTACTCACGGTTTAGCCTGCTCATTTCATAGCGATACACTTTATCCACCACCCACGCCGTTGCGCCGAGCACCATCAGCGTACTGATCGCAATAACAGTAAATATACGCCAGCCATCAACCAGCAACAGCTGCGTGTAGTTCACAACGGCGACCACCGCCGGGACAAAAAACAGCAGCATTTCAGCCAGTAACCAGCGAGCACCTGCGCGAATCCAGTTCAGCGGGATAACCCGGCAGACAATTAACGCCAGCATCAGCACCATCCCTACCAGGTTGGCAGGAAGCGGCAGATGCAGCCAGGAGACAAGATATTGAGCAAATACAAAGAGACCTGCGTACAACAGAACCTGAACGGGGATCTGGAGTCGATGAATAACAGCAGGCGTCACGCGGCTTATCGCCACAGCCATGAGGGTATGTCCTTAAAAAATAGAGAGCGCCAGTATAGAGAGCCCCCGTCCAGGACTGAAATGAATTAAACTCATTGCAGGCATAGTCTTAAGGAATAATCATGGATATCAGAACGCTGCGATATTTTGTTGAGGTGGTTCGTCAGCAGAGCTTTACTCGCGCAGCGGAGAAGCTTTTTGTCACCCAGCCCACCATCAGCAAGATGTTGAAGAACCTTGAAGACGAGCTTAATTGCACGTTGCTCATCCGCGACGGGCGGCGGTTGTTGTTAACCGACACCGGGCAGGTCGTTTTCGAACGCGGCCTGGCGATCCTCGCTGAGTTTCGCCAGCTTGAAGCCGAACTTAGCGACATTAATCACCTCAACAGGGGTGTGCTGCGCCTCGGTATCCCGCCGATGGTCGGTATGTTGATGGCCGGGCCTATCAGCCTGTTTCGCCAGCGCTATCCCGGCGTTGAGCTGAAGGTCTCTGAATTTGGCGGCTTAACCGTCCAGCAGGCGGTGATGAATGGCGATCTGGATGTCGCGATGACCGCGCTGCCGGTTGAAGAAGAGAGTGGTCTGGCGACCTTACCGCTTTTCAGTCATCCGCTCTGTGTGCTGGTCCCCCGCTCCGGTCAGTGGACAACATGCGAATCCATTTCCCCCGAGGCACTGGCGGAACATCCGCTACTGATCTACAACGAAGATTTCGCGTTGAGCCGCCAATTGCTTGAGCTGTTTAGCCAACACAACGTCAAGCCCCGCATCGCGGTACGCAGCGGGCAGTGGGATTTTCTGGCTGCGATGGTACAAGCCGGAGTCGGGATTGCCATTTTGCCGGAGCCGATTTGCCAGCGCCTGGATAAGCAAACATTGCGCTGGATCCCTCTGGAGAGTGATTTACGCTGGCAGTTGGGCATGATTTGGCGCGAAGGCGTGTATCTGTCGCACAGCGCCCAGGCGTGGCTCAAATGCTGTGAAGGGTTTTGGCTACCGCAAGCGTCGTAAAATGCCGGATGCAGCGCAAACGCCTTATCCGGCCTACATCGGTTTTGTAGGCCTGATAAGCGTAGCGCATCAGGCTCTCTCGTTTATTGATTCTCGATCAACAGCGCTTCCAGCAAGTCCAGATCGTGCAGCAGCTTTTGCAGCGTTTCATTGCTGATTTCCCGCGTCGCGCGCAGGTGATAAAGCTCTGCGCGTTCTGAACGCAACGCTGCCAGGCGGAAACGTCGCTCGAGGTTTTCTTCCTGCATCGAGCTTTCCACATCGTTGCGTCCGTCGGCGCGACGACGCAGGTTACCAATCACGCGGGAACTCACCTCGGTGAGTAACTGGTTATCGATGTTCTCTTCGGTGTCCGCGGCCAGTCGCTCCTCCATTTTCTGGATCGCGACAATCGCCACTTCTGCCGTAGCAGCGCGAGCAATACGTTCCTCTTTCTGCTGCTGCGAGTGGTCTGCCACTTCCAGATGTTGTAGCAGAATCGGCAACATCACCACGCCAACAAACAGCGAGAACAGAATCACGCCTGCGGCAAGGAAGATCAGCTCATATCGCGCCGGGAATCCGCTACCATCCGGTAACAACAGTGGAATGGAGAGCACACCGGCGAGGGTGATTGCCCCGCGCACGCCGGCAAAGGAGGCAATCAGGATTTCACGCGTCGTCCAGGATCCGAATTCCATCGGCTTTTTCTTCAGGAAGCGCAGACTGAATTTTTTCATCGTCCACAGCCAGCCAAAACGTACCAGCATCAGCGCCACGTAAATCAGCACGATATCGGTAAACAGCATCCAGATTTCAACGTTCGGATCGACCTCGGCCGCCGCTAAGGAAGACTCCAGAATCCCCGGTAACTGTAGCCCTAACAGCAAGAAGACCATGCCGTTAAACACAAACTCCAGCATTGCCCAGGTACTGTTAGCACGTAAACGCATCGCCAGCGGTGCGCGGCGCATCACCCCGGAACGGGTGATCGTCATCCCGGCAGCGACCGCCGCGAGAATACCGGAAACGCCGATGTGTTCCGCAATCAGGTAAGACGCAAACGGCAGCAGGAACAGCAGGACGATTTGCGTTGCCGGCTCGTCACCGCCCCAGCGGCTGAGGAAGCGCAGGGAGCGCCCGTACAGCCAACTGACGACAAAACCAGCCAGGATGCCGCCAATCGCCACTTTGAAGAACTCAAGCGTTGCGCCACCAACGGTGAATACCATCGTCCCCATCGCCACGGCGACGGCAAACTTCAGAGAGACCAGACCGGAGGCGTCGTTCATCAACGCTTCGCCCTGCAGGATGCCCATGATTTTCTTCGGTATGCGCCCCTCCCCCACAATGCCGGAAAGGGCAACAGCATCGGTTGGCGAAAGGACGGCGGCCAGCGCAAAGGCTGGGATAAGTGGTATCCCCGGCACCAGCCAGTAAATCATAAATCCAATGCCGACCACCGTGACCAGCACCAGCGCCAGCGCAAGGCCGAAGATCTCTCGCCCATGCTCGAGAAACTCACGCGTTGGCGTCTTCCAGCCATCGGCAAAGAGCAGCGGCGGGATGAACAGCACCAAAAACAGCTCAGGATCGAATTCCACATGCAAACCAAACGTCGGCCACGCCAGCAAGGCGCCGATGGCGATCTGCATTAGGGGTAAAGGGAGTTGGAAGGGCAATACGCGAGTAAATACCCCCGACAGCGAGACCACAAGGGTCATGATGAGTATGGTGAAAAAGATTTCCATGCGTTCCCTGTTTGCGATGTTTCTTATGATTGGTGATGAGAGGCGTCGTGCCTCAATTCTATCTAATTGAGAGTAACGCAAAAGACAACGAGTGTGTTCTGAAAATAAAAACGGGCGGCCAAAGCCACCCGTTTTGAGGATCTTTATCGAACAAAAATCAGATAGCCCAGCCGCCCGCGTAGAAGGCCACCAGCGCGATAGCGATAACCACCGTGCCGATGTTCAGCTTGCGCCATTCGCCAGAGACAAGACGGCCAATCACCAGGGTAGCAAAGCCAATCATAATGCCGGTAACGATGTTACAGGTCAGCACGATAAATACGGCCGTTACCAGACCCGCCATTGCGTCGACAAAGTCAGCAAAGTCGATTTTCGCAACGTTGCTCAGCATCAACAGGCCCACATACATCAGTGCAGGCGCCGTTGCGTATACCGGTACAAGATACGAGAGCGGAGAGAGGAACAGGATCAGCAGGAACAGGACGCCAACGGTGATCGCCGTCAGGCCAGTTTTACCGCCTGCCGCCGTACCCGCTGCGGATTCAATGTATACCGCCGCAGGAGCAGCGCCCACCAGACCAGAGAACACGCTGCTCAGGGAGTCGGTGGTCAGCGCTTTGCCGCCGTCGATAATCTGTCCGTCTTTATCCAGCAAATTCGCCTGTCCGGCTACGGCACGAATGGTGCCGGTCGCATCGAAGACGGCGGTCATAACAAGCGCCAGCACGCTCGGCAGAACGATAGGATTCAGTGCGCCCATAATATCCAGGCTGCCGATCAGCGAGTTGCCGTTTTCGTCGCTCAAAGACGGCATGGCAAAAATACCGGAGAAATGCACGGCCGGGTCGAAAATCAGGCCAACAATGGAAATACCGATAATAGTCAGCAGGATGCCGCCCGGTACTTTCAGTTTTTCGAGGCCAATAATCACCGCCAGACCAACCAGCGACATAATCACCGGGAAGGTATCGAAGTCGCCCAGCGCAACCGGCAGACCGTCCAGCGGATTCTTAATCACCAGACCAACGCCGTTTGCCGCAATCAGCAGCAGGAACAGGCCGATACCGATTCCCGTACCGTGCGCAACGCCCTGCGGCAGATTGCGCAGGATCCAGCTACGAATACCCGTCGCGGAAATGATGGTAAACAGGACGCCCATCAGGAACACCGCGCCCAGCGCAACGGGCACGCTGATATGTTGCCCCAATACCAGGCTGAATGCGGTAAACGCCGTCAGAGAAATGGCGCAACCAATCGCCAGCGGCAGATTTGCCCACAGGCCCATGACAATAGAACCGACGCCCGCGACCAGGCAGGTTGCCACAAATACAGCGGCAGGCGGGAATCCGGCTTTACCCAGCATCCCTGGAACCACAATAACGGAGTAAACCATGGCTAGGAACGTCGTTAATCCGGCAACGACTTCCTGACGAACGGTACTGCCGCGAAGCGAAATTTTAAACCAGGCGTCGAGTGAACCGCCGGTACGCGCTGAAGGCGTAGACATAGAAAACATCCCCTGAGAGTTTATTTTTTCGTCATTATGCGTGCTGGACAATCCACTGCCTGCTAAACGTTTTCTCCATGTGCCAGGTTTGCGTCATTAGGGGTGTCGCAAAAAAGCAAACGTTTAGCTCCGCGCATAAAAAACGGGTGGTAAAAAAAAGCAAACGATTATCCAGCGATCATACGCCGGTTTTCAACTGAACTTTGCCGCTTTTTACTCATTTCTTCTTATAACGCACAATAAACAACCAGTCGATGCGCAAACGTTATCGTCAATGCGCAATCTGGTAACAAATTTCGCCAGATTGTCGCAACAATCGTTCTTATTTTTCGCGCAAACTCGCGCAAGAAAACCGGTGAAGATGCGGTAAATTTTTTGGCTAAAAAATCATCGTTTCACTGGCAAATGGAGGGAGGTAGCTTACACTTACATTATCAACACAGGCCGGAACCTCCCCTAATGTGCTCGACTGAGGGGTGTTGATGTCGGGGGAAACCCTCCCGTGAACCAGCGGGATAGAGTGAAAGACGAAGACCGGAACCAAACTAAAGCGCCCTCTGTGGCGCTTTAGTTTTATACCCGTCATACTTCACGTTGCAGGTGTGTTGGCTGCGTTTACTCACCCGAATCACTTAGTTTACTAAGCTCATCGGGATTCGTGCTCTTGCCGCCTTCCCACAACGCGAATTATTTAGGGTATATATCCGTCATATATTTAAACCAATCAATCATCTTCCAGCAGACGCGCCCCGGTTCCTTGCTCGCCCAACTGATCGCCTGGGTTACGCAACGGGCAATCGCTGCGCGACAAGCAGCCGCAACCAATACATCCATCCAGCTCATCACGTAGCGACACCAAAGTATGAATGCGTCGGTCCAGCTCTTCACGCCATTGCGAAGAGAGCTGTTTCCACTCTTTAGCGCTAAGTGAATGTCCTTCAGGTAATACGCCCAGCGCGTCGCCAATCGTTGCCAGCGGGATCCCAATACGTTGAGCAATCTTGATAATCGCCACGTAACGCAACACATCACGTTTGTAGCGACGCTGATTACCGCTGTTGCGCATGCTGCTGATTAACCCTTTGCTTTCATAGAAATGCAGGGTCGAAACTGCCACGCCGCTACGCTTTGCAACTTCACCTGGCGTGAGCAGCGCTTTTATTCGGGGTAATTTCTTTTCCATAAATCGCTTTACCTCAAGTTAACTTGAGGAATTATACTCGCCCACAGACAAAACGACGAATCGAATACTGAGAAAGAGGCAGCCCTATGTCCCATCAGCAGATTATTCAGACCCTTATTGAATGGATTGATGAACATATCGATCAGCCGCTGAACATTGAGGCGGTTGCGAAAAAATCAGGTTACTCGAAGTGGTATTTACAGAGAATGTTCCGCACGGTGACGCGCCAGACGCTGGGTGACTACATCCGCCAGCGACGACTTCTGCTGGCGGCGGTTGAACTGAGGACGACTGAGCGACCTATTTTCGATATCGCGATGGATCTTGGTTATGTATCGCAACAAACCTTCTCGCGCGTGTTTCGCCGCGAGTTTGATCGTACCCCCAGCGATTACCGCCACCGCCTGTAAACTTATTGCCCGCTCTGCGTCAGTATGGCGGGCGACCGTTGTATCCAGTGCATGAACTCCTGCGACGGCAGCGCCTTCGCAAAATACCAGCCCTGACAATACTGTACGCCGCGTTCAAGCAGCCATTCGATTTGTTCCTTCGTTTCCACCCCTTCCGCAATCGTCTTCAGGTGTAAGCTTTGCGCCATCTCAATAATATGTTCGGCAATCAAGTGACTGGTGCTGTTAGTGGACAACGTGCTAATAAACGATTTGTCGATCTTCAGGATATCGACATTCAGCGCTGATAAATTATGCAGATTGGAATATCCCGTGCCAAAATCATCAAACGCCACTTCATAACCCGCCTTGCGGAACGCCTGGATTACTGGGGTCATTTTATGTACGTCTATGAACCCCCGCTCCGTCACTTCGACTTTAATTTGCTGGGCCGCCACGGAGTACTCACGATTTTTGTCGTTAATCAGAGCAATCAATCGGGATGAATGAAAGTCAGAAGCGGAAAGGTTAATCGAGATATAAAGCTGAGGATGCGCCGAAAGAAAATACCCCAAATCGTTGAATACCTCTTCAACGACATAATCCGTGATCCGCTCAATCATTCCCTCTTTTTCAGCCAACGGAATAAACTCCGTCGGGCTCATCACCTCACCTTTACAACCCGGCCAGCGCAGCAGAGCTTCAGCACCAACACATTGTCCATTCTTAATATCAATGATCGGCTGGTAATGCAGGCAAAGCTGACGTTTTTTGATCGCGCGTTTTAGTAAGCGCCGGGGAGATAAGTATTCCTGGCGCGTGCGCCACCACATTAGCAGTATCAGGATGCTGCAGATAATCCCGAAGGGAATGGTTAACGCCGCCTCGTGATAGAAAATCTGACTTACGCGGTTGTCTGAGGTCGACACAATGATCGCAATTGGGCGTTTTTCTGAATGCACGATGGTGTAAAAGCGATCGTCTTGTTGAAAGGTCGAGGCTTCACCGCGTACGAGAGGCGCGAATTGCGCAATATTTGCCGCTTCGCTGGCAGAGAAAAACGTATCTGTTACTGTGTCATATACGCCCCAGGACAGATCCGGATCATCTGACATGACTTCGCTGTAGGATAATGGATTTATGACTGCGACGTAGTTCCCACGTTGCATGTACGTCATTCTGTAGCCAGCGAAAAAAGGGGTATCGCGGTAGTAATAGATGGCGATATCCGGCGTACGTTTATAGTCTGCGGTCGGCATAATATAGGTAACGGGTGGCACCATCGACGTAGAGCACAAAAAATGATCGCCCTGCGCATAAATTAGCTCGCTGATATATAAACGACCGCGAATAATATTCAGCATACTTTTCTGATGTGCCGGGGTACACATCTTACCCTGATACAACTGGGCCATATCACGCGCCAAATCGGCTTGCAGGATTACCAATTCTGTTTTATTTAACACCAGTTGAGCAAATGAGCGGAGTTGATTACGGGTTTCGGACATAGCCCGAATTTGAGCAAACCATAATGCCAGCACCACGGGGAGCAATACCACCATGAATGTTCCCAGCAACTTCAGCAGCTTGCGTCGCGCACTGTGATTCATGTCAGCCTTATGTCCCTGTTTTGTCTATGCCAGTACCTGTCACGGCAGGATGCTATAAACACCAGCTAGTTAACTTGCATGAATCTATCAGTATTAGCAACAGACGTCTCTATGTAAAAGTCTGATAATAGTTGATGATGATATTATTTTTCCGTAAGGCAAACTTAAAGTTACGCTTATTTCACAACGTTATTATCCCTAAAACGTAAATTTTTTATGAGCACTATCCTGGTTGCATTTAAGAAATTCATTAAATTTTTTTAACACAAAATTTAGGATAAATTAAACCGGTGGTCTAAATGCACCTTTAAGATTGATTATTTAGTGTCAAAAGCCTTTTTGAATATAACCACACATTGAGAGTGGTTATGATCCTGTAAAAATAACGTCCAGCACTGGTGAACAAACGAGCACTTGTGATATAGTTCACAAAAATCATGTAACAGAAACAATGTTTCATTCATGTTATTGCCCGTCGATAGCCAGAGTACTACACCCTCGGTGAACACCCCCGCGCTGTCCTGGGCATCCAGACTTTCTGAGGACGTTTTTCATGGCAACGATAACAACTGGCGTGGTTCTTCTGCGGTGGCAATTACTCAGTGCAGTGCTGATGTTTTTAGCCAGTACGCTCAATATCCGTTTTCGTAAATCAGATTATATTGGCCTGGCCGTCATTAGCAGCGGTTTGGGGCTGGTTTTTGCCTGCTGGTTTGCGACTGGATTGCTCGGCATAACCCTGGTGGATATGTCTACTATCTGGAAGAACATTGAAACCGTGATGGTCGAAGTGATGAGCCACACACCGCCAGAATGGCCGATGGTGTTGAACTGATAACAACAGTGTGTCCGACCAGAATATACCCGGTCGGACACGGTTTTAAGCAATAACGATTCTACTGACGTTCCGGTAACCGTTTACCACTCCATACGGAACCCTGCGTTCACCTGCCAGTTCATATCAATGTCGCCTCCAGCCGATCTTTCCAGGTCAACATACAGTCGGGAGTTATTGTTCTGAGTGAGGTGGATATTGGTACCAATACCGTAGTTAATCCACGAGTCACTTCCTCCCTCGCGAACCGTCATGGACGCGTCTTTACCCCACACAGTGACATCACGATCGCCGGCAAACTCATGCAGCAGATCCAGCTTCACATAAATGTCGCTGTCCGGGCGTTCTTCAAATCGATAACCTCCTCGCAATCCGACACGACCGATCACGCTATCGATATCATTCTGACGAACCCGTAGTCCGCTGCTGGTGGTATAACGAGCCTCATCCAACCGGGTATACACGAGCTGCGCTTGCGGTTCGATGAAAGAGGATTCTCCCAGACTAAACTCACGACCGTATTCTGCGCTGGCGCTAATTGACCACGTACTGCTATCCGCCACCCCCATATTGCCGTACACATTTCGGTAGTTAAAATCACTCTCATGGCGGCTATATTTCAGCACCAGATCCAGGTAGTCCTGTTTCTCCGGACGGTTCCATGCAGCATAAAGTGAACCACCGTAGCTCTTGTTATCACCCGTGCCATAAGTAAAGTCAGCGTTACCTCTCATGTAATGCGCCGCAATGCCTCGCGTCCAGACTGATTGTTCACCTTCTTCTTTATTGTCATAACCAAGTTGCCAGAAGCTGTACAGGTTTTTGAAGTAGCTGCCATTATCGCTTTCCATTTCGCCGCCTTTATAGCGTATCCACAGACCATTTTGCTGTTGGTTCTGGCGTAATTCCCCTAAACGCTTATTCAGGCTGTCGATTTCGAGACGGGCGGTGGCCGCCGCGTAGTTTAACCCAGCATTGGCAATTGCGGTGTTGCTACCCGCACTGGCTTTCGTTGAAACCCCCGTGATATACCAGTTTGTGCCATACTGGCTTACCGGATCGCCTTCCCGAATATCAGAACGCAGTAGCGGTTTATAGTCGTATACATACTCGTTAGTGATATCGATTTTATCGTACGCTGCGAACGTCACATTGCTGGCGGCATCGGCAACCCAGATATCTTCTTGCAGATTGCTGAGCTTATTAATATTTAACGCCTCAATGGCATGAGTTCCCCCCGTGCTACTCTTAACGACCTCGATAAAGTCGCTCCCATTACGCCGCTGCTCATCGGTTTTATTTGTATTTACATCAATCAGGAAAATACCGTTGTTGCCTTTCAGATCGTGAATCTTCACGGTTTCGTTGATACTCTGATTGGTATGCAGGTTAAAACCATGCAGGTTTATCGTCCCGCCGTCTTGCAAGGTAATGGCGCTGATCTGAGCGTCTTTGCCATCCGGGATCCAGTAAGCATTATTCATCAGCGTCAGATTCAAATCTCCCGCCCATTTACCGCTGGCAGTTTCCAGGAAGTTCGCTTCATGCCCATGCCAGAATGACTCTGCACCATTGAGAGTAATATTCATCTGGCTGGTATTAGCATATATTTTATCGCCGAAGTCGATATTTCCTAACAAATTAACCTTGTGCTCACCTGACTGATTAATATTTACGACACCACCATCTTTAGCACTAACTGCATCACTTTTTGATGAGCCATCAGGATAACCACTATTGTTCTCCAGCAGTTCTTTGAAATTACTGGCGTATGTATTAATGTAAACATCGCCACCGTTAGCTGTAATAGTTGAACCTGCACCGCGCGCATAGACTCCATTATTTGCCAGCGTGGCGTCTTTCCCCTCGTTGCTGTGTTCAACCTCTGAACGAATGTACACATTACCGTTTACAGTGATATCCGCACCGCTTCCCGCATACAACGCAGTATTGTTATGTGTATACTTAGAGCCAATTAAGAAAGTGTTTTTCAGGCTAAAGTTATCGACGGTGACGTTGGTGTCCTGACCTTCGGCGGATAAGCCAAAAAAGGCCAGACCGGCGCGGTGTTCCTGTTGCGTAGTTCCGCTAATATTCACGTTGTAATTGCCAATTTGATAATCTCCCGCCTGGGCTTTGGTGATACTGCCAATCTTCACCTCAAGGCCATTACCTTCACCTCGCACAGGGTTATCAATATTTACCGTGATATCATAGCTTTTATCATCTGCAATCGTATCCTGAATGATGATCCCTTCCTGACCACCATTAACATCTATATAATTTAGTTCATAGTTTTTTGCACTCGCAAATCCGGCGCAAACCAACTGCGCTGCGGTAAATGATAGTGTAAAAGGTATTATTGCTTTCGGGTTTATCTTCCTGTGATACATAGTAAGCTCCATAACAAATAGTTTACCAACGCACTTATTAACACCCCACCAATAAAAAGCAGCCAATAATAAATATATTTTCATTAATGAAGAATTGATAAGCTAAAAGCATTATTTAAAGCCATGCATTAATTTGTCAATATTTACCACACAGCAAATTACATTTTTTTCTTTAAATTAATTTAATATTGCTCTCCAAAAACTATCTCAAACTGAAAAAATCAAAAGTGCAATATAAATCCATTAGTTATTATCGTCATTTTTAATGTTATCATTCGGTAATACCTACATTGATTTTCATTCCCTGTAACAATCAATAAATATTATCGAATATTAGCGTAAATCAGTTCGTATTAAATGAATAATAAAGCTGCGATGATAAACCAGAAAATACCGAATAATTAATTCTGAATAAGAGATGTAAAAAAACCCCGTCGCAACGGGGTTTTTTTACATTAGAACGTTAATGCGTTCAGCTATCTTAGAACGGAATATCGTCGTCGAAATCCATCGGCGGTTCGTTAGACGGCGC
Source organism: Citrobacter sp. KTE30 (assembly GCF_000398825.1). Classification (NCBI taxonomy): domain Bacteria; kingdom Pseudomonadati; phylum Pseudomonadota; class Gammaproteobacteria; order Enterobacterales; family Enterobacteriaceae; genus Citrobacter; species Citrobacter sp. KTE30. The sequence continues at coordinate 72,811 of NZ_KB976055.1, read as the reverse complement.
TGCCGGAGCGGACTGCTGCGGACGAGACTGCGCACCGCCGCTGAACTGATTGCCGCCCTGCGGCTGCTGAGGCTGACCCCAACCACCCTGCTGCTGGCCACCACCTGCCGGAGCACCACCGCCCTGACGACCGCCCAGCATTTGCATGGTGCCGCCAACGTTAACAACAACTTCAGTGGTGTACTTTTCTACGCCGGACTGATCGGTCCATTTGCGGGTACGCAGCTGACCTTCGATATAGACCTGGGAACCTTTACGCAGATATTCACTGGCCACTTCCGCCAGTTTGCCAAACAGCACAACGCGGTGCCATTCAGTCTGCTCTTTCATTTCACCGGTCGCTTTATCACGCCAGGATTCGGAAGTAGCCAGCGTAATGTTGGCAACTGCGCCACCATTCGGCATATAGCGTACTTCCGGGTCCTGGCCCAGATTACCGACGAGAATCACCTTGTTTACGCCTCTGCTGGCCATGATCGTGTCTCCTGAAAAACGTTACTGAATAAGTGTAAGCGCGGGATTGTAGCATTTCCAATAGCGCTTTTACTACGTTGCGAAGTTGATTCCAGTAAACAACCCCCGCCAGACATTGTTGCACAGGAACATGCGTTTTGCATTCCAATACTGTATATCCATTCAGGTCAGGTTGTGTCATAATTAACCGTTTGTGATCGCCGGTAGCACCATGCAGCCAGGCAAAAAAGCGTTTAATCCGGGAAAGATGAATGGATAAGATCGAAGTTCGGGGCGCCCGCACCCATAATCTCAAAAACATCAACCTCGTCATCCCGCGCGACAAGCTGATTGTCGTCACCGGGCTTTCGGGCTCAGGCAAATCTTCGCTCGCTTTCGACACCTTATATGCCGAAGGGCAGCGTCGTTACGTTGAATCCCTTTCCGCGTACGCGCGTCAATTTCTGTCGCTGATGGAAAAACCGGACGTCGACCACATTGAGGGGCTCTCTCCTGCCATCTCAATTGAACAAAAATCGACGTCCCATAACCCGCGATCCACGGTAGGTACAATTACCGAAATTCACGACTATCTGCGTCTGCTGTTTGCCCGCGTTGGCGAGCCGCGCTGTCCGGATCACGACGTTCCCCTGGCAGCGCAGACCGTTAGCCAGATGGTGGACAACGTCCTGTCCCAGCCGGAAGGCAAACGTCTGATGCTGCTGGCACCGGTAATTAAGGAGCGTAAAGGCGAGCACACCAAAACGCTGGAAAACCTGGCGGGCCAGGGCTATATCCGCGCCCGTATCGACGGCGAAGTGTGTGACCTTTCCGATCCGCCCAAGCTTGAGCTGCAAAAGAAACACACTATTGAAGTGGTGATTGACCGCTTTAAGGTACGCGACGACCTCACTCAGCGACTGGCTGAATCCTTTGAAACCGCGCTGGAACTGTCCGGTGGTACGGCGGTGGTGGCCGATATGGACGACCCGAAAGCGGAAGAGCTTCTGTTCTCCGCCAACTTCGCCTGCCCTATCTGCGGCTATAGCATGCGCGAACTGGAACCCCGCCTGTTCTCGTTTAACAACCCTGCGGGCGCGTGTCCAACCTGTGACGGTCTCGGCGTGCAGCAGTATTTCGATCCTGACCGGGTGATTCAAAACCCGGAACTGTCGCTGGCCGGTGGTGCTATTCGTGGTTGGGATCGCCGTAACTTCTATTATTTCCAGATGCTTAAGTCTCTGGCTGAACACTATAAATTCGACGTTGAAGCCCCATGGGCCAGCCTGAGCCCTACCGTGCATAAAGTGGTGCTGTACGGTTCGGGTAAAGAAAATATCGAATTCAAATACATGAACGATCGCGGCGATACGTCCGTACGTCGTCACCCGTTTGAAGGTGTGCTGCACAATATGGAGCGCCGTTATAAAGAGACGGAATCCAGTGCGGTACGTGAAGAATTAGCCAAATTCATCAGTAACCGACCGTGCGCCAGCTGTGAAGGGACGCGTTTACGTCGCGAGGCCCGCCACGTATTTGTTGAAAATACGCCGCTGCCCGCGATTTCCGACATGAGCATCGGTCATGCAATGGATTTCTTCAACAATCTGAAGCTTGCGGGTCAGCGGGCGAAGATTGCTGAGAAAATTCTTAAAGAGATTGGCGATCGTCTGAAGTTTCTGGTCAACGTCGGCCTCAACTACCTGACGCTATCGCGGTCGGCGGAAACGCTATCCGGCGGTGAGGCCCAGCGTATTCGTTTGGCAAGCCAGATCGGCGCGGGTCTGGTCGGTGTAATGTACGTGCTGGATGAACCGTCTATCGGTTTGCATCAGCGCGATAACGAGCGCCTGCTGGGTACGCTTATCCACCTGCGTAATCTGGGTAATACCGTCATTGTAGTCGAGCACGATGAAGATGCGATTCGCGCCGCTGACCACGTTATCGATATCGGCCCCGGCGCGGGTGTTCACGGTGGTCAGGTCGTCGCCGAAGGGACGCTCGACGACATCATGGCAGTGCCTGAGTCGCTGACCGGCCAGTACATGAGCGGTAAGCGCAAGATTGAAGTGCCTAAACAGCGCGTGGCGGCTGACCCAGAGAAAGTGCTGAAGCTCACCGGCGCACGCGGCAACAACCTGAAAGATGTCACCCTGACGCTGCCGGTAGGTTTATTTACCTGCATTACCGGTGTTTCCGGTTCGGGTAAATCGACACTGATTAACGATACGCTGTTCCCGATTGCGCAGACGGCGCTGAACGGTGCGACGCTGGCTGAACCTGCGCCGTATCGCGACGTTCAGGGCCTGGAACATTTCGACAAAGTCATCGATATTGACCAAAGCCCGATTGGCCGTACGCCGCGTTCTAACCCGGCAACCTACACCGGCGTGTTTACGCCAGTGCGCGAACTGTTTGCCGGCGTGCCGGAGTCACGTGCACGCGGTTACACCCCGGGGCGTTTCAGCTTTAACGTCCGCGGCGGACGCTGTGAAGCCTGTCAGGGCGACGGCGTGATCAAAGTCGAAATGCACTTCCTGCCGGATATCTACGTGCCGTGCGATCAATGTAAAGGCAAGCGCTATAACCGCGAAACGCTGGAAATTAAGTACAAAGGCAAAACTATCCACGAAGTGTTGGATATGACGATTGAAGAAGCACGCGAGTTCTTCGATGCCGTTCCGGCGCTGGCGCGTAAGCTGCAAACACTAATGGACGTTGGCCTGACGTACATCCGACTGGGTCAGTCCGCTACCACACTCTCGGGCGGCGAGGCGCAGCGCGTGAAGCTGGCGCGCGAACTGTCAAAACGCGGTACCGGGCAAACGCTGTATATTCTCGATGAGCCGACCACCGGTCTGCATTTTGCGGATATTCAGCAACTGTTGGACGTGCTGCATCAGCTCCGGGATCAGGGCAACACCATCGTGGTGATTGAGCACAATCTGGACGTGATTAAGACCGCTGACTGGATTGTCGATCTCGGTCCGGAAGGTGGCAGCGGCGGCGGCGAAATTCTTGTCTCCGGCACACCAGAAACGGTCGCTGAGTGTGAAGCCTCACACACGGCACGTTTCCTCAAACCACTGTTGTAATTACGCAACACTTATCAGGCCCACAGAACAGGCGTAAAGCTTGTAGGCCTGATAAGGCGCTTGCGCCGCATCAGGCAACGGTTGTACCTGATGGCGCTACGCTTAACAAGACCGTTCAGGGCTGCGTCAGTATCCGCCGTTTATCAGCAGGCAGCGTGTTCACAGCCTGCTGATAAGAGGCGTCAACCAGATAATAAATCTGTGAATCCGGTAGCGAGCCGTCCAGATACACCGTACTCCAGTGCGCCTTATTGAGATGCCTGCTTGGCCGAACATCGCTATGCTGCTGGCGCAACAACTCTGCCAGTTCTGGGCTGGTTTTCAGAGACACCGCCGGGCGTTCTTCCACCTCTTTTACCATGGCAAAAAGCACATCTTCGACTTTGATTTGCGTGGCCTTCCAGTCACTGTGAACGCTCTGCTCCGCGCCCATTTTTGCCATGCAGTATTGCAGCAACTCCGAATTCGTCATCTTTATTCCCCTTACCAGCATATTGCCTAATGAGAACATCATTTATTCAGTGTGCAGCAAGTCCGCAAAAGGTAAAAGCCAGCAATGTAAATTTGTTTAAAAAAACAGCAACCCGCAGCCAGTGTCCTCAATATTCCGAGTTGACGATCACCTCTTCACCAAACGTACCGGCCTGTGGCAGCGGCTTATAAGTGGAGTTAGAGGCGCGCAAAATGCGAATACCACGAATACCCACGTCGCGAGCGGCAGTGATGTCATTATCGGAGTCACCGTAAAACATGCGGATATTTTTATCCTGCAACCACTGCGTTTTGGTGTTCTGGCCCGGCTTATCGCCGGCAAAAATGACCGAATTCATATTGCCAGCCGGGATGTGAAAGTTATCAGACAACGTTTTCGACACCGTTTCAGTCTTCGTCTGGCTACGCCCGGTCACGAAAAAGATGCTGTCACCACGACGCACGTGCATATCAATTAGCTGGCGCGCGACTTCTTTTGGAATACTGAACTCGTCCCAGCCGTTATTCATTTTCTCCCAGAAGGCCGGATTCTTCAGGTAATCCTCACTGTCCGGAGAATACGTTTTTTTACCGCGCCAGAAGCCTGGGCTGGAAAAGAGGACTGTGTCATCAATATCAAACCCGACCGCCATCGGCGGACGTCCGGTCAGGCTGTTTTCAATTTGTGCCACGGAGACCCAGTGAATGGGAGCCTGCTCAGCGAGCTTTGCAACATTGGTGCCTGGATTGAGCTGAGAGGGAGAAGAAACGAGTGCCTGGGCTGGCTGATTTAGCGTGAACAATAAACAAACGGCACTCAGTGCCAACGTAAACTTGCGCATATTTTTCCCTAAGTAGTCAGTTAGTTATCATTTTTTTATTAACAACTGGTCAAAAAACTATCTGACCTTACCCCTTAGGGGGAGGGAAAGGAAGGATTTTCTCTGGTTTTGCTCTGGAAAAGGAGCACGATCACACAGGAAAACGTGCCTGATGGCACGACGCTTATCAGGCCTCCAAACGAAAATCTATATACCTTTGTAGGCCGGATAAGGCATTTCGCCGCCATCCGGCAACATTCAAAGCCGGTTACATGACGGCGGCAAATGCCTTTGCCACGCGCTGCACGTTACCGTGATTCAACCCAGCTACGCACATGCGACCGCTGGCGATCAGGTACACACCGAACTCATCGCGCAGGCGATCAACCTGGGCTGCGCTAAGCCCGGTATAGCTGAACATACCGCGCTGTTGCAACAGGTAGTCAAAGTTACGGCCCGGGATCTCTGCATTCAATACGTTAACCAGCTCCTGACGCATCGCCAGAATGCGGGTACGCATCTCTTCGACTTCTGCCAGCCAGCTGGCTTTCAGCGCGTCATCACCCAGTACCGCGGCAACTACCTGCGCACCAAAGTTTGGCGGGCTGGAGTAGTTACGACGCACCGTCGCTTTTAGCTGCCCCAGAACGCGGCTGGCAGTATCACCATCTTCACATACTACAGACAGTCCGCCGACACGCTCGCCGTACAAGGAGAAAATCTTCGAGAATGAGTTACTGACCAGAGCGGGCAATCCGGCGCTGGCAATGGCGCGAATCGCATAGGCGTCGTCTTCTATTCCACCACCGAAACCCTGGTAAGCAATGTCCAGGAACGGAATCAAATCGCGTGCTTTCAGGATCTCAATAACGCTATCCCACTGCGCAGGCGTTAAATCCGCACCCGTCGGGTTATGGCAGCACGGATGCAGCAGCACGATGCTGCGCGCCGGTAAGGTATTCAGCGTTGCCAGCAGGTCGTTGAAACGCACGCCGTTAGTCGTGTCGTCATACCATGGGTAAGTGCTTACTTCGAATCCAGCCCCCTCAAAAATCGCGATATGGTTTTCCCAGGTCGGATCGCTGACCCATACGCCAGAATCAGGGAAATAGCGTTTCAGGAAGTCTGCGCCAACCTTTAACGCACCGGAGCCGCCCAGCGTCTGAATAGTTGCGACGCGCTGCTGCTGGAGAACCGGATGATCTGCGCCAAACAGCAGCGGCGCAATAGTATGACGATACGTGTTCAGACCTTCCATCGGCAGATACAGCGAAGCACCATGCGGTTTGGCATTAAGTCGAGCTTCCGCTTCCGCCACCGCTTTAAGCTGAGGAATAATTCCGTCTTCGTTGTAATACAGGCCGATGCTGAGGTTCACTTTGTCGCTACGTGAATCTTCTTTGAAGCGCTCCATGAGCGATAAAATCGGGTCGCCGGCGTAGGCGTCAACTTTTTGAAACACGTGTGGTTCTCCAGGTTTACAGGCAAGGGTTAAGAACACAATAAACCGGAAGCGGGAGAAGATCGAGAGGATGTTGAGGGTAATATTGCCGGAAGGCGGCGTAACCGCCTGTCCAGCACATCATTCTGCTAATCGATATACTTCATCGCCACCCTTGAGGTCAGGCGCGTAATAAGTTCGTAAGCACTTACTTTCGTCATTTCAGCAATGCGTTCAACGGGCAGCCCCTCACCCCACAGAATCACCGAATCGCCGGCTTTATCCTGCGCTTCGGGGCCTAAATCGACGCAGATCATATCCATCGCAACGCGACCGACGATCGGCACTTCACGGCCATTGACCAGTACCGGCGTCCCAGACGGCGCCGCGCGCGGATAACCATCACCATAGCCCATTGCCACCACGCCCAGACGCGTGTCGCGCTCGCTCAACCAGGTACCACCATAACCAACCGGCTCGCCCGCTTTGTGCTCACGCACCGCAATCAGGCTGGAGGTCAGCGACATCACCGGCTGGCAGCCAAAATCAGCGCCGATAGAGTGGTTTTCCAGTGGCGACACACCATACAGAATCAGTCCCGGACGCGCCCAGTCGAAGTGAGACTGTGGCCACAGCAGAATACCGCCCGATGCGGCAATCGAACGCTGCCCAGGTTTGCCCTCGCAAAAGCTGTTGAAGATATCGAGCTGTTTTTCGGTCGCACCACATTCAGGTTCGTCTGCGCGCGCAAAATGGCTGACGATATTGACCGGCTGGCGCACATTTTCACATTGCGTTAGGCGCTGATAAAACGCCTCGGCCTGCTCAGGGCGTACGCCCAGGCGGTGCATACCGGTGTCGAGCTTCATCCAGACGGTAACGGGTTCAACCAGATTAGCGGCTTCCAGGGCTTCGAGCTGCTCCTGGTTATGGACGGCTGTATGCAGACGCTGCGCGGAAATAGTCGGCAGATCGGAGGCATCAAAAAATCCCTCCAGCAGCAGGATGGGCTGCGTGATCCCTCCCGCTCGCAACCGCAGGGCTTCTTCAAGACGAGCGACACCAAAAGCGTCCGCATCGGGGAGCGTTCGCGCGGTCTCTAACAGACCATGGCCGTAGGCGTTCGCTTTCACGACCGCAACCAGTTTACTGGCAGGGGCCAGTTCACGCAGACGTTGCAGGTTGTGTCGCAGAGCGCGGCGGTTAATGACTACAGTTGCCGCTTGCATTTGTATTCCTTAGAAATTACTCATCATCATATTGAGGACCGGCATAGTTGTCGAAGCGGGACCACTGTCCGTTAAACGTCAGGCGCACCGTACCGATCGGACCGTTACGCTGCTTACCAATAATAATTTCGGCGATGCCTTTTAAGTCACTGTTTTCGTGATAAACCTCATCACGGTAGATAAACATGATTAAGTCGGCATCCTGTTCGATGGAGCCGGATTCACGCAGATCCGAGTTAACCGGACGCTTGTCGGCGCGTTGTTCCAGAGAGCGGTTAAGCTGCGACAGCGCCACCACCGGCACATGCAATTCTTTCGCTAACGCTTTCAGCGAGCGGGAGATTTCTGCAATTTCCAGCGTACGGTTGTCGGAGAGTGACGGCACGCGCATCAGCTGCAGGTAGTCGATCATGATAAGTCCGATACCACCATGTTCACGGGCGATACGACGGGCACGCGAGCGCACTTCCGTTGGCGTCAGGCCGGAGGAGTCATCAATATAGATGTTTCGTTTCTCCAGCAAAATACCCATTGTTCCGGAAATTCGTGCCCAGTCTTCATCATCCAGTTGACCGGTACGGATTTTGGTTTGGTCTACGCGTGAGAGCGAGGCCAGGGAACGCATCATGATCTGTTCCGAGGGCATTTCAAGACTAAAGATAAGAACCGGCTTATCCTGCAACATCGCCGCATTTTCGACGAGGTTCATCGCAAATGTTGTTTTACCCATCGACGGACGCGCGGCGACGATAATTAAGTCTGACGGCTGCAAACCCGCCGTCTTTTTATTGAGGTCGTCATAACCGGTGTTCACCCCGGTGACGCCGTCGTGCGGCTGCTGGAACAGTTGCTCGATACGCGCGACGGTGGCGTCGAGCACATCAGTAATATTTTTCGGCCCTTCGTCTTTATTTGCGCGGCTTTCCGCGATTTTAAAGACACGGGATTCAGCAAGGTCCAACAGATCTTCACTGGAACGGCCTTGCGGATCAAACCCGGCTTCCGCGATTTCGTTCGCAACCGAAATCATGTCACGAACAACGGCACGTTCGCGGACGATATCCGCATAAGCGCTAATATTCGCCGCACTTGGCGTATTTTTAGATAACTCAGCCAGGTAAGCAAAACCGCCGACGCTATCCAGTTGTCCCTGAACCTCCAGCGACTCTGCCAGCGTGATCAGATCGATGGGTTTCCCCATCTCCTGCAGGCGATGCATTTCCGTAAAGATATGCCGGTGCGGCCGGGTATAAAAATCTTCCGCCACCACACGCTCGGCGACATCGTCCCAGCGTTCGTTATCCAGCATTAAACCGCCCAACACCGACTGTTCCGCTTCAATCGAGTGCGGCGGTACTTTCAGCCCGGCGACCTGGGGATCGCGCTCACGAGCATCAGTCTGTTGTTTGTTGAAGGGTTTATTTCCTGCCATAGTGAATGGAGTTACCGAGATAATGATTGGGTCGAAAGATTACCACATTTCTTTTGGAGGAAGCATGGCAACACGTATTGAATTTCACAAGCATGGTGGCCCTGATGTACTCAAGGCGGTGGAGTTTACACCCGTAGACCCGGCGGAAAACGAAATCCAGGTCGAGAACAAAGCTATTGGGATCAACTATATCGACACCTACATCCGCAGTGGTCTTTATCCGCCGCCATCTCTGCCCAGCGGCCTGGGTACCGAAGCTGCCGGCGTAGTCAGCAAAGTCGGCAGCAAAGTGACACACATTAAAGCTGGCGATCGCGTGGTGTACGCCCAGTCTGCCCTTGGCGCCTACAGCTCAGTGCATAACGTTCCGGCCGATAAAGCCGCCATCCTACCCAACGCAATCTCATTTGAACAAGCCGCAGCCTCATTCCTGAAAGGGTTAACCGTTTTTTATCTGCTGCGTAAAACCTATGAAATTCAGCCTGATGAGCCGTTTTTGTTCCATGCGGCTGCGGGCGGCGTCGGGATGATTGCCTGCCAGTGGGCAAAAGCATTGGGCGCGAAGCTGATTGGTACCGTCGGCAGTGCGCAAAAAGCGCAAATTGCGCTGCAGGCCGGCGCATGGCAGGTCATTAACTATCGTGAAGAAAGCATAGTTGAGCGAGTGAAAGAGATAACCGGCGGAAAAAAAGTACGGGTGGTGTATGACTCGGTGGGGAAAGATACCTGGGAAGCCTCGCTGGATTGTTTACAGCGCCGGGGACTAATGGTCAGCTTTGGTAATGCTTCCGGGCCGGTGACTGGCGTGAACTTAGGTATTCTGAACCAGAAAGGTTCGCTGTACGTGACCCGTCCTTCACTCCAGGGGTATATCACCAATCACCGCGAATTAACCGAAGCCAGCAATGAGCTATTCTCGCTAATTGCCAGCGGAGTAATCAAAGTGGATGTCGCGCCTGGTCAGACGTTCGCACTGCACGATGCACAGCGTGCTCATGAAGTACTTGAAAGCCGGGCAACGCAGGGATCGAGTTTGCTAATCCCATAATGCTTCGACTTCCCCTAAATAATTCAAATTGCAGGAAGGCGGCAATTGAATGAATCCCCAGGAGCTTACTGGAGTAAGTGACTGGGGTGAATGAAAGCAGCCAACACACCTGCGGTTTGAATTATGACGGGGAAGTAAAGAATTAGGGCTTCCCGTGGGAAGCCCTTTCTTTTTTTAGTTCGGCTGTATGTAGGGTACAGCTCGATGAATTCGTTAACCTGGCAATAGTGACAGATTTGATAATCAATTCCTATTTGGTTCTAAAGGCAATGTTGCAGGTTGTGACGCACCGCTCAATACCTTAGTAAAATCGACGGTTATTGCGCTGATACTGTGGGACTTTTGGCGCTTTTATCGCCTTGATAACCCACACCACGGCAACAGCCAGTAGCAGCTAGGGCAACAGTTTAATCATCAAGGCAAATAGTCCGCCCAGAAACATCACTGCGGTGGCTACGACCAATGCAGCCAGAACGCCCAGCAAAGATACGCCGGTGACCATCAGCATGATAAAAAATCCAATCACAAAAAGTAGTTCCAGCATGGCTCTCTCCCGAAATGAAATTCTCTCCATTGCTTTACAAGAAACATGCCAAAAATAATGTATTGATTTATAAAGAAAACGCCCCGCGACAAAGCGCAGGGCGTGGTGAAATTAACTAACTTTTGGCGAAAACTTAACGCTTGTCAGCGACCAGCTTCAGCGCATGCTCCAGTACGTTAATATCTGCCCCGGCTTTATGCGCATTTTCGCTCAGATAGCGACGCCACTGACGAGCCCCAGGGATCCCCTGAAACAGCCCCAACATATGGCGCGTCACATGTCCCAAATAGGTCCCCTTACTCAGTTCACGCTCAATGTACGGGTACATGGCGCGCACCACGGCAACTGGATCGGCATCTTCGGTGGCAGCAGCAAAAATCTCACGGTCAACGGACGCCAGAATACCTGGGTTTTGGTAAGCTTCACGCCCCACCATCACGCCATCCATATGTTGCAGATGAATTTTTGCTTCTTCCAGCGATTTAATGCCGCCGTTGATCGACATCGTCAGATGCGGGAAATCACGCTTTAGCTGATAAACACGGTCATAATCCAGCGGTGGGATCTCGCGGTTTTCTTTCGGGCTTAACCCGGATAGCCAGGCCTTGCGGGCGTGAATAATAAACATCTCACATTCGCCGTTGCCAGATACCGTGTTGATGAAATCGCACAGGAATTCGTAGCTGTCCTGATCATCAATGCCGATACGCGTTTTCACCGTTACCGGAATCGACACCACGTCGCGCATTGCTTTGACACAATCGGCGACCAGTTGCGCATTCCCCATCAGGCAGGCGCCAAACATGCCATTCTGCACGCGGTCGGAAGGACAACCCACGTTGAGATTGATTTCGTCATAACCCCGCTGTTCAGCGAGCTTTGCGCACTGCGCCAGCGCCGCAGGATCGCTCCCGCCCAGTTGCAATGCGACCGGATGCTCTTCTTCGCTATACGCCAGATAATCGCCTTTACCATGAATGATCGCGCCGGTGGTTACCATCTCCGTATAGAGCAACGTCTGGCTGGACAGTAAGCGCAAAAAGTAGCGGCAGTGTCTGTCCGTCCAGTCGAGCATCGGCGCGATAGAAAAACGATGAGCGGGAAAAGCGGTAGACTGAGATTCAGGCAGCATGGCGAATATTCAAGCATCCGGTTAAAAAAGGGGCGCTACTATAGCATAGACCGTTACGATAGTGAGCCACATCCTCGCGGCTCACTCCCTCTGCCCCTCAACAAACGCTATTTACGCCCCGGTTTTCCGTCGTGTGATCCGAAAAACTGCGGCGGATGGTCGACCCAGCGATCCTCGCGTGTAGCGGCATAGACCGGGTTAAGCGGATAATAAATGCGGTTATATTTTTTGTTCGCCTCACCCACGACTAATAGACGCACCTCTTCGCTGGTGTTATTGATAAAGGTATGGCACACGCCTGTACCTGCCGGGAAACCGACGCTGTCGCCCGGTTCTAGCTTCCATAAATACCCGTTAATCCAGGCCTCAGGATAACCTTCCAGCACATAGATAAACTCTTCCTCATCGCTTTCAGCGTGCGGGTACGACGTGCGCCGACCCGGCGGCAGGCGTTCATGATGAATGCCGAGTCGTCCTAACCCCAATTTGCGGGCAAGCGGCGCGCCAATAGCAAATAGCTCATCGCTGTCGGGATAAGTGGAGTCGTCAGCCCCCTCAACCTCACGCCAGTGGCGAATACAATCGGGTCTTTTCATGGTTATTTTCCAGTATTGCGATGCGTCAGGTATAGCACACCGCGGTGGATCTCGGCGTTTTAAGCAGAACATGTTAAAGTAAGGGATTAACCTTCCACGCAAATCGAGGCGCCAAATGGACAAAACCACTACGCAAGAGTTATTGGCTCAAGCTGAAAAACTCTGTGCGCAACGCAACGTGCGGCTTACGCCACAGCGTCTCGAAGTGTTGCGCCTGATGAGCCTGCAGGAAGGGGCTATCAGCGCCTATGACCTGCTCGACCTGTTGCGGGAAACTGAGCCGCAGGCCAAGCCGCCAACCGTGTATCGTGCGCTCGATTTTCTGCTGGAACAAGGGTTTGTGCATAAGGTGGAATCCACCAACAGCTATGTCCTTTGCCATCTGTTCGATCAGCCAACCCACAGTTCCGCGATGTTCATTTGTGACCGCTGTGGTGTGGTAAAAGAAGAGTGCGCAGAAGGTGTGGAAGACATCATGCATACGCTGGCGGCCAAAATGGGCTTTGCTCTGCGACATAATGTTATTGAAGCACACGGACTATGTCCGGCCTGTGTAGAAGTTGAGTCATGCCGCCATCCTGGCGAGTGCCAGCATGACCATACGATTCAGGTGAAGAAGAAAGTGGGGCGCTAGGTAAGCGGGAGAGCGTACATCCTTGTACTCTCAGGAGGGAGGGGTTAATTACCAGCGGTAATCATTACGTTTTTCCCAATCGTTAACTTCTTTCTCCGCCTGATCTTTCGCGTAACCGTAACGCTCCTGGACTTTACCGACCAGTTGGTCACGTTTACCTTCAATGACCGTCATATCATCATCGGTCAGTTTGCCCCATTGCTCTTTCACTTTACCTTTAAACTGCTTCCAGTTGCCGCCGACTTCGTCTTTATTCATCATCAAGTCCTCATCGTTAGGTTGTGAATAGCGAGAGTGCCATGTCCAGACACATGCTGTTTTTGCTGGACGTGAGAATAAGTGTAGTCACTGATTCTGGGTTTTATTTATTATTCGGAATTTTTAACCATCCAGATTAGGCAAACCAGGTTCCATTACGCCAGTGACGCCGCCAGATAAAGGCCAGCGACAGCCCGCGCAACGCGAGGAAAACGGTTAACGCCAGCCACAAACCATGATTTCCCAGCCACGGCAACGTCAGGAGCGTTAAGGCGAATCCCACTGCGGCAACGGCCATACTGTTGCGCATTTCTGCAGCCCGCGTCGCGCCAATAAACATTCCGTCGAGCAGATAACACCAGACACCCACCAGCGGTAACACCACCTGCCAGAAGAGATAGCGATCGGCCAGTAGTTGGATTTGCGGCAGCGAGGTCAGTAGCGCAACAATCTGCTCGCCAAACAGGGCATAAACCAGCGAAAACAGAATAGCCACAATACCGGACTGCCGACAGGCCGCCCGCCAGACGTCCAGTAACTGGCTACCATCTCGCGCCCCATAGGCCTGGCCCGAATGCGCTTCCACGGCATAGGCAAATCCATCCAGCGCGTAGGCGGTAAAGGTTAGCAGGGTCATCAGAACGGCATTAACCGCAATAATATCGCCTCCCAGACGCGCACCCAGCACCGTGATAGCGCCAAAACAGAGCTGCAGCAGCAGCGAGCGCAACATGATGTCACGATTAAGCGCCAGCAAACGACGGAAGTTGCCACGCCACGCCTGCTTCAGCATTGCCAGCGATATTCCGCGCATATGCAGGACTTTGCGCACCATCATCAGGCCGATCAGTAAGGTGGCATATTCAGCAATCACCGTCGCCAGTGCCGCACCTTGCACGTTCATATGCAGGCCCATCACCAGCCATAAATCGAGCACAATGTTAAGAATATTGCCAACAATCAACAGGATAACCGGCGCACGCGCATACTGAACGCCAAGCAGCCAGCCGAGCAGCACCAGATTAGCCAGCGAGGCGGGTGCGCTGAGCCAGCGGATTTCAAGGAAACGCCGGGCTTGTTCCAGTACCGCTTCACTTCCCCCGACAATATGCAGCGCTACATCGATAATCGGCGTACGAAACAGTGCGATAAGCAACCCCGCGCCCAGCGCCAGCATTAGCGGCTGCACCAGTGCGCGCGCCAGCGCCTGTGGATTTTTCGCACCAAATGCCTGGGCAGTAAGACCCGTGGTGCTCATGCGCAGGAAAAGCAGCAGCATAAAGAGAAAACTGGTTGCCGTAGCACCAACCGCAACACCGCCAAGATAGACCGGACTATCCAGATGACCAATCACCGCGGTGTCCACCAGTCCCAGCAGGGGAACGGTGATATTGGAGAAGATCATCGGTAAGGCGAGGTGCCAGAGTGCTTTATCAGAAGAGGTAAAGAAAGGCATACAGGAAAGCCTGATGAAAAGAAGTGAAAACTAACTGTGGCGCAGAATGCGCCACAGTATTAATACATGATTACAGCCATTCACCGTTACGAATGACACCTACCGCCAGCCCTTCAATGGTGAAGCTTTGCTCACGCAGGTCGACAACGATAGGTTTAAATTCGCTATTTTCTGGCAGAAGTTCAACCTTGTTTCCCTGCTTTTTCAGGCGTTTAACCGTAACTTCGTCATCAATACGGGCAACAACAACCTGACCGTTACGCACGTCCTGAGTTTTATGCACAGCGAGTAAATCACCGTCCATAATACCAATATCTTTCATAGACATACCGCTGACGCGCAGCAGAAAATCGGCGTTCGGTTTGAACAGTGAAGGATCGACCTGATAATGGCCTTCGATGTGCTGCTGCGCCAGAAGTGGCTCGCCTGCCGCCACACGACCGACAAGCGGTAATCCCTCTTCTTCTTCCTGCAGCAGTCTAATACCGCGCGATGCGCCGGAGACAATTTCCAGCACACCTTTACGCGCCAGCGCTTTCAGATGTTCTTCAGCGGCATTTGGGGAACGGAACCCCAAACGCTGCGCGATCTCCGCACGCGTCGGTGGCATACCTGTCTGGCTGATGTGATCTCTAATGAGATCAAACACCTCTTGCTGCCTGGCCGTTAACGCTTTCATTCCGCCCCCTGGGTGTATATACAGTTATGCTGTGAGTATATACAGCTAAAGGTGATTTTGGAACCGCAAACTGCACAAAAAGCAGGAGATTTATGAAGATGTGGAATCCTTATCGCAAATGCGACCACAACAGGATGCCCCAGGTAATCAGAGCGACAAAAATAGACAACAATACCGCCGCCGACCCCATATCTTTCGCCCGGCCGGAAAGTTCGTGATACTCAGAGCCTATACGATCAACTACCGCCTCAATCGCACTGTTGAGGATTTCAACGATCATCACCAGCATCACGGAACCAATCAACAGCACGCGAGTAATCGCATCGACGTCCAGCCAGCAGGCGATAGCTACGCCCAGCAGTACGGCAACGCTTTCCTGGCGGAATGCCGCCTCATTGATCCATGCGGCGCGAAAACCTTTCCAGGAATAGCCTGCAGCTTTGATAATTCGGGTGAATCCAGTGGTATTATTGGCCATCAAAAAGAACCTTTTTACATTATTAGCGTCAATGTCATTGTAACGTTACCCCGTTTGTTTCAGGGGGTGGCAAAGCAGCGCGAAGTATGACGGGATACCACAGAAATTCACTAAACTTTCTGATATCCTTGCAGCGCATTTGCATTATTAACCAGAGGCTTTACATCGTTTATGTCCGGCTGGCCACGAATTTACTACAAATTACTGAATTTACCATTAAGCGTCCTGGTAAAAAGCAAGTCTATTCCGGCAGAACCTGCCCCGGAATTGGGGCTCGATACGTCTCGTCCCATTATGTACGTCCTACCGTACAATTCAAAAGCAGACTTGCTGACGCTGCGTGCCCAATGTCTGGTGCACGATCTCCCCGATCCCCTGGAACCGCTGGAGATAGACGGGACTTTACTGCCGCGCTACGTGTTTATTCACGGCGGCCCGCGTGTGTTCACCTATTACACGCCAAAAGAAGAGTCCATCAAGCTGTTCCATAACTATCTCGACTTACATCGCAGCAATCCAGACCTGGATGTGCAGATGGTGCCGGTTTCGGTGATGTTTGGCCGTGCGCCAGGGCGTGAAAAAGGTGAAGTTAATCCGCCGTTACGTATGCTAAACGGCGTACAGAAATTCTTTGCGGTTTCCTGGCTGGGTCGCGACAGTTTTGTCCGCTTCTCCCCGTCGGTCTCTCTGCGTCGTATGGCGGATGAACACGGTACGGATAAGATCATTGCCCAGAAGCTGGCACGCGTGGCGCGTATGCACTTTGCTCGCCAGCGTCTGGCCGCTGTCGGCCCGCGCCTCCCTGCCCGCCAGGATCTGTTTAATAAACTGTTAGCTTCAAAAGCGATCGCTCGCGCGGTAGAAGATGAAGCGCGCAGTAAAAAAATCTCCCACGAAAAAGCGCAGCAAAATGCCATTGCGCTGATGGAAGAGATTGCCGCCAACTTCTCCTACGAAATGATCCGTTTGACGGACCGTATCCTGGGCTTTACCTGGAACCGTCTGTATCAGGGGATTAACGTTCATAATGCGGAGCGTGTACGCCAGTTGGCGCACGATGGGCATGAAATCGTGTACGTTCCGTGCCACCGCAGCCATATGGACTATATGCTGCTGTCGTACGTTCTGTACCACCAGGGTCTGGTTCCGCCGCACATCGCAGCCGGTATCAACCTGAATTTCTGGCCAGCGGGTCCGATTTTCCGTCGTCTGGGCGCATTCTTTATTCGTCGTACCTTCAAGGGCAACAAGCTCTACTCCACCGTATTCCGTGAATACCTGGGCGAGTTGTTCAGCCGCGGCTACTCGGTTGAGTACTTTGTCGAGGGTGGACGTTCACGTACTGGTCGTTTGCTCGACCCTAAAACCGGCACCCTGTCGATGACTATTCAGGCGATGCTGCGCGGCGGTACGCGTCCTATTACTCTCGTACCGATCTACATCGGCTACGAGCACGTAATGGAAGTGGGCACCTACGCAAAAGAGCTGCGTGGCGCGACGAAAGAGAAAGAAAGTCTGCCACAAATGCTGCGTGGCTTAAGCAAGCTGCGCAACCTGGGTCAGGGCTACGTCAACTTTGGTGAACCAATGCCATTGATGACTTACCTCAACCAGCATGTGCCAGAATGGCGTGAATCTATCGATCCTATCGAGTCTATCCGTCCGGCCTGGCTGACGCCGACGGTGAATAACATTGCCGCCGATCTGATGGTGCGCATTAACAACGCTGGCGCGGCCAACGCCATGAACCTGTGTTGTACCGCGCTGTTGGCTTCCCGCCAGCGCTCTCTGACCCGTGAACAGTTAACCGAGCAGCTCGACTGCTACCTGAGCCTGCTGCGCAACGTGCCGTACGCGGCGGACTCAACCGTTCCTGCGCAAAGTGCCAGTGAACTGATCGACCACGCCTTGCAGATGAACAAGTTTGAGGTCGAGAAAGACACCATCGGTGACATCATTATTCTGCCGCGCGAGCAGGCGGTCTTGATGACATACTACCGCAATAACATTGCGCATATGCTGGTTCTGCCTTCGTTGATGGCAGCCATTGTGACTCAGCATCGTCGTATTTCACGCGTCGCGCTACAGCAGCATATTGATGCGTTGTACCCGATGCTGAAAGCCGAGTTGTTCCTGCGCTGGGAGCGCGATGAGCTTGCCGGGGTGATTGACGAACTGGCCAGCGAAATGCAGCGCCAGGGGCTGATTACTCTACAGGATGGCGAGCTGCATATTAACCCTGCCCGCTCCCGTACGCTGCAGCTGTTGGCTGCGGGTGCTCGCGAGACGTTGCAACGCTACGCTATCACCTTCTGGCTACTGAGCGCCAACCCGTCGATCAACCGTGGCACGCTGGAGAAAGAGAGCCGCACCGTGGCACAACGCCTCTCAGTGCTGCACGGCATTAACGCGCCGGAATTCTTCGATAAAGCGGTGTTCAGCTCTCTGGTGCTGACACTGCGTGACGAGGGATTCATTAGCGATACCGGGGATGCCGAGCCGGAAGAGACGATGAAGATCTACCAGATGCTGGCCGAACTGGTCACATCGGATGTGCGTCTGACCATCGAGAGCGCCACACAGGGCGAGTAAGCATAAAAAAACCGGTCGAAATGACCGGTTTTTATTTTGCAGGCTAAGCCAAACTCAAAAGTGCCAGTAGCTCATCGCCAGTCCTAAGAACAGTACCAGGCCTACATAGTTATTGTTCATAAACGCTTTAAAACAGGCATCACGCTCACGATTAACGATCAGCTTCTGCTGATACACAAACAGCGCACCCGCCACCAGCAGAGACCAGTAATAGCCCGGTCCCAGCCCGTTCAGCCACCCAACCAGCGCCATCAGCACCAGTACACCGACCTGCAGAATACCAATAATGAGTTTGTCGTTCTGGCCGAACAGGATCGCGGTCGATTTAATGCCAATCTTCAGGTCATCATCCCGGTCAACCATCGCATACTGTGTGTCATAGGCCACCGCCCAGAGAATGTTGGCGAGGAACATCAGCCAGCAGCTCAGTGGTACAGACTCGCTCACGGCGGCAAACGCCATCGGTATAGACCAGCCAAACGCCGCGCCCAGCACCACCTGCGGCAGATGCGTGTAGCGTTTCATGAAGGGATAGACCCACGCCAGCGCTAGCGCCGCAACGGACAACAAAATGGTCATCGTGTTGAGCGTCAAAACCAGCAGGAAGGCCAGCAACACCAATACGACGAACAGCGTTCGGGCTTCTTTTTCGGTGACGGCACCGCTCGGCAGCGGTCGATTCGCGGTGCGTTTAACGTGTCCGTCAAATTTCCTGTCGGCATAATCATTTACCACGCATCCAGCGGCGCGCATTAACCAAACGCCGGCGACAAATACCGCCAGGATCCACAGTTGCGGCATGCCTGGGGTCGCCACCCACAATGCCCATAGCGTTGGCCAGAGCAGCAGTAAGGCGCCGATCGGCTTATCCGTACGCATCAAGCGGTGAAACGCCAGCAGCTTATTCTGCGTCAGACTCCACTCCATCTTTATCTTCCTCTCAGTACAACGGCGATGCAGGCAGAAAAAGCTCGGTAAGCATCAGCGGCTTACCGCTCAGCCGTAGGCGGGAACGACGCCCCCATAGCGCTGCATCGCGGCCAATCTCAATAAAATCTCGGGTCAATGTCGATGACGTAAACAGGTAGCGTCCGAGCGGGGTTTTCCCCAGGTTCTGTAAGGCCAGTTCAGGGCCGCACAAGGTTGATTCAGGCACCACGGTCCGTCCGGCAAGCCAGGGTTCACCATCCGCACATAACAGGATTTCACGTAACCAATAGCGAGACTCTTTAGGCAGCAGCGTCAGTTCTTCAGCCACCTCATTTTGCCCAACGAATTCTTCGCGAATCAACGTTACGGTGACCTTTTTCCCCTGCTGCTCAAAACGTTTGGTCATGGAATCTTCCAGTAACAACCAGTCGAGCAGTTGGGGGTCCAGCGCCGGGATCGCATCAAAATAACGCAGCGCACGCAGTTGCGTTAACGCAGGGTGTGGCATGCCTTACTCTCCGATTTATAACCTGAAGGCATTGTATCGCAGAAAATGCATTACGGGGTGAGCAAACACAATTAAGTGATCGTCAGAGCAACATAAGTGTAACAATTAGCACCGAAGGATAAAAAAAGGTGCGCCAGGAGACGCACCAGTTGTTGCAAAATCAGCACTGCGGGGAGACGTTTACCCCTTGCCTTTTACACTGCTGATAAAGGTGGATCGGGCAGATTTGGAACCCAGACGTTCAGCTTCATCAAGCAGCTTCAGCGCTTTATCGACATCGCCTTTCGCCACGGCATCCTTAATACCCTGGTTAAAATAACTTTCCGTGTCATTTAACATCGGCTCACTTTTCTTCACCGGTTGTGGCGCTGGAGCAGCAACGGCTGCTGCCGGGGCCGCGTAGACCACCGCAGGCGCGGCGGTATTGCCAACCGTGACAGGGCCAGGGCCGGATGAGCCAAACAGCGGCCCTACCAGCACGCTGGAGGAGGAACTGGTTTTGACTTTCAGCTTCAGCAGACCGTCGGTGGTATGACGGGCGATCGGGTCAGGAATATCCGGAACAGCGTTACCTACACCCTTGGCATAGGCTTTTGCCGGGTCAAGCAGGGTCGTGGTCTGCTGGAGATCTTTATCTGTGGTAAAGACCAGAACATAGAGCTTTTGCTGGCCCAGCGCTGGCGTCAGACGCATTACGCCTTCCAGACGATCGGCACTCATCACGCCGGGTTCCTGGTAGGTGAAATAGCTGCTGGGGAAGAACGCAGATGGCGTCATGTTCTGATCAAGAATTAAAACGTTTGGTGCAAATACACTGGTTTGTTTGTTGACTTCACTGGTCAGCGTCAGAGTTAACTCACCAATATTCGCGGGTACGCTGTACGCAGCGACTGGGCCAGTAATACCAGCAACATCCAGACGCTGACCCGCTGTCGCTAGCTGTGTCGACTGGGTTTTGGATTGATCAACCGGCGTCCAGGTTAACTGTTGTAGCGCAGCAGTGGGAATAGCTGGAGCCGCGGTGGTGTTCTGCGGAACAATATTTACATCGGCCAGGCTGATGCCAGGCGCGCTGGCAAATAACCCTGCAGATAAACAAAGGGCAACGAGACTTTTCTTCATTTTCATTGTTATCACCTCAGATAGCATGGGTTCAGCGGTGGCCAGGCAATAGCGCGCTAAACCGTAATCAAGAGGGGCTGGCGCCCCTCTTTCGGTCTTTACGTCAGGTTAGTGCTGAATTACCACCAGATTTCCATCTGGGCACCGAAGGACCACTCATCGCTGTCGCCACGGCTGGTTGTGCTGATACCAGAGTTGGTTGCAGCGGCGTATTTGGTTACGTCGTTACCATTTTTAACGTAGCCCCACTCTTCATCCCATTTGGCATAGGTTGCAAAGACACGAATTGCCGGGCGGGACCAGATGCTGTCGCCAGCCTGCCACTGTTGCGCCAGGGTGATTTTGTACTGGCTGTTGCGATCGCCAGTTTGCTGAGATTTGACGTTGTCGTAACCGACTTCCAGCAGGGTGCTCATGATCGGTGTCCATTTGTACATCGGACGAATACCGACGGTGTACCATTCGGTCCCCAGGTCGTTATCCATATCGAGGTTCTGGTACATACCGACGTACATCAGATCCCATTTGTCGCCCAGGGAGATTGCACCGTGGTCAAGTACGCGGAACAGGCTACCGTTGTTATTAATAACGTTATTGGCGTAATTCGTTTTACTACCGTCTGGGTTAGTAACGGTGAAGGAGGATGAACCGTAAGACCCTTGGTTCAGACCTTTACCCTGAGTGGTCATAGAATCTGTCGCGTACTGAACAACAAACTTGTTGTAGCCCTTCAGCATGCTCTGGGTATGTTCAGCGGTGAACATCCAACCATCTTTAGATGCGCCGTCTGCCAGGTGGTAATCATCGGTGGTATTCGCACGGCCATAGTCAACGCCCAATTCCAACATCCCATCCGGGTTAGTTGCCAACTGTGCTAAACGAACGTCAAATACGTCGTTGGCGGTGTCTTTGGTACGATCATAGATATTCTGGCTGCTGAAAGCATATGAACCACCCGCTTCCTGTGAACGGCTCGCGGCCAGAGACAGTTTACCGAAGCCCAGATCGATGTTTTCAATACCAGCACCAGGACCTGAAATATCCCAGTAGTAGAAGTCGATCATGTGAACATCATGACGCTGATAGAAGCGCTTACCTGCCCAGATAGTGGAGCCTGGCAGCCATTCAATCAGGTTTTTACCCTGCACGTTGGCTTCACGGAAGGCCGGGTCAGTCCCTTCCCAGTCATTCTGCTGTGCGACGGAATAGGCAACGTTAGTGTCGAAGTAGAAGCTCTTATCGCCTTCTTTCCACACTTCCTGACCTAATTTAATTTCCGCATAGGTTTCACATTCGTTACCAAGACGGTATTTACTTTGGGCGCCGGTTGCCTGGAAACACTGTTGTTCACCGCCGCTACCCGTCCAGCCAATACCGGAACGTGCATAGCCATGGAAATCCACAGCCATTGCCTGAACAGACATAATGCCTGCCGCCACAGCAACCGCCAGAGGGAGTTTGCGCAGAGTAATCATCGTTCTATCTCCTGAGATCATTGCTTTTCTTTAAACGCTTCACCTTGACGGTTTTGCGCTTTTTTTTAATGGGATACCTTAAACACCCGGCTCTTGATGCAACCGACGACATGCACTGCCATCCTCACGGAACAGATGGCAACGCTCTGGCGGCAGGCCGATAGCGAATGTGGCACCCTCTTCTACCAACACCACGTCGTTCTGGCGGTAAACCAGGTTTTGACGGATGGCGGGGATCTGGATATGAATTTGTGTTTCGTGACCAAGCTGCTCGACCACCTGCACTTCACCTTCGAGGGTGACATCGGCGATATCGCTGGGCAGCAGATGTTCCGGGCGGATACCTAAAGACATGTTGGCGCCAACCTGCACCGCATGGCTGTCTACCGGGAGCCATATTTGCTGGCGGTTAGGCAGTTCAACCTGCACCTGATCGATGGCCGTCCCGGTGACTTTCACCGGCAGGAAGTTCATCTTCGGCGAGCCAATAAACCCGGCAACAAAGCGGTCAGCCGGGTAGTGGTATAGCTCCAGCGGTTTACCAACCTGCGCTACGCGACCGGCATCCAGCACCACAATTTTGTCAGCCAGGGTCATCGCTTCGACCTGATCGTGGGTGACGTAAATCATCGTGCGACCAAGACGTTTATGCAGGCGGGAGATTTCAATACGCATCTGCACGCGCAGCGCGGCGTCGAGGTTTGACAGCGGTTCGTCCAGCAGGAATACACGCGGTTCAGCGACCAGCGTACGGCCAATCGCCACACGCTGACGTTGTCCGCCGGAAAGCGCTTTTGGTTTACGCTCCAGCAGGTGTGCCAGTTGCAGAACTTCCGCAACCTGGTTCACACGCTGGTTCATCACTTCTTTTTTCGCCCCGGCCAGTTTGAGGCCGAATGACATGTTTTCCGCGACAGATAAATGGGGGTATAACGCGTAGGACTGGAAGACCATACCCACACCGCGTTCGGCGGGCGGAATGTCGTTCATCCGGGTCTCCCCGATAAACAAGTCACCACTGGTGATGGTTTCAAGCCCGGCGATCATACGCAGCAAGGTCGACTTACCGCAGCCTGACGGTCCGACAAACACCACGAATTCCCCTTCGTGAATGTCGAGATTGATATCTTTCGATACCACCACGTCACCCCAGGCTTTTGTTACATTTCGCAGCTGTACGCTCGCCATGCCCTTCTCCCTTCGTTACAACCTGTCATCGACAGCAACATTCATGATGGGCTGACTATGCGCGATCACTTGACTGCGTGAATCCTCCACCCCCCGGCTTTTTTATGGGGGAGGAGGCGGGAGGATGAGAGAGCAGCGTCTGAGACCCGGGCTACCCGCCTCAGAGGAATTTCGTGATGCAGCCTGCAAAAATCGGTGGGTTTTTATGTGCGCCAGTACGCAATACTCACATTTATGTAACACAGATCACATAAAGAGCGGGTGGGGCGTAGGGGTAAGGAGGATGGAAAGAGGTTGTCGTATAAAGAAACTAGTAACCGTTAAGCCACCTCTGCAAAATCACCAAACAGGATGGGAACTATGAAAATCAAAACTGGCGCACGCATCCTCGCATTGTCTGCATTGACGACGATGATGTTTTCCGCCTCGGCTCTCGCCAAGATTGAAGAAGGTAAGCTGGTTATCTGGATTAACGGCGACAAAGGCTATAACGGCCTCGCTGAAGTGGGCAAAAAATTCGAGAAAGACACCGGGATCAAAGTCACTATTGAGCACCCGGACAAACTGGAAGAGAAATTCCCGCAGGTTGCCGCGACCGGCGACGGCCCGGACATCATCTTCTGGGCTCATGACCGTTTTGGCGGTTACGCTCAGTCTGGCCTGCTGGCTGAAATCACGCCTGACAAAGCGTTCCAGGACAAACTCTATCCGTTCACCTGGGATGCCGTACGCTATAACGGCAAACTGATTGCCTACCCGATCGCGGTTGAAGCGCTGTCGCTGATTTACAACAAAGACCTCGTGCCAAACCCACCGAAAACCTGGGAAGAAATTCCTGCACTGGATAAAGACCTGAAGGCGAAAGGTAAATCCGCGCTGATGTTCAACCTGCAAGAGCCGTACTTCACCTGGCCGCTGATTGCCGCCGACGGCGGTTACGCATTCAAGTTTGAAAACGGCAAGTACGATGTGAAAGACGTGGGCGTGGATAACGCCGGCGCGAAAGCGGGTCTGACCTTCCTGGTTGACCTGATCAAGAACAAACATATGAACGCGGATACGGATTACTCCATCGCCGAAGCTGCCTTTAACAAGGGCGATACTGCGATGACCATCAACGGTCCGTGGGCGTGGTCCAACATCGACAAGAGCAAAATCAACTACGGCGTCACGCTGCTGCCAACCTTCAAAGGCAAAGCGTCTAAACCGTTTGTTGGCGTTCTGAGCGCCGGTATCAATGCCGCCAGCCCGAACAAAGAACTGGCGAAAGAGTTCCTCGAAAACTACCTGCTGACCGATCAGGGTCTGGATGAAGTGAACAAGGACAAGCCGCTGGGCGCCGTTGCGCTGAAATCCTTCCAGGATCAGTTAGCAAAAGACCCACGCATTGCCGCCACCATGGATAACGCTCAGAAAGGCGAAATCATGCCGAACATCCCACAGATGTCCGCATTCTGGTATGCCGTTCGTACCGCAGTGATCAACGCAGCCAGCGGCCGTCAGACCGTCGATGCCGCGCTGAAAGATGCACAAGGTCGTATCACCAAGTAATGCTGTAGCACACGTGCCGGATGGCGGCATAAATGCCTTATCCGGCCTACAACACACCGTAGGCCTGATAAGCGCAGCGCCATCAGGCACGCTGACCAACAGGTTTTCATTGTTGTTGAGGATTGAACCCCATGGATGTCATTAAAAAGAAACACTGGTGGCAAAGCGACACGCTGAAATGGTCAGTGATGGGTCTGCTTGGGCTGCTGGTCGGTTACCTTGTTGTTTTGATGTACGCTCAGGGGGAGTACCTGTTTGCCATCATGACGCTGATTTTAAGCTCTGCTGGCCTGTATATTTTCGCTAACCGTAAAGCCTATGCCTGGCGCTATGTTTACCCGGGCGTTGCCGGTATGGGGCTGTTTGTCCTGTTTCCGCTGATTTGTACGATCGCCATTGCCTTTACCAACTACAGCAGTACTAACCAACTGACCTTTGAACGTGCTCAGGAAGTCCTGATGGATCGTTCGTATCAGGCTGGGAAAACCTACAACTTTGGCCTGTATCCGGCGGGTGATGAGTGGCAATTGGCTCTCACCGACGGTGAAACCGGCAAGAATTATGTTTCCGACGCCTTCAAATTTGGCGGCGAACAGAAACTGCAACTGAAAGAAACGGATGCTTTGCCAGCGGGCGAGCGTGGGACGCTGCGCATCATCACGCAGAATCGCCAGGCGCTGAACCAATTGACCGCCAACCTGCCGGATGAAAGCAAAGTGATTATGAGTTCACTGCGCCAGTTTTCCGGCACGCAGCCACTTTATACGCTCGCTGATGACGGTACGCTCACCAACAGCCAGAGCGGCGTTAAATACCGCGCCAATAACGATATTGGTTATTATCAGGCGATTAACGCTGACGGTAGCTGGGGTAGCGAAAAACTCAGTCCAGGCTATACCGTTGCCATCGGCTGGGATAACTTCACTCGCGTGTTTACCGACGAAGGCATCCAGAAACCGTTCTTCGCCATCTTTGTCTGGACGGTGGTCTTCTCCGTTCTGACTGTGATCCTCACCGTTGCTGTGGGGATGGTGCTGGCCTGTCTCGTACAGTGGGAGTCTCTCAAAGGCAAAGCGATTTACCGTGTCCTGCTGATTCTTCCGTATGCCGTACCGTCGTTTATCTCGATTCTGATTTTCAAGGGCTTATTCAACCAGAGCTTTGGTGAAATCAACATGATGCTGAGCGCACTGTTTGGTATCAAACCGGCCTGGTTCAGCGACCCAACCACCGCACGCTCGATGATTATTATCGTCAACACCTGGCTCGGTTATCCATACATGATGATCCTGTGCATGGGTCTGCTGAAAGCGATTCCTGACGATCTGTATGAAGCCTCGGCGATGGATGGTGCAGGTCCGTTCCAGAACTTCTTTAAGATAACGCTACCGCTGCTGATTAAGCCGCTGACACCGCTGATGATCGCCAGCTTCGCCTTTAACTTTAACAACTTCGTGCTGATTCAGCTGTTGACCAACGGTGGCCCGGACCGACTCGGCACCACCACGCCAGCCGGTTATACCGACCTGCTCGTGAGCTACACCTACCGTATTGCCTTTGAAGGCGGCGGTGGTCAGGACTTCGGTCTGGCGGCGGCGATTGCCACGCTGATCTTCCTGCTGGTCGGCGCGCTGGCGATTGTGAACCTGAAAGCCACACGTATGAAGTTTGATTAAGGGAGACAACGAACATGGCTATGGTACAACCCAAATCTCAGAAACTGCGTCTCTTAACAACGCACCTGCTGCTGCTGATTTTCATCGCGGCGATCATGTTCCCGTTGCTGATGGTTATCGCTATCTCGCTGCGCGAAGGCAACTTTGCCACCGGCAGTTTGATCCCGGAAAACATCTCCTGGGAACACTGGAAACTGGCACTGGGCTTTAGCGTTGAACACGCGGATGGCCGTGTGACGCCGCCGCCGTTCCCGGTACTGCTGTGGCTGTGGAACTCTGTGAAAGTGGCCAGCATTACCGCGATCGGTATCGTGACGCTTTCCACCACCTGTGCTTACGCCTTTGCCCGTATGCGTTTCCCGGGCAAAGCAACCCTGCTGAAAGGGATGCTGATTTTCCAGATGTTCCCGGCGGTGCTGTCTCTGGTCGCGTTATATGCTTTGTTTGACCGCCTGGGTCAGTACATTCCGTTTATCGGCCTGAACACGCACGGCGGCGTGATCTTCGCCTATCTTGGCGGTATTGCGCTGCATGTATGGACGATTAAGGGTTATTTCGAAACCATCGACGGTTCGCTGGAAGAAGCGGCCGCGCTGGATGGCGCAACGCCGTGGCAGGCATTCCGCCTGGTGCTGCTACCACTTTCCGTTCCGATTCTGGCGGTCGTGTTTATTCTGTCTTTCATTGCCGCTATTACCGAAGTACCGGTCGCGTCACTGCTGCTGCGTGATGTGAACAGCTATACCCTCGCGGTAGGTATGCAGCAGTACCTCAATCCACAGAACTATTTGTGGGGCGACTTTGCCGCCGCAGCTGTACTTTCAGCCATTCCGATCACTCTGGTGTTCTTGCTGGCGCAGCGCTGGCTGGTCAACGGACTGACGGCAGGTGGTGTGAAAGGTTAAGTTTTACCGAAGTAACTGCCCGGCAACGGGCAATGCCACTGCAACCCTCAACTTATGTTATCCCAACCTGTGACTGTTATTCGGCGCTCTACGGAGCGCCCTTTTTTTATGTTATTTTGTATTACGCTTACGATTATTTCCTTTCGTGCTCTCCATCACTGCAATTCTATTTTTCACCCGAACGCAATAAAATTAAACAGAATTAAGATCACAGAAAAGACAAAACGTAATTGCAATGTAAAAAATGATAATTGTCTTCCCTGCCTGTTAAATTCAACATCACGGCACTGATCAAAAGAGCTGTATCCTCTAAGGCAGGTCTGAATGAACACTCAATATAATTCCAGTTATATTTTTTCGATTACATTAGTGGCAACATTAGGAGGGCTATTATTCGGCTACGACACTGCAGTCATATCCGGAACGGTAGAGTCCTTAAATACCGTATTTGTCGCCCCACAACACTTAAGTGAATCCGCCGCCAACTCGCTGTTGGGCTTTTGCGTTGCCAGTGCGTTGATTGGCTGCATCATCGGCGGTGCGTTGGGCGGCTATTGCAGTAACCGATTTGGCCGCCGGGACTCGCTGAAAATCGCGGCGCTGCTGTTCTTTATTTCTGGTATTGGTTCCGCCTGGCCGGAACTAGGCTTTACAACTATTAATCCAGATAACGCCGTACCCGTTTATTTAGCCGGATACGTTCCCGAATTTGTTATTTATCGTATCATTGGGGGTATTGGGGTAGGTTTAGCTTCAATGCTCTCACCAATGTATATTGCTGAACTGGCACCCGCGCACATTCGTGGGAAACTGGTGTCATTTAACCAATTCGCCATTATTTTTGGTCAACTGTTAGTGTATTGCGTTAACTATTTTATCGCCCGTTCGGGTGATGCGAACTGGCTGAATACCGATGGCTGGCGCTATATGTTTGCGTCCGAAAGTATTCCCGCTCTGCTGTTTTTACTGCTGCTGTACACCGTACCAGAAAGCCCGCGCTGGCTGATGGCGCGTGGCAGACACGAACAAGCGGAAGGTATTCTGCGCAAAATTATGGGCAGTACCCTCGCCACCCAGGCCATGCAGGAGATCAATCACTCTCTGGAACATGGTCGTAAAACCGGTGGTCGCCTACTGATGTTTGGCGCAGGCGTTATCGTCATCGGCGTAATGCTGTCTATCTTCCAGCAATTCGTCGGTATTAACGTCGTGCTCTACTACGCCCCGGAGGTGTTTAAAACGCTGGGAGCCAGCACCGACGTGGCCTTGTTACAGACCATTATTGTTGGCGTGATCAACCTGAGCTTCACCGTGCTGGCTATCATGACGGTGGATAAATTTGGTCGCAAACCACTGCAGATTATTGGCGCTCTGGGCATGGCCATCGGTATGTTCAGTCTCGGTACCGCGTTTTATACCCAGGCTTCCGGGCTGGTTGCTCTGCTGTCGATGCTGTTTTACGTCGCCGCATTCGCCATGTCCTGGGGACCAGTTTGTTGGGTGCTGCTGGCCGAAATCTTCCCGAACGCGATTCGTGGCAAAGCGCTCGCCATTGCCGTTGCAGCTCAATGGCTGGCGAACTACTTCGTCTCCTGGACCTTCCCGATGATGGACAAAAATTCGTGGCTGGTTTCCCATTTCCACAACGGTTTCTCCTACTGGATTTACGGTTGCATGGGCATTCTGGCCGCGCTGTTTATGTGGAAGTTTGTGCCGGAAACCAAAGGCAAAACGCTGGAAGAACTTGAAGAACTGTGGGAGCCCTCCGCAGAGAAAACCCAGCCTGCCTCTGCGCAGTAATCCTGACCAGCAACACGCCGCAGCCCGATTGCGGCGTGTTGTCTTTTACTCTCGCTTCAGCCGTTTGGAATTACACAGCCACAGGGTGATCACCAGCAGCAGGATCGCTGCAGAATAGATCAGCACATCCATCGGCGCTTTATGATCGACAATGATCAACCGCACAATCGCGGTGATCCCGATATAGACAAAGTAGCGCAACGGAAAGTGAAACCCTGACTGAAAGTACTTCACAATCAACGCGATAAATTCAAAGTAGAGGAAGTAAACCACCAGCCCTTCCACCAGCTCATACTTGCTGGTTTGTTCCGGCGCGAACAGCACGTCCGCCAGATGCAGCGTTTCTTTCCCGAGGAATACAACCAGGATCAAGCCCAGACTCAGCAGTCCCAGATTCAACACGGTCTGTAAGATGGTGGAGATAAACTCCACGCGCGGACGAGATAGCGACGTCATAACAGCACCTCTTACTCAGTGGCGAGGTTCCTGTATAACGCAAAAATGTGACAGAGATCTACATTTTTTGTTTATATTTTGTGCAAGAAAGGTCAACAGAGAATGATGAATGCCACGATACATTTCACAGGATGAATTATGCAGCTAAGACAATCCGCTGTCCGCAACGTTACCTGCGGTGACAACGTGGTGATTTATGAACCCGCCAATCTCTACGATTGCACATTGGGAGACAACGTTTTTGTCGGACCATTTGTTGAAATCCAGGGCAACACGCAGATTGGCGCAGACAGCAAAATTCAGTCACACACCTTCATCTGCGAATATGTCACCCTCGGCGCCCGCTGTTTTATCGGGCATGGCGTGATGTTCGCCAACGATATGTTCCGCGAAGGAAAACCCAACGCCGACCGCAACAGTTGGGGAAGAATTACGATTGGCAACGATGTTTCGATCGGCAGCGGGGCGACCATTCTGGCGGTCACTGTCTGCGATGGCGCGGTCATCGGCGCAGGAAGCGTAGTGACCAAATCGATCACCGAGAAAGGCGTGTACGCGGGAAATCCAGCAAAATTATTGCGTCGCCTGTAACTTCCCTGATGACGGCGTAAATACCTTATCCGGCCTGCAATACAGGCACTTTGTAGGCCGGATAAGCGTAGCGCCATCCGGCTGGCAAACGGCTCGATTACCGAAAATTCACGCTGCGATCGCTGGTCATATCGTACAGACCAAACTTACGCCCAAGCTGCTGACCGCCATCACGTGTTAACGGCGTCCAGCCAATCGCCGCACGGCTGCGGGTCGGACCAGACGAGAACAGATCCAGCGGCACGGAAACGTACACCCCTTTAGTAAAATCACCCTCGCCATACTCATCCGGCGAGGCGTTAGTGATAGTCGCATAACCACCCACCACGACACCGCTGTCGAAGCGTTTGGCGATCTCCAACGTTCCGCCCTTATCCCCGGCCAGATACTGACCCACGCTGGCTTTCACCAGCACATCCTGGGCGAAAGAAGGATTCCAGTACGCGGTCAAATGCCCGGTCTTCACGCTGTAGTCGGTGAATTTCATCATGTCCTGCGCGCTACGCCAGTCACGCTGTTTCACGTAGTTGGCATCAACACCAAACGCCCAGTTGCTGTCCAGCGGACGATACAGCACTTCTGCCCCCGCGCCGCCGTACATGGTCTCCAGATAGCCGCCGTACACCTGTCCGTAAAAGCCGTTGCCGAGTGACTGGAAGTAGTTGGCCTGCAGGTTATTCACGTAAACATCGTTTTGCACGTAGTCACGTACATGGGTACGCACACGCGGCAAATGCGAATCCTGCGGCGGGTTGGTGTAGTTAAACTTGTCATAGTTATTGGCGAGGTTGGCGAACAAACTCCCGGTGGTCAGCAGATGATCGGTCACCCACCAATCCGCCGTACCCATCACGCCCAACTGATACATATAGAAATTTTCCGGGCCACCCACCGACTGGTTTAACACCGGATCGATATGGAAATCGAAGCGCGACTTATCGATATACCAGCCCTG
Source organism: Citrobacter sp. KTE30 (assembly GCF_000398825.1). Classification (NCBI taxonomy): domain Bacteria; kingdom Pseudomonadati; phylum Pseudomonadota; class Gammaproteobacteria; order Enterobacterales; family Enterobacteriaceae; genus Citrobacter; species Citrobacter sp. KTE30. Next base: position 41,295 of record NZ_KB976055.1, on the reverse strand, counting down.
CTCGGTCGTTTTCGGCACCACGGGCTCCACGCGTTTTTGCGCCAGTTGAGTCTCATGGCCCAAGGGCTCGCCTTCCAGATGGCGCTTGAGGCTGGAAACCTCTGTTTCGGTCGTCACCTGCGGCAAGTTAAGGCGATTTTCCGTAATACGGATCGTGCGGATCCCGTCAGGAAGATCGTTCATCACGATCCGGTTGGCACGCTCGATCCCCTCGCGCGAATCACGGTATTTCACCTGTTCGCCTGTTACATACAGCGTATCGCCCTGCACCTGGATTTTAGGATCCGCCAGCCCGGCATTGTATTTCAGCAGCGTTAGCTGATTCGCCACTACCGAATGTTGCAGGATCGCATCCTGCGGCTGCGGCTGATACTTCGGACGGGCGTTATCGTTATAGTTTGGTCGCAAATCGTTGAAGTTAGTCCGCAGCGTGAACCCAAACATAAAGGTGTTGCCGCGCTCATAGCTGAGGTTAACGTCGGCCCAATCGGTGACGCGATAAATAGCGCCGACGTTAAACTTGCTCTTCTGATCCAGCTTGCCCGCAAAATCCTGCTGGTAATTATTACCCTCATACTCCAGTTTCAGACGCAGCGGCTGCCAGGGTGTCTGATATTCCACGCCACCAAACAGCGACGCCGGGCCGTGGAACATCTGGCTGCCGTCAATAGAACCCGCCTGCTTGTAACTGTTATCGCGATGACAGAATTTATCGCTGTATGAGCAAAACGGATTGCTGACGTTGCCGCTGGTCCCGAGGTATCCCCAGCCAAGACCGAGTGAGAAATCAAACGGTCCCCAGGCTTTGTTCGCCACAATATACTCCGCATCGAACAGGCCCGTTCCGCCAATATCTCGCGCGCCAACTGCCACCTGCGGCATCCAGTAGCTCTCTTCCCACAGACGTAGCTTGAGATCAAAAGCTTTATCCTTGTAAGTCTGATCGCCAGAAAACGACTCCACGCTACTGTATTGTTTGGTACGCACATCGGTATAGCGCAGCGTGGTTTCCAGCCACGGGAAGAGCTGCACCGACGCAGAGTAATAGCGGTACTGATCGTTATCGCGGTAGTTAAGGCTCATTTCGCCCTCACGCGCCATGCGTGCGGTTGGGGTTTGCAGCAGCCCCACGCCGCCAAAATCGGACTGGGAAGGACCAATCGGTGCAGGATACGTTTCACCGTAACAGGCCGCACTAATACCCAGCGCCAACAGGCTGAGCAGATAAGTTTTTCTCATTATTCGGGTATCCGCTGGGTCAGGGTGCGAAGAATGTCGGCATTGATTTCATCCGGGGTGCTGCTCCAGACAGAGTCCGACAACCCGACAAAAATGATGCTGCCGGGCATCGGCTCAATGTGACGTTTGTTCCAGTAGGCGACCGGTACTTTTTGTGTGCGTCCGTTGGGATAGACAACCCAGGCGTAGCTACGATCCGCGCCGCTGAGCCGATGTTGCCCATCGAGATAGCTGGCAACATCACGTCCGGGTATAAAAGGCTGTTTACCCGGGTGGCTTAGCAGGCCAAACAGCGTGATATCTGTGGGCTGCGGTCCGACCCACAGTGTGTAATTGCCCTGCAACGGCGGGTTGCCTGGCTCACTGGTACGCACTACATCTGGGTCGAGATTAATCGTCTGTCTACCGGTCACCTTCAGCGCCTGAATTTGCTGGCGTAATGCGTTGATAGCGCCAGCATCATCACCGCTTGCTTCAGCACTCAACGCCGCCAGACGAGCCAGTAATGCCTGCTGCTGACGTTGTGCCTCAGTTGTTGCCCGCTCTTCGCTGATAACCGCACCTGGCCACCAGCTATTGCTCAACCGCGGCTGTCCAACCAGGTCGAGCAGATGTTCAGCCCCGGTCAGCGTTTTTGCTTCTGTGCTACCTGTCGTAATCACTTTTACGCTGCCCGCAGCAAAAACAGATGCCGCGCACAGGCTGAATGTCAGCGCAGTAATCATTTGTTTCATCATGGTTTTGCCGCCTTAATCAGCGTGGTTTTCACCGGGAAGAAACCTGCGCCAAGATACTGTTCCGACTGGCGAATCTGCCCTTCACTGTCGATCCAGTAGCGGTTATGCCAGCGCGTTTGATCGGTGGTGACCTCTTCATCAAGGATCCGTACCGGCGTGTTATCGCTGCCGACTTTGATGGTGTCTGCGCCATCCCATGTGAAAACCGAGCGCGCGGTGGCATAGCGTACCTGCTGATGTTCAGTCCAGCCCATCGTGCGGGTCCACGTTGCGCCGTCGACTATCTGATTTGGCTTGATGAGCGGGTCTGCCGCCAGATTATTCACCTCGATTAGGTTGTCCCCGCCAAGGTGCGTTTTCACAATGCGCCCATGCTGCGTGACGAGAATAGCCCGATCCTGAGTCACCCATTTCTGCTGTCCGTTTTCTGCAAACGCGAGTACCACAAACAGTTGGGGACCGCCGTTGAGCTGCATGTACTGGCTGGCGTAAGGCATGTTTTGAATTTCATCGTCCGTCATCTGTACGCCGGGAGTACCAAACACGCTATCCCACAGCGAATGACCCAGCCCTTCGGTAGTGGCTGAGCACGCCTGCAGTAGCAGGCAAACCATTATGATCGCTGGTCGCTTCACGACGTTTCTCCGCATTATTGCCGGGTGGCGCGACGCTTACCCGGCCTACAAATCCCACAGACTTTTGGCAATTCCAAAATAACCACACCGAAGTGTGGTTAGAATTAAACGTACCTTTATTACTGGGTACTGGTGGTTGTGGTAGTTGTGGTTCCGGTATTAGAACCATCGCCGCCGCCGGTCGCCGCCAGGGCAACCCCCACCGCAGAACTTACGGTGCTCACGCTGGTTGCGGAGGAACTTCCTGCCGAAACCGACGCAGCAGCCGACCCTGCAGCCTCACCCACCTGAACGGGGGCGGCATAGACAGAGGTCGCCGCAAGCGCAGATATAGCCCAAAGGCCATACAGAACTTTTTTCATCACAAATTCCCTTCATTGTATGAATGGAGATTTACCCAAAAGAATTTCGGGCGAGATCGAGTATACACAAGCGAAGTATGCAAATTAGGTCGAGAGGGAATTTAGGACAATTAGATAACGAGAGAAAAAATGATTAACAGCAAATAATAAAAAACAAATTAATTCAAATAGTTAAAATATAATAGTAAAAACATAATATCCGGTAAATCTGAAAATATCAGAAACAGGATAACGTTGAATAAATTATTTTAGGATTAAGCTCAATTAAAGAGTGAAGTAAAAACGTAGATATCCTGGAGTAATCTTATAAAAAAGCCGATATTAATATCGGCTTTTTTATTTCATTAATGCCGGATGGCGGCGAAACGCCTTATCCGGCCTACAGGATATGTGCCTGTAGGCCGGATAAGCGCAGCGCCATCAGGCGCGCCAGGCTTTGTAACGGTTAATCAACCCATTAGTAGAAACATCATGGGAAGAAACAGTTTTATCATCGTTCAGCTCTGGCAGAATGCGGTTCGCCAGCTGTTTGCCCAGCTCAACGCCCCACTGGTCAAAGGTGAAGATGTTCAGGATCGCGCCCTGAGTGAAGATTTTGTGTTCGTACAGCGCAATCAGCGCACCCAGGCTGAACGGCGTGATTTCGCGCAGCAGGATGGAGTTCGTTGGACGGTTACCTTCGAACACTTTGAACGGCACAACGTGCTCAAGCGTAGCCGGATCTTTACCCTGGTCGCGATATTCCTGCTCAACCACTTCACGAGATTTACCAAAAGCCAGCGCTTCGGTTTGCGCGAAGAAGTTAGACAGCAGTTTCGGATGGTGATCCGACAGCGGGTTGTGGGTGATTGCCGGCGCGATGAAATCGCACGGCACCATTTTGGTACCCTGGTGGATCAGCTGGTAGAACGCATGCTGGCCGTTAGTACCCGGCTCACCCCAGATAATTGGGCCAGTCTGGTAATCCACCGCATTGCCGTTACGGTCAACGTATTTACCGTTGGATTCCATGTTGCCCTGCTGGAAGTAGGCCGCGAAACGGTGCATATACTGGTCATACGGCAGAATCGCTTCGGTTTCGGCACCGAAGAAGTTGTTGTACCAGATACCGATCAGCGCCAGCAGCACCGGCAGGTTTTTCTCAGCCGGGGTGGTGGAGAAGTGTTTGTCCATCGCATGCGCGCCGGAGAGCAGCTCAACAAAGTTGTCGAAGCCTACGGACAGGATGATGGACAGACCGATTGCAGACCACAGGGAGTAACGACCGCCAACCCAGTCCCAGAACTCGAACATATTGGCAGTATCAATACCAAACTCGCCAACCGCTTTACCGTTAGTGGAAAGCGCTGCGAAGTGTTTGGCTACGTGCTTGTTGTCGCCAGCGGTCGCCAGGAACCAGTCGCGCGCGCTGTGGGCGTTGGTCATGGTTTCCTGGGTGGTGAAGGTTTTGGAAGCGACCAGGAACAGCGTGGTTTCCGGGTTCACTTTTTTCAGCACTTCGGCGATGTGCGTACCATCGACGTTCGACACAAAGTGCATGTTCAGGTGATTTTTATACGGACGCAGCGCTTCGGTCACCATGAACGGACCAAGGTCAGAACCGCCGATACCGATGTTTACTACATCAGTGATGGCTTTGCCGGTATAGCCTTTCCAGCTTCCGGAGATGATCGCTTCAGAGAAAGATTTCATCTTCTCCAGTACCGCATTCACTTCCGGCATCACATCTTTGCCGTCAACGATGATCGGCGTATTGCTACGGTTACGCAGCGCCACGTGCAGCACGGCACGGTCTTCAGTACGGTTGATTTTCTCACCGGAGAACATGGACTTGATGGCACCCGCCAAATCGGTTTCTTTCGCCAGATCCTGCAGTTTAGCCAGCGTCTCTTCAGTGATGCGGTTTTTGGAGAAATCCACCAGCATCAGATCGTCAAACGTCGCGGAAAACTTAGTGAAACGATCGCTATCTTTCGCGAAAAGATCCGCGATAGTAACGTCTTTCATTTCTTCAAAGTGTTTTTGTAGTGCCTGCCAGGCTGAGGTCTGCGTTGGATTGATGTTTTTCATTAGCAATACTCTTCTGATTTTGAGAATTGTGACTGAGATCGATTGTAACGCCAGTCACAGAAAAGTGTGATTGTTTTAATGCCATTGCCAGGGCATCCGCCAAACGTGGCTAAAAAGTATAGCGGTTATCAGCGTTGTTATTAGTACCGTTACTCAACGCAGTTGCAGCATGAAAAATCCGCATAATCCCAGCGTTGACAGTGCAAGCTACACATTTTATTTATAAATACGGTATTTGCATTTGCGCCTGCACCGGTTTTCGTTCTGCCTTATGTGCCATGGTCGCTCTATTCATTCCCTGACACGAGGTAGTTATGACTGATGTAGTTGTCTCCAAGTTTGGTGGTACCAGCGTGGCGGATTTTGATGCCATGAATCGCAGCGCTGATGTCGTGCTTTCTGATGCTAACGTCCGTGTGGTGGTACTTTCCGCTTCTGCGGGAATCACCAACCTGCTGGTCGCACTGGCTGAAGGGCTGGAGCCAACCGCGCGCTTCGAAAAACTCGATGCCATTCGTCAAATTCAGTTCAACATTCTGGAACGCCTGCGTTATCCAAACGTGATCCGTGAAGAGATCGAACGTCTGCTGGAAAACATCACCACACTGGCAGAAGCGGCGTCACTGGCGACCTCAACCGCGCTGACCGACGAACTGGTCAGCCACGGTGAACTGATGTCTACCCTGCTGTTCGTCGAGATCCTGCGTGAACGCAACGTGCAAGCGCAGTGGTTTGACGTGCGTAAAGTGATGCGCACCAACGATCGTTTTGGTCGTGCAGAACCCGACGTCACGGCGCTGGCTGAACTGGCAACGCTCCAGTTGGCCCCGCGTCTGAGCGAAGGTCTGGTGATTACTCAGGGCTTTATCGGCAGTGAAGGCAAGGGCCGCACCACCACGCTGGGACGCGGCGGCAGCGATTATACCGCCGCCTTACTGGCAGAAGCCCTACACGCAACGCGCGTTGATATCTGGACCGACGTTCCCGGCATCTACACGACCGATCCGCGCGTGGTTCCGGCTGCGCAGCGTATTGATGAAATTGCCTTTGAAGAGGCCGCGGAAATGGCGACCTTTGGCGCGAAAGTGCTGCATCCGGCAACCCTGTTGCCAGCCGTACGTAGCGATATTCCGGTGTTTGTGGGCTCCAGTAAGGATCCAAAAGCAGGCGGTACGCTGGTATGTAATAAAACCGCGAATCCACCGCTGTTCCGGGCGCTGGCATTACGCCGTAAGCAGACGCTGCTGACGCTGCATAGCCTGAATATGCTGCACTCTCGCGGCTTTTTGGCGGAAGTGTTCGGCATCCTGGCACGCCACAATATCTCGGTCGATTTAATTACCACATCCGAAGTCAGCGTGGCGCTGACGCTGGATACCACCGGTTCAACGTCCACCGGCGATACACTGTTAACACAGTCTCTGCTGATGGAGCTGTCGGCGCTGTGCCGCGTGGAAGTCGAAGAAGGCCTGGCGCTGGTGGCGTTGATTGGCAACGACCTGTCCAAAGCCTGCGGCGTGGGTAAAGAGGTGTTCGGCGTACTGGAGCCGTTCAATATTCGGATGATTTGCTATGGCGCGTCCAGCCATAACCTGTGCTTCCTGGTACCCGGTGCTGAAGCCGAGCAGGTGGTACAGAAGCTACACCATAATTTGTTTGAATAAGTAGACGTCAACGCCCGATGGTTCTTAGGCCATCGGGCATTTTCACCGCATCACCGTGCCATATAGCAGCCTGTCCAATTCCCTCACATCCCCTTCCCGGCTGTCTGGTAAGGTTGGCGGGATTTCTCCTCTCTCCAGTTCGGCGCGGATAAACGCATGTAACAATGGACGACGCGGACCATACTCAGCCTCACCTGACCGCTGTTTGCGCGCCAGCAATTCGTCGATTTCCTGACGCAATGGCGCATCCAGTTCACTCCCCGCCAGCAGGTCGGCAAAACGCATCGGCGGCACGCCTTTTCCCGCCTCCACCCAACGTACCGCCAGCAGCGGCCGAATGACGTAGAAGTACTTCTTCAATCGCACGTCGTCACCTTGCAGATAGCCACGGAAGTTTTTCCGCGCCATCGAGTAGTAGTGCCAGCGGGCACGTAGCGGAGAAAACCATTTGGGCACCAACGCTTTCAGCGCCGAAACGGTCACTTCATCCTGCTGATAGACAACTGGCGAATCCAGCCACTCGATAAGCGTCGGGTTTGCGCCTTTGAGTAACCCCAGCGCCTTGCGCCATTCCCAGCCGCACACGTCCAGCTCATCATCTATCGGCAGCTCGATAACATCGCGTTGCGCTTCGACCCGCAGATACCATTCAGGGGGATGAACATAGAGAAATCGCACGTCGTAGTCGCTGTCCGGCGAGGCAAATCCCCAGCCACGGCTGCCGGATTCACAGGCATACAGCACCCTGACGCCATAACGCTGCTCAACCTCTTTTAGCTGGCGCAATACCCTTGCACGCATTGCGCTGTCCACTGTGTTGTCGCTCATTATTCTTATCCTTTTATGTTCACAAGGCCGTGCAGCACCTGATCCAGGCCCCCGAACACCGAGATTTTATCGATACGCTCAGCAACTCTTTCGAGGGTTTCCAGTTCTTTTAAGCGCAGCGCTACCGGGTTGTTTTCCATCACTTTTGCCGTATTTAACAGCGATCGCGTGGCGGCAGTCTCTTCACGACGTCGGATCACGTTGGCCTGGGCGGATTTTTCCGCTTCAACCAGTTGCGACAAAATAGCCTTCATATCGCCGGGCAGGACAATATCCTTCACCCCCAGTGAAGCCACTTCGATACCAAACGGCGTCATGCGGGCTTTCACCTGTGCGCTCACTACTTCATCGATCACCTGCTTATCTTCCAGCAATTCGTCCAGCGTGCGCGTTCCCACCGCTTCACGCAGCGCAAACTGCAATTCACGGTAAAGGTGATCCAGCGGTTTAGTCAGTTGACCAAATGCCAGCAACACATCGCTATAACGCCAGTTCGCCGCCAGGTTTAAACGCAGGTTGACCTTATCTTTGGTCAGTATCTCCTGGCCGCCAACCTCCAGCACCTGCAAACGGGTATCCACCACTTCCGCTTCAATCAGATGGTTTACCTTCCAGTATGCTGTTAACCCCGGCAGCAACAGCGCCTGAGTTTCACCGTCAATTTTCAGTACACCGACGTGCCACGCCGGGACCTGCACCGTTAAGATAGCTTCGCGACCTTTCACCGCACCGCTGCGACGGGGCTGTAATACTGCGTTCATCACGTCAACAGGAACCAAAACCTGACGTGTATCCATCCGTACCAGCTTCAGCGCTTCATCGGCCTGCCAGTACAGACGGCGCGTTGCCGGTGGCAAAATTTCCTGCAAGACGCCGTTCACATACAGCGCACCTGCTTCAGTATCGGTTAAATCAGCCACCACACAGTACTGCTCCACCCATGTAGGCTGGAAGCGACGTAAATACTCCGCGAGCGCTTCCGGAATTTCGCTGCCATCGGTATTGATTACCAGAACGTCCGGAGTGTTAAACCATGGCAAACGGTGTTCACCTGCATCCAGTACCTGATAGTAATCACCCTGTCGGGATAACAGGCCAAGCTGGCCTTTACGAATAGTGATTTTTTTCATCATTTTTTATTCCTTATTGTGAGTCAGGCGCGGGTGCAGGGGCGAAGCGACAGGGGAATTCCTTTTTGCCTGTCACACGGCATCATTACCGGCAGCCTGTTCTGAAGCGTGCTAACTGCGCATCACTCCGCTTTATTTCTATGATTAACAACCAGTTTTCATTCGGGGATGAAATTGGGAATCGAACCCACTGTGTGTCATCGGCTGACGGAACACTCCCGGAAAACAGCCTGTGCCGTTCCTGACGTGCCGGCGGGGTTTAACCCCCTGCGCTTTCAGCGTGATTGACGCAAGTGTTATTGCCAGAAGCGTGCCAGGAATTAAAACAAGCATATTTAATTTTTAATTAATTGATTTTTATGATTTTAATTATTAACACCAATAATGGTGGTTGTCTCAACGGGTTAATTTTTTTATCTTTTATTCTCTTATTTATCTTTTCGGATAAACCATGAAGAAGCGACGGGTAGTGATTGGCGTACTGGGAACGGTGCTCGATAAGCGCGGCAAGCGGGCCAATCGGTTTAAGAAGTGGCGACCCACGGTTGGGCTATGCCAACAACCCGATTTCCCTGTCGACAGGCTGGAACTCCTCCACCAGCCACGCGATGAGAGCATGGCGCAAAGGTTGATTGAAGACGTCGCGCTGCTTTCGCCGCACACCCATGTTCGCCCGCATGCCGTCACCATTAACGATCCGTGGGACTTTGAAGAGGTCTACGCCGCGTTTCTCGACTTTGCCACGCATTATGAATTTGATACGGAAAACGAAGAGTATCTGGTGCACATCACCACCGGCACTCACGTGGCACAAATCTGCTGGTTTTTGCTGACAGAAGCGCGCTACCTGCCCGCCAGCCTGCTGCAAACCGGCCCCGCGCCACGCGGTTCATCAGATGAGGCCATCGCCGCTGGCGTCTGCTCGGTTATCGATCTCGATTTAAGCCGCTACGCCACGCTCACCAGTCGTTTTCAGCGCGAACAGCAGCAGTCGGTCTCTTTTCTGAAAGCCGGGATTGATACGCACAACGCCACCTTCAATAAACTGATCGACCGCATTGAGCGGGTCGCTCTGCGTTCGACCGACCCGATCCTGCTCACCGGCCCTACCGGCGCGGGTAAATCCTTCCTGGCGAAACGTATTTTTCAGCTACGCCAGTCGCGGCATCTGGTGGCAGGAAAACTGGTTGCCGTCAACTGCGCAACCCTGCGCGGCGACAATGCGATGTCCACGCTGTTTGGTCATGTGAAGGGGGCGTTTACCGGTGCGCTCACGGCGCGTAGCGGATTACTGCGAGAGGCCGATGGCGGCGTGCTGTTTCTCGATGAGATCGCCGAATTAGGGCTGGACGAGCAGGCCATGCTACTCAAAGCAATTGAAGAAAAAACCTTTTTCCCGTTTGGGTCAGACAAAGAAGTACGCAGCGATTTTCAGCTGATTGCCGGCACCCATCGCGACATGCGGCAATGGGTCGCTGAAGGCCGTTTTCGCGAGGATCTCTACGCGCGTATCAACATGTGGTGCTTCGCCCTGCCCGGTCTGACGCAGCGGCGGGAAGATATCGCGCCGAACGTCGAGTATGAGCTGCAACGTTTCTCCAACAGCAAACAGACGCAAATCCGTTTCGATAAAGAAGCCCGCGCTTCCTATCTGGCATTTGCCTGCTCCCCACAGGCGCAATGGCGCGGCAACTTTCGCGAACTCAGTTCATCCATCGCGCGCATGGCGACGCTTGCCGAACAAGGTCGCATCACCTTATCCCTTGTCGAAGAAGAGATTGCGCTGCTAAAGGAGAGTTGGCAGATAGCAACTCCGCAGCCTGAACTGAATATGGACATTGACCTGTTCGATCGCCGCCAGTTAGAAACGGTACTGGAAGTGTGCCGCCGCTGTGCGTCGCTGTCGGAAGCCGGACGCGAACTGTTTGCCGTCTCACGGCAGAAAAAAGCCAATCCTAACGATGCAGACCGCCTGCGCAAATATCTCGCTCGTTTCGGGCTAAGCTGGGAAAGCGCTCACAGCGATCAGATACAATGAAACAATATCTAAATCTAATATTACCCAATCTGAACTGTTACTGGTTTTCCTAATTTCACCAGCATCATGACCAGCGCATCAAGAGTAAATTTGTTGGTTTTCTGATTAACAACATCTGAAACACGGGGCCGGGAAATATTCAGTTTCACAGCAGCTTCCGCTTGTTTCAGATGGTTTTCATGAATCCATCCGGAAATTTCTTGCATCAACTGCTGCTTCAGGAGAATGAGTTGTTCGACCTCGCATTCAGCATCATGCTTTAGGCTCTTCGCTTCCGCTTCTGCAAACCCCAGTTCGGCAAAAATATTGACATCCGGAGAGGTTACATGGCGAACCTTATTATCAACGGTATTGTTCATTTCTGATTCCTGTCTTCTTGCAAAGCCGTTCGATATCTAACTTTAGCAATGTGTTTATCGTGCTCAGAAGTACGTTTTGTCTTTTTATTGAAGCAATGCAGTACATAGACTGCGTTAGCATAGCGAGCAATGTAGATGATTCGGTATGCGCCAGATTCATACCTGAGCCTTACCTCCTCAACACCGCGACCTATCTCTGGCATCGGCTTCCAGTCAGCAGCTTCTAATCCCGCCTGTAAACGATGTAACTGAAAACCAGCGGTTTTACGTATATCTTCAGGAAAGCTTCGTAAATCATCAAATGAACTGCCAATCCAGACAATGGGCTTTAAGGCTCGCCTTATTGAAAGCATAACACATCCTTGTATAAAATTTTATACAAGCAATAAAATGTTGTAACCCACACGTTTTCCTGTCATTACGCTAAATCAGAATAGAAATTCCGTCACTTCAACAAGCTATATTTTGCGAGGCTCTTTCAGGATTAGTTTTATTCTGCACGAATTACCGTACACTGAGGATATCGGCTAACAGAGGGCACCCGTATGGCACTCCCCCGCATTACCCAAAAAGAGATGACCGAGCGCGAACAGCGTGAACTGAAAACGCTGCTCGACCGCGCGCGCATTGCGCATGGCCGGCTGCTGACCAACGCAGAGACCAACAGCATCAAGAAAGAGTACATCGATAAACTGATGGCCTTGCGCGAAGCGGAAGCGAAAAAAGCCCGCCAGTTAAAGAAAAAGCAGGCTTATAAACCGGATGCGGAAGCATCGTTTTCCTGGTCAGCGAATACGCCAACGCGCGGCAGACGTTAACGTCCTTTCTTCTTACGCCCCGGCGAGGTAAAGCGTTTACCGTTTGCTGCCGGGCGTGATTTCTCTTTCTCCGCAGATTTTTCGATTTTCACTACCGGGCGCTTAATGCCTGCGGTTTTTGGCTTCGCTTTCGCCTTCGGTTTGGCCTCTGAGGACGAGTTCTCAATCAACTTGAACAGATCGATCAGTTCGTCATCCGTCAGGTCGCGCCATTCACCAAGCGGCAGGCCGGACAAGCCAACGTTCATGATACGCGTACGCTCAAGTTTGGTAACTTCATAGCCAAAGTGTTCGCACATACGACGGATCTGACGGTTCAGCCCCTGAATCAGCGTGATGCGAAACACAAACGGCGCTTCTTTCTTCACCTTACATTTCTTGGTGACGGTACCGAGGATTGGCACACCAGCCCCCATACCACGGATAAAGTCATCAGTGACCGGCTTATCTACCGTCACCAGATACTCTTTTTCGTGATCGTTACCGGCACGCAGGATTTTATTCACCAGGTCGCCGTGGTTGGTCAGAAAGATTAGCCCCTGGGAATCTTTATCCAGACGGCCAATGGGGAACACGCGCTTGCTGTGATTCACGAAATCAACAATGTTGTCGCGTTCGCTGTCTTCGGTGGTGCTGACAATTCCTACCGGCTTGTTCAGCGCGATAAAAACCAGATCTTCCGCTTCACGCGGCTCAATCAACCGACCATTCACTTTTACGACGTCGCCAGGCATCACCTGATCGCCGATGGTGGCGCGTTTACCATTCAGGAAGACATTCCCTTGTTCGATAAAGCGATCCGCCTCGCGACGCGAGCAGATTCCGCTTTCACTGATGTATTTATTTAATCGGATGGATGAGTCGGGCAGCATAATTTCTCCTGTATACACTTCATCCTTCAAGCCGTCTCTGCGTTGGCTGCCCTCACTTACCCTGGTCACATAGTTATCTATGCTCCCAGGAATTCGTTCCCTTGCCGCCTTGATACAACTTGAATACTTTTGTGTATTAAAAGCGAAATATACCCTACCTTGCGGACGATAAAAAATAATCGTGTTCGACTGCCCACGCGCTATTTGTGATCCGTCACACCTTTTGACACAAAAGTGTCAGCGATCCATCCCTGCAATTTTGTTGGGTGAAAACAAGCAGAATCAATACATTAGAGAGACAAGCACATATGTGCCGACAGCACGCCATCACCACATCAAATGTGCAACACAATCGGTCATTACAGGGCACTGAAATAAGTGAAAATAGCTTTGAGATGGAGAACAGTTGGGGTTATATCAGATCAAGAAGACAATTTCGTGATTTGCACAAATGTGCAGGAGTCCAAAAATGGCGACGGAAAACAGCGATGATATCCGCCTAATCGTAAAGATAGCGCAGCTGTATTACGAACAGGATATGACACAAGCGCAAATCGCCCGCGAGCTGGGTATTTACCGCACCACGATCAGCCGTTTGCTAAAACGTGGACGCGAGCAGGGTATCGTCACCATCGCCATTAATTACGACTACAACGAAAATCTGTGGCTGGAACAGCAGCTAAAACAGAAATTTGGCCTGAAAGAAGCGGTGGTGGTCTCCTGCGACAGTGAACAGGAAGACGAACAACTCACCATGATGGGTGTGCACGGTGCACAGTTGCTGGAACGCTTACTGGAACCTGGGGACATTATCGGGTTCTCATGGGGCCGCGCGGTGCGGGGACTGGTGGAAGGGTTATCCCCTGCCAGCCAGTCGCGCCAGCTGATCTGCGTGCCGATTATCGGCGGACCGTCCGGCAAGCTTGAAAGCCGTTACCACGTCAATACGTTGACCTACGGCGCTGCGGCAAAGCTTAAAGGGGAATCACACCTGGCAGATTTCCCGGCACTGCTGGAAAACCCGCTGATCCGTAACGGGATCATGCAGTCACGACATTTTAAATCGATTTCCGCTTATTGGGATAATCTGGACATCGCGCTGGTTGGGATTGGATCTCCGGCAATACGTGATGGCGCCAACTGGCACGCTTTTTACGGCAGTGAAGAGAGTGATGACCTGCATGCTCGCCAGGTCGCCGGAGACATTTGCTCGCGCTTTTACGATATCAACGGTGCAACCGTAGAAACCAATATGAGTGAAAAGACGCTCTCCATCGAAACCAATAAATTAAAACAGACGCGTTACTCCATTGGCATTGCAATGGGTGAAGAAAAATACAGTGGGATATTAGGCGCATTACGTGGGAATTATATTAACTGTTTAGTCACCAACAGCCATACCGCTGAATTATTGTTGAAGTAAATAAATTCTAATTGGTCCTGCCATAATTAATTTTATGTGGGATCCCCTTATCTGAAATCGGGAGTTAATTATGCAAACGTGGTTAAACTTGCAGGGCAAAGTCATTATTGTTACCGGTGGTGCATCCGGAATTGGGCTGGCGATTGTTGAAGAGTTATTAGCGCAGGGCGCTAATGTGCAAATGGCGGATATTCACGGTGGTGACGGTAAATATGAAGGCCATAATGGATATCATTTCTGGCCGACAGATATTTCCAGCGCCAAAGAAGTTAATCATACCGTTACCGAAATTATCCACCGCTATGGGCGTATCGATGGTTTGGTGAATAACGCAGGCGTTAATTTTCCGCGGCTACTGGTCGATGAAAAAGCCCCCGCCGGGCAATATGAACTCAACGAAGCCGCTTTTGAAAAAATGGTGAATATCAACCAGAAAGGTGTGTTCTTAATGTCGCAAGCAGCGGCACGCCAAATGGTAAAACAGCGTAACGGCGTGATTGTGAATGTCTCTTCAGAAAGCGGGCTGGAAGGTTCAGAGGGCCAAAGTTGCTATGCCGCCACCAAAGCAGCATTGAATAGCTTTACCCGTTCCTGGTCGAAAGAGTTGGGCAAACACGGCATTCGTGTGGTGGGCATTGCACCCGGCATTCTGGAAAAAACCGGACTGCGTACCCCCGAATATGAAGAAGCGCTGGCCTGGACTCGCAACATTACCGTCGAACAGCTGCGCGAGGGCTACACCAAGAACGCGATCCCAATTGGGCGCTCAGGGCGCTTAAGCGAAGTCGCTGATTTTGTTTGTTATCTTTTGTCTGAGCGCGCCAGTTACATAACCGGAGTAACCACTAACATTGCTGGCGGAAAAACGCGAGGCTAAGGAGGTTTTATGGTCAATGCAATCTTCTGTGCTCACGGCAAACTGGCCTGCGCCATGCTGGAATCGGTACAGATGGTCTACGGTGATGCCAACGTTGAAGCCGTGGCATTTGTCCCCGGAGAGAACGCCAGCGACATCGTGGAAAAGCTGAAAAAGTTAGTAAGTATTCACACTGGCGATGAATGGCTGATTGCCGTCGATTTGCAGTGTGGCAGTCCCTGGAATGCTGCCGCGACGCTGGCGATGCACAATCCGGCGATACGGGTCATTAGCGGGTTATCACTGCCGTTGGCGCTGGAGCTGGTAGACAACCAAAGCAGTATGAATGTGGATGAACTGTGCGAACACCTGACGACCATTGCTCAACAAACCTGTGTCGTCTGGAAACATCTGGAAACGGCCGAAGAGGATTTCTGATGAACATTACCCTTGCTCGTATTGATGACCGCCTGATCCACGGTCAGGTCACCACCGTCTGGTCGAAGGTGGCGAATGCCCAACGGATTATTATCTGTAATGACGACGTTTATAACGATGAAGTACGTCGTACATTATTACGTCAGGCCGCCCCGCCGGGAATGAAAGTGAACGTTGTTAATATCGAAAAGGCGGTCGCAGTTTACCATAATCCGCAATACCAGAACGAAACCGTTTTTTATCTATTTACCCGCCCGCAGGATGCATTAGCAATGGTAAAACAAGGGGTAAAAATCACCACATTAAATATTGGCGGCATGGCCTGGCGACCAGGTAAAAAACAATTAACCAAAGCCGTTTCTTTAGATAACGACGATATTCATGCGTTTCGTGAGTTAGATAAACTGGGTGTCACGCTGGATTTACGCGTCGTCGCATCCGATCCATCTATTAATATTCTCGAAAAAATAGAAGAACAATCGTTCGCTGAATAAATAAAAATGCCTGTGTACTTATGCTTTAACAGGCAGGGATGATCACATTCACAAGGTGACATATTATGGAAATAAGTACCCTACAAATTATCGCCATATTTCTATTTTCCTGTATTGCAGGAATGGGCAGCGTGCTGGATGAGTTCCAGACCCACCGTCCGCTAATTGCTTGTACCGTTATCGGCCTGATCCTCGGTGATTTAAAAACCGGGATTATGCTCGGCGGCACGCTGGAGTTAATCGCTCTTGGCTGGATGAACGTCGGCGCAGCGCAGTCTCCCGATTCGGCGCTCGCCAGTATTATCTCTGCCATTCTGGTTATCGTCGGTCAGCAAAGCATTGCTACCGGTATCGCCATCGCCCTGCCGGTGGCGGCGGCAGGCCAGGTACTGACGGTATTCGCCCGTACCATCACCGTGGTGTTCCAGCACGCGGCGGATAAAGCCGCCGAAGACGCCCGCTTTCGTACCATCGACATGCTGCACGTTTCCGCTCTCGGTGTACAGGCGCTGCGCGTTGCCATTCCTGCATTAATCGTCTCGCTGTTTGTCAGCGCCGATATGGTCAGCAATATGCTCAACGCCATTCCGGAATTCGTCACCCGCGGATTGCAGATTGCCGGTGGCTTTATCGTGGTGGTCGGCTACGCCATGGTGCTGCGCATGATGGGGGTGAAGTACCTGATGCCCTTCTTCTTCCTCGGGTTTATCGCTGGGGGTTATCTCGATTTGAGCCTGCTGGCTTTCGGTGGGGTTGGCGTGATTATCGCGCTGGTCTACATCCAGTTGAACCCACAGTGGCGTAAAGCCGAACCGCAGGCGCAACCCGCCTCTTCTCAAGCTATCGATCAGCTTGATGACTAATGGAGCCAGCCATGGAACAGAAAAAACTGACCAAATCCGACCTGTTTAGCATGTTCGTTCGCTCCAACCTGCAACAGGCGTCATTCAACTTTGAACGCATTCATGGGCTGGGCTTTTGCTACGACATGATCCCTGCCATCAAGCGCCTGTATCCGCTGAAAGAAGACCAGGTCGCAGCACTCAAACGGCACCTGGTGTTCTTCAATACCACACCTGCCGTTTGCGGTCCGGTGATTGGCGTGACCGCCGCGATGGAAGAAGCTCGCGCCAACGGTGCGGAAATTGACGACGGTGCCATCAACGGTATCAAAGTTGGGCTGATGGGTCCGCTGGCCGGCGTCGGCGATCCGCTGGTATGGGGAACGCTGCGCCCGATTACCGCCGCGCTCGGCGCATCGCTGGCGCTGTCCGGTAACATTCTCGGCCCACTGTTGTTCTTCTTTATTTTCAATGCAGTACGTCTGGCAATGAAGTGGTACGGCTTACAGCTTGGCTTTCGTAAAGGGGTCAACATCGTCAGCGACATGGGCGGCAATCTGCTGCAGAAACTGACCGAAGGCGCATCGATTCTCGGCCTGTTTGTGATGGGAGTATTGGTCACCAAATGGACCAGCATCAACGTGCCGCTGGTGGTATCGCAAACGCCTGGCGCAGACGGCACCACCGTCACCATGACCGTGCAGAACATTCTCGACCAACTCTGCCCCGGCCTGCTGGCGTTGGGTCTGACACTGCTGATGGTGCGTCTGCTCAACAAGAAAATTAATCCGGTATGGCTAATATTCGCCCTGTTTGCGCTGGGAATTATCGGTAACGCACTGGGCTTCCTGTCCTGATTTTTTCGCTCCGGCAATGCCGGGGCAACTTCAACAAATAGTCCTCGAAAGAGGAAGAGGTGGTAACAATGCAAACAACAACAGCTTTACGTCTTTATGGTAAACGCGATCTGCGCCTGGAAACTTTCGACCTTCCTGAAATGCGGGATGACGAAATTCTGGCCTCAGTCGTAACCGACAGCCTGTGCCTTTCTTCCTGGAAAGAGGCTAACCAGGGCGAGAACCACAAAAAGGTGCCGGACGATGTGGCCACCAACCCGATCATCATCGGTCATGAGTTTTGCGGCGACATTATTGCCGTAGGCAAAAAATGGCAGCATAAGTTTCAGCCCGGCCAGCGCTATGTCATTCAGGCTAACCTGCAACTGCCGGATCGCCCGGACTGTCCCGGCTACTCCTTCCCGTGGGTGGGCGGTGAAGCCACGCACGTCATCATTCCTGATGAAGTCATGGAGCAGGACTGCCTGTTGGCCTACGAAGGTGAAACCTATTTTGAAGGTTCGCTGGTTGAGCCGCTATCCTGCGTGATTGGCGCATTCAACGCCAACTATCACCTGCAGGAAGGCTCTTATAACCATAAGATGGGCATTCGTCCGCAGGGACATACACTGATACTCGGCGGCACCGGTCCGATGGGACTACTGGCGATCGACTATGCACTGCATGGCCCGGTTAACCCGGCGCTGCTGGTGGTAACCGATACCAATAACGACAAGTTGAGCTACGCCCGCAAGCACTATCCATCAGAACCACAAACGTTGATCCATTATCTCCACGCCCAGGATGCGAGTTATGACACCTTGATGGCGCTGAGCGGCGGGCACGGGTTTGATGACATCTTTGTGTTTGTGCCCAACGAACAGCTGGTTACGCTGGCCTCTTCCCTGCTGGCTGCCGATGGTTGCATGAACTTCTTTGCTGGTCCGCAGGATAAGCAGTTTAGCGCGCCGATTAACTTCTACGACGTACACTACGCCTTCACCCATTATGTTGGGACGTCTGGCGGCAATACCGACGACATGCGCGCGGCGGTAAAACTGATCGAAGAGAAGAAAGTTCAGGCGGCAAAAGTGGTGACGCACATTCTGGGGTTAAATGCGGCAGGTGAAACAACGCTGGAACTGCCAAAAATCGGCGGCGGGAAAAAACTGGTTTATACCGGCAAAGCCTTACCATTAACCGCGCTCACGCAGATTGATGATCCAGCCTTGCGCGATATCCTGGAGCGTCATCAGGGGGTCTGGTCGCAGGAAGCCGAACAGTACATATTGTCTCACGCCGAGGAAATTTAACATGATTAACCGCGACACCCAGTTGTGCATGTCGCTTGCCGGTCGCCCTGGCAACTTTGGCACTCGCTTTCACAACTATCTGTATGAAAAATTAGGGTTAAATTTTATCTACAAAGCCTTTACCACGCAGGATATTGAGGCCGCAGTGAAAGGCGTTCGCGCGCTGGGTATCCGCGGTTGCGCGGTATCAATGCCGTTTAAAGAGAGCTGCATGCCGTTTCTGGATGCCATCGATCCTTCCGCAAGCGTCATTGATTCCGTCAATACCATCGTCAATGACAACGGTACGCTGACAGGATTTAACACCGACTATATTGCGGTAAAAAGTCTGATTGCCAGCCACCAGCTCGATAGCAGTGCACGCGTGATGATTCGCGGCAGCGGCGGCATGGGCAAAGCGGTGATTGCCGCCTTTCGCGATGCGGGGTTTACGGATGTAATCATTGCCGCACGTAATCGAGAGAGCGGCACTACGCTGGCAAAACAGTACGGTTTCCAGTGGCAGCCGCAGCCGGATGGAATTGCCTGCGATATTCTGGTCAACGTGACGCCCGTCGGCATGGCGGGTGGTAAAGAAAGCCATGAGCTGGCCTACAGCGAAGCGATGGTCGCTGCCGCCTGCGTAGTGTTTGACGTCGTCGCCCTGCCGCCAGAAACACCGGTGATTAAGCTGGCACAGCAGTTGGGTAAAAAGACCATCAGCGGCGCAGAGGTGATTGCCTTACAGGCCGTAGAGCAATTCGCCATGTACACCGACGTGCGCCCGGATAACGCGCTGATTGCCGAAGCAGCAGAATTTGCGCGGGCGGGGTAAAGGAGCAGGAACAGAGCGCCGGGGATGGGCGCTCTAATAGCCATTAATCAGAAAATCAATCGCATCTCGAAGTTCTGCCCTGTTTGCGGTCAGATCTCCCACAAAGTTACCCACATTCTTCACAGGTATGCCTGTCATCATGTACGTCATCACCACATAGGCTTGCCCACCAATGCTAACAACCGGGCAAATTTTAGCTGGCGGGACTTCGTTGGGAAACTGGCTTAGCGCTATAACGGGTGCGACCAGTACATGCTGCAAAACAGCGGCCACCGGATGCTGTAAGCTAATTAAAAACGGATAAACGCTTTTTCCACTTCCTGTATTCTCATAAGCGCAATACTGCTCCATCAGAATGTCCTTTGAAAATCACTGAACGAACCGTTTTCTTCCACCCATTGATTTAATGCTTCTATCGATTTTTTATTATCCCGCAACCATTCTTCGCGTTTGTTCTCGCGAAATTTTTCGATCAGGGCTTCGGTTAAAACCGCTGACAGATTGATTTTAAGCTTGCGCGCCTCTTCCAGTATCTCTGGAGCCAGAGAGACATTGACTGATTTTTTTACCTTAGACACAGTGCGCATGATAACCCCCATAGCAGTGCGCATGATATGCCTAAGATTAGCGTAATAAGCGAGCATTTCCTATTCCCCGACCAGCAAATCATCATGTCACACTAAGGTGGTTGCACAGGCCTGTCACGCCCCGAAGAAGATGTCTGCGAGGCGCTTTCCAGATTAGTTTAGGGAGTCGCTGACAAACAGCTGCTGGTCAGCTTTCGCTTCCAACTGCGCCAGCGCGGGAATCAACTGGCTGATATTTACCAGACTGTGTCCTAACTGGCATATGCTCTCATAGGCAAAATGTTCCTGACCTTCACCCGCCATGGTCAGCAGGCTTTCGCCCATAAAATTCAGCGTCTGGTACAACCCTGCCAGCGCCTCTTCACAACCAAACGATAGCGCCAGATTTTCTTCGGTGGTGAGATGGCGACAATCAAGATGGCGGAACGCCTCGGCGAGTGGAAAATAAAGCAGGTCAGCTTGCGGTATGAGAGAAGAAGACGCAAAACAGGCGTTAGTGGTACTATTAGCATCAGCCATAGCATTACCTCGTATAATGTTGTGGTTAGACGCCCTGATCGTGTTCCCGCACTTTCGGGGCGTTGTCATTTTTGGTGTGTGAGAGTAATGTGTCATCACACATACTCACACTACTCTTGTGTAATTAAGGTGTCAACACACATGAACGAAAGAAGAGGCAATCCCCCGTTTCAATTCCGTCTGGATCCGGAACTGCGCAAAGCGATGGAAGAAGCACAACGGCAGGATGGCGATGAATCGTTGGCAGCCTGGATTAAACGTGTGATCAGAAAAGAACTGAAGCAGAAAGGGATTGAAGTCTAGCGATCGGCATTATGTATCGTTTTCTGGAGGTCTGCTTAGAGCGAGGAGCGGACATTCCGGTAAAGTGCATTTTTTTAAATTCATTCTTCATAACATTTTTTTGACGTTGTCTAACCAGTCTGGAAGATGCTCTCTATACCAGTTTAGATAAATGGGAAATGCAGCCTTTTTCCGCTTTTGAAGTAGGGTAATCACTTCAGTGACAATCCAGGCTTTGGCTATAGCAATTTCTCTGGCCAGATCTATGATATTTTTGTGGGAGGATAGCTTGCAATAGCGTTCTGAAAGGGCCATAAACATTTGTTTTTTCCCCATTCCCTTTATAAGGGGAGCTAGATCGATAGCAGGACTCCCTTTGCCAAATCTTTCCCAGTCAAAAAGAACTAAATCACCGTTTTCTCTCATTCCCCAGTTGCCTGCGTTGCTGTCGCCTGAAACCAGGCTTTGGTAGCCAAATAACTCATTACTACATTGCTGAAATCGTCGTAGCTGCTGTGCACTTTTTTCTGGTAACGCCAAAAGCACGAGAGAGTTTTCTAACGCTTTTTCTGTCCATGTATGAGTGTGATAAAGCCATTCAGAATGCGCAGGATAACGATGCAGGCGGCCCAGCATAGCTATGGCATAATCATTTGCCACATTGGCTTGTTCAACCGAATAAGGAATATACTCCATACTTAATTGGCGTAAGGCTGCATCAGCAGACAAGAGCTTAGGAGTTGCAACCTCTGCCTGATTAAGCTCTGTTGCCACGTATTTATAAAAGGCCCATTCAACTTCGCTGACAGGCCACTTCTCTATAACTATATGATCACAATCACTGGTATTCAGAGCCACTCTGGCAGTGCCCATTTTGGATAAATCCATGGCAGACATGCACTATCCCTTCAAAATTAGCGGATTGGTTGTTCTTGTTTATTAAGTGTAATGCAAATAGGTAGTGGTGCGGATGAAGTTATAAAGCACCATTCCTAATTTGCGCGTATGGCAACGTCCGCTTTTGGCACAAAGCAGCCCCCTCTCCCCTGTTATCGTTTCGCGTATCAACCGCAGCATCCTGGAAAATTACGCATTACTGCGATGTGCTTTCCTGTTTACGCCCACCAGCATTTTCTCTTATCTCCCAGTTTTTTATTCTCTACTTTCAACTTGTCAATTCATAATGTAGTTTATAAAATACATGGAACGTAATCATGGAAATTCTTCAGACCACGGTTTTCCAACGCTGGGAACAGTATCTTCGGGATCGCAGGGCCAAAACGCTCATTGCCGCACGACTTTTTCGACTGCCGAATGGTTGAGCTGGTGATGTTAAACCTATTGGAGAATGCTCGCCCGTTCACTGGACTATCAGGAGACCTTCCGCCATGAATAAACTTACTCACTACGATCCTGCCACTGCGCTGGTTGATGATGAAGAAATTGCCGTGTTTATGGCCGATGCCCTCGAAACAGGCGATGCAACGTACATTGCAAAAGCGTTGGGCGTGGTGGCACGCGCTAAGGGAATGGCGAACATCGCGGCAGAAACGGGATTATCCCGCGAGCAGCTTTATCGTTCTTTTAGTGAGAAAGGAAACCCGACGCTGAAAACCACGCTGGCTGTGATGAAGGTGCTCGGTATTGGATTGACACTTAGGAAATAGTCCCAGCTTCTATCTCCCCTTCCAACATCGTGAGCCATATCAGTAAGGCGTCAGGCTGATAGTGGTAGCATTAGCGCGGTTTGTAATTTTCTGATTACATGGAGAAATGATGGAACTGCTTTTATTGAGTAACTCGACGCTGCCGGGCAAAGGCTGGATGGAACATGCGCTGCCGCTGATCGCAGAGCAACTGAATGGTCGCCGCACGGCGGTGTTTTTTCCGTTCGCTGGCGTGACGCAAACCTGGGATGAGTACACGGCGAAAACGGCAGCCATCTTTGCGCCAATGGGCGTTAACGTTACCGGTATTCATACCGTTGCCGATCCAATTGCAGCCATTGAAAACGCCGAGCTGGTGATTGTCGGCGGCGGGAATACCTTCCAGTTGCTGAAAGAGAGTCGTGAGCGCGGGTTGCTGGCGCCGATCGTGGATGTCGTCAAACGCGGTGCGCTGTACATCGGCTGGAGCGCGGGTTCCAACCTTGCCTGCCAGACCATCCGCACCACCAACGACATGCCGATTGTCGATCCCAAAGGCTTTGATGCGCTGGGTCTGTTCCCGCTGCAGATTAACCCACATTTCACCAACGCGCTGCCGGAAGGCCACAAAGGCGAAACGCGTGAACAGCGTATTCGCGAACTGCTGGTTGTGGCACCGGAGCTGACGGTGATTGGCTTGCCGGAAGGTAACTGGATCAAGGTGAGTAACGGTAAGTCCGTGCTCGGCGGCCCGAACACCACGTATATCTTTAAAGCGGGTGAAGAGGCGGTTGCTGTTGAAGCAGGCCACTGCTTTTAGTTGATTTGTTGTCTGATGCCGGATGGCGGCATAAATGCCTTATCCGGCCTACCGCTTCACCTCACTCAATAATCATCCCGCTCATCGTCTTCATCCGGCTGTTCCAGCACGCTGTAGGCCACGGAGCAAAACAGCGAGTTCAGACGCTGCATATCGCCCAACAGTGCCAGGTGCAAGGAGCTGGTTTCAATGCTCTGCACGTTCTGCTGATGCAGACGGTCAACGTGCGCGTGCGAATAACGACGGTTGAGAATACGGAAACGGTGCTTGCTGCGGCGCAGACGGCGGGCGCTGGTCACATCGCCTGAGAAGAACACCGACATCGCCAGTTGCAGATTGCTGAGCAACTGATCGTAAAGCGCATCCAGCTCTTTCAGCCCTTCCACAGAGAATGCCCGACGGGCGGCCAGCGACTTATCGGCAATCTCGCTGCCCATACGTTCAACGATATCGGAAGCCTGTTCGAGGTTGAGCGACATTTCGATAATCTCCGCCCAACGGCGTGATTCCTCTTCCGCTAGTTCATCCTTTGGCATCCGCGCCAGATAGAGCTTAATCGCTGTGTACAACACGTTGATGTCATCCGCCATCCTGCGCAACTCTTTCTCTTCGCGCGGCTCGCCGTGCATCACCTTCTTCAACCCGTCCATCATCTGCTCCATCGCGTCGCCGATACGCAGCGCTTCGCGGGCGGCATTAGCCAGAGCGAGCGTCGGCGTATCCAGCGCACTGACGTCCAGATGTTTGGGCTTCAGATGCGCATCCAGCTCCGGCTCATCGCGGATGATGCGTTTACAAAAACGCGCCATCGGTTCGGCGAACGGCACCATTGCCACGCAGCGCACCAGGTTGTAGAAGACGTGGAAGTAGATAACCAGTTCAGATTTCGGCAGCGGCAGTTCATCCATCAGATTGGCCAGCGGATGAACAAACGGCAGGATAATCAGGCTGCCCACCAGCTTAAACAGCAGGCTGCCGAGCGCCACACGACGGGCAGCAGCATTCGCAGCACTGTTGTTGAGCATCGCCAACAGACCAGAGCCGAGGTTGGCGCCAATCACCAGACACAACGCTACCGGGAACGAGATAATGCCCGCCGCGGTCAGCGTTGCCGTCAGCAGTACCGCCGCCAGGCTGGAGTAACTGATAATCGCAAACATGGCGCCAATCAGCGCATCCAGCATGATATCGCCGGTAAGTGAGGCGAAAATAACCTGTACGCCATTAGCCTGAGCGATCGGCGTTACTGCCTGCACAATCAGCTCCAGCGCCAGTAAAATCAGCCCCAGTCCAATACCGACCCGCCCCAGTTGCCCCACGCGGGACTGCTTACGGCCGAGAAAGAAGATCACGCCGATAAAAATCAGCAGTGGCGACAGCCAGGAGAGATCGAAGGTCAGGATACGCGCCATCAGCGCGGTCCCCACGTCGGCACCGAGCACAATCACCAGCGCAGGGGTCAGCGCCACGAGATCCTGCGCGACAAACGACGTCACCAACATGGTGGTAGCGTTACTGCTTTGCACCAGGGCAGTGACGCCGATTCCGGCACAGAAGGCGAGCGGTTTCTTTTCAACGCTACGGCTGAGCACGGTGCGTAAACGCGCGCCGAAGACGCGCATCACGCCGGTACGCACAATATGCGTACCCCAAACCAGCATCGCGACGGCAGAAAGCAGGTGTAACAGAGTTAACACGGAATCAAGTACTCCTTATCGTTATATGTTCCTGGGCTCGGCGCAGATAGCGTGCCTGATGGCGCTGCGCTTATCAGGCCTACAGAATGTCCCTTGTAGGCCGGATAAGGCGTTTACGCCGCCATCCGGCAAACAGCGCTCGCGAACCTTCTTTCAGTATAAGGGTTTAAACGTAATAAAGAGACAGGGCACTCATTGAGCGCCCTGTTTGTTGTAAAGAAAGATGACAGTTTTGTGAATCAGTCGGCGTCATAGCCGAGGTTCGGCGCTAACCAGCGCTCCACTTCTGCCACGCTCATCCCTTTACGGAAGGCATAATCTTCAACCTGATCGCGCTGGATTTGCGCCACAGCGTAGTACTTGCTGTCCGGATGACTGAAATACCAGCCGGAAACCGACGCACCTGGCCACATGGCGAAGGATTCGGTGAGCTTCATCCCGGTATGCGCCTCCACGTCCAGCAGTTCCCAAATGGTGGCTTTTTCGGTGTGTTCCGGACACGCCGGATAGCCCGGTGCCGGGCGAATCCCCTGGTAGTTTTCGCGGATCAGCTCCTCGTTACTGAGATTCTCATTCGCCGCATAGCCCCAGTAGACTTTACGCACGCGCTCATGCAGATATTCTGCGAACGCTTCCGCCAGACGGTCAGCAATCGCTTTCACCATGATCTTGTTGTAGTCGTCATGTTGCGCTTCGAAAGCATCTGCCAGCGCGTCTTCTTCCAGACCACCAGTGACCGCAAAAGCACCGATGTAATCCGCTTTACCGCTCAATTTCGGCGCAACAAAGTCAGACAAGCAGTAGTTGGCGAAACCGACTTTTTCCGTCTGCTGGCGCAGGTGATGACTCACGTTGATGACGTGCGTACGCGTCTCGTCACGGTAAATCTCGATGTCGTCACCCACGCGGTTGGCCGGGAATAAACCCACCACGCCACGCGGATTCAGCGTCTTCTCAGCGCTGAGTTTATCCAGCATGTCGTTGGCATCTTTGAACAGACGCTTCGCCTCTTCGCCCACTACTTCATCTTCGAGGATTCGCGGATATTTCCCGGCCAACGACCAGGTCATAAAGAACGGCGTCCAGTCGATGTAGTTGCGCAGGGTTTCGATGCTGGCTTCCACTTCCTGTACGCCCAGACGGTGCGCCACCGGCGGAGTGTAGTTTTCCCAGTCAAAGGCCAGATCGTTGTCGCGGGCAGCCTGTAACGTTACGGGCGGAGTACGCGGTTTCTTACGCGCATGCTGGATACGCACGGTTTCATACTCTTTACGCGTACGGGCGACAAAGTCATCACGCTGGGTGTCAGAGAGCAGCGCAGCGACGACGCCAACGGTACGCGAGGCGTTCTGCACGTACACCGTCGGGCCGCTGTAGTTCTGCTCAATTTTCACTGCGGTGTGCGCTTTTGAGGTGGTCGCACCGCCAATCAGCAGCGGAATAGTGAAGCCCTGACGCTCCATCTCTTTCGCCACGTTGACCATTTCGTCCAGCGATGGGGTAATCAGCCCGGAAAGGCCAATCAGATCGGCATTCACTTCACGCGCCGTTCTGAGGATTTTCTCCGCGGGTACCATCACGCCAAGATCGACGATTTCGTAGTTGTTACATTGCAGCACCACGCCGACGATATTTTTACCGATATCGTGCACATCGCCCTTCACGGTTGCGATGACCATTTTGCCGTTGCTGGAACCTTTCTCTTTGCTGGCCTCAATGTACGGTTCAAGGTAGGCCACCGCCTGCTTCATCACGCGAGCGGATTTCACCACCTGCGGCAGGAACATTTTGCCCTCACCGAACAGGTCGCCAACCACGTTCATGCCGTCCATCAGCGGTCCTTCAATAACCTCGATCGGGCGCGCGGCCTGCTGGCGAGCTTCTTCGGTATCCAGCTCAATAAACTCGGTTATGCCTTTCACCAGCGAGTATTCGAGGCGCTTTTTCACGTCCCAACTGCGCCACTCCGCCATCTGGGCATTCGCCGTGTCGTCGGTTTTACTGCCGCGATACTTCTCAGCAAGCTCCAGCAGTCGTTCGGTGCCATCGTCACGGCGGTTGAGGATCACATCTTCAACCGCATCGCGCAGCTCGGTGGGCAGGTCGTCGTAAATTGCCAGTTGTCCGGCGTTGACGATCCCCATGTCCATGCCGTTGCGAATGGCGTAGTAGAGGAATACCGCGTGAATGGCTTCACGTACTGGGTCGTTGCCACGGAACGAGAATGAAACGTTAGAGACGCCGCCGGAGATCAGCGCATGTGGCAGTTCGCGTTTGATATCTTCACAGGCCCCGATAAAGTCCTGCGCGTAGTTGTTGTGTTCATCAATCCCGGTCGCCACCGCAAAGATGTTCGGGTCAAAGATAATATCTTCCGGCGGGAAGCCCACCTCTTCGGTAAGAATCTTGTACGCCCGACGGCAGATCTCAATTTTGCGCGCGCGAGTGTCGGCCTGGCCCTGCTCGTCAAAGGCCATCACCACCACTGCAGCACCGTAGCGACGCAGCAGCTTCGCGTGATGGATAAAGGTCTCAACCCCCTCTTTCATCGAGATGGAGTTAACGATGCCTTTACCCTGAATGCACTTCAGCCCTTTTTCGATTACTTCCCATTTCGAGGAGTCGATCATAATCGGCACGCGGGCGATATCCGGTTCACCGGCAATCAGGTTGAGGAAACGAACCATCGCCGCTTCGGCGTCGAGCATCCCCTCATCCATGTTGATATCGATAATCTGTGCACCGCTTTCTACCTGCTGGCGGGCGACGTCCAGCGCCTCGCTGTATTTCTCTTCTTTGATCAGGCGCTTAAACTTCGCCGAACCGGTAACGTTGGTACGCTCGCCGACGTTCACAAACAGGCTGTCGTCGCCGATGTTCAGCGGCTCAAGGCCGGAAAGGCGGCAGGCAACCGGGATTTCCGGCAAGCGGCGTGGCGGCAGTCCGTCCACTGCGCGACTCATGGCGGCGATGTGTTCCGGCGTGGTGCCGCAGCAGCCGCCAACAATATTCAGGAAGCCCGCCTCGGCCCATTCGCGGATTTGCGCCGCCATGGTGTCGGCATCGAGATCGTACTCACCAAAGGCGTTCGGCAGACCGGCGTTCGGGTGTGCGGTAACGTAGCATTCGGCAATACGCGACAGTTCCTGCACGTACTGGCGCAGTTCGTCCGGGCCTAAGGCACAGTTCAGACCAAAAGTCAGCGCATCGGCGTGGCGCAGGGAGTTGTAGAATGCTTCGGTGGTCTGGCCGGAGAGCGTACGCCCGGAAGCGTCGGTGATGGTGCCGGAGAGCATAATCGGCAGCTCAACGCCCAGCGCTTCGAATTCAGTTTTAACCGCGAAAATAGCGGCTTTGGCGTTGAGGGTATCGAAAACGGTTTCAATCAGGATTAGGTCGCTACCGCCTTCCACCAGCGCTTTGGTGGATTCGCGGTAGGCGGCCACCAGCTGATCAAAGGTAATATTACGATAAGCCGGGTCGTTGACGTCGGGCGAGATAGACGCCGTACGGTTGGTTGGGCCAAGCACGCCCGCGACGTAGCGCGGTTTGTCTGGCGTGCGCGCCGTCCATTCGTCTGCCGCCGCGCGCGCCAGTTTGGCTGCCGCAAAGTTGATTTCCGCCGACAGGGATTCCATCTGGTAATCCGCCATGGCGATAGTCGTGGAGTTAAAGGTGTTGGTTTCGATGATGTCCGCGCCCGCCTCGAAGTAGGCGTTATGAATCGCGGCGATCACCTCCGGTTTGCTGAGCACCAACAGGTCGTTGTTACCTTTCAGATCGCACGGCCATTCGGCAAAGCGTTCGCCGCGGAAATCCTCTTCGCTCAGACGATATCCCTGGATCATGGTGCCCATACCGCCGTCCAGCACCAGAATACGTTCATTTAACTGCTGACGTAATTGTTCTACTTTGCTGCTCACACTCGCTCCCGACAACGCTCAACCAGACCGAAAAAAACTCAACAGGCCATACTGGCACAAACCTGAGAGGCGGAAAAGAGAACAACGGCCAACATGAGACATGTTCAGCTTCACTCATCCGATCAGTACAGGAATTCTTGCATTATAATTGAATAAAACGAAAATGATTTCCACGATACAGAAAAGGAGTCTGCCATGGTTGCCCCCGTTCCCGCGAAACGCGGTAGAAAACCCGCCGCTACTACTGCGCCCGCAACCGGGCAGGTTCAATCCCTGACGCGCGGCCTGAAGCTACTGGAGTGGATTGCGGAATCCAACGGCAGCGTGGCGCTGACCGAGCTGGCGCAGCAGGCCGGCCTGCCAAACTCCACGACTCACCGATTATTGACCACCATGCAGCAGCAGGGATTTGTTCGTCAGGTCGGTGAATTAGGGCACTGGGCCGTGGGTGCACATGCGTTTATCGTCGGCAGCAGCTTTTTGCAAAGCCGTAATCTGCTGGCGATTGTGCATCCGATCCTGCGCAAGCTGATGGAAGACTCCGGTGAGACGGTCAACCTCGCCGTGCTGGATCAAAGCGATCATCAGGCCATTATTATCGACCAGGTGCAGTGCACCCAACTGATGCGCATGTCCGCGCCTATCGGCGGCAAACTGCCGATGCATGCTTCCGGCGCGGGTAAGGCGTTTTTATCCCAACTGAGCGAAGAACAGGTGACTGGGCTGCTGCACCGCAAAGGACTACACGCTTATACCCACGCCACGCTGGTGTCGCCAGTGCATCTGAAAGAGGATTTGGCCCAGACGCGCAAGCGCGGCTATTCCTTTGATGATGAGGAACATGCGCTGGGTCTGCGCTGCGTGGCGTCGTGCATTTATGACGAGCACCGCGAGCCGTTCGCCGCGATTTCCATCTCCGGACCCATTTCGCGCATTACCGACGATCGCGTGACCGAGTTCGGCGCCATGGCGATCAAAGCGGCGAAAGAAGTGACACTGGCGTACGGCGGATTTCGTTAAGCCGCTTTCTGCGCCACGCTCTCACAGGTAGTTTTGAGGATCTTGTTTTTCGTGCAGCACCGCCAGCACGATTATGCCTGTGGGTGCTTCACGGTAATAGATAATGTGGCTTTCTACAGGGAAACTACGTACGTCAGGAAAAAGATCGCCACTGCGATCACGGCCAGGAGAAGGATGTTTATCAAGCACATCCACCATCACCGTGCGCAGCACGAAAGCATAGGCTTCTGCGACTTCTTCTCCCCAGCGACGCGCAGAATAAACGCGGATTGCGCGAACATGTTCTTTGGCTTTTGTCGTAAACCTGACACTCATCCCTTCGCCTTACCTCTGCCTTCCATATTATTTATCAGATGTCAGCGGGCCAAAAACATCATCAATACTGTGCAGCTCACCGTTATCAGCCTGAGTGATAGATTCCGTCAACACAGCCTTTAGTCTCTGGAGTTTTAGCTGCTTAAACTGGTCATATTCCTCGGGGGAAATCACCACGGCCACACGCTTGCCATGTTTGCTTATTTCCACCGGTTCACGCTGAACTTTCATCAGTAAATCACCGAACTGGTTTTTCGCTTGTTGTGCGGGCATGACCTGCATATCCCCTCCTTCTGACCAAAATGGCTTGAATGTCCAATATGGACATAATAGACAGAAGAGGCCAATATCGCCAACGAAATTGTTGGATGGGTTTAGCTCAAGCCTCCGGTCACAGTACAGTCATTGGTGAGCTATCACCAGCGTTGGGATCTGTTGTTGGAAAGCTGCTCGCAAAAGCCGCAAACCGTACGCTAAACCGCTGCCGACGTCGGTAGGCGTAAACATCTTCCACATGCCCGTTTTTAATCCGCGTTTGCAAACCCCGCCAGTAGTCGGCGCTGAACAAGTCAGCGTGCATCTCTTCAAATAGCGGCCCGATACGCGGGTCGGCACATAGCCAGTGGCGAAACTCTTCCGGGAAGACATCTCCAGGCGATACGCTGTACCACGGCTCAGCGCTCATCTCATCTTCCGGGTAGCGTGGCGGCGGGATATGACGGAAATTAACCTCCGTCATGTAGCAGATTTCATCGTAATCGTAGAACACCACGCGCCCGTGACGGGTGACGCCGAAGTTCTTAAACAGCATATCGCCGGGGAAAATATTGGCGGCGGCCAGCTGACGAATCGCGTTGCCGTACTCTTCAATGGCATCGCGCAGTTGTTGACCTTCGACTTGCTCCAGCCAGATATTCAGCGGCACCATCCGTCGTTCGATATACAGATGGCGAATGACAATCTGATCGCCAAGATCGGTAATTTTTTCCGGGGCTTCCTGCAATAACAGCGCCATCAGCGCCGGATCGATTTGCCGTTTATCCAGCACAAAATTCTCGAACTCCTGGGTGTCAGCCATCCGCCCCACACGATCGTGCTCTTTGACCAGTTGATAACAGGCGCGGACGTGGGCGGCAGACATCTCTTTTTGCGGCGCAAATTTGTCTTTAATGATTTTAAACACCCGGTCAAAGCCCGGCAGGGTAAACACCAGCATCACCATACCGCGGATCCCCGGCGCTTCAATAAACTGCTCATCACAGTTGGCCAGGTAGAGCAGATACTCCCGATAACTTTCCGTTTTTGCATGCTTCTGACAGCCAATCGCCATATACAATTCAGCGGTGGTTTTACCGGGCAGGATCTCGCGCAACCACTCCACCAGTGCCGCGGGCAGCGGGGCATACACCATAAAGTAGGAGCGGGCGAAGCCAAACACAATGCTCGCCTCCGCCGTCGTGGTCAGGCAGGTATCGACAAACAACTCACCTTCGTCTGTCCGGTGGATTGGCAGTAAAAACGGCAGCGTCCTGGAAGGGGTAATCAGCTTCCCGACCAGCCAGGCGGCCTTGTTACGATAAAACAGTTCATTCGCCACCTGTAAATGGCAGCCTGCCAACACATCCGCTCCCAAGGTTTCGGTCAGGTGCTCGATGATGTAGTGGATATCACGATATTTATTCTGCCATGGAAGACGTAGAGGAAGATCGCTAAGGACGCGAGTTAGCAGCCACTCCCAGCCGGTATCAGGAAAAAAGTCTTTCGCCAACGGGCGTGGGATCGTGCGGAAACGACGCTCTGGCTGAGAACTGAAAATAAACAGCCGCTCGGGAGTCAGCGAGCGGTGATCAAATAACCGACAGTAAACGGAGTTAAAAAAGCTCTCCGCAATCTCGAAGCGCGGGTAATCCGGCAGTAGCCGGGTGTAATGCTCTTTCACGCGAAGTAAAAAATCCGCGTCGGTACTTTTGCCGTCTGTAATGCAGCGCAACTGCTCCACCACCAGACCTACGTGATGATCATAAAGGTGAATACGGCTTTTCATCGCCTGCTGAACCGCATGCCAGTCGGCATGTTCAAAACGCTGCTGCGCGCCGGAGGTGACTTCCAGAAAACGCCCGTACTGGGCGTCGAAACCTTGCAAAATCGTCTGAGCAATCAGTAATTCCAGGCCACGCGTCATCGACTTCTCCCATCCGGCACAACGTCATGCCGGATGGCGCGTTCGCTTATCCGGCCTACATCCCTTCGTAGGCCCGGTAAGCACAGCGCCACCGGGCATTAATCAAAACTGCGATTCTTCGGTCGAGCCGGTCAGCGCGGTCACCGAGGAAGCGCCGCCCTGAATGATAGTAGTGACTTTGTCGAAGTAGCCTGTACCCACTTCCTGCTGATGGGACACGAAGGTGTAACCGTCTTTAGCCGCCGCAAATTCTGGCTGCTGAACCTTCTCAACATAGTGGCGCATGCCTTCACCCTGCGCATAGGAGTGTGCGAGGTCGAACATGTTGAACCACATGCTGTGGATGCCCGCCAGGGTAATGAACTGGTATTTGTAACCCATATCCGACAGTTGCTGCTGGAAGCTGGCAATGGTTTTGTCGTCCAGGTTTTTCTGCCAGTTAAATGACGGCGAACAGTTGTAGGCCAGCAGTTTGCCGGGGAATTTCGCGTGAATCGCATCGGCAAAGCGCTTCGCCAGTTCGAGATCCGGCGTGGAGGTTTCACACCACACCAGATCCGCATAAGGTGCATAGGCCAGACCACGGCTGATCGCCTGCTCAATACCCGCATGCGTACGGTAGAACCCTTCGCTGGTACGTTCGCCGGTGATGAACTCGCTGTCGTATGGGTCGCAGTCAGACGTTATCAGATCGGCTGCGTCAGCATCAGTACGCGCAATAACCAGCGTCGGAACACCCATGACGTCGGCTGCCAGACGGGCGGCCACCAGTTTCTGGATAGCTTCCTGAGTCGGCACCAGAACTTTGCCGCCCATGTGACCACATTTTTTTACCGATGCGAGCTGATCTTCGAAGTGAACGGCCGCTGCACCAGCCTCAATCATCGATTTCATCAGTTCAAACGCGTTCAGTACGCCGCCAAAACCCGCTTCCGCATCGGCAACGATCGGCAGGAAGTAATCCACATAGCGCGGATCGTTCGGTTCAATACCGGTTGACCATTGGATCTGATCGGCGCGACGGAATGTGTTGTTGATCCGATCCACCACTGCCGGGACGGAGTTCGCCGGATACAGCGATTGGTCCGGGTACATGCTGGATGCCAGGTTGGCATCTGCCGCCACCTGCCAGCCTGAAAGGTAGACCGCTTCAATACCGGCTTTCGCCTGCTGCAGCGCCTGACCGCCAGTCAGCGCGCCGAGGCTGTTGATATAACCTTTCTTCGATTCGCCGTGCAGCAGACGCCACATTTTCGCCGCGCCAAGCTGAGCCAGCGTGCATTCCGGGTTGACCGAGCCACGTAATTTCACCACTTCCTCCGCGCTATATGGACGGGTGATGCCTTCCCAGCGCGGTTGAGTCCATTCTTTCTGTAATTCTTCGATTTGTTGAGTACGGGTTTTCATGTGCAGATGCTCCATATTGTTATGTGGTGGATTACGCCAGCAGGCGGTAGCCTGGCAGGGTCAAGAAATCGATCAATTCATCAGAGGTAGTGATTTGCTCCATCAGGCGCGCGGCATCGTCAAAACGCCCGCTGCTGTAGCGGTGTTCGCCCAGCTCGTCCTGAATCACCAGCATCTCTTCGGCCAACATCTGACGGAACAGCGGTTTGGTAACCGGCTTGCCGTTGCTGAGCGTCTTCTGGTGGTGGATCCATTGCCAGATGGAGGTACGGGAGATTTCGGCAGTGGCCGCATCTTCCATCAGACCGTAAATCGGTACGCAGCCGTTACCGGAGATCCACGCTTCGATGTACTGCACCGCAACACGAATGTTGGCGCGCATGCCTTCTTCAGTACGCTCACCTTCACAAGGCGCCAACAGTTGCTCTGCGGTAATCGGGGCATCTTCTTCACGGGTCACGAACAGCTGATTTTTGTTTTCACCGAGTACGTCGTTGAACACCGCCATAGCGGTATCTGCCAGCCCCGGATGAGCAATCCATGTGCCGTCATGACCGTTATTTGCTTCCAGCGCTTTGTCCGCTTTTACCTTGGTCAGAACCTGGTTGTTACGTTCCGCATCTTTGCTGGGAATGAAAGCTGCCATGCCGCCCATCGCGAATGCGCCACGTTTATGACAGGTTTTAATCAGCAGACGCGAATAGGCGCTGAGGAATGGCTTATCCATCGTCACCACCTGACGGTCCGGCAGCACGCGATCCGGATGGTTCTTCAGCGTTTTGATATAGCTGAAAATGTAGTCCCAGCGACCGCAGTTCAGACCGACAATATGGTCACGCAGGGCGTGCAGAATTTCGTCCATCTGGAAGACGGCCGGCAGCGTTTCAATCAGCAGAGTCGCTTTGATGGTGCCGCGTGGCAGATTAAAGCGATCTTCTGCATAGCTGAACACTTCGCTCCACCATGCTGCTTCTTGCCAGGCCTGCGTTTTTGGCAGGTAGAAGTAAGGGCCGCTGCCTTTTGCCAGCAACGTTTTGTAATTGTGGAAGAAATAGAGGGCAAAATCGAACAAGCTGCCCGGGATGGATTCGCCACGCCAGGTGACGTGTTTTTCCGGCAGATGCAGACCACGAACGCGGCATACCAACAGAGCCGGATTAGGTTTGAGTTGGTAAATTTTGCCCGCTTCGTTGGTATAGCTAATGGTGCCATTGACCGCATCACGCAGGTTTATCTGCCCGTCGATAACTTTGTTCCACTCAGGAGCCAGCGAATCTTCAAAATCAGCCATAAAGACTTTGACGTTCGCGTTCAGCGCGTTGATAACCATCTTGCGCTCAACAGGCCCAGTTATCTCTACGCGGCGATCCAGTAAATCATCAGGAATTCCGCGAATTTTCCAGTCACCTTCTCGAATGGAAGCCGTTTCCGAAATAAAATCAGGCAACTTACCGTCATCAATATCCTGCTGCTGCTGGATACGTGCAGCCAGAAGTTTATTGCGTTTTGGCGTAAATCTTGTCACCAGTTCAGTCAGAAACTCTACTGCTTCAGCGGTCAGAATTTGTTGCTCCTGTTCGCCACGCGGCCTGGTGAAGACCAGTTCATCGGTTGTCGTTGCCTGTTGATTCATTGCGTAGTTCCTCGTCATTGATCCAAACACATCCCCAATGCGAACGAAGGATCGTTGTGCGCTTTTCGTTCAGCACAACTAAGACTACTCATTTAAATTTCAAAATCAAAAACAATTTCCATTTTTAATTTAATTATCAATTAACCTATTGATAACAATATAAATAAAATTTAATTACACCGTGAGGTGCGTTTCGGAAATAAAAAAGGCACCCGAAGGTGCCTGATTCAATATGCTGAAACGCTTAAGGATCGTCTGCTACAGAAGATTAATCCAGCGTTGGATTCATGTGACGCAGATCATATGGCGTGATCTGGTAGACGTAATAGTTGAGCCAGTTGGTAAACAACAGATTACCGTGGCTACGCCAGGTTGCCCGCGGTTTGTTTTGCGGGTCATCTTTCGGGAAGTAGTTATAGGGCACTTCCGGCGTTAGGCCCGCTTCGACGTCACGAAAATACTCACTGCCGAGCGTATGGGCATCATATTCCGGATGGCCCGTCACAAAGGCAATTCGTTTATCTTTGCTGGCAAACAGGTAGGCATCTCCCTCTTCGGTTTCAGCAAAAATCTCGAGATCGGTGTAGTCGCGAATAAGCGCAGCAGGAAAATCGGCATAGCGCGAATGCGGAGCCAGGAACGCATCATCGAATCCACGCGTCAGCAGCGCATGAGGATGCAGAATATGGTGCTCATAGACGCCTGAGAGTTTGTCCGTACGGGTTTGCTTAGGAATTCCGTACAGGATATTCAGCGCGGCCTGCACCGCCCAACAAACAAATAGCGTTGAGGTAACGTGATCTTTCGCCCATTCAAGCACTTGTTGAATCTGCGGCCAGTAAGCCACGTCATTAAATTCGACCAGACCCAACGGCGCGCCGGTCACGATCAGTCCGTCAAAGTTCTGATCGCAGATATCCTCGAAATTACAGTAAAAGTTATTCAGATGCTCCGTAGGGGTGTTACGTGACTCGCGAGCATCGATGCGCAATAGCTGAACATCTACCTGTAGCGGTGAGTTAGACAGTAAGCGCAGGAACTGGTTTTCCGTTTCAATCTTCTTGGGCATCAGGTTGAGGATGAGCACCTTCAGTGGTCGAATTTCCTGACCGGAAGCGCGGGATGTCGTCATCACAAAGACGTTTTCCTCACGCAAGAAATTGACGGCGGGTAGCTCGTCCTGCACGCGAATTGGCATAACCTGATAACCTCACTACATACGTTTAAACGTTTAGACATCCAGATAGCTGAAGATACCCAGGAATCATGCGAATGTCGAGCCTGCATCCTCAAGTTGAGAAAGTTTCACGGCCCTTGCTGTAGAATAGTGCAGTAAAGATAAAAGGAGAATGCCATGCCCTTTACCATTCGTCGTTCGCGTAAGGACGAAGGCGATAAGCTCATATCTATCTGGTGTCGTTCTGTCGATGCGACGCACCATTTCCTCTCTGCGGATTATCGGATTGAGCTGGAAGAGCTGGTAAGTTCATTTTTACCAGAAGCTCCGCTATGGGTTGCAGTGACAGAACAAGATGAGCCTGTCGCCTTTATGCTTTTGACCGATCAGCATATGGATGCGTTGTTTGTCGATCCGGATGTGCGTGGTAGTGGCGTTGGTAAACTGCTGATTGAACATGCTTTATCAATGGTTTCAACGCTAACGACCAACGTTAATGAACAGAATGAGCAGGCAGTTGGATTCTATAAGAAGATGGGATTTACTGTGACGGGACGGACGGAAGTGGACGATCTCGGACGAGCGTACCCGTTACTCAACCTCGTACACGGGTAGCCGTATCCGGATAACTGCTGGCGCACACCGCATCCGGCGTTTTTTACCCCGCACACACGCAAAAAAGCCCATCCGTCAGGATGGGCTTCTTCACTTTATTTGATGCCTGGCAGTTTATGGCGGGCGTCCTGCCCGCCACCCTCCGGGCCGTTGCTGCGCAACGTTCAAATCCGCTCCCGGCGGATTTGTCCTCCTCAGGAGAGCGCTCACCGACAGACCACAGATAAAACAAAAGGCCCGGTCTTTCGACCGGGCCTTTCGCTTTTATTTGATGCCTGGCAGTTCCCTACTCTCGCATGGGGAGACCCCACACTACCATCGGCGCTACGGCGTTTCACTTCTGAGTTCGGCATGGGGTCAGGTGGGACCACCGCGCTACAGCCGCCAGGCAAATTCTGTTATTAACCCGCTTCTCGCCGGTTAATGTTATCTGTATCAAGCTGAATGTCGTCTCTTCGCCAAAACATCTTCGGCGTTGTAAGGTTAAGCCTCACGGTTCATTAGTATCGGTTAGCTCAACGTATCGCTACGCTTACACACCCGACCTATCAACGTCATCGTCTTTAACGTTCCTTCAGGAGACTTATAGTCTCAGGGAGAACTCATCTCGGGGCAAGTTTCGTGCTTAGATGCTTTCAGCACTTATCTCTTCCGCATTTAGCTACCGGGCAATGCCATTGGCATGACAACCCGAACACCAGTGATGCGTCCACTCCGGTCCTCTCGTACTAGGAGCAGCCCCCCTCAATTCTCCAGCGCCCACGGCAGATAGGGACCGAACTGTCTCACGACGTTCTAAACCCAGCTCGCGTACCACTTTAAATGGCGAACAGCCATACCCTTGGGACCTACTTCAGCCCCAGGATGTGATGAGCCGACATCGAGGTGCCAAACACCGCCGTCGATATGAACTCTTGGGCGGTATCAGCCTGTTATCCCCGGAGTACCTTTTATCCGTTGAGCGATGGCCCTTCCATTCAGAACCACCGGATCACTAAGACCTGCTTTCGCACCTGCTCGAGCCGTCACTCTCGCAGTCAAGCTAGCTTATGCCTTTGCACTAACCTCCTGATGTCCGACCAGGATTAGCTAACCTTCGTGCTCCTCCGTTACTCTTTAGGAGGAGACCGCCCCAGTCAAACTACCCACCAGACACTGTCCGCAACCCGGGTAACGGGTCCACGTTAGAACACCAGCCATTAAAGGGTGGTATTTCAAGGATGGCTCCATGCAGACTGGCGTCCACACTTCAAAGCCTCCCACCTATCCTACACATCAAGGACCAGTGTTCAGTGTCAAGCTATAGTAAAGGTTCACGGGGTCTTTCCGTCTTGCCGCGGGTACACTGCATCTTCACAGCGAGTTCAATTTCACTGAGTCTCGGGTGGAGACAGCCTGGCCATCATTACGCCATTCGTGCAGGTCGGAACTTACCCGACAAGGAATTTCGCTACCTTAGGACCGTTATAGTTACGGCCGCCGTTTACCGGGGCTTCGATCAAGAGCTTCTCCTTACGGATAACCCCATCAATTAACCTTCCGGCACCGGGCAGGCGTCACACCGTATACGTCCACTTTCGTGTTTGCACAGTGCTGTGTTTTTAATAAACAGTTGCAGCCAGCTGGTATCTTCGACTGATTTCAGCTCCATGAGTAAATCACTTCACCTACATATCAGCGTGCCTTCTCCCGAAGTTACGGCACCATTTTGCCTAGTTCCTTCACCCGAGTTCTCTCAAGCGCCTTGGTATTCTCTACCTGACCACCTGTGTCGGTTTGGGGTACGATTTCGTGTTACCTGATGCTTAGAGGCTTTTCCTGGAAGCAGGGCATTTGTTACTTCAGCACCGTAGTGCCTCGTCATCACACCTCAGCGTTAAAAAGGTACCGGATTTACCTGGAACCTCCGCCTACATGCTTAAACCGGGACAACCGTCGCCCGGCTAACATAGCCTTCTCCGTCCCCCCTTCGCAGTAACACCAAGTACAGGAATATTAACCTGTTTCCCATCGACTACGCCTTTCGGCCTCGCCTTAGGGGTCGACTCACCCTGCCCCGATTAACGTTGGACAGGAACCCTTGGTCTTCCGGCGTGCGGGTTTTTCACCCGCATTATCGTTACTTATGTCAGCATTCGCACTTCTGATACCTCCAGCATGCCTCACAGCACACCTTCAACGGCTTACAGAACGCTCCCCTACCCAACAACACATAGTGTCGCTGCCGCAGCTTCGGTGCATGGTTTAGCCCCGTTACATCTTCCGCGCAGGCCGACTCGACCAGTGAGCTATTACGCTTTCTTTAAATGATGGCTGCTTCTAAGCCAACATCCTGGCTGTCTGTGCCTTCCCACATCGTTTCCCACTTAACCATGACTTTGGGACCTTAGCTGGCGGTCTGGGTTGTTTCCCTCTTCACGACGGACGTTAGCACCCGCCGTGTGTCTCCCGTGATAACATTCTTCGGTATTCGCAGTTTGCATCGGGTTGGTAAGTCGGGATGACCCCCTAGCCGAAACAGTGCTCTACCCCCGAAGATGAGTTCACGAGGCGCTACCTAAATAGCTTTCGGGGAGAACCAGCTATCTCCCGGTTTGATTGGCCTTTCACCCCCAGCCACAAGTCATCCGCTAATTTTTCAACATTAGTCGGTTCGGTCCTCCAGTTAGTGTTACCCAACCTTCAACCTGCCCATGGCTAGATCACCGGGTTTCGGGTCTATACCCTGCAACTTAACGCCCAGTTAAGACTCGGTTTCCCTTCGGCTCCCCTATACGGTTAACCTTGCTACAGAATATAAGTCGCTGACCCATTATACAAAAGGTACGCAGTCACCCCATAAAGAGGCTCCCACTGCTTGTACGTACACGGTTTCAGGTTCTTTTTCACTCCCCTCGCCGGGGTTCTTTTCGCCTTTCCCTCACGGTACTGGTTCACTATCGGTCAGTCAGGAGTATTTAGCCTTGGAGGATGGTCCCCCCATATTCAGACAGGATACCACGTGTCCCGCCCTACTCTTCGAGTTCACAACCTGTGCATTTTGGTGTACGGGACTATCACCCTGTACCGTCGGACTTTCCAGACCGTTCCACTAACACACAAGCTGATTCAGACTCTGGGCTGCTCCCCGTTCGCTCGCCGCTACTGGGGGAATCTCGGTTGATTTCTTTTCCTCGGGGTACTTAGATGTTTCAGTTCCCCCGGTTCGCTTCATTACGCTATGTATTCACGTAATGATAGTGTGACGGATCACACTGGGTTTCCCCATTCGGAAATCGCCGGTTATAACGGTTCATATCACCTTACCGACGCTTATCGCAGATTAGCACGTCCTTCATCGCCTCTGACTGCCAGGGCATCCACCGTGTACGCTTAGTCGCTTAACCTCACAACCCGAAGATGTTTCGTAAAACACCATCGTGTTGCGAAAATTTGAGAGACTCGAACACACCATTTTTCATTTCTTATTACGGAGAAATGAAACAGTGTGTCGTTTCAATTTTCAGCTTGATCCAGATTTTTAAAGAGCAAAACTTCTTAATGCACTCGAAAGTACATTCAGAAGTTCATCATTCATCAGACAATCTGTGTGAGCACTACAAAGAACGTTTCTTTAAGGTAAGGAGGTGATCCAACCGCAGGTTCCCCTACGGTTACCTTGTTACGACTTCACCCCAGTCATGAATCACAAAGTGGTAAGCGCC